>NZ_JARBTA010000001.1:0-3218322 GCF_048957375.1 Paraburkholderia sp. A1RI-2L
AAATGAGCGCCGGGGTTCTGGCGTTTACGTGCGTGGAAAATACGCAGCCAAACCCACAAGTCTCGCACATAACAAAAAGCCGACCCGTGAACCTCGCAGGCCGGCTTTTTCGTTGAAGCCGCCGCGAATCCCTACTTCTGGGCCAAAAATTTCGTCGCGAGATGTACCCAATACGATGCGCCAACCGGCAGCAACTGATCGTTGAAGTCGTAGCTGGCATTGTGCAGCATGCATGGTCCCGCGCCGTGGCCCGCGTCGCGGTGCCCGCCGTCACCGTTGCCAAGGAACGCGTAGCAGCCCGGTTTCTCCAGCAACATGAACGAGAAGTCCTCGGCGCCCATGGTGGGCTCGATACCGTCGTCGACGCGATCGGGGCCCACGACTTCCTTCATTACCTGCGCGGCGAATTGCGCCTCCGCGCTGCTGTTCACCGTCGGTGGATAGTTGCGATGGAACGTGACGTCGACCGTGCACTCGTAGGCCTCCGCCGTGCTCTCTGCTATCTTGCGTAGACGGGTCTCGATAAGGTCGAGTGTTTCCGTTGTGAAGGTGCGTGCCGTCCCCGCAATCCACGCCGTGTTCGGCACCACATTCACGGCATCGCCGGCGTGAATCTGCGTAATCGATAGTACTGCTGTATCGATCGGCTTCTTGTTGCGCGTGATGATGCTTTGCAGTCCATTGGCAATTTGCACCGCAGTGAAGACCGGATCATGTCCGTTGTGCGGCAGCGCGGCATGCGATCCCACGCCTTTGATTTCGATGCGAAACTCGTTGCTGGACGCCATGATCGGCCCCGCGGTCACGCCGAAGTATCCCGCCGGCATGCCAGGCCAGTTGTGTATGCCGAACACGGCGTCCACGGGAAAGCGCGTGAACAGCCCATCGTCGATCATGGCTTTCGCACCCGCACCGCCTTCCTCCGCGGGTTGGAAGATGAACACGATGGTGCCGTCGAATTGACCGTGCTTTGCGAGATGTTGCGCTGCACCGAGCAGCATCGCCGTGTGGCCGTCGTGGCCGCACGCATGCATCTTCCCTTCGTTGTGAGAGCGATGCTCGAATGTGTTCAACTCTTGAATGGGCAGAGCGTCCATATCGGCGCGCAGGCCAATGGATCGTGCGCCGCTGCCTCTTTTTAGCACGCCGACAACCCCCGTTTTGCCCAGCCCCCGATGCACCTCGATTTCCCATTCGGCAAGCTTCGATGCAACCAGCTCGGCCGTTTGGGTTTCTTCGTAGCGCAGTTCCGGGTGGGCGTGGATCGCTCGTCGTAGGCCCTGGATTTCGCCTTGGGCGGCCTGGATTTCCGGGATCAGTTTCATGGCGGACAGTGCTCGGGGAAGTGGGCGCCCACGCTCTCAATTCGAGGCGGGCCTGGACGGACCATTCTACGCCGAACCTTTTTTTTCGCGGCAACCGCCCGGGTGTGCGCAGGTTACGCGCGCCGGACATAATAAAATTGCGGTATCGACATTACCTCCCATCGACGGATTCCTCATGAACGCCCGAGCCGAATTTGCTCGCGCAGTCTGTCCCCACGACTGCCCCGACACCTGCGCGATGCGCGTGACCGTCGAGAACGGCAAGGCCATCAAGGTGAGCGGCGACCCCGATCATCCGCCGACGCAAGGGGTGCTCTGCACGAAAGTGACCCGTTACGCCGAACGTGTGCATCACCCGAAGCGCCTCACGCAACCGATGAAGCGCGTCGGTCGCAAGGGCGAAGGGCGCTTCGAGCCGATCAGCTGGGACGAGGCATGCGCGATCGCCGCCGCCCGGCTTGGTGAAATTGCGCAGCGCGCGCCCGAAGCGATCCTGCCGTATAGCTATGCAGGAACGATGGGCCTCGTGCAGGGCGACAGTATTGCACAGCGCTTTTTCCACAAGCTCGGGGCGTCGCGGCTCGATCGCACTATCTGTGCAGCGGCGGGCGCAGCAGGTCTGCGCTACACGTATGGATCGAGCTTGGGCATGCTCACCGAGCATTTCGCCGAGAGCGAAGTGATCCTGATCTGGGGCGCGAATCCGATCGCCTCGAACCTGCATTTCTGGACGCGCGCGCAGGAAGCCAAACGCAATGGCGCGAAGCTGATCGCGATCGACCCGTATCGTTCGCTCACGGCGGAGAAGTGCCACCAGCACATCGCGCTGAAGCCCGGCACCGACGGTGCGCTCGCGCTCGGCATGATGCACGTGCTGATCATGGAAGACCGTCTCGATCACGACTACATCGCAGCGCATACGCATGGCTTCGAACAACTGAAGGCGCGCGCACTTGGCCATACGCCTGCGCGTGTCGCACAGATCTGCGGCATCGAGGAGCAGACCGTCATCGATCTCGCGCGCCTCTACGCTTCTACGCGCAAGGCGGCGATCCGCACGAATTATGGTCTTCAGCGCGTGCGTGGCGGCGGCAACGCGGTACGTGCCATCGCGTGTCTGCCGGCGCTGACTGGCGCATGGCGCGAGCGGGCGGGAGGCATGCTGCTGTCGTCGTCGGGTTGGGCGCCGGTCGATGCAAATGCGCTGCAGCGTCCCGATCTGATTCCTGGCTGGCCCAAGCATCAGCCGCGTGTCATTAACATGAACCAGATCGGCGACGCGCTCACCCATGCGGGCGACACAGCGTTCGGTCCGAAGATCGAGGCGATCGTCGTGTATAACTCGAACCCGGTGGCGGTCGCGCCGGACTCGACGAAAGTCGCTGCCGGCTTTGCGCGCGAAGATCTGTTCACGATCGTGCTCGAGCAATTCCAGACCGACACGGCCGACTATGCCGACTTGCTGTTGCCCGCCACGACCCAGCTCGAGCACCTCGACGTTCATAAGTCCTACGGCCATACGTATGTGATGGCCAATCTGCCGGCTATCGCACCGGTGGGTGAGGCGCGTCCGAACACTGAGATCTTCCGCTCGATTGCGCGCGCAATGGGCCTGAGCGAACCGGCGCTTTTCGAGAGCGACGAGGAAGTGGCCGCGCGCGCGTTCGACTGGAGCGATCCCGCGCTCGCCGGCGCCAATTGGGCGAGGCTCAAGCAGGATGGCTGGGTGAAGCTGAATATCGCCGATGCGCCGTTTGCCAACGGCGGCTTTCGCACGCCCACGGGCAAGTGCGAGTTCTACAGCGAGGCGCTCGCGAAGGCCGGCCTCGATCCAGTGCCCGACTACCTGCCGCCGTACGAGTCGGCGGACGGCGCGCCCGAGTTGGCCGCCCGCTATCCGCTCGCGATGATCTCGCCGCCCGCTCGTAACTTTCTCAACAGTACCTTCGTGAATGTCGAGAGCTTGCGGGCGACAGAAGGCGAGCCGCACCTCGATCTCCATCCCACCGACGCCGCCCGACGCGCCATCGCCGACGGCGACCAGGTGCGTGTCTTCAACGACCGTGGGTTGATGCAAGCGCGTGCTCGTGTTTCCGACCGTGCGCGCGAAGGCCTCGTGGTGGGGCTGTCGATCTGGTGGAAGAAGCTCGCACCGGACGGCCGCAACGCGAACGAAGTGACGAGCCAGGCGCTCACCGATCTGGGCGGCTCGGCCACGTTTTATGACTGCCTCGTGGAAGTCGAACGCGTGTAAACCCTGAAAAAATACCGCCTAAAAAGCGCTTGCAGTAGTTCGAGGGGACTTTCTAACTCGCTGATTCGAGGAAGAAAAGCGCCTGCTGCATGCTACGATCAGCGCTTTAGCACGACCATTCGAAAATATTCAGGAGGAGACGCCGCATGGATAAAGTCTGGCTGAAATCATACCCGCCCGGCGTACCCGCGGAAATCGACGCTAGCCAATATGCGTCCATTACGGCGCTGCTCACGGAGAGCTTCAACGCCAACCGCCCGAAGCCCGCGTTCGCGTGCATGGGCAAGTCGATCACGTACGGCCAGCTCGACGAGCTTTCGACGCGGCTCGGCGCATGGCTTCAGTCGCGGGGTATCGCGCCCGGCGCGCGCATCGCGATCATGATGCCCAACGTGCTGCAGTACCCGATCGCGCTGGCCGCGATCCTGCGCGCTGGCTATGTCGTCGTGAACGTGAATCCACTCTACACGCCGCGCGAGCTGGAGCATCAACTCAAGGACAGCGGCGCCGAAGCCATCGTCATCCTCGAGAATTTCGCGGTCACGCTGCAGGCGGTCGTCGCCCGGACGCGCGTCAAGCACATCGTGGTGGCGTCGATGGGCGATCTGCTTGGCGCGGCGAAGGGCTTCATCGTCAACTATGTCGTGCGCAACGTGAAGAAGATGGTGCCTGCCTGGAGCCTGCCGGGTCATGTGAGCTTTAACGACGCGCTCTCGGCCGGCGCGCGCATCACGTTCAAGCCTGTCGAGCAGAAGCCTGAAGACATCGCGTTCCTCCAGTACACGGGCGGCACGACCGGCGTGTCGAAAGGCGCTACGCTGCTGCATCGCAACCTCATCGCGAATGTGCTGCAATCGGCGGCGTGGACCGAGCCCGCGCTTGCGCGCCTGCCCGCCGGCACCCAGCCGGTGACGGTCGCGGCGCTGCCGCTTTATCACGTGTTCGCGCTTACTGTCTGCGGCCTGCTGACGATGCGCACGGGCGGCCTCGCCATACTGATCCCGAACCCGCGCGATATCGCGGGCATGATCAAGGAACTGCACGGCTATTCGATCACGACCTTCCCTGCGGTCAATACGCTCTACAACGCGATCCTCAATCACCCCGATTTCGACAAGCTCGACTTCTCGCATCTGCTGGTGGCCAACGGCGGCGGCATGGCGGTGCAGGAAGCCGTGGCGAAGCGCTGGTACGAGCGCACGCATACGCCGATCGTCGAAGGCTATGGCCTTTCGGAAACCTCGCCTTGCGTGACCTGCAATCCGACCAACGCGACCGAGTACACGGGCACGATCGGATTGCCGATGCCGTCGACTGAAATCTCGATTCGCGACGACGATGGCAATGAGCTGCCGATCGGCGAAGCGGGCGAGATCTGCATTCGCGGTCCGCAGGTGATGGCGGGCTACTGGCAGCGCCCGGAAGAGACGGCCAAGGTCATGACCGCCGACGGCTTCTTCAAGTCCGGCGACGTGGGGGTGATGAGCGATCGCGGCTACGTGAAGCTCGTCGACCGCAAGAAGGACATGATTCTCGTGTCGGGCTTCAACGTCTATCCGAACGAAATCGAAGATGTGGTGGCCAAGCTGCCGGGCGTGTTCGAAGTGGCGGCCGTGGGGGTGCCCGACGCAAATTCCGGTGAGGCAGTGAAGCTCTATATCGTGAAGAAGGACCCGGCGCTTACCGACAAGGACGTCTTCGAGTACTGCAAGGCGCAGCTCACCGGATACAAGCGACCGAAATCCATCGAGTTCCGCACTGACCTGCCCAAGAGTAACGTCGGCAAGATTTTGCGGCGCGAGTTGCGCGACGCGCGCGTGTAATCTCTCTGCCGACTGAGCGGCACTGAAGGGCCTCCCCGCGAGGGCGGGCCCTTTTCTGTTGGGGGGCCGGCAAGCATGCCGGGCGTAGGCCGCACCAAAGAAAAAAGGCGCCCGCAGGCGCCTTCGAGGCTGAAACAGCTGTTCTTATTAGAACTTGTGACGGATACCGATGCGAGCCGTGAGCTGGTTGTTGTTGCTCGACGGGGTCAGGCCGTTGATCGAGGCAACGGCGTTGTGACCAGTCGAGTCCGTGCCCGTAGCGTGCTGGTACACGCCGACCACGTAGACGTCGGTACGCTTGGACAGGAAGTAGTCCGCGCCGAGTGCGTACTGGAAGTACTGAGCGCCGTCGTTCTTGGTGCCGTTCGCGTAGGTCACGCTGCCGCCGTCGGTCCAGTCGAACGCGAAGCCAGCCAGCAGAGCCGGCGTGAACTGGTACTTGAAGTTCGCTTCGACGTTGTTGAACGTGGCATTTTCGCCGCGCTGGTAAGCCGGGCCGGCCTTGACGATCGCGGCCGTCTGGAACGAGTCGAGGTTGCGGAAGCTGACGTTCGAGTACGTCAGGCCGAAGGTTGCTGCACCGAACGTATAAGCGCCGCCTGCACCGATCGACTGATAGGTGTTGGCCGACTGATAGCCGCCGTAGACGGGCGTGCTGACCGGCGCCTTGGCGTCGGTGGCCGAGCCGCCGTTGTTGAACAGGCCGCCGTTTGCTGCCGGCGTGCGTGCGTTCAGGTAACCGGCTGCCAGCACGAGCGGGCCGTTGCTGTAGTTCGCGCCGAGCGACCAGATCTGGTTGTGCGTGAAGTCGCCTGCGGTGTTGCCGAAGCTGTACGTACCCGTGAAGGTCAGGCCAGCGTAGTTGGCGCTGGTGTACTTGACGGTGTTGTTCGTACGGTAGGCGTTGTTGAAGTTGTCGAGGTCACCCGGGTGGGCGCCGATGTAACCGGCCCACTGGTCGCCGGCTTCGAGCGGACCCACGTTGTCGACGAGCGCGTCGTACTGGCGGCCCATCGTGACCCTGCCGTAACTATCGCTGCTCAAGCCGACATAGGCTTGACGGCCGAACATCAGGCCGCCCTGGCCGAGTCCGCCGCTGTTCACGTCGAAGCCGTTTTCGAGCACGAAGACCGCTTTCAGGCCACCGCCGAGGTCTTCAGCACCACGCAGACCGAAGCGGCTGCCTTGCATCACACCGCTCGAGAGGTTGTACAGGTGCTTGCCACCCGCGTTCGTGTTGATGTTGAAACCTTCATCGATGATGCCGTACAGCGTGACGCTGCTTTGAGCGTGCGCCACGCCCGCAAACGCGCCCAGCGCAGCGAGCGCGAGAAGCGACTTCTTCATTGAATGATCTCCAGTGTTTTACGACTTTTATGCGTCTTGTCAGCGAGGCCGATTTATTGTCTAGCGGGGGGCCTGGCCATCCAACTTCGCGAGAAGTTGCCCGGTAATGTAGCAAACCGTTTATGCCCGACAAAGGAAAAGCCAGGCGGCACGTAAGTACCTGTTTCGTTTACACAACATGGTCTAAAATATGCGCCTGAAATCGGCTCTGCCCCGGATTGACGGCGCGAGGCGAGTTCCTGTAGTGATTTGGAACGTCCGGTCGGTCGGGTTTTTGCGCTTACGCTTTGCGGCCAGGCGCAGCGGTTTGCGGTAGATACGAAGGGAGGTTGGATGACGTTTGACGAATTGATTACCGAGTTCGATCGGGGGCTGCGCTCGATCACCGGCGTGTCGCGCATGTCGCGACCCATGCCGCAGCCGTCAGCCGATGCAGCCGATCTTCCGGCCGCCGCCGCGGATTTGTCCGCGTCGCCCGCAGCGTCTGGCGAACTCACGCCCGTCGAGCGTGCTCATGCGGCCGGCCTCATGCGCGTGAATCACGTGGGCGAGGTGTGCGCCCAGGCGCTTTATCAGGCGCAAAAGCTTTCCGCTCGCTCCCCCACGCTCAAGGCTGCGTTCGAGCAGGCCGCGCGCGAGGAGGAAGACCACCTCGCGTGGACTGCGCGCCGCCTCGAAGCACTCGACTCGCGCCCGAGCCTGCTCAATCCGCTCTGGTACGCCGGAGCGTTGGCCATCGGCCTCGCGGCAGGACGTCTTGGCGACAAGATCAGCCTTGGCTTCATGGCCGAAACCGAGCGCCAGGTGGAGCATCATCTGGACAGCCATCTCGATGCGCTGCCGCCCGCCGACCTCGAATCGCGAGCGATCGTAGAGCAAATGCGCGCCGACGAGATCGCTCATGCGAAATCGGCCACGGATCTGGGCGGCGTTGATCTGCCGCTGCCCGTGCGCTCGCTGATGCGCGTGGCGTCGAAAATCATGACCCGCACGGCGTACTACGTTTGATATGCTCCAACGGGCCGGTTTCCTGACCGGTCCGTCCAAGTCCCTGGATTTTCACCGCCTTCACTCGTCCGGATTAATCCCCGCCAAGTCCCCGCACCATCGCGGTTTTCTCCGCGCATTTCACGTATCACCTTCACAACCTTCGTTAGCTCATTCATTCATAACGGTTTTTGGTTTTTTGTCTGACTTGAACAAGCGCTGCTAAGTCCTTGTTCTAGCGGATAAATTTCGTCAAAAATCGCGTCCGCCACCTTGACCCTCGTAGGTCGTTCCTCTAAAGTGGGAGACAGTGTGAGAAAGTGTATTTTTGTGTGATTTCAGAAGCGCATTCGGGTAAATTTCCTGAGATTTAGTAGATGGGCGGCGATCGGCGCCGCATGAGGGGGAGCAAATTGTTCCAGGGGGCGTCGGCGCTGACACTCGATGCGAAAGGACGGATGTCGATTCCGTCGCGCTATCGGGATGCGCTGCAACAACAGGCAGAAGGACGGGTGACGATCACCAAGCACCCGGACGGCTGCCTGTTGCTATTTCCGCGCCCCGAATGGGAAGTGTTCCGCGCGAAAGTCGCGGCATTGCCGATGGACGCGCACTGGTGGCGCCGCATTTTTCTCGGCAACGCCTCCGACGTCGATCTCGACAGCGCGGGCCGCGTGCTCGTCTCGCCTGAATTGCGTCTGGCAGCAGGAATGGAAAAGGAAGTCATGCTGCTCGGCATGGGTAGTCATTTTGAGTTGTGGGATGCGCAGACCTACGCCGCCAAGGAACAGGCGGCGATGGCACAGGGCATGCCCGACGCCTTGAAGAATTTCACGTTCTGATCGCGGTTTAAAACGCTATGGCATCTGCGATGGGACAGGGATTGCAGCATCGCACGGTGCTGCTCGATGAAGCGGTCGATGCGCTCGTGACGCGCGCGGACGGCGTCTATGTGGACGGCACGTTCGGGCGCGGCGGCCATAGTCGCGCGATCCTCGGCCGGCTTTCCGAAGCCGGGCGTCTGATCGCGTTCGACAAGGATCCGCTCGCGATCGCCACGGCTGAACAGGTGGGCGACGCGCGGTTCTCGATCGTGCACGAGAGTTTTGCTTCACTGCGCGACGCCATGGCGGCGCGCGGGGTAGGGCGTGTGTCGGGTGTGTTGCTGGATCTCGGCGTGTCGTCGCCGCAAATCGACGACCCGGAGCGGGGTTTCAGCTTCCGCGCCAATGGTCCGCTCGACATGCGGATGGACCCGACGCGCGGCGAGTCCGCTGCCGATTGGCTCGCGCGGGCCACGTTGCAGGAACTGACGGAGGTGATTCGAGATTATGGGGAAGAACGGTTTGCTTTTCAGATTGCAAAGGCGCTTGTTGCTCGCCGGGCAGAGTCCGACCGTCTCGGGCCTCTCGACAGCACGGGCGAGCTTGCCCAAATCGTGGCTAACGCCGTCAAAACCCGTGAGAAGGGTAAGGATCCGGCAACCCGCACCTTTCAGGCTATACGGATTCACGTCAATCAAGAGCTTGCGGAGCTGCAAGTCGTTCTAGAAGCAGCCATGTCGTTGCTGGAGCAGGGGGGGCGGCTCGTGGTCATCAGCTTTCATTCGCTGGAAGACCGTATCGTGAAGCGGTTCATGCAGGCGCACTCCACGGCGCCTGCGGTCGATCGCCGTTTGCCGATTCGTGCCGTCGACCTGCCCAGCCCGCCCTTGAAGCTGGTCGGGCGCGTGTTCGCGAGCGACGAGGAAGTCGCCGCCAACCCCCGTGCCCGCTCGGCCGTGATGCGCATTGCGGAGCGCGTCACGCCATGAACCGTCTGAATATTTTCCTGCTGATCGTCGTGATGGGGTGCGCGCTGTCGGTCGTCAACTCCACCAATCAGCAGCGTCAGATGTTTTTCCAGTTGCAACGCGCGCAGTCGCAGGAGCGGCAGCTTCAGCAGGACTACGCGCAGCTTCAATATCAGCAGAGCGCGCTGTCGCGGACGTCGCGCGTCGAACAAATCGCTACCGATTCGCTCAAGATGCAGCCCGTCACGACCGGACGCACGCAATATCTGACACTCGCACCGGGCGCGGCCAGCGCCGCGGATGCGCCGGTGCCTACGTCCGCGCCTGCCCAGGGCGCGGCCGCCACGAAGGGCCGCCGTGGGGGTACGCGATGAAAAAAGGCAATAACCGCAAGAGCGTCGCCTTTACCCCGAACCCCATTCTCTCGGTGCGCTTGCCGATGTGGCGCTCGAAGTTCGTCGTGTTCATGCTGTTCATGGCGTTCGTCGCGCTGGCCGCGCGGGCGTTCTGGATTCAGGGGCCCGGCAACGCGTTCTATCAGAAGCAGGGCGAGAGCCGCTATCAGCGCACGATCGAGCTGCCCGCCACGCGCGGCCAGATTCTCGACCGCAACGGCCTCGTGCTCGCCACGAGCCTGCCCGTGCGCGCGATCTGGGCGATTCCCGAAGACGTGCCTGACGATCTCGGCGCCGACAAGCTCACGCAGCTCGGCGCGCTGCTGAACATGTCTACCAAAGAACTGCGCAGCAAGCTCTCGGTGGACAAGACCTTCGTCTACGTGAAGCGCCAGGTTCCGATCGATGTTGCGCAAAAAGTGGTGGCGCTCGACATTCCCGGTATCTATCAGCGCAACGAGTACAAGCGCTTCTATCCCGAAGGCCAGGTCACCGCTCACCTGATCGGCTTCACCAATGTCGAAGATGAAGGCCAGGAAGGCGTCGAGCTTTCTGACCAGAAGATTCTCGCGGGCACGTCCGGGATTCGCCACGTCATCAAGGACCGCGTGGGTCATATCGTCGAGGACGTGGACGAGACGGTCGTGCCGCATAACGGGCAGGACGTCGAACTGTCGATCGACAGCAAGATCCAGTACATCGCCTATTCGAACCTGAAGGCGGCGGTGGAGAAGACGCATGCCAAGGCAGGCGCTGCGATGGTGGTGGACGTGCGCACCGGTGAAGTGCTCGCGCTCGTGAACTATCCCACTTACAACCCGAACGACCGCTCGCACCTCACGGGCGAGCAGCTGCGCAACCGCATCCTGACCGACGTGTTCGAGCCGGGCTCGATCATGAAGCCGTTCACGGTCTCGCTGGCCCTCGATTTGCATCGCGTCTCGCCGACTACACTGGTGGATACGGGCGGGGGCAAATTCACACTCGATGGCGCCACCATCACCGACGACGCCGGGTTCGGCGTGCTGACGGTGGGCGGCGTGATCCAGAAGTCGTCGAACATCGGCGCGACCAAGATCGCGATGACGCTCCGGCCCGAAGAGATGTGGAACATGTATACCAGCATCGGTCTCGGGCAGGCGCCGAAGGTCGGGTTTCCCGGCGCGGCGGCGGGCCGTCTGCGTCCGTGGAAAAGCTGGCGCCGCATCGAGCAGGCGACCATGTCGTACGGCTATGGCCTGTCGGTCTCGCTGTTCCAGCTCGCGCGCGCGTACACGGCCATTGCGCACGACGGCCAGATCCTGCCGGTGACGATCTTCCGCCACCCCGGCGACGACCAGCCCGTGATCGGCACGCAGGTGTTCGCGCCCACCACGGCGCGCGAAGTGCGCACGATGCTCGAGAGCGTAGTGTCGAAGGACGGCACCTCGCCCGACGCGGCGGTGCCCGGTTACCGCGTGGGCGGCAAGTCCGGCACGGCGTACAAGCATGGTCCGCATGGCTATGACCGCTCGAAGTACCGCGCGTCGTTCGTCGGCATGGCGCCGATGCCGAATCCGCGCATCGTCGTCGCGGTGTCGGTGGATGAGCCGACGGTCGGCAGCCACTTCGGTGGCGCGGTCTCGGGCCCGGTGTTCTCAGGCATCGTCGGCGATACGCTGCGTACGCTCAACGTGCCGCCCGACATGCCGGTCAAGCAGCTCGTGGTGTCCGACGACAGCGCTTCGGCGCCTGCCGTCGCCAATGCAGCATCCTCGCCGGCCGCTTCCGTGAAGCGCACTGCGAACGTGCCGGCAAGCAAGAGTCCTGTCGGCGCGCGTCATATGACTGTCGCTGACAACGCGAAAAACCGTCCCGGAGTGGTCCGATGAGCGCCCCGCGCACCCAGCATCCCGCGCACCGGCAGATCGCGGACGCGCTCGCGTGGCTGCGCGCGCGCGTGGCGCCCGAAGCCAACCTGCACGCCGACACGCGCTCGCTCAAGGCCGGCGACGTGTTTCTCGCCTATGCCGTCGAAGGCGCCGACAACCGCCCGCATATCGAAAGCGCGCTCGCGAAAGGCGCGGCGGCGATCGTCTATCAGCCGGAGGGCCATGCGGGTTCGTTTGACGGGGCTCAGGCCCAAAACGCGCTCGCCGTGCCGCAGCTGGACGTGCTTGCGGGCGAGATCGCGAGCGGCTGGTACGGCAACCCGAGCGACGCCATGCTCGTGGTCGGCGTGACCGGCACGAACGGCAAGACTTCGTGCAGCCAGTGGGTTGCCTCGGCGCTCACGGCGATCGGCCAGAAGTGCGCCATCGTCGGCACGCTCGGCAGCGGCTTTCCGGGCCAGCTCGCGCATACCGGTTTCACGACGCCCGACGCACCGCAGTTGCAGCGCTCGCTCGCGCAGCTGCGCGAGCAGGGCGCGCAGGCCGTGGCGATGGAAGTCTCGTCGCACGCGCTGCATCAGGGCCGCGTGAACGGTACGTCGTTCAACATCGCGGTTTTCACGAATCTCACGCAGGACCACCTCGACTATCACCGCACCTTCGAAGCCTACGAGGCCGCGAAGGCGCGTCTGTTCGCGTGGCCTGGCCTGCACGCGGCGGTGATCAACGCGGATGACGCGGCAGGCCGGCGTCTTCTGGCCGCTACGCGCGGCACGCTGCGCACGATCGCCTACGGCGTGGCGACGCCTGCCGCCGATCTGCCCGCCGCCGATGCCTGGGTGCGCGCAGCCGACGTGCGCGCGACCGGCACGGGCACGGCGTTCCATCTGGAAACATCGGACTGGGGCGAGGCGAATGTCGAAGTGCAGACGCTCGGCCTCTTTAACGTGAGCAACCTGCTGGGCGTGCTCGGGGCGCTGCTCGCGGCGAATGTGCCGCTCGTCGCGTCGCTCAACGAACTCTCGAAGCTGCAGCCGGTGAACGGCCGCATGGAGCGCCTTGGCGGGCGCATCGATCAGGACGAACCGCTCGTCGTGATCGATTACGCGCATACGCCCGATGCGCTCGAAAAGACGCTCGACGCGCTGCGCCCGATCGCGGCGGCGCGCGGCGGCCAGCTCGTCTGCATGTTCGGCTGCGGCGGTGATCGCGACGCCACCAAGCGTCCGCTGATGGGCGCGATCGCCGAGCGTCTGGCCGATCAGGTCGTCGTGACAAGCGACAACCCGCGAAGCGAATCGCCGGCGGCGATCATCGACCAGATCGCGGGCGGCATGCGCGAGCCCGCAAAGGCGCGCCGCATTGAGGACCGCGCGAGCGCGATTCTGCAGGCGGTGCGCGGCGCAGCAAAAGAAGACGTCGTCGTGCTGGCCGGCAAGGGGCACGAGGCAACTCAGGAAATCATGGGCAAGAAGCGCGCGTTCTCGGATCAGGATCACGCGCGGCTTGCTCTCGCAGCTCGTCCGACTTCGGATCGGCATGGACGCGGAGGCGGTGAATGACCATGCTTACCCTGCGCGAAGCAGCGGCGCTGATTCCCGGCGCGAGCGTTCTCGGCGACGAGAATGCAACGTTCGAGCGCATTGCAACCGACAGCCGCACGGCTGGCCCCGGCGATCTCTTCGTCGCGCTCAAGGGCGACCGTTTCGACGCGCACGACTTCCTGTCCGAAGTGGCGGGACGCCATGTGAGCGCGGCGCTCGTGTCGCGCAGCCCTGGCGACTGGCGCATGCCGGCGCTGCGCGTGGACGACACGCGCACGGCGCTCGGCGCGCTCGCGCTTGGTTGGCGCCGCCGCTTCACGATGCCGCTCGTCGCCGTCACGGGCAGCAACGGCAAGACCACGGTCAAGGAGATGATCGCGTCGATCTTCGCGGTGGCCGTGGGCGAAGACGCGCGGCTCGGGACCGCGGGCAACCTGAACAACGATATCGGCGTGCCGCTCACGCTGTTGCGCCTCAATGCTGCGCACAAGCTGGCGGTAGTCGAGCTCGGCATGAATCATCCGAACGAGACGGAATTGCTCGCGAAGTTCGCCGAGCCCACCGTCGCGGTCGTGAACAACGCGCAGCGCGAGCACCAGGAATTCATGGCGACGGTCGAAGCCGTTGCACTCGAGCACGCAAGCGTGATCCATGCGCTCAAGCCGGAAGGCACTGCGGTGTTTCCCGCTGACGATGCCTACGCGGGCATCTGGCGCGTGGCGGCCACGGGGTCGAAGGTGCTCGATTTCGCGCTGCATACGGATGAGCGTGCGGTCGAAGCGGCGGTGACGGGCAAGCTCGTGGCGAATGTTGGCAACAGCGTGGGCGCAAACCGGCTCGCGATCGCCACGCCTGAAGGCCATCTCGAAGTGGAGCTGCAAGTGCTCGGCGCGCACAACGCGCACAACGCGCTCGCTGCCACCGCTGCGGCGCTGGCAGCGGGTGTTTCGCTCGATGCGATCCGCCGCGGCCTCGAAGCGTTCCAGCCGGTGAAAGGCCGCTTGCAGGTCAAACGCGCAGCGCTTGGGGAACTCGCGGGCGCGCTCGTGATCGATGACACCTACAACGCGAACCCCGACTCCGTGCGTGCGGCCGTGGACGTGCTGGCCTCGCATGCTTCGCCGCGGGTGCTGGTGCTCGGCGACATGGGTGAAGTCGGCGAAGACGGTCCCGCGTTCCACCGCGAAGTGGGCGCATACGCGAAGGAGCACGGCATCGACGCGCTCTATACGCTAGGCGTTGCCGCGCGCGACATCTCGGCGGCATTCGGCGCGAACGCGCTGCACGCCGCCGGCGTGCCCGAGCTGGTTCGCGCGCTGGCCGGCGCCGGTTACGGCGCGGGTGCAACGATCCTCGTGAAAGGGTCGCGCTTCATGCAGATGGAGCGCGTGGTGGCCGCCCTCACGAATCCGCAACTTTGCGCACCGGACGCGGCGTCCGGCGCGCACTGAAATTCGAAGGAATACAAGGCATGCTACTGGCGCTGGCGCAATGGCTGCAGAATGACGCAAGCTTCTTGCGCGTGTTCAGTTATCTGACGTTCCGTGCGGTGATGGCCACCATCACCGCGATGGCGATCGGGCTTTTCCTCGGCCCCTGGGTCATCCGTAAGCTCACCGAAATGAAGGTCGGTCAAGCGGTGCGCACCGACGGCCCGCAGACTCACCTCGTGAAGTCGGGCACGCCCACCATGGGCGGCGTGCTCATCCTGCTGGGCATCGCCGTGGCCACGCTGCTGTGGGGCGATCTCACGAACCGCTTCATCTGGATCGTGATGCTCGTGACCTTCGGCTTTGGCGCGATCGGCTGGGTCGACGATTATCGCAAGGTCGTCTACAAGGACCCGCGCGGCATGTCCTCGCGCGAGAAGTACTTCTGGCAATCGGTGATCGGTCTGTTCGCTGCGGTGTACCTCGCGTTCAGCGTGTCCGAGGCGAGCAATGTGCGCGTGTTCGACCTCTTCATGGCGTGGGTGCGCAGCGGCCTCTCGATGGGCCTGCCCGCGCGCGCGGACCTCTTGCTGCCGTTCCTCAAGTCGATCAGCTATCCGCTCGGCGTATGGGGCTTCATCGCGCTCACGTATTTCGTGATCGTCGGCGCGAGCAATGCCGTGAACCTCACCGATGGCCTCGACGGCCTCGTGATCATGCCGGTCGTGCTCGTGGGCGCGTCGCTCGGCGTGTTCGCCTACGTGATGGGCAGCTCGGTCTACTCGAAGTATCTGCTGTTCCCGCACATTCCCGGCGCGGGCGAACTGCTGATTTTCTGCTCGGCGATGGGCGGGGCAGGGCTCGCGTTCCTCTGGTTCAACACATATCCGGCGCAAGTGTTCATGGGCGACGTGGGCGCGCTCGCGCTCGGCGGCGCGCTCGGCACCATCGCCGTGATCGTGCGCCAGGAAATCGTGCTCTTCATCATGGGCGGTATTTTCGTGGCCGAAACGCTCTCCGTGATGCTGCAGGTCACCTGGTTCAAGTACACGAAGAAACGCTATGGCGAAGGGCGCCGCATCTTCAAGATGGCGCCGCTGCATCACCATTTCGAGCTGTCCGGCTGGAAAGAGACGCAGGTGGTCGTGCGCTTCTGGGTCATCACGCTGATGCTGTGCCTGATCGGCCTGTCGACTTTGAAGCTGCGTTGATCGGCACTCCATCAAGGTAAGAAAGGGAAGCAACCGATGTTTGGCGAGAAGTTTCGGGATCGGCAAAAGCCGATGGTGCTCGTGCTGGGGCTCGGCGAATCGGGTCTGGCGATGGCGCGCTGGTGCGCGCGCCATGGCTGTCGCCTGCGCGTCGCCGATACGCGAGAAGCGCCAGCAAATTTGCCCGAACTCGCCGCGCGCGGCATCGACGCGGACTTCGTCGGCGGCCCGTTCTCCACGGCGCTGCTCGATGGTGTCGAACTCGTCGCCATCAGCCCTGGCCTCTCGCCGCTCTCCGCCGACCTCGTGCCGCTGATCGCCGCCGCGCGCGAACGCGGCATCGACGTCTGGGGCGAACTCGAACTCTTCGCGCAGGCGCTGCGCCATCTCGGCGAGAGCGGTTACGCACCGAAGGTGCTCGCCATCACGGGCACCAACGGCAAGACCACCACCACGAGCCTGACGGGCATGCTCTGCGAGCGCGCGGGCAAGACCGTGGCAGTGGCCGGCAACATCAGCCCGGCGATGCTCGACAAGCTCGCTGAGGCCATCGACAACACGGCGCTGCCCGACGTCTGGGTGCTCGAGCTTTCGAGCTTCCAGCTGGAAACGGCGCACAGCTTCGCGCCCGACGCGGCGGCAGTCCTCAATATCACGCAGGACCATCTCGACTGGCACGGCGGCATCGACGCCTACGCGGCGGCGAAGGGCCGCATCTTCGGCCCGCAGACCACACGCGTGCTCAACCGCGACGACGCGCGCGTGATGTCGCTCGCGAGCGTGCAACAGAGCGGCGACGCGAAGGTCGTGACCTTCGGTCTCGACGAGCCGCGGCGCGAGGGCGACTATGGCATCTCGCGCGACAACGGCATGTTGTGGCTCGTGGCTGCGCACGACCGCGACGCTACGGACGAGCCTGTCTCCGCACGCCGGCGCAAGCAGCTCGACGCCGCGCCCGTGCATCTCACGATGAAGCGCCTGATGCCCGCAGACGCGCTGCGCATCCGCGGCCTGCACAACGCGGCGAACGCGCTCGCGGCATTCGCGCTCGCACGCGCGATCGATCTGGCGCCGGCGGCGCTTTTGCACGGTCTGCGCGAGTATCGCGGCGAGCCGCATCGCGTGGAGCTGATCGCGTCGATCGACGGCATCGACTACGTGGACGACAGCAAGGGCACCAACGTCGGCGCGACGGTAGCCGCACTCGACGGCCTCGCGCAGCGCGCCGTGCTGATCGCTGGCGGCGACGGCAAGGGGCAGGATTTCGAGCCGCTCGCGGCACCCGTGGCGCGCTGGTGCCGCGCGGTGATGCTGATCGGCCGCGATGCACCGCAGATTCGCGCGGCGCTCGAAAGCACGGGCGTCGCGCTCACCGACCACGCCACGCTGGAAGACGCCACGCGCGCGGCCACGGCACTCGCCGAACCGGGCGACGTCGTGCTGCTTTCGCCGGCGTGCGCGAGCTTCGACATGTTCAAGGGCTATGCCCATCGCGCAGCGGTATTCCGCGACACGGTGGAAGACATCGCCGCAGAACGGGGGACGATGATATGAGCTGGTCCGAACGTTTCGGCGTGCGCCTGTCGCGCGATGCAGCGGGCGGCGCATCCGCCGGCGGCACCCCGGTTGGCACATCGGGCGGAGCTGCGGGAGGCACGGCGGGCAGCGGTGCGCGCTCGCGCGGCATTTCGAGTGCCGTCAGCGGCGTGCGCCCGGCGCGCTCGCGCATGCTCGACTACGATTACTCGCTGCTGTGGGCCGTGATCGCGCTGCTCGGTCTCGGCGTCGTGATGGTCTACTCGGCCTCGATCGCGATGCCCGATTCGCCGAAGTACGCGCAGTATCACGACTACGCATTTCTGGTGCGCCACCTCGTCTCGCTCACGGTTGCCGCGATCGGGGCACTCGTGGCGTTCCGCATTCCCATCTCCACGTGGGACCGCTACGCGCCGAAGCTCTTCCTCGTCGCCCTGGTGATGCTTGTGATCGTGTTGATTCCGCACGTCGGCAAGGGCGTGAACGGCGCGCGGCGCTGGATTCCGCTCGGCGTCACGAACATGCAGCCTTCGGAAATCATGAAGCTCGCGGTGACGATCTATGCCGCGAACTACACGGTGCGCAAGCAGGAATACATGCACAGCTTCGCCAAGGGTTTCTTGCCGATGGCTTTCGCGGTGGGCGTGGTGGGCGCGCTGCTGCTGCTCGAGCCGGACATGGGCGCGTTCATGGTGATCGCCGCGATCGCGATGGGCGTGCTGTTCCTCGGTGGTGTGAACGGCAAGCTGTTCGGCGGCCTCGTGGCCACGGCGATCGGTACGTTCACGTTGCTGGTGTGGGCGTCGCCGTGGCGCCGCGAGCGGATTTTCGCGTACCTCGATCCGTGGGACGAGCGCTATGCGCAGGGCAAGGCTTACCAGCTCACGCACTCGCTGATCGCGTTCGGGCGTGGCGAGTGGTTCGGCGTAGGGCTGGGCGGCAGTGTCGAGAAGCTCAACTACCTGCCCGAAGCGCACACGGACTTCATTCTCGCCGTGATCGGTGAGGAACTCGGCTTCGTGGGCGTGCTGGTCGTGATCCTGCTGTTCTACTGGATCGTGCGCCGCTCGTTCGAGATCGGCCGCCAGGCGCTCGCGCTCGACCGCACGTTCGCCGGGCTCATCGCGAAGGGCCTTGGCGTGTGGTTCGGCGCGCAGGCGTTCATCAACATGGGCGTGAACCTTGGGCTGCTGCCGACCAAGGGTCTTACGTTGCCGTTCGTGAGCTATGGCGGCTCGGGCATTTTGCTCAACTGTATTGCGGTTGCCGTGCTGCTTCGCGTGGATTATGAAAATCGTGTGCTGATGCGTGGGGGGAAGGTATGACCCCCATGCAACAGCGCACGATTTCGGCGAAGGCGCGAAGCGCAGTAGCCAAAACGGATTTTTCGTCATTCATGCTGATGCGTGGGGGGAAGGTATGACCGCAGCAACGCGCACGCTCATGGTGATGGCCGGCGGCACCGGGGGACACGTGTTCCCGGGGCTCGCTGTCGCGCATCGCATGGAGCAGTGGGGCTGGCGCGTAGTGTGGCTCGGCAATCCTGCGGGCATGGAGGCGACGCTCGTGCCCAAGCACGGCATTCCGATGGAATACGTGCGCTTTGGCGGCGTGCGCGGCAAGGGCATCAAGACCAAGCTGATGCTGCCGTTAAACATGCTGCGCGCGTGCAAGCAAAGCCTCGCGGCGCTGCGTCGTGTGAAGCCCGACGTCGTGCTAGGCATGGGCGGTTACATCACGTTCCCGGCGGGCGTGATGAGCGCGCTCTCCGGTCGCCCGCTCGTGCTGCACGAACAGAATTCCATCGCGGGCCTCGCAAACAAGGTGCTCGCGAAGCTCGCGAAGCGTGTGCTCGTGGCGTTCCCTGGGGCGTTGCCGCACGCCGAGTGGACCGGCAATCCGATCCGCGCGGAACTCGAGCACGTGGTGCAGCCGCAGGTGCGCTACGGGCAGCGCAGCGGTCCGCTGCGCGTGCTGGTGATGGGCGGCAGCCTCGGTGCAGCCGCGCTCAACGAAGTCGTGCCGCGCGCGCTTGCGCAACTGGCGCCGGCCGAGCGTCCGCACGTAGTGCATCAGGCGGGCGCAAAGCATATCGATGCATTGCGTCAGAACTACATCAACGCCGGAATCGAACCCGGTGACACGGTGCAACTCGTGCCGTTCATCGACGACATGGCAAGCGCTTACGAAAACGCGGATCTCGTGATCTGCCGCTCGGGCGCAATGACGGTGGCCGAGATCGCGGCCGTGGGCGTGGCGGCGCTGTTCGTGCCGTTTCCCTACGCGGTCGACGACCACCAGACCACCAACGCGGCGTTTCTCGCGCAACAGGACGCCGCCCGCGTGGTGCAGCAACGCGAGCTTTCGGTAGAGGCGCTCGCGGACTGGCTCAAGCAGCAAACCCGAGCATCGCTCGCAGACATGGCCGGGCGCGCTCGCGCGCTCGCAAAACCCGACGCCGCCGATCAGGTCGCGCGCATCTGCGCAGCCGTGGCGGGCGCCAGTCCGGGAGGAAAGTAATGAAACACATCGTCAAACATATTCATTTCGTTGGTATCGGCGGCGCGGGCATGAGCGGGATCGCCGAGGTGCTCGTCAATCTCGGCTATCACGTGAGTGGCTCTGACCTCGCGAAGAACGCGGTCACCGACCGCCTCGCCGCGCTCGGCGCGCGCATCGCGATCGGCCACGCCGAAGAGAACATCGAAGGCGCGAACGCAGTGGTCGTTTCCACGGCAGTGCGCAGCGACAATCCCGAAGTGCTGGCGGCGCGCCATCGCCGCATTCCGATCGTGCCGCGCGCGGTCATGCTCGCGGAGCTGATGCGCCTGAAGCAGGGCATCGCGATCGCGGGCACGCACGGCAAGACCACCACCACGTCGCTCGTCGCGAGCGTGCTGGCCGCGGGCGGACTCGACCCGACCTTCGTGATCGGCGGGCGCCTGATTAGCGCGGGCGCCAATGCGCGCCTCGGCACGGGCGACTTCATCGTCGCGGAAGCCGACGAATCGGACGCCTCGTTCCTGAATCTGTTCCCGGTGATCGAAGTCATCACGAACATCGACGCCGACCACATGGACACCTACGGGCACGACTTCGCGCGCCTGAAGCAGGCGTTCATCGAATTCACGCACCGTCTGCCGTTTTATGGCATCGCGGTGCTGTGTGTCGACGACCCTAACGTGAAGGAAATCCTGCCGTTCGTCTCGAAGCCGATCATCCGCTACGGCTTCGCGCCCGACGCCCAGGTGCGCGCGGTCAACGTGGTCGCGCGCGACGGCAAGATGTACTTCACGGCGATGCGCGAAGACGCGCCATCGATCGACATCGTGCTGAACCTTCCGGGTACGCACAATGTCCAGAACGCGCTGGCTGCGATTGCGATCGCGACCGAGCTCGAAGTGAAGGACGCGGACATCCAGCGCGCGCTCGCCGAATTCAACGGCGTGGGCCGGCGCTTCCAGCGCTATGGAGAAATTCCGGTCAACGGCGGCGGCAACTACACGTTGATCGACGACTACGGCCACCACCCGGTCGAAATGGCCGCGACGATCGCAGCGGCGCGCGGCGCGTTCCCTGAGCGCCGTCTCGTGCTGGCGTTCCAGCCGCACCGCTACACGCGCACGCGCGACTGCTTCGAAGATTTCGTGCGTGTGCTCTCGACCGTCGACGCGCTCGTGCTGACCGACGTATACGCAGCAGGCGAAGCCCCTATCGTGGCCGCCGATGGCCGCGCGCTGGCACGCGCGATTCGCGTGGCGGGCAAGGTCGAGCCGGTGTTCGTGGAAACAGTGGATGAAGTGCCGGACGCGCTGGCCGCGGTGGTCCGCGACGGCGACGTGGTGATTACGATGGGTGCGGGTTCGATCGGCGGCGTGCCGGGCCGGATCGCACAACCGGAACAGAAGGCGTGAGTGAAATGAGCAGCATCGATCCGAAGCAATTTGGCAAAGTGGCAGTCCTGTTCGGCGGCGTGTCCGCGGAGCGCGAGGTGTCGCTCAAGTCCGGCACGCTGGTGCTTCAGGCGCTCAAGAGTGCTGGCATCGACGCGCATCCGTTCGATCCGTCCGAGCGGCCGCTGTCGGCGCTCAAGGATGAAGGCTTCGTGCGCGCGTTCAACGCGCTGCACGGCGGCTATGGCGAGAACGGTCAGATCCAGGGCGCGCTCGACTTCTACGGCATCCGCTATACGGGTACGGGCGTGCTCGGCTCGGCGCTTGGCCTCGACAAGTTCCGCAGCAAGCTCGTGTGGCAGCAACTGGGCATTCCCACGCCGCCGTTCGTCGCGGTGCTGCGCGGCGACGACTACGCCGCTCGCGCACCGGAGCTCGTCGCGAAGCTCGGCTTGCCGCTATTCGTGAAGCCCGCGAGCGAAGGCTCGAGCGTCGCGGTCATCAAGGTGAAGCAGGCCGAAGCCCTCGTGCCCGCGATCGAAGAAGCCGCGAAGCACGACAAGATCGTGCTGGTGGAGAAGAGCATCGAAGGCGGTGGCGAGTACACCGCGTGCGTGGCCGGCGATCTCGACCTGCCGATCATCAAGATCGTGCCGGCGGGCGAGTTCTACGACTACGACGCGAAGTACATCCTGGACACCACGCAGTATCTGATTCCCTGCGGCGTTGCGCCCGAGAAAGAAGCGGAGCTCAAGAAGCTCGCGCGCCGCGCGTTCGACGTGCTCGGCTGCACCGACTGGGGCCGAGCAGATTTCATGATGGACGGCGCGGGCAATCCGTATTTCCTGGAAGTGAACACGGCGCCGGGCATGACCGATCACTCGCTGCCGCCGAAGGCCGCTCGTGCGGTGGGCATCGAGTATCGCGATCTCGTGGTGCGGGTGCTTGCGCTCACGCTCAAGAATTGAACCGCTGAATAACCTCTGACCAACGAATTGCAGTCCGCGCATTGAATCGACAATCTCGACATGTGGAATAACGTACGCCAGCTCAATCTCGCCGCCAACGCGTTGCACGCGCTGCTCGTGCTCGCGCTCGTGGCGGCTGGCGGCTACTGGCTCGTGCAGCGCCCGAACTTTGCGCTGCGCGAGATCCGCATCGAGGGCGACACCGAGCACATCAACGAACCGACGGTGCGCGCGAGCGTGGTCGGGCGCCTGAAGGGCAACTTCTTCACGGTGAACCTGGATACCGCGCGCGCCGCGTTCGAGCAGATGCCTTGGGTGCGCCACGCGAGCGTGCGCCGCGTCTGGCCGAATGCGCTCGCAGTGAGCCTCGAAGAGTACAAGCCGCTCGGCACGTGGGGCAGCGACCAGCTCGTGAGCGTCGACGGCGAACTCTTCACCGCGAACCAGGGCGAGCTCGACCAGGACCTGCCCGCGTTCGATGGCCCGGATGGCACCGCACCTGAAGTGGTGGCGCGTTATCGCGACTTCCAGAAGTGGTTCACGCCGCTCGGCATCGAGCCTGAAGAGGTGACGCTTTCGCCGCGTTACGCGTGGAGCGTGAAGCTCTCGAACGGCATGCAGGTCGAACTCGGGCGCGAGCGCAATGCCACCACGCTCGCCGAGCGCACGCATCGGCTCATCGTGGCATGGACGCCGCTCACGCAACGTTGGGGGAAAGATATCGAATATGCGGACTTGCGCTATCCGAACGGTTTCGCCATTCGAGCGGCCGGCATGCGCTTCATTAGCGACACGCCGCCCTCAGGCAAGAAGTAACAGCACATCACACGCAACGAGCACGATATGAGTAAAGACTATAAGGATCTGCTGGTCAGCCTCGACATCGGGACGTCGAAGGTGGTGGCCGTCGTCGCCGAAATGAAGGGCGATGGCCACTACGAAGTGATCGGCCTCGGCCAGAGCGAATCGAAGGGTCTCAAGAAGGGCGTGGTGGTGAACATCGAGGCCACGGTGCAGTCTATCCAGCGTGCGCTCGAAGAAGCGGAACTCATGGCCGACTGCAAGATCACTAATGTGTTCACCGGCATCGCGGGCAGCCATATTCGCAGCTTCAATTCGAGTGGGATGGTCGCCATCAAGGAGAAGGAAGTCACGCAGACCGACGTCGCGCGCGTGATCGAAACGGCGAAGGCGATCAACATCCCGACCGACCAGCAGGTGCTGCATATCCTCACGCAGGAATTCATCATCGACGGTCAGGAAGATGTGCGCGAGCCGATCGGCATGAGCGGCATCCGCCTCGAAGTGAAGGTGCACATCGTCACGGGCGCGGTGAGCGCGGCGCAGAACATCGTGAAGTGCGTGCGCCGATGCGGTCTCGAAGTGAACGATCTGGTTTTGCAGCCGCTGGCTTCGTCGCTGGCGGTGCTCACCGACGACGAGAAGGAACTCGGCGTGGTGCTGGTGGATGTGGGCGGCGGCACGACCGACATCGCGATTTTCAGCGAAGGCGCGATTCGCCATACCGCGGTGATTCCGATCGCGGGCGATCAGGTGACGAGCGACATCGCCATGGCACTGCGCACGCCCACGCCCGACGCGGAAGACATCAAGGTGGGCTACGGCATCGCCAAGCAGGCGCTCGCCGATCCCGACGAAATGATCGAAGTGCCGGGGCTCGGCGAGCGCGGTCCGCGCACGCTGTCGCGCCAGGCGCTGGCGGCCGTGATCGAGCCGCGCGTGGAAGAGCTGTTCTCGCTCGTGCAGCAGGTGGTGCGCGAGTCGGGCTATGAAGAGTTGTTGAGTTCGGGCGTCGTGCTCACGGGCGGCGCCGCGATGATGCCGGGCATGGTGGAGCTTGGCGAGGACATCTTCTTGAAGCCGGTGCGCATTGGCGTGCCGGAGTACGCGGGCGGTCTCGCCGACGTCGTGCGCAATCCGCGCTATTCGACGGCGATGGGGCTGCTCGTCGAGGGCCGCGCGCAACGTATGCGTGGTCGCAAGGTCGCCGTGCAGTCGGGGTCGATGGGCCAGGTTTTCTCTCGCATGAAAGACTGGTTCCTCGGCAACTTCTGACGCAGTGGCTGACGCAACGGATAAAGCAGTTCGCGTACGCGAAGGGTAAGAGCAGAGACCGAATTAGCGCTGGTGCCGGCGGCTGGCGCGCAGGAATGGGTTGCCCGATCCACTCCTGAATAACGGCCGAGGTGCGGATATCTTTTTCTTGACGGAGGCAACATGGAATTCCAGATGCTGGAAACGGAAACCAACGGCACCATCATCAAGGTGGTGGGCGTCGGTGGCGCTGGCGGCAATGCCGTGCAGCACATGATCAACCGCGGCGTGCAAGGCGTCGACTTCATTGTGATGAACACGGACGCTCAGGCGCTCTCGCGTTCGCGCGCGTCTGCCGTGATCCAGCTGGGCAACACGGGTCTGGGCGCTGGCGCGAAGCCCGAGATGGGCCGCGCGGCAGCGGAAGAAGCACGCGAGCGCATCGCCGACGCACTGCGTGGCGCGCACATGGTGTTCATCACCGCGGGCATGGGTGGCGGCACGGGTACGGGCGCAGCACCGGTGGTCGCGCAGATCGCCAAGGAAATGGGCATTCTGACCGTTGGCGTCGTGAGCAAGCCGTTCGAATTCGAAGGCGGCAAGCGCATGCGCGTGGCAGAAGCCGGCTCGCAGCAACTGGAGGATCACGTCGACTCGCTGATCGTCGTCCTGAACGACAAGCTGTTCGACGTGATGGGCGACGACGCCGAAATGGACAAGTGCTTCCAGTGCGCGGACGACGTTCTGAACAACGCGGTTGCAGGCATCGCCGAAATCATCAATGTGGATGGCCTCGTGAACGTCGACTTCGAAGACGTGAAGACGGTCATGGGCGAGCAGGGCAAGGCGATGATGGGCACTGCCACGGTGGCCGGCGTCGATCGCGCGCGCCTCGCGGCGGAACAGGCCGTGGCGAGCCCGCTGCTCGAAGGCGTCGATCTGTCGGGTGCGCGCGGCGTGCTGGTCAACATCACGTCGAGCCGTTCGCTGCGCCTGTCGGAAACGCGTGAAGTGATGAACACCATCAAGAGCTACGCGGCCGACGACGCCACGGTGATCTTCGGCGCGGTGTACGACGACGCGATGGGCGATGCGCTGCGCGTGACGGTGGTGGCCACGGGCCTCGGGCGTGCAGCGAACAAGCAGCAGGCAGCGCCGATGACGTTGCTGCGCACCGGCACGGACAATCAGCCCGTTGCCGCTGTCCAGCACTCCTACGCGCCGCAGCAAGGCCAGACCGCCGATTACGGCGCGCTCGACACGCCGGCAGTCTGGCGCACGTCGCGCGACACCGCGGCTTCGCACGTCCAGGCGCTGCAGGAAAAGGGCGTCGACACGTACGATATCCCGGCGTTCCTGCGCAAGCAGGCCGACTAAGGCGCGCTGCGAGCGCAATTCTGCTGCGGTGCGGCGCCAAGCGGTATAGGTGCGCCCGCCCGCAGACGGAATGGCCGGCATGGTGCTGCAATGAAGGCGAGGAAGTGCCTCGGCGCCGCATCCGCGAGGATGCGAGGCAGGGCTGCCTGTCCGCTGCGTTTTGACGTGCGGCAAGTAGTGCAGGCATTCTCAGCCGGTAGCACAATGACGAGGTTTTTGGCGCGAGGTGTTCAACCGGGCGCCAACCGGGTCGCGAGCGTGCCGGAGCCGCATCGATGTGAAGGACGAGTCATGATCAAAGTGGGTGATACGCTGCCCGACGCAACGCTCTTCGAATTCATCGAAGACGAGCGTTCGGGCTGCACGCTGGGGCCGAACAGCTTCGGCGTGCGCGAGCAGACGGCGGGCAAGCGCGTGGTGATCTTCGGATTGCCGGGTGCCTTTACGCCGACTTGTTCAGCAAAGCATGTGCCAGGTTATGTCGAGCAGTACGAAGCGCTTCGCGCGGCGGGCGTCGACGAAATCTGGTGTGTGTCCGTCAACGACGCGTTCGTGATGGGCGCGTGGGGGCGCGATCAGCGGACCTCGGGCAAGGTACGCATGATGGCGGACGGCAGCGCGGCGTTCACCCGGGCGCTCGGTCTGGAGCAGGATTTGTCGGCGCGTGGCATGGGGGTCCGTTCCCAGCGCTACGCCATGGTGGTCGACGGCGGCGTAGTCAAGACGCTGAATGTCGAGGTACCCGGCAAGTTCGAAGTCAGCGATGCCGCGAGCATATTGGCCGCATTGAGCCCAACGTGAGCGCATTTGCCGCGTCTTCGTTGCCTTGGTGCAACGGGCCGGCGGCGCAAATGTGACGGGCAATTACCGCAAGCCGTGCGGGCCGCTGGCCGGGAACGCCTCCGTTCCGGTCATCGGCCCGTCTTGCAATCTGTGAGCGTAACAACGGGAAACAGATTGTCACGCCTGGGGTAACGACGGATTCCACAGACTTGGAGTATAATTCGCGCTATGAATTAAAAAGTCCCGATTGGGATTTTCAATGAGCAGAAAATTATGTTGAAGCAGCGAACCATCAAATCGATCGTGAAGACGGTCGGCATCGGCCTGCACTCGGGCCGCAAGGTCGATCTGACGCTACGTCCGGCGGCGCCGGATACGGGCATCGTGTTTTCGCGCGTGGATTTGCCGACACCGGTGGATATTCCCGCATCGGCGATGTCGATCGGCGACACGCGCCTCGCTTCTGTGCTGCAGAAAGACGGCGCACGCGTTTCGACCGTTGAGCACCTGATGTCCGCGTGTGCGGGCCTTGGTATCGACAACCTCTATATCGACGTCACGGCGGAAGAAATTCCGATCATGGACGGCAGCGCATCGTCGTTTGTGTTCCTGATCCAGTCGGCTGGCATCGAAGAACAGAACGCGCCCAAGAAGTTCATCAAGGTGAAGAAGCCCGTGGAAGTGCGCGACGGCGACAAGTTTGCCCGCCTGGACCCGTATTTCGGCTTCAAGCTGAAGTTCACCATCGACTTCCGCCATCCGGCCGTCGACAAGACGGGCCAGGCGCTCGAAGTCGATTTCGCGAATACCTCGTACGTGCGCGAGATCGCGCGTGCGCGTACCTTCGGCTTCGCGCATGAAGTCGAGATGATGCGCGAGCTGGGCCTTGCGCGCGGCGGCAGCATGGACAACGCGATCGTGCTGGACGAATACCGCATCCTCAACAACGACGGCCTGCGCTACGACGACGAGTTCGTGAAGCACAAGATGCTCGACGCCATCGGCGACCTGTATGTGGTGGGTCATCCGCTGCTGGCTTCGTACGATGCGTACAAGTCGGGCCATGGCCTGAACAACCTGTTGCTGCGCGAGCTGCTCGCGCATGAGGACGCTTACGAGATCGTCACGTTCGGCGACGCGCAGAAAGCGCCGCGCGGCTTTGGTTACGAGGCGCAAACGGCGTTTGCCTGATGTTTTTGTAACGTTTGCCCGATTCGCGGGGGGTGTTGGCACCGGCCGCGCAAAAAAAGGTGGCTTGATGCCACCTTTTTTGTTTTCTCTTCGGCTTGCTCAGCGTCGTTTCAAATGACGTGCGGCCATCTTCGCGAGCGCTTCTTGCAGCGGGGACGGCGGCAGGTTCTCACTGAGCGCGGCGAGCGCGGCTGCGCCCGCCGGCGTCATGCGCGCCTGCTTCGGCAATGGCGCGTCTTTTACCGCCTGCGGGCGCACGCGGATGCGCACGCCGTCCAACGCCCAGCCGCGCGCCTGCAAATCGGCCACGAGGCGCGGCTCGAGGTGCCGCAGTCGGGCAGCCAGCGCGTTGTGCGCCGCGAACAGGGCGAGCTTGCCGTCCTTGATGAAACCGGGTTCCACGCTCGCGGCCAGATAGTCGGGCAGCAGCGCGTCGAGATCGCGCTGGATGGCCGCGATCTGCTCGACGCCGGCGCGCAGCGGGGCGAATGCATCGGTGCGGCTCAGAACTTCGGCGAGCGGCTGCGGCGTGCGTGGCGAGGCAAATTTGCGCGACTTAGCCGGCCTGGCAGCAGGGCCTGACGCAGCCGAAGTACCTGAAGTACGCACAGGAGCGGCGGCTGCGGCATCCGGCCTTGAAAACGGCGAGAAACGGCTCATGTGAGGAGAAGATAGGGCGCGCGGGCTGCGCGGTGTGATTGCCATTGTAGCCTGCGCACTTTGCCCTAACGCGCCTTGCCGCCGTTTGGCCAGGTCCCGCCTGGCCACAAGCTGACGAGCCATGCGGGACGAATGCGCCTGCCGGCTGCGCCGGGGGCTCGCGGGGCGCGCCAGCGCGGGCGTTGCGCGCGGCATCCTTCAAGCGGCCGACACCGGCGGTGACCAGGGTGCGTGCTAAAATGCCCGATTCGAATCCACCAATTTGGGCTTAAGCCGCCGAGGTCCTTCCGATCCGGGTGCGTGGCGCGAGAATCGTTTGCAAACCCGGCGTAATCCGGGGGCTGAACCAGCCGCAAGCGCCGCAAGCGAACTGCGCAGGAATCCCGACCGAAGCCGCGACGCAGACACCGATCCGATGACCACCGGTTTCTTACAGAAAATCTTTGGCAGCCGCAATCAGCGCCTGATCAAGCAATACCAGAAGAAGGTCGCGGCGATCAACGCGCTCGAACCGACGATCGAGCAATACACCGACCAGCAACTGCGCGCAAAAACGGCCGAGTTCCGCGAGCGTGTGGCCAATGGCACATCGCTTGACGAGCTGCTGCCCGAAGCGTTCGCCGTTTGCCGCGAGGCCAGCAAGCGCGTGCTGAAAATGCGCCACTTCGACGTGCAGCTGATCGGCGGCATGGTGCTGCATTACGGCAAGATCGCTGAAATGCGCACCGGCGAAGGCAAGACGCTCGTCGCCACGCTGCCCGTGTATCTGAATGCGTTGTCAGGGCGCGGCGTGCACGTGGTCACGGTGAACGACTACCTCGCCCAGCGCGACGCCGAGTGGATGGCGCGTCTGTACAACTTCCTCGGGCTGTCCGTCGGCATCAATCTGTCGCAGATGGACCACGCCATGAAGCAGGAAGCATACGCTTCAGACATCACCTACGGCACGAACAACGAGTTCGGCTTCGACTATCTGCGCGACAACATGGTCTACGAGACCGAGGCGCGCGTGCAGCGCGCGCTGAACTTCGCCGTAGTCGACGAAGTGGACTCGATCCTGATCGACGAAGCGCGCACGCCGCTCATCATCTCGGGCCAGGCCGAAGATCACACCGAGCTCTACGTGCGCATGAACGCGCTGCCGCCGCTGCTCGAGCGCCAGATCGGCGAAGAGAAGGCCGACGGCACGGGCGTCGAAAAGCCGGGCGACTACACGCTCGACGAAAAGGCGCGCCAGGTGTTCCTCACGGAATCGGGCCACGAGAAGGCCGAGCGCCTGCTCGCCGAATGGGGGCTGATCGGCCAGGGCGAGAGCCTCTATGCCGCGCAGAACATCACGCTGATGCACCACGTGTACGCCGCGCTGCGCGCGCACACGCTGTTCTTCAAGGATCAGCACTACGTGGTGCAGAACGGCGAAGTGGTCATCGTCGACGAATTCACGGGCCGCCTGATGTCGGGCCGCCGCTGGTCGGACGGTCTGCACCAGGCCGTGGAAGCGAAGGAGCACGTGAAGATCCAGAGCGAGAACCAGACGCTCGCCTCAATCACGTTCCAGAACTACTTCCGCATGTACGCGAAGCTTTCGGGCATGACCGGCACGGCCGACACCGAGGCGTACGAATTCAACGAGATCTACGGGCTCGAAACGGTCGTGATCCCGACCAATCGCCCACCCAAGCGGATCGACAAGCAGGACCAGATCTACAAGACCGCGAAGGAGCGCTATGACGCGGTGATCCGCGACATTCGCGATTGCCACGAGCGCGGTCAGCCGGTGCTGGTCGGCACGACCTCGATCGAGAACTCCGAGTTGCTCGCCGACTTGCTCGTGAAGGCCGGTCTGCCGCACGAGGTGCTCAACGCGAAGCAGCACGCACGCGAAGCAGCCATCGTGGCCGAAGCGGGGCGCCCGAAACGCATCACGATCGCCACCAACATGGCGGGCCGCGGCACTGACATCGTGCTGGGCGGCAACGCGGAAAAGCAGGCCGCGTTCATCGAAGCCGACGAAACCATTCCCGCCGACGAAAAAGCGCGCCGCATCCAGCAGCTCCACGACGAGTGGCAGGCGCTGCACGATCAGGTGAAGGCCGCGGGCGGCCTGCACATCATCGGCACCGAGCGCCACGAGTCGCGCCGTATCGACAACCAGTTGCGCGGCCGCGCGGGCCGCCAGGGTGACCCGGGTTCGTCGCGCTTCTATCTGTCGCTCGAAGACCCGCTGCTGCGCATTTTCGCCGGCGACCGCGTGCGCGCGATCATGGACCGTCTCAAGATGCCCGAAGGCGAGGCGATCGAGGCGGGCATCGTGACGCGCTCGATCGAGTCGGCACAGCGCAAGGTCGAAGCGCGCAACTTCGATATCCGCAAGCAGCTGCTCGAATACGACGACGTGTCGAACGACCAGCGCAAGGTGATCTACCAGCAGCGCAACGAGTTGCTCGAAGCGAACGACATCACCGAAACCATCGGCGCGATGCGTCATGGCGTGATCACCGACATCGTGCGCCAGTTCGTGCCGCAGGGCAGCATCGAAGAGCAGTGGGACGTGCCCGAGCTCGAAGAAGTGCTGCGCAACGAGTGGCAGCTCGACCTCGCGATTCAGGAGATGATCAACGAGTCGTCGTCGATCGACGCCGATGAGATTCTCGAAGCCGTGCTCGCCGCCGCCGACGAAGCCTACGAGCAGAAGGTCGCGCTCGTGGGCCGCGAATCGTTCAGCGCGTTCGAGCGCTCGGTCATGCTGCAGACGCTCGACCGCAGCTGGCGCGAGCACCTCGCGGCGCTCGACCACCTGCGCCAGGGCATTCATCTGCGCGGCTATGCGCAGAAGAACCCGAAGCAGGAGTACAAGCGCGAGGCGTTCGAGCTGTTCGCCGCGATGCTCGACGCCGTGAAGACGGAAGTCACGCGCATCGTCATGAACGTGCAGATCCAGTCGCCGCAGCAACTCGAAGAAGCTGCCGAGCAAATCGAAGAGCGTGCCGGTCATCTGGAGAACGTCGAATTCCGCCATGCCGAATTCGCCGAAGCCGACGCGGCGCCCGCGGTCGCCGGGCCCGTGGCGGCGGACGCCGCAGCGGCCATGGTCGGCGCGGCCATGACTCATGCGCACGCCGCCATGCCGGACGGCCAGGACGTGCCGAAGGTCGGCCGCAACGATCCGTGCCCGTGCGGCAGCGGCAAGAAGTACAAGCAGTGCCACGGCAAGATCTCGTGATGGGCGCGGCGGCGCGTGTGCATTTTTTGCACGGCGCGCGCCGCTCGCCGCATGACGCGGTTTGACCGTTGACTCCGGTGGCCCGCGCTTTTTGGCGGGCCTTGTGTTTTGAATCCCGAATGCCGGCCCGGCTGACAGACGCCATGGCCGGCATTGCCATTTCGACAGGTCGCCACCATGGCTGTCAATTTCCCCTCGATCGATCCCGCACAACTTCATCCGGTCGCCGGCGTGACGCTCGGCTGGGCGGAAGCCAATATCCGCAAGCCCAACCGCAAGGACGTATTGGTGATTTCCGTCGATGAAGGCGCGAGCGTCGCGGGCGTGTTCACGCTCAACCGCTTCTGCGCCGCGCCGGTGACGGTCTGCCGTGAACATCTCGCGAAGGTGCGCGCGGGTGACAAGGGGATCAGGGCGCTGGTCATCAACACCGGCAACGCGAACGCCGGCACAGGCGAGCCGGGCCTCGTGAACGCGCGCGAAACTTGCGACGAGCTCGCGCGCCTCGCGGGTATCGAGCCTTCCCAGGTGCTGCCGTTCTCGACCGGCGTGATTCTGGAGCCGCTGCCGATCGAGCGCCTGAAGGCCGGCTTGCCCGCCGCGCTCGCGAACCGCAAGGCCGCGAATTGGTACGACGCCGCTCAGGCAATCATGACGACCGACACGCTGCCGAAGGCCGCGTCGCGCCAGGTCACGATCGACGGCCATACGGTCACGCTCACCGGCATCAGCAAGGGCGCGGGCATGATCAAGCCCAATATGGCGACCATGCTCGGCTTCCTCGCGTTCGACGCGAACGTCGCGCAGCCCGTGCTCGACGAACTCGTGAAGTACGTGGCCGATCGCTCGTTCAACTGCATCACGATCGACGGCGATACATCGACCAACGACTCGTTCATCCTGATTGCCTCGGGCAAGTCGAGCCTGCCCGCGATCACCTCGACGGACTCGCCCGCCTACGCCGCGCTGCGCGACGCCGTGACCGAAACCGCGCAGACGCTTTCGCAGCTGATCGTGCGCGATGGCGAAGGCGCGACCAAGTTCATGACCGTGCAGGTGGAAGGCGGCAAGGACGTGGCCGAATGCCGCCAGATCGCCTATGCGATCGGCCACTCGCCGCTCGTGAAGACCGCGTTCTACGCATCGGATCCCAATCTGGGCCGCATTCTGGCCGCGATCGGCTATGCGGGGGTGACGGATCTGGATGTCGAAAAGATCGACCTCTACCTCGATGATGTGCTCGTCGCCAGGGCCGGCGGGCGCAACCCCGACTACCGCGAGGAAGATGGCCAGCGCGTGATGAAGAAGAGCGAAATTCTGATTCGCGTGCTGCTTGGCCGGGGCGATGCGCAGGCCACCGTGTGGACCTGTGATCTGTCGCACGACTATGTGAGCATCAACGCCGACTATCGTTCCTGATTCGATTTCCATGGACAAGCTCGAACAGTTTCTGACCCGTGCCGAAGCGCTGCTCGGCCGCCTCGAAGCCGTGCTGCCGCCGACTGCACCCGAAGTCGACTGGAACGCGGCAGTCGCATTTCGCTGGCGCAAGCGCCAGGGGCGCGGATACTTGCAGCCGGTGCCGGCCATCTCGACGATCTCGCTCGACGATCTGCAGAACATTGATCGGCAGAAGGGTCTCATCGACCGCAACACGCGCCAGTTCGTGCAGAAGAAGCCCGCGAACAACGTGCTGCTGACGGGCGCGCGCGGCACCGGCAAGTCGTCCCTCATCAAGGCTTGCCTGAACGCATATGCGCAAGACGGCCTGCGCCTGATCGAAGTCGACAAGGATGATCTGCACGATCTCGGCGATATCGTCGATTTGATCTCGATGCGCCCCGAGCGCTTCATCGTGTTCTGCGACGACCTCTCGTTCGAAGAGGGCGAGTCGGGCTACAAGGCGCTGAAGGTGGCGCTGGATGGCTCCGTGGCCGCCCAGGGCGACAACGTGCTGATCTACGCGACCTCGAACCGCCGCCACTTGCTGCCCGAGTACATGAGCGACAACGAGTCGTACAAGCACATGCCCGACGGCGAGATTCATCCGGGCGAAGTGGTGGAAGAGAAGATCTCGCTTTCCGAGCGCTTCGGCCTGTGGGTGAGCTTCTATCCGTTCAAGCAGGACGACTACCTGACGATCGTTGGCCACTGGCTGCGCCACTTCGGTTGCGGCGACGCCGAAGTCGAATCGGCGCGCGGCGATGCGCTCGTCTGGGCGCTGGAGCGCGGTTCGCGCTCGGGCCGCGTGGCGTGGCAGTTCGCGCGCGACTGGTCGGGCAAGAAGGCGCCAGAGGCATGAGCGATCAGACGAAGGATCCGGCGCGCCCGGTAACGGAGGTTGCCGTGGGCGTGCTGGTGCAACCCGACGGCCGTTATCTGCTGGCCCAGCGTCCCGAAGGCAAGCCTTACGCGGGCTATTGGGAGTTCCCGGGCGGCAAGCTCGAAAAGGACGAATCCGTCGAGGCCGCGCTTGCGCGCGAACTGCACGAGGAACTGGGTATCGACGTGAAAGCGTGCCATTTGTGGCACACGCTCGAACACGACTACCCGCACGCTTACGTGCGGCTCTACTTCTGCAAGGTAACGGAGTGGAGCGGCGAGCCGCATGGCCGCGAGGGCCAGGCGTTCGTCTGGCAATCGCTGCCCGCGAGCGTCGAGCCGCTCTTGCCGGCGACTATTCCTGTGCTGGAATGGCTGGCGGCCGAGTAAGCCCGCTTCTCCAGTCGACGGCCAGAACGACAAAAGCCGCTGCGCAAACAACGTGCAGCGGCTTTTTTTTGCGCCCTGCGCGGGCGCGGCGCTTTCATGAACCTGGCGACGGGGCCCGCCCGGGCTTACTGGCGCGTGTCCGTGGGCGGGGCTTCGTCGTCCGGCGGCGTATCGTCCTCGTTGCCGCCGATCCGGTACTTTTCGGCAGCCCACGCGCCAAGATCGATCTGTTTGCAGCGTTCGGAACAGAACGGGCGAAAGCGGTTTTCCGGCACCCAGCGGACATCTTTGCCGCAGGTCGGGCATTTGACGACAGTGATCATTCGTTAGATGGGCAAGAACAGCAAAAACAGCGCGCTTCACCAAGCGCGCAATTCATTCACAGGCTGCACAGCGTGAGTTGAAACGGAACATCCTGATCAACGGCGCGCGGACGCAAATTGCCGTCCTGCACGGTAAAGCGCACCCAGAGCATGTACTTGTTGGCGCTAGCTTCGGGAATGACGTGCAATTCCGGTGCCACGCGAACCTGCATCAATTGATACGTGCGGCCGGACAGCATTTGCTGATAGCTGCCTTGCATCGCCATCACCTTCGATGCCTGGCCGGACTCGCGCGCAAGGCGCAGCACGATGCTCGCGGCGTCGCGCAGCGGCAAAAGGGGCGTGACCCACTTGGCGATGTCCTGGCGGCGCTGGTCGGCATGCAATTGCTGCCAGGCGTAATACGAAGGCAGGTCGAACTTGCAGGTGCCGCCCGGAATGATCGCGCGGCTGCGGATGCTGGTGAGCCATTCGTTGTCCGCGAGATGCTGGCCGGTTTTGCCCTGCATCTGCGTGAGGCCCGCGAGCGTTTGCTCGATTTCGCCAAGGACGGCTTCGAGCGCGTTCTGTTCGATGCCGGGATTGCCGCGGAACGGTGCGAGCGTCTGACGTTGCCTTTCGAGTTCCTTCATGAGGTCCGACTTGAGGTCGGCGCGGCCCGCGACTTCCGCGATTTCGAAGAGCGTCGTGAGCGCAACGTGATGTTCCCTCGGATCCTCCTGGGTCAGGAAAAACGTGAAACGCTCGAAGAGATCTTCGAGGCGCAGCAGCGTCCGGATTCGCTCGTTGAAGGGATACTCGTAAAGAATCAAGCGGGCTCGCCTCGGACGTGGTCGGTGAAGGATTGCAGCACATTCTAATGCCGGGAGTCTGTGGTCGCAATCGCGCGCCGTCCGTGCAAGCGCCCGATCCAGCGCATTTTTCCGACGAATGGGCATGGCTTGAGCCGCGAAACGCCGAGCCCCGCTGCATTGCGCGACGCGTGCGCTTTGGCGAGTGCTTTTACCCTTCTTTACCCTTCGTTACGCACGCGAAAGTATGAGGTAGCGCTGATGCAGCATTTCGACGTCCTGCGCGAGCGTTTCCAGCGTGGCGCCGTCGTTGACGATTACATCGTCGGCGGCCGCGAGGCGCGCTTCGCGCGTGGCCTGGCGTGCGATGATCGCGAGCACTTGTTCGCGCGTGAAGCCGTTGCGGTTCATCACGCGCGCGATTTGCGTTTCCACGCTGCAATCCACGGCCAGAACGCGATCGACACGCGTTTTCCAGCTGCCGGACTCGACGAGCAGCGGCACCACCACGATTACATAAGGCCCTTTGGCCTCGCGCGTCTCGCGTTCGGTTTCCGCGCGGATCAGCGGATGCGTAATCGCCTCGAGCCGCTTGCGCGCCGACTCATCGCCGAACACGAGCGCGCGCATGCGTGCTCGGTCCATGGAGCCGTCTGCTGCGACGAATTCAGGGCCGAATTGCGAGGCGATCGAGGGCATCGCGATGCCGTGCGGCGCGGTGATGCGGTGCGCGATTACGTCCGTATCGACCAGCGGCACGCCGCGCGCAGCGAACAGGTCAGCGACGGTGGATTTGCCGCTGCCGATGCCTCCAGTCAAGCCAACCGCAATCATCGATTCACTCCTCTACACAAATACAGCATAAAGCGGCGTGCCCGCAAACAACGTGACGAGTGCGCCGGCGGCGAGATACGGCCCGAAGGGCAGCGGCTCCTCGAAGCGCATGCGTCCGGTCAAGGTGGCGGCGAGGCCCACCACGGCGCCGGTCACCGCGGCGATCACGACGATCTGCGGCAACGCGGCCCAGCCAAGCCAGGCGCCGAGTGCGGCGAGCAGCTTGAAGTCGCCGTGGCCCATGCCGTCGATGCCGCGCAGCAGGCGGAACATCCAATAGACGCACCAGAGCGCGAGGTAGCCCGCTATCGCGCCAATCACGGCGGCGTGCAGATCGGAGAAGGTCCCGGCAAGATTCACGAGCAGCCCGGCCCAGACGAGCGGCAGGGTGATCGCGTCGGGCAGCAGATGATGTTCGAGGTCGATGGCGCTCGTCGCAACGAGCGACGCGCACAACGCGAATGCAGCAAGTGCCTTGCCCGTGGGGCCAAACGCAAGCAACGCAGAGGCGGCACACGCCGCGCCGGCGAGTTCGATCAGCGGGTAGCGCAGGCTCACGCGTGTGCCGCACTGCGAACAGCGGCCGCGCAGCGCGAGCCAGCTCAGGACGGGGATGTTCTCCCACGCGCGCAACACGTGACCGCAATGCGGGCAAGCGCTGCGTGGCAGCCACAGGTTGTAGCGCGCAGGCAGTCCGTCATTTGGGTTGCAGTCCATGCAGGGCTCGTCGCTCGCGGATGCCTGGCCGAATGCTTCGGCGGCGTCCGCGCGCCACGCGCGCTCGAGCATGATCGGCAGTCGATGCACGACCACATTCAGGAAGCTGCCGACAACAAGGCCGATCACGATCGCGAAGCCCATCAGTACGCCCGGCGGCAGCGTGCCAAGCGTTGCAGCGAAGGATGCGGTTGAATCGACGGACGCGATCGATGCAAACGGCGCGACAGGCACAGTCGAATCCATCATGGAAGATGCAGGCGCGGCGGCGACGGCAGACGAAAGGAGGGCTGGCATGGGCGGAGGACCGTAATCTGGCAGCGATGCTACACCACGTTGCCGAGTTGGATGATGGGAAGATACATCGCGACGACGAGGCCCCCGACCAGCGCGCCGAGCACCACGATCACGAGCGGCTCGCACAGGCTCGCGACGAGCGCGATCTTTTCGTCCACCTGACGGTCTGCGAGCGCGGCCACGTCGAGCAGCATGGCGTCGAGCGCACCCGATTCCTCGGCGACGGCAACGGGCTGGATCACGTCGGCCGGAAAGCAGCCTGCTGAACGCATGGCCGAGGCGAGGCGCTCGCCATGCCGCAGCCGCGCGCTGATACCCCCGCTTGCGTGGTCGAAGAAGGCGTTGCCGCTTGCATGCGCGAGCGAGTCGAAGGCATCGGCTAGCGGCGTGCCTGCGGCAAGCAGCGTGCCAAGCGCACGGCTCCAGCGTGCGGCGCACAGCGTGGTGAGCAGCGCGCCCACGAGCGGCAGGGCGAGCACGATGCGCGCGAACGTGAGGCGCGACGCTTCGGAGCGCCGCAACAGCGCGTGCAGCGCGAAGATGGCGCTGGCGGCACCGATGGCGGCGGGCCCGCTCCCGCGCGCGGCGGCGGCCGAGAGCATCAGCACGAATTGCGTTGGGGCGGGCAGCGCCGCGCCGAAACCGTCGAAGATCTGCTTGAAGGTAGGCACGACCCAGACCAGCAGCGCCGTCGTAATGGCAAGCGCGAGCAGCAGCACCGCGACCGGGTAGGTGAGCGCCGCGCGCACCTTGGCGCGCTGCATGGCAGCGCGCTCGCGATCGTCGGCAATGCGGGCGAGCACCGCAGCGAGTGCACCGGAAGCCTCGCCGACGGCAACGAGCTGGCAGTAGAGCGCACCGAACCGGGAAGGGTGTTGCGCGAGCGAGTCGGAAAAGCGCATGCCTGCAGTGATCTCGCGCGCGAGCGCGGCGGCGATGCGGGGCAGGCCGCGCGGCCCCGGCGCCTGGGCGAGCAGTTCGAGTGCGTTTGCGAGCGGCAAGCCGGCGCGCAGCAGGCTGGCGAGCTGACGCGTGAAGCGCGTGATGTCCGCGCTCGCGCGCGGCGCGGGGCTGGGCCGCGCCGCTCGAGCACGGTCGCGGTGATGCGCTCGCGCCGGAGCGCGCCGCGTGCCGCCGCCGCGTCGAAAGCGATCAACGTGCCGCTTCGCACCGTGCCCGCGGCGTCGAGGCCGCGCCATGCGAAGCGCCAGTCGGACGGCGGCGGTGTGGGCTTCATGATGGAGTGTCCGTTGCGCAGAGCGCTTCGGCGAGGCTTGTCGTGCCGTCGCGCACACGTGCGAGCGCCGCGTCGCGCAGCGTAGCGACGCCTTCCACGCGAGCCTGGCGCGCGATCTCGTGCGCGCTGCGTTGCGCGACGATCAATTCGCGCATGGCAGTGCTGACCGGCATCACCTCATGAATGCCAATGCGTCCCCGGTAGCCGATGCCATGACACGCCTCGCAGCCGCGCGCGACAAAGGGTTGGGCTTCGTTCTGCGCGTCGTCGCCCTGGCTGCAAGCGAGGCCGGCTGCATCAAGCGCCGCCGCCGATTCATCGGCTCTCGCGCGGCATTGCGGACACAGGCGCCGCACGAGCCGCTGTGCCGTGACGAGCCGCAACGCAGCGGCGAGGTTATATGGCTCCACGCCGATGTCGATGAGCCGCGCTACCGCAGCGGGCGCATCGTTGGTATGCAGGGTCGAGAGCACGAGATGCCCGGTCTGTGCTGCCTTGACAGCGACGCTGGCGGTTTCTTCATCGCGAATCTCGCCGATCATGATGACGTCCGGGTCCTGGCGCAGCAGCGCGCGCAGCGCCAGTGCGAAGGTGAGCCCGGCCTTCTCGCGCACATTGACCTGATTGATGCCCGCGAGCTGAATTTCCGCAGGATCCTCGACGGAGCAAAGATTGCGCGACGCATTGTTGAGCATCTGGAGAAAGCAATAGAGCGATAGTGTCTTGCCGCTGCCGGTCGGACCTGTGACCAGCACGAGGCCGTGCGGCGCACTGATTGCCGCATCGAGCGTTTGCTGCTGCGTTTTGTCGAGGCCGAGCGCTGCGAGCGAGAGATCGACAGGCAAGGCTTCGAGCCGGCGCAGCACGAGCTTTTCCCCATGCAGCGTAGGCAATGAGTTCACCCGGTAGTCTTCGTGCGCCTGTGTTGCGCCGCGCGGCGCGAGCCGCAGGCGCCCGTCCTGGGGAATGCGGCGCTCGGCGATGTCCATGCGCGCGAGCACCTTGATGCGCGTGACGAACGCGTCACGCAGGTGCGCAGGAGGTCGCGCGGTTTCGTGCAATACGCCATCGATGCGCAGGCGGATGCGCCAGCCGTGTTCTAGCGGCTCCACATGCAGATCGGAGGCGTTGCGCCGTGCGGCTTCGCGCAGCGTTTCAGAGAGCAGGCGCACGGCCGGCGCGTCGTCGGGTGCCGCAGAGGTTTGCATGGTGAAGCCGGCTCGTGCGGTGCCGACAGAGGCCGCGCCATCGGTGGCGAGCGCTGCGCAGACCCGCGCAGTGCCTTGTGCGATGAAACGATCAGGAATGGAAAACATCGGTTGCCGGCCCGAAGCCGCCGTGAGCGAGAGACGGCTTCATCATCGGCTGGCGCAGGAGTGCGCGCCATTCAGCCGAACGGCTAGCGTCCCGGCAGCAGCTTCCTGGCTTTTTTCAGCGCGCCCGCGCCTTTATTCGGCTTCGTGCCCGGTTTGAAGAGCTTGACCGTGCGCACTGCCTGATCGTCGCTGCGCAGCACTTCGAGCTTCACGTCACCGATCTGCACGCACACGTCGCCCTCGGGAATTTCTTCGAGTACTTCGAGGATGAGGCCGTTGAGCGTTTTGGGTCCATCCGTCGGCAGCTTGATATGCAGCCAGCGATTGAGTTCGCGCAGGGGCATGCTGCCCGGCACGATGCACTCGCCCTGATCGTTCCAGCCGCCGCGCCCCGTGCCGCTGCGCGGCATGGTGGTCGTGAACTCGCCGATCAGCTCTTCGATGATGTCCTCGGGCGTGACGAGCCCTTCCATCTCGCCATATTCGTTCACAACGAGCGCGATGCGATGACGGCTTTCCTGGAAGTACTGAAGTTGCTGGAACACGGGCGTGCCGGTCGGCACGAAGTACGGCTCGGCGAGCAGCTCGCGCAGGGTCTCCCGCTCGAAGTCCTGGTTGTGCAGCGCGGCCAGCGTCTTGCGCACGTGCAGCACGCCGAGCACGCGGTCGATGTCGCCTTGATAGACGACGAGCTTGTTGTGATAGCAGGTTTCGAGTTGATGCAGGATGTCTTCGAGCGGCGCGTCGTAGTCGAGTGCCTCGATGCGCCGGCGCGGGATCATCACGTCGTTGACGGTGATGTTCTCCAGATCGAACAGGTTCAGGAGGATGCTGCGGTGCTTGGTGGGCATGAAGCTGCCCGACTCCAGCACGATGGTGCGCAACTCTTCGGTCGAGAGCCGCTGCTCGTGCGCTTTGCTCGTGTTGATGTGCAGCACGCGCAGGATGCCGTTCGCGAACATGTTCACGAACCAGATGACCGGCTTGGTCACGCGCATGAGCGGCGCGATCAGCAGGCTCGCCGGCAGCGCGATTTTCTCGGGGAAGGTGGCGCCGACGATCTTCGGCGTGATCTCCGCGAAGACGATGATGAGGAACGCCACGATGCCGGTGGCGATCGAGAGCACCAGATTGTCGTGGCCGAACGTGTGCAGGGCGATCGAGGTGGTCAGGACCGGGATGATGGTGTTAAAGAGGTTATTGCCGATCAGGATGACCGAGAGCAGCAGGTCCGTGCGTGCGAGCAGGTTTTGCGTGGTCTTGGCGCCTAGTGCGCCGTGGTTCGCCAGATATTTCAGCCGATGGCGGTTGAGTGCCATCATCGCCGTTTCGGAGATGGAGAAGAAGCTGGAGCAGATGAGCAGGACGAAAATGGCGCAAATCTGCGCCCATAAAGGGAGGTGGTCCACGCTTCGAGACTGTGAGGGGAGAGGATGGGGAAACTATAGCAGAGGGGTGCCGCTGCACTGGCGCGCCGGGCCCCGCGTTGGCCGTGGGGATAAGGCTTCCGAATGTGGGCCCGAAGTGTGCCTGATCGCGTGCAGGCGTCTTTGCGGCAGACGAAAAAAAAGACCGTGCAACAAGTGCACGGTCTTTTTCTGAAAACTGGTCGGGGTGAGAGGATTCGAACCTCCGGCCTCTACGTCCCGAACGTAGCGCTCTACCAGGCTAAGCTACACCCCGTTTCAATCACCCTTCAAACTTGCTTCGTCTTATTAAGACTGGCGCGTCGTCGAGTAAGAACATAATTCTAGCAGGCTATCTTTGTAAATGGAAGGGGGGAATGACGAAATTGCTGTTGCGGCAGCCTGGGCTTCGGCCTTCGCGCATTGCAGCGTATGGTCGAGCGCGCCCGAACACGTGATGGCCGCGAAAATTTCGTCGAAGCGCGTCGTGCCGCCTTGCTCGATTGCCTCGCGCGCGAGCGCCGCCTCAGCAGCCGTGCCGTGCTCGATCAACCAGATGAGCGGCAGCGTGGGCTTGCCTTCGCGCAGGTCGTCGCCGGCGTTCTTGCCCATCGATTCCGGAGTGCCGGTGTAGTCGAGCCAGTCGTCCATGATCTGGAACGCCGTGCCGATGCGCCGGCCATATTCGGCAGCGGCTTCTTCCGTGCGCGCATCCGTCCCCGAAAGCACCGCGCCCAGTTGCGCCGCGGCTTCGAAGAGCTTGGCGGTCTTGTAGCGGATCACTTGCATGTAGCGGCCGGTGTCGACGTCGGCGTCATGCATGTTCAGGAGCTGCAGCACCTCGCCTTCGGAGATGATCGTCGTGGCCGCCGAGAGGATCTCCATCACGCGCATTTTGCCCACGCCCACCATCATCTCGAACGAGCGCGAATACAGGTAGTCGCCCACCAGCACGCTGGCGGCGTTGCCGAACAGGGCGTTGGCCGTCTGGCGGCCGCGCCGCAGGTCGGATTCGTCGACGACGTCGTCGTGCAGCAACGTGGCCGTGTGGATGAACTCGACGACAGCCGCGAGCGTATGGCGATGGGCGCCACGGTCACCGAGCGCGCCGGCCACGAGCAGCAGCAGTGCCGGACGCAGCCGCTTGCCTCCGGCACCGATGATGTACTCGGAGATCTGGTTGATCAGCATCACCTCGGACGCCAGACTCTGCCGGATGACACGGTTGACCTGCTCCATGTCACTGGCAACGGGCGCGAGCAGGGTGGCTGCGCTGGGGGAATGGGTGGCGGTGGACGACATGATGGCAAATAGAGGTAGTGCCGCGGATTATAAGGCGAATCGGCGCTGCGCCGGACGCTGCCCTGGCGTTTGGCCAGGGTTTCCTCGATGCTTCCCTCTATCCGATCCAGGTTTGGCCGCAGAGACGAGGTGTCAATACCTTTTGACCGTGCAGCTAACTCTATGTATAATCGACAGTTTCTGGGCGCGCAGTGCGTCCGGGATTATTGAAGAGTGAGGTTCTCAATGTACGCGGTCATAAAAACCGGCGGCAAGCAGTACAAGGTTGCCGTTGGCGAAAAACTCAAAGTAGAACAGATACCGGCTGACATTGACGCAGAAATCACGCTCGACCAGGTTCTCGCAGTGGGCGAAGGCGAATCGATTCAGTTCGGTACGCCGCTGGTCAGTGGGGCTTCCGTCAAGGCCACCGTTGTGTCGCACGGTCGTCACGCCAAAGTGACCATCTTCAAGATGCGTCGCCGGAAGCACTACCAGAAGCATGGCGGCCACCGCCAGAACTACACCGAACTGCGCATCGACGCGATCAACGCGTAAGCGCACGCAGGTAAAGGAGCAAACAAATGGCACACAAAAAGGCAGGCGGGTCGTCACGTAACGGCCGCGACTCAGAGTCGAAACGACTTGGCGTCAAGGTGTACGGCGGCCAGGCAATCCTCGCCGGCGGCATCATCGTTCGCCAGCGCGGCACGCGCATGCACCCGGGCCTGAACGTCGGCATCGGCAAGGACCACACGCTCTTCGCGCTGGTCGACGGCCACGTCTCGTTCACGACCAAGGGCGCAATGAACAAGCACACGGTCAACGTCGTTCCGGCAGCGGCCTAAGTACTTAGCCGCTCGCAATCGACGCAAGGAAGGCCCCGCGAAGTTTGCGGGGCTTTTTGTTTATGCGCTTGTCCGGGCGCGTTCGATCCGCTTCGACCGGGTTGAACGGTCGTGCAGGCCGTTCGGTCAGGTTGGCCGGTGAGGCCGCCGCGGGCAAAATAACGACATTCACGGGACGGAGTAACTCATGAAGTTCATTGACGAAGCGAAGATCGAAGTCATCGCCGGCGATGGGGGCGATGGCAGCGCGTCGATGCGGCGCGAGAAGTTCGTCCCGTTTGGCGGGCCGGACGGCGGTGATGGCGGGCGAGGCGGCAGCGTCTATGCAATTGCCGACCGCAACATCAATACGCTGATCGACTACCGCTATACGAAAAAGCATCTGGCACGCAACGGCGAAAACGGCCGCGGCTCGGACTGCTATGGCAAGGGCGGCGACGACATTACGCTGCGCATGCCCGTCGGCACGACTATCACCGACCTCGACACGGGCGAGCTGATCGCCGATTTGACCGAGCACGACCAGCGTGTGATCGTCGCGAAGGGCGGCGCGGGCGGCCTGGGCAATCTGCATTTCAAGTCGTCCACGAATCGCGCGCCGCGCCAGAAGACCGACGGCAAGCCCGGCGAGCGCCGCATGCTCAAGCTCGAGTTGAAGGTGCTGGCCGACGTCGGCCTGCTCGGCATGCCGAATGCGGGCAAGTCCACGTTCATTTCCTCGGTGTCCAACGCCAAGCCGAAGATCGCCGACTACCCGTTCACCACGCTCGCGCCAAACCTGGGTGTAGTGCGCGTGGGCCCAAGCAAGAGCTTCGTGATCGCCGACATTCCGGGCCTGATCGAAGGCGCCGCCGAGGGCGCGGGCCTTGGCCATCAGTTCCTGCGCCATCTGCAGCGCACCAATCTGCTGCTGCATCTTGTCGATCTCGCACCGTTCGACGAAACCGTCGACCCGGTTGCCGAGGCAAAGGCGATCGTCGAAGAGTTGCGCAAGTACGACGAACTGCTCTATGAGAAGCCGCGCTGGCTCGTGCTGAACAAGCTCGACATGGTGCCCGAGGAAGAGCGCGCGGCGCGCATCGCCGACTTCGTGAAGCGTTTCGAATGGGGCGGCCCAGTTTTCGAAATTTCGGCGCTGACCGGGCAGGGTTGTGAGAATCTTTGCTATGCGGTGTATGACTACACCGCAGCGCATTCGGACGCGCGCCGCGCTGCCGAGGCCGAAGACCTCGCTTCCGACGTGCGCTTTCGCGAGGGTCGCCAGGGCGATCAGGGCGCAGCGCAGTCGCAGGAATAAACCGCCGTACCCGCCGGCGCGCAGGCCGCGCCGGCGGCTTCAAGATAACTTCGCGCATCATCAGTCATTTGGGGAGACAGCGCAGCATGCGTTCCGTCATCGCCGATTCCCGGCGTCTGGTAGTGAAAGTCGGTTCGAGCCTGGTCACGAACGATGGTCGTGGGCTCGATCACGCGGCCATCGGCCGCTGGGCCGAGCAAATCGCGGCGTTGCGCGAACAAGGCAAGGAAGTCGTGCTCGTGAGTTCCGGCTCGATCGCCGAAGGCATGCAGCGTCTTGGCTGGACGAAGCGTCCACGCGAAATTGACGAGTTGCAGGCCGCTGCCGCGGTCGGCCAAATGGGGCTCGTGCAAGTCTATGAGAGCCGTTTTGCCGAGCATGGTATCCGCACGGCGCAGATTCTGCTCACGCATGCCGACCTCGCGGACCGCGAACGCTATCTGAACGCGCGTTCCACACTGCTCACGCTGCTGCGCCTCGGCGTGGTGCCGATCATCAACGAGAACGACACCGTGGTCACCGACGAAATCAAGTTCGGCGACAACGACACGCTCGGCGCGCTGGTGGCGAACCTGATCGAAGGCGACGCGCTCATCATTCTCACCGACCAGAGCGGCCTCTATACCGCCGATCCGCGCAAGGATCCGTCCGCCACACTCGTGCAGGAAGCCGATGCGGGCAAGCCGGAGCTCGAGGCGATGGCTGGCGGCGCGGGTTCGAGCATCGGCCGCGGCGGCATGCTCACGAAGATTCTCGCGGCCAAGCGCGCGGCGAACAGCGGTGCGAACACCGTGATCGCGAGCGGGCGCGAGGCCGAAGTGCTGGTGCGGCTGGCCTCGGGCGAGGCGATCGGCACGCAACTCATCGCGCGCACCGCGCGCATGGCCGCGCGCAAGCAATGGATGGCCGATCATCTGCAGGTTCGCGGCCACGTGGTGATCGATGACGGCGCCGTGCAGAAGCTCAAGGCGGACGGCAAGAGTCTTCTGCCCATCGGCGTGGTTGGTGTGCAGGGCGCTTTCGCGCGCGGCGAAGTCATTGCCTGTCTGAATGGCGAGGGCCGGGAAGTCGCGCGCGGCCTCACCAATTACAGTAGCGCCGAAACAAAGCTCATCCAGCGGCATCCGAGCGGCGAGATCGAGAGCGTTCTCGGCTACATGCTCGAGCCGGAGCTCATTCATCGAGACAATCTCGTACTGATCTGAAGGCGCTTACTCCAGTCCGATGGCTGGGGCGTGCTCGAGATGACAAAAAGCCGCAGCGGTCGTCAACCGTTGCGGCTTTTTTCATGTTCATGGCGAACGGAGGCCTGAGCGGCCCCGGTGTCAGCGCACGAGCGTCGACTGGGTGCGTCCGTAGCGAATGTTCTCGACGATCGTCGACGCCTTGCCGACCGGCATCTTGTTCGCGCAGAAGTAGTCCTGATAAAGCGCCGAGTGATAGGCGTTGAGCGTGCCATTCTCGATGCGCGACCAGTCGTTCGCCACGGTCTGGTCCCAGCCGTTGTGATCGGCGTCCAGGCTCGCGTAGAGGCGCCACTCGTAGGTATCGCAGCGGATCCCTTCGTAGTTGACGTTGCGTGCGCCAGTCGGGCTCGTGATGACGATGGTGTAGCGCACGACGCCGTCGGTGCCCACGGTGAGCGATGCCGGATCGATCGAGAACTTGAGCGGCGTATTGTTCGAGACGACGAAGCCGAGAAGCGGCGTGTTGGCCTGCGGCAGCGCCGGCAGTCCTTCGAGCTTGTTTTCCTGCCAATTGCCTTTGCGATCGAGCAGGTAGACGAAAGCGCTGTCGTCCTTGTTGGAGGGGGTAGAGCTGCCGCAGCCGGCCAGCAGGACGCTGCTTGCGGCCGCGGCGCACACCGCGGCAAGAGCCAATCGTTTCAAATTGATTTCCTTCGATGCACCGGCGCCGCGCGCAGGAATGCGCGGCGCCGGTGTTGGCAGTTCGGGCGTTGAGTACGACGTTGCGAGCGGGTCGTGTTACCTTTGCTCGCCCGGCGCAGGCTCGATCATACTCCCCGCCGTGCCGCAATCGCTTTCGAGCGCCGTGTGGCTGGCGGCGTCGGCCAGCGACGGCTCGAGTTGCACCGCTTCGGCGTGCGCGGACGTGACGATGCGCGGGTAGCGCACCTCGTGGCCGTGCACACCGCCGCCCCGCGCGGGGCGCGGCATGACCGGGCGCCGCAGGAAGCGCGATAGCTCGGTCAGGGCGAGCTGATAGACATCGCGCTTGAACTCGATGACCGCTTCGAGCGGCACCCAGTATTCGTTCCAGCGCCACGCGTCGAACTCGGGATGCTCCGTCGCCCGCAGGCAGATATCGCAATCGCGCCCGACCATGCGAAGCAAAAACCAGATCTGCTTTTGCCCTCGATAATGGCCGCGCACCTCGCGCTTGATGAACTTGTCCGGCACCTCATAACGCAGCCAGTCGCGTGTGCGACCGATAATTTTGACGTGCTCCGGATGCAGCCCGGTTTCCTCGTGCAACTCCCGATACATCGCCTGCATGGGGGTTTCACCATACTTGATGCCCCCTTGCGGAAACTGCCAGGAATGTTCGCGTAACCGTTTGCCCCAAAACACTTCGTTTCGTGCGTTCAAGAGGATGATGCCGACGTTCGGGCGAAACCCCTCACGATCCAGCATACAACCACCTTCGAATCCTTTAAAATTGCTTTGATTATAAACAGATAACGGCCCTTCCGCACCCGATGGCCATTCGCGCCCCAGAACATTGGACCGTTTCGCGAGGCGCGCGCAAACCGTGTTGGCCGCAAGCGCGTCCGGTGTCATCCGCGCGGCGCCCGCGGCCTTGTCATAATGTCGGGTCTGTGAACTCCACCGTTGGACTCTTTCGGGCGGCCTATCGTCGGGCCGCCGCCTTTGGAAAACTCTGAATGAAAGCCTCCCGTTTCTTTATCGGCACCCTGAAGGAAGCGCCGGCTGACGCCGAAGTTGTCAGCCACAAGTTGATGGTCCGCGCGGGCATGATTCGCCGCGTTGCGGGCGGCATCTACAACTACCTGCCGATCGGCCTGCGCTCGATTCGCAAGGTCGAGCAGATCGTGCGCGAGGAAATGAACCGCGCCGGCGCAATCGAGCTGCTCATGCCGGCCGTGCAGCCGGCCGAGCTCTGGCAGGAGTCGGGGCGCTGGGAGCAATACGGGCCGGAACTGCTGCGCTTCAAGGACCGCAAGCAAAGCGATTTCGTCATGGGGCCGACGCACGAGGAGGTCGTCACCGACATCGCGCGTGGCCAGATCAAGAGCTATCGCCAGTTGCCGGTGAACTTCTACCAGGTCCAGACCAAGTTCCGCGACGAAATCCGTCCCCGTTTCGGCGTGATGCGCGGCCGCGAGTTCATCATGAAGGACGCGTATTCGTTCGATAAGGACGTCGACGGCCTGAAGCTTTCGTATCAGAAGATGTATGACGCTTACGTGCGCATCTTCACGCGATTGGGCCTGCATTTCCGCGCGGTCGCGGCCGACAACGGCTCGATCGGCGGCAGCGGCTCGCACGAATTCCACGTGATCGCGGAAACCGGCGAAGACGACATCGCATACTGCCCGACCTCCGAGTTCGCGGCCAACGTGGAAGCGGCAGAAGCGCTGCCGCTCGTCGCCACGCGCGGCGCGGCTACCGAGCCGCTCACGAAGACCCCGACGCCGGGCGCGGCGAAATGCGAGGCGGTTGCCGAGATGCTCGACATTCCGCTCGAACGCACCATCAAGTCGATCGTGCTCGCGACGGACAACGAAGGCGCCGAACCCACGATCTGGCTGCTGATGCTGCGCGGCGACCACTCGCTCAACGAGATCAAGGCGGGCAAGCTCGAAGGCCTCGCGGGCTTCCGCTTCGCGACCGAAGCCGAGATCGTCGAGTGGTTCGGCACGCCGCCGGGCTACCTCGGGCCGCTCAACACGAAGAAGCCCGTGAAGGTGGTCGCCGACCGGACGGTCGCGAACATGAGCGACTTCGTGGTGGGCACGAACGAAGTCGACTTCCACACCACGGGCGTGAACTGGGGCCGCGATTTGCCGGAGCCGGTCGTCGCCGATATCCGCAACGTGCAGAAGGGCGATCCCTCGCCGGACGGCAAGGGCGTGCTCGACATCTGCCGCGGCATCGAAGTGGGACACGTGTTCCAGCTCGGCACCAAGTACTCCGACGCAATGGGTGCGACGTGCCTCGCCGAAAACGGCAAGCCCGCACCGATGCAGATGGGCTGCTACGGCATTGGCATCACGCGTATTCTGGGCGCGGCGATCGAGCAGAACTTCGATGAGAAGGGCATCATCTGGCCGGAATCGATCGCGCCGTTCCAGGTCGTCGTATGCCCGATGGGCATGGACCGCAGCGAACTCGTGCGCGAGCACGCCGAGCGCGTCTACGACGAACTGCTCAAGGCCGGAGTGGACGTGATCCTCGACGACCGTGGCGAGCGTCCGGGCGTGATGTTCGCCGACTGGGAGCTGATCGGCGTGCCGCATCGTCTCGTGATCGGCGAGCGTGGCCTGAAGGAAGGCAAGATCGAGTACCAGGGCCGCCGCGACACCGAAGCCACGCTGCTGCCGGCCGAAGAGGCCGCGCAGTCAGTGGTGCAGAAGATCCAGGCCGCACTCGCGGTTTGATGCGCCCCGGTCTGGCGCGACCCGATGTCGATGTCTATTGCTAACTGAGCCAAAGGAGCGTCGCGAGCGTGGAATACAGCTTCATGTCCGCGACGGTCCTGCTGCTGCTCATTACCGATCCGCTCGGCAACATCCCGCTTTTCATCGGGTGCCTGCATCACGTGGCGCGGGAGCGCCGGGCGATCGTGATCCTGCGCGAGGTGGCGATCGCGTTCGTGATCCTGCTCGTCTTCATGGTGGCCGGCAATGCCTTCCTGAGGATGATGGGGCTCACGGACACGTCGCTGCGCATCGGCGGCGGCATCGTCCTGTTTCTGATCGCGCTGCGCATGATTTTCCCGCATCCGGGCGGCCCGTTCGGCGGGAGCGACAAGGGCGGCGAGCCGCTCATCGTGCCGCTTGCGATTCCCGCGCTTGCGGGGCCTTCGGCGCTCGCCACGGTCATGCTGCTCACGTCGCAGGCGCCGGGCAAGCTGTTCGAGTGGATCGGCGCGCTGGTCGTGACGATGGCGATCTGCGCGATCGTGCTGCTGCTCGCGGAGCGTATTCAGCAATGGCTCGGCGAGCGCGTGGTGACGGCTTTCGAGCGGCTGATGGGCCTCGTGCTCGTGGCGATTTCGGTGGAGATGATTCTCGCGGGGATCAGCACGTTCGTGCATCACCTTTGACGCTGTTACCTGGTCGTTGATTGCGCCGAAGAGCAAAAAAGCAGCCCGTGGGCTGCTTTTTTCATGGTGCTGGCCTCATGCGCACCAAGCCGATGTCGCGTTTCAAGCGCCTTCGGTCAGCGCGCGGATGGTCGGCAGATTGCGCCAGTAGCCCTTCGCGTCCATGCCGCAGCCGAACACATAGCGGTCCGGCACCGAAAAGCCGCAGTAATCCGGATGCAGCGGCTTGGCCTTCGAGAGAATCTTTTCGCACAACACAGCCGAGAGAAAACGCTTCGCGCCCATGTCCATGATGCGGTCGCGGATCGCGGCCATGGTCTCGCCTTCGTCGAGGATGTCGTCCAGCACGAGCACGACGCGGTCCTTCACCGACTCGCGCGGCGCCACGCGCCACTGCATTTCCGCGCTGCCCTTGATGGCGTTGCGGTAGCGCGTGAGGTGGATGTAGTCGAATTCGAGCGGGAAGTCGAGGTGCGGCAACAGCATGCCGGTGAACACGGCAGCCGCCCATCACCGACAGCACGAGCGGAAAGTCCTCGCTGACCTCGGCGCGGATGGAGTCGGCCATCCGGCCGATCGACGCATTGACTTCGCCTTCCGTAACGATTTCTTCGGAGTGGCGGAAAATGTGGAGGGCTTCTTCGCGATTCATGACTGTGGTGAGGCTCTAGTTGTAGCTATTGTCCATCAACGCATGCCGGGCATCATGCCCTTCATGCCGCGCATCATTTTCTGCAGATTGCCGCCCTTGAGCTTCTTCATCATGGTGCGCATCTGGTCGTACTGGTTCAGCAGGCGGTTGACCTCCTGGACCTGCACGCCCGCGCCGGCCGCGATGCGGCGCTTGCGCGTGGCCTTGATGAGTTCGGGCTTGGCGCGCTCGGCGGCGGTCATCGAGTTGATGATGCCTTCCATGCGGCGCATCTGCTTCTCGGCCTGGCCCATGTCGGCGCCCGAGGCGGCCTGCTGGAACTGCGCGGGCAGCTTGTCCATGAGCGACGAGAGGCCGCCCATCTTCTTCATCTGCGAGAGCTGCGCGCGGAAGTCGTTGAGGTCGAAGTCGCCGCCTTTCTTGACCTTGTCGGCGAGCTTCTGTGCGGCTTGAACATCGACGCCGCGCTGCGCTTCCTCGACGAGCGCGAGAATGTCGCCCATGCCGAGGATCCGGTTCGCCATGCGGTCCGGATGGAACACTTCGAGGCCGTCGAGCTTTTCCGCGACGCCGACGAACTTGATCGGCTTGCCCGTGATGTGGCGCACGGAAAGCGCCGCGCCGCCGCGCGAGTCGCCGTCGAGCTTGGTGAGCACGACGCCGGTGAGCGGCAGGGCGTCGTTGAACGCCTTCGCGGTGTTGACCGCATCCTGGCCGAGCATCGCGTCGACCACGAAGAGCGTTTCAGCCGGCTTGAGCGAGGCGTGCAGCGCGGCGATCTCGTTCATCATCGCCTCGTCGATGCCGAGGCGGCCGGCCGTGTCGACGAGCAGCACGTCGTGATAGTGGCGCTTGGCCCAGTCGACGGCCGCCTTGGCGATGTCGACCGGCTTTTGATCGGGCTGCGAAGGGAAGAAGTCGGCGCCGACCTGTTCCGTCACCGTCTTCAACTGCGCGATGGCGGCAGGGCGGTAGACGTCGCAAGAAACGGTGAGGACCTTCTTCTTGTACTTCTCGCGCAGGAGCTTGGCAAGCTTGCCGACCGTGGTGGTCTTGCCGGCGCCTTGCAGACCCGCCATCAGGATGACCGCGGGCGGCGTGACGGCGAGATCGAGCTCGGCGGCCTTGCCTTCGTAATCGCCGCCGATCACGGCGGTCAGCTCGCGCTGCACCACGCCGACGAGCGCCTGGCCCGGCGAGAGGCTGGCGAGCACTTCCTCGCCGAGCGCCTTCTCCTTCACCTTGGCGATGAATTCGCGCACGACGGGCAGCGCCACGTCCGCTTCCAGCAGCGCGAGGCGTACTTCGCGCAGCATTTCCTGCGTGTTGGCCTCGGTCAGCCGGGCCTCGCCGCGCAGCGTCTTGACGACGTGCGCCATCCGTTGAGTGAGATTGTCGAGCATGGGGAGCGGTGAGCAGTGCGGCCCGGCGCACGCGCGCGAAAGCGGGAATCGATGGCGATTCGTCGCGATCCGTCGCGGAGAGGGGGCCTATAGTAAACTTCGAACATGGATATTGTACTGTATGCCCTCACCGTGCTCCTGTACGGCGGTTTGTGTGCCGCCGACTGGCGGGCATTGCGCCGCGCGAGCACCGCGCCGCTCTTCGGCAGCGTGCCGCCGGTGGCGGTTGCCGCCGGCGCGCCGGGTGTTGCCGGTGCTTCGAGCGTCTCCTCGGGGAGTTCGGGTGCTTCGCACGATGGTGCGCCGCGCGCGCGCAGTTTCGGCCCGCTTTCTCGCGCGCTGCTTTTCGTGGCGCTCGCGGCACATGGCGTACTGCTGCACATGACGATCTTCCCTGCCCATGAAATGGTGTTCGGCTTCGCGTTCGCGTTGTCGGCCATGTTCTGGCTCGGCGCGGGGATCTACTGGATCGAGAGCTTTTTCTTCGCGCTCGACGGGCTGCGCTTGCTGCTGCTGCCGCTGGCCGCCGTGGCCGCGATTCTGCCGCTCGTGTTCGGCGGCGTGCGCGTGCTGCCTTACGCGGCTGCGCCCATGTTCAAGCTGCACTTCGTCATCGCCAATGTCGCCTACGGACTCTTCGCGATTGCCGCGCTGCACGCAGTGCTGATGCTCGCGGTCGAGCGCCGTCTGCACGCGCTCAAGGGTGCGGGTTTCCAGCGCAACGGCGGCAATCGCGCTGGTAACCGCAGCGCCGGATGGCTCTCGAACTGGATCGAGACGCTGCCGCCGCTCCTCACGATGGAGAAACTGCTGTTCCGTCTGATCGGCGCGGGTTTCGTGCTGCTCACGGCCACGCTGGTCTCGGGCATCGTGTTCAGCGAGCAACTGTTCGATCGTCCGCTTTCACTCGATCACAAGACGGTGTTCGCGATTCTCTCGTGGCTGATGTTCGGCTCGCTGCTCACCGCGCGCAAGATTTCCGGCTGGCGCGGCCGCGCCGCGCTGCGCTGGGTGATCGCATCGTTCGTCGCGCTCCTGCTCGCCTATGTGGGTAGCCGCTTCGTGTTCGAGGTGCTGCTGCATCGTCCCATCGTCTGACGCGAGGCGCAGTGCTTCGCTACTGGCGTACATCACACGCTGATTCCATGAGACAGATTCTTCTTCTTATCCTGCTGTTCATCGTTGGGCAGTGGTTCTTCAAGTCGCTGCGCAATTCGCAGCATTCGCGTCCAGGCGCCGACCCGCGACAGGGCGGGGCAAGCGGTGCTTGGCGCGCGGGCAATGGCACCGGCGCTGCTGGCGGTCCTTTCGGTGCGAATAGCGCGGGCGCTGGCAACGCGGCCGGCAATCGCACTGGCAACGGCGCGTTGCCCGAGCCGATGGTCCGCTGCGCGGAGTGCGGCGTTCATGCGCCGCGCAACGAGTCGGTGAGCGTGGGCGCGCAAACCTTCTGCTGCGCCGAGCATGCGCGTGCGTACGACGCGCGCAAGACCCGTCAGAATCGTCCCGCGCGATGAGCGCGACCCCGTCGTCCGCGGAGCCCGGGTTCGCCGTCGATGCGCAGGGCTGGGTTGCTGGCGCGCGCCGTCTGCCGACGTTCAACTTCGAGGCGCGTCCTGCGGGTGCGGTCCCCACGTTGATCGTGGTGCACAACATCAGTTTGCCGCCCGACACCTTTGGCGGCCCGGAGATCGCGGACCTGTTCCTCAATCGTCTCGATTGCGATGCGCATCCGTATTTCGATGCACATCTGCGCGGCGTGCGTGTTTCCGCGCACTTCGTGATTCATCGCGACGGCATGCTCGAGCAATTCGTCTCGTGCGCCGAACGCGCATGGCACGCGGGGCTGTCCAGCTTCCTCGGACGCGAGCGTTGCAATGACTTCTCGATCGGCATCGAACTCGAGGGCAGCGATACGCGCGCGTTCGAGCCCGCGCAATATGCGACGCTCGCGCCGCTCGTCAGGGCACTGGCGGCTCACTATCCAATCGATGCGCTAGCGGGACATTCTGACATTGCGCCGGGCCGGAAAACGGATCCCGGCCCGCATTTCGACTGGGCGCGCTTGCAGCGCGAGACGCAACTCGACGACACCTTCTTCCCCTATATCCACCCGCGCGTAGAGAGCGACCAACACGACGCGTCGTCGTGACCCACCCAGGCGCAACGTTAGACCCGCGACCTGCACACAAAAGAGGCATTCGGCAGGCGCGCAGCGAGGGTGTACGCGCGCTGCTCGAAGACCACTTGCCGGTGCGCCCGGCGGTAACGCCCGCGCTGTCTGGGCTGGCGTCTTGTCAAGATGGGACCATTAAAAAAAGGCGTTTGACCCGTCTGGAACTTCTACTATACTTCGTACCCGAAGCACGGCTTTACACCATATGTTGTGTTTTTCTGCGGCGCCCCGCTCTGACGAGCATGGCGCCGCACGCATTAGCGGCGTACGAAAAATTGTGCGGTGCAACGGGTGCAAGAAGCCGGCAGCACCGCCTGCAATCGAGAGTAAAGGTACAGCCAATGATCGCGGCATACACGATGAAGACCGAAGCAATCCGTGACTCATCTGCCTTGTCGCATCCGGCAGCCTCGCCAGGCTGGCTTTTCTTCTCCGCCCAATCGACCGCGCACACGGGGGCGCGGCGTCCGATTTAACTCGCGAAAACCTTTCGCTCATTTCCAGGACCAGGAGCTTTGCACATGCAAACGACCGATAACGTCTCGACCCAGTACGAAGGCGCGCCTGCTGCGCGCACGCTGGGTGGCCAGCCGCAGGACGGCCAGGCCGGCGCGACGCAGTTCGCCGACCATAAGGTGATCCGCCGTAACGGCAGCGTGGTGGGCTTCGAGCCGTCGAAGATCGCCCTCGCGATGACCAAGGCATTCCTGGCCGTCAATGGCGGGCAGGGCGCTGCTTCGGCGCGCGTTCGCGAACTCGTCGAGCAGCTCACGCAGAACGTCGTGCGCGCACTTGTGCGCAGCCGTCCGAATGGCGGCACGTTCCACATCGAAGACATCCAGGACCAGGTCGAGCTCGCGCTTATGCGCGGCGGCGAGCACAACGTCGCGCGCGCCTACGTGCTGTATCGCGAGAAGCGCAACCAGGAGCGCGCGCATGCGCCGGAAGCGGCAGCCGCAGCGCCTGGCATCAACGTCACCGACAACGGCGTGACGCGTCCGCTTGACATGCACGCGCTGCGCGCGCTGATCGTCTCGGCTTGCGACGGTCTCGGTGATGCCGTGAACGCCGACCCGATCGTCGCGGAAACGGTGAAGAACCTGTACGACGGCGTGCCGATGTCGCAGGTCTACGACTCGGCGATTCTCGCTGCGCGCACGATGATCGAAAAGGATCCGGCGTATAGCCAGGTCACCTCGCGCATTCTGCTGCACACGATCCGTCGCGAAATTCTCGAAGAGGAGGTCACGCAAGCCGACATGGGCTGGCGTTACGCGGAGTACTTCCCGCAGTTCATCAAGCGCGGCGTCGAAGCTGGCCTGCTCGACGACAAGCTCCAGCAGTTCGACCTGAAGCGTCTGGGCAATGCGCTCGACGCGAGCCGCGACCTGCAGTTCGGCTACCTCGGCCTGCAGACGCTGTACGACCGCTACTTCCTGCACGTGCACGGCACGCGCATCGAAATGCCGCAGGCATTCTTCATGCGTGTCGCGATGGGCCTCTCGCTCAACGAGATCGACCGCGAAGCGCGCGCGATCGAGTTCTACAACGTGCTCTCGTCGTTCGACTTCATGTCGTCCACGCCCACGCTGTTCAACTCGGGCACGCACCGCTCGCAGCTTTCGTCGTGCTATCTCACGACGGTTGCCGACGACCTCGACGGCATCTACGAAGCGCTCAAGGACAACGCGCTGCTATCGAAGTTCGCGGGCGGCCTCGGCAACGACTGGACGCGTGTGCGCGCGCTCGGCTCGCACATCAAGGGCACCAACGGCAAGTCGCAAGGCGTCGTGCCGTTCCTGAAGGTGGTCAACGACACGGCCGTGGCCGTGAACCAGGGCGGCAAGCGTAAGGGCGCGGTGTGCGCGTACCTGGAATCGTGGCACCTCGACATCGAAGAATTCCTCGAGCTGCGCAAGAACACCGGCGACGACCGCCGCCGCACCCACGACATGAACACGGCGAACTGGATTCCCGACCTGTTCATGAAGCGCGTGATGGAAGGCGGCGAGTGGACGCTGTTCTCGCCCTCGACCTGCCCGGACCTGCACGACAAGTTCGGCATCGAGTTCGAGCAGGCTTACACGGCTTACGAAGAGAAGGTCGCGCGCGGCGAGATCAAGCTGTTCAAGAAGATCCCGGCAGCGCAAATGTGGCGCAAGATGCTCGGCATGCTGTTCGAAACGGGCCATCCGTGGATCACGTTCAAGGATCCGTGCAACATCCGTTCGCCGCAGCAGCACGTGGGCGTCGTCCACTCGTCGAACCTGTGCACGGAAATCACGCTGAACACCAGCGACAGCGAAATCGCCGTGTGCAACCTGGGCTCGGTGAACCTCGTCGCGCACATGGTCGAACAGGCCGACGGCACGTTCGCACTCGACCACGACAAGCTCAAGCGCACCATCAGCGTGGCGATGCGCATGCTCGACAACGTCATCGACATCAACTACTACGCGGTGTCGAAGGCGCGTAACTCGAACCTGAAGCACCGTCCGGTGGGTATGGGCATCATGGGCTTCCAGGACTGCCTGCACGTGCTGCGCACGCCGTTTGCTTCGCAAGAGGCCCTGGAGTTCGCCGACCGCTCGATGGAAGCCGTCTGCTACTACGCGTACTGGGCGTCGACGGAGCTGGCAGCCGAGCGCGGCCGCTACTCGACGTATCGCGGCTCGCTGTGGGATCGCGGCATCCTCCCGCAGGACACGCTCAAGCTGCTCGCCGAGCAGCGCGGCGGCTACGTCGAAGTCGACTCGAGCGAGTCGATGGACTGGGCCTCGCTGCGCGAGCGCATCGCCACGCACGGCATGCGCAACTCGAACTGCATCGCGATCGCACCTACGGCCACCATCTCGAACATCATCGGCGTGTCGCCGTGCATCGAGCCGACGTTCCAGAACCTCTACGTGAAGTCGAACCTCTCGGGCGAATTCACAGTGGTGAACGACTACCTCGTGCGCGACCTGAAGGCACGCGGCCTGTGGGACGAAGTCATGGTCGCCGACCTGAAGTACTTCGACGGCATGCTCTCGCGCATCGACCGCATCCCGGCCGACCTGCGCGCGGTGTACGCGACGGCGTTCGAAGTCGACCCGACGTGGCTCGTCGAAGCGGCTTCGCGTCGCCAGAAGTGGATTGACCAGGCGCAGTCGCTGAACATCTTCATGGCGGGTGCATCGGGCAAGAAGCTCGACGAGATCTACAAGCTCGCCTGGATCCGCGGCCTGAAGACCACGTACTACCTGCGCACGATGGCGGCCACGCACGTCGAGAAGTCGACGGTCGCGCACGGCGCGCTCAACGCAGTGCCGACCGGCGGCAACGGCGGCGGTGCGGGTAGCGCAGGCGGCGCTGGCTTCGGCGCGGCAGGCGGTGCTGGCAACGGCACGGACTCGAGCGTGATGCAGGCGGCTGCGGCAGCAGAGGCAGCACCCGAGGCGGAAGGTCCGGTGTGCATGATGCGCCCGGGCGATCCCGGCTTTGAAGAGTGCGAGGCTTGCCAATAAAGCGGCAGCGCGCGATGCAACGTCGCGCACATGCAGCAGGGCCGCAAGCACGGCAGCATCAGTAGTCAGTAGTAAACAGTAGGTAGTCGATGTAACGGTCAGCGCGCGCAATGTGCGCTGACCGACTCTCCTGGCGACGCGCGGCACGCGCGTTGCGAAGCGCGAAGCTGACGCAAACGCGGGATGCAGCGAGATGCACATGCGAGAAGCAAGAAGCGCTAACAGGAAGGAATCCCTGGAGTTTCGCGCGCGAGCGAACGGCGCGCTGCGAACCGACTTTCACACACGCTTGCGATGTCGCGAAGACCCACGATCAGGCTCGCATGGACATGATCGTCGCGACGAACACGCGATGCTTGAGCGCCGTTCATGCGATGCGAACGACACGATGCAATAACAAAGTGTTGTATCGAGGTCGCAACGCGAATCGAAAACAGGATTTTTCGTGTGCGAACCCTTTTATCGCGCATGAAAAGATGGTACAAACCGATCTAAATTGATGGTGACATTTATGCTCAACTGGGATGACGAGATCACGGCCGTAACTCCGTCGAGCGGTGCGCAGCAAAACGCAATGCGCAACCTCGCGGGAGTGGCTGTCTCTGTTCCGGATGCACAGATTGCGCAGCTCAATCTGCATTCCACTCCTCAGTCCTCTTCGGCGCACAACATCTTCGCCGCCGACTTCGCAGTCGCACCGCCGCCGCAAGCACCGGTCTCGGCAGAAGCCCGCGTGAATGTCGCCGACAAGCGCATCATCAACGGCCAGACCGACGTGAACCAGTTGGTCCCGTTCAAGTACAAGTGGGCTTGGGAGAAGTACCTGTCCGGCTGCGCGAACCACTGGATGCCGCAGGAAATCAACATGTCGCGCGACATCGCCCTGTGGAAAGACCCGAATGGTCTGACCGAGGACGAGCGCCGCATCGTCAAGCGTAACCTCGGCTTCTTTGTGACCGCCGACTCCCTCGCCGCCAATAACATCGTGCTCGGCACCTACCGGCACATCACGGCGCCCGAATGCCGCCAGTTCCTGCTGCGGCAGGCATTCGAAGAGGCGATCCATACGCACGCGTACCAGTACATCGTCGAGTCGCTGGGCCTGGACGAAGGCGAGATCTTCAACGCGTACCACGAGGTCAAGTCGATCCGCGACAAGGACGAGTTCCTGATCCCGTTCATTCATACGCTCACGGATCCGTCGTTCAAGACCGGCACGCTCGAAGCGGACCAGAAGCTGCTCAAGTCGCTGATTGTGTTCGCCTGCATCATGGAAGGCCTGTTCTTCTATGTAGGCTTCACGCAGATTCTCGCGCTCGGCCGCCAGAACAAGATGACCGGTGCTGCAGAGCAGTATCAGTACATCCTGCGCGACGAGTCGATGCACTGCAACTTCGGTATCGATCTGATCAACCAGATCAAGCTCGAGAATCCGCAGCTGTGGACCCCGGCGTTCCGCGCGGAGATTACCGAGTTGTTCAAGCATGCGGTCGACCTCGAGTACCGTTACGCGGAAGACACCATGCCGCGCGGCGTGCTGGGCCTGAACGCATCGATGTTCAAGAGCTATCTGCGCTTCATCTGCAATCGCCGTTGCCAGCAGATCGGTCTCGATACGCTGTTCCCGAACGAAGAGAACCCGTTCCCGTGGATGAGCGAGATGATCGACTTGAAGAAGGAACGCAACTTCTTCGAGACGCGTGTGATCGAATATCAGACCGGCGGTGCGCTGTCCTGGGAATAACCCGGGCGCACCCGGAGCCAAGTCTTTTGGGGTTGCCGCCAGGCGCCATATGAGCGCCTCGGCCGGCGGATGATTAGGAGCAGGAACGCCTGATGCAAAGCGTGCCCGGAGCCTTGGCGGCTCACCGATATGACCGGCACTTTGCGAACCCTTCAGTGGGATGGGCAAACTTCCCCCCGGAAAAGGGCGTGGGTCGTGTGACCTGCGCTTTCAACGAACGTTGGCCGGCGTCGGTATCCGACGCCGGATCGATCTGGCGCGCGGTGCCTCATGGCACGGTGCGCCTTACCGCATTCATTAGCGTAAGCGCGCGGGATCAGCGTACGCCGATGAATAGCCCGCTTCGTAGTGTGCGCCGTGAGAAGCGTTCGCGGGAAGCGGGTTTTGACGAAGGGTGTAGTTTGAACTGACTCTCATCTGAACCTGAAGGAGAAAAAAATGGCAACTGCCAAGAAAAAGCCGGCGGCCAAGAAAGCCGCAGTGAAGAAGGTTGCAGCGAAGAAGGCAGCACCGGCCAAGAAGGCCGCAGCGAAGAAGGTTGCTGTGAAGAAGGTTGCAGCCAAGAAAGTCGCAGTGAAGAAGGTCGCAGCGAAGAAGGCCGCACCGGCGAAGAAGGCTGCAGCGAAGAAAGTCGCGGTGAAGAAGGTTGCGGCGAAGAAGGCAGCACCGGCGAAAAAGGCCGCTGCAAAGAAGGTTGCAGCGAAGAAAGTCGCCGTGAAGAAGGTTGCAGCGAAGAAGGCAGCACCCGCGAAGAAGGCCGCAGCGAAGAAAGTCGCGGTGAAGAAGGTTGCTGCCAAGAAGGCGCCTGCGAAGAAGGCTGCTGCCAAGAAGGCCGCGCCTGCGAAGAAGGCTGCTGCCAAGAAGGCTGCGCCTGCGAAGAAGGCTGCTGCCAAGAAGGCTGCACCTGCGAAGAAGGCCGCCGCGAAGAAGGCTGCCAAGAAGGCACCTGCGAAGGCGGCCGCTGCCGCGCCTGCTGCCCCTGCTGCGCAACCGGCTGCGCCCGCAGCAACGGTCAAGACTGCCCTGAACCCGGCCGCAGCATGGCCGTTCCCGACCGGCAGCCGTCCGTAAGTAGTACGAGCCGAAGCGCACGAGAGTCAGTCAATACGCGCGCTTCGGTGGCAGGGCGGGGCGCTGTGTCTGCGGATGCATCTGCGCAGGCGCAAATGCCGGGCCCGCTCCCAGTCCCGTCGTCGGTTTGTCCGCGACGGGATTTTTTTCGTCCGTGGCTTTTGCTCACTCGCCGCGTCAAGGCGCGCTGAGTGCCGGCAACGCCGTTTGGCGCGGGCATGAAAAAAGGCGCATGCACAGGGGAGCACATGCGCCTGAGGTTCCGCAGGAAGGCGCAAGACGCCGCTGCGGTACAGGGGAAACCGGTTAATCAGTGCGTCACGCGCGTGACGCCTCCGCTCGAGACCAGGCGCACCCGCTCGCCAGCTTGAAAGGCCTCGCCGGTGGCGGCCTGGGTGATGGCGCGATAGTCGCCGTTATCGAGGCGCACCGTGATCTCGAGGCCGTTGTGCATCGCAACGCCGTTCTCGACGGCGTTGCCGGCCACTGCACCCGCGATGCCTCCGATGATGCCCGTGATGATCGAGCCTGTGCCACCGCCAATCTGGCTGCCCGCCACGGCGCCAAGCGCGCCGCCGCCCACTGCGCCGATTCCGCTCGGCTGGCCGTTGTTGGAACTGATCTTCACCGCGCGCACGCTTTCGACCGTGGCCATGCGCACCGTGGCTTCGCGTTGCGCCTGGGAGGCGGTGTAGACATCAGCGGAACTGCTGTTATAAGCACAGCCCGACATGGCGAGCGAGCCCGCAATCATGACGGCGACGATCACACGACTTGTTGTTTTCATTTCCCGTAACTCCAAAGAGCGCCGCCGGTGACGAAGGAGGCGGCGCCCGGATTCAGAGCGGCAGTTCGTAGTCGAACGCCGCCTTGAACCGTTCCTTGATTTGCGCCCGCGAGGGCGCGTAGTTCTGCGGTCCGAGATGCTCGATTTTCAGCGCGCCCATGAGGCTGGCAAGACGTCCCGTGGTGGCCCAGCCGAGGTTGTTCTGGATGCCGTAGAGCAGACCGCCGCGGAAGGCGTCGCCGCAACCCGTGGGGTCGAGCACTCGTTCGGCACGCACCGATGGAATTTCTTCGATGCCGCCGCCGTGGTAGATCTGCGAACCGTGCTCGCCGCGCGTGACGATGAGTGCATCGACATGGCTCGCGATTTCTTCGAGCGACCAGCCAGTGCGATGACTGACCAAATTCGCTTCGTAGTCGTTGACCGTCACATAGGTCGCAAGTTCAATAGCGCGTCGAAGCGACGCACCGTCGAAGAGCGGTAGTCCTTGACCCGGATCGAAGACAAATGGAATGCCCGCATGCGCGAACTGCTCCACGTGCTGGACCATGCCGTCGAAGCCGTCCGGCGCGACGATGCCGAGCTTGATGCCAGGCGCTTCGTCGGCGCGGTTCAGGTGCGATTGCATCATCGCGCCCGGGTGGAAGGCCGTGATCTGGTTGTTCTCGAGATCGGTCGTGATCATCGCCTGTGCCGACCACGTGTCGGGCAGCACGCGCACGTGCGCTTTCGAGAGGCCGAGCGTGTCGAGGCGTTCGAGATAAGGTTGCGCATCGGCGCCACCGAGCGTCGCCATGATGCGCGCGTCGCCGCCAAGCAGATGCAGCGAGTAAGCGATATTGCCCGCGCAGCCGCCGAATTCGCGGCGCATCGTCGGCACGAGAAAGCTCACGTTCAGAATGTGCACCTGCTCAGGCAGGATGTGTTCCCGAAAGCGGCCTTCGAAAGTCATGATGTTGTCGTAGGCGAGCGAGCCGCAGATCAGCGTAGCCAAGGCAGGGATTCCTGTAATGCGTTGGGTGGAGACGGCGGCGCGCCGTGAGCGGTATTGAGCCGGCATGGTGCCGGGGCGGTGTCCAGCTCGCGCGCCGCGACGGGTATTACTTCAGTGCAGCAAGTGCGGCGTCGTAGTTCGGCTCGTTCTTGATTTCGCTGACGCGCTCCGCGTAGACGACGTTGTCGTTCGCGTCGATGACCACCACGGCGCGCGCCGTGAGGCCCGTCAGCGGGCCGCTCGTGACGTCCACGCCGTAGGCTTGCGCGAACTCGTGGCCGCGGAAGGTCGATGCCGTGACGACATTTTCGATGCCTTCGGTCGTGCAAAAGCGCGCAGCGGCGAACGGCAGATCCGCCGAGATCACGACGACGGCCGTGTTGTCGAGCTTGGCTGCGGCTTCGTTGAACTTGCGCGTGGAGGTGGCGCAAACCGGCGTGTCGAGGCTCGGCACGATGTTCAGCACCTTGCGCTTGCCGGCGAAATCAGCGAGCGAGACGGCATTGAGGTCGCGGCCGACGAGCGAGAATGCGGGGGCCTTCTGGCCGGCCGTCGGGAACGTGCCGGCGACGTCGATCGGGTTACCGCCTAGCGTGACTTGACTCATGATGTGTTCTCCGAATGTAGTGCTGTAGTGGTGAAGAGCGCGCCCGGCGTGGCCGGGCGCAGGAAACGCGCGCCGGCGCGAAAGTGAGCGCCGGCGCGGAATTCAGGGGTAGAAGATTTCGATGCGGAAGTTCGACGCCACGACGTTGCCGGTGTCGAGCCGCACGATCATCGTCTGCGTGCTGTGCGGGGCCATGCCGGCCTCGATGCGCGTGCCGGGCGGCGCGTAGTCCTGCGGCCACAGCACGCGGCGCAGAACGATGTTGTTCTGGCGGTCGAGCAGCGTGAGCTCCATGGCCGGCCAGGCGAGCGCCACGTCGAAGCGGTTGTGCAGCGGAACCTTCAGCTCCAGGTGATGCGGATCGTCTACCTGGCGCAGATCGGATGGCCGGACCTGCAGGCCGTCGATGTCGCGCGGTGGCCGCAGCTTGCATCCGAGCTCTGCGCAGGCCTGTTGATAGTACGGCTGCGACGCGGGCCAGTAGACCATGACGGTTTCGCGCATCCACCACGCGAGCTGCGCGGCGAGCGTCGCGAGCAGCGCGAGGGCGATCAATACGCCCACGATGCGCCAGCCCGTATGGCGTTTCACACGAACGGGCGCTTCCCGCGTGACCGCGAAGGGTTCGCCGCTGGGGTTGGGTTCGAGCGCAGTGAACGCGGGGGTAGCCGACGAACCAGCTGGCGCGCGCCGCAGCACGGGCTCGGGGTCGGCATGGCGGCTGTGAATGGCGTCATTCGCCGAAAGAGTCGGCTCGACGGGACCGGATGCAGCGGGTTGCCGGCCATGCGTTGCGCCATGCCCGGCGCCAGGCGAAAGCGTGGGCTCGGCGTCGCGGGCGATGCGCATTTCGACATCGCGTGTCGGGGCCAGGCCTGCACGCGGCAGGTGGCTGCCGTTGTATTGCAGGCTAGGGTCGAGGTTGCTGTCCGCGCGCGGCGCCCATGGGTCCCAGCCACGGCCCGAGAAGTTTGGCGCTCGAGGCGAGGTGGATTCCCCGGCCGGGGCCGCTGGCTCGCCTTGCGGCGGCTGTTCGGGAGTTTGCGCGACTTGAGCAGCCGCGGCCTGCTGGGCGGATGGTGCGGCGAGGCTAGCGGCGATATCGGCCGCGACAGGCGTGGCCTGGGCGAAATCGCCGCTTTCGGGCAGCTCGTACAGGCTACCCGACGCATCGAACGCTTCCTGACAATGCCCGCAGCGCACGAGACCGCGACGCGCGGCGAGGTGTGCGGGCTGGATACGGAAGACGGTTTCGCAGAAGGGACAGCGCGTTGCCAGAAGCATGTGTGCCGTGGAACCGGAGGGTTGGCGATACTCGCATTCTACTGGCAATCCACGGCGGCCTACGACTTCGCGCCTTGCTCGTGGGGCGCGAACAAGTTTTACGCGCGTCGCGTCCCGGCGAGGCAGACCCAGCCTTCGTGCTCGCGCCAGACCGAGATGTCGATCCAGCGTGCGTAGACTTGCGCCACTTCGTCGGCCTGACGCGCGAGGATGCCGGAGAGCGCAAGCCGTCCGCCCGGCTTCACGCGCGACGACAGCATCGACGCCATCAGCTTGAGCGGATTCGAAAGAATGTTGGCGACCACGATGTCGAACTCGCCCGCCGGGCAGTCGTCGGGCAGGCCGTAGGTGACGTCGGCGCGATTGCGCTCGCTGTTCTGGCGTGCCGATTCGACCGCCTGCGGGTCGATGTCGATGCCGATCACGGGGTTCGCGCCGCACTTCTTCGCGAGGATCGCGAGGATGCCCGAGCCGCAGCCGTAGTCGAGCAGCGAATTGCCGGGCTGCACGTGCTGCTCGAGCCACTCCATGCACAGCCGCGTGGTGGGATGGCTGCCGGTGCCGAACGCGAGGCCCGGATCGAGCTCGAGCACGAGCGCGTCAGGGTCGGGGGCGTCGTGCCACGAGGGCACGACCCAGATGCGCTGGCCGATCTGGATCGGATCGAACTGCGATTGAGTGAGCCGCACCCAGTCCTGCTCCTCGACTTCGCGCAGCGAGAACTTCGGCGTTTCAGCGAGACCGACCTCGTTCGCGGCAGCCGCGAGCAGCACGGCGGGATCCTGATCGTTGCCGATCAGCGCGATCACGCGCGAATGCTGCCACGCGGTGCGCTCGGGCGTGAGGCCCGGCTCGCCGAAGAGCGGCTGCTCGTCGGGTGTGTCGGCGTCGGCGTCTTCCACCGACACCGAGAGGGCGCCAAGCTCGATCAGCGCGTCGGAGAGTTCTTCCGCGCGATTGCGATCCAGCTCGACGATCAGTTCCCGGTAGCTCATGAATTACGCTTCGTCCTTCTTCACAGCCTGACGTTCGGCCAGACGGCTTTCGAGGTAGTGAATGCTCGTGCCGCCTTCGACGAACTTCGCGTCGAGCATGAGCTCGCGGTGCAGCGGAATGTTGGTCAGGATGCCTTCGACCACCATTTCCGAGAGCGCGATGCGCATGCGCTGAATGGCCTGCTCGCGCGTGGTGCCGTAGGTGATCAGCTTGCCGATCATCGAATCATAGTTCGGCGGCACGAAATAACCATTGTAGGCGTGGGAATCCACGCGCACGCCCGGACCACCCGGCATGTGCCACGACGTGAGGCGTCCCGGCGAAGGCGTGAACTTGAACGGATCCTCCGCGTTGATACGGCACTCGATCGCGTGGCCCTTTAACTGGATGTCACGCTGGCGGAACGAGAGCTTTTCGCCCGCGGCGATGCGGATCTGCTCCTGCACGATGTCGATGCCGGTGATCAGCTCCGTGACCGGGTGCTCGACCTGCACGCGCGTGTTCATCTCGATGAAGTAGAACTCGCCGTTTTCGTAGAGGAATTCGAACGTGCCCGCGCCGAGGTAGCCCATCTTCTTGCAGGCGTCGGCGCAACGGTCGCCGATGCGATCGAGCAGGCGGCGCGCGATGCCCGGCGCCGGCGCTTCCTCGATCACCTTCTGGTGGCGGCGCTGCATCGAGCAGTCGCGCTCGCCGAGCCACACGGCGTTCTTGAACGAATCGGCAAGCACCTGAATCTCGATGTGACGCGGATTCTCGAGGTACTTCTCCATGTAGACCTGCGGGTTGCCGAACGCACGGCCCGCTTCCTCGCGGGTCATGTTGACCGCGTTCACGAGCGCCGCTTCGGTGTGCACCACGCGCATGCCGCGCCCGCCGCCGCCGCCCGCCGCCTTGATGATGACGGGGTAGCCGATCGCGCGCGCGATCTTCACGATTTCCTTCGGATCTTCGGGCAGCGCGCCTTCCGAGCCCGGCACGCACGGCACGCCGGTCTTGATCATGGTCTGCTTGGCCGTGACCTTGTCGCCCATCATGCGGATCGTTTCCGGGCGCGGGCCGATGAACGTGAAGCCAGATTGCTCGACACGCTCGGCGAAGTCCGCGTTCTCGGAGAGGAAGCCGTAGCCGGGGTGGATTGCTTCGGCGTCGGTGACTTCGGCCGCGCTGATGAGCGCCGGCATGTTCAGATAGCTCAGGTTCGAAGGCGCCGGGCCGATGCAGACCGCCTCGTCGGCGAGCTTCACGTACTTGGCTTCCTTGTCGGCTTCCGAATAGACAACGACCGTCTTGACGCCGAGCTCGCGGCACGCGCGCTGGATGCGCAGCGCGATTTCGCCACGGTTGGCAATGAGGATTTTTTCAAACATGGTGGGTATTCGCCCTCGCGCCTTAGGCGATCACGAAGAGCGGCTGGCCGTATTCGACCGCCTGGCCGTTTTCGACGAGGATTTCCTTGACGACGCCGGCTGCGTCCGATTCGATCTCGTTGAGCAGCTTCATCGCTTCGATGATGCACAGCGTCTGGCCTTCCTTGACCGTGTCGCCCACTTGCACGAACGGATCGGCGCCCGGCGACGGTGCGCGGTAGAACGTGCCGACCATCGGCGAGGTCACGACGTGGCCCTGCGGCAAGGCCGGTGCGGCCGCGGCGGGCGCGCCGGCTTCGGCTGCGGGGGCCGGAGCGGCGGCGAACGGGGCTCCGGCGAGGGGGGGGGCATATTGCGCCGCGCTCGGCTGCACGTAAACCGGCGGCGCATTCTTGACGATGCGCACCTTGCCTTCGCCCTCGGTGACTTCGAGCTCCGAGATGCCCGATTCGGAGACGAGGTCGATCAGAGTCTTCAGCTTACGTAGATCCATGGTGCAGCCCCCTTGCTATGCATGCGTGAGGTGCCGGCGCGCGCGCCCGGCACGGGATTGGTGTTGTCTTGCAGAATGCGTTGGTTTCTCGCCGCCGGTGTCACGCGGCCGAGCCGGCTGCGAGCCGGTCGAGCGCGTATTCGAGCGCGTAGAGATAACCCTTCCAGCCGAGGCCGCAGATGACGCCCTCGGCCTGGTCGGAAAAATACGAGTGGTGCCGGAAGGCTTCGCGGCGGTGCACGTTCGAGAGATGGACCTCGACGAACGGAATGCCGACGCCTGCCAGCGCGTCCCGGATCGCCACGCTCGTGTGCGTGTACGCCGCCGGGTTGATCAGGATGAAATCCGTGTGCTCGCAGCGGGCCGCCTGAATGCGGTCCACCAGCGCGCCTTCGTGGTTGCTCTGAAAAGTTGCCAGCTCCACACCCGCATCGGCGGCACGGTCGGCAAGCGCCTGATCGATCTGTGGCAGCGTCACGCGCCCATAGACCTCGGGTTCCCGTGTGCCGAGAAGATTGAGGTTGGGGCCGTGCAGAACCAGCAGTCGCGTCATGGTGGCTTCTTTTTCCGTGGAATTGCGCGAACTTTAGCGCTGATTAGAGAAATTTGTCTAGTTTTCCATACGATCGATATGGCCCCGAGCGCGGTTTGCAAGACGCGCAACGGCCGATCTCCCGCTAATTTCCCTGAATTCCGCAGCAAAAAGTGCTGTACGCCCGTTAAGCCCCGGTCAATTGTTCCGCGGCAATTGCAGCGCGTCAGAGCGTATCAAGCGTGTGACGCAGCTCGCCCATCTTGATTTGGCCTAATTTCGTTGCACGTACCGTGCCGTTCGCGTCGATTACGACCGTGTAAGGCAAGCCGCCTGCTGCATTGCCGAACGCACGCGCCACATCGGCGCCGCCGAATCCGGCGATGTAGATCGGGTAATCGACCGGCACTTTCTTGAGGAAATTCTGGATGTTCGCGGCGGAGTCGACGCCGAGGCCGACGAACTGGATGCCTTTCCTGGCGTACTCGCGCTGCAGCGCGGAGAGTTCGGGCATCTCTTCGACACAAGGCCCGCACCACGACGCCCAGAAGTTGATCACGATCGTGCGGCCCTTATACATGGAGAGCGATTGGGGTTTGCCGTCGGGCGTGGTCACGGCAGCGGTCCACAACTGGCCGACCGCATTGGGCTTGCCGGCGACCGATGCCGCATCGGCTAAGCCGGTGTTGCCGCTGTTTGCATAATGTCCCGCCAGGATGCCGCCGCCGGCTGCCACCGCCGCCACTGCGACGCCGGCCAGAATCCGCTTCATGTTCATTGCTGCGTTTAAGCTCTATATGAGTCAGGTGGTGGAAGAGGTGGCACCGTTTTCGTTAATCAGCGCCTGGAGCGCCTGCGCATTCGCGCGCGGCAGACGCCCGCGGGCGTCTGCGCGCACCGCGCCGCGCAGGTCGTCGGTATTGTAGAGCGCAATATGGATGCCCACCGGCTCCTCGTTTCGCGACGGCTGCCACATGAAACTGAAGGTTTCCACGTAGCCCCGCGCGGCGAAATGGCGCGTTTCCGAGACGTCATACTGCACATTCGCATTGAGAAGCCAGATTGCGACATCCTTCGCGTTGTCGCAAAAAATCTGCAGATGGATATCCGAGTGCTCTCCGGCCGTGCCGTTGAGCACCGCGCCGGTGAGGAACGGATTGAACGGTTCAAGCCGCCGCATCCACTCGAGCGCGATTTCGCGCAGGCGCCGCAGTATCGCCGGCTGGTGATCGCCCTGAAAGAGGGCCTGATATTCGCGGATCTCGTCTTCGATCTGGTCGTTGTCGGGCAGCCAGGCGCCTTCGATGCGCGCGTCCCCCGCAACCTGCCGCGCGGCTTTGCGTTTGGCGGTGGCGTAGTCGAGGCCGTCCTCGGCAATCATCCTTGCTGCCGCGATGGCGATTTCCTCGCGCACGCGCTGGGGATCGAAATGTGATCTGCGAACCATGCGCTCATCATACTAGAGATCGTATGGCCTCCTGTTCGGCTTCCGGCGCCGGGCGCGCCGGGGGCGGCGGCGAAAAAGCCGCAGGGCGTCGGGTACAATAGCAATCTTTGCTCCGGCGGCCTTGCGCCGCCGCTCTGCCTTGCCCACGCCGGCAAACCGCCTGGCTCCGCTTTAACCCACTAACCGTTCACGACGCCCGCGTGGCGCGACAGGCTTATGCACATCCATATCCTCGGCATCTGCGGCACGTTCATGGGCGGTCTTGCCGTGCTCGCGCGCAGTGCGGGCCATACGGTGACTGGCTGCGACGCAGGCGTGTACCCGCCGATGAGCACCCAGCTCGAAGCGCAGGGTATTCGCCTGATCGAGGGTTACGACGCAAGCCAGACCGAACTCAATCCCGATCTTTATGTGATCGGCAACGTGGTTTCGCGCGGCAATCCGCTGATGGAGGAGATCCTCAATCGCGGCCTGCCGTACACGTCGGGGCCGCAGTGGCTCGGCGAGCATGTGCTGCGCGACAGGTGGGTGCTCGCCGTGGCGGGCACGCACGGCAAGACCACCACGAGCTCGATGCTCGCGTGGCTGCTCGAAGACGCCGGCCTGAACCCCGGCTTTCTGATCGGCGGCGTGCCGCTGAACTTCGGCATCTCGGCGCGCCTCACCGATTCGAGCTTCTTCGTGATCGAAGCCGACGAGTACGACACGGCGTTCTTCGACAAGCGTTCGAAGTTCGTCCATTACCGTCCGCGCACAGCAGTGTTGAACAATCTCGAATTCGATCACGCAGACATCTTCCACGATCTGGCCGCCATCGAGACGCAGTTCCACCATCTCGTGCGCACCATTCCGGCTGTGGGCCGCGTCGTCTCGAACGGGCGCGAAGACGCGCTCGAACGCGTGCTTTCGCGCGGCGTGTGGAGCGACGTAGAGCGCTTCGGCGTGCAGGGCGGTTGGCAGGCGCTGCCCGCTGAGGACGGGACGCCGCTCGATGAACGCTTCGCGGTCTATCACAACAGCGAGCGCGCGGGCGTGGTCGACTGGCAGATCCAGGGCGAGCACAACCGCATGAACGCGCTCGCGGCCATCGCCGCCGCGCGCAGCGTGGGCGTGCCGCCCGCGCAGGCTGCGGCCTCGCTGTCGACCTTCCGCAACGTCAAGCGCCGCATGGAAGTGCGCGGCAGCGTCGACGGCGTGACGGTTTATGACGACTTCGCGCACCATCCCACGGCGATCGAAACGACGATCGCCGGGTTGCGCACGCGCATCGGCAATGGGGAAGACGGCAAGCGCACGCGCATTCTTGCCGTGCTCGAGCCGCGCTCGAACACGATGAAGCTCGGTGTGATGAAGGCGCAACTGCCTGGCAGTCTCGCTGATGCCGACCTCGTGTTCGGCTACGGCGCGCCGAGCGGCAAGGACGCGCTCGGCTGGGATCTCGCGGGGGCGCTCGCGCCGCTGGGCGAGAAGGCTCGCGCGTTTCACGATCTCGACGTGCTCGTGAAGGCCGTGGTGTCGGCCGCCCGTCCCGGCGACCAGGTGCTCGTGATGAGCAACGGCGGGTTTGGCGGCGTGCATCAGAAGCTGCTCGATGCGCTCTCGGCGCGGGGCGCGGCGTGATTGTCTATCTGCACGGGTTTCGCTCGTCGCCGCAATCGTTCAAGGCGCGCTTGCTGGACGCGCGCCTTGAAGCGCTTGGGCGCGGTCGCGAATGGCTGTGCCCGACGCTGCCGGTGTCGCCGGTCGAGACCGTGGCGCTCGTCGAGCGCGAGATCGCGGCGCGTGCGCAAGCCGGCGAGCGCATTACGCTGATCGGCAGTTCGCTTGGCGGTTTCTTCGCCACGCATCTGGCCGAAAAGCATGGCTGGCGCGCTGTGCTGCTCAATCCGGCCGTGGTGCCGGACCGCGACCTGTCGAAGTATCTCGGCGAGCAGCCGCTCTGGCACGGCGGCGGCAGCATCGTCGTGGAGCCGCGCCATCTGGAAGAACTGCGCGCGCTGGCCGTTGCCGCGGTGACCGAGCCCCAGCGCTACTATCTGGTCGCCGCAACCGGCGACGAAGTGCTCGATTACCGCGAGATGCTCGCTCATTATCCGGGTGCCAAAACGCGCTTGATCGAAGGCAGCGACCACGGCATCAGCGAATTCGCCGATTACGTCGACGACGTGATCCAGTTCTGCGACGCACCTTGATGCGTCGCTTACGTTCGCGCCGCGCGCGAACGCCTATATGTATACAGCGGCACCGCCAGGGCGCGCCGCGCCCGCGGTCCGGCAAGTTTGAACGAGAGTGTTGAGTGAACGTTTTCTTTGAGGAATCGGGCAGTTTCAAGGCGGGCAGCGTGCTGTCGCGCCAGGGCGATGCGTTTCAGGTCGAGTTGCCAGGTGGGCGGCGCGCCAAGGTGCGCGCGAAAGACGTGCTGATCGAATTCGAGAAACCCGCCGCCGGCGACCTGTTGGAGCAGGCGGACGCCGCTGCACAGGACATCGACCTCGATTTCCTGTGGGAATGCGCGCCCGCCGAGGAATTCGCCTATACGACGCTCGCCGCCGAGTACTTCGGCGAGACCTATGGCCCGGTCGAGCGTGCCGCGCTCGTGCTGCGCCTGCACGGCTCGCCCGTGTACTTCCGCCGCAAGGGCCGCGGCCAGTATCAGCGCGCGCCCGAAGAGCAACTGAAGATGGCGCTCGCGTCGCTCGAGCGCAAGCGTCAGCAGGCGCTCGTGCAGGCCGGCTACGAAGAGGACCTCAAGGCGGGCAAGCTGCCCGAGGCGCTCAAGGACAAGGCGCTGGGTCTGCTCACGAAACCCGACAAGAACTCGATCGAATACAAGGCGCTCGAAGCGGCCGCCGCTGCGCGCGGCATTTCGATGCCGCGCCTGATGCTCGAATGCGGCGGCATTGCCTCGCCGCGCGCGCTGCATGAGGCGCGCTTTCTCGCCGAATTCTTCCCGCACGGCACCGGCTTCCCGGGCGTGGCGGTGGGTGCGCTGCCCGACGACCTGCCCGATGCGGCCGAGCACGTGCAGGCGTTCTCGATCGACGACGTCACCACGACCGAAATCGACGATGCCTTCTCGATCGAGCATCTCGCCGATGGCCGCGTGCGCATCGGCATCCACATCGCGGCGCCTGCACTGGGCATCAAGCGCGGCGATACCGCCGATACGGTTGCGCGCACGCGCCTGTCGACGGTGTACATGCCCGGCGACAAGATCACCATGCTGCCCGACGATTTCGTCGACGCCTTCACGCTGAAGGAGGGCGGCATGCGCCCGGCGCTCTCGCTCTACTGCATCGTGAACCGCGAGACGCAGGAGATCGTCGCCACGGAAACGCGCGCCGAGCGCGTGTTCGTGAAGAGCAACCTGCGCCACAACACGCTCGACGAGGTCGTGACCGAAGAGACGCTGGCCGCGGGCACGGGCGACTATCCGCATAAAGACGACATTGCCGTCCTGTGGCCGTTCGCGCAGGCGCTGTTCGAGAAGCGTCAGCAGGCGCGCGCGGGCTATGGCCTGCGCCGCGAAGTCCAGCGCAACACCGACTTCAACTTCTACGTGGATGGCGAGCACGTCACCATCTCTCCGCGCCGCCGTGGCTCGCCGCTCGATTTGATCGTCGCGGAACTGGCGATTCTCGCCAATTCCACGTGGGGCGCGTTCCTGCACGATCATGGCGTGCCGGGCATCTATCGTTCGCAGCGCGCATTCGGCGCGCCCATGGGCCCCAAGCGCACACGCATGCAGACCAACGCCGCGCCGCACGAAGGCCTGGGCGTTGCGCAGTACGCGTGGAGCACCTCGCCGCTGCGGCGCTATGTCGACCTCGTGAACCAGTGGCAGCTGCTCGCGTGCGTCGAGCACGGCGTGGCCGCCAAGCTGGTCGCGCCGTTCAAGCCCAAAGACGCCGATTTGTTCGCCGTCGTGCAGGGCTTCGACGAAACCTACACCGCCTACGCCGATCACCAGCGCCGCATGGAGTACTTCTGGTGCCTGCGCTGGCTCCAGCAGGAGATGCGCGGCGAGGACGGCCGCGAAGCGCGCCGCGAATTCCCGGCCACCGTTGTGAAGGACGATCTCGTGCGCTTCGAGGAAGTGCCGCTGCTCATGCACGTGCCCGCGCTCGGCGTGCACGCGCGCGGCACGCGCCTGATGATGGAAGTGCTGTCGATCGACGAGTTGACGATCGAGGCGTCGGTGCGCATGCTGCGCGTGCTCGACGCGCCGGTCGTGACGAGCGGCGAGCAAGCCGAAGACGACACGGGCGAGGACGAAGAACTCATCGAATCCGCCGACGCTTCCGCCGAGAGCGAAGCAGAGGCGCTGGCCGAAGCGCCGGCTGATTCGGCTGGTGCGGACAATGCCGCCGAAGGCGAGGACGCGCAGTCGCCAGAGCAGCATGCTACGGAGCCGCGCTCATGAGCGCCCGGCAAGTCCGCGACCGCTATGCCGTGGTCGGTAACCCGGTCGCGCATAGCAAGTCGCCATACATTCACGCGCAGTTCGCCGTCGCAACCGGCGAGCCTGTCGAATATGACCGGCTGCTCGCGCCGCTCGACGGTTTCGTCGAACACGTGCAGGCGTTTCGGGCCGCGGGTGGCCGTGGCCTGAACGTGACCGTGCCGTTCAAGCTGGAGGCGCACGCGCTGGCGGACCGGCTGTCGCCGCGCGCGGCGGCGGCGGGCGCCGTCAACACGCTGCGCTTCGACGAAGACGGCATTTTCGGCGACAACACTGACGGTTTCGGCCTCGTTCGTGACATCGAGGTGAATCTGGGCGTCTCGCTCGAGGGCGCACGCGTGCTGCTGCTGGGCGCGGGCGGGGCGGCGCGCGGCGTCGTGCTGCCGATGCTCGAGCGTCGGCCGCGCGAGATCACCATCGTGAACCGCACCGCGAAAAAAGCGCACGCGCTCGTAGAGCAGTTCGAAGACGCGGCGCGCCAGGCTGGCTGCCTCATCAACGGCGGTGGCCCGGACGCCATCTATCGCGACGCGATCGATCCCAAGCCCTACGACGTGATCGTCAACGCAACGGCCGGCAGTCTCGACGCCGCGCTGCCCGAGTGCGACGCTCGCGCGTTCGGCCCGGGAACGCTGGCCTACGACATGATGTACGGCGCCGAACCGACCGTGTTCATGCGCCATGCCGAATCGCTGGGCGCGCGCGCATCGGATGGGCTCGGGATGCTGGTCGAGCAGGCCGCCGAGTCGTTCTTCGTGTGGCGCGGCGTGCGCCCCGAAGGCGCGCCCGTGCTGGCCGCGCTGCGCAGGCAACTGGCAGCGCAGGCCTGACGCGTGCGCCGCCATGCGTAGAGAAGCCTCGGGGGCGCGCGCAGCAGGGCTCGGCAATGGGCAACGCAGTGGACAACCCGGCGAGCCGTTCGTGCACAGCGTTGCCGCGCTGAACGCGACGTGCCCCGGCTTGCTGCGCTGGCTCGCCTACGTGGCGCTGGTGTTCGGCGTCGCCTGGGCCGGGATGCAGCTTTTCTACTTCGCGCAGATTGCCGTCTGGAATTTCGCCGATCCGCAATCGACGGCCTTCATGCGCACCGACGAGGCGCGCCTTTCCGCCGACCGTCCCGATCTCGACATTCAGCACCAGTGGGTGCCCTACGACCAGATCTCGCGCAACCTCAAGCGCGCGATCATTGCGTCCGAGGACGCCAATTTCGCCAGCAACAACGGTTACGAAACCGACGCCATCCTGCAGGCGTGGGAGCGCAACAAGAAGCGCGGCCACATCGTGCGCGGCGGATCGACGATCACGCAGCAACTCGCGCGCAATCTGTTTCTATCGGGCGAGAGGAGCTATATCCGCAAGGGCCAGGAACTCATCATCACGTGGATGCTGGAGACGCTGCTCGACAAGGAGCGCATCTTCGAGATCTATCTGAATTCGGTGGAGTGGGGCAATGGCGTCTACGGCGCGCAGGCCGCCGCGCGCTACTACTACCGAACGACAGCCGCAAAGCTCACGCCGTGGCAGGCGGCGCGATTGGCGGTCATGCTGCCGCAGCCGAAGTATTTTGACGAGCACCGCAACTCTCTGTATCTCGCCCAGCGCGCGAGGGTGATCGCGCGCCGCATGGGAGCCGCCGAACTCCCGCCTTCGTCACAATAGCCAATAGCCCATCGGCTCAGACGACACACAAGCAAAAAGCGCCGGACGAACCGGCGCTTTTTATTAACTTCCCACTATTGCGGCTTACTGGCGCGCAAGTCTCGCGTTGTCCGGCATCGGCATATTGAAGTTGGTGCGAAACGGATTGATGTCGAGGCCGCCGCGCCGCGTGTAGCGCGCGTACACCGCGAGCCGGTCCGGTTTGCACTCGCGCAGGATGTCCATGAAGATGCGCTCGACGCATTGCTCATGAAAGCCCGTGTGGTTGCGGTACGAAATGATGTAGCGCAGCAGGCCCGCCTGGTCGATCTGCGGCCCCACGTAATGAATCTGCACGCTGCCCCAGTCGGGCTGGCCCGTCACGGGGCAGTTCGACTTCAGCAGATTGGAGATCAGCGTTTCCTCCACGGGCGACTCTTGCTGGGCGGCCTTGAGCAGCGTCGGGTCGGGGTGATAGATCTCGGTGTCCAGATCGAGCCGGTCGAGCGACAGGCCGTCGAATTCCTCGAACGGGATTTTGCCGAATCCGCCCGGCTGATCGAGCCGCGCGGAAACCGAAGCGCCGCACGCCGCCGACACATCGCGCTTGATGGTGTCGCGCACCACGTCGGCGGATTCGAACGGCGTTTGCGCGAACGAGCCCAGATAGAGCTTGAACGACTTCGATTCGATGATGTTGGGTGAATCGGCGGGAATGAAGAACGTGGCGATGGCAATCTGCGGCTTGCCGCGCGCATTGAGCCACGAAAGCTCGTAGGCGTTCCAGATATCGGTGCCGAAGAACGGCAGTTGAGCGCCGATGCCGATTGCTTCGCGCGCGCCCGCGCGCGGAATCGGAAACAGCAGTGAGGCGTCGTACTGCTCGGTGTAGGTCGCGGCCTTGCCGAGCGGGGATTGTTCGGGAGTCATGATGCGCTGGTTTCAGTGGGTGCGTCGTTCGACGCGTTGCTCGTCGCGCTCGTTGCGCGCGCCGCGCGGTTTGCCGGATTCGCGGGGTTGGCCACGCCGCTCGCCACGTGGCCGGTTGCCGTGACCGAGCGGGCCGATTCGCAATGGCGGATCTGGTCGTCGAAGAAAAAGTCGGGCTCGAACTCGCCCAGGAACGGACCTTTGTCGAGTCCGCCGAGGAACATCGCTTCGTCGATTTCGATGTTCCATGCCATCAGCGTGCGGATCGCGCGCTCATGCGCGGGCGCCGAGCGCGCCGTCACGAGCGCGGTGCGGATGCGCATCGTCGCGTTGGCGTCGGCGAGCTTTTGCAGCCGGTTGAGCGCTTCGAGCAGCGGTTTGAGCGGCCCTTGCGCGAGCGGCAGCTCGCGATTGTCGCGCTCGTGGCTCACGAACGCACTCAAACCCTCGCGCTGGAAGATCTGCTCGGCTTCGTCGGAAAACAGCACCGCATCGCCGTCGAACGCGATGCGAATCTCGTGTGCATTGCGTTCCGACATTGTCGCCGAATTTGCTTCGATGCGTGGAAAGACCCGCGCGGCGGGAAACCCGGCGTCGAGCGCCCCGCGCACGTCCTCGGGGTTCGCCGAGAGAAACAGCGATGCGTTGAGCGGCTTGAGATAGCGCCACGGCTCGCGCCCGCGCGTGAACACGCCGCGCTGCACGTCGAGCTGATGCTCGCGGCACGAGTTGAAGGTGCGCAGCCCGCTGATGGGATCGCTGCGCGAGAGGATCACCACTTCCACGTGGTGTGCGCCGTTATTGAGCGCGAGCAGCTTCTCGATCAGCGCGAACGCGACACCGGGCTGCGCCGGCACGTTCAGGCGTTCGCGCTGCAGCGCCTCGTAGTCGCGCAGCTCACCGGTCTCGTAGACGCGGTTCTCTTCTTCGAAGTCGAAGAGCGCGCGCGACGAGATGGCGACGACGAGTTTGTCGGAGAGCGAAACGGCCATGATCGTCGGGCTTTATGCGAGAAACAACCGGTAAGCCGGATTCTGCGTCTCTTCCCAATGCGGATAGCCGAGCGTGGCGAGAAAGCGGCGGAACTCCGCGTCCTCGGCCGCCGGCACCTGGATGCCCACCAGAATCGAACTGTAATCCGCGCCCTGGTTGCGGTAGTGGAACAGACTGATGTTCCAGTTCGGCGCCATCGATGAGAGAAAGCGCATCAGCGCGCCCGGACGCTCCGGAAACTCGAAGCGGAACAGCCGCTCGTCGTGCGCGAGCGGCGAGCGCCCGCCCACCATGTAGCGGATGTGCTGCTTGGAGAGCTCGTCGCCGGTAAGGTCGACGCACGGGAAACCGTGATCGACGAAGGCCTGCGCGATCTGCTGCGACTCGCCCCGGTTGCGGATCTGCACGCCCACGAAAATGTGCGCGCGCTCGGCGTCGTCGATGCGGTAGTTGAACTCGGTCACGCTGCGCGTGCCCACGAGTTCGCAGAAGCGTTTGAAGCTGCCGCGTTCCTCGGGGATCGTCACCGCGAACACCGCCTCGCGCGCCTCGCCCACCTCCGCGCGCTCGGCCACGAAGCGCATGCGGTCGAAGTTCATGTTCGCGCCCGAGGTCACCGCCACCAGCGTCTGGCCCGTGATGCCCTCGCGCTCCGCGTACTGCTTGGCGCCCGCCACGGCCAGCGCACCCGCCGGCTCCAGCACGCTGCGCGTGTCCTGGAAGACGTCCTTGATGGCCGCGCACAGCGCGTCGGTGTCCACCGTGAGCACCTCGTCCAGATACTGCTGGCACAGCCGGAAGGTTTCCTCGCCCACGAGCTTGACCGCCGTGCCGTCCGAGAACAGGCCCACTTCGCTCAGCTCCACGCGCTTGCCGGCCTTCATCGATTGCGCCATCGCGCACGAATCGTCCGTCTGCACGCCGATCACGCGGATCTCGGGGCGCACCGCCTTCACGTAGGCCGCCATGCCCGCCGCAAGCCCGCCGCCGCCGATCGGCACAAAGATCGCGTGAATCGGGGCCTGATGCTTGCTGAGCACTTCCATCGCCACGGTGCCCTGGCCTGCGATCACGTGCGGATCGTCGAACGGATGCACGAAAGTCAGTCCGCGCTGCTCCTGCAGGCGCACGGCGTGCGCGTAGGCGTCGCTATAGGATTCGCCGGCCTGCACGACCTCGACGGTGGGGCCGCCGTGGGCGCGCACCGCGTCGACCTTGACCTGGGGCGTGGTGACCGGCACGCAGATCACGGCCTTCACGCCGAGCCGGGCAGCTGAAAGCGCCACGCCCTGGGCGTGATTGCCGGCCGAGGCGGTGATCACGCCGCGCTCGAGCTGCGCGGGCGTAAGGTGCGCCATCTTGTTGTAGGCGCCGCGCAGCTTGAAGGAGAACACGGGCTGGTTGTCCTCGCGCTTGAGCAGGACGGTGTTGCGCAGGCGCGCCGAGAGGTTCGGCGCCCGCTCCAGTTCGGTCTCGCGGGCCACGTCGTAGACGCGGGCGGTGAGGACTTTTTTCAGATAATCGTCGTGGGATGCCATGCGAGGGACGCGTCGGGCGCGGGATTTGACGGGAAAACGTAAATGATAGCGCCAATGATCATGCCAGCAGCGGGCCAATTCCCGACTGCCCGGACGGCGAATCCATTGCGGCATGGCGCTTCGTGGAGATGTCAGGCCCGATTCATCTGCCTGTATCACGTGCTTGTCGCGTGAATGACAGAGACTGGCGTTTGCAAGATGGCAAAGTTCCCGGCACCGTCAGCGCAGGCGCGGATCATGCGTTAAAATCGCTTTTTGAAACAAGGATCGGAAGATGCACAGGCAGACTCGGATAGCCCATTTGATGCCCGCGCGGCGCGAGACCCGCCCCGCGGCGCAGCGGCAAGTCCGGCACGCACGATCGTGCCGCTAAGTCCGAGCGCCGGGGAACCATCGGCGTGAGTGCAGCCGCCATGCTTGCCCACCCCTAAAGTCCGCCATCAGCCCACCGCGAGCCAACAGCGCGCCACTACGCGCCGGCCGCGAGCCACCGGCGGACACGATTTCAGAATAGCGCCCCACGCGCCCCGTCAGCGTCCGCCATGCCCGCAGCGAGCGATATCAGCGAGCCACATGAGCGGGCCTGTCACCAAGAGTCGTCCAACCATGAACGCACCTCAAGTTTTCGATCCTCACGGCGCCGCCGCTACCGTGGCCGCCGATGTCGAACCGCGCCTGCGCGAGATTCCGTACAACTACACGTCCTTTTCGGATCGCGAAATTGTCATCCGCCTGCTGGGCGAGGATGCATGGAACGCGCTCGCCGAACTGCGCGCCGAACGCCGCACCGGCCGCTCGGCGCGCATGCTCTATGAGGTGCTCGGCGACATCTGGGTCGTGCGCCGCAATCCGTATCTGCAGGATGACCTGCTCGACAATCCGAAGCGCCGCGCGCTCCTGATCGAGGCGCTGAACCACCGCCTCGCCGAAATCGAGAAGCGCCGCCGCGCCGACCTCCAGGAGCATGCCGACAAGGAGGGCATGGACCGCGCCGCGCGCGTGGAAACGTTGGTCGGCGCCACCCGCCGCGCCATCGACGACTTCGCCGCCGAATTCGATAAGATGGCCGACCTGCGCCGCCGCGCGACCAAGGTGCTCGGCCGCTGCACGCAGAAGGACAACATCCGCTTCGACGGCATGGCACGCGTTGCGCACGTCACAGACGCAACCGACTGGCGCGTGGAATATCCGTTCGTGGTCCTCACGCCCGACACCGAGGCCGAGATCGCGAGCCTCATCAAGGCCTGCTTCGAACTGGGCCTCACCGTGATTCCGCGCGGCGGCGGCACGGGCTACACGGGCGGCGCGGTGCCGCTCACGCCGTTCTCGGCCGTCATCAACACGGAAAAGCTCGAGCAGCTCGGCCCGGTCGAAATGACCGACCTGCCAGGCGTCGACCGCAAGGTCGCGACGATCTTCTCGGGCGCGGGCGTCGTCACGCGCCGTGTGACCGAGGCGGCGGACGCCGCCGGCTTCGTGTTCGCGGTCGACCCGACTTCGCTCGACGCCTCGTGCATCGGCGGCAACATCGCGATGAACGCGGGCGGCAAGAAGGCCGTGCTGTGGGGCACGGCGCTCGACAATCTCGCGTGGTGGCGCATGGTCGACCCTGAGGGCAACTGGCTCGAAGTCACGCGACTCGACCATAACCTCGGCAAGATCCACGACGTTCCCGTGGCGCGCTTCGAGCTCAAGTGGTTCGACGGCGAATTCGCGCCGGGCGAAAAGCTGCTGCGCACCGAATGGCTCGACATCGAAGGCAAGCGCTTTCGCAAGGAAGGCCTCGGCAAGGACGTCACCGATAAATTCCTCGCGGGCTTGCCCGGCGTGCAGAAGGAAGGCTGCGACGGGCTCATCACGTCCGCGCGCTGGGTGCTGCACAAGATGCCCGCGCACACGCGCACCGTGTGTCTGGAATTCTTCGGTCAGGCACGCGAGGCGATTCCGAGCATCGTCGAGATCAAGGACTATCTGTTCGAGACGTCGAAGAAGGGCGGCGCGATCCTGGCCGGCCTCGAGCATCTGGACGAGCGCTATCTGCGCGCCGTGGGCTACGCGACCAAGAGCAAGCGCAACGCGTTTCCGAAGATGGTGCTGATCGGCGACATCGTCGGCGACGACGCCGATGCCGTGGCCACCGCCACCTCGGAAGTCATCCGCATGGCCAACGGCAAGAGCGGCGAGGGCTTTGTTGCCGTGAGCGCCGAGGCGCGCAAGCGCTTCTGGCTCGACCGCAGCCGCACCGCCGCGATCGCGAAGCACACCAACGCGTTCAAGATCAACGAAGACGTCGTGATCCCGCTCGACCGCATGGGCGAGTACACGGACGGCATCGAGCGCATCAACATCGAGCTGTCGATCAAGAACAAGCTTCAGCTCGTGGACGCGCTCGAAGCGTTCTTCAAGGAAGGCAAGCTTCCGCTCGGCAAGACCGATGACGCCAACGAAATTCCGTCGGCCGAACTGCTCGAAGACCGCGTGCAGCAGGCGCTCGACTTGCTCAAGCGCGTGCGCGAGCGCTGGACCTTCGTGGGCGAGAAGCTCGACATGCCGCTGCGCGAGGCGCAGCACTATCTCGTCCAGCTCGGCTACGAGGCGCTCGCGGAGAAGTTCGCCGATCGCACCGACATCCAGCCGGACGCCACCGTGTTCGACGTCACCCAGGACCGCACGGTGCGCATCTCGTGGAAGCAGGAGATCCGCGCGGAGCTGCGCCAGATCTTCAACGGCGGCGCGTTCAAGCCGATCCTCGACGAAGCCCAGGCGATCCACAAGAAGGTGCTGCGCGGCCGCGTGTTCGTGGCGCTGCACATGCACGCCGGCGACGGCAACGTGCACACCAACATTCCGGTCAACTCGGACAACTACGAGATGCTGCAGGACGCGCACCACTCGGTCGCGCGCATCATGAAGCTCGCGCGCTCGCTCGACGGCGTGATCTCGGGCGAGCACGGCATCGGCATCACCAAGCTCGAATTCCTCACCGACGAGGAGATCGCCGAATTCCGCGCCTACAAGCAGCGCGTCGACCCGCAAGGGCGCTTCAACAAGGGCAAGCTGCTCGACGGCGCCGACCTGCGCAACGCCTACACGCCGTCGTTCGGCCTGATGGGCTACGAGTCGCTGATCATGCAGCAGTCCGACATCGGCGCGATTGCCGAATCGGTGAAGGACTGCCTGCGCTGCGGCAAGTGCAAGCCCGTGTGCGCGACGCACGTGCCGCGCGCGAATCTGCTCTACAGCCCGCGCAACAAGATTCTCGCGACTTCGCTGCTGGTGGAGGCGTTCCTGTACGAAGAGCAGACGCGCCGCGGCGTGTCGATCAAGCACTGGGACGAGTTCAACGACGTGGCCGACCACTGCACGGTCTGCCACAAGTGCGTGACGCCGTGTCCGGTCAAGATCGACTTCGGCGACGTCACCATGAACATGCGCAATCTGCTGCGCAAGATGGGCAAGAAGAAGTTCAACGCGGGCAACGCGGCGGGCATGTTCTTCCTCAACGCGACCAACCCGCGAACCATCAACCTCGCGCGCGAAGCGATGATGGGCGTGGGCTACAAGGCGCAGCGCCTCGGCAACGACCTGCTCAAGAAGGTCGTGAAGAAGCAGACGGCGCATCCGCCCGCATCCACGGGCAAGCCGGCCGTGGTCGAGCAGGTGATCCACTTCGTCAACAAGAAGATGCCGGGCAATCTGCCGAAGAAGACGGCGCGTGCGCTGCTCGACATCGAAGACAACAAGATCGTGCCGATCATCCGCAACCCGAAGACCACGAACGTGGATTCGGAGGCGGTGTTCTACTTCCCGGGCTGCGGCTCGGAGCGGCTGTTCTCGCAAGTGGGTCTCGCGACCCAGGCGATGCTCTGGGAGGCGGGCGTGCAGACCGTGCTGCCGCCGGGATACCTCTGCTGCGGCTATCCGCAGCGCGGCTCGGGCCAGTACGACAAGGCCGAGAAGATCGTCACCGATAACCGCGTGCTGTTCCACCGCGTCGCGAACACGCTCAACTACCTCGACATCAAGACGGTGGTGGTGTCGTGCGGCACGTGCTACGACCAGCTCGCCGGTTATGAATTCGACAAGATCTTCCCCGGCTGCCGCATCATCGACATCCACGAGTTCCTGCTCGAGAAGGGCATCAAGCTCGATGGCGTGACGGGTACGCGCTACATGTACCACGACCCGTGTCACACGCCGATCAAGACGATGGACCCGGTCAAGCTCGTGAACGAGCTGATGGGGTCAGAGAAGGATGGCTACAAGATCGAGAAGAACGAGCGTTGCTGCGGCGAATCGGGCACGCTCGCCGTGACACGCCCGGATGTCTCGACGCAGGTGCGTTTCCGCAAGGAAGAGGAAATCCGCAAGGGCGCGGCGAAACTGCGCGGCATCCCTATCGTTGGCAATGGCGCGAACGGGGTGCAGCCGGCCACGCAGCAGGAAGCGGGCGGGCAGGGCGGCACGCAGGACGTCAAGATTCTGACGAGCTGCCCGTCGTGCCTCCAGGGTCTGTCGCGGTACAACGAGGATGCCAACATCGAAGCCGACTACATCGTGGTGGAAATCGCCCGACACGTGCTTGGCGAAAACTGGATGGCGGACTACGTTCAGAAGGCGAACAATGGCGGAATCGAGCGCGTGCTGGTTTAATGGCAGCGCCAATTTTTCCGTGACACGGGTTCGAGGACGACGATGGGATGCGTATTCTGCAATGAGGAAGGCGGCGATGTGCTGTGGGAGGACGAGCGTATGCGCGTCGTGCTCGCGACCGCCGAGACCGAGTATCCCGGCTTTTGCCGGGTTATCTGGAATACGCATGTCGCCGAGTTCTCGGATCTGGGCGCCGAGGATCGGGAACATCTGATGCGTGCGGTCTACGCGGTCGAGCGGGCGCTGCGCCGCGTGATGCAGCCGTCGAAGGTGAATCTCGCGAGCCTCGGCAATCAGGTGCCGCACGTGCACTGGCATGTGATTCCGCGCTTCACGAACGATGCGCATTTTCCGATGTCGATCTGGTCGCCGCGCCAGCGCACGGTCTCGGAGGCCATGCTCGGGCAGCGCCGCGCGCAGGCCACGCTGCTGCGCGACGCAGTGCGTCAGGAAATCGAGCAGGCGCTTGCGTGAGCCGGAGCGCCACACACGAACGTCTTGCCTTCGTGCCTGCTCGTGCCGGCAACCTTGAGGGAGGAACAGAAATAATCATGAGTGGATTGAAATCCGATACACCGGTGCCGACCGGCATCGTGGTGCATGCGCTGTCGCGCGTGCTCGAACTCCAGTACGGAAACGGCGAGAGCTATCGCGTTCCGTTCGAGTTGATTCGCGTCTACACGCCCTCGGCCGAAGCGCGCGGCCACGGGCCCGGGCAGGAAACGCTGCAGACGGGCAAGCGCGAAGTGGCCATTACGGCACTCGAAGCAGTCGGTAACTACGCGCTGCAGCCCACCTTCTCCGACGGCCACAATACCGGCATCTACTCCTGGGACCAGCTTTACGAACTGGCGACGTGCCAGGACGAACTCTGGGCCGAGTACTTCGCCAAACTGAAAGCCGCGGGCGTCGATCGCGACGCGCCCATGGCGCGCGAGCCCCAGGGCGGCGCCGCGCACGGCCACTGCCACTGACGCTTCCTGTTACGATCCTGCCCGCCGCGGCGCCCACGCGCCGCACCCATCATCAAATAAGACCCGGACACGACCTGGTCAGACCCGCGAAAGGACGAGCGCGATGAGCAAAACCCACTTCGGCTACGAAACAGTCGACGAACAGGACAAGGCGAAGAAGGTGGCCGGCGTGTTCCATTCGGTCGCTTCGAACTACGACCTGATGAACGACTTGATGTCGGGCGGGCTGCATCGCGCCTGGAAGGCGTTCACGATCGCCCAGGCCAACGTGCGCCCGGGCGCGCGGGTGCTCGACATCGCGGGCGGCACCGGCGACCTCTCCATGGCGTTCGCAAAAAAGGCCGGCCCGACGGGTGAGGTCTGGCATACCGACATCAACGAGTCGATGCTGCGCGTGGGCCGCGACCGGCTCATCGACCGGGGCGTGATCACACCCGCGCTGCTCTGCGACGCCGAGAAAATTCCCTTTCCGGACAACTACTTCGACGTGGTGACGGTGGCCTTCGGCCTGCGCAACATGACGCACAAGGACGCCGCGCTCGCCGAAATGCGCCGCGTGCTCAAGCCGGGCGGACGCCTGCTCGTGCTCGAATTCTCCAAGGTCTGGGAGCCGCTCAAGAAAGCGTACGACGTGTACTCGTTCAAGGTGCTGCCGTGGCTGGGTTCGCGTTTTGCGCAGGACGCCGATAGCTACCGCTATCTTGCCGAGTCGATCCGCATGCATCCCGATCAGGAAACATTAAAGACGATGATGGAACAAGCCGGCCTCGACGCCGTCAAATATTACAATTTGTCAGCTGGCGTGGTAGCCTTACACGTCGGCACAAAATATTAGTGTTCCCAAATCACTGTCTTTAAAGGAAATTCCGCTATGTCTGAGTCCCGAAGCGTTGCTTACAAAAAGCTTTCAGTGTCATGGGCCAGACGGATTGGAGTTCTGGCCCTCGTCGGCGTGATGGTGGCCGGCAGCCTCGCGTCTTTCGATGCCGAGGCGCGCCGCCTGGGCGGCAGCCGCAGCATCGGCAAGCAGTCGTCGGTGGCTTCGCAGCGCAGCACCACGCCGCCGCCGGCCCAGCCGAGTCCCACGAATCCCGCACAGCAGGCCGGCGCCCAGCGCGCCCCCGCTACGCCGGCGCCCACGCCGGCGCCGGCGCGCAACCGCTGGCTCGGGCCGATCGCGGGCCTTGCGGCTGGCCTTGGCATCGCGGCGCTGCTGTCGCACTTCGGGCTCGGCGAGGCGTTCGCCGGCATGATGGCGAACATGATCGTGGTCGCGCTGATCGCATTCGTCGCCATCTGGCTGATTCGCAAGTTCATGGGGCGCCGCCGTGGCGCGCAGCCCGCGTATCAGACGGGTGGCGCGAGCTTGCCGCCTTCGGGCGGGTTGAGCCAGATGGGCGGTTACCAGCCGCCGGAGCCGCGCTACACGGCGCCGCCCACGGGCCAATATCTCGCACCTGAAGCCAATCCGCTCAGCACGCCGCAGATCGAGACGCCGCCGCCGGTTCCGGCGGGCTTCGACACCGAGGCGTTCGTGCGCAACGCGAAGGTCTATTTCGTACGCCTGCAGGCCGCGTGGGACGTGGGCAACGTCGAGGATATCCGCGAGTTCACCACGCCCGAGATGTTCGCCGAGATCCGTGTGGATCTGGCGGGCCGCGGCACGCAGCCCAATCAGACCGACGTCGTTCAGCTCAACGCCGACCTGCTCGCGGTGGAAGAGCGCGGTAACGAATATCTGGCGAGCGTGCGCTTCTCCGGTCTGATTCGCGAAGAAGCGGGCGCTGCTGCGACGCCGTTCGTAGAAATCTGGAATCTCTCGAAGTCACGCACTTCCGGCGAGGGGTGGCTGCTGGCCGGTATCCAGCAGGTCGAATCGCATTGATAGACCAATGAGCCGGCATTGATGCAGCGTTGATCCCGCGCAGCCCCGCGGCGCGCGTTAGCCAGGTGGCCAAGGCCCCGGCAAGGCGCGATCGGACGGCGCGAACGCTACAATAGGAACCCGCGCGAGCTTGAGCCCGCGCGGGTTTTTTTATTCAACGCCGATGACTCTCGCCGCCAAGCCCTTCGCCGCCGCCGTCAATCACCTGCTCGCCCGTGAATCGTGGGCCCGCAACCGCCTCGCGCCGTATGCCGGCAAGACGGCGCGCCTGTCTTGCCCGCCTGTCGTGCTTACGCTGCTCGTGGAGCCCGAAGGCTACCTGGCGGCGGTCGAAGAGCACGATGCGCAGTGCGCGGATGTCGCGCTCTCGCTTCCGGCCGGCGCGCTTTCTTCGTACGTGCAGGGGGGGCAGTCCGCCGTCATGAAGCACGTGAAGATCGAAGGCGACGCCGAATTCGCGCAGATTCTCGGCAAGCTGGCGGAACACCTGCGCTGGGAGCCCGAAGAGGACCTCGCGAAGCTGATTGGCGACGCGCCGGCGTCGCGTGTCGCGTCGCTCGCGCGCACGGTGCATGAGCAGGCATTGCGCACGGGGCGCAACGTGCTCGGCTCCGTGACCGAATACCTGCTCGACGAGAATCCGCAGCTCGTGCGGCGCGCCGAGCTCGACGGCTTCAACGCAGAGCTGTCGCGCGCGCGCGATGCATTGGCGCGCGTTGAGAAGCGCATCGAGCGCCTTGAACAAAAATCACAAGCGCGGGGGGCCGCAAACGGTACCCCGGCGGCGCCGTCGGGCACCGCACCGCGCGGCCCGAGCCAGATAACAGGCCACTAAGACATGCGTTTTCTGCGTTTCCTGAAGATCTTCTTTACGGTCATCCGCTTCGGTCTCGACGAGATGATGTTGAGCCGGATCAATGACCGGCGCGTTGCGCTCTTGCTGCGCATCACGACCGTCGGCCGCAAGTTTGATCAGCCGGCCGGCGTGCGCCTGCGCCTCGCGCTCGAAAGCCTGGGCCCGATTTTCGTGAAGTTCGGCCAGGTGCTCTCCACGCGCCGCGACCTGCTGCCGCTCGAGATCGCCAATGAACTCGCGAAGCTGCAGGACCAGGTGCCGCCGTTCGAATCGCAGGTGGCAATCGACATCATCGAAAAATCGCTGGGCGCGCCGGTCGACACGCTGTTCGACGAGTTCGAGCGCGTACCGGTGGCGAGCGCCTCGATCGCTCAGGTGCACTTCGCGAAGGTGAAGTCCGGCCAGCATGCGGGCAAGGCCGTGGCGGTGAAGGTGCTGCGACCGAATATGCGGCCCGTGATCGATTCGGACCTGCTGCTGCTGCGCGACATCGCCGTGTGGGCCGAACGCCTGTGGGCCGACGGCAAGCGCCTGAAGCCGCGCGAGGTGGTGGCCGAATTCGATAAATACCTGCACGACGAACTCGACCTCATGCGCGAAGCCGCCAACGGCAGCCAGTTGCGCCGCAACTTCGTGGGCCTCGATCTGCTGCTCGTGCCGGAGATGTATTGGGAGTTCAGCGCGCCCGACGTGCTCGTGATGGAGCGCATGGTGGGCGTGCCGATCAGCCAGGTGGACAAGCTGCGCGCGGCCGGCGTCGACATTCCGAAGCTCGCGCGCGAAGGCGTGGAGATTTTCTTCACACAGGTGTTCCGCGATGGCTTTTTTCATGCCGATATGCACCCCGGCAACATCCAGGTCAGTCTCGACCCCGCACACTTCGGGCGCTATATCGCGCTCGATTTCGGCATCGTCGGGGCGCTCTCGGACTTCGACAAGAACTACCTCGCGCAGAACTTCCTCGCGTTCTTCAAGCGTGACTATCACCGCGTCGCCACGCTGCACATCGAATCGGGGTGGGTGCCGCCCACCACGCGCGTCGAGGAACTGGAGAGCGCGATTCGCGCCGTCTGCGAACCGTATTTCGATCGCGCGCTCAAGGACATTTCGCTCGGCCAGGTGCTGCTGCGTCTGTTCCAGACTTCGCGGCGTTTCAACGTGGAGATCCAGCCGCAGCTCGTGCTGCTGCAAAAGACCATGCTCAACGTCGAAGGCCTCGGGCGCTCGCTCGATCCGGAACTGGATCTCTGGAAGACCGCCAAGCCGTATCTCGAGCGCTGGATGACCGAGCAGATCGGCCTGCGCGGCTGGTATGAGCGCTTCAAGATCGAGGCGCCGCAGTGGAGCAAGACACTGCCGCAGTTGCCGCGCCTCGTGCACCAGGCGTTGCTGCATCGCCAGACTCCCGCGCATCTCGCCAACGACGACACCATTCGCCAGATTCTTGCCGAGCAGCGCCGCACCAATCGCCTGCTGCAAGGCCTCGTGCTGTTCGGCGTGGCAGTGGGGGTGGGCATGGTCGCTGCGCGCGTCTGGCTGACGCTGGCCTATGGTGGATGAAGCATGCCTGCTGCGCCGACGCGCAGCGAAGTTGCATGGGACCGGAGCAAGGCGCTTTGCATGGGACCAGAGTAACGATCTTTGCATGGGACCGGAGTAAGTGCTGAAGCACTCACTCCGGCGGACCGCTGAAGCGCGAACTCTGGTCGACAGCTAAAGCGCCAACTCCGGATAGACAAGGAGTGACACGATGAGCGAGCCGAACCTTCCCCACCAGCCAGACGGAACGCCCGCCGAGGCGCCTGAGTTCGAGACGCGCGACCCGGGGGCGCGCGAGTTCTGGCAGGAGCGCTTCGAGCGCGGCTTCACGCCGTGGGACCAAGCCGGTGTGCAGCCGGCCTTCGAGACCTTCGCGCAGGCTCATCCCGCCGCTGCCGTGCTGATTCCCGGCTGCGGCAACGCGTGGGAAGCGCGCTGGCTGGCCGAGCGTGGCCGGACCGTGCGAGCGATCGATTTTGCACCGTTGGCGGTGGCGAACGCGCGCGTAGCGCTCGGCGATTTCGCGGATGTGGTCGAGGAAGCGGACTTCTACACGTACGAACCACCGTTCGCGCCGGACTGGATTTTCGAGCGCGCGTTTCTGTGCGCGCTGCCCAAGGCGCACCGGCCGCACTACGCGCAACGCATGGCGGCGTTGCTTGCGCCGGGGGCGCTGCTGGCGGGCTTCTTCTTTCTCGGCGATACCCCGAAAGGGCCGCCGTTCGGCATCGCGCGCGCCGAACTCGACGCGCTGCTGACACCTTATTTCACGCTGGTCGATGACCAGCCTGTGGAGGGGTCGCTGCCCGTGTTCATTGGCCGCGAGCGCTGGCTCACGTGGCAGCGCAACGACACGCCTGCAGCGCCGCCCCTGTCGTCACGAACGTGAAAACACGCATGCGTACTTGATCGCGCGCAAGCTGCCCCCAACTAACACCCAGTCGCTTTCGTCCAACCTGGCCCGGCAAATGCCGGGCCAGGGGAGCGTTTGCGGCTATAATTCAAGGCTTTGCAAGCATTTCTCAGAATTTCACCCGTTTCATCAGGAAAGAGATCATGCCGATCTACGCTTATCGCTGCGAGTCGTGCGGCTTCGACAAGGACGTCCTGCAAAAGATCAGCGATGCGCCCCTGACGCAGTGCCCGAACTGCGGCGCGGACACATTTCGCAAGCAGGTCACCGCGGCTGGCTTCCAGCTGAAGGGCTCGGGCTGGTACGTCACCGATTTCCGCGGCGGCCAGTCCGGCGGCACGAGCGCGGCTGCAACCGGCGCGAAGACCGCCGAGGGCGCGTCGTCGTCCGAGGGCAGCAAGGCAGGCGTGGGTGCGAGCGCCGCAACGCCTGCGGCCGCGCCCGCAGCAGCACCCGCGAGTTCGGCGACCGGCACGGCCGGCACCTCCTGAAACCTGCTGCCGGGCTCTCCTGAGCCCGGCGGCGCAAGCGCCGCGCGTCGCGCGGCCCGGATGGCGTGTACATGACGATCAAGAAAGCGACCTTCAAATCGGTATTCCTGACCGGCCTTCTCGTGCTGGTGCCTTTGGCCATCACGCTGTGGGTGCTGAATCTCGTCATCGGCACGATGGACCAGACGCTGCTCCTGCTCCCCGCAGCATGGCGGCCGCCGGTGCACCTGCCCGGTCTGGGCGCGATCCTCACGCTGGCGTTCATCTTCCTGGTGGGCTTGCTCACTCACAACTTCGTCGGCCAGAAGCTGGTGGTGTGGTGGAACGCGCTGGTGCGACGCATCCCGATCGTGGGCCCGCTGTACAGCAGCATCCAGCAGGTTTCCGATACACTGCTTTCCAGCAACGGCAATGCTTTTCGCAAGGCACTCCTGATTGAGTACCCGCGCAAGGGCTCCTGGACCATCGCATTCCTCACCGGCATTCCGGGCGGCGATGTGGTGAACCATCTGCAGGGTGAGCACGTGAGCGTTTATGTGCCGACCACGCCCAATCCCACTTCGGGTTTTTTCCTGATGGTGCCGAAGAGCGAGGTGATCGAGCTCGACATGACGGTCGACGCCGCGCTCAAGTATATTGTCTCGATGGGCGTCGTCGCGCCGGTCGCGAATTCCCGCCGCCCCATCGATCCCCCGCTTTAAATACCGGACGCCGCGCCGCATGCGGCGCTCCCGTTCATTCATGCATAACGAAAGACGAACATCATGTCGATGAGATCTGAATACTGCGGTCTGGTGACCGAACAGCTGCTGGGCCAAACTGTTTCGCTGTGCGGATGGGTGCAGCGCCGCCGCGACCATGGCGGTGTCATTTTCATCGACTTGCGCGATCGCGAGGGCCTCGTCCAGGTGGTGTGCGACCCCGACCGCGCCGAGATGTTCAAGACTGCCGAAGGCGTGCGCAACGAATTCTGCGTCCAGGTGAAGGGTCTCGTGCGCAACCGTCCGGAAGGCACGGTCAACGCGAACCTCACGAGCGGCAAGATCGAAGTCCTGTGTCACGAGCTCGTGGTGCTGAACGCGTCGGTCACGCCGCCGTTCCAGCTCGACGACGACAACCTCTCGGAAACCACGCGCCTCACGCATCGCGTGCTTGACCTGCGCCGTCCGCAGATGCAGCACAACCTGCGCCTGCGCTACCGCGTGACGATGGCCGTGCGCAAGTATCTCGACTCGCTCGGCTTCATCGACATCGAAACGCCGATGCTCACGAAGAGCACGCCCGAGGGCGCACGCGACTACCTCGTGCCGTCGCGTGTGAACGCGGGCCAGTTCTTCGCGCTGCCGCAGTCGCCGCAGCTCTTCAAGCAGCTGCTGATGGTGGCGAACTTCGATCGCTACTACCAGATCGTCAAGTGCTTCCGCGACGAAGATCTGCGCGCCGACCGTCAGCCCGAATTCACGCAGATCGACTGCGAAACGTCGTTCCTCGGCGAGCAGGAAATCCGCGACCTGTTCGAGGACATGGCGCGTCACGTGTTCAAGGAAACGATCGGCGTAGAGCTCGACGCGAAGTTCCCGATCATGCCGTACTCGGAAGCCATGAGCCGCTTCGGTTCGGACAAGCCGGACCTGCGCGTGAAGCTCGAATTCACCGAACTGACCGACGCCATGAAGGACGTCGACTTCAAGGTGTTCAGCACGCCTGCCAACAGCAAGGACGGCCGCGTCGCGGCGCTGCGCGTGCCCAAGGGCGCCGAGCTCTCGCGCGGCGACATCGACGGCTACACGGAATTCGTGCGCATCTATGGCGCGAAGGGCCTCGCGTGGATCAAGGTCAACGAAGCTGCGAAGGGCCGTGACGGCCTGCAAAGCCCGATCGTCAAGAACCTGCACGACGCTGCGATTGCCGCGATCATGGAGCGCACCGGCGCGCAAGACGGCGACATCATCTTCTTCGCGGCCGACCGCGCGAAGGTCGTGAACGACAGCCTGGGCGCGCTGCGCCTGAAGATCGGCCATTCGGAATTCGGCAAGGCCAACGGCCTCGTCGAGAAGGGCTGGAAGCCGCTGTGGGTCATCGACTTCCCGATGTTCGAATACGACGAGGAAGAAAACCGCTACGTGGCCGCGCACCATCCGTTCACAAGCCCGAAGGACGAGCACCTGGAATACCTCGAAACGGATCCGGGCCGCTGCCTCGCCAAGGCTTACGACATGGTGCTGAACGGCTGGGAAATTGGCGGCGGCTCGGTGCGTATCTATCAGGAAGACGTGCAGAGCAAGGTGTTCCGTGCGCTGAAGATCGGTGCCGAGGAAGCGCGTGCGAAGTTTGGCTTCCTGCTCGACGCCCTCCAGTACGGCGCGCCTCCGCACGGCGGCATCGCGTTCGGTCTGGACCGCATCGTCACGATGATGGCCGGCGCTGACTCGATCCGCGACGTGATCGCGTTCCCGAAGACGCAGCGCGCACAATGTCTGCTCACGCAGGCGCCGAGCGAAGTGGATGAGCGTCAGCTTCGCGAACTGCACATCCGTCTGCGTCAGCCCGAGCAGAAGACGGCGCAGTAAGCTACGCCGTGACGTGTGCAGGAGCCGCAGCGCGGCTTCTGTGGCACGTAACGCAACACAAAAAAGGCGCATCGTGCGCCTTTTTTGCTTTTTGCGTTAAATTCATTACTAAAGCGCCGCGCGCTGTTCCACACATTGCTCCGCGTATCTCTCAAGACGTACTGTCGCGCACCATCGCCATGCAGAAGCCGCCGAAGATTCCGCAATCCGTACTCGTCGTCATTCATACCCCGCGGCTCGAAGTCCTGATCATCGAGCGCGCCGATCGAGCGGGCTTCTGGCAGTCGGTGACCGGTTCGAAGGACAGCGTCGACGAGCCGCTCGTCGAAACGGCCATGCGCGAGGTGGCTGAGGAAACCGGCATCGTGGTGGGTGCGCCAGGCGTGCCGCAGGACGCGCTGCGTGACTGGCGCCACGAGATCGAGTACGAAATCTATCCGGTCTGGCGGCACCGCTATGCGCCGGGCGTCACGCGCAACACCGAGCACTGGTTCAGCCTCGAGGTGCCCGAGGGCACGCTTGTCACGCTCGCGCCGCGCGAGCATGTCGCATATCGATGGCTGCCTTACGAAGAGGCGGCCGCGCAGTGCTTTTCGTGGTCGAATCGCGAAGCGATCCTGCAACTGCCCGGGCGTCTCGAGCAGCTTCGTGGGGCGCATGTGTGAGCGATACCCGCACCGAACCCCGCACCGAACCCGGTACCGAATCCGGCACAGAATCGCCGCGTGTCGTGCGGCTGCGCGATGTGCTGCTGGGCCGGCGCTATCGTTCGCGCTACCGCTTCACGAGCGGCAACGAGGTGCGTCTGTTCTGCTCGGGCGCGGAACTCTTCGGGGCGATGATCGAGCATATCGATGCCGCCACGCGCGACGTCGTTATCGAAACCTATATCTTCTGCGACGACGAAATCGGCCGTGCGCTTTCCGCGGCGCTCGTGCGCGCGGCGCAGCGCGGCGTGCGCGTGCGCGTGATCACCGACGGCATCGGCACGCCCCATCTCGCGCTCTTCGAGACCTGGCTCGCGGCCGGCATCGAGCATCGCGTCTACAACCCGCATATCTTCGGGCGCTTCGGCTTTTCGCGCACGCATCGCAAGCTTGCCGTGATCGACGACCAGTACGCGTCGTGCGGCGGCATCAACGTGATCGACGACCTCGAGCAGGACGGCAAGACGCTGCCGTATCCGCGCTGGGATTTCGCCGTCGAACTGCATGGGCACGTGGTGGTCGATGTGCACCTCGCGTTCGAACAGCAATGGCGGCGCATCCGGCTCGGCCATCGGCCGCCGCTGCCCGCCGGCATGCCTTCGCCCGGCGTTCCCGCAAGCGCGGGGTACCTCGCGCCGCGCCCGACCGGGCATACGATCGCGAATGCGTCTTCGGCCCAGATCGTCGACGACGCGTTGCGCGCACTCTCGCCCGCCATGCGCTCGGGCCCCGCTGGGCGCCTGTTTGCGCGCTTGCGCGAGCGCCTGCGCGCGAGCGTGCGCGACCCGCGCGCGGCGCAGGTGCCGTGTGTGGCTTTCGTCGCACGCGACAACGTCGTGAACCGGCGCGCGATCGAGAAGGCCTATCTCGATGCCATCGGCGAGGCGCGCCAAGAAGTGCTGCTCGCCAATCCGTACTTCATGCCGGGCCGCCGGCTGCGCCGCGCGCTTCTCGAAGCCGCTGAGCGCGGCGTCGCCGTCAAGCTATTGATAGGACGAAAAGAGTTTGCCGTGCTCGACTACGGCGTGCCGTTCCTCTACCACCAGCTACTGAGCGCCGGCGTGCAAATCGCCGAATACGAGAAGACCATGCTGCACGGCAAGGTCGCGGTGGTCGATTCGAACTGGGCGACCGTGGGCTCCTCGAATCTCGATGCACTCTCGCTCGTGCTCAACAACGAGGCCAATGTGCTGCTCGTGCGGCATCCGGAGATTGCGCAACTGCGCGACGCCATCCTCGACGCCTTCGAGGAATCTCCGCAGATCGACCGGGCGCGCTACGAGGCGCGGCCCTGGCATATGCGTGCGCTGAACTGGCTGGCGTGGTCGTTCTATCGCGCGGCCATGAAGCTGCTCACCGTGGGCGGCTACGACTAGCTGCCTTATCTCCCGGGCATGCCGCCTGCCACACGAATCGACAAGCCTGCAATCCAGAAATGTTCGCTTGTGTATGGCGCGCGATGCCCGAAAATTAGAGTACCGGCTAGAAATCGGTTTCTAATAAAGTTCTTGTTTTCGCGATCGGCTGTCTTCAATAATAGTACGGCCGTTCGATTTCATTTCGGCCTTGATGTGACGGGTTGCCGGGTTCGGACACCTCACATCACGGTCTCATCGTTACGGTAAATAAGCTATGCGAAAAGGCGAACAGACACGAGCCGCCATCCTGGATGCAGCACTCGACCTCGCGAGCCGCGACGGACTGGAAGGTCTGACGATTGGCCTGCTTGCCGAGCGCATGCAGATGAGCAAGAGCGGCGTCTTCGCGCACTTCGGGTCACGCGAGGACCTGCAGGTCGAGGTGGTGCGCGAGTACCACCGCAGATTCGAGGAAGAAGTCTTCTTTCCGAGCCTGCGCGAACCGCGAGGTTTGCCGCGCCTGCGTGCGATGCTCTCGCGATGGATCGAAAAGCGCATCCACGAGGTCACGACCGGCTGCATCTACATCAGCGGTGCGGTCGAGTACGACGACCGGGCGGAGAGCCAGGTGCGTGAGACGCTCGTGGCGAGCGTGACGACGTGGCGAGCAGCGCTGATGCGCGCGATTTCGCAGGCGATTGAAGAGGGCCATCTGCGCAAGGACACCGATCCAGCGCTGATGTTGTTCGAACTGTATAGCGTGACACTCGGTCTGCACCATGACGGCCGCTTCCTGCACTTGCCGGATGCGGTTGACCATACGTGGGCCGCGTTTGAAAAACTGATCGTTTCGTACCAGAGCGTAAGCCATTAGCGGCCGGGCGCGCGCGAGCGCAGCGCGGCGGCACATGACGGTACGCGAGAGGCCCGAAACTCCAGGTTCAATTCAGGGAGAAGAGAGATGGGACAGTACACCGCGCCGCTGCGCGACATGCAATTCGTGCTGCACGAACTGCTGAACGTCGAAGGCGAAGTCAAGCAGATGCCGAAGCACGCCGACCTCGACGCCGACACGATCAACCAGGTGCTCGAAGAAGCCGGCAAGTTTTGCTCGGAGGTGCTGTTTCCGCTGAACCAGGTCGGCGACCGCGAGGGCTGCACCTACGCCGGCGACGGCGTCGTGACCACGCCGACGGGCTTCAAGGAAGCGTACGCGCAGTATGTCGAGGCCGGCTGGCCGGCGCTCGGCTGCGATCCCGAATTCGGTGGCCAGGGCTTGCCTGCGTTCGTGAACAATGCGCTCTACGAAATGCTCAATTCGGCGAACCAGGCGTGGACCATGTATCCGGGTCTCTCGCACGGCGCCTACGAGTGCCTGCATGCGCACGGCACGCCCGAACTCCAGAAGACCTATCTGCCGAAGATCGTCTCGGGCGAATGGACCGGCACGATGTGCCTGACCGAGCCGCACTGCGGCACCGACCTCGGCTTGCTGCGCACGAAGGCCGAGCCCAATGCGGACGGCTCGTACGCACTGTCCGGCACGAAGATTTTCATCTCGGCCGGCGAGCACGATATGGCGGCCAACATCATTCACCTCGTGCTCGCGCGTCTGCCGGACGCGCCGCCGGGAACCAAGGGCATTTCGCTGTTCGTCGTGCCGAAGTTCGTGCCGACCGACGCGGGTGAGCCGGGCGAGCGCAACGGCATCAAGTGCGGCTCGATCGAGCACAAGATGGGCATCCACGGCAACGCGACCTGCGTGATGAATCTCGACGGCGCGAAGGGCTGGATGGTCGGCGAGCCGAACAAGGGCTTGAACGCCATGTTCGTGATGATGAATGCTGCGCGCCTGGGCGTGGGCATGCAGGGTCTCGGCCTTACCGAAGTCGCGTATCAGAACTCGCTCGCCTATGCGAAGGAGCGTCTGCAGATGCGCGCGCTGACCGGCCCGAAGGCGCCTGAAAAGGCCGCCGATCCGATCATCGTGCATCCGGACGTGCGCCGGATGCTGCTCACGCAGAAGGCCTGGGCCGAAGGTGCGCGCGCGTTCGCGTACTGGGCCGCATTGCAGATCGACAAGGAACTCTCGCACGGCGACGAAACCGAGCGCAAGGAAGCGGCCGATCTCGTCGCGCTGCTCACGCCGATCATCAAGGCCTTCCTCACCGACAACGCGTTCGAATCCACCAACCTGGGCATGCAGGTCTACGGCGGTCACGGCTTCATTGCCGAGTGGGGCATGGAGCAGTACGTGCGCGACGCGCGCATCAACCAGATTTACGAAGGCACCAACACGATCCAGTCGCTCGACCTGCTCGGCCGCAAGGTGCTCGGCGACATGGGCGCGAAGCTCAAGAAGTTCGGCAAGCTCGTGACGGATTTCGTCGAGGCCGAAGGCATCAAGCCGGAGATGCAGGAGTTCGTGAATCCGCTCGCCGACATCGGCGACAAGATGCAGAAGCTCACGATGGAAATCGGCATGAAGGCGATGCAGAACCCCGACGAAGTGGGGGCCGCCGCCGTGCCGTACCTGCGCACGGCGGGCCACCTCGTGTTCGCGTATTTCTGGGCGCGCATGGCGCGCATCGCGCTCGACAAGGAAAGCTCGGGCGATCCGTTCTACAAGTCGAAGCTGGCCACGGCGCGCTTTTACTTCGCGAAGCTGCTGCCCGAAACGGCGACCTCGATCCGCCAGGCGCGCGCGGGTTCGAAGACGCTGATGGAAGTCGACGAAGCGTTGTTCTAAAAGCCAATGGGTGCGCGCTTGCCAAAGACGCGCGCCCCATCAACACGATGTCCAGAGGCGGTCCACGCGTGACGCATGCCGCCCCCACACCTCAATCCGCTCGACATTGCATATCCGCTGGAGGAACAACGTGAGCAATCTGAATATTCGCAAGGTGGCCGTGCTCGGCGCCGGCGTGATGGGCGCGCAGATCGCCGCGCACCTGATCAACGCGCGCGTGCCCGTGCTGCTGTTCGATCTGCCCGCGAAGGAAGGCTCGAAGAACGCCATCGCGCTCAAGGCGATCGAAACGCTCAAGAAGCTCTCGCCCGCGCCGTTCGGCGTGAAGGACGACGCGCAATACATCACGCCCGCGAACTACGAAGACGACATTGCCAGGCTCGCGGAATGCGACGTGGTGATCGAGGCGATCGCCGAGCGCATGGACTGGAAGCACGATCTTTACAAGAAGGTCGCGCCGCACCTTGCCCCGAACGCGATCTTCGCGACCAACACCTCGGGCCTGTCGATCACGGAATTGTCGGAAGGCTTCGACGATAACCTCAAGGCGCGCTTTTGCGGCGTGCACTTCTTCAATCCGCCGCGCTACATGCACCTCGTCGAGCTGATCCCGACGACGCATACGAAGCCCGAAATCCTCGACCAGCTCGAATCGTTCATGACGAGCGTGGTGGGCAAGGGCGTGGTGCGCGCGAAGGATACGCCGAATTTCATCGCGAACCGCGTGGGCGTTTTCTCGATCCTCGCGGTGATCGCCGAGGCGAAGAAGTTCGGACTGCGCTTCGACGAAGTCGACGATCTCACGGGCGCACGCCTTGGCCGCGCGAAGTCGGCAACGTTCCGGACTGCTGATGTTGTCGGCCTCGACACCATGCAGCACGTCATCAAGACGATGCAGGACAACCTCAAGGATGATCCGTTCTTCCCCGTGTACGAAACGCCGGAGGTGCTCGCGGGCCTCGTGGCGAAGGGCGCGCTCGGTCAGAAGACCGGCGGCGGCTTCTATCGCAAGGAAGGCCGTGCGATCAAGGTGCTCGACGCCAGCACGGGCGAGTACGTCGACGGCGGCGGCAAGGCCGACGAACTGGTGGGCCGCATCCTCAAGCGTGCGCCCGCGGAACGTCTCAAGCTGCTGCGCGAAACGCAGCATCCGCAGGCGCAGTTCCTGTGGTCGATTTTCCGCGACGTGTTCCATTACATCGGCGTGCATCTCGCGTCGATCGCGGACAACGCGCGCGACGTCGATCTCGCGATCCGCTGGGGTTTCGGCTGGAATGAAGGTCCGTTCGAGGGCTGGCAGGCCGCGGGCTGGAAGCAGGTCGCCGAGTGGGTGAAGGAAGACATCGACGCGGGCAAGGCGCTCTCGAATGCGCCGCTGCCCGCCTGGGTGTTCGAAGGCGCGGTGGCCGAGAACGGCGGCGTGCACGGTGCGCAAGGCTCGTGGTCGCCGGCCGCGCAACGCTTCGAGCCGCGCTCGAATCTGCCGGTGTACGAGCGCCAGGTATTCCGCGCGGCGCTGTTCGGCGAAACCGGTGCGCGCGATCCGAAGACCTTCGGCAAGACGCTGTTCGAGAACGAGCATCTGCGCGCGTGGGTCGACGACCGCGCCGGCGAGGACGACGTCGTGATCGTCTCGTACAAGAGCAAGATGAACACGATGGGCCCGGGCGTGCTCGACTCGCTCGTGAAGGCCATCGATATCGCTGAAGACGGCTACAAGGGCGTCGTGATCTGGCAGCCGACGTCGCTGAAGCTCGGTGCGCCGGGCGGCCCGTTCTCGGCGGGCGCGAACCTCGAAGAGGCCATGCCCGCGTTCATGATGGGCGGCGCCAAGGGCATCGAGCCGTTCGTGAAGAAGTTCCAGGACACCATGCTGCGCGTGAAGTACGCAAACGTGCCGGTGGTGGCCGCGGTGTCGGGCATCGCGCTCGGCGGCGGCTGCGAAATCATGCTGCACAGCGCGAAGCGCGTCGCGCACATCGAGAGCTATGTCGGCCTCGTGGAAGTGGGCGTGGGTCTCGTGCCGGCGGGCGGCGGCCTCAAGGAAGCGGCGCTGCGTGCTGCCGAAGCCGCACAAGCCGTTGGCGCGGCGCCCAGCGACTTGCTCAAGTTCCTGCAGAAGTCGTTCGAAAACGCGGCGATGGCCAAGGTTTCGGGCTCCGCGCTCGAAGCGCGCGCGATGGGTTACCTGAAGCCTTCGGACACCATCGTCTTCAACGTGTTCGAACTGCTCGACACGGCGAAGAAGGAAGCTCGCGCACTGAGTGCGGCCGGCTGGCGTCCGCCGCTGCGCGCGACGCAGATTCCGGTCGCGGGTCGCTCGGCGATCTCGACCATCAAGGCGTCGCTCGTGAACATGCGCGATGGCCGTTTCATCAGCGATCACGATTACCTGATCGCGGGCCGCATCGCGGAAGCGGTGTGCGGCGGCGACGTCGAGGCGGGCAGCCTCGTCGACGAAGCCTGGCTGCTCACGCTCGAGCGCCGTGCTTTCATCGACCTGCTCGGCACGCAGAAGACGCAGGAGCGCATCATGGGCATGCTGCAAACCGGCAAGCCGGTGCGCAACTAAAGCGGCACGACGTACGCATATAACGGACTGGAGTAAGAGATGAGCAAACAGTTGCAGGACGCCTACATCGTCGCCGCGAGCCGCACGCCCATCGGCAAGGCGCCGCGCGGCGCGTTCAGGAGCACCCGCCCCGACGAGCTGCTGGTGCACGCGATCAAGTCGGCGGTGGCGCAAGTTCCCGGACTCGACACCAAGGTGATCGAGGACGCCATCATCGGCTGCGCGATTCCCGAGGCGGAGCAGGGCCTGAACGTGGCGCGCATTGGCGCGCTGCTCGCGGGGCTGCCGCAGAGCGTGGGCGGCGTGACCGTCAACCGCTTCTGCGCGTCGGGCCTTACGGCGCTCGCGATGGCCGCGGACCGCATCCGCGTGGGCGAAGCCGAAGCGATGATCGCGGGCGGCTGCGAGTCGATGAGCATGGTGCCGATGATGGGCAACAAGCCGTCGCTCTCGCCGCATATCTTCGATCGCAATGAAGACATCGGCATTGCTTACGGCATGGGCCTGACCGCCGAGAAGGTCGCGGAGCGCTGGAAGGTGAGCCGCGAGGCGCAGGACGTGTTCTCCGTGGAGTCGCATCGCCGCGCGCTGGCCGCGCAACAGGCGGGCGAGTTCAAGGACGAGATCGCGCCGTACACGGTGCTCGAGCGCTTCCCGGATCTCGCCACGGGCGAAGTGAGGGTGAACGAGCGCCTGATCGAACTCGACGAAGGCCCGCGCGCGGAGACCTCGCTCGAAGGTCTCGCGAAGCTGCGCCCGGTATTCGCGAACAAGGGCTCGGTGACGGCGGGCAACAGCTCGCAGACTTCGGATGGCGCGGGCGCGCTGATCGTCGTCTCCGAGAAGGTGCTCAAGCAGTTCAATCTCACGCCGCTCGCGCGCTTCGTGAGCTTTGCGGTGCGTGGCGTGCCGCCCGAGATCATGGGCATCGGCCCGAAGGAAGCGATTCCCGCGGCGCTGAAGGCAGCGGGGCTCAAGCAGGACGATCTCGACTGGATCGAGCTCAACGAGGCGTTCGCTGCGCAGTCGCTGGCGGTGATTCAGGACCTCGGCCTCGATCCGTCGAAGATCAACCCGCTTGGCGGCGCGATCGCGCTGGGCCACCCGCTCGGCGCGACGGGCGCGATCCGCGCTTCGACCGTCGTGCACGGGCTGCGCCGCCGCAACTACAAGTACGGCATGGTGACGATGTGCGTCGGCACCGGCATGGGTGCGGCGGGCATCATCGAGCGGCTGTAAGCGCTTCACGCCATTGGCAGGTGGGCGTTTATCGACACGGTCTGCGGGCTTCACGGCCCGCGGGCCGTTTTTCGTATCGGGCTCGCAACGACGTCGAGCCCGGCATGAGACTGGAGACAACTAGATGAGCAACGAAATCCTGATCGCGCGCGAGAGCGGCGTGCTGACGATCACCATCAACCGGCCCGAGCGCAAGAACGCGCTCACGCCCGCGATGTACCAGGCGATGGCCGATGAGCTGGCTTCGGCGCAGGACGACGCCGCCGTGCGCGCCGTGCTGGTGCGCGGTCACGCTGAAATTTTCACGGCGGGCAACGATATCGAGGACTTCCTGAAGTCGCCGCCCACCGGCGCCGATTCGCCCGTGGCGAACTTCCTGAAAGCCATCGCGGCTTTCGAGAAGACGATCGTGGCGGCCGTGACCGGGGCGGCCATCGGCGTCGGCACGACGCTGCTGCTGCATTGCGACCTGGTCTATGCCGCCGATACCGCGCGCTTCGCCATGCCGTTCGCGCAACTCGGGCTGTGTCCCGAGGCGGCTTCGTCGCTCTTGCTGCCGCGCGTGGCCGGCTATCAGGGCGCCGCGGAAAAGCTGCTGCTGGGCGAAACCTTCGACGCGGCAGAGGCGCACCGCATGGGCTTCGTGAATCGCGTGTTGCCCGCCGCCGAGCTCGACGCATTCGTGGCGGCGCAACTGGCCAAGCTCGTCGCGCTGCCCGCTTCGTCGCTGCGCGCGACCAAGGCGCTCATGAAGCGCGCGAGCGCGCCCGAGATCGAGGCGCGGATGGACGAGGAGGGCGCGCAGTTCCGCAAGATGCTGACCGCGCCCGAAGCGCGCGAGGCGTTCACGGCCTTTCTGCAAAAGCGCAAGCCGGATTTCCGGCAGTTCGACTAAGCGAGCGCGGCTGGCTCACTCGGCGTCCCGCACGGCATTCGACGCCGTGTCGTAATCGACATAGCCGGACTCGCGGCAGAAGCTCACGAGCCGCAGTCCGGCGCGCTTCGCGATGGCGATGGCGAGCGTCGAGGGCGCCGAGATGGTCGCCACCATCGGAATGCCTACGCGCGCGGCCTTGCGCACCAGCTCGTAGCTCGCGCGGCTCGAGAGGAACACGAAGCCCTGCTGCGTATCGGCGCGCTCGATCACCAACTGGCCGATGAGCTTGTCGAGCGCGTTGTGGCGGCCCACGTCTTCGAAAGCGCGCAGTATCGCACCGCTCGCGTCACACCACGCGGCCGCGTGCAGTCCGCCCGTGAGTTTCGTGAGCGCCTGATGTCGCGGCAGTTCGCGGGCGGCGCGCGCGATGGCGTCCGGCGCAAGGCGCGCGAGAAAGCCCGTGTCGGGCACGATTTCGGGCTCGAGGTCGAGCAAATCGATGCTCTCGATGCCGCACACGCCGCAGCCGCTGCGCCCGGCGAGGGCCCGGCGCTTCTCCTTCAACTCAACGAATGCCTGCTGAACGACCGTGAGATGGACCTCGGCGTGCGGCAGCTCTTCCGAATCCGGCTTGGCGTACCAGAAGACTTCGATGTCCTGGATATCGGCGTTGCGCGCGACGATGCCCTCCGAGATGGCAAAGCCCACCGCGAACGCTTCGAGATCGCGCGGCGTGCACATCATGACCGCGTGCGAGATGCCGTTGAAGACGAGCGCGACGGGCCATTCCTGGCCCACGTGATCGGCGCGCGTTTCTACCGTGCCGCCGCGATGGCGGTGCACGCGCAGTTCGATGGCGCCGGGCTGGCCTTCGGTTGCCAGCGGGTTTGGCGCGGCGTTGGAGGCGGGGTTGGGTGCGGCGCCCGGCGCGGCGGGCAAATGAGGATTCGGGCGGAAATTCAAGCAGGGTGCTCCATTAATGCCTGGTGCGTCGTCGTGCAGTCTGGCAGGCCGCATGGGCATGCGCTTGACGCGGAAGGTTCTAAAATACCTCAAGCGGGCGCCTTTCGCTGCTGTCCGGCTTTTCGCCCAGCATTTGGCCCAGCCTTTGCCCGGACGGGCCCGCATCGCGAGGAATAACGCCATGGCATTGACCGAAGCTCCGTTGCTGTTCCATTACGAGGTCGAATCGTCGGAAGATCTCACCTTCATCCCGATGTGCGTGCGCTTCAATCTGGACCGCTTCGGGCTGCGCATCTCGCTCGCGCAGTGGCAACTGCTGCCTTACGAAGACCGCCGCCTGCTCGCGCGTTTTCCTGTCGACGAAGACACTGAGATCGAGCCCAATTTCGATCACGCGCTCTTCGAGATGTTGCGCACGCATGCCAATGTCGAGCCGGAATGGTTCGCTCCCGAGGAAGCGCCTGCCTGGCGGGACACGCAGACCGTGCCGGGCGGCATCGCGAATCAGGCGGCGCTCGCGAACCTGCGTGCGCCGGCTGTCGAGGACTGGGCCCAGCTCGCGCCCTTCCAGCGCTACGTGCTGACCAAGCTCGCGCGCAAGCCCGAGGCGAATCACGACTTCGTGCCGGCGATGCGGGAGTTCGGGCTGGCCGGGCCGACCGGTTCGGCTCAGGCGTCGCCGTGAGCCGCAGCATGAGCCGCGCGTCTGGCCCTCGCGCATTTTCCTAAAGGTCTTGCCGTTTTTTGCCGTTATACGGTATGGCGCATTCGCGCTGGCGCGTGTGCGCGCCGGCCTGTTGCGCGCAGATCGTAAGCAGTCTTTCCGTGCCCGCCGCACGGGGGCGAACGGCGTTCGGCATTCATGAATCTTCATTACTCGAAGCGGCACCTCATCAACCTGCTGGTCGTTGCCGCAGCAGTGGGCGCGAACGCGTTCGTGGCGTGGGCGCAGATCGGCGCGCAGCACCAAATCGACGAGCGGGCTGTGCAGGCCGCGCGCGTACGGCAGGATCTGGACCATTTTCGCATTGCGCTGGGCAGCGGGCTTGCCGCGCTTGGCCGCATCGAGGCTGGCGGCGCGACCGAGTCGTCCGGCGAGCGCGAGGGCCGCGCCGCCGAGCTTCGCAATACGGCGCAGGCATTGCGTGCCGAACTGGCTGGAGACCCCGCGCAGGCGCAGCGTTTCGACGCCGTAGCGGGGCAAGCCACGCGGCTCGCGCACGAGATCGACGAAACGCTTTCACGCGCCCAGGCGCGGCTTGCCGATGTCCGCGTGCAAGGCAGCGCGGAGCAAGTCATGACACTCCCTGTTGCGCGAGCTGATGCCACGAAAACCACCGATGCCGCGCTGGCGAACGTCGCGCCCTGGATCGCCAGCGAATACATTCGGCTCGATGCGCGTGCCGACAGCGTCGATGCCACGCTCTCGGCCTTGCAGGGCGAACAGGATCGCGCGCTCGCCGGTGCCTTCGCCGAGTCGTCGAGCATGGGCCGCCGCGCGTCGATCCTGCTGATCGTGACGATGCTCTCGGGCGCGGCGCTGCTGCTCCATACCTTTGGCGCCCGCGAGAACGCCGAGCGCGAAAAGCGGCGCGCGCTTGCCGGCACGCGGGCACGCAACGAGCGCGTCCATGGCCTGTTCGACGCCCACCCGGTGCCGATGTACGTATTCGACCGCGAAACGCTGCGCTTTCTCGCGGTCAACGCGGCGGCGATCCAGCAGTACGGCTACAGCGAGGAGGAGTTCCTCGCGATGACGATCCGCGACATCCGCCCGGCCGACGACGTGGCGCGGCTCGAACAGCATCTCGCGCGCCTGGACACGCTCACGCAGAACGTGCGCACGATGGCGGGCATCTGGCGTCATGTGCGCCGCGACGGCTCGCTGATCAGCGCCGACATCTCGCACCATTCGCTGGTCTTCCAGGGCAGGGCGGCGATGTTCGTGCTCGCCGACGACGTGACCGAGCAGATCAAGGCCGAGGTCGAGGCGCAGCGCTCCAACCAGATGCTCGAGACGGTGATCGACAACATCCCGCAGCGAATCTTCTGGAAGGACGTGCGATCGCGCTATCTGGGCTGCAACATGGCCTTCGCGCGCGATGCGGGTCTGGCCTATCCCGAGCAGATCGTCGGCAAGACCGACGAGGATCTGCCATGGCACGCCTACGTAAGCACCTTGCATGCACAGGACCGCGAAGTGATCGAGTCGGGCCTGCCGCGCGTCAATTTCGAGGAAGAGCTGACGATCGGCGACGTGCACCGCACCATACTTGCGAGCAAGCTGCCGCTGCTCGACGGCGCCGGCCGCGTGATAGGCGTGCTCGGCAGCTACTCGGACACCACCGAGAGCAAGCGCGCCGACCTCGCGCTGCGCCTGCAAAGCCGCGCGCTCGACGCCTGCGTGAACGCCATTCTGATCACCGCGCCGGGGCCGGACGGCAGCAACCTGATCGAATATGCGAATCCGGCGTTCCGCCGCATCACCGGCTACGATCCCGCCGAGGTGATCGGTCAGGACTGCCGCTTCCTGCAGCGCGACGACCGCGACCAGGAAGGACTCATCGCCATGCGCCAGGCGTTGATCTCGAACCGCGAAGTCAACACCGTGCTGCGCAACTACCGCAAGGACGGCGCGCTCTTCTGGAACCAGTTGCTGATCGCGCCGGTGCCCGATTTCGACGGCCGCATCACGCATCACATCGGCATCATCAACGAGGTGACCGAGCTGATCCGCTACCAGGAACAGCTCGAATACCAGGCCAATTACGACAGTCTCACGCAACTGCCCAACCGCAACCTGCTGCGCGACCGCCTGCAGCAGGCGCTCGTTTCGGCGCAGCGCCACCAGCGCGGCGTGGCCGTGGTGTTCATCGACCTGGACGGCTTCAAGAACGTCAACGACAGCCTCGGCCACAGCGTGGGCGACCGCTTGCTGGGCGTGGTGGCCGAGCGGCTCACGCGCTGCACGCGCACGAGCGATACCGTCGCGCGCCACGGCGGCGACGAGTTCGTGATCGTGCTGACCGAGACCATCGACGAAAAAGTGCTGATCAGCTGGATGGAGCGCGCGCGCTCGATGATTTCGGAGCCCGTCTGGATCGACGGCACGGAGCTCTATGTCGGTTGCAGCATGGGCGCGAGCGTGTACCCGCAAGACGGCAACGACGCCGAGGCGCTGCTCAAGAAGGCCGACGTTGCGATGTACCGAGCCAAGGAACTGGGCCGCAACACGTTCCAGTTCTATCAGCCGGAGATGAATGCGAGCGCGGGCGCGCGCATGGACCTCGAGCGGCGCTTGCGCCGTGCGCTGCGCGACGGCGAGTTCTTGCTGCATTACCAGCCGCAGGTGGAGATCGAGGGCGGGCGCATCGTGGGCATGGAGGCGCTGGTGCGCTGGCGCGATCCCGAGGCGGGGCTCGTGCCGCCCGCGCAATTCATTCCCGTGGCCGAGGAAAGCGGCCTGATTGGCCCGCTATCCGACTGGGTGCTGCGCGAGGCCTGCCGGCAAAACCGCGCGTGGCAGGACGCGGGGCTGCCGCCCGTGCGCGTTTCGGTGAACTTCTCGGCGAAGACATTCCACCAGCGCGATATCACCGAACTGGTGAAGGGCGTGCTTCAGGAGACGGGGCTCGACCCGTGCTGGCTCGAAGTCGAGCTCACCGAGAGCACGCTGATGCGCAATACGGAGGAAGCCGTCTCGATGCTCAATGCGCTGCACGAGGCGGGCGTGGGCATTGCCATCGACGATTTCGGCACGGGCTATTCGAGCTTGAGCTATCTGAAGCGACTGCCGGTGGACCGGCTCAAGATCGACCGCTCGTTCGTGGCGGACATCGGCAACAGCAGCGACGACGAGACCATCACGGCCGCCATCATCGCGCTTGCGCATGAGTTGCGGCTCCAGGTGATCGCGGAAGGCGTGGAGACGTCGCAACAGTTCGCGTTCCTGCGCGAGCGCGCGTGCGACGAACTGCAGGGGTATTTCTTCGCGCCGCCGATGCCGGGGGAAGAAGCTGCGGCGCTGTTGGGCGCCAGCGTGGCGTACGAGGAGGGCGCGGGCCTCGCGTGGCCCGCTTGAGGCTCTGAGGCTCGCGCTCGCTCACGGCGCGCAGGCCTTGAAGCACGCCCAGTCAGGTGCGTGTCCGGGCGCTTATGCGACCTCGGGCAGCGGGCGCGGGCGGCGGTCGTTGCCCGTGGCCACGTAAGTGAGCGTCGCTTCGGTGACCTTCACGACTTCGTCGGCCAGGCGCATGCGCTGGGCGTAGACCTCGACCTCGACGGTCACCGAGGTCGTGCCGGTCTTGACGATCTCGGCGTAAAAGCTCAGCAGGTCGCCGACGAACACCGGCTGCTTGAACACGAACGAGTTCACCGCGACGGTCGCGACGCGGCCATTGGCGCGGCGGCTGGCCGGGATCGAGCCTGCGATGTCGACCTGCGACATGATCCAGCCGCCGAACACGTCCCCATGGACGTTGGCGTCGGAGGGCTGCGGCATGACGCGCAGCGCGGGGGGCTTCTGGGGGAGCGGTGAGGAGTCGGTCATCGGGTGTCCATGAAAGGGGCAGGATTGGCGGGGCTCGAGCAGCGACGCTGAAACAACGGGCCGCGCCCGGCGGCCGTCAGCGGCGCGAGCGGCCTTCTGCGACAATACGGTGTCAGGAATTGTACGGGAAAGCCGCAGGCGCGGCGGTGCGGCCGGAACGGCGCCCAGCCACAGCCTCGCGCCGGTGCGCTCCGGAACCCGTCTTCCACTCCTCCAACCCGATGCCGTGCTCCCCGCGTGCGCCCTCGATGCTTCGGGCGCACACCCGCGGCACGCTCATAGCCGCTCGCCCATGCGCCGCTTTCCCGCTTCCAACGAACCCGCGCCGCCCGCTGTCGGGCCGCGCAACGACTGGCAGACTATCGTTTCGCTGCTGCCTTATCTCACCGCCTACAAATGGCGCGTGGCGTTTGCGCTCACCTGCCTGATCGGCGCCAAGGTCGCCAACCTGGGCGTGCCGGTCGTGATGAAGCATATCGTCGACAACCTCGCGGCCGTGCAGCACCTCACTGCGCTCGGGCGCGCCGAGCACGCGCCCGGCATCGTGCTGATGGGCGGCGTGGGGCTCCTCGTGGTGGCCTACGCGGTGGTGCGTCTGTCGACTTCGCTGTTCACCGAGCTGCGCGAGATACTGTTTTCGAAGGTGACGGAGAGCGCCGTGCGCCAGCTCGCGCTCAAGGTGTTCCGACATCTGCATTCGCTTTCGTTGCGCTTTCATCTGGAGCGGCAGACCGGAGGCATGTCGCGCGACATCGAGCGCGGCACGCGCGGCATTACGCAGCTCATCTCGTACTCGCTCTACAGCATCTTGCCGACGCTCGTCGAAGTGGGGCTCGTGCTGGGCTTTTTCACGGTGAAATACGAGGCGTACTACGCGATCGTCACGCTCGTGGCGCTGGCCGCGTACATCGTCTTCACCGTGAAGGTCACCGAGTGGCGCACGCATTTCCGGCGCACGATGAACGAGCTCGATTCGCGCGCGAATTCGCGGGCGATCGATTCGCTCATCAACTATGAGACGGTGAAGTACTTCGGCAACGAAGCCTGGGAGGCGCAGCGCTACGACGAAAACCTGCGCCGCTATCGCGCTGCGGCGATCACCTCGCAGCAGTCGCTTTCCGTGCTCAACTTCGGGCAGCAGGCGATTATCGGCACGGGGCTCGTCTTCATCCTGTGGCGCGCGACCCAGGGCGTGATGGCGGGCAAGCTCACGCTGGGCGATCTCGTGCTCATCAACACCTTCATGCTGCAGCTCTACATTCCGCTGAATTTTCTCGGTGTGGTGTATCGCGAACTCAAGCAGAGCCTCACCGACATGGACCGCATGTTCAACCTGCTCACGGTCGCGCGCGAGGTGCCCGATGCGCCGGGCGCGCCGCCGCTCGCGGTGCGCGGCGCGGAGGTGCGCTTCTCGCACGTGAACTTCTCCTACGAGCCGGCGCGCCAGATTCTGCATGACGTGAGCTTCACCATCGCGGCGGGCACGACGACGGCAGTGGTGGGCCACAGCGGCTCGGGCAAGTCGACGCTTTCGCGCCTCCTGTTCCGCTTTTACGATCTCGACAAGGAGACGGGCGGCGCCATCACGATCGATGGCCAGGATATTCGCGAGGTGACGCAGGATTCGCTGCGCGCGTCGATCGGCATCGTGCCGCAGGACACGGTGCTGTTCAACGATTCGATCTACTACAACATTGCCTATGGGCGGCCCTCGGCAAGCCGCGAAGAGGTGATCGCGGCGGCGCGCGCAGCGCACATTCACGCGTTTATCGAGAGCCTGCCGAAGGGCTATGACACGCCGGTGGGCGAGCGCGGGCTGAAGCTCTCGGGCGGCGAGAAGCAGCGCGTCGCGATCGCGCGCACGCTGCTCAAGAATCCGCCGATCCTGCTATTCGACGAAGCGACTTCGGCGCTCGATTCACGCTCGGAGCGCGCGATCCAGCACGAACTCGACCAGATCGCGCGCGAGCGCACGACGCTCGTGATCGCGCACCGGCTATCGACGATCATTCACGCGCAGCAGATCATCGTGATGGATCACGGGCGCATCGTCGAGCGCGGCACGCACGCGGAGCTTTTGCAGGCCGACGGCCACTATGCGCAGATGTGGGCGCTGCAGCAGCAGCGCGCGAGCGAAGCGGAGCGGGCCAGAGCCGAGGCGGCTCCGGTTGACGCCGGGCGCGGGCATTGAGCGCGCTTGACCGGGCGCTGGGCGCTTCAGCCGTGCATCACCCGCGCTGCGGCGCGCGCAACGCGGCGTCGAGCGCCGCGAGCTGCGCGGGCGTGCCTACGTTCTCCCAGAGCCCCTCGAAGAGTTCGCCGCTCGCGCGCCGCGCCGCGATGGCCTCGCGGTAGTACGGCGTGAGCGCGCGCTTTTGCCCGCGCGGCAGCGCGCGGAACATGCGCGTGTCGTAGAGACCGATATTACCGAAGGTGTAGCGCGGTGCGCCGTCGAGTGCGAGCAGGCCGTCGGCGCCCAGCGCGAAGTCGCCGGCCGGATGAAACGGCGGGTTGGGCACCATCACCAGATGCATGCCCGGCTCGGACTGCATCGAGAGCGCCTCGGCGCGTGCTCTCAGCAAGCCGAAGTCGTAATCGCTGTGGACGTCGCCGCTCACGGCGAGAAACACGGCCGGCTCGCCGGCGCGCTCCAGCAGCGGCAGCGCCTGCGCGATGCCGCCGGCGGTTTCCAGCGCATCGGTCTCGGCGGAGTAGAGCAACTGCACGCCGAAGCGCGCGCCATCGCCGAGCGCGGCCTCGATGCGCGCACCGAGCCACGCGTGATTGATGACGATGCGCGTATAGCCCGCCGCGGCGAGCCGCTCGATCTGCCAGACGATGAGCGGTTTGCCGCCGGCTTCGAGCAGCGGCTTGGGGCAGGTATCGGTGAGCGGGCGCATGCGCTCGCCGCGCCCGGCGGCGAAGATCATCGCCGTGCGCTCCGCCGTGTCCCTTGCAGTGGCACGCGTCATGAATTCGACCTTGTTGTGGGTGAGTGTGGTGAGCCGGCGCGATCAGAACGTGTAACCGACGTTGGCGCTCGTGCCCTGCAGCTCGTCGATGAGCCGCGCGAACGGCGCCAGCGGCCGATAGCGGTGCGCGACCTTGCCCGCGTAGTCGAGAAAGCGCGGCAGGTCGGCCATATAGTGCGGCTTGGCATCCCGGTAGTTGATGCGGCAGAACAGGCCCAGCACCTTGATGTGGCGTTGCAGGCCCATCCATTCGAGCTGGCGGTAGAACTCGCCGAAGTCTGCATCCACGGGCAGCCCCGCCTTCTTCGCGCGCTCCCAGTAGTACGCGAAGCAATCGAGCTCGAACTCCTCGTCCCAGCTCAGGAACGCGTCGCGCAACAGCGAGGCGATGTCGTACGTAATCGGTCCGTACACGGCGTCCTGGAAGTCCAGCACGCCGGGGTTGGGCGTCGCGATCATGAGATTGCGCGGCATGAAATCACGCAGCATGAAGACTCGCGGCTGGGCGAGCGCGCTCGCGCTCAGCAGCGCGAAGGTGCGATCGAGCATGCTGCGCGTGCCCTCGTCGATCTTGCGGCCCAGGTGGCGCTCCAGATACCACTCGGGCATGAGCTCCATCTCGCGGTGCAGGAACGCATCGTCGAACGGCGGCAGCACGCCCTCGCGCGAGGCGAGCTGGACGCGGATCAGCGCGTCGATGGCGTCGCGCATGAGCGCACGCGCTTGCGGGCCGGGGCCGGCTTCGGTGAGCGCCTTGAGGTAGGGCGCCGTGCCGAGGTCGGTCACGAGCATGAGGCCGGCGTCGAGATCGACTTCCAGCACGCGCGGCACGTGCACGCCGGCTGCTTCGAGCAACTGGGCGATCTGCACGAATTCGCGGCATTTTTCCGGCGGCGGCGCGTCGACAGCGATCAGCGTGGCGCCGTGCGCGCCGGCGCTCGCGAGCCGGAAGTAGCGCCGAAAGCTCGCGTCGGCGGAGGCCGGGGCGAACGTGGCGAGGTCGAGTGCGTATTTTTCTGCGTGACCGGCGAGCCAGGCGGCGAGCAGGTCGCGGCGGGCATCGGCCGGGGTAGGCGGGGCAGTGAGGGTCATGAAAACCGGAGGCAGAATCAGTGGATCAACGTCTTGCCATATAATACCCCACGACTTTTTTGACGCGACTCGCGCCAACGCCTGCATGACGGTTCGCTCACCACATTTATCGTCAGTCCATCATCCGATGAATTGTAAATATTTGTGCGTGCAGTTGCCTTGGGTTGCCTTGATAGTTGCTTTGACCGTCGCCCCCAACCGGATTCTCGCCCGGGCCGGGGTTCATCCGTCAATGCACTGGCGCCAGGGCCGTGATGGGCGGGCAGGCTGACGGGCCGATACGCCAAAACCATACATGCCGCCCAGACAGTATTTCCAGACGATCTCCAAAAGTGACGACGGCGTGCCGGGCAAGCGGCGGCTCATCGCGGCGCTCGTGGCCATGCCGGGTCTCATGCCCGCGCTGGCGCACGCCCAGCTTGCGGGTGACGCTGCGCAGCCCCAGCGGCTGGACGACGCGTGGAGCCTGCGCCTTTCCCCGCAGCTCGAGGACCAGCCAAAAGCGCCGGGCCAGCGCCCGGCCACGTTCGTGCTCGGCGAATCGACCACCGGCACGTCGGGCACCGACTTCGCCGTCAAGGGCGCGGCCGAGTTGCGCCAGGGCACCAACGTCGTCAAGGGCGACGCGCTGCACTACGACCAGGACACCGACATGGCCGACGCTTACGGCAATGTCGTGGTCTCGCAGAGCGGCACCACCTTCGCCGGCCCCGAAGCGCACCTGAAGGTCGAGGCGAACGAAGGCTTCATGCCCGCGCCGAAGTACCATTTCTCGGCCACAGGCGGCTCGGGCAGCGCCGAGCGTGCGGACCTGCTCGACAGCGAGCGCTCGGTGCTCACCAACGGCACCTACACGGCCTGCCAGTGCTCGTCGGATCCGGCCTGGTACATCAAGGGCACCGAATTCGACTTCGACACGGGCGCCGACGAAGGCGTCGCGCACAACGGCGTGCTGTTCTTCCAGAACGTGCCGATCCTCGCGAGCCCGTGGTTCACGTTTCCGCTTTCGGGCGAACGCCGCAGCGGCCTCTTGCCGCCGACGTTCTCCATCAGCTCGACGAACGGTCTCGAGCTGTCGATGCCGTATTACTTCAACATCGCGCCGAACCGCGACTTCACGTTCACGCCCGAGATCATCTCGAAACGCGGCGTGTTCCTGGAGGGCAACTACCGGTATCTGTCGACGAACTACTCGGGCTCGATTACCGGCACGTTCCTGCCTAACGACGCGATCACGAAGACCAACCGCTATGCGCTGTTCATCCAGCACAACCAGAACTTCGGCAACGGGTTCGGCGGCTACATCTACTACAACAAGGTTTCGGACAACACCTATCCGGAAGACCTGGCGTCGCCCGCCAATCAGTTCCTGAACGGCACGCAGACGCTGTATCAGCAGGAAGCCGGCCTGACGTACAACAACGGGCCGTGGTCCGTGCTCGGCCGCTACCAGCACTGGCAGACGCTGTCACCGTCAGTCGCGCCGTACGGCCGCGAGCCCGAGCTCAACGTGAAGTACGCGAAGTACAACGTGGGCGGCTTCGACTACGGCATGGAAGCCGACTACTCGCGCTTCCGCATCACCACGGCCGATGCGACCGAAGGCGACCGCGTCGTCTTCAATCCGTACCTGTCGTACTCGCTGATGGGGCCCGGTTACTTCGTCACGCCGAAGGTGCAATGGCACTTCGCCGACTACAACCTGAGCAACATCGGCACTGGCTCGCCCGCGGGCACGCCCAAGAGCTTCACCGAATCGATCCCGACCTTCAGCTTCGACACGGGGCTTGTGTTCGACCGCTCGGTGCAACTGTTCGGCCAGGACTATATCCAGACCCTGGAGCCGCGCCTGTACTACGTGTACACGCCGTACCGCAACCAGGACTTCGCGCCCCTTTTTGATACCGCCGAGGCCGACTTCGGCCTCGCGGAGATCTTCACGCCCAACACCTTCGTCGGTAACGACCGCATCGCCGACGCGAACCGCCTCACGGCGGCGCTGACCACGCGCTTCATCGACGCGGCCACGGGCGACGAGCGCGCGCGTTTCGTGATCGCGCAGCAGTACTATTTCACCGACCAGCGCGTCACGCTGCTGCCGCCCGTCGCGGGTGAACCGGCCCCAACTTCGGGATCGGCGCATTCCGACCTGATTGCGGGGATGTCGCTAAAGATCGGGGGCGGTTTCGCTTCGGAAACGGCGTTCCAATATAATGCCGACGCGGGCCAGTTGACCAAGGCGAGCGTCGGCTTCGGCTATAGCCCGGGGCCGAGCCGCGTGCTGAACGTCGCATATCGCTACACGCGCGAGAACAACAGCACGCTCGACAATCAGCCGATCAACCAGATCCTGATTTCGGCCCAATGGCCGTTCTCGCATCGGGTGTACGCTGTGGGCCGCTTCAACTACGATTTGAACGGCCACAAGATCGTCGACGGCCTGGTCGGCATGCAGTACGACGCGGATTGCTGGGCGCTCGGCGTTGGCGTGCAGCGCTATGCGAACGGGATCAACACCACGGGCGGCAACAATTCGTCCACGCGTTTTCTCGCGCAGCTCACGCTCAAGGGGCTGTCGAACGTGGACAACGGACTCGTTTCGGCGTTCAAGGCCAGCGTGCCGGGCTACACGCAGCCGCCGGGGCAGTTGCCGCTGCCGTCGCGCTTCACGGATTACCAATAACGCGTGAACCAGGGCATGCGGCCGCAGGGCCGGGCGTTCGGATACAGCGCGAGGTCGGTTGCATAGAGACGGGCGAAGCTGCCCGCCAACTTTGGAGTATCAGTGGGAATCATGAAAAAGCTTCGCCTGGCAGCGCTTGCTGCGAGCATCTTCGCTGTCGCAGGACTGTTGCCGGCCGCGCCGGCGTTCGCACAGGGGCTGGCGCCCGCCGGCGGCCGCACCGCCGACACGATCGCGGCGGTCGTCAACGACGGTGTGATCACGCAGCGCGAGCTCGACAACCGCGTTGGCCTCATCACGCGCCGCCTGAACCAGCAGAACGCGCCGGTCCCGCCCATGGACCAGTTGCAGGCGCAGGTGCTCAACCAGATGGTGCTCGAGCGCATCCAGCTGCAAAAGGCCAAGGAAGACGGCATTGCGGTCGATGACGCCGCCGTGCAGCGCACGCTCGCGCGTCTGGCCCAGGCCAACGGCATGGACCTCGCCACCTACCGCACGCGCATCGAGGCGGCCGGGGTGCCGTGGGCGACGTTCATGGGCGACGCGCGCACCGAGCTCACGCTCTCGAAGCTGCGCGAGAAGGAAGTGGACAGCAAGATCTCGGTCACCGACGCCGAAGTCGCGAACTACATCGCGAGCCAGCGCGGGCCGAACGCGGGCCAGCAAAACGACCTGCACTTCGAGCACATCTTCATCAAGGCGCCGCTGAACGCGTCGCAGACCGACATCGAGGCCGCGCAGAAGAAGGCCGACGATCTGCTCAAGCAGGCCCAGTCGGGCAGCAAGTTCTCGAGCCTCGCGAAGTCCAATTCGCAGGCGGCCGACGCCAGCAAGGGCGGCGACATGGGCTACCTGCCGCCCGCGAAGCTGCCGCCCGAACTGGTGACGGCAGCGTCCACGCTGCGTCCGGGCGAGGTGAATCCCTCGGTGATCCGCACCAACGACGGCTTTGAAATCGTTCGCCTCGTCGAGCGTCGCCAGGGGCAGGGCACGAGCGCCTCGGCGCCGCAACTCGTGCAAACGCACGTGCGCCATATCCTGCTGCGCGTGGGCGACGGCACGTCCGAGCCGCAGGCGCGCCAGAAGCTGCTGGAAATCAAGAAGGAAGTGCAGGCGGGCGGCGATTTCGCGAAGTTCGCGCACACGTACTCGCAGGACGGCTCGGCCTCGCAGGGCGGCGACCTCGGCTGGATCAGCCCGGGCGAAACCGTGCCCGAGTTCGAGCGCGCCATGAACACGCTCCAGGACGGCCAGATCAGCGAACCGGTGCGCACCGAATACGGCTACCACCTGATCCAGGTGCTGGGCCGCCGCGAGGCCGAAGGCTCCGTCGCGCAGCAGATGGATCTCGCGCGCCAGGCCATCGGCCAGCGCAAGGCGGAGCAGGCCTACGCCGACTGGCTGCGCCAGTTGCGTGACACTGCCTACGTCGACTACAAGATCGGCGGCCTGACTCCGCCGCAGCAACACTGACCCGTCTTCGAAGGAATCGCGCCGTGAATGCTCCCGCCTCATCGTCTTCAGCGCCGCGGGGGCCGCGGCCGGTTCGCATCGCCATCACCACCGGCGAGCCGGCCGGCGTGGGCCCCGAGCTCACGGCCGCCGCGCTCGCGGGCGCCTCGGCGCACTGGCCCGGCGCGCAATTCGTCGTGCTCGGCGACCCGAACCTCATGCAAGCGCGCGCGACGGCGGCCGGCGTCGACTGGGCCGCCGTGCTGGCGGGCCAGCACGTGAGCGTCGAGCCCGTTGCGCTCGCCGCGCCGGCGAAAGCCGGCAAGCTCGACGCCGCCAACGGCCCGTACGTGCTGGCGCTGCTCGACCGCGCCATCGACGGCGCCATGGCGGGCGAGTTCGACGCCATCGTGACCGCGCCGCTGCAAAAGAGCACGATCAACGACGCCGGCGTGCCGTTTACCGGCCATACCGAATACCTGGCCGAACGCACAAAGACGCCGCGCGTCGTCATGATGCTCGCGGGCACCGGCGCGCGGCCCTTGCGCGTCGCGCTCGCCACCACGCATCTGCCGCTCAAGGACGTGCCGGCGGCGCTGACGATCGACGGGCTGCTCGACACGCTACGCATCGTCGACCACGACTTGCGCCATCACTTCGGCGTAGCCACGCCGCGCATCCTCGTGACGGGACTGAATCCGCATGCGGGTGAAAACGGCTACCTTGGGCGCGAGGAAATCGACGTCATTGCGCCGGCGCTCGCACAAGCCACGGTCGCGGGCATCGATGCGCGTGGCCCGTATCCCGCCGATACCCTGTTCCAGCCGCGCTACCTCAACGAGGCCGACTGCGTCCTGGCCATGTTTCATGACCAGGGCCTGCCGGTCCTGAAATACGCAACGTTCGGCGAAGGCATCAATGTGACGCTGGGCCTGCCGATCGTGCGCACGTCCGTCGATCATGGCACCGCACTCGACCTCGCCGGCACCGGCCGCGCGGATGCGGGCAGCCTGATCGCCGCCATCGACACCGCCGTTTCGATGGCCCGCCACCGGCGCGCCATCTGATTGACCCATTGATCTGACCAGGATGTCCAATAGCAGCAGACAGCACCAGGGCCACTTCGCGCGCAAGCGCTTCGGCCAGAACTTCCTCGTCGACACGGGCGTGATCGACTCGATCGTCGACGTCATCCGCCCGCAGCGCGGCGAACGCATGGTCGAAATCGGGCCAGGCCTCGGCGCGCTCACCGAGCCGCTGATCGAGCGCCTTGCTACGCCCGAAGCGCCGCTGCACGCGGTCGAGCTCGACCGCGACCTGATCGCGCGCCTCACCAAGAAATTCGGGCCGCTGCTCGAACTGCACGCGGGCGATGCGCTCGCGTTCGATTTCGGCTCGCTCGCGGCGCCGGGCGAGAAGCCCACGCTGCGCATCGTCGGCAACCTGCCGTACAACATTTCGAGCCCGCTGCTGTTCCATCTCGCGACTTTCGCGGAGCGTGTGATCGACCAGCACTTCATGCTGCAGAACGAAGTGGTCGAGCGTATGGTGGCCGAGCCCGGCAGCAAGGCGTTCAGCCGGCTCACGGTGATGCTTCAGTATCGCTACGTGATCGACAAGCTGCTCGACGTGCCACCCGAGTCGTTCCAGCCGCCGCCGAAAGTGGATTCGGCGATCGTGCGCATGATTCCGTATGCGCCGCACGAACTGCCGCGCGTGGACGAGGCGATTCTCGGCGAGCTCGTGACGGCGGCGTTCTCGCAGCGGCGCAAGATGCTGCGCAATACGCTTGGCGACTACCGCGAGCGGGTGGACTTCGAAGCGCTCGGCTTCGACCTCGCGCGTCGTGCGGAAGACGTGCCGGTGGAGGAGTATGTGCGCGTAGCCCAGGCGGTCGAGGCCGCCCGGGCACCGGGCGACGCGCCGGCCGCGTAAGCGTGCGAGGGCGGCGCCGTGCCCTTCGGAGGTCTCAGCCCGCTTCGGCGCGTTGCGCCTCGTACGCCTTGAGCTGGCTATAGACGATCCGCAGCACCGACAGCTCGCTCGATGCGCGTTGCGCTGCGCTACCGCGACGGATCAGATCGCCGAGAATATGATCGGCTTCGATGCGCGAACCGTTCTGCACGTCGCGCAGCATCGAGGCCGTGAGCGTCGAGCCCGTAGCGAACAGCATGGCGCGCGAGCGCTCGAGGAAGCTCTCACGCACGGCGTGCCCGTGTTCGGCGGCTACGGCGCGGCATTCGGCGAAAAGACGTTCGATGGTGGCCGCACCGTCCGGCGTCGCGACGATGACACCCACAGGCGCGCGAAACAGACAGGTACTGCCCGCGAGCGTCGCGAGGAACACCCACTTTTCCCACATTTCCTGCAGGATGTTCGCGCTGGCTTTCACGTTGAAGCCAGCGTTGCCGAAAGTGCCGGCAATGGCCTCGACGCGCGGCGAGGCGCCATTGCCGAGCTCGCCGAACGAGATGGCCTGTGCATCGTTCAGGTGCACGATCTCGCGCTTGTCATTGAGGGTGGAGGCGATCAGACAAACCCCGCCGAGTACCGCCTGCGTGCCGAAGCGCGCCTGCAACCGCTCCAGATGGCCCATTCCGTTGAGCAACGGCAGGATGACGGTGTGGGGCCCGACGGCCGCCGCGAACGAGTCGATGGCGTTGTCGAGATCGTAGGCCTTGCAGCTCAGCAGCACCAAATCGAATGGCTGAGTGTCCGGCGACTCGAGCGCCTCGCGTGTCACCGTTTTGGGATCGCGCAGCGTGAGATCGCCGGCATGCGGACTGCGGATCACGAGGCCGTCCTTGCGCAACTGCGCAGCGCGCGCGTCGCGCACCAGAAACGTCACATCGCGCCCCGCGGCGGCGAGTCGTCCGCCGAAATAACCGCCTGTCGCGCCTGCACCCACCACCAGAATCCGCATGTCGGCTCCTTTGCCTCACTTGTTGTCGGCGACGCTGGCCAGGGCGCATCGCACCCTGGCGGCTTCGAGATGGCGTCCATGCTAGAGCAAATCGGTGCGGCCGGCGAGGCGCGGCCGGCGAGGTGTGGCCGGCGTCGGCAGCGCCGACGGGATTTTGGTACAGTCGCGTTTTTGACGATGGCAAAACGGAGTACACGATGCGCCTTCTGCACACAATGATCCGGGTTGGCGACCTGGACCGCTCGATCAAGTTCTATACCGAATTGCTCGGCATGAAACTGCTGCGCCGCGACGACTATCCCGAAGGCAAGTTCACGCTCGCGTTCGTCGGCTACACCGACGAGCGCGATGGTACGGTGATCGAGCTTACGCATAACTGGGATACGCCCTCGTATGACCTGGGCACGGGCTTTGGCCATCTGGCAGTGGAGGTGGCCGATGCCTACGCCGCCTGCGAGAAGATCAAGGCGCAGGGTGGCACCGTAGTGCGCGAGGCCGGGCCGATGAAACACGGGACGACGGTGATCGCATTCGTCACGGATCCGGACGGATACAAGATCGAGTTTATCCAGAAGAAGTAAAACGATTTCGCACGGTGGCGTCAGGTTATTCTGACGTCACTACCTTATTTGTCGAGATAAGTTGTAAATCGGTGAGGCGCTTTCAATAAAAAGGGAAATAAAGCGCGATTTAAACAAATTTAAAAATCCCCTCGTGGATTGAATGAAGATTCGGATGTTATTCGGCCAACACATCCGACTGACACACTCTGCATCGCTAAAATTCCGACGCATTTTTCGCATTTCATCCAGACGGATACAAGTCGATACATTTACTTTGTAATCCTAATTTGAAGATGGCGGACTTTTGTGCATAACCCAATTGGGTTGAATGTGAGACGTATTTCAAGACTTCTTCATGGCATCCGGGCGTTACTTCGCAAGGCCAATTCGGAGCATTCCTATATACGAGAATAGCTCGGCAGACGAGACTCTGTCCCTCGGATATTAACTAACTACAAAACAGTTCTGGGAAGTATATCGCGCGCGAAGCCGGCGGAGACGCCGTCTTGGGCAGCTTGCAGGAATCAGGCTGCTCTCGACGCGTTAGCGCCCAGGATTTTCTGAGAGCGATTCAAAAAATGCAGGCTTTCCTTCAACCAGGCAGTCCTATGTTCTACGCATGTTCGGGTGCGCTATGTGGCTGGAATCTTATCGAATGATCCGTCTGCTTCTGGCCGCCAATCGGCAGCACCCGGCCTTCCAGGCAGCCGCGCAGGCGCTATCGCGCGAGAACACGAATATCCGAAGGAAATGCGATGAACTTGCCCATTCAAACCGAGGCTGGAGCACCGTCCTCCCACAGCAGCCTTTGGGCTCGCCTGCTTGACATGCTCGTTATCGCAGCTGGGGCGCACATCACAATGTCCGGCAAAGGCATGCCGGGGCACGCCGGCTATGACAGCGCTCTCGTTGCATTCACGCTGCTGGCCGCATTGCTGGTGTTTCCCGTCTTCGGGCTGTACCGCACCGCGCGCGCGCACCTGTTCTGGCGCTGCGTTTGCGTGCCCGGCATCGTATGGCTCTTCACGCTCGCAGGCGCCACGTTGATCGCCTCCATGATGCACCGGCCGTACCATCCGGCACTCGCGTGGTTCTCCGAGTGGGCACTCGTCTCCGGTCTTGGGCTCATCGCGTGCCGGCTGCTGGATTCCGCGTTCAGCTTGCACCGCGCGGATCAGGCGGCGAGCTATCGCAGCGTCGCGATCGTCGGCAGCGGCATGCACTGCCGCCAGTTGCTGCACAAGGTCGATACGACGCCCGATTCGATTTATCACGTCGCCACGCTGTTCGACTCCGGCCCGGATCTTGGCGAGTCGCCCGGCAACGTACCGGCGTTTCGCGACCGCGAAGGCTTCGCGTCGTATGTGCGTCGCTACGGCATCGACGAGCTTTGGCTTGCGCTACCGCTTTCTGAAGAAAAAACCATTCTCGAGTTCACCGAGCTCTTCCGCAACGATCTGGTCAACATCCGCTTTATTCCCGACGTCAGCGGTCTCGCGCTATTTGAAGGTGAGATGGTGAATCTGGGCGGTACGCCGGCGATCAATCTCGTTGGCTCGCCGATCTCGGCGGAGGCGCTCGCGCAAAAGGAAGTTTTCGACCGCCTGTTCGCCTGCTTCGTATTGCTTGCGATCTCGCCGCTCCTGCTCGCCATTGCTATTGCCGTGAAGCTGACCTCACGCGGCCCGGTGCTTTTCACGCAGCGGCGCAAGGGCGCCAACGGCAAGGTCTTCAACATCTACAAATTCCGCAGCATGCGCTTGCACGCCCAGGCCCACGGTGTAGTCGAGCAGGCGAAGCGCGGCGACCCGCGCATCACGCGCGTGGGCGCATTCCTGCGTCGCACGAGCCTCGACGAGCTGCCGCAGTTCTTCAACGTGCTGCGCGGCGAGATGTCCGTCGTCGGTCCGAGGCCGCACGCCATCGAGCACGACACGCTCTATCAGGACATCGTGGACAACTATATCCATCGCTATCGCATCAAGCCGGGCATCACGGGCTGGGCGCAAGTGAACGGATTTCGCGGCGAAACCGATCGCATCGAAAAGATGCAAGGCCGCGTCGAACACGATCTGTATTACCTCAGCAACTGGTCCTTCTGGCTCGACATGAAAATCGTCCTGGCGACGATCTTCAAGGGACTGGTTCATCGCAATGCTTATTGATTGGCTGGAACGCTGAAGTGCTGAAACGATTGAAAAAACCGTCGATTCCCGGGCACCGTGGCATGTGCCGCGCTAGAACCATTCACGTCTCTCATGTGAGCGTTGCCGTCGCGATGTGTTCGGTGCTGGCCGCGTGCGGGGTGGCGCCGGGAATGCGCATGGAAACAACCTTTATGCCGACGGTGAATTCCATGCCGGCCGACGCTTCGTCAACTATCGCAGATGGCGGCACGAAGTCGACACAGGTGGCCAACGCCACCGGCGCGACCCCCGAGATCGCCATCACCGAGTTGGACGTGGCGCTCGTGCGGCGTATTCAGGAGGAGCGCCGCGCGAAGCAGCAGGCCCAGGTCAAGCTGCTTTCCGCCGTGCCGCAGCCGTATAGCATCGGCCCGGGCGACGTGCTGCAGATCGTGGTGTGGGATCACCCGGAAATTGCTGCCGCCACGGGGTCGGGCCAGGCGCAGGCATCCACGCGGCCCGGCGACCCATCTTCGGGCTTCGTGGTGGATCAGACCGGCGATCTGACGTTTCCCTATGCGGGAACGATGCGCGTTGCCGGGTTGCGTACCGAGGAGGTCCAACGTCGCTTGACGGCCGCGCTCGGCCGCTACTTCGTCAAGCCGCAGGTGACGGTGCGCATGGCGTCCTATCGCGCCCATGAGGTGTACGTCGACGGCGAAGTGCGCAGTCCGGGCGTGGTCGCAGTGAATGACGTCCCGATGTCGTTGTACGAAGCCGTTTCGCGTGCTGGCGGCTTTGCCGATACCGCTGATCAGAGCGATCTCGTGCTCGTGCGCGGCGGCACTTCGCACCGTATCAATCTGACGCAAATGCTGGCGGGTGGCGTGAGCCCGTCGAAGCTCTATCTTCAGCCTGGCGATCTGCTGCGCGTGATCGCACGCGACGAAAACGACGTCTACGTCATGGGCGAAGTCAACAAGCCGATCTCGGCCATTCCGCGCCGCACGGGGCGCATCACGCTGGCGGATGCCATTGCACAGGCGGGCAGCGTTAATTCGTCGACAGCCGATGCCGCACAGATGTTCGTGATTCGCGGGTCGCTCAGTGGCACGCCCGAGGTCTTCCACCTCGACGGACGCTCGCCAGTGGCCATGCTCGTCGCCAAGGAGTTCGACCTGCAGCCCAAGGACGTCGTGTACGTCGACGGCAACGGCCTTGTCCGCTTCAATCGCGTGTTGACGCTGCTGATCCCGGCCATTAACGCGGGCTTGACTGCAGGGTTGGTGGCGAAATGATCGATCGCGTTCTGGTGGTTTGCGAAGGCAACATCTGCCGCAGTCCGTTGGCCTGCGCCATGCTCGCGCAGGCGCTGCCTGATATCGGCTTTAGTTCAGCCGGCACACATGCGCTGGTTGGAGAGGGGGCGGACCCGCTCGTCCTCGAAATGGCCCGCGAGCGCGGCGTGCAGCTAGAGAAGCACGTCGCCACGGCGCTCACCGACGAACAGGTGCGCGCGGCCGACCTCATTCTGACGATGACAAAAGTGCAGCGCGAGCAGATTGAGCAAGCGTGGCCGTATGCGCGAGGCAAGGTCTACAGGCTCAACGAGAACGATGGCGTCGATGTCGTCGACCCGTATCAGCGCCATCGTGTTGCATTCGAACTCGCATTCGCGCAGATCGAGCACGGCGTCGCGCATTGGAGTGACGTACTGGCAGGACTGGCGCACTGAATCATGACCCTTCTTAAGCAAAACCATCCGGCTGAACAGGCGGATGACGACGAAATCGATCTTTCCGAAGTCTTCAATGTTCTTCGCGAAGGTTGGCAGCAGATCGTAATCGTGGCGGTATGCGTGCTGCTCCTCGGCACGACATATGCCTTTCTCGGGGCGCCGGTTTATCGCGCGGATGCCGTCATTCAGGTCGATGACGATTCGGGGACCGGGTCGATCAATGACAAGCTCGGCGATCTGGCATCGCTGTTCCAGAACAAGGCGACCGCGGACGCGGAAATCGAACTGATCCGCTCGCGCATGGTCGTGGGCGAGACGGTGAACAGGCTGCATCTGGATGTGAGTGCGAAGCCGCATTATTTCCCGCTGATTGGTGGGGCGATTGCGCGCCGATCGCAGGGCGAAGGCGGCTCCGATCTCGCGAAGCCGGTACTCGGCTTGGGTAGCTATGCATGGGGTGGAGAACGCATCAGTGTTTCGCAGTTCGAAGTACCTGCGGTGCTGTATGAAAAGGCGTTCAGACTGCGCTCACTCGACGCCGAGCGTTACGAGCTCATGGATCCGGACGGCAGCGTGGTGGTGCGTGCGCGCGTGGGGGACGCGGTAAGCGGCATGGTTGCCGAGGGGCCCGTGCGGCTGACCGTGGCCTCGCTAGTGGCGAGACCGGGGACGAACTTCGATCTCAGGCGTTATTCGACCCAACAGACAGTCGAGGAACTGCAAAAGAAACTGGACCTTGCCGAGAAAACGAAGCAGTCGGGCATTATTGGCGTCAAGCTCGATGGCGAGGACGCGCAGCGCATCACCGCAACGATCAACATGATCGCGAGCCTGTACGTGCAGCGCAACGTCGACCGCAAATCGGCACAAGCGGAGCAGATGCTCACCTTCCTTGGCGACCAGTTGCCAAAGTTGCGTGCTGACCTCGATCAGTCAGAGGCGCGCTACAACGCATTTCGAGCGAAGACAGGTGCGATTGACTTCGACGCTCAAGGCAAGCTCCTGCTGCAAGCTGTCGTCGACGCGAAGTCCCGCTTGACCGAAATGCAGCAGCAACGCGCCGAACTGGTTCAGCGATACACACCCTCGCATCCCGCAGTAGCGGCAGTCGATGCACGCATCGCCGAACTGGATCAACTGCAGGATCAATACGAGCACCAGGTGAGCGGTTTGCCGCAGACGCAGCAAGAAGCACTGCGCCTCATGCGCGACGTGAAGGTGAATACAGACCTCTACATGAAGCTGCTCGACAGCACACAGCAATTGCGCGTGTTGAAGGCGGGGCAGCTCGGTAACGTGCGCACGGTCGACTTCGCCGTCGTGCCGGAAAGGCCGGTGCGCCCCAAGAAGCTCCTCGTGATTCCGCTTGCGGCCTTGCTGGGTCTGCTGCTTGGCTGCGTTGTAGCGCTGGGGCGTCGCATGTTCAATCGTGGCCTGGAAAGCCCTGCGGAGATCGAGCACGCCGTGGAGGTGCCTGTCTACGCGATCATCTCGCATAGCGACAAGCAACTTGCGCTCGAGCAGTCGGTGCGCCGCAATCCGTCCAAGCTAGGCGTGCTGGCGGCGGCCTTCCCGGATGACGTCGCGGTTGAAGGGCTCCGCAGCCTGCGCACGGCGCTGCAGTTCGGCGTGCTCAAGCCCGAGAACAACATCGTCATGATCACGGGCCCGAGGCCCGGTGTGGGCAAGTCGTTCGTCTCCGTGAATCTGGCGACGGTGCTGGCTTCGACAGGCAAGCGCATCTTGCTGATCGACGCCGATATGCGGCGCGGCGACGTGCATTCCTATTTCTCGATCAATGGCAAGCCGGGTCTTTCAGAGGTGCTGACTGGGCGCGAGGCCGCCGAGGTCATTCATCGCCAGGTGCTGCCTAACCTTGACGTCATGATGGCGGGTGCAATACCAGACCGGCCTTCGGAACTCCTGCTGCGCGAGCGCTTTGCGACAGTACTCAAGGCGCTTGCCGCAGCCTACGACATGGTGATCGTGGATTCGCCGCCTGTGCTTGCAGTGACCGATCCGGTGTTGATCGGCAAGGCGGCGGGCGCGACGCTCATGGTGGTGCGCCATGGCCGGCATTCGGCTGCGGAATTGAGGGAGACGACTCGTCACCTCGCCAGCGCGGGCGTTGCAGTGGACGGCGTGTTGCTGACCGATGTGCCGCAGCGCGGGGCGGCTTACGGCGCGTATTCGGATTATCGGAAGAAGGCCGACTAACGCAAGAAGCCCAGCCTTCCTGGGGGCTGCTTATGCGAGATCATGACAATGAAACAAAAAGTACTACTAACGTTCGGAACGCGGCCAGAAGCAATCAAAATGGCACCCCTCGTGCAACGTCTGCGGAGCGATCCGCATTTCGATTGCAAGGTGTGCGTGACTGGCCAGCATCGCGAAATGCTCGACCAGGTTCTTGCCCTTTTCGACATCGAACCGGATTTCGACTTGAATGTCATGAAGCCCGGCCAGGACCTCTATGGCGTGACGACTTCGATTCTTTCCGGCATGAGCGGTGTGTTGGAACGCGTCCAGCCGGACATCGTGCTCGTGCATGGCGATACCACCACGACCATGGCGGCGACGCTTGCGGCGTTCTACAGACGTATTCCTGTCGGACACGTCGAGGCAGGTTTGCGCACCGGCAATTTGCTTTCTCCATGGCCGGAAGAGGCGAATCGCAAATTGACAGGTGCGCTTGCGACGCTCCATTTCGCACCTACGGCACGGGCTCGGCAGAACCTTCTGTGGGAAGGGGTGGATGACGCATCGATCACGGTGACAGGCAATACCGTGATCGATGCACTTCTGCATGTGCGTGGGCGTCTCGCTAACGACGCAGATTTGCGCGCGGAAGCTCAGAGGAGCCTGCCTGCGCTGCAGGAGGCAGGCAGGCGTTTGGTGCTGGTCACAGGGCACCGCCGCGAGAGCTTTGGTGATGGCTTCGAGCGCATCTGTACCGCGCTTTCGCAGTTGGCTTACGCGTATCCCGATGTCGACATTGTTTATCCCGTGCATCTGAATCCGAGCGTGCGCGAGCCGGTGAATCGCTTGCTCACGGGCATTGCCAACGTCCACTTGATCGAACCACTCGACTATTTACCATTCGTGAGCCTGATGGACCGCTCGCATTTGATTCTGACCGACTCGGGGGGCATTCAGGAGGAGGCGCCTTCGTTGCACAAGCCAGTGCTCGTGATGCGCGATACGACTGAACGTCAGGAGGCGATCGACGCTGGCGTCGTAGAGCTTGTTGGCACCGGAGTGCGGGCGATTGTCGAGGGTGTTTCGCGACTGCTCGATGACCGCTCAGCGTACGTGGCGATGAGCCGAGGCGACAACCCGTATGGAGATGGGCTGGCATGCGGCCGTATTGCGGAAGCATTGAAGGCCAATTGGAGTACCGCGCCGCGCGCGGCGTGAAGGCAACGACTAATCAAGACACCAACATCATGAACTTCGAAACGATTTCGGTTGTAGGGCTAGGCTACATTGGCTTGCCGACGGCAGCAGCATTTGCCGCCAGGCGTAAGAAAGTGATTGGCGTCGATGTGAATCAACATGCGGTCGACACTATCAATCGCGGCGCAATTCATATTGTTGAGCCTGAACTCGACATGCTCGTGCATGCTGCGGTGACGCAAGGATACTTGCGCGCGACTACGATGCCGGAGCCTGCCGACGCATTTCTTATCGCCGTTCCTACGCCGTTCTCGGACGACCATAAGCCTGATCTGTCTTATATCGAGGCCGCGAGCCGAGCGGTTGCTCCCATATTGAAGAAGGGAGACCTGATTGTGCTCGAGTCGACCTCGCCTGTCGGGGCGACCGCAAAGATTGCCGAGTGGATGGCTGAAATGCGTCCGGATCTGACCTTCCCGCAACAGGCAGGGGAGGCGTCGGACGTGCGTGTTGCGCATTGCCCGGAACGTGTTTTGCCAGGTCATGTGATTCGAGAACTGGTTGAGAACGACCGCGTGATTGGCGGCATGACGAGCCGATGCAGCGAAGCTGCGCGAGAACTCTATCAAGTGTTCGTGCGTGGCGAATGCATCGTTACCGATGCGCGAACGGCTGAGATGTGCAAGCTCACCGAGAATTCGTTCCGCGACGTGAATATTGCGTTTGCGAATGAACTTTCTCTGATATGCGACCGACTGGACATCAACGTGTGGGAGCTTATCAAACTGGCGAATCGCCATCCGCGCGTGAACATTCTGCAGCCCGGACCGGGCGTGGGCGGCCATTGCATTGCGGTTGATCCGTGGTTCATCGTCGACTCGGCGCCCGAACAGGCGCGCCTCATTCGTGCCGCCCGAAACGTGAACGACGACAAGCCACATTGGGTGGTCGAGCGCGTCGAGAACGCGGCGAATCGGTTTCGCGAGCCGGTTATCGCGTGTCTGGGACTTGCATTCAAGGCAAATATCGATGATCTGCGCGAAAGTCCTGCGGTGGAAATTGCAAAAGAACTTGGCGGGCGTTTTCCCGGGCAGGTGATGGCGGTCGAGCCGAACATCCGCGAATTGCCAGAGGGACTCGAAGGCGTGCTGCAGCGTTGCGATTTGCGGACGGCTTTGGCCGAGGCGGACGTGATCGTGATTCTCGTGGATCACGTGCAGTTCAAGCAGGTCGACCCGATTCGCCTGCAGGCGAAGGTGGTGATTGATACGCGTGGAGTGTTGGCGCGTGCCTGAGGTCGTGCCCGCCGTCGGCAAACACAATGTAGCAGGCCCATTTGAGACTGGGGACGATTTGCACCATGTGCCGCAGGTGAAGATCGTCTCCGGGCGTAATTGAATCGACGATGAACTACGGACGACTAATCGGAAAAGCAGAGGCGATCATCGCGACCGGTATGCCGGGACTTTATCGTGTCTTGGCGTTCGTAGGGATTCAAAAGGTCTATTCTCTGAGCGATCTTGGGCGCGCGGCATCGGCGTTTTCCGTAGCGCAGATGCTGGCGTTTTTTACCGCAATTGGCTGGGCTACGTTGATTCTGGCTCGTGTGCCAGCGGCGAATGGCAGAGAAGAACGGGTTCAGCGGTTCTATGAATTGCTGCGAATGGCATCCGTATCGCTACTGATATGTGGAATAGGTGTCGCTCTATGGTCGTATTTCTTCAAACCGGAAATCTCCGGATTGGAGATCATGGTAATCATGCTGGGATGGACGTTCTATCAAGTGACACGGCACTATTTTCTCTCAATGAGGGAGTACCGTCGCGTTATTGCCTACGACGTCTTTCTTCTCATTGTGACTGCCGGCTGCGTGGTCGCTTTTCATCGCTTGGGAATGAGTGCGGGATTACCTCTGGGCGCCGCGTTAGCTGTGACCGGGGCAATGATGCTGCTGAACGTCGGGTTGCCAGAGCGATTCCCCTGGTTGGGAAAGTTCGAATTGAAGGGGATTGAATTCGGCTTCACGAATTTCCTTTCCGGTGGAGTCGCGCTTAGTCTCGTACCGATTGCGAACTATACCGACGGCGCCCGATTCGCAGGTGTGATATCACTATTTGCGTCCATCAGCGCCATCAGCGGATTGATTCCTCGCGCAATCTCGATGTATCGGCTCCCCGACCTAAGCAAGTACGTGAGCGTGGGAAAGTCGTTAGCGCAGATCACTGTGCAAACTAACCGCGAGATTATGAAAGCTTGCGGTGGAGCATTCTTGGTGAATGCATTCATTGTGCTCGGGTTCGGGGTCTTTGTTGGGGCGCACGAGGGGCTCTGGTACGCAATGATCTGCAGCCTTGCGATTTGCTTGCAAAGCTCTCTTAGCATGCTAAGCACTGCGTTTAGTAATGTGCTGATGGTTCGTGAAGAAAGCCGCAAGTCGATGTCCGTCAATCTTGTCACCTGCAGTCTGTTTGTCGTGGCGCTGAGTATTTTTTATGCGTTTTTTGGCGGACTTAATTTTGCGTTTGTACTGGTTGTATGTATTTTCGTGACAGGCTTACGCAACATCATTCTCCGAAAATTCAGCATGCCGTTACTTGAGCCTGCGGTTCGGGCAGGCTGATTGGACATGGAGCTTGCGCAGGTAATGAAAATGACAATACGGGTCTTGTGATGACATTATGCAATGTAGTCCTGTCCACTGAACCGCGGGGAGGAAAGGGGGGGGTTGCCACGGTTATTCCTATGCACCTTGAGGCATTGGGCCTGTTGGGCAGGACCGAGTTCATTTCAACCCACAATGGCCGGAGCATATGCGGAAAATTTGGTCCTTGGATCTGCTCTTTCTTCCGATGTGCTGGATTGATTCTGAGAGAGGGGCGGTCACCGCTTATTTTTCATCTGCATCCGGGGTCAGGATTCTGCATCATCAGAATGCTTGTTCTCGCCATGTTTTTGCGCGGCGTAGCAAGACAACACGTCATTGTCTATTTGCATACGCCCTATCTTGAGGGGTATCTCGAACGCACAATGTGGCGTTCGATTTTCGGAGCGCTGATTGGACTATCCAGCGGGGTCATTGTACTGACGTCGTACGCGCGTGCCTTGCTGGATAAATACGACCTAGCCGCCAAGGCGAATGTGGTGCCGAATCCTTATCGGGTTTGCGCACACTATCCCGAGCGTACCGGAAGCGCTAATGGTGAGATTACGGTTTTGACGATGGGGCGACTTGTTGAGGGTAAAGGTATTGCCGAAACGGTTCGTGCGATGTCAAACCTTCCTGATCACTTTCGCCTCGTGGTGGCTGGCGATGGAGAATTAGCGGAGGAAATCAAGGCAGACGTCGAGAAATACAAACTGGGCTCACGGGTAACATTGGTGGGGTGGGTCGCCGATCAAGACAAAATTAACCTTCTATCGGAATGCAGTGTCTTCTGTCTGCCGAGCAAAGTTGATTCATTCGGAATGAGCTTCGTGGAAGCTCAATGCTATGACTTGCCCATCGTCGCGTTTCGCCATCCGCCTGTAATGGAGGTTATTCGCCACGGAGGAGCGATCTATGTCGACGAACTTGGTGAGAAAAATCTTGCCTCGGCTATTCTGGAAGCGAATTGCCTGAATTCGAAAATCGTCCGGGGAAGCGGCGCGAGATGGATCGACGAGTCGTTCGGAATAGAAAATATATCACGCATATTGAGGCGGGTTGTTGATGGAGTGGCGGTGAAGAGCTGTTAACCAACGCAAAATATATATATTTTTATAAATGAGATCTGAATTTAATAGATTATGGCTTTTTGCCATTCTTCCTGTGATGATTCCAGGTGTCGTGCTCGCAGATAATATGGATATGTCGGGATTTGACGTTTTGTTTTCGTCCGCATGGAAACACGGGGTCGACAGAAACATCCAATATCAAATGCCGGACAAGGACTCTATCCAGGTTGTGGATTTTGGGGATCCCGTGATGCCATATGCTCTCAAGGTGAAAATTTCACGCGATGAGAACTATGGACATGTGGCTAATGGGACGCCTCGGGCAGAAATCTCATTTGGGGAGTATATAAAATTCCACCGAAATAACGAGTATGTTGTGAAGTGGCAGACTTATATTCCATCGAATTATAAATTTGATAAAAAACAACCTGAAGTCATTACGCAGATTCATCAGGGAGCTCAAATTCATTGGGGATATCCAACGCTCGCACTCTTCTTTTCGACAGACGCAGGATATGGCGTGCGTAGCAGAACGGGGAAATCTGTGGATTCCGTTGGGAAAATATTTGGAAATTTGGAGGCAGACAGGGGGCGAGTTGTTGATTGGACTCTGCGCTATATCCCCGATGATATGGGAGAGAAAGCTGTTACTGAGCTATTCAAAGATGGGGAGCGTGTTTTTCAGACTCTCGGTGTCCCTAACGCATATCCGGGTGACGATGCGGCATATTTAAAAGTTGGCCTGTATAAAGCCGGATGGAAAACAAAGCCTACTGATGTTGACGTGAGAACGTTGTATTACGGGCGTATTTCTATATTTCAAAAAAATAATTTCACTTTGACGGACGATGTACTCACTGATGTGAGAGTACGAGAAGGGCACGGGAAATGATGAACCCTATCGTAGCGAGCTCTGAACAATATAAATTGGTGTGATGCTATGAAGCGAATACATGTGTTTGGTTGTCCCATGGATTCTTCTACGATGGGAGAGACCGTCGACTGGATTGCAGACAGAGTGGAGCGAGGTATTTTTACACAGCATGTTGTAGTGAATGTTGCAAAACTCGTGCATATGCAATCAAATCCCGATCTTGCATCCTCTGTCAAGGGTTGTGACATTATCAATATTGACGGGATGGGTGTGGTTTGGGGCGCAAGGTTGCTTGGGAATTCCGTTTCTGAACGGGTTGCGGGAGTTGATCTTTTTTATAAGCTTGTTGAGATGGCAAGTGAACGGCGACTTCCACTCTATTTGCTTGGCGCTACCGATGCTATTGTCGAGAAAACCGCCGATATTTTGAGTAAAAAATACCCTGGTATTAAAATCGCTGGATTTGGCAACGGCTATTTCTGGGATGATGAAGAAAGTCAGGTCAAGAAGATTCGGGATTCTGGCGCACGGCTACTTTTTGTTGCCATTACGTCTCCAAAAAAGGAGATATTCATCGAGCGATGGAAGGAGCAGCTAGGTGTTGATTTTGTCATGGGCGTTGGCGGCACATTTGACGTTGTCGCAGGGAAGGTGCGACGCGCTCCAAAATGGATGCAGCGAAGCGGGTTGGAGTGGTTTTATCGGGTAATTCAGGAGCCGCGACGTATGTGGAAGCGATATTTGGTAACTAATGCGCAGTTCGTTTATATGCTTGGAAAGGCATATCTACAACCGCGCCAGTAATGGCCGTGCAAGCTGTGGGTGTATGAATAAATTTGCAGGAGCAATTTAATTTTACATGGTTCATGGCGACGGGTGCTGCACATATTTTTGAATGCGATAATGAGAAGTTGGGGAACAGAATGCCTCGCGCGAGAATTTCTTTAATCAAAAATTTGGGCAACGACAGTAAGTTAAGCCAATCTGCTGAAACCGGGTTGAAGCGCGTCAACCCCTTTATGCTGTTCCTCGGGATCTACGTTGCTTACAATATTGTCGGGTTAATAAATACGCCGTGGACGATTAGAGGTGCGTATGACAAAGGTCTGTGTTGGCAATTGTTTATAACAGGATTGAGCGGCTTCCTGTTAGCGCTTTTGTTTTGCAGGCGAGGAGGAAGGAAAGTCGTATCGTCAGTATCAAGGCAGAGGACGTCCAGACAATTGACGGTATTCTTTTTCTCGATTTTCGTTGTCTGTCTTGCATTGACTATCTTAATGAGCGGTGGAATCCCTCTTTTTATGGGGGAGGATCGATTTGGAAATTCTGCGTTAGCTTTCAATTTGATTCAGTTTTATGGGTTCTGGATTCTTGTCAGAATGATATCTGCCATGGAGTGTAATAAGAGGATTGGCCTAATTCAGCCAATCGTATATGTAATTGGCGTTCTTTGTTTTGGATATAGAACCCCCGTCCTAGTCTTTTTTTTGGTGATTTTTGTCTATCAAATTGTTTTTAGAATGCCAAGAGGGAGGGCTTTATTGTTCGGACTTGTCTCTATTTTTGTGATAATTGGGTTTGCGGCAATATTTGCCGCGTATCGTGTTTCCCAAAGCTATGACTTGATCACATTTTTCGGAAATATCGATTTTCGGTATATGAGTGATCACAGGTATTTGTGGCCTTTCGTTCCTGCGCTGGCAATGTTGGATTTCAGTCAGAGCACTGTCAGTTCTATAGGCAGTGCGTTACATCAATATATGTACGGTGGCCTCTTTCTCAGCAACTATGAGACCTTTTTGCCAGGAAAACACTGGGGGGCTCGTAATATAATTGGGGACATTACGTCGGCTCGATGGGTGTCCGGCAGGCCAATGAGTATCACGCCCACGCTGCAAGGTGCACTTTATGTTGATTTTGGATATATCGGTGTTTTTGCCGGGTTTTTCATAATTTCTGCTGGTATTGGGATTTTATGGAGGAGAGCGAAGAGGTGGGGGGCATTAGGTAAATTTGGATTTTGTTACATCTTTGCGCTTTCTATCATGTCTATCCACAATGGATATTGGGATGCGGGGTTTGTTTTCTTTTTGATATTCGTTGGAATAATTCTGGGTTTTGATTTTATTAGATTGAGAATTGCCGGTATCGAGAGATGAGAGGATGATTTTGGGGGGCGGTTATTTTGAGAATTTGATGATTTGGATAAGTTAATTGGCGAGGGGCAGATGCTATATATTTACAGGATTTCACGTTTTTTTTACTTGATTTATATTCCTTTATTGCCGTGGATTTTCAAGGTGATCAATAGGATTCTCTTTTCCGTATCTATTCCTCCATCAGTTAAGGTCGGGAAGAATGTGATTTTCGGTTATCAAGGTTTGGGTATCGTAGTGCATCGTCACGCAATAATCGGTGACAACGTCGTCATTTCGCCGAATGTAGTCATTGGTGGACGGAGTGGAAAGGCTGGCGCTCCGTTTATTGAGGACGATGTACTGATTGGGGCCGGTGCTTCTGTTCTGGGACCAATTCGTATCGGACGGGGAGCAAAAATAGGGGCGAACGCCGTTGTGCTGGCAGATGTACCGGCGAATTCAATTGCCGTGGGCGTTCCGGCGAGAATTTGCAATCGCCACGATTGACCTTGCCCTCTCACATCTCCGGCGGATGCTGCTTGAGCTGCTTCCTGGCCTCCCTGAACTCAGGAAAGATCGACTCCACAGTCCGCCAGAATCGCGGACTATGATTCATCTCCCGCAAATGCGCGAGTTCATGCGCCACGACGTAATCAACAACCGAAAGCGGAAAATGAATCAACCGCCAGTTGAGCCGAATCCTTCCTTCGCTCGAGCAACTCCCCCAGCGCGTCATCGCCGATGAAAGCGCATACGACCGAAACGTCACCCCAAGCCTCGCGGCATAAACCGCAAGCCGCTCGCCGAAAATACGCGTCGCCTCGCCCTGTAGCCATCCGGTCACCCGGTCCTTGATCTGCTGCGCATCCGCATGAAGCGGCAGTGGCAGCGCCAGCACGCGCGTCACCTCGTCAAAGGCCAGCAGCGAGGCGCCAAGCCTCACGCGCATCGGCTTGCCGAGATAAGGCAACTCGGCCCCATCGCCCCATTCCACGCGCGGCAGCGCACGCTGTTCCACGCGCGTTTGCCACTCGATCAGCTTCGCAAAGATCCAGCGCTGCTTTTCGGCGATAGCCGTTTCGATATCGGCAATCGTCACCCATCGGGGCGCGGTGATCGTGAGCCCGCTTGCATCGATGGCAAATCCAATTGATTTTCGCGACGAGCGCTTGAGCCGATAGTGCAGCGTGCGCGCGCCCATTTCGAGCGTGCGCACACGCGTGCCATCCGGCGCAAGCGGCCCCTTGGGCGACCTGAACGGCGATGGTGTGGAAGGCGGTGCGTGGAAGGGCGATGCCGGAGAGGGAGCGACAACGGGCGCCGGCTCGGCAAAGAGCGGCAAATCGAGCTGCCCGTTATCGAGCGCCGCTGAAGGGCGCGGCGTGGGTGACTTCTGCATCGTCAGGCTAGGTGCGGAATGGCGTGCGTGGCGTATGACGAGCGTGGTGGATAACGCAGCGAGCGCAGGTTGGACAGCCGCCTTGCCGCCGGAGCATCAAGTCCGCGCGGCGTCCACCGATGCGCCATCCGTTTCGCGATACGCGTCAGGATCGATGCGTCGCATTTCGGTTTCGATCCATTGCTCCACGCGTGTATTCAACTGGTCGGGCGTGAGCCCGGTTGTATCGATCGGCTTGCCGATCGACACCGTGACTATACCCGCATATTTGAGGAACGAGTTGCGGGGCCAGACATGTCCCGCGTTGTGCGCGATCGGCACGACGGGTGCGCCTGTAGAGATCGCAAAGCGCGCGCCGCCGGTCTTGTACTTGCCTTGCTTGCCCACCGGCGTGCGCGTGCCTTCCGGAAACATGATGACCCACGCGCCTTCGGCCATGCGCGCCTTGCCCTGGCGCGTCACGGACGCGAACGCGTATTTGCCTTCCTTGCGGTCGATATGAACCATCTTCAGCATGCCCAGCGCCCAGCCGAAGAACGGCACATACAGCAGTTCGCGCTTGAACACGTAGCACATCGGACGCGGCATCAGCGCTGGAAACGCGAGCGTTTCCCAAGCCGATTGGTGCTTCGAAAGCAGCACGGCGGGGCCGTCGGGCAGGTTCTCCATGCCCTCGATGCGGTACCGGATGCCGTTGAGCCAGCGCGCGACGAACAATGTCGAACGGCACCAGCCAGCGGCCATCCAGTAGCGCCGCTCCGCGTTCATGAACGGGAACGCAATGAAGCACGCGATTGCGTACGGAATCGTGTAGACGACCAGGTAAATCGACAGCAGCAGGGAGCGGATGAAGCGCATCGGTATCGGTTGGACCGTTCGGGAGGCAGGGCTGCAGGGTCGGGTTAAGCCGACTCGTTCGCGAGGAAGTCGAGCGCGAACGCGCGCAAGTCGTCGTGCACTTTCGTGCCGTCGGGCAGGCCGCCCGCTGCGAGTGTTTTCTTGCCCTTGCCGGTGAGCACGAGGTGCGTTGGGAAGCCGAGCACCGCGCCAGCCTGGAGGTCGCGTAGCGAATCGCCCACCACGGGCGTATCCGCGGGATCGATCTCGAAGCGCTCGGCGATCATCTTGAGCATGCCGGGCTTGGGCTTGCGGCAGTCGCAGTGGTCCTGCGCGGTGTGCGGGCAGAAGAACACGGCATCGACGCGTCCGCCCACCGCGGCGGCCTGGCGCTGCATTTTCGCGTGCATCTCGTTGAGCGCCGTCGTGTCGAACAGGCCCCGGCCGATGCCGGACTGGTTCGTCGCGACGGCGACGCGGTAGCCCGCCTGATTCAGGCGGGCGATCGCTTCGAGGCTGCCCGGCAGCGCGATCCATTCGTCCACGGTCTTGATGAACGCGTCGGAGTCGACGTTGATCACGCCGTCGCGGTCGAGGATCACGAGTTTGCGGCTGGTGCTGGTCGGCATGGCGTCGCTCAGTAGAGTGTCACGACGCCATCACGCCGCAAGGCGCGAGATGTCGGCAACGCTGTTCATCTGGCGATGCAATGCCTTGAGCAGCGCGAGGCGGTTTGCACGCAGCGCGGGGTCTTCGGCATTCACCATCACGTCGTTAAAGAACGTGTCGACGGTTTCGCGCAGTGCTGCAAGCGCCGTGAGCGCGCCCGTGTACTCGCGCGCGGCCAGTTGCGTCTGCACGCGCGGCGCGACCTGTTCGAGCTGCGCGAACAGTGCCTTCTCCGCGCCTTCCACGAAAAGCGCGCTCTGCACGCCTGCGTCCTCGACACCGTCGGACTTCTTGAGGATGTTCGAGATGCGCTTGTTGGCCGCCGCGAGCGACGCGGCTTCCTCGAGCGCCGCGAATTCGCGCACGGCGTCGAGGCGCGCGACGATGTCGTCGAGGCGCGTGGGGTTCATCGCGAGCACCGCGTCGATTTCCTGCGCCGCGTAGCCGCGTTCGCGCAGCATGCCGCGCAGGCGGTCCATGCTGAATTCGTAGATCGCTTGCGTCGATTCCGTTACCGCTTCGATGCCCGCAAATTGCGCGTAAGTCGTGCGCAGCAGTTCGACGAGATCCAACGGCAGTTGCTTCTCGACGAGGATGCGCAGCACGCCCAGCGCGTGGCGGCGCAGCGCGAACGGATCTTTTTCGCCGGTCGGCGCAAGGCCGATGCCCCAGATGCCGACGAGCGTCTCGAGCTTGTCCGCGAGCGCGACGAAGGTACCCGTGGCCGTGCCCGGCAATGCGTCGCCGGAGAAGCGCGGCTGGTAGTGCTCGGAGCACGCGAGCGCCACTTCTTCGGGCTCACCGTCGTGGCGCGCGTAGTAGGTGCCCATCGTGCCTTGCAGCTCGGGGAACTCGCCCACCATGTCGGTCAGCAGGTCGGCCTTGGCGAGGCGCGCGCCACGCTTGGCGAGCGCGACATCGGCGTCGCACATGTCGGCGATGGCGCCCGCGAGCGCTTCGAGGCGCTCCACGCGCTTGAGCTGCGAGCCGAGCTTGTTGTGATAGACCACGTTCGCAAGCAGCGGCACGCGCTCGGCCAGCGGCTTCTTCTTGTCCTGCTCGAAGAAGAACTTGGCGTCGGCGAGGCGCGGGCGCACGACGCGCTCGTTGCCTTCGACGATTTCGCCCGGCGTTTCGGTCTCGATGTTCGAGACGATCAGGAAGCGCGAGCGCAGGCGGCCTGCGGCATCGGTGAGCGCGAAGTACTTCTGGTTCGTCTGCATCGTGAGGATCAGACATTCCTGCGGCACTTGCAGGAATTCGTCCTCGAACTTGCACGCGTACACGACGGGCCATTCGACGAGCGAATTCACTTCGTCGAGCAGCGCTTCGGGCATGACGACCTTGTCGTCGCCGGCTTGTTCGATGAGTTGTTCGCGGATGGCTTCGCGGCGGTCGGCGTAGCTCGCGATCACGCGGCCCTTGTGCTGCAGCGTGTGTGCGTAGTCGTCGGCGCGCGTGATGGCGACGTTGCCGTGCGAGAGGAAGCGGTGGCCGCGCGTGGTGTCGCCCGCGTCGATGCCGAATGCGGTGACTGGCACGATTTGCTCGCCGTGCAGCGCCGTGAGGCGGTGCACCGGACGCACGAACTGCACGTTGCTGCCGTCGGGGCGCTGGTACGTCATGACCTTCGGGATGGGCAGCTTGCCGAGCGTTTCGTCGAGTACGGCCTGCAGGCCGTCGGCGAGCGTGGCGCCCGGCGCCGAGTAGCGCAGGAAGAACGCTTCGTTCTTGCCGTCGCTCGCGCGTTCGAGGTCGCTCACCGGGAAGTCGGCAAAGCCGAGCGCCGCGAGCTTCTTCGCGAGTGGCGCGGTGGGCTGGCCGTTGGCGTCGAGCGCGACCGAAACGGGCAGCACTTTTTCGCGCACCTGTTTTTCGGGCGCGACATTGCGCACGTTTCTGATCGTCACGGCGAGACGGCGCGGCGTGGCGTAGCGCTCGAATGAGAGGTCGCCTTCGATCAGGTCGCGTGCGGCGAGGCGCTGTGCGATGCCTTCGGCGAATGCGTCGCCGAGGCGCGCGAGGGCCTTCGGCGGCAGTTCCTCGGTCAGCAGTTCGACGAGGAGTGTGGCGTGATGAGCTTGCGTCATTGTTCTGGAGATCCCTTCATGCCTCGTCGAACTTGCGTTCGACCTTCAGCGGCGGCGCCCAGGCGGGCATCGCGGCGTCCTGTTCGTCGGTGGTCAGGCCCGGCACGCCGTGCACCGGATTGCCGAGCATCGGGAAGCCGAGCTTCTCGCGCGATTCGTAGTACGACTGCGCGACGCTGCGCGAGAGCGCGCGAATGCGGCCGATATACGCTGCGCGCTCCGTCACGGAGATCGCGCCGCGCGCGTCGAGCAGGTTGAACGTGTGGCCGGCCTTGAGCACGAGTTCGTAGGCGGGTAGCGCGAGCTGGAGCTCGATCATGCGCTTGGCTTCGCTTTCGTAGGCGTTGAAGAACGTGAACAGCAGGTCGACGTTCGCGTGCTCGAAGTTGTACGTGGATTGCTCGACTTCGTTCTGGTGGTAGACGTCGCCGTAAGTGAGGCGGCGCAGCTCGGGGCCGTTGGGGCCCTCTTCTTCCCACTCGGTCCAGATCAGGTCGTAGACGTTCTCGACCTTTTGCAGGTACATCGCGAGACGCTCGAGCCCGTAGGTGATTTCGCCGAGCACCGGCTTGCAGTCGATGCCGCCCACTTGCTGGAAGTACGTGAACTGGGTGACTTCCATGCCGTTGAGCCAGACTTCCCAGCCGAGGCCCCATGCGCCGAGCGTGGGGTTCTCCCAGTCGTCCTCGACGAAGCGCACGTCGTTCTGCTTCAGGTCGAAGCCGAGTGCTTCGAGCGAGCCGAGGTACAGGTCGAGGATGTTTTCCGGCGCGGGCTTGAGCACCACCTGGTACTGGTAGTAGTGCTGCAGGCGGTTCGGGTTCTCGCCGTAGCGGCCGTCCTTCGGGCGGCGCGACGGCTGCACGTAGGCCGCGCGCCACGGCTCGGGGCCGATTGCGCGCAGGAAGGTGTGGACGTGCGAGGTGCCGGCGCCGACTTCCATGTCGATCGGCTGGAGCAGCGCGCAGCCCTGCTTGTCCCAGTAAGACTGGAGCGTCAGGATGATTTGCTGAAACGTGAGCATGTGTGCCTGCAGTGTCTTTTAGGGCGAACGGCGTGGGCTGCGGCGGCAAGGGCCGCCACGCGCGGCCGGGTGTAGCCGGCTGTTTCGCGCGTGGCGGGCGTTCCTTGCGTGCTGCGGTCCCGGCCCCCGGTCAGGAGGGGCGGCCCGGTGCTAAAACCTTGAATTTTACCGGATTGGCGCAGCGTTGAGACCGGCGCGCGGGGACCAGGCACATTCCGGGCATATTTTGGCGCATCAAGCCTTCTTGCGACCGGGGCGGGTGGGCCCGAATGCGAAGCCGAGTGCCAGCAACACGAGAGACACGGCGATCACCGTGTTGTTGCCGCTCCTCACGTAGGGCGTGAAGCCCTGGGTGCCTTCCACGCGCAAGTCGAGAGAGCCCACGGTGAAGGCGGGCAGGCGCGCGATCACGTTGCCGTGCGCGTCGATGGCGGCAGTGGCGCCCGTATTGGTCGCGCGCAGCATCGGCCGGCCGGTTTCGAGCGAGCGCATGCGCGCGATCTGCAGATGCTGGTCGAGCGCGATGGTGTCGCCGAACCACGCGAGGTTCGTCGAGTTGATGAGGATGCCCGGCGAGGTCGGATTCTCGCGCACGGTGCGCGCGATTTCCTCGCCGAAGATGTCCTCGTAGCAGATGTCGACGGCGACGGGCTGGTTATGCACGAGGAACGGCGGCTGCACGGGGGCGCCGCGCGCGAAGTCGCCGAGCGGGATGTTCATGAGGTTCACGAACCAGCGGAAGCCCCACGGCACGAATTCGCCGAAGGGCACGAGGTGGTGCTTGTCGTAGCGATACAAGCCGTTCTGGCCGGGCGTGATGCCGAACAGGCTGTTGGTGTAGTCGACTACGCGCCGGTCCGGCGTGATCGTGCCGCCCACGGCGCCGAACAGGATGGCGGTGTGGGTGCTGTCGGCGAACGCGCGGATATCGCGGCCGAATTTTTCGGGCATTTCCTGCAGCAGTATCGGAATCGCGGTCTCGGGCGTGATGACGAGATCGGCGGGCTTTTCGGTGATGAGCCGCTGGAATTCGGCGAGCGATTCTTCGAGGCCGGATTCGGAAAACTTCATCTCCTGCTTCACATTGCCTTGCAGCAGGCGCACGTTCAGCGGGGTGTTTTCGGGGTGCGTCCAGTTGACGAGCGGGAGCAGCAGGCCAACGCCGGTCACGGCTACAGCCATCATGGCCGGCGTGGCCGCCGCGCCGATGGAGCTGGAGGAGCCGATGGAGCCGATGGAGCCGGTAGTGCCGCCGCGCGCAGGCCCGCCAATCGCGTCGGATCCCGCCTTGCGCACGTGCACCAGTGCCTGGACGAGGAGCGCCGCGACGAGCGCGAGCACCCAGCCCACGCCATAGACGCCGACGATCGGCGCGAACCCGGCCAGCGGCCCGTCCACCTGCGCGTAGCCGCTCGAAAGCCACGGAAAGCCGGTGAAGACGTAGCCGCGGGCCGATTCGCCCAGCGCCCACGCGCTCGCGAAGGCAAAGGCGCCATGCCATGTCGGCGAAAACGGCAGGGTGCGCCCGTTGCGTGCGTGTCCCGCGCAAAACGACCAGACCAGCGCGGCGAGCGCCGGATAGAGACCGAGGTAGAGCGAGAACAGCACAAGCGCCGCGCCGGCGAGCGCGGCGGGCATGCCGCCATAGAAGTGCATGCTCACATACAGCCACCAGACGCCGGTCACGAAGTTGCCGAAGCCGAACGCCCAGCCGGTGAAGAGCGCGCTTTTCCAGCCCGTGGTGCGCGTGAGCCAGAAGTAAAAGCCCGCGAAGATCGCGATTTCGAGCCAGCCGCCGTGCGGTGTGGGCGCGAACGAAAGCGTGTTGAGCGCGCCCAGCCCGGCAGCGGCCACGCAGTGCCAGGCCGGCAGCGCGCGGCGCGCGGCGGAAGGTGTGTCTGCGGCGCGCGCGCCGTCGCGCGTGCGGGAATCGATCGGTTCAGCCATGGGTGTGCTTGGGCGCTGCAGTCCGACTGCAGGGGCGCGCGAGGCGCGGGTTGCAAAACGTTCGCTGCACACGCCGTGTGCGCAGCGAGCGCAACGATAGCATTTTCACGCGTCGGCATTGTGTGGCGCCGGGGCGAGTTTGAGGTGACGTTTGGGGGCGCGATCGCACTCCGCCGGCTTGAAAAGCACGACGCCGGCCCGCAGGCCGGCGTCGTTCAAAGCGCGCGCGGGCGCAGGGCGTCAGGTGCCCTGCGGCTGCAACGCGGCTTCACGCTGGCCGGCGAGCGGATCGCGGCGCACCAGCAGCATGTGCAACTGGCGCGCGTCGGCGCGCAGCACCTCGAAGATCAGGTCGTCGATGCGGACCTTTTCGCCGCGATGCGGCACGTGTCCGAAGTGATTCGTAACGAATCCGCCGATGGTGTCGACTTCGTCGTCCGAGAAATGGGTGCCGAACGTTTCGTTGAACTGCTCGATCTCGGTGAGCGCGCGCACGCGGAAACGCCCATCGGGCGAGGCGATGATGTTGCCGCTTTCCTCGTCGAAGTCGTATTCGTCCTCGATGTCGCCGACGATCTGCTCGAGCACGTCCTCGATCGTGATGAGGCCGGCCACGCCGCCGTATTCGTCCACGACGATGGCGATGTGATTGCGGTTCTGGCGAAAGTCGTGCAGCAGCACGTTCAGGCGTTTGGACTCGGGGATGAACACGGCCGGGCGCAGCATGCCGCGCACGTCGAATTCTTCCTCGGCGTAGTAGCGCAGCAGGTCTTTCGCGAGCAGCACGCCGATCACGTTGTCGCGGTTGCCTTCGTAGACGGGATAGCGAGAATGCGCCTTGTCCAGCACGAAGGGGATGAATTCGTCGGGACTATCGGCGATGTTGATCGCATCCATCTGGGCGCGCGGAACCATGATGTCGCGCGCGCAGAGCTCGGACACCTGGAATACGCCTTCGATCATCGAAAGCGAATCGGCGTCGATCAGATTGCGCGCGTGCGCGTCCTGGAGGATTTCGAGAAGCTCGCTGCGCGAGTCGGGCTCGGGCGAGATGAAGTCGGTCAGCCGCTCGAGCAGGGAGCGCTTTTCCTGGGGTTTGCCGGTTTGTCGTCGACTGGGATAAGAGTCGTTCATGGTGGTGCGCCCTGGGCCTCTTGATGGCTGGGCGCGCTGTTGCGGATAGGAAAGGATACAGCATGCGTGTGGCGCGCCCGTGTAGGGCATGCCCGTGATCCATCCTAACGCAGATGCGAGGTGCCCGGGGGGACGCACGGCATGCGGCAGGGGGCGTCGATGAGTTTGCCCGATGCGCCCGCCATATCTCGCGAATTTTCGGGTTTCAGATTTGGATGATTTTTGTCCTGGGTTTGATGGGTGTCACCTGCGCTGGATTGTTTGACATTTTCCTTTCAGCGACCTTGCTCTAATTCGGACCTTCACGCGGAACCCCCCATGGTTCCGCGCGTCGTTGGCCGGGCACGAGGTCCGGTCCAGGTGCGTAAGGAGACCTATCTTGCAGGTGTTATCGAAGCAGCGCGCAACGCGGTGTGCGGCATGGCTCGTGCCGTCTTTGTTCATTGTTCTGGCAGGTTGCGCGACTGAAGCGTCGCGCACGCTGCCGGTTCCGGAAGTGGCGGTGGCGCGCACGCCATACGCCGGCAAGCCGGTGGCGGTCGCCGTCGGCAAGTTCGACAACCGCTCGAGCTACATGCGCGGCATTTTCACGGACGGGATCGACCGTCTGGGCGGTCAGGCCAAAACCATTCTGATCACGGCGCTCCAGCAGAGCGGGCGCTTCAATGTGCTCGACCGAGACAACCTCGACGAGATTCGCCAGGAGGCCGGCTTCACGAAGCAGGCACAGGCGCTCAGGGGCGCGCGCTACATCCTCACCGGCGACGTGACGGAGTTCGGCCGTAAGGAAGTCGGCGACCAGCAGCTATTTGGCATCCTCGGGCGCGGCAAGAGTCAGGTGGCTTACGCGAAGGTGAGCCTCAATGTGGTCGATACGGTCACGTCGGAGGTCGTGCTGTCGGCGCAGGGCGCGGGCGAATACAGCCTGTCGAACCGCGAGGTGATCGGCTTTGGCGGCACGGCGGGGTATGACTCGACACTCAATGGCAAGGTGCTCGACCTGGCGATTCAGGAGGCCGTCAATCGCCTCGCGGAACGCGTCGATGCAGGCGCGCTCGCAACCGCTGGGCTGCCCGCCGTGAAGTGACGGCTGCGCGAATCCATCCTGTTTGAACAGAAGACTCAGACCTATGACCCAAACCCACACTACACGGCGGTCCACCGCTGCGCCGCTTGGCGTTGCCTTGGCCGTTGCCGGCGCGCTGCTCGCCGGCTGTGCGACGCGCACGCAACCCACGCTCTATCAATGGGACGCCTATCAGCCGCAGGTCTACGCGTACCTGAAAGGGCAGACGAGCCCGGAAGAGCAGATCACTGCGCTCGAACAGGCGCTTCAACAGATCCGCGCCAAGGGCAACCGGCCGCCCCCCGGTTTTCATGCCCACCTCGGCTCGCTTTACGCGAGTGTCGGCAAGGGCCAGCAGGCGCAGCAGGAACTGCATGCCGAGAAGGAGGCCTTCCCTGAGTCGTCCGCATACATGGACTTTTTGTTGAAGAACCTCTCGAAGTAGGCACGCCATCATGCTCAAATTTTCGATACTGAAATGCCTGCCGGTGCTCGCGGCTTCCGCGCTGCTCGCCGCGTGCGTGGGGCCGCAGAAGCAAACCGCCGGCTACGACTACACCGCGTTCAAGAGCGCAAAGCCGCGCTCGATTCTGGTGCTGCCGCCGCTGAACGAAACCGTCGATGTGAATGCCACCAACGGCATGCTGTCGCAGATGACAATGCCGCTCGCGGAATCCGGCTACTACGTTCTGCCCGTGGCCGAAGTGGCGGAGACCTTCCGCCAGAACGGCATTGCGTTGCCCGTGGAGATGCAGGCTACGTCGCCGAAGAAACTGCATGAAATCTTCGGCGCCGATGCCGTGCTCTACACGAAGGTCACGCAGTACGGCTCCGTCTATCGGGTGGTTGACAGCAATACGTCCGTCTCGGCGACCGCGAAGCTCGTCAGCCTCGATACGGGCGATGTGCTCTGGCAGGGCAGCGCGACGGCCAACGGCAAGGAACTCGGCAACGTGGACTTCGGTAGCGGCAGCATTATCGGCATGATGGTGCAGGCGGCGGTCAAGCAGGTGGCGCATTCGCTCGCCGACGAGAGCCAGGAGGTGGCGGGTTTGACGAGCCAGAGGCTGTTGTCCGCGGGGCAGCCGAACGGGATCCTCTACGGCCCGCATTCGCCGAAGTACGGCAGCGATTGAGCTTGCTGCGCTGAACCGGGCCTGGTGCTCACGCGCAGCGCGCGAGCAACCGCTCCAGCGCCCGGTCGGGCATGCCGCTCTCGCGCAGGGCCTCGACGGTGCGGCGCACGTAGTCGAGCGTCGTGCCGTAGCGGCCCGATGCGCAGCCGAACACCTGGCGCACCGTGTCTTCACCGAGCTTGCCCGTGTAGGTGGGCACGTCGCGGCGCATCACGAAAGCGAGCGCCGCGACGCGCCGGCCATCGACGAGCGAGCAGGGCAGCCAGGCGGGCCGGTACGAACCCATCGGCATTTCGCGGCGCCACAGTGCTTCCAGATGCGGCATGACGCCATCGGCGGCCAGGCGGAACGCCACGCCGGCGCACGAGCCGCCACGATCGAGTGCGAGCACGAGGCCCGGCTGCTCGGGCGTGCCGCGATTCACGCGCGACCAAAGATACAGGCCGCGATGGTAGCCATGCACGCGCGAGCGCACGTTCTCGACGGTCGGCAGGCCCGGGTTCCAGATCAGCGAGCCATAGCCGAACAGCCAGATGTCGCTCGTGCGGTCCCATGGCTCAAGCGTGTGGTCGAGCGATGCGCGCAGTTCGTCTTCGCTGAGCAGGCGCGACTCGCCGAGCGATGGCGGATAGCCAGGACAGGGCCTGGGCATGCCGCTGGCGGGCGCGTCATTCACCAGCGGTTCGGCAACAACACTGGAATCGTTCGCGCGCTTGTCGTTCATGTCTGACGGGCTCGGGCCGGAAGGGGGCCGTGTGGCCTTACTTGTACGGGTCGGGAAAGCCGAGCGAGTTGAGCACCTCGGTTTCGATGCCCTCCATCTCCTCGGCTTCGGCGTCGTCCTCGTGATCGTAGCCTTGCGCGTGCAGCGTGCCGTGCACGAGCAGGTGCGCGTAGTGCGACGAGAGCGGCTTGCCCTGTTCGGCGGCTTCCTTCTCCACTACCGGGCAGCAGAGGATCAGGTCGCCCGTCACCGGGTCGTTCTCGCTTTCGGCGTAGGCGAACGTGAGGACGTTGGTCGCGTAGTCCTTGCCGCGGTACGTGCGATTGAGCGTGCGGCCTTCTTCGGCGTCGACGAAGCGCACGGTCAGTTCGGCATCGGCGAATAGCGCGGCCTTTATCCACGCCGCCACGGTGGCCCGTGGCAGCGAGGCCTTGTGCTCGGGAAACGCCTTCGCGGCGGGGAACTGCACGTTCAGTTTGAGTTTCGGTGCGCGGGCCATGTGCGTGATTCGTGGCGATTCAAATTCGGGCTCCAATCTGGGCTCGATCTCATGCCTTAGCGCGCGTCGCCGCCGCTTTCATCCTTTTTCGAATGCGCGTCGTATGCCTCGACGATACGCGCGACGAGCGGATGGCGCACGACGTCCGCGCTCGTGAAGCGCGTGAGCGCGATGCCGCGCACGTTGTCGAGCACCTGCTGCGCTTCGATCAGCCCGCTCTTGTGGCCGCGCGGCAGGTCCACCTGGGTGGTGTCGCCGGTCACGACGGCCTTCGAGCCGAAGCCGATACGCGTCAGGAACATCTTCATCTGCTCGGGCGTGGTGTTCTGGGCCTCGTCGAGGATGATGAACGCGTGATTGAGCGTGCGTCCGCGCATGTACGCGAGCGGCGCGATTTCGATCATCTGGCGCTCGAACATTTTCGCGGTCTTGTCGAAGCCGAGCAGGTCGTAGAGCGCGTCGTACAGCGGGCGCAGATACGGGTCCACCTTCTGCGCGAGATCGCCGGGCAGGAAGCCGAGGCGCTCGCCCGCTTCCACGGCGGGGCGCGTGAGCACGATGCGCTTGACCTGGTCGCGCTCGAGCGCGTCCACGGCGCAGGCCACCGCGAGATAGGTCTTGCCCGTGCCCGCAGGCCCGACGCCGAAGGTCACGTCGTGCGAGATGATCTGCTTGAGGTACTCGCGCTGCGCGGGCGTGCGGCCGCGCAGGTCGGCGCGGCGCGTATAGAGCTTCGGGCCGAGTTCTTCTACGTCGACGCCTTCGCGTGCGGGCTCGTCGAACGGGTGGTCGGGGTCGCCGCGAAATCGTACGTCCCGCGGGTCGATCTCGGCGGCATCGGCGCCGTTGTTGCCGCCATTGCTGCCGCCGCTGTTTCCACGCACGCCGCCGTTGCCGCTCGCGCGCGGATCGTTGGCGGGATTGCCCGGATGCCGCGCCTCGACCAGCGCGAGCTGGATGTCGTCGACCGAAAGCGGATCGCGCGCCTGGTTGTAGAAGTTTTCGAGCGCGGCGAGCGCGAGTTTCGCGCCGCGGCCGCGAATCGAGATGCGATGGCCGCGCCGCGCGAGGGTTACGTCGAGTGCCTGCTCGATCTGCCGCAAGTTTTCGTCGAGCGGGCCGCAGAGGTTCGCGAGCCGCGCATTGTCGTCGCGCGGCGCGTTGAATTCCAGATGCTGCTGATTGGGCTTCAAGGTATCAGTGAACTCCGTTCAGGCGCCGCTCAATGCGGGAGTGCCGAAGTGTCTTCGTGCGCGAGCACGAGTTCGCCGCGCAGCGAGTGCGGGTAGGCGTGGTTGATCTTCACGTCGATCATCTGGCCGATCAGGCGCGCGTGCGAAGCGAGCGGCGCCGGGAAGTTGACGACGCGGTTGTTCTCGGTGCGGCCCGAAAGTTCGCTCGGGTCCTTGCGCGACGGGCCTTCCACGAGAATGCGCTCGACCCGGCCGACCATCGACTGGCTGATGCGCTGCACGTTCTCTTCGATCGTGGCTTGCAGATGCTGGAGGCGCTTCAACTTGACTTCGCGCGGCGTGTCGTCGTGCAGATTCGCAGCGGGCGTGCCCGGGCGCGGGCTGTAGATGAACGAGAAGCTCGTGTCGTACTTCATCTCCTCGACGAGCGCCATGGTCTTCTCGAAGTCCTCTTCGGTCTCGCCGGGGAAGCCCACGATGATGTCCGTGGAGAGCGACAGGTCCGGGCGAATCGCGCGCAGCTTGCGGATCACCGACTTGTATTCGAGCACGGTGTAGCCGCGTTTCATCGCCATGAGCACGCGGTCCGAGCCGTGCTGCACCGGCAGATGCAGATGGCTCACGAGCTTGGGCACCTTCGCGTAAGCGTCGATCAGGCGCTGCGTGAATTCCTTCGGGTGCGAAGTGGTGTAGCGGATGCGCTCGATGCCGGGAATGTCGGCGACATATTCGATCAGCGTGGCGAAGTCGGCGATGTCGTGCGCGCCTTGCGTGAGTGCACCGCGGTAAGCGTTGACGTTCTGGCCAAGCAGTGTGACTTCGCGCACGCCCTGGTCGGCGAGGCCGGCGATTTCGGTGAGCACGTCGTCGAGCGGGCGCGAGACTTCCTCGCCGCGCGTGTACGGCACGACGCAGTAGCTGCAGTACTTCGAGCAGCCTTCCATGATCGAGACGAACGCGCTCGGGCCTTCCACGCGTGCGGGCGGCAGATGATCGAACTTCTCGATTTCGGGGAACGTGATGTCGACCTGCGCGCGGCCCGAAGCGCGGCGCGCGTCGATCATCTGCGGCAGGCGGTGCAGGGTTTGCGGGCCGAACACGAGGTCCACGTACGGCGCGCGTTGCACGATGGCCGCGCCTTCCTGGCTCGCCACACAGCCGCCCACGCCGATCAGCAGGTTCGGGTTCGCTTCCTTCAGCTCGCGCACGCGGCCGAGGTCGGAGAACACCTTCTCCTGGGCTTTCTCGCGCACCGAGCAGGTGTTGAAGAGAATCACGTCCGCGTCTTCGGGCGTGTCGGTTTTGACGAGGCCTTCAGCGGCGCCGAGCACGTCGACCATTTTGTCGGAGTCGTACTCGTTCATCTGGCAGCCAAAGGTCTTTACATAAACTTTCTTGGTCATCGGGGTCGCCGTTCGCAGTGGTTTACCTGGGGGCGTCGTCCGGTTGATGCACTCGTGCACTTCGGGACTACGGTGATAAAAGAGGGCTGAAACAGGTGGCCGGGCCACCTTGGCCATGGCGCACCTCGGCGAGCGCGATTCGCGTGCCGATTTACGTGCTGATTTTCATCCTTTTGCGTATTTTTGCCGCCAGTTCGCGGTGCAAATCGGGCTTTCAGGTGCTTTCAGCGCAATCCGCCATTATAGCCTCATGCGCTGATCAGCCCATCGCCGATTTCCGTGCGGATCGCCCACGGCCGCTACGTCTACTGGTTTTTACTGCGCTGCACAACGGCGCACTCTGCGGTATCCTTTGCCAGCCGGTTCAACCGGCAATCAGTGCGTCTTCAGGGCGGGGTGAAATTCCCCACCGGCGGTATGCCGGCCGCGCCGCAAGGCAAGGCCGACGAGCCCGCGAGCGCCTGCGCGAAGCCTTTCGCGCGGGGTCAGCAGATCTGGTGCGATGCCAGGGCCGACGGTCATAGTCCGGATGAAAGAAGATGTGCAGATGGTCATGTTTGCCCAACCGCCGCGGCTGCTCTGCCCGCGCGGGCCTCGCGCGCGACGTTCCGGCGTCGTGCTCCGGCACGTGCGCCCTACGCCGTTCGCCGGGGATTCCTGTCTGTTTGCAATGCCCTGAAACGTTTTTCGCCCAACTCTTGCGAGGAGCGTTTCACATGTCCTTTACCCGCAACGCAGTATTTGTCGAGTCGCCGCTCGACGCCATCGAAGATCTTCCCCTGCTCGATACCGAACCGGTGCCGCCGCGCATCGCCGCCGCGCTGCAAGCCATGCGCGAAGGCCGTCCGGTCGTGCTCCAGGACGACCACGACCGCGAAGACGAAGCTGATCTGGTGCTGGCTGCCGAATGTCTTACCCCGGAGACGATGGCGCTGTTCATCCGAGAATGCAGCGGCATCGTGTGCCTGTGCCTGTCCGACGAGAAGGTGCGCGCGCTCGAACTGCCGCCCATGGTCGCGCACAACGAGAGCCGCAATCGCACCGCGTTCACGGTGTCGATCGAGGCGCGCGATGGCGTGAGCACGGGCGTATCCGCCGCCGACCGCGTGACGACGATCCGCGCCGCCATCGCCCCGAACGCGCAGCCCGCCGACATCGTGCGCCCGGGCCACGTGTTTCCGCTGCGCGCGCAGCCGGGCGGCGTGCTGGCGCGTCGCGGCCACACCGAAGGCACCGTCGATCTGGCCGTGCTCGCGGGCCTCGCGCCCGCCGGCGTGCTGTGCGAGCTGATGAACCCGGACGGCACCATGGCGCGCGGCCAGCAGGTCGATGATTTCGCGAAGCTGCACAACCTGCCGATGCTGACGATCGCCGAGCTGGTGGCGTTCCGTGAGTCGCTCGCGCAGGCGCGCGAGCGCTGCGCCGAGCCTGCATAAGGCGCCTGGCTCATCGCTGATCCGGGCTCGGTAGTGAAAACGGCGCGTGGGCCAGATGGCTCACGCGCCGTTTGCCGTTCTGCGCACGCGCCGCGTTACGGCACGCGCGCAGGCAAGCGGCTAGGACTGTTGATCGCCGAATTCCCCGCGTACGCCCGCCTCGACGAGCGCGGGCAGTTCGTCCATGTGCTTCATGATGCGCGTGATGCCCATCTCGCGCAGCACGTCGGCATAGCCCGACGGGATATGGCTCGCGCCGACGAACGCGATCGTCTTCATGCCGGCCGCGCGCGCGGCGTTCAGGCCCGAGAGGCTGTCCTCGACGACGAGGCAGCGCTCCGGTTCCACGCCGAGCGCGAGCGCCGCGTGCAGATAGATGTCCGGATAGGGCTTGGGCCGCTCGACCTGCTCGGCGCTGAAGATGCGCTCGCCGAAGATCGCATCGAGCCCCGCGCGCCGCACCGAGGCATGCACGCGCGTGAGCCGGCTGTTCGACACCACGGCGGCAGGCAGCGCGAGCTGGCGCAGCGCGTCGCGCACGCCATTGATCGGGCTCACCGATTCTGCAATGGCGATTTCGCAGTTGTGTTCGATGGTTTCGAGAAAATGCTCGGGCAGCGTGAGATCGAAGCGCGCCGCGACATCGGCGAGAAAGCGCGAGGTCTGCTGGCCGAACGCCGTGGCCACGGCGGCGCGGAAGTCGATGCCGGGAAACGTGCGGCTGAGCGTATCGAAGAGGACGTGGTCGGCAATGACTTCGCTGTCGACGAGTACGCCGTCGCAGTCGCAGATGAGATGGTCGATCATGCGCAAGACGAAAGGGCGGAAAAGCGGGGTGGCCGGGCCAGACGCAGCACGGGTGGCCGGGCAAGACGGGAAGGTTGAAAACATCATGATACGTGCTTTTGCTGCCGTGGCGACCATCCTGCCGGCTTTCCGGGGAGAGGTACGGGTCTGCGCGGGGAGAGTGTGGCGCGCGCTGCGCGATGCGACAATAGCCAGCGTGACCGAACGCCGTCGAAGCCGACGGAAATCAGTAGCACCAGGCGAATAAAGACGAGGGGAAGGCTATGCGTGGACTTGCAACGATCGGTGCAGCGGTGCTGGCCGTCGGGTGTGCCGGATGCGCCGGCGCGCCTGGGCTACTGGGCGGGAGCGCGCCGCCGTTCGCACAATTGCAGCAGATGTGCGGCGCTCAGCAAGCCGACTATGGCGCCGATACGCCGGCCGTCTATTCGGCCGTCTACGACGCCTGGGTGGCGAACCGTCACGGCAAGCTGCCGCAGGCGCAGTTCTGCAGCTTCCAGGCCGGTCTTGCCCAGCAGTACGCCGCGCACGGTGCGGGCGCGAACACGCAGGCGCGCGACCAATGGGTGACGTATCTGAACGAGCAGCGCGCCTTGGCGCTGTCATGGCGCGCATCGGCGGACCCTACGCTGCGCGGGGGCTGAGCGCGGCGTAGCGGCGCATCCTTCGTCTGCGCAGGCGCGAAAAAAATGGTCACGCGGGCATGAAGCGCGCGGGTCCGCGTGACCATGCACTGCAGGCGTACGTCTACAGCCGTGCGCCTGCATCGGGGAAGGTCTCGACACATCTCGCTGGCGGACGATTCCGGCGCCCGCGCAGGTCGAGAAAGATTAGCGAGGCATCAGCGAGATGAGGCCGGCCTGCGCGCGAGCGCCACAGGCCGGTTCCGCTATGAAAAGCGCTTGATGGCGCGCAACGCGGAGTCGCCAATTTCTGTCAGTCGCCACTGCTGGAGACCGGAAGCGAGGCGCTCCAACTGGACGAGCTGTCGTTCGAGGAGGGCGTCCAGTTCTTCGCGTTCCATGTCGATCTGGTTGGGGGCGTCCTTCACTAGCAGCAGGGTGGCGAATTCATGCGGACTCAGCATCGTTCTCTCCATGTTGCCGCATCAGAGGTCATCAATCGCGGCCCGCTGGGCGGCGTGACGACAATCATGCGGTGGGCGTGAGCGAAAGCCTGCAACGGCGCGACCTGGGTGCCAGATGAGCGGTCCGTTTGCTGCCGTGCGCCACGAATTCTGCAAAGTAGCGACAAACAACGCAAACATCATCCAGCCCGGATCGACGCCGGGGAACTGGAGTGTAGTCAACCGCCCTGCGTTGTACAAATCACTCTCCGAAAATTTTCTGTTTGACATTCCGCGTCTGCTGCGGCGGTCGAGCTGTGCGCGCAGATCCTTGATTTCACTTCAAGTTTTTGCCGCAGTGCGGGAGAGCGCGGCGATGGGCGCCCGGCGCATGTGCGGGTGCGGGACGGGGCCTGCGCACGCGGCGCAAGGTCGCCGAGCGCCCGTGGCCACGCGCCTTGGCGTCTGATCAGGGCATGAAATGCGCTCGCAAGCGCCTTACAAGTCGACTCTTCCTGGAACTGCGTTAAGCGGGATTGGTCTGTGCTCTCAGACTGCAGCTTCGCGAAACAAGATCTAAGATGAAGTAATGACGGCTGGTGCCTTTCACCACGCGGCGCAAATGCTGGACCGGCAAAGACCGGGTTGCCACTCCGGTGGCGTGCTGCGCGAAAAGGGGCCGCTTTGGAGCAAGACAGAATGCGCAACAACACCGAGCCTCGCCACGTGATGCCCTGGCGTATCGAAGATATCGACCTCACGCGGATCGACTGTCAGCGTGCCCGTACCAACGAAGACCTGCTGTTGCTGCTCTGCGCGTCGTCGTTCATTGAAAGCGGTTCGGACCTGTACACGAGCAACCTCAGCATCTTCTTCAACGGCGATCCGGAAGTCTCCGAGTGGCTCAACAACGAGTGGGAGCACGAGGAGCTTCAGCATGGCCGCGCACTGAAGACCTACATCCAGTACGTCTGGCCCGAATTCGACTGGGACACGGCGTTCCGAAACTTCATCGAAGAGTATTCGAAGACCTGCTCTTTCGAGGAGTTCGAGCGTACGCGTGCGCTGGAAATGGTCGCGCGCTGCGTGGTGGAGACGGGCACGGCCACGCTCTATCGAGCGATCGGCGAATGCTCGGACGAGCCGGTGCTCAAGGAAATCACCGACAACATCCGCAGCGACGAAGTGCGCCACTACAAGCACTTTTTCCGCTACTTCAAGAAGTACAACCAGGTCGAAGGCCATGGGCGCCTCGCCGTGCTCGGCGCGCTCATGCGTCGTGTGATGGAGATCAAGAACGAGGACTCGGAGATTGCGTTGCGTCACGTGTTCGCGGTTCGCTATCCCGACCGTGTGAAGGATCTCGCCTACAACCGCGAACTGACGGCGCGCGTGAACAAGCTCGTGCGCCACAATCTTTCCGCCGATATGTGCGTGAAAATGCTGCTCAAGCCGCTCGATATTCCCGCAAAAATTCAGCCTGGCGTGCACTATCCGCTGGCGAAGATCACGCAGCACGTGTTCTTCCGCTGAAGCCCCGTCTCGCCGCTCGTCTGGCATGAAGCCAGGCTGAAAACGAAAAAGGCCCGCTAAACAGCGGGCCTTTGCACCTTCGGCGACTAACGGCGATTACCGGTCGCGCTGGCCGTTGCCGTCGCGGCGCGAGCTGGCGCCCGGGCGTCCGCCAAGCAGGGCGCCCGGATTCGATTGCGGCTTGCGTTGCGGGCGTCCCAGCGCGCTTTCATGCGACACCCCGCGCTGGCTTTCACGGCGCGTGTGCTCGCCGCGGCTGCCCGGTGCGCCATGATTCGCGCTTTGCTGCTTCACCGGCTTGGCCGTGCGCACGCCATTCGGTGCGGCGGGCTTGGCCGGGCGCTGGCCGCCGCCGTTACCACCGCCGTTGCCGCCATGATTGCCACCGCTGTTGGCGCGATTGCCACCGCCATTGGCCGCCTGAGCACGGTTCCCGTCGCGGCTACCCTCGCGGTTGCCGCCGCGCGTGTCGCGTCCGTCACGTCCCTGTGCGGGCTTGGCCGCCGCGGCATTGCCGGTCGCGGCGCGCCCCTGGCTTTGCCCTTGACGCTGCCCACGGCCTTGCTGCTGGCCACGGCGCAGGATCGGCTCAGGCTTGGCGTTCGGATCCGGCTCGAAGCCCGCAATGACCTCTTGCGGCACCGCGCGCTTGATGAGCTTTTCGATGTCCTTCAGAAGCTGGTGCTCGTCCACGCACACGAGCGAAACCGCTTCGCCCGTCGCGCCCGCGCGTCCGGTGCGGCCGATGCGGTGCACGTAGTCCTCGGGCACGTTGGGCAGGTCGAAGTTGACCACGTGCGGCAACTGGTCGATGTCGATGCCGCGCGCGGCGATGTCGGTGGCCACGAGCACCTGCAGCGTGCCGTCCTTGAACTCGCTCAAGGCGCGCGTGCGGGCCGACTGGCTCTTGTTGCCGTGGATCGCGAGCGCGCTGATGCCGTCCTTCGTGAGTTGCTCGGCAAGGCGGTTCGCGCCGTGCTTGGTGCGAGTGAACACGAGCACCTGGAACCAGTTGTGCTGGCGGATCAGGTGCGTGAGCAGATCGCGCTTGCGGTCGCGATCGACGGGGTAGATCTTCTGCGCGACGGTTTCCGCCGTGGTGTTGCGGCGTGCGACTTCGATGAGCGCGGGCGAGTCGAGCAGGCTGTCGGCGAGCGCCTTGATCTCGTCGGCGAAGGTGGCCGAGAAGAGCAGATTCTGGCGCTTTGGGGGCAACTTCGCGAGCACGCGCTTGATGTCGTGGATGAAGCCCATGTCGAGCATGCGGTCGGCTTCGTCGAGCACGAGGATTTCGAGATGCGCGAGGTCGATGGTCTTCTGCTGCATGTGATCGAGCAGGCGGCCCGGCGTCGCGACCACGATGTCCACGCCGCGCTTGAGCGCGTCGATCTGCGGATTGATGCCCACGCCGCCGAACATCACCGTCGACTTGAGCTTCAGATACTTGCCGTAGGCGCGCACGCTTTCCTCGACCTGGGCAGCCAGCTCGCGCGTGGGCGTAAGAATGAGCGCACGCACGACGCGCTTGCCTGAAGCGGCGGGCGGCATCTCGGACAGGCGCTGCAGGATGGGCAGCGTGAAGCCGGCGGTCTTGCCGGTGCCTGTCTGGGCGCCGGCGAGCAGATCGCCGCCGTTCAGCACGGCGGGAATGGCTTGCAGCTGGATGGGCGTGGGCGTGGTATAGCCCAGTTCGTTGACGGCGCGGACCAGCGGTTCGGACAAGCCGAGAGAATCAAAAGACATAAAGACCTGTTGTATTGCAGTGGCGCGAGCGGCAAGGCGCTGCTGGCCGAGGCAACAGCACGGCGCGGCGCGCGAGATGCGGCTGCGCCCGCTCGCGTTCATTCGGACGGCGCGCCAGTGCGCGCGCCGGGTGTCGGCGGTCTATGCAGACCCGCCGGCTGGCGTAAAGTTGCATCGCGCAGCCGCGGACACTGCGGCCGCCGCGCGATGGTCTTCGTATGGGCAACGCGCGCCCTGTGTGCGTCCGGTGAATGCGCCGGCGGCGCATCATGCGACGTAGGCCGCGACGCTCACGAATTGACAGACGCTCCCGGCGAGCACGAACAGATGCCAGATACCATGTCCGTGCCGGATGCGCTCGTCGTTGACGAAAAAATAAATGCCGCCGCTATAGATGATGCCGCCTGCCAGCAACCACGCGGTGCCGGCTGCCGGCAGCGCGCCGATGAGCGGCCCGGCGGCGACCAGCGCGAGCCAGCCCATGATCACGTACAGCACCATCGAGAGCTTGCGCGTGCGGCGCCCGATCGTGAGTTCCTGCACGATGCCGAACACGGCAAGCCCCCAGCTTACGCCGAACAGCGACCAGCCCCACGGCCCGCGCAACGTGACAAGCGAGAACGGAGTATAGCTGCCCGCGATCAGCAGATAGATCGCGGCATGATCGCACTTTTGCAGCACGGCCTTGAGGCGCGGCCCGCGCACGCCGTGATACAGCGTGGAGACGGTGTACAGCGCGCACAGCATGGCGCCGTAGACGGCGAAGCTCACGACCTTGTATGCATCGTGATCGAGCGCGCCGAGCGTCACGAGCGAAACCAGCCCGGCGACCGACAGCAGCGCGCCCAGGAGGTGCGTAACGCTGTTCAGACGCTCACCCGGGTTCATGACGGCTACTCCTTGTTCTTCTTGCCCCGACAATAGCGAAGGGCGCAGCCGGCGGCGTTTTGCCGGCTGCGCCCTTTATCAGGCAGACGCCACTATAACAAACGAGCGTCAGTCGAGCGGCGCGGAGCGCAGATCGGCCACCTGTTGCGGGGACACCGGCGTGCCCTTGTTGCCCCACGACATGCGGATGAACGTCACGACCGCCGCCACTTCCTGATTGGACAGCGATTGCGCGAACGGCGGCATGCCATAGGGGCGCGCATTGCCCTGCGTGCTGGGCGGATAGCCGCCGTTGAGCACCATGCGGATCGGATTCACCGCCGATTTCATCTGGATCGACTGGTTGTTCGCGAGCGGCGGGAAGTTCGGCGGCATGCCGAGGCCGTTTTCCGCGTGACACTTTGCACACTGGTCATGGTAGATCTTCTGACCTTGCTGTAAGAGTTCGCCTCCGAACGCTTCGGACGTTTCCATCTGCATGTTCTCAGGCGCTTCCTTCTTTTGTGGAATCGTCTTGAGATAGGTCGCCATCGCCTGGATATCGTCGTCGGGGAGATATTGCAGACTGTTATGGACCACGTCCGCCATCGGACCGAATACCGCGCCGCGTTCCGAGACGCCGGTTTTCAGAAGGCTCGAAATCTCCTTGATGTCCCAGTCGCCGAGGCCGCCTTCACTCGAGGTGAGCGACGGCGCGTACCAGTTCTGCAGCGGGATCAGGCCGCCCGCGAACGCCGACGAGTTGACCGGCCCGCCCATCATGTTGATGGACGTATGGCACATGCCGCAGTGACCCAGGCCCTCGACCAGATACGCGCCGCGGTTCCATTCGACCGATTTGGTCGGGTCGGCCTTGTACTCGCCTTCACGGAAGAACAGCGTGCGCCAGCCGATCAGCAGGTTGCGGTTGTTGAACGGGAACTTGAGCTCGTGCGGGCGGCTCGGCACGTTCACCGGCTCCACCGAGCGCAGGTACGCGTAGATGGCGTCCGAGTCGGCGCGCGTGACCTTCGTGTAGCTCGTGAACGGGAAGGCCGGGTAGAGCAGGCTGCCGTCCTTCGAGCGGCCTGTGTGCATGGCGCGATAGAAGTCGTCGGCGGTCCATTTGCCGATGCCGTACTTGTCGTCGGGCGTGATGTTCGGTGTATAGAGCGTGCCGAATGGCGTCGCCATCGGCAGGCCGCCCGCGAAGGTCTTGCCGCCGCGCACCGTGTGGCAGGCCACGCAGTCGCCGGCGCGGGCGAGCAGCTCGCCCTTCTTGATGAGTTCGGACTGGTCGGCGGGCGTGGCCGCCTGCGCCGAGCTGTTGCGCAGAAAGTCGGTGCCGGTCCACAGCACCGGCACGAGCGCGGCGGCAGCGGTGACGACGACTGCGGAAAGTGCGAACAGGGACTTGCGGTTCATATGGCTGTCTCCCCCGGCGCCTTATTGCGGTTCGCTGCCGCATGCAAGCGGCGTCTTCAACGAGCCAGCCGGTGCCGGCACGGGATTTTGCGGTGCGCTTTGCGTCGAGAGCCAGGCAGCGACCGAGTTCACGTCGTCATCCGTGAGGCGCGTGGCGATCTCATGCATGCAGTCGGGCGCCTTGGCGTGGCGCGAGCCCGAACGCCAGGCGCCGATCTGCGCGCTGATGTAATCCGAATGCAGGCCGACGAGGCCCGGAATGGCGGGCTCCATGCCGGTGAGCTTCGCGCCGTGGCAGGCCGCGCACGCGGGCACCTGCTTTGCCGGGTCGCCATGCAGCACGATTTCGCGGCCGCGCTTGAGCGTGCTTTCGGCGACCGCGGACTTCGAAGGCGGCGGGTAGGGCGGCCGCTGCTGCGAGAAGTACGTCGCGATCTCGTGCAGGTAGTCGTCGGAGAGATACGTGACCAGATAATTCATCGGAGGGTACTTGCGGCGACCCTCGCGAAAATTCATCAGCTGGTTGTACAGGTACTCCGCCGGTTTGCCTGCGAGGCGCGGGAAGTAGTCGTTGTCGGTCCCCTGGCCGTGCGTGCCGTGACACGCGGTACAGCCCTGCACGCGCGCTGCAATCGTGTCGGGGGCTTTGGGCTGCGGGGTCTGGGCGGACGCTGCGCTGAAGATGCCGGCCGTGCCGAACAGCAAGGCGGCCAACAGCGGCGCGGCGAGCGTATTGAGCGGTCTGGAGATACGTCTTGGGGACACGCGCGACTCCATTCTTTATCGTGGACCTGACCAGGCTTCGAACGACCCGGCTTGTAGGCTGCGCGCGCTTGAAACCAAACACCGTGCGCGCCGCGGCGACGCAGCAGATTCTATCATCGCGACCTGATAGTGACTATTTGCCACGTGTGCTATCGAGTCGCCTGCACAGGCCTTGCCCGAACGCGATTGCGGCAGGGAGCCGCAACGTCGCCGGTTATGATTCTGCACTTGTTGGCCGATCCGCGACTCGGGATTGCCCCTGCTTGCGCCGCACTGCATGCCATGCGCATCGGGATCGCAGCATGTTCGCGGTTGAACCCGCGGTTGAACCGATCGGCGTGGCGGCTATCGAAGAAGGCACGTCGCGAAATGGCATGCAAGCGCGCTACCGGCATGCATGCATCGTTGCGCCAGCGTCGATGCTGATCTGATTCCACCTTGTTTTCTTGTTGTTTCCTTGCCACTCGTCTCGATGACTTCAATTGCACTTTCTCACTCGATGCCGCAGCCGCGTGCCGCGGACCTCGCCACGCTCCCCGTATGTCGTGAATGCCGGGAGGTCGTGGTCCGATGAAAGCTGACTGGCTGTGGATCGGGCAGGTCGCGATGGCCGCCCTCGTGAACATCGCCTATGCGTTTGCGCTGGGCTCGACGCTCTATGGCGCATGGCTCGAGAAGGATGCTCGCAGTGCGGTCGCGCCGGCGCGACCCGCGTGGCTGCGTGCACAAACATCGCTGCGAGCGGGCTCGCTCGTGCTCGTGATCGCGCTCGTCATGTGGCTGCTGTATGAAAGCGCGTCGATCAGCGGCGGGACGCTGCCGGGCTCATTTAGCGTCGTGCCGACGGTGCTCGCGCAAACGCACGTGGGCCACGCGTGGAGCGTTGCGTTCGTGGGCGCGCTGGTGGTGGCCGCCATGGCGCTGATGCCGGCCAGCGCGGCGCGCGACGGCGTGTTGTGGCTCGCGCTCATCGCCACGGCCGCCGGGCGCGCGGGACTCGGTCATGCCGTCGATGCCGGCTTCGCTTCGGCGGCGCTCGGCGTGCAGACGCTGCACGTGCTCAGCGCGAGCGCATGGAGCGGCATCGTGATGGCCGGCGGGCTGGCCGTGCTGCCGGCGCTCGGCGCATCGACGGCGCGCGGCGTGCTGATCCGCACGGCAGGGCAAGTGTCGAATGTGGCGCTGTTCGCCGTAGGGCTCGTGCTCGCGACGGGCGTGTTCAATGCGCTGCGCGGCACTGGCGGCTCTCCCCATGTGCTCATGACGAGCACATGGGGCCACGTGCTGATCGCCAAGCTCGCGCTCGTCGTGCTGGCGATGCTGCTGGGCGGCTTTAACCGCGTCGTGGCGATGCCCGTGTTGCGCCGCGCGGCATCGACGGTCGCGGCGCGCCGTTTCGTCAACGTGCTGCATCTCGAAGCGCTGGTGATGATGGCGGTGCTCGTCGTCGCGGCCGTGCTCGGGCACAGTGTGCCGGGCTATGTGTTGCAGGGCTGAAACGCCGGACCAAAGATGGCGCTCGCGGATTGCGCGTGCGCCTTCGTTCGAGCGCTAGCGCAGCCTCATTCGTAGCCGAGCCGGTGACTGAGGATCGGCGAGAAGAAGAGGGCGATGGCGCAGCCGATGGCCTTGCCTTCGAGTTCGGCGAGCGCGAGCACCGAAGACGGATGAGCGATCAGCTCGACGAGCTGCGGCGCGCACCACAGCATCGCGACGCCGATCAGGCTCTGCTCGACAACGAGGATGCGCCAGCCGCGCGTACACGCGACGGCGGCAGCGATCACGCGCATCAGGCCAAAAACGAACAAAGCGCCAACAGCGGCCTGCTCGCGGATCAGATAGTCGGGGAGCATTGCTTCCATGTGAATCCCTGCGGCTGGTGTAGGGCGGGTATGAGTGCCGCAGGGAATTCAGCAAGGAGCAGGCCAGCGAGGGCCAGATGGCGCCGTAGATGGCGCGCGGGCAAAGTGCGAAGTGCGCAAAGCCTTGCGTGACGGGCATCTGCAGGTGCCCACGCCATGTGCGAAAGCGCCATTCGCAGAACCCGCCCGAAGGCATGTTGCAGCGTTTGGGCCGCAAAACGGCCTCGAACGTTACGGCGCTGAAACGCGCCGTAACGTGCGCGTCACGTAACGCGCGTTTGCATCGAAATCACCATTCGGCGACGCTGCCGTCCTCGTGACGCCACACCGGGTTGCGCCAGCGATGTCCCGTCTTCGCCATCTCGCGCACCTTCTCCTCGTTGACTTCGATGCCGAGACCCGGGCCTTGCGGAATCGACACGAAGCCGTCTTCGTACTTGAAGACTTCGGGATTCCCGATGTAGTCGAGCAGATCGTTGCCCTTGTTGTAGTGGATGCCGAGGCTCTGCTCCTGGATGAACGCGTTGTAGCTCACCGCATCGATCTGCAAGCATGTCGCGAGCGCAATGGGCCCGAGGGGGCAATGCAGCGCGAGCGCGACGTCGTAGGCCTCGGCCATCGCGGCGATCTTGCGGCACTCGGTGATGCCGCCCGCGTGCGAAGCATCGGGCTGGATGATGTCCACATAGCCGCCCGCGAGGATGTGCTTGAAATCCCAGCGCGAGTACAAACGCTCGCCCAGCGCGATCGGCGTGCTCGTCTGATTGACGATGTCGCGCAGCGCCTCGACATTCTCCGAAAGCACCGGCTCCTCGATGAACATCAGCTTGAACGGGTCGAGCTCCTTCGCGAGCACCTTGGCCATCGGCTTGTGCACGCGGCCATGAAAGTCCACGCCGATGCCGACGTTCGGTCCCACGGCCTCGCGCACCGCCGCGACGTTGTTGATCACGCCTTGCACCTTGTCAAAGGTGTCGATGATCTGCAGTTCTTCCGAGCCGTTCATCTTGACGGCCTTGAAGCCGCGCTCGACCACGGCGCGCGCGTTGTTCGCGACGTCGCTCGGACGGTCGCCGCCGATCCACGAGTAGACCTTGATCTTGTCGCGCACCTGGCCGCCGAGCAGCGCGTGCACGGGCACGCCATGATGCTTGCCCAGGATGTCCCAGAGCGCCTGATCCACGCCCGCGATCGCACTCATCGAGATGGGACCGCCGCGGTAAAAGCCCGCGCGATACATCACCTGCCAGTGATCTTCGATGAGCCGTGGATCCTTGCCGATCAAGTAATCGGCGAGTTCGTCGACCGCCGCCGCGACGGTGTGCGCGCGGCCTTCGACAACGGGCTCGCCCCAACCGACGATGCCCTCGTCCGTTTCGATCTTGAGAAAGCACCAGCGGGGCGGCACGACGAAGGTTTCGAGCTTGGTGATTTTCATGCGGGGTCTCCCATCCCATCAAAGCTAATCATTGCGCGGCCACATCGTCACTTGTCGCCGCGTCGAGGAGCCCATGCTACTGCAAAAATCGCCTTTAAGTGCTATTAATAGTATTATTTCGCGTGAGCTCCCAGTATCTGGGCTTTTGCAGTGGATTTAACCTAGGGAGAACGGCAATTCAGCGCGATCTGCATGGAACGGTGGCGTTCGAACTTGGCAGCGCGATCCTGCGCGGCGACTACGCGCCCGCCGAGATACTGCCCCGCGAAGCCGACCTCATGGCGGCCTTCGACGTAAGCCGCACGGTGCTGCGCGAGGCCTTGCGCACACTGACCTCGAAGGGGCTCGTGGAGTCGCGTCCGAAGGTGGGCACGCGGGTGCGCGAGCGCACAGCGTGGAATCTGCTCGATGCCGACTTGCTCGACTGGTACGCGCGCGTCGCGCCGCCGCTTGCATTCGCGCTCAAGCTCCAGGAGATGCGCGAGATGATCGAGCCGTTCGCGGCGGGCCTGGCCGCGAGCGCCCACGATGCCCCCGCGCTCGAGCGGCTCGCAAACGCCCACACCGCAATGGCCGAAGCGCGCAACGTCGACGAATGGGTGCGCGCCGACTTGCGCTTTCACCTCGCGGTGCTGGCGGCGTGCCGCAATGAACTGCTGGTGCCGCTCGGCACGCTGATCGAGCGCACGCTCGAAGGCCAGTTGCGCGTCAACGCAAAACGCGCGGACGTGTTCAACGCCGCGCTGCCCGACCACACGACGGTGTTCGAGGCGATAGGCCGGCGCGATGCGCAGGCGGCGAGCGCCGCGATGGCCTCGCTGTTGCGCGTGACGCGCGAGCGCATCGAAGGCTGAGCGGCATGACAGCGAGGGTTTGCTATCCTGTTATAGATCAGACCTTTGCCTTTCAGTGCTGTCAGGCACGCTCACGCAACGCCATCCGGCTCATTTCGCAACCGTTCGTCGCAATGAAAATCTCAACCGGCTTCTCGACCCTGGACAACGCAACGCTCCTCGAAATCATCCGCGCGCAATCGGATATCGCGAAGCTGGGATTGGATCTCGGCGGCGTGATGGCCTTCGTCGCACAGCGCGCCGAAGAGCTGACCGGCGCACAAGGCGCCGTGGTCGAGCTCGCTGAAGGCCACGAGATGGTGTATCGCGCGGCCTCGGGCAGCGTCGGGAACATGCTGGGCTTGCGGCTCGCGCGCGAAACGAGCCTCTCCGGACTGTGTGTGAGCAGCGGCGAAATCCTGCGCTGCGACGACTCGGAAAGCGATCCGCGCGTGGATCGCGAAGCGTGCCGGCGCGCGGGACTGCGCTCGATGGTCGTCACGCCACTCAAGCACCTGGAAACCACCGTGGGCGTGCTGAAAGTGGTGGCGCCCGAAGTGGCTGCGTTCGACGAAGCCGATATCGAAGCGCTCTCGCTGATATCCGGCCTGATCGCGGCCGCGATGTTCCATGCCGCGCGCCAGGAGACTAGCGAGCTGTACCTGCAAGCGACCCACGACGCGCTCACGGGCTTGCCGAACCGCGCGCTGTTCTACGACCGCTTGCGCCAGTCGGTCGATCTGGCGACGCGCTCGGAGGGCCGGCTGGGCGTGCTCAATCTCGACATGGACGGCCTGAAGCCGATCAACGACCGCTACGGCCACCGGGCCGGCGACGCGGCCATCAAGGAGACGGCGGCGCGCATCGTGAAAAACTGCCGCCGGGTGGATACCGCCGCGCGCGTGGGCGGCGACGAATTCGCGATGATTCTGCCCGGCATCAGCTCGCGCAAGGACGCCGAGTCGCATAGCCGGCGCATCGCGGAGAAAGTGGGCGAGCCGTTCGAGTTCGAAGGGCGGCCGATCGAACTCGGCGTGAGCGTGGGGTTCGCACTGCTGCCCGAGGACGGCGTGGAGATGACCCGCCTGATCGATCACGCCGATCAGGCGATGTATGAGGCGAAGCGGGGAAGGAAGGCGATGGGGTGAATCGGCACATGCCTGTGCATCGTGTCGAAAGCGGCAGTGCCGACGCTGCGCATGGTCTTGCGCTCATGCGCCATCTGCTTCAGCGGCGACAGCGTTGCTGAACCAACGCACGCTGGAGAGCGCGAAGTGTTTTGCGCACATCCCGATCGGGTAAGCGCAGCAAGGGCTCGAGATGACCGCTCAAGATTTGCGTCATGCCCCGGTACCCCCGTAACGGCACCGGAGGAAACGTGCGGATCTGCCTGTCATTCGCGAGCCGGTCGATCACTTCGACAACACGGTTGCGTTGCCGGACATAGCGGTCTTCCGCAACGGAATGACGGGCACTGCCGGCGGCGCCGTGAAGCACAAAATATTTCATCAGTTCGGGAGACGTCAGCGTCTCGATGGTCCGCCACGCCCGTCGCGCCGCGACTTCGGAATTTCTCAGCGGAATGGCGAGCAGTGCGCCGCCAAGGGGTGACAGGGGCGTCATGCCGGGCGTGCAGGTGGGATGCAGTTGCAGTCCGACGCGGCCGCCTTTTTGCAGGAGCGCGTGACTATCGAGCACGCCAAAGCGGTTTGACCAGTGGTAACACATTGCGGCTTTTCCCGAGCCGAATAGCCGGGCGTTCCTCGCCCAATCCACGCTGCTCGAGTGCGCAGGCGAAACGGGAACCAGTGCGCGCAGATACTCGATGACCTGCATGCCTGTTTCGGTATCCACCTGCAGGACCCCATCGTCAAACTCGACGCCGCCCTGGGCGCCGAGAATCTGCAGGAACGTTTCCGCGAGCGGCAGTCCCGAGGCGGAGTTCCAGCTGATGCCGGCACGCCCCAGCCGAGGCCGATGCATGCGCGCCGCGATGCGGAGCACATCGTCGAAGCAACGCGGAGGCTCGAGTCCGTCGGCTTCGAGCAGATCCTGCCGGTACCAGAGAAAGTCGACGGTGGGTTGCAGGGCGATCGCGTAGAGTTCCTCGTCGAACCAGCCTGCCTGCCACACGGCATCGTAGAAGTCGGCTCCGGAAAAGCTGCTTTCCGCTTGCAGTCCCCGCAGCCCGAGCAGGTGACCGTCCTCGCACAGTTCGGCAAGCCACGGAAACGGAATCGCGATGAGCAACGGCGTCGTGCCGCCGGCCGTGGAGGTATCGGTGAGCGACCTGTCGAGCACTGCGCGATATCCGGCTTGAGGGAACGTCTGCATCCGCATGCGCTGTCCAACGAATCGCTCGATGTCGGACCGGTTGCGTTTGAGGATGTCGAATACCGGGTCCTCATAAGCGATCAACGTCACCTCGATCGAATCGTCAAAGCCTTCGGTCGCGGCGTGCGGCCACGCAATACCGGTGTCGCGGTCGAGGTTCATGGCACCGAGACTGTCGAACGATCTGTTGCCGGTTGCACCGACGATCATGCGGACCGTCTGCTCGGTGATCCGATCGAAACGGTCGAGCAGCCAACCGGACGGAACGATCGTCGTTCGGCTGCCGGAACCCGTGATCGCGCGAAACTCAATCCAGCCCTTCGCTTTCAGGCCGAAGATGATGCGGCGCGCGCTCGTGCGCGGCAGGCCGGACAGGTCCGCGAGTGCGGTGATGCTCGTCGGCCGGTCACGCGCATGGTTTTGCAAGAGCGCGGAGACGACCGGCCAGATCGCTTGGGCTTCGTCCCCGAGTTCGGAACGCAGTATCTCGCCCGCGCGGTCCAGTACGGCGATGGCCGCGAGCCGATCATCAGCATGCATGGCACTTCCCGGGACTGAAATTTACCATAACTATATGATAAACAAGAAAATAACCAGAATGGCTATTTTGCCGCGAAGCTCGTGCGGGACGCTCGCCATACGATTCATGTGCAGACCGGAATCCAGCCGGCAACCTGTGCTTCGGAAAGGAGACGAGCATGAAAGGAGCAACGAGGCTGATCGCTGTGTTGGCCACCATGGCGTTTAGCGTGAGCGCGGCGGCAGCGGGTGTGCGGTTCGTCGTCGTGTCCCATGCACCCGATGCCGACCCGTTCTGGAACGTGGTCAAAAACGGCATTGCCGATGCGCAAAAAGACTTCGGCGTGACGGTGGACTATCGCAATCCGCCGAATGGCGATCTCGCCGACATGGTTCATCTGCTTGACCAGGCGAGCGCCCGCAACTACGACGGCGTCGCAACGACCATCGCCGACTTCGACGTCGTGCGCGGCCCCGTGAATAAAATCGTGGGGAAAGGCATCCCTGTCATCACTTTCAATTCCGGAACCGCGCAGCAGAGCAAGGAATTGGGCGCGCTGCTCCACGTGGGGCAGCCCGAATATCTCGCAGGGAAGGAGGCCGGAGCGCGCGCCAAGGCTGCCGGCGTTAAAAGCTTTCTGTGCATCAACAACAACGCGACTAATCCCGAATCCTTCGAGCGTTGCCGAGGCTTCGCGGACGCGATCGGCGCCGATTTCAAGAAGTCGACGCTCGATACCGGCAACGATCCTACCGAGGTCGAAAACAAGGTGTTCGCGGCGTTGCATAAGCAACCCGGCACGCAGGCGGTCCTGGCTCTGGGCCCAACGTCGGCCGTACCCGGGATGCGTGCCATCCGCAAGCTGAGGCTGGCGGGCAAGATCTGGTTCGCCACGTTCGATATCACCCCGGAAATCAGTAAAGATATCGAAGTAGGCGTCGTGGCTTTCGCGATCGACCAGCAGCCCTATTTGCAGGGCTATATCCCGGTTGCGCTGCTCGCGCTCATGAAGCAGGACGGTACACGAGACACCCGCAAGGCCATCGCTGCACTGCAGGCCAATCCGAAGTTTCAGCAACGTGTCCGGACCTACGGACTCACTCCGCGTTTCGCAGCGGATGGTGTCGACACCGGGCCCGGATTTGTAACGCGTGAGAACGTCGGTCTCGTCGGGAAATACGCCGGGCAATACCGCTGAACCCGTCACGGCCGCACGGCCCTGCAGGCCGCTTGCGCATCACGAATTTCTGGAGGATTCCTATGTTTAAACTGGCCGTGTGCGCGGAAATGATTTTCCGCAGTCTTTCATTTGTCGAGCGCGTTCGCAGGATCGCCGAACTCGGATTCCAGGTGGAGATCTGGGATTGGACGAAGCACGACCTGACGGAGTTGCAGCAGACCGGTGCGACGTTTTCTTCGATGACGGGATACATCGAAGGCGATCTGATTACGGAGAGCGGCGCGCAAACCCTGCTGAAAACGGCGGCGCATTCGATCGATGCCGCGAGGCGGTTGCGTTGCCCCCGCCTGAATCTGCACGGCACGGGTCTGGATGGCCATGGCATGCCCGTGAAACTGATGCCCGCCGTGACTGGACCGATGTGGCTTGCGGCATTGCATACGCTGACCCGAGTGGCGCGACTCGGCCAGACCGCGGAGGTCGTCTTCTGCCTCGAAAACCTCAACACGACGGTGGATCATCCGGGGGTGCCGTTTGCCCGCGCCGCGGATACCATGGCGCTCGTGAAGGCAGTCGACAGCCCGAATCTGCGCCTGAACCTCGACTTGTATCACGCACAGATCGGCGAGGGGAATTTGATCGAACTGGTTCGAGACGCGCTTCCGTTCATTGGCGAAATCCAGGTTGCCGATGTTCCGGGGCGTTGCGAACCCGGCACGGGTGAGATCAACTATCCCGCGATCGCCCGCGCGCTGGCGCAGGCGGGCTTCCGGGGCACGGTCGCCATGGAGGCGTGGGCAAGCGGCGACGACGAACTCGCGCTGCGGCGTTTCCGGAACGCTTTTTCCGTCTGATGCCGCAGGGCCTTCAATCCAGCCTGGAAATGCTGTTGAAACCAGCCAGTGCTGATCGAATGATCGATCATTCCGTCAAACATCAATGGAGCGATTCAACATGTTGAACGTTGCCCTCGTGGGTGCCGGCCGTATCGGGCAGGTGCACGCCAGATCAATCCAGTCGCACCCGGACTGCACGCTCGCCGCAGTGTGCGACGTCGGCGTGGAGGCTGCGCAAAAGCTCGCCGGCCAATATGGTGCGAAGGCTCGACGGGTCGACGATATCCTCGCCGATCCGGCGATCGACGCCGTGCTCATCGCTTCCTCGACCGATACCCATTCCGGGTTCATCGAGCGCGCGACGGCGGCCGGCAAGGCCGTCCTCTGTGAGAAACCGGTGGACCTCGCACTCGCACGCGCACTGCAATGCGAGGTCAAGGTGGCGAGGACCGGCAGGCCCGTGATGATCGGATTCAATCGCCGCTTCGATCCGAATTTCGCGGCGCTCAAGAAGGCGTTCGACGCTGGCGATATCGGCAAGGCCGAGTTGCTGTCCATCACCTCATTCGACCCGGCGCCGCCGCCCGTTTCATATATCGGAACCTCCGGCGGCCTGTTTCGCGACATGATGATCCATGACTTCGACGTCGCCTGCTGGATCTTGGGCCGCGCGCCTTCGAGCATCACGGCGACCGGCGCCTCACTCGTCGATCCGGAGATCGGCGCCGCCGGCGATTTCGACACGGCAGCGGTCACGCTGGCGTGGCCCGACGGGCGTCTCGCCGTCATCAAGAACTCCCGCCGTGCGGGGTATGGCTACGACCAACGCATCGAACTGCTGGGTTCACAAGGCCTCTTGTCGGCGAAGAACGTCCTTGAGAATACGGTCGAGAAGATCACGCCCGAAGGCTCGCTATCTGCGAAACCGGTCTACTTCTTTCTCGAGCGCTATATGCGCGCTTACGAAGCGGAATGGTCTGCTTTTGTCCATGCTGTCGAGAATGAGGCTCCCATGCCCGTGACGCTGCGCGACGGCATTATGGCGCTTGCGTGCGCCGAGGCCGCTGCGCGCTCGGCGAACACCGGCAAGACCGTGGCAATCACGCCGGACATGCTCTCGGCACTGTGAAAAAGTGCCAACCTGGGCGAATGGGCCGCCGAAAGCAGAAAAGCCGCTGTCCCTTTCGGAACAGCGGCTTTCGCATTTGGTGGCGAATCAGGGATTCGAACCCCGGACCTGCGGATTATGATTCGGCGTGTGACGCGGTAAGTTACTGAAAACTATGAGAATTCGACCGTAAACGACCGAAATCAAAAGTTGTTTGGCATCAATAGTTTACCGTAATTTGGGCGGGGTTAGAGAAGTTGAGCTATGCACCGCCCGTGCACTTCTGAGCGGCGGCGGAGGCACAGCAAGCCGGCACCCCGCCGGTATAATGAACTGCTATGGAGCGCATACAGTCGATCAACCCCGAGCGGATAGCTTGGTGCTGTGCCGATCACGGCACGACGCCAGGCGAACTCGCGTCCGCTGTCGGCATCTCGCCGACGACGATGGACCGTCTTATGGCGGGGGAGGGAGGCTTGACGTTTCCTCAGCTCAGCAAGGTGGCAAGTTTCTTTGGTCGGGGAGTGCTTTTCTTCCTGGAGCCAGGGCCGGTCGATGAAGCCCAGGTACATACCCCGGCTTTCCGGACCTTGGCGAACCAGAAGCCGGAGTTGACGGCCAGGCTGAAGGTGCTCATAGAGCGGGTCGAGAGACAGCGCGAGATATATCTGAGCCTTCGCGAGGACTTGGACGACGCGGACTTGCCTCGATTCGAGGAGCCGGATCTCCCCCGCGACAATCCGGTGGAGGCAGCGAGGATTGCTCGCCGGTGGCTGGGCCTCGGCGACGACAACACGTTTGACAGTTACCGGTCGGCTGTGGAAGCGCGCGGTGTGTTGGTATTCCGTAGCAATGGGTACAACGGCAAGTGGCAGATTGCCAAAGAGAGCCCAATCCTCGGCTTCAGCATCTACAGCCCTGACTGTCCTGTCATCGTTGTAAAAAAGCAGGCCTATGAACCCCAGCAATCCTTCACGCTCATGCATGAGCTGGGGCACCTACTGCTGCATCGGAGCAGTTCGATCGACGATGAGCATGACATGCAGTCCCACCGAGGTAACGAGCGGGACGCGAACGCTTTTGCCGGTCACTTGCTTGTGCCTGCGGCGTTCTTGGCCAGGGTGGATGATCTGGGCCGCCCGCGACAAGTTGCTGAGTACGACGAGTGGCTCAAGCCACTGCGGCGTCAGTGGGGCGTCAGTACCGAGGTCATATTGCGTCGGTTGCTTGACGCCGGCCGACTGCCGCAGGAGCAATACGCTGCTTATCGACAGTGGCGGGCTGCTCAGCCCTGGCCCGAGCAAGATGGCGGGAGTCGGATGTACCGCCATCGGGAGCCCTCGCATATTTTCGGCGACAGATTCGTGCGTACGGTATTGGATGCACTGAATGGCCGATACATTACGTTGGCAAAGGCGAGTCGGTATCTCGATGGCTTAAAGATCAACGACCTGCATCAATTGGAACGCTTCTATGCAGGTGTTTGACGCCTCTTCGATGATCTATGCCTGGGACAACTATCCCGTAGCTCAATTTCCAGGACTGTGGACCTGGATAGCGGCTGAGATCAATGCGCGGAGGCTCATGATGTCTATCGTGGCCTACGGAGAGGTATGCGCAGGGACACCGGACTGTGGTGATTGGCTCGTGACGGCCGGTCTTGAGCGATTGGAAGTCACCAACGAAATTGTGCAGGATGCCATGCGCATCAAGGCGCTACTTGGAGTGGTGGGCGATAACTACCACCCGAAGGGCGTGGGCGAAAACGACTTGCTCATCATTGCTACAGCTCGGGCCCACGGGAGAGAGCTGATATCGAATGAGGCTCAACAAAACAATCCACCGGACGTGAACTCGAAACGCAAGATACCTTCCGTTTGTTCCATGCGTGAGGTTGCAGTACCTTGCATCGACTTCGTTCAATACATACGTCGATCAGAGGCGGTCTTCCGCTAAATATTTCTGGGGTGGAAAGTGGTCTGTCGCGTCCCATTGCGCCGCCTTCGGGTTGTTGACAGATGAGGGACACCAAGCGCCTGGCGGCTGCCTTCGGCGACTCGTTGATGGGACGGGGACTTGCACCGGCGATACCGCTCAAAGCCCAATCCCCCAAGTGTCAATCAGCTTGCCTCAATCGCCGAGGTTCCATGAGCCGCCTCGGTATTCGTAGGTGCCGTTAAGGATGCCGGCCAGCCACGTCGATACCGTGGCTGTCTTGAGACCGCCGAACAGGACGAGTTGCGAGCCCTCGGTATCGAGCATCGATACCGGTAACTCTGGCAGCATGCCCGTGCCGATTCCGCCCGGCGGGAACTCGTTGCCGAAATCGCGTTTTAGCAGCAGGCGTGACGTCGCCTTCGCCAACGTGCGAAAGTTCTCTTTGCGGACCAGCCAATAACATTCGACGGCCGAAGCGGTGTAGCGTTCCTGGCGGCGAATGAAATCGCGTAAGTGCTGGTATGAGCGTTGCAGCTCAATCACGACGGTACGCCCAGGGACGGAGAAGAAAACGTCGGCCTCCCACTTGTCGCCGCTCGATGATCTTCCAGGCGCTTCTTCGCTGCCCACAATGCCCATGCTATTCAAAGCTGCTAGGACCGCCGCTTTGCCGGCCTTATGCCATTTCGTCTCGGGTGCAGTGGTGCACTCGTCCGACAGATGAGCGAAGAAGGGCAGGCCGTTGATGCTCGTCTTTAGCACCGCTGGGGCCTTGCAGCATGGCATCACGAAGTCGCCTAGCGGCGCGGTCTGCTTCAGTCGATCCCACTCGGCGCTGGCGATTGCGGCTGCGTCCACCGGACGGCCGTCACGTGTCCAGGCTGATTGCGTCATGGCAGTCCTCTTCGAAAAAGTGCAGTGCTGGCGCGGCGCGGTCAGTCGTCTTTGCCTTGCTCAGCGCGCTGCCAAGCATCCAGGAATTCCAAGACCTCTGGATGCTGGCCTGTGCTGGCAACAGCTTCGACTCGGGATCGGAACGCGTCGAGGTCGAGTAATCGGGCCATGCCTTTCCGATTGACTCTTGTCACGCGCTGGGCGACAACGTCGCCCATTCCTCCGAAGCCCATCGATTGGGTCCAGCCGTGTGAGGTGAACGCTTTTGCGAGGTGCCGAACGCCATCATCACTGGCGAAGACTCCAGATGTCCATGCACGAACTGCCGCGCCATCGTCAGTACTTAAGTCTGCCCACCAATGCAAAAGGTACGATAGATCCCGGTGTGCGAGCAGCGTGCCATCCGCTGCCGCCGCTTCGATTCGCGAACGCAGGAGGGCACGGAGATGCTCCGCGTCGGCTTCTGTGGTCAGGCAGTTCTCCGGAGGCTCGCGCTCTTGGCCTTCGCGTGGGTGGTAGTCGGTCCAAGCGGAACGTGTGAAGTCGGCAAGCCACCCAAGGGAAGCCGCGTCGCAGGCGTGCCGGAAGATCGCGGAGCGTTCGTCGAGCGTGTACCGCTCTTTCGTGAGCGCTCGCAGCAGCCAGTGCAGACGCAATTCGTTGCTGTCCATGCTGAACGCTTTCGCGGAATCAGCTTCGACGTTGATCTCGTCGGCGATTGAGAATAGCGCGCTCAGGAGTGCTTCAACCTTGTCGCGATCTACACGTTCGGCGTGCGTTATCAGTTCGCCGAGCCATACCGCAGCCTTGGTCCCGCCCGATCGTCGAGTCACCGTTAAGGCGTGGCGCAACGTGGCCTTCACATATTCCATGTCGTCGGCGCGCGCCACAAACTCATCAAGTTCGGTGCTCGTGAGCACCTCGTCGCCGATCGAGAAGCGGAAGTAGGCATCGAAATGTGCGGGTGAACACACACGGCGTTTCATTGCCCATTGTTTTGCGAAGCCTTCGCCGTAGCCCATATTTGCCCACGCGGACTCCAAGACTGGAAAAAGCCGCATCAGTAGCCGTCGCATCCGGTCCTGATCTGGAGGTGGCGTAGCGCCGAAGAAAAGCTCGTTGAAGTGCTGTGCTGCCGCTCCACGATCACGCCCTTCGCCGCGTCCACTACCGCTCAGTTGCTCTTTGTTTTGGCGAATGGCGCGATATATCGCGGGATGCAAGAGCCGAAGCATTTCTAGTGCGAGGAAATCGGCCCGGTCTACTTCACCGGCTACGGCGGGCCATGACACGCTCAACGAATTGGTGAAGCGTGCGACGTCTCGCGGCGTCCGCATCGCCGGCGAGATCCCTTCGTAGAAGATGTTCATGAAGCGGACCATGTCCGCCTCCGCGGGCGCGCCGCAGATCGACTCGATCAGCGATAGCAAATGTTGCTGAACATCAAGCGCTGCCGGATCGGGTAATTCGAATGCAGCCTGAACGATCTTTTCTAGGTAATGCGGGCCCTCCGAAGGGTAGCGGTCGCTGACGATCCTCTCGGCGAGCGGCCGGTCATAAACCAGCAAGTACATGACGTTCGGCAAACGGCCGACCGACTTGACGAGTCGGAAGATCAGTAAGGCCTCGTCAGGTGAGAGACGATCGATGTCGTCGATGACGATGAGGAAGCGCTTCTTCTGTTCTCGCAATGCCTTCGATAGCTCTGCGTGAAGCGCCTCGACGGTTTCGTCTTCCTCAATCAGGCCTGCGAGCCATTCCATGCCCTTTTCGGCGATACCGCCGGCAATCACTGCACCGGCGGCCTCCGCGATCTTCCCGACAAGCGCGCCGGCCCGGAGCAGGCGTGCCCCGAGCTTTGGCAGCTTCTTCTTCACCTTGTCGCCCAGGCTCGGGCCTAGGCCGGCGTACAACTCTCGGAAAAAGGCGAGCGCAAGGGCATCTTCGCCCCTAAACCACCAGCAGGCAAAGTCGATGACGACAAGCTCGTTAGCCTTGACTGCTTCGGCCAGATGGTGCTTACAAAGATTGACTGCGCTGCTTTTGCCGGAACCCCAGGGACCGTTGAGACCGATCACGGCCCCCTGGGGCGATTGCATCTTACGAATGCTTGCAGCAAGGGCGCGTGCAAAAGGGTCAACGCCGAAGCGATCCTCGCTTGGGCTTTCGATCGGTTGGTCGTTGTAAGACAGGTGCTCGGTCATAGCTCCATCTCAGCGCGCAGGTCGGATAGCCAGCCATCTTAGCAGCGCCTCGGCACCGAGGGAGCGACCGGCCGGCCTAACCTTCCGAGGCCTTGCGTGCTTCAGCTTGTGCCACCGCCTCACCGGGAAGTAGGCCACATAGTTCGCGAGCATTGGTCCTCGTGATGAACAGCGGAACGTCAAGGCTGGGGCCTTCGTCGTCTAAGAAAGTCGGCTCTGGCGCATTAGCCAAGTTGACCAAGACGTTACCCCGTGCGATGGCATCTTGCTCGCTCAAGACATTCTCCTTGAACGCACCGGTCGCGTTCTCCGCCTTGCGGCTTGGTTGGGGGTGGCCATTGAGATTCGATTGTTTTTCGTCGCTGCTCACGGTCATGGGCGTCTTGGCTCAGTTGAAGATTGACGTTCACGGGTGCGTGATACGCAGCCACTGCCCAAGAACGTCCTTCAGGCACCGCTGACAGAGGTCGATACTGACTTGACTGCCATCCCCGAAAACGGACGTGTAACCGCCCGTGAAGGAGAGCGACAATATTTCGTGCCACTCCATATGGGCGGACGTTAGGCGGCGGGTACAGCGATCGCACGTGCAGGAGACGGCTTCGTAGACGGTAATGGGCTGATACTCAAGCATCGGGGCACTCCAGCTCAGTTCAAATGCGATGCACCGTGTTGCGGTAGCCGGTAAGAAGAATAATATTCTTACCGGCGCTATGCGCTACGTGCTGGTCACAAACGGCGTGCCCTGGCTCGAAGGTCATCCGGCATGGCTCTCGGCAGTGATATGAAGTCGAGCTCGGCCATTGTCTCGTAGGTGCCTCGAAACGGTAGGTAGCAATCCACAACCCACGATTCACCTTCTTTGCGCCCAGCATAAGGGTGAAGAACTTCGCCATCCGAACGCTTGCGGTCAAATCGCAGAAGTCCTTGGTGTGGGTACCGGTGCGCGCACCGAGTCGCCATCATCCGTTCGACAACCTCGTGGGGAAAGCCCGGATGCCCGGACGTATCTGCGGCGTGGACCGCTGTACGAACCGATTCCTCGACTGTACGATGACAACGCGCAATGTCGTCTTCGTCAAATACCTCCTCTTTGACGATATAGGGCGGGCCTTCATACCAGCGCGGATCGTCGTGGTCCAACCGGATCGCCAAGATGGTTCGCGCCCCGACATCGGTGCAACGCCACCATCCAGTGCAATCCATGAAGACCCGGCCGATATGAAAGTCGGAGTGGTTCATGGAAACTCCTTGTGTCGATAGATGCCACTCGCCAGCGACTCAATGGTGCTGCAAGGTTTCGCGTACAGCAGCCATTGCCTCACTGAAATCCAGGTGCGTCGCTCGTCCAGTTTCGGCCTGGTAGAAAACGACCATGAACAAGTTCGCAACTGCCTCGGCCATTTTTGATAGCTCCCGAGCGGTGCGCTGGTCCATGAAGTCCAAGTCCGCGAGTTGCGCTGCGGCATGATGGATAACTTGCTGCGCTTCGGTATTATGCGTAGTTGCCATGCTTCACCTCTCCAGCAGGTGTTGATACGTGGAAGTGCCGGCCGGTTACCGCCGGCCGGTGCGCTTTCTAAGCATCGTCTTGTGTTGGACGTTGCCTGTTCACGAACGTGGCTACCTCATCGTTCGTGGGGGTGCCGGCCGTCGCGCTTTGCTGCTCCCCACTGAGACTGTCGCCGGCGAAACTCGGTCCGTCGTCGGTGCCGGCGCCGCTCTTGCTCGAAATTGCCGATGCGATTTTGCCACCCGTCGTCTGCGCGATTCGTTCCGTGGCGGTATCCGCGATGTTCGCGGCTTTGCCCTTGGCGATTTCGCCTGCACCCTTGGCGAGATTCCCACCCATGTCAGCCGCGAATCGACCGGCCGTGCTCATCGCCGATGCGAAGCCACCGCTGCCACTCGAACCACCAAGCGAAGCACCGCCCGAACCACCTCTGATACCGCTCGAGCTGCCGCCGCCGTCCGAGAACATGCCGCGACCCTCGGCCATGTTCTGCTGCGCTGACTGAAACGCTGCCTTGAGCGCCGACGCCCCACCAGCCGCGCTTGTCGCGCCAGCCATCGCAGCAGAGCCGACCGAAGCCGCCGCGCTCGCAGTCATGGCGGCTGCACCCATCACCGAACCAACCCCGACGCCACCTATGGACCCAGCGCCGCCAACCCCGACGATGCCTGCGATCCTCGGCGGCACCTTGTTCGTGAGATACATCAGCACGAATGCGGCGATGAGCATGATCGCCATTTCCTTGAGGTCGATGCCAGCTCTCATGCTGGCGTAATACTCGTTGATGAACGTTCTGCCAATGCCGATGAGCAGCAGCATCACCATCATCTCGGCACCGATCGCTAGGACATGCTTGTAGTAGCTGATTGCGATGTCCGACGTCCAGCGCGCCCCGCCAAAGCCTAGGAAGAACACTCCGCCGTAGATCATGATCCAGGCCGACACGAAGACCAGCAGCAGGTTCACACCGACAATCGTGAGAACAATCATCACGACCAACGCCATGAGAAGGCCTACCACGCTGTCCGTTGGCGACCAGACCGACGACTGATCGAACGCCTTGGTAAAGATGTCGTAGCCGATTTGCACAATACCTCCTGGCGTAAAATCGGTTGACTGGCCGATGGCCTTGGCACCGATCATCCACATCGACTTGACGATGGAGTCGGCAATCGCGGGGCCATTGAACAGAATCCACCAGAAGAAGCCGAGCACGGCGAAGAAGCGAACGATTTCGGCAAACGCCTCCTGAATGCCGGCGTTTCGCAACGCCATCATTCCGAAGGTCCACACCATGCTTATCAGCGCGAGGCCCCAAAAGAGCCACGATGCGTAATTGACCATGACGCTGCCCCACGCGCTGGCTGCTGCCTGGTATTTCCCCATCACCGAATCGACCACATCGGCATTCATCGGCGCGGCCGTCACAGTCGCCGAGTACGCGACGGCTATTAGGCCGAGCACTGAGAGTTTGCCGCCGTTGGAAAACATCGTTTTCATAGCGCTGTCCTTCATCATTGATCGTTTTTCTGCGGTTGTGACGGCGTATCGCCCCATGACCAGTTTTTTGGAGACGGGATGACGATGTTGCTGCCATCATGCAGTTGTTTCGCTGCGGCAGCCCGCTGGGAATCGGTCTGGGTGCTCTTGTCATTGCAGCCAGCAAGGAGCCCGATCAGTGAGAGCAAGATAATGAATTTCATCGTCGCCCCCTTATTCAAAGCTCCAGTTTTTCGGTGTCGGGGTGGTGATGTTGCTGCCATCACGAAGCTGCTTTGCCGATGCCGCCTGCTGGGCCTCTCGATCTGCAATCACCTGTGCGCGGGTGGCGGCCGCTGTTGCCTGCGCTGTCAGCATGCCCCGGATTTGCAGGAGCTGGTTTGTCTGCGCGCTAGCGAGCTGGTTCGCTGCCTGCAGCGCCTGCATTTGTCCCTGCGCACTCGTCGCTTGTGACTGCAACTGGCGAAGGTTCGCGGCGTCTGTCGCAAGCGTTTGTTGCTGCTGATCGACGCCCTTCAATACGGCATCGTTCGCCTTTTTTTGCGCCTCAGAGCCGTTCGCTTGCGCATCAAGCAATGCTTGCCGCTGCGCGTCTGTGCAACCAGTCGAGGTGAAGCACGGCGACGAGCGGTAATAGGCCACGTCTTGGTAACGCGACAGATACCCGTCGATGCTCCCAGCCTGGTTCTTGTAGTAGTTCAGCGTGTCCTGTGCTTGTAGGAGCTTGCTGATGGTCTGGTTTGCCTGATCCCACACGTAGGCAGCCGGCGCGAGCGTGTTTTGCAGCATGTTTTGGTATTGCTGCAACTGCGTCTCGTACTGCTGAATCTGTTTCGCGACCGCCGCCACGTTTTGCATGGCGCTGATCGTCGTTTGAACAACGTTCGTCGCGTCGATAACGGGGATGCCGGCGTGTACCGGGCCACCGAATGCTGCTGTGATTCCGATAGCCAGTGCCATCTTGGTGGCCTGACGCGTTGCTCTACGCATCTTGCTTCTCCTTCGATTTGTGAGGCGCCGCGCTGCGAACCGAACATCAGGAGCGATGGGATGCTCGTTTTAGCGGCTAAAAAAATCATCCGAGCACTATTCGTTTCATGACAGCTCGCAATTCGTCCTGCGTGGCCTCGATCTTCGCCAGCAGCGCACGGATAGTTGCTGGCGTGAACCCAGCCGTCCGCTCATCGTTCGTCAACCAGAGCTTCAACAGGCCACCGAGGCGACCGAGGTCGCCATTGACTCGGGCCAAATCCTGGACCTGAACGAGATCGAGGATGCCGCGAACCTCATAGCCCACACCGACGTTTCGCAAGTAGGCGGCGATGCTCAAGCCAGTGGCCGCCGCGTTGCGCTTTATTGCTGCCTCTTCGTCGGGCAAGACCGGCACGCGGAGGTGACGACCATACTTGCGCGTTGTCATCTTTTTCTCGTCGTTCATCGCTTCTCCAAGCCGGTGTGAACCGGCACTGAGCGGCGGTAGCCGCTGCCTCGCAGAGCAGGATTCCCGTTGAGCGCCGAGGGCGCGAATGAGGGAAGTGAAGATAGATAGCCGGCTTGCCGGTTAGCTAACTTCACCTATCCTGCCCGGTATGCAATCGCTCTCGAAATGAGATCGGACCTTTCCGCCATCGACATGCCGGTGTTGATTTGCCATATCCCTTTCGATCAATCGAAAGAACAACGTGCGAATGCCGCATGGTTCGAAAAAAGACCTGTTTTGTTCGACTCCAGGAAGGTAATGGCCGAGTGCAGCAAGGTTGTTGACCATTACCGAGACACTTCCTGATTGCGCGTCAGTTCGTCGGCGTATCTGCGGAAAGCTTGGTAGCCGTAGTGGATGTGTCCTTCCTCCACCAGTGCCTCCCAGATGCTCATCAGCGAATGTCCGTCATCGATGGCTGCCTGAATTTCGGTGCGCATGAGAAGAAACGCTGCGCGGTTCCTTGCATTGCGACCAACGGCGCGCTTCAGCGCCCTCTCTGCTATGCGCTCGGATAGTGTTTTCATGGCATCAGACCGTATACCCGTGAGACGACAGAACATTGGCCATGTTGGCCCCCTCCCAGCTTCCCGGCCGACTGACTACCAGGCCGGCATCCTCAGCCAGCATGGCAAGAAGGCTCGCTCGGGTGAGGCGGCCGTGACTGCTGTACTGGTCGACGGATTCATGGTGATCGTTGAGTAGCCTCACGAGCTCGTCGAGCTCGGTTGCCGTCTTGTCACTCAAGGTGACGGTGAGTCGTTTCATGAGCGTCCCTCATTTCAGATTTCGCAGGTTGTCCACAGCCTGCTGCCGGCCGCTGCGCTTCTTGTTAAATAGATTTATCTATCTTGTTAGGGTGTCCGGCTGACACCGATTCGCGGTCAATTGGTATCTGCCGGGCACCAATGTGGATAGGTCGGGTGTCAGGCAGACACGTATCAGCCTGAGCTGTGTACAACTTCTTCCTGGCGTCGAGCCTCGATCTTCGTTCGCAGCGACATCAAGATGTCTCGCATGTCCTGCGGCAGGCAGGCGATGTCCTGAGCGTTGAACACGACGGCGTTGCCGCTCGCGTGTGTGACGTTGACCTGTAGCCGCTCGATTTGAACAATCCTCGCCCCTGCGAAGTCGCCCGAAAATAAGACGTTTCTCAGGTCGGCCGTCGCAGCCTGAACCGTTGAGGGGAGGTAATCCCATGTCGCCACCGCGGCCGGCTGACCGGCTCCGTCCTGAATGCAAATTTTCTCGCGCAGCCGATATTCGTTGCGCCGGCCGTCGCGGGTCTTGGTGATGTATCCGAATGCCTCAAGCGTCTTCAGCTCGCGGATCACTTGGCTGCGGCTGATGCCTGACTCCGCAGAAATCGTGTCGATTGCCGGGAACGAGCGTCCGGTCTTGAAATTGGTGTGAGCCTTGATGACGAGATAGACCGTTACCGCATACGGTCCCATGCGAGCTATATCGCCGGTTTCGATCATGGAGTGGAACACGTGGAACCACGTGGTCTCCGCGCGAAACAGGTCGCCTTGCTCGTGCATGACGTTGGCCTTCATGACTGCACCGAGAACTGCTCGTCGATCAACTTCGCGATCGCTTCGGTGCGGAAGTAAATCCGGCGTCCGATATGAACTTTCGTCGCGTTGATGTGGCGTACCCAATCGGCGCGCGACGTGCTCAAGCTGATGCGCAGGCCTTCCGGGCTGCGGTCGAGAATTTCCGCGAGCTGATCCAGCGTTAGCAATACGGAATATCGTTCCTTCAATGCGGCAAGCGTCGTTGTCACGGTAGCTCCGGGGATATCTGCAAGTTACGTTTGGTATCGCTAGTTTTCGCTGAACTCAGCTATATTGGGCGGTAAAAGAAATTCGCCGCGAGTCCGCCGATGCCCAAAGCTCTTTCGACTACGTTAAGTGTGGTGCCTGTCCGGCCAAGGCGCGGTCGGCCGCTTGGTTCCATCAAGGACGACCAAGCGCGCTTGCGCGACCGCATCCGCGTGGTCGCAACATTGAATGAGCTGCTGACGCGGGATACCACTGTAGAGAATGCAAACCAGTTCGCACGCTGGTTCGACGGGATCATGCGGAAGCAGCATCCGCTGCTTCCGTGGGAGACCGAAGAGTCAGGCAAGTGGCGCAAGAATTTCGCCGGCAGCGTCGCGCTGAATCCGGAGTCAATTGAGCACTTGCAGGAACTGTTTCCAGATGGTCGCTACTACAGTGCCGTTGGCTTGTGTGGGCGAGAGCATGAAACGAGAGTTGCGTATCCGGTAGCGCGAGGATCTGCACCAATGCGTGTGCGCGAGCTTTACGATGCCGGCCCCGGTAGGTTGTGGGAGGCTCTTTGGGCACACAGTGAGGCTTTGTCGAAGCTGTGGGAGATCTACCCACCGAATAGTCTATGGGGGCCGAGCGAGAGTTTTACCGATGTGCTCGCGGAGCTCTCGATGAAGCTATGGAGCGATTCACGCTGTGGTGTTGAGATTGAGTTCGAAGACCTCGGGCGCGCAATCGTGCTTTACCGACTTGAGCTTGCCGGTATAGCGGGGAGTCCAGAGGATGGCGTTGATGCATATCTGTTGGTCAGGCTTGCGATGGCGGAGCTGTCACCGGTGCTTCGATGTCTTGGCGTATGGAATGATCTAGCGTCCTACATCATCGATATGGAGCGTGACCGGGTTCGGTTGCATCCCCAATATGCGGCCGTTATTGAGACAAGGTATTCGACGGGGCATCCGTTCGATGTGTACACCTACGTCGAAAACCCATTTTTCGCGATGCTGGGTGTGGTCCAAGGCGAGCCCTCGCTGGCTCGCCATATTGAATGCATCGCCGGGCTGTCGCAGTGCTAGGAAGGCACGGTTCGATGGCATGCGGAAGTACGACATAGCTACATGCACGGGGCATAAGTGAACGCGATTAAGAATCGAAGTGTTCTCTCTCTGATAGCGCGGGGCGTAAGGTAAGCGGTAAGCCATGAGCGTTATAGAGTTCGCGTAGATGTCGTTGCAGAATGCTCCTCGTTCAATGCGATCAGGAGCAGACGATGAAGGCAGCAGCGAAGCGAGAGGAAGTGGAATTAGCGTGGCGCCAGAGGCTGGCACGCTTCGCAGAGCGCGGACTGACGGTCAGAGCGTTCTGCCGTGAGGAGTCGGTGTCGGAGTTTCGCTTCTATCATTGGCGGCGGCGCTTGCAGGGCCTGGCATCTCCGTGTGGCGTGGATGCATCCGCCGGGGACTCGGCCTTTGTCGATCTGGGGACCATTGCGGCAACTGACACGCACATCAACCCGGGCACGCAGGCTGGACAGGCGAATCTGACGATCCGCCTCGATCTGCCCGGCGGCATCGTTCTGACAATCGCGAGAAGCTGATGTTCTTCCCTGAGCAGCAGGTACGTGTGTTCCTGTACGGCGCACCCGTGGACATGCGGCGCTCGTTCGATGGCTTGCACGCGATCGCACGCCACAGCATGCCGGTCGATCCACTTGGGGGCCATCTGTTCGCGTTCATCAATCGTCGTGCCACGCAAATCAAGGTGCTTTATTTCGATCGCAGCGGCTGGTGCGTTTGGGCCAAGCGGCTCGAGCAAGGCCGATTTCTGGCCAACTGGAACCGGGCGGACACGCGTGAGATCGATGTCACCCAACTGAAGCTGTTGCTCGAGGGAATCGAGGTCGTCCGGCAGCGGCATCGTTACCGGCACACGCAGCCACAGTCGCCGGTGAGGCCCTCGCCATGAGGCATGCGTTGCCCTATGATGGTGGCCATGCCATCGACTGCCGCCACCGACGAAACGCTCGTAGCGCTCACTGCGCACGTGGCGGCGTTGTCAGCGCGATGCGAAGCGGTACTGAGCGAGAACGCACAATTGCGCGCGCAAGTCGCGTGGTTCCAGCGCCAGCTGTTCGGCCGCAAGAGCGAGCGTCGCATCGTACAGCCCGATGCGGCACAAGGCACGCTGGGCGAAGCCTTCGATGCTGTGCCCGATGCACCGGCGCCGGGCAGGAAGACGCGCATAGCAGGCCACGAGCGCAGCACCACGCCCAGTCGCCCGGGTGTCGACGAATCAACGCTGTTCTTCGACGAGGGCAAGGTGCCGGTCGAAGTCATCGAGATCGCGAACCCCGAGAGCGCAGGTCTCGATCCCGAGGATTACGAAGTAATCGGCGAGCGTGTGAGCCACCGGCTGGCCCAACGTCCCGGCAGCTATGTCGTGCTCAAGTACGTGCGCCCGGTGATCAAGCGGCGCGATACGCAGGCACTGTCGTGTCCTGCGGCGCCGGTTGGTGTGATCGAAGGCAGCCGCGCCGATGTGTCGTTCATCGCCGGGCTGCTCATCGACAAGCTGGTGTACCACCTGCCGCTGTACCGCCAACATCAGCGGCTTGCCCAGTGCGGCATCCGCGTGTCGCGGCAGTGGCTCACGCAGATCGCGCAAGCGGCCATTGCGCTGATCGAGCCCGTCCACGACGCGCAGTGGCAGTCGATCCTGAGCTCGCGTGTCAAGCGCATGGACGAGACGCCGATCAAGGCCGGACGGGACGGCCCGGGCAAGATGAAGTCGGCGTACTTCTGGCCGGTGATGGGCGAGCTCGAGGAGATCTGCTTCCACTACCAGCCGAGCCGGCGGCAGGAGCACGTCGAGCAGTTGCTCGGGCAAACCGCGGCGGCTGGCAGCGTCCTGCACACGGACGGCTACAAGGCGTACGCCTGGTATGCGAAGAAGACGGGTCTGGCCCACGCGCAGTGCTGGGCGCACAGCAGGCGTGCCTTCGTGAAGGCCGAAGAGATCGAGCCGGCACGCGTGGCCGAAGCGCTGGAGCATATCGGCGCGCTGTATCGCGTCGAGGAAGACATCCGGCAGAAGGGCCTGACAGGCTCCGGCAAGCGCGCATGGAGGCAGCAGCATGCGAAGCCGGTGGCGCAGCAGTTCTTCGTCTGGGTGGACAGGCAGTTCGAAGCGCAAGGCTTGCTGCCGAGCAGTCCGCTCACGAAGGCGCTGGCCTATGTCCGTGAGCGCCGCGATGGCCTGTTGCTGTATCTGGATGATGCGGATGTCGAGATCGATACGAATTCATTGGAGCGGGCGCTGCGCGCCATCCCAATGGGCAAGAAGAACTGGATGTTCTGCTGGACCGAACTCGGCGCCAGGCAGATCGGTATCGCGCAAAGCCTGCTGGTGACGTGCAAGCTGCACGACATCGATCCCTACGACTATCTGGTCGACGTGTTGCAGCGCGTGGGCCAGCATCCGGCATCGCGCGTGCATGAACTCACGCCGAGGATGTGGAAATCACTCTTCGCCGGCAATCCCCTGCGCTCGCCCTTGCATCAGAGCGCCTGAGATCGCAAGAACGTCGGTGAATTACCGATTACGGCGTAAGCTCGGAACTCGCACAACGTTTGTTTTCCGAAGGGCACAAAATTGGCACGCTCAAGACAAAAGCGCTCGACGAGCTTCTGTCGCTCGGGCTATCTGAGCCCGTTGCACGGGGCCTTCGGTCTGGACGAACTCCCATCCCCGAAGACCGTCTACTGAAATTGCTCTATGACAACAAATGGGTCTGCTGTGTTTGTCGTTCACGCGACGACGCGGTCGTAGTTCATCACATAGAACCGTGGGCGACCAGCCGGTCACATGACGCAGACAATTTGGTTGTGCTGTGTCCCAACGACCACAGCAGAGCACACAGCAGAGGTGACCTTACCCAAAATCTAACGCCGAATCGGCTCAGAGAATTAAAGCGCTTGTGGGAAGCAGAGGTAAAAATCGATGACTCAGCGGTGATACAGAAGGCTGCTCAATCAATCGGTGAGTATTGGTATTTCTTTAATCTTCTTCGATTGTATGAGTTCGCCGAGCACGAGCATATCGACTTACAAACACTCCCTCACTATGTCGATGCGCGTATAGCTGGAATTTTGGATGCTCACGGGCATTTGGTGCCAGAAGAGAGGGGAAGTTTATATGCGTATTCAGGTTCGCACGCGCCGCTAAGGTATTACTATGCTAAAGACCTTTTCATGCGCGTACTTGAAGGAATATCCATAATCAATATCTCGGATCGACTCGACAAGGGAGATCTTTCCAACACGATAATTCAAAACGACTTAATCTATGTTGCAGGGGCGCACAACTTTAAGCAGCTCAATGACGTGTCATTCGGTCCAGGGCAATTAGTCCGGGGACGTCGATCGGCAAACTCAGTTCAGATCGAGTTTGTATTCGATCGTTGGGAGGCAACATCGACGTCTGCCAATACGGTGTGGCTAACAGGCCGGAATGTTGTCGGTAGTTTTTGTCGTGTAGGAAGCATCTCACGTAGTGAAGACAAAAAGGCGATCTTAATTAAGTGCACAGTTCTCGCTATATGTGCCGAGCTACCAGATATGCGAACGCGTTCTTATGTGTCGAATACACTCTTCGAAAATTTTCACAGCATCAATGGCGGAGATGATGAGGAGTCTGACGATTGGAATGTTACATTTGATGAATCGGATAACTTTTGAGCTAATCGCCTTGGTTTCGCAGAAGGAAAGATTGAGCCTAGTATCATAAAAGTTCTTGCAGTCGTGTCTTGCAGGAGAAATTTTTAGACGTAGAGAAATGGATGCAATTATCGGCGACATGGTTCAATGCCACGGATGCACAAGAGAACGTGCTAGAACCGTAGATTGCGCTTCCGAGGAGAGCGCCTCATTGCTCTCCGGTGGCTGCATGCGACTTCAAAAGGCCGCGTCCCGGAAATTCGGAGTGCCGCTTCGGGGCCGGTACCGGCGTTCACTACGTGCATGGTTGAAAAGCCTTCGCCGGATCTGACGGTATCCGTCCGCTGACGTCCCAAGTTATGCGGGCCGAGCGCATCTGGCATTTCGGCATCCGCTTCTGCACGTAAAGCCGCGTTGAGCTTGAGATGATTTAGGTCTTGCCCTTTCGATAGTGCTCTAACAGATCTTCGTTCCCGGAAAGGACCTCCACCATCATTTGAAGCATCAAGACCGGTCCCGGAACGATCCCCGCCTCATCGATCTCCTGCCCGTCAAAGTCGGGATTGGTTGGAATCTCAACGTTCACCACCCACCAGACCTCGATTTTTCTCAAGATGGTGATCAAATCTTGGAAAATCTCGACGTGGTCAAAATCCACCGCGCTCATCACGACCGATGGCAGTTCGTGAGCTAGCTTGTTTCGGATCGACTTGATGTGTTCGAAGGTTTCAAGATCGCCAAGATCGATTGCGCCATGCTCGGTCAGCCAATCGAGCGATGCGTACAGGGTGCTTTTGTTGCGAGCGAGAACTTCCGAGCGATATTCCTCGCTCAGCTGATACGTACCCGGCTCGAGACCAATGCTTTCAATGTTGTAGAAATCGCGAATACGCCCGACGATTGATTGCCTCAGAAGTTCAAAGGCTGTGATGTAGAGCGACGCCGAGATGAGCTTTTCTTGCATCACCGCTGGCGTCAGCAATTGTTCCCATTGCTCGTTGGCGGGCATAGGTCGTGAACTCCGTTAGGTCCGCGAGGCCGTTTTGATGGTATCAAGCTTGCCGACAAGGTCCTCGGCACGCAAGTGCGTGTACCGGCGGAGCATCTGCATCGACTTGTGCCCGCTGATCGAAGCCACTTCCTGATCGCTCAGCCCCGCCTCGACCAGCCGGCTAACCGCTTCGTGGCGGAGGTCGTGAAAGCGGAAGTCGATCAGGCCTGTCTGCTTTTTGATGGCGTTCCAGACCTTTGCGAATTGGTACGCTCGCCGTTTCCTGTCGCGGCCGGGTTCTCCGAAAAAGACGAGGTCGGTGTCAATAGGACGAATCGGGTTCGCAAGGGCGCTTTGCAAGACCGACGCCGCGAGCTTGGTCAGGGGCACTGTGCGGGCAGCATTGTTTTTGGTGTCGGTCAGGCGGACAACGCGACGTTCCAGGTCGATCTGGCCTCGCCGTAGCCCAACTATTTCCGACTGTCGCATTCCGGTTTCTATCGCCAGGCGCACAATCCAGCCCAGCATGGGGTTCGTGTGTTTATCGACAGCTGCGAGTAGCAGTGCTTGCTCACGGCCGGACAGACGCCGATTTCGCCCCTCTCCGGGGCGGGGCTTGCGGATATTGGCGACAGGGTTGTAGACCAGTCCGATATGCCATTCCTTGATTGCTACGTTGAACAAGTGACCAAGCAGGGCGAGTTCGAGGCGGACGGTGTTGTTTGCTTTACCTTGGGCGAGCCGGTCGTCGCGGTAGCGGCCCACGAGGTCAGGCGTGACGGCCGCCAATGAGTATCTCCCGAAGTGCGCTTTCAGCTCTCGAATACGAGCGCCTTCCCGACGCTGCGTGCTGGCTTTCTTGGTGGGGACGATTTCTCGCTCGTAGCGGTCGAGCGCATCGGCTACCGTGGTCTTTTCCGAGGGCGCGCGCTGGATGAACACGCCGCGTACCATCTCGTCCTCGGTGCGCCGCGCCCAATCCTCGGCGTCGCGCTTCGTGCGGAATGTCTTGGCGACGGTCGGCCAACCAACGCGTCGGATGGTTGCCTTCCACGTGCCAGAGGGGGTTTTTGTCAGTGCTGCCATGGTGCTCCTTCCGTGAGGTCTGCACCGCGTATTGCACCGAATTTGCACCGCGAGGGGCCGGTAAAAGAAAAGGGCTCGCAGCGAAGCCGCAGAGCCCTTAGTGAAAAAGCCCTGTAAATCAAAGATTTACAGGGCTTTCGCATTTGGTGGCGAATCAGGGATTCGAACCCCGGACCTGCGGATTATGATTCCGTCGCTCTAACCGGCTGAGCTAATTCGCCTAAGAAAAAGAATTATGAAGGTGCCGGCCTAAGCTGTCAACCCCTATCGACATCTTTTTTCAAGATTCTCGGAACCGGCTCGCGCCGGTCCTCCATCAGCGCATCAATCCTGCGCGTAGATATCCGAGTCCTTGGTCTCCTTCACGAACAGAACGCCAATCACGCAGGTCGCGAGTGCGATGATGATCGGATACCAGAGCCCCGAATAGATATTGCCCTTGGCCGCCACGATCGCGAAGGCCGTCGCCGGCAGGAAGCCGCCGAACCAGCCGTTGCCGATGTGATAGGGCAGCGACATCGACGTATAGCGGATGCGCGTCGGGAACATCTCCACCAGCATTGCCGCGATGGGCCCGTACACCATCGTCACGAAGATCACGAGGATGGTCAGAATCGCCACGGTCATCGGCCAGTTGAGCTGCGCCGGATCGGCCTTGGCCGGGTAGCCCGCCGATTTCAGCGTGCCCGAGAGCGTCTTCTCGAACGCCGCGCCCGCTTCCTTCGCACCCGCAGCCTTGCCGTCATAGGTGTCGACCGTCGTGTCGCCCACCTTGATCTGCGCCATCGTGCCCGCCGGCGCGGCCACGTTCGAGTAGTTCAGGCCCGCCTTCGAAAGCGCGCTCTTGGCGATATCGCACGAGCTCGTGAATTTCGAGGTGCCCACCGGGTTGAACTGGAACGAGCATTCGTCCGGGTTCGCGATCACCACGATCGGCGCGCGCGCCGTCGCGGTTTCGAGCGCCGGGTTGGCGAAGTGCGTGAGCGCCTTGAAGAGCGGGAAGTAGGTGAGCGCCGCGATCAGGCAGCCGGCCATGATGATCGGCTTGCGGCCGATCTTGTCCGAGAGCGCGCCGAAGAACAGAAAGAACGGCGTGCCGATCAGCAGCGCCAGCGCGATCAGGATGTTGGCGCTCGCGCCGTCGACCTTGAGCGTCTGCGTGAGGAAGAAGAGCGCGTAGAACTGGCCCGTGTACCAGACCACGGCCTGGCCCGCCGTCACGCCGATCAGCGCGAGGATCACGACCTTGAGGTTCTTCCACTGGCCGAACGCTTCGGAGAGCGGCGCCTTCGAGACCTTGCCTTCAGCCTTGATGCGCTTGAATGCCGGCGATTCGTCGAGTTGCAGGCGGATCCACACCGACACCGCGAGCAGCAGGATCGAGGCCACGAACGGAATGCGCCATGCCCAGGTGGCGAACGCTTCTTCGCCCACCGTCGTGCGCACGCCGAGAATCACGAGCAGCGAGAGGAACAGGCCGAGCGTCGCCGTGGTCTGGATCCACGAGGTGTAGAAGCCGCGGCGTCCGGGCGGCGCATGTTCGGCCACGTATGTCGCCGCGCCGCCGTACTCGCCACCGAGCGCAAGGCCCTGGAGCAGGCGCATGCCGATGAAGATCACGGGCGCGGCGATGCCGATCGACGCGTAACCGGGCAGGAAGCCGACCACGAAAGTGGACAGGCCCATGATGACGATGGTGACGAGGAACGTATGCTTGCGGCCCACGAGGTCGCCGAGGCGCCCGAACACAATCGCGCCGAACGGCCGCACTGCGAAGCCCGCCGCAAAGCCGAGCAGCGTGAAGATGAAGCCTGCGGTGGGGTTCACGCCAGAGAAAAAGCTCTTGCTGATGTAGGCCGCGAGCGAGCCGGCCAGGTAGAAGTCGTACCACTCGAACACCGTGCCGAGCGACGACGCGAAGATTACGCGTTTTTCGTCGCTGGTCATCGGCGCGTGTGAGACTTGTCCGCCAACGGTTGCCATATGTGTCTCCATTTTTGATATGCGTATGGGCCCGCCATGCGAGCGGTCCTGCGGAGCATTATTGGAATGGAAACTTACGGGGTTCTGACGACAGTGACGCTTTCCTGTGGCGCGATCCGGATGGCCTATTGTTTGCTAATTGCTCTCAACGATTGGGTAACGGTCGTCAAAATCAGGTCAATTGATGCTATCTTTCGAGCTCGTGTGGGGTGGGCGGGTGCTGGCTAAGGGTAAGTCCCATCCCGGTTTTCGCCCGTTTTGCCGTCAGCTGCCGTCGCGCAGACGCAGTGTCACGCGCACGAGCGTGCCGGCGAGACGCGGTTCGGCTTGATAGACGTTGTCGTCGATGGTGAGCGTGCCGCCGTGCATCGTGGCAATCTCGCGCACGATCGCGAGCCCGAGGCCGCTGCCGTCGCCGTCGCGCCCGAGGATGCGATAGAAGCGTTCCTGAACGCGTTCGCGCTCCGCTGCCGGAATGCCGATGCCGGTGTCCTCCACTTCCAGATGCACCACGTGCGCGGCGGGTTCAGGCCGCACGCGCACCGTGATGCGGCCGCCGGCGGGCGTGTAGCGGATCGCATTGTCGATCAGGTTCGACAGCATCTCGCGCAGCATCACGGGGTTGCCGTCGACCTGCACCGGTGCGGCGCGGTCCTGCGTGCCGCGTTCATCGCCGTCGTTCGCTTTGCTCTCCGGACCTTCGTATCCGAGGTCCATCTGCTTGGCGAGCGCGGGCTGCACCCAGTCGCGCACCGCGTGACGGGCCACATCGGCGATATCGACGGGGGCGAAAATCTGCCCCGTCATCCGGTTTTCGGCGCGCGCGAGCGCGAGCAGTTGCGTGACGAGCCGCGCGGCGTGCTCGGAACTCGTCGCGATCTGCTCGAGCGAGCGGTGCACCTCGGCGCTTGCGTCCTGGCGCAGCGCCAGCTCGGCCTGGGTGCGCAGGCCCGCGAGCGGCGTCTTCATCTGGTGCGCGGCATCGGCGATAAAGCGCTTTTGCAGCTGCATGTTCTGTTCGAGGCGCGTGAGCAGGTCGTTGAACGAGGTGACGAGCGGCTCGATCTCGGGCGGCGCGCGCCGCGCTTCGAGCGGCGAGAGGTCGTCGGGGCGGCGCATGCGCATGTTCGATTCCAGCGCATGCAGCGGCGCGAGGCCGCGCGAGAGGCCGAACCAGACGAGCAGGATCGCGAGCGGCAGGATCACGAACTGCGGCAGGATCACGCCTTTAATGATGTCGTTGGCGAGCTGGCGGCGCTTGTCGAGCGTTTCGGCCACCTGCACGAGCACGGGCTGCGAGCCCGACAGATTCGCCAGTTCGACCGTCGTATAGGCCACGCGGATATCGATGCCATGCAGCATGTCGTCGCGGAATTCCACAAGGCCGGCGGGCGGGCGGTCGTCGTCGCGCGGCAGCGGCATCTCGCGGTCGCCGCCCACCAGTTCGCCGCGGCGGCCGAGCACCTGGTAGAACACGCTGTCGACGTTGTCGGCGCGCAGGAAGTCGCGCGTGGAGGCGGGCAGCGAGAGCTCCACCACGCCGTTGACCGGATGGATCTGGCGCGCGAGCACATAGGCGTCGGTTTCGAGCGCGCGGTCGAACGGGCCGTTGGCGATCGACTTGGCGACGAGATACGTGACCGCGATGCTCATCGGCCAGAGCAGCAGCAGCGGCGCGAGCATCCAGTCGAGAATTTCGCCGAACAGCGAGCGGGGGCGCGCGGCGGCGGCTTCGGCCTCGTCGGGCGGGGCGAACGGGTTGGCGTAGCGGGCGTCGCGCGCCTCGTCGTCGAGCGCGCCGGGCTGGGCGGCGGGAGCGGGCTCGGCCATCGTGGCGCCTGGCTATTTGTAGTGGTGGCTCGCCGGCATGGCGGGAGGCGCGGCGGCGCCTGCCGAGGGGCTCGCCGGGGTGCCTGCCGGGTTGCTCGCGTTTGCCGGATTCGCTTCCTTTTCGAGGCAATATCCGAGCCCACGCACGGTCACGATGCGCACGCCGCCCGTTTCGAGTTTTTTGCGCAGCCGGTGCACGTAGACCTCGATCGCGTTGTTGCTCACTTCCTCGCCCCATTCGCACAGATGGTCGACGAGCTGTTCCTTCGAGACGAGCCGCCCGAGCCGCTGCAGCAGCACTTCGAGCACGCCGAGTTCGCGCGCGGAGAGATCGAGCACCTGGTCGTTGATGCGCGCCACACGCCCGACCTGGTCGAACGCCAGCGCGCCATGGCGCACGACCGTGGGGCCACCGCCCGCGCCGCGCCGCGTGAGCGCACGCACGCGCGCTTCCAGTTCGTTGAGCGCAAACGGCTTGGCCATGTAGTCGTCGGCGCCGAGGTCGAGGCCTTTCACGCGTTCGTCCACGCTGTCGGCGGCGGTGAGGATCAGCACGGGGAGGTTGGAATTGCGCGCGCGCAAGCGGCGCAGCACTTCGAGGCCCGGCATTTTCGGCAGGCCCAGATCGAGGATCAGGAGGTCGAACGACTGCATCGACAAGGCCGTATCGGCATCCACGCCGTGACGCACGTGATCAACGGCATAGCCCGCCTGGCGGAGTGATCGGACGAGACCGTCCGCGAGTATGCTGTCGTCTTCGGCAATGAGAATTCGCATGTGCGCCAGCGTCGCCCTCATAGCGCTTTGATGCCCGTTTTGTGCGGCGCGGGGTGTGCAGCGCGCGCAGCGCTCCCGGCAGGGAGCGGGCCCGGGCAGCGTCGGGCGGCGGTCTCCGAAAATTCGCGGTTTCGGCGCGCGCGTTTGCCCAAAAGGGCCAAAAACGGGCTTGCCAAAACTACTGTTTTTTTATACAGTGTCTGCGTTCAGGCGCATGTGCGCAAAAGCACGCGCGCATCGTCACCAGACGCCGTTCATCATAGCAAAGGACGATTCATGGAAGATAGCAAGAAAGGCTCGGCTGGGCTGACTGCTGAAAAGAGCAAGGCACTGGCTGCCGCGCTCGCGCAGATCGAAAAGCAGTTCGGCAAAGGGTCGATCATGCGGCTCGGCGACGGCGAGGCGGTCGAAGACATTCAGGTGGTCTCCACCGGTTCGCTCGGCCTCGACATTGCGCTCGGCGTGGGCGGCTTGCCGCGCGGCCGGGTGGTCGAGATCTACGGTCCGGAATCGTCGGGCAAGACCACGCTCACGCTCCAGGTGATCGCCGAATTGCAGAAGCTCGGCGGCACGGCGGCGTTTATCGACGCGGAACACGCGCTCGACGTGCAGTACGCGTCCAAGCTCGGCGTGAACGTGCCGGAGCTGCTCATCTCGCAGCCGGACACGGGCGAGCAGGCGCTCGAAATCACCGACGCGCTGGTGCGCTCGGGCTCGATCGACATGATCGTGATCGACTCGGTTGCGGCGCTCGTGCCGAAGGCCGAAATCGAAGGCGAAATGGGCGACTCGCTGCCGGGGCTGCAGGCGCGCCTGATGTCGCAGGCGCTGCGCAAGCTCACCGGCACGATCAAGAAGACGAACTGCATGGTGATCTTCATTAACCAGATCCGCATGAAGATCGGCGTGATGTTCGGCAACCCGGAAACCACCACGGGCGGCAACGCGCTCAAGTTCTACTCGTCGGTGCGTCTGGATATTCGCCGTATCGGTTCGATCAAGAAGAACGACGAAGTGATCGGCAGCGAAACGCGTGTGAAGGTCGTCAAGAACAAGGTGTCGCCGCCGTTCCGCGAAGCCGTGTTCGACATCCTCTACGGCGAAGGCATCTCGCGCCAGGGCGAAATCATCGACCTCGGCGTGCAGGCCAAGATCGTGGACAAGGCAGGCGCGTGGTACAGCTATAACGGCGAACGCATCGGCCAAGGCAAGGACAATGCGCGCGAATTCCTGCGCGAGAATGCGGACATCGCTCGCGAGATCGAAAACCGCATTCGCGAGTCGCTTGGCGTGAGCACGATGCCGGACGGCGTCAACGACTCCGGCGAAGTCGAAGTCGCGGGCGAAGAATAAGTTCGGATCATCAGTCTCGAATGGGCACCAGAGAGTCAGCACGATCGTGATGCGCAAGGTTGGGTTCGCTTCGGTGCCGCATGAGACGGAAACGTCAGAGGCCCCGCCTTCGTCTTTGGGCGAAGGCGGGGCCTCGTCGCAAGCCGACCAATTCGAGCGCACCTCCACCTCGCGTACCTCACGCACCTCGCGAAACGCGCCCACGAACGAAGCGCCTGGCAGGCAGCGCCCCGAGCGTTCCCTCAAGGGCCGTGCGCTCGGCTATCTCTCGCGCCGCGAATACAGCCGCGCAGAGCTTTCGCGCAAGCTCATGCCTTTCACCGAAAACGCCGACGAGCTCGAAGCACTGCTCGACGCGCTCGAACGCGAAGGCTGGCTATCCGACGCACGCTTTGCGGAAAGTGTCGTGTACCGCCGCGCCGCGCGCGTGGGAGCGGGGCGCATCGTCAGCGAGCTCAAGCGTCATGCCGTGGGCGACGCGCTCATTGAAGAAGTCAACGCTCAACTGCGCGAAACGGAACTCGCCCGGGCCCGTGCCGTCTGGCAAAAGAAGTACGGCCAGTTACCCGAGACGCCCGCCGAGCGCGCGCGTCAGGCGCGTTTTCTGGCCGCGCGAGGCTTTTCGATGTCGATAATCGGCAAGATTTTGAAGGGCATCGAAGACAGCTTCGAGGGCGACTGACCAAAAATTGATCCGGTCGACTCAAAAAACAGCTGCGGCCTGGCACTGCCGGGCGCTGTGGGTTCGCCGCTGTCTCAAATACTCGGTATGCTAAAATTGAGAGGTTTTCCTGTCCGGTCTTACCTCTACTAGCATGCCGCTTTCTTCGCCAGCGCCTCGCCAGTTGCGTCATCAGCGCGCTATCCGGGCGGTCGCCTATGAGCGCGAAGACGGCCTGTGGGACATCGACGCGTGCCTGACCGATCATAAGCCACGCGACGTGCCGCTCGCCGCCGGTGTGCGGCCCAACGGTTCGCCAATCCATGAACTCTGGCTCCGCATCACGATCGATCGCAAGCTCAACGTCGTCGACGCCGAAGCGTCGTCCGACTGGGTGCCGTACGACGGTCAGTGCCAGAACGCTCATCCCGCCTATCGGGCCCTTATCGGGCTCAATCTCCTCAAGAACTTTCGCCGCGAAGCCGGCCGGTTGCTCGCCGGCACGGTTGGCTGCACGCACCTCACGGAAATGCTGGGCGTGTTGCCGACAGTCGCGGTCCAGGCGTTTGCAGGAGAGGTGTGGGAAATCTCGCGCGGAACGCCCGGCGAAGCGTCCGGGCAGGAACCGAGCAAGACCGCCGACGGCGAAGCCGCCGGCGAAACGCCGCCTTTCCAGCTCGGCCGCTGCCATGCGCTGCGGTTCGACGGTGAGGCGGTGAGGCAGTTTTATCCGCGCTGGTATGGTCATGTGCCGCAATCAATAGAACGCGGCGCACAAGCCTCCAGCGTGCGCGACAACCCAACAGGCCTGAGCCAAGAGGGCAGGGCCGGCGTTCTCGCGCATGAATAACAACAGCGGAAACGAAGTTCACTCCAACTCTCAGACTGAAGGAATCACGCATGAAGATTCACGAGTACCAGGGTAAGGAAATCCTGCGGAAATTCGGAGTCGCGGTACCGCGCGGCAAGCCGGTGTTTTCGGTGGACGACGCGGTCAAGGCCGCTGAAGAGCTGGGCGGTCCGGTGTGGGTCGTCAAGGCGCAGATTCACGCAGGTGGCCGCGGCAAGGGCGGTGGCGTGAAGGTGGCGAAGTCGCTGGAACAGGTTCGCGAATACGCGAGCCAGATTCTCGGCATGCAGCTCGTCACGCACCAGACCGGTCCGGAAGGCCAGCGCGTCAACCGTCTGCTGATCGAAGAAGGCGCCGACATCAAGCAGGAACTGTATGTCAGCCTCGTCGTTGACCGCGTGTCGCAAAAGATCGTTCTGATGGGTTCGAGCGAAGGCGGCATGGACATCGAAGAAGTTGCCGAAAAGCATCCGGAACTGATTCACAAGGTCATCGTCGAGCCGTCGACGGGTCTGCTCGACGCTCAGGCCGACGACCTCGCCGCGAAGATCGGCGTGCCGGCTGCCTCGATTCCGCAAGCGCGCGCGATCCTGCAAGGCCTGTACAAGGCATTCTGGGAGACCGACGCGTCGCTGGCCGAAATCAACCCGCTCAACGTCACGGGCGACGGCAAGGTCATCGCACTCGACGCGAAGTTCAACTTCGACTCGAACGCGCTGTTCCGCCACCCGGAAATCGTTGCTTACCGCGACCTGGACGAAGAAGATCCGGCTGAAATCGAAGCCTCGAAGTTCGACCTCGCGTACATCTCGCTCGACGGCAACATCGGCTGTCTCGTGAACGGCGCAGGCCTTGCGATGGCCACGATGGACACGATCAAGCTGTTCGGCGGCGAGCCGGCGAACTTCCTCGACGTTGGCGGCGGCGCCACGACCGAGAAGGTCACCGAAGCGTTCAAGCTCATGCTCAAGAACCCGGGCCTGAAGGCGATCCTCGTGAACATCTTCGGCGGCATCATGCGCTGCGACGTGATCGCGGAAGGCGTGATCGCCGGTTCGAAGGCCGTGAATCTGAATGTGCCGCTCGTCGTGCGCATGAAGGGCACGAACGAGGACCTCGGCAAGAAGATGCTGGCCGAATCGGGCCTGCCGATCATCTCGGCGGACAGCATGGAAGAGGCTGCGCAGAAGGTCGTCGCGGCTACCGAAGGCAAGTAATTTTCAGCGGATACGAATGGCATCGTGCCGGCGCGAAGGCTCGGGTCCGCCCGGCTGACGCGACGCGCGACGCCAAACGAACAGAGGTCAATACATGTCGATTCTGATCAACAAAGACACCAAGGTCATCACGCAGGGCATCACCGGCAAGACCGGTCAGTTCCACACGCGCGCCTGCCGTGAATATGCCAACGGCCGCGAAGCGTTCGTCGCGGGCGTGAACCCGAAGAAGGCCGGCGAGGACTTCGAAGGCATTCCTATTTACGCGAACGTGCGTGAAGCCAAGGAAGCCACTGGCGCGACCGTTTCGGTCATCTACGTGCCGCCCGCAGGCGCCGCCGCCGCGATCTGGGAAGCCGTCGAGGCCGACCTCGATCTCGCGATCTGCATCACGGAAGGCATCCCTGTCCGCGACATGATCGAAGTCAAGGATCGTATGCGCCGCGAAGGCCGCAAGACGCTGCTCCTCGGCCCGAACTGCCCCGGCACGATCACGCCGGACGAGCTGAAGATCGGCATCATGCCGGGTCACATCCACAAGAAGGGCCGCATCGGCGTCGTGTCGCGTTCGGGCACGCTCACGTATGAAGCGGTGGGCCAACTGACGGCGCTCGGCCTCGGCCAGTCGTCGGCAGTGGGTATCGGCGGCGATCCGATCAACGGTCTGAAGCACATCGACGTCATGAAGATGTTCAACGACGACCCGGATACGGACGCCGTGATCATGATCGGCGAGATCGGCGGTCCGGACGAAGCCAACGCCGCTTACTGGATCAAGGACAACATGAAGAAGCCGGTGGTCGGCTTCATCGCAGGCGTCACGGCGCCTCCGGGCAAGCGCATGGGCCACGCCGGCGCGCTGATCTCGGGCGGTGCGGACACGGCCGACGCGAAGCTGGAAATCATGGACGGCTGCGGCATCAAGGTGACGCGCAACCCGTCGGAAATGGGTCGTCTGCTGAAGTCGATTCTGTAATTTCGGCGCGATAAATTTCAAAACTGGCTGCGCGCCCGCGCACGATGTGATGCGCGGGTGGCCAGCGTTTTTTGATATGCTTGCGGAACCCTTTCAAGAGGTTTCCGGACAGAAGCGAGGGAGTCAGTCATGGCTGCCTCGCTTTTTTACTTGTGCGGCTACTTTTTTTACGGCGGCCGCGCCTTGTTGCTGCATTCACGATTCTCTTGTCGCTTTCATGCTTGAGTTTTTCACGTCGCTCCACTGGGGCGCTGTTTTTCAGATCATCGTCATCGACATCCTGCTCGGTGGCGACAACGCCGTGGTGATCGCGCTCGCCTGCCGCGACTTGCCCGCACAACAGCGCCTGCGCGGCATCGTTTGGGGCACGGTCGGCGCGATCGTGCTGCGTGTCGTGCTGATCGCTTTTGCGGTCGTGCTGCTCAACGTGCCGTACCTGAAGTTCACGGGCGGCCTGCTGCTGCTGTGGATCGGGGTGCGGCTGCTTGCGCCTTCGCATCTCGAGCACGCCGACGTGAAGCCCTCCGACAAGCTGATCGGCGCGATCAAGACCATCATCGTCGCCGATGCGGTGATGAGCCTCGACAACGTCGTGGCTATCGCGGGCGCGGCCGAAGCCGCCGACCCGCGCCACCGCATCGCGCTCGTGATCTTTGGCCTGATGGTGAGCATTCCGCTGATCGTGTGGGGCAGCCAGCTCGTGCTCAGGCTGCTCGACCGCTATCCTGTGGTGGTGACGCTGGGCGCTGCGCTGCTCGGCTGGATCGCGGGCGGGCTGATCATCAACGATCCGGCCGGCGACCGCTGGCCGCTGCTCGATACGCCCGCGGCCGAATATGGCATGAGTGCGGGGTGCGCGATTCTGGTGGTGGTGGTCGGGCATCTGCTCAAGCGCCGCAACGAGCGGCGCGCGCAGGGCTCGCATTGAGTGCGGCGCTGGCGTTCTTCTGGTCGTTCTGAGCGGGCCGTCGCGTGGACGCTGCGCCTCGCACACAAGCCGATGCTCCGACAGCGTCAGGCCTAAGCCATCCGGCCGACTGCTGCGCCAACGGGGGCGCCGATACGATCGAAGCGCCTGTTCACTGTTTCGTGAGCAGGCGTTTCTCGTTTCAGGAGCCCTGATGATGACCGTATCCCCATCCCTTTCCAGCCCGAGCGCGTCTCGCTTCGCCGGGCCCTGTGCCGCGTCGGCCGCGGCCCCACCGTTTGCGAGCCATGCCACGCATGCCGCGGCTTCGCTCGTGCGGTCCTGTCGCGCGTTCGTGCGTCTCGCGAAGCGCTGGTCAGCGCCCGGTTTCACGCTCATCGAACTGATGATCGTGCTCGCCATCGTTGGTGTGATCGCCGCGTATGCCATTCCTGCGTATCAGGACTATCTTGCGCGCAGCCGGGTGGGCGAGGGCCTCTCGCTGGCTTCCGCAGCGCGGCTTGCAGTGGCGGAGAACGCGGCAAGCGGCAATGCGTTCGGCGCAGGCTACACGGTGCCGCCGGCCACGCGCAACGTAGACTCCGTGAAGGTGGACGACACGACCGGGCAGATCACCGTGGTGTTCACCAAGCGCATTGCGCCCGATGGCAGCAACACGATCGTGCTCGTGCCGTCGGTGCCCGACAACGCGGACTCGCCCACCGCGCGCGTGGCGCTCACGCAAGGCAGCGTGCAGGGCGGCACGCTCACGTGGGAATGCTTCGCGGGCGGCAAGTCGGCCTCGTCGCTCGGCGCACCTGGCTTGGGTCCGGTGCCTGTCGAGGCGGCTACGCTGCCCGCCAACCTCGCGCCGCCGGAGTGCCGGGCTTGAGAGCGTGAGGGTCTTGTGAAGCACGCGTGAGAGGCGGCAATTCGCGCGCCGGCCGTCGTGAGAGCGTCCGGCGCGCGATGTCTGGCGCATGCGCCGCCATGCTGCACCCATCTGGAGCCGGGGCCTGATGCGCGGCGTACGGATCGAAGGCATGGCAGGTGCGGGCGGATTTCATTCGTCTGCCTTCCGCACAGGGAGGGAAAAGTTTTGTATAGTGCGCCGGTTGCCGACGCCCCCCATTCCCATGCCTTCTCCTTTTGCGCGTTACCTTACGTTCGTCCTGCTGGCCGTTGCATTGATCCTGCCGTATGCGGTCGTCGTCCACACGTATCCCATCCCGACGTTCTATTCCGAATTCACCGCGCTCGCGCTGTATCTGATGGTCGGCGCCGGGGTCTGGCTGCTGGTGCGCTCCGCGCGGCCGGCGCGCGACTTCGCTTCGCCCGCGGTCGCGCTCGTGCCGCTCGCCTTCGGTGTGCTGCTCATCGTGCAGACCCTCGCGCTGCCCGTCGAGCAACCGTCGATGAACTGGCTGGGCGCGGGCTATCTGCTGGCCGCCTTCATGGCCGTCCACGCGGGCTATGGCATCACGCGCGTGAACCTCACGCGCACGGCGATGGTGTGGGGCGCCTGGGCGCTCATGATCGGCGGCCTGTTCGCGGTGTTCTGCCAGGTCATTCAACTGCTGCATCTCGAGGCGAAGGTCACGCCGCTCGTGGTCGCCTACAACGTGCGCTTCGACCGGCGGCCGTTCGGCAACATGGCGCAAGCCAATCACCTCGCGACCTACATCGCGTTCGCGACGGCAGCGGCGCTGTACCTCGTGCAGACGCGTCGTCTGAACGTCCTGTTGTGGGTCGTGCTTTCGGTCATCTACTCGGGCGGTCTCGCGCTTACCGTGTCGCGCGGCCCGTGGCTGCAGATGGCCGTAATTGTCGTTGCGGGACTCTGGATGGCGCTGTCCGCGACGCGCGGCGTGCGTGCCGGAGACGAGGCGGGCAGCACCACCGGTGCGTTCGCGCGTGTCGGCAGCGCGCGTGCCTGGGTCGTGCCCATCGTGCTTTTTGTGATTTTCTTCGCCGTGAACGGGCTCGTGCGCTGGGCCAACGTCCACTACGAGTTGTTGCTCGACCAGTCGGCGGCCGATCGCTTCAAGGATGCCGGCCAGATCGCGCCGCGCATCGCACTGTGGCGCTACGGCTGGACGATGTTCAAGACGCATCCGCTGCTGGGCGTGGGTTGGGGAGACTTCCCGATCCATCAGTTCGAACTCGCGCGCACGCTGGGCGGCGTCGAGATCGCCAACAACTCGCACGACATCTTCATCGACTTGCTCGCCAAGACGGGTGTGCTGGGCTGCGCGATCGTCGTGATCGGGCTCGTCGCCTGGTTCGTGCGCGCGCTGCGCGCGCCGCATACGGCAGAGCGCATTTTCGGTTTTGCGCTGATTGGCGCGCTGGTCATGCATGCGCTCGTCGAGTATCCGCAGCAGTACATGTTCTTCCTGCTGCCCGCGATGTTCGTGTTCGGCCTGCTCGAGACGAAGCCGCTGCGCTTCGTTCCGCCGAGCCTCACGCGCGCCGTTTATGCGGTGCTCGTGTTCGGCGGCATCGTTTCGCTGTGGCCGGTGCTGCACGACTACAACCGAGCGGAGGTGCTGTACTACGGTTCCCATCCCGCCGAGGAGTATGCGGCGCAGCCGTCGTTCCTGTTCCGCGCCTGGGGCAATTACGGCATGGCGACGCTCATGTCGATCGACGCCCGGGATCTCGCGAGCAAGCTCGCCGCGCACGAGCGCGCGATTGCGCTGCTGCCGGGCGAGACCGTGCTGCGCCGCTATGCGGCACTGCAGGCGCTCGATGGGAATCAGGACGGCGCGTTCGACACGGTCGAGCGCCTGAAAATCTTTGCGCAGGAACTGCATGACTGGCCCACGCAAATGGCCTCGCTATACAGCCTCTGCGACGCCGAGCCGGCGCTCGCAGGCTTCAAGGCCGCGCTGGTGAAAAAGTACGGCATGCCGGCGACGAAAGTCCAGCAAGAGTCGAACGAATCGGACGACGATTCGGATGATTGAGGGATGATTGACTATCGGGCGCGGCGGCTGGGCTCCGGCTCGCCGCTGGGCGCGCCAACGAACGCGCTCAGCGTTTGGACATTGCCTTAACTCCGCCCTGGCGGCGCCTTAACCCGCCGCCACCCAATCCCCCGACTTCCCGCCGTGCTTCTCCAGCACGCGCACATCGGTGATCGTCATGCCGCGGTCCACCGCCTTGCACATGTCGTAGACCGTCAACAGGCCCACCTGAACCGCGGTCAGCGCTTCCATTTCCACACCCGTGCGGCCCAGCGTCTCCACTTGCGCGGTGCAGTGCACGCCTGGCAGCGCCTCATCGAGCGCGAAATCGACCTTCACGCGCGTGATCGCGAGCGGATGGCACAGCGGAATCAGATCCGAGGTGCGCTTGGCGCCCTGGATCGCGGCGATGCGCGCGACGCCAATCACATCGCCTTTCTTCGCGTTGCCGTCGCGCACCAGCGCGAATGTGGCCGGCAGCATGCGAATCGTGCCGCTCGCCACGGCGATGCGCCGGGTCTCGGCCTTGCCGCCGACGTCGACCATGTGCGCGTCGCCTGCGGCGTCGAAATGGGTGAGTTCGGGCATGGTGGGTTCTTTCATGATAAAGGCGCGGATTAGCAGGATTTCGCTCGACGCGCCGTGTATTTGCTATCGACGCAGGTGCTGCGCCAAGGTTCCGGGATTGTAAGCTCGGAGTGAATCGTTCGCGCCGATATATTAAGCGAAAGATTCGAATACGGCCCCGCCCGTCGGAGCATCCGGTCAAGCACGGAACATGGAGACCTGGCGATGGCTCTCGCGCATCGTTGCGGCTGCACTTCCATTGGGGAGTGCAGCGTTCCAGGCTTGCCGCACGGGGCTACAATCGGTCGGTCGGGGCCAGTCGGCGCAGGCGCCAGATGATGGATTCCTGCCACTGGGCCAGCGCTCTGCATTCTTCGATCCTGTCATCAATGCATCTGAAACGGCTGCTTGCTGCGTGGTTGTGCATGTCGCTTGCCGTTACGCCGCAAGCGCACGCACAGGCGCCGGGCGGTGGGGCGGGGGCATCGGCTGCGCACGCGGCCGTGCTCGATCTCCATGCGGCGAGCGCGCCCGCCACGGGTGCGGCCGGGCCTCGCGCGAGCAAGCCATCCGTCGTTGGCGCGCTCGCCGCCGATGCACCCGCGCTCGTAAGCGGCCCGCCCGACGATGAAGCCAGCTTCGCCATTCCGGCCTCGATCGCGCAGGGGGTATTCGGCACTTATGGCGGCGCGCAGAGCCGTTTCGGCACGTCCGGTTCAGAACAACTCGCCGACTCCTCCGGGATGCCGGGCGCACGCGGCAACGCCAGTGCGCGCGCGCCGGCCTGGGTTCCGCAACTGCCCGACCTCGGCGACGGCTCGGGCGGCGAACTCACTCCGCAGGCGGAGCGCCGCATCGGCGAGCGCGTGATGCGTGAAATCCGGCGCGATCCCGACTACATCGGCGACTGGCTCGTGCGCGACTATCTCAACTCGGTGGCGGAGCGCCTCTCGGCTTCGGCGGCGGCGCAGTTCATCGGTGGGTATCGGCCGGACTTCGATCTGTTCGCCGTGCGCGATGGACAGATCAACGCGTTCTCGCTGCCGGGCGGCTTCATCGGCGTGAATACGGGACTGATCATGGCCACGCAGACCGAGTCGGAGCTGGCTTCCGTGCTCGGCCACGAGATGGGCCACGTGCTCCAGCGGCACATCGCGCGCATGCTTTCCCAGAGCGAGCGTACGGGTTATGCCGCGCTCGCGGGTATTGTGTTCGGCATTCTCGCGGGCGTGCTGGCGAGGAGCGGCGACCTCGGCAGCGCGATCGCCATGGGCAGCCAGGCTTACGCCGTCGACAGCCAGCTGCGCTTCTCGCGCGCCGCCGAGCATGAGGCGGACCGCGTCGGCTTCAAGCTGCTGGCCGGCGCAGGCTACGATGCCTGGGGCATGGTGGCGTTCTTCGAGCGGCTCGAGCGCACGTCGCTGGGCGACGCCGGCGTGCCGGCCTACGCGCGCACGCACCCGCTCACGATCTCGCGCATCGCCGACATGGAGGATCGCGCTCGCCGCTCGCCGTACCGGCAGCCGCGTCAGTCGCCCGAATACGGTTTCGTGCGTGCGCGTGTGCGCGTGCTTCAGGACCGTTCGCGCGGCGATTACCTCGACGAGATTGCGCGTCTGCGTGTCGAGATCGACGATCGCGTCGCGCTCAACGTCGCGGCGAACTGGTACGGCATTGCCTGTGCGCAGATGCGCGTCGAACGCTACGACGACGCCGCGGCGTCGCTTGCGAATGCGCGCGCATCGTTTGCCAGCTTCGAAGCCGCGGATGGTGAAAGCGGGGGCAGCAACGCGGGTAAGAGCAGTGGCGGCAAAATCCGCAGCTCGCCGAGCCTCGACGTGCTGGCTGCCGAGATCGCGCGTCGCGCGGGCCGCTTCGACGAAGCTGTGCGGCTCGCGCAGGCCGCGCATGCGGCGTGGCCCGCGTCGCATGCGGCCACCGACGGCCTGCTGCAGGCGCTGATCGACGCGCGCCGCTTCAAGGAGGCGCAGACGCTCGCGCGCAGCGAGACCGAGTCCGAGCCGCGCGAGGGGGCGTGGTGGCTGTATCTCGCTCAGTCGAGCGCGGGGCTGGGCGACCTGCTTGCGCAACGGCGGGCGCTCGCGGAAAAGTTCGCGCTCGATGGCGCGTGGCCGTCGGCGATCCGGCAGCTAAAGGAGGCGCGCGACATGAAGTCGGTGGGGTTCTACGATTTGTCGACGATCGATGCGCGCCTGCATGACTTCGAGGCGCGCTACAAGGAAGAGCGCGCGGACGAACAGGACCAGGGGTGAACGCGCCTATCCGGCTCAGCCAGCGGCTTTTTCCGCCTTTTCAGCTTGCTCCGGACTCCGTATGAACGCGAAACGCGCGGGCACGTCCGCGCGCGCGATGGGCTGCAAGGGCAGCGCGGTCTCGGCGCGCCAGTGAAACGTGCCGCTCTCGCCGTCCTCGGCTAGCGTCGCATGCTCCGTGAAGCAGTCGAGGTCGTGATCGTGCAGCAGGGCCACGCGCGCATGCGTGGCTGCGGCGATGTCGGCGCTTTCCGTGGCCGCTTCCATCGTCGATTCCGGCGCAGCTTCGAACAGCACGCTGCCATGCTCGTCGACGTACACGGCAGTCGGCTCGAAAGGCTGGCCCGCCTGATCGGCGAGCGTCAGTACGCCGCCGTTCGCGCTGGCGAGGCGCACGACCAACGGCGTGTATTCGAGCTCGACATAGACGCGTTGCGGCCCGTTCTGAAAGAACCATTGGCCCTTGGCGTCGCGTCCGTAATTGCGGTTGATGAAGCCGATGAGCGCCTCGTGCCGGATTAGCGTGCCTGGTGCGCCCTGGGCCTGGTCGGCTTCGTCGCGCAGGCGCCAGTGGCCGCGCGCGTCGAGCAGCAGCCAGCCGGTGCAATGCGGAACGTTGGGCCAGCGCGCGAGCGCCTGTTTGACGATGTCATCCATGGGTTTTGGCGAGGTGGGGCGAGAGGTAGCGGGTCACGCGTTGCGCGAGCCAGTCGTTGCGGCCAGGAAACGGCCCCGTCATGAAGCCGACGTGGCCTCCGTCTTCGGGCTGCTCGAGCTCGACCGCAGAACTCACTTCGTGGTGCGCAGGCAGCGCATCGCCGGGCAGGAACGGGTCGTTGCGCGCGTTGAGGACGAGCGTGGGCACGGCGATCTCGCCGAGCTTCGGGCGCACCGTCGCGCGGGTGTAGTAGTCGTGCGCGCTCTTGAAGCCATGCAGCGGCGCGGTCACGACATCGTCGAATTCGTACATGTTGCGCGTCGCCAGCACCGCTTGCGCGTCGAACAAGCCTGGATACTGTTCGAGCTTTTGCAGCGCTTTCACCTTGAGCGTCTTCAGGAAGCTGCGCGTGTAGACCATGCCGAAGCCGTTCGCGAGCATCTTGCCGCCCGCGTGCACGTCGAGCGGCGCCGAAATCGCGGCGGCGGCGCTCACGATCCTTGCGTCTTCGCGTTGCTGCGCGAGCCAGTGCAGCAGCACGTTGCCGCCGAGCGAAACGCCCGCCACCACGAGCGGGCCCGCGTGGCGCGCGGCGAGGCGGCGCAGGACCCAGTCGACTTCGGCTGCGTCGGCGAGATGGTAGAAGCGTGGCAGCAGGTTCATCGGCCCGCTGCAACTGCGAAAGTGCGGGATGACCGCGTGCCAGCCGTGCGCGTGCGCTGCCGCCGCGAACGCGCGGGCATAGTGCGAGCCGGAGCTGCCTTCAAGACCGTGAAAGAGCACGAACAGCGGCGCTTGTGACGAATGCTGCGGCGGCGCGTCGGCCCAATCGAGCTCGATGAAGTCGCCATCGGGCGTGTCCCAGCGTTCGCGCCGATAGGCGGGCAGGGGCAGGCGCGAAAACAGCGCGGGGATGATGGTCTGGAGGTGCGCGCCCGGCAGCCAGAAGGGGGCCTGGTAGGGCGTCTGGCAGGGTGACTGGCAGTGCGTCTGATAGGCGGCGGGGTGGTTCGCGTCCCCCTGCGCGTGGCCGCGCGCACCGTTCAGGACAGACGCGGCGGCAGGGTGTCTTGCCGCTTCGTTGCTAGTCCGGCTTAACGCCGCTTTTTCGCTTGTCGTGCTCATGGCCGTCCCCTTTCTCCCGCGCCTGGCCCTGCTTTTACCGCTGTCCTGCTGGCGCCGCGCACGCCTTTGTCAATGCAGCGCGCCCTGGCCGTGGCGCAGCTTTGCTGAGAACTGGCTCGCGGCGTCGTCGGGCATGCGGCTCGCGTGAATGTGCGCGATGCGCCACTCGCCGCGCTCATGCACCATCACATAAGTCGTGAAGACCATTGCCGGAATCGCGTTCGGATCCACAGGGCGATGCGCCTCCACGATGGCGTAGACCACCGTGCCCAGGCTGTCGTAGACGCGGATGTCGAGCGGCTCGATCGACACCGGCGCGGCTTCGAGCTCCGCGGCGAGACCGGCGCGAATGTCGGACAGGCCGTGCAGATGCGAACCCTGGGCGCTGATGCAACTCACGAACTCCTCGTCGATCCACAGGCCCATCAACGTGTCGATGTTGACCTCCGCGACGGCCTGATAGTACGCGTTGAGGGTGTCCGCGGCGGCTTCGAAGATGTGGGCAAAACGTGGCATGGCTCGTTGATCTGATGCGCTTCTTGCGCGGGTTGGCGTTGGCTTCGGCGTTTGCTTCGGTTCCGAGGCGGCGGTTGGTGGCGCCTGGCAGCCAGGCGCACGCCGCCGCATCATGAGACCGTCGCGAGACAGGCCTGTGACGCCCCGCTTCGTAGCGCGTTACCTGAATTGGGCGCGCGCTCGATGCATGGTGTCAGTGGCGTGCCGCACATCCACGGCCCGAAGCCCGTGAGGGGCGCGAGGTTTGCCGGGCGCCGGCAGCCCGCGGGCAGGCCGAAGGGAAACCGCGCGGGGGCGTGCGCGGCGCGCTCGCCGCCCGGGTTCGGTGCTGCTAGCGCTGGGCGACCAGCATACCGCGCAAATCGTCGAAGACCTGTTCCGGGCTCAGTTCGCGCAGGCAGTTTAGATGCCCGAGCGGACACTCGCGCGCAAAGCAGGGGCTGCATTCGAGATGCAGCCATTGTACCTTTGCGAGGTCGGACAAGGGCGGCGTGTGGCGCGGATCCGTCGATCCGTAGATCGCCACGAGCGGCCGGCGCAGCGCGGCGGCGACGTGCATGAGACCCGAATCGTTGGTGACCACGGCGCTCGCGCGCGAGATGAGCGCGCAGGCTTCGCCCAGCGCGGTCTGGCCGCACAGGTTGCGCACGTTCGGGGCTTTGTCGGCGATCGCCTGGGCGAGCGGAGCGTCCTTGGGCGAGCCGAGCGCGATGATCTGCATGTACGGGAACGACTGCCCGACCATGCGCGCGAGCGCCGCGAAATGCTCGGGCGGCCAGCGCTTGGCGGGGCCGTATTCGGCACCGGGGCAGAACACCAGCAGCGGCACGCGCGTGTCGAGATTGAAGCGCGCCGAGACGCGCGAGGCTTCGTTCGGATCCGCTTCGAGACGCGGCAGCGGCAGGTCGTCGGGTGCGGTGGCGCCGGGCGCGTAGGCGAGCGCGGCGTAGTGCTTGACCATCGGCGGGCGCTCGTCCTTGGGGGGATTTGCGTGGCGCACGTTCAGGAAGCCGTAGCGGCTCTCGCCGGTGTAGCCGATGCGCAGCGGAATGTTCGCGAGCCACGGGATCAGCGCGGACTTGAGCGAATTCGGCAGCACGTAGACCGCGTCGTAGCGCTCGGCGCGCAGGTCGCCGGCCAGTTGCCAGCGGCGCAGCAGCTGCAGCTTGCCGTGGGCGAGGTCGGTGGCGTAGACGTCGCGTATCTCGGGCATGCGCTCGAGCACGGGCGCAACCCAGGTGGGCGCAATCGCATCGATGTCGATGCGCGGATGCAGTTTTACGAGCCGCGAAAGAAGCGGCTGCGCCATCAGTGCGTCACCGATCCAATTCGGTGCAATTACCAGCGCGCGGCGCATCGGGAGTCAGGGTCCGGAAAAAGGGCGGGGATTTCGTACGCGGCCCGGCAACCTTGGGCCGGAGCGTGCGCGAAACGCGGTTAGGGAATCGGCGCGGCAAGCGCGCCGGCGGGTTGCGGGCCGTTCGAGGGGCCTGCGTGGCGGATGATGCGCCAGTGGCGGCAGGCGCGAGGAACATGCCGCGTGCCGGCGCGGGCATCATCGGGTGCCCACGCTGGCGCGGCGTCTTCTGTTGCGCTGAGCGCCCGGAATGCGGCGGCCCGGGCCGCCTGTCCTCACGTTACCGCCGTGTGTGCGAACCTTGCGAACCGTGCCGCTTCCTGCCAACAGCAGCCGTCAGTGGCCGTGCACGACCTCGCCGTCGCGCAGCTTGTAGCGCGTGCTGCAATACGGGCACTTCGCTTCGCCGTGGGTCACGTCGAGAAAGACACGCGGATGATTGCTCCAGCGCGGCATCGACGGATTCGGGCAATACGCGGGCAGGTCCTTGGCCTTCAACTCGACCAGGGGCATTTCCTTGAGTTCGCTCATGAGGATGATTCTCTTTGTATCCGGTGTATCGATCGGGCGCAGCCGGCTGTCTTGCCACATTCGGCGCCGCACGCCCCAGGCGCGAACCCTTCGGGCGCGCGCGGGGCAAAGAGTGCCATTTTAGCGTCATTTGTGCGCCGCAAGCGCGCTCACGGGCGCGCGCGTTGGCGCTGTAAGGTCTCGCAAGGTCTGCGCAGCGCCCATGCAAATACGCGACATTCTCTGATGCACGCTCAGATCAACCTGGCTATCGGCTAAAATACCGATCTCGCAAATCGATGCTGGCCTCGCGCCCGGCGCCGAGCAGCGACCCGCAGCGGCGCAGCGGCCTGTCACAGAGCCGGCAGAGGGCAGCCGCGCGGATCCCGCGCCGCGCCCTTTGCGTCTTTGTCCCCGATTGCACGTGTCGGGCACCCATGGCACCCACGGTAGCCATGGCACCCGGGCACGCGTTGCATTCGGCGCCCGCATCGGCTTGCCACCGCCTTCCCACCATCAAGATGAAATCTCCATGAACAAGGTTCTGCGTCTTTCCGACCTCATCTCCGAAGGCAAGCTCAAGGGCAAGCGGGTGTTTATCCGCGCCGACCTGAACGTGCCGCAGGACGACCAGGGCAACATCACCGAAGACACCCGCGTGCGCGCGTCCGTGCCGGCCATCAAGGCGGCGCTCGACGCCGGCGCGGCCGTCATGGTCACCTCGCACCTGGGCCGCCCGACCGAAGGCGAATTCAAGCCAGAAGACTCGCTCGCGCCGGTCGCGAAGCGCCTTGCCGAACTGCTTGGCCGCGACGTGCCGCTGGTCGCGAACTGGGTCGAGAACGGCGTGAACGTCGCGCCGGGCAACGTGGTCCTGCTCGAAAACTGCCGCGTCAACAAGGGCGAGAAGAAGAATTCCGACGAGCTCGCACAGAAAATGGCGAAGCTCTGTGACGTCTATGTCAACGACGCTTTCGGCACCGCGCATCGCGCCGAAGCCACCACCTACGGCATCGCGAAGTATGCGGGCATCGCCTGCGCAGGCCCGCTGCTGGCGGCCGAGCTCGACGCGCTCGGCAAAGCGCTCGGCGCGCCCAAGCGCCCGCTCGTGGCGATCGTCGCGGGCTCGAAGGTCTCGACCAAGCTCACCATCCTCAAGTCGCTGGCCGAGAAGGTCGACCAGCTGATCGTCGGCGGCGGCATCGCCAACACGTTCATGCTCGCGGCCGGCCTGAAGATCGGCAAGTCGCTCGCCGAAGCCGATCTCGTCGACGAAGCCAAGGCCATCATCGAAGCAGCGCGCGCGCGCGGTGCTTCGGTGCCGATCCCGACCGACGTCGTGACCGCCAAGGAATTCGCGCCGACGGCCAAGGCCGAGACGAAGAACGTGGCCGACGTGGCCGACGACGACATGATTCTCGACATCGGCCCGGTCACGGCCAACGCGCTCGCCGCGCAGCTCGCGCAAGCCGGCACGGTGGTGTGGAATGGCCCGGTCGGCGTGTTCGAGTTCGACCAGTTTGGCAACGGCACCAAGACGCTCGCGAGCGCCATCGCGAATTCGGGTGCGTTCTCGATCGCCGGCGGTGGCGACACGCTCGCGGCCATCGCGAAGTACAACATCGCCGACAAGGTCAGCTATATCTCGACCGGCGGCGGCGCATTCCTCGAATTCCTCGAGGGCAAGAAGCTGCCGGCAGTCGAAGTGCTCGAAACCCGGGCGGCAGGCTAAGTGGCGCCGCGCGCCCCGGCCGCCAAAGTGGCAAAGGCGGTGGCAAGAGCGGCGGCACAGGCCGCCGCTGGCAAGTCTCCTCGCGCCGGCGCGGCCAGGCCGCGCGGCGCAGCCGGGGTGGCAAAAGCGGCAAAAGAGCAGGGGCGCGCAGCGCCCCTCGCAGGCGCAGCGCGGGCGAGCGCGACGCCCGCCGCCGCGCCAAAGCGCGAGCATGCGCCGCTCGCGGGCACGAACATCCATAACGCCGGCAACGTCGGCACAAGCAACGCCGCGCCAGTCCAGCCGACTGGCGCCGAGCCCTCCAAGAAAGCGACGCCGGGTCTGACCGGTGCGCGTTCCGGCCCCGCCTCATCGGCGTGGGAGCCGGCCAGCACATCTCGCAACATCGGTTTTTCCAGCGATCCCATCCAGACGAGGAGACTCATGCATCGCGCCACCAAGATTGTTGCCACCATCGGTCCGGCTTCCAGCACGCCGGACGTCCTGCAGAAAATGATCCGCGCGGGATTGGACGTGGTGCGTCTGAACTTCTCGCACGGCACCGCCGACGATCATCGCCAACGCGCCGAGATGGTGCGGGAATGCGCCCGTCAGTGCGGCCGCGAAGTCGCGATCATGGCCGACCTGCAAGGCCCGAAGATTCGCGTGGGCAAGTTCGAGAACGGCAAGACGACGCTCCAGCCCGGCCAGCCCTTCATCCTCGACGCCGACTGCGAGCTCGGCAACGACGAGCGCGTCGGCCTCGACTACAAGGATCTGCCGCGCGACCTGAAGCCCGCCGACGTGCTGCTGCTCAACGACGGCCTGATCGTGCTCGACGTGGTGCGCGTGATCGGCAGCGAGATCCACACGACGGTGCGCGTGGGCGGCGACCTGTCGAACAACAAGGGCATCAATCGCCAGGGCGGCGGCCTCACGGCGCCGGCGCTCACCGCGAAGGACATGGAGGACATCCGCACGGCGATGTCGCTCGGCGCGGACTTCGTGGCCGTGTCGTTCCCGAAGAACGCCACCGACATGGAAATGGCGCGCCAGCTTGCGAACATCGCGGGCGCGCCCTACGGCATCAAGCCGAAGATGATCGCGAAGATCGAGCGCGCCGAAGCCATCCCGGCGCTGCAGGAAATCCTCGATTCGTCGGACGGCATCATGGTCGCGCGCGGCGATCTGGCCGTGGAAGTGGGCAACGCGGCGGTGCCGGCGCTGCAAAAGCGCATGATCCGCATGGCGCGCGAGTCGAACAAGCTCGTGATCACCGCCACGCAGATGATGGAGTCGATGATCCACGCGCCGGTGCCCACCCGCGCCGAAGTCTCGGACGTCGCCAACGCCGTGCTCGACGGCACCGACGCCGTGATGCTCTCGGCCGAATCGGCGGCGGGCAAGTACCCGGTGGAGACCATCGAGGCCATGGCCGCGATCTGCGTGGAAGCCGAGAAGTCGGAGCACAGCGAGCTCGACAAGGACTTCCTCGACCGCACCTTCACGCGCATCGACCAGTCGATCGCCATGGGCGCGCTGTTTACGGCCTATCACCTGGGCGCGAAGGCCATCGTCGCGCTGACGGACTCGGGCTCGACCGCGCTCTGGATGTCGCGCCACTGGACCCATGTGCCCATCTTCGCGCTCACACCGCGCACCGGCAGCGAGCGGGCGATGTCGCTCTACCGCAATGTCACGCCGCTGCATCTGGACACCAGCAACGACCGCGACACGGCGCTCCAGCAGGCCATCGAAGTGGTGGTGAGCAAGGGCTACGCGGCGCGCGGCGACATGGTCGTGCTGACCGTGGGCGAGCCGATGGGCCAGCCGGGCGGCACCAACACGCTGAAGATCGTGCGGGTCGGCGACGTCCTCTAAAGCCGCGGCGATTTTTTTCGCTTTATTTTCGAGACTCGTGCAGGTAGGGGAGATGAGTGCCTGATGCTGGTATCGAATTGGTATCTAAAAGGTGCCAGTCAGGTGCTGGTCGGGCTGCTGTCCCCGGCTGTAGCGGCCCGTGCGCAAGCGAGGCAGGCGCGGGCTGTCAACCCTTTTTGCATCTTCTCGCCGATTTGACGTCCTGATACGCTAATTTCATGCCAGTTCGTTTTTTGGGCGGCGGGAATGGGGCGGCTTCGCGATAAAATCACGCCATTGAGCCCGCTGCCCGGCGCGCGGGCGGTGGCCGTCAGGCCATCCTCGACCGGCCGCGCTAGACGGCCGGCGGCATGAAGCAATTCGTTTCAAATCAAAGGAGTAGCAACAATGCCTCTCGTTTCAATGCGTCAACTGCTCGACCACGCCGCGGAAAACGGCTATGGCCTGCCGGCGTTCAACGTGAACAACCTGGAACAAGTCCAGGCCATCATGGAAGCCGCTAACCAGGTCGGTTCGCCGGTGATCATGCAGGCTTCGGCAGGCGCGCGCAAATACGCGGGCGAGCCGTTTCTGCGTCACCTGATCGAAGCGGCGATCGAGTCGTATCCGCATATTCCGGTGGTGATGCACCAGGACCACGGCCAGTCGCCGGCGGTCTGCATGGCAGCCATCCGCAGCGGTTTCTCGAGCGTGATGATGGACGGCTCGCTCGAGGCCGACGGCAAGACGGTCGCTTCGTACGAGTACAACGTCGATGTTTCGCGCAAGGTCGTCGAAATGGCGCACTCGATCGGCGTCACCGTGGAAGCGGAACTGGGCGTGCTCGGCTCGCTCGAGACGATGAAGGGCGACAAGGAAGACGGTCACGGCGCCGAAGGCACCATGACGCGCGAGCAGCTCCTGACCGATCCGGAGCAGGCCGCCGACTTCGTGAAGCTCACGCAGTGCGACGCGCTCGCGATCGCCATCGGCACCTCGCACGGCGCGTACAAGTTCTCCAAGAAGCCCACGGGCGACATCCTGTCGATCCAGCGCATCAAGGAAATCCACGCGCGCATTCCGAACACGCACCTCGTGATGCACGGCTCGTCGTCGGTGCCGCAGGAGCTGCTCGCGGAAATCCGCGAATTCGGCGGCGACATGAAGGAAACCTACGGCGTGCCGGTCGAAGAGATCCAGGAAGGCATCCGTCACGGCGTGCGCAAGATCAACATCGACACCGACCTGCGTCTGGCGATCACGGGCGCGATCCGTCGCTACATGTTCGAGAACCCGTCGAAGTTCGACCCGCGCGACTACCTGAAGCCGGCTCGCGAAGCTGCGAAGAAGGTCTGCGTGGACCGCTTCCTCGCGTTCGGCTGCGAAGGCCAGGCTGGCAAGATCAAGCCGGTCTCGCTCGACAAGATCGCCGAGAAGTACAAGTCGGGCGAACTCGCGCAGATCGTCCGCTAAACGGATGGCCGCGCTAACGCGGCTATCCCGGAGTCGTAAAAACATCGCCGTTTCCGCCTGTTTTGGGGGAACGGCGATGGGCTTTTTCGGGATTTCTGATTAGTTTTGGTTTACCCTCGCAATACTTTCAGATTCCGGCTCCCCGCCGGGGACTGATTCCGCGATCCGTGGCTGCGATATTGCCCGGATCTGCCCGTTTTCGATTGTTCTTTTAGCGAATCACGACGATGTCTACCCTCTACGAATCCACGCTCCGCTCGCTGCCGCTCCTCGGCCGCGGCAAGGTCCGCGACAACTACGCCGTGGGCGACGACAAGCTGCTGATCGTCACGACCGACCGGCTGTCGGCGTTCGACGTCATCATGGGCGAGCCGATTCCGCGCAAGGGCGAGGTGCTCAACCAGATGGCTGATTTCTGGTTCGAGAAGCTCAAGCACGTCGTGCCGAACCACCTCACGGGCATCGCGCCCGAGACGGTCGTGGCCGCCGACGAAGTCGATCAGGTCAAGGGCCGCGCCGTGGTGGTCAAGCGCCTCGAGCCGATCCTCGTGGAAGCCGTGGTGCGCGGCTATCTGGCCGGCAGCGGCTGGAAGGACTATCAGGCAACCGGCGCCGTATGCGGCGTGGCGCTGCCGCCGGGCCTGCAGAACGCGCAGAAGCTGCCCGAGCCGATCTTCACGCCGGCAGCCAAGGCCGAAATGGGCCACCACGACGAGAACATCACCTACGAAGAGATGGAGCGCCGCATCGGCACGGAGCTTTCGCGCACCATCAAAGAGATTTCGATCAAGCTGTACAAGGAAGCCGCCGACTACGCGGCCACGCGCGGCATCATCATCGCCGACACCAAGTTCGAGTTCGGTCTGGACAACAACGGCAAGCTTTATCTGATGGACGAAGCGCTCACCGCCGATTCGTCGCGTTTCTGGCCCGCCGACCAGTACCAGGTGGGCTCGAACCCGCCGTCGTTCGACAAGCAGTTCGTGCGCGACTGGCTCGAAACCCAGCCGTGGAAGAAAGAGCCGCCGGCGCCGAAGCTGCCCGACGACGTGCTGGCGAAGACGTCGGCTAAGTATCAGGAGGCGCTCGAGCGCCTCACGGGCCAGAAGCTCGCATAAAGCAGCGAAGAGGGAAGAAGGAAGCACAATGAGTGAAGTTCAGACTGCTCACCAGCACGCGGCGCCGCTCGTCGGCGTGTTGATGGGCTCCAGCTCCGACTGGGACACGATGAAGCACGCGGTCGCGATCCTGCAGGAATTCGGCGTCGCGTACGAGGCCAAGGTGGTCTCGGCGCACCGCATGCCCGACGAAATGTTCGAGTACGCGGAACGGGCACGCGAGCGCGGCCTGCGCGCGATCATCGCGGGTGCGGGCGGCGCGGCGCACCTGCCGGGCATGCTGGCGGCCAAGACCACGGTGCCGGTGCTCGGCGTGCCGGCGGTCAGCAAGTACCTGAAGGGCGTGGACTCGCTTCACTCGATCGTGCAGATGCCCAAGGGCGTGCCGGTCGCGACCTTCGCCATCGGCGAGGCGGGCGCGGCCAATGCGGCGCTGTTCGCCGTATCGATGCTGAGCGTGACCGATCCCGAATACGCGAACAAGCTCGCGGCCTTCCGCGTGCGCCAGAACGAAGCGGCGCACGCGATGGTGTTGCCGGCGCTTTGATTGCGTCGCGCGAAAGCGCATGAAGTGACATCGTCGAGGGGCAAACTGGCGGGGCAGCGCGTTCCCGTCTGTGTGTGCTTCGACGTTAAACCCCGGTTTGGCCACGCGCGACGTTCCCCACGCGCCGCGGCCAGCCGCGACCGACCACGAAGATGACTCCTGACAACTCTCCGGTTTCACCGATCCTGCCCGGCGCATGGCTGGGCATGGTGGGTGGCGGCCAGCTCGGCCGCATGTTCTGCTTTGCCGCCCAGGCCATGGGCTATCGCGTCGCCGTGCTCGATCCCGATGCGACGAGCCCCGCCGGTGCGGTCGCCGATCGCCATATCTGCGCGCCCTACGACGACCCCGCCGCGCTCACCGAGCTTGCGCGTCTGTGCGCAGCCGTTTCGACCGAATTCGAGAATGTGCCTGCCGCAAGTCTCGACGCGCTCGCCAAGTCGACCTTCGTGAGCCCGGCCGGCCGCTGCGTGGCCGTCGCGCAGGACCGCATCGCGGAGAAGCGCTTTATCGCGGCGGCGGGCGTGCCGGTCGCGCCGCACGTGGTGATCGAGTCGCGCGAGGCGCTGGCAGCTATCGGCGACGAGGCGCTGGCCGCCGTGCTGCCGGGCATCCTCAAGACCGCGCGCATGGGCTACGACGGCAAAGGCCAGATTCGCGTGACCAACGCCCACGAAGTGCGCGAGGCGCATGCCTCGCTCGGCGGTGTGCCCTGCGTGCTGGAAAAGCGCCTGCCGCTGAAGCTCGAGGTGAGCGCGCTGATCGCGCGCGGCGTGAGCGGCGCGAGCGTGGTGTATCCGCTCGCGCAGAACGTGCACCGCGACGGCGTGCTGTCGCACACCATCGTGCCGGCGCCTGACGCGAGCGCGGCGCTCGTGCAGCAGGCGCAGCAGTCGGCGTTGCAGATCGCTGCGAAGCTCGGCTACGTGGGCGTGCTGTGCGTGGAGTTCTTCGTGCTCGAAGACGGCTCGCTCGTCGCCAACGAAATGGCGCCGCGTCCGCACAACTCGGGCCACTATACGACCGATGCGTGCGCGACGAGCCAGTTCGAGCAGCAGGTGCGCGCGATGACTGGCATGCCGCTCGGCGATCCGCGCCAGCACTCGCCGGCCGTGATGCTCAACATTCTCGGCGACGTGTGGTTTGCCGTGGGCGCGGGGGAGACCAAGGCCCAGAAAGGCGCTGCGCCCGTCACGCCGCCGTGGGACCAGGTCGCGGCGATGCCCTCCGCGCGCCTGCATCTGTACGGCAAGGAAGAGGCGCGTCCGGGCCGCAAGATGGGCCACGTGAATTTCACCGCGCCGACGCTCGACGAAGCGCGCACGGCCGCGCGCGATTGCGCGCGCCTGTTGCACATCGTCACGCGCTGAGCCGGGCCGCATCATGTCTGATCAGCAGCCAGGCCGCAACGTAACCGCGGCCGAGATCGAAGCCGCCGCCGCATTGCTCGACGCGGGCGAGCTGGTCGCGTTTCCCACCGAAACGGTCTACGGCCTTGGCGGCGATGCGGCGAGCCCAGAGGCCGTCGCGCGCATCTATGCCGCGAAGGGCCGGCCCGCAAATCATCCGGTGATCGTGCATCTGCCGCCGGGCGGCGATCCGCAATACTGGGCCGCCGAATGGCCCGAGGCGGCGCAAAAGCTCGTCGACGCGTTCTGGCCCGGCCCGCTCACGCTGATCGTCAAGCGTCACGCGCGCATTCCCGACGCGGTAAGCGGCGGCCAGGACTCAGTGGGCCTGCGTTGCCCATCGCATCCGGTCGCGCAGCAACTGCTGGCCGCGTTCTCGAAGCGGCGCGGCGGCCATGGCGGCGTCGCGGCGCCCTCGGCGAACCGCTTCGGCCATGTGAGCCCGACCACGGCGCAGCACGTGCGCGACGAATTCGGCGCGACCGTGCATGTGCTCGATGGCGGGGCGTGCGATGTCGGCATCGAATCGACGATTCTCGACCTTTCGCGTGGCTTCCCGGCGCTGCTGCGCCCGGGCCACGTGAGCCCGCACGATATCGCGCGCGTGCTGGGCGAGGCGCCGCGCCTGCCCGATGGCTCGGACGCCACGGCGCCGCGCGCGTCGGGCACGCTCAAGGCGCATTACGCGCCGCGCACGCCGCTCGCGCTGCTGCCGTTCGAGGCGCTGGAGCCGCTGCTCGCGGCCGCGCGCGACGCGGGCGAGACGGTTGCGCTGGTGGCGCGCGGCTCGCGCGCCGGTGCATGGGCGAGCGCCGCGAACGTGCATTTCGTGGCCGCGCCGGAAGAGCCGCAGGCCTATGCGCGCGAGCTCTATGGTCTGCTGCGCGCGCTCGACCGCGCGAACGTCTCGCGCATCCTCATCGAGAAGCTTCCCGAGACCATCGAGTGGATCGCCGTGAACGACCGCCTGGGCCGCGCGGCTGCGGCGTTCGAAGCGCAGCAGGACTAACGCGCGATCCTCCGCGCTCGATAAAAATGAAAACACCCCACGACCCTGGCGGGCCGTGGGGTGTTTTTTTACGCCGGGAGGCCCGGCGCGGGTGGCCTGCGCGTGCTCTGTTACTGCGGTGCCTTGCCGATGCCGGCGGCAGCCAGCTGCGTTTCCACGAAGGTGGCGAACTGGGCGTGCAGCGAAGTGGTCGGGTGCACGAGATCCGCGAACATGTAGGTCGTGGGCGCGTTCGGGGTCGTGTAGGTCTGCGGCGAGCAGAACAGCGAGTCGCCGAAAGCCTGGCCGTATTGCTGCGCGGCGGCGTCGATGACCGACTGCGGCGTCGTCGCCGGGTTCAAGCCGAGCGTCGCCTGCGGATTGGCCAGTGCGTACTTGGTGGCGCTGGCCGCCATCTGCGTGATGTTGCAGCCCGTCCCCGTGTTCGTCACGGTGAAGCCGAGGCTCGCCGCATTCTGGATCGACTGGTCGATCCACGAGAACGTGTCGATTGGCAGGACCTTCTTGGCGGCGATCGACGGCTGGAGCCCCTTCAGCAGCGCGAGGTTGTAGACGGCGGAGATGAGCGAGAGCGCCTGGTCGGGCGCGTTCGCCGAGCCCGGCGTCGCGCCGACGGCCGCATCGGCCGTTATCGCAGCCGGCGTCTTGCCGACGTCGGGCACCGTCACGACCGCGACCTTGGGCGCGCCCGCGATCTGCGTGTTGACGATGGTGGCCAGCGTCGTGGCCGCCGTGACGATCGGCAGAACCGATGCGAAGTCGGTGGCGGCGTTCGGATCCGTCGTGATGATCTGCAGCGCGATGGCGGCCGGCACCAGCGCCTGGGCTTGAGTCTGCGTGAAGCCCTGCGCGACCAGCGACTGGACCGTCTTGGCCTGCGTGGCGGGATCGTTCACGAGCGTCGAGAACGGCGTGGCCGCGAGGGCCTTGCCGAACGCTGCGAGCCCTGCGCCATTGTTGTCTAGCAGCGCCAGGATTTCGTTTGCGCCGCCTTCGACGAGCACGAGCTGGTTCGCATTGAAGCTGCCGTGCTGTGCCAGGTACTGGCCGACCTGCCAGGTCACGGGCTGCTGGCTCGCGGTGGGAATCGGGGCGCTGGTGTTGGCCACGCCGCCGGTGGAGACCATTGCGCCGCCCTGCGCATAGTCGAAGCCGCCCGAGGCCGTCAGCGGCAGGCCGAAGCCGCCTTCGAAGGCCGGCGTCATCGGACTGCCGAAGTACTCGGACACCTTCTGGGCCCAGACTTCGCCCGGATTGGTCGTGAAGCGGCCGCCGCCGAAGCCCGGCGTGATTTGCGGCGAATACGTGCCAGCGTCGGTGAGGCTCGTGCCGAATGCCACGACCTGCATGCTCACGCCGGACGGCGGCGGCGGTGGCGGCGTGCTCGAGTCGCTGCTGCTGCCGCCGCCGCATGCGGCGAGGAGCGCGAAAGCCGCGCTCGCGACAGCGATCTGGGTGGCGCGCACGAGCGTACGGTGTCTCGGTCCTTGTTGCTTCATATTCACTTCATCTCCTCTGTTGTGGCGTGTGTTGCCATTGCCTGCTGCCAGCTTTTAATCGTCAGACTACGCAATCTGTCAGGTCTTGCGCGATCCGATGTCACCCTCGGTGTTGTTTTCCGACACGTATGTGCGTATCGCAGCCAGGCCGGTTGCCGCGTGCGCGGCGTCGCGGCGCTCGCACCAGTCGGGCGGCGCGAACAGCGCGGCCAGCCGCGAGCGCCAGTCGGGCATGCGCGAGCAGTCGCGCGCCATCGCCAGCCATTCGTGAAAGCTCGCCTTAAGCGGGTTGTAGGTGTCGAGCGGCTTGACGATGCCGTAGATGGGCGGCGTGTGCGCCTCTTCCTCGACGTAGCTGCCGAACAGGCGATCCCAGATCGCAAGCACGCCTGCGTAATTACGATCGATGTACTGCGCATTGCGCGCGTGATGGATGCGGTGCATCGACGGCGTGTTGAACACGTACTCGAGCCAGCCGAGCTTGCCGACGGTTTGCGTATGCACGAAGAACTGGAACGCGAGATTGACGAGCACGATGCCGACGATCTGCATCGGCGGGAAGCCGATCACGGCGAGCGGGATCCAGAAGACCCACATGCCCGCGACCGGATACATGAGGCTCTGGCGGAACGCGGTGGAGAAGTTGAGCCGCTCCGACGAGTGATGGACGACGTGCGCGGCCCATAGCCATCGCACGCGATGGCTCGCGCGGTGGAACACGTAATAGAGCAGATCCTGCGCGACGAACAGCGCGAGCCACGCGCCAATGCCGGGCTGCCACGAGACGATGCGCCAATGCTGGTAGACGTAGGCGTAGACGGGAATGGCGACGAGCCAGGCGAGCTTGTCGGCGCCCTGATGCATGAGCGCGAGCGCGGCGTTGCAGAGCGTGTCGGGCCAGCTATAGAGCGCGGCGTCGGGGCGCGTGCGGGCGAGGTGCCACGCCTCCCAGCCGATGCAGGCGAGAAAGACGGGCGCGAGGGCGAGCAGCAGCCATTCAGCGTCGAACTGCACGAATCCCGTTCTCCTTGTCCCTTGAGCGGCGCTGGCGAGTCAGCGCCGCGTTGTTGTGTTTGTCTCGATAGGCATATTCCGACGCGCCAATCGACTGTGCCCGTCAGAGTACACGCCCGACGCGCACGGCGCGCGGGGCTTTGCTAGAGGAAAGCTTCGAGCGGAGCGCCAGGCGTGAGGGGGATGGGGGAGAGAGAAGGAGGGATGCGCAGGCGCGGATTCGCGCATCGAATTTGTGCGGGAAGCGGGCGCGCCAGGACCGGCTGGCGCGCCCGGACGATCAATGCGCGCCGCGCGTCCGCTTCACGACCCTGGTGGTCTTTTCCGCTTTCGTGGCGTGCCTGGCTTTGGCCTTCGACGCACGCTTCGGATGCGGATCGACATACACTGGCTTCTCCTCCGGCATGCCCTGATAGACCCATTCGAGCAGCGCGTCGTGCGCGGCGCGCGCGGCTTCGGCGCGTGGATCGTTGATGAGGCTCACGACGATCCAGGTCTCGCCGTTCTGGGCGGCCACGTAGCCCGCGATCGCGCGCACGTCGCGCAGCGTGCCGGTCTTGATGTGCGCGTTGCCGTCGACGCCCGCGTTGTTCAGGCGATTGCGCATGGTGCCGTCCACGCCCGCGATCGGCAGCGAGTCGATGAACGGCTGCGCCACCGGGCTCGCATTGGCGGCTTGCAGCAGATTCGCGAGCGAGAGTGCGCTGATGTGCTCTTCGCGCGAGAGGCCGCAGCCGTTGTCGAGCACGAGATCGGGCATGTTCAGGCCGCTCTTGCGCAGGAACGCCGTGACGGCGGCTGCGGCCTTCGCCGTGGTCGCGGGCGGCTTGCCGGCGACCGCGCCGAGCGTGAGGAACAGATTGCGTGCCATCACGTTATTGCTGAACTTGTTGATGTCGTGCACGACGTCCGAGAGCGGCGGGCTTTGATGCACGGCGATCGGACGCGAGCGCGGCGGCACGACGCCTTCGCGCGTCGTCCCCTCGAAGCTGCCGCCGGCCTGCTGCCAGAGCGCGAGGAAGCCGTCGGCGAAGAAGGTGCTGTGATCGACGGGCGCGGCCATGTTGAGCGTGCGCTCGCCGCAGCGCGTCGCGTAGTTGCCCGCGAAGCTCGCCGTGACCACGCCGTTCGCGCCCGGCGTGACCTGCGGGCTCGGCAGCAGGCCGCCGCATTTGCCGCCGCGCTCGCGGATCTGGTTGTCGATCTGCCATTGCGCGACGGGCGGCACCACGTTGACCGACACGCCGTCGTGCGATGGTGCGAACGTGAACGAGACCGCCTTGAACGCGTACATCAGCGGATCGGGGCCGACGTTGTACGGTGCGCTGTCGTCGCCGTCGAACGAGGGCAGGTCGCGCGTAGACACGTCGAATTCGCTCTTGTCGAGCACGAGCGCGCCTTCGATGCGCACGATGCCGGTCGCGCGAATCTTCTGCACCAGATCGATCAGCTCTTCGGGAACGAGCTTCGGGTCGCCTGTGCCCTTGATATAGAGATTGCCGTGCAGCGTGCCGCTCGCGTCCACCTCGCCGTCGGTGTAGGCGCTGGTCTTCCAGCGGTAGTCGGGCCCGAGCATCGAGAGGCCGCTCCAGGTGGTGACGAGCTTCATCGTCGAGGCGGGCATCATCGGCTGGCCCGCGTTGACGGCCACGCTCGGCTGTCGGTCGCCCACTTTCTCGATCACCACGCTCACCGACGAAAGCGGTACGTGTGCGCGCTCGAGCCCTGCCATCACGCCCGGCGGCAGGACGGTGCTGACGTTGACGGCGGGCACGCGCCCACCCTGGTGCTGGGCGGGCAGCGGTTCGCCCTGGCCTTGCGCCAGGGCCGGCGTGCCGGCAAAGGAGGTGGCGAGCGCCGCGCAGGCGAGGACGAGCGCGAGGGGGCGAGTAAATTGACGTGCAAGCGAACGAGGGGTGTTCGGGCAGAACCGGGTACGTAGACGGGACAGCGAGATGGGCAGCAAAACGGGCGGCATGAAGAGCGTTGGACGAGAAAGGGGGCGTTCGCATCGCGGCGCCGCGCGCCGCAAAAGCGCACATTGTAAAGACCTCGCGTGGCGTGCGCGCATCGCCGGCGAGAAATGTGGGAAAAGGTCGCGCGGGCGCAGGGCTGGACCACCCATGCACGCGCGTCGTTCTCGCGGGTGGTGCGGGGCGAGGCGCTAGAATGCAGCCATCTTCATTCACTTCGAGCTTCAAGCGCGGTGCCGCGAGCGCCGCCTTGCCAATTCATTACGATGCGCATACTGCTAGTCGAAGATGACCGCATGATCGCCGAGGGCGTGCGCAAGGCGCTGCGCGGCGAAGGCTTCGCGGTCGACTGGGTCGAGGACGGCGAGGCCGCGCTCTCGGTCGCGAGCGCCGACTCCTACGATCTGATCCTGCTCGATCTCGGGCTGCCCAAGCGCGATGGCCTCGACGTGCTGCGCACCTTGCGCGCGCGCGGCGTGGCGCTGCCGGTGCTGATCCTCACCGCGCGCGACGCCATCGCCGACCGCGTGAAAGGTCTCGATGCCGGCGCCGACGACTACCTCATCAAGCCCTTCGATCTCGACGAACTGGGCGCGCGCATGCGCGCGCTGATCCGCCGCCAGTCGGGCCGCAGCGAGTCCACGATCCGCCACGGCTCGATCACGCTCGATCCCGCCTCGCACCAGGTGACTCAGAACGGCGCGCCCGTCGCGCTCTCGGCGCGCGAGTTCGCGTTGCTGGAGGCACTGCTCGCGCGTCCCGGCGCGGTGCTCTCCAAGACCCAGCTCGAAGAGAAGATGTACGGCTGGGGCGAGGAGATCGGCAGCAACACGGTCGAGGTCTACATCCACGCGCTGCGCAAGAAGCTCGGCGCCGACCTGATCCGCAACGTGCGCGGCCTCGGCTACATGATCGCGAAAGACGCGTGAGGACGAGCGCCCGCTTGATGAGTTCCGAATGAGTTCGATCCGACGACAACTGCTGTTCTGGCTGCTCGCGATCGTGGTCGCGGGCGTGGGCCTCGCGGGCTGGCTGATCTACCGCCAGGCGCTCGCCGAAGCCAACGAGCTGTTCGATTACCAGTTGCAGGAGATTGCCGCTGCGCTGCCTTCCGAGCCGTTCAACGAGATTCTAAGCTCGCGCGACACCGGCACCGAGGGCATCGTTCTGCAGATCTGGAACCGCAACGGCGAGCTGATGTACTACTCGCATCCGCGCGCGCCGCTCGCGCCGCGCGCGGAGCTCGGCTTTTCGACCGAGCGCACCGACCGCGGCGACTGGCGCGTCTATGGCGCGATCGTCGGCGACAACGTCGTGCAGCTCGCCCAGCCAATGACGGTGCGCAACCGGCTCGCCGCAAACGTCGCGCTGCGCACGCTCTGGCCGCTGATCGTCCTGCTGCCGTTCCTCGGGCTCGCCGTGTGGCAGGTGGTGGGGCGCGGACTCAAGCCGCTTTCGCGCGTGGCGCTCGCGCTCGATACGCGCCACCCCGAGGCGCTCGAGCCGCTGCCCGAGCAGCGCCTGCCGCGTGAAGTGATGCCGCTCGTGCATGCGCTCAACGCGCTGCTCGAACGCCTTGCCCAGGCGCTCGATACACAAAAGGCCTTCGTGGCAGATGCTGCGCACGAACTGCGCACGCCGCTCGCGGCGGTGCAGATTCAGGCGCAACTCGTTGCGCGCGCAAGGGATGATGAAACGCGCCGCGAAGCGCTCGTCGATCTGCAAGCGGGCGTGACGCGCGCCACGCGTCTTGCCGAGCAACTGCTTGCGCTCGCGCGCTCGGAGCCCGACGGCCACGCGCGTGAGCAAAGCGTCGACCTGCATGCACTGCTTGATGATTGCGTGCTCAACTATGCGCCGCTCGCGCAGCAGCGCGGCGTGGATCTCGGCATCGAGGAGAGCGTCGACGCGCATGTGCATGGCGATGCCGACGCCTTGCGCGTGATGTTCAACAACCTGCTCGACAACGCGACGAAATACACGCCCGCGGGTGGCCGCGTGGACGTGAGCCTGATCGTGGACGATGGCCATCCGCTCGTGCGCATCGACGACAGCGGGCCAGGCATTCCCGTCGACGAACGCTCGCGCGTGTTCGATCGCTTTTATCGCGTGGGTGCGAGCGCGAGCCGCGCGCCAACGGACGTATCGGGCACGGGGCTCGGTCTTGCGATCGTGCGCCGCATTGCCGACCAGCACGAGGCCACCATCACGCTCGGTGATTCGCCGGCGGGCGGGTTGCGGGTGGACGTGCGGTTTTGAGATCGCGAGTCATTTCGGAAATCCAGCAATCGCCCGGTGCACGGGCGTTTGCGGCGAAGTTCCCCGCTTAAGACTCCTTTAAGCGATAGCGCTTAATCTTCGTTACGTCGTGACAGTATCCCGCGCAAGGAGTCCGCTATGAATACCAAAGTCTTTACCCGCAGTGCCGTGGCCATGGCCGTTGCAGTCGCGTTGTCGGCGGGCTATGTGGCCGGGCGCCGCGACGTGCCGCCGCCGCAGGTGATCACCCCGGCGCAGGCCGCGATGATGCCCGCCGAGGCCGCTGCCAAGACCGGCATTCCGGACTTCTCGGGCCTCGTGGAGACCTACGGCCCGGCCGTCGTCAACATCAGTGCGAAGCATGTGGTGAAGCAGGCCTCCATGCGCGGCGGGGCGCAGCAACTGCCGATCGATCCGGGCGATCCGTTCTACCAGTTCTTCAAGCACTTCTACGGCGGCGTGCCCGGCATGGGCGGCGACGGCGGCGGCATGCAGCCCGACACGCCTAGCTCGAGTCTCGGCTCGGGCTTCGTCATCAGCCCGGACGGCTACATTCTCACGAACGCGCATGTTGTGGACGGCGCGAACGTCGTGACCGTGAAGCTCACCGACAAGCGCGAATTCAAGGCCAAGGTCGTGGGCGCGGACAAGCAGTCCGACGTCGCCGTGCTCAAGATCGACGCGAAGGATCTGCCCACCGTGAAGATCGGCGACCCGCGCCAGAGCAAGGTCGGCCAGTGGGTGGTGGCGATCGGCTCGCCGTATGGCTTCGACAACACCGTGACCTCGGGCATCATCAGCGCGAAGTCGCGCTCGCTGCCCGACGAGAACTACACGCCGTTCATCCAGACCGACGTGCCGGTGAACCCCGGCAACTCGGGCGGCCCGCTGTTCAATCTGCAGGGCGAAGTCATCGGCATCAACTCGATGATCTATTCGCAGACGGGCGGCTTCCAGGGCCTTTCGTTCGCAATCCCGATCAATGAGGCCATGAAGGTCAAGGACGAACTCGTCAAGACCGGTCATGTGAGCCGCGGCCGCCTCGGCGTGGCCGTGCAGTCGATGAACCAGACGCTCGCCGACTCGTTCGGCATGGACAAGCCGCGCGGCGCGCTGGTGAGTTCGGTGGACGCAAGCGGTCCGGCCGCGAAGGCGGGCCTGAAGCCCGGCGATGTGATTCTTGCCGTGAACGGCCAGGCGGTGGGCGATTCGGTCGACCTGCCTTCGCTGATCGCGGGCATGAAGCCGGGCACGAAGGCCGACATTCACGTTTGGCGCGACAAGTCGACCAAGGACTTCACGGCGACCATCGGCGCGCTCACCGACAGCAAGCTCGCCTCGAACGACACGCCTAAGTCGCAGATGCAGGGGCGCCTCGGTGTTGCGGTGCGCCCGCTCTCGCCGCAAGAGAAGGGCAATGGCTCGATCGATCACGGCTTGCTGGTCGAGCAGGCGTCCGGCGCCGCGGAAAACGCCGGCATCCAGCCCGGCGACGTGATTCTCGCGGTGAACGGCCGCGCGGTGACGAGCCCCGACCAGCTCAAGCAGATGATCGCGCAAGCGGGTAACAGCATCGCACTCCTGATTCAGCGCGACGACGCGCAGATCTTCGTGCCGGTCGATCTCGGCTGAGCGGGACCCTATTTTTTCACTGCCGCCGTGGGCTTCGCGCCCCGGCGGCAGTTTTCTTTTCAGCGTGTTGTTCATGCCTCACAGTTGGGCATGCATTTTGCGCCGGTTCGATACCGAGGCAATTTGTAAGGAGCATTCACGATGAAGAGGTTCCATCAAGCGCGTCCAGTTCTTTCGACCGTTGCGATTGCGGCGACCCTGACACTCGGTTTCGCGGGCGTCGCGGCAGCGCAGCAAGGCAGTGCGCCGGTGCAGCAGGTGCCGATGCCGCAAGAGAACGCGCCGGCGCAGCAAATGCCGGCGCAGCAAGCACCAATGCAGCAAATGCCGGCGCAGCAAGCACCAATGCAGCAAATGCCGGCGCAGCAAGCGCCGATGCAGCCGATGCCAGCCCAGCAAGGCGGCGCCCACGGTACAGTGAACGGCATGAATCCCGCGAACGGCGCAGTGGGCGGTTCGAGCACCGATATGTCGAGCGCCGGCAACACCAACGGCGGCGGCATGCCGCAAGTGCAGCAGCAAGGCAGCGTGGAGTTCGTGTCGGGCGGTGTCGGCCTCGACGAATCGAAGGCGCTGCAAGCGGCTCGGTCGCAGTGGCCGCTTTCCTTGCGCTTCACCGACCGCAGCGCCGAATTCCTTGCCGACGTGCGCGTGCAGATCGTCGACGCCCGCGGCGCGAGCGTGCTCGATGCGACTGCGCGCGGGCCGTACATGCTCGTGCGCGTGCGCCCGGGGCGCTATACCGTGCACGCGAGCCACAACGGCATCGACAAGACCAGTGCCGTGACGGTGGGCTCGAATGGCAGCGCCCGCGCATCGTTCATCTGGTAAGCCCTGGCGGCGCGCGGCAGCCGAATTCGCGCAAGCCCCCGGAGTTTCGCGGATAATGAAAACCATGGACTTGCCGTGAATTTCCTGGCACCGCTGCCGCGCGACCGGACCTTTTCGCCCCGGCGTGGCTGGGCCGGCAAGTTGACGATAGAACCGGCACGCCGTGCCGGGTGAGGCGCCGCGCGAAAGCGCGGCGGCGCCCATCGCTCAGGGAGCAGACCATGACGGTCGAACCGGATACCGGCCATCGCATCGACATCGTCGTGAACCGTCACCGCGTGCGCGTGATCCACGGCGGCATCACGATTGCCGATACGCTCGCGGCGCTCACGCTCGTCGAGACCGGCAATCCGGACGTCTTTTACTTCCCGCGCGCCGACGTGAACATGGCGCGGCTCGAACGCTCCACACGCACCGAAGCCTGCCCGCACAAGGGCGAGGCGTCCTTTTACCACCTGCGCACCGAGGATGGCTGCGTCGAGGACGCCGCATGGAGCTACGAGACGCCACTCGAGGCGGTGCGCGGCATCAAGACCTATCTGGCGTTTCACGCCGGGCGCGTGGACCGCATCGATCAGACCTCCTGAGAAAGCGCCCGAGCGCTCGACTATTGATCGCCGATTGATGCTCTCACCCGCCGAACGACCTGAAGGAACTTCTCGAACCGCCACCGGGGAGCCGCCATGGAACTGAACGATGCGTTGAGGATTCCGCTCGAGCCGTCTGCCGTCTGGCAGGCGCTGCAGGAGGTCGCGCTCGTGCGGGCGAGTCTGGAGCATTGCGAGTCGTTCAGGCGGCTCGGCCCCGGCGAGTATGCGATCACGCTGACCGTGCCACTCGGACCGCTGCGCGCGCGTTACGAAGTGCGCGCTCACATCGCCAGCGACGTTGCGACGGTGCCGCTCACGCCGCGCCGGGTGCTGAGCTTTCGCGCGCGCGCCGACGGCATCGGTTCGCTGCGCGGCCAGATCGACGTCGCACTGCGCGAGGAGGAACCGGCCGCGATGGGCAAGGGCGCGAGCACGCGCATCGACTATTCGGTGTGGGCCACGCTGACCGGGCCGCTGGGCGAACTGCCGCCGCGTCAGATCGAAAACGCGCTGCACGAACTCGCCGACGAGTTCTTCACCGAATTTTGCGCCGTGGTTGCGGCCAAGCATGGACGGGCGCCGAACCGCGCGCGTGGCGAGGCGCCCCGGCGTCAGCATGTGTTTTTGCGGCCCATCAATCTCGCGGCGGTCGCGCGGCGTGCGCATCTGCTCCCGCAAGCGGGCGGCACGCTCTCGGGCCGCGCCGCGGGCACGCTTCATCACGAGCCTGCGCCGCACGTGATGCCGAACTGGGTTTGGGCCGCGATGATCTTTTTCGTCGCGCTGCTGTTTTACGTCGCGCGGCGTCTTGCGGAAGGCTGAGGCCGCGCGGCTTCACATCACCCTCACATTCTTTCACGTCCCCCGGAACTCCCGTCGCCATGCCGACGGCGAGGTCCTGAATGCCTCCACGAAATGCTGGCGCAGCGACGCGGCCGAACCAAAGCCCGCGCCCTGCGCGATGGCGTCGATCGGCTGGTCGGTGGTTTCGAGCAGTTGCTGCGCGCGGGCGAGCCGCTCGCCGAGCAGCCACGCGCTCACGGTGGCGCCTGTCGTCAGGCGGAATTGGCGGGTGAAGGTGCGGCGGCTCATGAGCGCGCGCTGCGCAAGCGAGTCGAGCGTATGCGGCGTGTCGAGATGAGCGCGGATCCAGTCGAGCAGGCTCGAGAGCCGGTCGCCGCGCCCGCGCGCCGCCACGGGTTGCTGCACGTACTGCGCCTGGCTGCCCTGGCGATGCGGCGGCACCACTAACCGCCGCGCCACGTAGTTGGCCGACTGCGTGCCGGCGAGGCGCCGCAGCAGATGCAGGCAGCAGTCGAGACCCGCTGCCGTACCCGCCGAAGTGAGGATGTCGCCGTCGTCGACATAGAGGACATCGGGATCGAAGCGCACTTGCGGGAACTGGCGCGCGAAGGCGTCCGCGGCGGCCCAGTGCGTGGTGGCCGGGCGGCCGTCGAGCAAGCCCGCGTGCGCGAGCACGAAGGCGCCGAAACACAGGCCCACGAGCACCGCGCCGCGTGCGTGCGCCGCGCGCAGCGCTTCGCACAGCGCGCCGGGCGGCACTTCTTCGGCATCGCGCCAGCTTGGCACGACGACCACGTCGGCGTGTTCGAGCGCTTCGAGGCCGCAGGACGCGCCGATCGTAAAGCCGGCCGTCGTCGCGAGCGGCCCCGGTTCCGCGGCGCAGACGATCAGCTCGAACGGCGGCACGCCGCCTTCGGGGCGCGGTTCGCCAAACACGATGCACGGCACCGAGAGATGAAACGGGATGATGCGATCGAACGCGAGCACGGTAATGCGGCGCGCGGCCGGCGCTGCTGCGGGCGTTGGGGTTGTCGTTGACGCTGTCGCGGTGGGTGCGGTGGGTGCGGTGGCCGGCGTCGGGGTACGGGGAGCGGTGGGCATCGATCGCTTGCGAGTCGGGTGGGGGAGTGAGCACGTATCATTCGCCCACGTTTGGCCCAATTCTATCGAAAGTTGTCATTTGGGCCACTGTGCGCGTCCGATGCGCCACCCGAGAATGCCTCCATCGCAGCCGGGTTGCCTGGCCGGCCGCGGATTCCATCGAGTTTCCACCCGGATTTCCCCCGGTTTTCTCGCCAGGCTCATATCGAAGAAGGAGGTATCGCCATGTCCGCAACTCCCCGCCGTGCGCTGATCATCATCGACGTGCAAAACGAATACATCACCGGCGACCTGCCGATCGAATACCCGGACGTGCAGACGTCGCTCGCCAACGTGGGCCGCGCGATCGACGCCGCACGCGCCGCTGGCGTGCCGGTCGTGGTGGTGCAGAACTTCGCGCCCGTCGGGTCGCCGCTGTTCGCGCGCGGCAGCGTCGGCGCCGAGCTGCACCCCGTGGTGGCTTCGCGCCAGCGCGATCATTACGTGGAAAAGGCGTTGCCGAGCGCCTTCGCGGGCACCGATCTCGCCGCATGGCTCGCCGCGCACCACATCGACACGCTGGCCGTTGCCGGCTACATGACGCACAACTGCGACGCGTCCACGGTGTTCGATGCGACGCATGCGGGCCTCGCGGTCGAGTTCCTCGAGGACGCCTCGGGCTCGGTGCCCTACGAAAACGCGGCGGGCGCGGCGAGTGCCGAGGAGATCCATCGCGTGTTCAAGGTCGTGATGCACTCGCGCTTCGCGGCGGTCGCGAGCACCGATGCCTGGATTGCCGCGCTCGAAACGGGCGTGCCGCTGGAGCGCGACAACATTTACGCCTCGAATCAGCGCGCGCGGGCCAGCCAGGTGGCGGCTTGATATGGCAGTGATGCCGGATTGATGCCGGACTGATCCCGGCAGGCGGAGGCAGAGCGTCCTCGCGGGCCGCCGCACCCGGGCGGGCCGCTATTCCTTCGCCGCCGGAGCGATGCGCAGCGCCGGGCTGTAGCGCAGCGCGTCGAGCATGGCCTCGACGTGCCGCTCCGCGTTGTGCGCCACGTCGAACATATCGGGCAGGATCGCCATGTCGCGCAGCGCGCCGGTGATGAACGAGTGCAGCACGCGCGTCGCGCGCGGGGCGTCGAGATCGGCGGGCAACTGCCCCTTGGACATCGCGTTGCGCAAGCCTTCCTCGATGCGCACGAGGCCCTCGCGCATATTGCCCTGATGGCGCGCCATGACCGGGCCCATTTCCTCCACGAACTCGCACTTCAGAAACAGGATCTCGAACACGCGCCGGCGCTTCGCGTCGGTGGCGGTGTCGCGCAGGCACAGCACGCACAGGTCCTTGATGCGCCCGAGCGGGTTGGGCTCGTCCGGGTCGACCGTGGCCGCCTTCATCTCGTCGAGCGGCAGCACCACGCGGTCGAACATGGCGGTAAAGAGGTCGCCCTTGTTCTCGAAATGCCAGTAGATCGCCCCGCGCGTGACGCCGGCGGCCTGGGCGATGTCGGCGAGCGAACTGCGCGATACGCCTTTTTCGAAAAAGACGTGCTCTGCGGCATCGAGAATGCGGTTGCGCGTCTCCAGCGCTTCCTCTTTCGTGCGTCGGACCATGGAGGTTACTGCTCAATATGTGGGTTATCGGGGAAAGAAAGCATATAAGAGTCGGATCAGCAATGTATTAATTTGTAATACACACGTCGTGTGCCGAACGCTCTTGTGCAGCCTCGGAATCGGAACGATTTGTTCTTATACATTCATTCGCGAATGTATCTATAATACCACCCCACCACCTGGATGCCTCAAGAATTGATGTCCGGTTAATATCCGTCACTGGCCACTAGTCGTAGAAACCCCAGTGCGCGCCGTTTGCTTACGTTGTGCGCCAAAACGAAGTCGCTCGGACGGATGTTGTGCAAACCGGTATCGCGCCATTCCTGAAGCACCGGGTTATCCGTCAGTTATTGCAGATGCTGGCGTGTGCCGCCGTTCTTCCTCACGAAGGAAGAACGCCGCACGCTTTTATTGTCAGTTATAGACAGAGGTTGCTCCATGCGCGTCGAACGGGTTCCATTCCGCCTAATCACCTTCGCGACGGCTGCCGTAGTGCTCGCAGCGTGCGGGCAAAAAAACACCGCTCCGCCGCCGCAAACCCCCGAAGTCGGCGTGATCGCCGTCCAGCCCACGTCCGTGCCGGTCGTGACCGAACTGCCGGGCCGCACCAATGCCTTCCTCGTCGCGCAGGTGCGCGCGCGGGTCGACGGCATCGTGCTGCGCCGCGAATTCACCGAGGGTTCAGTCGTGAAGGCGGGCCAGCGTTTGTACAAGATCGACCCGGCGCCGTACATCGCCATCCTCAATAACGCCAAGGCCTCGCTCGCGAAGGCGAAGGCGAATCTCGTCACGCAGAACGCGCTCGTCGCGCGCTACAAGGTGCTCGTCGCGGCCAACGCGGTCAGCAAGCAGGACTACGACAACGCCGTGGCCGCGCAAGGCCAGGCACAGGCCGATGTCGATGCGGGCAAGGCCGCGGTCGACACCGCGCAGATCAACCTTGGCTACACCGACGTGGTCTCGCCGATCACCGGCAAGGTCGGTATTTCGCAGGTCACGCCGGGCGCCTACGTGCAGGCGAGCCAGGCGACGCTGATGTCCACCGTGCAGCAAATGGACCCGGTATACGTGGACCTCACGCAGTCGAGCCTCGACGGCCTGAAGCTGCGCCGCGCCGTCGAAGCGGGGCGCCTGAAGACCAATGGGCCCGACGCGGCCAAGGTCTCACTCGTGCTCGAAGACGGCCGCACCTACTCGCAGCAGGGCAAGCTCCAGTTCACCGACGTCACGGTCGACCAGACCACCGGCTCGGTCACGATTCGCGCGCTATTCCCGAACCCCGACCGCGTGCTGCTGCCCGGCATGTTCGTGCGCGCGCGCATCGACGAAGGCACCAACGAGCACGCGTTCCTCGTGCCGCAGGTGGGCGTGCAGCACGACCAGAAGGGCCAGGCCACGGTGCTGCTCGTCGACAAGGACAACAAGGTCGTGCCGCACGTCATTGTCACGTCGGGCACGCAGGGCCAGGACTGGATCGTCGAAAGCGGCCTGAACGCGGGCGACCGCGTGATCGTGCAGGGCACCGAGAAGGTTCGCCCGGGCGCAACGGTGAAGGCGGTCGATGCGCATCTGCCGCCGCCGCCGCCGCCAGGCGCGCCTTCGGCGGACCAGGCGACGGCTGCGGGTCTCGCGGGCGCGAGCGGCGCTTCGGGGGCATCCGGAGCCGGCGCATCGGCGGCTCACGCTGCCTCCGCACCCGCTGCTTCCGCTGCGCAATAACAGGGAGCCTGCTTCATGGCAAAGTTCTTTATCGATCGCCCGATTTTTGCATGGGTGATCGCCATCATCCTGATGCTGGCGGGCGTGGCGTCGGTGTTCACGCTGCCGGTCGCGCAGTATCCGACCATCGCGCCGCCCTCCATTCAGATCAGCGCGAATTATCCCGGCGCATCGGCCAAGACGGTGGAAGACACGGTCACCCAGGTGATCGAGCAGCAGATGAGCGGTCTCGACCACTTGCTGTATCTTTCGTCCACTTCCGATGACTCGGGCACGGCCACTATCACGCTGACCTTCGCCGCCGGCACCAATCCGGACATCGCGCAGGTGCAGGTGCAGAACAAGCTGCAGCTCGCCACGCCGGTCCTGCCGCAGGTGGTGCAGCAGCTCGGCATCAGCGTCACGAAGTCGAGCAGCAGCTTCCTGCTCGTGCTCGCGTTCGTGTCGCAAGACGGCAGCATGAGCAAGTATGACCTCGCGAACTACGTGGCGTCGAACGTGAAGGACCCGATCAGCCGTATCGACGGCGTGGGCACGGTGACGCTGTTCGGCTCGCAGTACGCGATGCGCATCTGGCTCGATCCGAACAAGCTCACGAACTACAACCTCACGCCATCGGACGTCTCGGCCGCGATCAGCGCGCAGAACGTGCAGATCGCGGGCGGCCAGCTGGGCGGCACGCCGTCGGTGGCGGGGCAGGCGTTCCAGGCGACCATCACCGAATCGACGCTGCTGCGCACGCCCGAGCAGTTCGGCAACATCCTGCTGAAGGTGAACCAGGACGGCTCGCAGGTGCGCTTGAAGGACGTGGCGCGAATTGCGCTCGGCGGCGAAACGTATAACTTCGATACGAAGTACAGCGGCGCGCCTACTGCGGGCCTCGGCATTCAGCTCGCGACGGGCGCCAACGCGCTGCAGACCGCGAAGCTCGTGCGCCAGAAGATCGACAGCCTCTCGAAGTACTTCCCGCACGGTCTGGTCGTGCAGTACCCGTACGACACCACGCCGTTCGTGCGCCTGTCGATCGAGGAAGTGATCAAGACGCTGCTCGAAGGTATCGTGCTGGTGTTCCTCGTGATGTACCTGTTCCTGCAGAACCTGCGCGCCACGCTGATTCCGACCATCGCGGTGCCGGTGGTGCTGCTGGGCACGTTCGCGATCATGGGGATGGTGGGCTTCTCCATCAATACGCTCTCGATGTTCGGCCTCGTGCTCGCCATCGGCCTGCTCGTGGACGACGCCATCGTGGTGGTGGAGAACGTCGAGCGGGTGATGGTGGAAGAGGGCCTGGGGCCGAAGGAAGCGACCAGGAAGGCGATGGGCCAGATCACCGGCGCACTCGTGGGCGTGGCGCTCGTGCTCTCCGCGGTGTTCGTGCCGGTGGCGTTCTCGGGCGGCTCGGTGGGCGCCATCTACCGGCAGTTCTCGCTCACGATCGTGGCGGCGATGGTGCTGTCCGTGCTCGTCGCGCTGATTCTCACGCCGGCGCTGTGCGCGACCATTCTCAAGCCGATCCCGAAGGGCCACCACGAAGAGAAGAAGGGCTTCTTCGGCTGGTTCAACCGCACCTTCGAGACGAGTCGCGACAAGTATCACAGCGGCGTGTATCACGTCATCAAGCGCTCGGGCCGCTGGCTCATCATCTATCTCGCGCTGATCGTCGCGGTCGGGCTGCTGTTCGTGCGCCTGCCGAAGTCGTTCCTGCCCGATGAAGACCAGGGCACGATGTTCGTGATCGTGCAGACGCCCTCGGGCTCGACCCAGGAAACCACGGCGCGCACGCTCGCCAACATCACGGATTACCTGCTCAAGGACGAAGGCAGCATCGTCGAGTCGGTGTTCACGGTGAACGGCTTCAGCTTCGCGGGCCGCGGCCAGAACTCGGGCCTCGCGTTCGTGAGGCTCAAGGACTACAAGGAGCGCCAGCACGCGGACCAGAAGGTGCAGGCGCTGGTGCACCGCATGTTCGCGCACTACGCGGGCTACAAGGACGCGATGGTGTTCCCGGTGAATCCGCCTTCGATTCCTGAACTGGGCACGGCCTCGGGCTTCGACTTCGAGTTGCAGGACCGCGGCGGTCTCGGCCACGAGAAGCTGATGGAAGCGCGCAACATGCTGCTCGGCATGGCGGCGAAGGATCCGTCGCTCGCGGTCGTGCGCCCGAACGGCCTGAACGACACGCCGCAGTACAAGGTGGACATCGACCGCGAGAAGGCGAATGCGCTCGGCGTGACGTCGGCTGCGATCGACCAGACCTTCTCGATCGCGTGGGCGTCGCAGTACGTGAACAACTTCCTCGATACGGACGGCCGTATCAAGAAGGTGTACGTGCAGTCCGACGCACCGTTCCGCATGACGCCAGACGATATGAACATCTGGTACGTGCGCAACGGCTCGGGCGGGATGGTGCCGTTCAGCGCGTTCGCGAGCGGCCACTGGACGTATGGGTCGCCCAAGCTCGAGCGCTATAACGGCATCTCGGCGATGGAAATCCAGGGTCAGGCGGCCCCGGGCAAGTCGACGGGCCAGGCCATGACGGCCATGGAGCAGATCGCGGCGAAGCTGCCCGCGGGCATCGGCTACGAGTGGACGGGCCTGTCGTTCCAGGAAATTCAGTCGGGTTCGCAGGCGCCGATTCTCTACGGCATCTCGATCCTCGTCGTGTTCCTGTGTCTCGCGGCGCTCTACGAGAGCTGGTCGATTCCGTTCGCGGTCATCATGGTGGTGCCGCTCGGCGTGCTCGGCGCGCTGCTCGCGGTGACGCTGCGCGGCCTCGAAAACGACGTGTTCTTCCAGGTGGGGCTCTTAACCACCGTCGGTCTCTCGGCGAAGAACGCGATTCTGATTGTGGAGTTCGCGCGAGATTTGCAGGCCGACGGGAAGATCGGACCGATCGAAGCGGCGCTCGAAGCTTCTCGACTGCGTCTGCGGCCGATTCTGATGACCTCGATGGCGTTCATTCTCGGCGTGCTGCCGCTCGCGATCAGTAACGGCGCGGGCTCGGCATCGCAGCACGCGATCGGCACGGGCGTGATCGGCGGGATGATCACCGCGACGTTCCTCGCGATCTTCATGATCCCGATGTTCTTCGTGGTGATCCGCGCGAAGTTCGCCGGCGAGAAGGAAGACGCCGACACGGCGCTTGCGCATTACGAAGAGCACCACGCGCACGACCATGACGACGAGAACGGCGCCAATGATGGCAAGGGCGGCGCGAATGGTGGTGGCAATGGCGGCGGCGGCAACAGCGGCAACGGCCAGGGCAAGGAAGGACATTGAGATGCATAAACTATCCGTAATTGCAGTGGCCGCCGCAGTGGCCACCGCTGTTCTCGCGGGTTGCACGATGGAGCCGCACTATCAGCGGCCGGACGCGCCGGTGTCGCAGGACTTCCCGCAGGGCGGCGTCTACGCGACGCAGCCCGGCGTGACTGGCGACAGCGGCCAGCCCGGGCGCAGCGCCAACGGCGTCGCGGCCGCCGACATCGGCTGGCGCGACTTCTTCGTCGATCCGCGCCTGCAGCAGCTGGTCGAGATCGCGCTGAAGAACAATCGCGACCTGCGCGTCTCGGTGCTCAACGTCGAGGCGGCGCGCGCGCAGTATCAGATCACGCGCTCCGCGCTGTTCCCGGCCATCGATGGCGTGGCCACCGAGAAGCGCTCGCGCGTGCCGAACGATCTGCTGTCCTCGCCGCTGCAACCGAATCCGTCCAGCGTCTACAACGTGGGCTTGCAGGCATCCTGGGAAATCGACTTCTGGGGGCGCATCCGCAGCCTGAAGGACCAGGCGCTCGCGCAATACCTGTCAACGGCGCAGGCGCGCAAGGCGGCGGAGATCTCGCTCGTTTCGCAGGTCGCCGACCAGTACCTGGCGATGCTCGCCGACGACGACTTGCTGAAGGTCACGCAGGACACTCTCAAGACGGCGCAGGATTCGTACAACATCGCGAAGGCGCAGTTCGACACCGGCACCGGCACCGAACTCGATCTGCGCCAGGCGCAGACCGTCGTGGAAAACGCGCAGGCCAACCTGCAGGCGCAACTGCGCGCCCGCGCGCAGGCCGAGAACGCGCTCGTGCTGCTGATTGGCGAGCCGCTGCCGGCCGATCTCGCGCAGGGCCTGCCGCTCGGCAGCCAGAACCTGCTGACCGATATCCCGGCGGGGTTGCCTTCGGACCTGCTTACGCGGCGTCCGGACATCATGGAGGCCGAGCAGAACCTGCTCGCGGCGAACGCCAATATTGGCGCGGCGCGCGCAGCGTTCTTCCCGAAGGTCTCGCTCACGGCGGCGTTCGGCACCGAAAGCCTCTCGCTCGGGGGGCTCTTCAAGGCGGGCACGGCGGCGTGGAGCTTCGCGCCGCAGATCACGATGCCGATCTTCGAAGGCGGCGCGAACATCGCGAATCTCGATCTCGCGCACGTCGAGAAGCGCATCGAAATCGCCAACTACGAGAAGGCAATCCAGTCGGCGTTCCGCGAAGTGGCCGATGGGCTCGCGGCGCGCGGCACCTACGATCAGCAGATCGGGGCGCTCCAGCGCAGCACCTTCGCAAACCAGCGCACGCTCGATCTCTCGGAACTACGCTACAAGAACGGCGTGGACAGCTATTTGCCGGTGCTGGCCGCGCAGACCAGCCTGTACCAGTCGCAGCAGGCACTCGTCACGGCGCGGCTCGCGCGGCTGACCAACCTCGTCGATCTGTATCGCGCGCTGGGCGGCGGCTGGATCGAGCACGCGGGCGAGGCGCCGCGTCCGGCCGATGCGCCGGTCGATTACGGCGCAGCCAGCGCACCGGCGGCGGCTTCGGCGCCGGCGGGTTGAGCCATGTGAGCACGGACCGCGTTTTACGTGGTACGAACGATAAAAGCCACGGGAGACCGTGGCTTTTTTTTTCGAGTGCATTCGGGAAGCCCGGGCAGGCAACTCCGAGCACTCGGCAGCGGGCATTGGGCAGTAAATTGCATGCGGCAGGGCGGGGCGTCTTCGATGCCGCCTGGCCGCTGCTCCGCGCATCGGGCGATAACGCCGCCCAAAAACAAAAAAGGCGTCACGGTTTCCCGTGACGCCAAACCAGCAAAAGGCCCCGGCGCGCATGTCTATCATCCGGCCGGGGCGCCTCTCGCGTCGACTCAGTGTGCTGCCGTGCGCGGCATGCCTTGTCCTGCTTCCGTCGAGCCATGCTCGCTTTCGTTCGACTGGGTGCCGTCGAAGTCGTGGCCGACCTGGTGGATGTCGTGTTCTGCGGCTGCTTCGCTCTTTGCGCCGTTGAAAATCAGGTTCAGGACCACGGCCGAAACCGAGGCCAGCAGAATGCCGCTATGCAGCAGCGGCGAGAGCGCCGGCGGCAGTTGCGAGAAGAACTTCGGCGAGACCACCGGCACGAGACCGAAGCCCACGCTCACGGCGACGATGAACAGGTTGTGATGGTTCTTCACGAAGTCGACCTTCGAGAGCACCTTGATGCCGTTCGCAGCCACCATGCCGAACATCACGAGGCCCGCGCCGCCCAGCACGAACGGGGGCACTGAAGCAACAACCTGAGCCATCTTCGGGAACAGGCCGAGCGCCACCAGAATCACGCCGCCCGTTGCGCACACAAAGCGGCTCTTCACGCCCGTCACGCCGATGAGGCCGACGTTCTGCGAGAACGAGGTATGCGGGAACGAGTTGAAGATGCCGCCGATCATCGTGCCCAGACCGTCGACGCGCAGACCGCGCACCAGCGTTGCCTGGTCGACCGGACGATCCACCATGTCGCCTACGGCGAGGAACATGCCCGTCGACTCGATGAAGGTCACGAACATCACGATCACCATCGTTGCGATCGGCAGGATGTGGAATTTCGGCAGGCCGAAGTGGAACGGCATCACGAAGCCCATCCACTGTGCGTGCGACACGCCATCGAGGTTCACGCGGCCAAGCGCCATCGCGATCGCGAAGCCCGCCACGATGCCGAGCAGAACCGAGATGTTGGCGATGAAGCCGCGGCCGAACTTGTTGATCAGGAGAATCAGCATCAGCACGACGAGCGACAGGCCGAGATAGACCGGATCACCGTAGTTCGGGTTGCCTACGCCGCCAGCTGCCCAGTTGATGCCCACTTCCATGAGCGAGAGGCCGATCACCGCGATCACCGTGCCCACCACGACAGGCGGGAAGAAGCGCAGCAGCTTGCCGATCATCGGTGAGATCACGATGCCTATCGCACCGGCGGCGATGGTCGAGCCGAAGATGTCGAGAATGCCCAGCGAGGGGTTCGTGCCGATGGCGATCATCGGGCCGACCGAGGCAAACGTACAGCCCATGATGACGGGCAGGCGGATACCGAAGATCCAGAGGCCGAGCGTCTGGATCAGTGTTGCAATGCCGCAGGCGAACAGGTCGGCGCTGATGAGGAACGCCACTTGATCCTTCGGCAGTCCCACGGCGCCCCCGACGATGAGCGGCACGGCCACCGCACCCGCATACATCACGAGAACGTGCTGGATTCCGAGCGTGAGAAGCTGGCCGAACGGCAGGCGCTCGTCTACCGGGTGAACCTGGCTCCGAGCCTGGGTTTGGATACCCTGGGATTGCATGTCGTCTCTCTCCGTCTTTGGTTTCAAAATATGGCCTCCAAGGTATTCGCGACGAAAAGAAGCAGCAAGACCACTGGGGACTATTCCGTGCTTTCCGGGGGCGATATGCGCGTGGGGCGCGCGGATCCCCCTATCAGGGTGCGATCAGACTATGCGGAGGACGGTGTTAGCCCGTATGGCGATGCTGCGGCGCATCGTATGAGTACACATGCGACGTTCTGACGCAGCGTTGGGGCCGGTTTTCAGGTGGTTTCAGGCGTTAGTCGCTATTGCGTCGCTTCGGCTGTGATGAGTACGGGGCTCAGGTAGTCGCACATGAAGGGAGCGATGTCGGGGGAAACCAGATGTCAGTCGCCCCGGAAATATATGGGAGATTCATTATGATCTATATTTCGCTTTCCGCATGTACCACATTTTGCATGTCGCAAAAGTCCCTCGGGTTAACCCGCGAATACCTGTAAACGGGATCATTTCGAGGCGCCCGCGGGACCCTCCGCGAGACCACCGGTTATCCTCTCCAGCGCCGTTCTCGACCCCGTCTCCGACCATGAATTTCGCGCTGTCATCATGCGCTTTTTTATCGTCTTTTACTGCTGCCGCGGCTTGTCGCGTTCGATGAGCGGCGCGCGCCAATCTTGATTATGTTTCCGGGCTATTTCGTATGAATGCAATGCCGTCCCGCTTTCTCGGTATCGACCTCGGCACCGGTTCGCTCAAAGTCGCCATTGTCGATGAAGCGGGGGCCGAGCGTGCCGCGGCCAGCGCCGCGTATGCGCTGGAGACGCCGCAGCCCGGCTGGGCCGAGATCGACGTCGAGCGCTGGTGGGACGCGCTCGTGCTGGCGTGCGGGCGTCTGCCCGGGGCCGAGCGCGCGAGGGTGCGCGCAATCGGCTTCTCCGGCCAGATGCATGGCGTCGTGCCGGTCGATGCAGCGGGCCATGCCCTGCGTCGCGCCATGCTGTGGCCCGACACGCGGGCGCGCGCGTTGCTCGAGGCGTGGCCCGGCTCTTCGCACGATAACGTGGAGCATCCGCAGCCGAATCCGGTCGCGCCCGGCATGGCGGGACCATTGCTCTATTGGCTGACGCTGCACGAGCCCGCGATAGCCGACGCCACGCGCTGGGCGTTGCAGCCGAAGGACTGGCTGCGCGTGCGGCTTGCGGGTTCGGCGCGGGAGGCCTTCGTGGCCGATCCGTCCGATGCCTGCGCGACTGCGCTTGCCGCGCCCGGCGGTGCGTGGGACTTCGCGCTGATCGAGCGGCTCGGCTTGCCGGCGCGCTGGTTCGCGCCGCTCGCGCCATCGGCGGCGGCTAGCGGCACGCTGTGCGCAGACGCTGCGCGCGCCCTCGGCCTGCCTGCGGGCATCGTGCTTGCCACAGGCGCCGGCGACACGCCGTGCGCGGCGCTCGGCAGTGGCCTGCGCGAAGACGGCGATGCGCTGCTGACCACCGGCACGGGTGGCCAGATCGTCGTCACATCGAGCGTTGAGCCGCCTGCCCGGCGCGGCCTGCATCGCTATCGGTCGGCGAGCGGCGGCTGGTATGCAATGGCCGCGATGCAGAACGTGGGTGTGGCGCTCGAAGCAGCGCGCGGCTGGCTGTCCTGCGATTGGGCCGAGGCTTATGCAGAGGCCTTTGCCGCGCCACCGTCGCAGACGCTCGCCTTTTTGCCGTACCTGAGCGGCGAGCGCTCGCCGTGGCTCGATCCCGAGGCGCGCGGCGGCTGGCTCGGCGCGGGCCTCGGTGACACGCGCGGCGTGCTCATGCGCGCCGCGTTCGAAGGCGTGGCGTTTGCGTTGCGCGCGGGGCTCGACGCGTTGCGTGGCGCGCCGCAGGACGGGGCTGACGCGAGCCGTGCGAGCCATGTCGATGGCGCGGGTTCGCCGCCAGCGCCGATCACCGTGCTCAAGCTCGCGGGCGGCGGTTCCGTCGATGCGCGCTGGCGTCAATTGCTCGCCGACGTGCTGGGCGCGCGGCTCGATGCGATCGATTGCCCGAATGCGGCTGCGCGTGGTGCGGCGCTGCTGGGCGGCGTCGCCTGCGGCCATTGGCGCATGGACGAACTCGCGACGCTCGCGCCCGCCGCGACCTGTGTGGCGCAGCCGCACGCCGACGCCGCGCTCGCGCAGCGCTACGCGCGCTTCATCGATTTGTATGGCCGCGTGCGCACATGGTTCGCGCCGATGCCGTAACGGGCCGCGCGGTTCCCTTCGTGCCGGATCTCACGGCAAAGGTAAGATCGGCATCGACCTGTTGAAGAAGGGCGAATCGATTCGCCCGGTTGTCCAATCCCAATAGCGAGGGCTAGAGATGCTGGACCAGATTGAAGAGCACGCTTGTTATGGCGGCGTGCAGCGCATCTACAAACACGACTCGAAAACGATCGGCCTGCCGATGCGCTTTTCGGTGTACCTGCCGCCCCAGGCGCGCGAGCGCAAGGTGCCGGGACTGTTTTATCTGGCGGGTCTGACCTGCACCGAAGAGACTTTCCCGATCAAGGCGGGCGCGCAGCGCTTCGCCGCGCAGCACGGCATCGCGCTGATCGCGCCCGACACGAGCCCGCGCGGCGCGAACGTGCCCGGCGAAGCCGAGGCCTGGGACTTCGGCGTGGGCGCGGGCTTCTACGTCGACGCCACGCGCGAGCCGTGGTCGAAGCATTGGCGCATGTACTCGTACGTGCGTGACGAACTGCGCGAGGCCGTGACGGAGAACCTGCCCGTGGACGGCGCGCGGCTCGGCATCTTCGGTCATTCGATGGGCGGGCATGGCGCGTTGATGCTCGCGCTGCGCAACCCCGATATCTATCGCTCGGTGTCGGCATTCGCACCGATCGCGGCGCCCACGCGCTGCCCGTGGGGCGAGAAAGCGTTCTCCGGCTATCTGGGCGACGACCGCGAAGCGTGGAAGCAATACGACGCAAGCGAACTGGTGGGCAAGGCCGCGCGCAAGTTCGAAGCCGGCATCCTCGTCGATCAGGGCATGGCCGACTCGTTCTTGCCGAACCAGTTGAACCCGGATGTGTTCGAAGCCGCGTGCAAGGCGGCGGGGCAGCCGCTCACGCTGCGCCGTCACGAAGGCTACGATCACGGCTACTTCTTCATCCAGAGCTTTATCGAGGACCATCTGGCGCATCACGCGCGGGTGCTCGCGAAGTAACTCACCCCGCGTGGCAAGGGCCTCCACGCTGCGCGTCGAGGCCCTTTTTCTTGGTTCATCGCAGGAAACCGTGGAGCTTTAGGGAGCGATTGCGTAATCTGAGCCTGCGCTCAGCGCCGGCCCATCAGGCTCGCGCCGTAGACGAGCGCCGCGAGCGCGGTGATCCAGAAGCTCGTCGGCCAATCGGTGTAGTAGGCGAGCGTCACGCCGATCCACGCCTGCGCGAGCGCGAGCAGCGCGGCGAGCGCGAGGCCCGCCGAAAGGCGCGTGGTGAGATTCTGCGCGGCGGCGGCGGGCCCCACCATCAGCGTGAAGACGAGCAGCACGCCCACGATCTGCGTGCACGCGGCCACGGCCAGCGCCGCGATGGCGAGGAACAGCACCGAGACGAGACGCAGCGATACGCCCTTGGCCTCGGCCAGCTCCGGCTGCAGCGAGGCGAACAGCAGCGGCCGCATGATGGCCGCGAGCGCGGCGAGACTCGCCACGGCCAGCGTGGCGAGCACGCCGAGCGTATCGCGGCCCACGCCGAGCACGTTGCCGAACAAGAGCGCCGTGACCTGGGTGGCAAACGACGTGAAGTAATGCAGGAACAGCAGGCCGAAGCCGAGCGCGAGCGACAGGACCACGCCGATGGCCACATCGCGGCCCGCGAGTTTTTCGCCGAGCGCGCCCATCGACACGCCTGCGGCGAGCGTGAAGCCCACCATCCCCCAGATCGGCGAGATGCCGAGCAGCACGGCGCCCGTGGCGCCCGTGAAGCCGACGTGCGAGAGCGCATGGCCCGCAAAGGTCTGCCCGCGCATCACCAGAAAGTAGCCGACGATGCCCGCGAGCACCGCGACAATGCCCGATGCCGCGAAGGCGTTCACCATGAAATCGTATTCAAGCATCGTGGGTATGGCCGTGGGCGTTGTTGTCGTCGTTGTCGTGATCGGGGTGAGCGTGATGGCCGTGTGCGTGGCCATGGCCATGCGCGTGGTCGTGGTCGTGCTCATGCTCGTGGTCGTGCTTCTCGACCTCGACGTCGCCCGACATCACGAAGATGCGGCCCTTCATGCGCATCACTTCGATAGGCGAGCCATAGAGCCGCGAGAGCACCGGCGCGGTGATCACTTCGTCCACGCTGCCGAGCGCCGCCACGCCGTTGCCGAGATAGAGCACGCGGTCGAGCGAGTTCAGCAGCGGATTGAGTTCGTGGGCCGAGAACAGCACCGCGATGCCGAGTTCGCGCTGCACGCGGCGCACGAGTTCGACCACGCCGCGCTGGTGGTGCGGGTCGAGACTGATGAGCGGCTCGTCGAGCAGCAGCAGCTTCGGGTCGCCGAGCAGGCATTGCGCGAGCATCAGGCGCTGGCGCTCGCCGCCGGACAGCTCCGAGAGCGGCCGGTCGGCGAGTTTTTCGGCGCCCACCAGTTCGAGCACGCGCGCGACGTCGGCGCGCGTGGCGGCGCTGGCGCGCGGCAGGCCCCAGCGATGGCCATCGGCGGCCATCGCCACGAAATCGCGTCCGCGCACGCGGCGGCTGGCCAGCGCGGTGCGCGTTTGCGGCATGTAGCCGATCTTCGGATTACCGCGCGCCACGGGTTCGCCTAGCACGCGAATCGCGCCGTGCGCGGCGGGCACGAGGCCGAGGATCGCCCGCATCATCGTGGTCTTGCCGGCGCCGTTCGGCCCGAGCACGCCGATGAATTCGCCCTGGCTCACCGCGAAGTTGGCGTCGCGCAGGATCGTGCGCTCGCCGAGCGTGAGCGTCACGCCCGCGAGCGTGAGCACCGGCTGCGCCGCACGGTGTCCGTGGTGCGCGTGATGCCCGGCGGCGGGCGCTGGGTGCGTCGACGCATGTACGTGAGGGGAGGGCGCGGCCTCGGTCATCGCTTGTGTTCCCTGCTGTCGATTGCGTTATGGGGATCGTTGCCAGTATGGCCTGTGCTTCGTCGCTGCCGTGTTACGGCAGAAGCGTCACGGTCATGGCGACAGTCTTACTTTTGCGCAAGGGCCTTCGCCAGCGCGTCGAGTTGCCCGAGCATCCATTGCTGGAAGTTCACGCCCGCGGGTTGAGTCTCGGTCACGCTCAGCGCCGGCACCTTCGCTTGCTGCGCGATGTCCAGCATGCGCCGCGTGAGCGCTTCCGTCGCCTGGCTGTTGTAGACCAGCACGCGCACGCGCCGCTCGCGCAGGTCGCGCTCGAAGGCCGCGATATCCGATGCGCTGGCCTCGGTATCGTTCATCGCCGCCATCTGGAAGCGCAGGTTGCGCATGTCGAGGCCGATGGCGTCCGACATGTAGCCGAACACTGGCTCGGTCGCCGTCACCGGCTGGCCTTTGTACTGCGCGCGCAGCGTCGCGACCTTGTCGTCGATCGGCTTGAGCGAGCCGAGAAAAGCCGCAAGATTGGCATCGTACATGCTCTTGTGCGCGGGATCCGCCGCGCCGAGTGCGGCGCTCACGGCGCGCGCGACGGCGGGCATCGTGCGCGGGTCGTACCAGAGATGCGGATTGTCGCCGGCCTTCTTGCCGACCAGATCCGCCGCCACGATGATCGCGCGCTGGCCGCTCGCGCTGCTGGAGGCGGCGGAGAGCAGTTTGGGCATCCACGGATCGTAGTCGGCGCCGTTGTAGACCACGAGGCGCGCGCGCTGCAGCGCGCGCGCGGTTTTCGGGCTTGCCTCGAAGAGGTGGGGATCCTGATCCGGGTTGCTCAGGATGCTCGTCACGCTCACGTATGCGCCGCCGATCTGCTTGACGACATCGCCGTAGAAGTTCTCCGCCGTCACGACGGGCAGCGCCGCGCCCGGAGCGTCCGCCGCCTGGGCGGCGGCGCACGGACCAGGCAGCGCACCGAGCGCGAGGCATGCCGCCACGGCCGGCATGACGGCGCGCCTGAGCGCGGCAGCGGCCTGGGCGAGCCGGCCGGGCAGGCGCACGGCGAGCCCGATGCGCTTGCTTATGCGGGCTGCGGAGGTGACAGCGGACATGGTCCTATCCTTGAACGAGGCGTGAGAACGTGGCTAGAGCGGTGTTCGAGCGAAATCGCGGCGCGACCGGAAGATGCAAGTTTTCGTTAAGGCGCGATGATATAACGTATCACATTGGTTGGCGAGACAGCTACCCAGCCACGCACCCATTCCTTGTCCCACCGGACAGGCGCGCCAAATGCGCGCGCACTGAGCCGCCCGTTGCGCGCCGCACCATCGAAATCTGTCGTGAATCGCGTATGTCTGCCTTGACATGCACGCGTCCGTCGCCGATCATTCGATCACAAGCAGAGCAAATGCTCATGTGTCGGGCGATAGTTCGCGCGTCGGCTCGACGGACACAAATGGAGACAACCCTGTGGCACATTCCGCGCACCCGGCGGCAGGACGTTTGCAGGACAAAGTGGCTGTGCTTACCGGCGCGGCGAGCGGCATTGGCGAGGCGGTCGCGCGGCGCTATCTGGACGAGGGCGCGCGTTGCGTGCTGGTCGACGTGAAGCCCGTCGACGCCATCGCGCCCGCGCTGGCCGCCAGGTTTGCCGAACGCGTGCTCGCCCTCACCGCTGACGTCACGCGCCGCGAGGACATCGAGCGCATCGTCGCGGGCGCGCTCGGGCGCTTCGGCCGCATCGACATCCTCTTCAACAATGCGGCGCTGTTCGACATGCGCCCGCTGCTCGACGAATCCTGGGACATCTACGATCAGCTCTTCGCCGTGAACGTGAAGGGCATGTTCTTTCTGATGCAGGCAGTGGCGCGCCGCATGGTCGAGCAGGGGCAGGGCGGCAAGATCATCAACATGTCGTCGCAAGCGGGCCGGCGCGGTGAGGCACTCGTTTCGCACTACTGCGCAACCAAGGCGGCGGTGCTGAGCTACACGCAGTCGGCGGCGCTCGCGCTTGCGCCACACAGGATCAACGTGAACGGCATTGCGCCGGGCGTGGTCGACACGCCGATGTGGGATCAGGTGGACGCGCTCTTCGCTCGCTACGAGAACCGGCCACTGGGCGAGAAGAGGCGGCTGGTGGGCGAGGAAGTGCCGCTCGGCCGCATGGGCGTGCCCGGCGATCTCACGGGCGCCGCGCTTTTCCTCGCCTCGGCCGACGCCGATTACATCACCGCCCAGACGCTCAATGTGGACGGCGGAAACTGGATGAGCTGAGCGGCTCCGGTGTGTTCCGGCGGCTTCAATTCATGCAGCACGACCTGCGGTTTCGAACATAACGCAGCCAACAAGGAAGGAGACAACGTCATGAAACCAGCTATACGGCACGCCGCCTGGCGCCTCGCGCGCGCGACGAGCGCGCTCGCCCTCGTCGCCGCGGCGGGCGCTGCGCACGCGCAGACCGTCACGATCGCGATGTTGAACAACCCGGACATGCTCGAGCTGAAGAAGCTCTCGCCGGCCTTCGAGAAGGCCAATCCGGGCATCAAGCTGAACTGGGTGATCCTCGAAGAAAACGTGCTGCGCCAGCGCGCCACGACCGACATCACGACCAATAGCGGCCAGTTCGACGTGATGATGATCGGCACCTACGAGGCGCCGCAGTGGGGCAAGCGGGGCTGGCTCGCGCCCATGACGAACCTGCCCGCCGACTATGACCTGAACGATGTGGTGAAGACGGCGCGCGACGGTCTCTCGTATAACGGCACGCTGTACGCGCTGCCCTTCTACGTCGAAAGCTCGATGACGTACTACCGCAAAGACTTGTTCGCGGCGAAGGGCCTGACGATGCCCGAGCAGCCGACCTACGATCAAATCAAGACTTTCGCCGACAAGCTGAACGACCCGTCCAAGGGCACCTACGGCATCTGTCTGCGCGGCAAGGCGGGCTGGGGCGAGAACATGGCTTACGTGACCACGGTGGTGAACACCTTCGGTGGCCGCTGGTTCGACGAAAAATGGCACGCGCAGCTGACCTCGCCAGAGTGGAAGAAGGCAGTCGGCTTCTACGTCGATCTGCTGAAGAAGGACGGCCCGCCGGGGGCGAGCTCGAACGGCTTCAACGAGAACCTCACGCTGATGTCGTCGGGCAAGTGCGCCATGTGGATCGATGCCACGGTCGCAGCCGGGATCCTCTATAACAAGCAGCAGTCGCAGGTGGCCGACAAGATCGGCTTCGCGGCGGCGCCGACCCAGGTCACGCCGAACGGCTCGCACTGGCTGTGGTCGTGGGCGCTGGCGGTGCCGAAATCGTCGAAGTCGCAGGACGCCGCGAAGAAGTTCATCGAGTGGTCCACCTCGAAGCAATATATCGAGCTGGTCGCGAAGGACGAGGGCTGGGCCTCGGTGCCGTCGGGCACACGCGTATCGACTTATCAGCGCGCCGAGTACAAGCAGGCCGCGCCGTTCTCGGACTTCGTGCTGAAGGCGATCCAGAGCGCCGACCCGACTCACCCGGGCGCCAAGCCAGTGCCGTACACGGGAGTCCAGTTCGTTGGGATTCCTGAGTTCCAGTCGTTCGGAACGGTCGTGGGTCAGAGCATCGCGGGCGCCGTGGCGGGCCAGATGAGCGTCGATCAGGCGCTCGCCGCCGGCAACGCCGCCGCCGACCGCGCCGTGAAGCAGGCCGGTTACCAGAAGTAAGCGCAGAAGTCGGCGTAGAAGTCAGCGCCGCTATCAGCAGCGCGGTAGAAGCGAAGGGCGCGTCGAGCCACGCGGCACGAAGCGTCCTTCGCGAAGCCCATGCGGCGTCGTGCCCTGAGCCGCCGCGCAACGAAAGAAGGGTGGTCCTCATGCGTCATCTCCATCTTCCCATGCCCATGTTCAATCGAGCGCGCGTACCCCAGCCGCAACATGCGCAGACGCGCCGTTCGGCGTCACGCTGGCTGGTTTCGCCTTCCGTCGCTGTACTGCTGTTGTGGATGACGATTCCGCTCGCGATGACGATCTGGTATTCGTTCACGCGCTATAACCTGCTCAATCCCGATCTCAAGGGCTTCGCCGGCGTCGACAACTACACGTTTCTCGTCACCGACCCGTCGTTCTGGCCGTCGATCCTGCACACGGTCGAATTGATCGTGTCAGTGCTCGTGATCACCGTGGTCGGCGGCGTGCTGATGGCGGTGCTGTTCGACCGCAAGTTCCTGGGGCAAGGCGTGGCGCGCCTCTTTGCCATCGCGCCGTTCTTCGTGATGCCGACGGTTTCCGCGCTGATCTGGAAGAACATGATCCTGCATCCCGTGTATGGTCTCGTGGCCATCGCGATGCGCGCGCTCGGCATGACACCGATCGACTGGTTTGCCGACTATCCGCTCACCGCGGTCATCATCATCGTGGCGTGGCAATGGCTGCCGTTTGCGTTCCTCATTCTCTTCACCGCGATCCAGTCGCTCGACCAGGAGCAGAAGGAGGCCGCGCGCATCGACGGCGCGGGCGCCATCGCGATGTTCTTCTACATCACGCTGCCGCACCTGCGCCGCGCAATAGCCGTGGTGGTGATGATGGAAAGCATCTTCCTGCTCTCGATTTTCGCGGAGATCTACACGACCACGAGCGGCGGTCCCGGCAACGCAACCACCAACCTCACTTACCTGATCTACTCGATGGGCCTGCAGCAGTTCGACGTGGGCATTGCGTCCGCGGGCGGCATTCTTGCCGTCGTGCTCGCAAACATCGTGTCGTTCTTCCTCGTGCGCATGCTCGCGCGCAACCTCAAAGGGGAGTACGAAAAATGAGCCAAGTCACTGCCTCGCCCGTTCATGCACCCGAGTCGCCGCATGCCGTCAAGCGCTCATCCCCGCTCCGGTTCATCGGCCGCGTGGTGCCCGGGTTGCTCGCGTGGATCATCGCGCTCGCGCTGTTCTTCCCGATCTTCTGGATGACGATCACGGCGTTCAAGACCGAGCAGCAAGCGTATATCCCGTCGCTGTTCTTCACGCCGACGTTCGACAGCTTCCGCGAGGTCTTCGCGCGCAGCAACTACTTCGCGTTCGCCTGGAATTCGGTGTTGATCTCGGCGGGCGTCACGATTGTCTGCCTGATTCTTGCCGTGCCGGCCGCCTACGCGATGGCGTTCTTCCCGAACCGGCGCACCCAGGGGATTCTGCTGTGGATGCTGTCCACCAAGATGATGCCCTCGGTGGGTGTGCTCGTGCCGATCTACCTGCTGTGGAAAAACTCCGGGCTGCTCGACACCGTGAGCGGGCTCGTGATCGTCTACACGCTCATCAATTTGCCGATCGCGGTGTGGATGGCCTATACGTACTTCAACGAGATTCCCAAGGACATTCTCGAGGCCGGGCGCATGGACGGCGCGGCCACCTGGCAGGAGATCGTTTATCTGCTCATGCCGATGTCGGTGCCGGGGCTTGCGTCCACCGCGCTTCTTTTGATCATTCTTTCGTGGAACGAAGCATTCTGGAGCATCAATCTGTCGAGTTCGAACGCGGCGCCGCTTACCGTGTTCATCGCCTCGTATTCGAGTCCGGAGGGCTTGTTCTGGGCGAAGCTCTCGGCGGCTTCGCTGCTGGCGGTGGCGCCCGTGCTAATCGTCGGCTGGCTTTCGCAGAAGCAGCTCGTGCGCGGCCTTACGTTCGGCGCGGTCAAGTAGTGACGCAGGCAAGCGACGCAAACAATCGAAGCAAACAGGCAAAACAAGGACTCGACTCATGCCCATTCAGGCTCTGATCTGCGACTGCGACGGCGTGCTAATCGACAGCGAAGCCGTGGCCGCGCGCGTGCTCGTGCGCGAGCTCGAAACGCGCTGGCCAGGCGCTGCGGTGGCGCCCGTGCTGATGCCGCTGCTCGGGCAGCGCATCGAGCGTGTGCTCGGCGGCGTGAGCGAGGCGCTTGGCCGGCGGCTGACGCCCGCGGACGTCGACGCGATCCGCGCCGCGGCTGAAGCCGAGGCCGTCGAAGCGCCGCTCTTTCCCGGCGTGAGCGCGGCACTGGCGGCCATTGCGCTTGCCAAGGCCTGCGCGAGCAACAGTTACGCGGCGGTGGTGCGCCGCGTGCTGGAGCGCAACGGCCTCGCGTGTTTTTTTGGCGAGCGCATCTATTGCGCCGACATGGTGGCAAGGCCGAAGCCCGCGCCGGACGTTTATCTCGCGGCGGCGCAGGGGTTGGGCCTGGCGCCCGATGGATGCCTCGTGGTGGAGGACAGCGTGGCGGGCGTGAGCGCGGCGCGCGCGGCGGGCATGACGGTGCTCGGCTTCGTGGGCGGCGCGCATGTGGGCGGCGACGCGCACGCGCTCGAATTGCGCGAAGTGGGCGCGCAGGAGATTTTCGACGACATGCGCGCGTTGCCCGCGCTCGTGGCGGACTGGATACAGAAGGCGGATGCTCGCGCGCACTGAGCGCAGCTTGCGGGCAAATTTCGCAGCGAGACGATTCATGATCGAACGGAGACTGACATCATGGCAAGCGTGACACTGAGAGACGTACTCAAGCGCTACGACGAAACGGAAGTGCTGCGTGACGTGAACCTCGATATCGCAGACGGTGAGTTCGTCGTGTTCGTGGGCCCGAGCGGCTGCGGCAAGACCACGCTCATGCGGATGATCGCGGGACTCGAAGACATCAGCGGCGGCGACCTGATGATCGACGGCGCGCGCATGAACGACGTGCCGCCGGCCAAGCGCGGCATCGCGATGGTATTCCAGTCGTACGCGCTCTATCCGCACATGACGCTCTACGACAACATGGCGTTCGGGCTCAAGCTCGCGGGCACGAAGAAGGCCGAGATCGATGCGGCGGTGAGGAACGCCGCGAAGATCCTCCATATCGACCATCTGCTCGACCGCAAGCCCAAGCAGCTATCCGGCGGCCAGCGCCAGCGCGTGGCGATTGGGCGCGCGATCACGCGCAAGCCCAAGGTGTTCCTGTTCGACGAGCCGCTTTCGAATCTCGACGCCGCGCTGCGCGTGAAGATGCGCCTCGAGTTCGCGCGCCTGCACGACGAGCTGAAAACGACGATGATCTACGTGACGCACGACCAGGTCGAGGCGATGACGCTCGCGGACAAGATCGTCGTACTTTCGGCGGGCAACGTGGAGCAAGTGGGGAGTCCGAACCGTCTCTATCATGCGCCGGCGAACCGCTTCGTGGCGGGCTTCATCGGCTCGCCGAAGATGAACTTTCTCGATGGCGTCGTGCAGCAGGTCGCGAGCGACGGGGTCGTCGTGCGCTACGAAACGGGCGAGACGCAGAAGGTGGCGGTGGAGCCGAATACGGCATCAGGCGCGCGCGAAGGCGACAAGGTGACGGTGGGCATCCGCCCCGAGCATATGCATGTCGCCACGGGCGAATACGGCGTGAGTGCGAAGGCCAATACGGTGGAGTCGCTCGGCGATGCGGCGTATCTCTATGCGGAGTCGCCCGTTGCCCCGGATGGCCTGATTGCGCGCATTCCGCCGCTGGAGCAGCACGAGCGCGGCGAGGTGATGAAGCTGGGTGCGTCGCCCGATCATTGCCACCTGTTCGATGCCGACGGCATGGCGTTCGAGCGCCGCTTCGCGCAGCAGATGGCGGCTTGAGAGACAGGCGCCGTTTCGGGAGCGAGGCGGCGCCGCGATGATTGTCGCAGAGGGGGCCTGAATCAAGGCCTTGTATGCCCGCTTTCGAGCGGGTTTTTTTGTGCCAGGGCCAACCGCCAGTAGGCAGCATTGATGCGGTCATAGAGTGAGAGCGGGAAGACTACAAAATCGTCGTCACCTCCGCCGCTCGAAAACAGAAGGTGGTTGCCTGCCCAGGTTATCTCTGGGGAAGGTGTATGGAACGATCGTCGAAGGATCAGCTTTCCAGAGGTATCGTAGACACGGCCGACATATTTCGGGTTGTCACCATGGTCGCAATCAAGCGTGCACTCCTCGGCGACATAGCGACCATCAGGGGACGCGCGGCGAACGCAGTCATACGCGCTGGAGTCTGAACGATGTAGAGTAGAAGCAGGCTGACGCGATGGCGATCTTTTTCATAGCTTGATCCGGATCGGTTCACGTAGTCGAACACGTTTGCGGTCGGAGAAAATGATGAAATCGCCCCCCCCTTTGGTGCTTCATGGCCCACTGCCGGAAATCCTTATTGTGCACCGGGTAATAGACATTCCCCTTTACCCTCATGTCGCCGCGCGCGACTGGATAGGGTAGATACAGGGACGGGGCATTGAGCTGGCCCACGAGGCCATCATAGGGAACGACGATGACGCCCTTGCTACTCCAGTGACCGAGATACTGCGAAACGTCGCCGCGCTTGTCGGTAAAGTCGTAGCATCTTTCGATGCTATAAGGAGCAAGAACGAGTTCATCTCATAAAAGAAGTCCGCTGTGATCATCGGTGCAAGTACCATCGCGCCATGGCGCATGGCAAGGCTTCGATACGCTCAGCCCCCATCCGCCAACGCTGCCCGCGCGCATTCCTCATCGGTCACGAGCCCCGAGAGCCAGCCGCCCTTGAGCACCGCGATCACCGCCTCGCGCTTGCGCGCGCCGCCTGCGAAGCCGATGGTGGGGCGCCTGGGCGGCGCATCCAGATGCAGGCTCGTCACGCGCCGTCCGGTGGGCGAATCCACGCGCTTGCCGCGCGCATCGATCGGCAGGCCGAGCATTTCCGCAATCGCCCCCAGGCGCATCAATTCATGCACTTCGTCGGTGGTGAGGAAGCCATCCTCATGCAGCGGGCAATGCTCGCCGATATTGCCGATGCCGACGAACGCCACATCGGCCTCGCCCGACAGCGACTCGACGATGCGGTAGAGCCGGTGATTGCACCATTGCGCGCGCTCCGCCTCGTTGTCGGCGATGAGCGGCGCGGGCAGCAGAAAATGCTTGCCGCCGGTTTTCTCGGAGATATGCAGCGCCACGTCGTAGCGGTTCGACGAACCGTCCTGCGCGATCGCGCCCACCATCGAGACTAGGCGGTGCTGCGGCCGCTCGAGCTGTGCGATCTGATCGACGGCGGCCTTGAGCGTTCGCCCGCTGCTCACCGCCACGACCATCGGCCGCTCCTCGCCCAGATAGCGCTCCATGACCTGCGCGCCGGCTACCGCGAGCTTGCGGTCGATGGCTTCCTGGGTGTCGCCGTCCACGGGCACGACTTCGCACATTGCGAGGCCGTAGCGCTTCATGAGCCGGTCCGCAAGCGCGAGGCAGTCGGCCAGCCGATGATCGACGCGCACGCGAATCAGATTCTTCTCGACCGCGAACGCGACGAGGCGCTGTGCAACCGGGCGCGACACCTGGAGCTTTTCGGCGATCTCGTTCTGGGTGTTGCCGGCCACGTAGTAGAGCCAGGCGGCGCGAGTGGCGAGATCGAGTTTTTCTGTGGACTTGGGCACGGTGTTGATCGGAGCGGGCTTCGCGGCGAATGCGTGAGCGGGTTGTCTGGTGCGAGGCGGAGTGTACTGGAAACCTTCGGTGCGCTCAGGCGAGCCTTTCTCGCGCGGGATCGAACAGAGGCCGCACGTGCCGATACAGCGAGCGATACGCTTCGAGCCGCTCGCGCAGCGCCGCGTGGCGCGCCGCGTCGGGCGTGTATTCGGCGGCCACGGGTGCCTTCGCCAGCACCTCGTCGAATGCGCCGCCCGCCGCCAGCCAGCCGAGGCGCGCCGCGCCCAGCGCCGCGCCCGTTTCGCCGCCGCCGTGCTGGCGCGTGGGGGTGTCGAACGCGTCGGCCGCAAGCTGTGCCCAATACGCGCTGCGCGCGCCGCCGCCGAGCATCGAGAGCGGGCCCACCTCAGTGCCCGCCGCGCGCAGCGCGTCGAGGCCGTCGGTGAGCGCGAGCGTCACGCCTTCGAGCACCGCGTAGCCGAGCAGCGCGCGGTCGGTCGCGTGCGTCATGCCGAAGAACACGCCCTGCGCATAGGGGTCGTTGTGCGGCGTGCGCTCTCCCGAGAGATAGGGCAAAAAGAGCGGCGCTTGCGCGAGCGTTTGCGGCGCGAGACGCTCGACTTCGGCGAGCAGCGTGGGCTCGTCGGTGCTGGTGAGCTTGCAGACCCAGCGCAGGCAGCTGGCTGCCGAGAGCACGACGCTCATCTGATGCCAGCGCTCGGGAATCGCGTGGCAGAACGCATGCACGGCCGAGGCCGGATTCGGCCGGAAACGATCGCCGATCACGCACAGCACGCCCGAGGTGCCGAGCGAGACGAAGCCGTCGCCAGGCTGCACGGCGCCGATGCCGATCGCGCTCGTGGCGTTGTCGCCGCCACCGGCCGCGACCACCACGTCCTCGCGCAGGCCGAACTCGCGCGCGAGCGCCGGCAGCAGTGTGCCCGAAGGCGCGCTGCCTTCGGCGAGCGCGGGCATCTGCGCACGTGTCATGTTGCAGGCGTCGAGGAGCGCGTCGGACCAGTCGCGTTTCGCGACATCGAGCCATAGCGTGCCCGCCGCATCGGAAGGATCGGAGACCTTGCCGCCCGTGAGCTTCAGGCGCAGCCAGTCCTTGGGCAGCAGCACGCAGGCCATCCTGCGAAAGTGTTCGGGCTCGTTGCGCGCGACCCACAGCAGCTTGGGCGCGGTGAAGCCCGGCATCGCCAGATTGCCGGCCACGCGATGCAGTTGCGGTGCGCGCGCGGTGAGCTCGGCGCATTCGTCGACGGCACGCATGTCGTTCCAGAGGATCGCGGGACGCAGCACGGTGTCGTCTTTATCGAGCAGCACCGCGCCGTGCATCTGCCCCGAGAGGCCGATGCCGCGCACCTCGGCGAATTCGCGCGGATGCTTCTCGCGCAGCGCGGCGAGCGCGCGGCGCGTGCCGTCCCACCAGTCGGCGGGATCCTGTTCGGCCCAGCGCGGTTGTGGGCGCGATACCGTGAACGGCGAGCCCGCGGTGCCGATCACGCGGCTGTCGGGGGAGAGCAGCAGGACTTTTACTTCGGAGGTGCCGAGGTCGATGCCGAGATACATGGGCGCGCGCGAAAGTCGTGAGAGTGGAGGAGCTACTTTAGCCGCGCGCGCCGGGCTGCGCCATGCGCGCCGACCCAGGGGCGCGGCGCGTGCTCAGACGCTGCATCCGCGCTTTGCGAGCCATGCATCCACGCGCGCGAGCGCGTCGCGCAGGGCGCTTTCGAGCGGCGCGCTGCCTGCGAGGCTGCCCCAGAGCAGCTTGTCGGCGCAGAACATGGCGAGCGGGTCGCTTGCTTCGAACATTTTCGTCACGGCCTGGCCGTCCATCACGCCGTCCTGATACGCGTACGGCAGCGTGCCTTTGCTCCAGCGCTGCAGGAAGCGCAGGAACAGCGCGGGCAGGATGGCCGTGGCGGCCGGCACGGCGCCAGCCGCGACGCGCTGCGCGATGGTTGGCGCGATGAAGCCAGGAATCTTCGAAAATCCATCGGCGGCCACGCGCTGATTCGTGTCCTGGATGTACGGATTGCTGAAGCGCTCGAGCACGACGTCGCGGTACTTCGCGAGATCGAGCGGGCTGGGCGTGAGGCAGGGGATCACGTCCTCGCTCACGTACTCGCGCGCGAAAGTGCGGATGTCCGCGTCGTTCGTGCCTTCGTGAATGTAGTCGAGCCCGACGAGCGTGCCCGCCCACGCGATGCAGCTATGCGTCGCGTTGAGGATGCGGATCTTGGCCTCTTCGTAAGGCATCACCGATTCGACCAGCTCCGCGCCCGCGCGCTCCCACGCGGGGCGCCCCGCACAAAAGTGATCCTCGATCACCCATTGGATGAAGGCCTCGCCCATCACGGGGCAGGCGTCGTCGATGCCGGTCGCGGCCTTCACGCGTTCGCGCACGTCGGGCGTGGGGCGCGGCGTGATGCGGTCGACCATCGAATCGGGGCAGGCGGTGTGGCCATCGAACCAGTCGCGCAGCGCCATTGCGCCGCGCAGCGCGAGGAATTCGCGCATGCCCGCGTGAAAGCGCTTGCCGTTGCTGCGCAGGTTATCGCAGGTCTGGAGCGTGACCGCGCTGTTGCCATGCGCCCCGCCGCGCGTCATGCGCGCTTCGAGAATCGCAGCCAGCGCGCCGTAGATCGTGCTGCGCGCGCCGTTGAGATCGGCGGCGAGATCGGGATTCGCGGTGTCGAGGCGGTCGTGCTCGTCGAGGTAATAGCCGCCCTCGGTCACCGTGAAGGCGATGATCTTGCACGCGGGATCCGCGCCCGCCGCGATCAACGCCGCCAGGTCGGCGGACCATGGCAGCACGCGCGTGATCGAGCGGATCGTCTCATAGGCGCGCTCGCCCTGTGGCGTGACCGTTTCGAGCGTGTAGACGCCGTGCTGCGCGGCGAGCGCATCCATGACGGCGTTCATGTCAGCGCGGATGTTGCCGACGGCGAGGGACCAGACCGGCTCGTCCGGCTTGCGCGCGAGATTCGCGCGATGCAGATACCACGCCTGATGCGCGCGATGAAACGATCCGGCGCCAATGTGCAGGATCACGTTCGCGTTGCTGCGTTCGCTGTCCATCTGTGTGTCTCCTCAGATAGCGTCATGCGCGCCCTGTGCGCGTCCATGCGCTGCCCGGTGATATCGAGCAATTGATCTATTGATGAACGAATGATCGTATCCGGTCGTGCGAAAGTCAAGACGGCTTCTGCGGGTTTTTATCGGCGTGCTGCGGGTGCTTTTGGCGCACAGGCGCGTGCGCAGGCGCAGCGGGAGAAAATGTGCGGCGACAATGTTGTGATGCACAAACGCGGCACGGCCCCCGAAGAGCGCGGGCAGGCGCGGCGCTCGCGCTCGTGGGCTCAGTCCTGCGCGTGCGTCACCGCCGAGATGGCGGCGACGGCCTGAGCGGTCGCATTGGCGGCGCAGCAGTCGACGACGATGCGCTCGGGCATCGCGCGCAACCACGTGAGCTGGCGCTTGCAGAGCTGGCGCGTGGCGAACACGCCCTTGTCGCGCATCGTGGCGTAGTCGATCGTGCCGTCGAGGTATTCCCAGGCCTGGCGATAGCCCACGCAGCGCATCGAAGGCAGGTTCGGATCGAGATCGCCACGCGCGCGCAGCGCCTTCACCTCGTCGATAAAGCCGGCGGCGAGCATGGCGTCGAAGCGCTGCTCGATGCGCTGGTGCAGCACGCCGCGATCCGACGGCTCGAGCGCAATCGGCACGAAACGGTAGCGCGCCGCTTCATCCTCGCGCGTGGCGTTCGTGCGCGGCGCGGCGAGCAGCGCCGACATCGGCTGGCCTGCGAGCATGAAGATTTCGAGCGCGCGCTGGATGCGCTGCGAGTCGTTGGGCGCGAGGCGCGCGGCCGTGGCCGGATCGACTTGTGCCAGACGCGCGTGAAGCGCGGGCCAGCCATCGCGCGCGGCTTCGGCGTCGAGTTGCGCGCGCACGGCGGGGTCCGCGCCGGGCAGATCGTTGAGTCCTTGCGTGAGCGCCTTGTAGTAGAGCATCGTGCCGCCCACGAGCAAGGGAATGTTACCGCGCGCGACGATTTCGCCGGTCACGCGCAGCGCATCGGCGCGAAAGTTGGCGGCGGAGTACGCCTCGGCGGGATCGACGATGTCGATCAGGTGATGCGCGGCCGCCGCGCGCTCCTCAGCGCTGGGCTTGGCCGTGCCGATGTCCATGCCGCGATACACGAGCGCCGAATCGACGCTGACGATCTCGACCGTGCGAGCTTGGGTCGCGTTGGCTGCCTTTGCGTGCTGCGCGGCATACGTGAGCGCGGCCGCCGTCTTGCCCGAGGCCGTGGGCCCGAGCAGACACGCGATGGGCAGTGCTTCGCTGGATGGCTTCATGAGTGTCGCTTCACTGGCCGCGCATGAAGAGCCGGTCGAGATCGGCGAGCGTGAGCTGATACCACGTGGGCCGGCCGTGATTGCACTGGTCGGCGCGCTCGGTGGCTTCCATCTGGCGCAGGAGCGCGTTCATCTCGTCGAGCGTGAGGCGCCGGTTCGCGCGCACCGCGTGGTGGCAGGCGAGCGTGCCGAGCATCTCGTGCTGGCGCTCGGTCAGCACGCGCGAGCCGCCAAAGGCGTGCAGATCGGCGAGCACCGCGCGCGCGAGGGCTTGCAGGTCCGCGTCCTTCAGGAGCGCGGGCACCGCACGAATGGCGATCGACGTGGGCGAGAGCACGGCGAGATCGAAGCCGAGCGCTTCGAGCGTGGCTTTTTCTTCCTCGACGGTGCCGGTTTCCACCGGGTCGGCTGTCATGGAGACAGGGATCAGCAGCGGCTGGACCGCGAGCGAGCGCTCGGCGAGCGCCTGCTTGAACTGCTCGTAGAGGATGCGTTCGTGCGCGGCGTGCATGTCGACGATCACGAGGCCGCGCGCGTTTTGCGCGAGCACGTAGATGCCGTGCACCTGACCGAGGGCGAAGCCGAGCGGATGGTCGTCGCGGGCGTCGAAGGCGGGCTGGGAGCCTTGTGTGGCGAAGGACGCGTCCGCCGCCTGGCCGGTCTGCGGCAAGGTCGCGCCTTGTGCCGTGCCGGCGCCGACGTCCTTGCGGCCGAACAGGGCGTCGTAGAGCGCGAGCGGCTGTGCGACGGGCAGGCTGCCTTGCGTCATGCGCGACTGGCGCAGCCAGGTGTTGCCGCTGGCGCCGGAGCCACCGCCCGAGCTGCCGCTTGAACCGCTTGAACCGCTTGAACCGCTGGAGCCGCTGGAGCCGCCAGAACCGAACCCCGAAGCGCGGCCTCCGGCGCCACCGGAGAAGCCGCTTCCAGCGCCGCCGAAGCTGCTCGCGACGCTGGCCGTGCCGAACTTGCCAGGCGCGCCGAAGCCCGCGGGCGGCGCGCCGGCAGCGCCGGTCGCGCCAATGCCGCCGGCGTTGCCCGGCCCACCCGCAGCCAGCCCGGCTGACCCGCCCAGCACGCCGGCGCCCGGTGCGGGCCGCGGCTCGATCAGCGCGGCGTGGCCGCCCGCCGTGGTTTCGGGCGATGCGCCCGCATGGCGCGCGAGCGCGCGCTGGACCGCGTGGAACACGAACTGGTGAATCGAGCGCGAGTCGCGAAAGCGCACCTCGATCTTCGACGGATGCACGTTCACGTCGACCGCTTCGGGCGGCAGGTCGAGAAACAGCACATACGACGGATAGCGGTCGCCGTGAAGAACATCTTCATAGGCGGCGCGCACGGCATGCGTGAGCAGCTTGTCGCGCACGAAACGGCCGTTCACGAAGAAGTATTGCTGGTCGGCGCGATTGCGGCTCGCGGTAGGCAGGCCCGCGCAGCCGTAGACGGCGAGCGGCCCGGCGCGCTCGTCGAGCGGCAGATGCGCGGTGGCGAAGGTCTCGCCGAGGATCTTCGAGACGCGCGTGGCCGGATCACTGGCGTTCCAGTGCTCCACGGCGCGGCCGTTGTGCAGCACCGAGATCGCCACGTCGGGCCGCGCGAGCGCGCTGCGGCGGATCATCTCGAGACAGTGGCCGAGCTCGGTCTGCTCACTCTTCAGAAACTTGCGGCGCGCGGGCGTGTTGAAGTACAGCTCGCGCACTTCGATGGTGGTGCCCTGGCCGCCCGCGGCGGGCGAGAGCGCGCCGGTGTGCGCATCGATCTTCACCGCGTGCGCGGCGCTGGCGGGGCGGCTCGTGATCGACATCTCGGCCACCGAGGCGATCGAGGCCAGCGCTTCGCCGCGAAACCCGAGCGTCGCGACGCTTTCGAGTTCGGTGAGCGAGCGGATCTTGCTGGTCGCGTGGCGCATCAGTGCGAGCGGCAACTCGGCTTCGGGGATGCCGCAGCCGTCGTCGGCGATCGAGATGCGCTTCACGCCGCCTTCGTCGAGCAGAATGCGCAGCGTGGACGCGCCCGCGTCGAGCGCGTTCTCGAGCAGTTCCTTCACGACCGAGGCCGGGCGCTCGACCACTTCGCCCGCCGCGATCTGGCTGATCAGCTGGTCGGGCAGCGCCTGGATCGCGCGTGCGGGCTGCGCGGCGCGCGAGGTGTGTGCGGGGTCCGCCGCTGCAGCAGTTGCGGTGGCGGCTGCGGTCGCATGCGCGGCTGCGCCATCGGCAGAGTCGGGCGCATTGACGGATGCACCGTCTGGTGCACTGCCGGGAATTGCGCCAGCGCCGGCAAGATCGGAATTCGAAGACATGCGCGCAATTATAGCGATTCGGCGCGGGCCTCCCCGGGCTGCCCCAGCGTGCGCCTACGGGCCCGGTTTTGGCGAAGTTCGAGACGCTTTCGGGGCACTTTCGATGGATTTTTGCGGATTTTCGCGGGAATTTTTCGTGACGAGGGGCACTTTCGGTATCATGGCGCGGTCAATTTTGCTTCTCGCGCAACACCGGCTTCGCGCGCCTCGAAGGGCACCGGGCCTCGACCAATAAGGGATACATTTGGATACGCTGCTGCATTTCGCCACTTTGGTCCTGCACATTGACCAGTTTCTAGGGGACTTCATCCACCAGTATGGCGCCTGGGTTTATGCGGTTCTGTTCCTGATCGTGTTTTGCGAAACCGGGCTTGTGGTGCTGCCATTCCTGCCCGGCGATTCGCTGCTGTTCATCGGCGGCGCGTTCGCGGCCTCGCACGAGATGAACCTCGGCCTGCTGATTGTCTTGCTGGTCGTGGCGGCGGTCTCCGGCAACACGGTCAACTATCTGATCGGCCATGCCATCGGTCCGAAGGTGTTCAATACGCGCATTCCCGTGCTCGAACGTTTTCTCGATCGCGCGGCACTGCAAAAGACCCACGACTTCTACGAACGCCACGGCGGCAAGACCATCGTGCTCGCTCGCTTCATTCCGGTCGTGCGCACCTTCGCGCCGTTCGTCGCGGGCGTCTCGCAGATGAGCATGCGACGCTTCCAGTTCTTCAACATTGCGGGGGCGCTGTTCTGGGTGCTGCTGCTCGTGCTGCTCGGCTTCTTCTTCGGCAACATTCCGTTCATTCGCCAGTATCTGAACGTGATCGTGCTCGTGGGCATTGGCGCGGCCATCGTACCGGTTCTCATCGGCGGGCTGTGGAAGATGATGCGCAAGAGCGGGCGCGACAGCGCCATGCGCGGGCCGAACGGCAACCGCAACTAACCGCGGCGGCGCGTCGGCGCAGCGCGGTCGAGCGTGACGGTGGCCCGGCGGCCGCCGCTCCAACAAAAAAACGGCATCGCCCGCGAGGACGATGCCGTTTGTTCTTGCGCGCCGTGGCGCGGTGCGCTTAACCCACGTGGCGAATGATCGACGGCGTTTCCGGCGTCGGATAGCCCGCGCCCCGGAAGGCCTCGACAATCGCGCGGTTGGTGTCGAAGTACACCTGCCAGTAGTGGTCGTTGTTCGTATAAGGCCGCACGCACAGGAGCGGACCTTCGGGCGTGAACGACAGCACCTCGACGTCAGGCGCCGGATCCTGCGCGACGTTGGGAATTGCCGCGATCACGGTGCGCAGCCGGTTGGCGGCATCGACGGGGTCGACGCCGTTGGCGATCTTCGCGGTGAGCTCGACACGGCGCACCGGCGTGGCGCTGAAGTTCGAGATGGTGTCCGAAAAGATCTTGTTGTTGCCGACGATGTTCACGACGTTGTCCGGCGAGATGATGGTCGTGCCGAAGATGCCGAGTTCCTTTACGGTGCCCGTCACGCCGCCGGCCGTCACGAAGTCGCCGACCTTGAACGGGCGCAGCACCTGCATGAAGACGCCCGCCGCGAAGTGCGCAAGCAGGCCGCCCCAGGCCGTGCCGATGGCGAGGCCGAGGCCCGCGAGCAGCGCCGCGAACGAAGTAGTCTGCACTCCGAACACCTGGAGAATCGCGAGGACCAGAAGCAGGTTCAGCAAGCCGCCGAGGATGGAGCCGAGGTAATGCGCGAGCGTGGGATCGACGCGCTGGTTGCGCGAGAGCACGCGGCGCAGCAAGCCGGTGATCAGGTGGATGACCCAGCGCCCGATGATCCACAGAACGATCGCCGCGACGACCTTGGTCCCGAAGTCGATGCCCCGGGTCATGACGAATGTGCGAATGGTTTCGAGATCCAAGATGTCCTCGCTTGAGACGTTGTTGATATGGTTATTGAGCCAGGAAAAAGAGGCGCTAATGGCCCCGCGCTGAGTTGCGGCGCTTTGTCGCACGTGCGCAGGTGCATTTATAGGTCAAGCGGCGAGGGCGTGCACCGAACGTGCCCGGGGCGCTGAGGGTTGACACCGGGCAGCGGGGGAGGGACGTGATGCTGCGCTAGTTCCGGTTCATGTGCAATGCATGATCGCCCGGCAAGAAGTAGAAAGTCTGGGTGTGACGGCGTGCTTACATCGGCAGCGTTGACTTGCTGTACGGCGACGTTTCGATCACGAGCGCGCCAGGCGGCGCTTTGCGCCGTGCGCTGCGCCGGCGCCAGACGCGCGCAAGGACGAACGCCAGCACGATCGCGAGCAGATAGGCGGCTGCGCGCGCAACGAACGTTTCGGCCGGCTTTTGGGCGCGCCACGGGCCGCCCGCATCGGCGAACACGAGAAACGTGAGCGCGGCGTCGAACACGAACGCAATGGCGATGATGCCGATGAACACGCGCGTGCCGCGCAGGTGCAGTTCAGGGCGCACGGCGCGGGCGATCGCGCATGCCAGTTGCACGGCGGCAAGCAGGGCGAGATTGGAGAGCAGGCAGCAGACGAAGATGTACATGAGACGTACCGGACAACGCACAAAAAGCGGCCGAAGTCCTGGTCGACGGCTCGCAAGCGGCGCGATCATGGCACGACGATGTTTCTCGAAAAATGGGCGCCGCGCGAGGGTTGTATCGGCGCAACGGGGTGCGAAACCCAGGGGCCGTGGCACAGGGGCTCGAGCGGCCGAAGCGCGTTCAGTACGCGTCGGCGACCAGCGTGCCGGGCGGCGTGCCGCTCGCGAGATAGTGGCTGAGCCACTGGCAGGCGGGTCCGGTGGCGGCGTCCGTGCGGTGGATCAGCGAGATGTTGTAGTTCACCGAGCCGCGATCCGCGAGCGTGATGCGCACGAGACGCCCCGCTTCGAGATCGGCCTCGACGAGATGGCGCGGCATCGACCCCCAGCCCAGCCCGGCGAGCAACAGGCGGTGCTTCGCGCCCAAGTCGCCTAGCTTCCACGCGCGGTTGCTGTAGACGCCGAAAGTCTGGCCGAGCGTGAGCCGGCTGCGGTCGGTCAGCACGAGCTGGGTGTGCTCGCGCGCGTCGGAGATCCGCACGGGCTGTGTGGCCTGCGCGAGCGGATGAATCGGCGCCGCCACCAGCACGAGCTCGACGGAGCCGATTGCGCGCGCCTCGATCACGTGAGGCCAGTTCTGGTTCGGCCCGCTGATGCCGATGGCACAATCGCCGTCGAGCACGAGCTTGAGCACGCCGCCGAGCGCCTCCATGGTGAGGTTCAGCGCCACGGTCGGAAAGGCCAGCGCGAACGCCTGCAAGGCCTCCACGAGCCGAGGCGATGGAAACATCACGTCCACGGCCACCGAAACCTCGCCTTCGAGCCCGCGCTGCAGGCCGGCCGCCTTGGCGTTAAGCTGACCCATCAGCAGATCGAGACGGCGCGCATCGGCGAGAATCGCCCGCCCCGCGGCCGTGAGTTCGGGCTTGCGCTTGCCGCGCACGAACAGGGCGACGCCGAGCAGCGCCTCCAGATTGGCGATCGTGTAGCTCACCACCGACTGCGCGCGGTCGAGCTGACGCGCCGCCGCCGAAAAGCTGCCGGTTTCCGCCACGGCAATCAGCGCGCGCAGTTGTTCGAGACTCGGCGAACGGTCCATGGACGCTCCAGGATCGACCTATCAAGAAAATGGATGGTAACGATCCATTTTAGACGATTGTTTGAATAGCTTACGCCAGTTAAAGTGCGCCCTTCCTTGTTGAGTATGTCCATGCCGATGAATCGCTCCGTCAAGTCCACTGGCCGCTACAGCGGCGTTGCCATGCTGCTGCACTGGCTGGTCGCCGCGCTGATCGTCTGGGGCTTCGCACTCGGATGGATCATGACCGATATCCCCGGCATCACGCCCACCAAGTTGCGCTACTTCTCGTGGCACAAGTGGATTGGCGTGACCGTGCTCGCGCTCGTGCTGGTACGCCTCCTGTGGCGCGCGACGCATCGCGCGCCCGCGTTGCCCGGCTCCATGCACGGCTGGGAGCGCGGCGCGGCGCACGCGGGCCACTTCGCGCTTTACGTGCTGATGATCGCGATTCCCGTGACCGGCTATCTCTATAGCTCGGCGGCGGGCATCCAGGTCGTGTACCTGGGCATCTGGCCGCTGCCCACGATCATCGGCCCCGATACGGCGCTCAAGGGCACGCTGCGGATCGTTCACGTCGCGCTCAACTACACGTTGCTCGCGGTGGTCGTGCTGCACGTGCTGGCGGTCATGAAGCATCAATGGCTCGATCGCCAGAATATCCTCGCGCGCATGCTGCCTTCGTTCGGCAAACCCGACAAACCCGGCACGCCGCGCGGCTAAGCGCGGCGTGCAGCTTCATCGTCGCTTTATCGACTTTTCACCGCTCACAGCGAACCGACTCTGCCCATGATCCAACGTCTCGCCTCCAAAGTTTCCATCGTCGCGCTCGGCGTGGCGCTTGCCGCCGGCGCGGCTTTCACCGCTTCGTTCGCCACCAGCGCGGATGCCGCTGCAGAAGCCGCGAAAAGCTCCGTCTCGGCCGTGTTCAAGCAGATGAACGTGCCGGTGGAAGGGCGTTTCAGCCGCTTTAACGCCGACGTGCATTTCGACCCGGCCAACGCCGCGGCATCGAGCGCGAAGCTCGACGTCGAGGTGGCGAGCTTCGACCTCGGCTCGCCCGACTACAACAAGGAAGTCGCCGGCGACGAATGGTTCGATGCCGCGCATTTCCCGCGCGCCACGTTCGTTTCAACGCAGATCAAGGCGGGCGCGAACGGCGCCTTCACGGCCGCGGGCAAGCTCACGATCCGGGGCAAGACGGCCGACGTTGTCGTGCCGGTGACGTACCACAAGGACGGCGCGAACCAGGTGTTCGACGGCGCACTGCCCATCAAGCGTCTCGCCTACGGCGTCGGCACGGGCGAGTGGAAGGACACGTCGATCGTCGCCGACGACGTGCAGATCAAGTTTCACATCGTGACCGCCGCGCACTGACGCGCGCCGGTTGTTCGTTTCAACCATTTCATCCGGCGTCTATTAGTACCGTATTCGCCGACTCATTCGTATCAGGACCACGCTTTCATGAAGACCACTCTTTTTGCCGCCGCTGCGCTGGCCGCCGCCATCGCCACGCCCGCGTTCGCAACGCCCACGACGTACAACCTCGACCCGTCGCACACGTTCCCGAGCTTCGAAGCCGACCACTTCGGCGGCGTCTCGGTCTGGCGCGGCAAGTTCACGAAGAGCTCGGGCACCGTCGTGCTCGACCGCGCGGCGAAGACCGGCACGGTCGATGTGACCATCGACGCTTCGTCCATCGAGACCGGCAACCCGGCGCTCGACAAGCACGTGAGCTCGGCGGAAATGCTCGACGCGGCCAAGTACCCCACCGCCGTCTACAAGGGCACGTCGGTCAAGTTCGACGGCGACAAGCCGGTCGAAGTGATCGGCACGTTCACGCTGCACGGCGTCACGAAGCCGCTGAACCTCAAGATCGATTCGTTCAAATGCTTCCAGAACCCGATGCTCAAGCGTGAAGTGTGCGGCGCCGACGCCAGCGCGGAATTCGATCGCGCCGACTACGGCGTGAGCTACGGCAAGGCCTACGGCTTCAAGATGGCCACGACGCTGCAGATCCAGGTTGAAGGCATCAAGGCGGAATAAGCGCGCCGCAAAGGTGCGCTAAAGCGAAAGCCCGTGCGTGTCATGCGCACGGGCTTTTTTCATGCGCGCGTGCAATGCCGGTGCAATCGGACTTACTGGATGGCTGCACCGGCGTGTGCTGGTCGCGGCTTCAACACGACATCGACGATGTGCGAATGCCATACGCCGCAGGTTGCCTTCACGGGCACCCAGGCGTACTTGCCGCGCACCTTGGCGAAGCCGCGCAGATGAACGAGCGTGTCGATGGGCGAGGCTTGCGCCATGGCCGAAGACGATACGCGTGTGATGGCGCCATCGGGCGTGGGCGTTTCGATATGCGCGGTGAGCGCACGGCGGTCCGGCACGAGCAGCGAATCGTAGCGCTGGCCCTGGCGCACCCACTCGTCGAGGGCGGCGACGCAGTTGATGACGACATCGGGCACGCTAAGGCGGCGCAGGTATTCGTAGTCTTCGGGCTGGGCTTGCATTTGCGCCTGGACGCGCAGACTGATCAGAAACAGCGCGAGCAGGGCGCAGGCGAGAGTCGAGAACTTCATGATCACATGGCCTGTGCGACGGGGAAGGGAACTGCGAAAAGCGGCACATCAAAGCAAAAAGCCCAGTCACGAGGACTAGGCTTTTTTATTCTTTGGTAGGCCGTACTGGATTCGAACCAGTGACCAACGGATTAAAAGTCCGCTGCTCTACCAGCTGAGCTAACGACCCAAAAGAGAAGCGGGAGTATAGCGAGCCTTTCCGCTTGTGTCAACCAGCGCTCGCGCAGTGGCGCTTACTTGAGCTGTGACAGCTTGCTCTGTGCCGTCTGCGCCACCTCCGAGCCGCTGTACTGCGAAACGATCTGCTCGAGCGTGCGCCTGGCGGCAGCCTTTTGCCCCTGCTCGATCTGATTGTTCGCAATCGCCAGCAGCGCATCCGGTGCGCGCGGATGTTGCGGATAATTCTTGACCACGTTCTGCCACGTCGCGGTCGACCCCTTGTAGTCCTTCAACGCGTAGAGCGCATTGCCGAGCCAATATTGCGCGGTCGGCTGATAGGGGCTTTGCGGATACTTCGAGATGAAGCTGCGGAACGCCGATGCAGCCTGCTTGAAGTCGCCGTTGCGAAACTGCTGCGAAGCGGCGTTGAACGCTTCCGTCTCACCGGGTTGCACGGTGCCCTGCATGCCATCCACGGTTTGCTGCTGCGGCTCGAACTTCTTGAGACGCGTATCCAGGTCCGTGTAGTAGTCCTTCTGTTGCTTCTGCAGGGTGGCCAGCTGGTTCGCCATGTCCTCGTTCTGTCCGCGCAACGTCGCGACCTGCTGGTTGAGCTGGTCGAGGTGGTTGGACTGATCGAGGATCGTGCGCTGGGCAGCGGACAGCTGGCTAGACAGATTGTCCGTTTTCGCGCGCAGGTCGAGAATCGCCTGGCGCGCCTGATCGTCATCGAAGAGACCCGCGTGAGCCGGCAGCGACGCGAACGCGCTTCCGGCTACGCAGGCGGCTGCGGCTACCCGCAGTAGGGAGAAACGGTGCGACATACGCCCCTTCATCCAATGCTCAATTACTGTTGGTACACGAGGTCAGCACGGCGGTTCTGCGACCACGATGCTTCGTCGTGGCCTGCCGCGACCGGCTTTTCCTTGCCGAGGCTCACAGCTTCCATTTGCGAATCGCCCACGCCGTCGAGCGCGAGGACCTTGCGGACAGCTTCAGCACGCTTTTGGCCCAGCGCCAGGTTGTACTCGCTCGAGCCGCGCTCGTCGGTGTTGCCCTGGATCAGGACGTGACGCTGCGGATGCGTCTTCAGGTACTGAGCGTGAGCTTGCAGCAGCGACTGGTAGTCGTCCTTGACGCTGTAGCTGTCGAAGTCGAAGTACACGCTGCGCTTGGCGAGCGGGCTGTTCGGGTTGTTCAGCTCGTCGACGTTCACCTGGGCAACGGCGTTCGGGTTCGGCTGGGTGTTCATTGCGCCGGCGTTTTCGTTGTCGGTCTTGACGCCCGACTTACATGCGGCCAGCGCACCGACCATCATGACGGCCAGGGCCAGGCGGACTTTATTCGACTTCATTTTTTCTCTCCTGAAGTGTTATTGCATAAAAGGACCCCAGGACGGCTCGCGTACGACGCCGCCCTGAACGGACAGAACTTGCCGCGTCCGACCATCGGTCGATACAGCAGCCAGCACGCCACGGCCGTTCACCTGAGTGGCGTAAAGAATGTACTGACCGTTCGCCGCGAAGCTTGGCGATTCGTCATGTGTCGTGTCAGTGAGCGCCGTGGAGACGCCCGACTGCAGATCTTGAATGTACAGCTTAAACCCGCCGCCCGTGCGCGAGATGTATGCCAGCTCCTTGCCGTCCGGGCTGACCTTCGGGCTCGTGTTGTAGTTGCCGGTGAACGTCACGCGTTGTGCCGCGCCCGCGCTTTCGCCCTGGGCCGGCATCTTGTAGATCTGCGGCTGGCCACCGCGGTCGCTCGTGAAGTAAATCCAGCGTCCGTCAGGAGAGAAGGTGGGTTCGGTATCGATCGTCGTGCCTTGCGTGAGGCGGCGCAGGCCGGAACCGTCGGCGTTGACGGCGAAGATCTGCGTGTTGCCCGTGCGCGACAGTGCGACGGCGAGCGTGCGGCCGTCCGGCGACCAGGCCGGCGCCGAGTTGTTGCCCTTCTGGTCGGAGATCATGACGCGCCGCCCCGTGGGCAGGTCATGTACGTAGACGATGGGCTTTTTCTTTTCGAATGAAACGTAGGCGACCCGGGTGCCGTCAGGCGACCAGGCCGGAGAAATGATGGGCTCGGGGCTCGAGAGCGCGATGTGCGCATCTTGTCCGTCGGAGTCCGAAATCTGCAGCTGGTAGCGGTTACCCGTCTTGATCACATAGGACAGGCGCGTGGCGAACACGCCGCGGTCGCCGAACAGCTTTTGATAGATATAGTCCGCAACCTTGTGCGCGCTCATGCGCAGGCCGCTGGGTGGGCTTTGCAGCACGAGGCCGCCGAGGCTGTCGCCTTTCACCGTGTCATACAGCTTGAAGCGCACTTCGTACTGGCCGTTCGCGAGCTTGTTGACGCTGCCCGCCACGAACGCGTTAGCGCCCTTGGCCTTCCAGCTGCCGAGGTCGACCGAGTCGCTTTCCGAGACCGGGGCGCTGCCTGCGTCGATGTTGGTGAATTTGCCGCTGCGAGCGAGGTCGGCGCGCACGATGGCGGCGACTTGCTGCGGGGAGTTCGCTTCGCCGGCGAAATTTGCCGTGGCGATGGGGAACTGGGTGGAGCCCACGCCGGTGACGAGGACGTTGAGTTGTGCGTTCGCTGCGCCGCCGACTGCAATCAGGCAAGACGCGACGAGAGTTCGCAGGCCAAGCTTCGTCATCAAACTCATGCTGTGCTGTTTCCTGAAAAAGCGATTTTTGTCACACCGTGCAACAGCAGACAGACCGGGAAACGTTCGAATCGTTCCTTGATCCGCTGCCGTGCGACGGCTTCCTTGTGCCCCGATGGGCGCCCTTAACTTGCCGGGCGCAAGGTAATTTTAAAGTTCGACGGCGTTTTGCCATCCGTGTCGACCGGCATGGGATCCGAGCGCTGCACGGCGCGCAACGCCGCGTCGTCCCACTGCGAATTGCCACTGCTGCGCGAGATGGTGGCCGAAAGCAGCGTGCCGCTTGGCGAGCAGTGCACCGAAATTTCGGTTTCCAGGCCTGCTGTCTCGCCGGCCCAGATGATGTTCGGACGCACACGACGCCGCACCTTGTCCGCATAACCCGGCGAAGCCGCGTTGCCGCCCGAGCCGCTGCCGGTGCCGCTTTTCGCGAGACCGTTGCCGCTCGTGCCCGCGCCGCCGCCCATCGAGCCTTGCATCTGCGCGATGCGCGCGCGCCGCTCGGCGTCGAGCTTTTTCGCCTGTGCATCGGCTTGCGCCTTGGCCTTGGCGGCCTTTTCGGCGTCGGCCTTCTTCTGCGCGTCGAGCTTCGCCTGCTTTTGCGCCTCTTCCTGCGCCTGCTTCTTCAGCGCTTCCTGTTGCTTGAGCTTTTCGACGGCGGCTTGCTGTTGCTGTTGCTGTTGCTGTTGCTGTTGCTTGAGCTTCGCTTGCTTCTGCTGCAGGGCGAGCTGTGCGGCCTGCTGGGCCGCGAGCTGCTGCTGGCGCTTTGCCTCTGCTTCCTGCTGCGCCTTCAGGCGCTTCTGCTCGGCCAGTTGAGCTTCGCGCGCCGCTTCTTGCTGCTGCTTACGCTTTAACTGTTGCAGCGCGATGTCGGCCTCTTCCGTTTGCGGCGGAGGCGGGGCAGGGGCGACCGGTGCGGGCGGCGGCAGAGGCCGCGGCGTCGACAGGTCGGGCACCTCGGTCCAGAGTTCCGCCTCTTCACCCGCCGGTGTGCTGTTCTGCCAGCGGATGCCGTGGTAGAGGAACAAGCCGAGCAGCACGTGCATGACCACGGCGAGCGCGAGCGCACGTCCCGTGCCTCGCTCGCGCGGAGGCTGCAGCGGATACGTATCTTTGTTCCGGATCATTGCGATTTGACGAGCAGTCCGACACGTTTGACGCCGCGCGACTTCAGGTCGGACATCACGTTCATCACCGTCTCATACTTGACGGACTTGTCGGCTGCGATCACGACGGGCTGGTCCGGATGGCTTTGCTCGCGCTCCATGACGAAGCCGTTGAGGTCGGCGCGCGACATGTTTTGCTGCTGCGTGGCGCCGGAGTCATCCTTGTAGCGTACGCTCAGATTGCCGTCGGGGCGAATATTGACCACGACGGGCGGCGTCTGCTGCTGCTGGCTTGCGCCGCCAACAGTGGGCAGATTGACGATGGACGGCGCGACCAGCGGCGCCGTCACCATGAAAATTACGAGCAGCACCAGCATCACGTCGATATACGGCACGACGTTGATGTCGGCCATCGCGCGGCGCGAGCGGCTGCCTCGCATGCTCGAACGAACTGAGCCTCCCATCTTCGACTCCTTGGCTAGCTGGTGAAGATTAGTGGGCCTGACGTTGCAGGATGTTCGAAAATTCTTCGATGAACGTTTCGAAGCGGATCGCGAGGCGGTCGATGTCGTGCGCGTAGCTGTTGTACGCGACCACTGCCGGGATGGCGGCGAACAGACCGATCGCGGTGGCCGTCAGCGCTTCGGCAATGCCGGGCGCGACGTTCGCGAGCGTGGCCTGCTGCACGTTCGCGAGGCCGCGAAATGCGTTCATGATCCCCCAGACCGTGCCGAACAGACCAATGTACGGGCTCACCGAGCCCACCGACGCGAGAAACGAGAGGTTGGCCTCGAGCGCGTCCATTTCGCGCTGGAAGGCTGCGCGCATGGCGCGACGCGCGCCGTCGAGCACGAGGCTCGGATCGTTCAGGCGCTTCTCCTTGGCCTTGAGGAATTCACGCATGCCGGACTCGAAGATACGCTCGAGTGCGCCGATCGTGTGACGGTTGTTCGCCGCGCTCTGGTAGAGCGCCTGCAGGTCGCCGCCCGACCAGAATTCGCGCTCGAACAGCTCGGTCTGCGTGCGCGCGCGACGGATGGCAAACCACTTGCGGAAGATGAAGGTCCAGGAAATCAGGGACAGCAACAGGAGCAGTCCCATCACCGCCTGTGCCAGTACGCTCGCATTAAGAACGAGAGAAAGGATCGACAGATCTTGTGTAGTGTTCATAGAGGTTTTTGATTACGTCCCGGAAGGGGCGAGCGGCTGCAAGGCAACGCAAATCTTTCCGAAAGGTCAAGGAAAGACGCCGCGCCCCGCAGCCAAACCCAGTCAGGTCTTGAATCGACCGACGCGAGTTCACTGGCGTCGTATCAACGACAATTACCGCGGCGCCGTTGACACAGCCGGCAAGACTTTCTTCATACCACGCTCCAAAGCTTCAAAAACGTGGTCAGGAATGGCTGCAGGGCGCATTTCTGCACCATTCACGCAGGCAACGCGAATCTTTCCGCTGACTAACAACGTGTCGCCGCGCCACGCGGTCTGCATGAAATCGACCGAGACGCGGCCCAGCTTGGCCACCCGGGTCACGATCGTCACGACGTCGTCGAGGCGGGCAGGCGACTTGTAGTCGAGCGTGGTGTTGCACACGACGAACAGTTCGCCCGACTCCTCGGCGAGCTTGCGCTGGTCGACGCCGCACGCGCGCAGCCATTCGGTGCGCGCGCGTTCGAAGAACTTCAGGTAGTTCGCATAAAACACGATGCCGCCTGCGTCAGTGTCTTCGTAATAGACGCGTACCGGCCAGGTAAAACCGGCTGCGGCCTGTGATGGGGTCGCATCCGGAGTGCGGGTAGATCTTTCCATGCCGCGCATTCTACCGGAACGCGCTGCGCTTACGCCGTTCGTACGACTGATGGCGAAGCGCAAACGCAGGGTTCAGCCGCGGTGGACGCTGAGGCCGGCAAAGGACTGCGCGACCGGCATCAGTTCGATCCTGTTGATGTTTACGTGCGCGGGGCGCGTGGCGACCCAGTAGATGGAATCGGCGATGTCCTCGGGGGTGAGCGGTTGCACGTCCTTATACATATTGGCGGCTTTTGTCTCGTCCCCACGAAAGCGCACGTTGGAGAACTCCGTGCCGCCGCACAGGCCCGGCTCTATATCGGTCACGCGCAGCGCGGTGCCGGCGAGGTCCGCACGCAGATTGAGGCTGAATTGGTGCACGAAGGCCTTGCTCGCGCCGTACACGTTGCCGCCCGCATACGGCCAGTTGCCTGCAGTCGAGCCCAGATTGACGATGTGGCCTCGGTTGCGCGCCACCATGCCGGGCAGGAACGCGCGCGTCACCCGCACCAGACCGGTGCAGTTGGTGTCGATCATGGTCTCCCAGTCGCCGAGATCGGCTTTGTGCGCGGGTTCGACGCCCAACGCGAGGCCGGCGTTGTTGACGAGCACATCGACGTCGGCGAATTCGGGCGGCAGCGCGGCGGGCGCGGCCTCGACGGCGGCGCGGTCGCGCACGTCGAGCTCGACCGGCAGGAGGGCGTCTCCCAGTTCCGTGGCGAGGGCGTCGAGTCGGTCCTTGCGGCGTGCCGTGGCGACGACGCGGTGCCCGCCCTTGACAAAGGCTCGGGCGATGGCGGCGCCGAATCCTGCGGATGCGCCGGTGACGAAGACGATCATGATTGCTCCCTGGTCGGTGGAACGCGAAGAAAGGGGAGAGCCTACTTGTAATGCGGTGCTGCGGCAAGGAAGCGTCAGAACACCGGCGAGCCGGGCGGCGGCGGGCTTTGGGGAGGACGCGCGCAGGCCCGTCGGGCGCGACAGGCGGCGCGCGCCGCAGCGGCCCGCCAGGTTGCCTATTCCGGGCGCATCCAATACACTAACGCGCTCAATCCCTGCGTGACTGGCGATAGGGTCCCCAAATGGCAATTGCTGTAATAATTGCCCTTTAAGCTGCTTGTGTTGGACACGGCGTCTGGCGCGGCGCGGCTCGAACGGGGGCTCAAGGTGGAACGACCCACCGTGAAGCGCAGGGTGCCGTTTTGCCGTTCGCCTGGGCAGCCAGAAATCGTGCGCTTCTTCAAGCGCTGCTAGGCCTTTATCGGCCGTGGCTGTCCTGCCTCGCGTGTGCGGCACCTTCTTCCGCCACGTCAAGGCTGGCCTTTTCGCCAGCAGCGCCGCGTACCCGCTACGCGTTCCGCGCGAGACCCGGTCAACCTGAACACACTTAACGGAACCCGTATGTTTGACAGAGCCGAAAGCACCATCGCCAACGTCGATCCCGAACTCTTCAAGGCGATCGAACTCGAGAACCGCCGCCAGGAAGAGCACATCGAGCTCATCGCGTCGGAGAACTACACGTCGCCCGCGGTCATGGCCGCGCAGGGTTCGCAGCTCACCAACAAGTATGCCGAAGGCTATCCCGGCAAGCGCTACTACGGTGGCTGCGAGTACGTGGATGTGGTCGAGCAGCTCGCGATCGACCGTGTGAAGGAACTGTTTGGCGCCGAAGCCGCCAACGTCCAGCCGAACTCGGGCTCGCAGGCCAACCAGGGCGTGTTCTTCGCCATGCTCAAGCCCGGCGACACCATCATGGGCATGAGCCTCGCGCACGGCGGCCACCTCACGCACGGCTCGCCCGTGAACATGTCGGGCAAGTGGTTCAACGTCGTGAGCTACGGCCTGAACGAAGCCGAAGACATCGATTACGACGCCGCCGAAAAGCTCGCGCAAGAGCACAAGCCGAAGCTGATCGTGGCGGGTGCATCGGCATTCGCACTGCGCATCGACTTCGAGCGTCTGGCGAAGATCGCCAAGTCGGTTGGCGCATACCTGATGGTCGACATGGCTCACTATGCGGGCCTGATCGCTGCGGGCGTCTACCCGAACCCGGTGCCGTTCGCCGACTTCGTCACCACGACCACGCACAAGAGCCTGCGCGGCCCGCGCGGCGGCGTGATCCTGATGAAGGCCGAATTCGAGAAGCAGATCAACTCGGCGATCTTCCCGGGCATCCAGGGCGGCCCGCTCATGCACGTGATCGCGGGCAAGGCGGTGGCGTTCAAGGAAGCGCTCTCGCCGGCGTTCAAGGAATACCAGCAGCAGGTGGTCGAGAATGCGCGCGTGCTGGCCGAAACGCTGGTCAAGCGCGGCCTGCGCATTGTCTCGGGCCGCACGGAAAGCCACGTGATGCTGGTGGACCTGCGCGCGAAGAAGATCACCGGCAAGGCTGCTGAAGCCGCGCTGGGCGCCGCGCACATCACGGTGAACAAAAACGCGATCCCGAACGACCCGGAAAAGCCGTTCGTGACGAGCGGCATCCGCCTGGGCTCGCCGGCCATGACCACGCGCGGCTTCGGCGTGAAGGAAGCCGAGCAGGTGGGCAACCTGATTGCCGACGTGCTGGACAACCCGGAAGACGCCGCAACCATCGAACGCGTGAAGGCGCAGGTGGCCGAGCTGACGAAGCGCTTCCCGGTCTATCGCTGATCCGGACACCCACGCATCATGCGCTGCCCTTTTTGCCGGCACGAAGACACGCAAGTCGTTGATTCGCGCGTGTCCGAGGACGGTGCCGCAATCCGGCGCCGCCGCCGCTGCCCGGCCTGCGACAAGCGTTTCACGACGTACGAGCGGGTCGAGCTGGCGATGCCGGCCGTCGTCAAGAAGGATGGCAGCCGCACGGAATTCGACCGCCGCAAGATCATGGCGAGCATGCAATTGGCGCTGCGCAAGCGGCCCGTTGCTGCCGACGCGATCGACGCGGCGGTCGCCCGCATCGAGTATCAGCTGCTCGGCAGCGGCGAGCGCGAGGTGCGCAGCGAGCGCCTTGGCGAGCTCGTCATGGCGGAGCTGCGCGAGCTCGACACGGTTGCGTTCGTGCGTTTTGCCTCCGTGTACCGGCGCTTCGAGGATGTTTCCGAGTTCGAGGACGTCATCGAAGAGTTTCGTCGCGCAAGCGGCGCTGCCACGCCCCCCAAAAAGCGCTGAGCGCCCGCACGATTCCTCTGAACGCTTGCGCGTTGCCTTCGAGCGCTTGCGCGTTTTCCTTCCTCGCATTTCCTCCTCTCCCTGCCGTTGCCTGTGACCGTTGTAGTGTCGCGTGAAGGCCGTGCGCACATAAGCTGGCCGTTCGGCTAATTGTTCCGTTTCCTGTGCTTCCGTAGAGTGACTGCAATTCCTCGACGATAAGGATTGCAGATGAAATACGCCGGCTTCACGCTGATCGAAACAATGGTCGTCATCGTCCTGCTCGCCGTGTGCGCCACCGCAAGCGCGCCCGTGTTCGTAGCGTGGCGCGTGCGCGATCAGGTCGACGCGCGTGCGAACGCATTGCTCGGCACGCTCTCTTATGCGCGCAGCGAGGCGATCCGGCGCAAGGTGCGCGTGAGCGTGTGCCGGATCGACGCCGCCCGGCACTGTCTTGCAGCCGGGAAGAACTGCCCGTCCGGGCGTGCCGATTGGTCGTGCGGCTGGGCCGTGATGGCCGAGCGCGCGGGTATGTCGTTGTTGCTGCGTGCGCAGCCGGCACTCGATGAGATCGCTGTGGCGTCAGGCCTGACGGCGCTCACATTCACGCCTCCCGCGGGGCAGACGATCGGCAGTTTGCGCAATTTCGAGATCGCGCCGCGCGCCGCCGCGCCTTCCATGCGTGGCACCGGATGGCGGCGCTGCATCCGCGTGGCGGCGGGCGGGCGTGCGCGCGTGAGCGACGGGGCATGCGGGGCGGCGTCATGAGCGCGCGGAGCAAGGGTTTTAGGCGTGGTCCGCGTATCGGGCGCGGTGTGGCTTTGCTCGAAGTCGCGCTGGCGATGGCGCTCATGTCGATGTGCGGACTCGGCCTTCTGGGCGCGCAGCTCGGTCTTGCGCGGCATGCGGTAGTCGCTGCGGCGCGGGCGCGAGCCGCATTCGCCGTCGACGCGATCGCCGAGGCTGCGCTGGCAGGCACCGCGCCTCGCGATCAATGGAAGGCGCGTGCTGCTATCGTCGTGCCCGAGGGGCGCGCAACCGTGGCCAGCGCGGCGGACACGGCCTCGCTCGTGGTGCTGACATGGGCCGCCTTGCGCGATGAGGCCGCGCCACGCGCGCAGCCATCCGCTGATGGGTGCGAAAACGCCCAATCCGGCGGCGCCGGGCTGGCACAGGGGCGAGCCTGCATCGCGCTCGCGTTCGTCCAATGAGGCGCGTTTCCTTGCGCTTGCGCGCCGGTGCCGGGCACACCCTGCTCGAATTCACGATCGCCGTGGCGCTCGGCCTCGTTGTGATCGCGGGCGCGCTGGCCGCATATCGTTCGCAGCGCCAGGCGTTCGCGGCCGCAATCGACGCTGCCCGCATCCATGACGCAGGCGTGAACGCGCTGATCCTCATGGGCGAGCAGATCCAGATGGCCGGGTTCGTGGGCGCCGACGGTCGAGAGGGGCTCGGTGGCCCACCGATCTTTGGCTGCACTGCTGGGCGTCCTGCCGGCACACATGCGAGTTTGACGTGCGAGGCGCTCCCGAATCGCTCGGATGGCTTCGAAGTGCGCTATCGAGGCGACGGCGAGTCCACCTGGCCTGCCGCGAATGGTCAGGTCACCGACTGCCTGGGGCAGGCGGTCGGACCGCCCCCGACCGAGGTGCTCAACCGCTTTCATGCAAAGACGAGTGGCTCGACCGGCGAGCCTGAACTCTACTGCGAGGGCTCAGGTAAAGCCGGCACGGCGCAGCCGCTCGTGGAAGGCGTCGAGCGCATGCGCGTGCGCTACTGGCTGGCCGGCGCCGCGCAAGCCCTGGATGCTGCTGCCATTTCGCACGATCAGTGGGCCTCGGTCGTCGCCGTCGATCTATGCGTGCTCGTGCGCGGGGCGCCGTTCGCGCAGCGCGTGCGCTACGTCGATTGCGAAGGCGTATCGGCCGGCGCCGTCGACGGTCGCGCGCGGCAGGCGTTCTGGCGTCACGTTGTGCTGCGCAATGTGCTCGCGGCCGGCTCATGATCTGCGCGGCGCGGCGTTCGCAGGGTGGGCGTCAGGGGCAGCGGGGCACCGCGTTGCCGGTCGTTTTGCTGATCGTTTCGATGATGCTCGCCACCTCCGCAGCGTGGTTCGAGGGAGTGCTATTCGCGGCTCGCAACACCAGCGCCGTCATCGACCAGATGCAGTCGTTCCGCGCCGCCGACGCAGCGCTTGTTCTGTGTTCACGCGCACTGGTCGACGGCGCGACGATAGCGCTCCCCACTCCGGCGCAGTCGGGCGAGCCGCAGGACTGGCGACGCCAGCAGGCGTTCGAAGCGCGGGCCACGACACCCGTGAGATCGTGGCCCGGTTCCGCGAGGCCACCGCAGTGCCTCGTTGAGGCGTGGCGTATCGAGGCGCGGCCGACGGTGCGAGCGTTTCTTGTCACGGCGCGCGGGTTCGGCGCTACCGACGATGCGCAAAGCTGGTTGCAAATGCAGCTTGTCGTGGAGGGCATGCGCATCGAGCGCCATTGGCGGCGTGTCGTTGCCCAGCCGTTTTGAGGGCGATAAAGGGGAGAAAGATGTCGCGCCGTGAGCGTGCTTTTACCTTGCTGGAACTGGTCATTGCGCTGGCCGCAGTGGCCATCGTGGCGGCTTTCGCGTTGCCAGGCTGGCGCAGTCAGCTCGCGCGCGGGCATCGGATTGACGCCGTCGCGGCGCTCTATCGCGCCGCGCAATACATCGAAGCGCAAAGCCCATTGCCGGCTTCATTGCCCGCGGGTATGGATCAGGCGCCGCCAGCGGGAGCGGCGGTTTATCGGCTGAAACTTTCGGCGGCGGACGAAATGAACGGCGGTTACACCATTGTGGCCGCGCCTGTGCCGGGCGGCCCGATGCGCGATGACCCGTGTGGGGCGTTCGTGCTCGATGCAAATGGCTCGCGCGGCAATCAGATGCCGGGTGCGGATGCGGCCGCGCTTGCGGCGGCTCCCGGTGCGCGCGATTGCTGGAGCGGGCGTTGAGCGGCGCCTCAGCCGGTGATGTCGTCTTCTTCGGACGCGTAGCGTCGTGCGCTGCCGGCTGGCGCGCCGCGCTGGCGACGCACCTGTTGCCAGATACGCCAGGCCTCCCACGCCGTGAGCGCCAGGCCGCCCCATTTCACGACCGGCCTGGCGGCCGAGGCGACGCTATCGCGCAGCGGCTTGGCCAGCACGAGCGAGGCGAGAGAGCTCAAGAGCGGATACTGCTTGAGCAGATTGCCGAATCCGGCGCCCGCGCGACTCGCGCCAACGTTGCCGAAACCCGGCACGAGAAAGCGCAGCCAGCTAAAGTGCGTGATGGTTTCGCGCAATTCGACAACCGAAGCAGCCATTTCGGCGCGCTCGACGCTCGCGCGCACGATCAGCAGCTCCTTGCGCAAGGCTCGCAGCTGCGGTGTCGAAAGATCGCGGCTACGCGTGCGAGAAGGGCGAAAGGCATTGTCCGATCGGGGTTGGCTCATGGTGTCGACTCGCGGCAGGCGGTTGGCGGGCGGGGGCTAGGGCTTGCGAAGGATTTCACGATCCTTTTCGAATTCTTCGAGCGTCGCTTGGAATACCGGCGGCGCGTTGCGCAGGACATTGCGCGCCTTCAGCCCGCAGAAGAGCGCACCGAGCGCATAGACGGCCGTGATCCCGGCGAGCGCCTGCCAGCGCCAGGTGTCCCAGAAAGCGATCGCGACGAGCGCGGTCAGCGCGATCAGCGCCATGGTCCCCAGCAGCATCGCCGCGAGTCCGAGGAGGAGCATGCCGAGCAGGCGTTCCTTCTCCTCTGCCAGTTCGATGCCGATCAGCTCGAGCCGCGTATGAAGCATCGCGAACGCGGAGCTGAGAAGGCGGCGCGCCGCTCCATGTTCGTGTCGCTGCGATTGGGTGTCTGTCGTCATGGCGAATGCGGTTGGCGCCCACGCGCGTGCGCGAGGCGAATGCGCGAAAAAAAGCGCCCAGAAAAGACAGGCCGGTGCAGCGCACCGGCCTGCCAGCTTGTGGTTTGGCGTGGGGTGCGGCCTTGCGTGGGCCGCCCGCTGCGGCTATGCGCCGCGTCTTACTTGCGGTTGATCAGCAGGCCCACGAGCACGCCCACGCCGGCGGCGATGCCGATCGACGTCCACGGGTGTTCGTGCACGTAATCGTCAGTGGCGCGCGCCGCTTTCTTGCCTTTCTCCACCACAACGACCTGAACGTCGGCCGCCTTTTCCTTGGCTTGCTTCAGGCGCGTGAGGGCCGTTTCGCGAAGCTCGGAAGCGCGTTCGCCGGTGGCGCTCGCCGCTTGCTTGAGCAAGTCCTCCGCATCCGCGAGGACGGTTTTGATATCCGACATCAGCCTCTCCTTATTGACCTCTGACATTGACTAACTCCCATCGTGTCATACCACGCGTGAATCGTAACAAAGATACGCGCGCTGGCAAGCGTGGCCGGCCGCCGCCCGCTAGGTCGCGCACGATTTATTCCTGAGGAAGGAGCGTAACAGCCGCCACGATAAGACAAATATGGAGTTGATCTGGAACGTAAAGTTTCCGCGATGTTGCCACGATCATGGCCAAAATTACCAAAACTCATACCGGTCTGACCCGATGTTCGTTCGCCGGGCATGAGCGTGCCCTGTATGCTTCTATCTTGTAAATGTTCACTGGATCAACGGGCGATGCGCCGATGCAGGTAACGGACCGCCCACCTCGTTCAAAGGAAACCGCACCATGAGTCTGCGTCTTGGCGATATTGCACCCGACTTCGAGCAGGATTCGAGCGTTGGCCGCATCAAGTTTCATAACTGGCTCGGCAACAGCTGGGGCGTGCTGTTCTCGCATCCGGCCGATTTCACGCCGGTCTGCACAACCGAGCTGGGCCTGACCGCGAAGCTCAAGGACGAGTTCGAGAAGCGCAACGTCAAGACGATCGCGCTTTCGGTCGATAGCGCGGAATCGCACAACGAGTGGATCAAGGACATCAACGAGACGCAGGCGGTGAGCGTCGGCTTTCCGATTCTCGCCGACGGCGACCGCAAGGTGTCCACGCTGTACGACATGATCCATCCGAACGCGAACGAGACGCTCACGGTGCGCTCGCTCTTCGTGATCGATCCGAACAAGAAAGTGCGCCTCATCATCACGTATCCGGCGAGCACGGGCCGCAATTTCGACGAAGTGCTGCGCGTGATCGATTCGCTTCAGCTCACGGACAACTATCAGGTCGCGACGCCCGGCAACTGGAAGCACGGCGACGATGTCGTGATCGTCCCGTCGCTGAAGGACGAAGAGGTGCTCAAGCAGAAGTTTCCGAAGGGCTACAAGGCGCTGCGTCCTTATCTGCGCCTGACGCCGCAACCGAACAAGTAACGTACAGGCTGGGCCGCGCCGATCACGAAACGCGCGGCACCAAAATGAAAAAGCGCCGCGCGAGTCGATTCGCGCGGCGCTTTTTTCATACGCCAACGGCTGCGGGGAGGGGCGTTTTAGAAGAACGCCTGAATGCCCGTTTGCGCGCGGCCCAGGATCAGAGCGTGGATGTCGTGCGTACCTTCGTAGGTGTTCACCACCTCGAGGTTCACGAGATGGCGCGCCACTCCGAACTCGTCGGAGATGCCGTTGCCGCCCAACATGTCGCGCGCGAGGCGCGCGATGTCGAGCGACTTGCCGCACGAGTTGCGCTTCATGATCGAGGTGATCTCGACCGCCGCCGTGCCCTCGTCCTTCATGCGTCCGAGGCGCAGGCAGCCTTGCAGGCCGAGCGTGATTTCGGTCTGCATGTCGGCGAGCTTTTTCTGGATCAGCTGGTTGGCCGCGAGCGGGCGGCCGAACTGCTTGCGGTCGAGCACGTACTGGCGCGCCGTGTGCCAGCAGGCCTCAGCCGCGCCGAGCGCGCCCCAGGCGATGCCGTAACGGGCCGAATTCAGGCACGTGAACGGTCCACGCAGGCCCTTCACGCCGGGCATGATGTTCTCTTCCGGCACGAACACCTCGTCGAGCACGATTTCACCGGTGATCGACGCGCGCAGGCCCACCTTGCCGTGGATCGCCGGCGCCGAGAGGCCCTTCCAGCCTTTCTCGAGGATGAAGCCGCGGATCTCGTCCTTGCCGTCTTCTTCGAGCTTTGCCCAGACGACGAACACATCGGCGATGGGCGAATTCGTGATCCACATCTTGGCGCCCGAGAGCGAGTAGCCGCCGTTCACCTTCTTCGCGCGCGTGACCATGCTGCCCGGATCGGAGCCGTGATTCGGCTCGGTCAAGCCGAAGCAGCCGATCCACTCGCCGCTCGCGAGCTTCGGCAGGTACTTCTGCTTTTGCGCTTCCGAGCCGAATTCGTGGATCGGCACCATCACGAGCGACGACTGAACTGACATCATCGAGCGATAGCCCGAGTCGACACGCTCCACTTCGCGTGCGATCAGGCCGTAAGCCACATAGTTCAAGCCCGGGCCGCCGTATTGCTCGGGGATGGTCGGACCGAGCAGGCCGACTTCGCCCATTTCGCGGAAGATCGAAGCGTCGGTCTTTTCGTGGCGGAACGCTTCCAACACGCGCGGCGCGAGCTTGTCCTGCGCGTAGGCAGCGGCGGCGTCGCGCACCATGCGCTCGTCTTCGGTGAGCTGCTGGTCGAGCAGCAGAGGATCTTCCCAATGAAACTGGGCATGTGCGGCCATGGTGTCTCTCCAAAATCTCGAAATGGACAATTTGCGCTTGACTGAAGTTCCGCTATGCGGAACAATGTTTTGCAAATTTACCTTAGTGTATCACCAGCTCGCTCATGTCTGCATCTGAAATGAACACGTCTTCATCGCTTTCTTCCGCGCTGGCGGAGGGCCCGATCGACGAGCGCAAATTCGTCGTGGCGCTCGCGCGCGGGCTCGAACTGCTGCGTGCTTTCCGGCCCGGTGAAACGCTGCTCGGCAACCGCGATTTCGTCGAGCGCACTGGCTTGCCGAAGGCAACCGTCAACCGGCTCGCCTATACACTTACGGTGCTCGGCTATTTGCGCTTCGACGAATTGCTCGGCAAATATGCGCTCGACGCCGGCGTGCTGTCGCTTGGGTTTGCGTTGCTTTCCGGCACGGATACGCTCGAACTCGCGCGCCCGCATATGCGCGTGTTCGCGCGCGAGGTGGGGGCGGCGGTGTCGCTAGGATGTCGCGACGGCCTCGACGTGATCTATCTGGACACGATCCGCAGCGAGACGGCGCTTACGCTGGGTCTTGCATCGGGCTCGCGCCTGTCGATGCTGACGAGCTCCATGGGGCGCGCATATCTGGCGGTGCAGCCGCCCGAGGTGCGCACGGCGCTGTTCGCGGAACTGGAAAAGGCTGCGGGTGCTGACGGCCCCGCGCAGGTTGCGGCGGCGAAGCGGGAGATCGAGGTTTTCGCGAAGGAGGGCGTCTGCTATTCGTTTCGCGACTGGCACGACGATGTCAACGCCGTAGCAGTGCCGTTTCGCGAGCCGCGCGAGCGGCGCTGGCTGGTGCTCAGTTGCAGCGGGCCCGCTTCGTCGATGGGGCCGGAAGTGTTTCGCGAGCGCGTGGCGCCGCTGCTGAAGTTGCTGGCGCGCAGGCTCGGCGAGACGGTCTGACGCGCGCCGCCATGGACGAAAAAAAGCCGACCCGAGGGTCGGCTTTTTACATGAAGCGGGGGGCCGGCTAGTGATTCAAGCGGCCGAGCAGCAAGAACTCCATCAGCGCCTTCTGGACGTGCAGGCGGTTTTCCGCCTCTTCCCAGACCACGCTTTGCGGGCCGTCGATCACCTCGGCGCTCACTTCCTCGCCGCGGTGTGCGGGCAGGCAGTGCATGAACAGGGCGTCGGGGTTGGCGCGCGCCATCATTTCTGCATCCACGCACCAGTCGGCGAAGGCCTTCATGCGCGCCTCGTTTTCCGCTTCGAAGCCCATGCTGGTCCAGACGTCCGTGGTGACGAGGTCGGCGCCCGCGCAGGCCTCGTTCGGGTCGTCGAAGACCGCGTAGTACGGCGCGCTTTCCGGCGCGACCAGAGCAGGATCGAGCGGGTAGCCCGGCGGCGTGGAGATGCGCAGCTTGAAGTCCAGGATCTGCGCGGCTTCGATCCACGTGTAGAGCATGTTGTTGGCGTCGCCCACCCACGCCACGGTCTTGCCGCGGATCGGGCCACGATGCTCGTAGTACGTAAAGATGTCGGCCAGCACCTGGCAGGGGTGGTACTCGTTCGTGAGACCGTTGATGACCGGCACGCGCGAACTTTCGGCAAAGCGACGGATGATGTCCTGGCCGAACGTGCGGATCATGATGATGTCCACCATGCGCGAGATCACCTGCGCCGAATCCTCGATGGGCTCGCCGCGGCCGAGCTGCGTGTCGCGCGTGTTCATGAACACGGCGTGACCGCCAAGCTGGAAGATGCCGGCTTCGAAAGACAGACGCGTGCGCGTGGAGCTCTTCTCGAAGATCATCGCGAGCGTGCGGTCGTGCAGCGGATGATAGGTCTCGTAGTTCTTGAACTTGCGCTTCAGGATGCGCGCGCGCTCCAGCACATATTCATAATCGTCAAGGGAGAAATCCTTGAACTGCAGGTAATGGCGAATGGTCCGGGAGGTCATGAAACGAAAACGGCGCCTGATCCGGCCTCGAACTGCAGGTTGGAGCCGGCGACGCCGCTGCGGTTGGTGGTAAGTCAATGCAGCATAAAGGATTTTGCGGACTTTGACGAGTCGGCCGGAAGGCGGGGGCGGGGCCAGGCGGACTTCGGCGCCATGGGCGAAAGCCAGGGCAATGCGCAAACGCGGCCCCCGGCCCGCTGTCCTATGTGCAGTGCGTCAAAAGTGCTGCTGCGCTATAATCTCAACGATTTTTCAGGCACGACAGCGGGCTCGACGCGCAAGACGCGGGGCTCGCGGGAGCGGCCTGTGCGCTGGCCGGAAAGCGCGCTGCACATGCGATGCGGCGCCGCGCCGGTCGGGGTGCGCGACCGGCTTCTCCCCTCTCCATCGGACTGTATTTGCACGCGGCTATCGGGCGAACCGCCCGCGGCTGGCGCTCTGCGGCACAAGCGCGGAGCGGCGTGCTCGTGCTCTCGTTTCAGCCGCATAAGCGCACCGCGTTACCGCGGCTCCGCGCAGTCATACAGGTACCCTACATGGCCGACGACGCTCCAACCGAATACTTTATTCAAGGCATCACCAGTACGGGGAAGAAGTTTCGCCCGAGCGACTGGTCCGAGCGCCTGGCGGGGGTGATGTCGAGTTTTGGCCCGAAGGCGCCCGCCAATGCGCGCGGGCCGAACGCTTATCTGCGCTATTCGCTGTACGTGCGGCCGACCATGATCGGCGACCTCAAGGTCGTGGTGCTGGATTCGCGCTTGAAGGACGTCGAGCCGATGGCTTTCAACTTCGTGATGAATTTCGCCAAGGACAACGATCTGGTGGTGACCGAGGCCTGCGAGTTGCCGCAGGATCACGCGACACAACAGGGTGGCAGCCGCTGAATCGCACCCACCCGCTGCGGCGGGTTTTTTTGCGCCTGCGCCGCGCGAGTGGCGCAGGCGTCGCCGGAATTGCAGCAATAAAAAAACCCGCCGAAGCGGGTTTTTTTGTGCAGCGGAATCAGAAAGCGCCCGCCGTGGCGGACGGTCCGACTCTTGTCTGCTCTTTATTGCGCAGCTTGCATTGCCTTGACGGCAGCTGCGAGGCGGCTCTTATGGCGAGCAGCCTTGTTCTTGTGAACGATCTTCTTGTCCGAGATGATGTCGAGCGTCTTTGCCGAGGCCTTCAGGACTTCTGCAGCCTTTGCCTTGTCGCCAGCGTCGATCGCCTTGCGGACAGCCTTGATAGCGGTGCGGAACTTCGAGCGCAGCGCCGAGTTGTGCGAGTTTGCCTTGGCGGCCTGACGGGCGCGCTTGCGTGCTTGTGCGGAATTTGCCATGTTGGTTCCTTATGTTTCGAGAGCTTCAGCTCGCCGACTCCGGGTCGGGCAGAGCGACGCTCCTTGCCTGGATTTGAACTTCCGGGTGATTGCCCGAAAGCACAAAACGGTATTTGCCGGCATTGATCCAGCTTGCCAGCCGCGTCTTTTGTGCCAAAGCGCAAAGACGGCCTGAAACGCAGACCGCTCAACGCTCCCTTTCCAAGACGCGATTCTCGAGTGCCAGTGAAACTCGAAACCGCGAATTATAGCAATGAAATCATGGGCGTGGCAACGGCGATGCGCCTGGCGTGCCATCCCTTATCGGGAACGAAGCAGGAACGAAGCGGCGACGGACCAGGCGGCACCCGTATAATAAGCGCCCCATGAATCTATTCCGAGCCCTGCTGACGGTCAGCGGCTTCACGCTGCTATCGCGCGTGACCGGACTGGCCCGTGAAACGCTGATTGCCCGCGCATTCGGCGCGAGCCAGTACACCGACGCCTTCTACGTCGCGTTTCGCATCCCCAACCTGCTGCGCCGCATTTCGGCGGAAGGCGCGTTTTCGCAGGCTTTCGTGCCGATTCTCGCGGAGTTCAAGAGCCAGAAGGGGCACGACGCCACCCGCGATCTCGTCGATGCGACTTCGACGGTGCTCGCGTGGGCGCTCGCCATTCTTTCGGTGCTGGGCATCGTCGGGGCGTCGTTCGTCGTGACGGTGGTGGCCACGGGCCTGAAGAACGACGGCCAGGCGTATCAACTTGCCGTCGCGATGACGCGCATCATGTTCCCGTACATCGTGTTCATCTCGCTCACGTCGCTCGCGTCCGGGGTGCTCAACACGTACAAGCAGTTCTCGCTGCCCGCGTTCGCGCCGGTGCTGCTCAACGTGGCGTTCATCACGGCGGCGGTGGCGTTCGCGCCACACATGAAGCAGCCGGTCTTTGCGCTCGCGTGGGCCGTGATCGTCGGCGGCGTGCTGCAGTTCGTCGTGCAGCTGCCGGGGCTGAAGAAGATCGACATGATGCCGCGCATCGGCCTCAATCCGCTCAAGGCGCTCGCGCATCGCGGCGTCAAGCGCGTGCTCGCGAAAATGGTGCCGGCCATGTTCGCGGTGTCGGTCGCGCAGATCAGCCTCATCATCAATACGAACATTGCGTCGCGTCTGGGCGCGGGCGCGGTCTCGTGGATCAATTACGCCGACCGTCTGATGGAGTTCCCCACCGCGCTGCTGGGCGTGGCGCTCGGCACGATCCTGCTGCCTAGCCTGTCGAAAGCGCACGTCGATGCCGATCCGCACGAATATTCGGCGCTGCTCGACTGGGGCCTGCGCGTGACCTTCCTGCTCGCGGCGCCTTCGGCGGTTGCGCTGTTCTTCTTCTCCGAGCCGCTCACGGCCACGCTGTTCCACTACGGCAAGTTCGACGCGAATTCGGTCGTCATGACAGCCCGCGCGCTCACCGCTTATGGTGTGGGGCTCATCGGGCTCATTCTCATCAAGATTCTCGCGCCCGGTTTTTATGCGCGCCAAGACATCAAGACGCCCGTGAAGATCGGCGTGGGCGTGCTGGTCGCCACGCAGATCGGCAACTATGTCTTCGTGCCGATCTTCGCGCACGCGGGCCTCACGCTCTCGGTCGGGCTCGGCGCCTGCATCAACGCGCTGCTGCTGTTCATCGGCTTGCGCCGCCGCGGCATCTATATGCCGTCGTCGGGCTGGACCCGGTTCTTCGTACAGCTGCTCGGGGCATGCCTCGTGCTTTCCGGTGCGATGCACTGGTGTGCGATCAGCTACGACTGGATCGGCTTGCATCATGAGCCGCTTGCGCGCATGGCGCTGCTCGCCGCCTGCCTCGTGCTGTTCGCCACGCTATATTTCGGTATGCTTTGGTTGATGGGCTTCAAATACGCATACTTCAAGAGGCGCGCGAAGTGATCACGATGAACACGCGGGTGCTCGATTATTTCAGTGCACTCGTGGCCGACGACGACAGCCTGCCGCTCACCGAAGCGGCGCTCGCAATCGCGCAGGACGCCTACCCCGACCTCGACGTGCAAGGCACGCTCGCGGAAATCGACGAGTTGGCGCTGCGCGTGAAAAAGCGCATGCCCGAGGGCATCGACATGCGCCAGCAGATCACGTTTCTGAACCGCGTGTTCTTTCGCGAGATGGGCTTCGGCGCCAATCTCAACGACTTTTTCGATCCCGATAACAGTCATCTGAATGTCGTGCTCAAGCGTCGGCGCGGCATCCCCATTTCGCTCGCGGTGCTCTACCTGGAGATTGCGGGGCAACTCGGGCTGCCGGTGCAGGGCGTGTCGTTTCCGGGGCACTTCCTGCTGCGCGTTTCGCTGCCCGAAGGCGACGCCATGCTCGATCCCACCACCGGTCGCACGCTCACCGAATCCGACATGGTCGAGATGCTCGAGCCCTATGTGACGAGTGCGGGCGACTCCGTCGCGCGGGCGCTGCGCATGCTGCTCGAACCGGCCACGCGGCGAGAGATCGTCGCGCGCATGCTGCGCAACCTGAAATCGGTGTACTTGCAGACCGAGCGCTGGGAGCGCCTGCTCGGCATCCAGCAGCGGCTGGTGATTCTGTTGCCGGAGAGCATCGAGGAGGTGCGCGATCGCGGCTTTGCGTATGCGCGCCTGGATTACCTGCGGCCCGCGCTGGAGGATCTCGAGCATTATCTCGACGAGCGCCCCGACGCCGAGGACGCCATGGTGGTCGAGTCGCAATTGCAGGAACTGCGCCAGCGCACGCTCGATAACGATTGATCGGCGCGCCGCGCTGGCGCGGCTTGTGTAAATTCTGCAAACAAAAAACCCGCGAATTTTCGTTCGCGGGTTTTTTTACGCCGGATGCGAGCTTGCTTACTTCGGCTGCATGCGGATCGCGCCGTCGAGGCGGATCACCTCGCCGTTGAGCATCGGGTTCTCGACGATCTGCTTGACGAGCATCGCGTACTCGCTGGGTTTGCCGAGGCGCGGCGGGAACGGCACCATGGCGCCGAGCGCGTCCTGCACTTCCTTGGGCATGCCGAGCAGCATCGGCGTTTCGAACAGGCCCGGCGCGATCGTCATCACGCGGATGCCGTTGCGCGAGAGGTCGCGCGCGATCGGCAGCGTCATCGCCACGACGCCGCCCTTGGAGGCCGCATAGGCCGCCTGGCCGATCTGGCCGTCGTACGCGGCCACCGATGCCGTGTTGATGATCACGCCGCGCTCGCCGCCCTCGTTGGGCGCGGTCTGCGCGATTGCCGCCGCCGCGAGGCGGATCATGTTGAAAGTGCCGATCAGATTGACCGAAATGGTCTTGCTGAACGCGTCGAGCGGGTGCGGGCCGTCCTTGCCGACAGTCTTCACCGCGGGCGCGATGCCCGCGCAGTTCACGAGGCCGCGCAAGGTGCCTGCCGCAGTGGAGGCGGCCACGGCGAGCGCGCCGTCTTCCTCGCTTGCGACGTTGCACTTCACGAAGGTGCCGCCGAGTTCTTGCGCGAGCGCATGGCCCGCTTCCTCGTTGAGGTCGGCGAGCACGACCTTGCCGCCTTCGGCCGCGATGAGCCGCGCGCTGGCCGCGCCAAGGCCCGACGCGCCGCCGGTGATCAGAAATACGTTGTCGCGGATTTGCATCTGTCTTCCTCCTTGCTGCTCGATGGGTAATTTCTTGCGGCGTGACCCCGCAACGGGTCAGCCCGCGACTCCACGGCTAAGAGGAGCAGAAGGACGAGGACCGGCCGGAACGGGGAGGCCGGCGTCACGCCGGGGATCGCCCGGCGCGGCCGGCAAAAGACGTTTTACTTGAGCGCTTCGAACGCGCGGTTGCGGATTTCCTCGACGCTGCCGAGACCCGCGATGGCGCGGTACTGCGGCGCCTTCATGCCGTTTTCCTCGCCGCGCTGGGCCCAGTCGCTGTAGTAGGCGATGAGCGGCTTCGTTTGCGCGACATACACGTCGAGACGCTTGCGCACGGTCTCTTCCTTGTCGTCGTCGCGCTGGACCAGCGGCTCGCCCGTCACGTCGTCGACCATGTCCTGTTTGGGCGGGTTGAACTTGACGTGATAGGTGCGGCCCGACGCCGGGTGCACGCGGCGGCCGCTCATGCGCACGATGATCTCGTCGAACGGCACGTCGATCTCGAGCACGTAATCGATGGCCACGCCGGCCTGCTTCATGGCTTCGGCCTGCGGCAGGGTGCGCGGGAAGCCGTCGAACAGGTAGCCGTTCTTGCAGTCGGGTTCCTGCAGGCGTTCCTTCACGAGGTTGATGATCAGCGCATCGGGCACGAGTTCGCCCGCGTCCATGTAGCGCTTGGCCTCGACGCCGAGCGGCGTGCCGGCCTTGACGGCCGCGCGCAGCATGTCGCCCGTCGAGATTTGCGGAATGCCGAACTTCTCCTTGATGAAGTTTGCCTGGGTTCCCTTGCCCGCGCCGGGGGCGCCCAACAGGATCAAACGCATTTGAACTTTCTCCGATCTATGTGAATTCTTGCGGCGCGGCGGCGGCCCTCGTGGGCGGCATCGGCGGCGTCGTGCGTCTCCTCTTCGGCAGGCCTTGTCGGGGAACCCCCACGCACAAAGGCTTCGACGGCTCGCGCAAACAACCGATTATGCCATGGGATTTTCGGCCCACGACCCCTCTTAAGGACGGAATAGCGCCTGCACGCGGGCGAGGTCGGCGGGCGTGTCCACGCCGGGCGCCGGCGCCTCGGCTGTGACGAGCACCGCGATGCGCTCGCCGTGCCACATAGCGCGCAGCTGCTCGAGAGCTTCGGCCTGCTCGATCGGCGAGTGCGCGAGCGAGGGGTAGCTGCGCAGGAATTTCGCCCGATACGCATACAGGCCGATATGCCGATAAACGGTCGCCGGAGCCGGTGGGGCGGGCATGGCGGCCAGATCGAGGCGGGCCGGCGACCAGTGCGGCTGCCAGGCGTCGCGCGCCCACGGAATGGGGGCGCGCGAGAAGTAGAGCGCCACGCCGCGCGCATCGAGCACGACCTTCACCACGTTCGGGTTCAGGATCTCGCCGGGGGCGGTGATGGGGTGCGCCGCCGTGGCGATCGCGCACTCCGGGTGCGCGGCGAGGTGCGACGCCACGTCGCACACCAAAGCGGGGTCGATTAGCGGTTCATCGCCCTGAACGTTGACCACAATTAAGTCGTCGCTCCAGCCAAAGTGCTCTGCGACTTCGGCCAGGCGGTCGGTGCCCGAGGGGTGATCGGCGCGCGTCATGACCGCGTCGAAGCCGTGCTCGCGCGCGGCGTCGAGCACGCTCTGCGCGTCCGAGGCGATCAGCACCTGCTGCGCGCCCGAGGCGCGGGCGCGCTCGGCGACCCGCACGACCATTGGCTTGCCGCCGATGTCGGCAAGCGGCTTGTCAGGCAGCCGGGTCGAGGCGAGGCGCGCCGGTACGACGGCGATGAAGGGTTGCGCGGGCACGGTCATGCTCAGGCGTCGCTTGAGCTGCTTGAGCCGCTTGAACCGGAGGGGCCGGCCGGATCGACCGGCGTGCCTTCGACGGTCTGGCGCGCCTCGTCGACGAGCATGACGGGAATGCCGTCGCGAATCGGATAGGCGAGCTTGTCGGCGTTGCAGATCAATTCCTGCGCGGCGCGGTCGTAGCTGAGCGGGCCCTTGCAGATCGGGCAGACCAGGATTTCAAGCAGACGGGCGTCCACGGAGTTTCTCCACAACCAGGGTAATGAGGCGATGATCGAGCGCGGCTTCAACGGGGACGACCCAGATGCGCGCGTCGTTCCAGGCCGCTAATTTTACGGCATCTTTTTCGGTGACCAGAATGGCGTCGGCCGCGACCTCGCTGAACGGGTTCGTCGCGTAGTCGTAATGGTCGGGCAGCGCGAGCGTTTGCGGCGCGAGGCCCGCCGCACGCAGGGTCGCGAAAAAACGCTCCGGCGAACCGATGCCGGCGGCCGCCACGATGCGCTGCGGCGGCTGGCTGGGTGCGCCGGACGCGCTCGCTGCGCCTTGCGCTGCGAATTGCGCGAGCGGCCGGCGCAGGGCGGGGTTCGCGAGATGCCAGGCCTCGCCGGGCTCGAGCTTGAGCGCGAAGGTGTTCGGCCAGTCGGGCAGCGCGCGCTCGAACGGATTGTTGACAAGCGTGGCGTCGCGCTGGCGCGAGAGCGGCTCGCGCAGCGGCCCGGCGGGCAGCAGAAAACCATTGCCGCCCAGCCGGTGATCGAAGACCAGCAGCTCGAAGTCGCGCGCGAGACGGTAGTGCTGCAGGCCGTCGTCGCTCACGATTGCGTCGACGTCGCGGTGCGCCGCGCACAATGCCTGCGCCGCCGCGACGCGATCGGGCGAGACCCAGACCGGCACGCCGGTGCGGCGCGCGATCAGTAACGGCTCGTCTCCGCATGCGCGGGCGGACGTGTCCGCCGCCACCGGCGTGGGGCGCGGCACCTTCGCGCCGTAGCCGCGCGAAACGACGCCGGGCGTGAAGCCGGCGGCGCGCAGTGCCTCGACGAGCGCGATTACCGTGGGCGTCTTGCCGGTGCCGCCCACGGTCACGTTCCCGACCACCACGACCGGCGCGCCCACGCGCACCGATTTGAGCCAGCCCCCCGCATAGGCCGCGCGCCGCGCGCCGCTCACGGCGGCGAACACGACGGAAAGCGGCGCGAGCGCCCAGGCGAGTGCGCCGCGCTGCTGCCACTGGCGCGCGAGGCCGGCTTCGGCGCGCGCCTTGAGATCGGCAACGAGACTGCTCATCGGCGTGTGCGGCATGCGGGCCTTGCGTACGAAAGGCACCGGAGGCTGACGGGCAGAACGGACATCGGAGCGGTTCTCCAGTTCAAAGCGGGCGCGGGAGCCAGAAGCAAAAAGCGCCGCAGGGAAAGCAGGGACGGCTCGCTGTCGTGTCATATCGCGTCGCGAAAGGGCCGTCGTGAACCCGGCACTCTAGCGCGGGTGAGCGGCGGGCGGCAAGCTGCATGGCCAAGCGGTGGCGTGAATCCGGCGGCGCCAGCACGGCTCGCCGATGCGTAGCACGTCTGTGGATAACTTTGTGGAAAAGTAAGGCGCGGGTGAGCGCAAAAGCCCGCTCGTGGCCCATCTCATCGGTGTAACTCTTTGTTAGCGAGATAAAAACTCTATGTAAATCAATGGGATGGGGTATTTTTTCAGCGTTTTTTACGTATTTGCGGCAACTATGTCACATGACGGAGTCGATGTGGACACCTCGTAGCCCTTGTTTCATGGGAGCGCTTCCCGCTGGACTGCCGTACCCCGAACGGTCTATCGTCTGTCCGGGCTATTTTCCGGGTTGGGTTTCGACCTTGCTTTCAACCCACTGTTCATTCACGTCTTGCTCATGAATTCCGACCGCTTTTCTTCTGCGCCCGGCGGCGATGTCGTTGTTCCGGTTTCGGCGCTCAATCGCGCGATCGCTTCCATGCTCGAACGTTCGTTCCCGCTCACGTGGATCTCGGGTGAAGTCTCGAACTTCACGCGCGCCGCGAGCGGGCACTGGTACTTCTCGATCAAGGACGCGCAGGCGCAAATGCGCTGCGTGATGTTTCGCGGCCGCGCGCAATACGCCGAATTCACGCCGCGCGAGGGCGACCGCATCGAGGTGCGTGCGCTCGTGACGATGTACGAGCCGCGCGGCGAGGTGCAGCTGAACGTCGAGGCGATCCGGCGCACGGGGCAGGGGCGTCTTTTCGAAGCGTTCTTGCGTCTGAAGGCGCAACTGGAGGCCGAAGGGCTGTTCGACGCCGGGCGCAAGCGCACGTTGCCCACCCATCCGCGCGCGATCGGCGTGATTACGTCGATGCAGGCGGCTGCGCTGCGCGACGTGCTCACGACGCTCGCGCGCCGCGCGCCGCACGTTCCCGTGATCGTGTATCCGGCGCCGGTGCAGGGTGCGGGTTCGGCGGAAAAACTCACGGCCATGCTCGACGCCGCGAACGCGCGTGCGGAAGTGGACGTGATCGTGCTGTGCCGGGGTGGCGGCTCGATCGAGGACCTCTGGTCGTTCAACGACGAAACGCTCGCGCGCGCCATTGCAGCAAGCGCGATTCCCGTGGTGAGCGGCGTGGGCCACGAAACCGATTTCACGATCGCCGATTTCGCCGCCGATGTGCGCGCGCCCACGCCCACCGCCGCCGCCGAGCTCGTGAGCCCGCAGCGCGTGCTGCTGCTGCGCGAGCTGGACCAGCGCCATGCCGCGCTCGCGCGGGGCTTCGGCAGGCTGATGGAGCGCCGCGCGCAACAGCTCGACTGGCTCGCGCGCCGCCTGGTTTCGCCGGGCGAACGGCTGGCGCAGCAGCGCGCGCATTTGCGCCAGTTGGCGATCCGGCTTGCTTCGGCGGGCTCGCGCACGACGGCGCAGGCGCGCGCGCAATTCAATATCGCGCAGATGCGCTGGCGGCGCATGCGCCCCGACGCCTCGGCGCAGCGCGTGCAGGTGGAGTCGCTCGCGCGGCGTCTCGACAGCGCGTTCGCGCGGGGGCGCGAGCGCGAAACGACGCGCGTGGCGGGGCTCGCGGCGCGCCTCGAGGTGCTGAGCCCGCAGCGCACCTTCGAGCGCGGTTACGCGGCGCTGCTGGATGCGCAAAGCGGCGCGGCCGTGCGCTCACCGGGCGCGCTCAAGCCGGGCAAGCGCCTGACCGTGCATCTCGCCCAGGGCAGCGCCGATGTCGCGCTCGCCGACGTGCAGCCAAGACTTTCCGAAGACTTTTGAAACGAGCGCAGCAGCGGGCGCGGCGTTTGCTGGAATGCGGGCACGATAGCCACAGGAGAGCCACATCACCGCCACGCCATCGCATTACAAGCGACACAAAAGCGACGCGAAATCGCCATGAAATCGCGCCGCAAAAGCGCTGCATAACCGATGATCGGCATAATGTCCGAGCGTTTGCGGGGTTATTCCAACTCGCCTACAATCGAGTGCTCCATGCCGGCGAATTTGCAGAACTCTACGCAGAACTCCCCATAACACGACGAAGGAACCGCATCATGTCATTTACGCTCCCGCCGCTGCCGTTCGCGAAGAACGCTCTTGCTCCGACCATGTCGGAAGAAACGCTCGAGTTCCACTACGGCAAGCACCACCAGGCCTACGTCACGAATCTGAACAACCTGATTCCGGGCACCGAGTTCGAAAACCTCTCGCTCGAAGAGATCGTCAAGAAGTCGTCGGGTGGCGTGTTCAACAACGCGGCCCAGATCTGGAATCACACGTTCTTCTGGAACAGCCTCTCGCCGCAAGGCGGCGGCGCTCCGTCGGGCGCGCTCGGCGACGCGATCAACGCAAAGTGGGGCTCCTTCGACGCGTTCAAGGAAGCCTTCACGAAGGCTGCAGTCGGCAACTTCGGTTCGGGCTGGACGTGGCTCGTGAAGAAGGCAGACGGCTCGCTCGACATCGTGTCGACCAGCAACGCCGCCACGCCGCTCACGACCGACGCCAAGCCGCTCCTCACGATCGACGTGTGGGAACACGCTTACTACATCGACTACCGCAACGCGCGTCCGAAGTTCGTCGAAGCGTTCTGGAACATCGCAAACTGGGAATTCGCTGCGAAGAACTTCGCGTAAAGCGCAGTAGTCCGACCAGTTTCGCTTGTGCGCCGTTCGATTCGAATGGCGCAGAAAAAGCAGCCCTCGATTCGCACCGAGGGCTTTTTTGTTTGCAGCGCCGTCGCGACGCGCTTCGACATTCTTCGACGCGTTAGTTACGCGAGCGCGTCGAGCGCTTCCTGCGTCGAGCGCACCTGTCCCATGTGGCGGCACCGCTTTTCGAGCGATGCATTGCATCGTTCAGTTCAGTACAAGGGCGTGCTTGCAGCCTGGCTCGCAGTGTCGCTCGCGTGAAGACCGGACGTCTCATTCCCTAGCGCAGCACCGCATCGCCGCGCGACGTGAGCACGCGGTCGATCAACCCGTATTCGGCCGCCGCCGCCGCCGACATGAAGTGATCGCGATCGGTGTCGCGCCCGATCTGCGCGATGTCGCGGCCCGTATGCGCGGCGAGCATCGTGTTCAGGCGCTCGCGCAGATAGAGCACCTCGCGCGCCTGAAGCTCGACATCGGCGGCGGTGCCCTGGCTGCCGCCCGAGGGCTGGTGGATCATGATGCGTGCGTTCGGGAGTGCGAAGCGTTTGCCAGGTGCGCCGGCGGCTAGCAGAAATGAGCCCATGCTCGCCGCGAAGCCGGTGCATAGCGTGGCGACGTCAGGCTTCACGAACCGCATCGTGTCGTGGATCGCGAGGCCGTCGTACACGGAGCCTCCCGGCGAGTTGATGTAGAGGCTGATGTCCTTTTCAGGATTCTCGGCTTCGAGAAACAGCAACTGCGCGACGACGACGCTCGCCGTCTGCTCGGTCACCGGCCCGACCAGGAACACGATGCGCTCGCGCAAGAGGCGCGAGTAGATGTCGTAGGCGCGCTCGCCGCGCCCCGAGGTTTCGATGACGGTCGGCACGAGGTTGAGCGCGCGCGGCGCAAAGGTTGCGTGATGCTGGACGGTCGGATGCATGAAATTCCTCGCCTTGGGGTAAGTGGGTGGAAGGGAGCGGCGCGGTGGCGCGGTTCCTTCCCCAAGACGCCCGGCGCGCGTTGCGTGTGACGAAAATTTTTTTGCGCGAGACTGTCACATCGGCGCGCTCGCGGTCGTCTTGCGGGCGAGAGCGCACGTAGCGCGGGCGAAGCAGTACAAGGCGGTGCAACAAGGAGCGAAGCGAATGACCCAGGTGATCGACGAAGTTGGCGTGCGGGATCTGCGCGACGCGCGCGAGCCCCTTCGGGGCGAGGTGGGGTTCGACGCGCCGTCCGGCATGCAAGGCGGCGCATGGAGCGAGGGTCGCCGCGCTGCCGTCTTCGACCAGGAGCGCGCGCGGCTGCTGGCGTTGGCCATGCGCGTGCTGGGCGGCCGCGCCGAGGCGGAAGACGTCGTGCAGGACGCGTGGTTCCGTTGGCGCGAGGCGGATGCTCAGGCGGTGCGCGTGCCGCAGGCGTGGCTTGCAACGGCCACGGTGCGTCTCGCGATCGATCGCCTGCGCAAGCAGCGCCGTGAGCGCGCGGGCGAGCGCCAAGCGCCCGGCGCTGCGCCGTGGCTCGACGCCGCCGCGCCTTCGGCGGAGGAAGCGGGCCTGCGTGCCGCGCGTCTCGCGGATGGGCTGCTGATGCTGCTGGAGCGGCTCGGGCCGCTGGAGCAGGCCGTTTTCGTGCTGCGCGAGGCGTTCGACTGCGACTATGCCGAGATCGCCGCGCTCACGGGCTGCACCCCCGTGCATTGCCGACAGATCGTGCGCCGTGCGCGGGTGCGGCTGGTGCGCGAGCAGGCGGCCAGGCCCTTGGCGCCCGCCGACGCGGCGCAGCACGCGCTCACCGTCGAGCGGCTGCGCGAAGTGCTCCACGCGCAGGACCGCGTGGGCCTGATGGATCTGCTGGGCGTGACCGCGACGGCGCTGGCGGTGGCGGGCGCGACGATGAGTGCGGCGGCGAGTGCGGCGGCGAGTGCGGCGATGAATGCAGCATCAGGCTCGATGGTGCCGCGCGCCGGCGCTGAGGTAGAGGCTGGAATCGCGGGCACGCCGCTACGCGGCCTGCGCGCGGAGACGCTCTCGCTCGACGGCGAGCCTGGCGTCGTGCTGGTGGCGGAGGACGGGGAATTGGTCGCGTGGCTGCACATCGGCTTGGCCGACGATGGGCGCGCCGCTCCTGTGGTCTGCGTGGCCGCGACGGCGGGCGGGAGCGCCTTGCGGGCGGCCAACCGGGCGTTCGGAGGGGCGGCGGTGGGCGCACTGCTCGACGGGATCGCCCGATCGCTCGCGCCAGCCTGAGCTGAGTGCGCAGGATTTGCGCAAGGTTACCGCGCGAGGCTACCGGGAAGCGGCGTCCCAGTTGATGTCGACGCACAGCACCTGCAGGCCATGCGCCGTCTGGGCGGCGACTGAGGCGGTCACGCACAGGTGGGCTTCGTTGATCGAGAGATAGGGCGGCGTGAACTGCACGCTGCCGGGCGCCTTCATGGCCCCGATGAAATAGGGCCGGCGCTCCCAGCTCGCGCCTTCGGAATGCAGGAGCGGCCTGAAGCGCTTGGCGCGAGGCGTCGCACGCACGTCGGGCAGCACGTTGTCGCCAATCTGGCGGCCCGAGGCGTCCAGCAAGAAGCTGCGTGCGGTGTCTGCGAGACCGAGCAGCGGCTGCGAGACATCGGCCATGCTCGCGCCCGCAGCGAGCTGCGCTGCCGCCGCTTCGAGCGCCTTCACATAGGGCGCGAGGCGCGCGCACTGGGTCTTCTCGCGCGCGCTCACACGCTCGCGCAGGCGCGCGGAGAGATCGTCCATCAGGCGCGCGGCGGTGGCGGGCGGCACGGGCTCGACCTCGGGGCGCGCGAAGTACGCGCCCTGCACGAAGTCGGCGTTGCTTTCGAGTGCGATCAACGCGTCGCGCTCGGTCGAGAGGCCGCCCACCAGCACCAGCTGGCCGGACTCGTGCAGCATCGAGACGAGTCCCGGCAGCACGCGCTCGATATGCGCATGGCGGCTCGCCTGGGCGAGCAGGCTGCGATCGAGCGTGACGATATCGGGCCGTAGCTGCCACACGCGGTCGATGTTCGAATGCTTGGCGCCGAAGCCGTCGAGCGCGATCACGAAGCCCGACTTGCGCAATGTGTCGATGATCTCCGCGAAGCGCGAATTCTCGCCGCCCGCCTGCTCCGAAACTTCCAGCACCACGCGCTGGGGCTGCAGCCCCAGCGCCTTGATGCCCGCGAGCAGTGCGTCGCCATAGCTCGTGTCCATCAGCGCGGCGGGGTGCAGGCTCAGGAAGAGCCATTCGTCGTGCGAGTCGAAGGCGTTGAAGTTGCCCAGATGCAGCGATTCCGCGAGCCGGCCGAGTTCGAGCAGATCGCCGCGGCGCGCGGCCTGCGTGAATACCTCCTGCGACGGCACCTGGCCGCCATGCTCATCGTGCGCGCGCAGCGAAGCGTGGTAACCGATCGCGCGGCGGTGGGCGACCGAGAATACCGGCTGGAATACGCTGAACACGGTGTAGCCGCCGTAGAGCACGGTGCGTCGCGCGCCTTCTTCGCCCGCGACGGGGCGCGACTGAAAGCCGGGAGGATCGAGGTCGATCATGCTGGTCATGGAACTGGGTGGTGCGCGCGACAGGTCGCGCGCGAATCTCGAGTTTACATTACAAGATAACAGTGCAAAAAGTATGCTCATTCCGACACATGGCGGCTCGGGCCATGCAGGCGGGATATCGGCTATGTCGAGATGCGCTTCGACGCCCCTTCGACGCCCCGTTTCGACGCGGTGCGCGAGGCGGCTTCGCACTCGCGCGGCGCGTGTGCACCGCTGCGGTGCGCAGCGGGCATTGAACGGGAAGACGGCGCGCCGCGGCGTCCCGGTGTTATCAGGCGCGTTGGTGTTATCAGGCGCGTTCTGATGGGTCGGTCTTTTTTGCCGTGCGGCGCACGTCGTCGGAGAGCTGCGCGAAGATCCACGACGAGGCTGCCGTGATGATCCCCACGCACACGAAAGTCGCGTGGAATGCCGGAATCACGTTCGAGCCGCTCGCATGGCGGATCAGGCCGGTGAAGGTCGTGAGCAGCGCGCCCGCCACTGTCACGCCGAGGCTCATCGAAAGCATCTGCACGAGCGAAAAGAGGCTGTTGCCGCTGCTCGCGCCACCCATGCCGAGGTCCTTGAGCGTGAGCGTGTTCATCGCCGTGAACTGCATGGAGTTCACGCTGCCGAACACGGCCAGCTGCACGATGCGCAGCCACAGCGGCTCGGCCGGCGTGGCGAGCGTGAAGCTCGCCATCATCAGGCCCACCAGCACGGTATTGGTCACGAGCACGCGCCGGTAGCCATGGCGCGTGATGAGATACGTGACGAGGCGCTTGGAGAACATGCCCGCTGCGGCCACCGGCAGCATCATGAGGCCTGCTTCGAACGGCGTGTAGCCGAGCGCGACCTGCAGCAGCAGCGGGATCAAGTACGGCATCGCGCCGCTGCCGATGCGCGCGAACAGGTTGCCGAGCAGCCCCACGCTGAAAGTGTGGATCTTGAAGAGCTCGAGCGAGAAGATCGGCCGCGGCGTACGCCCCGCGTGCAGCCCGTACGCCACGAATGCCGCGAGCGAGACGATCAGCATCACCAGTACGATCGCCTGCGGGATGCCCAGCTCGGCGCGGCCGTCGAGCGCGACCGAGATCGTCACCATGCCCGTGACGAGCAACAGGTAGCCCGGCACGTCGAATTTCGGCGTGTCGGGATTGCGGCTGTCGGGCATGAAGATGAACGTGGCAATGCAGCCGGCCACGCCCACCGGCACGTTGATGAGAAAAATCCAGTGCCACGAGGCGATTTGCACGAGCCAGCCGCCGAGCGTCGGGCCGATCAGCGGGCCGATCAGGCCCGGGATCGCCACGAACGAGAGCGCGGGCAGATAACGTTCCGCCGGAAACGTGCGCAGCACGGCGAGGCGTCCCACGGGCAGCAGCATCGCGCCGCCCACGCCCTGCACGATGCGCGCGAGCACGAGCTGGTTCAGCGTGTGCGCGCTCGCGCACAGCAGCGAGCCGATCGTGAAAACGAGGATCGCGCCGAGAAACACGCGCCGCGTGCCAAGCTTGTCGGCGAGCCAGCCGGAGACCGGGATCATCACGGCCATCGTCAGCGAATACGCGATCACGACCGATTGCATGCGCAACGGCAATTCGCCGAGGCTCGCGGCCATCGCGGGCAGCGCCGTGTTTACGATGGTCGAATCGAGCGTCTGCATGAAGAAGCCCGTGGCGACGAGCCACAGCATCACGGACAACTTGCGGGCGGACGGCGTAGAGGTGGGGCTGGACGGGGCGGCGGATTCGGGCATGGGAGAACGCGGGCGCGCAGGCGGTGGCTGGCAGCCGCCATTGTAGTGAACCCGGCGTCGCGGCGGCGTGCTGCTGCCGTTGCGCGATACGGCAAACGCGGCACGGCCGGGGCCTGGTGAGCGGGGCAAATTACCCTGGAACGCGCGCGGCCGCCGCGAAAAACGCCTGCGCGCGCGGGTCCAGCGCGAACGCCACGTTGATGCGCAGCCAGGGGCTCGGCTCGCCGTGGGGCCGGAAGTGGCTGCCTGGCGACGCGCTCACGCCGAACGGCTCGCCGCAGGGCACGAGCCGGGCCGAGTCGTCCACGTGGGGCACGCGCGCCCAGATGAACTTGCCGCCGCTCTGTGCATAAGCGCGAGCGCCGCCTGGCGCCCCGGCGGATCCGGCGAGCGGCCCCGCGAACAATGCCCAGCCGTGGTCTTCCAGCGTGCGCGAGGCGGTGCCGAGCGCTTCGGCCAGACGGCGGCGCAGCCGCTCCAGGTGCTTGCGGTACGCGCCGCGCTCGAGCAGCGTGGCCACCACGGCCTGGGTGAAGCGCGAGCCGCCGAGGCTCGTGAGCGCCTTGATCGAGGCGAGGTCGCGCACGATCGCCGGATTCGCGACCACATAGCCGATGCGCAGCGACGAGGAGAGCGTCTTCGAGAGCCCGCCCACGTAGATCACGTGCTCGAACTGGTCGAGCGCGGCGAGCCGGTCGCTGGGCTCGGCCTGGAAGTCGGCGTAGATGTCGTCCTCGACGATGGTGAAGCCGTGCTCGCGCGCGAGCTGCAGCAGGCGGAACGCGACCGGCGGCGAGACGATGGTGCCGGTCGGGTTGTGGAACACCGTGTTGATGAAAAACGCGCGCGGGCGATGCTGGGCGAGCAGCGCATGCAGATGCTCGAGATCGGGCCCGCTCGTCGTGCGCGTGACGCCGACGATCCGCACGCCGTGAAGCTTCAGCAGTCCGTACAAATTGAAGTAGCCCGGATCTTCCACGAACACGGTGTCGCCGGGCTTGAGCATGTAGCGCATCAGGAGGTCGATGCCCTCGCTCGCGCCTTCGGTGATGAGGATCTGCTGGGCGTCGGCGGCAATGCCGAGCGGCGCGAGCCGGTTGCGCAGATGCTCGCGCAGCGTGGCGTCGCCCAGCGGCGAGCCGTAGTCGACGAGACTCGACGGGTTGGTGCGCGAGACGTGACGGATCGCCTGGCCGAGCGCGTCGATATCGCGCCACGCCTGCGGGATCGAGCCGCTGTCGAGCTGCAGCGTCTCGCCGGGCCGGTTGAGCTGGGTGAGCAGGTGGCCCGATTCGTCGGCGGCGTTCGAGAGGTCGCAGGTGCCCATGCCGGACAGCCCGAGCCGCGCGTGCTCGCTCACGTAGAAGCCCGAGCCGTGCCGCGAGTCGAGATAACCAAGCGAGACCAGCCGGTCGTAGGCCTCGATCACCGGAAAGCGGCTGATGCGGTAATCGGCGGCGAACTGGCGGATCGAGGGCAGACGTGCGCCCGGGTGCGCGCCGCGCGAGCGGATCCAGGTCTGCACGCCGGCGACAATCTGGTCGGTGAGCGGGACGCCGCTGGCGCGGTCGAGTTCGAGTTTCATGCGGGCCTCGCTGGGAGCGGCCGGGGTTGCCCGGGCGTTGAGTGAAGACGGCTGGGGGACGAGCTGGGGGACGATCGAGTGTTCGGTTTTTCGGCTGCACAGTTCCGGGTGAACTGTTCGGAACTGTGCATGGGATTGCCCCGCGCTGACCGCAATAATGCTCCAACCGGGAAGGCCCTTCAAGCCGCCGTTACAGGCGATCCGTCGCGCGTCGGCGGCGGGCGCCGGCCCGCGAGTTATCGTCAAGGAGCACGGCAATGCGCGAAATCCGAATTTTCGAACTGGAACACGGCGAGCCCGCCGAGACCTGGCGGCTCGCGCAGGCAATGCAACTGCATGTGAGCGAGGGCGAACTCTGGCTCACGCTTGGCGGCGACGCGGGCGATTACTGGCTGCGTGCCGGCGAGTCGATTCGCCTTCCTGCCGGCGCGCGCGCATGCTTGAGCGCGGGGCGTGCAGGGGCGCGCTTCATGCTCGCACTCGGCGGGGCGTCGGCAAACGAGGCGCGCGATATGCGGGCGGCGCCGGCTGCGTTGCCGCACGGGCAAGGTGCGCGCGGGTTTGCGGGATGGCTGGCCCAGGCGCTGCGCGAGCGCTCGACGCGGTTGCAGTGGGGCGCGCGCGCCGCCGGCTGAGCGCGCATCAACGCTCGTCGCCGAATTTGCCTATATAGCGGGCGCGTGGCCGGATCAGCCGGCCATCGGCGTTCTGCTCCAGCGCGTGGGCGATCCAGCCCGTCACGCGCGCCGCCGCGAACAGCGTGAACGCCGCGCCGCGCGGCAGCGCGAGCACGCGCTCGATGGCTGCCAGCGCGTAGTCGAGCGTGGGTCGCGCACCGGTGGTCTCCGCCACGGCGTGTGCGAGCGCGTCGACTTCGTCCATCGGCGAGCGGGCGCTCGCATGCTGCGCGAGCATGTCGAGCAGCAGCCGGGCGCGCGGATCGCCGTCGGGGTAGAGCGGATGCACGAAGCCCGGCAGCTTCGGCGTCGCGCCGAACTCGTCCGCCGCGAGCCGCTGCGCGAGATAGCGGTGCAGATCGTCGGCGTGGGCGGCTTCGTCGAAGAGCGCCGCCACGCGCGTGGTCTCGCCGCCGTGGCTCGGGCCGCCGAGCGCGGCAAGTCCGCCCGCCGCCGCGCCGAATAGATGCATGCCCGTCGAGGTGATGCAGCGCACCGTGAATGCCGAGGCGTTGAGCTCATGGTCGGCACACAGCACGAGCGCGGCGCGCAGCAGTTCCGCCTGCGCGCGCGAGCGCACGGCCCATGCATGCGCAAGCTGGCGGTGCAGCGGTTCGCTGGACGGGGCCGCGCAGACTAGCGCGGCGGCCAGCAAGCGCATCAGTTGCGTGCCCGTTTCGAGTTGCGCGTCGCGGCCTTGGACCCAGATGCGCGGCATTTGCGTGGCGGCGGACGGCAGCAGCACCAGCGCGCGTTCAAGCGGCGAATGCGCGCTCCAGAGCTTGAGCCACGCCGACCATTGCGCGACGGCGATCGGCGCCGCGTTCGCTTCGAGCACGCGGCGCGGCGAGCATTCCCAGAGCAGCGCCGCGACCTCTTCGAGCGAGGCATGGCGCGCGAGCGCGATGGCGTCCTGGCCGCGATAAAACAGCCTGCCGTCCGCGATCAGCGTGATCGACGATTCGAGCACCGGCACGCCCCAATCGAGCACCTTCTGCGCGACCTTGCCCGCGCGCTTGCCGTCGGCCTTGCGGCGCGCGAGGCCACGAACTTCGGCGGCGGCGTAGCGGCGCGATTGGGGCTGGCTTGGACGTTCGTGCGGGTGCGCGCTGCCGTTGGCATCGTCGGCGGGTACGGAGGTGAGCATGCCGCGGCTCACATAGGCATAGAGCGTGGCCCGGCTGATGCCGAGCGCAGCGGCGGCTTCGGCCGCGGTCATATAGCTGGACATGGTGGCGCGCCTCGCGAAACCGGAAAAATCGATCTATGTTGATCATCATAATCAAGATTGATTCGATGACGAGCGCGCACTTACCCTTGGTCCATCTTCTCCTGACCCATACAGGACGCAAGCCATGACACCCCGCGACGCGCTCGAGCACCTCTGGATGCTGGCCCATCCTCACGACAGCGCCGCAGCGCACCAGGCTGCGCTCGACACGGTCGACATCGAAGGCGACGATCCCGGCCTGCCTTCGGTGTTTCGCGTCGGCACCCTGGCGGCGGCGAGCATCGGCGCGGCGGGGCTGGCGGCCGCGCGCTTTCACCAGCTGCGCGGCGGCCCCGGGCAGCGCGTCGGCATCGATGTGCGCCGTGCGCTCGCGGCGTTTCGCAGCGAGCGCTATCTGAGCGTCGATGGCGGCGCGCCGTTCGAATTGCGCCATCCGGTCACCGGCTATTTCGAAACGCGCGATGGCCGCTGGATCCAGTTGCATGCGAACTTCGCGCACCATCTGCAGGGCATCCTGCGCGTGCTCGGCTGTGGCGAGCGCCGCGACGACGTCGCGCACGCGATCCGCACGCACTGGGACGGCGCCGCGCTGGACGAAGCGCTCGCGCAGGCGGGCTTGTGCGCAGCGCTCGTGCGCACGCCGCGCGAATGGGCCGCGCTCGAACAGGCGCAGGCCGTGGCGCGCCTGCCGCTCATTGAAATCGAGCGCATCGGCGATGGTGATGGTCGCGGCGATGGTGGCGCGCTCACGCAGCGGCCCGGTGCGCGTCCGCTCGAAGGCGTGCGCGTGCTCGACCTCACGCGCATCATCGCGGGGCCGGTGGCGGGGCGCGTGCTCGCGCATCACGGTGCCGACGTGCTGCTCGTCAACGGAGCACATCTGCCCAATATCGCGCCGCTCGTGATCGACAACGGGCGCGGCAAGCGCTCGGCCACGCTCGACTTGCGCGAGGCCCGGGACCGCGCGCAACTGCACGCGCTAGTGCGCGACGCCGATGTGTTCCTGCAAGGCTACCGGCCCGGCGCGCTGGCAGCGCTCGGTTTTGCGCCCGAGATGCTGGCGCGCGAGCGGCCAGGCATCGTGTGCGTATCGATTAGCGCGTACTCGCATCGCGGACCGTGGCGCGAGCGGCGCGGCTTCGACAGCCTCGTGCAGTCGGCGAGCGGGATCGTCTGGACCGAGAGCGTGGCGGCCGCGCACGGCGGCGTCATGCCGGGCGCGCAGATTGATGCGTCGGCCGGGGCATCGCTCGATAAGCGGTTCGATAAGCCGTTCGATAAGCCGTTCGATGCGCCACGCCCGCTGCCTTGCCAGGCGCTCGATCACGCGACCGGCTATCTCGCCGCCTTCGGGGCGATGGTCGCACTCGCGCGGCGCGCGCAGGAAGGCGGAAGCTGGCACGTGCGCGTCTCGCTCGCGCAGACGGGCCGCTGGCTTCAGACGATGGGCATGCTCGAGCAAGGCCAGCGCGTGCCCGACCTGCGCGCACAGGACCTCGCGGATTGCTTCGAGGAGATGGATACGCCGTTCGGACGCGTGCGCGCGGTGGCCAGTGCCGAGCGGCTCGAACGCACGCCGGCGTTCTACGCGCGCCCGAGCGTGCCGATCGGGACCGATGCGCCGCAGTGGGCCGCGTGAGGTCGCTTCGCGCCTTACTTGCGCAATTCCGCGACGAAGTCGTAGTAGTCGTTGCGACAGTACGTGTCGGTGAGCTCGATGGCGCGCTGATCGGCGGTATAGCCCACGCGCGTGATGAGCAGCAGCGCTTCGTTGGGCGCGATGCTCATCTGCTGCGCAATTTCCTCGCTTGCGTTGACCGCGCGAAAGTGCTGCAGCGCGCGCACGATCGCGAGGCCGCGCTGTTCGAGAAAGCTGTAGAGCGAGTCGCCGATGGCGCTCGGGTCGGGGATCAGCGCGGCGGGAAAGGTCGAGTTCTCGACGGCCATGACGATGCCGTCGGCCAGACGCAGACGCTTCAGGCGCGTCACGGCGGCGGCGGGCGAGAGGCCGAGCTGGATCACCTCGTCGCGGCTCGCGGGCTGGATCTCGCGCGAGAGCCAGCGCGAACTCGGCGTGAAGCCGCGCTGGCGCAGCATCTCGCTGAAGCTCGTGAGACGCGAGAGCGGATCTTCATAGCGCGGCGTGATGAAGCTGCCCGCGCCCTGGGTGCGGCGGATCATGCCTTGCTCGACCAGCAGCGCGATGGCCTTGCGCGCGGTGATGCGCGAGACGCCGAGCGCGTCGGCGAGCACGCGCTCGGAGGGCAGCGCCTCGCCGGCTGACCAGCGGTTCTCGTGAATGGCATCGGTCAGCTTGCGGGCGAGCTGCAGATAGAGCGGCGTGTCGTTGTCCGGGTCCGGGCGCAGGCCGCGCCAGCGGTCTTCCGTGGAGGCGTTCATGGGAGGCAGGCGTGAGAAGCGAACGGCAATTTTATGTCATAGGCGGCGCGGCGAGGAAATGATGGACTTACTCGTCGGCACATGGCCCGGGGCCACGCGAGGCGATACACTGGCCGTTTGCTGCAAGCGCAGATTCGCATGAGGCCGGGAACAAGGGCCTGGCTTGCGAGCTTTGCATGGGGCAGGAGAGCTCTGCATGAGACCGGAGCAAGCGCCAAAGCGCTAATTCCGGATCGCAAAGTGCTGAAGCACCAACGCCTGCCGACACAGGAGACTACATGACAACGGATATCGCCAGTATCGCGCTGCCTGGCGGCGAACGCATCGCAAAGCTCGGGCAGGGCACGTGGGAAATGGGTGAGCGGGGGGGCGACCACAACTCGCGCCGCGCCGACGAAATTGCCGCGCTGCGCGAGGGCGTCGCGCTCGGCATGACGCTCATCGACACTGCCGAAATGTACGGCGACGGCGCGACCGAAACGCTCGTCGGCGAAGCGCTGCAAGGGCTGCGCGAGGACGTATTTCTCGTCAGCAAGGTGTATCCGCACAATGCGAGCCGGCGCGGCGTCGAGCGCGCCTGCGAGGCGAGCCTGAGGCGCCTGAACACCGACAGGCTCGATCTGTATCTGCTGCACTGGCGCGGCGGCGTGCCGCTCGAAGAAACGGTGCAAGGGTTCGAAGCGCTGGTGCGCGCAGGCAAGATCCGCTACTGGGGCGTGAGCAACTTCGACACCGAGGACATGGAGGAGCTCTTCGAGGTCCCCGGCGGCGACGCTTGCGCAATCAACCAGATTCTCTACAACGTCGCGCGGCGTGGCCCCGAGTACGATCTGCTGCCCTGGGGCGCTGCGCACGGCATGCCGCTGATGGCGTATAGCCCCGTCGATCATGCGCGGCTGCCGAGGCGCTCGCCGCTCGACGACATCGCGTCCCGGCATGGCGTGTCGATTTATCAGGTTGCGCTTGCGTGGGTGCTGCGTCAGCCGAACGTCTGCGCGATTCCGAAGGCGGGACGCGTCGATCACATGCGCGACAATCGCGCCGCGCTCGACCTCGTGCTGAGCGCCGAGGACCACGCGATGCTGGACGCTTACTTCAAGCCGCCGCGCAGCAAGCGGCCGCTGGAGATGCTTTAGCGCGGTAGAGGTCAGGACAGGCCGCAAGAGTGCGGAGGCTTCCGGCCACCGGCGGCGGCGCCCGGCCGGGGGACCAGGAGACCGCCGCCGTGATGCCTGGAATGACGCGACCGGCCGTCGCGCCAATTCGGAGTGGTTGCGTTGGCATGCTCGCACCGCCGTGCGAACTCAGTGACTGCCGCCGCCTTTGCCGCCACCGGAGCCGCCGCCGTACCCGCCGCCCGGGCCGCCCGACGGTCCCCCCTTGCCGAATCCTCCACCGAAGCCGCCTCCGAAGCCACCGCCGAAGCCACCGCCGAAGCCACCGCCGAAACCGCCTGAGGGGCCTCCTGAAGGTCCGCCCGACGGGCCGCCGTGAGCGCCGCCGCAACCGCATCCGCTCGATCCGCCGCCGCCGTTACTTCCACCGCCGCCGTTGCTTCCGCCGCCGCCGTTGCTTCCGCCGCCGCCGTTGCTTCCACCGCCGCCGTTGCTTCCACCGCCGCCGTTGCTTCCGCCGCCGCCGTTGCTTCCACCGCCGCCGCCCGAGTTGCTGGAGCCGCTGGTCGCGCCGCCGACGCCTGAACTGCCGCGGCCAGAGCCGGATCCCGAACCCGAGCCGGAACCCGAGCCGGAACCCGAGCCGGAACCCGAGCCGGAACCCGAGCCCGAGCCCGAACTGCCTCCGGAGCCGGGGCCTCCCGCGCCTCCGGCGCTCGCTGAACTCGAAGTGGGTCCGTTGCCGCTACCGCCGCGCCCGCAGTTGCCGCTGGTGGCCGCGTAGCAGTTCCTCGGCTCGAAGACAAAGGCGGCGTCGGCTGCTGCGCTTGCCTGGTCGGCGGCAGCGGTATCCGCGCCCGGGGCATGGCCGGTGGCGTCCGACGTAGCTGACTTGAGCGCGAGATTGCCCGGCGACGTGTCCTCGACCGGCAAGCCGGCGCCCATCGTGCCGGCCGCGCCGCTCGCAGGCAGCGCGGCTTCGGCGACGATCACCCAGCTTGGAGCCGTTGCGTTGTCGGCGGCATGGGCATCGACGGCCGGCAGGAACACGCACGCGCCAGCAGCGCCGATTGCGCTGATTGCACCGACTGCGAGTCCCCGACTGATCCCGTAGTAATGCTGATTAAAAATTGTTTTGTTCATTACTTTCTCCCCGGAAGCGATAGCGTGTACCAGCTTCGCTTCTCTTACGCCTTGCGTCCGGCGCTGCATCGCTGATGCGCAGACGCCGTTCCCCGTCAGGCCAGCAGCGCTTGGTGCCGACACCGCGCCGACGCGCGCTTCATGCCGTGCGCTGTTGGCACAGCCTCGCCGGCGCGGGCGGTAAGAGTGGCACCCGGATGCGTTTGCACCGGACGACCGATTCAGTCAGGAATCCTTGCTGAGTGCCGCGGACTGTTACGGAGGCGGCGCAAAGCAGGTGTGCCGTGCTGCCGGCCATCCGTTCGCCCGGCGCGAGAAACCGCGCGCCTCATCCCCATTCCATCTGGATTTCACGCCGCTGGGCGCAGGCCGGATGCCTGGTGCCGATTTAGCGAGTTCTGTGCCATCAGTCCAGCAAGTCCGCGTGACGAGGACTTAACACTTTCTCTATGGCTATGGGACGGAAAAATTCACGGAAAACGTTTCGACGATGAAACGCGTGCGGAGTGCCTGGCGATTCGCGTTGCAAAACTGGACAACGCAACGACCTTCGTCTGACCTTCGCGCGGCTCAGGAGTGGGGTTGTGCCGAGGCCGTTTCGGCTTGGAGCGTGCGCAGCTGCTCGGCCGGAATGTGGCAGCGGATGCAATGGCCGTGGGCATCCGCGTCGAAGGGCGGCGCGGCTTCGTCGCAGATCGCGCCGAGCTTGCGTGGGCAACGCGCGCTGAAGACACAGCCTGTCGTGCCGCCGGTGGCGTTGTGCGGTATGTCGCCGGTGGGCGTGCCGGCGAGGGTATGGCTCGTGGATGTTTCGCGCGTGAGCATGCCGGGATTGAGCAGCGTTTCGGTATACGGATGGCACGGGCCGCTGAGCACGGCGCTCGCGGGGCCGCTCTCCAGCACGCGGCCCGCGTAGAGCACCATGACGCGGTCCGCGAGATAACGCACTACGTCGAGGTCGTGTGAGATGAACAGATAGCTCACGCCGTGCTCGCGCTGCAGGCGCGCCAGCAGATTCAGGATGGCGGCCTGCACCGAGACATCCAGCGCCGAGGTCGGCTCGTCGCAGATCACCACACGCGGTTCGCCCGCGAACGCCTGAGCGATTGCCACGCGCTGCTTGAGGCCGCCCGAAAGTTGCCGCGCGCGGGCTGCGAGGTAGCGCACCGGCACGCGCACCGCTTCGAGCAGCGCGGCAATGCGCGCCGCGTTGCGGGCTTCGGCGCTTTGGTCTGCAGTCCCGCCTGCAGTTTCGTCCGCGGGCTCCTCTGCCGCTTCGCGCGATCGCGCGCTCGATGCATCGCCCGCGCCTGCGCGCCGTGCCTGGGCGAGCGCGCGGCCCACCAGCCGCCTCACTGGCAGTGCACGATTGAGCGAGGCGTCAGGATGCTGGAACACGATGCGCAACGCCTGCAGCTGCCTGGCGTCGCGCTGCGCGAGACGCTCCGCGAGGGGCTGTGCGTCGAGTTCGAGGGTGCCGCCCGGGTCGGCGGCATGGAGCCCGAGCAGAAGCTTCGCGAGTGTCGTCTTGCCGCTGCCCGATTCGCCGACGAGGCCGAGCGTTTCCCCCGCGCGCAACTCGAGCGAGACGTCGGCGAGCACGCGCTGCGCGTGCTCGCCGCGGCCGAAGGTGCGCGAAACATTGGCCGCGCGCAGGACCACTTTCGCCTCGTGTGCGCGCGGTGCGCACAGCGTTTCCTCAGCCGGTTCGTTTGTCTGCGGATTCGACTGTCCGGTTGATGGAGCAATGGTCTGTGCACCGGTGCGCATATCGGCGACGTTCGCGTGGTCCGCACCCTCGGCGACCGGCAGCTCGATGGCCCGCTCGTGATAGTGGCAGCGCGACATCTGCTCGCCGTGCGCCGCTTCCATGCGATGCGGCGGCGGCGCGTGCTCGCGGCAACGCCCGTCAGCGAGACGGCAGCGCGGAGCATAGACGCAGCCATACGTGAGCGTGCCAGGGGCCGGCAGCTCTCCGGGAATCGTGTCCAGCGCGCCATGCGCCTTGTTGCGGCCCGGCGCCGGCAGGCAGCGCAGGAGCCCAACCGTGTACGGATGGCGCGCCCGCGCGAACACGTCGCGCGTTGCGCCTTCCTCCACGAGGCGTCCCGCGTAGAGCACGCCCATGCGCTCGCACATCCCGCGGATCACGGCCAGGTCGTGGCTGATGAGCAACACCGCCATGCCGAGCTCCGCGCGCAGTTGCGCGATGAGCGCGAGCACCTCGGCCTCGACGGTGGCGTCGAGGCCCGTGGTGGGTTCGTCGAGGATCAGGAGCGCCGGGTTCGACGCGAGCGCCATCGCGATCACCACACGCTGCTGCATGCCGCCGGAGAGCTGATGCGGCCAGCTCGCCATCACGCGCGCGGGGTCGGCGATGCGCACGCGCTCGAGCATCGCATGCGACTGCGCGAGCGCGTCGGCGGGGTGTGCCCCGGCGGCTTCGAAAGTCTCGCTCAGCTGGCGGGCGATCGTGAGCGTCGGGTTCAGCGCGCTGGCCGGATCTTGATAGACCATCGACACCTTGTGGGCGCGCAGCATGCGCAGACCTTCGCGATCGAGCGAGAGCACGTCCTCGCCAGCGATGGCGATGCGCCCCGCCTTCACGCGGCCGTTATGTGCGAGATAGCGCAGCACGGCGAGCGCGACCGTCGATTTGCCGCAGCCCGATTCGCCCACGAGGCCATACGCTTCGCCACGCCTGATGCGCAGCGACACGTCGGTGAGCACGTCGCGGTCCTTGCCGCGCACGCGGTAGGCCACCGTGAGGCCGACCAGCGCGAGCGCATCGTCCGCGCGCGGTGCGTGGAAGGTGGCGAGGGCGGGGCGCACGGCATTCATGAGTCGAGCACCTCGCGCAGGCTGTCGGCGATCAGGTTGACCGCCACCACGAGCGATGCGATCGCGAGTGCATCGAAGGCGACGGTCCACCACGCGCCGCCCGCGAGCAGCGCGTACGACTCGGCGAGCGCGAGGCCCCAGTCGGCCGAAGGCGGCTGGATGCCGAAGCCGAGAAACGAAAGCGTCGCCACCGCGAAGATCGCGTAGCCGAGGCGTACCGTTGCTTCAACAACGATCGGCGGCCAGACGTTCGGCAAGATCTCTGCAAACATCACGTAGTGCGCGCGCTCGCCGCGCAGCCGTGCGGCGGCCACGTAGTCGAGATGGCGCTCGGCGAGCACGGCCGCGCGCACGGTGCGTGCGACGAGCGGCGCGAAGGTGATGCCGATCACCAGCACGACGGCGAGGTTCGAGGCGCCCACGGCCGCGAGCACGAGCAGCGCGACGATCACGAGGGGCAGCGCGAGCACGGCGTCGAGCGCGCGCGCGACGAGCGTGCCCGCCCAACCTTCGACATAGCCGGTCAGGAGGCCGAGCGCCGTGCCCGCGAGCGTGCCGGTCAAGGTGGCGAGCGGTGCGATCGTAAGAATGTCGCGCGCGCCCACGATCACGCGCGAGCAGATGTCGCGGCCGAGCTGGTCGGTGCCGCACCAGTGCGTGCGCTCGGGCGGCAGCAGCGAGCTGAGCGGGTCGGACGCATAGGCGTCGTAAGGCGCGATCCTGGCGCCCGCGAGGGCGCAGACGATCCATGCGAGCAGAATCAGCGCGCCCAGCACGAACGCGGGCGAGCGCAGCAAAAGACGCAACGGGGCCACGAAGCGCGGCGCGCCGGCTTCGGCCTCGTGCGAGGTCGCATCGTTAATCGATTCGGATACCGTATCGTTCATGCGTATCCCTGTTAGCCCGTCAAGAACCCGTTTGCGCGCGCAGCCGCGGATCGAACAGCGCGTGCAACAGGTCGGCGCCGAGATTCGCGAGCGTGTAGACGAGGCCTACGGTGAGCACGCCCGCTTCGAGCAACGGAAAGTCCTTCGCCTTCGCTGCGTTGTAGATGAGCGAGCCGATGCCCGGATAGCGAAACAGCGACTCGACCACCACGAGTCCGCCGATCAGATAGCCGAGCTGGGTGGCCGCCACGGTCGCGCTCGGCAGCAGTGCGTTGCGCAGCACGTGGCGCACGATCACGACGCGGCGCGGCAGGCCCTTGAGGACTGCGGTGCGCGTGTAGTCGGCTTCGAGCGCGTCGAGCATGCCCGCGCGCGCGATGCGCGCAAGATAGCCGAAGAACACCAGCACGAGCGGCAGCACCGGCAGCACGAGGTGGCGCAGCGTGTCGAGCACGCCCGCATCCGCTGGCGCGACGGCCTCGATCGGCAGCCAGCGCAGCCAGACACCGAACACGAGGATGAGCGCGATCGATGAGACGAATTCCGGCACCGCGCTCGCGCACAGCCCCAGCGTGCTGATGAGCCGGTCGAGCCAGCGTCCGCCGTGCAGCGCGGCCCATACGCCGCCGCCGATGCCGAGCGGCACGACTACCACGAACGCGAGCAGCCCGAGCTTCGCCGATTGCAGGAGCGCATCGCCCACCAGCGGCGCGACGGGCTGGTGGAAGGTCCACGAGGTGCCGAGGTCGCCGCGCAATGCATGGCCGATCCATCTTGCGTATTGGTCGAGCAGCGGGCGGTCCGCGCCGAGCGCGTGGTTGAGCGCTGCTACGGCGCGCGCGTCGGCGAGCGGGCCGAGCACCGCGCGTCCAACGTCGCCCGGCAGCAGTTGGCCGCCCGCGAACACCAGCACGGAAAGCAGCCAGAGCGTGAAAAGCGCCCATGCGGCGCGCTGCGCGAGAAAACGCGCGACGCCCTTGCCGCGCACCCCGCGCATGGGGTGTGCGCCGAGCGGCTCGCGAGGGTTCAATTCGGGCGGTCTCGTCAGCGGTGTAGCCATCGGACTCCAGATGCGCGCATGGCAGGCGTTGCGCGACGCTCACGCCGCGAGCGTCGCGCGGTCGAAGTAGAGTTGTGCGAGCGCGGTGAAATGCACGCCCGAAAGCGCGGTGCGTTGCGCGATCAATTGATCGTAGAAGTACGGGATGATCACCGGCGTTTCATCGAGCAGCAGCGTCTGGATCTGCGCGGCCACTTGCTTCTGCGCGGCCACGTCGAGCGTCGCCGCGAATTGCGCGACCAGCTTGTCGTACTGCGCATTGCGAAAGTGTGCAGCATTCCACGTGCCGCCGCTCGTGAACGGCGCGTTGAGGAACACGTTCGGCACGCCGCGATGGCCGTAATCCGTGATGCCGAGCGGCGCGTCGAGCCAGTCCGATTTGCCATACGTGCCCGCGCCGTAGTATTGCGACTGGCTCTCCACCTTCAGCGCGATGCGCACGCCGATCGCCTTCGCCGCGTTCTGCACGACCACGGCGAGATCGGGAATCTCCATGTACTTCTCGGTCGTGAGCGTGATGTCGAAGCCATTGGCGACGCCCGCCTGCGCGAGCAACTGGCGCGCCTTCGCAACATCGATCTTGCGCTGGGGCACCGTGCCGGCCGTCGACGGGAAGATCGGCGCGAACGGGCTGTCGTTGCCCACCACGGCGCGGCCCTTGAAGAGCCCGCGCACCATCACGTCGCGATCGAGCGCGAGTGCGAGCGCCTGGCGCGCGCGTTTGTCCTTGAACGTGGGCACGTCGTTGCGCATGTGGATCTGCCGGTGCGCGCTCGAACGCACGCCGATCACCTTGAAGTCGGGATTGTTCAGGATGCCGATGCCGCCCTGCACGGTGAAGGTGCCCATGACATCGGCCTGATGGCCCTGCAGCGCGAGAATCTGCGCCTGCTCGTCGGCGTAGAACGCAAACTCCACGCGTTCGGGCAGCGCTTTCTCGCCCCAGTAAGCGTCGTTGCGCACGAAGCTCGCGCCGCGCCGTGTTTCGTAGCGCTCGAGCTTGAACGGCCCGGTGCCGATGAAGCTCTTTTCGTAATTGCCCGCGTAATTCGCGGGCAGCAGCACGGCGTTGTAGTTGTCCGAAGAAACGTAGTAGGGGAAGTTGCCGTTGGGCGCGTCGAGATGGAACGCGACGGTGTGCTCGTCGACCATCTTCGTGCCGCCCTTCGAGAGCACGCCCTTGAGCACCGAGAGCGCCGCCGAGCCGCTCGCGGGGTCGGCGAGGCGATCGAACGTGGCGACCACGTCCTTCGCGCCGAATGGCTGGCCGTCGTGGAATTTCACGCCGGGGCGCAGCTTGAAGGTCCAGACGCCGGCGCTCGCGTTGGGCTGCCACGAGAGCGCGAGCGCCGGTTGCAGATGGCCGTCGGCGTCGTCGTTGGCGAGGAATTCGCCGGTCTGGTTCAGGAGGCAGAGCGCACCCGCGTCGGTCACCGTGAGCGGGTCGACCGCGCCCGCCGGCATCAGGTGGGCAACGCGGATGGTCTGATTTCCCGGCTTGCCGCGCGTGGCCTGGGCGCGCGCGCTGCGCGGCGCGACGAGGCCGCTGCCCGCCAACGCGAGGCTCGACAGCCCGAGCGCGCCGGCATAGCGCAGCAACTCGCGGCGCGTGAGCCGGCCGGCGAGGAACTCGTCGATGGCGTGGTTGCCGTATGCGCCTGCACGGGCGCGCAATGCGTCGAAGGAAGCGGCCGCAGTCGAGCACAACCCTTGCGCTGGTTCGCGCGAGTCAGGCGGGGGGGACTCTTGCGGTAAAGCGGGCTTCGAGAGCGAGAGGCGGCGGGGCGGCTTGGACTGCTGACGTTTCATCGGCGCGGGTTTCCGGTGCGGTTCCGTGGAAGGGCGCGGCCGCGATGGAAGCGGCCGCGACGGCGGCATGCGGTACGGCAGACGACGAATAGTGCTTAGTTTAGGCGTTTTCGGCCATGCCCGCTGATACGGGCGTAGCCGGGGTTGTACCGGATTGCGTAGCCAGTTCAACGAGGCCGGGCCGGCGCCAGCGGTGGAACAGCACCGAGCCGATCCAGCACGCGATGAAGAGCGCGACGAACGCGTAGCCGATCTCGCCGAAGTGCGCATTCACGCCGGCGGCGGCCGACCACAGGCCGCCGCTCGCGCCGAGCTGCGCGCCGATAAGCCCCGCCGCTTCCACGCCGCCGATCATGACAGCCAGCAGCGCCGAGACGAGCGTGATGCTCGCGTTGTAGTAGAGCTTGCGCTTCGGATCGTCCATCGCCCAACCGTAGGCGTGAACCATCAGCACGTTATCGGTGGAGTCGACGAGCGTCATGCCGGCGGTGAAAAGCGCCGGGAACACGAGGATCGAGACCATCGGCAAGCCCTTGCCCGCTTGCGCGGCGGCGATGGCGAGCAGGCCGATCTCGGTGGCGGTATCGAAGCCGAGGCCGAACAGCAGGCCCACGGGATACATGTGCCAGCTCTTGCTCACGAGCGCGAAAAGCGGCCGCAGCGCGCGCGCGAGGAGCCCGGCGGGGGCCATCGGTTCAGCGCTCGCCACGGCTGCTTCGGCTGTTTCGGCGTCGTCCCGATGCGCGCGGCGATAGCGGCGCCAGACGTCGCGCAGGATCACGAGGTTCATGCCCGCGATCACGAGCAGGAAGCCCGACGACACCAGCGTGCCGATAGTCGCGCCGATCTCGTGCCACTGCTCGAAGCGCCCCTGCAGCGTGAGCGCCGAGAGCGCGATGCCGAGCGTGGCCGCGATCACGATGCTCGAATGTCCGAGCGAGAACGCGAGGCCCACGCCAAGCGGCCGTTCGCCGCGCTGCATGAGCTTGCGCGTGACGGCGTCGATGGCGGCGATGTGGTCGGCGTCCACGGCGTGGCGCAGGCCGAAGCCGTAGGCGATGACGGCGGTGCCAATAAGCAGCGGATAGTGGCGCAACGCGATCAGCGCCCACGCCCACGCCGCGATGTTGGCCCCGAGCAGGGCTGCGTAAAGCGCAATGAGGCGCGGACGCAGCGATTTGGCTGCAGCGGGCGGGGCGGACAATGTCATGCGCTATGAGGTTTCAATGCGAGGTTTCAATGCGAGGTTTCAATGCGGTCTCAAGGTTCGTGCGGATGGCGATGAATCGGATCGACCCAATAGACCGTTTCCGGCGCTTCGACGGCGTCGATGTTCAGATTCACGACCACGGCCTCGTTGTCGCTGCGCACGAGCACGCATTCGAGCGGATCGTCGGTGCTCGCGTTGATCTCCTGATGCGGCACGTAGGGCGGCACGAAGATGAAGTCGCCCGGGCCCGCTTCGGCGGTGAATTCGAGGTGCTCGCCCCAGCGCATGCGCGCCTGGCCGCGCAGCACGTAGATCACGCTTTCGAGCGCGCCGTGATGATGCGCGCCCGTCTTCGCGTTCGGATGGATCGTCACCGTGCCGGCCCAGATTTTCTGTGCGCCCACGCGCGCCGCATTGATTGCGGCAGCGCGGTTCATGCCGGGCGTTTGCGCCGTGTTCGTGTCGAGCTGGTCGCCGCGTATCACCTTGACGCCGTTCTCGCGCCAGTCGGGCGCGTGCTCATGGTCGTGATTCATGGTCGTGTCTCCTTACTCCGGCCCCATGCAAAGCTGTGAAAAAGCCCGCCCCTTGCGGGACGGGCTTCGAGTCATGCGCTTCGCGCACGCCTTATTGCTTCTTCGCGTTGATGACCGCTTCGGCCACGTTCTGCGGCGTTTCGGCGTAATGCTTGAACTCCATCGTGTAGGTGGCGCGCCCCTGCGTGAGCGAGCGCAGCGACGTGGAGTAGCCGAACATCTCCGAAAGCGGCACTTCGGCGCGCACGATCTTGCCGCCGCCGCCCGCGATGTCCTCCATGCCCTGCACGATGCCGCGCCGGCTGGAGAGGTCGCCCATCACGTTGCCCATGAAGTCCTCGGGCGTTTCCACTTCCACCGCCATCATCGGCTCGAGCAGAACCGGCTTCGCTTTGCGCATCGCTTCCTTGAAGGCCATCGAGCCGGCCATGCGGAACGCGTTTTCGTTCGAGTCCACATCGTGGTACGAGCCGAACGTGAGCGTCACCTTGGTGTCGACCACCGGATAGCCCGCGAGCACGCCCGCCTTGAGCGTTTCCTGGATGCCCTTGTCGACGGCCGGAATGAACTCGCGCGGAATCACGCCGCCCTTGATGGCGTCGACGAACTCGTAGCCCTTGCCCGGCGGCTGCGGCTCGAGCGTGATGACCGCGTGACCGTACTGGCCGCGCCCGCCCGATTGCTTGACGAACTTGCCTTCGACATCTTCGACCTTGTTCTTCACGGTCTCGCGATACGCGACCTGCGGCTTGCCGACGGTGGCCTCCACGCCGAACTCGCGCTTCATGCGGTCGACGAGAATTTCGAGGTGCAGCTCGCCCATGCCCGAGATGATGGTCTGGCCGGATTCCTCGTCGGTCTGCACGCGGAACGACGGGTCTTCCTGCGCGAGACGATTGAGCGCGATGCCCATCTTTTCCTGGTCGGCCTTGGTCTTCGGCTCGACGGCCTGCGAGATCACGGGCTCGGGGAAGATCATCTTTTCGAGCACGATTGCATGCGCCGGATCGCACAGCGTGTCGCCCGTGGTGGCCTCCTTCAGACCCACCGCCGCCGCGATGTCACCCGCACGGACCTCCTTGATTTCCTTGCGCTCGTTCGCGTGCATTTGCAGGATGCGGCCAAGGCGCTCCTTCTTGTCCTTCGTCGCGTTGAGCACCGTGTCGCCCGAATTCACCACGCCCGAATAGACGCGGAAGAAGATCAGCTGGCCGACGAACGGGTCGGTCATGATCTTGAACGCGAGTGCGGAGAACGGCTCGTCGTCGTTCGGATGGCGCTCGATCTCTCTGTCCTGGAGGTCGTGGCCGAGAATCGCAGGCACGTCCACGGGCGAGGGCAGATAGTCGATCACGGCGTCGAGCATCGCCTGCACGCCCTTGTTCTTGAACGCGCTGCCGCACAGCATCGGCACGATCTCGTTGGCGATCGTGCGCTTGCGCAGCGCGCCCTTGATTTCCTCTTCGGTGAGGCTCTCGTGGTCGTGCAGATATTTATCGAGCAGCACTTCGTCGGCCTCGGCGGCGGCCTCGACCATCTTTTCGCGCCACTCGTGCGCGAGATCGACGAGGTTTGCGGGGATCTCCTCGTATTCGAACTTCACGCCCTGGCTCTCGTCGTCCCAGACGATCGCCTTCATCTTCACGAGATCGACCACGCCCTGGAAGTGGTCTTCGGCGCCCACGGGAATCTGGATGGGCACGGCCACACCCTTCAGGCGCTCGCCGATCTGCCGCTGCACGCGGAAGAAGTCTGCGCCCACGCGGTCCATCTTGTTGACGAACGCGATGCGCGGCACCTTGTACTTGTTCGCCTGGCGCCACACGGTTTCCGATTGCGGCTGCACGCCGCCCACGGAGTCGTACACCATGCACGCGCCGTCGAGCACGCGCATGGAACGCTCGACTTCGATGGTGAAGTCGACGTGCCCCGGGGTATCGATGATGTTGATGCGATGCTCGGGGTAATTGCCGGCCATGCCCTTCCAGAACGCGGTGGTCGCGGCCGAAGTGATGGTGATGCCGCGCTCCTGTTCCTGCTCCATCCAGTCCATGGTCGCCGCGCCGTCGTGAACCTCACCCAGCTTGTGATTCACGCCGGTGTAGAAAAGGATGCGCTCGGTCGTCGTGGTTTTGCCGGCATCGATGTGAGCGCTAATCCCGATGTTGCGATAGCGCTCGATGGGAGTCTTGCGAGGCACGGTGATCTCCTTGGAATAACGCGCCATGGAAAGTGCCGGGCGGCGCGCGGCGCGGCCTGCGCGCGGCCCGGCGGTCCGCGCGGCGGCGTGCCCGGGAGCGTTTCAGCGTGCTTCAAGGTGCTTAAACGTGCATCGGGCAGATGCGCGCCGCGCGGCGGATTACTAGGATAGCGCTTGCGCGGCGCTTTTGCTGAAAGGGCGTCAGAGCCCGAGAAGGCGTCTTGTGGAGGGCGTCGCGGCGCGGCCTGGCGGGTGGGGCGCGAGAGTCAGGCGCGCACAAGCGGCGCACGCCACGCGCGCAAAAAAGCCGGCGCCGCGAACTGCGGAAGCCGGCTCATGCGCCTCGGAGGGCGGCGGGGCGGCGCAATATCGGCGCCGGGACGCCCGGGGCGGGCCAAAGTTGCCCGGGTGCTTACTGCAGCCGCGGCAGGCCGTCGATCTTCATGCCGGGCTTGATGCCTTTCGCCGTGAACCAGCCCTTGCTCATTTCGAGCGCGTAGACGCCGTTATTGCGCGGGCAGTGGTTGTTGGTGGTTTCGGCCTGCATTTCGTCGATGTCGGTGATCGTGCCGTCGGCGCGCATGAACGCGATCGACAGCGGAATCAGCGTGTTCTTCATCCAGAAGCAGTGCACGGCGTTCTCGCCGAACACGAACAGCATGCCTTCGTTCGGCGCGAGCTGCGTGCGATACATGAGGCCTTGCTCGCGGTCCGCGTCATTGGCGGCCACGGCGGCATCGATCACGAACATGCCTGCGGTGAGCTTCGTGTGCGGAAAATCGCCGGGCTGCTTGGCGCCGGGCGGCATCTGCTGTGCGTGCGCCGCGCTGCTGGTGGCGGTCGCGGTGAGCGTAAGGGCCGCAAAGGTGCCGAGCGTGGCGGCGAGCGGAAAAGCGACGGCGAGCGCGCAACGCGCGATGAGCGGGCGCAGGGAAAATCGCACGAGTGAGCTCCTTGCTTGGGAATAATCCGCGCATGTTACGCGAGTCCGCGAACGCGGGTCAAAACATGCAGCCGTAGTGGGACGATACGCGGACGATGCATAAACAAAAAGGCAGAGTGCCTTGCGACACTCTGCCTTTCGAACGCGGTGAAGAACGGCACGAAGCGCCGCTCTTCTAGGCGTCTTTCAGCGAGCTTACTCCGAAGCTGCCGAAGCGGCTTCAGCCTTAGCTGCCTTCTTGTGCGACGACTTCTTGTGCGTCGACTTCTTGTGCGTCGACGACTTGTGAGCCGTCGAAGCAGCAGCAGCCGGAGCTGCCGATGCCGGAGCAGCAGCTTCCGGAGCCGAAGCTTGTGCGAATGCAGCCGTTGCGAAGAGGCCAGCGACCAGAGCGGCGATCAGTTTGTTCATGTTGTGAATCCTCAGCTTGAGTTGATTAACCAAGTGACCCGGTTATTGGAGTCAGGTCGGTAAACGTGCCATCCACCTTTCGGTTGACAGTCGTGAGCGACAAATTCGGAACGAATTGACGAACGCGTCTGCCAGCGGTCGGGACCGTGCATTGCTGCGCTGGGCCCGTAAGGCTGAATGCCGGATAGCTTCGGGGCGGCATCTGCGTGAAATAACGCATGGTTTCGCGTACCGGTTGACGCGAATTCCTCATTTGTTTTTCTTCGCGCGAAATTCGTAAGGCAACGCGCCGATGCACGGCGCACGCGGCAAGCCGTAAATGACGGAAAAGTGCTTACGCAACAGTCACTTGTGTGCCGTGCGCGTGGGTGTCGCGCGGCGCCAGGGCGCATCGGTGGGTACTTCGACACTCGCACCGGGGGGGAGGCCCAGCGAAAAAATATCGAGCGAGCCGATTGCCACGCGCACGAGACGCAGCGTCGGAAAGCCCACCGCCGCCGTCATGCGCCGCACCTGGCGGTTCTTGCCTTCGCTGATGGCGAGTTCGATCCATGTGGTGGGAATCGCCGCGCGATAGCGAATGGGCGGCGTGCGCGGCCACAGGAGATCGGCGTCGTCATCGGAGATTTTTTTTGCGCGGCACGGCTGCGTCACGAAATCGACAAGATCGACGCCGCGCTCGAGCGCCGCGAGCGCGTCCTCGCCGGGCGCGCCTTCGACCTGCGCCCAATAGCGCTTCACGAGCTTGCGCTTCGGTTCGGCTATGCGGGCTTGCAGTGCGCCGTCGTCGGTGAGCAGCAGCAGACCTTCGCTGTCCGCATCGAGACGGCCAGCAGGATAGACGCCCGGCGTCTTGACCCAATCCGCAAGCGACTGGCGTGTTTCGTGCGGCGAAAACTGGCAAATCGTGCCGAACGGCTTATTGAGGGCGATCAAGCGCATAGGGAATAGGGCGAGCGTGCCAATGAGGAATGGGAGTCTTCTGGAATCAGGGCGCGCCGCGATATTAATGCATATTGGGCCGCATCGAATAACGGGTCCTATATAAGACATCGGACATTCTCGATGGGCGATGGCGCCGCGCAGCATAAATGCAGGAATGACCTGCGGGGCGGGCAATGGGGCCGTGGGCTAGAATAACGACCAGACCCTGGCGCCGCGCACGGCCGCCTTGCAATCGGGCACATCCCGTTTTCGAAACTGTTCGCGGTCGACAGACCGATTCCCCTACTGGAGTTGATCATGCCGTATCAGCACATTAAGGTCCCGGCTAGCGGTGAGAGGATCACCGTCAATCCGGATTTCTCGCTCAATGTCTCCGATCAGCCGATCATTCCTTACATCGAGGGCGACGGCACGGGCGTCGACATCACGCCGGTCATGCTCAAGGTGGTCGACGCGGCGGTCCAGAAAGCCTACGCGGGCAAGCGCAAGATCCACTGGATGGAGATCTACGCAGGCGAGAAGGCCACGCGCGTGTATGGCCCCGACGTATGGCTGCCCGACGAGACGCTCGACGCCGTGAAGGAATATGTCGTGTCGATCAAGGGTCCGCTCACGACGCCAGTGGGCGGCGGCATCCGTTCGCTGAACGTGGCGATGCGCCAGCAGCTCGACCTCTATGTATGCCTGCGTCCCGTGCAGTACTTCAAGGGCGTGCCGTCGCCCGTGCGCGCGCCGGAGAAGGTCAACATGGTGATCTTCCGCGAGAATTCGGAAGACATTTACGCGGGTATCGAGTGGCCTGCCGAGTCGGAAGGCGCGAAGAAGCTCATCAAGTTCCTGCGCGAGGAAATGGGCGTTTCCAAGATCCGCTTCCCGGACAGCTCGGGTCTCGGCATCAAGCCGGTTTCGCGGGAAGGCACGGAGCGTCTCGTGCGCAAGGCGATCCAGTACGCGATCGACAACGAGCGCCGTTCAGTGACGCTCGTGCACAAGGGCAACATCATGAAGTTCACCGAAGGCGCATTCCGCGACTACGGCTATGCGCTCGCGCAGAAGGAATTCGGGGCGGAACTCATCGACGGTGGTCCGTGGATGAAGGTCAAGAACCCGAAGACGGGCGGCGACATCGTGATCAAGGACGTGATCGCCGACGCGTTCCTCCAGCAGATTCTGCTGCGCCCGGCCGAGTACGACGTGATCGCCACGCTGAATCTGAACGGCGACTACATCTCGGACGCACTGGCTGCGCAGGTGGGCGGCATCGGCATTGCGCCCGGCGCCAACCTGTCGGACTCGGTGGCAATGTTCGAGGCGACGCACGGCACGGCGCCGAAGTACGCGGGCAAGGATTACGTGAATCCGGGCTCGGAGATTCTTTCGGCGGAAATGATGCTGCGCCACCTCGGCTGGACTGAGGCGGCGGATCTCATCATCGCTTCGATGGAGAAGTCGATTCTGCAAAAGCGTGTGACGTACGACTTCGCGCGGCTCATGGAGGGCGCGACGCAGGTGTCGTGCTCCGCATTCGGGCAGGTGATGATCGACAATATGTAGGCGTAGTCCAGCAGGTTCGCGCAGCAACGTAAAAACCCCGACGGGCCCGTAAAGGCCATCGGGGTTTTTTGCATTGACCTGCCGGAAAATTATTCCGATTGATTCGATATGCGAATTGATGCGGAGAGTGACATCCGCTACTCGCTCAGGCGCGTAATTTTCTGCCCTTGTACGCCGAGTCCGGCCATCAGACCGGACTGGCCGTAAATGAACGCGTAAATATCGGAGCGCCCGGTGGTGGTGGTGAGGTCCTTGGCCATGCCGGAATCGGCGACCACGACGCTCGGCCCCACGCCGACCGACCAGCCATCGGAGCTATCGAGATACTGCATCGACTCGCGCGTCATCATGAACATGGCTTCGGAGAAGTTCTGGGCGCCGGCCTGCAGACCCCACGAGACCGCGCTGGAGTTGTAGTAACCCAGCACCTTGCCTTCCGCCGAGAACAGCACGCCGTTGCCGCTCGATCCGCCGACCAGCAAGCCCGCCTTCAGCACCTGCGGAAAGACCAGAATGCCGGCGGACTTCGAGCCCAGCGCCCGTGCGCCCGGTGTTGTCTCGTAAAGCGTATGCAAGGCCTGGCGCGCGGACTGCTCGAGTTGCGCGCGCGACGACGCTTCGCTGACTGCGGACGTGGGTGCGGCGGTCAGTGTGGTCGAACAGGCGGCGATGAGCAGGGGCGAAAGCAGGGCCGCGACGCGTACGGATTTCAATGACATGGTGAGTGATGCTCCGTTTTCTTTTGTGGGAAGCGTTCATCGGCGCATTGCGCTTGCGCAGTGCCGGCGAAGCTGCAGCGATCTTATCGAGCACTCCTACCTGTTTCTTTGTCGTACTCATGGCATGCCGTGTGATGTGGTGCGCGCAGCGACGACGACTGTGCGTTATCATGACGCCCATCAATTCAGTTCATTCGCCGTCTCGTTTCGCATGACTTTTCTGTGTCGCTTCCTCGTCGCTGGTCTGCTCGCGCTTCTTGCCATGAGCGGCGCCAGCGCGTGCGAGCCCATGCAGCGAGACGCGAACTCATCGCCGGTTTCGCATGTTGCGCATCGGGCTGCTGCGGCGGACGATCATTGCGGCGTCGCAGAGCCGCCAAGCACGCATGGCCGCTGCGCCGGCCATGCGAGCGATTGCGCTGCGAGCTGCTGTGGACATTGCGCCGCGCCGCCTCTCGGCGCGCGCATCGGTACGGGCGTGCCCGAGCGCTCCCCACGCTCTGCGCCTGCCGCTGCACTGCGCGCGGGCATCACCCACGCGCCGCTGTTGCCGCCTCCCATCGTCTGAACGCGGGCGCTTCGCCTCATGGGCGGAAGCGGCCCGATGCAGGTCCGAGAGGATTCGTCGTGCGGTGAGCGCACGCGAAGCCCATGACCACATGCGCGGCGCGCTGTCATTGCGCGTCGCGTCGTCAGGTGTGTTTGAGGAATTCATCGATGAAACGCAGAACTTTTTTGTCCGGCGCATTGAGCGCGGCCACGGCGTCGCTGTTTGCGCGCGTGGCGCTGGCCCAGCAGAGCGGCCATGCGATGTCCGGCATGTCCGGCATGAGCGGGATGTCCGGCGCGATAATGCACGCGCCGACGCCGCTCGCGGCAGCCGATGCGTTGCCCGCCGGCGCGCCGCTGGCGACGTTGCGAACGCTGGCGAACGAGAGCCGCGAAGCAGGCCATTTTCGTGCGACGCTGATCGCGAGGCCCGTGACGCGGCCCTTGCTCGCTGGGCAGCCGGCTACCACTTTCTGGCAATACGATCCGGGGAATCAGACCGATAAGGCCGATGACGCCGGCCCCGGCGTCGGTCCGTTGATCGAGGTGCAGGAAGGCGACACCGTCGAGATCGGCTTCGTCAACCGGTTGCCGCAGCCGTCCACGATTCATTGGCACGGTTTGCCCGTGCCGCCCGATCAGGACGGCAACCCCATGAACCTCGTGGCGCCAGGCGACGAACGCGTCTACCGGTTCACGCTGCCCAAGGGGAGCGCCGGCACCTACTGGTATCACCCGCATCCGCACATGCACACGGCCGAGCAGGTGTTTCGCGGGCTCGCGGGTCCCATCGTCGTGCGCGCCGCGAGCGATCCGCTTGCGGCTTGGCCGGAGCGCCATCTGTTCGTATCCGACCTCAAGCTTGCTGCTGACGGCACGATTTCCGAGAACGGCATGATGGACTGGATGAACGGTCGGGAAGGCCAGTTCGTGCTCGTGAACGGCGCGCGTGAGCCGCGCATCGACGTGGTGCGCGACGAGCGCTGGCGTGTCTGGAACGGCTGCAGCGCGCGCTATCTGCTGCTGGCGTTCGATGATGGCCGTGCGTTCGCGCAGGTCGGCACCGACGGCGGCCTGCTTGCCGCGCCGCGCGAGGGCGTGACTTCGCTGCTGCTCGCGCCGGGTGAGCGCGCGGAACTGATCGTGCGCGCGGGCGAGGGCGCGTCACGCGCGCGCTTGATGGCCGCGCAGTACGACCGGCGCAAGATGGCGATGTCGCACGGCAGCCTGCCGCCCACGCCATCGGCCGTATTGGCCCAGGTGCAATTCGCGCCGCATGGCGCGGCGGCGGCATTGCCTGCGCAGTTGCGCACGATCGAACCGTTGGCGCCGCGCGGCAAGACCACGGCTGCGCTCACGCAAAAATCCGTGGTGCTCAGCGAAGTCATGGACATGCATGCGATGCACCAGCCGGGGGCGTCAAAATCGGGCATGCCGCGCGGTATGCAATTCATGATCAACGGCACAACCTACGATCCCGAGCGCATCACGCTTACGAGCCGCCGCGGCGAAGTCGAGCATTGGACGATTGCGAATCGCACGGACATGGATCATCCGTTCCATCTGCACGGTACGCAGTTCCAGGTAATGTCGCGCGAGACGGGCGCCAAGCGCGTGGACGAGCCGTATCTCGCATGGCGCGACACGGTCAACGTGAAACCCGGGGAAAGCGTGCATTTTGCGACCGTGCAGGACGTCGCGGGCGAGCGCATGTTCCATTGCCATATCCTCGAGCATGAGGACCTCGGCATGATGGGCACGCTGCGCGTGGTCTAGCGAAAAATCGTCCGCCCAAAAAGAAACCCGGCCGAAGCCGGGTTTCTCAGGTACAGATACCGAACAGGTCAGGCAGCTGCCTGAATGTTCGATGCCTGCTTACCCTTCGGGCCTTGCACGACCTCGAAGCTCACCTTCTGACCTTCTTTGAGGGTCTTGAAGCCATTCATCTGGATGGCCGAAAAGTGAGCGAACAGATCCTCGCCGCCTTCGTCCGGCGTGATGAATCCGAAACCCTTCGCGTCGTTGAACCACTTAACCGTACCGGTTGCCATACCAACTTCCCCTGTAACTCATGTCACTACCACGAGCAGTTCGAAAAGCTAAACGATCGCAGAGTGCGAACGCCCCCTCTCACAAGCTCACCAACGGCATTTTTTCGAAAATATAGGCGGTTGAAAAAAGTGCCAGCTTGATTGTTGGGGCTCTTTATTCTGCTGTCAAGAATATTTTGAGACGTTATCTGACGCGTTGTAAAGAGCACATTCCAGGGTTTTTCCGGCTTTTCTTGCGACTCTGTCTGGCCGAAATCGTAGGCAGTTGTCGATGCACTCATCCGGTTCGTTTTTTATCCAGTCGGAGTTGCGCGAGCTGTCTTGAAAAGTCGCATAATCGACTCACATGGGATGCACCGCAGCACGAAACCTGCGGACGTGCGTGCGCAGGCCTACAGTGGCTGCCCACGTGGGCACGCAGGTTGTGCGATACTCGATTCGACGGTGGCCCGAAAGCTGCTGGCAGAATGGTTCGAACCGGCCCCGCAGCCGGGCGCCCGCGAAAGTACGGCTTGAGGTACGGATTGGGCGAGGCTGATCGAGTCCGGGAAAACGGGGCTGCGCCGGGATTGTCCGCACGGCGCCGCAGCCCGGTTCACCGGACGGCCGGTCGGGTTTCGGCAGGATTGCGGGCCTGTCCGAGTTGTTTAGAATGGGTGTATGGCGATTATCCCGGACAAGCAGGATTCAACCGTAGTGGAGCGGCAGGAGCAAAAGGTCAAACCGCCCTCCATGTACAAGGTCGTGCTGATGAACGACGACTACACGCCGATGGAATTCGTCGTGATGGTCGTGCAGGAATATTTCAATAAGGACCGCGAGACCGCAACACAAATCATGTTGAAGGTGCATCGCGAGGGCAGGGGCGTTTGTGGGGTCTATACGCGGGACATCGCGTCGACCAAGGTCGAGCAAGTCGTTACCCACGCGCGGCAAGCGGGGCACCCGCTGCAGTGTGTGATGGAGGAAGCATGATTGCCCAGGAACTGGAAGTCAGCCTGCACATGGCGTTCATGGAAGCACGTCAGGCGCGGCATGAGTTCATTACGGTCGAGCATCTTTTGCTCGCGCTGCTGGATAACCCAACAGCTGCGGAAGTGCTGCGAGCGTGCGCTGCGAATATCGAAGACCTGCGACAGAACCTGCGCAACTTTATTCACGACAACACTCCTACGGTTCCCGGCACGGATGACGTCGATACGCAGCCGACGCTCGGGTTCCAGCGCGTGATCCAGCGCGCGATCATGCACGTCCAGTCCACCTCCAACGGCAAGAAGGAAGTGACGGGCGCGAACGTGCTGGTCGCGATCTTCGGCGAGAAGGATTCGCACGCGGTGTACTACCTGCAACAGCAGGGCGTCACGCGTCTGGACGTGGTGAATTTCATTTCGCACGGCATCGCGAAGACCGGCAGCGGCGAAGCCGCCAAGGCCAGCGAGGCGAACGCCGAAGCCGAAGACGCGGCAGGCCAGAAGGAAACCCCGCTCGCCCAGTTCACGCAGAACCTGAACCAGATGGCGAAGGATGGCCGCATCGATCCGCTGATCGGGCGCGAGCTCGAAGTCGAGCGCGTGGTGCAGGTGCTGTGCCGCCGCCGCAAGAACAATCCGCTGCTCGTGGGCGAAGCGGGCGTGGGCAAGACTGCCATCGCCGAAGGCCTCGCCTGGCGCATCACGCGCGGCGAAGTGCCGGACATTCTCGCGGACGCACAGGTCTACTCGCTGGACATGGGCGCGCTGCTGGCGGGCACCAAATATCGCGGCGACTTTGAGCAGCGTCTGAAGACCGTGCTCAAGGAACTCAAGGAGCGTCCGCACGCGATTCTCTTCATCGACGAGATCCATACGCTGATTGGCGCGGGCGCCGCGTCGGGCGGCACGCTCGATGCTTCGAACCTGCTCAAGCCGGCGCTTTCGTCGGGCACGCTCAAGTGCATCGGCGCGACCACCTTCACGGAATATCGTGGCATCTTCGAGAAAGACGCGGCGCTGTCGCGGCGTTTCCAGAAGGTGGACGTGGTCGAGCCGACCGTGGAGCAGACGGTTGCCATCCTGCGCGGGCTCAAGTCGCGTTTCGAGGAGCACCATGGCGTGAAGTATTCGTCGGGCGCTTTGAACGCAGCGGCCGAGTTGTCGGCGCGCTTCATCACCGACCGTCATTTGCCTGACAAGGCAATCGACGTGATCGACGAAGCGGGCGCGGCGCAGCGCATCCTGCCGAAGTCGAAGCAGAAGAAGACCATCGGCAAGAGCGAGATCGAGGAGATCATCTCGAAGATCGCGCGCGTGCCGGCGCAAAGCGTCTCGCAAGACGATCGCTCGAAGCTGCAAACGCTCGACCGCGATCTGAAGGCGGTGGTGTTCGGACAGGACCCGGCTATCGACGCGCTTTCGGCCTCGATCAAGATGGCGCGCGCGGGTCTGGGCAAGACCGACAAGCCGATCGGCTCGTTCCTGTTCTCCGGCCCCACGGGTGTCGGCAAGACCGAAGTGGCGCGCCAACTGGCGTTCACGCTCGGCATCGAGCTGATCCGCTTCGACATGTCGGAGTACATGGAGCGCCATGCGGTGAGCCGCCTGATCGGCGCGCCGCCGGGCTACGTAGGGTTTGATCAGGGCGGTCTGCTCACCGAAGCCGTCACGAAGAAGCCGCACTGCGTGCTGCTGCTCGACGAAATCGAGAAAGCGCACCCGGACATCTTCAACGTGCTGCTGCAGGTGATGGACCACGGCACGCTGACCGACAACAACGGCCGCAAGGCAGACTTCCGCAACGTCATCATCATCATGACGACGAATGCGGGCGCCGACACGATGAACAAGTCGACGATCGGTTTCACGACCCGGCGCGAGCAGGGCGACGAAATGGCCGACATCAAGCGGCTGTTCACGCCCGAGTTCCGCAACCGGCTCGATGCGACGATCAGCTTCCGTGCGCTCGATGAGGAAATCATCATGCGCGTGGTCGACAAGTTCCTCATGCAACTGGAAGACCAACTGCATGAGAAGAAGGTCGACGCGCTCTTCACCGATGCGCTGCGCAAGCATCTGGCCAAGCATGGCTTCGACCCGCTGATGGGGGCGCGGCCGATGCAGCGCCTGATCCAGGACACGATCCGCCGTGCGCTCGCCGACGAACTGCTGTTCGGCAAGCTCATGAATGGTGGCCGCGTGACCGTGGATGTCGACGCCGAGGACAAGATCCAGCTCACGTTCGACGCGCAACCCGCACCGCGCAATCCGGAAGCCGTGGAAGTCGAATAAGCACTGCTTGCCGCTAACGCACGACGGCGTAGCCCTTTACGGGTTACGCCGTTTTATTTCGAGACCAAAGAATCAGGAATCCGAAATGATTTATGCGGTCTTCGAGGTGCGTGCAACGCCACAAAGTAAAATAGGCGTTCATTCACAGCGTCAGCGCAAAGCAGGGGTGCAATAGTGGTACCACGTAAATCGGGCGCGTTCGACTCCATCGTCGAGCGCGAGCAGGGGCTGCGCCAGGGCTTGTCCGCGGGCCAGATGACGATGATCGCCATCGGCGGAGCGGTGGGCACCGGGCTCTTTCTCGGCAGCGGCTTCGCCATCGGCTTTGCCGGGCCGGGCGTGCTCGTGTCCTATGCGATTGGCGCGCTGATCGCGCTGTTGCTGATGGGCGCGCTGGCCGAGATGACCGTCGCGCACCCGACCTCCGGTTCGTTCGGCGCCTATGCGGAGCACTATATCGGCCCGCTGGCCGGCTTCGTCGTGCGCTACGCGTACTGGTCCGCCTACGTGCTGGCCGTGGGCACTGAAGTCGCGGCCATCGCCATCTACATGAAGTTCTGGCTGCCGCACGTGCCGGGGCTCTACTGGATTGTCGGCTTCTCGGCGGCGTTGATCGCCGTGAACGCCATGAGCGTGCGGGCCTACGGCACCATCGAGTATCTCTTTTCCAGTCTCAAGATCGCGGCGATCGTCGCGTTCATCGTGCTCGGCGCGTGGTTCGTGTGGCGCGCGCCCGCCAGTTCGGGCGTGGGGTTCTCGAACTATACGTCGCACGGCGGGCTGCTGCCCAAGGGCTGGTGGGGCGTGTGGGTGGGCACGATCGTTTCGCTTTTCAGCTACCTCGGCGTGGAAACCATCGCGGTTGCCGCAGCGGAGGCCAAAGACCCGGCGCGTGCCGTCACCCGGGCGTTCCGCGCGACGGTGCTGCGCCTCGTGCTGTTCTATCTGCTCACGCTCGCGCTGATGCTCGCCATCGTCCCCTGGACCGAGGCGGGCGGCAACGAGAGCCCGTTCGTGAAGGTGATAGCCGAAACCGGCGTGCCGTACGCGGCCGGGGCGATCAACTTTATCGTGCTTGTGGCCGCGCTCTCGGCCATGAACAGCCAGCTTTACATCACCACGCGCATGATGTTCAGTCTCTCGCGTGCGGGCTACGCACCTGCGGTGTTCGGGCGCCTCACGCCCAATGGCGTACCGACCGCGGCGCTCTCGCTGTCGACCATCGGCATCGCCGTGGCGGCCGTGCTCAACGCGCTTTGGCCGCAGGCGGCGTTCACGCTGATGATGTCGATCGCGATGTTCGGCGCAATGTTTACGTGGTTCATGATCTTCGTGACGCAAATTTTCTTCCGCGTGCGTCGCGCGCGCGACGGGAGCTCGCCGCTCGCATTCCGCATGTGGGGCTTTCCGTTCACGAGCGTGCTGGGAGCGCTGCTGATGCTCGGCATTCTGGTCGGCACGGCGTTCACGCGCGAATTCCGCATGACGCTCGCATATGGGCTCGGGTTTCTCGCGGTGCTCGTGGCGGCATATGCGCTATGGTATCGCCGCAGGCAGCCCGCCGCACGGGCTCAGGAGTCGCTGTGAACGCAAAAAAAGCACGCCGTGAGCGTGCTTTTTTGTTGCTGAGGGGCGCACCGGATTGGGGCCAGGCGCGTTTGGGCGGCGCTCAGAGCTTAGTGCTTGCCCGTGCTGCCGAAGCCGCCTGCGCCGCGCTCGCTTTGCTCGAAGTCGTCGACGATATTGAACTGCGCCTGCACCACCGGCACGATCACGAGTTGCGCGAGACGCTCCATCGGATTGAGCGTGAAAGTGGTGTGGCCGCGGTTCCAGGTGGAGATCATCAGCTCGCCCTGGTAGTCGGAGTCGATCAGACCAACGAGATTGCCGAGCACGATGCCGTGCTTGTGGCCGAGACCCGAGCGCGGCAGGATCAGCGCCGCGTATCCGGGGTCGGCCAGGTGGATCGCGAGACCGGTCGGCACGAGCTTCGTTTCGCCGGGTTCGAGCGTGATTGGCGTGTCGAGGCAGGCGCGCAGGTCGAGGCCGGCGCTGCCCGGCGTGGCGTAGTGGGGCAGTTGGTCGCGCATGCGTTCGTTCAGGATCTTGATGTCGATTTTCATGAGGCTCCGATTCGATCGGGGTCAGGGTTGGGTCGGCGTTGAGTCCGGGTTGGATCGGTTCCGAGGCAACTGGAAGGCCTCGGCGAGAAGTTCGTAGGAGCGCAGGCGCGCCTCGTAGCTGCCCGCGACGGTCAGCACGACGAGTTCATCGGCGCGAAAGCTGTCCTTGAGCGCGTGCAGGCGCTCGGTGACGCGTTCGGGCGTGCCGATGATGCTGCGCGGCTTTTCGCGGTCGATCACGATCTGTTCGCGTTCGCCGTATTCCTGCGCGCGGCCCTGCTCGAGACTCGGAATGGGCGCGTTCAGGCCGTAGGCCATCTGCACGCGGCGCAGGTCGACGGCCTTTTCGAGGTCGGCGGCTTCGGCATCGGTGTCGGCGCAGATGACGAATACCGCGCACGCGAGATACGGCTTTGGTTCGTGGCCGGGCTGGAAGCTGTCGCGGTAGGCGTTGGCCACCAGGTGCCCGAAGTGCGCGTTGATGAAATGCGCGAACGAGAAACGCAGCCCGAGCTGCGCAGCCAGCGCGCCGCCGAAGTCGCTCGAACCCAGCACCCAGAGCTGCGGCCGCGTGGCGATTTGCGGCTGCAGCGCCACGCCGTGCGCGAGGTGGTCGGCGGCGAGCGTGCCGTCCATCAGGCCGACGAGATCCTGCACCTGCTGCGTAAACTGATCGCCGCGATTGTAGGCACCTGCTGCAACGGCCTGAGCGGTGCGCATGTCGCCACCGGGCGCACGGCCCACGCCCAGATCGACCCGCCCCGGGAACAGCGCTTCGAGCATCATGAACTGCTCGGCGACCTTGAACGGGCTGTAGTAGGGCAGCATGATGCCGCCCGAGCCGATGCGGATGCGTTGGGTCACGCTGCCCAGGCGCGCGAGCATGACTTCGGGGGCGGGGTTGCATACACCCAGCAGGCCATGGTGCTCGGCGCACCAGTAACGCGTGTAGCCGAGGTCGTCGGCGAGTTGCGCGAGTTCGACGGTGGCGGCGATGGCGTCCGCCGCGGTGTGCCCGGCAATCACGGGCGACTGGTCCAGCACGGAAAGCAGTGTCATGGCAGTACTGCTCCTTCACTTCGTTCGCGGCGCGGCGCGTCAGCGCCCGAGGGCGCCGGCGTGCGCGTCACGAGATGATGCTCGGGTCCGGCAGACGCCGCGCGATTTCGGCGATCAGCGTCTGCGCGAGCGCCTGCTTGGCCGCGCGCGGCAGCGGCGTGCGGCCGGCGGCTTCGAACAGCACGACTTCGTTCTCGTCCTGGCCGAAGGTCAGCGGGCCGAGGTTGCCGATCAGGAGCGGCACGTTCTTGCGCGCGCGCTTTTCTGCGCCGTGCACCTCGAGGTCGCCGCTTTCGGCCGCGAAGCCCACGCAGTACGGCGGATTCGGCATGGCCGCGACCGACGCCAGAATGTCGGGGTTCTCGACGAAACTGAACGTCGGCATGCGGTGCTCGGCCGTCTTCTTGATCTTGTGCGCGGCAACGCGATCGACGCGCCAGTCGGCCACCGCGGCCACGCCGATGAAGACATCGGCATCGCTTGCTTCGCGCATCACGGCGTCGTACATCTGCTGCGCGGTCTGCACGTCTTCGCGCCGGACGCCCCACGGCGTGGGCAGCGCAACGGGGCCCGCGACCAGATGCACTTCGGCGCCGGCTTGCTGCGCCGCGCGCGCGAGCGCGAAGCCCATCTTGCCGCTCGAGCGGTTCGTGATGCCGCGCACCGGGTCGAGCGGCTCGAAGGTCGGTCCGGCCGTGATCAGCAGCTTGCGGCCTGCCAGCACCTTGGGCGCGAAGAAGGCGACGATGGCCTCGTAAATGGCTTCCGGCTCCAGCATGCGCCCGTCGCCGACCTCGCCGCAAGCCTGCGGGCCGGAGTCGGGGCCGAGCGTTTCCACGCCGTCCGCGCGCAGTTGCGCGACGTTGCGTTGCGTGGCCGGCTTGTTCCACATCTGCCGGTTCATGGCCGGCACGACCAGCAGCGGGCAGTCGCGCGCGACGCACAGCGTGGCGAGCAGGTCGTCGGCGAAACCGTTGGCGAGTTTGGCGATGAAGTCGGTGGAGGCGGGCGCGATGACGATGGCGTCCGCTTCGCGCGAGAGGTCGATGTGCGCCATGTTGTTGGGCACGCGGCCGTCCCACTGGCTCGTGTAGACGGGGCGGCCAGAGAGCGCCTGCATCGTGACCGGCGTGATGAACTGGGTGGCCGCCTCGGTCATCACGACCTGCACGTTCGCGCCGGCCTTGGTCAGGAGGCGCGTGAGCTCGGCGATCTTGTAGCAGGCGATGCCGCCTGTCATGCCGAGCACGAGGTGGCGGCCGGCCAGCTCGCCTTCGATTGCAGCGGAGGTGTTCAAATCAAGTCTCCAGTCTCGGGCTGGCGCGCTCAATGCGACTTGCGCACGCGCCGCAATTCGTCGAACACCAGCAAGATGGCGCCCACGGTGATCGCGCTGTCGGCAACGTTGAACGCCGGCCAGTGCGACGAGCCCAGATGGAAGTCGAGGAAGTCGATCACATGGCCGTACATCAGGCGGTCGATCACATTGCCTAACGCGCCGCCGAGTATTAGCGCGAGCGCGGTGCAAAAGAGGCGCTGCCCCGCGTGGCGCTTGAGCAGGTAGCCGATCACGATGGCCGCGACCACGCCGAGCGCCGTGAATGCCCAGCGCTGCCAGCCGCCCGCCGCCGCAAGGAAGCTGAACGCGGCGCCCTTGTTGTAGACCAGCACGAGATTGAAGAAGGGCGTGACCACGCGGCCTTCTCCATAGCTGAACATCCGCGAGATGGCGATCTTCGTGAGCTGGTCGGCGAGGATCACGATCACCGCGATGCCGAGCCACGGCGCAAGCATGCCGCGCGCGCCGCTCGACTTCGACTGTTTCGGCAGGGTCGTTTTGGCCATTATGCCGCGCTCCGCGCTTCGCCGTTGCCGAACAGATTGGCCACGCAGCGCCCGCACAGGCCCGGGTGCCCGGCGTTCGCGCCGACGTCCTCGCAGTAGTGCCAGCAGCGCTCGCACTTGAGGTACTTCGAGGTGACGACTTCGACGCCTTCGTCGGCTTCGCTCTCGACCTTCACGACTTCGGCCGCCGAGGTGATCAGCACGAACTTGAGGTCTTCGCCCAGCGAGGCGAGTGCATCGTAACGCGCGCCGCTCGCCAGAATGCGCACCTCAGCCTGCAGCGACGAGCCGATCTGGTTCGCCACGCGCGCCTCTTCGAGCGCCTTCGTCACGTTGCCGCGCACTTCGCGCAGGAGCGTCCACTTGGCGATCAGCTCAGGCGCCTCTCCGATATCCGGGAACGCGTGGAACGTCTCGGTGAAGATGGTCGTGCTTTGCGGCTGGAACACCTTCCAGGCTTCCTCGGCCGTGAACGAGAGGAACGGCGCGAGGATGCGCAGGAGGCTGTGCGTGATGTGGTGCAGCGCGGTCTGCGCGGCGCGGCGCGCGGCCGAATCGGGCGCGCTGGTGTACAGGCGGTCCTTGAGCACGTCCAGATAGAAGCCGCCCATGTCTTCCGAGCAGAACGTCTGCAGCTTTGCCACGACCGGGTGGAACTCGTAGCGGTCGTAGTGCGCGAGCACGTCGTTTTGCAGCGTGTGCGTGAGCGCCACGGCGTAACGGTCGATTTCGAGCCACTGGTCGGCGGGTAGCGCATGCTTTTCGAAGTCGAAGTCCGACAGGTTCGAGAGCAGGAAGCGCAGCGTGTTGCGGATGCGGCGATAGCCTTCCGTCACGCGCTTGAGAATCTCTTCGGAGATCGCCAGCTCGCCCGAATAGTCGGTCGAGGCAATCCACAGGCGGATGATTTCCGCGCCCAGGCGGTTCGCGACCTCATGCGGGTCGACGCCGTTGCCGAGCGACTTCGACATCTTGCGGCCTTCGCCGTCGACCGTGAAGCCGTGCGTGAGCAGCGCGTTGTAAGGCGGGCGGCCATCGAGCATCGAAGCCGTGAGCAGCGACGAGTGGAACCAGCCGCGGTGCTGATCCGAGCCTTCGAGATACAGGTCGGCCGGGAACTGGAGCTCGTCCTTGTGCGAGCCGCGCAGCACGTGCCAGTGCGTCGTGCCCGAGTCGAACCACACGTCGAGCGTGTCGCGGTTCTTTTCGTACATATTGGCGTCGTCGCCGATCAGCTCGCGCGCGTCGAGCGTCTGCCAGGCTTCGATGCCTTCCTTCTCCACGCGCTTCGCGACTTCTTCGAGCAGCTCCAGCGTGCGCGGATGCAGCTCGCCGGTTTCCTTGTGCACGAAGAACGCCATCGGCACGCCCCATTGGCGCTGGCGCGAGAGCGTCCAGTCGGGGCGGTTCGCGATCATCGAGTAGAGGCGCTGCTTGCCCCACGACGGGTAGAACGCGGTCGCCTCGATGCCTTCGAGCGCCGTCTCGCGCAGGGTCTTGCCGCCGTCCTTCGGGGTGACGTCCATGCCCGCGAACCACTGCGAGGTGGCGCGGTAGATGATGGGCGTCTTGTGGCGCCAGCAGTGCATGTAGCTGTGCACGTACTTCTCGCTGCGCAGCAGGGTGCCGGCGGCGTCGAGCGCGTCGACGATCTTCGGGTTCGCGGCCCAGATGGTGAGCCCGCCGAACAGCGGCAGCGATTCGATATAGCGGCCATCGCCCATCACCGGGCTGATGATGTCCGAGTCGGCCATGTTGTGCGCCTTGCACGACACGAAGTCTTCCACGCCGTAAGCGGGCGCCGAGTGCACGATGCCCGTGCCGGTGTCGGTCGTGACGTAATCGCCGAGATAGATCGGCGAAGTGCGCTTGTAGCCCGGATGTGCCGAAGCGAGCGGGTGGTTGAATCGCAGGAGCGAGAGCTTCTCGCCCTTCGTCGTGGCGACGATCTTGCCGGTCAGGCCGAAGTCCTTCATGCAGGCTTCGACGCGCTCGACAGCCAGGATCAGCAGGCCGCGCTCGGTGTCGACGAGCGCGTAGTCGATCTCCGGATGCACGTTGAGCGCCTGGTTCGACGGAATGGTCCACGGCGTGGTGGTCCAGATCACGATGCCGCCTTCCTCGCGCGGCAGGGCCGCGAGGCCGAACACGGCTGCCGTCTGCTCGGGTTGCGCGAACGGGAACAGCACGTCGATGGTCGGATCGGTCTTGTCCTTGTACTCGACCTCGGCCTCGGCGAGGGCCGAGCCGCAGTCGAAGCACCAGTTCACGGGCTTCAGGCCCCGGAACACGTAGCCTTTCTCGATGATCTTCGCGAGCGCACGGATCTCGTTCGCCTCGTTCACGAAGTTCATGGTCTTGTACGGGTTGTCCCAGTCGCCGAGGACGCCCAGGCGCTTGAAGCCGGCCTTCTGCGTCTCGATCTGGCCGGCCGCGTACTCGCGCGCCTTCTTCATCACTTCCTGGGCCGGCAGCGACTTGCCGAACTGCTTCTCGATCTGGATTTCGATCGGCATGCCGTGGCAGTCCCAGCCCGGCACGTAGACGGCGTCGTAGCCGGCGAGATTACGCGCCTTGACGATCATGTCCTTGAGGATCTTGTTGACCGCGTGGCCCAGGTGGATGTCGCCGTTCGCATACGGCGGACCGTCGTGCAGGATGAACTTCTTGCGGCCCTTCGAGGCCTCGCGGATCTGCTTGTAGATGCCTTTTTCTTCCCACTCCTTGACCCATTGCGGCTCGCGCTTGGGCAGGTCGCCGCGCATCGGGAACGGGGTGTCCAGAAGATTGACGGGGTACTTCGATTCGGACTTCTGCGCGGCTTTGCCGGAGGATGCTTTCTTGTCGCTCATGGTGAGATCACGTGGAATTCGGGGGATGCCTGGCGTCAGCATTGCGGTGGTGCCGCGCAACTGTCGCCTTGGGCGCCGCTTACCGCCGAGGCGGCGGCGCCGTGGGGGGGAGCGGCCCGCGCGCGCCGCGGTCTAGCCTTGCTGGACGAGACGCGCGCGCGGGCCGCGGCTTACCTAATTCGGTCGGTGGCCGAGGTGGCGAAGCCGGTGGAGCGGCTGCCGGCCACGCTGGCGCCCGCGGCGGCGAACCACGCGCGGGTGTTCGCCACGTCGCGTGCAATCGCGGCGGTGAGCGTTTCGAGGTCGGCGAACTTCTCCTCGTCGCGCAGCTTCTTGAGGAACTCGACGCGCACGAGCTTGCCGTAGGCGTCGCCATGCCAGTCGAGCAGATGCACTTCGAGCAGCACGCGGCCCGTGTCGTCGACGGTCGGGCGCACGCCGAGGCTCGCGACGCCAGGCAGCGGCTCGTCGGCGATGCCGTGCACCTGCACGACGAAGATGCCCTTGAGCGCCGGGCGCTTATGGCCGATCGGCAGGTTCAGCGTGGGAAAGCCGAGATCGCGGCCGAGCTTCAGGCCGTGCGTGACGTGCCCGCTGATCGCGTAGCCACAGCCGAGCGACGCGCGTGCGGCGTCCAGGTCGCCCGCCGCGAGCTGGGCGCGCACGGCGGAGCTGGAGATGCGCACGCCCGAGGGGTCGGCCACGGTGGCCATCTGCTCGACTTCGAAGCCGTGCTGCGCGCCGGCGGCCTGGAGCGCGGCGAAGTCGCCCGCGCGCTTCGCGCCGTAGCGGAAGTCGTCGCCGATCATCATCCAGCGCGCGTGCAGGCCGCCGACGATGATGCGCTCAACGAACGTCTCGGGCGACTGGCTCGCGAATGTGTGGTTGAAATGCTCGACCACGACGCGGTCCACGCCGTTCTCGCGCAGCGCTTCGAGCTTGTCGCGCAGCATGGCAATGCGCGGCGGGGCGCCGGCCGGATTGAAGAACTCGCGTGGATGCGGCTCGAAGGTCATCACGCAGACGGGCAGGCCGCGCGCGTTGGCGGCCTCGCGCACGCGCGCAAGCAACGCTTGATGTCCGCGGTGGACACCGTCGAAGTTGCCGATGGTAAGCGCGCAGGGCGCGCGACTTTCAGCGTTGGGAAGACCGCGGAAGACTCTCACGATAGCGGAACCTGGAGGAACCCGAAGGAACCTGGAAAAGTGCGCGCGGGCCATGCGCGCCGATCAATACCGGTGATGCGGCCATGGCCGCGACTAAACAGGAGATTATAAACGCACGGGGCGACGATCGCCGCCGCGCGAGCGTCGGATGCCCGCCCCGATGATAAAATCCGCGGATGAAAAATCTCGTCATCCTGATTTCCGGGCGGGGCAGCAACATGGAGGCTATCGTGCGCGCGTGCGCAAACGAAGCCTGGCCGGCGCGCATCGCCGCCGTGGTTGCCAACCGCCCCGACGCCGCGGGCCTTGCGTTCGCCGCGTCGCACGGCATTGCCACGGCGGTCGTCGACCACTGCCAGTACCCCGACCGCGCCTCGTTCGACACGGCGCTCGCTCAGGTCATCGACAGCCACGCGCCGGACCTCGTCGTGCTCGCGGGCTTCATGCGCGTGCTCACCGAGGGCTTCGTGCAGCGTTATTCGGGTCGCATGCTCAATATTCATCCCTCGCTGCTGCCGAGCTTTCCGGGCTTGAAGACGCACGAGAAGGCGATTGACGCGGGCTGCCGCGTGCATGGCGCCACGGTCCATTTCGTCACGCCCACGCTCGACCATGGTCCGATCGTGATGCAGTCGGCCGTGCCGGTGCGCACGGGCGACGACGCCGCGGCGCTCGCCGCGCGCGTGCTCAAGACCGAGCACGTGATTTATCCGCGTGCGGTGCGCTGGTTCGTCGAAGGGCGCCTCGCGCTCGATGGCGAGCGCGTGACGCTCACGCCGCCCGAGGCGCAATGGCTCTTCCTTGACGAGACCAGCGTGGAAGAAAACGCAAAAACAGGCGCACAAGCCGTAAAAGCAGGCGCACCAACACACGCCGGGGAGGGCGCATGAGATTGCATGGTTTCCTGATCGGACAGACCGAGACGTTGCTGGCCGACGTGCTCAAGTTCACGGGTCCCGCTGATGCCGTGACGAGCCGCTTCTTTCGCGAGCACCCGAAGCTCGGCCATGCCGAGCGCGGCGTGATCGCCGAGGCGGTGTTCGCCGTGCTGCGCCGGCGCATGGAGTTCGCGCATCTGGCAGAGAGCGGCACCGGCAGCCCGACGCGGCGCCTTGCGCTGCTCGGCCTGATGGCGACGGCCGGGCGCTCGGCGATTCGCCCGTTCGTGTCCGACGCCGAGGCAAGCTGGCTCGAGCACGTCGCGAAGATCGACCCGGCGAGCCTGCCGCAGCGCGTGCAGCTCAATTTGCCCGAGTGGATCATGAAAGCGCTGGAAACGCGCTTTGACCCGGCCGAGCTCGCGCAACTGGCAGCCGCGCTGAATTATCCGGCGCCGCTCGATCTGCGCGCGAACCCCATCAAGGCGAACCGCGACGAGCTGCTGCGCGCGCTGGCCGCGGCCGGCATCGAGGCCGGCGAGACGCCGTTCGCGCCGTTCGGCGTGCGCGTGACGGGCAAGCCTGCGCTGGCGAAGCTCGACGCGTTCAAGGAAGGCTGGTTCGAGGTGCAGGACGAGGGCAGCCAGCTGCTGTGCTCGCTCGTGGCGCCCCGCCGTGGCGAGATGGTGGTGGACTTCTGCGCGGGTGCGGGTGGCAAGACACTCGCGCTGGGCGCGATGATGCGCTCGACGGGCCGCCTCTATGCGTTCGACATTTCCGAACGGCGCCTCGCGAAGCTCAAGCCGCGCCTCGCGCGCAGCGGCTTGTCGAACGTGAATCCGGTGCTGATCGACAGCGAGCACGACGCCAAGATCAAGCGGCTCATCGGCAAGATCGACCGCGTGCTCGTGGATGCACCGTGCTCGGGTCTCGGCACCCTGCGCCGCAATCCCGACCTCAAGTGGCGCCAGTCGCCGGAGTCGATCGCCGAGCTCGCGCCCAAGCAGCTTTCGATTCTCACGAGCGCGGCGCGGCTGCTCAAGCGCGGCGGCCGCCTCGTCTATGCGACCTGCAGCATTCTCGAAGCCGAGAACGAAGCGGTCGTGAAGCAGTTCCTGGAAGCCCATCCCGACTTCGTGCTGGTAAGCGCGCGCGACGTGCTCGCGGACCAGCGCGTGGGCCTCGACACCGGCGAATATCTCTCGATGTGGCCGCACCGCCATGCGACGGACGGTTTCTTTGCGGCCGTGCTGGAGCGCCGCGGCGAAGCGCAGCCGAAGACGAAGCAGGCCGGCGCCGCCACGACGCCGGACGAGGCTGCCGCCGTGACCGAAGCCGCCGACGCTATCGCGAAGGCGCAGCAGTCGGAAGCCGACGAGCCGGACGCGGCGCTGAAGTAAGCGAACGGTTAGAGGCAGATCGCGCGGGGCCGTCCGGTGGAGCTGGACGGCCCCGCGTCATTTCAGGCTCTTTTTGCGGCTTTCCTTGAGCGGCATGCATGGCGACGCGCAGCGCCGAGGGGTTACGATCAGCGCCTCTTTTGCACATTGTTGCACCGCATGAACAGCAGCCTTTCGTCACTGATCAATCGCGCCGCCTCGCTCTTCGTGCTGCCGCAAACGCGCTGGCAACTCCTGATCCTTGCTGGCTTGCTCGTGGTTGCCTGGACGCTTGCCTTGCTGGCGCGGCGGTTTTTCCAGCGGCGGGCGCCTGGGCAGCGAGACGGGCGGCACTTTGGAATGGAAAGCCTTTACCGGGCCATTTTCTGGCTGTGCGCTGCCGCGCTGATCGTGCCGGTCCGGCAGCTCGCGCGGCCCTTCATGTCGACGGCGCTGCTCGATCTCGCACTGGTTCCCTTGGTCGGTATCGGCCTGATCTATCTGGCTTTCTTTCTCCTGCGACGGGTGTTCGGGCGCGACCGGCGCACGCGCAGGCTGCTCGTGGTGAGCGAAGGCATCACAACCATCGTCGTGTGGGTCGGCGTGCTGTTGCGCGTGCTGGGCCTCGACGACGACGTCCTGCGCTGGTCATCCAACGTGCGGATCGCGGTCGGCCAGACGCATTTCACGTTGCTGGCAGTCGCACAGGCCATGCTCTCCGTGAGCGTGATGCTCGTTCTGGCGCTGTGGATCGGGATTGCCTTCGAGGACCGCATCATGCGCTCGCCGAAGCTCGACGCGAATCTGAAGGTTTTTTCGGTTCGCGTGGGGCGCGGGGCATTCGTACTGACGGCGATCGTGATGAGCCTGTCGATGGTCGGCATCGACCTGACCGTGCTGGGCGTATTCAGCGGGGCGCTCGGCGTGGGTCTTGGCTTCGGGTTGCAGAAAATCGCCAGCAACTATGTATCGGGCTTCATTGTGCTGGCGGACCGGTCGTTGCGTATTGGCGACACCATCAGCGTGGGTGGAATTCAGGGCCGGGTCACGCAGATCCGCCGCCGTTACACGGTCGTGCGCAGCCTCGACGGCATCGAGACGCTGATCCCCAACGAAAAGCTGATTACCGACGTGGTGCAGAATCACTCGTCTTATTTGACTCGGGGCTATGCGAAATTGTCCGTTCGGGTGGCGTACACATCGAACCTGGAACTGGCGCTGCAATTGCTCGCCCTTGCCGGGCAAGGCGTCAAACGAGTCTGCGCCGATCCGGTGCCGACGGCCGCTCTGGTCGAGTTCGGAAGCGACGGGGCGTTGCTGGAACTGGCGTTCTGGATCGAGGATGCGGCGATCGGTACGACCGGCGTGCGTTCGGATGTGAACCGCAACGTGTGGCGGCTATTCGGTGAGCACGGGATCGCCATTCCGCCGGCGCAGCGTGATGTGCGCCTTGTCCATCGGCCGATGCCCGCGCCGGGTAACGTCGCCCTGGCCACTTGAGGTTACTTGCGGCAACTTAAGGCCAGGTTAAGGCGCAGCTGCGATCCTGTGGCTGCCAGACGCGGCGGCAAACGATGAAATGGGGTTCGAAGGCTGGGGAAAGTCTCGGACAGGTGTGACAAACAGCCTCAAATGTGTGTCCGGCAATTGACGTCGCGGCCATTTGGGAAAAAAATCTCTATTTGTTACAAACACTTGGAACGGTTCTAGTAGAATGCCGTCCAACCCCTCCTGGCCGCTTTCATTTTCTTGACATCGGCGCGGGCCTGAAAGGCCGGTGCGCTTCGTTTCACGGGTAAAAACCTTGTTGAATTCCCTGCTTGATTTCCTTGCCCACGGGATGCTGCATTTCTCGTGGTGGCAGATCCTGCTGTTCGTGGCTGTGGTCACCCACATCACGATCATTGGCGTGACGGTGTATCTGCACCGCTGCCAGGCGCACCGCGCGCTCGACCTGCACCCCATTGCCAGCCACTTCTTCCGTTTCTGGCTGTGGATGACCACGGGCATGCTCACGGGGCAGTGGGCGGCCATCCATCGCAAGCACCACGCCAAGTGCGAGACCGAAGAGGATCCGCACAGCCCGCAAACGCGCGGCCTCTGGAAGGTGCTGCTCGAAGGCGCCGAACTCTATCGCGCCGAAGCGAAAAACGAAGAAACGCTGCGCCGCTTCAGCCACGGCACGCCCAACGACTGGATGGAGCGCAACGTCTACACGCGCTTCCCGATCCTCGGCGTGAGCATCATGATGGTGATCGACGTTGCGCTGTTCGGCGTGGTCGGTCTTACGGTGTGGGCCGTGCAGATGGCCTGGATCCCGTTCTGGGCCGCCGGCGTCGTGAACGGCCTTGGCCACTTCTGGGGCTATCGCAACTTCAATTCGTCGGATGCGAGCACGAACCTGCTGCCGATCGGCATCATCATCGGCGGCGAGGAACTGCATAACAACCACCACACCTTTGCGACCTCCGCGAAGCTCTCGAACAAGTGGTACGAGTTCGACATCGGCTGGATGTACATCCGCATGATGCAGGCAGTCGGTCTTGCCAAGGTCAAGAAGGTCGCGCCCACGCCGCGCCTCACCAAGGGCAAGCTCGTGGCCGACCACGAGACGCTCCAGGCCGTGCTTTCGAACCGCTACGAAGTGATGGCGCGTTACGCGAAGGCCGTGAAGCTGGCGTATCGCCAGGAGCTCGCGCACCTGAAGGAGGTGGGCGAGCGCGAGAAGTACAAGCTCATGCGCGGCGCGCGCAACTGGTTCGACAAGGAGGAGTCCAGCCTGAACGAACCGCAGAAGCGTCAATTGCCGCAGATCTTCGCGAATAGCCAGAAGCTGCGCACGTACATCGAACTGCGCAACGAACTATCGGCCATTTGGGAGCGCTCGAGCGCCTCGCGCGAGCAACTGCTGACGCAGCTCCAGGATTGGTGCCACCGCGCCGAGCAAAGCGGTATCAAGGCGCTTCAGGAGTTTGCGTCGCGTCTGCGCCGCTACGCCTGATTTCTCGCTGGTTTTTTCGGCCACTGCGTCCTGCGTGAGTCTCGAAAAAATCCATTAGAATTCAGGTACGTCACAAAACCCCGCGCTGGCGGGGTTTTTCTTTTGGGGCTGCGGAAAAAAGCCGGTGTCTTGCACCGGCCTGGGACTGCAGCGATCGGCAGGACCGTAACATGTGCATGGGGCCGGAGTAAGCGCTTTGCTCCCACTTTGGCCGACAGAGGAGATCATGAGTCAGGCAATCAGGAAGGTCGAGTACGACCGGCCGCAGGGTGCCGTCTGCGGCGTCGGGCAGGCGTGGGCGAAGGTGCCCGACGCACCCGGCGCAGCGGAGCGCGTTGCATTGAAGGAGCGCATTCGCGCATTGCTCAAGCGCGAAAAAGCGGTGCTCGTCGCGCACTATTATGTCGATCCTGAATTGCAGGAGCTGGCGGATGAAACGGGCGGCTGCGTAGCCGATTCGCTCGAGATGGCGCGTTTCGGCCGCGATCACGAGGCGCAGACACTTGTGGTGGCGGGCGTGCGCTTCATGGGAGAGACCGCGAAGATTCTGAGTCCCAACAAGCGCATCCTGATGCCGGACCTCGACGCGACTTGCTCGCTCGACCTCGGCTGCCCCGTCGATGAATTTTCCGCGTTCTGCGACGCGCATCCCGATCGCACCGTGGTGGTCTATGCAAACACCAGCGCGGCTGTGAAGGCTCGCGCGGACTGGATGGTGACTTCCTCGATCGGCCTGGAGATCGTCGCTCATCTGCACGCGAAGGGCGAGAAGATCCTTTGGGCCCCTGATCGCCATCTGGGCAACTACATCCAGAAGAAGACCGGCGCCGACATGCTGCTGTGGCAGGGCTCGTGTCTCGTGCACGACGAATTCAAGGGCATTGAGCTCGATTTGCTGCGCGCCGAATATCCCGATGCCAAGGTGCTCGTGCACCCCGAATCGCCTGGGGCGGTTGTTGCGCTGGCGGACGTGGTCGGCTCGACCACGCAATTGATCGACGCTGCGGTGAAGCTCGATGCGCAGCGTTTCATCGTCGCGACCGATCTCGGCATCCTGCACAAGATGCGGCTCGCGGCGCCGGGCAAGATCTTCATCGAGGCGCCCACGGCCGGCAACAGCGCGACCTGCAAGAGCTGCGCGCATTGCCCGTGGATGGCCATGAACGGTCTCTCGAATCTCGCCGACGTGCTCGAGCGCGGCCACAACGAGATTTTCGTGGATGCTGCGATTGGCGAGCGGGCGCGCCTGCCGATCGACCGCATGCTCGCGTTCGCCGCCGAACACAAGCGCCGCGTGCAGGCGAGCGGCGACCTCGCGCGCGATACCGCACTGTTCTCGCAGGTGGGGGCGGCGTGATGACGAATTTGAAGGAAGGCGCGCGCGAATTGCGCGCAGCGGACGCCGTCGCGCCCGTGCTCGGCGAAGTCCGCGCGCAGTACGGCGCGGCGTTCGACGCCGCGATTGCGCGAAATGTGGCGGATGCGCTCGAGGAAGACGTCGGCCCGCTCGACCAGACGGGCCGTCTCGTGCCCGCGGACGAAGTGCGCGATGCGCGCATCATCGTGCGCGAGGACGCGGTGCTGTGCGGCGTGCTGTGGTTCGATGGCGTGGTGAAGCGCGTCGACCCGCGCATCGAGGTGCGCTGGCACTATCGCGAGGGCGAGCGCATGACGGCGGACAGCATTGTCTGCTCGTTGCGCGGCCCGGCGCGTGAGCTTCTCACGGCCGAGCGCAACGCGTTGAATTTCCTGCAACTGCTCTCGGGCGTGGCGACCGTGACCCGCCGCTACGTCGATATGATCGCGCACACGCAAACGCGCATTCTCGACACGCGCAAGACGCTGCCGGGCCTGCGCCTCGCGCAGAAGTACGCGGTGCGCGTGGGCGGCGGCGTGAACCAGCGCCTCGCGCTTTACGATGGCATTCTGATCAAGGAAAACCATATCGCGGCGGCCGGCGGTGTCGGCGCGGCGATGGACGCGGCGATCGCCCTGAATGCCGGCGTGCCGATCCAGATCGAAGTCGAGACGCTCGAACAGCTCGATGCGGCGCTCGCGCATGGCGCAAAGTCGGTGCTGCTCGACAACTTCTCGTTCGAGATGATGCGCGAGGCGGTCACGCGCACGGCGGGGCGCGCGGTGCTCGAAGTCTCGGGCGGCGTGAACTTCGATACGGTGCGCACGATTGCGGAGACGGGCGTGGATCGCGTTTCGATCGGCGCATTGACCAAGGACGTGCGGGCCACGGACTATTCGATGCGTATCGTCTGAGCGCGCTGCGTTCCACCAGTGCGGAACGAAAAAGGCCGCCTCGCGAGAGGCGGCCTTTTTGCTGGGCCGAAGGCTCTGTCGAGCCTTCGCTGCTTTACGACACGGTGCGATTGCGCACGCGCTCCGGCGAGAGTACGGTCGGCAGCGCCTTGGGCAGCGTGCCCGGCCAGTCGCGGCTGTAGTGCAGGCCGCGGCTCTCGCGGCGCGAGCGCGCGCTTTCGACGATCAGCGACGCCACGTCGACCAGATTGCGCAGCTCCAGCAGATCCCGCGTCACGCGGAAGTTCGCGTAGTACTCGAGGATCTCGTCGCGCAGGAGGGCGATGCGGTGCTGCGCGCGCTCGAGGCGCTTGTCGGTGCGCACGATGCCCACGTAGTTCCACATGAGGCGGCGCAGCTCGTCCCAGTTGTGAGCAACCACGACTTCCTCGTCGGAATCGGAGACGCGGCTTTCGTCCCAGTCGGGCAGCGGGGCGTGCGCGCCCGCGCTGAAGCCTTCGGCTTCGATCGCCTCGGCAGCCGAACGGCCGATCACGAGGCATTCGAGCAGCGAGTTGCTGGCGAGCCGGTTGGCGCCGTGCAGGCCCGTGTACGACGTCTCGCCAACCGCATAGAGCCCTGCGAGGTCGGTGCGCCCGGCCAGGTCGGTGACGACGCCGCCGCAGGTGTAGTGCGCAGCGGGCACGACCGGGATGGGCTCTTTGGCGATGTCGATGCCGAACTCGCGGCAGCGCGCGAGGATCGTCGGAAAGTGCTCTTCGAGGAACGCCAGCGGCTGATGGCTGATATCCAGATGCACGCAGTCGATGCCGTGTTTCTTGATCTCGAAGTCGATCGCGCGCGCGACGATATCGCGCGGCGCGAGCTCCGCGCGCGCGTCGTGCGCGGGCATGAAGCGCGTGCCGTCGGGCAGGCGCAGCACGCCGCCTTCGCCGCGTACGGCCTCGGAAATCAGGAAGGACTTGGCGTGTGGGTGGAACAGGCAAGTGGGGTGGAACTGGATGAACTCCATGTTCGCGACCCGGCAACCCGCGCGCCACGCCATGGCGATGCCGTCCCCGGTGGCCGTGTCGGGGTTGGTCGTGTAGAGGTAAACCTTGCCCGCGCCGCCCGTGGCCAGCACCGTATGCGGTGCCTGGATCGTCACCGTGCGGTCGTTCTGCAGATCGAGCGCGTAGAGTCCGTGGCAGCGGCGGCCCGGCAGGCCGAGGCGATCGGACGTGATGACGTCGATCGCCTGGTGATCTTCGAGGATTGTGATGTTCGGGTGCTGGCGGGCGCGTTCGAGCAGCGTTTGCACGACGGCATGGCCGGTGGCATCGGCGGCGTGAATGATGCGCCGGTGGCTATGGCCACCTTCGCGCGTGAGATGGAAGCCGAGTTCGGCGGCGGCGTCCTTGGTGAACGGCACCTCCTGGCCAATCAGCCACTCGATGGCCTCGCGGCCATGCTCGACGATATAGCGCGTGGCGGCTTCCTCGCACAGACCGCCGCCGGCGACGAGCGTGTCGTCGACGTGGTTTTCCACGCTGTCGGCCGAGTCGAGCACTGCGGCGATGCCGCCCTGCGCGCGGTCGCTTGCGCCCTCGGTCATGGCGCGCTTGGCGATCAATACCACGCGGCGCGAATCCGCGAGGTTCAGCGCAACACTTAGTCCCGCCAGTCCGCTGCCGACGATCGCTACATCGAAATTCATGGTCCTGCCTCTCCGTCTCTCGTGTTCTGCTCTGTCTGGTACCGCCCGAAGCCGCGCGGGAGCCGACTTTTGAAGATGGCGCGCCCGTGGGCGGCCGGTAAAGCGGGAAGCATACTCCGATAGGGGAGCGGACGAAAAGCACACATGTGGCGCAAAAAGAAAAACCCCGCCAGAAGGCGGGGTTTTCTGTCTTCGTCAGGCTCGAAACCCGATCAATTACTTGATCTTGGTTTCCTTGTACTCGACGTGCTTGCGAACAACCGGGTCGAACTTCTTGATCGACATTTTTTCCGGCATGTTGCGCTTGTTCTTGGTGGTCGTGTAGAAGTGACCCGTACCTGCGGTCGACTCGAGCTTGATCTTGTCGCGGATGCCCTTGGCCATGATTTACTCCTTACAGTTCGCCGCGTGCGCGCAGGTCTGCGAGCACGGAGTCGATGCCGTTCTTGTCGATCAGGCGCAGGCCTGCGTTCGAGATGCGCAGACGCACCCAACGGTTTTCGCTTTCAACCCAGAAACGGCGGTTTTGCAGATTCGGGAGGAAACGGCGCTTGGTTTTGTTGTTTGCGTGGGAAACGTTGTTGCCGCTCATCGGCGCTTTCCCAGTGACTTGGCATACACGTGCCATGAGTGCACTCCTACGGAAATTCTGAGTTCGAGAGCCGCTTAAGTTTCCCAGGCGAGAAATGGCCGGAATAAGAGCGCGCTCACGTATGGATGAGAGACAACCTCGAACCCAGGCCGTATTTCCCCTGGAATGCCGCGACGGGCTTCGGAACAGGGTTGGAAATAGGCAAACCAGAATTCTAGCAGGAAAACGCCTGGAAAATCAAACGCGATTTGCAAATACTGCTGCGGCGTCGCTCAACACCGGCTCCGGAAATGATTGGGATGCCGCTGGGTCAATCGAGGCCGTGCTGCGCAAACGAAAACGTTTCCTGCGTGCCGATGATCAAATGGTCCACGAGCTGCACTTCCACGAGTGCGAGGGTCTCGCGCAGCACCCGCGTGAGGCGCCGGTCGCTGGCGCTCGGCTGCACCGCGCCCGACGGATGATTATGCGCGACGATCAGGCTTGCCGCATTGAGCATCAAGGCGCGCCGCACGATCTCGCGCGGGTACACCGCCATGCGGGTGAGCGAGCCGCGCGTGCTTTCTTCAGTGCGGATCAGCCGGTGCCGTACGTCGAGAAATAGGCACACGAACACTTCGTAGCCTCGCCCGCCGATCAGCAGGCGCAGATAGTCTTCTACCGCGCCCGGTGAATCGATCAACGGCTTGTCTTCCAGTTGCTCGGCGAGCGCGCGGCGGGCAAGTTCGAGCACCGCCACGAGCTTCGAGGCCTTGGCCGGCCCGATGCCGTGCAAGCCTTCAAATTCCTCGCGCTGCGCGTCGAGCATGGCGCGCAGCGATCCGAAATGCACCAGCAACGATCTGGCCACGTCGAACACATTGTGACCTCGCAGACCCGAGCCAAGCACGAGCGCGACCAGTTCGAGGTTGGAGAGCGCGGCCGGGCCCGATTCGCGCAGGCGCTCGCGCGGCATTGCGCGGCGCTGCGCCGCAGTGTGCTCGCTGCCCGTGACCAAAGCGGCCGGCGGGGTTCGCGCCACGTCGCACGCAAGGGCGGGCGGCGCGCCGCCGGCGCCGGAAGCGGCCCTGTCGCGCCAAAGCGGCTTGTTGCAGGCGATTTCGAACATAGGATCTCCTCGCGCCGGGCGGCGCTTGCGCCCGCCGCCCGGCAATCATGTGGCTTACAATACGGGTTTTCCGACCGCAGGAAGGCGGCCGGACCGGCCCCTCGAGGGCGCCTTCCGCACGCACGCGTGGCGCTCGCGACCAGACGAAAATGAGTACCGCATGAGCATCATCGACATCTCCGAGGTGAAACCCGGTTCCCACGTCACGCTGAACTACCGGCTTTCGCTTGCCGATGGCACCGAGATCGTCAATACGTTTGCCGATCGCCCCGCCACGCTGCTGCTGGGCGTCGGGCAGCTTTCGCCGCCCCTGGAGAACATTCTGATCGGTCTGAAAGTGGGGCACCACTCCACCTTTCAGCTAGAACCCGGCGTTGCTTTCGGTCAGCGCAATCCCGATCTGATCCAGCGCATCTCGCTCAAGACGCTGCGCGACAACGCGATGATCGGCGAGTCGTTCAACCCCGGCGACCTCGTCGAGTTCAACGCCCCCGACGGCGGCCGCTACGCCGGCGTGCTCAAGGAGGTGAACGACAGCTCCGCGCTGTTCGATTTCAACCATCCGCTCGCTGGCCAGGCGGTTGCGTTCGAAGTGCAAATCATCGGAATCCTCTAAAGCCCATGACCACGGACACGTCCCAACTCGCCGACGCAGAAATTCTGCTCGCCCAGCCGCGCGGGTTTTGCGCCGGCGTCGACCGCGCCATCGAGATCGTCGAGCGGGCCATTCAACTGCACGGCGCGCCCATTTATGTGCGCCACGAGATCGTCCATAACGCCTACGTGGTCGAAGACCTGCGCAAGAAGGGGGCGATCTTCATCGAGCAGCTCGACGAAGTGCCGCCGGGCAACACCGTCATTTTCAGCGCCCACGGCGTGTCCAAGGCCGTGCGCGCCGATGCCGAGGCTCGCGGTTTGCGCGTCTACGACGCCACTTGCCCGCTCGTGACCAAGGTGCACGTCGAAGTGGCGAAGATGCGCGAGGAAGGCCTCGACATCGTGATGATCGGCCACAAGGGACATCCGGAAGTCGAAGGCACCATGGGCCAGGTGGGCGAGGGCATGTATCTGGTCGAGGATATCGCCGACGTGGGCGCGCTCACCCTGCGCGATCCGCAGCGCGTGGCGTTCGTCACGCAGACCACGCTCTCCGTTGACGATGCCGCCGATATCATCGCCGCGCTCAAGCAGCGCTTTCCCGATATTCGCGAGCCCAAGAAGCAGGACATCTGCTACGCCACGCAGAACCGCCAGGACGCGGTCAAGTTCATGGCGCCGCAGTGCGACGTCGTGATCGTGGTGGGCAGCCCGAACAGTTCCAATTCGAACCGTCTGCGCGAAGTTGCGGAAAAGCGCGGCATTCCCGCCTATATGGTGGATGCGCCGGACCAGATCGATCCTCGCTGGCTCGAAGGCAAGCGCCGCATCGGCCTGACCGCGGGTGCATCGGCGCCCGAGGCGCTCGCGCAGCAGATCATCGAGCGTTTGCGCGAACTGGGCGTGAGCAATGTTCGCGCGCTCGAGGGCATCGAAGAAAGCATTGCATTTCCGCTGCCGCGGGGTCTCGGGCAGTCCGCCTGAATCGGGCCTCGACTCCGGCTTCAGAAGAAAGCGCACCGACGGTGCGCTTTTTTTTATTGTTGCTGAAATCATTAAATAGGGCGGTATCGTGAGAAATGTGAGGTAAACCGCCTTGTTTCAGCCTGGTCGTATTAGTGTTTTCGCTAGAGGGCAGGGTTCAATTCAGTGGTGTGACCCCGTTTTTTGAGAGGCTGAGACAGTCCTGATCACCTGTGCACTGATTTGGTGTGGAATCCCAGCATCTACTTAAATCCGCAAAACGATGTGAGCGAGGCCCGCCTGGTAAAGCATCGCGCAAAGGCGAAACAACACTTGATGCATACGTGGGAGATTTTGGTGCAACTGATGCACTGAAATATGGCGCAACCATGGGTGCAACCTCAGTGGCCTTCTCATTTCAAAAAGAGGTTGCAATGCAGGAAAACCCTGTCGGTTCAATAATATTGCCTGCCGCATAATTGGCGTTACAATGCGCGCGTTCTGGGGGGAATGTCCTTGTGAGGCCCTCCAGGCAAGCATTTCGGAAGGCGCAGGAGACCTGATTAATGCAAGTCGAGTTTGCTTTTGCCGCGCCTTCGGCGGCTGCGGTTGCAACGCACCAGACGTGGTTCGTCCGCAGTGTCGAAGCGGGCACGAGCGCAATCTCGATCATTGCGCCCAAGCAGGGAGTCATGACGTACAACGTATGCAAGGCTGGCCGCAAGGTCCGCGGCGCAGGCGTTGCTGCGAATGTGACAGGCAGTTGTTGAACCCGACGGCACCGAACCATCCGACGGTGCCGTTTTTGCATCCGCTTCCGGCGAGCCTGCCGCTGCAACACAGCAGCAAAGCGAACTGGGTGTGGCCAACCTTTACCGGTCTTTTACTTCAGTACCCGAGAGTGTCGTTGTGGTTCCGTAAAACATCGCCCACCGGCCGATGACGAGCGCGAATCCGGTCGCACGGGCAAAGGAGCATTAAATGGATATTTTCATCCAGCAGATCCTGAACGGGCTGGTGCTTGGCAGCATCTACGCCATCATCGCGCTGGGCTATACGATGGTGTACGGGATTCTGGGCATCATCAACTTCGCGCACGGCGACGTGCTCATGGTCGGCGCCATGGTCGCACTCTCCGCGATCAACGTGCTGCAGAACCACTTCCCGGGCCTCGGGCACATCCCCACGCTGATCATTGCGCTCGCGATCGCCGCGGTGGTCTGCGCGTTCGTCGGGTACACCATCGAAAAAGTCGCGTACCGGCCGTTGCGCCGCGCGCCGCGTCTCGCCCCGCTGATTACCGCGATCGGCGTGTCGATTCTGCTGCAGACGCTCGCGATGATGATCTGGTCGCGCAACCCGCTGGCCTTCCCGCAGCTGATTTCTACCGATCCGATCAATGTGATCAAGGCCACCGACACGACCGTCGGCGCCGTGATCTCGCCGACCGAGATCGTGATCATCGTCGTCGCGTTCCTCGTGATGGCGGGCCTGCTACTCCTCGTGCACAAGACCAAGCTCGGCCGCGCGATGCGCGCCATCGCCGAAAATCCCGGCGTCGCGAGCCTGATGGGCGTGAATCCGAACTTCGTGATTTCGGCCACCTTCATGATCGGCTCGGCGCTTGCTGCGCTGGCTGGCGTGATGATCGCGTCCGAATACGGCAACGCCCACTTCTATATGGGCTTCATCCCGGGCATGAAGGCGTTCACCGCGGCGGTGCTGGGCGGTATCGGCAACCTGGGCGGCGCGATGGTGGGCGGCGTGCTGCTGGGCCTCATCGAGCAGCTTGGCGCCGGCTACATCGGCAGCCTTACGGGCGGCGTGTTCGGCAGTAACTATCAGGACGTGTTCGCGTTCATCGTGCTGATCGTCGTGCTCGTGTTCCGTCCGTCGGGGCTGTTGGGCGAACGTGTCGCGGACCGCGCATAAAGAGGGGAACACAACATGACATCCATTCAACCGATCGAGCCGTCGACGACGCTCATCCCCGAAAAGAACACCGCGAAAACGCTCACGGTGGGCATCGTGACCGCCATCGTCGTGGCCTCGCTTCCGTTCGTGGTGGGCGCCGCGGGCGGCAACTACTGGGTCCGCGTGCTGGACTTCGCGATGCTGTATGTGATGCTCGCGCTGGGCCTCAATGTGGTGGTGGGCTTCGCCGGCCTGCTCGACCTGGGCTACATCGCGTTCTACGCGGTGGGCGCCTATACCGCTGCGCTGCTCACCTCGCCGCACCTCACGACCCAGTTCGCGTGGATCGCCGGCATGTTCCCGGGCGGCCTGCATACGCCGTACTGGATCGTCGTGCCGGCGGCCATGGGGCTCGCTGCGCTCGCCGGCGTCCTGCTAGGCGCACCGACACTGCGTCTGCGCGGCGACTACCTCGCGATCGTGACCCTCGGCTTCGGGGAAATCGTCCGCATCTTCATGAACAACCTCGACCGGCCGGTGAATATCACCAACGGGCCGCAGGGCATCACGGGCGTGGCGCCGCTGCACGTGGCGGGCATGGATCTGTCGCAGCCGCATACGGTGTTCGGCTTCACGTTCACGTCGGTGTACTGCTACTACTACGTGTTCGTGCTCTGCGCGCTGCTTGTGATCTGGGTGTGCACCCGACTGCAGCACTCGCGCATCGGCCGCGCATGGGCCGCGATCCGCGAAGACGAAATCGCCGCCAAGGCCATGGGCATCAACACCCGTAACGTGAAGCTGCTGGCGTTCGCGATGGGCGCGTCGTTCGGCGGCCTCTCGGGTGCGATGTTCGGCGCGTTCCAGGGCTTCGTCTCGCCGGAATCGTTCACGTTCTGGGAATCGGTCGTGGTGCTCGCCTGCGTGGTGCTGGGCGGCATGGGCCACATTCCGGGCGTGATTCTCGGCGCGGTGCTGCTCGCCATCTTCCCCGAGTTCCTGCGCTCGACCATGGGCCCGCTGCAGCACGCGCTGTTCGGTCATGAAATCGTCGATACCGAAGTCATTCGTCAACTGCTCTACGGCCTCGCGATGGTCGTCATCATGCTCTACCGCTCGGAAGGCTTGTGGCCTGCCGCGAAGCACGAAGACAAGATCGCGAAGATCGCAAAACGTACGAGCAAGAAGCCGGTGCGCGCGTAAGGGGAGACACACAATATGAGCAACAATCAGATTCGCTTGTCCGTGAAGGGCGTGAACAAACGCTTCGGCGGCCTGCAGGCGCTCTCCGATGTGGGCCTGCAGATCGAGGCAGGCACCATCTACGGCCTGATCGGCCCGAACGGCGCGGGCAAGACCACGTTCTTCAACGTGATCACGGGCCTCTACACGCCGGATTCGGGCGAATTCCGGCTCGACGGCGACACCTATACGCCGACCGCCGTGTACCAGGTGGCGAAGGCAGGCATCGCGCGCACGTTCCAGAACATCCGCCTGTTCGGCGGCATGACCGCGTTGGAAAACGTGATGGTGGGCCGCCACGTGCGCACGAAGCATGGCCTCCTGGGCGCCGTGTTCCAGACGCCGGCCGAGCGCAAGGAAGAGCGCGAGATCAAGGAGCGTGCGCTGGAATTGCTCGAATATGTGGGCATTGCGCAGTACGCCGACTACACCTCGCGCAATCTCTCGTACGGCCACCAGCGGCGCCTGGAAATTGCGCGCGCGCTGGCGACCGATCCGAAGCTGCTCGCGCTCGACGAGCCGGCGGCCGGCATGAACGCGACCGAGAAGGTCGAACTCACGCGCCTGCTCGACAAGATCCGCGCCGATGGCAAGACCATCCTGCTGATCGAGCACGACGTGAAACTGGTGATGGGCCTGTGCAACCGCATGACAGTGCTCGACTATGGAAAGGTGATTGCCGAGGGTCTGCCGCAAGACGTGCAGAAGAACCCGAAGGTGATCGAGGCATATCTGGGCGCGGGAGTTCACTGATGGCTACACCGGTTCTGAAAATCAAGGGCCTGCAGGTCAACTACGGCGGCATTCAGGCGGTCAAGGGCGTGGACATGGAGGTCCAGCAGGGCGAGCTCGTCACGCTGATCGGCGCGAACGGCGCGGGCAAGACCACCACCATGAAGGCGATCACGGGCCTGAAGCCATACTCGGCGGGCGACATCGAATACATGGGCCAGTCGATCAAGGGCGTGCCGGCGCACGAGCTTCTGAAGCGAGGTCTGGCGATGGTGCCGGAAGGTCGAGGCATCTTCGCGCGCATGTCGATCGTCGAGAACATGCAGATGGGCGCGTACCTGCGCAACGACAAGGACGGCATCCAGAAGGACGTCGACCGGATGTTCGGCTTCTTCCCGCGCCTGAAGGAGCGTGCGTCGCAGCTCGCGGGCACGCTCTCGGGCGGCGAGCAGCAGATGCTGGCGATGGCGCGCGCGATCATCAGCAAGCCGAAGCTTTTGTTGCTCGACGAGCCGTCGATGGGTCTGTCGCCGATCATGGTGGAGAAGATCTTCGAGGTGGTGCGCACGATCTCGGGCGAGGGCATCACGGTGCTGCTGGTGGAGCAGAACGCGCGGCTCGCGCTGCAGGCGGCGAACCGCGGTTACGTGATGGACTCGGGACTCGTGACGATGGAAGGCGACGCGAAGCAGATGCTCGACGATCCGAAGGTGCGCGCGGCGTATCTGGGCGAGTGAGCGGGTGAGCGACGCAAGGCGGTCTGCATGACCGCCAGAAGCACGAAAGCCGCATGGACGTGAAGTCCATGCGGCTTTTTTCATGATGCGGCGCATCGCGTGCCGCGATGTTACGCGCTTACAGCGAATCGAGCACCGTGCGCAGCATCGCCATCATCTGGTCGATCTCTTCGTTCGTCACGTTGAGCGCGGGCATGAAACGCAGCAGATTCGGGCGCGCCGCGTTGAGCAGCAGGCCGTCTGGTTGCATGAGGCGCGCCTTCTCGACGATTTCCGGACCGATGTCCTTGCCAAGCAGCAGCGCGCGCAGCAGACCTTCGCCGCGCTCGCCCTGGAAGCCGCGCTCCTCCGACAGTTCCAGCAGCTTCTCGCGCAGATACTGGCCACGCGCGCGCACGCCTTCGAGAAAACCCGGTGCGACCAGTTGCGAGATCACCGAATAGCCTACGGCTGTCATCAGCGGATTGCCGTTGTACGTGCCGCCCTGGTCGCCGGCCTCGAACACGGTGATTTCTTTCTTCGCGAGCAGCGCCGCGAGCGGCACGCCGCCGCCGATGCCCTTGCCGAGCGTCATGATGTCCGGCTCGATGCCCGAGAGCTCGTAGGCGAACAGGGTGCCCGCGCGGCCGCAGCCGCTTTGCACTTCATCGACGATCAAGAGAATGCCGTGCTTCTTCGTGAGCGCACGCAGCGCCTGCATGAATTCGCGCGTGGCGGGAATCACGCCGCCTTCACCCTGGATCGGCTCGAGCATCACGGCGACGGTCTTGCCCGTGATGAGCTTTTCGACCGACGCGATGTCGTTGAGATCGGCCTTCGGGAAGCCCGGCACCTGCGGTGCGTAGATGGTGTCCCAGCCCGGCTTGCCGCTTGCCGACATCGTCGCGAGCGTGCGGCCGTGGAAGCTGTGGTCGAAGGTGATGATCTCGTAGGCGCCGTCGCGATACTTCTTGCCCCACTTGCGCGCGAGCTTGATCGCGCCTTCGTTGGCTTCCGCGCCGCTGTTGGCGAAGAACACCTTGTCGTAGCAGCTGTGCTCGGTGAGGAGGCCGGCGAGCTTCGCCATCGGCTCGTTATAGAACGCCGGCGACGGGTTGATGAGCAGGCGCGCCTGTTTCTCCAAGGCCTCGATCATGCCTTCGTTGCAGTGTCCGAGGCTGTTCACGGCCCAGCCCTGGATGAAGTCCAGATATCGCTTGCCTTCGTTGTCGTACAGCCACGACCCCTTGCCATGCGTGAAAACGATTTCGGGCCGGTTGGTGATGTACATCAGCGACTCGATCGGGTACTCGGAAAAATTCATGGCAACGGGCTCCGCGCTGGGACTGCAATGAGGATTGGAAAGAAGCCGTCAAAACCGGCAGACAAACAAAAAGCCACGGGCTGGCCGTGGCTTTCGCAATTCGAACTACATCTGCGTTGGGGTTCAACCCGTGTGCAACGCGCGTCCTCGAACTAAGCCAGGCCCAGGGAATGGGGCGAGCGGCGACGTCGAAGGGCGGACAGGATGCAGTTCATGGGCGCAAGAATACGACAAGGGCGGCGGCGCTGTAAACCGTCAATGTGGCGAATGGCTTTGAATAGTTTCAGCCGGCCGACGAAATTTTTGTGACGGCCGGCCAGCCCATTCGCCAGCGGGCGCTGCTTAGACGGGATTCGCCAGGTCCGCGGCGCTCGTGAACGAGTCCGCATAGAACTCGTCTTCGGGCAGGCCGTGGTGTTGCGAGAAGTCGCGCTGCGCCGACTCCACCATCACCGGCGCGCCGCAGGCGTAGACCTGGTAGCCGGAGAGATCGGGCAGGTCCTCGATCACGGCGCGGTGCACGAAGCCCGTGCGGCCGGTCCAGTTGTCGCCGGCGGCGGGCTCGGATAGCACCGGCACGAAGCGGAAGTTCGGGATGTCCTTCGCCCATTGTTCGGCGAGGTCCATCAGGTACAGGTCCTTCTTCTGGCGCGCGCCCCAGTAGAGCGTCATCGGGCGGTCCAGCTTCTGGTGGATCGAGTGCTCGACGATCGCCTTGAGCGGCGCGAAGCCGGTGCCCGAGGCGAGCAGCACGATGGGCTTGTCCGAGTCTTCGCGCAGAAAGAAGGTGCCGAGCGGCGCCTCGAAGCGCAGGATGTCGCGCTCCTTCATCTGCGAGAAGACGTGGTCGGTGAACTTGCCGCCCGGCATGTGGCGGATGTGCAACTCGAGCGGGCCTTCCTCGTGCGGCGCGGTGGCCATCGAATAGCTGCGGCGCGTGCCGTCCTTGAGGATGAATTCCAGGTACTGGCCGGCGAGATATTGCAGGCGCTCGTTGGCGGGCAACTGCAACTTCAGGACGATGACGTCGTCGGCCTTGCGCTCGATTGCGGCAATGCGCGTGGGCAGCTTGCGCACCTGCATGTCGCCCACGCCCGCCACTTCGCGGACGTCGATTTCGAGGTCGGTCTGCGCCGTCGCGCAGCAGAAGAGGGCCATGCCGCGCGTCTTCTCGTCATTCGAGAGCGCCGAAGCGGCATGTGCGCGCTGCTCGACCTCGCCGCTGCATACTGTGCCCTTGCAGGAGCCGCACGCGCCGTTCTTGCAGCCGTACGGCAGGCCGATGCCCTGGCGCAGAGCCGCGTTGAGGATGGGTTCGTCGGGTTCGACCTGGAACTGTCGGCCACTTTGCTTGAGTGTTACGTTGAAGACCATATTCGAGAAAGCAAGTCTGTAATCTGTAATCCGGGGGATCGAGCCGGGTTGCGTCTCGTCTGGCCGATGCCCGGCCCTGCTTGGGCCGTCGCCGGCGGCTAAAATGGGTCCACCATGCTTGCTACACGAACCTTGCGCCGCGCGCGCATCCTTATTGTCGGTTGCGGCGACGTCGGCCTGCGTTGCGTTGCTCAATTGCAGGCGCGGCGCGGCCGACCGCGCATCTTCGCGCTCACGCGCCGCCCGGAACAGGCCGGGACGCTGCGCGCCGCGGGTGCGGTGCCGGTCGCTGGCGATCTCGACGTGCGCACGCGTCTTGCACGCCTCGCCGGGCTCGCGAGCATCGTGCTGCACCTCGCGCCGCCCGCGAGAGACTGCGATGACGACCTGCGCACACGCAGGCTGATTGCGGCGCTCAAGGCGCGTCGGCGCTCTGCGGCGCGGCCGGCCCAAAGCGGGGCATCGGGCCGCCCGGCCGCAAGCGCGCGCGCCGGTGTGGCAGGGGCCGCATTGCAGCCGGCATCGACGCGTCCAGCACGTCTTAAAGCGTCTTCCATTGTACCCGAGCGTACCCGCCTCGCCGCTCGCGCCCACCTGACTGATCCGGCCCATCCGACGCTCGTCTACGCGAGCACCACCGGTGTCTATGGAGACTGCGGCGGTGCGCGCATCGATGAAACCCGTCCGGTGCGGCCTGCCAACGCTCGAGCGATACGGCGCGTGGCGGCCGAGCGGCAACTGCGGCGCGCGACGGCGCGCGGCGCGCTCAAGGCGAGCATCGCGCGGATTCCGGGCATCTACGCCGCGAACCGCTTGCCGCTCGCGCGGCTGGAAAAGGGCACGCCGGCGCTGGTCGAACCGGACGACGTCTACACGAGCCACATCCACGCCGATGACCTCGCCGCTATTCTGCTGTGGCTGACCACGCGCGGGCGCCCGGCGCGCGTCATTCACGCCAGCGACGACAGCGAATTGAAGATGGGAGCCTATTTCGACCGCGTGGCGGATGCGTTCGGTCTCGCGCGCGCCCCGCGCATCGAGCGCGCCCAGGCTGAGCTAGAACTCGATCCGACACTGCTTTCGTTCATGCGGGAATCGCGCCGGCTCGCGAACACGCGACTCAAGCGCGAACTGCGCATGCGCCTGCGCTATCCCGATGTGGATGCTTTTTTGCGCACGCTGCCGCCGCACCCGTGAGCCCGGGCCGGCGGCACGGCGCAAGCGTGCCGTTCACGTGATTGCCGGCAGCGCTTCGAGCAAGAGGAAGCAGAACAGGGCCCCGATGAGCGCCCCGATCAGATTGGGATGGTATTGATGCCGCAAATGCATCGACGCCAGCAAGCCGCCGATCAGAATCGCTCCCAGCGCCATGAAAGCCATCAACACGAAGGAGATCTCGAATGTCCCGTTGATGATCATGATGCCCCTCCTTGCAACTTGTAATCGTTGTTGAATCGAGTATAGGGCGGAACATCGGGAAGGGCATGCTGCGACGCGGCGCAGACAGGGGCAATCGGGCGCGTCTGGTGCGCGAGCGCACACAGGACCGGCCATGGGCCGCGCTCGCCGTGGTTCACCCCGTGTTGCGCAGCGCGTCGAGGGCGGCCTCGTCTAGCCATTGCCATGCGCCTGGGACGAGATCCGCGGGCAACGCGAAGCCGCCGATGCGCTCGCGATGCAGCGCCTCCACGCGGTTGCCCGCGGCGGCAACCATGCGCTTGACCTGGTGGTACTTGCCTTCCAGTACGCTCAGTTCGAGCTCGTGCTCGCGACGCGCATGCGCGGCCACGGCAGTGCTGGGCTCGCGCTCGCCGTGCAGCAGGACGCCTTCGCGCAGCGAGCGCAACTGTGCTTCATCGAGCGCATGGCGCGTGGTGGCCAGGTAGACCTTGGGGACCTTGCGCTTGGGCGAAGTGAAGGCGTGCACGAACTGACCGTCGTCGGAGAGCAGCAGCAGCCCGGTCGTGTCCTGATCCAGGCGGCCCACGCATTGCACATTGCGCGCGGCGAACTGCGGCGGCAGCAGATGAAACACGCTCAGATGGTGCTGCGGATCGCGCGAGCACTCGTAGCCCGCGGGTTTGTTCAGCGCCAGGTAGGCGCGGGCGTGAAACGGCCAGGGCGTCCCGTCGACGCTAAACACGAGGTCTTCGGTATCGAAGGTGGCGAGCGGATCCGTGCAGGGCACACCCGCGATGGCCACCCGCGCTTCGAGGATCAAGCCGCGGCACTGGCGGCGCGTACCGAAGCCCTGGGAGAAGAGAATGCTTTCGAGATTCATGGCGGAACGCCGACTGCTATAAACCACAGCATTTTAGCGAATGCCGGCGGGCCGCCGATGCAGCACACGCGCGGCGTGAGCGCGTCTTTCCGCGCGGGTCGTCGCGATGCCTGATGAGCGATCGTGCCCCTATATGCGTTAGGGTTGCGATACTTCACGGCGTGCCTGATGCGGATGGCGTAACGTAATGCGACCCACCGGCCGCCGCACGCATCGCGCGCAGCGCCTGGCACTATCCAAGGCAAGGAGAACAGCATGGCGAAGACGATCGCGGACTTTCTGGCCAAGACGCTCGAAGCGGTGGGCGTCGAGCGTATCTGGGGCGTGACCGGAGACAGCCTGAACGGACTTTCCGCGAGCCTGCGCAAGCTTGGCACGATCCGCTGGATGCATACGCGGCACGAGGAAGTCGCTGCGTTCGCGGCAGGCGCCGAAGCCGCTGCAACGGGCCGGCTCGCCGTATGCGCGGGCAGTTGCGGCCCCGGCAATTTGCATCTCATCAACGGCCTGTACGACTGCCATCGCAATCACGCGCCGGTGCTGGCCATCGCCGCGCACATTCCGTCGACTGAGATCGGCCTCGGCTACTTTCAGGAAACTCATCCAACCGAGATCTTTCGCGAGTGCGCTCATTACGTTGAACTCGTGACCAATGCTGCGCAATTTCCGCGCGTTCTCGCAACGGCGCTGCGCACCGCCATCGATCAGAAGGGTGTGGCCGTGATCGTCCTGCCGGGCGACGTGGCGCTGCTCGACGGACCGGAGGAAGAGCCGGTCTGGGTGCAGCACGCCCGGCCCGCGACGCTGCCGGCTTCGGCGGACATCGACCGGCTGGCGGACCTGCTCAACCTCTCGGAGGCCGTGACGCTGCTGTGCGGCAGCGGCTGCAAGGGCGCGCACGACGAAGTGGTGGCGCTCGCCGACGCCCTTGGCGCACCGGTCGTGCACGCGCTGCGGGGCAAGCAATATGTCGAATGGGATAACCCGTACGACGTGGGCATGACAGGGCTGATCGGCTTCAGCTCGGGCTATCACGCCATGATGTCGTGCGATACGCTCGTGATGCTCGGCACCGATTTTCCTTATCGCAACTTCTACCCCGAGAACGCGAACATCGTGCAAATCGACCGCCATGCGGCGGCGCTGGGCAAGCGCGCGCCGCTCACGCTCGGGTTGATCGGCGACGTGCGCGAGACCGTGCGCGCACTCACGCCGCGGCTCACGCGCAAGACCGAACGCGAGTTCATCAAACGCGCGCGCGAGCACTACGCGAATGCGCGCAAGGGACTGGACGACCTTGCGCGCCCGGCGGCAGCGGGCAAGCCGCTGCATCCGCAATACGTGACCTCGCGCCTCGACGCGCTGGCGGCCGACGATGCCATTTTCGCGGTCGACGTCGGCACGCCTACGCTCTGGGCCGCGCGTTACCTGACGATGAATGGGCGCCGCCGCCTGCACGGCTCGTTCAACCACGGCTCGATGGCGAACGCGATGCCCCAGGCACTGGGCGCTCAGGCCGCGCATGTTGGGCGCCAGGTGATTTCGCTGTCCGGCGATGGCGGTCTTTCGATGCTGCTCGGCGACATTCTCACGGCGCGCCAGCTCGATTTGCCGATCAAGATCGTCGTCCTGAACAATGGGGCGCTGGGTTTCGTCGCGATGGAGATGAAGGCGGGCGGCTACGTCGAGACAGGCACCGATCTCGTGGCGACCAATTTCGCCGATATCGCGAAAGGCGCGGGACTCTTCAGCGTGCGTGTGGAGACCTCGGAAGCGCTCGACGATGCGTTGCGCGAAGCGTTTGCTCATGACGGCCCGGCGCTCGTTGATGTGGTGACGACGAGGCATGAGCTGGCCATGCCGCCGAAACTCCAGTGGGCGCAGGCGAAGGGGTTCAGCCTCTATATGCTGCGCGCGGTGTTGAGCGGACGAGGCGACGAAGTGGTGGAACTCGCGCAGACGAATTTGCGCTGACTGTCTGGATTGCGGATTCAGCGCGCTTGAAGCAAAAAACCCCGCGAGACTATATCTGGCGGGGTTTCGTGGTCAAACGTTGGGAACGTTTGGAGAGTATCTGGTGCCTCGGGCCGGAATCGAACCGGCACTCCTTTCGGAACCGGATTTTGAGTCCGGCGCGTCTACCAATTTCACCACCGAGGCAAGTTCGCCGCCTGCTTTTACAACAGGCGCTCGAAGTAGCCAGAAATTATGGCGCAAATTCATGGCTTCGGCAACTCCTGGTGCCCATGAGCACCTGCGGGGGCACCGGTGGCTGCGCTCAGACCGTGCGAGAAAACCGCTCGATCGTTTGAGCCCCGAGGTACCTGTCGAATACCATCGCAATATTGCGCACGAACATGCGCCCAGCAGGCAGCACTTCGATCCGGTCGGAGCGGCACGTCACGAGGCCGTCGGCTTCGAAGGCGCGCAGGCGCTCCAGTTCAGGCGCGAATTCGGCCAGGAAGCGCACGCCATAGGCGGCTTCGAATTCATCGAAGCGCAGCTCCAGATTGCACATCAGCTCTGTGATGATGTCGCGGCGCAGGCGGTCGTCGGCCGTGAGGCGCACGCCGCGTGTCACGGCGAGTTGCGCGGCGTCGATGGCCGCGCCGTAGCTCGCCAGGTCCTTGGCGTTCTGCGCGTAGACATCGCCGACCTTGCCGATCGACGAGGCGCCGAAGCCGATCAGATCGCACTCCGCACGTGTGCTATACCCCTGGAAATTGCGATGCAGCGTGCGTTGCGCCTGGGCGCGCGCAAGCTCGTCGGTGGGCAGCGCGAAGTGATCCATGCCGATATAGACGTAGCCGGCCTCGGTCAGCTGCTCGACCACGAGTTGCAGCAGCGCGAGCCGCGTGGCCGGCGAGGGCAGCGTGGCGGGGTCCATCTGCCGCTGCATCTTGAAGAGTTGCGGCATGTGCGCGTAGCCGAATACCGAAATGCGCTCGGGTGCGAGCAGCAGAATCGTGTAGAGCGTGCGCTGAAAGCTGCTGACACTCTGGTGCGGCAAACCGTAAATCAGATCGACGCTGATTGACTCGAAGCCGTTCGCGCGCGCCGTGTTCATGACGTCGACCGTGAGTTCGAGCGGCTGGATGCGGTTGATTGCGCGCTGCACGACGGGATCGAAGTCCTGCACGCCGAGGCTCAGCCGGTTGAAGCCGAGCGTGCGCAGATGCGCGATGGTTTGCGCCGATGCCTCGCGCGGATCGATCTCGATCGAGTATTCGCCCTCGCTGTCGGGACGCAGCGCGAAGTGCTCGCGCGTGGCGGCCATCAGCGTGCTCATTTCCTCCAGCGAGAGAAAGGTGGGCGTGCCGCCGCCCCAATGCAACTGCGAGACTGGCCGCGTTGTATCGAAAAGCGCCGCCTGCAGTTCGATTTCGCGCACGAGTTGTTGCACGTAGGGTTTCGAGCGCTTGCGGTTTTTTGTCGCGACCTTGTTGCAGCCGCAATAAAAGCAGACGGTGTCGCAGAAGGGGATATGGAAATACAGCGAGAGGTCGGTTTCCGCCGCGCCAGGGTCGGACGCGGCGCGCCGGTAGTGATCGAGGTCGAAATCTTCGCGGAACTGCAGTGCGGTGGGATAAGACGTATAGCGCGGGCCGTTCGTGCCGTATTTGGCAAGCAGATCGGGGCGAAAGAGTAAGTCGGTGTCGCTCATGCGGGCTCTCAGGTGGGCGGCGCGGCACCCGCGATGCGCCACATGGCATCCAGAGCGGGGCGTTCCAGGGCGCCTGACTAACTGAGTGTAAGAGTCGATTGGCCGAGTTGTTTGTGTAAAAAGGTCGCAGCGTGCGATGGCACAATGCCAACAGCCTTTTGCCTTGCCTGCACATGTGCTGGTTCGGCGACGGGTTTTTTCGAATCCGTAACAGTTTTGCTTCGGGAAGTCGTCGTGAGTGCAGGTTTCCTTCTTTCCGCGTCTGGCCACGCATGCCGCCCCGGTTGCGGCGCGTGCTGTATCGCGCCGTCCATTTCGAGTCCGATTCCTGGCATGCCGCACGGCAAACCCGCGGGCGTGCGCTGTGTGCAGCTCGACGAGGACTTGCAGTGCAAAATATTCGGTTCGCTGTTGCGTCCCGCCTGTTGCTCGGGTCTTCAGCCGCAGGCTGAGATGTGCGGCGAGACGCGCGAGCAGGCGCTTGTCTGGATCGAGCGCCTCGAAGCGGCCACCAGTCCGTAGGCGCTCGCTGGAGCCCGTTGTACTTCGCAACGCCGTTGTCCCGCCGTTGTTCATTAAGGAGATTTCGCATGATCCGACGCGCGCTGCGCGCCTTTTCCCCTTCGCGCAACCCGGGCACGCCTCGCGCCACCCGAAGGGCTTTCGTGCTCTCCGCCTGCGCGGCGGCCTGCGCGGCCATGTCGCTGGGCGCTTGTGCGTCGGGCATCTTTCCCTTTATTCCCGATCACTACACCTTCTCGCAGCAGCAGGTGCAGGACGCGGTGCAGCGCAAATTCCCGTATCACCGCTCGGTGCAGCAGCTTTTCGACGTCGAGCTCACGAACCCGGTCGTTACCCTGCTTCCGGATCGCAATCGCGTGGCGGTGCGCGTCGACGCGCATCTCGAAAGTCCGCTGATGCAGGAACCGGTGAGCGGCGCGTTCACGCTCTCGAGCGAGCTGGCCTACGATGCACCGAGCCGCGCGGTCATTCTGAAGTCGCCTACTGTGGACAGCGTCGATATGGCGGGCAGCGCCGCCGTCTACGCGCCGCAAGTGAACGCCGTTGCCGCGATGGCGGCTACCCAGCTGTTGGCCAACTATCCCATTTACACGTTCAAGCCGGATCAGCTTCAGTTTGCCGGGGTGAACTACGAACCCGGTACAATCACCATCCTTACAAACGGCATACGCGTGCAGATCGTCGAGAAATAAGCGACGGGAAGCTCGCCGCGTGCAGCCGTCGGCGGGCGTGCACGCGAGCGGCGCACGATCCCTCCGGCGCATATTTTCCGCAAGGGAGTGGGGATGGACTGGATTGTGGCGGGCAAGGCCCTGATTCTGGGCATTGTCGAGGGGCTGACGGAATTTCTGCCGATTTCGAGCACTGGACACCTGATCGTGGCGGGGAGCGCGCTCGGTTTCGACGGCGAGTTCGAAAAAACCTTCGACGTGGTGATCCAGTTAGGCGCCATCCTTGCCGTGTGCTGGGAGTTCCGCCGCAAGATCGGCACTGTGGCGATGGGGCTGCCCACGCGGCCCGAGGCGCGGCGCTTCGCGCTCAACATCGCCATTGCGACGATTCCTGCCGTGGTGCTGGGACTGCTGTTCGAGAAGGCGATCAAGTCGGCGTTGTTCTCGCCGGTTCCGGTTGCATTCGCACTTGTCGTGGGCGGCCTGATCATCTTGTGGGTGGAGGGGCGCCGGCGCGCCGGCCCGGGGACGGGGGCCGACAAGGCGCCGCCGCCCGCGCGCGTGAATTCGCTGGACGACATCTCGCTGCTCGACGCCTTCAAGGTGGGCCTGGCGCAATGCTGTGCGCTGATTCCCGGCATGTCGCGCTCGGGGTCGACCATCATCGGCGCGATGCTGTTCGGCGTCGAGCGGCGCGTCGCTACCGAGTTTTCGTTCTTCCTCGCGATTCCGATCATCTTCGGCGCGACGGTCTATGAAATGCACAAGGCCTGGCAGACGCTCTCGGCCGATTGGCTCGGGCTGTTCGGCGCGGGCTTCGTTGCTGCGTTTGTCAGCGCGTTTGTCTGCGTGCGTTGGCTGTTGCGCTATATCGCGTCGCACGATTTCACGGCATTCGCGTGGTATCGCATCGCGTTTGGCCTTGTGATTCTTCTGTTCGGCTATGGCGACGGGCTCGACTGGCAGTAACGCTGTGAAGCGGCTCGCATCGCCGTCGGAACCGGCGGCGTCGGATTGCAAAACGGGCGCCGCGGCGCCCGGTTGTCTTTGCTGGTGACGCGTTAGCCTGCGCGGCGCTTGAACACCAGATCCCATACGCCGTGACCGAGCCGCAGACCGCGACGCTCGAACTTGGTCACCGGGCGATAGGCAGGGCGCGGCGCGTAGTCGGCGGCCGTGTTTTCGAGCGCGGGCTCGGCGCCCAGCACCTCGAGCATTTGTTCCGCGTAGTTCTGCCAGTCGGTTGCACAGTGCAGGTAGGCGCCAGGCTTCATGCGCGAGACGAGCAACTGCACGAACTTCGGCTGGATCAGCCGGCGCTTGTGGTGACGCGCCTTGTGCCACGGGTCGGGAAAGAAGATGTGCACGCCGTCGAGGCTCGCGGGAGCGATCATCTGCTCGAGCACTTCGACCGCATCGTGCTGAATGATGCGGATGTTCGTGAGATTCTGCTCGCTGATCAGCTTGAGCAGTGCGCCCACGCCGGGCTCATGGACCTCGACGCCGAGAAAGTCGTCTTCGGGGCGTAGCGCGGCGATCTCCGCGGTGCTCGCGCCCATGCCGAAGCCGATCTCCAGCACGCGCGGCGCGCGCCGGCCGAACACGGCGTCCCAGTTGGTGTTTTGATCGGCGGCGTCGGATGCGTAGGGTGCATACGGCACCACGAAGCGCGGGCCGAGTTCGTCGAGCGCGCGGCGCTGGCCGGTCGAGACGCGCCCCGCGCGCGTCACGAAGCTGCGGATGCGGCGGTGGTGCAGGGCGTGATCGGTGCTTGCCTGCGCGGCTTCGGCCGAAGTATCGGGCATGGCCGTTTCCCGCGACGGGTTCGCGGCGGGGTTGTCCGCTGTGGCGGGCGGCGTGCAGTCAGTACGGGCTGCGTCGTTCGGATCGTGATTCATCTTCGAGGACGGGAGGTGAGAGCGGCGGGCTTCGCGGTCCTGTCTGCAGGGCGAGCCGTGTCGCCGGGACGGCGGCGTTCGGGGCTTGCGGGTTGCGTCGGGACAAAGTCCGCGCATGGACGCTGGAGCGCTGCGAGGCGCATTACCGCAGATCGCAGCCGCTCGAAGCGGGCCGGCTGGAGAGATGCCACTGCGCCTTGCATGAATGCGCGAGACAGCGCGGCGAATTCGTGGAGCGGGCGATGGGAATCGAACCCACGTCTCCAGCTTGGGAAGCTGGGGTAATAGCCATTATACGACGCCCGCAGAGCGCGCTATTTTACGCGGATTTCACCGGGTTGCGCAATCGCGCCGCGCCTCCCGGGACGCGGCGCAAATCAGATTCCAATCAGATTCCAAACAGCGTGAGCGAGACTGCGGCGCGCGTGACCACCATCAGCAACACCTGGACGATCACGAACAGCAGAATGGGCGAGAGGTCGAGCCCGCCGAAGTTCGGCAGAATGCGCCGAATGGGATTCAGGAACGGCGCCGTAAGCTGAAGCAGCACGGGCATTGCCGCCGAGTGCGGGTTCAGCCACGAGAGCAGCGCCATCAGGATCGTCAGCCAGAGGAGCAGGTTGAGCGCCCATTTCACGACCGTCAGTACCGCGACGATCAACAGCGTAGGCAAGAAACCGAGCGGGTCGACGCCCGCGAGCCATACCATCAACAGCACATAAGCCACGGCGGCGATCAGCGCCGCCACGACGCTCGCGAGGTCGATGCCGCGCAGGCCGGGAATCACGCGGCGCAGCGGCAGCACGAGCCAGTTGGTTGCCTGCTGGATGGCATGCGTTACGGGGTTGTACGGCGGAACGCGGACGAACTGCAGCCAGACGCGCAGCAGCAGGGCGGCGCCGAACAACGTGAAAATCGTGTTGAGCAGAAAGCGGGCGATATCGCCGAACATCGGTGTTGTTTCCTTCTTGTAGTGAGTGACGGTGTGTGGCGGCAGAATTCGGGCGTGTGCGCTGCTGGCGGGTCAGACGGACACCTTGACCTCGCTGACCAGGATCGTGCCATTGCCGCCGTCGGTGTAGTTGGGAATATCGTCGACGAGCGTCTTCTGATGAGGCTTGAACACGGCGTAAAAATCATCCAGCGTTTCGAACAGGAAATGCCCTGCCGCAACGTACGGGGGCGGCGTGCCCGGCGGCCCGGCGTTGATGCCGATATCGATCGACCAGCCCTTGAGCTTGTCGCCGAAAAGTTGCGCGGCGAGCGGCATATGCCGCGTGGCGTAGTACTCGGTGTCGAATCGACCGTTTTCGCGGTACGGATAAAGGATGCTGATCTTGATCATTGGGCGTTCCCGTTGATGAATCCCGATGCGCATGCGCACTGCCGGCGTGCGCCGTTGCCACATTACCACGGCTTATGCTTTGCCAGTGATGGTGCGAAACGTCGGATGCGAAGAGGTCGCGTAGGGGATTTCGGACGCTTTTGGGGCAAACGGTTAAAGTGAGCCAAAGCGCTCGTGCAGGGTCCCACGCCGCGAAATGTTCGTTGTCGTACCGATGCAATAGGCAAGCTCCAATTAAAAAGCATGTAAGGAGCGGCGACGATGATGTGTGCAGCCTGTTCGCCTTCGCGCAGCACGGGGACCTGGCAACTAACAGGTCCCGAGCTATCTGTCACGCATCTGCGGCTATCTCGCAACACTGCGTTTGTCGGTTCGCAAACCTGCGCACAATGGTTCTATGGCTCCGGTTTCGTTGTTGCTGTTTGCAATTGGGCTGTTTCCTGTCGGTGGTCCGATTTGGGAGGTCACGATGAGCATCTTCGCTTACCGAAAGCATCTGCGGTTTCTCACGCCCCATCAGCGTCGCCGTTGGTGGGATCAGAAGAAGCGTCTCACGCCGCGCGTGCGGATTAGCGGCGCCTATGTCCCGCCCAGCGTTACGCGCGAGTTCACCTACGTGAAAGTCGGATAGCGCCGCCACTTGCGCTCTGCCATTGCATTTCGACGATGCCCGGTCCGTGAACCGGGCATTGTCGTTTCAGGCCCGCCCGGATGCCTCGGGTTGGCCAATTTGTAATGAAACATTACCTGCTCGTTTGGCGGTGTTCCCAATATTTCCGGTAAAAATGACTGGGTGGCGGCGAGGAGCGTTTGGAAGGCGCGATACGTCGAGGTTTGGGCCTTGCGTCATTAGATATTTGTGGCATTGCCTTGATTCAACGTCAGGAAGCCCGCATCGGCGATTGCAATTTGCAACAAATGGCTACCTTTGACGGCCTCCGTTTTCGATAGAGTGCATGTGTGGGCTTTGCCCGTCATGTGGAGCGACGCCGTCGTCGGTCGCCAGGAGAAGAGAAGTGAAAAAGACCGTTTCGTTTATCGTTGCCGCTGTGCTGGGTGTGGGGCTCGTCAGCGCAGCCGAGGCGCACGTTTCGGTGGGTATCGGTATTGGCATTCCTGTCGCACCGGCGTATCCGGTTTACGCTGCGCCGGTCTACGCGCCGCCGCCTGTCGTCTATGCCCCGCCGCCGCCGGTGGTGTATGCGCCGCCGCCCGCAGTTGTCGTGGGTGGTTACGGCGGCTATGGTTACTATGGCCGTCCGTACTGGCGCCATGGTTACTACCGCGGCTATCGTGGTTACCACGGTGGCTGGGACCGCCACTAAGCTCGACGGATGATACCGGGTGGCTTGGCGCCACTCGCCTGAAGTTCTCCGCCACGGCGCAACGCCGGCTCATGCCGCGTTGCGCCGTTTGCTTTTCAGGCGCCAGTTGCCAGGCGCGGGTGCGCTGTGCGGTCAGACGCCCATGCAGAGGTACTTGAGCTCGACATATTCGTCGATGCCGTATTTCGAGCCTTCGCGCCCGAGCCCCGACTGCTTGACGCCGCCAAACGGCGCAACTTCGTTCGAAATGAGCCCGGTGTTGATGCCGACCATGCCGTACTCGAGCGCCTCGGCAACGCGCCACACGCGGCCGATGTCACGGCTATAGAAATAGGAGGCGAGGCCGAACTCGGTGTCGTTCGCGAGACCGATGACCTCGGCTTCGTCGCGGAAGCGGAACACCGCGGCAACCGGCCCGAAGGTTTCCTCGCGCGCGATCAGCATTTCGCGCGTGACTTCAGCAAGCACGGTGGGCTCGACGTAGCGGCCTTCCAGCACCTGGCCGCCGGTGACGAGCTTGGCGCCCTTCGACGTCGCGTCGCCGATGTGCTGCGTCACCTTTGCAACCGCAGCGTCGTCGATCAGCGGGCCCTGGTTGACGCCGGGCTCGAAGCCGTTGCCGACCTTGATCTTGCGCGACGTGGCGGCGAGCTTTTCGACGAACGTGTCGTAGACCTTGTCGTGCACGTAGAAGCGATTGGTGCACACACAAGTCTGGCCCGCGTTGCGGTATTTCGAGATCATGGCGCCTTCCACGGCGGCATCGATATCGGCATCGTCGAATACGATGAAGGGGGCGTGGCCGCCCAGCTCCAGCGCAATTTTCTTGACCGTCGGCGCGCATTGCTGCATGAGAATGCGGCCCACCGGCGTCGAGCCTGTGAACGAGAGGTGGCGCACGACGTCGCTTTCGCAGAGCGCTTTGCCCACTTCGATCGAATTGGCCGAGTCGGCGGTGATGACGTTGAACACGCCCTTGGGCACGCCAGCGCGCTGTGCGAGCTCGGCGAGCGCGAGGGCGCACAGCGGCGTTTGTTCGGCCGGCTTCACGACGATCGTGCAACCCGCTGCAATGGCGGGCGCGACTTTGCGAGTGATCATGGCGATCGGGAAATTCCAGGGCGTGATCGATGCGCACACACCAATCGGCTGCTTGAGCACGACGAGCTTGCGGTCGCTCGCCGGGCTCGCGAGCACGTCGCCGTTCACGCGTTTCGCTTCTTCGGCAAACCATTCAAGAAACGAGGCGCCATAGAGCACTTCGCCACGCGCCTCCGCGAGCGGTTTGCCTTGCTCGGCGGTCATGATTGCGGCGAGGTCATCGGCGTGCTCGATCACGAGGTCGTACCAGCGGCGCAGTATGATGGCGCGTTCCTTGCCGGTCTTTGCGCGCCAGGCAGGCAGTGCCACATGCGCGGCGGCAATGGCGCGGTGCGCCTCGGCGGGGCCAAAATCGGGCACGCGGGCGATTTCCGCGTTGTCGGCGGGGTCGAGCACGGCGAAGGTCGCGGCGCCGCCGCTCCACTCGCCGTCGATCCAGGCGCGTGTCTTGAAGAGTGCGGGATCCTGCAACTGCGTCAGGCGTTCCGATGCGGACAAGCTCATCTTCGTGTCTCCTCGATGCGTGTGCGGCGCGGCCCGAAGCGGGCCGTATCGCGGTGAGCGAGCGCGGCGTCGCGAAGGCGTCGCGGTGTGCAACGAATATGCAGCGCTCGGGCTACGGCTCGACGTTAAGGCTGCGGGCCGGCGCCCGCAACCCTCAAGTGCGCCCGAGCCCGAGTTCCTCGTAAAGGCGGTCGACACGCACCTTTACGTCCTGAGTCATCTCGATGGCGCGGCCCCATTCGCGGTCCGTTTCGCCGGGCCACTTGTTAGTGGCGTCGAGGCCCATCTTCGAGCCGAGGCCCGCAATCGGGGACGCAAAATCGAGATAGTCGATCGGCGTATTTTCGACGAGCACGGTGTCGCGTGCGGGATCGATGCGCGTGGTGACCGCCCAGATCACTTCTTTCCAGTCGCGAATATTCACATCATCGTCGACTACGACGATGAACTTCGTATACATAAACTGCCGCAGGAAGCTCCAGACGCCAAACATGACGCGTTTTGCGTGCCCGGGGTAGCTTTTCTTCATCTGCACGATGGCCATGCGGTAGCTGCAGCCTTCGGGCGGCAGATAGAAGTCGGTGATTTCCGGGAATTGCTTCTGCAGCAGCGGAACGAACACTTCATTCAGCGCGACGCCGAGCACAGCCGGCTCGTCGGGCGGCTTACCTGTATACGTAGAGTGATAGATCGCGTCGCGCCGCATGGTGATGCGCTCGACCGTGAAGACGGGGAACCACTCCTGCTCGTTGTAATAGCCGGTGTGGTCGCCATAGGGTCCCTCGAGCGCGTGCTCGTAGGCGGCGCTCGCGCCTTTCGTCGGGCGCGGCGGTGCGCCCGACGGCGCAGGAGGCTGGGCACTGCCGTTCGCGCGATCATGGGGGTAGATGAACCCCTCGAGCACGATTTCCGCGCGTGCGGGAACCTGGAGTGTGTCCACACCGGGCGTGATGCACTTTGCTAGCTCGGTGCGCCCGCCGCGCAAGAGACCTGCGAACTGATATTCCGAAAGCGTATCGGGCACCGGCGTAACGGCGCCGAGGATGGTGGCCGGGTCGGCGCCGAGCACGACCGCCACCGGATAAGGTTTGCCAGGGTTCTGCAGCGCGAATTCGCGGAAGTCGAGCGCGCCGCCGCGATGCGCGAGCCAGCGCATGATGAGTTTGTTGCGCCCGATGAGTTGCTGGCGGTAGATGCCGAGGTTCTGGCGCGTCTTGTTGGGCCCTCGCGTGACCGTGAGGCCCCAGGTGATGAGCGGGCCGGCGTCGCCGGGCCAGCAGGTCTGGATCGGCAGTTTCGCGAGATCGACGTCGTTATCTTCCCAGACGATCTCCTGGCAGGGCGGCGCACTCACGGTCTTCGGCGCCATGTCCCAGACGGCTTTGGCAAGCGTGAGCAGCTTGCCGGCGTCCTTCAGGCCGCGCGGCGGCTCGGGTTCCTTCAGCGCTGAGAGCAGCCGCCCCACGTCGCGCAGCGACTCGAGCGCTGCGCCGTCGCCGGCGCTCTCAGGTGCATCGATGCCCATGCCGAGTGCGACGCGCCGCGGCGTGCCAAAGAGGTTGCCCAGCACGGGGAACGCATGGGTCGCGCGGCTCTCGAATAACAGGGCGGGACCGGCGGCGCGCAATACGCGGTCGCAGAGTTCGGTCATTTCCAGCACCGGAGAGACAGCTTGTGGAACGCGGCGCAACTCGCCGAGCGTCTCCAGGCGACCGACGAAGTCGCGCAAGTCTTTGTATTTCATCAGGATAGGAGCGGAGCCGCAGCGTGCGGCGAGGGCAGAGGCGAAACGTTTGTCGATTTTACCTGTGTTACTTGACGCACGCTGTCAGCCAGATTGGCTAACCGGCCGCAGACGCTCACAGAATGGGGGGTTGCCCGGATTGAACGGTGTTCATTATTACAAATAGTTATAAATTTGACATTCTATAGTGTTGACCATCTATTAAAGCCTGCTAGAATCCGTCCACACTGGTTGCAGGGCTTGCAATTTCTAACCACCATCCCGGTCCTTTCAGACGCAACGCGTCACCGTTTAGCCGACTCCCTGCACGGCTCTTCACGGTCTAGATTGGTTGTCTTAGCCGGCGCCTCTTTGCGCCGGCTGTTTGCGTGAGAACCCCTCATGCACGCCCAAGGCGTGCCCGGTAGTCAGGAAGGGGTTCCACTTACGGCGTTCCTGCCGTTTTCCCGACACCGTTGCCGCACCAGCCAGGGCGCACGGTGTCTTGATCCTGCGATTGGCATTTGGCCTCGTGTCAGCTTCGGTCGCCGGATCATGCAACATGGGAGATCCGTTAGATGAATACCTGGTTATCGTGGTGGCGCGCCGATGAGCGTTTCGCTTCGGGGTTGCGTGCGCTACTGCGACGTGGCACGCGTTTGAGCCACCATCTGTTCAGCATCGTGGGCGGTTGCGCCGTCCTTGTTGCGCTCGCTATCTGGTTGCTGCCCTCGTGGCGCGGCGCGGTGGCGGCGCGCATGATGCCTTTTGTTTCCGCAGCCGTGCAGGCGGGCCCCGCGCGTCTGCTGCAGGGCAATCCGCTGCCTGCGGTCCTGCCGCCGCCCAGCGTGATGGCGAACGAAGACAGCAAGGCTGGCGCTGTGGCATTTCTTCCCGATGCCGGTGCGCCCGCGGCTAACGTGGCGCCCGGCGGTTCCAACGGCGTGGTGGATCGCGTCGCAACCAGCGTTTCCAAAGGCGGCATGGCCACGCTCGACGCGGTCACGCTCAATGGTCTCGACCCGCGTTCGCTGCCGAGCGTCGGCACGCTGGCGCGCATGATCCCGTCGCAGCGCATCACGCCCGATGCCCGCGACGACCGCGTGCTGGTTTCGGCGCGCGAACAGGCGATGGTTGCGACCTATATCGCGCGCCGCTATCGCGTGGCGCAGGAGCCGGTCGGCGAACTCGTCAAGGCTGCCTTCGACACCGGCCGTGAAGTGGGGCTCGATCCTCTGCTGCTGCTCGCGGTCATGGCGATCGAGTCGGGCTTCAACCCGTACGCCGAAAGTGGCGTGGGCGCACAAGGTCTCATGCAGGTCATGTCGAAGGTTCACTCGGACAAATTCCGGTACTTCGGCGGCCAGAGCGCTGCGCTTGATCCGCTCGCGAACATCAAGGTCGGCGCGCTGGTCCTGAAGGACTGTATCGCGCGCGGCGGTTCGCTGCCGGGCGGTCTGCGCCTGTACGTGGGCTCGACCTCGCCCGACGACGGTGGCTACGGCGCCAAGGTCATGGCCGAGCGTGGGCGTCTGCGCGACGTGGCTCGTGGCCGCAACGTGCCGATCAACGCGCCTCAGGCGCCTGTGACGACCACGGCCAGCACGTCGTCGGTGCAGAAAGTGGCGAACACCAGCGGCGAGAAGCGTGTGCACGTGACGCTCGACAACGCGCATGCGCTGGTGGAGAAGCCCGCGGCCGAGAAGACCGCACCTGAACAGGACGACGCCAACAACGGCGCCAGCACGGCGGCCCAGAAGCACAGCCAGTCCGAGTTCGGCGCGTAACAAGGTATCGAAAGGCATCGAGATCGGACTCCGGCCAGCAGGACATGCCGGGGAATACGAAAAACGAAAAAGGCACCCTCGGGTGCCTTTTTTCATGTCTGCCGGCTTGGCGGCAGCAACGGAATCGCTGGGGGATCAGCGATTGAACAAGGTTCGCAGCCGCCCGACCGCCTCTTCGAGCCGCTCGTAAGCCGTGGCATATGAGAGCCGTACATATTGGTGCGGCGCCGCCGCGCCGAAGTCCATGCCCGGAACCATCACCGTGCCTGCATCGTGCAGCATGGCGCGCGTGAGCGCGTCGCTGTCGCCGGCCGCCGGGTGATTGACGTTCGTGCAGTCGGCGTAGACATAGAACGCGCCGTCGGGCATCACCGGCACGGTGAAGCCGAGCGACTCGAGCGCAGGCGCGATGAAGTCGCGGCGGCGCTTGAACTCCAGCCGGCGTGCTTCGTAGATGTCCAGCGTCTGCGGCTCGAAACAGGCGAGCGCCGCATGTTGCGCGAGCGCCGACGCGCAGATGAACAGGTTCTGCGCGAGCTTTTCGAACGCGCCGACCAGCACGGGCGGCACCACGAGCCAGCCCAGCCGCCAACCGGTCATGTTGAAGTACTTCGAGAAGCTGTTGACGGTCACCACGTCGTCGCCGAACGAGAGGGCGGAGACGGGGCACGCGTCGTAGCTCAAGCCCTGATAGATCTCGTCGACGATCGTGAAGCCGCCGCGTGCGCGCACGGCCTTCACGATGCGTGCGAGCTCGTCGGGCTCGATCGAGGTGCCGGTGGGGTTCGACGGTGAGGCGAGCAGCACGCCTCGCGTGCGCGCCGTCCACAGACGCTCGACGTCGTCGGCGGTGAGCTGGAAGCGCGCCTCCGGGCCGCTCGGCACGAGCACCGGCTTGCCTTCCGCGGCGGCCACGAAGTGCCGGTTGCACGGATAGCACGGGTCGGGCATGAGCACTTCGTCGTCGCGGTCGACGAGCGCAGTGCAGGCGAGCAGCAACGCTGCCGAGGCGCCGGCCGTCACGACGATGCGTGCCGGATCGACCTTTAGGCCGTAGGCGTGTTCGTAGTGTGCTGCGATCGCCTCGCGCAGCGTGTGGAGGCCGAGCGCATTCGTATATTGCGTGACGCCACGGCGCAGCGCCGCGGCGGCGGCCTCGACGACGGGCTCGGGCGCCGTGAAGTCCGGCTCGCCGATGCCCATATGGATGATGTCGCGACCGGCGCGTTCGAGCTTCGCGGCCTCCTTCGCCAGTTCCATGACGTAGAAAGGCTGGATCTCGTCGACGCGCGCGGCAAGCCGCAGCAGCGGTTCGGCAACAGTGTTCATGCGGGTGTTTCCAGTACTTGCGGGCGATGGAGCGCGCGAGAGGCCGAGGGCTCGATGCCCCGGCCCCGCGCGCTTCATGCCATTACAACCCTTACCGCCATTACGACCGGCGGGCGGCCTGGGCTTCGGTGGCGCGCAATTGCGCCGCGAGCTTGTCGAGCACGCCGTTCACGTACTTGTAGCCGTCAGAGCCGCCGAAGGTTTTCGTGAGCTCGACCGCCTCGTTGATGACGACGCGATACGGAATGTCGACGTGGTGCTTGAACTCGTAGGTCGCCACGAGCAGCACCGCGCGCTCGACGGGCGAGAGCTGCTCGATCGGACGGTCCAGGCACGGCACGATGGCGGCGGAGAGCTCCTCCGATTCGCGGATCACGCCGTGCAGAAGGGCGTCCAGGTGCTCGTGGTCGGCCTTGTCGTAGCCCTGCGAACCGCGCAGCTGCGCGTCGATCTCGCCGGCGGGCACACCCGACAGCAGCCACTGATACAAGCCCTGCGTGGCCAGTTCGCGGGAGCGGCGGCGCGCACTCTTCATTGCTGTTCCTCTTCGTCTTCCTCGTCTTCGTCGTCGTCGCCACCGTCGAGCTGCTCCAGCGCGACCGTGAGGTTCGCCATTTCGACGGCGACGCGCGCGGCGTCACGACCCTTCTCGGTCATGCGCGCGATGGCCTGCTCATCGTTCTCGGTCGTGAGGACCGCATTCGCGACCGGCACGCCGAAGTCGAGCGCGATGCGCGAGATGCCCGCGCCGCTTTCGTTCGAGACGAGCTCGAAGTGGTACGTCTCGCCGCGCACGACCGCGCCGAGCGCGATCAGGGCGTCGAACTGGCCGCTTTCGGCGAGCTTTTGCAGGGCGAGCGGAATTTCCAGCGCGCCCGGCACGGTGACGAGCAGCACGTCTTCGCCCGTGACGCCGAGGCGTTCGAGCTCTTCGATGCAGGCGTCGACGAGGCCGTTGCAGACGGGTTCGTTAAAGCGCGACTGGACGATGCCGATGCGCAGTCCATCGCCGTCGAGATTCGGTTGGTATTGTCCGATTTCCATGTGATATCCGTAGGTTCGGTTGAGCGTGGTGACGCGTGAAGTGGGGCCTGCGGCTTAATGTGCCGGGCGGTCGGCGGCTTCCGGCGGGCAGGGCGCTTCTGCGTCGCTGCCCGGCATTGGCACGAAGCCGGTGACTTCGAGGCCATAGCCCGACATGCTGCCGAGGCGGCGCGGCTTGGAGAGCACCTGCATGCGGCCCACGCCGAGTTCGCGCAGGATCTGCGCGCCGATGCCGTATGTCTTGAAGTCCACCGGCCGGCGCGCGAGCGCCTCTGCGCGCTCCTTCTGGTCGAACGCCTTGAAGACGTCGATCAGATGTTCCTTGGTGTCGCCGCAGTTGAGCATGACGATCACGCCGAGATCGCGCTCGGCGATTTCGCGCATGGCCGCGTCGAGCGTCCACGAGTGCGTGGAGGAGCCCGTTTCCAGCAGATCCAGCACCGAAAGCGGCTCGTGCACGCGCACCGGCGTGTCCTCGCCGGGCTTGGGCGTGCCGCGCACGAGCGCGATGTGCGGCGTGCGGGTGGGCTGGTCGATGTACATGACCGCGCGGAACGTGCCGTGGGCGGTGTGCATGGTGCGCTCGGCCACGCGTTCGACGATCGATTCGGTGCGGCTGCGGTAGTGGATCAGGTCGGCGATGGTGCCGATCTTGATGTCGTGCTCCTTGGCGAACTCGATCAGATCGGGCAGGCGCGCCATCGTGCCGTCGTCCTTGATGATCTCGCAGATCACCGCCGCCGGCGTGAGGCCCGCAAGCGCCGTGAAGTCGCAACCGGCCTCGGTGTGGCCCGCGCGCACGAGCACGCCGCCGGGCTGCGCCATGATCGGGAACACGTGGCCCGGCTGCACGATATGCTCGGCGCGCGCGTCATGTGCCACGGCGGTCTGGATCGTGCGTGCGCGGTCGGCGGCGGAGATGCCGGTGGTCACGCCTTCGGCCGCCTCGATGCTGACCGTGAACGCCGTGCCGTACTGCGTGCCGTTGCGATAAGTCATGAGCGGCAGGTTGAGCAGCTTGCAGCGCTCCTGCGTGAGCGTGAGGCAGACCAGGCCGCGGCCGTACTTCGCCATGAAGTTGATGGCTTCGGGCGTGACGAACTCCGCTGCGATGACGAGGTCGCCCTCGTTTTCCCGGTCTTCTTCGTCGACGAGGATCACCATCTTGCCGGCTTTGAGCTCGGCGATGATTTCAAGGGTGGAGGCGAGCGTCATGGTGGAATTTTGGCTGGAAAGCGCACATTTTACGCCACGCGGGCGGGCGCGTCGCCCAGAACGAAGGGTGGCGGAGGGATTTGGGTCTGGCGTGTGCGTGAGCGGGCTTGCAGGCGTTGGGCGTTCGCCTCGCCGGATGCGCATCGGGCGTATGCAAGGGTTGGCCGAACGTCCCGCACGCCCCCCGAGTGGCGCTTTCGCGACAATGAAGCTGTTCAGTCGCCGTTTATCGCAGCACGACATCGTCGGCGAGTCCCTTCGTGAGCTCCAGCGCCTGGCGCTCGAACAGGCGGCGGTACAGCCCGTTCTCGCGGCGCACGAGTTCGTCGTGCGTGCCTTCCTCCGCGACGCGCCCGCGCTCGAGCACCAGCAGGCGGTCGAGCGCGCGCACGGTCGAAAGCCGGTGCGCGACCACGACCGTCGTGCGGCCCTCCATCAGCCGCTCCATCGCCTGCTGGATCAGCACTTCGCTTTCGCTGTCGAGACTGGAGGTCGCTTCGTCGAAGATCAGGATCGGTGCGTTTGCAAGGAACGCGCGCGCGATCGCCACGCGCTGGCGCTCGCCGCCCGAGAGCTTGACGCCGCGCTCGCCCACGAGCGTTTCATAGCCGCGCGGCAGCGCCATGATGAAGTCGTGCGCGCTCGCGAGTTTCGCCGCCCGCACGATCTCGTCGTGGGTCGCGCCGGGCCGCGCATAAGCAATGTTCTCGGCAAGCGAGCGGTGGAACAGCACCGGCTCTTGCTGCACGATGGCGATCTGCGAGCGCAGCGACGCCTGCTGCACCTGCGCGATGTCCTGGTCGTCAATCGTGATGCGGCCGTCGGTGACATCGTAGAGGCGCTGGATCAGCTTGATGAGCGTGGTCTTGCCGGAGCCCGAATGGCCGACCAGGCCCACGCGTTCGCCCGGCTCGATGCGCAGTGAAAGATTCGCGTAGAGCGGCCGCTCGTGCGCGCCGTAACGGAACGTCATGTTCTCGAAGCGGATGTCGCCACGGTCGATCACGATCGGTGGCGCTCCCGCTTCATCTTCGATGCCGAGCGGCTGGGCTTCGAGCATCACCAGCTCTTCCATGTCGTTGACCGAGCGTTGCAGGTTGCGCACGTGCATGCCCACGTCGCGCAGATAACCCTTGAGCAGGAAAAACAGCGTGAGCGCGAAGGTGATGTCGCCCACGCTCGCGAGCCCGCGCGCCCACAGCAGGAGCGCCGCGCCGAGTATGGCGGCCTGCATCGCAACCAGCAGCGCGCCCTGTACGCCGCCGTTGAAGGTGCCGCGCCGCCAGGTGCGGCGCGTGCGGCTGTCCCATTTGTCGATCACGCGCGCGAGCCGTGCCTCTTCGCGCGTTTCCGCGCCGAAGGCCTTGACGACCGCGTTGCACGAAATGGCGTCGGCGAGCGCGCCGCCCATCTTCGTGTCCCACTGGTTCGCGAGGCGCGCGGAGGGCGCGACGTAGAACAGCGACAGCGACACGGTGATGGCGAGATAAAGCACCGAGCCGATACCGACCACGAGGCCCATGACGGGCCACTGCAGCGCGAGCAGGGCGGTCGAGCCGACCAGCATCACGAGCGACGGAAAGAGCGCCACGAGCAGCGTGTCGTTGAGCAGGTCGAGCGCCCACATGCCGCGCGTGATCTTGCGCACGGTCGAGCCGGCGAAGCTGTTCGCGTGCCAGTCGGTGGAGAAGCGCTGCACGCGGTGAAAGGCGTGCGTGGCGATCTCGCTCATCATCTTCAGCGTGAGCACGATGATGTTCTGGAATGCGGCCTGGCGCATCAGCGTGCCGGTGAGCCCGAGCGCCGTCAGTGCCCCGAACGCCGTGACGGCGGCGTGCCAGGCGGCGGCATTGCCGCTCGCGGCGTCGTGCGCGAGCGCGTCGACGAGCTGGCCCGCATAGTGCGGCGTGAGCACGTCGGCGAGCGCGCCCAGTAGCGCGGCGAGGGCCACCGCGCCTGCGCGGCGCGGCTGGCGCGACCACTGCCGGAACGTGAAGCCGAGAACATTGCGGAACGTTTGTCCGCCGGAAGCAGGGTTTTTGTCTTGCTCTGCCATGGACAGATGCTTCGGGCCAAAGGCCTGAAGACTCTTCAGAAATGCGATGAGCGGAAAACGGGGTTCGCTCGTTCAGGCACCGGATGCCGAACGTCAATCCTCGAAATCGTGGGAAAGCGGCGTGGCGGCCAGATCGCCGCCACGGGCGCACCGCCCGAGACGCGCCGTCGTGGACGCAGTCAGCGCGCCGGAAGCAGGGCGTGCGCGATATGTGGCATCACCCGAACCGGCGGCATGACGGCGGCCTTCTTGACTACTGCCATCTTTGCCTCCTTCGTGGTGTTCGGGTGGGGAACGCGCGGCGCGTCAAAAAGGCGGCCGCGAGGGAATTCGGACGGATTTTATCAGTGATGCTGCAGTTGCGCTTGCGCGGTGCCCGGGGATACAGAGTCAGGGCCGTTTTGAATCGGAAATTTTGACCCTGTTGAATGGGCGAAGAGCCGAATTTTGGAGACCTGACGATAATACGAACCGTAGGTAAGGGTCGTGCACATTCGGAATCACCGCCGCCATCCAATCGCGAATTCGGCCAGATCGGGGGAGGCAGCGGCAAACCGTGGATTTCAAAATTCGGATTATTTCAACGGTTTAGGGTTGTTCTGAGACGCACCGAGCATCCGCTCCACATACCGCGCAATCAAATCGATCTCGAGATTCACCTTCGCGCCGGCCACGAGGTGCTTGAGCGTGGTCACTTCAACGGTGTGCGGGATCAGGTTGATCGAGAATTCGCAGCCGTCCGCGCGGTCGTCCACCGAGTTTACGGTCAGGCTCACGCCGTTGACCGTGACCGAGCCTTTATAGGCGAGATAGCGGCCGATATCCGCGGGTGCGAGCACGCGCAGCTCGTGCGACTCGCCGACGGGCGCAAAGCGCGTGACAGTGCCAAGGCCGTCCACGTGGCCCGAGACGATATGGCCTCCCAGACGGTCGTGCGCGCGCAGCGCTTTTTCCAGATTCACTTCGCCCGTGTCGGCGAGGCCCACGGTGCGGTTCAGGCTTTCGCGCGAGACGTCCACGTCGAAGCGGGTCGCAGATTTTTCGATGACGGTCATGCACGCGCCCTGAATGGCGATGCTGTCGCCGAGCTGCACGTCGTCGAGGTCGAGGCCGCCCGCGTCGACGGTGAGGCGCACGCCCGCATCAGCGTCGCTGCCGAGCGGCTTGATCGATTCGATGCGGCCCACGGCCGCGACGATTCCGGTAAACATCTGGCTGTCCTTTGTGTTCAGTGCGTTCAGTTCGTCAGAAACAATCATGATGCGTCTCCATGCGCGTGCGTATCCGCGTCGAGATTCGCATTCGAGTCATCGGGCACGAGGCGCGCGAGGATGCGCAGATCCTCGGCGACGCGCTCGACCGAGTGGAACGCGAGGCGCGTGCGCGCATCGAGCGTCGCGGGCGCGGCAAGATTGAACATGCCGAGCGCGTCCGTGCCGAGCAGCGAGGGCGCGAGATAGACGAGCAGCTCGTCCACGCAGCCTTCGCGCAGCAGCGATCCATTGAGCTTGTAGCCGGCTTCCACGTGCAGTTCGTTCACGCCGCGCGCGGCCAGCTCCGTGAGCACGGCGGGCAGATCCACCTTGCCGCCCGCGTTGCCGAGCGCGACGATTTCGGCGCCGCGCGCGCGCAGCGCATCGGCGCGTTCCTCGTTGGTGGCGTCGAGCGCGGCGCAAAACACCAGCGTGGGCGCGCCAACGAAGATCTGTGAGAGCGGCGAGGCGTCGAGACGGCTGTCGATGAGAATGCGCTTGGGCTGGCGCGGCGTGTCGATCGCGCGCACGGTCATGCGCGGGTCATCTTCCTTCACAGTGCCGATGCCCGTGAGGATGGCCGAGGCGCGTGCACGCCACGCGTGGCCGTCGGCGCGCGCGGCTTCGCCCGTGATCCACTGGCTTTCGCCCGAAGGCAGGCCAGTGCGGCCGTCGAGCGATGCCGCCACCTTCATGCGCACCCAGGGGCGCTTTCTCGTCATGCGCGAGACGAAGCCGATATTCAGTTCGCGCGCTTCGTTGGCGAGCAGGCCGCAGCGCACTTCGATGCCCGCGTCGCGCAGTATCGCGAGGCCGCGCCCCGAAACGAGCGGGTTGGGGTCCTCCATCGCCGCGATCACGCGCGCGACCTTCGCTTCGATCAGTGCATTCGCGCAGGGCGGCGTGCGGCCGAAATGGCTGCACGGTTCGAGCGTCACGTAGGCAGTGGCGCCGCGCACTTCGTGGCCGCGCGCACGCGCGTCCCTCAACGCCTGGATTTCGGCGTGGTCGTGGCCAGCGGGCTGCGTGAAGCCCTCGCCGATCACCACGCCGTCCTTCACCAGCACGCAGCCGACGCGCGGGTTCGGATCGGTCGTGTACAGACCGCGCACCGCGAGGGCGAGCGCGCGCTCCATGTAGGTGAAATCGGCTTGCGAAAACATGTCGTGCGGGCTCCGGGGCGTTGCGGGTGAGGGGCGGGGCGTGCGCCCCGCGTTCGGCTGATGCTCGGCGCGCCTTGTTGCGCGCCTTACGGTGTGCCTTACTGCGCGGCGAACGCGTGGCGCGCGGCGGCGATCGTTTCGTCGATGAGGGCGTCGTCGTGCGCGCTCGACACGAAGCCCGCCTCGTAAGCCGACGGAGCGAAGTACACGCCCGCGTCCAGCATCTGATGGAAGAAGCGGTTAAAGCGCGTCACGTCGCTCTTCGTGACTTCCGCGAAGCTGCCCGGAACCTTGTCCGCGAAATAGAGACCGAACATGCCGCCCACCGAATCGGCGACGAACGGCACGTTCGCTTCGCGTGCGGCCTGCGAGAGGCCTTGCGCGAGCCGCGCGGTCTGCGCTGTGAGCCGGTCGTAGAAGCCCGGCGCCTGAATGAGTTGCAGCGTCTTCAGGCCCGCGGCCACGGCGATCGGGTTGCCCGAGAGCGTGCCCGCCTGGTACACGCCGCCGTTGGGGGCGAGGTGGTCCATGATCTCGCGGCGGCCGCCGAACGCCGCCGCCGGCATGCCGCCGCCGATCACCTTGCCCAGACAAACGAGATCGGCCTGCATGCCGTAGAGCGCCTGCGCGCCGCGCAGGCCGACGCGGAAGCCGCACATCACCTCGTCGAAGATCAGCACGCTGCCGTGCTTCGCCGTTAGGCTGCGCAGCGCGCCAATGAATTCGGGCGTGGCCTTCACGAGATTCATGTTGCCCGCGACGGGCTCGACGATCACGGCGGCGATCTCGTCGCCGAACGCCTTGAACGCTTCTTCGAGCGCCGCGACGTTGTTGTACTCGAGCACCGTGGTGTGCTTCGCGATGTCCACCGGCACGCCCGCCGATGTGGGGTTGCCGAACGTGAGCAGACCCGAGCCGGCCTTCACGAGCAGGCTGTCGGCGTGGCCGTGATAGCAGCCTTCGAACTTCACGATGCGGTCGCGCTTCGTGTAGCCGCGTGCGAGCCGCAGCGCGCTCATGGTGGCTTCGGTGCCGCTCGAAACCATGCGCACCTGCTCCATCGACGGCACGATCTTGCAGATTTCCTCGGCGATCTCGATTTCTGCTTCGGTGGGCGCGCCGAACGAGAAGCCGTTGACGAGCACGCGCTGCACGGCTTCGAGCACCTCGGGGTGGACATGGCCGACGATCATCGGGCCCCACGAGCCGATGTAGTCGATATAGCGCTTGCCTTCGGCGTCCCAGAAGTACGCACCTTGTGCGCGCTCGATGAAGCGCGGCGTGCCGCCGACCGAGCGGAACGCGCGCACGGGCGAATTGACGCCGCCCGGAATGGTGCGCTGGGCGCGTTCGAAGAGGGCCTGGTTCGTGGACGAGCTGTTGGACATGGGTGCTGGGCCTGCGAGAGTGGTTGGTGCGGTGGCTGCAGTGGTGTGATCAGGCGCGCGGCAGGCGGGGCCTTGGCGCGCCGACGCTCGGACCCCATGCGGCTCGGGGCCGGCCAGACGAGGTGCCGGGCCGGGCGCCAGCGAAGGGGCGGCAATGGCGAAATTGTACCGGACTCACGCCGAATGGGCCGGGGGCCGCTACGGACGGCGCGCGGTCCGCGCAAGCGCGTCATGCGCCGCAACCGCCGCAACCGCGGCGGCCGGCATGGGCCGCTTGCCGGTCAGCTCGGCCCAGCGTTTCTCCAGCGCGCCCTCGGCGATCGGCTTGATGACCGTGCCCGAAGAACGAAGCTCGCGCCGTGCGGCGCATTGAAGAACGGGAAAGGGCGCAGCTTAACGCAAAGCGTGGGCGCAGCCCGGCCTGGCCTCGCCTGGCCTTGCGCGATGCCGAAAGCGGAATTTAAGCGTCGGGTACAATGCCCCCGCTACGTAGCCGCTTTTTGCGTCACCCGCGTCGCACTTGCATCGCAATCGAGATGCGGAGGAAAGACGCGGATGAGACCCCAACCGGGTCATGCCGAAGCGGCCCAGAACACCGGGACCGCGCCCTCGGCGACGGTCCGCTCCTGGTCGATCCCATGCCCCATTCCCCGCGACGCCGGCCCGATGGCCGGCTGATCCTGTTGCTCGGCGCGCTCGCCGCCTGCGGCCCGCTCGCCACCGACATGTACCTGCCGAGCCTGCCCGCCATCGCCCAGTCGTTCGGCGTGAGCACGGCTGCGGCCGCGCTCACGCTCACGAGTTTCATGGCCGGCTTCTCGATCGGCATGCTGCTCTACGGCCCGCTCTCCGATGCCTACGGCCGTCGCCCCGTGCTGCTGGGCGGCATCGCGCTTTTCACGCTCGCGAGCATCGCATGCTGGTTCTCGTACTCGGTGGGCGAGCTCACGGTCGTGCGCTTTCTGCAGGCGCTCGGCGCGGGCGCGGCCTCCGTTCTCGCGCGGGCGATCGCGCGCGACGCGCACGAGCCGTCCGACGCCGCCAAGGTGCTGTCGATGGTCGCCATCGTCACCTCGATCGGGCCGCTGCTCGCGCCGCTCATCGGCGGGCAGTTGCTGCTGCTCGGCGGCTGGCGCGTGGTGTTCGTCGCACTCACACTGTTCGGCCTCGCGTGCGCTGCGACCGCCTGGCTGCGCGTGCCCGAGACCTGGCCCGCCGAGAAGCGTGAGAGCGGTGCCGTGCTGCGCTCGTTCATGGCGTACGAGCGGTTGCTGCGCGACCCGCTCGTCTGGGGCCACATGCTGTGCGGCGGCATGGCGTTCGCGGCCATGTTCACCTATATCTCGGCCACGCCGTTCGTCTATATCGAGTACTTCCACGTCTCGCCCCAGCACTACGGGCTGTTCTTCGGCGCGAACGTTTTCGGCATCATGCTCGGCAATTTCCTCAACACGCGCTTCATCGGGCGCATGGGCACGCTGCGCATGGTGTCGATGGCCTCCACGGTGAGCATCGCCGCGTCGTTCTTTGTTGCGCTCGTGTGCGTGACGGGGTGGGGCGGGCTGTGGTCGATCGTGGCAGGGCTGTTCTTCGTGGTGGGCGTGGTGGGGCTGCTGAGCGCGAACTGCGCGACCGATCTGATGTACCGCTACCCGAAGAACGCCGGCGCGGCCGCTGCGGTGTTCGGCGCGACGCAGCTCGCGCTGGGCGCGTTCGCGAGCGTCGTGGTCGGCTGGTTCCCGGGTGTCTCGCCGCTCGGCATGGGCTGCACGATCGGCGCGTGCGGCGCGCTCACCTGGGTTGGCCGCCGTATCGTCGTGAAGTGGCATGGCCGGCCCGCGCCGGGCGTGAGCCAGACGGCGTCGAACGCGTAAGCGCGCACCATGAACAACGGGACGCCGAGGCGTCCCGTTGTTCATTTCATCGCACGTTCGCGTCGCGCATTTGCGTCATGCGTTTGCGTCATGCGTTTGCGTCACGCATTGACATCAATCGCTCGCGCGCGCCGACGATGACGCGCCGTGGCTCAGCCAGTCGAGCACGGCGGAGGCGTCGTCGTCGGCCTGCTCGCGGGCCGTTTCGACGGCGTGGCTCATGTCGCCCTCGGGCGACGCGCGGCGGATCGCGACGCCCACGGCGAGAATGTCGATCATCAGCAAGTGCAGGATGCGCGAGATCATCGAAAGCTGCGACTCGCGCATCTCGATGTGATCGGTTTCGAGCGCCACGGTCGCGCGCTTGGCGAGCGGCGTGTTGCTCGACGTGATCGCAATCACTTTCGCGCCGGCCTGCATGGCAACGTCGAGCACGCGCAAGAGCTCGGGCGCGCGGCCCGACTTCGAGACCGCCACGATCACGTCGCCCTTGCCGAGCAGCGCGGCGGACGCCGCCTGCATGTACAGGTCGCCATACGCGATAGTCGGGATGCCGAAGCGAAAGAACTTGTAGTGCGCGTCTTGCGCGACGATATGCGAGTTGCCGAGCCCATAGAACTCGATGCGCCGCGCGCCGTTGAGCAGTGTGATGGCCTGCTCGACCTGCTCGAAGTTCAGGTGCTCGCGCAGCTGCAGGATGGCCGAAACCGTGTTGTCGAGCACCTTCGCGCCGAAGTCGGTCGCGGTGTCGCCCAGATGCACCTGGCTGTGGCTCACGGGGATCGTGCCCGTCAAGCCGGTGGCGAGCTTGAGCTTGAAGTCGGAGAGCCCCTGGCAGCCGAGCGAGCGGCAAAAGCGGATCACCGTGGGCTGGCTCACGTCGGCCTTGCGCGCGATATCGACGATGGGGTCGTTGATGATCGAGCGCGGATGGTTGAGCGCGAGGTCGGCCACGCGCCGCTCGGCGGGCGTGAGCGCATCGCGCATCTGGCGGATGCGCTCGAACACCGCCGACGATCCGCCGCCCGCGCGGTTCGAGAGCTGTTCCGCGAGGATGGCCGAGACGCCGAGAAACGCCGGGTATTCGGCGGTAATGACGTAGGTGGGCACGTTAGCGAGATAGGCGTCGAAGCGGCCCTTGGCCTCGAAGCGCTGGCGAAACGACGAGCGCATGAATAGCTCGCCCAGACGCGGCACCACGCCGCCGCCGATATAAATGCCGCCGAGCGAGCCGAGCGTCATCGCGATGTTGCCCGCGAAGCTGCCGAGAATGCCGCAGAAGCATTCGATGGTTTCCGCCGCGAGCGCGTCGCCGTCGTGCGCGCGCTTGACGATCTCGGCCGTGTTGATGTCCGCGCCCACCTTCTTCTTGTCGCGCGCGGCAAGCGCCCCATAGATCAGCTCGATGCCGGGCCCCGCGCAGACGCGCTCGAACGACACGTGCGGCCACTTCCTGCGCACGTGCTGGAGCACGAGATCTTCGCGCTCGTCCTGCGGCGCGAAGCTGGCGTGGCCGCCTTCGCTGCCGAGCGCGATCCAGCGGTCGTCGGCGGGAATCAGGCCCGAGACGCCGAGGCCCGTGCCCGGCCCGAGCAGGCCGATCACGCTGTTCTGGCGGCGCTGGCCGCCGCCCACCTGGGTGCGCTGCGCGTCGGTCAGGCCCGGCAAGGCCATGGCGAGCGCGGTGAAGTCGTTCACGACCAGCAGCGTGTCGAAGCCGAGCGCGCGGCGCGTGGCTTCGATCGAGAAGGTCCAGTCGTGATTGGTCATGCGCACCTGGTCGCCGTCGACCGGGTTCGCAATGGCGATCGCGGCGTGGTTCACGCGGCCGATCTTCGTGTCCTTCAGATACTGCTGGATCACGTCCGCGACGCCCGGATAGTCGGCGCATGGGTAGACGCGCACCTGGCCGATCTCGCCCGCGCGCGTCTCCAGCGCGAAGCGCGCGTTGGTTCCGCCGATGTCGGCGAGCAGCCTCGGTCCGTCGGCGTGCTGGCCCGCGCCAGGGGCGGATTTGTTAGGCGCACCAGTAGACATCGAGTCTCACTCCCTTGTCGTTCGCCAGCTTCGAGATGGCGTTGTTCTGTTCCGCGGCAGCGGCTTGTTGCAGCACGTCGAGCTTGCGCTGGCCCGCGATCAGCAGGAACAGGCGATCGACCTGGCGCAGCGCCTGCATCGACCACGAGACGCGCGCGTGCGGCGCGGCCTGCGGATGCACGGCCACGAACGGGCGCGCCGTGGTGATGGCTTCGTGCCACTCGGGCGCGTCGGCGAAGATCGACGCGGTGTGGCCGTCTTCGCCCATGCCGAGCACCGCGACGTTGGGCAGGCGGCGCTGCGGGTCGGCGTTGAGCGCGGCCACGTGCGCATCCAGTTCCTGCGTGACGTCGACGAGCGGCAGGAAACGCGCCTGCGCCGCCTCGTGCTTCAGCAGGGTCTCGTGCGCGAGGCGTGCGTTGCTGGCCGGATCGGTCTCGGGCACCCAGCGGTCGTCCACCAGGGTGATGTCGGTGTGCGCCCAGTCGAAGCGGTGCGTCGACAGGGTCTCGAGAAACGGACGCGGGCTCGTGCCGCCGGAAACCGCGAGCGTTGCACGGCGCGCGCCGGTGCCGGGCGCGGCAGCAAGAGCGGCGAGCGACGCATGTAGTGCGTCGCCCACGGCTCGCGCCAGCGCGTCCGATTGGACGCGCGGGTCGTCGAATACGTGAAGCTCGATCACTTCTCCTCCAGGCTGCTTTTTTGTCGATCCGCGGGGATGTTCGCGGGGGTGTTCATCGGTCCGGTCAATTCTCTTCTTCGAGCCAGCAGGTGCCGTGCTGCGCCAGCATCGCGCTCGACGCTGCCGGTCCCCAGGTGCCCGCGGCATAAGGCTTGGGCGGGCGGGGCGACACGGCCCATTCGTTGAGGATGGGCTCGACCCATTTCCACGCGGCTTCCTGCTCGTCGCGGCGCACGAAGAGCGCGAGGCGCCCGTTGATCACGTCGAGCAAGAGACGCTGGTACGCCTCCATCTGGCCTTCGCGGAAGAACTGGTCGAACGCGAGGTCGAGATGCACGCTTGAGAGATTCATGCCTTCGCCAGGTTGCTTGGCTAGGCAGTACAGACGAATATTTTCGTTCGGCTGCAGGCGGATGACTAGACGGTTGGAGCCCGCGCGCAGCGCCGTGGGGCCCAGCGCCGAATGCGGCACGGGGCGGAAGTTCACCACGATTTCCGCGACGCGGTCGGCCAGACGCTTGCCCGTGCGCAGGAAAAAAGGCACGCCCGCCCAGCGCCAGTTCTCGATCTCGACGTTCAGGGCGACGAAGGTTTCGGTGCGGCTATCGGGCTTCACGCCGTGCTCGGTCGCGTAGCCCGGCACCTGCTGGCCGCGGATCACGCCCGCATGGTATTGGCCGCGCACGGCGACCTTGCTGATATCGGCGGGATTGATGGGCTTGAGCGCGCGCAGCACGCGCAGCTTTTCGTCGCGCACCGAGTCCGAATCCATTGAATGCGGCGGCTCCATGGCGACGATCGAGAGCAATTGAAGCAAGTGGTTCTGCACCATGTCGCGCAGCGCGCCGGTGTTGTCGTAGAAGTCGCCGCGCGCTTCCACGCCCAGCTCTTCCGCAATGGTGATCTGGATGCTTTCGACCCATTCGCGGCGCCACAGCGGCTCGAACAGCGCATTGCCGAAGCGCAGCGCGAGCAGGTTCTGCACCGGCTCCTTGCCGAGATAGTGGTCGATCCGGTAGATCTGCTCTTCGGCGAAGATTTCGCCGACCGCGTCGTTGATCGCATTGGACGACTCGAGGTCGTAGCCGAGCGGCTTTTCCAGCACGATGCGCGCGTTCTGGTTCAGGCCGACCGAGGCGAGCGCGCGGCAGATCGGCACGAACAGGGACGGGCCCGTGGCCAGGTAAAACACGCGGATGCCGGGCAGCGCCTCGATGCCGTCGCGCAGCGTGGTGAAGTCCTCGGCGCGCGAGAGGTCGAGCTTCACATAGACGATGCGCTCGAGAAAGCTCGCCCACGCGGCTTCGTCGAGACCGTTCTTCGAGACGTGCGGCTTGACGTGCTCGTTGACCCACTGGAGGTATTGGTCGCGAGTGTCCTCGTGGCGTGCAACGCCCACGATTTTCCCGGACGCGGCGAGCATGCCCGAGCGGTGCGCCTCGAACAGGGCCGGCAGGATCTTGCGCATCGACAGGTCGCCGGTGGCGCCGAAGAGCACGAACGTGAAACCAGAATCGTTAGGGCTTTGCATAGTCTCCGTCACAGTCCAGAAATGCCGCGGGAACAAGTTCCGGCGGGGCCGCGGCGGTATGCCGATCGTGCTGCGCCAGGCGGCCGTAGTCCGATAAAATTTTTTTTGACACTGAATTGTAGTTTAACTACAATCCAAATCAAGAGGTAACGTTCATTCGATGAAAAAAGCGTAGGCAAGCGCGGCGCAGCATGGGTTTTGCAGCAATCGTGCACGGGTTTTCGCGCGCTTTTTCGGATGGGCGGAACGTCCCACATGTTAACGGACAATGGAGCCGTTCATGGGCCTGCCGGGCGCCGGAGGTGGGGATGTTCGGCCGCCGCGCTGCATGAGCATGGCACGCGCCTCGACTGGCTGCGCATCGCGCTTGCGAACGCGGCCGGAGAAAATCAAAAGAGGAGACAGTCTTTGTATTCCGAACCACTCATCTCTTGAGCGTCCAGCGGCCGGACACCGGCCCGCGGCCCGCGCGCATCGATTGACCTTCACGCGCGCGGCACTCCGGCGCCCGTCCGTCCAGTGTTTTGCCTGTTTTTGTGCCTGTATTAACCACACCGCACCCTGGGTACATCAGGGGCCAACTCGTTTTTACTGATCAGGTGTCTGGAGGAGATAAGCAATGAAATTCCGAGCGATCATGGGCGCCCTGTGCGCCGCAGGTCTCATGGCCGGCGTCGCGACTGCGCAGGCAGCCGAATCCCTCGAAGTGCTGCACTGGTGGACTTCGGGCGGCGAATCGAAGGCGGTCGGCGTGCTCAAGGACGACATGCAGAAGCAGGGCTACGTGTGGAAGGACTTCGCGGTCGCCGGCGGCGCGGGCGCGGCGGCCATGACGGCACTGAAGACCCAGGTGATCTCGGGCAACGCACCCACGGCAGCGCAGATCAAGGGCCCGCTGATCCAGGAATGGGCGCAGCAGGGCGTGCTGGTGCCGATCGATTCGGCCGCCGGCGACTGGAAGGCCAACTTGCCGCCGCAAATCGACAAGATCATGCGCGCGGACGGCCATTACGTCGGCGCGCCGTTTTCGGTGCACCGCGTGAACTGGCTGTGGATCAACAAGGCCGCGCTCGACAAGGTGGGCGGCAAGGCGCCGACCACGTGGCCGGAGTTCTTCGCGCTGGCCGACAAGCTCAAGGCCGCGGGCTACCAGCCGGTTGCGGCGGGCGGCCAGCCGTGGCAAGACCTGACGCTGTGGGAAGACGTGGTGCTCTCGCAGGGCGCGGACTTCTACAAGAAGGCGATTGTCGATCTTGACCAGAAGACCCTGACCTCGCAGCAGATGGTGGGTGTGTTCGACACAGTTCGCAAGATTCAGTCGTATATGGATAACGCGCGCACGGGCCGCGACTGGAACCTCGCCACGGCCATGGTCATCAACGGCAAGGCGGGCATGCAGTTCATGGGTGACTGGGCCAAGGGCGAGTTCGAAAACGCCAAGAAGCAGCCGGGCAAGGACTACGTCTGCGCGCCGGTGCCGGGCACCTCGAAGGCCTACACGTTCAACGTCGACTCGTTCGTGTTCTTCCAGCAGAAGGACCAGAAGGCGGCCACGCCGGGTCAGATCGCGCTGGCGAAGACGATCATGAGCCCCGCTTTCCAGGAACAGTTCAGCCTGTACAAGGGCTCGATCCCGGTGCGCCTTGGCGTGGACATGAGCAAGTTCGATGCGTGCGGCAAGCAGTCATACGCGGATGAGCAGGCCGCGATCAAGGCGGGCGGCTATGTGCCGTCGCTCGCACACGGCATGGCTCAGGCAGACGCCACGGCCGGTGCGATCACCGACGTCGTCACGAAGTTCATGAACTCGACCCAGGATTCGAAGAGCGCGGTGGAAGCGCTCGCGAAGGCTGCCAAGACCAAGTAAGCGAAGCGGGTTTTTGAAGTCGTTGCAATGAAACAGGCGGAGTGCGCCGTGCGCGGCGCACTCCGGGCATGACGGGTCAAACCTAACCCTTTATCGTGCGGAGTCCGTAATGTTCCACACCGTACCAGGAGTCGCGCAGTGACTGCTTCTCTTAGCGGCAACGGCAAGGCGGCCACGCCTGCCACAGGCCGCGCGTCGCCCATGGCGGCGCTCGCAGACCGCTGGATTCCGAAGCTGGTGCTTTCGCCCAGCATTCTGATCAGCCTCGTGTTTGTCTACGGCTTCATCATCATCACCGGCTATCTGTCGCTGTCGAATTCGCGGTTGATGCCGCGCTACGAATTCGCGGGCTTCGACCGCTACAGCGAGCTCTTCAGCAACGACGTCTGGTGGACCTCGGCGCAGAACCTCGCATGGTTCGGCATTCCGTTCATCGCCGTTTGCGTGGCGCTCGGGCTGTTTCTCGCGATCCTGCTCGATCAGCAGATTCGCCAGGAAGGCGCGCTGCGCGCGGTGTTTCTCTATCCGATGGCGCTCTCGTACATCGTCACGGGCACGGCGTGGCAGTGGATCTTCAACCCCGATCTCGGTATCCAGCAGGTGCTGCACGACTGGGGCTGGACGAGCTTCCAGCTCGACTGGCTCAACGACCCGGACAAGGCGATTTTCTGTATCGTGGTTGCCGCCGTCTGGCAGTCCACCGGCTTTTGCATGGCGCTGTTCCTCGCCGGCCTGCGCGGCGTCGACAGCGAAATCTTCAAGGCGGCCCAGGTGGATGGCGCGACACTGCCCACGATCTACCGCAAGATCGTGATTCCGAGCATGCGTCCGGTGTTTTTCTCGGTGCTGCTGATCCTGTGCCACATCACGATCAAGACCTTCGACCTCGTCGTCGCGCTCACCGCGGGTGGCCCCGGCACGTCGTCGTCGCTGCCGGCCATCTTCATGTACACGTTTTCGTTCAACCGCGGGCAGCTCGGTGTCGGCGCAGCTTCGTCGATGATGATGCTCGCGACAGTGGTGGCCGTGCTCGTGCCGCTCATGTACCTGGAATCGAGGAGCACGCGCAATGCAGCCTAAGATGAAGGTGAGCCGCGTGTTCGTCTATGCGGCGCTGATCCTGTTCGCCCTGTACTTCCTGTTCCCGCTCTACGTGATGCTGTCGACGTCGTTCAAGACGCTCGACGAGCTTCACACGGGCAACATGCTCACGCTGCCCGCGAGCCCGAGCTTCGCGCCGTGGGTGAAGGCGTGGGCGCATGCCTGCACCGGCGTGCGCTGCGACGGCATGCAGCCGTTCTTCATGAACTCGGTGAAGATGGTGATCCCGGCCGTGCTGATCTCGTCGATCATCGGCGCGTTCAATGGCTACGTGCTCACGCACTGGCGCTTTCGCGGCGCCGATGCGCTCTTCACGATGCTGCTGGTGGGCTGCTTCATCCCGTTTCAGGCGATCCTCTTGCCGATGGCGCGTCTCGAAGGCTTCTTCGGCCTTTCGAACACGATTGGCGGGCTGGTTCTGGTGCACGTGGTGTACGGCATCGCGTTCACGACGATGTTCTTCCGCAACTTCTACGTGAGCGTGCCGGCGGAACTCGTAAAGGCTGCGCGCATCGACGGCGCCGGCTTCTTCATGATCTTCACGCGCATCATGCTGCCGATCTCGCTGCCGATTTTCATGGTGTGCTTGATCTGGCAATTCACGCAGATCTGGAATGACTTCCTGTTCGGCATCGTGTTCTCGGGTGTCGATTCGATGCCGATCACGGTGGCGCTGAACAATCTCGTGAACACCTCCACGGGCGTGAAGGAATACAACGTCGACATGGCCGGCGCGATCATCGCCGCGCTGCCCACGCTGCTCGTCTACGTGATCGCCGGCCGCTACTTCGTGCGCGGCCTCACGGCGGGCGCGGTGAAGGGCTAAGAAGCTCTATTCGATTAAAGGATTCATAGCATGGCAAGCCTTTCCATTCGCGACGTCTACAAGACCTACCCCAACGGGGTGCCCGTCCTCAAGGGCGTCAACATCGACATCGAAGACGGCCAGTTCCTGATTCTGGTCGGCGGCTCGGGCTGCGGGAAGTCGACGCTGCTCAACATGATCGCGGGTCTCGAAACTGTCACCAAGGGTGAGATCATGATGGACGGCAAGGTGGTGAACAACCTCTCGCCGAAGGATCGCGACATCGCGATGGTGTTCCAGTCGTACGCGCTCTATCCGTCGATGACCGTGCGCGAGAACATCTCGTTCGGCCTGAACATCCGCAAGGTGCCGAAGGCCGAGCAGACGCAGATCGTCGACCGCGTGTCGAGCATGCTGCAGATTCAGCATCTGCTCGACCGCAAGCCCGGCCAGCTTTCGGGCGGCCAGCGCCAGCGCGTCGCGATGGGCCGCGCGCTCGCACGCGACCCGATCATGTTCCTGTTCGACGAGCCGCTCTCGAACCTCGACGCCAAGCTGCGCATCGAGATGCGCTCGGAAATCAAGCTGCTGCACCAGCGCGTGGGCAAGACGATCGTCTACGTGACGCACGACCAGATCGAGGCGATGACGCTCGGCGACCGCATCGCCGTGATGAAGGACGGCATCGTGCAGCAGTTCGGCGCGCCGCAGGAGATCTACGATTCGCCGTCGAATCTCTTCGTGGCGGGCTTCATCGGCGCGCCGCCGATGAACTTCATCAACGGCAAGCTGGTGGAGCAGGGCTCGGGCATCGGCATCGAGCTCGACACGGGCGTCGCGCGCAGCGTGCTGAACCTGCCGTTCGAGGCCAGCAAGCTGCGCGGCCGTGTCGGCCAGGAGGTGGTGCTCGGCCTGCGCCCGGAGCGCATCACCGACGCGCGCAGTTCGCACGACGGCCACGGCCACGAACTGCAGCGCCACACCGTGAAGGTCGACGTGATCGAGCCGACCGGCCCGGACACGCTCGTGTTCGCGCAGGTCAACGGCAAGCGCATCGTGAGCCGCGTGCACCCGGGCGCGAATCCGCAGCCGCTCAATAGCATGGAGCTGCTATTCGACGTGTCGAAGGCTGTGCTGTTCGATCCGAAAACCGAAGAGCGCATCGCTTGAGCGGTCCCGATCGATTCGCGCCAGGTTTTGCTGGTGTGCTTCTGGTGTGGTACGCGATAAAAAACCCCGCCGCTGCGTGAGCAGCCGCGGGGTTTTTGCTGAAGGCTTCGCTCAGCGTGCGTGCGAGTGATGCTGTCCGTGCCCGTGCGTATGCGGCTGCAGCAGCACGAGCACCGCACCGGCGCCGCCGTCATGCGGCCGCGCCTGGCAGAACGCGATCACTTCTTCCTTCTGCACGAGCCACGCACGCACCTTGCCCTTGAGCACGGGCTCCTTGCCCACGGAGCCGAGCCCCTTGCCGTGAATCACGCGCACGCAGCGCAGCCCGCGCTTGCCCGCCTCGCGGATGAAGGTTTGCAGTGACTCGCGCGCTTCCTCGCGGCGCATGCCGTGCAGGTCGAGCTGCGCTTGCACGATCCACGCACCGCGCCGCAGCTTCTTGACGACTTCCTCGCTCACGCCGGGACGGTGGTAATAGAGCGAGTCGTCGGTATCGAGCAGGGCTTCGGGGTCGAAGTCGTCGGAAATCGCTTCGTGCAGGACCGCCTGCTCGTCGAGACGCGTTTGCAGTGGCAGCGGCACGGGTGCTTCGCGGCGCGGCTGCGCGCGCGGCGGCTGCTTGAGCGGCGCGATCTGGCCGATTTCGCGGCGGAACAGGTCGCTGTCGGCGGCGGCTTCCACGCGCGCCGCCTGGGCGGCCGCGCGTTCACGCTCGCGCTGGCGCGTTTGTGTTTTGAGCGCTTCGCGCAGGCTGCCGAGGCCGGCGAAGCCCGTGGCGGCCTTGCCGGGTTCGGGGGCGGGCTCGGGCGCGATGCTTGGCGCGGCAGGGCGCGTGGGGGCGGGGCGCTTGGGCTCGCCCGGATGGGGCACGTTCTTGGGCATGGCGAAAGACGCTGGATGAATCTCAGTGGCGTGCGTTCAGCGCGGCACGCGAAAAACGCTGCAAAAAAGACGGCAAAAAAACGCTGTAAAAGCAAAGGGCCGCCGGCTGGCTGGCCGCGGCCCTCTTTCGGTGCGCCGTCTGGTTTAACGACGCTATTTTAACGGCTCGCGCGGATCGATCAGCGCTCGGCTTCGGCGCTCATCACGTGCGCCCCGATCTCGCTGACGGTTTCCAGATAGCGCTGCGCGTCGAGCGCGGCCATGCAGCCCGTGCCGGCGCTCGTGATGGCCTGGCGATAGACGTGGTCCTGCACGTCGCCGGCCGCGAACACGCCCGGCACGCTCGTGCCCGTGGCGTTGCCGTTCAGGCCGCCGTTCGTGATGATGTAGCCGTTCTTCATCTCCAGCTGGCCTTCGAAGATGTCGGTGTTCGGCTTGTGGCCGATCGCGACGAACACACCCTGGAGATCGAGGTCGGTGGTTTCGCCCGTCTTCGTGTTCTTGATGCGCAGGCCGTTCACGCCGCCCTCGTTGCCCTTGACTTCGTCGAGCACGTGATCCCACTTGATCTCGACGACGCCTTCCTTTTCCTTTTCCAGCAGGCGGTCGATCAGGATCGGCTCGGCGCGGAACTTGTCGCGGCGGTGGATGACCGTGACCTTCTTCGCGATGCCGGCGAGATAAAGCGCTTCCTCGACCGCCGTGTTGCCGCCGCCGATCACCGCGACGTGCTGGTTGCGGTAGAAGAAGCCGTCGCAGGTCGCGCAGGCGGAGACGCCGCGGCCCATGAAGAGCTCTTCGCTCGGCAGGCCGAGGTATTGCGCCGATGCGCCCGTCGCAATGATGAGCGAATCGCAGGTGTACTCGCCCGAGTCGCCGATCAGGCGGATGGGCTTCTCATCGAGTTTGGCCGTGTGAATGTGATCGAACACGATTTCCGTGTTGAAGCGCTCGGCATGCTCGAGAAAACGCTGCATCAGTTCCGGGCCCTGCACGCCGTTCGGGTCGGCGGGCCAGTTTTCCACATCCGTCGTGGTCATGAGCTGGCCGCCTTGGGCGAGCCCGGTGACGAGCAGCGGCGAAAGGTTCGCGCGCGCCGCATAGACGGCTGCCGTGTAGCCGGCGGGGCCGGAACCGAGAATCAGGACTTTGGCGTGTTTGGTTGCGGACATGATCGAATTCCGTAGAAGGCGCTGCGTGGCGCGGGTTGCCGGGGCCGGCGGCCTGGTGCAGTTAGCTGAATCCCCAGGCGGCCGCCGGTGAGTGCGGCGGGGCACACGCAGGTAGTTGGGCATCAGCCCGCAATTATAAAGGCCGGGAGCTTTCGCCGCGCTATCAAGGTTTTTCATCGGCGCGATAGCCTGGGTTCGGCGCCGGCGGCGCCGTTGCCAGTTACCCTCATTTACAGCGTTGAGGCAGCCGGGGTCTAAACAACGCGTTTACAATAGGCCGGATCAGACGTCGGCGGCCGCGCCGGTCTGCCGGAGCCCCCGGCAGTGCGCCCGGACCGCGCAAGCATCAAGAATCACCAGGATTCAATGGCCAAAGCTCCTTTTTCCGCGCAGGCGCAGGCATTGCCTAATCGCATGTCGCGTCTTTTCACCGAAATCCGCTGGATCCTGCAGGTCGCGCTCGGCGTGTTCCTGCTGATGGCGCTCATCAGCTACAGCCGCCGCGACCCGAGCTGGACCCACGCCGCTCAGGTCGACCATATCTCGAACTGGGCAGGGCGCGTCGGCGCATGGACCTCGGACATCCTGCTGCTGCTGTTCGGCCTGTCCGCCTATTGGTGGGTCGTGCTGCTCGCGCGCCACATTTCGAAGAATTACCAGCGCATCACGCGCCACGAAGCGCTCCCCGAGGACGACGACGAGAAACCGCGCGACCACGGCTGGATCGCCGAAGGCTTCGCATTCGTGCTCGTGCTGCTCGCCTGCGACGGCATCGAGGCGCTGCGCATGTGGTCGCTCAAGGTGCAGTTGCCGCGTGCGCCGGGCGGCGTGGTGGGCGAGGCAGTGGCGCGCGGCGTCTCCAGCGCGCTGGGCTTTACGGGCGGCACGCTCGCGCTGTTGCTGGCGCTTGCGATCGGTTTGTCGCTGTATTTCCGTTTTTCGTGGCTGAGCGTGGCCGAAAAGGTCGGCGAGTCGATCATCAATGCCGTGACGATGGCGCAACTGCGCCGCGAAGCGGGCCGCGACCGCAAGCTCGGCGAGGCCGCCGCGGTCAAGCGCGAAGGCAAGGTCGAGCGCGGCCGCGTGAAGATCGAGGAGCACGAGCCGGTCACGATCGTGCCGCCCGTGGTCACGCCGCAGCGCTCCGAGCGCGTGGAGAAGGAGCGCCAGGTGCCGCTCTTCACCGATCTGCCGGGCGACTCCACCTTGCCGCCGATCTCGCTGCTCGACCCCGCGCCCAAGACTCAGGAAACGATCTCCGACGATACGCTCGAGTTCACCTCGCGCCTGATCGAGAAGAAGCTCAAGGACTTCGGCGTGGACGTGGCCGTGGTGGCTGCGTATCCGGGCCCGGTCGTCACGCGCTACGAGATCGAGCCCGCCACCGGCGTGAAGGGCAGCCAGATCGTGGGCCTCGCGAAGGACCTCGCGCGCTCGCTTTCGCTCGTTTCGATCCGCGTGGTGGAGACGATTCCGGGCAAGAACTACATGGCGCTCGAGTTGCCGAACCAGCGCCGCCAGACCGTGCGCCTGTCCGAAATCCTCGGCTCGGCCGTTTATGCGGACGCGCCTTCGGCGCTCACCATGGGTCTGGGCAAGGACATCGGCGGCAAGCCGGTTTGCGCCGATCTCGCGAAGATGCCGCACCTGCTCGTGGCCGGCACGACCGGCTCGGGCAAGTCGGTGGGCATCAACGCGATGATCCTCTCGCTGCTTTACAAGGCGAGCGCCGAGCAGGTGCGCATGATCCTCATCGATCCGAAGATGCTCGAAATGAGCGTGTACGAGGGCATTCCGCATCTGCTGTGTCCGGTCGTGACCGACATGCGCCAGGCCGGCAACGCGCTGAACTGGACCGTCGCCGAAATGGAGCGCCGCTACAAGCTCATGAGCAAGCTGGGCGTGCGCAATCTCGCGGGCTACAACAACAAGATCGAGGAAGCGAACAAGCGCGAAGAAAAGATTCCGAATCCGTTCAGCCTCACGCCCGACGATCCGGAGCCGCTGCAAAAGCTGCCGCACATCGTCGTGGTGATCGACGAACTGGCCGACCTCATGATGGTGGTCGGCAAGAAGGTCGAAGAGCTGATCGCGCGCATTGCGCAGAAGGCGCGCGCCGCCGGCATTCACCTGATCCTCGCGACGCAGCGGCCTTCGGTGGACGTGATCACCGGCCTCATCAAGGCCAACGTGCCGACGCGCATCGCGTTCCAGGTGTCGTCGAAGATCGACTCGCGCACGATTCTCGACCAGATGGGCGCCGAGTCGCTGCTCGGCATGGGCGACATGCTCTATCTGCCGCCCGGCACGGGGCTGCCTGTGCGCGTGCACGGCGCATTCGTGGCCGACGACGAGGTGCACCGCGTCGTCGACAAGCTCAAGGAGCAGGGCGAGCCGAACTATATCGAAGGCATTCTCGAAGGCGGCACGGCGGGCGAGGGCGACGAAGGCTCGGCGAGCGCTTCCGGAACCGGCGACGAGTCCGACCCGCTCTACGATCAGGCCGTCGAGGTGGTCATCAAGAACCGGCGCGCGTCGATCTCGCTCGTGCAGCGGCATCTGCGCATCGGCTACAACCGCGCGGCGCGCCTGCTCGAACAGATGGAGCAATCGGGACTCGTTTCGGCGATGTCTTCGAGCGGCAACCGCGAGATTCTCGCGCCCACGCGCGAGGTCGATTGAGTCTGCCTTGAGTCCGCGCGCATGACGGCGCGAGCACTCAGGGTGGTCGCATGGTAGTTTTTGGAGAACGACAGATGCAGTTTCCGGTTGGACAACAGACCCGTTTGACGCTGGGCCGCGCGGGCCGCGCAATCTTCGTCGCGCTTGGCGCGTCGCTCGTGATGGCGTCGCACGCCTGGGCGAGTGGCACCGATCAACTGAAGCAGTTCGTCTCGCAAGTGCACGCCGCGCGCGGCAACTTCGTGCAGCGCGAGCTCAAGACGCCCACCAACGCGAAGAACGCGAGCGATGCCATTGCCACGGCCACGGCGAACGCCAAGACGTCGAGCGGCACCTTCGTGTTCTCGCGTCCCGGCAAGTTCATCTGGACCTATGAGAAGCCGTATCAGCAACTGCTGCAATCCGATGGCGACAATCTCTATGTCTACGACAAGGACCTGAACCAGGTCACCGAGCGCAAGCTCGGCGGCGCGCTTGGCGCGAGCCCGGCGGCCATCCTGTTCGGCAGCAACGATCTGGACAAAAACTTCACGCTCTCCGACGCGGGTGTGAAGAACGGCATCGACTGGCTGCAATTGGTGCCGAAGTCGAAGGACACGCAGTTCAAGAGCGTGGGCATCGGCTTTCGTGACGGCAACCTTGAAGCGATGGAACTGCACGACGTGTTCGGCAACGTGACGCTGCTCACGTTCTCCAACATCGAGAAGAATCCGTCGCTGCCGGCGTCGGCGTTCAAGTTCGTGCGGCCCAAGGGCGCCGACCTGATTACGGGTGGCGGGAACTGATTTTCGCGGCGTGATGTGATGCGGCAAAGAAGAGGGGGCGGCTCGATTGAGCCGCCCCCTTTTGTTTCTTGTTATCTGCTTACGCAATCAGGCCGAAAAGCGCACCACGCCTTTCTCGTCGATCGTGCGCTTGAGCTTGCCCGCGAACCACAGCAGATGCAGATGCGCGAGCGCTTCGCCCATCGCGAACGTCAGCTGATGCATGTCGAGCGCGCGCTTGAACATGAGCGGCACGATGTCGGCGGCGCTTTTTGGCGTGTGCGCACAGGCTTCCATGACTTCGGCGAGCCGCGCGTCGTGGTGCGCGCGCAGTTGGCCGATGCGCGTGCGCACGCCGCGAAACGGCTTGCCGTGCGAGGGCAGCACGAGCGTGTCTTCGGGCATGGCCTCGTAGCGACCGAGCGATTCGAGGTACAGGCCGAGCGGGTTGCCTTCCGGCTCCATGTCGAACACCGATACGTTGGTCGAGATGCGCGGCAGCACCATGTCGCCCGAGATCAGCACGCCAAGCGATTCGCACAGCAGCGCGCAATGTTCGGGCGAATGGCCGTAACCCGTAACGACGCGCCAGTCACGGCCGCCGATCGTGACCGTGTCGGCCTCGCGCAGGCGGTGGTATTGCCCCGGCAGCGCAGGTACGAGATTGGAGTAGTAATTGCGGCGGTTGCGCAGTTGCTCGAGCGAGGCTTCGTCGCTCACGCCGTGGCGCTCGAAATGGCGCGCCGCGCCTTCGCCGCCCGCGTTCGAGCCGTTGCCCGAGGCCAGCACGCACGCGCTCATGTATTCGCCGAGCGTCGTCCACAGGCGCACGTCCCAGCGCTTCTTCTCGCCGCCCGCGCAAATCCAGTGCGCAAGGCCGATATGGTCCGGATGGCAGTGCGTGACGAGCACGCGCAGCACCGGCAAGCCTTCGAGCTGGGTTTCGAACACCTGCTCCCAGCGCGCCTTGATCGTATCGTCGGTGATGCCGCAGTCCACCACGGTCCAGCCTTGCTGGCCATCGATCTCGTCGCGCAGCAGCCAGAGGTTGATGTGATCGAGCACGAAGGGCAGCGGCATGCGCAGCCATTTCACGCCGGGCGCGACTTCGAAGGCGAGGCCGGGCTCGGGCAGGGTATCGGCGAAAGGATAGTCGAGCTGGTGTTCGAGGGCGTTCATTGGAGAGTCGTCTCGCGTCGTTATGGTGGACTGTGGGCGGCTGGCGCCTCATTGTCGCTGCATTGCGCCATTCCTGCAGGCAGTTCGGGAGAGTGTTCCGATACGCGGAACAAACCGGCTGTTGCGCAACCCTTGAGTTGACGATAACGTAAACGTCGACTCCAACGATAGCACTTCTGCCCGGTCGAGCCCGAACCCGGCTTGCGCGAGGCGCGCTTTTTCTACATGACCCAGTACACGATTACCGAGCTTGCCCGCGAATTCGACGTGACGCCGCGTGCGATCCGCTTCTACGAGGATCAGGGCCTGCTCGCGCCGAGCCGCGAAGGTGCGAGCGGACTCAAGCGCGTGTTTTCGGGGCGCGACCGCACGCGGCTGAAGCTCACGCTGCGCGGCAAGCGCCTCGGCTTCACGCTCAACGAGATCCGCGCGCTGCTCGATCTCTACGACTCGCCCACCGATACGCAGCCGCAGCTCCAGGCGTTTCTCGCCACCGTCGTGCGCCACCGCGAGCTACTGGAGCGCCAGCGCGCCGACCTCGACGCCACGCTCGAAGACCTCGCGCAGTACGAGTCGCAGGCGCGTGCGCTGCTCGCGAAGAATGGTGCCGGCGAGCGGATCGCGCCGCACACCTTGCCCGACGATCAGTAGCCGGCGCTGGCCCGTCATTGCCCATTTCTGCCCGTTCCTGCACCAAGCCGCCGAGCCGAGGTGAATGCGTCATGAGACATTTCCCGAAACTGCTTTCATCGCAGATCGGCTTCGACGTTGCGCAGACGATGCTCGAGGGCTTCGACCATCATTACCGCAACTTCTGCGCGGTGGCCGTGCGGGCGCGCGAATGCTTCGAGGCGCGCGACTGGCACGGCCTGCAGCAACTCGCGCGCGAGCGCATCGCCTCTTATGACGAGCGCGTGCGCGAGTGCGTGGTGGCGCTTGAAGACGAGTACGACGCGGAAAACATCGACGACGAGGTCTGGGAGCAGATCAAGCTTCATTATATCGGCCTGCTGACGACGCACCGGCAGCCCGAGTGCGCCGAGACGTTCTTCAACTCGGTGTGCTGCAAGATCCTGCATCGCTCGTATTTCAACAACGATTTCATTTTCGTGCGGCCCGCGATCTCAACCGAGTACATCGAGAACGACGAGCCCGCGGCCAAGCCCACCTATCGCGCGTACTATCCGGCCAGGGACGGGCTGGCGGCCACGCTCGCGCGCATCGTCACGAATTTTCAGCTCGAAACGCCGTTCGAGGACCTCGCGCGCGATGTGGACTGCGTGATGCGCGCGATGCTCGACACCTTCGGCGTGGTCGAGCCCAAGCCCAACTTCCAGATTCACGCGCTCGCTTCGCTGTTCTTTCGCAATCAGTCGGCGTACATCGTCGGGCGCATCATCAACGGCGATCTGCTCGCGCCGTTCGTAGTGCCGATCCGTCATGCGCCAGGCGGCAAGCTCGTGCTCGACACTGTGCTGCTGCGTACCGATCAGTTGCTGATCATGTTCAGCTTCTCGCACTCGTATTTCCTCGTGGATATGGGCGTGCCGTCCGCCTACGTGGAGTTTCTGCGCACAATCATGCCGCGTAAGGCGAAGGGCGAGATCTACACGTCGCTCGGGCTGCAGAAGCAGGGCAAGAACCTGTTTTATCGCGATCTGCTGCACCATCTCTCGCATTCGAGCGATCAGTTCGTCGCCGCACCCGGCATTCGCGGCATGGTGATGATCGTGTTCACGCTGCCATCGTTTCCGTACGTGTTCAAGGTGATCAAGGACAGCTTTCCCGCGCCGAAGGAGACCACGCGTGAGCAGGTGGAGGCGAAGTATCAGCTCGTGAAGCGTCACGACCGGCTCGGGCGTCTGGCCGATACGCTCGAATATTCCAGCGTCGCGCTGCCCGTTGCGCGCCTCTCCGAGGCGCTCGTGCGCGAACTCGAAACGCTTGCGCCTTCGATGATCGAGTACGAGGGCGACAATCTCGTGATTCGCCACCTCTACATCGAGCGCCGCATGGTGCCGCTCAACATCTGGCTGCAAAACGGCAGCGACGAAGAGGTCGAGCACGGCATCCGCGAATACGGCAACGCGGTGAAGGACCTGATGCGCGCGAATATCTTTCCGGGCGACATGCTCTACAAGAATTTCGGCGTGACGCGCCACGGCCGCGTGGTGTTCTACGACTACGACGAAATCGAGTATCTGACCGAATGCAACGTGCGCGCGGTGCCCGCGCCAGTTCATGAGGAAGACGAACTATCGAGCGAGCCATGGTACGGAGTCGGTCCGCGCGATATTTTTCCGGAGACGTACCGCACGTTCCTGCTCGGCGATACGCGCGTGCGGCGCTATTTCCTCGAGCATCACGCGGACTTCTTCGACCCCGCGCTATGGCAGCAGAGCCAGGCGCGCCTGCTGGCGGGCGAGGTGCCCGACTGCCTGCCATATGACGCGGCGGTGCGTTTTCGCACGCGCTATCCCGAGCGCTTCGCGCCGCACGAACAACGTACAGACTCGAATTTCGCATCGTCGATTGATTGAAAAAGGAGAGAGAGCATGAGTGAGACGCAGATGGATCCAGTGGTGATCGTGGCGGCGGCGCGCACGCCGATGGCGGGCTTTCAGGGCGATTTCGCCGCATTGAGCGCGCCGCAACTGGGCGCGGCGGCGATTGCGGCCGCGCTCGAGCGCGCGGGCCTGAAGCCCGAGCAGATTGACGAAGTGGTGATGGGCTGCGTGTTGCCTGCCGGCCTGGGCCAGGCGCCCGCACGGCAGGCGGCGCTTGGCGCGGGCCTGCCGCTCGCGGCGGGCGCGACCACGGTGAACAAGATGTGCGGCTCGGGCATGCGCGCGGCGATGTTCGCGCACGACATGCTGCTGGCGGGCTCGGCCGAAGCGATCGTCGCGGGCGGCATGGAGAGCATGTCGAACGCGCCGTATTTGCTGCCCAAGGCACGCGCGGGCATGCGCATGGGGCACGGCCAGGTGCTCGATCACATGTTCCTCGACGGACTCGAGGACGCCTACGACAAGGGCCGCCTCATGGGGACGTTTGCGGAGGAGTGCGCGGGCGAATTCGCTTTTTCGCGCGAGAGCCAGGACGCCTTTGCGATCGAGTCGCTCAAGCGCGCGAAACGCGCCAACGAGGACGGCTCGTTCGCCTGGGAGATCGCGCCGGTCAAGGTGGCCACGCGTGCGGGCGAGACCATGATCGAGCGCGACGAACAGCCGTTCAAGGCCAATCTCGACAAGATCCCGACGCTCAAGCCCGCCTTCAGCAAGACCGGCACGGTGACGGCCGCGAATTCCTCGTCGATCTCGGACGGTGCGGCGGCGCTTGTGATGATGCGCGAGTCCAGGGCGAAGCGCCTCGGTGTCACGCCGCTCGCGCGCGTGACGGGCCATTCGACTTTCGCGCAGCAGCCCGCGAAATTCACGACCGCGCCGGTGGGCGCGATCGCGAAGCTCTTCGAGAAGACCGGCTGGAAGGCCGCCGACGTCGATCTCTACGAGATCAACGAGGCGTTTGCCGTGGTCACCATGGCCGCGATGAAGGAGCACGATCTGCCGCATGAGAAGGTCAATGTGAACGGCGGCGCGTGCGCGCTGGGCCATCCGATCGGCGCATCGGGCGCGCGCATTCTCGTTACGCTGATCGGCGCGCTGCGCGCGCGCGGTCTGAAGCGCGGCGTGGCGACCCTGTGCATCGGCGGTGGCGAAGCAACCGCAATGGGCGTCGAACTCATGTAGGCTTGCGAGTGACGGGCGCCGCACGCAGCGGCGCCTCCCATCGCTGGCACGCGGCGCTGCATAGCCGCGGCACCCAGAAAAGGCGGCGACATGAAAACAGCGTTGATTGTGGGCGCGTCGCGAGGCCTCGGCCTCGAGTTCGCGCGCCAGTATGCGAAGGCCGGCTGGCGCGTGCTGGCCACGGCGCGCTCCGAGGCGGCGCGCACGGCGCTCAACGCGCTGGGCGCGCAGGCGTTCGCGCTCGACATCGCGCGGCCCGAGGACATTGCCGCGCTCGGCGCGAAGCTCGAGGGCGAGCGGCTCAACGTGGCGCTCATCGTTTCCGGCGTCTACGGCCCGCGCACCGAGGGCGTCGAAGCCATCAGCGCCGAAGACTTCGAGTACGTGATGAACACCAACGTGCGCGGCCCGATGCAGCTCATCCCGATTCTGCTGCCGCTCGTCGACGCGGCGTTCGGCGTGCTCGGCGTGCTGTCGAGCCGCATGGGCAGCATCACGCAGACAACCGGCACGACGGGCTGGCTCTATCGCGCGAGCAAGGCGGCCTTGAACGACGTCATCAAGATCACGTCGCTGGAGACGCGCCGGGCGACTTGCATCGCGCTGCATCCGGGGTGGGTGCGCACGGAGATGGGCGGCGCGCAGGCGGCCATCGACGTGACAGCGAGCGTCGCCGGCATGCGCGAAGTGGTGGCGGAAGCCGCGGCGGCACGCGAGGTCTTCAACGGACGCTTTTTCCAGTACGACGGGACCGAGCTCGACTGGTGAGCGCCCGATCCACGCAATATCCGCGCAATAATTGCGCAGCCATTGCACGTAGGGGCCGCAGCGCTGGCGCGAGCGGCCCTTGTTTTTTGTTCTGCTGAAAGCGCACGAAGTGCGTGAGAAGGATCGATATTGAATGTCTGCTCAATCCACGCGCGCGAAGCGCCTGCTCGAATGTCCTTGCGGCGGCGCCGCCCCCAACCTGAAATCGGGCGCCAAGCCCCCGCGCTTCGCCGATTGCTGCGGCCGCTTTATCGACGGCGGCGCGCTGCCCGCCACGGCGCTCGAACTGATGCGCTCGCGCTACACGGCCTATGTGCTTGGCGAAGCCGGCTACCTGCGCGCGACCTGGGCCGCCGAGACGTGTCCCGCCGATCTCGACGTCGACCCCGAAGCACCCGGCGCGCCGCGCTGGCTCGGGCTTGCCGTCAAGCGCCACGAGCCCATCGACGAGACGCATGCGCGCGTCGAGTTCGTCGCGCGCCACAAGAGCGGCGGGCGCGCCTTTCGTCTGCACGAACTGAGCCGCTTCACGCGCGGCGGCGACGGCCGCTGGCGCTACGTCGACGGCGACATCCTCGAAGGCTGAAGGCAGTCCTTGCGCCGCTGCCGTGGCGGCTAAAACAACGCCTTTATAAACAAGCACATAATGAAAAAAACGGGGCCGTTAGCGAGCGGCGACATATGACTGTGTGAATGATCGTTATTTCGCCGCGGCTCACGACCGCCACGAAATGCCGCTATGCGCCGCGCGTCAAGGTATACGAGGAACTGGCCCTTCGTTGGCACGCCTTATGCCGGGTTACCCCTGAATTGCGCAACAAATAATTGTCGTGCGACGATGCAATCACGGTGCTCGTCACGCCACGTAAGCAAGTGTTGAAAAGACATTTCTCGCGGCGATCACAAGACGGGTGCTGGCGGCGGATCTGAAAGTTTGCAGATCGGCGCCGCACAGGTGTTCCGATCCGTGTTCTCCCCCGCAGCATCGGTTGCGACCACGCCAGACCTCCCGGCCAGGCGCGCCGTGTGCTGTTGTGCCCGCTGGGCAGGGGACGTTCGCGCAGTGGTTCGGTACGCAGATTGACGGCGGTTTTTTCGCAGGCGGGTGTTGCGCATGGCGTTCAGGAAGCTTCTTACCGGATGGGCGATGGCCGGCACGGCGTGTGTGCTGTCGGTTGCTCATGCAGCGTCGCTTTCCGACCCGGCTGCCGCCGCCAGCGCTCAGGCAGCGCTGATGTCGACGCCGTCCGCCACGCATTCGAACGCGCATCGCGACGCCTCGCAAGGCGCGGCTGCGTCGTTCGCCAACGGCCCGCTCGGCAGTGCGAACGTGCCGCGCATCGCATTCGGCGACACGTATCTGCCCGTCGTGCGCGCCGACATGAATCAGCAGGTCATTCACATTCCCGTGGCCGGCGACCCGAGCGTTACGCTCGAAACCACGGTCTACCGTCCCGACGGTCCTGGCCCGTTCCCGATGGTGGTGTTCAATCACGGCAAGATTCAGGGCGACCCGCGCATGCAGCCGCGCAGCGACCCGACATCGTTCGCGCGCGAATTCGTGCGCCGCGGCTACGTGGTCGTCGCGCCGAACCGCCGGGGTTTCGCCGGCTCGGGCGGCGACTATCAGCAAGACGGCTGCGATGTCGCGAGCAACGGCCTGGGCCAGGCCGCCGACGTGGCCACCACGGTCGACTACATGGCGAAGCAGCCGTACGTGGACGCGAGCCATATCGTCGTCGCCGGCACCTCGCATGGCGGTCTCGCGACCATGGCCTACGGCACCGAAGCCGCGCACGGCGTGCGCGCGCTCATCAACTTCTCGGGCGGCCTGCGCCAGGACGCTTGCAACGGCTGGCAGAACAACCTGACCGAAGCCTTCGGCGATTACGGCGCGAAGGCCCGCGTAGCCTCGCTCTGGCTCTACGGCGACAACGATTCGGTGTGGACGTCCGATCTCGTCACGCGGATGTTCGCGGCGTTTCGTTCCGCGCAGCTGGGCGAGGCGCAGCCGGGCGCGGGCGCGCAACTCGTCGATTTCGGCTCGTACAAGAACGATGCACATCGCCTCGTGGGCGACCGCGACGGCGTGCAGGTCTGGTGGCCCAAGGTCGAGGCGTTCCTGGCGAACCAGGGTATGCCCACGGCCGTGGAATATCGCGTAGCGACGCAAGCCGCGCCGCGCGCCACGGGCTACGCATCGATCGATTCGGTGAGCGCGGTGCCGTTCCTCGATCAGGCGGGCCGTGACGGCTATCGCAACTTCCTCAAGCAGTACCCGAGCCGTGCTTTTGCCGTGTCCGATTCGGGCGCGTGGTCGTGGGCCGAGGGCGGCGACAATCCGATGGCTGTCGCCGTTGCGAACTGCCAGAAGCACAGTTCGGACCCGTGCCGCCTCTACGCGGTGAACAGCCATGTCGTGTGGTCTAACGACACCGCCACGGCGCAAAACGACAACACCGACGACGGCAATGCCGTTGCCGCCGATGCGGATACCGCACACGCACTCGCGAGCCGTTAAGCGCGCCTGACGCATCGCTGGCGCGCGCATCGTCGCGCTGCCACCGCTCCCTCGTTTTTCGCACTATTTTCTCACCGCTGTTGCGCTCCTGCCTTCGCGCTCGAGTTCGACCGCGGCGTACGCGCTCGTCTTTTTCGGCGTGCGGCCGCAGATTTTTTTGCACAAGCGCGCTTCACTTTGCCGTCGTCATCTGCGGGCATTTCGGGTCTTCGCAAAAGAACTGTGCGCAGCTGTTCCGAACCGCGCCGAACCTCGTGCGAGCGGGCCTTTCAAGGCCATTTCGGGGGTAGTGCATTGCGGAATTGAACGCGTTAATCTCGGGCCCGTTGCCTGGCAGGACACCAGCAGGACACACCAGCAGGAGCCGTATTTGAACTCGCATTCCTACCCCGCCAACGACGCCTGGATCGCGCGCAGCCTGCGCGCCGTCTGGCATCCTTGTACCCAGATGAAGCACCACGAGCGCTTGCCGCTCGTCGCCGTCGCGCGTGGCGAAGGGCCGTGGTTGTACGACCATGAAGACCGGCGCTACCTCGACGCCGTTAGCTCGTGGTGGGTCAATCTGTTTGGCCACGCCAATCCTGTGATCAATGCCGCGCTCAAGGCGCAGCTCGACACGCTCGAGCACGTGATGCTCGCGGGCTGCACGCACGAGCCCGCAGTCGAACTCGCCGAGCGCCTGAGCGCGCTCACCGGCGGCACGCTCGGCCATGCGTTTTTTGCGTCCGATGGCGCCTCGGCGGTCGAGATCGCGCTGAAGATGAGCTTTCACGCGTGGCGCAATCAGGGTGCGAGCGACAAGCGCGAATTCGTGTGCCTGGCCAACAGTTATCACGGCGAGACCATCGGCGCGCTTGGCGTGACGGATGTGAAGCTATTCAGGGATGCTTACGATCCCCTTTTGACTCACGCGCACGTGGTCGCGTCGCCCGATGCGCGCACGGCGCGCGAAGGCGAGAGCGCCGCTGACGTGGCGCACCGCGCGCTCGCGGACGTCGAGCGTGTGTTCGCCGAGCGCGAAGGGCGCATCGCGGCGCTGATCGTCGAGCCGCTCGTGCAGTGCGCGGCAGGCATGGCGATGCACGATCCCGCGTATCTCCGGGGCCTGCGCGCGCTGTGCGAGCGCTACCAGGTGCATCTGATCGCCGACGAAATCGCCGTGGGCTGCGGGCGCACGGGCACGTTCTTCGCATGCGAGCAGGCTGGCATCTGGCCCGATCTGCTCACGCTCTCGAAGGGCATCAGCGGCGGCTACCTGCCGCTGTCGATCGTGCTTTCGCGCGACGAAATCTACGCGGCCTTCTACGACGACGACACCGCGCGCGGCTTCCTCCATTCGCATTCGTACACGGGCAATCCGCTCGCCTGCCGCGCGGCGCTTGCAACGCTCGATCTCTTCGAGCGCGATGGCGTGCTGGCCGCGAACGCCCAAAAATCGAAGCAATTGCGCGAAGCGTTTGCACCGCTCGAGCAGCATCCGCTCGTGCGCGACCTGCGCCAGTGCGGCACGATTCTCGCGTTCGACGTGGCGATCGACGACGCCGAGCGCGCGCGCACGTTCTCGCGCCGGTTCTTCGAAAACGCGCTGCAGCGCGAGCTGCTGCTGCGCCCGATCGGCACGACGGTCTACGTAATGCCGCCATACATTCTCGACGCCGGAACGCAAGCGCATCTGGCCGCGCGCACGCGCGAGACATTCGACGCGACTGTCGCGGAGGACCTCTGATGCACTTGCTGCACACACTCGAACAAAACCTGCGCGAACTCGATGCGCAAGGCCTGCGCCGCCGCCGCCGCACCATCGATTCGCCGTGCAGCGCCCATATGGTTGTCGATGGCCGCGAGAGCATCGGCTTCGCGAGCAACGACTACCTCGGGCTGGCTGCGCATCCGCGGCTCGTCGCGGCGCTGGCCGAGGGCGCGCAGCGCTACGGCGCGGGCAGCGGCGGCTCGCATCTGCTGGGTGGCCATTCGCGCGCCCACGCGCAACTCGAGGACGATCTCGCGGCGTTCGCCGGCACCTTTGTGGATGCGCCGCGCGCGCTGTACTTCAGCACCGGCTACATGGCGAATCTGGCTGTGCTCACCGCGCTCGCGGGGCAGGGCACGACGCTCTTTTCCGATGCGCTCAATCACGCTTCGCTGATCGACGGCGCGCGGCTCTCGCGGGCCGAGATCCGGATCTATCCGCACGCGGACATGGACGCCTTGAGCACGATGCTCGAAGCGTCGGACGCGCGCGCGAAGGTGATCGTGAGCGACACGGTGTTCAGCATGGACGGCGATGTCGCGCCGCTCGCGCGTCTGGTCGAACTTGCCGAAAAGCATGGCGCATGGCTCGTGGTCGACGACGCGCACGGGCTTGGCGTGCTCGGCCCGCAAGGGCGCGGCGCGCTGGCCGCAGCCGCGCTGCGCTCGCCGAACCTCGTGATGGTCGGCACGCTCGGCAAGGCGGCGGGCGTTTCGGGCGCGTTCATCTGCGCTCACGACACGGTGATCGAGTGGCACGTGCAGCGCGCCCGTCCGTACATCTTCACGACGGCGTCGTCGCCGGCGGTCGCGCACGCGGTCTCCGCGAGCCTGCAACTGATTGCAGGCGAGGAGGGTGACGCGCGGCGCGCTCATCTGAATCATCTGATCGGGCGCACGCGCTCGATGCTCAAGGAAACTTGCTGGCAGCCCGTCGATTCGCACACGGCAGTGCAGCCGCTCGTGGTCGGCGCCAACGAGGCCACGCTTGCGCTGCAAGGCGCGCTCGAGCGCGATGGTCTGTGGGTGCCGGCGATTCGTCCGCCGACGGTGCCCGCCGGCACCTCGCGGCTGCGCATTTCGCTCTCGGCTGCGCATTCGGACGCCGACCTCGACCGTCTGAACGCGGCGCTGCAACGCGCGAGCCTTGAAGAGCAACGGCAAGCGCAACAGCAGACGCAAGAGGGCGCGCGATGAGCACTGCAAAGTATTCGCTTTTTGTCACCGGCACCGATACCGAAATCGGCAAGACTTTCGTGAGCGCGGCGCTCTTGCGCGGCATGGCGCGAGCGGGCCTGCGCGCGGCGGCGATGAAGCCCATCGCTGCGGGTGCATACGAGCGCGAAGGCGTCTGGCACAACGAAGATGCCGACCAGCTCGACGCTGCCGCGAGCGTGCTGCTTCCTGCGGAAATGCGCACGCCGTTTTTGCTCAGGGAGCCGGCCGCGCCGCACATTGCCGCCGCGCTCGAAGGCGTGACGCTGGACATGGCGCGCGTCGTGCAATGTTTCGGCGAGGCACGCGAGCGCGCGGACGCCGTGGTGGTGGAAGGCGTGGGCGGCTTTCGCGTGCCGCTCACGGCGACGCAGGACACCGCGGATCTCGCGGTTGCGCTGAATCTGCCGGTGGTGCTCGTCGTGGGCATGCGACTGGGCTGCATCAGCCATGCGCTTCTCACCGCCGAGGCGATCGCCGCACGCGGCCTCACGATCGCGGGCTGGGTCGCGAACCGCATCGACCCGGCTATGACCTTCCCGCAAGAAAACATCGACGCGCTGCGTGAGCGCCTGGCCGCGCAGTTCGGCGCGCCGCTCATCGGCGTCGTGCCCCGTATGCCCGGCGCTCATACGGCTGCGTTGGCCGAGCTCGCCGCAGAACACCTGAACATCGACGCGTTGCTCGCGCGGCTCGACACTCTCGCGCCTGCATCCGAATCCCTGTCGCCTCTGTAAAGAAGGACCCCTACACCATGACCGAAGCTCATATCGACATTACCGCGCTCAAGAAAAGCGCGCCGCACGCGCCAGCACAAGACGAAGCCGCCGCGCGCTGGCGCGTCGCCGACGTCGCCGCACTCTACGAACTGCCGTTCAACGATCTGATGTTCCGCGCGCAGCAGGTGCATCGCGAGCATTTCGACGCGAATGCAGTGCAGCTTTCCACGCTCCTGTCGATCAAGACCGGCGGCTGCGAGGAGGATTGCGCATATTGCCCGCAGTCGTCGCATCACGATACCGGGCTCGACGCGAGCAAGCTCATGGACGTGGACGCCGTGCTCGACGCCGCGCGTGTGGCGAAGGCGAACGGCGCGACGCGCTTTTGCATGGGCGCGGCATGGCGCAATCCGAAGGACCGCCATCTCGAGCCGATCAAGGACATGATTCGCGGCGTGAAGTCGATGGGGCTCGAAACCTGCGTCACGCTCGGCATGCTCGAAGCGCATCAGGCCAAGGCGCTCGCCGACGCGGGCCTCGATTACTACAACCACAACCTCGACACCTCACCCGAGTTCTACGGCCAGATCATCTCGACGCGCACCTACGAGGACCGCCTCGAAACGCTCGAGCGCGTGCGCGACGCGGGCATCAACGTGTGCTGCGGCGGTATCGTCGGCATGGGCGAGTCGCGCCGCGAGCGCGCGGGCCTGATCGCGCAGCTCGCGAACATGGAGCCGTATCCGGAATCGGTGCCCATCAACAATCTCGTGCAGGTGAGCGGCACGCCGCTCGAAGGCACCGAGCCGCTCGATCCGTTCGAGTTCGTGCGCACGATCGCGGTCGCGCGCATCACCATGCCCAAGGCGATGGTGCGTCTCTCGGCGGGCCGCGAGCAGATGGACGACGCGCTTCAGGCGCTGTGCTTCATGGCGGGCGCGAATTCGATTTTCTATGGCGATCAGTTGCTCACGACGGGCAACCCGCAAGCCGAAGCCGATCGCCAGCTGTTGCAGCGTCTGGGCATCAGCGCGCAGACGGCGCAGGCATTGCCGGCGGATGTGCATGAGCACCATGACCATCATGCGCACGGCGGCTGCGGCCACTGCGAATAAGTCTGTCGAAGCGCGCCGCTGAAAAGACAAACGCCACGCGATGAAGCGTGGCGTTGTCGTTTGGAGCACTATCGATGCAGGCGCGGTTTAAGCGTAAGCTGCGCGCCGACGCGCCGCGAGCACGACATAGCACAGCGCACCGGTCACGAGCGCGGGCAGCGTCGCACCGAGATTCGGCAGCCACTGGTTGAGCGCCTGGTACGCGCCAAAGCCGATGCCCCACGCGACAAACGCGCTCACGTGCCAGCCGCCCGAGTAACCGTAGATGCCGCTCAGATCGGCCGGTGCATGGGCGTCGATGCGCCGGCGGCGCACGATGAAGTGATCGGCGAGCACGACGCCGAAGAGCGGTGCGAACACCGAGCCGATGAAGAGCAGGAAGTTCTCATAGCGCGCCATTGGCACGACGAGGCCGATCAGCGTGCACAACGCGCCGAACGCCGCCGAGAGCCACGGCACGCTGCCGCGCGTCCAGAACGTGCCCGTGGATACCGCGGCCGAGTGAATATCGGCGAAGGCGTTGTCGATTTCGTCGATCAGCACGAGCAACAGCGCAAGGCCGCCACCGGCTTTCGCGAGCGCCGTGGTGAGGAGCGCGTCGCCGCCGCCCGCCGCGAGTCCGTAGATCGCGCCGAGCGCGTAGAACCACAGGTTCGCGATGCCATAGCCGAGCAGCGTGCCGCGGAACGTCTCGCCCGCGCGGCGGCCGAAGCGCGTGTAGTCGGCGATGAGCGGCAGCCACGACAGCGGCATCGCGACCACGAGGTCGATCGCGCTGCCGAACGGCATCTCGCCGGTGCCGGGGCGGCGCATGAGCGCGCCGATGTCGTGCTGCACGAGCAGACTCCACGTGAGCCAGGCGGCACCCGCGAGCAGAAGCCAGATGCCCCAGGTGCGCAGGAAGCGGCGCACGAACGAGAGCGGGCCGCTCACGGCGAGCAGCGTGGCCAGCAAGCCGAAGATCACCGTCCACACGAGCGGCATCGACAGGCCGAAGGCTTGCTTGGCGAGCGCATCGGCGGAATCGCGCATCACGATGATCTCGAACGAGCCCCAGCCCACGAGCTGCACCATGTTGATGACCGCCGGCACCGACGCGCCGCGAATGCCGAGCGTCGGGCGCAGCGACGACATGGCGGCAAGGCCCGTGTCGGTGCCGATCACGCCCGCGAGCGCGAGGAGCACGACGCCGATCACGCTGCCGATGCCGATCGCGGCGAGCGCATGGGGCAGCGAAAGCCCCGGCACCAGCAGGGCGCCCGCCTGGGCGACCAGCAGGCCGATGCCGAGCGAGAACCAGAGCGCGAAGGCGTCGCCGGTGCGGAACTGGCGGCGCGCGTCGGGCACGGGCACGTTGGGCGCGTAGGTCGAGCCGGCTTCGCCGGAGCTGGCCGCGCCGGCCTGCGAGTCTAGAGTCATCGGTAAAACGGTCCTCTGTGTCGTTTGTCTTATCTGATGCTTGGCGGGGCCGGCCATCCGGGCAGCCACCGAAGGCGGGCATCGGTCGCATATCGGCAGCAGCCAGGCACGGCATCTCGCGCAACCGCCCAGGCTGTCATAATGCACGACTGCATCCGTCATGGCAGGCCGTTTTCGGGGGCGCGAACAGCGCCTCGGCAATGGCCCAGCCCCGGCAAAGCCGACATTATCGCGAAAACGTCATGTTTGAAGAAACCCGTGCCAACGTCCCGCTCGCCGAGCGGTTGCGCCCGCGCTCGATCGACGAAGTCATCGGCCAGAAGCATCTGCTTGGGGCCAACAAGCCGCTGCGCGTCGCCTTCGAGTCGGGCGAAGCGCATTCGATGATCCTCTGGGGGCCGCCCGGGGTCGGCAAGACCACGCTCGCGCGCCTGATGGCCGATGCCTTCCACGCGCAGTTCATCGCGCTCTCGGCGGTGCTCTCGGGCGTGAAGGATATCCGCGAGGCCGTCGAGACGGCGCAGATGCACCGCGCGCATGGCCATCAGACGCTCGTGTTCGTCGATGAAGTCCATCGCTTCAACAAGAGCCAGCAGGACGCCTTCCTGCCTCACGTGGAGTCGGGCCTGTTCGTATTCATCGGTGCGACGACCGAGAATCCGTCGTTCGAGGTGAATAGCGCGTTGCTTTCGCGCGCGGCGGTCTACGTGCTCAAGAGCCTCGACGAAGACGAGCAGGGCGAGCTGCTTGCGCGCGCGAGCGCGGAGCTGGGCGGCCTCACTTTCACGGAGGAAGCACAAAAGGCGCTGATCGGTTCGGCCGACGGCGACGGGCGCAAGCTGCTGAACAACCTCGAAATCGTCGCGCGGGCGGCCGCGCAGCAGAAGAAGCGCGAGATCGACGGCGAACTGCTCGGCAGCGCGCTCGCCGAAAACCTGCGCCGCTTCGACAAGGGTGGCGACGCGTTCTACGATCAGATCAGCGCGCTGCACAAGTCGGTGCGCGGCAGCAATCCGGACGGCGCGCTCTACTGGTTCTGCCGCATGCTCGACGGCGGCGCCGATCCGCGTTATCTGGCACGACGCATCGTGCGCATGGCGTGGGAGGATATCGGCCTCGCCGACCCGCGCGCGGCGCGCATCACGCTCGACGCCTCGGAGACCTACGAGCGGTTGGGCTCGCCCGAGGGCGAGCTGGCGCTCGCGCAGGCCGTCATCTACCTCGCGGTCGCGCCGAAATCGAACGCGGGCTACATGGCGTACAACGAGGCGCGCCGCTTCGTTGGCAAGGACCAATCGCGCGCGGTGCCCGTCCACTTGCGCAATGCGCCCACCAAGCTCATGAAAGAGCTGGGCTACGGCCATGAATACCGCTACGCGCACGACGAACCCGATGCCTACGCGGCCGGCGAGACCTATCTGCCCGACGGCATGCGCGAGCCGCGCTGGTATCAGCCCACGCCGCGCGGGCTCGAAGGCAAGATCGGCGAGAAGCTCGCGCGCCTCGCCGACCTCGACGCGCAATGGCGCGACGAGCATCGTGACGAAATCCGCGAGCGCAAGCGCAAGGGCTAGCCCCCGCCGGTGCGCTAAAATCGACGCTTCACACAACGACACTGCGTCTCACAATCCCATGCTCGACATCCAGTTGCTGCGCAAAGACCTCGACGGCGTCGCCAAGCGCCTCGCCGACCGCGGCTATACCCTCGACGTCGCGGCGTTTTCCGCGCTCGAAGCGGAACGCCGCGCCATCCAGACCCGCACCGAAGAACTGCAGGCGCGCCGCAACAGCCTGTCGAAGCAGATTGGCGCGATGAAGGGCCGCGGCGAGGATACCTCGGCGGTCATGGCCGAAGTGGGCGGCATCGGCGACGAAATGAAGGCCTCGGCTGCGAAGCTCGACGAAATCCAGACGAAGCTTTCCGACCTGCTGCTCGGCGTGCCGAACCTGCCGCACGAGAGCGTGCCCGTGGGCCGCGACGAAGCCGACAACGTGGAAGTGCGCCGCTGGGGCACGCCGCGCCAGTTCAGCTTCGAAGTGAAGGATCACGTCGACGTGGGCGGGCCGCTGGGTCTCGACTTCGAGACCGGCGCGAAGCTCTCGGGCGCGCGCTTCACGCTGCTGCGCGGCCAGATCGCGCGCCTGCATCGCGCGCTCGCGCAGTTCATGATCGACACGCACACGATGCAGCACGGCTATACGGAGACGTACACGCCCTACATCGTGAATCCGGAAATCCTTTACGGCACGGGCCAGTTGCCCAAGTTCGCCGAGGACATGTTCCGCGTGGAGAAGGGCGGCGCCGAGAACACGGTCACGCAGTACCTGATTTCCACCTCGGAAATCTCGCTCACGAACACGGTGCGCGAGAGCATCGTCGAAGGCAGCGCGCTGCCCATCAAGCTCACCGCGCATTCGCCGTGCTTCCGTTCGGAGGCCGGTTCGTATGGCCGCGACACGCGCGGCATGATTCGCCAGCATCAGTTCGACAAGGTCGAGATGGTGCAGATCGTGGCGCCGGAAACGTCATACGACGCACTGGAGCAAATGGTCGTGCATGCGGAGACCATCCTGCAAAAGCTCGGCCTGCCGTACCGCGTGATCACGCTGTGCACCGGCGACATGGGTTTCTCGGCCACCAAGACCTACGATCTCGAAGTGTGGCTGCCGGCGCAGAACACGTATCGCGAAATTTCGAGCTGCTCGAACACCGAGGCGTTCCAGGCGCGCCGCATGCAGGCGCGCTACCGCAATGCCCAGGGCAAGCCGGAGCTCGTGCATACGCTCAACGGTTCGGGTCTCGCGGTGGGCCGCACGCTTGTCGCTGTGCTCGAGAACTATCAGGAAGCGGACGGCTCGGTCACCGTGCCGGAGGTGCTGCGTCCGTACATGGGCGGGGTTGCCCGGCTTGAAATGCAGGGCTAAATGCTCTCTTCGAGATTTTTCTCAAAGAGCCCTTGCAAAAGCCAAAATTTGTTCTATAATCCTCGCTTCTCTGGTCGCCGACCAAGGCCAGAGAAGCAGTAAAGCAATGCCGGCAGTACCCCCGGAGAGGTGGCAGAGTGGTCGAATGTACCTGACTCGAAATCAGGCGTACGGTTTCCCCGTACCGTGGGTTCGAATCCCACCCTCTCCGCCAAATTCAGAAAACCCCCGCATGCCTGACGGCTGCGGGGGTTTTTGCTTTGTGGCCGCTTTTTTCGGCGGCTTATTTCTTCATGTGCCCGCGTTGCTCCAGCGAGCGCAGGAAGGTGCCCGAGATCGCCGAGCCGCCGTGGTGCACGATCTTCTCGTCGATGAGCGCCCAAACCGACATCCCGGCGGCGCGCACGCGCTGGCAGAACGACAGGTCTTCCGAGAGGTAGACGCCTTTTTCACCGATCGTATCGAAGAACGCGTAGAAGCGGCCATCAGGCAGGTAGGGCGCGTATTGCGAGGGCGGCCGGTAGAGCTGCGTGAGCGGCGCGAGCGCAACGAGCGCATCGCGGCGGATAAGGAAGATGCCCGTGCCGATGTGGTTGACCTCGACCCAGCCGTTGCTGACCGTGCTGCTGCCTTGTTCGTCTGCGCGGATCGCCGTGTTGTACTCCACGGTTTTTTCCTGCCATTCGCGCAGCGAGAGGCCCACGTCGTCGCTCGTGATCTTCTTTTCCACATCGAAGAACCGGTACGGGCATGCGATGCCCGCTACCGGCTTGTTGCCGGCGAGGAGGCGCGGAACCGCTTCGCGCGAGAAGTCCATGTCCGTATCGAGGAACAGGACGTGCGTGAATTCGGGGTGGCTCAGGAAATAGCTTGCGAAGAAGTTGCGCGCGCGGATGATGTGCGACGAAGCCGTGTGGATGTACTCGAAGCGCACGCCGCGCTCCTTGAAGGTTTCCATCAGGCGGGCCAGCGCGATCGCGAAGTCGAAATGCACCGAGTTGTCGTAGGTGGGCAGGGCGATCAGCACGTTGAGCGGGGCGTCCGATTGTGCGCCGGGCGTGGCGCTTGTCGTGGGGGCGGGAGTCAGGCTGGGTCATGGTCGGGCGTTCGGCTCACGTCGTTGTAAGATATTTCTTATTTTTAAGGGTGGCTTGTGCGCGGACAATCGGACGTATCCGAATCGGCGTCGGCCGGATGGGGGTGACGCCCCGGTACAATGGCGCTTTCTGCGCGGCTGCCCCGAATTTGCTGCGAGGCGCCTTGCGCCGCCGCGCTCACTACCCGTTCACAGCGTTCACAGATGGCCATCACTTACAAATCTGCCGACGACGTCGCGCGTCTGCGCATTTCCGGCCGGCTTGCCGCCGACGTGCTCGCCATGATTGGCGAACACGTCAAGCCCGGCGTCTCCACCGACGACCTCGACGCGATCTGCAACGACTATATCGTCAACACGCTCAAGGCGGTGCCGGCCAACGTCGGCTACCTCGGCTTTCCGAAAACGATCTGCACCTCGGTCAACTCGGTGGTCTGCCACGGCATTCCGAGCCGCAACGAGGTCCTCAAGGACGGCGACATCATCAATATCGACGTGGCCGTGATCAAGGACGGCTATTTCGGCGATACGAGCCGCATGTACACCGTGGGCACGCCGAGCACGGTCGGTCGCCAGCTCATCGACACGACTTACGAGGCAATGCTCGCGGGCATCCGCGAGGTCAAGCCCGGCGCGACGCTCGGCGACGTGGGTCACGCGATTCAGCGTCGCGCCCAGGCCGACGGTTTCTCGATCGTGCGCGAATACTGCGGTCACGGCATCGGCAAGGTCTATCACGAAGAGCCGCAGGTGCTGCATTACGGCCAGCCCGGCCAGGGCGTGCGCTTGAAGCCGGGCATGGTCTTCACGATCGAGCCGATGGTCAATGCAGGCCGCGCCGGCACGGCGGTGCAGCGCGACGGCTGGACGGTGGTGACAAAGGATCGTTCGCTCTCCGCGCAATGGGAGCACATGGTGGCGGTTACTGACGAGGGCTACGAGCTTCTCACGCCCTGGCCGGACGGCACGGGCGCGTACGAAGCCCCTTGAGCCGCAGTGCATATGCCTGTGGGGCCCCTGGGCTGGTCTGTCAAGTTCCGCGTCGGCGGTGTGCGCCGGGCAAATTTGTTAAATAAGGATTTGACTCTCCGCCCAGTTCGGTTAAAGCTACGCGTTAGTGCTTTATTGGGGTTTACGACTGCATGAGTCCGTCACTGACCGTTCGCCGTATCGCTGCCGATCAGGGTGCCGTGCTCCGCGAGCTTCGAACTGCTTCGCTGCGCGACGCGCCTTATGCGTTCGGCGACTCGCTTGAAGACGCGCTGTCCGCCGATGTCGCCGTTTTCGACGCTGCGGCGGCCCGTCACGCGAACTCGCATACTGCCACATCGTTCATCCTCTATACCGAGGGGCATCCGGCCGGCCTGATCGGCGCGAATTTCGAAAGTGCGCCGGCGCGCCGCGCGTTCGTGTTCGCATTGTGGGTGGCGCCGGCCGTGCGGCATCTGCGCGGCGGCGAGCTGCTCGTCAATGCCGCCATCGACTGGCTCTTGAGCGAAGGCGCTGCGCAAGTCTTCGCCTGGGTGACCGACAACAACATCACCGCCATGCGCTTCTACGAGCGGCTCGGCTTCGTCGCCACGGGCGACCACGCTCGCAGCACCCAAACGCCCGAGCAGTGGGAGACGCTCCTCGTGCGCGACGTCGCGCTCGCGCAGAAGAGCATGTCGGCCCAGTAACGGAGTGTCTGCCCAGCAGCTTTTCTCTTGTTCTTAGCCATGGCGTGCGTCCGGCACGTCATGCGCCGGTATCTCCCGCCGTTGTGCATTGCTCCCTGTGTCGCAGCATCTTGAGCCATTAAAAATAATGGCCGTGCGCGTCGACGCCTGTAAAATACGCAAAAATTTTCGCCGAACGCCATGTCGTCCAGGAAATCGCCCTATTTTGAACTGAAGAGCGGCTCAGTCGATACGCTTTTATTTGTGGTCAAAACGACTGAGCTCGATGCGATGCGCGCCGAACTGACCCGGCGCTTCGAGGCGACGCCGGAATTCTTCGCCAACGATACGGTCGCCATCGACTTGCGGCGCCTCGCAGAGGGTGAGCAAATCGCGCTTGCCGACATCGCGCGCCTGCTCGAAAGCGTGCGCATGCGCCCGGTGGGCGTGGTCGCGCTGCCCGCGCAGCATGGCTGGGCCGCCGAGGCGGGCCTGCCGTTCCTCGAAGCGCGCGACAAGCGCGTCGCAGGCAGCGCAGTCGGCTTGGCCGGCGACGTGCCCGCCACTCAGGCCTCGGCCGTTGTGCAGGCCGCCGGCGCTGAAGCTGGCTCTGCAGTCACAACCGGTGCTGCGAACGGCACGCCGGTGCAGTCCGCCGATGCTGCCGCCAGCGCGCCAGCCGTGTCCGCCGTGCAGCCGGAACTCTTCCCTCCGGAGGCTCCCGAAGCGGACGCAGGATCCGATGCAGCCGTTTCCGTGGCGCGCTCGACGAGCGCTGAGCCGACGCTCGTGATCGACCGTCCGCTGCGCTCGGGCCAGCGCATCTACGCGAAGGGCGACCTCGTCGTGCTGGGCGCGGTGTCGAACGGGGCGGAAGTGATCGCCGAAGGCAACATCCATATTTACGCGCCGTTGCGTGGCCGCGCGCTCGCGGGCGTGCACGGCAACCACGACGCACGTATTTTCTGCACGAGCCTCGAGGCGGAGCTCATTTCGATCGCGGGTATCTACCGCACCGCTGAAGTTCCGCTTGCCGCCGAGGTGAAGGGCAAGCCCGCGCAAATCCGGCTCGACGAAGAACGGATCTTGATCGAGCCGTTGCGGCTCTCCTGAGCCGCCTGTCGGGCGCGAGCAACACGCGGGCGCGAGCGGCGCAAGACCGCGACGAGACCAAATTGGGAAACTGACGAACGCAAGGTAAGGGAATGGCAAAAATCATTGTGGTGACTTCGGGCAAGGGTGGCGTTGGCAAAACGACCACGAGCGCGAGTTTCGCATCGGGCCTCGCGTTGCGTGGCCATAAAACCGCGGTCATCGATTTCGACGTCGGCCTGCGCAATCTCGACCTCATCATGGGGTGCGAGCGCCGCGTCGTGTACGACCTGATCAATGTGATCCAGGGTGAGGCGAACCTCAATCAGGCGCTCATCAAGGACAAGAAGTGCGAGAACCTCTTCATCCTGCCGGCCTCGCAGACGCGCGACAAGGACGCGCTCACGAAGGAAGGCGTGGAGAAGGTGATCGAAGATCTGCGCAAGATGGACTTCGAGTACATCATCTGCGATTCGCCGGCCGGCATCGAGTCGGGCGCGCTGCTCGCGATGCACTTCGCCGACGAAGCGCTGATCGTGACGAACCCGGAAGTGTCGTCCGTACGCGATTCGGACCGCATCCTCGGCATGCTGTCGTCGAAGACCAAGCGCGCGATCGAAGGCAAGGATCCGATCAAGGAGCACCTGCTGATCACGCGCTATAACCCCAAGCGCGTGAGCGAAGGCGAAATGCTGTCGCTTTCGGATATTTCGGAGATCCTGCGCATCGAGCTGATCGGCGTGATTCCGGAATCGGAAGCGGTGCTGCACGCATCGAACCAGGGCCTGCCTGCAGTCCATCTCGACGGCACCGATGTCGCGGAGTCGTACAAGGACGTGGTAGCGCGCTTTCTCGGCGAAGACAAGACGCTTCGTTTCACCGATTACCAGAAGCCGGGGCTCTTGCAGCGCCTCTTCGGTAGCAAGTAAGGGAGGCGCACGTCATGTCGTTTCTTTCGTTTTTTCTCGGCGAGAAGAAGAAGTCCGCCTCGGTAGCGAAGGAACGCCTGCAGCTCATCATCGCTCACGAGCGCGCAGGCGGCCATCCCCCCGCCGATTATCTGCCGGCCCTGCAACGCGAGCTGGTCGCGGTGATCTCGAAGTACATCAAGATCTCCGACGACGACATTCGCGTGAGCCTCGAACGCCAGGACGATCTCGAAGTGCTCGAGGTCAAGATCGAGATTCCGCAGGCCTGATGCACGCGATGCGCGCGGAGCGGCTGTGCGCCGCGCGCATCTCAATATTGTCGCCGTAACGCCATCGCTTTTCGCGCATGCGCGTGGTTTGCGTTTGCGCCTTCTTTGCGCGCCTTCCGCCGGCGCGTTTCATCGCTGCCTTCCTTACCGAAATATTCGGTTTCACTTCACCCCTCGTGGTAACACCGCCGTTGTCAGCGCAGGCGCGTGCTCGCGCATTGATCGGGTAACGCCACTTTCGGCGTACACCTCGAAGGGGAGCTTCATATGAACCATTCCATCCGCCTGCTGGTTGCCAAGGCTGCCATTGTTGCCGCGGGCGCTTGCGCCGTCGCGGCCCCTGCGTTTGCGGAACAAATTGTCGTCATCGCGCCGAGCGCACCGCCGCCCGCGCGCGTCGAAGTCGTGCCCGCGCCGCGTGTCGGCTATGTATGGGATCGGGGCCATTGGCGCTGGAATCGCGGCCACTACGTGTGGATCGCGGGCCACTGGCAGGCCGAGCGTGTCGGCTATCACTGGGTGCCGGGCCACTGGGTCGCGCACGGCCCGAACTGGCGCTGGGTCGAAGGTCGCTGGGTAGCTTGAGAGGCGCGCTTGATTGACGCGAAAAAAGCGCTAACCCTGATCGACAGATAAAACACCATGAGCAAAAGACTGCTTGCCGCTGCGGCGCTTACGATCATGCTGGCCGGTTGCATCGTTGTTCCGGCCCGGCCCATGTATATGCGGCCCGCGCCCGTCGTGATTTATTGACGCCACCTGTCATGCAATGGCACGGCAAGCCCGGCGCACCTCAGCGGGTTGTGGTTTCGTCCGCTGCGGTGTAGCCGGGCTTGGCGCTTTCGGGCGCGGCTTTCGGTGCAGCCAACGCCATCGCCGGGTGCGTGTAGCGCAACGAGAGCGTTTCGTAGAGTGGTGGCGCAAAGATGCGCGAGACGCGGCTCGCGATCAGCGCAGTGGCCATCAGCGAGATCACGAGCGCATGGCCGTCAATCATCTCCATGACGATCACGAACGAAGTGATGGGCGACTGCGTGACCGCCGCGAGATAGCCGACCATGGCGAGCGCGATGAGCATCGGCAGCTGCATGTCGTTGAAGATCATGTGCAGCACGTTGCCGAAGCCTGCGCCGATCGACAGCGAAGGGGCGAAGATGCCGCCCGGAATCCCCGGCAGGTAGGAGCCGACCATCGAGGCCATCTTGAGGAACGGATAGGCGATCGACAGATGCTCGCGGCCGTCGAGCAGGCCACGCGCTTCGGCGTAGCCGCTGCCGAACGTCGTGCCGCCCGAGACAAGTCCGATCACCGCGATGACAAGCCCGCAGAGCGCGGCGAATGCGATGGGACGTTCGGCATGCAGCTTGCGCAACGGCGCGGGAATCCACCGCTGCGTGTTGAGCAGCAGCCAGCAGAAGATGCCGCCCGCGATGCCGGTGACGATCGCAGTAATGAGCACGGCCACGGCGAGCAGGTTGGGGAAGTGCGCGCCGATCTGGATCCTGCCGAAATACGTGTAGTTGCCGTTCAGGCCGAGCGCGATCACACCGGCGATGATGATCGATGTGATGACCACGCCGCTTGCGCGCGCCTCGAAGCTGCGCGTGAGTTCTTCGATGGCGAACACGATGCCCGCGAGCGGCGTGTTGAACGCCGCGGACAGGCCCGCAGCCGCGCCGGCGAGCACGAGCTTGCGCTCGATGAGCGCGTTCGAGCGCGGGTAGAAGCGGCGCATGTTGAACATCAGCGCCGCGCCCACCTGCACCGTGGGCCCCTCGCGGCCAATCGTAAAGCCGCCGAGAATGGCGAGAAACGAGACGAGGATCTTGCCCGCGAGAATGCGCAACGTGAGCAGGCGCGTCCCCGCTTTACCGGTCTTCGTGTGCAGCGTGGCGATCACCTGCGGAATCCCGCTGCCTTCTGCGCCGCGAAAGAACGTGCGGGTGAGCCATACGGCGAGCGCAGCAACGGCGGGTGTGACGACGAGCGGCAGCCAGACGTGATCATGCTGCACGCGCAGAAAGGCGTTGTAGCCCCAATCGATCAGGCGCGCGTAGAACACCGCGACGAGACCGACCGCGATCGCGCCGAGCCAGAGCACGCCGTATTGCCGCCACAGGCGCCGCGCGCGTCGCTCGAGCAGCGCAGGAAGGTTCGGGTTCACCGGGCGCATGGTTTTTATTCGAGACGCAAAGCACTGATTGTAACGGCCTGAGGTCGGGCGCTGTGTTCGTCTACGCAACGGGGCAGGCTGCTCTGACCGGGCCCAGGCGCCGGAATGCATGAAAGAAGGGTCCGATGAACACCGGATGAACTCATAGATTTGTCCGTGGGCGCGGTCCCGCTCCGTTAAAATCTCGGGAAAAATTCAGGCAAATCATCGAAATCGGACCTCGCAGGTTCGCAGCACAATGAAACGAGTCTTGATTGTCAAAGTGACTTCGCTCGGCGATATCGTCGAGGCGCTTCCGGTCGTAGCCGACGTGCAACGCGCATTCCCCGGCGTGAAGGTCGACTGGGCCTCCGACGAGGCATTCGCCGATATCGTGCGCTGGAACGCCGGTGTCGACCGCGTGTTCTGCGCCCCGCTGCGCCGCTTCAAGAAATCGCGCCGCTGGAGCGACTTGAAAGCGATCTGGGAGTCGATCGCCGAGTTGCGCGCCGAGCGCTACGACGCAATCATCGATATTCACGGTGTCTATAAGAGCGCGATCATCTCTTTTATTGCGCGCGGTCGGCGGCGCTTCGGCTATCTCGCCCAGGATCTCGGCGAGCGCGGCGCGGCCTTCGCCTACAACGGCCGCTTCGGCCCGCGCCCGAAATGCGACGCGTGGCTGGGCATGCGCATCAGCACGGGCGAGGCGCTGGGCTACAAAATCGACACGCCGCCCGATTTCCAGATGCGCATCCCCCGCGACGGCACGGCGCTTCCCGCACCCGATGCGCCCACCGCGCTGATCTTCCACGCCACTTCGAAAGAAGAGAAGAAGTGGCCCGTCGAGCATTGGGGCGAGCTGTGCCACGCATTGATTGCGCGCGGTCTGCGCATCGAGTTGCCGTGGGGTTCGGATGCCGAGCACGCCACCGCGCGCGAGATCGCCGCGCTCGTGCCGGGTGCCACGGTGCTGCCGCGCCTCACGGTTTCGCAAGTCGCGCAGCGTATCGAAGACTGCTCGCTCGTGGTCGGCACCGACACGGGCTTCGTGCATCTCGGCCACGCGCTGCTCAAGCCGACTGTCATGATCTTCGTTGCGACCGACGCCGAGCATCTTGGTGTGCGTGCGCCCAACCGTTCGATCTCGGTCGGCGACGGACATCACGTGCCGCCGGTCGCGGTTGCGCTAGATGCTGTCGATCGCGTTTATCCTGCGCGTAACGGCGGCGATGCATCGAAGGGGCCACTCGCAACCGCGGCCTGAACAACACGCACGGCGTCGCGTTCTGCGGCGCCGATTCTCTGCCGCTTCTGCGCTGTTTCTCATTACATAGTTGTTAAAAGTGTCGCCGTTGCCTGCCGTGCGCTGCGCTGGCGGCGCATGCGTCCGCGAGACATTGCGCGGGCTGTAACATCCGCCACACTGCTTCTTACAAATTGCAACGCCTCAGACGTTCGCCGTCGTGTTCAATCGAAAGCGTCCGCAGCCCGCAAGGGCCGTGCGGGACAACTGACATTGACTCGATGGGAGAACGAAGTGAAACGATTGACGCGTACCCTGATTGCAGGTGCATTGCTCGCGGCGGCGCTGGGCGGGTGCGTCGTGGTGCCGGCGGGTGGCTATTACGGCGGCGGCTACCACCACGGCTATTACTATCGATGAGGCTCGCGCGGAGTATGGCGGTGCGCTCAGGCGAGCAGCAGCTCGACCGCAACCACTGCCGCGATTGCCGCGGCATTGGCAACCAGCGCTTCCAGCACGACTGAACGCCAGGTCGCCGTGCGCAGGCGGAAGGCCAGGACGAGCGAGATACCTAGAGCGAGTGCGATCATCAGCACGATATCGGCGTTGCTCAGATGCAGGTTCATGGTTGATCTCCCCCCGCAGACGTACGCGGACCTCGTTTAATCGAGTATAGGCACGCCAGTGTCGCTGGCGAATAAAAAAGCGGAATCCGCGTTTGCGGGGACTCCGCTTTTTTTTGCCGGTGTGCTGTGAATCAGGGTTGTGAATCAGGACCGTGAATCGGGACCGTGAATCAGGCCGTGAATCAAGTCAGCGACCTGTGACGCGTTTCGCGCATGCACAACACGCCGAACAGGCTCACGCATGCCGCGATCGAGACATAGGCGCCAACCCACGAGAGGCCGCCGCGCGCGGCGAGCACCTGCGCAATATACGGCGCCACTGACGCGCCCAGGATGCCGCCCAGGTTGTACGCGACGCCCGCGCCCGTGTAGCGCACGCTGGTGGGGAAGAGCTCGGGCAGAAGCGCGCCCATCGGTGCGAAGGTGGCGCCCATCAGGAACAGCTCGATCACGAGGAACAGCAGCACGAGCGGCAGCGAGCCGCTGCCGAGCAGCGGCTGCATCGTGAAGCCCGAAAGGATCGCGGCGATGCAGCCGACGATCAGCACCGGCTTGCGGCCGAAGCGGTCGGACAGCCAGGCCGAGATCGGCGTGGCGATGCCCATGAACACCACCGCGATGCACAGCATGCCGAGGAAGGTCGGGCGCGGGATATGCAGGGCGCTCACGCCATGTGAAAGCGAGAACACGGTGGCGTTGTAGAACAGCGTGTAGCAGACCACCATCGCGAGTGCGCCGAGCAGCGTCGGCCACCAGTGCTTCGAAAGCAGCGTGGCGACCGGCACGCGCACGCGCTCCTCGCGCTCGATGGCGGTCTTGAACGCCGGCGTTTCGGCAATCTTCAGGCGCACATAGAGCCCCAGCGCGACGAGCACCGCCGAGACGATGAACGGCACGCGCCAGCCCCAGTCACGGAACTGTTGGTCGGAGAGCGTGGAGGCGAGGCCGAAGAAGAGGCCGTTCGATGCCAGAAAGCCTACCGAGGGCCCGAGTTGCGGGAACATACCGAACCAGCCGCGCTTGCCCTCTGGCGCGTATTCGGTCGCGAGTAGCGCCGCGCCGCCCCATTCGCCGCCAAGGCCGATGCCTTGGCCGAAGCGCAGCACGCACAGCAGGATTGGGGCCAGGCTGCCGATCGAGTCGTAGCCGGGCACGAAGCCGATCAGCGTGGTGGACAGGCCCATCACGAGCAACGAAGCGACGAGTGTCGATTTGCGGCCGATACGGTCGCCGAAGTGGCCGAAGATGAACGAGCCGATCGGCCGTGCAACGAACGCGATGCCGAATGTCACGAATGCGGAGAGCGCCTGGGCCGTGGCTGAGCCATGCGGGAAGAATACGGGGCCTATTACGAGCGCGGCGGCCGTTGCGTACACATAGAAATCGTAGAACTCGATCGCGGTGCCAATGAAGCTCGCGAAGATCACGCGCGCGGCGCTTTGCTGCTTCGCTGCGTCTGGCTGATCGGCGCGCGCGGGCGAAATGGGAGAGGTGGACATCGATGGGTCTCCAGTCGTTGTGCTGTCAGTGTGAAGCGCGCTTTGCGCGTTCCGGCGCGCGAAGCGCAAGGCGCGGCGCAGGCGTCTTTTATTCAGGGTTCGAAGCTGGCAGGCTGGCGGCGCGGCGGAGTGGTCTCAAGGCGGCAGCGCTTCGCCTTGGCGCAGGCGTTGGGGCCATCCTTGCGCAGGCAACGATCTAGCAGTATGCATCGTGCGGGGCCGGGTGTGTGCACGAAACGGGAACCTGCCGGGTGCGCGTGGATAAGCGCAATGGGCACGCGACCTGGCCGCGCGGCGGCCGGGGCGCGCATTGGCGCGGCGCGGGTGGCGCCAGACCATGCGCCTGGCCGGGCAAATGCCGGTAGGGGATAGCGAAAAATTATAACGACCGTTCGCAAGGCGCAGCAAGGCACCCGCAAGGTGAGTGGCGCCCGCGGGGGTCAGTTGAAGTTCTGTGCCTGCGGCGAGGCGAGCGTGCGTAACTGGAATTTGCCGTCGTCATTGAACAGCCAGTCTTCGAATAGTTCGAGCTGGCCGATCGAGTTGAGCAGGTGCGCCGGCGGCGGTGGCAACGGCGCCGAGTGGCGCAGCGTGACGAGCGCGGTAGCTTCGGAATCGTAGTCGCCATTGGTGCGGTAGACCGACGACTTCACGATCTGTCCGTCGCGATTGACCGTGAACGAGACGACCACGAGCGAGCGCAGCATTGCCTGAGGCGTGCCACGCAGCACATGGGACGGATTGCGCTCGACGATGCGCTTCGCCACGGCGGCGCGATACTCGTCGAGCGCCGCGCTGTTGATCGCCTGGGGTGGGATGACCAGTGTCGGGCGGGTCGCGGGTGTGATCGTGCAGGCACTCGCGAGGGCGAGCAGCAAGGACGAGCCGAGATAACGCAGCAGGCAGGTGCAGGCGAGCCTGTGGCTAGTGGCGCTCACGGCTGCAAGGCCGTTGCGCGGGCGGGCGCGGATGAGCATGGCGAGCAGGCTCGGATGCGAAACCAGATTTGAGCTTAGTCGAAACGAGCGGGGTTTCAATCCGCAGTCACCCGCGTGGCGTATCGGGGTGTGCGTTCAAGGCCGCCTTGAGCAAGGCGGCGCGAGGCAAACAGCGGGAAAGACGTGTTGAACGCTTATTCGATGGGGAACTGTGCGCACGGATCGCCGGACACGGTGGCGCAGGCGTACGAGTACTGGCCGCTCTTCAGGAAGAGCTCTTTGCCGACCTCAAGGTTGGCGCGCAGATCCGGCGAGCTTTCCCAGGCGATGTAGCTCGAGCAGATCACGGCAGACAGGACGACGATCGAAAATGCGAATTTTTCAAGCAGTTGGAAACGGTGCGGCATGATTAATCCTCTCAATGAGCAGGATTGTACAGCACTACTAGGGTTTTCACCTAGATATCTGCCATATAGATGGCATGGTATGTGGCAGCGATATACGCATGCGACCCTTAAGTTTAATCAAATCGCTTCCGGCTGCAGGCGCGATGTGCCGTCAAGACGTGCTTGTGGCATGGGCCTGTGGTCCCGGATGGGGCAGTTCAGGGGAGAGAAAGTAAGGCGGGAAGGGGCGGGAAAATCTGCTGGCGGAGGCGGTGTCTTTCTTTGATCCTTGATGGATGAGCTTTGCTGGCTATATGCCGTAAAAGTACCCGACGAAGTACCCGGATTTGGGCGGCTTCGCACTGGGCGCTGACGGGCCGTGTGCGAAGTCCGGCAAGCAAAAACGCTTGGAGACGTGGAGACATTATGTGTGTCTCTTCTAGAACCCATATTCCATAAGGCTTTTGCCCGTCTCCAGATTGTCTCCAAAGTGTCTCCAACGATATGGCACTTTGGAGACAGAGGAAAGCGGGCAATCAGGGCAGACAGCGGCAAAGTACCCGCCTCTGGAACGCTTCGCGCAAAACAAACCCCGCGCCGCCGCCTCTCACGGCGCAACGAAAAACGGGCCTTGCGGCCCGTCGAAAGTGAGGTTGGAGGTAGCGGTGTCAGGCCGTCGCGCGGACGCGCATGATGGTTTGGCGGCTCGTGCCGTATTGACGCGCGAGCGCCGCCACACTCTTACCGCCCGCCAGCTCGCGCAACACTTCGGTTCGCTGTTGCTCCGAGAGGGCGGCGGGGCGGCCCATCGCCTTACCTTCTGCCTTGGCTCGCGCGATGCCCGCGTTCGTGCGCTCGATGAGTAGATCGCGCTCGAACTCCGCCACGGCGTTTAGGACTTGCATTGTCATGCGACCGGCCGCGCTGGTCAGATCGACGCCACCCAGGGCGAGGCAGTGAACGCGCACGCCGCGTTCCGCCAGCTCTTCGACGGTCGCGCGCACGTCCATAGCATTGCGGCCGAGGCGGTCTAGTTTCGTCACGATCAGCACGTCACCTTCCTCCATGCGGTCAATCAGCTTGGCGAAGCCTGGCCGCTGCTCGGCGCTCACGCTGCCGCTGATGCTCTCCGACACTACACGGCGCTTATCGACCGCGAAGCCCGCCGCCTCGATCTCGCGGAGCTGGTTTGCAGTGGTTTGGTCGGACGTGCTGACGCGGACATAAGCGAAGGTGCGGGACATATCGGCTCCATGGTTGGTGTACGAAAGGCATGTCCGAATCATAAGGTGTGTACGGAATAACTCCACCCTTATTTTCGTACACCTTGATCTAGGTATGTCTAAAAGGGAACGGTTTTGGACATGCCGCCCTTGCCGCAAGTAGGACTACTTCGTGGGCCGTACACGGTGCGGTGCCCATTCGTGCCAGTGAGGCCCCTTCGTCTCAATCCACTGGCGGGCCTCGGCTTCATTCGCAAATTCATTTACCTGCGACTCATAGCCGTCTGGCCACGTGACGCGCACGAAGTAGCCGGAGCCGTCTTTCAGTTGGACGGCTTCGAAGGTTGGCTGTTGGGCGTCGCTCATATCGGCTCTCCAGTTGATGAATCGAAACGATGATACGCGCCTAGCGATGCCATACGGCGCGCCAAAGTACGCGGCGGATCGGTGCGAGACGTATGGAACGTTGCGGGATAAAATAAGCAACGCTAAATGTGCCGATGAGGGTTCCAGCGATGACTGAAAATTCCGGCCTTGAGGAGCTGCGCCAACAAGCGTTAGCCGTTGCTGACTTCGCGGGCGTGCGCGTGTCTGCTGAGTTTTTCAAGCGAGCGTTGGTTGACGAATGCCAGTCTCGGGAAGCCCATTGGCAGATCGAGGCGCATCAACGAACACAGGAAATCATCAAGTCGTTGATGGCTACATCGGCCGCTGAGGCGCTGGTGGGCAAGGTGGACACGGGGCATCTGTTCACTTCGTATAAGGCGCAGGACTGGCTGGGCGGCGCTGACATTCTTCAGGCGCGCATTGTGGGCTGGGAGAGCGACCGTACAGCGCGCGATGGGTTTGCAGATAGCGCGGGGAAACGTTGGCTGGATTGGTTCTCTCGCTGGCGCAATCGACCGGAGATACGGCGCGTGCTGGCGGCGATGGATCGGCTAGGGCTTACGAGGCTCGCCACCACACGATACGTTGAACAGGTGGCGGCGCTGTCGGCCTTGTCCCGCCAGCCTGCTACAGACGGTGAGGCGCTCTCAATGTTTGCGGTGCATTGGAGTATCTTCGAGCGCGACGCGAGGCACTTCCCGTCACGCATCAGGAAGGCCATCGCGCAAATGGAGCTGGCGATATTCATGCTGGCGGGTAAGGTGCGGCCGTGAAACCGCAGGGAGCAGCGGCCTGTTGGGTGCTGGCGTTGTGGCCCTTCGCTGGTACGGTACGGCGGGCAGTGGCTGAAACCCGGTTTCGGTGCGCGCGGCCGTCGCTTGGACCGGGCGGCGGCGCGGGGTATACTGGAAACTCGCTGAGACAACAGCGAGCCGGTTTGGCGACCGGAACCCCCAAGGCGGACGAGCCGCCAGCAATGCGGCTATTTTTTCGTCAGTGCGCCTTCGCACGCCTTCAATGGTCGGGCCTTGGTGGGGAGACCTTCGGGTCTGCCGGTTTCCTTGGGGCCGGTTCGCCAACCCTGCCTTGTGCCCGGCCACCCCGTTTGGCGACGGCGGCCGGGTCTCCCACACCTAAGGAGGCCGCGCCATGCGTCCAGTGTTTCCGCACGCCCATATCGGGCAATCGCAATCCCCCCTCGAAATCATCCGTGCTGCGCTCCGCGCCGCCGCGCTCGCGCCTAGCGATTCCGCTGCGCTCGATGCAACTGGCGACGCCTTGCGCCGTCTTGCCGAGCTGGCCCGCGTGGAGGTGTGCCATGCATGACACGTCCAAGCTCCACGCGGCCCGCGAGCGCGCAATCGAACGCCTCGGCTACTCACTGGCGAAACAGGTTCCCGACATGGAGTGCGGCTTCACGATCCAGACGAGCTACGGCGATCTGCGCATCGAAGCGGAAGACGCTCCGCGCTTCGTTGCGCTCGCCCGCGCAATTCTGCAAAAGCAACTCAAGCGGGTGGAGGTGCAGCATGGATAACCGCCAGCACGCTATCCCGGCCGCCAGCATCGACGCGGCTGTAATCCACCTTGGTGAGCTGGTGGCCTTCGCAAACCTGCTTTCGAACGAGGACGCGGCGGCGGCTTTCGGCCAGCTCGACTTAACCGAGCAGGTGTCGATCTTCGGCGCGTTCGAAGGCATGGCGAACGCCGCGCGGGCGGCGCTCACACATGACGCGGCGGTGTCGCATGGGTAAGCGCGAAGCATTGCCCGGAACGCCCAGCGTGCGCGAGGCCGCTCTTTACTTCGATGATTGCGCGCGCAAGCTGTACCAGCTCGGGGCGTTGTTCGATGCCGTCTCGCAAATGAGCGACGAATTCACCACGGTTCGCGGGCTGGCCGATGTTGGCGTGCGCCTTGCCGAAGAATGGGCCTCCTCTATGGAGGGCGCGCGTGAGGAATACAGGCTGGAGGTGTCCCATGCGTGAGCTGACAACGCTGGTCCGTGCGCTTGATGCCGCCAACAATGCGACCGGCCGTGCGCTCGAAGGTATGGAGCGGGCCAGTGTCCTTTTTCACGCGCTAGAGCGTCTGGCATCAGCCGGTGGCGATAGCTTGCTGGCGGGACTTGCGCATGAGGGCTTCACGCTGCTGGACGAATACATCGAAACGGCGGCGGAAGATGTTGGGACGTTCGACGGCGCGTGGAAACGGGCGCTGGGCGGCGCGGCCGAGAGGGCGAAAACCTAAGCGGCGCACTTGTTCAACAAGGGCGGCAAACTACGCCGCCCGTTGAGGATTCCTACATGAAAACCGAATTTTGCATCATTCATTTTCCCGGCGATGAAGCGCTCTCATTCGAGACACGCGTTCCAGTGATTCACGAACTCAGCGTGAAGGCCGGGGCAATCGCGGCCGATGAAACGCTCGACGTGCTTGGCAAGGTCGATCTGGCGTCCGAGATGATGCGCGCCTCGAACGCCTATCTCGCGGCCATTGCGCTCCACATGGAGCCGTCCGGGCGAGGCGCGCAGGTGGTGGCGCTGTTCGACGTGCAAGCCGCGTTTCTGGCCGGGTTTGTGGGCCGCGTACAGCAGCTCATGATGCACGCGGGCATTGGCGTAACGAAGCATTGAGGGCGAGCCGTGGCGGATACCGTGCATGATGAGTTTGAGCGTGCCCGCATCGCATTGGGCTACATACCGCCCGATGATCGCGAGACGTGGCGCAAGGCCGGGATGGCGCTCAAGGCCGGGTTTGGTGACGAAGCATTCTCCCTCTGGGACGAATGGAGCCGGAACGCACAGAGCTATAACGCCAAGGCCGCGCGGGATTCGTGGAAGTCGTTCAAGGGCGGCGGGATAACGATCAATACGCTGTTCCATATCGCGAAGGAGCACGGCTTCGATCCGCGTGCACACAAGGCCAAGCCGGTCCCGCCAGCAGAGCGCAAGCGACGCGATGCGGAGCGTGCGCAGCGTGAGGCGCGCGAGCTGGCGGAGGCGGCAGAGCGGCATGAGGCGGTGGCCGTCGAGGCCGCGCGCATCTGGGAAGCGGCCGGGGCGGCTCCGGCCGATCATCCCTACCTCAAGCGCAAGGCGATCCAACCGGGCGAGCTGCGCCTCTATCGCGGCCCGCTGCGCTTCGGTACAGCCGTTTGCGACGGCGCTTTGATCGTTCCAGCGTGCGATGCGGCGGGCAAGGTCTGGACCGTCGAGCTGATCCTTGTGGACGGCCAGAAGCGCTACCTCAAGGACGGCCAGAAGTCAGGGCACTTCGCCATCGTCGGCGGCCCGGTAGGTGACACGCTGCTGATTGCGGAAGGCTACGCGACGGCCAGCACGCTCGCGGCCGCTACGGGGCTGCCGTGTGCCGTGGCGTTCGACGTAGGGAACCTGCTGGCGGTTGCCAAGGCGCTGCGCGGCCAGCATCGTGATGCGCGCATTGTCCTCTGTGCCGATGATGATTACCGCACAAAGGGCAATCCGGGCGTGACGAACGCGAAGGCCGCCGCCGCCGCTGTCGGTGGCATGGTGGCCGTGCCTGACTTCGGAGACAAGCGCCCCGCCTCTGGAACGGACTTCAATGACATGGCCGCACATCGGGGCGTGCAAGCGGTAGCCGCTGCCGTGCGCTCCGCGCTCGCTACGCGCCGCCCGGACGGTGCGGGCAATGCCGATGCACCCACAACGAACGCGAGGCCCGCCAAGGCCCGGAAAACGGCCCGCGCGCTCGATGGGAAATCCCGCTTCGAGGTTGACGATACGGGCGTCTGGTATCACGGTTTCAACAGTCAAGGCGAGGCGCTGCCGCCGCATTGGATCAGCACGCGGGTGGACGTGACGGCAGAGACGCGCAACGAAGCGAACAGCGAATGGGGCTACCTGCTCGAATTCACAGACCGCGACGGCGTGACGAAGCGTTGGGCCGCGCCCGCTGCGCTGTTCGCCGGTGACGGGACCGAGTTGCGCCGCGAGCTGCTGGCGATGGGTGTCAAGATCGGCCATACGCAGACCGCCCGCCAGCAGATCGCAAACTACATTCAAATGTCGCGGCCGGATGCGCGTTACCGCTGCGTGCCCCGTATCGGCTGGCATCAAGGCGCGTTCGTGCTGCCGGATCGCGTGATAGGCGAAGGCCGGGAGCCGATGATTTACCAATCGGACGCACCGATACAAAGTCAGTTTCGCGAGAGCGGCACTCTGGACGATTGGCGGCGCGAGGTGGCTGCGCATTGCGTTGGCAATAGCCGCTTGGCGGTACGGGTAGTGCGGACCATTCGGCAATGTTGCGTCAGGTGAAGTGGTTCTTTGAGGCGCATGGCGCAGCACGGTTTGAATTGCTCCATCGCATGCAGGACGATCACCGCGCCAACGTCATGCATCGGGCCGGGTTCAAGAAGCTGATGAGGCATGATGCGGACGGTAGTACGGTAGCAGCGTTTTACCGGGGGGGTAGGCGCTTGCGGCTGGCGGAGAACCATTGCGCTATCCGTAACAGTGCCCGCCGCCGTGGGTCCTTCCCGGCAATCGGCGCATGAGGGTAATTCGAACCTCGTCACGCGCGACGCTCTCCATAATTTTCAGGGTAGCCAGGGTGGTCGGTGGTCAGGTGGTCGGCTGCGGTTCCCGGCCGTGCCGTGCCGCTCCATACCATCGCGCTCAGTCAGATTTTTATGCGCGCAAGTTTTGGAGGGGGGGGAGGGTCAAGCCTTGGCCGTCTGGTGCCGCTGGTTTCGGCTTGCGTGCGGTTGGGGCTTCGCCGTGGCTCGCCAGAGCGATGGCGGCGCGCAAAGCGGCCCCGCCGCGCCTCCCTCCCGGCTTGGGAGGAAACCCAAGCGCCGCCGCGCTGGAAATGCCGTCTTATTGGGCCTTGGCGGCCTTCCTCACTTCGGCCTTGATGTGCTTCGCCCAGGCTTCCATCAGCTCGCGCCGCTTGTCGAACAGATCGCCGCGCCGGTAGGCGCTCTCGGTCTTGTCGCGGATCGCGTGCGCCAGCGCCATCTCCACCACCTCATTGGGAAACGGCGTGCATTCGGCCGCCCAGTCGCGGAACGTCGAGCGGAAGCCGTGAACGGTCAGCTCGCCCCGGCCCATGCGTTCAAGTAGCTGCAACATCGCCATGTTCGAGAGCGGCCGGCCTTCGCGCCGCCCCTCGAAGATCGGGCCGTCAACGGACATTGACGGGAGCGCCCGCAGCAAGGCGAGCGCGTCCGACGATAGCGGGACGCGGTGCGGCCGCTTCGCTTTCATCCTCTCCGCTGGAACAGTCCAGAGCTGTGCGGACAGGTCGAACTCTCCCGGCCGTGCGCCGATCACTTCGCCTGTCCGCATGGCCGTGAGAATCGCGAACTCCAGAGCCCGCGCCGCCGTTCCCACCATACGGCGCAGCTCTATCACGAACGCCCCGATATCGGCGAAGGGCAGCGCCGCGTGGTGGTTTGGCTTCTGCACCTTCGACGGTGCCGCCAGCAATTGATCGAGGTGGCCGTTCCAGCGTGCGGGATTCTCGCCTTCGCGCAGGCCGCGCACCTTCGCCCAGTCAAGGATGTTTTCGAGCCGTCCGCGAAGGCGCGAGGCCGTCTCGTTCTTGGTGAGCCAGATCGGCTCAAGCACGCGCCGTATCAGGTCCGTGTCGATATCGACGGGCCGCAATGCCCCGATGATCGGGTAAGCGTAGGTGGTGAGCGTGTTTGTCCATTGCTGGGTGTGCTTCGGGTTCACCCATTCGGCGCTGCGCGCGTCAATGTAGGCCGCCGCGCATTGCTTGAACGTCAGGGAGCGGGCCGCGTCGATCTTGCGGCGGGCCTTGTCCTGCTTGCGCAGCACGGCCGGATCGTCGCCGCCGGATACCGCCGCGCGGTGTTGGTTGCGCGCAGCTCGCGCCGCGTCGAGCGTGACGCGCGGATACGGGCCGATCTGTATCAGCCCTTCGCGGCCGTCCGGTTTCATGTACCGGAACTGCCAGTATTTCAGGCCGTTGGCCTTGATCTGGAGGAACAGGCCGCCGCCATCGCGCAGTCGGTAGGCGCTCGCGCGTGGCTTCGCATTGCGGCATTGCAGGTCGCGTAGAAGGCTTTCGGGCATGGCTGGAAACCCTGAAAAAGTACCCGGAAAAGTACCCGCCAAAAACGGGGATTTTGCGGTATTTTACGGTACTTCTCGGAACTGGGGTTTTGCCGGAAAGCCTTGTGTATCAAGGGTTGGCGGGGTTTTGTGGGGCTGCCTGAAACGTCGTTCTGGCGGAGGCGGTGAGATTCGAACTCACGGAAGGGTTACCCCTTCGCCGGTTTTCAAGACCGGTGCATTCAACCACTCTGCCACACCTCCGGAGCCGCGCATTGTAACCCGAAACACCGGCACGCCGGCAGTCCCCCAGCCATCTCGATTTGAGCCTCAGGCAGGCTCTTTGAGAAACAGCTCCTGAAGATCGTTGAGAAACCGCTGACCCAGCTCAGTGGGCACGATCTTCTCGTAGTCGCGCAGGATCAGGCCGCGCTTTTCTGCCTCTTGCAGCGCGGGCTCGATCGTCGTGATCGGCAGTCCGGTGCGTTCCAGGAAGCGATGCACCGGGAAGCCCTCTACGAGCCGCAGCGCATTGAGCATGAACTCGAACGGCAGATCGCGCGCGCTTACTTCGTGCTCTTCCTGGATCGGCTTGCCCGCGCGCGCTTCTTCGATGAACGTGGCCGGATGCTTGTAGCGCACTTGCCGCACGATGCGGTTCGGGAACGAGAGCTTCGAGTGCGCGCCCGCACCAATGCCCAGGTAATCGCCGAAACGCCAGTAGTTGAGGTTGTGGCGGCTCTGCCGGCTCGGCTGCGCATAGGCCGATACTTCGTAGCGACCATAGCCGGCCTCGGCCGTGCGCGCGTGGATCCACTCCTGCATGTCGGCCGACAGATCGTCGTCGGGCACTTCGGGCGGGAACTTCGCGAACAGCGTGTTCGGTTCGAGCGTGAGGTGATAGAGCGACAAATGCGGCGGCGCGAACGAAAGCGCCGTTTCGATATCGGCCTGGCATTCGGCCAGCGTCTGCCGTGGCAGCGCGAACATCAGGTCCAGATTGAAATTGTCGAACGTGTTTGCCGCAACCTCCACGGCATGACGCGCCTGCGCGGCGTCGTGAATGCGCCCGAGCGCTTTCAGATGCGCTTCGTTGAAGCTCTGGATGCCCACCGAAAGGCGGTTCACGCCGCTCGCGCGAAACTGCGCGAACTTCGCGGCTTCGAAGGTGCCGGGGTTCGCTTCGAGCGTGATTTCGGCATCGGCGTCGAGCGGCAGCAGCGCGCGCACGTCGGAGAGCAGGCGATCGAGCCCCGCCGCCGAGAGCAAACTGGGCGTGCCTCCGCCGATGAACACCGTGTGCACCTGGCGGCCCCAAACGAGCGGCAACGCCTGCTCGAGGTCGGCGCGCAGCGCGTCGAGGTAGTCGTCTTCGGGAAAGCGCTCGCCTTTCCATTCGTGCGAGTTGAAATCGCAGTAGGGGCATTTGCGCACGCACCACGGGAAATGCACGTAAAGCGATAGCGGCGGCAGCGAAGTCAGGCGGATGCTGCCAGGCATCGTGAACGACTGGATCACGTCGATGCCGGTGCGATGCTGCTGGCTCACGCTAGCTCCTCCAGCCGCGCGAGCAGTTGCCGCAAGGCGATGGCTCGATGGCTCGATGCGTTCTTCAGCGCCGGATCGAGTTCGGCTGCCGTGGCTTCGAGACCCGGAAGGTAGAAGTACGGGTCGTAGCCGAAGCCGTTCTCGCCACGCGGTGCGTCGATCACGACGCCGTGCCAGCGGCCTTCCGCGATCAGCGGTTCCGGATCGTCGGCGTGGCGCACGAGTGCCAGCACGCAGTAGTAGTAGGCGCGGTGATCGGCATGTGGCATGAGGTTTTCGACTAGCAGTTCGTTGTTTGCTGCGTCGCTCTTCTCGCCGCCTGCAAGCTGCGCGTAGCGCGCCGAATAGACGCCCGGCGCGCCGCGCAATGCGGGCACGCACAGGCCCGAGTCGTCGGCGAGGGCGGGCAGGCCCGTGAGCTTTGCCGCATGGCGTGCCTTGGCGAGCGCGTTCTCGACGAACGTGACGTGCGGTTCTTCGGCTTCGGGCACGTTCAGCGCGCCTTGCGGCACGAGTTCGATGCCCGCGGCGCCCAGCAGCGCCGCGAACTCGCGCAGCTTGCCCGCGTTGTTCGAGGCGAGCACGACGCGCGAAAAGCGCGTGACGTCCGGCGCAGCCGTATCCGGCGAATTAGCCATGCGCGATCTCCAGCGCGGCTTTCTGCTTGTCGATCAGCGAGGCAATGCCGCTTTGCGCGAGATCCAGCAGCGCGTTCAATTCGGCGCGCGAGAACGCTGCGCCCTCGGCGGTGCCTTGCACTTCGACCATCCCGCCGGAGCCCGTCATCACGACGTTCATGTCGGTGTCGCACTGGGAGTCTTCGTCATAGTCGAGGTCGAGCACCGGCACGCCTTTGTACATGCCCACGGAAATAGCCGCCACGTAGTCGGTGATCGGCGAACGCTCGATGCGGCCCGTCGCGAGCAGTTTCGTGACGGCGTCATGCGCCGCCACGAACGCGCCCGTGATGCTGGCCGTGCGCGTGCCGCCATCGGCTTGCAGGACGTCGCAGTCGAGATTGATGCTGCGCGCGCCGAGCAATTCGAGGTCGAACACGGCGCGCATCGCACGGCCGATCAGGCGCTGGATTTCCTGGGTGCGGCCAGTCTGCTTGCCGCGCGCGGCTTCGCGATCGCTGCGCGTATGCGTGGCGCGCGGCAGCATGCCGTATTCGGCGGTGAGCCAGCCCTGGCCCTTGTCGCGCAGGAACGGCGGCACGCTTTCGGAGACGCTCGCGGTGCACAGCACCTTGGTGTCGCCGAACTCGACCAGGACCGAACCTTCGGCGTGCTTCGTGTAATGGCGGGTGATGCGGACGTTGCGAAGCTGGTCGGCGGTGCGGCCGGAGGGGCGCTGGATGGATTGGGTCATCGTCGGGCGTGCGCGAGGGCACGAACAGGAAGGGGAAAGCGCAATTTTACCGCCTTCGCACGGTGGGCGATGGGCGCACACCAGCGGCCGGGCGTGGTGCCTGCTGCGTGCGGCGGCGGCGTTGTCAAAAATGGGATAATAGGGGTTCTCCGCCCCGCGCGTTATTGCCAGCACGACAGCCAGCACGAAACCACGCCGGGCGCATCGATTCCTCTTGTCGTGACCCGCGCTTTTCATGAGGCGCGCGGCCATGGCTTTATCGCGAGACGAACCATGATTTACAGCATGACCGGCTATGCCAGCGCCACGCGCGAACTCGTAGCGGCATCGGGCACGGGCGGCGCCAGTGTTTCCATCGAACTGCGCACCGTGAATTCGCGGTTTCTCGACCTGAACTTTCGCATGCCCGAAGATGTGCGCGTGTGCGAGCCCACGCTGCGCGAAATGCTGATGACGAAGCTCTCGCGCGGCAAGGTCGATATCCGCATCAACATCCAGCGCAGCGAACAGGCCGCCAGCGCGGGTGCGCTCAACCGCGACGCGCTCGAACAACTCGCGACGCTCGAGCGCGCCGTGCTCGAAGCGTTTCCCGAGTCGGGCCGCCTGCGCACCGGTGAGATCCTGCGCTGGCCGGGCGTGCTCGCAGAAAGCGGCGTGGCGCCCGAGGTGCTGCGCGATGCGGTGCTCGGCTGCGGCAAGCAGGCCATCGCCGATTTGATCGATGTGCGTGCGCGCGAAGGCGCGCAACTCGCCAACATGCTGCTCGCGAACGTCACGGAAATGGAGTCGATTGTGGCGAAGATCACGCCGCTCGTCCCGGACTTGATCGTCAAGCATCAGCAGAAGATCGTCGAGCGCTTGCAGGAAGCGCTCGGCATTGCCGCGCCGGAAAGCGCGAACGGCAACGGCACGATCGGCAATGTCACGCGCGAGGAAATCTCCGAGCGCATCCGCCAGGAAGTGACGATGTACGGCATCCGCATCGACATCGCCGAGGAGCTCTCGCGCCTCACCGCGCATCTGGGCGAAACGCGTCATGTGATCGAGAAGGGCGGCCGCGTGGGCAAGCGTCTGGACTTCATGATGCAGGAGCTCAATCGCGAAGCGAATACGCTCGGCTCGAAGGCGGCTGCGAAGGAACTCGCCGATGCCTCGATGACGCTCAAGCTCCTCATCGAGCAGATGCGCGAGCAGGTGCAGAACCTCGAATAAACATGGCGCGCCGCGCGTTTATAGACACTCAAGGCAACGCGGCAAAGGTAGCAACTCAACAGCCATTCAGGAAGCAACGAACATGACCGACCAGTCCAGCAGCCATAGCGGCGGCAAGGCCGAAACGAAACCGCGCAATCCGTACGCGGGCGTTTATCCGGGCAATCTTTTCATGGTGGTGGCGCCGTCGGGCGCGGGCAAGTCCACGCTCGTGAACGCACTGCTCGCCGAAGACAGCGCGATCCGTTTGTCGATCTCGTACACCACGCGCGCACCGCGCTCGAAGGAGCGCGACGGCGAGCACTATCACTTCACGACCGTCGACGATTTTCTCTCGCGTCATGCCGAAGACGAATTTCTCGAAAGCGCGGAAGTGCATGGCAACTACTACGCCACGTCGCGCGTGTGGATCGAAGAGCAGATGAAAATCGGCCATGACGTGCTGCTCGAAATCGACTGGCAAGGCGCGCAACAGGTGAAGAAGCGGTTCCGCAATGCAGTGGAAATTTTCATCCTGCCGCCGTCGCTCGACGCGCTTGCCGAGCGCCTGAGAAAGCGTGGCGAAGACGAGCCCAATGTCATCACGCGACGCCTGCTTGCAGCGGGTAGCGAGATGGCGCACGCGAGCGAAGCAGAGTATGTCGTGATCAACGAGAACTTCGATCGTGCGCTGCAGGAGTTGCGCAATATCGTGAGCGCAACGCGTCTGCGCTTCACGTCGCAATACGCGCGGCATACCGAGCTCTTCGTGCAGCTCGGTATCCACCAGCCGCAGCCCGGCGCGTCGGGCACATAAGGTAGAATAAGAACCTGCTGAAATGGGAAGGAACCCGACATGGCCCGCATCACCGTCGAAGACTGTCTGAAACAAATTCCGAATCGCTTCGAACTGGCGCTCGCTGCAACGTATCGCGCACGCCAGCTCGCCCAAGGCCACACGCCGAAGATCGAAAGCCGCGACAAACCTACCGTCGTCGCGCTGCGCGAGATCGCGGCTGGCCAGGTCGGTCTGGAAATGCTGAAGAAGGTGCCCGTCTAACGGCGCGCCGTTGTACTACGCTGTACCTTGCAGTACCCATTCGTCATGTAATTCGCGCCGGGCGTCGCACGTCGGGCACCGCGCACAAATCGTCAACGCCAGACCTGATACGGAGGGGAACATGAGCACCACGCCCTCGCCGGCCACCGAGGTGGACCAGGAAGCCGAGACTGCCAGCCCTGCGCGCAATTACATCGACGCCGTCCTCGAACAGTCGTTTCGTCATCTGTTCGGGCCGACCGCCACACCGGAGCAGCCTCGCAAGCACGGTGTCGTTTCCATCGCCAATCTGACCGCAGCGCTTTCCGGTTACCTCACGCCCGAGGAAATCAAGGAAGTCAAATCGGCGTTTCACTTCAGCGATGAAGCCCACCTCGGGCAATATCGTCAGAGTGGCGAACCCTATATCACCCATCCCGTTGCCGTTGCAGAAATCTGCGCCGGCTGGAAGCTCGACGCCCAGTCGATCCAGGCAGCGCTGCTGCACGATGTGATGGAAGACCAGGGCGTGACCAAGGCCGAACTCGCCGAGCGTTTCGGTCCGAAGGTCGCGGAACTGGTCGACGGTCTGTCGAAACTCGACAAGATGGAGTTTCGCAATCGCGAGGAAGCGCAGGCCGAGAACTTCCGCAAGATGCTGCTCGCGATGGCGCGCGACGTGCGCGTGATTCTCGTTAAGCTCGCCGACCGCCTGCACAATATGCGCACGCTCGGTGCGGTGCCGCCCGAGAAGCGCCGCCGCGTGGCGCGCGAGACCATCGACATTTACGCGCCCATCGCGCACCGCCTCGGTCTGAACAACACCTATCGCGAGCTGCAGGACCTGAGCTTCGCGAACTTCAATCCGAATCGCTACGCCACGCTCGAGAAAGCGGTGAAGGCCGCGCGCGGCAATCGCCGCGAGGTGGTGAGCAAGATTCTGGAATCGGTGCAGCGCGCGATCGCCGATGCGAAGATCGACGCCGAAGTCACCGGCCGCGAGAAGACCATCTTCAGCATCTACAAGAAGATGCGCGACAAGCAACTGTCGTTCTCGCAGGTACTCGACGTCTACGGTTTTCGCGTGGTGGTGGAGTCGCCGCTCGAGTGCTACACCTGCATCGGCGCGCTGCACGCGCTCTATAAGCCCGTGCCGGGCAAGTTCAAGGACTACATCGCCATTCCGAAAGTGAACGGCTATCAGTCCTTGCACACCACGCTGGTGGGCCCGTTCGGCGCGCCCATCGAGTTCCAGGTGCGCACGCGCAAGATGCACGAGGTCGCCGAAGCAGGCGTGGCGGCGCACTGGCTCTACAAGAACGGCAGCGCAGATCTCAACGACGTCCAGAAGCGCGCGCACCAGTGGCTCAAGTCGCTGCTCGACATCCAGAGCGAGGTGGGCGACTCCAGCGAGTTCCTCGAGCACGTCAAGATCGACCTGTTCCCGGACGCTGTCTATGTCTTCACACCGAAGTCGAAAATCATGGCGTTGCCGCGCGGCGCCACGGCGCTCGACTTCGCGTATTCGATCCACAGCGACCTGGGTAACCAGTGCGTCGCCGTGAAGATCAATAACGAACTGCTGCCGCTGCGCACGGAATTGAAGAGCGGCGACATCGTCGAAGTGATCACCGCGCCGTATTCGAAGCCGAATCCCGCGTGGCTCGGTTTCGTGCGCACCGGCAAGGCGCGCTCGGCCATTCGTCACTATCTGAAGACGATGCGGCTCACCGAGTCGGTGCAGCTTGGCGAGCGTCTCGTCGACCAGGCGCTCAAGGGTTACGGCTACCAGCTTGCGGATGTCACACCGGAGGTTTGGGAGAAACTGGTCCTGTGGACCGGTAACAAGAACCGCCAGGAAATCTTCGCGGACATCGGCCTCGGCCGGCGCGTGGCGGCGGTCATGGCCAAGCGCATCGAAGTGCTGATCAGCGGCCAGGACGCAGACGACGACGATCACCAGCATCCGCAGCGCGACGCCAGCGCTCCGCAGGCGCCGCCCGTGGTCATCACCGGCACCGAGGGCATGTCGGTGCAGCTTTCGGCTTGTTGCCGCCCGATTCCGGGCGACGACATCATGGGCTATATCGGCATCGGCCTCGGCATGGCGATTCACACCACCGATTGCCGCGTGGCGCAGCGCATTCACCGGCGCGATCCGGGCCGCTGGATCGACGTGGCGTGGGCGCCGCAGCCGGGCCGTCTGTTCGATGTCGCCGTGAAGGTGCTCGTGAAGAACACGAAGGGCGTATTCGCCCGCGTGGCCGCCGACATCACGTCCGCCGACGCCAATATCGTGCATATCGCCATGGACGACGATCTCGCGCAGGAGTCGAACTTGCTGCGTTTCGTGATCCAGGTGAGCGATCGCGTGCATCTCGCGAACGTCATGCGCCGCGTGCGCACGAATCCGGACGTCATGCGCATCACGCGCGAGCGTCCCAGCGATGAAGGGCACCATCGCCACGAGGGTGGCATGCGCATCGAGCGCGAGCGCGCCGATTATTGACGGCGCTGGCGGCCCTCGAGCGGGTCGTTGCCTGCATTACACCTCGTGCCTGACGCGGCCCGCGCCGCGGGCGCTGTTTCAACCGGAAACGAGGCAAAGCAATGAACGTAGCTGACTTGACTGGCCTCGCGCTCGATTACTGGGTGGCGCGCAGCCTGCCGGACTTCGTGCGGGAGATCTATTTCACGGATAGCGGCGAGACCGTCGCGGTGCGCGGCAGCGACCGAGGCCGGCCATGGGACGGGCGTTTCGAGCCATCCACGTCGTGGGAGGCCGCTGGCGTGGTGCTTGATCGCGCCAGGTGCTTCGAGTTGAGCGAATCGAGCGAACCCCAGACCGATGAGCCGGCGCGCTGCGTGGCGCAGTTCGAGGGCAGTCATCGCAAAGGCAAAGTCGAAGCGCGCGGCGCCACGACGCGTGAGGCCCTGCTACGCGCATTCGTGAAGAGCCGTTTTGGCGACACGGTGGAGGAGGTGCTGCGACGGCCACAGGCTGTGCTGGGCACGGGTATGGCGCCAGTGGGGGCGCCGAGTGCGATTGGCGACGTGGAGGACTTGCCGCGCCCGGATGCGCAGATAGGCGATATTGGCACGGCCCCGCGCTGAACGGACGCCGCAAAGGCACCTAAAGGCAAAGGGCAACGCGCAAAAACAAAGGGCCTTCCTGAATCAGGAAGGCCCTTCGAGAAGTGGCGCGGCTGGCAGGATTCGAACCCACGACCCCTTGGTTCGTAGCCAAGTACTCTATCCAACTGAGCTACAGCCGCACGCTAAAAACGATACTACTTACTGCAGTGTACTGCTTGAGATTTGCACCGGTCAGACTTGGGCAAACTCGGAAAAAGTGGCGCGGCTGGCAGGATTCGAACCCACGACCCCTTGGTTCGTAGCCAAGTACTCTATCCAACTGAGCTACAGCCGCACGCAGAAGTGAGATTATAGCAACCTTTTTAAAAAAGGGAAGGCCCTTATCGCGATTTGTCAGTGGGCGCGCTTCGTGTAACCTGAGAGGAAGGGCGCAGGTCCGAAGTGGGGTCCTCGTTTGAGTTCGCGGTTGGGCCCGAAGCCGCTAGCAACGTGTAGTGAACCGAACCATCATGAACAAGGCATTTGTCAAAGAATCGACTGACAACGACGACGATCTCGAAGCCGGCCATCCCGAAATTCCTGCCGGGACCAAGAACTACATCACGCCCGCCGGCTATGAGCGCATGCGCAGCGAACTGCTGCATCTAATCGACGAGGCACGGCCCGAAGTGGTCAAGCTCGTGTCGTGGGCCGCTTCGAACGGCGACCGCTCCGAGAACGGCGATTACATCTACGGCAAGCGCAGGCTGCGCGAAATCGACCGGCGCATTCGCTTTTTGACCAAGCGGCTCGATCTGGCCGAGGTCGTGGACAGCAGCCGCCAGGAAAGCGTGGATCAGGTGTTCTTTGGTGCGACCGTCGATTACGGTACCGAGGATGGCGAATCTCATACGGTCACGATCGTGGGCATCGACGAGGTCAATCTAGACCATGGCCACGTGAGCTGGGTTTCGCCGATTGCGCGCGCGCTCCTGAAGGCGCGGATTGGCGACCAGGTGACGCTGCATACACCTGCCGGGCCTGAGCCGGTCGACGTGCTGGACGTGCGCTATCCCGCGCCGGGATCGTAAAGCCTCGCGCAGAAATGAAAAAAGGCGCCGCAAGCGGCGCCTTTTCAGCTGCACAGCAGGCCGGTAAGGCCTGCGCGGTGCTGCTTAGAAGCGGTGACGCATACCAACCGTCACAGCGACCTGGTCTTGACGGGTCGAAGCCGAACCCAGACCGTTCAGGTAAGCGCCGATGTGGTCCTGGTTCGACGACACGTGCTGCCAGTCGCCTTGCAGGTAGACGTCGGTGCGCTTCGACAGTGCGTAGTCCGACTGCAGTGCGACCGTGTTGTAGTTCGGGTTCACGCCGCCGCCGAAGTTCGCGCGGGTGTACGTGTACGCGCCAGCCAGGCTCAGGGCCGGGGTCAGAGCGTAACGGATGTTGCCTTCGAAGTTCTGGAAGCGTGCGCTGCCCGAGTTGAAGGCGAGGCCGCCGTTGACGCCCGACTTCGAACCCGAGATGCCGAGTGCGTTGCCCAGTTGCGTCTGCGTGTAGACGAAGCCAGCCGTTGCCGGGCCGAACGTGTAGTTCACGCCGCCGCCGAACGTGCTTTGACGGCCTGCTGCGAACGTCCATTCACCCGTTTGCGCGCCCGAGTTGCCAACACCCAGTTGCAGGTTGTTGATGTCGTTGTTCATGTGCAGGTAGCCAGCCGCAACGTTCAGGCCTGCCCAGTTGTACGATGCGCCAACGCTGTATGCGCGGTTGTTTGCGAATTCGCTGCTGTTCGAGAACGAGTACGTGCCGCCGAACTTGAAGCCAGCGTAGTTCACGCTCGAGTACTTGATCGTGTTGTTCAGACGAACCGAGTTGTTCAGGTTGTCGTTGTCATACGGGTGCGCTGCGATCGTGCCGCCGTATTGCGTGCCGGTGTTCGACAGCGGAGCAAGGTAGTCGACCACGGAGTCGTACTGGCGGCCCAGGGTGACCGCGCCGAACTGGTCGCTTGCCAGACCGACGAACGCTTGACGACCGAACATGCGGCCCGACTGAGCAGCCGTGCCGTTCATGATGCTGAAGCCGTTTTCCAACGTGAAGATAGCCTTCAGACCGCCACCGAGGTCTTCAGCACCGCGCAGGCCCCAACGGCTGCCGTTGACCGTGCCGCTCGTTGCTTGCCAGGCGCTGTGGCCACCCTGGTTGTTCGTGTAGGTGATGCCGGCGTCGATCAGGCCGTACAGCGTAACGCTGCTTTGCGCGTGCGCAGCCGTTGCAAAAACGCCCGTGAGGGCAGCGACCATGAGAGTCTTTTTCATCTTTGTAAACTCCGAGAACAGAGATGGGTTTCGTTGAACCCTGTTTGGGAAACCGTCCACGCGATGAGCAGCGAGAGGCAATACTCGCGTGGCGCGTTAATCCGTCGAAGTCGGTTTCCGGACAGGCAGAGTGTAGAGAGGGTGTTCGGAAAGGGGGCGTTCCGATTCGCGCAATAAAGTATTGCGAAATCTGAAATGATATTAGGGATCGCGTTAAGCCTTGCTGGTTGGGGCTTTCAGCGGGATTCGGGTTGGCGGGGGGGGAGTGTCAACCAAGCGGCGTTGTGCGATCGCTACACCAATTGATCGTGAAAAACAACGCAAATCCGGTCAGTCGCGATTATTGCTACCTGCGTAACAGATGATTGTGTGCCGCAGCGTTAATGACCCCACAGTAGAGTGGCTATACTCTAATGGCTGCTTTTCGAAGCAGCCTTTTTCGTTGACGAAAAAGATCTCCAAACCTTTGTCGGCGCGGCTCATTGCCGCGCTCTTTTTTTGCGCCACTCTTCAAGCGTCATTTTGCATGTGGCCCCGTTGAATCCCTATCTGGTGGGTTCTTCAGTCGGGTCTGACTGCAAGCTCCAGTCTTCCATTACATAGTGCCGGGCGTCCATAGGGGAACACAGCAGGTTGTGCCAATGGTCGCCGTGCCACGAACCGTACGCCTCGAACTCGCCCGTCGCCCCGTTTTCCGGATCGGCGCCGTCGATCTGTACGAGCCAATGAAACCACCGATGCAGTAACGTCAGCATGGTCGCCTCCCGTTGCACGCTAACTATACTCATCATGGATTGAATGTATTACTCGAACAACCGGTAAAAACACTTACGTTTGACACGAATTGTTACATCCGAGGTAGCTTTTCCCGATTCGGTGCTGATCTTCCATTAAGAAGTAAAAAGTCAGTGCTCAAGATAATTCATTTCTTATGCATATATATCTGCAGGCTTTTTGATGCTTGCTGGTTTATCGCTGAAATGAAATTGCTGTTATAAAAAATTCGCTTGACGGTCGATTGACGTTCCCCGTATAACGACCATTCTGAATTTCCTTTCAGCTTCAAATCCATTGCGGAATGCAGAGAGGCAAGTCAGTTGACGTTCGGCGCGTGGATATTGTCCGCGTCATTTTATTTTTAGGGAAACTGAAAGATGGAAACCGGTATTGTCAAATGGTTCAATGATGCGAAGGGCTTTGGCTTCATCACGTCCGACGCCGGCGGCGACGACCTGTTCGCGCACTTCTCGGAGATCCGTGCGGACGGCTTCAAGTCGCTGAAGGAGAATCAGCGCGTCTCCTTTGAAGTCAAGGTCGGCCCGAAGGGCAAGCAGGCGGCAAACATCCAGCCTCTGTAAGCGCGGCACGCGAGCGGGACTGCGCGCCTGCTCCCCGCGACAGACAGCCCTGGTGCTCCCGGGGCTTTTTTATTTTTGGCGGGTAAAGAGCGCGCAATAAATAGCGGGTGCGTTTATGGTGCTCATGAGTTTAGCGGGAAAACCCCAATTCAAAAATTCCGCCAATAGTGGAATTAACGCATGCCGCCGCGCCGTAAACTCCCTGCGCACTTTGCCCAAACAGTGCATACTTGGGCGATTTTTCCATCTCGTCCTGCTGCTTCACCATGTCCGACACCCTTTTGCGCGCCGATCTCCCGTCTGGCAATGTCCCGCTGGTTTTCGTGGATCTTGAAACGACAGGCGGTTCGGTGGGAGAACACCGCATCACCGAAATCGGGGTCGTTGAGGTGAGGGATGGGCAGGTCACGCGATGGAGTTCGCTGGTCGATCCGCAGCAAGCGATCCCACCCTTTATTCAGCAGCTTACTGGCATCACGGACGCCATGGTCCGCGGAGCGCCGACGTTCGCCGAACTTGCGCCCGCGCTGTTCGAGCGGCTCTCAGGCCGGCTTTTTGTCGCGCACAACGCGAGTTTCGATCGTGGCTTTCTGCGTGCGGAGTTCGAGCGCGCCGGCTTTACGTTCAATCCTGATGTGCTGTGTACTGTGCGCCTGTCGCGTGCGCTGTTTCCGGCCGAGAAGCGCCACGGCCTCGATGCGCTAGTGGAGCGCCATGCGCTCGTGCCGGCCGACCGCCATCGCGCGCTCGCCGACGCCGATCTGCTCTGGCAGTTCTGGCAGCGGTTGCCGGGGCTCGTGCCCGGGGAGATGCTCGCTGCCCAGGTGGAGCGGCTGACGCGCCGGCATCGTCTCGCGGGCGATATCACCGACGATCTCCTCGATACTGCGCCGGCGGGCCATGGCGTCTACGCATTTTTTGGCGACAACGACGTGCCGCTTTATGTCGGCCGCAGTGTTCGTGTGCGGCAGCGCGTGCGCTCGCATTTGTCGGGCGAACGGCGCTCGGCGCGCGAGCAGCGCATGGCTCAGCAGATCCGTCGGGTGGAATGGCACGCGACCGGCGGGGAACTGGGCGCGCTCTTTGTCGAAGCGCGATGGATCGCACAGTTGCGGCCGTCGTTCAATCGCATGCCGCGTATCTCGAAGCAAGATCCGGAGGGGGTGCCCTGGCCGTTCGACGGTGCCGTGCTGATCGAGGAGCGCGATGCCACGCATGGCCAGCCCGTTTTGCAGGTCATCGATCGCTGGTGCTATCTCGGTGCGGTGGCGAGCGCGACGCAGGCGAGAAGTCTCGTGGCGACGTCGGCCGCTGCCGATGCGCCATTCGAACTTTCGACGTGGCGCATTTTGCAGAGCCGTCTCGAGAAGGGCTTGCGCGTGTTGCCTTTGCAGGACTCGGTGGCCGAGGGGATGACGAACGCAGTCTGAGTGGCTTGAGCGCGGGCGTCGGAAGCCTTAAGCCATGCCGCCTATGCCACCGCTCTCGCAGACATGGCCGAGCGCCCGTGTCATGGCTGCGGCGCGCGTAGAGTCGTAACGCGTCAATTCCTTCCAGTGTGCGACTGCGCGCGCGACGCGCGCAGGGCAGTCGTCCGCGGCGCGTGTGGGCTGCATGCGCGCGAGCGCGCCGATGAGCTGCGCCGTAAGGCGATCGAGTTGCGGACGTGTGACGGTCGCGAGATCCGGTGCCGGACCGGCGGGCGCTTGCGACGATTGCCAGCTCGTGAAAAGTGCTTGCTGTACCTGCGTGCTTGCATCGATCTGGTCGCGGAAGAACGCGCGGGCGAACGCCGGATCGACGCCTGCGGCCGCAGCGCGTTTCTGGACGTCAGCAAGCAGCGCGTTCTCGCGCGGCGTATCCGTGATCGGCTTATGGTTGAGCCATTTCCAGTGTGCGACGGGCTCGGCCAGCGAGAGGCGCTGTGAGACGAGCGCGACGAGGTTGGTGAGCGCCGTATCGTCGCCGTCGGCGCGTGCCGAGGCAGCCGGCAACATGATGAGAACTGCGGCGACACAGGACGCGAATGCGCGAAAAGCGGAGTTCATTGCAAGAGGGCGGCCCGGCCGGACGAAGAGGAAAAAACGAAGGATAGCCGGTTATGAGGCGCCTGTTGGCCGCCGTTGCCGCAAACCGTTTTCAACGCGGCAGAAAATAATCTCGATTGTCCGTGCGATAGCGCACAAACGGCGCGCAATATGGATCACGCGCGCGTTGCATCGAACGCGCGCACCATCATTTCGATGGTGCGATCGAGAGTGCGCAAAAACCCGCGGCAATGCCTGCACCGGCCCGCCGTTCGCTTTGCACGTCTAGCGCCAATGCGCTGCCCCGTCACTTCTGTTCGTGTGCCTTGCGTTGCTCGTCGAGAAATGCGCGCACATGAGCGGGCAATTCATCGCCGAGAAACTCAACGGCCACCGGTTCCGGATCCGGGCTGAATACTTGGTCCGGGGTCGGAATCCTTGGTGGTTTGGCGTCCATGATCTTTCTCCTATGTAAGGCAATTATCTGGCTCCGCCCTTCAATCGCGCTAGTGCCAGCCAACGCAAAGGAGCTTTTCCGGCGTGCGTGTTGCTTTATTCGCACATCGGGACAACTTATTAACTACTCAGGAATATAATCATTCGGATACGCGCCATCGATGTTCGAGCGCCGTCTGAATTAGCGGCTCACGAGCGTGTCCATCCAGTCGCTGCTGTCCCGGCGCGCGACCGTTCTCCTTGCGTGATCATTCCCTGAACTCCCCTGGCCCCGGCTGTACAAGCGGCGGCGTTCCTCCATGGGAGAGCGGCAAGCATTCGTGTGCGTTGCCGCCGCCCTTGTATCCGTGTGTTCGATCGAATCCGTTTCCTGTCTATATCGGCTGATTATCGGCCGAGCTTGACCCCCGAGCGTTAAACAGAATTAAAACGGTGTAAGCGTTCGTTTCTGGCGAGTGCATCCAGTCTCATTTGTATTTTTGCGGCGGCTTATTGTCAAAATTCACCGTTACCAGGCTCGCTGGCGTGCCGTCAGGATTGCACCGGCGCCGGAACCTGTTTTACGTGGGCATGGCTCGCCGGCGCAGCGCGAACGTTTCTGCGCGAGAAACGCGGGATTGCCTGAGGTACGGCGGAGTTTTCAGCATCGTCTGATTTCGACCCTCGGACGACCTCCGCTATCTTCAAAACCATGACCCATCAAAACCGCCCCGAACCGGCTCATGTTGCGGCCGACGATTCGGCGGCCGACGCATCGGGCCAGCAAGCAGCGCTTGCGCTTGCCGATCACCATTTCGACAACGGCCGAACGGCCGACGCGCTGCGCGCCTATCAGGACGTGCTCGCTGTGCAACCGCGCCATGTGCATGCATTGCATCGCACCGCGCTCGCGCATTTTCGAGGTGATGAGCGCTCGCTCGCGCGCGACTTTCTCGAGCGCGCCTTGAACGTCGCGCCGGAACGCGCCGAGTTGTGGGAGCATCGCGGGTTGATCGCCGCGCTGGCGGGCGAGCATGTCATGGCCGAGGCCTGTTATCACCGGGCCATTGCCCTAAGCGGCGGCGCAGCCAGTCTGCATCGCAACCTGGGCGACGTGCTGAAACTTGCCGGGCGTCGGGGCGAGGCGTGCGCGCATTATGAAAAGGCGCTTGGATTCGATCCGGCGCTTCATCATGCCGTGCAGCGTCTCGGCACGCTGAGTCTCGAAGACGGCCGCCCCGAAGAGGCCGTGAACTATCTGCGCCGCGCTTGGACGCTGGGTGCCGCACGTCTTGTCGATGGCATCGCATTGATCAACGTGCTGTCGCAACTTGGGCACATCCAAGAAGCGGATGCCCAGATCGCGCTCATGCGCACGACCTTCGCGGCGGATCCTCGTGCGCTCGACGCGCTCGCATTCTGTCTGAACGAACTGCATCGCTACGAAAAAGCCCGCGAAGTGGCCATGCAGGGGCTGGCGGTGGACGCCGGGAGTGCCGGTTTGCATCACAACGCCGCTTACGCATCGAACATGCTTGGCGATCATGTGCGCATGCGGCAGCACAGCTTTGAGGCTGCGCGCCTGAAGCCCGACGACGCCCATCTGCAATTCAATGTTGCGGTGTCGCTGCTGCGCGATGGCGAGTTCGAGGACGGTTGGCGGCACTACCGTTGGCACGAGCGTCTGCCGCAGAACAGCACGCTGGCGCAGCCCGGCTTTCCGGAGTGGTCCGGCGAGCCTGTAGGTGGACAACGCTTTCTGCTGCTCGGCGAGCAGGGGCTCGGCGATCAGATCCAGTCTCTGCGCTACGCCGACTGGTTGCAGTGTCAGGGTGCGACGGTCGATGTCTGGGTCGGCGAGGCGCTGGCCGGTGTGGCCGCGTGCGCGAGCGGGGTAGTCCGGGTCTGGACTACGCTGCCGCCTGGTCCCTACGACTATTGGTGTCGCATGTTTCGTTTTCCTGATCATATGCGGCTGGCAACGAGCATGTTGCCGCTTGCGATGCCGTACCTCGGCGCGCCTTCCCAGGTCATTGAGCGTTGGCGCGAGCGGATCGTCGGCTTGACAGGTGCGAACTCGCGCAAGCGCTGCGTGGGTCTGGTGTGGGCCGGCAATCCCGATTACGAATTCGACCGCTATCGCTCCATTGCCTTGAGCGCGTTGCATCCGCTGCTCGCGCGCAGCGAAGTGGCGTGGTTTGCGCTGCAAAAGGGCGCTGCGCAAACCGACATCGAGACCTTGCCGTCCGGCATCGATATGACGCCGCTTGGACCTGAGATCGCGAACTTCACCGACACGCTGGCGATCGTGCAGTCGCTCGACCTCGTGATTACCGTGGATACGTCGGTTGCGCACCTCGCGGGGGCGGCGGGCGTGCCAGTGTGGATCTTGCTGCCGACCTGCACCGACTGGCGCTGGATGACGGGCCACAGCGATACGCCCTGGTATCCATCGGCGCGGCTTTTCAGACAGCGCGAACTGGGGCGCTGGGATGATGTGATCGAGGAGGTGGGCGAGGCACTGGATGAGGTGCGGCTGCCGTAGTGCAGTAGAAGAGGGCGGCGGCGCAAAACAAAAAGCCCAGCCGGTTAAGGCTGGGCTTTTTGTTTGAAGCTTTTGGTGCGGAAAGAGGATCGGGAAAATCTCCGCTCTGAATTGAATTAAAAGGCTATGGGAGCGGCGGTCTGGACATCGAACCCCCAAGCATACCCCCAAACGGACGTGGCCCGTTTGAGCGGTCGGCTTTGCGGCCAGAGGCTACAAAATGTCTGGAGACGTGGAGGCAATATGTGTGTCTCTCCTAGAACCCTTATTCCATAAGGCTTTTGCCCGTCTCCAGATTGTCTCCAAAGTGTCTCCAACGATATGGCACTTTGGAGACAAAGGATAGCGGCCAATCACGGCAGACGTGGCAAAGTACCCGCCTCTGGAACGCTCCGCGCAAAAGGAACCCCGCGCCGCCGTCCCTCACGGCGCAACGAGAAACGGGCCTTGCGGCCCGTCGAAAGTGAGTTTGGATGGTGGGTGTTACGCGGCGTTGTGCAGTGCCTTGAGGATCGTCGGATGCGAGACGCCGTACTCGGCCGCCAGCCCCCGCGCCGTCGCGTCGCCGGTTGCCATTCGCGCACGTATCGCCGCTTTCTGTTCATCGGTCAGGCTCGCCTTGCGGCCGAGCTTCCGGCCTTCCTCTTTCGCCCGCGCGAGGCCCGCGTGCGTGCGCTCAATCAACAGGTCACGCTCGAACTGTGCGACGGCCGCCAGCACGGTCATATGCAGCCGCCCGCTCGCGCTGGTGAGGTCCACGCCCTTGAGGGCGAGGCAATGAACATGCACGCCCATAGCGGCAAGCGTTTCGACGGTGGCAAGCACGTCCGTGGTGTTGCGCCCCAGACGGTCGAGCTTGGTCACGACAAGGGTGTCACCTTCGTCCAGCTTGTCGAGCAGCTTCGAAAAGCCGGGGCGCTCCGCTGCCGGGACGCTGCCCGATACCGTCTCGGTGATCGTGTGGCGGGGTTGCACGGTGAAACCGGCCGCGCGCACTTCGAGCAATTGGTTATCGGTGGTTTGCTCGGCGGTCGAGACGCGGGCGTAAAGGAAGGTGCGGGCCATGTCGTTTCTTGGTAATCAATCGTGGTAACAATCATGGTTGGTAATCAATGTGTTTTCAAGGGATTGATTACCGCTTTGGAGGCCCGAAAGTTTGCGGTAGTTAAACGCCCGTTTGTTTACCAATGCGTGCGCTGGTTTTCGTAAGTGGAACGGTACGGGACGCGCGGAGCGTAGCGGGATAAAATCAGCATCGCCAAATGTCCCTGTTCGAGGTGCGTGCGATGTTTGATGACTCCAGCCGGATTGACTTCTGTAGGCGCTCGGCCGTGGACGTTTTCGATTTGACCGGTGCTCGCGCGTCGTTGGACGCCTTCAGGCATTTGGCGGCCGCTGACGCTCGAGTGATGACAGCCTCCCTTGGCATCATGGAATCGCACCGCCAAACACAAGCGATCATCAAGACGCTAACGGACAGTCAGGCGAGGATTCAGGCTTCGGCAGGGGCTGTTACGCCTTTGTATGCGCGGGCCGTAGCAGCCCGTCCCGACGTGTCATCGCTCGTGGGCCGAGCTGGAGAAACGTGGCTAAACGCCTTCGCCCGCTGGCGCGGTCGGCCGGAAATCAAGCGTGTGTTGGACGTGATGGAACAGCTCGGCGTTACGAAAGTTGCGACTACGCGTTACGTGAACCAGATTGCGCGCCTTTTCGACTTGTCGCGGTCAGGCGCGATGAACGGGGATTTGATGCTGGCCTATGCGGAATTGTGGCCCACTGACGCCGATGTACCGGGGTGGGTCACGCATAGCGTTCTGCGGGCCTTGGACGCGGTGTGTTTGCCGCGACGAACATGCACGCCAGAAGAACAGACGCGACCCGCGCGACGGGCGCGCGGGCAAAGCAAAGATGCAAAGCTCACCCGTATCAGGTCCGATCACGAGCGCGGCATCAAGATCATGGATCCGGACTATGTCGCTAGGCTAGCCGGGGAACTCGGTGTGACGCCCAGTTATGTCCGCATACTTCGAAGTAGCTATCTCAGCTCGATAAACGCAATTACTGTTCTCAGTAGTTGCGTTACGAGTACCTGAAACGCAACTACTGTTTTTCGCCTTTGCAGTAGTTGCGTTTCGGTATCTAGCATTTGCTCCAGCGTCCCGCTCCATCCATGCGGGCGCAACAGTTACAGGAGCGAACATGCCGACACCCAGCAAAGCTACATCTCCCGCCCCGCGCCGCATCATTCGTATGCGTGCGCTCTCCCAGCGTATCGGTCTGAGCAAGACCGAAATTTACCGCCGCCTTCAATCCGGCTCGTTCGTCACGCCGCTCAAGCTCGGTGAGCGTTCGATCGGTTTCGATGAGGCCGAGGTAGACGCATGGTTGGCGGCGCTGCCGCGCGTGGAGGGCAAGTAATGACCGCCTCGACGTTCGACACGCTGGCGGAAGCCAAGGCCCGGATTGCATCGGAAAAGAAAGCGACACGCGCGGCCCAAGCCGCGCTCTACGCCGCGAGACTGGACGCGCTCCGCGAGCGATACCGCGATGCATTCGGGCAGTGCGCGGACGGTGAGCGAACGGCGTGTGCGCGTCATCTGTTCGCGGCGGCGGCCATCTTCGAGCGCGATGCGCGGCACTTCCCGTCACGCATCAGGAAGGCCATCGCGCAAATGGAGCTGGCGGTGTTCATGCTGGCGGGTAAGGTGCGGCCGTGAAACCGCGAGGGACGGTCAATCGGGCGCGGGCGTTGTGGCCCTTCGCTGGAGCAATTCGGCGGGGGGCGGCCGAAACCCGATTTCGGTGCGCGCGGCCGTCGCTTGGACCGGGCGATAGGGCGGGGTATACTGGCCTTGTCGCCGTGAGAACGGCGGCAAACTGGATTGGCGTCCAGACTTGTCACAGGCGGGCAACCGCCGCCAGGCGGTTTTTTTACGCCCGCACACTAAGCGCCTTTAATGGTCGGGCCTTGGTGGGGGTGCGCTTGCGCACGCCGGTTCCCTGTGACGCCGGTACGCCAACTCCGCTTTGTGCCCGGCCACCCCGATTGGCGTCGGGGGCCGGGTTAGATAGCCCGTCACAGGAGGTCGCACTATGCGCCTTTTCTCCGCTCGCCCCGAGCAACCGCAATCCCCCCTCGAAATCATCCGTGCTGCGCTCCGCGCCGCCGCGTTTGCGGAGGTGCGCCATGAATAACTTCGCTCAGTCTGGTGCGACCCTTTGGCTCAGGTTGACCGGTCGATCGATATGCGGCTATGCTGGGCGTGTCGCTGCGGTTTGGGCGATCCGGGGTGAGAGCCGGAAATGTCAACGGCGGGCAACCGCCTTTAGGCGGTTTTTTTACGCCCGTACACTAAGCGCCTTCTATGGTCGGGCCTTGGTGGGGGTGCGTTCGCGCACGCCGGTTTCCGTTGACGCCGGTCTCTCAACCTCATCTCGTGCCCGGCCACCCCGTTTGAGAGCGGGGCGTGTCGGGTTGTGGAACCCGTCAACGGAGGCCGCCCCATGCGCCTTATCTCCGCTCGCCCCGAGCAACCACAATCTCCCCTCGAAATCATCCGTGCTGCGCTCCGCGCCGCCGCGCTCGCGCCTAGCGATTCCGCTGCGCTCGATGCAACTGGCGACGCCTTGCGCCGTCTTGCCGAGCTGGCCCGCGTGGAGGTGTGCCATGCATGACACGTCCAAGCTCCACGCGGCCCGCGAGCGCGCAATCGAACGCCTCCGCTATTCACTGGCGAAACAGGTTCCCGACATGGAGTGCGGCTTCACGATCCAGACGAGCTACGGCGATTTGCGCATCGAAGCGGAAGACGCTCCGCGCTTCGTCGCACTCGCCCGCGCAATTCTGCAAAAGCAACTCAAGCGGGTGGAGGTGCAGCATGGATAACCGCCAGCACGCTATCCCGGCCGCCAGCATCGACGCGGCTGTAATCCGCCTTGGTGAGCTGGCGGCCTTCGCAAACCTGCTTTCGAACGAGGACGCGGCGGCGGCTTTCGGCCAGCTCGACTTAACCGAGCAGGTGTCGATCTTCGGCGCGTTCGAAGGCATGGCGAACGCCGCGCGGGCGGCGCTCACACATGACGCGGAGGTGTCGCATGGGTAAGCGCGAAGCATTGCCCGGAACGCCCAGCGTGCGCGAGGCCGCTCTTTACTTCGATGATTGCGCGCGCAAGCTGTACCAGCTCGGGGCGTTGTTCGATGCCGTCTCGCAAATGAGCGACGAATTCACCACGGTTCGCGGGCTGGCCGATGTTGGCGTGCGCCTTGCCGAAGAATGGGCCTCCTCTATGGAGGGCGCGCGTGAGGAATACAGGCTGGAGGTGTCCCATGCGTGAGCTGACAACGCTGGTCCGTGCGCTTGATGCCGCCAACAATGCGACCGGCCGTGCGCTCGAAGGTATGGAGCGGGCCAGTGTCCTTTTTCACGCGCTAGAGCGTCTGGCATCAGCCGGTGGCGATAGCTTGCTGGCGGGACTTGCGCATGAGGGCTTCACGCTGCTGGACGAATACATCGAAACGGCGGCGGAAGATGTTGGGACGTTCGACGGCGCGTGGAAACGGGCGCTGGGCGGCGCGGCCGAGAGGGCGAAAACCTAAGCGGCGCACTTGTTCAACAAGGGCGGCAAACTATGCCGCCCGTTGAGGATTCCTACATGAAAACCGAATTTTGCATCATTCATTTTCCCGGCGATGAAGCGCTCTCATTCGAGACACGCGTTCCAGTGATTCACGAACTCAGCGTGAAGGCCGGGGCAATCGCGGCCGATGAAACGCTCGACGTGCTTGGCAAGGTCGATCTGGCGTCCGAGATGATGCGCGCCTCGAACGCCTATCTCGCGGCCATTGCGCTCCACATGGAGCCGTCCGGGCGAGGCGCGCAGGTGGTGGCGCTGTTCGACGTGCAAGCCGCGTTTCTGGCCGGGTTTGTGGGCCGCGTACAGCAGCTCATGATGCACGCGGGCATTGGCGTAACGAAGCATTGAGGGCGAGCCGTGGCGGATACCGTGCATGATGAGTTTGAGCGTGCCCGCATCGCATTGGGCTACATACCGCCCGATGATCGCGAGACGTGGCGCAAGGCCGGGATGGCGCTCAAGGCCGGGTTTGGTGACGAAGCATTCTCCCTCTGGGACGAATGGAGCCGGAACGCACAGAGCTATAACGCCAAGGCCGCGCGGGATTCGTGGAAGTCGTTCAAGGGCGGCGGGATAACGATCAATACGCTGTTCCATATCGCGAAGGAGCACGGCTTCGATCCGCGTGCACACAAGGCCAAGCCGGTCCCGCCAGCAGAGCGCAAGCGACGCGATGCGGAGCGTGCGCAGCGTGAGGCGCGCGAGCTGGCGGAGGCGGCGGAGCGGCATGAGGCGGTGGCCGTCGAGGCCGCGCGCATCTGGGAAGCGGCCGGGGCGGCTCCGGCCGATCATCCCTACCTCAAGCGCAAGGCGATCCAACCGGGCGAGCTGCGCCTCTATCGCGGCCCGCTGCGCTTCGGTACAGCCGTTTGCGACGGCGCTTTGATCGTTCCAGCGTGCGATGCGGCGGGCAAGGTCTGGACCGTCGAGCTGATCCTTGTGGACGGCCAGAAGCGCTACCTCAAGGACGGCCAGAAGTCAGGGCACTTCGCCATCGTCGGCGGCCCGGTAGGTGACACGCTGCTGATTGCCGAAGGCTACGCGACGGCCAGCACGCTCGCGGCCGCTACGGGGCTGCCGTGTGCCGTGGCGTTCGACGTAGGGAACCTGCTGGCGGTTGCCAAGGCGCTGCGCGGCCAGCATCGTGACGCGCGCATTGTCCTCTGTGCCGATGATGATTACCGCACAAAGGGCAATCCGGGCGTGACGAACGCGAAGGCCGCCGCCGCCGCTGTCGGTGGCATGGTGGCCGTGCCTGACTTCGGAGACAAGCGCCCCGCCTCTGGAACGGACTTCAATGACATGGCCGCACATCGGGGCGTGCAAGCGGTAGCCGCTGCCGTGCGCTCCGCGCTCGCTACGCGCCGCCCGGACGGTGCGGGCAATGCCGATGCACCCACAACGAACGCGAGGCCCGCCAAGGCCCGGAAAACGGCCCGCGCGCTCGATGGGAAATCCCGCTTCGAGGTTGACGATACGGGCGTCTGGTATCACGGTTTCAACAGTCAAGGCGAGGCGCTGCCGCCGCATTGGATCAGCACGCGGGTGGACGTGACGGCAGAGACGCGCAACGAAGCGAACAGCGAATGGGGCTACCTGCTCGAATTCACAGACCGCGACGGCGTGACGAAGCGTTGGGCCGCGCCCGCTGCGCTGTTCGCCGGTGACGGGACCGAGTTGCGCCGCGAGCTGCTGGCGATGGGTGTCAAGATCGGCCATACGCAGACCGCCCGCCAGCAGATCGCAAACTACATTCAAATGTCGCGGCCGGATGCGCGTTACCGCTGCGTGCCCCGTATCGGCTGGCATCAAGGCGCGTTCGTGCTGCCGGATCGCGTGATAGGCGAAGGCCGGGAGCCGATGATTTACCAATCGGACGCACCGATACAAAGTCAGTTTCGCGAGAGCGGCACTCTGGACGATTGGCGGCGCGAGGTGGCTGCGCATTGCGTTGGCAATAGCCGCTTGCTGTTCTGCGTATCGGTGGCGCTGGCGGGGCCGCTACTGCACTTCGCAGGGCTGCAATCGGGCGGGTTTCACCTGCTTGGCTCAACGTCTGAGGGCAAGTCAACGGGCGGCGCGGTGGCCGCGTCCGTGTACGGCTCAAAGGACTATGTACGCGGCTGGCGGGCGACGGATAACGCGCTGGAGGCCGTGGCCGCGCAGCACGCGGACGCGGTGCTGATACTCGACGAAATCGGGCAGGTAGAGCCGCGCATCGTGGGCGATGTAGTCTACATGCTCGCGAACGAGGCGGGGAAATCGCGCGGGGCGCGTGCTGGCGGCGCAAAGCCGGTGTTGAGCTGGCGGCTGCTGTTCCTCTCGAACGGAGAAAAGAGCATTGACGCGCTGATGGCCGAGGGCGGGCGACCCATGAAGGGCGGCATTGAGGCGCGATTGCCAGCCATACCGGCCGATGCGGGCCGGGGCATGGGCGCGATTGAGGCGCTTCACGGCTTCGATTCGTCGCGCGCCTTGGTGGAACATCTGAAACACGCCGCCAGCCGCTTCTATGGCACGGCAGGACCGGCAATGATCGAGTGCGCGTCAACGCTTGCGGACGAATTGCCCGACGCGTTGCGCGCGGCGGTATCGGAGCTGGTGGACAAATGGATCCCGCGCGATGCCAACGCTGCTGTTGCGCGCGTGGCGGAGCGCTTCGCGTTGGTTGGAGCGGCGGGTGAACTGGCGACGGCCAACGGCATTACCGGATGGCCGAAGGGCGAAGCGGAGGCGGCCGCGCGGGCGTGTCTCGATGCCTGGATCAAGGCGCGTGGCGGTACGGGTAGTGCGGACCATTCGGCAATGTTGCGTCAGGTGAAGTGGTTCTTTGAGGCGCATGGCGCAGCACGGTTTGAATTGCTCCATCGCATGCAGGACGATCACCGCGCCAACGTCATGCATCGGGCCGGGTTCAAGAAGCTGATGAGGCATGATGCGGACGGTAGTACGGTAGCGGTGGAGACCAACGAAGCGTGGGTTGCGGAATACGGCACTGGAAAGGAAATGAGTGCCACAGACGCCAAAGAAAGCGAAACGGAGTATTGGGTGCTGACGGAGGTTTTCCGCAATGAGGTCTGCAAGGGATACGACTACAGGCTGATTGAGCGCCTGTTGATTGAGCGCGAAGTCTTGAAGCCGCGAGCGGACGGCCACGCTACGCGCCGTGAGCGCGTGCCAACAGTCGGGCATGTACAGGTGTATCGCATCATGCCGTCGATTCATTCATTGATAACTTGATCAAATGACCCGCGCCGGGAGGGCGGCGGCGTGGCGGTTTCTCTTTGCGCGCAAACTGAGTTTCGAGAGCGCACCAGCCGGGATATATCCCGCACATTCGGGTTATTAAATCAAAATTGGTAACAATCGCGCGATTGTGTGTCCATGTCTCCAGATTTGCTGTGCCCGTCTCCAAGGTGATTGGAGACGCTGAAAGCCTTGTCCAGTAAGGCTTTCAGCCACATTTTGGGGCGCGTCTCCACGTCTCCAGTGATTTTGATAGAAAGGTGGGAGCGCGACCGACGCCAACCTTACAGCGCCTTGCGCATGGCAAGCCTTGTACGGCGGAGGTTTGCTGGCTGAAAGCGGTCAAAGATGGCTGTAATCACAGGGGGGGTAGCAGCGTTTTACCGGGGGGTAGGCGCTTGCGGCTGGCGGAGAACCATTGCGCTATCCGTAACAGTGCCCGCCGCCGTGGGTCCTTTCCGGCAACCGGCGCATGAGGGTAATTCGAACCCCACGGCGGCCAGCGTGAGCGGCAGTTTTCAGGGTAGCCAGCAAGGGTAGCCATTCGCGGGTAGCCAGCCGGGGGGAGGCCGAAAAGGTTGGCTTGCGCCCGGCCAGTACCGCTCGTTCAATCAGATTTTTGTGTGCGCGAGTTTTGGAGGGGGGGGTGTCCTCGTGCCTTGTCATTCAATGGTATGACATTCGCGCCGCTCTTCTGGTCGATGTAGTCCGCCCACCACTGCATCAGCCGGTGCCGCTCGTCCATGTGTTCGGCGTGGTTGTATGCACGCCGTACCTTATTCCCCACGACATGCGAGAGCTGGCAACTGATCGCGTCAGGATTGAAACCGCTGCGCTCGTTCATGAGCGTGGAGGCGAGGCCCCGGAATCCGTGGCCGGTTTGCTTTCCTTCGAAGCCGAGGCTCTTCAGGGCCTTGTTGATTGTCTCGGCGGACATTGGCTGCACCTTCTTGTTTTTCGTGCCGGGGAATACAAGGTCGTATTGGCCGGTCAATGGTCGCAGGCTTTCCAGAAGCTCGACGGTCTGGCGCGCAAGTGGCACGACATGGGGAATGCCGGAAGCCTTCTGATGGGGCCTGCCTTTCATCCGCCCGGACGGCACTCGCCATTCGCGGGCGTCGAGGTCGAACTCGTCCCACCGCGCCCACCGCAACTCATTGGTCCGCACGAAGGTCAGGGTCATGAGCTTGATGGCGACGCGGGTTTGCAGTGTCCCGGAATAGCCATCGATGCGTTCCAGCAGCTCGGGGAGTTCCGCTTCGCTGACGTGCGGGTGGTGCTTGACGGGCGGGCGGGGCGCGAGGGCGGCTCTCAGTCCGTCTGCAGGGTTCCGGTCGCAAGCGCCTGTTGCGCCCGCGTGCCGGAAAACGCCTGTGCAGGCTTCAAGCGCCTTCGCCGCCATCTCATGCGCGCCGCGATGCTCGATCTTGCGGAGAACCGCCAGCACAACCGGACCGGTAATGCTGTTGATTGGCCGCTTGCCGATCTGCGGGTAGACGTCCTTTTCGAGGATGCCCGTCATGCGCTTGTCGTGGCTCGCGCTCCAGCCACGGCGCTTGATTGCGAGCCAGTCTTCTGCGACGGACTGGAAGGTGGTGCTGGCCGCGAGCGCGGCCGTCTGCCGGTCGATATCCCGCTGCAACGCCGGGTCCGTCCCGCCCGCCAGCAGTCGCTTTGCGGCCTCTCGACGCTCGCGCGCTTCTGCCAGCGTGACGCTGGGGTAGTCGCCAAACGTCAGCAGGTTTTCCTTGCCGTTGAACCGGTACTTGAGCCGCCACTTCTTTGTCCCGGCGGGCCGTAGTTCGAGGAACAGGCCGCCGCCGTCGAAGAGCTTGTTGCCGCCAATTGGGTTGAATCGCGCGTTGCGGCATCGGGCGTCTGTGAGGGGCGTGGTTTTCATGGGGCGTGGGGTAAGGTCGCTTACCCCCAAGGGGGACGGGTGTACCCCCAATACTACCCCCAAAAATCTGGGATGCCCCGGTTCTGTGCGGACCACATGGAAACAAAAAACCCGCGCAATCCGTTGATTGGCGCGGGTTTTGGTCTGTTGCGGTACTGCTTGGGAAACCTTGTTGGTGCCGGAAAGAGGAATCGAACCCCCGACCTTCGCATTACGAATGCGCTGCTCTACCGTCTGAGCTATTCCGGCCGCACATCAGAGAAGGGAGATTATAGGAGAGAATCTCGGGCTATGCAAGCCCTTTTCTCCAACCTTTTTATTTCTTCGCTTCCTGATGGTATCGGGTCACGCGCTCGACCTCGTTTTTCGAGCCGAGGAACACGGCCACGCGCTCGTGCAGGCTCGTCGGCTGGATGTCGAGGATGCGCTGCTCGCCGTTGGTCGCCATGCCGCCCGCCTGCTCGACGATGAACGACATCGGGTTCGCTTCGTACATCAGGCGCAGCTTGCCGGGCTTCGAGGGATCGCGGCGGTCGGCCGGATACATGAAGATGCCCCCGCGGCTCAGGATACGGTGCACGTCGGCGACCATCGAGGCGATCCAGCGCATGTTGAAGTTCTCGCCGCGCGGACCGTCCTTGCCCGCATTCAGCTCGCCAACGTACTGCTGCACCGGCTCATACCAGTGGCGCGCGTTCGATGCGTTGATCGCGTATTCGCGCGTGTCCTCGGGAATGCGCATGTTGCTCTGCGTGAGCACCCACGAGCCGAGTTCGCGGTCAAGCGTGAAGCAGTTCACGCCATTGCCGGTCGTGAGCACGAGCACGGTTTGCGGGCCGTAGACGGCGTAGCCCGCCGCGACTTGCTGCACGCCGGGCTGCAGGAACGAGGCTTCGGTGGCCTGCTGGCCGTCCGGGCAGCGCAGCACCGAGAAGATCGTGCCGATCGAGACGTTCACGTCGATGTTCGACGAGCCGTCGAGCGGGTCGAACACGAGCAGATATTCGCCCTTCGGATAATTGGCCGGGATCGGGAAGAAGGTTTCCATTTCCTCGGACGCCATGGCCGCGAGGTTGCCGCCCCATTCGTTGGCGTCGAGCAGGATTTCGTTCGACAAAATGTCGAGGTTCTTCTGCACTTCGCCCTGAACATTTTCGCTGCCTGCGGTGCCGAGCGCGTCGCCGAGGGCGCCCTTGCTGACGTTGTAGCTGATCGCCTTGCACGCGCGCGCGACAACTTCGATCAGCAGACGCAGATCGGCCGGCAGGTTGCGATGCTCGCGCTGCTGCTCGATCAGGTATTTCGTGAGGGTGGTACGACGGTGCAAAGCCATTGCAGGACTCCAGATGCGCTTGGGAATAGCGCAATTCTACCTGCTGGACGAGGCTCGGCCTGTTTGGTCAATCCTGAAAATAAGCGCGATCGGCTCGGGCACGCATCGGACGGAAATTCGGCCGGGAAATCGAGCGGAAAAATAATGCAGAAAAAATGCGCACAAAAATGCCGGCCGCGAGGGCCGGCAGCGTGCATGACCGGTGTGAGGACGAGGCTGTGCGCGGCGCTGTGCAACGGCGCCGCGCGCGAGGCCTACGCCAGCGCCTTTTCCACGATCTCACGGACGTCGCGCGATTTCGCCTGCGCGGCGACCTGTTCGAGCGCGGCGCGCATCGCGTCGCGCAGCGCTGGAGTGAAGCGGCGCCACAGTTCGAGATTGCGTGCGAGGCGTGCGGCAACCTGTGGGTTGATGGCGTCGAGCGCGAGGACTTGTTCGGCCCAGAACGCGTAGCCCGAGCCGTCCGCCGCGTGGAACTGAGCGGGATTCGCCGCGCAGAAGCTGAAGATCAGCGAGCGTGCGCGGTTCGGATTCTTCAGATTGAAGGCCGGGTGGCGCATCAGCGCACGCACGGTCTCGATCGTCGGGCGCTGGGCCGTGCCGCGTTGCGTCGCCTGCAGGGAGAACCACTTGTCGATGACGAGCGGTTCCTTCTCGAAGCGTGCGTAGAAGTCCTCGAGCGCCTGCTTCGCCTGGTCGCCGCCTGTGCCTGCCGCCGCGTTCATCAGCGCCGACAGCGCGGCTGCGCGGTCGGTCATGTTGTTCGCGGCGTGGTATTGCGCGATGGCGAGTCGCACGGCGTCGGCGGGGTCGTCGAGTTCCGAGAGATACGAAAGCGCGAGATTCTTCAGGCCCCGGTGGCCAGCGGCTTCCGGCGTGGGCTCATAGGCGCCCGGCGTGAGGTTGGCGTCGTAGGCCGCAAGCCATGCGTTCTTGAGCGCCGCGGCCAGGCCCTTGCGCACGAACTGGCGCGCGGCGTGCACGGCGGCGGGATTCGACTCCGCCATCTGCTCCGCGAGATAGGTCTCCGAGGGCAGCATCAGCGCGAGTTCGCGGAACGACGGCGACAGCGAAGCGTCGTTGAGCACGCGGCCAAACGCGTCGATGAGCGCATCGTTCATCGCGAGCGGCTGACGCGTGGCGGCGCGTGCGGCCAGCGCGAGCAGCTCGCGCGTGGCAAGGCGCTGGCCCGCTTCCCAGCGGTTGAACGGATCGCTATCGTGCGCGAGCAGGAACGCGAGTTCGTCGTTGCCATAGTCGTATTCCACGATCACCGGCGCCGAGAAGTTGCGCAGCAGCGAGGGCAGGGGCTTGTGGGCGATGTCGACGAAGGTGAAGGTCTGCTGCGCCTCGGTGAGTTCGAGTACGCGCGTCGTGCTTGCTGTCATGCTGAAGCTGGATTCGCCTTCGAGCTTGAGCGGCAGGTCCACGCCATCGGGGCCGATCAGGCCGATCGCGAACGGGATCAGGAGCGGTCCCTTCTGCGTGTCGCGCGCGGCCGGCGAGCCGTTCGCATAGCCCTGCGCGAGCGTGACGCTATAGCGCTTCGCGGCTTCGTCGTAACGCGTCGTGACCGTGACGCGCGGCGTGCCCGCCTGGCTGTACCAGCGCTCGAACTGCGCGAGGTCGCGGCCATTGGCGTCGGCCATGGCGTGGCGGAAGTCGTCGCAGGTCACCGCCTGGCCGTCGTGGCGCTGGAAGTAGAGGTCCATGCCCTTGCGAAAGCCGTCGCGGCCGAACAGCGTCTGATACATCCGCACGACTTCCGCGCCTTTCTCGTAGACCGTCATCGTGTAGAAGTTGTTGATCTCGACGTAGCTTTCAGGACGCACCGGATGCGCCATCGGGCCTGCATCCTCGGCGAACTGCATCTGGCGCAGCACGCGCACGTCCTCGATGCGCTTGGTCGCGCGGGCGGCTTCGTTCTCGTCGCCTCCCGACATTGCCGCCGAGAATTCCTGGTCGCGGAACACAGTGAGGCCTTCCTTGAGGCTCAGCTGGAACCAGTCGCGGCAGGTCACGCGGTTGCCGGTCCAGTTGTGGAAGTATTCGTGGCCGACCACGGCCTCGATGTTGGCGAAATCGACGTCGGTGGCCGTTTCCGGATTCGCCAGCACGTACTTCGTATTGAAGATGTTGAGCCCCTTGTTCTCCATCGCGCCCATGTTGAAGTCGCTCACGGCGACGATCATGAAGCGGTCGAGATCCAGTTCGAGGCCGAAGCGCCGCTCGTCCCAGCGGATCGAGTGGATCAGCGAGTCCATCGCATGGCGCGTCTTGTCGAGATCGTGCGGCTCGACCCACACCTGCAGCAGCTTCTCCTTGCCCGAGCCGGTCTTGATGCGCTCTTCGAGCGCCACGAGCTTGCCGGCCACCAGCGCGAACAGGTAGCTCGGCTTGCGGAACGGGTCTTCCCACTTCGCATAATGGCGGCCGTCGGGCAGTTCGCCTGCTTCGATGAGATTGCCGTTCGAGAGCAGCACCGGGCACGCGGTCTTGTCGGCGCGCAGCGTGACGGTGTAGGTCGACATGACATCGGGGCGGTCGAGGAACCAGGTGATGCGGCGAAAGCCTTCAGCTTCGCATTGCGTGAAGAAGTTGCCGCTCGATACGTAGAGCCCCGAGAGCGTGGTGTTGGCTTCCGGGTCGTTGGCGCCCGTGAGCGTGAGCGTGAACGCGTCGGGCACGTTCTCGATCGTCAGGCCATGTTCGTGCGCACGCACGTTTTCGCAGGCATTACCGTCGATTTGCGCGCCGATGAATTCGAGCTGTTCACCCATCAATTCGAGGTGCGGCGCGGACTTGGCAGCGGGATTGCGGCGCACGCGCAGCGTGCTCTTGACGACGGTGTGTCCGGGCGCGAGGTCGAATTCGAGGTCGACGGTGTCGATCAGGAAGGCGGGCGGCGCGTAGTCTTCGCGGTGGATCACAGTAGGCGTGGCGGTATCGGACATGGTCTCGTGCGGGGAAGCTTCGGGTCGGATAGCGGTATAGGGAGGCCGAGCCTTGCGTACGATGACGCGGCCGCTCGCCCCATTGTACAAAGGCTCGCGCAGCTTGTCCGAGATGGCCCGCAGGCGTGCCCCGCGCAGCGGGCCCGAACTTTCCCGCTGGGGCGCGAGTCAGTATGATCGAGGCCTGCGGTGTCGACCACCGCAAGCTTGCCGCGCGCCGACGAACTGTCGTCACTGCCACGACTGCAACGAGAAGACCATGATGCCCGACCGATGGACCCGCCGCGCGCTGCTGTTGCTGGCGGCGCTTGCCGTGACGCTGTCCGGCTGCACGACCTATGTGACGAGCCAGGTGACCGCGTTCTCCGCGTGGGGAGGCGGCAGCGATGCCACGCGCACTTACGCGTTCACGCGCAATCCCGACCAGCAGCACAGCATCGAGCAATCGACCTACGAGAGCCTCGTTGCCGACGGGCTCTCTTCGTACGCATTCCGCCAGGTGCCCGAGCGGCAGGCTCGCTATCTCGTGGGCCTCGCCTACGGCAGCCGCATGGACACGGTCACGGTGGCGCAGCCCGTGTTCTACAACCCGTGGCCGGGTCCGTACTGGGGACCGTTCAATCCGTGGGGGCCTTGGGGTCCCTGGGGCCCCGCTTATGTGAACCAGAGCTATCCGGTGTACTCGCATGCACTCGGCATCCGCATCACGGAGCAGGCGGGCGGGAAGGAAGTCTATAACGTCACCGCGCGCACCTCGGGCGACGATCCCTCGCTCGTGCACATCATGCCGTTTCTGGTGCGCAGCGCGCTGTCGAACTTCCCGCTGCAGAACGGCTCGGTGCAGCAGGTGAAACTGCCCGTGGACAAGACCACGGGCGCGCCGGCCGAAGTCCCGGCGGCGGCGCCAGGAACCGCACCGGCAGCGGCCGCTCCGGCAAAGTAGACGGAGCCAGCGTCAGTGGCGGCTCAAGCGTTACAGACGATCAAACGCCCACGCCCATGATGGCGAGCACGCCAAGCACCACGAACAGCACGGCGGCGATGCCGTGCACCAGGCCCGTCGGCAGCTTGTGGGCGAAGCGGTCGCCCAGCAGGATCGCAGGCACATTGGCAATCATCATGCCGAGCGTCGTGCCGGCCACCACCCCGAAGAAGTCGTGAAAGCGCGCGGCGAGTGCGACGGTTGCGATCTGCGTCTTGTCGCCCATCTCGGCGAGAAAGAAGGTGACGACGGTGGCGCCGAACACGCCGAGACGCGTGCGATTGACGTTGGCTTCGCCCTCGTCGAGCTTGTCGGGCACGAGTATCCACAATCCCATGGCGACGAAGGAGACGGCGAGCGCCCAGCGCATCACCGAGGGCGTGACGAGCGAGCCGAGCCACGCGCCGAGCGCGCCCGCGCCCGAGTGATTGACGAGCGTGGCGGCCAGTACGCCGAGAATGATCGGCATGGGCTTGCGATAGCGCGCTGCGAGCACGAGCGAAAGCAGTTGCGTCTTGTCGCCGATTTCGGCGAGCGCGACTGCGCCGGTCGAGACGAGAAAGGAGTGATTCACGTGTTGGTGATCCTCGGGCCGAGATAAATGCGAGCGACGACTCACGGCCCGCTGGGCCCTGTTGCGGCGGGCATGAGTCATCGGTCTCGCCAGGCCTGAGTACTAAGGCTGCGTCCGCCATGGCCGCGCGGGCCAAGTCTGTTGACGGATGCTCCCGCTGCGCATGCGCGGCGCGCGCCAAGGCCCGAAGGCTAGCCGGGCGGCACGGAGCGGGGCGGCTACTCCCCAATGAACGGCGAATTATAGCATTGGGGTTTTCCGACACCCGGCTTCGCCGGGGCCGTTGGAATGGGGATTTGCCGTGGGATTTTAACGCTTTGCCGTATCGCGGCTGTGCACGCGCGCACCGGCTGCGTAGGTCTCGAACACGGCGCGGTCGTCGCCGAGCAGCGCGAACGCGAATAGCAGTTCTTCGAGCGATTCGGCGCGCGCGGTGCGGCGCTTGAGCAGCGGCGTGGCCTGCGGGTCGAGCACGACGAAGTCGGCTTCGCTTTGCGGCGCGAGCGTGCCGATCTTGTCGGCGAGATCGAGCGCGGCTGCCGCGCCGGCCGTGGCGAGCCAGAACATGCGCGTGGCCGTCAGGTGATGGCCGCCCATGCGCGCGACCTTGTGCGCTTCGTTCATGGTTTGCAGCATCGAGAACGACGTGCCGCCGCCCACGTCTGTCGCGAGTGTGACGGGCATCTCGGTGGCCTGGGCCTTGTCGAAGTCGAACAGGCCGCTGCCGAGGAACAGGTTCGAGGTCGGGCAGTGCGCCGCGACCGTGCCGGTTTGCGCCATGCGGCGGCGGTCCTCGTCGTCGAGCCAGATGCAGTGGCCGTATACGGCGCGGCGGCGCAGGAGCCCGTAATGGTCGTAGATGTCGAGATAGCTGCGCTGGCGCGGGAACAGCTCCTTCACCCACTTCACTTCGTCGAGATTCTCGGCGACGTGGCTCTGAATGAAGATGTCGCCGTGCGCCTTCGCGAGCGCTTCGCACGCTTCGAGCTGCGCTTCGGTCGAGGTGGGTGCGAAGCGCGGCGTGAGCGCGTACATCTGGCGGCCGTTGTTGTGCCAGCGCGAGATGAGTTCGGCGCTGTCGTCGTAGCCGGTCTGGGGCGTGTCGCGCAGGAACTCGGGGCAGTTGCGGTCCATCAGCACCTTGCCCGCGATCATGCGCATGTTCTTCGCCTCGCTCGCCGTGAACAGCGCATCGGCCGATTGCTTGTGCACCGAGCAGTAGACGAGCGCGGTGGTCGTGCCGCACGAAAGCAGTTCGTCGACGAAAAAGCGCGCGGTCTCGAATGCCACGTTTTCATTGGCGAAGCCGCGCTCGGTCGGGAACGTGTAAGTCTCGAGCCACGGCAGCAGGCCCGGCGCCGGCGAGGCGATCATGTCGGTCTGCGGGTAGTGGATGTGCGTGTCGATGAAGCCCGGCACGATCAGCTTGTCGCGCAGGTTGTGCACCGTCGCGCCTTCGGCCACGCGAGCGCTCAGCTCGGACCAGGCGCCCGATGCGACCACGCGGCCGTTCTCGACGATCACCACGCCGTCTTCGTGGAAGACGGCAGCGTCGGGCGACTGCGCGGGGTCGCCGGTGAACGTCAACAGTTTTGCGCGATAAGCCGATTGAGTCATGGGAACTTCGTCTCCGTAAAATTCAGGTGTTCATGAGCCGTATGGATGCGCACCGCTCCTGAAAACGCGGCGCGCAAAAGCCCTGGGGCCGGCGCTCGCGCGCCGGTCCTCGTCAAGGGTGAAGCTTTAAATTGGGGGAGCTGCGCGGGATCAGGCCACGGCGCCGCTCCAGTACCGATCGAGCTTCGCAATCAGCGCGGCGCGTTCCTCGGGCGTCACGAAGGACGCCTCGAAGCTGTTGCGCAGGATCGTGTACACCTCTTGGTCGTCGAGCTTCAGCGCCGCGATGATGGCGCTGAAGTTCTCGTTCACGTAGCCGCCGAAGTACGCGGGATCGTCGGAATTGACAGTCACCGCGACGCCTTCGTCGAGCAGCTTTTTGAGCGTGTGCTTCGTCATGTCGTCGAACACGCAGAGCTTCAGGTTCGAGAGCGGGCAGACGGTGAGCGCGACGCGCGTGTCGGCGAGGCGCGTGACGAGCGCCTTGTCCTCGATGCTGCGCACGCCGTGGTCGACGCGGTCGACCTTGAGCAGATCGAGCGCCTCGTAGATATAGGCGGGCGGGCCTTCCTCTCCGGCATGCGCGACGAGCTTCAGCCCTTGCGAGCGCGCCTTCGCGAACACGCGCTCGAATTTCGAGGGCGGATGGCCGCGCTCCGACGAATCGAGACCCACGCCGATCATGCGCGGATAGCGCGCGAACAGCGGCAGCGCGGCGTCGAAGGTGGCGAGCGCGTCGGCTTCGCTCAGATGGCGCAGGAAGCAGAGGATCAGCTTGCTCGTGAGGCCGCGTTTTTCGGCGTCGGCGAGCGCGCGGTCGATGCCCTCGACCACCGTTTCGATCGGCACGCCGCGTTCGGTGTGCGTTTGCGGATCGAAGAATATTTCGGTGTGCACGACGTTGTCCGCGAGCGCGCGCTCGCAGTAGGCCATCGTCATGTCGTAGAAGTCCTGCTCTTTGAGCAGCACGCTCGCGCCTGCGTAATAGATGTCGAGGAACGACTGCAGGTCGGTGAACGCGTAGGCCGCGCGCAGCGCTTCGATCGACTCGTAAGCGAGCTCGACGTGGTTGCGCTGCGCGAGCGCGAAGATCAGCTCGGGTTCGAGCGAGCCTTCGATGTGGATATGCAGCTCGGCCTTCGGCGCGCGCGCCGCTTTTTGTACGAGCGCTGCGAACGGGTTGACGGTGGGCGTGATGGTCATGGTTGGATCAATCGGTTGCGTTCAGTGGTTGACATCACGCGGAATGGATCGTGCCGGTAGCGGACGTGCCGGTAACCGCAACGGCTGCATGCCCAGGCATGCCCGCGGCCGCCGACGACGCCTCGATCGCCTGCAGCAATTGCGCGGCGGCCGAGATCGCGATGACTTCGGGCGACTTGTCGACGATGCCGTCCACGCCGAGCGGGCAGTGCATGCGCGCGATCTGCAGCGGATCGATGCCGCGCGCGGCGAGCCGGTGCTCGAACTGCTTGCGCTTCGTGTGCGAGCCGATCATGCCGAAGAACAGGAAGTCGCCGCGACGCAGGATGCGCTCGGCAAGATCGAGGTCACGCGAATGATCGTGCGTCATCACGATGAAGCTCGTGCCCGGCGGGGCAGCGTCGATGGCTTCGTCAGGTGCGTCGTTGGCATCGATCGTGACGTTGGGCGCATTGAGCGCCGCGAACGCTTCCGGCGAGGGAAACGCGGCGTCGCGCTCGTCCACCCAGCGCACCCGGCAGGGCAGCGTGCCGAGCACGCGCACGAGCGCCGCGCCCACATGGCCCGCGCCGAACAGCACGACGGGCCGCTCGTTGGGCGCGATCGTTTCGGTGAGCAGCATCGTGCCGTCGCCGTGATGGTTACCATCGCCCGGCGCGCCCGTGTCCCACAGCAGGCAATCGGGCGATTCCACGCCGGGCTCGGGTTCGGAAAGCAAAACTGTATCGGCCGCCGCGGCATCCGTCAGGTCGGTTTCTGCGCCGGAAGGCGCTCCATTCCGCGACGAGCGGAATGATACGCTACGAACCGTCGAGGCGCCCGCCGCGAGCCGGCGGGCGAGCGTGGCGAGCCAGCCGAGGTCGGAGACGTCGAGCCGCTCGAACGCAAGGACGACTGCTCCGCCGCAGCACTGGCCGAGGCTCGGCCCGAGCGCGAATCGCTCGAGGCGGCGCGCATGCGGCGTGCGCATGCCGTCGCGCAATACCTGGCGCGCGGTCTCGATGGCCTTCCATTCGAGATGGCCGCCGCCGATCGTATGACGGGCCGCTTCGCGCGTGACGATCATTTTCGTGCCGGCTTCGCGCGGCACCGAGCCTTCGGCGTGCGCGACGGTCACGAGCACGGCGGCATCGCCGTGCGCTAGCAGGTGTTGAAGGTCGGTGACCCAGGCTTGCATCGGGCGGTTCTCCTACTTGACGACAGCTTCTGTTGGGGCGGCGGCCGGCACGCTTGCCGCGTGCTCGCGCAGGGCGTCGAGCGCCCCGATTGCATGAAGGATCGCCTCGGGCGTGGCGGGCGCATTGAGCGGCGCGGCTTCGCGGGCCTCGGGCACGGCCGCGCCGATTGCCTCGCGGATCGCGAGCAGCACCGAGAACGGCAGCAGCAAGGGCGGCTCGCCCACGGCCTTCGAACGGAACACAGTGGGCTCGGCGTTTTCGTTGCGATAGAGCTGGACGTGAAACGCCGCGGGCGTATCGCTGATCGCCGGAATCTTATAGGTGGAGGGCGCGTGCGTCATGAGCTTGCCGTCGCGGTTCCACCACAGCTCCTCGCTCGTGAGCCAGCCCATGCCCTGGATGAACCCGCCTTCCACCTGGCCGATGTCGATGGCCGGGTTGATCGACTGGCCCGCGTCGTGCAGCAGGTCGGCGCGCACGAGCTTCCATTCGCCCGTGAGCGTGTCGACGACCACTTCCGACACCGCCGCGCCATAGGCAAAGTAATAGAACGGATGGCCGGTGAGCGTGCGCGCGTCCCAATGGACCTTGGGCGTGGCGTAAAAGCCATCGGACCACAGTTGCACGCGCTTCAGATACGCGGTTTCCACGAACTCGGCGAAGGCGATCGCCTTGCCGTTCACTCGCACCAGGCCATCTTCGAACGCGACGTTTTCGGGCGCGCCGCCGTACTGCGTGGCGGCGAGCGTGGCGAGGCGCGCGCGGATCGCGAGCGCCGCGTCTTCGGCGGCCTTGCCGTTCAGGTCGCTGCCGGTCGAGGCGGCGGTGGCGGACGTGTTCGCCACCTTCGACGTGTCGGTGGCGCTCGCGCGCACCTGCGCGAGCGGCAGTCCGAATACGCCCGCGACCACCTGCGCGACCTTCGTGTTGAGCCCCTGGCCCATTTCGGTGCCGCCGTGGTTCACGAGCACGGAGCCGTCGCGATAGACGTGCACGAGCGCGCCCGCCTGGTTCAGATGCGGGACGTTGAACGAGATGCCGAACTTCACCGGCGTGAGCGCGATGCCGCGCTTGAGCACGGGGCTCGTGCGGTTGAACGCGGCGAGCGCGGCGCGGCGCGCGGCGTACTGGCTCGACGCGAGCAACTGCTCGGTGAGCGGCGCGAGCACGTTGTCCGCGACGCGCTGCCCGTAGGGCGTGACGTCCCGTTCGCCGATGCCGTAGTAGTTCGCGCGGCGCACGTCGAGCGGATCGCGGTCGAGCGCGCGGGCGATGCCGTCGAGCATCACCTCCATCACGAGTGCGCCCTGCGGGCCGCCGAAGCCGCGGAAAGCCGTGTTCGACTGCGTGTTGGTCTTGCAGCAGAGCGCGACGATTTCGACGTCCGAAAGATAGTAGGCGTTGTCGAAATGGCAGACCGCGCGCGTGGCGACCGCGCCCGAGAGATCGGCGGAATAGCCCGCGCGCAGCGCGATTTCCACGCGCGCGCCGAGCAGGCGTCCTGCGTCGTCGTAGCCGGCTTCATATTCGTAGAGCGCGTCGTGGCGCTTGCCGGTGATGAGGAAATCGTCGTCGCGGTCGGCGCGCAGCTTCACGGGGCGGCGCAGCTTGTACGCGGCCAGCGCCGCCACGCAGGCGAACAGCGCCGATTGCGATTCCTTGCCGCCGAAGCCGCCGCCCATGCGCCGGCATTCGCACATTACGCGGTGCGCGGGCCAGCCGAGCAGATGCGCGATCAACTGCTGCATCTCGCTCGGGTGCTGCGTCGAGCTGTAGACGAGCATGCCGTCCTGTTCCTCGGGCAGCGCATAGGCGACCTGACCTTCGAGATAGAACTGCTCCTGGCCGCCTACGGCAAACGTGCCGGCGATGCGGTGGGGCGCTGCCGCGATGCGCGCCGCCGGCTCGCCGCGCGTGAGGCGCAGCGGCGGCAGGACGTACTGCTGGCGCGCTTTCGCTTCGGCGATGTCGAGCACCGCTTCGAGCGGCGCGTAGCGCACCACGTCGTCGCTGGCGGCGAGCGCGGCCGCGCGGCGGGCAAGTTGATGGCTCGTCGCGATTACGGCGAAAACGGGCTGACCGAGATACTGCACTTCATCTTGCGCCAGCACCGGGTCGTCGTGCAGGACCGGGCCGCAGTTGTTCTCGCCGGGAATATCGGCGGCGCTCAGGACCGCGACGACGCCGGGCATGGCGCGCACGCGCGCGAGATCGAGCGCCACGATGCGCGCATGTGCGTGGCGCGACAGGCCGAGCGCGGCGTGGAGCGTGCCGTGCAGTTCGGGGATGTCGTCGGTGTAGCGCGCTTCACCGCTCACGTGCAGGTCTGCGGACTCGTGTGGCAATGGCGCGCCGAGCGCCGCTTGCGTTGACTGCGCAGCGGTTTGTGCGGCGGTTTGCACGATAAGCGGATCGGACTGGCGGTTCATGATGCGTCTCCCGCAAGCGTTGCGCCCGGGCCTACGCCGGTTTCGTCGACGACTTCCGCCTCGGAGGCAAACACGAAGGCGTTCACGTCACACAGTGCGAGCGGCGCGTCGTCGCGCGTTTCCAGCCAGCAGCGCCAGAGCAGATTGCGCGCGACCTTCAGGCGATACGCGGCGCTCGCGCGCATGTCGGTGAGCGGCTGATAGTCGGCGTCGAGCACGGCCATGGCGCGCTGCGCGGCCGCTTCGTTCCACTGTGCGCCCGCGAGCGCTGCTTCGGCGTGGGCGGCGCGCTGCGGTATCGCGGCCATGCCGCCATACGCGATGCGCGCGTTCGCGATTGCTCCGTCCTCGCCGGTCTCGAGCGCAAACGCCGCGCAAACCGCCGAGATATCCTGGTCGTAGCGCTTCGACACCTTGTAGGTGCGAAACCGCAGTGTCGGCGCGGGGCGCGGCACGCGGATCGCTTCAACGAACTCGCCCGCTTCGAGCACGTTCTTCTGATAGCCCGTGTAGAACGCCGCGAGCGGCAGCGTGCGCACACGCGCAGCGCGGCGCAGGATCACCTCGGCGTCGAGCGCGAGCAACGCCGGCATCGAGTCGCCAATCGGCGAGCCGTTCGCCACGTTGCCGCCCAGCGTACCCGCGTTGCGGATAGGCAGCGAGGCAAAGCGCGCCCACAGTTCCGCGAGTTCGGGGTAGTCGACGGCGAGCGCCGCGTAGGCCTCTTCGAGCGGCACAGCCGCGCCGATCGTGAGCGTCTGCGCGTCGCGCTCGACACGTTTCAGCTCGGCGACCTGCCCGGTATAGAGCACCTCGCCCAGATCGCGAAGCTGCTTGGTGACCCACAGGCCGACGTCGGTGCCGCCCGCGAGCACGCGCGCCTGCGGATGCTCGGCGCGCAGCGTGGCGAATGCTTCGAGCGTGCGCGGTGCGAAAAACGTGGCGTGGCCGTGCGCGGCGCTGCGGGCGTCGGGGCCCCGATAGTCGAAGGTGTCGCTGCGCGCGATCGAGCGCAGCGCGGCTTCGAGCGGCTCGCGCGCGAGTGCGACGCGCGGATAGCTCGTCGTGTCGAACATGCGCTGTGCTGCGTCGATGATCGGCCGGTAGCCGGTGCAGCGGCACAGATTGCCGGAGAGCGCCTGATCGATTTCGTCGCGCGCGGGCAGGCCGGCATCGGCGCCCTGGCGCTCGTAGAGCGCCCACATCGACATGACGAAGCCGGGCGTGCAGAAGCCGCACTGCGAACCGTGGCAGTCGACCATCGCTTGCTGGACGGGGTGCAGCGTGCCGTCGGGCGCGCGCAGGTCTTCGACCGTGAAGAGCGCGCGGCCATCGAGTGTTGGAAGAAACTGAATGCAGGCGTTGACCGCCTTGAGCGCGAGACGACCTTCCTCGTCGAGTTCGCCGAGCACCACCGTGCAGGCGCCACAATCGCCTTCCGCGCAACCTTCCTTGGTGCCGCAGGCATGCAAGTCCTCGCGCAGGTGTTGCAGCACGGTGCGCGTGATCGGCGCGTCATGCACTTCGTGCACGGCGCCACGATGGACGAAGCGGATGGTTTGCGTTGTCATCTGAAAAACCCGGGAGACATTGCGGATCAGGCGCGCGTTACGCAGGGAACCGGGGCGCCTCGACTGTCAGTCCGGCCTCGCGCACGTAGATCGCCATCCAATCCCGAATTTAGCACCGACAGGGGCCGGAAAGTATCCTTTCTGGAAGATGGGGGTTATGCGACGGCGGCAATGAGCGTGCGCGACGTGATCCGGCCCTTCGGGGCGGTCAAACGGAGGAGGGAGAGGCAGCCGGGCCAGCCGCGGTGGGGAGGGAGAGGGCGCCGCCAGCGCCCGAGACATGAGGCCGGGCGCGGCGCGCGAGGAGGCCGGAAACCCGGAGGCTGGGGGCTTAACGGCGGATGCCGGGCCATGCCACCTGGCGGCGGCGGTTGCGCCACAGGCTTGCGACCACCGCGAGGAACATGACCGCGAATGCGAGCACCGACCAGAGCGGCAACGTGAGGCCGAGGATGGGCGGGTAGGTGGTCTCGCACAGGCCCTGGACCTTGAAGACGCCGGGCAGCCAGTGCGCGGGCGGCAGGGCGTCGACGATGGGCTGGAGCGTGTCGAAGCCGCAACTGAAGTTCGGGACCGCCTGCACCCAGGCGAGTCGCGCGGAGGCGACAATGCCGCCCGCCGCCGAAAGGGCGACGAGCGCCTCGAGGGTGCGCACGGCGCGCCAACTGGCGAAGCGGGCGCCGAGGAATGCGAAGATCGCAATCAGGATGAAAAAGTAGCGCGTGAGGATGCACAGCGGGCACGGGTCCTGATGCTCGGCGTACTGGAAATACAGGGCGCCGCCCAGCAGCGCGAGACAGATCAGGCCGAGGAGGACCAGCAGGCCGCGCTCGCGGCGCAGCAGCGCGTTATCGTCGTTCATGTAGCTTGTTTGTTCGGCTCGTTTATTCGGGTTGGATCGCACAGCCGGTGTCAAGCAAATCCAGACCGGTGCGCCTGCAACGGCGTTTCGGGATTCTAGCGCGAAGGGGATGCAGCGCGGGATGCAGCGCGGGATGCAGCGCGGGATGCAGCGCGAGCGGGCGCTTTTGACCGCGCTCAGGCTGCGTCCGCGTGCCCGCCGAACTACGGCCGCGCCCCATTTCGTTACCGCAGTGGTGCGAGCACCGCTTCCACGCCGCGGCCGATCGCGAGGATTGCATCATCGGCGTAGGGCGCGCCGGCCAGCATCAGTCCCACCGGCGCCTCATCGGGATGGTGGATCGGCAGCGAGAGCGCGCAGGCGTCGAGGAAGTTGAAGGCGCTCGGGTTGCGCAGCACGAGTGCGTTGGTGCGCGTGAACGCTTCGTCGTCGGCGACGAGCGGGGCGAGCGCAGGCGGCGCGATCGGCACGGTCGGAGCGATCACGGCGTCGAAGCGCGACCAGAGCGTCGCTTGCGCCTCGTCCATCATGGCGGCGCGCGCGGCGATCAGATCGAGATAGTCGGCGGCGCTAGCGGGCTTGCCCTTGAGGATGCGCACGAGCACGCGCGGGTCGTACTGATCGCTGTGCTGGGCGAGCAGCGGCCGGTGCCACGCGTAAGCCTCGATCGGCGAGAAGCCGAAGCGGTTGATTTCGGCCATGCGCTCGAATGCCGAAAAACGCACCTCGTTCACGATCGCGCCCGCTGCGTCGAGGTGCTTGAGCGCGGTGTCGAGCGCTTGCGCCACGTGGGGCTCGATGCCGTCCGTCACATAGTTCGTGAGCACGCCGATGCGCACGCCGTCGAGGTGGCGTGCCGCGCTCACGTGCGGCGGCAGTCCGGCGAGGATGCGGTCCACGAGCGCGCAGCACGCCACCGTATTGCCGATCGGGCCGAACGAGTCGAGCGTGGGCGAGAGCGGCACGCCGCCCGCTTTCGGGATGCGTGCAGCCGTGGGCTTGAAGCCGGTGAGGCCGCAGAACGCCGCCGGAATGCGGATCGAGCCGCCCGTATCGGTGCCGAGCGCGACGGCGGCCATGCCATCGGCGACCGAGGCCGCCGCGCCCGACGACGAGCCGCCCGCGACGCGCTCGCCGCCCGCCACGCCGCGCTGGTAAGGCGAGAGCGGCGTGCCGTAGTGCGGGTTCAGACCCAGCCCCGAAAACGCGAATTCGCTCATGTTGGTGCGGCCGACGAGCACCGCACCCGCGTGGCGCAGGCGCTCGACCGCTACGGCATCGGCGCTCGCGGGCGCCGCGTTCGCGAGCGCCGTGGAGCCGGCGCGCGTGACTTCGCCTTGCACGTCGAACAGGTCCTTCACCGAGACGGGAATGCCGGCGAGCGGCGACAGCACGGTGCCCGCCGCGCGCAGTCGGTCGTGCGCATCGGCTGCGGCGCGCACGCGCTGGGCGTCGACGTGCGTGAATACGGCGGCGCCTGGCCGCCCGGCGCGGCGATGCGCTCGAGCGCGGCTTCGGCGAGCGCGCGGCTCGTGGTGCGGCCCGCGGCGAGGTCGGCGGCCAGTTGGGCGAGCGGCGGGAACGGCGCGAAGGGGGATGAGGTGGAAGTCATGGCGGCGGGGAGCATCGATGGCAACATTGACGGAGGCGCCGCGGACGGATGGCGCCTGGACATTGCGGCCATGCGCTGCGGCAAGGGACACATCATTGTAGAACGCGAATTTTTCCCAAGGGCCGATTTGGCGCGTCGCGCTCATCAGGTAACATGCACTTTTAGACAGGATTTTGTAAGGATATTCCGAGCATGCATCAGGGAATCGGCTTCATTCAGGATCTGGCAGTCGTGATGGCGATCGCGGGGATCGTCACCGTGCTGTTTCATCGCCTGAAGCAGCCGGTGGTGCTCGGCTATATCGCGGCGGGCGTGATCATCGGGCCGTACACGCCGCCGTTCCAGTTGATTCACGATGAGCAGACAATCCAGACGATGGGCGAGCTCGGCGTGGTGTTCCTGATGTTTTCGCTAGGCCTCGAATTCAGTCTGCGCAAGCTGTTTCAGGTGGGCGCGACCGCGATCGTCGCGGCGCTCTCCGAAATCGTGGTGATGCTGTGGATCGGCTACCAGATCGGCCGCGCGTTCGGCTGGGCCCCGATGGACTCGCTATTTCTCGGCGCGATCCTCGCGATTTCGTCGACCACCATCATCGTCAAGGCGCTCGCCGACCTCGGCGTGAAGCGCGAGCGGTTCGCGCAGCTCGTGTTCGGCATCCTGATCGTCGAGGACATTCTCGGCATCGCCATGCTCGTGCTGCTCGGCGGCATTGCGCAGACAGGCGAGCTCTCGCCGGGCATCGCGTTCGTCACGCTCGGCAAGCTGCTGCTGTTCATGACGGTTTCGCTGCTCGCGGGCATCCTCGTCGTGCCGCGCGTGCTCGGCTACGTGGCGCGCGTGGGCAGCGACGAGATGCTGCTCGTCTCGGTGCTGGGCTTTTGCTTCGGCTTTTGCCTGCTGGTCGTGAAGCTCGATTACTCGATTGCGCTCGGTGCCTTTCTGATCGGCGCGATCATGGCCGAATCGCGCCATCTGCCGCGCATCGAGCATCTGGTCGCGCCGCTGCGCGATGCGTTCTCGGCCATCTTCTTCGTAACGATCGGCCTGATGCTCAATCCGCTCGTGCTGGTCGATTACGCGTGGCCGATCGCGGTGATTTCGTTCGCGGTGGTGTTCGGCAAGCTCGTCTCGTGCGGGCTCGGCACCTTCCTCGCCGGTCACGACGGCCGCACGGCGATGCGCGTCGGCATGACCGTCTCGCAGATCGGCGAGTTCTCGTTCATCATCGCCTCGCTCGGCCTCACGCTGAAGGTGACGAGCGGTTTTCTCTATCCGATCGTGGTGACCGTCTCGGCGATCACGACGCTCACCACGCCGTATCTGATCCGCTTCGCCGATCCGCTCTCGCAGCGGCTCGCGCGCGCGATGCCGCCCGCGATGTCGAATGTCTTCGGCATGTATAGCCAATGGCTGCGCTGCCTGATGCCGCGACCGACGGGAGCGCAAGGTCCGACGCTGTTCTCGCTCACGAAGCGCATTATCGCGCAGGTCGCGGTGAATCTCGCGCTGGTGTCGGCGATTTTCATCGGCGCCTCGTATGGCGCGCGCTACGCGCTGCCGCTGCTCGCGAACTGGGTACCGGACGAGCGCATCCAGCGCGTGGTGCTGTGGAGCGCCGCGCTGCTGCTCGCGATTCCGTTTCTGGTGGCGGTGTGGCGCAAGACCAAGACGCTGGCGCTCCTGCTTGCCGAAGTGAGCGTGCAGCCCGAAAAGGCGGGGCGCTTCACGCGAGCGTTGCGGCATGCGATTGCCGAACTCGTGCCGGCGGTTTCGATGATCGGCGTGTTCGTGCTGGTCGCTGCGCTGTCGGGGACGATCCTGCCGCCCACGGGTTTTCTGGTTGGCGTACTGGTATGCGCGGCGGTGCTCACGATGCTGCTGTGGCGCTGGTGCGTGAAGATTCACGCGAGCATGCAGATTGCGCTGCGCGAAACTTTCGACGAGCAGCCGGATCCGTAAGGTTGGGGCGCGCTCAATCGCAACGGATTGCAACAGAGTGCGAGCGATTGTGCACGGAGGTGGCGGCAACAGGCCGTGCGACGCATAATCGGAACCCTGTTCATTCGTTCGCGCGTCCGGCGCGCCTGACCCTACGTCATGAGCGAAAACAAATCCGAACACTCCGAGGTTCCTGACGGCGATGACCGTCCTGTCAATACTGGTGCGCCCGGTGCTCCAGGCGTCTCCAGCGCGTCCACTCCTTCTGGCGCAACACCGTCTGGCGAGGCCGCGCAGCGCGCGTCGACCGACTCGCCCGCGAGCGCATCGGCGGTAACGCCGGAAGCAGCCGGCGCGCCGCGCATTCCAATCGAGGTGGTGGGCGAAGCGGGTAAAGAGGCGCCCGCACCCACTGGGACCACGGCGCAGGCCGCCGCCCAGCCCGCGCCGCCGCAGGCCGCGGCCGGCACACGGCCGGGCGCCGCACCGGCGGGATTCGGCCAGGCGCCCGACTTCACCGCGCAGCATCCGCCGCCGCCGGGCTCCATTCCGTCCGATCCGCCACGCTATTTGCGGCCGAGCGACTCGGCGTGGTCGGTGTTCGGCCGCATCGTCGCCGCGCGCGCCCGGCAACTGTTCGACCGCGCCGGTCAGCGCATCACGCAGCGGACGTTGCGCATCGGCGTGTCGGCGCGCATCTTTCACCCGGAGCCTGGCGCCCAGGGCCTGCGCGGCAAGACGCTGCAATATCTCGAAGAGTCGATTGCGCATTGGGTCATGTCGCGCGACGTGATCGTCTTCATGATTCCGACGGTCGGTCATCAGGGCATGCTGCACCCGAGCAACATCCGGCTGCGAGACTATGCGAAGCATCTCGACGGCCTCCTGCTGCAAGGCGGCGCCGACGTCTCGCCGCAAACCTATGCGGAGACCGCGCCACGTCCCGAATGGCCCGGCGACCGCGTGCGGGACATGTACGAACTGGAACTGCTGCACGAATTCATCGAGTCGGGCAAGCCGGTGCTGGGCGTATGCCGCGGTTGTCAGCTTATCAACGTCGCGTTCGGAGGCTCGCTTTATCAGGACATTGCCACCGACGTTCCCACGGCGGGCGTGCACGTGAGCGAGCATTACGATCAGCACCGTCACGCGGTCACCTTTCCCGAAGGCTCCTCGCTGGCCAGCATGTTCCCGGGGCGGCGCGAGGCCATCGTCAACTCGATCCACCATCAGGCGGTCAAGAGCCTCGGCCGCGATCTGACGGTCGAGGCCGTTTCATCGGGTGACGGCCTGATCGAAGCGGTACGCTACCGGCGCTCGCCGTTCGTCGTCGGCGTGCAATGGCACCCGGAGTTCCACCGCGCGGGCGGCCCGGAACTGCTCGACTGCACCCCGCTTCTCGACACGTTTCTGCGCGCCGCGCGCGAGACGCGCTTCTGACGGAAAGGGGGCGGAACGAGGGCAAGAAGGGAGGCGAAAGCCTCCCTGCTGACGTTTACCGGCATCGCTTGGTATGCGTCCAATATTCCGATGGATGAGTAGGTGATTTCGGACAAGCAATTGGTCATTCCTTCGGTTATCCGAAATTAATCGACGTTTATGAGATTTGCTGGCGGCGATAATAAGCGGTTAATCGGAATCCTGAACGGACAGGCAGTCATGAAGCAATCAACCCCGCTGCGTCGCGCCTTGCTGGGCGCCGCGGTTTTTACGCTCTTGCAGCACGGCGCAGCCGCATGGGCCGGCGCAGCCGCATGGGCCGGCGCACCCGCCAGCGATGTCGCTCCAGTGGCGGGCAACCGGCCGTCGCTCGGCAGCTTGACGCCGCAGCCGGCGAATACGCCGCCGCTCGCAGACATCGTGGACGATCAGGCGACCGCGGGGGCCACGCAGGGTGACGTCGGCACGCTCATGCAGCTCATCCATGATTCGCAGCTGGTCGAGTTGCGAACGACGTACAACGCCAGCTATGGCGCGAGCCTGTTCTTCTATCCGCCTGAAATGACCTACTACGTCGTGTTATTCCAGGACAAGCATTTTTGGAGAGTGATTCGCTCGCAGGAAGACGCGCGCGCGGAAGCCATCTACGCGAATTTCGTGCAGCAGACCCAGCGTCTCGCCGAGATCGAAATTCGCCGGACCCAGATTGAGGCGCAAAAGGCGTTCATCGATCGGGTAATCGCGCTCAATGAGGATCGCGCACGCCGGCTGCAGGCGGATCTCGACGTCGCGCGCACGCAACAGGCCCGCGTCGACGACTACCAACGCCAGATGCAGGGCAATACGCGGGCGCTCAATGCCGAGAAGATCCAGGCGCAGGCCCAGTTGCGCGATCTCCAGAATCAGGTGGAGCAATTGCAGCGCGCGACGGAGGCGGGTTTGCCAGGCTCCCGGCGCCAGGATGCTGTCAGGAACTAGCCTGGATCGTGTCGTGCCGTTGCAATGTGGCGGCGGCACGACATGCCAGGACTGGCAGAGAAGCAGAACATGCAAAAAGCCCGACGCAGTGACTGCGCCGGGCTTTTTGCTGTGTTGCTGTTTCTGCTTCGGGACTTGCCCAGAGGTCTACTTCGCGAAGTGGTCGGGCACTTCGGTCACGCGGCGTTGCGAAACGTGATTCACCCAATCCGTGTTGTCGACGTTCACGGTTGCGCTGCTTGTCGGACGCGGTGCCGCGCGCGTGCCTGCGTATGTCGACAGCGATGAGTAGTCGCTACTTGACATGCCACCTGGCTGGAAGGGCGAGTAGTCGGAGGCTTCCGAATACGCGCCCTGGGTGCGCTGGGTGGTCACGAGCGGCGCGCTGCGATGCGGTGTGAAGTCGTGTGCCGGATGGCGACGGCTTTCACCGTGCGCGGAGCGCGTTCCGGTTTCGACGGCCTCGCGGCCCTTCGTGGCGTTGGCCGTTGCGCCATTCGTGCGCGTTGCCTTGGAGGTCAATGTGCCGCGTAGCGGGGCGCCTGGGTTCGTGCGTGCCGCGAAATCCGGCCGCTCGGCCTTTGCCGTACCTGCGGCCGTGGAGGTTGCGGGGCCACGGGCGACTGCCGGGGCAGGCGCTGTACCGGGCGTGACGATGATGGGCGACGATGCCGGGCTTTGACGCCGCGTGGCGTTGGCCGCTGCCGTTTGCATGGCCGTGCTTCGTGCCGCCGTGGCAGGTGTGCTCGCCGGTGCGTACTGATCGGCACGGGGGCCGGCGGACGTGGCGAGGTCGTGTCGCGCACGTTCGTCGGAAAGGCGTGCCGATGCGCTTTCGTCGTGGTTCGAAGCGGGGGGCGTCGGCGTGTGCAGAACCGCATTGTTTTTGCCGTCGCCGAATGGCGCATGGCTTGCCACGATCCATGTGAGCAGCACTGCGCCACCAATGGCAACCGCTGTGGCTGTCAGCTTGTGTGAGGGCGGCGGAATGCGCTCGACGCGCCGGGCAGGTCGTGCGCCGGCCGCCTGCTGGGCCTGCGCGGCGTTGAGCGGGCTGCCTACGGGTGCCGCAGCGGGACGCGGCGGTTCAGGCGTGAAGCGGCGCTGCAGGTCCCAGCGACAGACTTTGCGAAACGCTTCCGCGCTCAGGCACACCGTGCGCAGGAGGGCCGCATAGAACGCCTGAAGTTCGGTGCGCAGGCTGAAGTGGGGGGGCATGAGCGCCCACTCGCGACCAAATGGCGGCGGGACGCGGTTGAGTGGACGCATGCGCGGCATCGCGAGTGCGCCTTCCACCTGAACTAACGGATAAGTTGACATGGATTTCTCGCTGCCTTGGCGGGATGGGCACCAGAACACGGTGGAACCCGAAAGACGCGCGGTTTGCCAGCGCTGTCGTGCTTTGTACGTCTGTACGGGTCAATCGTTTGGATTCGAATGATGCAAGCGAGACTTAGGGCAATCTATCGGAAACGTCTGAAAACCGGACGAAAACTGCCGTCGATACGTGTTCCGGGCTGTGCCAATCGCTATCTCATTTTTTGTTATGCGGCGTCGAGCCGATAGACGTAACGCAGCGCGGTAATGTCGATGCCGCCCATATGGTCGGGCTCCGCCCCCGAATATTGCCAGCCTTGCCGCTCATAGAATTCGATGGCGGGCGTATTGCCTTCGAGCACGTAGAGATAGAGCCGGGATTCGCCTTGGGCGCGCGCCCACGCCTGGGCGGCCTGCATGAGCCGCTTGCCCACGCCGATGCCCTGATGCCCCGGCAGGGCGTGCAGATTGTCGAGCAACGCGCCCCAGGGCGAGCCGGGCTGACGCTCGGCGCAGACGAAGCCGACCGGCGTGCGGCTTTCCGGTTGTTCCCCGAGTTCGGCGATCAGCACGAGGCGGCGGTCCTCGCCGGGCGCCTCCATGGGCGCGCGCCAGTATGCGGCGCGTTCGGTATCGACTTCCCGTTCGAGGAATGCGGCGGGCAGCAGATCGCGATACGTGGCTTGCCAACTCGCGGCATGCATGGCGGCGAGCAGCGGGGCGTCGGCAGTCGTGGCCGGGCGCAGTGTGAGGGCAGGGGCGGTGGGCATGCTGGGCATTGGATATCTGCTGTCGGGCCTCAGGCCTCGCGCAGCGCAGCGGCGACGCGTGCGACCACCTCGTCCCATGCGCCGGGCCGCAGCTGGCGCACGAGGTGCGCGCGTGGATACCAGGGGCTCGCGTCGGTGCCGGTGAACCAGCGCCAGTCGGCGGCGAACGGCAGCATCAGCCAGAGCTTGGCGCCGAGCGCGCCCGCGAGGTGGGCAATCGACGTGTCGATGGAGACCACGGCGTCGAGGCGTTCGATGACGGCAGCGGTGTCCGCGAAATCCTCCAGCCTGCCATCCAGCCGGTGGATGGTGCGCGCACGCGGATGCGCATCGAGCGCCGCGTGCTCAGCCTCGCTCAGGTTCGGCTGGAGCACGATCCAGTCGATGCCTTCGAGCGCGAACAGCGGCTCTAGCGCGGCGAGCGGCAGCGAGCGGTTTTCGTGCTTCATGATGCGGCCCGACCAGGCAAGGCCGATTTTGCGCTTGGCTTGCCCGCCGAGCGAGCCGCGCCATTTGCGCCGATAGGCGGGCGGGGCCGCAAGATAGGGCATGGGCGCAGGCACGGTTTCGTAAGTCGTGCCGAGCGCAAGCGGCAGCGAGAGCAGGGGGCAGTGCAGGTCGACGGTCGGTCGCGGCGCGCCTTGTTCGATCAACGTAATGCGCGCGACGTGGGCAGCCGGTGCGATGAGCGGCACGAGCGGCGCCTGGACTTCGAGCACGATGCGCGCGCCGCTGTGTGCTAGTGCCACGACGTTCGGCACGAAGCGCACGAACTGGAGCGTGTCGCCGAAGCCTTGCTCAGCGTGGATGAGTAGTGTGCGGCCGGCAAGCGGCTCGCCGCGCCAGCGGGGCACGGCGGCGAGTGCGGTTGCGGCGGCATCGCGATTCACGGGCGGCGCGGTGATCATCATGATGTCGGCGGCGTGCGCGCCATTCGCGACGCCCGTGACGCCACCGACGCTTTCGCGGGCGGCCGGGTCGAGCCGCCACTCGTAGGCGGCAAGGCCGCGCTGGAAATCGCCGAGCGTCAGCAATATCAGTGCGCGATTCAGATGCGCGGCCGCGAGATCGGGCCGTACGCGCAGCGCCTCGTCGAAGGCGCGCAGCGCGGCGGCGTGGCGCCCGAGCGCGTGCTGCGCCGAGCCGAGCGCGAGCCACGCGAGCGCGAACTTCGGATCGAGGCCGATCGCGCGCTCGTACGGGCCGAGCGCCTCTTCGTGCCGCCCGAGCGCCGCCAGCGCATTGCCGAGTCCGAACAGCGCGGGCGGGAATTGCGGCTGCAGCGCGAGGGCGGTTTCGAAGCCCGCGACGGCTTGCGCGTGATAGCCGGTGGCGTCGAGCGTGTTGGCCAGGTTGAAATGCGCGGCGACGAAACGCGGCTGGAAGCGCAGTGCCTTCTGGAACTGCTCGACGGCGCCCGCGCAGTCGCCGAGCGCGTTGAGCGCCATGCCGAGATTGTTGTGCGCGCCGGCATGGCCCGGACGGATCTTGAGCGCGCGGCGGAACGCCTCGGCGGCGTCGGCATGGCGGCCGAGCGCGTGCAGGGCGTTGCCGAGATTGTTATGCGATGAGGCGTCGCCGGGCTGCAGGCGCACCGCGTGGCCGAACGCGTACATCGCGTCCTCGTGGCGGCCGACCGCCGCGTAGGCGTTGCCGAGGTTGTAGTGCGCGAGCGCGAACGCGGGCGCCAGCGTGAGCGCATTGCGAAAGCGCTCGATCGCGCCCTCAAGTTCGCCGAGCGCCTTCAACGCATTGCCGAGATTCAGCTGGAGCGCGGCGTCGTCGGGCCGCAGCGAGACCGCGCGGCGCACGAGGTCCGCGGCTTCGGCGTGCTGGCCCTGCTGATGCCGCAGCACGCCGAGCATGTGCAGCGCATCGACGTGCACGGGATCGGCGGCGAGCGTCGCGCGGTAGCCGCGCTCGGCGTCGTCCAGCCGGCCGTCGCGATGTGCGGCGTACGCGCGGACAAAAACCTGTTCCATGACTGAAAGACAAATACGGGGAGTGACGAAGGCGGCATTTTCCCACACTCGGATGGGTGCTCCCCGAACCTCGCGTGCGCGGCCTTCCAGCGCGGCTTGACCTGTTGCCGTACCGCAACTAACATTTGAACATCTGTTCATATGTTTGGGTCGTCGCCGTGTTGTCGTATCCCGAAGACGAGCGCGTCGCGCCGCTCGCCGACCTGTTCCGCCTGCTCGGCGATCCCACCCGCCTGCGCATCGTGCTGGCCTGCGTGCAGAGCCGTCGCGCGGTGGGCGCGCTTGCCGATGCGCTGGGTTTGTCGTCGTCGCTCGTGAGCCATCATCTGCGCCTGCTGCGCGCCGCGCGCATCGTGCGGGCCGAGCGCGAAGGCAAACAGGTGTTTTACGCCGGCGCTGACGCGCATATCAGCGCGATGCTCGCGGGGATGCTGGAGCACGTGGCCGAGCCGGTCTCCACCTGGCAGGAGCTCACGTGACGCGCGCGGATTCCGGGCATGCAGGCGAGGGCGCCGCGCCACGGCATGGGCATGGCGCTCACGACCACGGCTACGACCATCCCGGTCACGTACACGCCGACCACGCCGACCACCACGACCACGGCGCACACGGCCACCATCATCACCATCACGCGCCGGCCTCGGGCCATGGCCGTGCGTTCGCGTTGGCTGTCGCGCTGAACATCGTGATCGTGGTGGCGCAGACGGTGTATGGCGTGATCGCACATTCCACCGCGCTGCTCGCCGACGCCGGCCACAACTTCTCCGACGTTCTCGGCCTGCTGCTCGCCTGGGGCGCCGCATGGCTCGCCACGCGCCGGCCTTCGGCGCGCTATACGTTCGGCTTCGGCAGTTCGTCGATCCTTGCTTCGCTCGCGAACGCGGCGCTGCTGCTCGTCGCCTGCGGTGCGATTCTTGCCGAGGCGATCGGCCGTCTGCTGTATCCCGCGCCCGTGGCCGGACTCGACGTGTTCATCGTCGCCACGCTTGGCCTGGTGATCAACGGCTTCTCGGCGTGGCTCTTCATGCGCGGCCAGAAGGACGATCTCAACATTCGCGGCGCCTTCCTGCACATGGCCGCCGACGCGGGCGTCTCGGCGGCGGTTGCCGTGAGCGGCCTCGTGATCCTGGCGACGGGCTGGAGCTGGGTCGATCCGGCGATGAGCATCGTCGTCGTGCTCGTGATCGTGCACGGCACTTGGGGGCTGTTGCGCGAGTCGGTGCGGCTTGCGCTCGCAGCGGTGCCCGAAGGTGTCGATATCGAGCGCATCCGCGGCTTTCTTGCTCAGCAGCAGGGCGTGACCGATGTGCACGATCTGCACGTCTGGGCGCTCTCCACCACGGGTAACGCGCTTTCCGCGCATCTCGTGATGCCGGCCGGCCATCCCGGCGATGCCGTGCTCGACGGTATCGTGAGCGCGCTCGGTACGCAATTCCGCGTGAAGCATGTGACCTTGCAGGTGGATTTGGGCACGAGCGCGCATCGCTGCTCGCTCGACGGCGCGCCGCATCTTCATCCCTGAGTCATTCCTGAGCGCGCGCGAGCGCTGCCGGGACTCCGCTGGCCGCATCGGGGCGCTCAACGGGGCCAGGAGCGGGCGTACACTACGTCTCATGTCGATCGCATGGAGGTCTGCATGACCGTGGCTTTTTCCCAGCCGTCCGTGCTCATCGTCGGCGCGGGGCCGACCGGTCTCGCCGCCGCCTTGAGTCTTGCCCGCGCGCGCATTCCGGTCCGCCTGATCGATCGCGCGCGAGAGCCCGGGCGTCACACGCGCGCGATTGGCATTCAGGCGCGCACGCTCGAACTCTTCGAGCAGCATCGGATTATCGAGCCCTTTCTCGAGCGTGGTCATCGCGCGCACGTCGCCAATCTCTATTCGAACGGCCAGCGCCGCGCGCGCCTCGACTTCGATCCATTGTTCACGCGCTATCCGTACTTGCTGTTCATCGATCAGAGCGAGACCGAGCGCATTCTCGCGGCGCAGCTCGCGACGCTTGGCGTCGAGGTCGAGCGCGGCGTCGAGCTGATCGAATTCAATCAAGGTTCCGCCAGCGTGAGCGCCGATGTGCGTCTTGCCAACGGCCGCACCGAAGCGTTGCGCTGCGCCTGGATGATCGCCGCCGATGGCGCGCACAGCACGGTGCGTCACCACCTGGGCATGAAGTTCGATGGCGAGTCGAGCGAGCAATCGTTCTTGCTCGCCGATATCGCCGCGAGCACGCCGTGGCCCGAAGACGAGTTCCACGTGTTCGCATCGGGCGACGGGCTTGCCGCGATCTTTCCGTATGGGCGCGGGCGCTATCGTCTGATGGCCGATCACAAGGCGATGCTGCCGGCCCCGCCCGAAGGCGCGCCGCCCGTGCCGACGCTTGAAGAATGCCGCTCGATCGTCGAGCGCCGCATCCACCATCTCGTCTCGGTCGCCGACATGACCTGGGCGTCGTATTTTCACGTGAATAGCCGCATGGTGCGCTTTCTGCGCGCGGAGCGCGTCTTTCTCGCCGGAGATGCCGCGCACGTGCACAGCCCCGCAGGCGCGCAGGGCATGAACACGGGCATTCAGGAGGCGTTCAATCTGGGCTGGAAGCTCGCGCGCGCATTGGGCGGCGCGCCGGACCGGCTGCTCGATACGTACCACGCCGAGCGTTATCCGATCGAGCGCATCGTGCTGCGGCAGACGAGCTTCATGACGCAACTGGTCGAAGCCGATCACGGACCGCTCAAACTATTGCGCGAGCGCGTGATGCCGGCGCTGGTCGCGCTCGGTCCGCTGCGCGATGCGGCGCGCGAGGCGTTGAGCGAGTTGTCGATCCAATACCGGCGTAGCGCGCTCACGCTCGAGCGCGTGCTCGACGGCGGACCGCGCGCGGGCGAGCGCGCGCCCGACGCCCTCGTGCGGGTGGTCGACGGGCCGCTTGGCAAGGCGCCAGGCAAGGGCCGCATCTTCGATCTGCACGATCCGGCGAGCTTCTCGCTGTTCCTGCTGGTGGACGACGACGCGGTGCGCGCCGTGGAAGCCGCCGAACATGCGCAGCCGGATGGCACGGCGAGCGTCGCGAGCGTTCTGGGCGCGACCGGCACAGCAAACGCGGTTGCCGCGCTCAGGCCGTTTGCCGAGGCGGTCGAACGGGTGTTGCCGCAGGCGGTGCGGGTCTGGTGGGTGGCGGATCTGCCGGACAGCGAGGCGCCGTTGGCGGGCGAGGGCGCGCCCTCGCTCAGCGATGCCTATGGGCGCACGCGGCCTGCGTTCTATTTCGTGAGACCGGATGGCTACATCTGCGCGCGCGGCCGAACGGGATCGGACCTGCACGGCTTGCTGCGCCATTGCGAGACGTGGTTTACGCCTGCGTCCGCGCCCCGGCCCGCGGCGCAGTAGGTCGATTGCGTTGAGGCAGGGCAGTGCTCGTGCGAAGCGGGGCGAAGGCGCACGGTGTGCGCGCTTCGCCCCGCTCTTCATACAGCGCTGCGATCAAGCCGCCGCTGCGGGCGTGAGCGAGTCGCGATGCCGCGTGAGCGCGGCGGCCACGATCTCGGTGAAGCCGGCTTCCCGGGCCCCCGCATCGGCGGCCGTGCCGTCGAGCGCCGCCAGCAGCGTGCGGCGCATGCGCGGCTCCCAGAACTTGCGGATGTGCTCGGCGATGCCCGTGAGCGCTTCATCGCGATCGGGCAGCGAGTCGAAGAAACTGCCGATCTGGTTCGCCATTTCGATCAGGTGGTCTGCTTTCATCGCCTTATTTCCCTGAAGTGGCCAGCGGTTCGCGCTTGCTCAGCAACTCGAGCTGGGTCGTGTTGAAGCGCGAGTACTCGCGCTGCCATTCCGACGGCTGCTGCACGTGGCTCACCTGCACGGCGGTCACCTTGTACTCGGGACAGTTCGTGGCCCAGTCCGAGGCGTCCGTGGTGATCACGTTCGCGCCCGATTCGGGGAAGTGGAAAGTCGTGTAGACCACACCCGGCTGCATGCGCGTGCTTACCTTCGCGCGCAGCACGGTATGCCCCGCGCGCGATTCGATGCCCACCCAGTCGCCGTCGCGAATGCCGCGGTCGTCGGCATCGACCGGATGAATCTCCAGCCGGTCCTCCTCGTGCCAGCGCGAGTTCTCGGTACGGCGCGTCTGCGCGCCCACGTTGTACTGCGAGAGGATGCGGCCCGTCGTGAGCAGCAGCGGGAAGCGCCGCGTGACCTTTTCCGGCGAGGCGATGAACTTCGTGATCACGAACTTGCCCTTGCCGCGCACGAACTCTTCGATGTGCATGATCGGCGTGCCTTCGGGCGCTTCTTCATTGCAGGGCCACTGGATGCTGCCCATTTCGTCGAGCTTCTTGTACGAGACGCCGTGGAAGGTCGGCGTGAGACGCGCGATCTCGTCCATGATCTGCGCCGGGTGCGTGTAGTCCATCTCGTAGCCGAGTGCGCGGGAGAGCAGGATCGTCACTTCCCAGTCCGCGTAGCCGGCCACCGGCGGCATCACCTTGCGCACGCGCGAGATGCGGCGCTCGGCGTTGGTGAAGGTGCCGTCCTTTTCGAGGAACGACGAGCCCGGCAGCAGCACGTGCGCGTATTTTGCGGTTTCGTTCAGGAAGATGTCCTGCACGACGATGCATTCCATCGACGACAGCGCCGCCGCCACGTGCTGGGTGTTCGGATCCGACTGGACGATGTCCTCGCCCTGGCAGTAGAGGCCCATGAAGGTGCCGTCCATCGCCGCGTCGAACATGTTCGGAATGCGCAGGCCCGGCTCGCTTTGCAGCGCGACGTTCCAGGCGCTCTCGAACTCGTTGCGCACTACCGTGTCGCTCACGTGGCGGTAGCCCGGCAGCTCGTGCGGGAACGAACCCATGTCGCACGAACCCTGCACGTTGTTCTGGCCGCGCAGCGGATTCACGCCCACCCCTTCGCGGCCGATGTTGCCCGTCGCCATCGCGAGGTTCGCGATGCCCATCACCATGGTCGAGCCCTGCGCATGTTCGGTCACGCCGAGGCCGTAGTAGATCGCAGAGTTGCCTTTGCGTGCGTAGAGGCGGGCGGCGGCGCGCACTTGCTCGGCCGGCACGCCGGTGACTTCGGCCACGGCTTCCGGCGAGTTCTCGGGCAGCGCGACGAAATCGCGCCACTGCTCGAACGCGCGCGTCTCGCAGCGCTCGGCCACGAACGCCTCGTCCACGAGGCCTTCGGTGACGATCACGTGCGCGAGCGCATTGACGATCGCGACATTGGTGCCCGGGCGCAGTTGCAGATGATGCTCGGCCCTCACGTGCGCGGTATCGACGATGTCGATCTGGCGCGGATCGACGACGATCAGCTTCGCGCCCTGGCGCACGCGGCGCTTCAGGCGTGAGCCGAACACCGGGTGGCCGTCGGTCGGGTTCGCGCCGATCACCATGATCACGTCCGAGTAATCGACCGACGCGAAAGTCTGCGTGCCCGCCGACTCGCCAAGCGTGGTCTTCAGGCCGTAGCCGGTGGGCGAGTGGCACACGCGTGCGCAGGTGTCGACGTTGTTGTTGCCGAACGCGGCGCGCACGAGTTTCTGCACGAGATAGGTTTCTTCATTCGTGCAGCGCGACGACGTGATGCCGCCGATCGAATCGCGCCCGTACTTGTCCTGGATGCGGCGGAACTCGCTCGCGGCGTATTTGATCGCTTCGTCCCAGCTCACTTCGCGCCACGGATCGGTGATCTTCGCGCGAATCATCGGCTTCTTGATGCGGTCCTTGTGGGTGGCATAGCCCCACGCGAAGCGGCCCTTCACGCAGGCGTGGCCTTCGTTCGCCTGGCCGTTCTTGTGCGGCACCATGCGCACCACTTCGTTGCCCTTCATTTCGGCCTTGAACGAGCAGCCCACGCCGCAATACGCGCAGGTCGTCACGACCGAGTGCTCGGCCTGGCCGAGCATGACGATCGACTTCTCCTGCAGCGTCGCGGTCGGGCAGGCGGCCACGCAGGCGCCGCACGAAACGCACTCCGAATCCATGAACGATTCGCTCGCACCCGCGGCGACGCGCGATTCGAAGCCGCGTCCGGAAATGGTCAGCGCGAACGTGCCCTGGGTTTCTTCGCACGCACGCACGCAGCGATTGCAGACGATGCACTTCGACGGATCGTAGGTGAAGTACGGATTCGATTCGTCCTTCTTGTCCTTGAGGTGGTTCGCGCCGTCAAAGCCGTAGCGCACTTCGCGCAGGCCCGTGACGCCCGCCATGTCCTGCAGTTCGCAATTGCCGTTGGCGGGGCAGGTGAGACAGTCGAGCGGGTGATCGGAGATGTAAAGCTCCATCACGTTGCGGCGCAGCTTGTGCAGCGGGTCGCTTTGCGTGCGCACCTTCATGCCGGCTTCCACCGGTGTCGTGCACGAAGCGGGATAGCCGCGCCGGCCTTCGATTTCGACGAGGCACAGGCGGCACGAGCCGAACGGTTCGAGCGAGTCGGTAGCGCACAGCTTGGGCACGTTGATGCCCGCTTCTACCGCGGCGCGCATGACGGAGGTGCCTGCGGGCACCGTCACGGACTGGCCGTCGATTTCGAGCGTGACGTCCACATCGGCGTGGCGCAGCGGCGTGCCGAAATCGGTGTCGTCGAAGGGCGAGCGTTGCTTCATCGCTGCCGATTTGCAGGCGCAGTTGCCGGAGCCGCAGCCGCCGGCTTGGGGCATGAGCGTGTCGGACATGGTGGTGGCTCCTCGTTCAGGCGGCCGCCGCGCTGGCGGCTGGCTGGACAGGTTCAAGACCGAAATCTTCGGGGAAAAAGTTGAGCGCGGAAATCACGGGGTAGGGCGTCATGCCGCCCATCGCGCAAAGCGACCCGGACACCATCGTGTCGCACAGATCGCGCAGCAGCGTGACTTGCTTCCCGGAGGTGTCGCCATTGCGGATCTTCGCGATTACCTCGACGCCGCGCGTCGAGCCGATGCGGCACGGCGTGCACTTTCCGCACGATTCGAGCGCGCAGAACTCCATCGCGTACTGGGCGAGCCCAGCGAGGTTGGCGGTGTCGTCGTGCACGACGAGCCCGCCGTGACCGACCACCGCGCCAACTGCCGCATACGCTTCGTAGTCCATGGGAATATCCCATTGGCTCTCGGGCAAATAGGTGCCGAGCGGGCCGCCCACCTGCACGGCGCGCGCGGGGCGGCCGCTGGCGGTGCCGCCGCCGTAGTCAACCATCAGCTCGCGCAGCGTCACGCCGAACGCGAGCTCCACGAGCCCGCCGCGCGCGATATTGCCCGCGAGCTGGAACGGCAGGGTGCCGCGCGAGCGGCCCATGCCGAAGTCCTTGTAGTACGCCGCGCCCTTCGCGAAGATGATCGGCACCGTGGCGAGCGTGATGACGTTGTTGATGACCGTCGGCTTGCCGTGGAGGCCGGCGAGCGCGGGCAGCGGCGGCTTCGCGCGCACGATGCCGCGCTTGCCTTCGAGCGATTCGAGCAGCGCGGTTTCCTCGCCGCAGACGTAGGCGCCAGCGCCCTTCGCGACGAACAGGTCGAAGCGCTTGCCGCTGCCGAGCACGTCGTCGCCGAGCCAGCCCTTGGCGCGTGCGCGGGCGATCGCTTCTTCGAGCGCGGCGATCGAATGCGGATACTCGCTGCGCACGTAGATATGGCCGACGGTGGCGCCCACGGCGATCCCGGCGATCGTCATGCCTTCGATCAGCACGTACGGGTCGCTTTCCATCACGAGGCGGTCGGAGAACGTGCCCGAGTCGCCTTCGTCTGCATTGCAGACGATGTACTTCTGGTCCGCCTGGGCCTGGGCGACGGTGCGCCACTTGATGCCGGCGGGGAATGCCGCGCCGCCACGTCCGCGCAGACCCGATTCGATCAGTGCTGCGCAGACGTCGGCGCCGCTCATCGTGAGCGCCTGGCGCAGGCCTTCGAGCCCGCCATGCGCGACGTAATCGTCAGTCGAGAGCGGATCGGTGATGCCGATGCGGGCGAAGGTGAGGCGCTGCTGCTTGCGCAGATACGGAATCTGCTCGACGAGGCCGACCGAGCGCGCATGTTGCGCGCCTTGCAGGAAGCCCGCGTCGAAGAGGCTTGCGACGTCGTCTTCTTCGACGTTCGCATAGCCGACGCGCCCATCGGGCGTTTCGACCTCGACGAGCGGTTCGAGATACAGCAGGCCGCGCGAGCCGTTGCGCACGAGCTCGATGGCCGCGCCGCGTGCAGCGGCTTCGCGCTGGATGGCGGCGGCGATCTCATCGGCGCCGAGCGCGAGCGCCGACGAATCGCGGGGAACATAGATGCGCGTCATACGGCCTCCTCGGTATGGGCGACGGCGGCCACCGCTTTTGCCAGCAACGCGTCGAACTTCTGCGGGGTCACGCGTGCATGCAGCGTGCCGTTGATCATCATGGCGGGCGAGAGCGCGCACTGGCCGAGGCAGTAGACCGACTCCAATTCCACTTCGCCGGCGGGCGTATGGTCGTGCGCGTGATCGCTGGTGTGGCCGTGCTGCTTGAAGCGGCAGCCGGTATGCGACTCGGCGTGCTGCGCGAGCGCTTCGCTGCCCATGCTGCGGCATGCCTCGGCACGACACAGCTGCACAACCACGGGCGCGGGCGGCGCGGTGCGGAAGTGGTGGTAATAGGTGATGACGCCGTGCACTTCGGCGCGCGAAAGGTTCAGCACCTTCGCGAGCGGGGCGACCGTGGCGGACGGCACGAAGCCGGCTTCGTCCTGGATCGCATGGAGAATTGCGAGCAGGGTGCGGCCCGGTTGGGCATGGCGCTGCACGAGGGCGTCGGGCGCGCTTGCGGTTGTCTCGTCCACTGTAGAGCTCCTGTGGAGGCATATATGCGCTTGCTATTCATAAAGTGCGCATCTATGCTGGGGTTGTTTTCTTGTATGGACGAACAATAGGCCCGTAAGAAGGGCGGCGCAATAGGAAATTGGATTTCATAATGATCAAGGTCGAATGTCAGGCGCAACTGGTAGTGCGCGACGTACAGGGCCGGGAGGCCAGTCTGACGGACGTGGTGCCGCTCCTCGCGCTTGTCGCTGAAGAGGGCAGCATTGCGCAGGCCGCGCAGCGTAAGGGTTTGTCCTATCGTCACGCGTGGGGACTGCTGCGCGATCTGGAGGAGCGCCTGGGCGGTGCGCTGATCGCCAAGGCGCGCGGGCGCGGCTCCGTGCTTTCGGAACTGGGCGAAGCGGTGCTGCGCTCGCAGCGTCTGTGCACGGAGCGCCTGTCCGGCAACCTTCAGGCGCTCGCGAGCGAAGTGGCGAGCGATCTGAACCGCTGGCTCGCGCCCGACGCGCAGGACCTGCGTATCCACGCCTCGCATGGCTACGCGGTGGCGGCGCTGGTCACGGCGCTCGTCGCCGACCAGGTGCCCGTGGAGATCAAATATCGCGACAGCGCCGACGCCATCACGGCGCTCGCGCGCGGCGAATGCGATCTGGCCGGCTTTCATCTTCCGCGCAGCGATTTTCGCGAAGCCTGCGCCGACGCCTACCGCAACTGGCTCGATCCGCAGCGCCATGTGCTGATCCACCTCACGCGCCGCAAGCAGGGCCTCTTCGTCGGTCGCGGCAACCCGCGCGGCATCGCCGGCCTCGCCGACCTGTCGCGTGGCGACATTCGCTTCGTGAACCGGCAGCCGGGCTCGGGCACGCGTTTGTTGATCGATCTGCTGCTCACGCGCGTGGGCGTCGACCCGGAGCGCGTGAACGGCTATGCGTCAGCGGAACTCACCCATTCGGCGATTGCGGCGTTTGTCGCGAGCGGCATGGCCGACGTGGGTTTCGGCGTGGAGCCGGCGGCGCACCACTTCGGCCTCGATTTCATCCCGATCGCCGACGAAGACTACTATTTCGCGTGCGAGCGCGCCCAACTGGAGCGTGAGCCATTGGCGAGCGTGCTGCAGTTGTTGCGCAGCGCGCCGTTTCGCCAGTCCGTGGCGCAGCTGGAGGGCTACGATCCGGGAGAATGTGGAGCGATCGTGCCGCTTGGGGTGGGCTGGTCGGGGCGGGTTTTGTAATACGAAGCAACATCGCGGTCGATTGGCGCTGCAGAGTCCGCCGCTTTTTGTGATACTTTGGACCGCTATTGCACCACTGTTTTTAACGCGCCGTTTTTGATGCGCTTTGTCCGTACTGATCGACCATGAAATTCCTGCTTAATGTTTGTATCGCTGCCGCAGCAGCGGGAGCGCTACTTGCAACCGCCGATATCGCTTTCGCGCAGAATTCGCCAGGCGTGCCGGGCGGCATCCTATCTGACGGATTCAAGCTCAACGAGCATCCGCAAATGCCGTTCGCGGCATCGGCACCTTCGGACAAGTATCAGCACGGCAAGCCGTCGGCGGCGCGCAGAAAGGGCGATATGGGTGACCCGAGCGGCTGTAACCTGCAGTGCCCTCAGGATAATTAAGCGGCGGGATGGCTGGCGGCGCGAAGGCGCCGCAACGGCGGCTGCCGTAGCCACTGCCGCGCCGTTAAAAAGCGGGCGTTGGAAACAAAAACTCGCGAAGCTGTTGGGCTGCCGCGAGTTTTTGTTTGATATCTGGTGGTGGGGTCGCACCCTGCCATGAACTGCCGGGCGACGCGCACCAAACCGAACTTCCGGCAAGTTGCCAAGTGCTGCGAACTGTCTCTAAAAGTGGGGTTGACACGTCAAATCCACGAGTCACGAAATGTGCCATCGTCTGGACCGACGCGCTGGGAACGGTGCTTTAGATCCGCATCGGGAGCCAGTTCGATTCCGAAGTGGGGAATCGAACCGATGTCCTTAATCCAGACTTGGCTTGCGAACGAAAGTGCGCCTTCATGGACTCCCGCCAACACATTCGAAGGGAGTCCAAGATGGAAGTCGTTCACCTTAATCAAAAGCAGCTCGCGGCCCGTTGGGGCGTCGCCGAAGCCACTCTCGAACGCTGGCGCTCGGAGGGGGACGGACCGAAATACCTGAAACTGCGCGGCCGGGTAGCGTACCGCCTCGTGGACGTCGAAAGCTTCGAGGAGTCATGTCTCATGACACCGACGCCGAATAAAGCAAAAACTCCTGCGCCTGGCACTTCGGCGGGGCAGCCTTTGCCCGTTCGCAAGGTCGAGGCGGCGGCACCGAGTGGGCATGTACCACGCTGGTACAAAGTCGTTCGGGCACAGGACTGAGCCCGGCGCCCGGTGGCAGAGAATTCGAGTGCACTCGTGCTAACTGGCGGCGAGGGTATCTCGGACTCCAATCTCGGCAAGTAAGCCATCACTGTGGACAATTCCCCCGATTGCGTTCCGCTCGGGGGATTCTCGATGGCACACAAACTTTGCGCCTGCTGTGGCGATTTGTTCGAGCCGCGTCCGCAGACGCCCCATCAAGCCTACTGCTCGTCGCCCGCTTGCCAGCGCGCCCGCAAGCGTCAGTGGCAGCGCGAGAAACTCCGTACCGACTCCGACTACCGTGACAACCAGCGTGATGCGCAGCGCGCGTGGTTGAGCCGTAACCCGGATTACTGGCGTCAGTACCGGCGTGACTATTCGGATTATGTGACCAGCGGCCGCGCCCGGCAACGGAGCCAGCCATCCGCGGCCTTTGCCAGCGTTGTCAAGATGGACGTGTGCATCGCGCCGTCCGGCATGTACCGGATCACGCCAGTTTCTCCGCCAACAGGAGCTTCGACGGATTCCTGGCTAGTCGAAATCACGCCAGTGTGTGAAACATGTCCGCGCAAGATGGACGTGTGCAAAGAGAGGACGTGATCGACACAAAAAAGCTCGCCACTTACCGTTTCCCGGAGACCGTGACGGGGCTGGATCGCCTGTCACGCCGGCCCCCGGCGGGATGTCCGGGAACAGCAACCCCCTCGATCAGGCGACCGGTCACCATGTGGCAGGAAAATCCCCCCGATGAAGCTTCGCGGCCGACGGTTATCTACCGGGCAGCGGAATATGTCCGGATGTCCACCGAGCACCAGCAATACTCGACAGAGAATCAGGCGGATAAGATCCGGGAATACGCCGAGCTTCGCGGCATCCAGATCGTCCGGACCTACGCCGATGAAGGCAAAAGCGGCCTGAGCATTGACGGACGACAGGCTTTGCAGCGGCTGATCCGCGATGTTGAGTCCGGTAATGCTGACTTCGAGATGATTCTCGTCTACGACGTCAGCCGATGGGGCCGGTTCCAGGATGCCGACGAGAGTGCTTATTACGAATATATTTGCCGGCGTGCAGGCATCCAGGTTACGTACTGTGCGGAGCAGTTCGAGAACGATGGTTCGCCGGTCTCGACGATCGTCAAAGGCGTCAAGCGCGCAATGGCCGGCGAATACAGCCGGGAACTGTCGGCCAAGGTGTTCGCAGGGCAGTGTCGGTTGATCGAGCTCGGGTATCGTCAGGGTGGTCCGGCCGGCTACGGCTTGAGGCGTGTGCTCGTCGACCAGACCGGCACGTTCAAGAGCGAACTGGCGCGTGGCGAGCACAAGAGCCTTCAGACCGATCGCGTGATCCTGATGCCGGGGCCCGAGCAGGAGGTCGCAACGGTTAACCAGATCTACCGATGGTTCGTCGACGACGGGCTCACCGAATCGGAAATCGCGCTGCGGCTGAACGCTGGATGTGTTCCCACGGATCTCGGGAGAGAGTGGACGAGGGCGACCGTGCGGCAGGTGCTCAGCAATGAGAAATACATTGGCAACAACATCTACAACCGGATCTCATTCAAGCTCAAGAAGCACCGCGTGGTCAACGAGCCGGAGATGTGGATCCGAAAGGACGGCGCGTTCGAGGCGATCGTTCCGCCCGACATTTTCTACACCGCGCAAGGCATCCTCCGGGCGAGATCGCACAGGTATAGCAACGAAGAATTGCTCGAGAAGCTGCGAAATCTGTTCAGGCAGCGCGGCGTCTTATCGGGGCTCATTATTGACGAGGCCGAGGGCATGCCGTCGACGGCAGCATACATCCACCGTTTTGGCAGCCTGTTGCGCGCCTATGAGGCGGTCGGATTCACGCCTGACCGCGACTACCGGTTCCTCGAGGTCAATCAGTTCCTACGCCGGCTGCATCCGGAAATCATCAGTCAGACCGAGCGCATGATCCTTGACCTGGGCGGCTCGGTCCAGCGGGATCTCGCTACCGACCTGCTCGATGTAAACCGTGAATTCACCGTGTCGATGGTGCTTGCGCGCTGCCTTGTTCTGGACAACGGCCGGCGGCGCTGGAAGGTGCGCTTCGATGCGAGCCTGTTGCCTGACATCACGGTCGCAGTTCGGCTCGACGAATCCAACGAGAACCCACTGGATTATTACTTACTGCCTCGCCTCGACTTCGGGCAGCCCGGAATATCGCTTGCCGATCACAACCGCATCGAGTACGAGAGCTACCGCTTCGAGAACCTGGACTACCTATATGGCATGGCCGAACGCTATCGCCTCCGGAGAGCCGCATGAACAAGGAACATTCCGCGATCGACCTCCAGATGATCCCGGTCGACCTGATCGACGTGCTCAATCCGCGCGAGCGCAATAGCAGGGTGTTCAATGAAATCGTCGCGAACATTCGGGCCGTTGGCTTGAAAAAACCAATCCGAGTGGCGCCACGCAACGGTCCGGGTGGGGCACGGCGCTACCTGCTGGTCTGCGGAGAGGGACGTCTCAAGGCATTCCAGGTGCTTGGTGAGTCGCACATTCCGGCGATTATCGAGGATGTGGACGACGAGCAGGCGTTCATCATGAGTCTGTCGGAGAACATCGCGCGCCGCCAGTATCAGCCGCTTGAGCTACTTTGTGGCATCGAACGCCTGCGAGATCTGGGATACGACAAGAAGGCTATTGCCGAAAAAACCGGCCTGAGCGTTGAATACATCCAGGGGATCCTGTACCTGCTCAAGAATGGCGAGGAGCGTCTGTTGGCTGCAGTCCAACGTGGGCGTATTCCGCTCAATGCCGCTATGACCATCGCGGGTGCCGGCAACGACGATAAGGCCATTCAAGCCGCGTTGCAAGACGCCTATGAGGCTGGAACATTGCGCGGCAGTCAGTTGATTCAGGCTCGGCGCGTTATTGAGCGGCGGCGGACGCAAGGCCGGTCACTCGCGCGGGGCGCCTCGCGCAAAAAAACCGAGGTGACGCCATCGAGCTTGGTGCGAAACTATCAGAATGAGGTCGAGCGTCAGCGACTGATGATCCGGAAGGCTGAAATGACCCAACAGCGGCTGCTATTCATCGTTGAAGCCTTGCGTCAGTTACTTGAAGATGAAAATTTCACCAATCTTCTGCGTGCAGAAGGTCTGGAGACGCTGCCGAAATATTTGGCTGAGCGGGTCTGGGAAGGGAGTCACGTCGTATGAGCCAGCCGCCCCTTGGATTTATTCCCGAGCCCGTCGTCGTCACTCTCGACCGGATCCTGCCATCGCGCAAAACGCCTGATGGCGTTCTCGAGTCGAAGAAATTCAAAACGATTGTGTCGTCGATCGAGGAGGTCGGCCTGATCGAACCGCTTACCATCAGCAAGCCGGATCCGAAAACAGGTCAGCATGTTTTGCTCGATGGGCATATCCGGATGCTCGCGCTCCGGCAACTCGAATTCGTCGATGCGCCGTGTTTCGTCGCAATCGATGACGAGAGCTACACCTATAACAATCGGATCAACCGCTTGTCCACGATCCAGGAGCACTTCATGATCCGGCGTGCGGTCGATCGGGGTGTAACGCCCGAGCGCCTGGCCCGTGCCCTGAGCGTTGACATCAGCCACATCATCAAGAAAATGCATCTGCTTGACGGGCTTTGCCAGGAGGCCGCCGAGTTGCTGAAGGACCAGCAGTTTTCGGCAAACCTCGGCGCCGTGCTGCGTAAGATGAAGCCAACGCGGCAGATCGAGGCTGTGGAGCTGATGCTCGCGGCAAACAATATTACGGTAGCGTATTGCCAGGCGCTGCTCGCGGCGACACCGCCGGAGATGCTTATAGGAGAGGCGAAAACGAAGAAGATGGCGGGCGTAACGGCCGATCAGATGGCTCGCATGGAACGCGAGATGGGCAACGTCCACGGCCAGTTCAAGCTGATCGAGCAAACGTACGGGCAGGACGTTCTCAACCTCGTACTCGCCAAGGGCTATATCGCCAAGCTCCTCGACAACGACGCCGTCGTTCGTTTTCTGACGAAGTATCAGCCGGACATGTTTGCCGAATTCGAGGACATCGTACGGACCGTGTCGCTAGAGAAGTAAATGAATGTGGTGAGATCCCATGTCGGATATGCGGCAAGCCGTAGCGCGCGGATTTGACGGTTCTTCTAACGTCCGGCGTTGATCGCAGCCGCCAATTCCACGAGATCCTGCGATACCTGGCCGTAGCAAACCACGGCGACGTCCAGGGAGTGATGGCGTACGTGATGCAACGCACGTCGCAGTGCTTGCAGGATCCAGCTGCGTTCGTTACCAAAAGCACCGCCTCCCACCGTGGTCAGATAGACCTTGGGGTTGTCAGTCTGACGGTGGTTGAGCACGGCGGCCAACAACGTCGCTTCATAGCTGGCTTCCAGTACTAGGGAGGCAAATGGTGCCCAATCCGAACGCGGCGCACGGTTGTAGGCGACGGGCAACGCCGAGCAAAAGGCTTGAGTCACGCGTTGCAGGGGAGGGGCGTCGACTGCCGTGACCTCGGTATTGCAGTGCAAACCAATACGCAACTGTTGGCGCAACTCATCACGCCCAGCCTCGTCGAGGTCCTGAATGTGCTGGCCGATTGCTCGAACGGTTTCAGCATCGAGCATCGCATAGCCGTTCCGCATTTGAATGCCCGGAATGCCAATAGCATGGTCGAGATCTTTAAAGGTATTTATCTGACGCGTCGCAGTCTGCCCGCTCTGGCCTTCCACCGACACTAGGTAATTGCGGAAAACTGTGCCAGGCGCGCAAGCCTTGGCGCAGGCGGGACCCTGCGTATGATCATGCTGATAGTTCGTGATTCCATGTTCTGGTGTGACGCCGGGTCCCGGCATCTCCAACAAGTTGAACTGACTGGCCACTTGGATCAGCGCCCCATTGGCTTCGGGCCAGCTATGCAAGGCATATGCGTCGGCGCTAATCGCGCGCAGCGCTAAGCGCGTTCCGCTGAGCGGCGTAAGAGCGCCAACCTGTGTTCGTAGCTCGCCCACGCTCGGCGTATTTAACGTGCCGACATGAAAACTCCGAGGTGGCTGCGTATCCGTATGGAGTTTCTCTGACTCGACGCGAAACCGCTTCTGCGTTTCTGCATAAGTCCCTTCGGAAAAGCCGAAAATCTGTTTAAACCATGTCATGCCGATACCTCAGTCAGAAAGTAGATCTGGCCCGCTCAGTACGGCGGTCCGACAGCCGTTCAAAGATGTACCTGTCTGCCTATGGGCGTTCCCGGGCAATCCGCAGCGTCGGCAAACGAATCGAATCCGCCTTGTCGCCGAAGCTGCGGTATTTCAGTTCACCGGGATGCCCGACGCGGAAAACGAAGCGCAAGGTGACGACTGCGAGTGATGCGATTGCCTCATACGGGACGGGCGAGGCAGCATCGATAAAAAAATTCGGTGAGCCATCGGAAGTATGTCCTTCCGGATCCGCCCTCGCTGGCAATTTTGTTGGGCTATTCCAGCCTAGATCGTGCATAACTACGCGTGCGTCATGCGGTAGGGTTTCGTCATCGACATAGTTGTTCGAGACCGCTTCTGCTCGCATGCCGAACTTGCCTTGCGCGGCGAATTGAACGTAGAGGCCGGTCTTCTTCGTGGAAATGATCAGAAATTCATCCTCGTCGAGGTCGGACAATATCAATGCCAGATCTGCGGAAAATCGTGCCCAATCTTCGTCGACGTTAGATTGCGTCGTAAACGTGATGGGTGGTGCTGGTATCTTCATCAGGCCGGCTATACCGGTTGCAAACGGAGATGTTTTTGCCTTGCCGTTTGGATTCGCTTTTTCGTTGGCCATCGCACACCTTCTTTCCAAGGTTTTCGCGCATCGCTCACGTCGTCACCGCTGCGGGATATCTTGCTCATGGCGAGTTGCGCGTCACTCGCCCGATTGGGCGCATGTCAGCATGAACAGCGCACGACACCGCACGACACCGCACGTTACTTCAATCTGAATTCACGAAATGCTGATCATTCAAAGTCAACTCGCCGTCCCACCGATAGGCGACAAGTGGTCCGCCTTTACCTGCGCTGTAGTCGACGCAAGCAACATTGGGTGCCAAAACCCGTGGCGTGCCGGTCATCCAGTAATGCCCAAAAAAGAGCGGCTTATCGCCGGTATAGCCGATCGAAATCGGTGGTGTGATGGGCGTGTCAGGCAGATCCTTGGACATTTTCGATGGCAGGATGGCAGCAGCGCGGAATGTGGTGGCCTCGGGGTCCCACCAACGCACACGGACCTCTTTGCGCTCGGTGCCATCCTTGTCGCGGAAAATAATCCCGGGCGGCAGCGAAATCTCGAGGCCCTTGGTAAGGGTTTCGACAGCCTGATATTCGGCGGAATGTTTGCGACTGGCCGCGACGATCAGATGTCGGTCGAGTCGTCCATTCTTGAGAATGGGTTTCAGCCTTGCCATGTAGTCCGGATGCCAGCAGGCGTGGATAACGCGCAGTTCCGGCAGGTCCAGCCAAAGAGGGAGCGTCAGGAACCACTGCACGATTTCTTCGTGCGTGGCCGGATCGTGCTGAACTTCATTGAGAAAAGCGCAATGTTGCTTGAAGTTGCTCTCGCCTTTGTCGCCGACACGCGTGCGTAGATAATGCCCGGGGCGAGCGGGATCCTTCGTATGCCAGGCGATGGCATTGAACTCGTGGTTACCGAGCACGGCCAAGGCGTGCTGATGGGCAACCATCTCGCGAACGATCTTCAGCGTCTCAAGCTGATGAGGGCCACGGTCGATCAAGTCCCCGACGAAGATTGCCTTGCGGTGAGGGTGGTGCCAGACAGTGCCGAGCTGCGTATAGCCCAACTTGGTCAGCAGGAGGCGGAGCTTGTTCGCCTGACCATGGATATCCCCAATAACGTCGTAGCCCATGACACATCCTCATTCCGATTGCAGAATTCATCGCAAGAGAATCAGTTGCGGCGTCACATCCGCCCCCGACCAGACAATCGCGTTTTGTTCAAACTTCGTGCCGAGCGTCTTTGCGGCTTCCAGCGAGAGGCCAAGCACCAGATAGCTTGCTTCCCCAGACCACTGGTTTGAAGGGTGCTGCCCCACGCCGTCAATGAAGATTAGGCTTCGGTGCCTTAGTTCTCGCGCGAACACCTCTTGTCGGCTAGCATTGGATGCACCGTCGCCAATCTGACTGAAGGGATTGCAGGCGGTAATGAACGCACTGCAGGCAACGTGATTTGCTTTGTGCAGCGCCGCCAGCGTCCGATTGGTCTCGCCGACTTTCAAAATCGTGGGCGTGTCGCCGTGGATGCAATAGTGAGTTTCCAGGTAAGCCTCGATGGTTTCGCGAGGAATGCCGGAATCTGAAAACAAAAAACCCTCCAGACAAGGAGGGTCGACGCGTTACCCGCTTGGTTGCCCTGTTCAGAGCCACATCCGCTTTCGCGATCCACCTTGCCCGGGGAGGCAGGTTGGCATGGGCGTCGACCCAATTCAAGATGCACTTTTATTCAATCACGCTCCGGCTGTTTTTGTCAAGTGTTGTCGTGCAGGCGTCGTCGATGTCGATGTTACACCCGCGCGGTTCGACCGTGCCCTGAGCCTTCATGAACGCCCGTAAACCTATCCAGAGGGTCAGCATGGAAGTCGCAGCTCTCGCCCGGAAAGCACATACAAGTGCCAGAACGCGAGGCCACGCTCGCGGCGACTGAATGAGCTCCGCTGTCGTGGCACGAGGCTGCATCTGGCAGCCACTCTCATGAGTGTGCGCGCTGGCCGAGCACAGCCCGTCGTTGGAAACCTCAGGATAGTACGTTACATTTGCTCTGCGAATCCGTTGTAGCCTCACCACGACAAGATTTGGTGACATTCCAGTTGAGGAGCAGCCAGAATCTTCGGCGACTTGAAAGATTTTTGGGTATATTGCAGCCTCTCTTGAGGCAACGCGCGATCTGCGCTGCAGACACAAAGCGAGACATGAATGGGTAGAAAACTTCCACATCCAATTCCTTATCAGGGCAGCAAGCGCAAGCTAGCGCCGATGATACATCCTGTCCTACCTGCGGAAATTGAGACATTCTATGAGCCCTTTGCGGGGTCTGCAGCTATGACACTCTATGCAGCGCACCACCGATTAGCGCGGCACTTTGTCATCGGCGATTGTCTCGAGGCAATCATCGAACTATGGCGCTCGATCATCGATGCCCCAGAGCAAACGGCCAACCGATACGCAGAGATCTGGAAGGGGCAGCGCGAGGACAACCTCGATTATTTCAACAGCGTGCGTGATCGATACAACAACGAGCACGATCCAGTGGATCTGCTTTATCTGATTTGTCGCTGTGTCAAGAACGCCGTGCGCTTCAACGCCAAGGGCATGTTTACCCAGTCAGTTGACAAGCGGCGACTCGGCATGGCGCCAGAAAAAATGGCGGACGCCATTGAGGGCGCATCCTTTCTTCTGAAAGGGAAAACCGAGCTACGCAAGGGCGACTGGCTGTCGACAACAAGCGACGCAAACCCGGAAGACTTCGTGTACATGGATCCACCCTATCTCGGCACTACGGTTGGCCGAGATAAGCGCTATCACCAACAACTAGAACAAGACCGACTGATTGCTGGCCTGAAGTCCTTAAATCAGCGTGATATTCGTTTTGCGTTGTCTTACGATGGGATGACAGGCGAGAAAGAATACGGTCCTCCGTTACCTGATCACTTGTCAATGACTCGCCTACTACTCCATGCAGGCAGGTCTAGCCAAGCGACGCTGCAAGGTAAGGCCGACGAAACAATCGAAAGCCTTTACCTTTCGGGAAACTTGCAGGCGCCTGAGAAAACAGTTTTTGAACAGCCCAAGAGTCTTCAGCAAGCTCTAGCCTTGTAGCTTTCGTTTGATGAGGGCGCTCACCGAGATGCCCTCTCGCTTCGCTTCATCTGCTAGACGGTCAAATAGCTTAACTTCCTCTGCGTCCCACTGGAGATCCGCACGTCGGACCTCGATCATCGCCACATGGGTGTAGCTTTCAGGGAAAGCCCAATAGCAGGTGCGGCAGGTATTTTCTTCGAGAAGCTCCGTCCAATTTTGGCAATGCTCGCAGGACCAAGACTTCGCTCGCTGACTTGAGGCATCAAGTAGCATGTACGCATCAAGATTATCTTCATCGTGCTCCCCGTCACCTGCTACCTCATAGGGAACCCGGTGATCAATTTGAAGATATCTTCCTTCGACCCGCTGAGCAGTAAGTGCATCAAACTCCCCATACCGCTCAATCAAAGCGTCTTTGAATGCCTTGGAGAAAGCCTTGCGCCCTCCAATGCGACCTCGTTTGATCTTTGCTGGGTCAGCAAACCTGTAGGCACCAATCTTTCGACCTGTCCGATTGCTCTCGATCCGGAATGTCTCTAACGGAACCCCCTCCTCCCGCACGTCGCGTGCAGCACGCGGTGGGTGGTCGTAACTGTACGTTTCCTGAAGCTCTTCAGTCGTGATGTATCCGTGCTTCAGGATATGATCAATCACGGTCTTGGGACGCTTCTTGGTCACCTTCTCGCAGAGAGCGAGTATGCGCGGGTCAACATTCTTCTTTTCCATGCGCGCATGCTACGCATGGTATGATGTGTTTGTCTACAAAGAATAATCTGGAGTTTGAGATGGTGAGGCGAACAGGAAACGGCTTCCTCCCCGCGGCAGAAGCGGTCTTGAAGCGTGCTGGTAAACCGCTGTCCTGTCGTGAGATTATCGAACGCGCAATTGCGGCGGGGTTGCTAGAAAGTTCCGGGAAAACTCCGACTAAGACTCTGTACGCTTTGTTTGAGCGGCACATATCGGCCGAAGGTAACCACTGCAAATTCAAAAAAACCCAGCCTGGACTTTACGAACTCAGGAAAATTTAACGTCTGTAAAGACTCAAAATTACGAAGCTGAAACGACCCGTAAGTTTTACCCACAATTCATGGCGTCAGAGCAGGCGCTTATAAAAATCTCCAATTCCAATCGCGAAACAGATGGCGGCAACGCTAATAAATCCGTCTGAACATCAAGCGACACATAGATAATTTCAATTGATAGCGCACCGTCTCGCACGCCGTTTCGCCGCACCTCGCTTATGCTTTCCCATGGTATCGTTTTAAAAACCCCTCGCGTTTTATGTGTGCAACAGAATAAAAGCGATTGGTCAGTTGCCACGAGCCAAATAAAAGGAATTGTGTCGTTCGGTTTAAAATCAGTTTTAATGACCGCGCGAATCCCCTCGGACATCCCTCTATTATTCAGATTATTACGTATTTTGTCCGGCAGGGCAGCTGCAGTCTTCGTCACCATCTCGCTCTCCTCGCGATATAAATGTTGAGATCAATTTTACTCACATTTGAGAGTTAAGTCTTCCTGGTAAAAACATTTGAACCCGACTAACCTGGTGGCCTCCGAGATGCCGAGGGTGGCCAATGAGGTGTGCGGTAGAACTTAGCGAAGCCGAGATGCTGACCTTGCAGCAAATGTCGATCAATCACAAGCATCGGGACACACGCACGCGGGCAGCGGGCCTGCTGCTGCTCGGGCGCGGATTCAAACCCAAAGCCATCGCCTTGCAGCTCGACGTGAGCTGGCAGTCTGTCTACAACTGGCAGCACGCATGGCGCGCCGGCGGCGTATGCGGCCTGATGGGCGGCCATAACGGTGGCCGCCGGCCAGCACTTTCCGATGACATGGTCGCCACAGCACTGAATATCGCGCGGGAAGAACCGATGACCCTGGCACAGATAGCTCAACGTGTTGAGCTGACGCACGGTCAACCGCTGCCCTGCAAGAAAGAAACGCTGGGGGAAGCCCTCCAGCGCGCGGGCTTCACTTTCAAGCGCAACCGCTTCTCGCTCAAAAAAAGCGCGACGATGAAGCATTCTCCATGAAACAGGCCACGCTCGAGAAGCTCCGGCATGCCGCGCGCGAGGACGCCGTGCGGCTGTTGTATCTCGACGAGGCGGGCTTCCATGGATCGCCGCCGGTTCAGCGTAGCTGGTCACCACGAGGCTTGCCTCATCAGGTCGAGCCCAACCATCACTGCCGCCGCAGCGTGATCGGTGTACTGGACTTCGGCAGGAACACGTTGATCCACGCCGCGCATACCGGCACCATCAAAGCCCCGGACGTCGAGCGCTTCATCTACAGTGTGCTCGCCAGCAGAAGCGGTCTGCCCACGGTTGATCGTGCTGGACAATGCCAGCGTCCATCACGCTATCAGCGAAGCGACGCGCCAACGTTGGTTGCTCGAACATAAAGCTATCCTGTTTTACCTGCCAGCCTACAGTCCCGAGCTAAACAAGATCGAGATCGTCTGGCGGCAACTGAAATACCGATGGCGCCGAGCTCTCACCTGGACGCGCGATACCATCGATGCCGAACTTGCTGCATTGCTAAGCAAATACGGCTCCGAATTTCAAACGAATTTTTCGTGAACACTTAGTAGCCGGAGTGATACGGGTCCGCAGAGCAAATCAGATTGCGGTCTCATAGGAAGTGCGGTAAATATCCCGGACCGAATCTGCTGTCGGTATCGCGAGAGCCGCAGACAGCGCACTCTGAAACACGATCAAACTAGCCTGCACGGCAAGCCGCGCCTGATCATCAAGCGGCAGATCATTGACAACAGTGAGCACCGCCGGAATCGAGGTATTGACGAGCGACTGCACCGATGCGGTATCGACACTGGCGGCGGTTTGGCAGACGGTCATGCTGTCGGTCGCGAGTGAGCCCAGCGCCGACGCCTGCGAGGCAAGCAGTGCGTTTCCGCGCGAGGCAAGCGCCGCCAGACTCTTCAATTCCGGTTGGACCACGGCACAGGCCTGTTTGACGCGAGTCTGAAACATGTTCGCAACCGTCGTCGCCATGTGCCGCTGCACCGTTGTGCAGGCAGCGAATGCAATAGGCGCAGCAAGACCCGCCGCGAGAAGCAGCTTCTTCATGATGGGCACCTTCGTGTAGATTGCCGCGAATGCAGCGGGAGGAGAGCAGCGGGGGAGTTACGCTTGCGTGGTCGCGGTTGGGGGCGCCACCGCCGGAGCAGCGGCCTGAGCCGGATCAACGGCAGGATCTGCCGCAGGTGCAGTCGCATCGGCTTTCACAGCCGGGCGGCTCACCCACCAGTTCCCGACCGCGTGCGCGCCGGTCACGATCAATGCCGCAACCAGATACGGCAGGCCCTCTGGAATGGGCAACGGACATCCGGCCAGCAGCCACTGCAGCATGGGCGCGATCGTGGCGGCCGTGATGGTCGTGCCGCCGGTGACGAGGGACGAGACTTGATTCATGGTCGACTCCTTGGTCCTAGTGGTAAAAATCGAACGCATCACGCGAGGCTGGTTGCCCCGCGCAGAATTGCGCCACCCGCATTCACGTAGGCGGTCTGCAATGCGGCGATCGTGTTAACGTGCTGCCCGTAGTCGTTGCCGGGCAGGCTGGCCCAGATGCCAGAGCAGAGTTGGACCGCCTTCGTGAAATTGCCAATGTCGATGAAAGCCAACGCGCCTTTCTCGCGAATCTGCTGCAGCGCGATCCGGTCTTGCGAGAACGGCGAAAAATCCGGCAACTTCAACTGCTGCCGATACGCGAGCCAGTAGCGATAGAGCAGCTGGTACCGGCCGGCGGCGGTCGAATTGAACGTGGAGTTGAGGATGTCGGGGTGCGTCGCGTAGCTGGAAAACGTCAGCGGCTTGCCCGGCGTCGCGCCGACGAGCACGCGATAGCCGTCGTCGGATTCGGGGATGCGCGAGGTTCCTTCGCTCCATGCAATCATGTCGAGAAACGCGGTCCGGTTGGGGCCACCGGCCTGCTGTGCGGTGATGACGGGCATGGTCAATCCTCCGTGCTTGTGCGGCGGCGAAAAACCTTGTCGCGCGCCAGGATGAAAATCTGCAGAACCGTGTAGACGAGCGTGGCCGACAGCACCACGTTCGAGAGCGTCAGGTACGCCGCGACCTTGGCCAGCAGCGTGCCGATCAGGCCGCCAACCCATGCGATCGACACCTTGATGGATTCCATGACGTGGTCATTGCTGTCCATGGGCGTGCTCCAGAAATGAAAAACCGCCCCGGAGGGCGGCGATGGATGTCTGAGAGGCCAGGTTCAACCTAAGCGCCGCAGTAGTAGGAAAAGACAGCTAACGCGAGATCGGGGGCCACCTGCGGCTGGAATGCATAGAGCCCGCACGAATCGGGCGTGAGAAATGAGTTGATCGCCTCGCTGAAAAGCGTTTGCCACGATGAACCGTCGCCCGACACCTCGTAATACCAGTTCGTCGCGTCGCTACGGATTCGCATCCATTCCGGAGCGGCACCGAGATTCGTCGAGAAAGCGTTCCCGCCCCACGACGAGAAATTACTGAAGTTGCCGACCCAGTAGCCGAGCTGGTTCTGATACGCGAGCTCAAAAAGCTTCAGCTTTCCGCTCGCGCTGTCATATAGGCAAGGCCCAACGCAACCGTAGTTTGCATTCAAGGGAGCGGCACGCAAGCGCATGGTTACCTGAAATGCGCCCGATGGAATCGGCTGCGTGAGGACAAATGCCTGCGCGCTGCTTGAATGCGGTGCGACAATGCCAATGCCCCACGGATATTGAGTGGCGATGGCGCCTGACGCCCCCTGATTACGCAGCGTGAAACCGGATAATTGCGGCACCGTGTCGGTCACACCATGCGATGAATTCGGTGTGATCGTCGCGCCTGAACCTGCGGCCGTCACATTCGCGTTCGAGAAATTCAGCGACCCTGGCGCCACAGCCTTTATGATGCCGCCCTGTTCAACCGCGCTGAGCGTGCCGACAAGAGACAACCCTGCTCCGAGCTTGCCGCCTTCGATCACCTGCAGGTTCGCGCCGCCCGAGAGTGACTTGAAGACGAGTAATTGTGCGGTCGAATTCGCTGCGTCGAGAATCGGAGCGCCACTGCCTTCATTCGATGCCCCCGAAACCGTGCCACCGGGACAGGTCAGCACCAGACTTCCTGCGCCGTTGTCCGTGATCGAGAAATTCCCACCTGCGGCCAGCGTTTTCACGACGAGATTCGCGGCCGTGGATGACGATGTATCGATCAGGCCGGCGCCAGCCCCTTCATTCACGGCAGCGCGCAGCGATCCGCTGATCGCATTGGGTTGATAACTTCGCACGTCGGTGTAGCTCGATGCCGTCAATGTGCCGGTCACGACCTGGTATAGGGGGAACGAGGTGGGCGGAAAGCCTGACGTGTTGCTGCTGACCACGCCCGTCACCGGATCCGCGAAAATATAGTTCGTCGCGCTCGCGGCCAGCGTCAGGGTACCGTCTGGAACCGACTGCACCATGCCCTCGGGGTTCATATACGTGCCGCCGTAGTAGCCCCAGACGAGGCCGCCCGTCGTTGCCGCGCGTCGGCCCCACAACATCAGTGGGCTGGCGGCATCAAACAGCGCGTTGAGCGTCGCCTCCTTTGTCGAGGAAGTCGCGGAAAGCATATCGAGCAGGGTTGAACTGTTCGACATGGCCTACGCTCCGGCGTACCAGGAAAACACCGAAAGGCCGACGGCCTGCCCGTTCGGATCGGCGAAGAATCCCACCTGGTCCGGCGTGAGAAACGTCGTGCGCGAGAACGAATACATGTTGACCCACGTGACGCCATCCGGCGAGACGTCGTAATACCGGTTCGTCCCGTCGTCACGGATCCGGTGCCAGTCTGGCCAGAAGGTCATCGCGTACTGCGAGCCCTGAAAACCGTTCCACGAGGTCGGACTGTTGAAGTTGCCTATGCCGTACTGAAATCCGCTCTGATACAGCAGGCCTGCGACCTGCAGCAGTCCGCTTGAACTGTTGCGCCAGAGGAGCCCGCACTTCATATAGCTCGAGCTGGCCGGAAACGCGCGCATCCGGGCGACGACCTGATAGGGCGTCGCGGGCGCGGCAATCACGAGGCACGCGCAGTTCTCACCGCCCGCTTTCGGCGTGGACAGGCTGATGCCCCAAGGTTCCTGCAGCGCGGTGGCGCTGCCCTGGTTGACCCACGTGAAATTCGGCAGGTTCGGCGGTTGATCGGGCGTGCCGAAACCCGAGAACAGCGCGATCTGCGCCTGCGATCCGCCCGGATTCGTGACCTGCGCCCCCTGGAAATTGAGCTGCGTCGCCGCGCTGACGACAGTCGTCCCGTTCTGCTGGATCGCTGGCGCGACGGCAGCGGCCGCGTTTGCGCCGATTGCGATGCCGGCGGATCCATTGTCGGTGATCGTGATGCCGCCGCCGGCGACCAGTGTCTTGAGCGCGAGGTTGCTCGACGTAGTCGATGCAGTGTCGAGCACGCCGACCCCACTGCCTTCGTTACTGCCGCCCGTGACGGTGCCGCTCGTACCGCTCGTGCTGATCGTGAGCCCGTTCGGTCCACCGTCCGCGACTGTGACACCGGCGCCGCCGATCAGCGACTTGAACGCGAGCGTCTGTGCCGTCGAATTCGCCGCATCCAGTACGGGGATTCCGCTGCCCTCGCTCGTTGCGCTGCGGACGGTGCCCGCGATCACGCTCGGCTGGTAGCTGCGGCAGTCCGCGTAGCTGGAGACACCGGTCGAGCCGGTCACGATCTGGTAGAGCGGAATCGACCCGGCGGGGAAACCCGTGGTGTTGACCGACACGGCGCCAGTCGTGGCGCTCGCATACACGTAGTTGGTCGTGCTCGCGGTGAGCGCGACGGTGCCGTTCGCGATCGCATTGGCGGTGGCGCCTACCATATACGTGCCGCCATAGTAGCCCCAGGTCAGGCTGCTCGTCGTGCTCGCGCGCCGGCCCCAGATCATCGCGGGACTCGCTGCATCGAAGAGGGCATTGGCGATCACTTCCTTGGCCGCCTGATTCGTCGCGATGGTGTCGAGCAGCGTCGTGCTGTTGGACATCGTGTTACCTCGTGATGGTTGTCGTGGCAGATGCGCCCAGCACGCCCTGATCGCTGTTCTGCTGCACGCGGAAGGTGATCGTCGCGCCCGTTGAGAAACCGTCCGCCGTGATGTTGGCTGCGGTATATGTCCAGGTGCCGCCGGCGCCATTTCCGGCAACCGTGACGGTTCGAACTGTGGTCGAGCCGGTCAGGATCGTGAGTGTGTAGTTCTCGGTCGACTCATCGAGCGGGATATCGGCGCCGTCGAGCCACTGGGCGCGCACGCGGGCGCGTCGGATCCATGACAGCGAGATGTCGGAGGTGCTCGACGCGCTGCCGTGGGCGGCCATGAAATACACTGGCGAGAGTGGCGTGACCCGGCCGTTCTTGGGCGTGAGGCTCACCTGCGCGCCGGGCGAACCCGAGAACAGATTGAGCAGGAATGTCTCGAAATACAGGGTTGAGCCGAAATCGGTCGTCTGGATCGGCATCGACACGATCGCAGCAGGATCGAGCAGCACGAACCGCTCGCCGGCGGCGTGGGTTGTCATGGCGGCTTCCGTGCCACCGCGCCCTCGCAGCAGGCCGGACAACGTCCAGGTGTTGGCCGCCGTCTGCGTCGCGTTGCGGAAAAACAGGATTTCGCCGCCCAGCCACGCCGCATTGGCGCCGGCGAGGAAATCCGCATAGCTGCACGAGGCGAGTGCTCCTTCATAGAGGACGATGTTGACTGTATTGGTCTCGTCGGGGAGATTGCCACCGCCGAACGATGAGAGGGCGCCCGCCGCGTAGCCCATGACGGACGCATGGGTGATTTGTGCGAACTGTGTGAACGTCACGTCATCGCGCGACAGGTCGATCGCCGCACCGGGCCACGACGAAGCCATCCCGCACGCGCCAATGTAGACGCCCGGTGTGCTGTCCGCATCGCGCAGCGGCGGAATGTCGAGCACAGAGAGGATGGTCGGGCCGCTGTAATCGATCTGCTGGCTGGCAAATCCGAGCGCAGTGCCGCCCTGCGTCGTGTATGAGGTGCCCGGATAAATATCGGGCTCCTCGAGCGCGGCGGCCCAGAGGAGCGACCCCTGGCCGTCATACTGGCAGCGCGTGATCCGGACGATCCAGCTCTCGCCGTTCGCACCCTGCAACGTCATCACGTCGCCCGGCTCGTACTGCAGATAGGCGAGGCCTGTCGTGAACTGGAAAGTCTTGCGGCCGACCCATGCCGACCACAACATCGCCTGGGTACGCGCGAGCGCATCGGAACCCGCGAGCACGATCGGCACCTGCATGACGGTGTCGCGATTCGAGTTCGTGTATGCGCGCATCGCGCGCTGTGTGTTCGGGTTGTAGTCGTCTCCGAGTTCCGGGTAAGTCAGCTGCATCGAGCGCGGCAGATCGACCTCCTGCGCGATCGTCTCGGTGACCGGTGTCGTGTTCGCTGTGTCCGCCAGATTTGGCGATGCACCGAGATCGGCGTACAGGAAGGTCCCGGCCGGTTGCGCACCGCGCTTCACGAACCGGATCACACCGCCCGAATCGCACGCATCGAAGAAGTACGTGGACATCAGCGGGCCCAGATTGCTGCGCGTGGTCGAATGGTTCGTCACGCAGTAACCGTTCAGCACGTCGGCGAGCTGCGAGACATCGATCTGCGCGGCGGACAGGCCCGCACGGCTGCACAGGTCGGCCACGACATTGCCGACCGTCGTGAAGGTCTGGCCCTGCGAGATCCACATATAGCCAAGCGAGATGCTGTTGAGATTCGCGCCCGAGGCGAACACGAAGAAATTCTCGTTGATGGCTACCATCGTCGAGACGCCGAACGGGGCGTAGCCGAGCACCGTGTACGTGTTCTGAGATGGCCGGAAAAAGGACACGGCCAGGTTGTCGCCGACCGTGTAGATGTAGTCGTCTGTAAGCACATACCCGGTGTTCGCATTGAAATTGATGCCGGTATACGTCGCGGTGACGGCTAGCGTATCGCGGTCGAACTGGAACAGATGGCCGGTCAGGTCGTCGAATGCATAGACATGCGTGGCCGAGCCACCGAGGATGTGCCATTCGCCCAGCTGGGTACTCTGCGCGACGATCAACCCCTGTTGCGACAGGTCGCACCGGTAAATCGGGCGGCCGCTCGTCGTATAGAACGAGCTCAGGAAGAGGTCGGTACCGTTGCGCCAGAAGCAGGCCTCATCGCCGCCAAACCCGAGGTCCATGCTGCCGGTCAGACTCATGTCATCGTAAGTGCCGTCTGGATGCAGCCACCCGGGCCAGGTATAGATGCCCGGCACGTCGCTGTAGCCGAGCGGCATGTTGATGCCCCCCCGGTTGCCGCTCCAGGGAATCAGCTGCGTCTGGACGGCACCATAGGCGCTCAGATTCGCAACCGTCACGCCGTTGTAGCCGAAGTAGTACCCGTAGCCCATCGCGATGCCGCCCGAGGCCGACAGGCATGGCGCCATGAAGAACGTTCCGAGCGAGGTCGGGTACGTGTACGTCGAGGCCGAGTTGGAAGTGGCGAGCGCGGCCGTTGTAGTGATGACCTCAAATGAGAGCGACGGCAGATAGTTTCCCCACCGCGAGAGATCCAGCTCATTGAACACGACATACGCCAGTCCCCGGTAGGCGGGCGTGTTGTTCACGCCGAGCGCGGCCTGTATCACGGGATCCGGCAGCTGGTTTTCATCGCCGGGGTAGACGGTGAAATTTGTCACCATCTGGTTCGAGCCGCTGATCGCCTGGAAATTTGACGGATTGGACACGTCGTAGATCAGCTTGCCGTTGGCCCAGATGCGCCGCACAGCGGTAATTGGACCCGCGCACAGGCCGACGGCGAACGACATCGATACCTTTTGCTGCTGCGGCCCCTTGCCACCAGCCCCTTTACCGCTGCCGCTGGCGACGTAAGGCTGGCCGGCCCAGATGATGTTCCCGGCAATCCGGTAGATGCCGTAGGCGAGCGGAACCGGCTTGCCGTATGCGCTGTCCTGGATGCGGATGTCGGCGGGCTGCGGGCCCTTCTGGCGGAACAGCAGGCCACCGGCGATTCCGCCCGCCATCCAGCCGAGTTCTGCACCTTCTGCGATACCGGCAGGGCCGCCGATCAGGAAGCCGGCCGCACCGCCGACCACGGCCCCGGCGGCAGACAGGACAAGCTGGCCCATTCAGACGACTCCAGGGATGCGATAGGCTGCCACGACGTGGCGCCGGGTTTTCTCATCGAGGCGCGATTCGACCACGCGCCGGTTCGGCAGATAGCCGTGGATGAAGTGATCGGCATCGGTCAGGATCGCCACGTGGATCGGCGTGGCGTGCCACGCGAACAGCAACACATCGCCGCCTTGGGCATCTGCAAGCGGAACTCGTATCAGGTGAGCTTCTAGTGCGCCGCGCAGCCGGCCATCCGGGCGGCGCCCGTAATCGGGCGCATCAGGCACGTCGAGGCCGACTGCGCGCGACACGCCGATTACGAGCCCGATGCAGTCGCAGGCGGTGCCCTTCAAGCGTCCTTGATGCTGGTACGGCGTGCCGAGCCAGTCGCGGGCTTCGGCGACGAACTGCTCGCGCATGATGGTCACCACGGCATGATCTTCCATTCAGTTCCCCTGAGGTGAGAGCAGGAGGTCGGGGCCGGGGATATACGGCTCGCCACGGAAATGGACGATGTTGTTGTAACGCGCGTAGCAGGTGCCAAGCTGCTTGTCGCAGCCGGCCGTGATCGTGTACGTGTCGCCGACCGCGACCGGATACGGCATCGCCATCGCAAGCGTCACGACGCCCGGCGCGAACGCCTTGACCTCCATGACGAAGCCCGCGTTCTGGCCGGTCAGCCACTTGACCTTGCCGAACGCGAAATACCCGACCGTGTAGTTGTAGCTGATGAAGATCTCACCGCCGGCCTGTGCGCTGTTGAAGGTGTAGAGACCCGTGGTCGAGACCGTGTACTGCCCGGATCCGGTCCCGACACCGTAGGTGGTGCCATAAGAATCGACGACCGAGATCGTCGAAACGAACGCACCACCGTTGGGCGGCACGACCTGGACCGTGAACGGCGAGCGCGTCGGGATCTTGTGGCCGGTCGTATCGGTGTAGGCGACGACCGGCCCGGTCTGCGTGAGGCCGGGATCGTTCCAGCTGGTCGCGCTGTTCACGCTTGAGACCGTCCCGTTGAAGGTGAGCGACGTCACATCGACCGTGCATTTCGCGTCGCCAAGCTGCGCGCGGCAGGTCGGGCTGTACACGTCCCCCTGTTCCTGCTGCATCAGCTGCGCCACGCCGCGCATTTCGACCTGATAGGCGCCGTTCGTGATCGTCACCTGACCGAGTGTGCCGCTTGCCAGTGTCACGGCACCCGCCGACGGGTTCGTGTAGTCGACCAGCATGCAGGCCACCTGCGCGAAATCCCACTGTCCGGACTCGAGCGAGGCCTGCGTGATGGTCGAACTGTCGAACACGGCCTGTACCTCGAGGTTCGAGGTGGAAAGGTCACTCGTGCTGTCGATCTGCGAATGGGTGTAGCCGCCTGCCGCCTGATACGTCAGGCCACCGTACGTGACAGGCTGGTCGAGGTCCGTGAACGCGAACACCTGCCCATCGGTGCGGGTGATCTTCCAGAGCGTGCAGACGGTCTGGACCTCGGCCTGGAGCGTGGCGAGGAGGGCGGTGGGAATCGAACGCATGAAGATGGCGAATTACGGGCGGATCTCTATCAGGGGGATTGAGCCCCAGTCGACCAGCAGGTCGCCGACCGCACCATTGCGGTCCATGATCTGCTTCTTCATCTGGTCGACATCGAAGCGCACGGGCACATCGAACTGCCCGCTCCACGTGAGCATGGGCGAGCCTGTCGGCGCTGGCGTGATCGTCACAAGGCCCGTGGTCGTGTCGAGCGTGACGCCCGTCGTGAGGGGCACGCCGGATTTGATAATCTGCACGCTGCGCGCAACCGGTTTCTGGATCAGCCGCGATTCAGTGAGCGCGCCGTTCGCATACAGCTTCGTCATCTGGTAGACGCCACTCGTTGCGGTCGCAATCAGTACGCCTGCGCCGCCGTCGGAGTAATCGGTCCAGTCCTTGATACGAAAACCATATGCGCGTCCCTTGACCGTGCGAAAGAAGGCATCGACCGTTGCGGTGTCTGCTGCGTTCATCGCCCGGCGCCCGACCTCGAACTGGATGCGCGCCTGCGTCCAGGCGGGGATGCGCGCGTCGCGCCCGCTATAGACCTGGTTGACGACGGTCAGGTACGTTGGGCCGACCGTGGCACCGAACGCTATGTTGTCCGGAAAGCGGGGCGATTCGAGAAACGTGGTCATCGCGTAATCAACCGTTCCTTGCTACCGCGATGTTCGCCTGCCGCATGATGGCCTGCGCTTGCTGCTGCGCGCTCTGCCGGGTCGCGCCGGGCGGCACCGCAATATTCAGGTTGAACGTGTGGCCACCGCGCGCGGGACCGGAAGAACCACCCGGGGTAACCGTACCGCCCTGGTTGCCCATCATGAGGAACGTGCGATTCGCGACGGTCAGCAGCTCCGGTCCTTTTTCGTTGACCTCGTACAGGCCACCGGGCGACGTATCGCCGCCGGATGCCAGATGAAACGGATAGGTCAGCATACTGCCGATATCGTCCGCCGCGACACTGAAATCAGGTGTCAGCCCCATCAGGCCCGAGGACATGACATCGGTCGAAAAAGACATTGCACTGCCACCCGTCAGCCCAAGCAGCCCCATACCCCAGCTGAACAGCTGTCCAAGCCACCCCCCCGAACTGCTGCCGGAACCCGATCCCGAGCCAATCCCGAACAACTGGTTCGTCAGGTCCTGCGCAATGATCCGCGTGATGGCCTGCTCGATGCTGTTTGCCATATCGAGGAACTCCTGCCGCAGCGTCTTCGTGCGGGTAATCGTGTTGTCGAGCATGCTCGCGAACGAATGGGCGAAGACGTCGGAGATAGATTTGCCGAGCACGTTGCTCGAGGCGGACAGTTGCTGGACTTGCAGGCCGAACTGCTGCGCCTGAAGATCGAGTTGCGGCAGTCCCGAGTTCGATGCGATGCCCTGCATCTGCTGCTGGATCTGCGCAAGCTGCTGCGCGGCCTGCTGGCGAAGGTGGCCGAGTTCGACCATGCCGGCCACAGCACCTTTCTCGCCTGTCTCCTGTGCGACGGCCAGTTCCTTCTCCGCGAGGGTAAGCCGTTGGGTGATCTGCTCGGCTTCCTGCTTCAGCGAATTCATCTGCGCCTGTGCGACAGCGGCATTGCGTGCCTGTGCTAGCGTGGTAAGCGTATCGGTGTCGCCGCTCAATGTGGCCTGCCGCTGCAGATGACCGTGCTCGCGATCAAAATCCGCGCCCGCCGTGCGCCCCGGATCACGGTCGAGCTTGCCGAGTTCCGAGTTCAGCTTCTCGACCTCGTCCCGGTATTTACGCGTATCCTCGGTCTGCTTCTCGGTCAGTTCTGACAATCGCTCCGACGACTGCAGTAGCGCCTGCTGTTCGTCGTTGCGCAGCGCGTTCGCCCGGCTCGTCAGCGTGACGCGGGTCCGGGCATCGGCCGCGCGCTTTGCCGCGCCTTCGACGATCGTGATCTGCTGATCGTAGAGTGTGCGGATCTGAGAGTTGTACTGCTCGATCGCGGCCTTCGACTGGTCGTAGTACGCCTGCTCGCTGATGTGGTCATCGCGATACGCGAGTTCCAGCTGTTTCTGCCGATCCTGCAGCAACCGGGACTGCGAGGTGATCTGTTCCTGGATCGGCTGGGTCTGCGCGTCGAGATTCGCGCGATCGAGTCCCGCGCCACTCCCATGGCTGTATTCCTTGCGAATACGCTCCTGCATCGCGGCGATGTCGGTGGGTGAGGCGCCCGCCTGCTGGCCGACACGAGCGGCTTCGTCGAGTTCTTCCTTCAGGCGTTCCGCGCCGACCTTGTGCGCCTTCGCGAGCTCGTCCCAGCGCGTCTTCGCCGCGACGACCATCTCATCGGTGTGCGCCTTATAGGCCGCCAGTGACACCGCATCCTGCTGGCGACGCGCGAGTGATGTGGCTGCCGACTGCTGGCGAGTCAGGTCGTCGTAACTCCCGCCTGCTTCAAGTCCGCCGAGTCCCTCGCCAACGCCAAGTGCATAGGATGTGTCGGTCTGCCCCGAGCGCCTGGCGGCAAGCGTGCGGTTGATGCGGGCGGCCGTTTCTGCCGCCGTCTCGGCGCGGCCAACCGACATCAGCGCGTCGGCAGCATCGCTGATTGCGGACTTCACTCCGCGCCAGGCGCGCTCGATGTAGCCGAGGTTCTCCGTCGCTGCGTTGCCAAGGTGCTGGTAGAGCGCCGTTGAGGCAACCTCCATCGCCTTTTCCTGCTGTCCGGCCTGCTCGAGCGCCTTGATGTGGTCGTACAGCGCGCCGTCGACGAAGTGATACTGCCTGTTCGCATCGAGTGCCCATTTCAGCACGCCGTCCGACATGCCGGCGAACTGGCGCACGATTTCCTGCGCATTCTGGCCGGTGGCGACCTGCAGTCGGGTGGCGGCAAGTGCGACGGATTCGAGCGCCCCTGAACTGATGCGCCCGGACGAGATCAGTGCCTGCGTGATCTCGCGCGCATTGCCGATCGTGGCACCCGTGGCATCGGCGACACTGCGTGACAGTCGGTTATAGCTCGCTTCGGTCTGGCCGGCGTAGTTGCTGGTCAGCATGATCGAGCGTGCGAACTGGGCGGACTCCATCGCGCCCTTGATTACCATTGCGGCAAAGCCGGCAACTGCTGTGGTAAGCCCTGCGATCGCAATGCCTGCCGGGGATGCGAGCTTCGACATGATGTCGATACGCTCGCCCAGCACCATGAGCGATCCTGCCGCGCGCTTGAAGTTGCCGGTGGCCAGTTCATGGGCGAGCACCAGCATCTCGCGCCGCGCACCGACCGATGCGTGGCCGACCCGTTCGATGCTGGCTGCGGCTTCCTCGGCGCCCTGTACGCGCTGGATCGCACGCCCGGCCGTGGCGACGCCCTGGATGTTGTCGGATGTACGGGAGGCGGCCGCATCCATGCGGCGCATCGCAGACTCGACGATCTGCTGCAGGCGCCCCATATCTTCCTGCGTGCGGGCGACGTTGCCCTGCAGTTCGAGAACGAGGGAACCGAGCGACATGGGGCGATTACGTGCGATTGAAGACCAGTTTCAGGATCGTGGCGGACTGCTGCTCGGGGTCGTCGAAGAAGATCGGTTTCTCCTCGACGCGCGGCAGGTAGGGCATGAAGTCACTCGCACGGTAGGGCTTGGGCAAGGTACGGTTGCCGTGATTGCCGATGGCCGCAGCGATGATGCCGGCGCGCAGGTCGGCGCGTGCTTCACCAATCGCCTCGATGCGCTCGAAAGCCATCCATTCGGTCAGTTCACTGCTGTCGAGATTGGCCAGCAGTTGCCGGACCGTCATGCCGAGGGCTGCGGCGAGCCGGAAGCAGAAGCGTCGGGCTGGCCGCTCACGGAGTTTTTTTCTGCGTCCGCCACGGCGTCCTTCGACAGGCCGTTGATGCGCTGCGCGGCGACGAACAGTCGCTCGATCACACCCGCGTTCTTGCCCGCAAGCGCTGGCAGGTCATCCGGCGTGAAGAGCGGCGTGCCGGTTTCATCGACCGCCGTGAAGATCACGAGCTTCGCACGCATGTTCTCGGTATCGATCGTGTACCGACCCGAGACATCCTTCGTCATCAGGCTCGTTTCATAGGCGTCGCGTTGCGCGCCCGTCATCGAACGGATGATGACGGCGCCGCCCCATTCGGGCACGTCGACGGTAACGGTTGCGAGGTCATTGGCGGCGAGGATTTGGGCTTTCGACAAAGCGGTCATGGAATTGCCTTATTGGTAGAAAGGGAGCGGGACATTTCGAAGCGGGGGAACATCGACGACCGACGCGACGATGCGTCGACGAATTGCCTCGCAGGTTAGATAGAAGCTGCAGCCGTAGCCGGCCGTTCTTGGTTATTCCGTCTCTACAAAAAATCCATGCGACACGATTGGAATTCTTCCGGTGGAGGACTTTGGGTATTATGTGGGCCGGTTTATTCGATTGACATTTAGTTAAAGGTCGTTGACCTCGTGCTTAAACATGCCAAGGCGCGCTGTCTGGCTTGGAAGGCTGCATGACCCAACGCTACTGCCTTTTCGGCAGTGTTCTCTCCACAATAGAAGAAGCGAAAAGCACAATGGCTATCTGGTCCCCCCATCGACTGGCTGACATCTTGACCGACATTGAGGAGGGGCGATACGTGCTCCCTGTCATCCAGCGACCGCTGGTCTGGAAGGAAGACAAGATGGAGCTTCTTTTTGACACCCTGCTTAAGGGAGACAGCTTTGGCGGCGTCATCGTTATCGAGGCAGAAAGGAACACCAAGCCGTTGTTCAACTACCGTCCGTTCACTCGTGATGGCGAGTTCATCCCCTCGGTTAACGTCGACGTGCTGCCGCAGCAGCAGTTCTTCGTAATCGACGGGCAGCAACGTCTACAGACGTTCTACATCGGACTCAAGGGAAGCATTAACGGGAAAGTCCTCTACTTCGATCTGTTCAGCGACTTCAACACCGAGTTCGAATTCAAGTTCGAGAACGATGCGCAGAAGCTCGACAGGCAGCCCAAGGACAACCCGGATCGGCCCATCCCGGAACACAACTGGTACCTCGCAAGTGCCCTGATGCAACGTCTGAGAGACACGGACGACGACGATCAAGTGGCGGATGAGATTATTCGGGATCAGGCTATCACGGAAGATGCCAAAAAAACTCATGTGGCCAAGAACGTCAAGGCCTTCTACAAAAATGCAGTCACTGCCTCGACGCTGGGAGTTTCCCGGGTCATCATCAACCGGTCATTCGACGAAACCACTAACCGACAGCGTATCGTCGAACTCTTCCGTCGTCTGAACGATGGCGGTACCAAACTCTCCTCCTTTGACCTTGTCGCATCCATTCTTAAGGGCTTTTCCTGGGAGATGGAAGGCTTCCTCCGGGAGGTCATCGAAGATTATGAGGAAATTGGTTTGTCGCAGGACAACCTTCTTAAGCTTATCTTCATTCTCCAGGACAACCCGTACAAGGAGATGGCGTCCATCGAGGAAGCTGATGCGACTTTCGCCATCAAGAACAAAGAACGTATTAAGGCTACGCTCAAGTGCCTGAGCAAGTTTCTTGACTACGCCAAACTACAGGACTACTACAAGGGCGGAACCCGTTCGTTCATTCCGCTCTTCTTCATCGCGTACCACATCTTTCATAAGAACCTCGATAACCAGGATCTTCTTCGCTTTTTCGACAACTACGACACTGGAAACAAGGACTTCCCGCTTATCAGAAGGTGGCTGTATCACTCGCTGGTCAACGGTGTTTTTAGAAGCCGTGGGGCAGGGTGGATCCCCTACAAGACAGGTATCAAGAAGTTGCTGGATGCCATCAAGACCCACAAGGATGCGGCCTTCCCAATCGGGGAGCTTTTTGATGTTTACACGAATCATCCCGTAACATTCAAGACAACGTATGACGTGAACAGCCTAGATCAGCTGGAAAGCTCGTTCGTGTATTACCTGATGTACGACATGGCCCGGACAGTTCGTACCAACGATATTGACCACATCATGCCGAAGTCCATCCTGGAGAACTTGGGTTGCGACGTGGCAAAGATAAATAGCATCAGAAACTTCCAATTTCTTGATTATGGGACGAATCGCGGCGAAAAGAATGGTAAGGCTTTTGCTGCCTGGGTCGGGAATTCGGAGTACGTGTCAGACCAAGCCGCCTACCTCAAGCTGCACCTGATTCCAACTGATTCTGCTCTATGGAATGAGGCCAAATTTGAAGAATTCAGCGAAGCTCGCGGTCAGCTCATCTTGGCTAAACTCGCCCGACACATTAGTTAGCCGTGTCGTCTCCGGAACCGGTGTTGACTATGGCTGATTGCATTTCTCGATAAGGGTAAGTCTCCAAAAACCTATTCCGTTCGACTGAATGTACGGCTCTCGTGACCAACGGACGCGGCGTGTTGGACATCTCCTGAGCAATGCCTATTTATCAACCTACGCATACGTCACGGGCCCAGTGATGATCAGGTTGACGGTGGCGGTCAGCAGCTTGTCGACACCGCCATCCCAGGGGAACGATTCGACGAACGCGGTGAAGGTGGCGGTATGGCCGTTGGGCAGCGTGAGCCGGTAATTCGCGAGCGCGCTGCTCGCCTTGAGCGTCTGTAGCGCAAGCTGGCCAGCATCGGCGAGGTCGATGTCGACGTCGAAGCTGAAATTGCCCGGATCCTGCAGGCCCGCGCGATATTCCTTCGCGAGCGACGCGAGGTTCGTCGCGTCGAGCTTCGAGGTCTTGCCGTCGAAGCCCTTGATGGTCTTGAAGTTGCCGATCGGCGTCCAGGCAACGGGTGTGGCCGTGCCCCCTGAGGTCCACGATGCTCCGCCCGTCGAGTTGTAGTTGACGGCGAACGTATTCGGCGTCACGTTGGTCACGACGAGTGACTGGCCGTTGAGACCCGTCTCGCCGCCGACGCCGGCGAACGATACCACGTCGCCGTTCGTGAAACCGTGCGCGGTCGCCTCAATGATGGTGGGGTAGCCGAGAATGATTCCGGTGATACTGACGGCGGCGCCGGTGCCGCCCGACACGGCAAACGACGAGCCCTGCGACGAAATGGCAGTCGAGGTCATGGATGTGACTCCAGAGAGAAGGAAAACAGAGGAAGCAGAAGCAGGTCAGTCGTGCCAGACGGAAAACGTCTGCACGACACGGAAAGCCTTGACGTCGGATTCGTACAGGTCCTGCTCATGCTGCAGAACGTTCTGGATGGTCCACGACTGGAACGCAGCGGCCACGGCCGAAGCGGTCGCTACGGCATCGGCATACGTGTAGCCCCAGGAGGAGATCTCGAAGAGCGTGTTGTTGATCGGTGGTGAGCCGTTGCCGGAAAGCGTGTTGCAGACCGGACTCGCGAGGCGCCGGTAGACGATGTACGGGTAGGTGTTGTCCTGCAGTTGCACCTGGGGTGAGGCTCCACCGACGGAAAGGGGTTGCAGCAGTGCCGCGAGCTGCTTCTGGATCGTGGTCATTTCACGCAGTTACTTCATCAACAGACCGAGGTTTGCCGCTTCCTTTGGAATGCGAGTCTCGAGGTAGTCGATCATGGCTTGAATCGCCTGGTCCTTCGCGATGGCGAACGCCGGCCGCATGAACGAGCGGGGCTCGACCCAGATTGCGCCGGGTGCTGCCTTCATGGCCGTCCGATGTGCCTTCAGCGTCATGCCCTTCGGGCGCGGCGGAACATACGCGTGGCCGAACTCGAGCCACGTCCAGTAGTAGGCGTCGAGATTCGTGACCCGCCCGCGCACAACCTTGACCTGGTTCTTCCGGCCGCGCCGCACGCCGACGTAGAACACCTGCAACAGCTCGTTCGAGCGCTCGGGGATCTGCTTCTGGTAGATCGCGCGCCGGATGCGTCCGGGATCCTGACGCGGGTCGTCACCCTCGTAGACCGGCGCAAACACGACTGCCTGCTGGCGCAGCACGGTGGCGCCTGCATTGACCGCGCCGCGTAGCACGTTGCGACCGATATTGCGGGGCAGCTGCTCGAGCGCCTTGGCAAACTCGTCCAGGCCCTTGATGCAGCGGAGTTCAGCCATCAGTCAACCCTTCGCTTGCGAGCAATTCGATGGTCCGGTTAGATTCGTCGACGTTGAGCGCTGCGTTGATGTCGAAGATGCGGGCGCCGTAGACAACGCGATACGTCGCCACGAGGCGCGGATCGGCAAAGATCGCGTCGTACCGGACCGTGAAACGGTGGGAGACATCCGTAGAGATCGATTGCGCAGCAGCACGCTCGCTACCGCTCAAAGCTTCGATATACGCGTAGACCGGCTTGATCGTCGTCCACGTCTCGACCTGCTGACCAAAACCGTCCCGGGCCGTGCTGCGTTGCTGGACGGCCACCAGGCGGTTCAGCTCCCCCGCACGCATCTGAGTGGTCACGGCAGCCTCATCATGGCAACGACATCCGGTAGGGATCGAGGAGGCCCGCTACAAACGGCAGTTCCTCGACCTTGCCCCGGTTCAGGATGGCCACTTCTTCGCGGTTCTCGTACAGCGAGCCGGTGCGCAGCAGGATCCAGTTGCGGATGCCCTCGGGCACCGGCTCCGCACCACCGTAGACATAGCTCGTGCCGCTGCCTGCGTCCGATAGGGTGACCGCGTTGCCGATGGGATCCTGCAGGTCATAGAGGCCCGCGTTCGCAGCCGTCACCGTGTACGGGACGTCAACCTGCAATGGCGTCGGTAACGCTCCGCCCGAATTGAAGAACCGGACGGTATTGCCGACGGCGCACGTGACTGGGCCGCGCACCTGAATCTGCGTCGACGGTAGACTGCCCGGGACTGTGCACACCGACATGTAGCCGGCGTCATACGTCACGGTGACCGCGCCGATCTGTGGCAGGGGGATCGGCCAGATTTTTCCGAATCCGGGCGTAATGATCGCGGGCATCAGCGCCGCGTTGGCGACGTAGTCGGCCGGATCCATCGTCTGCGGCGTGCCGTTCATGTCGAGATAATCGATCGAGACAACATCGACGAGCGGCGCGTGAGGGAGCACGATCGCAAAGGCCGGATAGTTGATCACGTGCTCGAACGGCAACGGCGTGCCGATCCCAGACATCGGGAACCGGTCCAGCACGAGCTGATAGCGCGCGTGGAGCAGCTGCTGGCGCGTGATCGTCTCAGCGGCTATCCGGGCGGTGGTTACGAGCGAGGTGATCAGCGTGTCCTGCGCGTCGTCAGTCACGCGCAGGTGCAGTTTCGCCTCGTTGAGATTCACGGGCTCGCCGGCAGGCCGCTGCAGTAGGATTTCCGGCATGGGTCAGTCCGGCAACGATGGACTCAGACGATCTGGACGACGCTCGCGTCGCCGAGATTGACCGGAATCGGCGCCGACGCATCCACCGGCGGATCGAAGCGGCCTCCGACACCAAACAGGTATGCGGCAACAAACGAGGCTGCTGTGCCGACCGTGAGCGAGAGCTGCACGAACGCGTAGCCGTTGTTCGTATCGACGTCGCCGCTGCGGAAATTGACGAGTGCCTGCACGTTGGCGCCACTGGCCGCCTGGATCGTCGTGATCGCCTTGTTGGGCAAGTCCTTGGCACCGGTGCCAGTTGCATCCTGCGCTTGCCGGACCTTAGCGTCGAGCGTGGCGTTTGTGCCCATCACGCCGGTACCGATCAATGCGAGGAACGTATGGAAATTCTGCACCGGCACCCACGCAGTGGTAACGGTGCCGGCAGGCTGGTTGGCGGGATCGATCGAGGTCAGCAAAGCCTCGAAATCGGTGGGTTTCAGACTCGGAAACATAATGGGATCCTCCCGGGATCAGCGCGCCGCGAGCTGGATGAACGGCGACAGGTTGTTGGTGCCGTTGGCCGGCTTGATCGGGTTGGTGATGGCGGGCTGCCCGTCCAGACGGAACACTGTCCGGAACGCCATCGCGTCGGCGTCGAAATACAGGTGCATGGACGTCGCCGTCTCGATGCCCGAGGCCTTCTTGATGGTGCGGTAGTACGACATGTCGAGCAGGATCACGTCGCCCTGCGACGAGAAGCTCTTCGCGTGCTGCGACACGAACACTGGGCGGCCAAGAAGCATCCCGTACGGGGACTCCTGAGCACCAGCCGAGATCGGCAGGTAGATCGGGTAGTTGCCGAGCGTGAGCGTGAAGAGCGCAGGCAGCACATCATTGTTCACGAGCCAGATAGCGCGACCGAACGATCCCGGTGGCAAGCGCGAGATCATCTTCGAGAGGTTCGAGATGGTCAGCGTCTGCGTGGCCTGACCGGAATCCTTCGAGACCACGATCGCGGCATTAGCCTGCAGTGCGCCAATTGGCATGCCGTTGCCGGCACCGAAGAGCAGCGACTCATTGGTCTTCCAGCGGATCGAGTCGCCGATCTTGCGGTTCAGGTATTGACCAAGCGCCGGACCATCGGCGATCAGTTCATCCGTGAGCGGCACGAGCGCCATCATCTTGTGCAGGTACTGCGTCGTGGCCGACAGCTTGGGCTTGGTCGCCGTGCCAGTATTGGCTTCGGCCTGCCAGTACGCGCGGATCCCGTCGGTGCCCCACGGCGTTGTCTCGTCCTTCGGGAACACCATCGAGTTGCCCTCGATGTCGTAGTCGTCGGTGTAGGGCAACAGCGCATCCTCGCCGAGCGAGAGCGTGAAGATGTCGCGCGAGAACTCCGGCGGAATCAGGAAGCCTCCATCCGGACCAGAGCCTTCGCCGCCGTATGTGCCGGGCGCGACCGCACCATAACGCAACCGGTCGTCGGCGCGCATCGGGTTGACTGTGGCAGTGTGCACCGAGCGGGCGAATTCGCCGAGCGTCTGGAAGCCGCGCCTCGGATCCTGTTCGATGTTTGCCGACACGCTGATCCGTGCACCGTCGGGAATCGTTACGCCGGCCGTGCGTTCGGCCTCGATTAGCGCTTCCTCCCGTTCGATCTGGCGCTGCGTGGCCTGGATCGATGCCATTAGCGAGTCGTACTGCGTTGCCTCGGTTCCGTTCAGGTCACGGTCTTCGGCGTGGGCAGCATCGACTAGCTTGCGCGCGTCAGCAACCTGTGTCGCCTTGCGCTGCTGGAGGGTGCGGAGGGTTTTGCTCATATCAAGCTCCAGAAATAAAAAAACCGCACGAGGCGGGTTCAAGGTTTGATGCATGGGTACCGTTTGTCTGTGCGGCCTCGCTGAGGTCGACCGCTGCTATGCTGACGCGCGAGAAGTCGACAATTCGCCTGAGGCAGGAACTGTTCATTAGAGGACACCTGTTATGACGCCGCGCAGCATCCAGTCCCACCTGAAACCGTATTCGATCCTCGCTAGCCGGCGCACAACGATTGCCCATGCGTTTGCATCGGCGCTGGCGCCGTTTGACCCATATATCGAATCCGATGTGATTAACGCGCTGATCGCATTGGGGCAAACCGATCTGCCGCACTTGGTGTGTGTCTATTGCTCGTTGCCTGCCACCACCTGGGACCATCTGGTGGGCTTGGTGAAGGACGGCCAGCTCAACGGGTATGGGCACCAGATCGGCAATCTCGTTCCATGCTGTGGCCCGTGCAACTTCCGAAAAGGCGGCAAGGATTTCCACGAGTTCGTGAGGGCAGGCAAAGGCACGGATGAGGAGAAAACGGACCTCATTAGGAAACTTGACGCTCATCTACAACGTGCAACTAGGGTTTCGGCTCCCGCCGTCGGATCGCAAGCTGCGGCCGCTAAAAGGAAATTCGACGACCTGCAAAGGCAGATTCTCGACTTGATGAAGCAAGCCGATGAACAGGCCGCGATCGTGCGCCAGCTGATCCGAGTTGACTTATAGGCTCGCGAGATCAAGTGCCCGGCGACGCAGTTCAAGCCGGTGGCCGGACGTGGGTTGCGGCACTTGGGCTTCCGTGGTCGCGCGCGCTGAGATCGAATCGTTCGGCGCGTGGGCGTGTGCGCGACTTTTCGTAGACTTCGCCAGATTGGCCAGTACTTGACCGAAGGTGCGGATGTCATCGATCATCCCGGCTTCCTTCGCGGCCTGTGCGCCGAGCACACGCCCTTGGCCCATGCCATCACGCACCGTGGCAACCGGCACGCCCCGATTACGCGCGACCGCCTTCGTGAAGGCACCGTAGTAATCGTCGACACGGCTTTGCATGAAGGCCTGCGCATCTGCGGAAAGCGGGCCGTATGGGTTGCCTTCAGTCTTGTACTTGCCGGCCGAAATTAGCGTGGTCGTGACACCGGCATCGGCCAGCGCCTTCGACCAGTCCTCGTGCGCCGACCACACGCCGATCGAGCCGACTTCGCCACCGGGCGTCACATAAAACTCGCTCGCGGCGCTGCCGAGCCAGTACGCGGCGCTGGCCGCCAGGCTGTTCGCGATCGTGACGACCGGTTTCTGGCCACGCGCCTGGTAGATCTCGTCGGCCAGTTCCTGCACGCCGTAGACGCTGCCACCGGGCGAGTCAATGTCGATCAGGACGGCATCGACCGAGTCGTCAGCCAGCGCGGAGCGGAGCGCCTGCGCGAACATCTGCGTGCTCATGGATCCGGGGCCGGAAATATCATCCGCCATGTTGCCACGCTGCGTGACGACACCGTACATCGGCAGTACGGCGATCGAGCCGTTGCCTGCTCGCGCGCTTGCCCCTCGTCGGGCTGCCACGGTTGCTGAGTCGGTTTGGACCGCACTCATCGTATCTGCATCGGCGACGGCACCAAGCGACCAGCGCGCGATCACCCCGGCGAAGGCCGACAGCCGCTCGGGCATGATGGCCCACGGGGTCGAGAGGAATTCAGAGATCAGGAGTGCGTGTTTCATTCAGTATTCCTGGCATCGTCGGACGTTTCATCGGACTCGTCGGGTGCGAGTTGCGTGGTTGCAGGGGCACTCGCTGCATCACTTTCCTCGATCATGTTGAGTGGCCGTAGCGGTTCGTCGAGCCCGTCGAGCGGATCGAGCGATTCCATGCGGCGCGCCTCGTTACGCGTGAGCCAGCCATCGAGAATCCCGTTGTGGTAGTACATCGCCCGGGCCTGCGCATCGCCGCGCAACAGCGCCGTGACCGGAAACTCGACGTTCATGGCATCGTCCGTAGCGAGGAAGTGGTAGCGGATCGCTTCCTCCCAGCGCACGAGCCACGGACGCAGGGTATGGATCACGAACTCGAGCGACTGCTGCTCAATGTTCGAGAAGGTCGCCTTGTCCAGGTCACCGATCATGTGCGGCGGGATCCGGAACAGCCGTGCGATCTCAGACACGGAGAACTTACGCGTCTCGATGAACTGGATGTCCTCGTTCTTTAAGCCCAGCTCGTGATACTTCATCCCGAACTCGAGGATGGCCGTCTTGTGCCGGTTGCGACCGGTCTGCTGCCGCTGCCATGCCTCGCGGAATTCACGGCGCTTCTCGTCGGACGGGAACGCATTCGGCATTTCGATCCAGCCACCCGGCGTCGCGTCGTTCATGAAAAAACGCATCCCGTAGTCCTGCGCGGCGAGTCCACCGGCAACAGCCTCGCGTGCGGCCGTAATCGGGTTGTAGCCGACGATGCCGTCCGGCGACAGGCCGCGCAGGTGGAACACTTCGCTTCGTGCGAGCACGATCTCGCTGCCGTCACGGCGCGTATACCGGTAGCGCCACTGCGTATCGGACAGCAGTTCGATCGTCACACGATCCGGATGCAGCGGCAGCAGGTCCGTCACTTCGCCCCGGCTGTTCGAGACGATCTGCGCGAACGCATTGCCGCGCAGTGTGCAGTGTCCCTGCAGCATCTCCCGGAATTCCAGCGGATTCTGGAAATCATTGGGCCTTATGGCGAGCAGCCGGTAAAGCCAGTGGTTGCGCAACGGCGTCTTCCGTCCATCATGCCGCTCGCGGTACAGCATGAACGGCAGTGTTGAGACGGATTCGGCGAGCACGCGCACGCAGGCGAATACGGCCGTGAGCCGCATTGCCGCATCGGCGTTGACCGAGTGCGGCGTGCCCCGAAACGGCACCGGCGAGAACCAGAAATCGCCCCACGGAGACCGGTCACCGGTGTCCGCGTTCAGGCGCATCGATAGCAGCACGGATCACTTCCTCGCGACGAGCGCGCCGAACACTGTGAAAGCGAGCACAAGCGAGCCAACCGCTACCAGTGCCGCTGGAATGCTGATAAGCGCGACGCCCGAGCCGATCAGGGAAATACCGGTCAGCAGGGAAGCGTTGTAGGTCAGCGGGCTCATACGATCATCAAGGAATAGTCGTCGGGCATCTTCGGGGTGCCGTCACCGACGAGCGCGCGCGACAGCGCCATGATCAGCGCGACAATGCCGTCGATCTTGTTCTCCGGGCGCTCCTTGCGCGGGTAGATATTGTCCTTCGCGTCGAGGTGAGCGACCACGTTGCTCACCATCCAGCCCAATACCGGATCGCCGTCGTGGATCAGCCGGCGCTGCAGCACGAGCGCTTCGAGTGCCTTCATCGGTTCCGAGAAATTCAGCACGGTCGGGCGCACCTCGATCATCGGGAGGCCTTCGGCGAGCATCCGGGTCGACAATTGCGTCGCCTGGAAGGGATCGAACGCCACGCCCTGTACCTGAAAGCGGCTCGACATTTCGATCAGGTCGGCCTCGATCCACCCGAAATCGATCACGTTGCCAGGCGTGACGGTGAGCCGGCCATTGCGCATCCAGCCCGCGTACTGGCTGTTGCTGGTCGCCATCACGGTGTCCTCGGGCAGGTAGTAACGACCGAAGATGGCATATCCGCCTTCGATCTCGGGATGCGCGAACAGCAGCATCAGCGCGGCGATATCCGTTTTGCTCGCGAGGTCGAGTCCGATCCAGCAGGACTGTCCCGCAAACGTATCGAGATCGAGCGCAGCATCGGCGCACCGGTCCCACGCCCGCATATCCATCCACGCGGTGTCGGCGTTGACCCACTCGTTGAGGTGCTTGGTCTTGAAGTTGTTGACCGCGCTCGGCAACTGCATGGCCTTGGCCTGCAGGGGCACCAGTACCTCGGGCTGGGCCGAGATGCCCCAGTTCGGATTCGCCTTGATCAGCGCTTCCTCAGTCGTCCAGTCGTCACCGTCGTCGAGGCCGTACACGATGCCGAACTGACTGTCGTCCTCGAACACGCCCTCAAGCAGCTTCGTGACGAAGGTGCGGATCTCGTAGCAGATCCCGGCCCGGTTGCTGCCCGCCGTCGTGATCACCCACAGCAGCGAGTTGTTCCGTTTGCCGGTTCCCGTTTCGACCACGTCGTAGACGGTGCGCGTCTTGTGGGCGTGCAGTTCATCGACGCAGCCGAAGTGGATGTTCAGGCCGTCGAGCGTGGAGCCCTCGGCGGAAAGCGCTTCGAACTTGGAGCCGGACGCCAGCACATTCATGTTGTGCGCTCCGACGGCGACACCAAAGCGCGAGCGGAATCCGGCGCTGCGCCGGGCCATCGTCTGTGCGTCGCCAAACACGATGCGCGCCTGGTCGCGTGTCGTCGCCAGCGAATACACCTCTGCGCCGCCTTCACCGTCGGCCGCGAGCATGTACAGGCCCACTGCGGACGACAGCGTCGATTTGGCGTTGCCGCGCGGCACTTCAATGTATGAGCGCCGGAAACGGCGCCGGCCATCAGCCTGCACCCAGCCGAACACGGTGGTCAGGATGAACACCTGCCACGGCTCGAGCGTGATTGACTCACCGGCCAGCGGCCCCTTGACGTGGGGCAGCCGCTCGATGAACGCGCACAGGTTGTCCGCGGGCGCAAACGGCTTGCCGGACTTGTCCGCGAGCTTCGGATTGAACCGATACGGACTGCTCTTGCCCTTGAAGCGGGCGAGATCATTCAGTTGTCGCTGGCAGGCGAGCTTGACCCAGCGGCAGGCGGTAATTTCGCCTGCGACCACTGCCTCGGCGTAACGTTTCGCCGTGGCACCGTAGCGGCTGGCGGCCATCAGCCGGCAATCTCCGACCATGGATCGAGCTCGTCTGCCGCTTCGACCGGTAGCGTGACGCGCGAGCGCGACGCCGGTGTGAATCCCATCTCGGTGGCCGCCTTGGTCATGATCTGCGCCTGCTTGTTGACAATCGCGAGGTACGGCGACTGCATTGGTACGCCAGTGTTCGGTGCCTTGATCAGCAAACCGGTCTTGGCGAGGCCTGCCTGCGCTTTGCGATACAGATCGGCGGCACACGCCCAGACCTCGAGGACGGACATATCGAGCCGTTTGAGCAGATGCGCCGGCGCGTTTTCGATCGCGTAGCGCCAGGCGTCCTTTGCCCCTTCGCTCATGTACTCGGGCGGGTCGACCAGATCGCCTGGCGGCTGTGGCTCGCGCGAATTGGTCCGGCATTTCTGCAGCGTGCCCTTGATCTTCTTGACGGTGGTGGGGAGGGGTTTTCGGCCAGCCATAGCTGTCGGTTAGATGACGTTTGGCAGCAACGGGGATTGCCGCGCGAGCGGTGGTGTTCAACGACCACGCTCATTTCGTCAAAAAAACGGGATTAATTTCTTCGTGGTCAACCGGACAATGGTTTTGGTTTCACCCACGGCGGGTGGCCACATTAACCTTCAGTGGAGTCAACATGGAAAAGCACGATCTCGACAATCACGCCAATCAACTCAACCCCGAAAACGATGCGTATTGGCAATCTCGCGGGGAAGACGAGCGGCCCGATGACTGGCAAGACCGACTGCAAGACGAGGAGCAGTAAATAGTCATCCTAGAATCTTCGGCCACGGGCGGGTACCAGGTTTGGCGCCCGCCTCAATCACGGCATCCCGATGGCTTTTCCACATCGTCCGATATCGATCCTCATTCACGGTTACGATTTGCGCAATGTGGCCTGGTCGGTGTTGGCGTACAAGCAGCACCGTGAAGGCGTGCGCCGCGACGAACAAGGGAATAGGTGGACCGATGTTCGGATCCGTGTCGCGCACGATGGCTGTTTCCCACAAGCTACAGAAACGCCGAAGCGTAAGTTTGCGCTCGCCGGTTCGTACGTTCGCGAGCCATTGCGGCTCGACCCGCGCCCACGCGGCGAAGGTTTTGAGTAACGGTTTCTTTTTCGGGATCGAGCGATTCCGCACGCCACTCACCAACACTGAGGTGACGTCGATAAGACGGTCAATCGGCAGTCGATACCAGTTGCGTTTTTTATCGAGCGTCGCCGTCTCCTGCTCCAGGATCTCCGCAGATACTGACGGCGTGACAAGGGTGAAAAGCGGGTTCGGAATTCGATTGGGAATCCAATCCATGCAAAACTCAAGGTCCCAACAGGCCAGCCAGTCGAGCAGCGCATTCCAGATGAACGCATGCAGCGACTCACGTGCATCCTCCCAGCTTTGCGCCGCATGAAATTCAGACCAAAGCCGGGGCGCATCGAAGTCGCGTTCATTCAGGTCCGCAAAGAACTCAGGCTTTCCATGGCCGGTGGCGAGTAGATATTCACGAAATTTTGTGAATCCCTCCTCGGTCGAGCGCAGCTGCATGTAGTGCCTGGAATACTCGTCCAATTCTTGGGCTAGTCTCAATGAGCGGGCGTAGTTCTTGCGGCTCTGATCAAATCTCGGGCTGATTGCAACGTAGTCAGCTAAGGGGGATGGCCTCTGTTCGCGAACGCTTGGCAGATGAGCGAAAACTTGAATAGCCTCATCCATCGAGCACTCGTTCACACGTGCAAACTGCGCTACGACAGAGCGACGAATCCGCGTGTCTCCTTCGGGGAACTTTGACAACCGTTCCCCCGCCCGTATCGACATTCCGGTCATTTCCGTAAATAGCGGCCCAAGCTTCTTTCCGGTTATAGATAGAGCCAGCTGTAGCGTGAATTGGTCAAACATGGAGCAATCGGGCAGTGATTTGACCCGCACAGGATAGCAAGACCGAGCCGAACTCATGTTCGAGTCTTAAGCTAGAGGACTGTAATCCCCCCCTGTTTCATTTTGCACGCGCAAAAATTCAGGCACGCGCACGATCCCGGGGCCGACGGCCTCAGAGATTCGATCCCCCCTCGGGGTCCATCGATGCCGCTGCGGGCGCCCACGTGGCCACATGTCGCGCCCCGTTTGCGCTGACGCGGCAGTTTCGTTCAGGCGCGCAGCGAGGCGCACACAGCGCGTTTGTCAGCGAGCCAGCCGACGGAGAGCGCGCTGCGCTGTTTCCGTGGCGGTCTTGCGGTTGTGGCACGGCGTGCACAGCGACTGCAGGTTGATCCAGTCGAAGCGCGCACCGCCATCCTTGATCGGCACGACGTGGTCAACGACCCTGGCGGTAACGGTCTGACCGCGTCTCGCGCAATGCGCGCACAGCGGATGTGCCCGCAGATACGCAGCACGACATTGCTGCCAGGCCATCGACTTGTAGAAGCCAAGCTCCGCGTCAAACGTCCGCCGTGCGCGACCGTAATCGCGATGCTCCCATCCACGGTGCGCCGCGCAATAGCCGGGTGAAGCTAGCACCGCCGCGCATCCAGGAAACCGACAGGGTGTCGGCGCTCGACGCGGCATTAGCAATTCAGCTTGGCTTTGCGATTGAACAGCGTGTTCATGGAGTCGTCATCCACCACGAGAGGAGTACGACCATGAGCACCATCGAACTGACGCCCGCCCAACACGCGATCCTCACGTACGCGATCAACCACACCAGCGGCAAGATCGACTGGTTTCCCGACAACATAAAGGGCGGCGCTCGCAAGAAGGTGATCGATGGCCTGTCGAACCGCGCCCTGATCACCACCGACGGCACCGATTGGTTTGTGGCTGCCGAGGGTTACGATGCGCTGGGTGTACCGCGCCCTGAACTGGTCGCATCCGTCGATCCTGAGATGGAGGTTGCAGTCGAAACCGCCGAAGCAAACCTCGGGATCAAGGCACCACGCCGCGCGCGCGAGAACAGCAAGCAGGCACTGGTGATCACAATGCTGCGCCGACCGGAAGGCGCCACGATCGCGCAGATCTGCGAGGCGACCAGCTGGCAAAGCCACACGGTGCGAGGCACGCTGGCCGGCGCTCTGAAGAAGAAACTCGGACTCAACGTCACATCCGACAAACAGGGCGAGGAACGCATCTACCGGATCGTCGACTGACGCCCCCGAAAATCCTCACTGAGGCTCCTGCAAAGTCTCACCGAAGCGCGCCCCATCGTGGGCGCGTATTGCTTCGGCGCCCGTGTAATCCTGCCATCGGCGCACGATCACGTCGACGTACTTCGGATCGAGTTCGATCAATCGCGCGCGTCGTCCCGATTTCTCGCTGGCGATCAGCGTCGTGCCCGAGCCACCGAACGGATCCAGCACGATGTCGCGCGTCTTGCTGCTGTTGCGCACCGCACGTTCAACGAGCTCGACCGGCTTCATCGTCGGATGCAGGTCGTTCTTCGCGGGCTTTTTGATCTGCCAGACATCGCCCTGATCGCGTGCGCCGCACCAGAAGTGATCGGCACCGTCGCGCCAGCCGTAGAGGATCGGCTCGTACTGCCGTTGGTAATCGGCGCGGCCGAGCGTGAAGGTGTTCTTGGCCCAGATGATGAACGTCGACCAGCGACCGCCAGCGACACGGAACGCCGACTGCAGCGTATCGAGCTCGCTCGACGACATGGCGATGTACACGGCGCCCTTGGTGACTGTCAGGATGTTCTGACAGGCTGCGGTCAGAAACGCCTCGAAACCTTCGCCGAGATTGTCGTTCAGGATCGGGCGATTCTTGCCGCGCAGCTTGTCCTTCGCAGTGTTCGCGTAGTTGACGTTGTACGGCGGATCCGTGAACACCATGTCGGCCAGCTCATCGCCGAGCAGCGTCTTGTACGATTCGGCCTTCGTTGCATCGCCACACAACAGCCGATGCTCGCCGAGCAGCCAGACATCACCAGAACGTGACACCGGGATCTCATCGACCTCCGGGACGGCATCTTCGTCGGTTTGCCCGCCGTGATCCGGTTCGTCGCCGGCGATCAGCGCATCCCATTCGTCGGTGCTGAAGCCGGTGAGCGCGAGATCGATGCCAGCGTCCTTCAGCTCGGCCAGCTCGAGGCCTAGCAGCTTATCGTCCCACGATGCGTTCTCGCCGATCTTGTTGTCGGCCAGGATCAGCGCGCGACGCTGGATGTCGGTCAGGTGCGTCATCGGCACCACCGGCACTTCGGTGAGTCCGAGCTTGCGCGCCGCGAGCAGACGACCATGGCCGGCGATGACGTTGTTCTGGCCATCGACCAGGATCGGCGCACCCCAGCCAAACTCGATGATGCTCGAGGCGATCTGCGCCACCTGTGCATCGGAATGCTGCTTGGCGTTCCGCGCATACGGGATCAGCACGTCGACCGGTCGCAACTCGATTTTGACGTTAGTGACCGGATTACGCATGGGCGACCTCGTCGATGGCGACACGTTCAGCTCCGACCTGCTCGAAGGACCGTCCGGAGCTCGCCAGTGTCACCTCGGCGTCCGGGTAGTGCTGCAGGAAGCGGCGGATCGCGACATCCACGTATTCGGGTGCGATCTCGACTGCACGGCAGCGACGGCGCGTGCGTTCCGCCGCGAGCAGTGACGTGCCGGAGCCATTAAACGGCTCGAACACTACGTCACTCGCATCGGAGAACGCCAGCATCACGTGCTCAGGAAGTGCGACCGGAAATACCGCCGGGTGATCGATGCCTTCTCCGATCGTGCCCTTGTGGCGCATGATCCGGATCACGCTGTCGGGGATGCGGGTGTCCTGCGTTGGCGTGCCGGCGTGCGACCAGCCGCCGACCTCGCCATCCTTCTTGCGCATTGCGGTCGACGAGCCATCGGCACGCAGATGCGATTCCTGACCGGCGTGCTTGCACGGCACGATCTTGTTCGGACGCCGCGCTTCGCGGTTGAAATGGAAAACGAACTCGAAGCTCGGCGCGAGGCGGCCGTTCCAGTCACCGGGCATTCCCGGGCCCTGATCCCACACATACCAGCCGAAGCGCCGCCAGCCGGACGCGTGCATCCACTGCAGCCAGCCGTCCCAGTAGGGGATGACTTCATTGTCGCGATGGATCAGCCCGAGATTGACGAGCACCTGGCCGTCTGTGGCCATCGGCAGTGCGGCAAACACGCCGCGCATCAAGCCGTCCCAATCGACGATCGTGTTTGTGTAGTCGCGCTGGCTGCCGTAGGGCGGGCTGGTGAAGCACAACGATGCGCGATCCTCGCCCATCAGCGTCGCGATGACCGTCGGATCGGCAGCATCACCGCAGATGAGCCGATGCGTGCCAATCTGCCACACATCACCGGCCCGAGCGACCGGCGTGGTCGGTGCCTCCGGCACATCGTCAGCGGCGTCGTCGCCATCGACCGACTCGGATTCATTGTCGCCGAGCAGCTCCGCAATCTCGTTGTCATCGAAGCCGGTCAGATCAAGGTCGAACCCGGCCGCCTGCAGATCGGCCAGCTCGAGCGACAGCAGCTCACCATCCCAGCCCGCGCGTTCCGTGAGTTTGTTCTCCGCGAGGATGAACGCGCGCTTCTGCGTCTCGGACAGGTGCGCGAGTTCGATCACGGGCACCTCGGTCATCGCAAGCTGGCGCGCAGCGAGGAGGCGACCGTGACCAGCGATGACGCCGCGGTGACCATCGACCAGCACCGGGTTGTTGAAGCCAAATTCCCGGATACTCGCCGCAATCTGGGCGATCTGCTCATCGCTGTGCGTGCGCGCGTTACGGGCGTACGGGATCAGCGACTCGATCGGACGATAGTCGATTTGAAGGGCCGGCATCGGCAGCGGAAATAAAAAACCCGCGCGAGCGAGGCTCATCGCGGGCAAGAGAGGAGGGGGCGGTGCGAGATCCACCTCTCGCAACCATAGCCGGAATCTTAGCGAAATTTCCTCAAAATGCGACACCCTGGAAATCGTGGGATCTTGGTATGGTTCTGCATATGCTTGAAGGATCCCTTAACGACCCGCAACGTCTATTGATTCCCGGTGTCGAGTTGCTGGACGATGTGCTGCATGGCGCTATCCCACCGGCGCTGGGCAGTCCGCGCGACGCAGCCGAAACGCTTCGCGATGTCTTCCCAACGATGCCGTTCGGCACGCATCCAGACAAGATGCCGCTGTTCCTCTTCGAGCCACTGCACCCAGCGCATCGTTTCCAGCATCCGGTCGACCGCAGATGGTGACGGCGGCAACGGACGGCACTCGCGATCCTCGTTCGCAAGTGCTTCCCATTCGCGGCGCACGAATTCCGGCCAGACGTTGAAGTAGCCCTGAACACGCACGGGCGGCAGACGGTGGCTGGTTTCTGCTGCCTCGACAAAGCGTGCTGCCACAGTATCGACGCTCCACTCAGCCATGGCGACCTCCGTGGCCGGGCGGGCCATAGAGCCGGTTGCCGATCCGGCGCACGAATTCACGCTCGATGAAATCCAGCCGCTCGTCATGCTCGGCGATGACGAGGATACGTTGCTGCTGCCAGCCATCGCGCTTGGTCGCTTCCAGATCCACGGTCACGGGCTGATGGCGGGCAAGCGAGGACGGGGAGTGCGGAGCCGGGATCTTCATCTCACTCCCCCTGCGTGTCAGCGGCCCAGTGGAGCAGCGCCAGCGCGTCGGCTTCGTTGTCGTCGGCCACGGCATGTCCGAGCGCGCGCATCGCGGCGATGACTTCATCCTTGCTCGCATTGCCCCGGCCAGTCGCGTGCTTCTTGATCGTGCCCACCGGCACACCCTGGTAGGGGATACGGTGGTGCTCGCACCATGCCGAGAGCGTGGCGAGGAATCCGCCATACGCATGTGCTGCGTCGACACCGGCATGACGGCGCACTTCCTCGAAGTACACAGCGTGAATATCCCCGGCGCTGCCGCGCAGTTCCGAGAGCGAGCGACGAAAGCGCAGAAAGCGCATGCCACCGCCTTCGAAACGCTGCGGCCGGAAGTGCTGCGCGCCGCTCGTGATACCGCCATCACTCCGCCGCAGCGCCCAGCCGGTGGTCGTGCCCAGATCAAGGGCGAGAATCGTCGTGATCATGATTGCAGTCGTTCCTGTTGGGGAGGAACGGCGCAGCCGGCAGAGCAAAACGTAATACCCTTGTGTGCGCGCGCACGCGCACGCGTATAAGAGTTACGTTGTAATGCGCCGGCTGCGCCGTTCGGCATGTTTGAATGGCGACTCAGTTGTCGGCGTATGGGGTGTATGCGGGCGTATGCGGGTGCTTGAGGTCGATGCCCCTGAAACCGCGCAGACCTGCGGTGTTTTTCCATTGCTCGCATCCACGCGTGATGAGCAGATCGGAAAACCGCCGTTGTGATCCAACAAACTCCCCGGCGGATTCGGCCCATTGCTTCCAGTCGTTGAACAATTCCGCAGTCAGCGACTTCGCGTTGGCCTCGCGTACACAGCGTTCGTCGAGCCAGCGGCCCAGCGCATCCTCGGCCTCGAAATACTCGTCGGTCGCGTCCTTCACCTGTTGCGGTGGATCAAGCCGCCCGAGACGTTGCCAGTCGAGGCAGCCCTGAACTGCCCAGGCCAGAATGCCGTCGCGCTCGGCCAGGAGCTTCTGCTGGAGCAGCTTGTCGCGGCGCTCGGGCGGTATGGTGATCGTGAACGGGATCAGGTGCAGACGCCGCTTCATCGCTTCGTCGATGTTGCGGATCGCAGGCTTGTGGTTACCGGCAACGAACAACTTGAACTGCGGGAGAAACTCGAAGAAGTCCTGCCGCATGAAGCGCGCGGAGATCTTGTCGCCACCCGTGAGGTTTTTGATCTTTGACTCGGCCCAGCGCCGTCCCTGTTCGGTTTCGATGGCCGACACGAAGCGCGCGCCACGCAGGCTAGCCATGTCGGTCGGGTGCCTGTCGTTGCGCGTTTCCATGAATGTGTCCATCGGCGCGTTAGTGGCGTAGTCGCCGAGGATCGTTGCCAGCGTGTTGACGAATACCGACTTGCCGTTCGCGCCCGTGCCGTAGAGGAAGAACAGCGCGTGCTCCTGCGTCGAACCGGTGAGCGCGTAGCCCGCCGTCCGTTGCAGATAGGCCTGTAGCTCGATATCCCCGCCCGTGACCTCGGTGAGGAACTGCCGCCAGATAGGACAGTTGCCACTTTGGGTCGCTGTGGTGACCCGAGTCATCCGGTCGGTACGGTCGTGCGCACGTTGCCTGCCAGTCGTGAGATCGACCACGCCACCCGGCGTGTTGAGCAGCCACGGGTCGGCGTCCCATTCGGCGGTGGTGGCCGCATGTCGGCGATCCGATCGAGCCAGCCGTTCGACACCAGCGACCGTGCCAGAACTGGCGAGCCTGGCGGCAATCTTCGGGTTTTCTGCACGCACGGCCGTGTGACGGCACACGCTACGGATCAGGTCGGTAGCGGCCAGGGTGTCTTCGGAGCGCCAGCGATGGCCATCCCACATCATCCAGCGCCCCCATGCGGACACGTAGCGCCAGTCGCGGTAGTAACGGCGGGTGAAGGCCAGCGCCAGCGCGTCTTCCGTGCCCCACACGGATTCGTCGCTGCCGACGGCGGGTTCCTGTTCGACGTCGACGTTGTAGATCTGGGCACGCGGGGCGTGGGCGAGAAAGGCTGCGAGATCGAAACCCTCAGCCATTGCATCCGCTGCATCCCATCCTTCTGATGCTTCCTCGGGCGGATACAGGATGTGGCAGGATTTTGCGCCTGCCGTGAGGATGGCCTGTGCTGCCTGCGTGGCGTATTCCCAGCCGGGTTTGTCGCGGTCGGGCCAGATGAGCACGGCCTTCTCCGCGAGTGGAGACCAGTCGGTCTTCTCGACGGGCGCGTTCGCACCGTGCATCGCCGTGGTAGCGACGATGCCTGCGTTGATCAGCGTCTGCGCGCATTTCTCGCCCTCGACCAGGACCACCTGCGAGGCGTCGACCATGCCCGGCTGGTTGTAGAGAGGGCGCGGATTGGGCGGGGCCATCTTGCGGCGCTTCGCATCCCACGGCCGGAATTCCTTCTTCCGGCCCGGTGGATCGTAGCGGTAGACGACAGCGATCAGCTGGCCACTAGCATCAAGGTAGTCCCACTTCGCCGTGGCCGGGCCAAGATCGTCGATCGGCGCTTCCTTTTTCGTGCGTCGTTTCGGCGTGAGGGCGCTCTGTCCAATCAGCTCGCGTGCCTCCTGCAGCACGCGCGGGAAATCGACGTGAGCGTTGACACCGAGCCATGCCGCGATCAGATCGAAGATGTCGCCGCCGTCACCGGTAGCGCGGTCGGTCCACAATCCGGCCTTCTCTCCGGCGAGCACTATTTCCAGGCTGTCGCCCGGGCTACCCAATACGTCACCGACAAGGAACAGACCCCGGCGCTGCTTGCCTGCGGGGTACAGGACGGTGAGGACCGATTCGATATGGGCAATCAATGTCGCGCGGATCTCGTCACGGTTCGTGTCCTCATGTACGGAGGACGGGATGTCGTTGAAATCGATCATTTTGAGTTCTCCCCGATTGCGGTTATGGCCGTGTGTTCCAGCAGCGGTCCTGCCACGCGCACATCCGGCATTCGAAGTGAGTGGGATCGTTGAATGCGCGTGGCAGTCGCTCGCCGGTGTCGCTCGCGCTGATCACCGTCACAGCACGGTCGGACATGCGTTGCGCAAGCACTGCATCGAACGGAACCAGCTCGATGTACAGATCCATCGTGTCGGCGTTGATTGCGGTGAACACGGCAGGATGCTCGTGCAGACCGAGATAGGCCTGATAGAGCGCGACCTGTGCGGCATAGATGGGTTTGGCGACGGCGAGCCGGTGCTTGAGCAATTCACGCCACGACTTGCCACCGAGGCACTTGTTCTCCCAGAGCGCCGGATAGCTGACGTCGTCGGGACCACCGACGAGCACACCGTCGATATGCCCCTGCAACCGGCCGTCGAGTGCCGAGAAGCCGAACTGCTCGCCGTCGGCCTTGCGCGTGCGCAGATCGAATCCGGCATCACGCAGCCACGCGACCATGCAGTCCTCCATGACATGGCCACGCTCGAAGATGCGCAGCATGCGGCCCGGAACGTCGCGACCGTGATCGACAGCAGTGCGTTCGTACTCGTACTGCAATGCACGTTCGCACGCGGCTCCCAGACGCGAGGCACCGAGATATGTGCGACTGCCCTCACGCTTGCTCGTGCGCTGCATGCCGGCATCGATCAACGTGGTAATTCGTTCCGACAGCGTGGACGAAGAATTGAAATCCATCATTGCGCGACCTCCCACGGCAGGTCGTCTGCCATATCGGCAAACGGATCGCGCGGTGGCGTCGTTCCGCGCACGGTGGACTGGCGCGTCGCCTCGTGGTGCGAGACCATCTGTTCCGTCCAGCAGGTGACGATCGCCTCAATCACACGCAGGGCTTCTTCCTCGGCATACGCGCCGAGGGGCTTGTCGAAACCAATCTCGCCAGCGGCTTCGCCGAAGGCCTTGAGGCACCGCTTCATTGCGGCGCATTCGACTTCAGTCGGATCAATCATCGTGTTCTCCGCAAGGGTTGCGCCGCCGTCCAGGGCACGAAGCCTGGTGCCGTACAACGCATGGAAGGCGTCCTGGCAGCGTCGCGAGCAGAACGCCCAGTCAATCGGGTAGCGCCGGGGATTGCCGATACCGTGACGGGTATCGGCATGCGTGAGTCCCCGGGCCTGACGGGTGCAGACCCAGCATTTCATTGGGGATCTCCGCGTCAGGCCCAGGCAGGTTTGCCCGCCGGTGCCGGTCGGGTCGTGGTCGGCGCAGGACGGAAAGTTGGCGGGGTCTGTGCCGGAGCACCCGACTGGCCGCCGGAGCCCGAAGGCTTCGCGGCACTGCCCATGAATGCGGGGTAGTCGGCGTGATCCGGTTCGACCGCCATGCGCACGACGTTGCGGTCATCGCCGCGCGCATCCTTCTCGATGTCCACGCGCACGAGGAACTCGATGCCATCGAGATCGGCGAAGCTCTCGATGCGGCGGGCAGCCGATGCCTGCGGACTGTTGTCCTGCGGAGGGACGTGACGAGCGCTGTTGAGAATTGCGCGGATGAAGCTGCGCCCCATCTGCCCCCAGGTCGGCCCCTTGCGGGAGTGGAGGCCAATGTTCGTCCACATCTTGCGTTTGGCATACGGGCCGTCGGTCACGACAAATTCACAGGCCAGATAGACCGAGCCCGTCTCGAACGATTCGGTCGCGTACCCGCCAGTCCAGCCCTGCTCGGGATCGTCATGGCCGCCGGGTTTGATGGTCATGCGAACCGGTACGACGGTGCCCTTCGGGATCAGCTCAAAACCAGCGTGCTGGGCATCGGCATCGTTGAAGTCGTTCCATTGGGACATGATCAGTTCCTCGTCGTCGGGGATTGGGTCGCTGCGGCTGCGCATTTACGGATCAGCGCGTGGAGATCGGGCGGCTCGAGCAGGTCGAGCTGACCAGAGCGATCCTTGGCCGGATAGCCGTAGGGGTTGAGCGTGTGGGTGACGAACGCGCGATAGGATGTGCCGTCGTCGGCCTTGATCTCGGCGAGTGTGACGACCTCGTCGACGATGCCAGGCAGCTCGGCGGCAGTCTTCGAGCCTTCGATCTGCGGGGTGAACACCTTGCGGTTGAAATCGTCGACACGCTCGTCGAGAATCGCGACGAACACGACGTTCTTGCCGCGCGCATGCTGCAGATGGGTCAGTGCCGCGAGCATTTCCGTGCCAAGCAGGCCATAGGCACCGCGCATGTCGGGCTTGCCCGTGCGATCGGACACGGCCTGCGGCTGGGTTCTGGCCCAGATCAGTGCCAGACGCGCGAGCACGGTGATGCTGTCGACGAAGTACGTGTCGTAGCGGACCAGCTGCGCCGGATCGCCGAAGCGTTCGCATACGTGGTGGAAATGCGCGTCCGAGAACGGCACCTCCGGTGGCAGGGCCGGGTTGGGGCCTGCGAGGAACACGACGAGATCGCGGAATTCCGGCCAGGTAGCCGGGCGCATGCAGTCGCCTTGCCAGTCGCGCACTGCGAGGTCACCCGCCTCGAGATCGACGAACAGGGTGGTGGCCTCGGGCAACGTCCGGAGCAGGCTGGTCTTGCCGATACCGCTCTTGCCGAGCACGGCGATCTTGACGCCTTGGCGCTCGGCTAGCCGCTGGTCAGCGGTGATGATGGGCAGAGCCATTACGCGGCCTCCTTCAGCAGCTCGGCGACTGCCGGATTCCAGAGAATCTGGTAGCCCGAGTGACCGTTGCGTGAGTACGGCATGGCCTCGGCCCACGCTTCGCCAGCCGAGGTGAGCTCCCACTCGTCGCGGTCGTTGCGCATCTGCAGGCCGTGACGCGCAAGACGCTGGTTTGCGGCTTTCGCCGAGATGCTCAGAAGCTGGCCAACCTGCGTGGCGTTGAGCGAGCAGATGGGTGCATCCGTCGCGGGCAACGCGCGGCGCAGCGTTTCGACGGCGATACCGGTGTTCTCGTGGATACAGGTCAGCGTTGCAGCCATCGCAATGCCGGCCTTGACGCCAGGGACCTTCGCCACGGCCTCGCCGATCAGGAGGATCGACGACACGCGGTCCTGGGTCGGTGCGTGCAGGCTGGCGACGGCGTTGTAGCTGCCGGTCTTGCGAATGGCGGGCAGCACTTCGCTCGTGACCCAGCGCTTGAAGCGTTTTGCCGCGTCCTTGGTGCTGCCGAGGATCAGGGCATACAACCCCGATTCGTTGACGTGGTTCTGGCGCTGACGGCCGCCTGGCGTAAGGGTGTCCAACTTCTGGACATCCTCGTCATCGACATGCGATTCGACGGCCTGGCGCGGATTACCGAACTCGAGCACAGTGCACACGTCATTGGCGTTGAACCACGGCTGGCCAGCGTCATCGACATGGACGCGCACTGCGTGGGCTTCGAATTCGAACGGAAGGATATTCGTCATGATCAGGCTCCCATGTCGTTGAGGAGGGCCAGCCGGAAAGTCGGCTTACCGGGTTTGGTGGTACGAGCCGGCGCAAACTGCTCGCGCAATGCCGGCGCCCAGTTCGAGAAGCGTGATTCGGGAATCGACAGCTCAACGTCCACGTAGTCCTCTGCTCGCTCACCGGCAGCCGTGATGCGTGCGGCCATCTTGGACAGGCCTTCCTGGTCCCAGGACACGCGGCGCGGCAGTTCGAACGTGATGCGCAGCGTGCCGTCGGACACGTGTGTAGTGCCGAAGTCGCGACCGGAGTCACGCAGAGCTGCGCGAGCCTGTTCGCCGTAAGCGGCATCGAGCGCCGCGTCGAACTTCGCGCGGGCCGATTTCAGCCATTCGCTGGCTTCGGCGAGGTTGCGGTGGATTTCGGCTTTCTGGGCCGCAGGAAGAGCCGCGAGCTCGGCCACGGACATGGCCGCGAGGTCGGCGGGGAAAATCGTCATATCGGTCATGGCGATTCCCCTTACTGGTTCATCGAAGCGTGGACGGCTGCAGTCGCTTTCCCTTCGAAGGGTTCGGACGTGCTTCGGCGCAGGCTTTCCGTTTCGTAGGCTTCGACATCCTCGAGGCGGTACAGGACGCGCCCTTGCAGTTTCATGAAGACGGGGCCGATGCCATCGGAGCGCCAGCGTTCGAGGGTGGCCTCGCTGATGTCCCAGCGTTCAGCCAGATCGCGTTGATTGAGGTGTTTGACGGTCACGTTTTTCTCCTTTCGAGTGGTTGCGAAAACGTGAGGTCATGTTCGAATTCGGGATGTACGGGCGTCAGCCAACGCCATGTACGGGCTGATGTACGGGCTCAGACGGAGCCAGAAAAATCCGGGCCCTGAAAGCAAAAAACCGCCCGAAGGCGGTTGTACGTGAAGCCGAATGTCGGCGCAGGTCTACTCCAGCTTGATGCCATATCCGGCGTCGTCATGTGTGATGTAGTCGAGCCACTGGCCGTTGCTGCTAAAAATGCTCGGCACGCGCTTGCCGCGTGCTGCCTCCTTTGAGCCGTGAGCAGCAACCAGAATGTCACCGGCAGAAACGCGGGTGCGGCCGTTTTCGAACTGTTCGACTAGATACTTCACCACGGCGATCTGCTTGGCACCCTTGATGGTCCATGGCTTGTCCGCCCTGGTGGCGATGACAAGTGTATTGCTGTACGGGTCGAAGCGAACTGGGAGCGATTTTTCCTCCTTGCTACCCGCCGGTGCTACCAGCAGGCGATGGAGCAGGTCGGTGTCGGCCTGCGGCCTGACCACGTAGTCCAGCAGGATGCTGGAGATCGGAACGATGCGGTAGCTCCGGGGTGGCAGCACGATGTCGGGCAAGGCTTGGCCTGTTGTGAAGATCAAGCCCTGTTCGGGTAGTGACGCAGCACGGAAGTGGTCGAAGACCCGGTCGATGGATGACGACAGTCCTCGCACCAACCATACATCGACCTGCGCGTCGGCGATGCGCATCTTGCCGAGGTTCCACAGCGTGCTACCAATGGCCGGCATCGTGATGCCACGGCGATGAGCCTGTGGAATTTCGAGCAGGTCCGCTAGGTAGTTCAACAGCCTGGTGTCCGAGACAGCATGAACTGCCACGAGATCAGCCGGCACGTATTTGGAGCGGAAGGTTTCAGGACAGCGGTAGCGATACCGTCCGGATTCATCTTCCTCGAGATCGACCATGACCGTTTCATCGCCGCAAGGGGCAGGGTAGCCACCTGCGTATCCGATGCATTCCGTCCATGTGTCGAGATCGCGCCGGGACAGGGCCGTCGTGCGCGACAGGCTCCACCCGGGCACGCCCAGCAGACGTTGCCCGTCCGCATCGGGGATCGGCTGGTTCGATTGTTCGAACAGTGCGAGCAGCTCAAGCAGCGAGCGCGTCGACAGGGGTATCGTCTGCACTGCCGATCTCCTTCACCAGATTCCACCTTGCCAGCAGGCGGTCGCACATTGCTCGATCTCTTTCGCGCTTGGTCTTGATGTTGCAGCGATTTTCGTCGCGCAGAATGATGGTGATCGTGCGTGCGCGATCCGTGCCGACTTTCTTGACGCGAATGGAAAGCTTCGCGTAATTGAGATGATGGTGGCGGAAATCGAAGGTTAGCGAGATCAGGGAGCGTGCAGCCGTGTAGATGTCGTCGGTGTCCTTGGCCCAGATTTTAACCAGCAGCGATCGATGGTTTTCGGATGCATAGCCGAGCTCGATCACCTTGACCGATGCGACGTTCTCACCGGAGATATCGAAATTCCGGGGTGCTGCGAGGCTCTGATAATCGTATTGCTTGAGCGGAACCTTCTCGCCGGTGATCGGCGACTGCAGCAACGAGTCTGCCGCGATGCGCGCCAGTGCTTCACGTCCGTCAGTGTCTTTCGACAGGACTTCCAGATGACCGTTGGCTGGCTCGTAGGTGACATGCGAGGACACGGCACGCACGACCTCTTGCGGCACCAGCTCACTATCCTGGACGCAATCGACGATTTCGGGCGGACGGTTATGGTGGACACTGATTTGATACAGCTCGACGTCCTCGCCGGTCTGCGTGTCCGGGCGCAGTCGCTTGAACACCTGCACAGCGACGTCTGTCGCTGCACAGCCAAGCTGTTCGGCCACGGAAATGTGGAAGGACTGACGCGCCTCCACGTCATCCAGCACCGCGAGATTTTTGGGTGCCACGTACCCTGAATAGCAGGTAGCATTTTGGCGGAATACGTCCGCCTGCCGGGAATTCAGGGCATCATCGAATTGCGACGGCGCATGGCGATACAGCCAGATGGCGCGTTCATACTGGTTACGAATCGCGGAAAACGTCGCCAGATCCTGCTCGTCGAAGAAGTCCTGGCAGACGCCGTCGATGGCGTCTTGACCTGGACCGTCGGACAGCAAAACGATGCGTTCGGCAACTTCCTCGATCTGCTGCCGTTCTCCGACATCGAGGCTTGCCAGTTCTGCTGCCATCGCCGCCCGCTGGTCCCTCTTGGTCTGGTCGTCGTCCAGATCCACCAAATCCAGGCTGAATTTATCGACCATGAATTCGTGGAATACGGCCGGCGTCACGTGGCCGAGCAATTTCGACAGATTCTCTGCATCGTTCATCGCTACCCCTTTCTCAACGTGTGGATCAGGCTGGCTTTGGTCTGTGGCCCTATTTTTTATCGAGGTGTACAGACCGATGTCGTTCGGTTTACCGAACAGATACGATTATTTCGGGACAGTGATGGGTTTGTCAAGCAGTTACGAATTCGTTCGGTCGAGTGGTATCATTTTCTGGGTGAACCGGAACGATCAGGAGATTTCAGTGCCATCCTCTCTGGGTGACAAGATCCGTGCGCGGCGCAAGGAAAAGAAGCTCAGCCTCGAGCAGTTGGCCGAACTCACCGACTCAAGCAAGAGCTATATCTGGGAGTTGGAAAACAAGGACGACCCGAAGCCGTCGGCTGAGAAGATCGGGAAGATCGCTGCCGTCCTCGATGTGACGACGGAATTTCTGCTGAACGAGTCCACGACGACTCCCGACGAGGAAGTGGTCGACGAGGCTTTCTTCCGCAAGTACAAGAGCATGTCCGAGCCGGACAAGAAAAAGATCCGCAAGATCCTGGATGCCTGGGAGGACGAATGACGGCTGTGAAAAAGCCGCAGGCTGCAGCTAATCAGATTTCGTCGATGCTGAACGCCGTGCTCGGCGTGGACCGTTTTCCGGTCAAGGTCGATGAACTGGCGCTGGAGTATTCACGGCAGTGCTTCGCGGATTCGCCGATCGACAAGGTGGTCGGCGAGGACATGGATGATTTTGAAGGCATGCTGGCTGCGAACAAGGCACGGTCGAAATGGCTTATCGTTTATAACAGCGCCGTGCGGTCGGAAGGGCGCAAGCGCTTCACCGTCGCTCACGAATTTGCCCACTACCTGATGCATCGCCATCAGCAGGACCGTTTTGAGTGCGGCACCGATGACATTGAGACGGGCGACAACAATGGGCGCGATATCGAGGCTGAGGCGGATGTCTTCGCCTCGACCCTGCTGATGCCGCTGGATGATTTCCGGCGACAGGTGGACGGACAGCCGGTCAGCTTTGATCTGCTCGGTCACTGCGCCGATCGCTACGGTGTTTCTCTGACAGCGGCAGCTTTGCGCTGGACCGAAATCGCGCCGAAGCGTGTCGTGCTGGTGGCCAGTCGCGACGACCATATGCTGTGGGCGAAATCGAACGATGCGGCGTTCAAATCGGGGGCATATTTTGCGACGCGCAGGAACACCATCGAGTTGCCTCGCCAGGCGCTTGCCCACAGCGATAATGGCTGGAGTGCAGGCGATCAGCAGACGGGCCGAGCGCAGCATTGGTTTCCACATGAACCTGCCAGCATGCCCGTTACCGAAATGACCCGGGTGGCAGGGCAGTACGACTATACGTTGACGCTGCTGTCGTTGCCCGACGCGGAATGGCAACGGCCCCGGCATGATGATGAAGAGGCCGAGGAGGACAGCTTCGACCGGTTCGTCCGCAACGGACAACACCCGGTGCGGTAGCTCATGAGCGCGTACAAGTGGCAGTTCAGTTCCCGTTTCCGCCGCAACGCCTTCGGCTGGCGATCCGCCACGCCGATTCAGCGTATCAAGGAAGCGCTTTCAGAAATCAAGGCGGTCGCACGCAAGGAGCCAGTGGTTGCGGCCGAGGGGGCGGTGCTGCTCCTCGAAAAGCTGTCTCCCTCTCTCGAGCAGGTCGATAGCTCCTCGGGTGCCTTGGGGGCGGCGGTCAACAAGGCCATCGAAACACTGGTGCCAATCATTGCGAAGGCGGATGTCGACGCGAGCGCTCGGCAGCGTTGGCTTGAACGCCTGTGGCGGGCTTTGCAGGACGATGAGATGCCCTACATCGAATCTCTCGGCGAGCACTGGGGCGAACTGTGCGTTACCCCGGAGATTGCTGCCCGGTGGGTCGATGAGTTCTTGCCGCTGGTCGAACATGTCTGGGGTTCCCAATCCTCCGGTCATGGTTTTTTCAAGGGGACGGGTGCATGCCTTGCTTCGTTGTACGCCGCCGGTCGCCATGAACAACTGCTCGCGTTGCTGGAGCGAGCGCCGTTCCAATGGTGGTATTACCGCCAGTGGGGCGCAAAGGCGCTCGAAGCGATGGGGAAGAAGGCGGAGGCGATTCGATATGCAGAACAGTCGCGCGGCTTGAACGACCCTGGCTGGCAGATTGCAGAGGCCTGCGAAGCCATCCTGTTATCGTCGGGCATGGCGGAGGATGCATATCGACGCTATGCGATCGAAGCCAATCAAGGCACGACCAATCTCGCCACCTTTCGCGCCATCGCCAAAAAATATCCGAACATTACGCCGGAGCAGATTCTGCGCGACCTGGTTGCCAGCACGCCCGGTGCTGAAGGCAAATGGTTCGCCGCCGCGAAGGATGCTGGCCTGTTCGACTTTGCCATCGAGCTGGTCACGCGCAGCCCGACCGACCCGCGCACACTGGCGCGCGCAGCAAGAGATTTTGCCGAGCGTCAGCCTGGGTTCGCGGTCGCTGCCGGCCTTGCTTCATTGCGGTGGATTTCGCTCGGCCATGGTTATGAAATCACGGGTACCGATGTGCTCGATGCCTATTCTGCCGTGTTGAAGGCGGCGTCAACGGAAGGCATGGATATTCAGTGGGTCAAGAGCCAGGTCAGGGATATGCTGGCCTCGACGCCCGCAGGCAATCAGCTCATGAAGACCGTTCTCGCCCATCATCTGGCGGTCTGATTCAGTCGCGTTTTTGCGATAGCCTGCATCGGTATGCGGGCATACGAAACTCCCTCATGGTGTCGGTGACGGTTCGGCTGGAGAATTTCGCTTTCAAGGCGAGTTTGACGGAGAGGATCGATACCGATGCACGAGACAAACCAGATTTCCCCAGAACGGATGACCCCGGAGCAGCGCCGGCTCGAAGTCGCGTCGCTGCTGGCCAACGGGCTCGTGCGCCTGCGCATCAGCCACTTTCCACAGTCCACAAAGCGCCTGCCGGAGGGTGAGTTTGAGCTTGCCTTATCTGGACGCCAGCGCGTTCATAAAGACCCCGTCAACAACAAAAATACGGAGTCCAGATGACTACGTGCCCGCGCGAATACACAACACCAGCGTCGGTTGCTGCGCAAATCGCCCGATTGCCTGATTTGCCAATGACAGAGATCAAGGCGCTTTGGCGCAGGCTGATCGGGGGCGATACGCCCACGCACAACCGGCAGTTTCTCGAGCGTCGCATTGCATACCGACTGCAGGAAGTCGAGTTTCGCAAGGTCGATCCAAACCTGCTTGAGAGGAACAAGCGCCGCATTGCCAATCTGATAGAAACGGGCAAGCTCACGAAGAAGGCGCGATCGTACCGTCCGCCAGCGGGGACGGTGCTGACCCGCGAATACCAGAAGGTCGAGTATCGCGTGACGGTCATTGCGGACGACCGATATGAGTTCGAAGGTCGGCGATACCCGAGCCTGTCGATGATTGCTCGCGAAATTACCGGGACGCGTTGGTCAGGTCCCGTGTTTTTCGGTCTCACGGAGTCGGGAAAGCGGAAGGTTGAAAAACAGCGGGGGCGGAAATGAGCGATTCACTGACCCGGCGCTTGCGCTGCGCCGTCTACACGCGTAAATCCACCGACGAGGGACTGGACCAGGAGTACAACTCGATCGATGCGCAGCGCGATGCGGGGCATGCGTACATCGCGAGCCAGCGTGCCGAGGGCTGGATTCCGGTCGCCGACGACTACGACGATCCGGCATACTCGGGCGGGAACATGGACCGTCCCGCGATCAAACGCCTGATGGCAGATATCGAGGCGGGCAAGATTGACATCGTGGTGATCTACAAAATCGACCGGCTGACGCGCAGCCTGACAGACTTCGCCCGCATGGTTGATGTGTTCGAGCGCCACGGCGTGTCGTTCGTCTCGGTTACCCAGCAGTTCAACACCACAACCTCGATGGGCCGACTGATGCTGAACATCCTGCTGTCCTTCGCCCAGTTCGAGCGCGAGGTCACCGGGGAGCGCATTCGCGACAAAATCGCTGCCAGCAAACGCAAGGGCATGTGGATGGGCGGTATTCCGCCCATCGGGTACGACGTGGTGAATCGACGACTGGTTTTGAATGACGGCGAGGCAAAACTCGTGCGCCACATCTTTCGGCGTTTCGTCGAAATCGGATCGAGCACCCTCTTGGTCAAGGAGCTGAGACTCGATGGCGTGACGTCGAAGGCCTGGACCACGCAGGATGGCAAAGTCCGTAAGGGGCGGCCGATCGACAAGGCGCTGATCTACAAACTGCTGCACAACCGTACCTACCTCGGGGAATTGCGCCATCGGGACCAATGGTATCCGGGAGAGCATCCGTCGATCATCGATAGCGAGCTGTGGGACCGAGTTCATGCAATCCTGTCCACCAATGGTCGTGCGCGCGCGAGCGCCACACGGGCGAAGGTGGCGAAGGTGCATTGTCTGCTCAGGGGTATGGTGTTCGGAAGCGACGGCCGGGCGCTGTCACCAATTTCCACGGTGAAGAAAGACGGGCGTCGATACCGCTACTACGTCCCTCAGCGTGAGAAAAAGGAGCATGCCGGTGCGTCGGGTCTGCCTACCTTGCCAGCGGCCGAGCTCGAGGCAGCGGTGCTGGATCAACTGCGGGCGATCCTTCGGTCACCGGGGCTGATCGGGGATATGCTGCCTCGTGCTATCGCACTCGACCCCAGCCTGGACGAGGCCATGGTCACTGTGGCGATGACCCGTCTCGATGCGATCTGGGACCAGCTGTTCCCGGCCGAGCAGACCAGGATCGTCAATTTGCTGGTCGAGAAGGTGATCGTGTCGCCCGATGATCTGGAAGTGCGGTTGCGCGCGAACGGCATCGAGCGTCTGGTCCTTGAATTGCGACCGGCGACCGATGGTGGGGCCGAGGAGGTCATGGCATGAGTAAGATGTCGATCCAGCAGTCAGGGAAGTTAAATGTCGTCGAAGCAAGCGACGGCCGCCTGACGCTGTATGTACCGATCAGGATCAAGCGGCGTGGCGGCCGCAAATTGGTCACGCTGCCCAGCGGTGAAGCCATGAAACCTCGACCTTGGGACAACAATACCGCCACGCCGCTCCAGTTGGCGTTGGCCCGAGGTCATCGCTGGCTGGGGATGCTGACGTCGGGGGAAGTGCAGTCGCTCAAGGAAATTGCTGCCCGCGAAAACGTTGACCCCAGCTATGTAAGCCGCATGGTCAATCTGACCTCGCTGGCACCCGACATCGTGGCTGCGATTCTAGACGATGCGCTGCCGGATCACATCACGCTGTTCGATCTCGCGGTTGATCCGCCGGCGCTGTGGGAGCAGCAGCGTGTGCGGCTCCGACCGGAGGATTGACAGTGGGGGCTTTCGCTGGCGATTGCGTTGTGCCGATACCTCGCTAAACTCTTGGTGGTCGTGGCTTTGGCCGTCAACTGTGGAGCTTGATGATTGAGCGCAATCCAAAAGATCAACCCCGAAAACCGCTTGGTGGTGGCGAAGATGCTGCCAGACGGGCGCATCGATCATTCCTCGGTCCAAGCTTTACAGCAGTGGCAGCGCGGTCCTCGCAATCTTGAGCTTGTCAGGCACGGTTATGGTTCAGACATGCTTGACATCCTTACCCACGAACTGGGCCTTGTATCTGTCGATGAGGAGGGCCTGCTGCGGTCTAAGATTATCGTCGTTCGATCGGAAGAGGACGCGAAGGGCGCTGTAATGCGTCTACTCGGAAAAATTGCAGAGGCTCTGGTAGTCCGTGCTTGTAACGCGGATTTGTGGGCGAACCGTCGGTGGGGCCAAGTTGGGCGCAGAGGGCGGTACGTTCATCAAACTCTTGACGACTACATTGCCGTTGGTACGGGTCTTGAAACGACGCGTCATCGATACGCGCAGAAGTATCGCCCCAATGATCCGCACCGCGACGTCATCTGGATAAACAAGAGCAACACGGTGAGCGAGTTGCAAATGCTTGATCAGGGGCGCCCAGCTGGTATTTCGGCGGGACTTCAGCTCAAGGTCAGCATGGACGGCTTCAGCTACATCTATAAGACCGACATTGCCCGCGCGAAGTATGAAGTTCCGCTTGTCTATTTCGACCTCTGTAACGACTACTACAGGTTGACCGACGCGATATACGCGGAAGAACGTGATGTCGCCATAGGGGTGGATATCGTTCGCGGGATGGACGTTGATCCGGCCCTCCACGATGAGCTTTGTTCGCATTGGTGGCTCGCGGACAACTTGATACGTGGGCGCATGGCCCTTGACGACCTAGTGAAGAACGACCTCCTTTTTGATGCATTCAAGAAGGATTTGCTCGAACACGACAGTGCGACGGTGATCACCATCTAGGCATGCTTCCGGGCGCGGATTCTTTCGATTGCCAATGCTGGATATTAACCACCCGATTCGTCCGCGCGTAACACATTGATTTTTAAAAGCGGTGGCCTGTGGCCTGTGTGGACTTCGGGCGGGCCGGGGAGAGTGAGGTCGGAGAGAGAAATGGCCGGGAGAGAGGAGAAGATGGCCCGAAAGGGGTTGGACCGCCGAGCGGCGAAGTCCACATGCGTTCGCAGCAACTTCCGCGTGTACGCGGGAACCGGCGCGATCAGGCAAGAAAAAACCCCAACCGAGAGCGGTTGAGGTTCGGATATTGGTGGAGCCGGCGGGAATCGAACCCGCGTCCAGAAGCAGTCCATAACCAGTTCTACATGCGTAGTTCTGTCATTTGATTTAACCGCAGCGACGCGGACGAACACGCTGCGCTACGGCGATTCACTGGATTTTCGACTCTGGCGTCGTGACGCCGACAGAGCTTAACTGACGTATATGACCTCTGGCGGTATTGCTACCGGTCTTGCGACGCTAGCCCGTCAGTGAGCCAGGCAGAGGACGGCGGCCCTTAGGCTGCCAGTGCGAACGTATCGTCGTTTGCAGTTACGTTTTTCCCATTGATTAACGAGGTGACGGGTCCTCGGCATGCCCTGATTACTTCATAACCCCTGTCGAAACCAGGTCGGCCCCGGGGAACTACAATTATCACATAGTTCGGAAGATGAGGCTAACCGCCCCTGAATCAAGGGCACGTGCGTCAATCTTCTTATCCTCGGCCCACGTTCTGAAGCAGTGAGAGGAGCGCCGCAGCGGTGTCGGCCAGGTAGTCGGCATTCCATTGCGCCGGTGGTTCGACGTTGCCGCAGTAGCCGTAGGCCGCCGCGATCGTCGCCATGCCGGCCGCGTGGCCCGCCTGCACGTCGCGCAGGTCGTCGCCGACATAGACTACCCGCCTTGCATCGACGCCTAGCGCCTGCGCCGCATGCAGGAGCGGGGCGGGGTGAGGCTTCGAGTAGGGGGTGGTGTCGCCGCTCACTACGCAGGCTGCGCGCGTGTCGAGATGCATCAGCTTGACGAGCGGGTCGGTGAGCCGCGCGACCTTGTTGGTGACGATGCCCCACCGCACGCCACGCGCGTCGAGGTCGTCGAGCACTGCGTCGATGCCCGCAAAGAGCGCCGTCTCGACGCGCAAATTGGCCGCGTAGTTGGCGAGGAACTCTTCGCGCATTGCCGCGAACTCGCCGTCGTCCGGGCCGATGCCGAACGCTCCGCCAATCAGGCCACGCGCGCCCGCCGAGGCGAGCGGCCGCAGTTTCTCGTAGGGTGCGCTCGCCAGGCCGCGCGCGTGGCGCATCTGGTTGACGGCGGCGGCGAGGTCGGGCGCTGTGTCGGCTAGCGTGCCGTCGAAGTCGAACAGCACGGCGTCGCATGTGTCCAGCGTCGCACGGGAGTCCGGCGCAGGCGTACTTTCAAGCTGAGTCTGAGTCATGTCGGAAGGAGGCGGGCAATGGCTTCAGGCGTCACGCCGGCAGGCAATCATATAGTTGACGCTCGAGTCGTTCGACAGCGCGAAACGTCGCGTGAGCGGGTTGTAGGTGATGCCCTTGATCTCGGCCGGGCGCAGGCCGGCTTCGCGCACAAAGCCCGCGAGCTCCGACGGGCGAATGAAGCGCGCGTAGTCGTGCGTACCCTTGGGTAGCATCTGCGCGATGTATTCTGCGCCGATCACGGCAAGCAGATACGACTTCACGTTGCGGTTGAGCGTCGAGAAGAACACCCAGCCGCCCGGCTTCACGAGCGTCGCGCAGGCCTTGACCACGCTCAGGGGCTCTGGCACGTGCTCGAGCATCTCCATGCAGGTGACCACGTCGAACGAAGCGGGTTCGCGCGCCGCAATCGCTTCCGCCGCGATTTCCTCGTATTCCACCGTGATGCCACTTTCCAGGCTGTGCAGGTCCGCCACGCCCAGCGCTTCGCTGGAGAGGTCGATGCCCTTTACATTTGCGCCGAGACCCGCCATCGACTCTGACAGAATGCCGCCGCCGCAGCCGATATCGAGGACGCGCTTTGCAGGCAAATGCGCATGGCTGTCGATCCAGCCAAGGCGGATAGGGTTCAGCTCGTGCAGCGGCTTGAATTCGGCGTTCGGGTCCCACCAGCGATGAGCAAGATCGCTGAACTTCTGCAACTCGTGGGGATCGGCATTGGTCATGTCGGAGAGGCCGCTGGTGCGCCAGGGCGGGGGAGAATAGGTAAGCCCCGAGTATATAGGCGGGGGGCTGTGGCGGCAAAATGGGCTGCCATGCCTGGGTCGCTCATATCCGGAAAGACGGTGAAAATAAAAAAGCCCCGCCGAAGCGGGGCTTTGAGACTTGCTTGTCGCAGCTCGCAGATTACTGTTGCTTCTGCGTGCCGACAACTTCGACTTCCACGCGGCGATCCGGTGCGAGGCAGGCGACGAGTTGCTTGTGGTTCTTCTGGTTGCAACCAGTCGTAACCGGGTTGCGCTTGCCCTTGCCTTCCGTGTAGATGCGGTCGGCCGGAACGCCCTTGCTGACCAGGTACGACTTGACGGCTTGCGCACGGCGCAGCGACAGACGGTCGTTGTAAGCAGCCGAGCCGATGCGGTCGGTGTAACCCGTTGCAACGATGACTTCGAGGTTCAGGGCCTGGGTCTTGCTTGCCAGATCGTCCAGCTTTTCCTTGCCAGCCGGCTTCAGGACAGCCTTGTCGAAGTCGAACAGGGCGTCAGCTTGGTACGTGATCTTCTGGCTCGTGATGGCCGGCGGCGGAGCGACCGGCGGCTGCGGTGCCTGGGCGACCAGGGCGCCATCGCACTTTGCGTTGGCGGTGGCCGGCGTCCAGAATGCATCGCGCCAGCAAAGCTCGTTCGTGCCGTTCATCCACACGTATTCGCCGGTACCATTCACCCAGTTGTCATTGACGGCTTGTCGCGACGCCGGCACCGATTGTGCTTGGGCGGATGCAGCCATAACTGCGGTAGCTGCAATGAACGCGAGCTTTGAAAGTTTATTCATATTTCTCCTCTCGAAATTGAGATTACCGCAGGTTTACTGCGAGCCATATGACGAAGACTAGTCATACATTGCTCGAAGTATAACATTGGCGAGTTGTGAGACACGTCTTGTGTAGACTTCGAGCGGTGTCTAACTTTGTGCGTTGGCATTTTGCCATATCGTTCCCGTCCGACGATAAAAAAAATCCGCCCCCTTCATCAGGGCTTGTCGAATGTGGTACACCCGCAACAAAAAGTTCCCGCTCGATCTCCTGGTAGTGTGCCTGGTTGGTGGAGGAGTGCAAGGTGCCTGATTCAGGGCGCTGCGCTTTATCACACGAACAGGGGGCGAATCTCATTCGCGCATGATATTTGCCAGCGCGACACGACGCGTTTGAATCGCTGTGCGCCGTTTTGAGCCGCTCGGGCTCGCCCCCACTAATAGGTATACGTAGATAGTCCCCGGGCGGCGGGCAGGGGGCTCGCGCATGATAGAATCATAAGATTGCGCTGCGTCTGCGGCGTCCATGCGACAGCAGGGCGCGTTGCGCGGTTTGTCTGGCAGGCAGGCTTGCCCGGCAGCCCCGTGCGCCCGATAACGACATCGATAATGGATCAATTCGCCAAAGAGACTCTGCCTATCTCCCTCGAGGAGGAAATGCGCCGCTCGTATCTCGACTACGCGATGAGCGTGATCGTCGGGCGGGCGCTGCCGGATGTGCGTGATGGCCTGAAGCCCGTGCACCGGCGCGTGCTGTACGCGATGCACGAGTTGAACAACGACTGGAACCGCGCTTACAAGAAGTCGGCGCGTATCGTCGGCGACGTGATCGGTAAATACCACCCGCACGGCGACACGGCTGTCTATGACACCATCGTCCGGATGGCGCAGGACTTCTCGCTGCGCTACATGCTGGTCGACGGCCAGGGCAACTTCGGCTCGATCGACGGCGATAACGCCGCGGCCATGCGTTACACCGAAATCCGCATGGCGAAGATCGGCCACGAACTGCTCGCCGACATCGACAAGGAAACCGTCGATTTCGGGCCGAACTACGACGGCAGTGAAAACGAGCCGCAGATTCTGCCCGCGCGCATCCCGAACCTGCTTATCAACGGTTCGTCGGGCATCGCGGTTGGCATGGCCACGAATATTCCGCCGCACAATCTCAACGAAGTGGTCGATGCTTGCCAGCATCTGCTGAGGAATCCGCAGACCACGATCGATGAGTTGATCGAAATCATTCCGGCACCGGATTTCCCGACCGCCGGCATCATCTACGGCGTCGCCGGCGTGCGCGACGGCTATCGCACCGGGCGCGGGCGCGTCGTGATGCGCGCGGCCACGCACTTCGAAGAGATCGACCGCGGCCAGCGCATGGCGATCATCGTCGACGAGCTGCCGTATCAGGTGAACAAGCGTTCGTTGCTGGAGCGCATTGCCGAGCTCGTCAACGAAAAGAAGCTCGAAGGCATTTCCGACATCCGCGACGAGTCGGACAAGAGCGGCATGCGCGTCGTGATCGAGCTCAAGCGCGGCGAAGTACCCGAGGTCATCCTCAACAATCTGTATAAGGCGACGCAGCTGCAGGACACGTTCGGCATGAACATGGTCGCGCTGGTGGACAACCAGCCGAAGCTGCTGAACCTGAAAGAAATGCTCGAGCATTTCCTGTCGCACCGTCGCGAAGTGCTCACGCGGCGCACGGTATACGAACTGCGCAAGGCGCGCGAACGCGGCCACGTGCTCGAAGGCCTCGCAGTTGCGCTTGCGAACATCGACGAGTTCATCGCCATCATCAAGGCTGCGCCCACGCCGCCGATCGCGAAGCAGGAGTTGATGAACCGTCCGTGGGACTCGTCGCTCGTGCGCGAGATGCTCACGCGCGCGGAGCAGGAAAACGCGTCGGCGGGCGGCCGCGACGCATATCGCCCCGAAGGTCTGAACCCGCAGTACGGCATGCAGACCGACGGCCTCTATCGTCTGTCCGATACGCAGGCGCAGGAAATTCTGCAAATGCGGCTGCAGCGCCTCACGGGTCTGGAGCAGGACAAGATCATCGGCGAGTACCGAGAAGTGATGGCGCAAATCGCCGACCTGCTCGACATCCTCGCGCGTCCCGAGCGCGTAACGGTCATGATCTCCGACGAACTCGCCGCGATCAAGAGCGAATTCGGCGACGCCCGCCGCTCGAAGATCGAGATGAACGCGACCGAGCTGAACACCGAGGATCTGATCACGCCCCAGGACATGGTGGTCACCATGTCGCATGCGGGCTACGTGAAATCGCAGCCGTTGTCCGAATATCGCGCCCAAAAGCGCGGAGGTCGCGGCAAGCAGGCCACGTCGATGAAGGAAGACGACTGGATCGACACGCTCTTCATCGCCAATACGCACGACCACATCCTGTGCTTCTCGAATCGGGGCCGCGTGTACTGGGTCAAGGTGTACGAAGTGCCGCAGGGCTCGCGCAACTCGCGCGGCCGTCCGATTGTCAACATGTTCCCGCTTCAGGACGGCGAGAAGATCACGGTCGTGTTGCCGGTGAAGGAGTTCTCGGCGGACAAGTTCGTGTTTATGGCGACTGCACTCGGTACGGTCAAGAAGACACCGCTCGAGGCATTCAGCCGCCCGCTGCGCAAGGGTATTATTGCGGTCGGCCTGGATGAGGGCGACTACCTGATCGGCGCAGCCATCACCGATGGCGCGCACGACGTGATGCTGTTCTCGGACGCCGGCAAGGCAGTGCGCTTCGACGAAAACGACGTGCGGCCGATGGGCCGCGAAGCGCGCGGTGTGCGCGGCATGCAGCTCGAGGAGTCTCAGCAGGTCATCGCGCTCCTCGTGGCGGAAGACGAGCACCAGTCGGTGCTCACGGCAACCGAGAACGGCTACGGCAAACGCACGCCGATCACCGAATACACACGCCACGGCCGCGGCACGAAGGGCATGATCGCGATCCAGACGTCGGAGCGCAACGGCAAGGTGGTGGCGGCTACGCTCGTGGACCCGGAAGCCCAGATCATGCTGATCACGACCACGGGTGTGTTGATCCGCACGCGCGTCTCGGAGATCCGTGAAATGGGCCGTGCGACGCAAGGTGTTACACTCATCAGCCTTGACGAAGGCACGAAGCTTTCTGGCCTGCAGCAGATCGCGGAGGCCGATGCCGAAGGCGACATCGCTGACGGCGAGGATGAAAGCGACGAGTAAGTTTCGCGTGCAGGTTGATGTGGCCAGGCGGCCCGCGCGAGCGGGCCTCTTCATATCAGGATGCCGTCGGTGTTTTGAGTGGCCAACGGTGCTGAATGGTGCCGGGTGAATCGCAGGATCGGGCGGCGGGCGCGCAAAGCACGCTCCGGAGCGCCCCCCGCAGTTTGCGCGGCAGGCAGTTCGATTATTTTCTCAGAGGGAGTAATGATGCAAAAACGATTCAAGCAGGTAATGTTGCTGGCCGCTCTCGTGCCGACGTTCGCCATGGCGCAAGCGCTTCAGAACCAGGCGCCCGCTCCGGCGGCACCGGCTGCTGCCGCAGCACCGATCGATCCGGCCAAGCAAGCCGCGATCAAGGACCTGCTGGACGCGATCGATGCGCAGAAGCTCGTCGGCGCAATCGGCAACAGCGCGCAAATGCAGGCAAAGCAGCTCGTCCCGGCAATCCTGTCGGACGCGCTGTCGGAAAACAAGACGATGACGGACAAGCAGAAGCAAGCTTCCGTCCCGACGCTGCAGAAGAACGCAGTGCCGAAGCTGGTTGACTCGGCAGGCCAGGTCTTCGCCACGGAGTCATTCAAGCAGGACGCGATGCAAGCTCAGTACGACGCTTATGCCAAGTACTACAGCACGTCGGAAATCAAGGACCTGACCACCTTCTACAAGAGCCCGACCGGCCGCAAGTTCATCCAGGTTCAAGACCAGGTGGGCCGCGACGTCGTCAACGGTCTGATGCAGAAGTACATGCCGCAGTCGATCAAGGCCACGCGCGACCAGGCCGACAAGGAAGTCGCTTCGGTCAAGCCGGCCAAGTAAGCATCGCCTGTCGCACTTGCCCGGGAGGCCCGCGTTGGCGGGTTCCCGGCGACAATGCGATAATGGCCGTTTGTGCGATAAGCACAAGCGGCCATTATTTTTTTGGCGCACCGGCCTGGGGCCGTGGCGTCTGCCTCGGGGATCCCCATACGATGCGCGTCTTCAACTTCTCCGCCGGACCGGCTGCATTGCCCGAAGAGGTGCTCCGCCAGGCCGCCGACGAAATGCTCGATTGGCACGGCAGTGGCATGAGCGTGATGGAAATGAGCCATCGCGGCCCGGAATTCATGCAAATTCACGGCGAGGCGCTGCTCGATCTGCGTGAACTCATGCAGGTGCCGGCAAGCCACCAGATCCTGTTTCTGCAAGGCGGCGGCATCGGCGAGAACGCGATCGTTCCGCTGAACCTGTTCGGTGCGAAGCCGCGCGCCGACTTCGTGATCACGGGCTCGTGGTCGCAGAAGTCGCAGAAGGAAGCGCTCAAGTATGGCGCGGCGCACATCGCAGCAACGGGCCGCACCGAAGCGGGCTTCACGCACGCGCCGGCGATGAGCGAGTGGAAGCTCTCCAACGATCCCGCCTACGTGCATCTGTGCACGAACGAGACGATCGACGGCGTGGAGACCTTCGAGATTCCTGATCTGGGCGATATTCCGCTCGTGGCCGACGCCTCGTCGCATATCCTTTCGCGCCCGATGGACCTCGCCAAATACGGCGTGCTCTACGGCGGTGCGCAGAAGAACATCGGCATGGCGGGCGTGACGGTCGTGATCGTGCGCGAAGACCTGCTGGACCGCGCAATGCCCATTTGCCCGTCGGCGTTCGAGTGGAAGACCGTTGCTGCGAACAACTCCATGTTCAACACGCCCCCCACTTACGCGATTTACATCGCGGGCCTCGTATTCAAGTGGCTCAAGCGCCAGGGCGGCCTCACGGCCATCGAGGCGCGCAATATCGAAAAAGCGCAGCTGCTCTACGACACGATCGACGCGAGCAGCTTCTACATCAACAAGGTGGAGCGTCGCGCGCGCTCGCGGATGAACGTCCCGTTCTTCCTCGCAGATGAAACACGTAACGATGATTTCCTGGCCGGCGCGAAGGCGCGCGGGCTTCTGCAGCTGAAGGGCCACAAGTCCGTCGGCGGCATGCGGGCGTCGATTTACAACGCGGTGCCCCTTGAAGCAGTGAAGGCACTGGTCGAGTACATGAAGGAATTCGAGGCGAAGCACGCCTGACGGGGTTTCACGCCCCGCAAGCGCGTTCTCGCGCATCTCCTTTCAGATTGCCGGTTTCACGCATGGACGACGAACTCAACACACAACTCAAGCCGTTGCGCGAGCGCATCGATGCGATCGATGCCCAGCTCATCACGCTCCTGAACCAACGCGCGGCGGTGGCGCTCGAAGTGGGCGAGGTCAAGAAGCACTTCAATGCGCCCGTATTCCGCCCGGAGCGCGAGCTCCAGGTGATCGAGCGCCTGCAGGGCATGAGCGAAGGTCCGCTCGGCAACGATCACATCAGCGCGATCTGGCGCGAGATCATGGCCGCGAGCCGCTCGCTCGAAAAGACCATTTCGGTGGCATATCTCGGCCCGGTCGGCACCTATTCCGAGCAGGCGACGTTCGCGTACTTCGGTCAGTCGATCGAGGGCATGCCGTGCCCGTCCATCGACGAAGTCTTTCGCTCGGTCGAGTCGGGCGCCGCGGAATTCGGCGTCGCGCCGGTCGAGAATTCGACCGAAGGCGCGGTGTCGCGCACGCTCGATCTGCTTCTGCAGACGCAACTCGTGATCGGCGGGGAAATCGCGCTGCCGATCCAGCACAACCTGATGACGCAAAGCGGCACGCTCGACGGCGTGACGCGCGTGTGCGCGCACCCGCAGGCGCTGGCGCAGTGCCAGCGCTGGCTCACGGTCAACGCGCCGCAGCTGGAGCGCCAGGCCGTATCGAGCAACGCCGAGGCCGCGCGCCTCGCGGCGCAGGATCCGACCATCGCGGCCATCGCCGGCGAACGCGCGGCCACGCACTATGGCCTCGCGATCGCCAATGCGCTGATCCAGGACGACCCGCATAACCGCACGCGCTTCGTGATGATCGGCAAGCAGCCGGCGGGCGTGTCGGGCCACGACCAGACCTCGATGATCGTCTCGGTGAAGAACGAGCCGGGCGCCGTCTACAAGCTGCTCGAACCGCTCGCGCGCCACGGCGTGTCGATGACGCGCTTCGAGTCGCGCCCGGCGCGCGTCGGTACGTGGGAGTACTACTTCTACATCGACTTCGAAGGCCATCGCGACGAGCCGGCCGTAGCTGCGGCGCTCGAAGAGTTGGGCAAGAAAGCCGCATTCCTGAAGATTCTCGGCTCGTATCCGCGTTCGCGCTAAGTTCGTTTTTGCCCCGGTTTCGCCCGCAGTTGTGCCTCCGCGGCGCGGCGGCCGAAGCCGCCAGCGATCCTGCATGGGGCGCAGCGACGGCGTCACGCGGACCTTCGCCGATACTGGAGAAACACGCATGACCACGCAATTCGGCCCAACATACGTGCGCGCGATCGCGCCGTATGTTGCCGGCAAGCCGATTTCCGAAGTTGCCCGCGAGTTCGGCCTCGACGAGGCGTGCATCGTGAAGCTCGCGTCGAATGAGAATCCGCTCGGCATGCCCGAGTCGGCGCAGCGCGCGATTTCACTGGCTGCGAGCGAGTTGGGCCGGTATCCGGATTCGAACGCCTTCGAACTGAAGGCCGCGCTGGCCGCGTGCTACGACGTGCCGCCCGAGTGGATTACGCTAGGCAACGGCAGCAACGACATCCTCGAAATGGCCGCGCACGCATGCGTCGAGCGCGGCCAGTCGATCGTCTATTCGCAATATTCGTTCGCGGTCTATGCGCTTGCGACCCAAGGGCTCGGCGCGCGCCATCTCGTGGCGCCCGCCGTACAGTACGGCCACGATCTGGATGCGATGCTCGCGGCCATTGCCGACGATACGCGTCTGCTTTTCGTTGCGAACCCGAACAATCCAACGGGCACGTTCATCGACGGCGCCACGCTCGAAGCGTTCATCGCCAGGGTGCCGGGCCACATTGCCGTGGTGCTCGACGAGGCCTACACCGAGTATCTTGCGGCGGACAAGCGCTACGACTCGATCGCGTGGGTGCGCCGCTATCCGAACCTGCTGGTTTCGCGTACGTTCTCGAAGGCTTACGGGCTCGCGGGCCTGCGCATCGGCTTCGCGATCGCGCAGCCCGAGCTCACCGATCTGCTCAACCGGCTGCGCCAGCCGTTCAACGTGAACACGCTCGCGCAGGCTGCGGCTATTGCGGCGCTCGGCGACGCGGCGTTCCTCGACAAGAGCGCTGCATTGAACGCCGAAGGCTATCGCACGCTGACCGCCGCGTTCGAGCGCATGGGGCTCGAGTACGTGCCGTCGGACGGTAACTTCGTGCTCGTGCGCGTGGGCAACGACGATCAGGCCGGCGATCGCGTCAATCTCGCGCTGCTCAAGCAGGGCGTGATCGTGCGCCCGGTCGGCGGCTATGGCCTGCCGCAGTGGTTGCGCGTGACGATCGGCTTGCCCGAGGAGAACGCGGCATTCCTCGCGGCGCTCGAACGCGCGCTCGCATAGCATGCGCGCGCAATTTTTCTTTTTATTCCGGTGATGGTGTGAGCGCGTTTTCCTTCAACAAACTGGTGATTTTCGGTGTCGGCCTGATCGGCGGGTCGCTCGCGCGCGCTTTGCGCGAGCGTGGCGACACCCGGCGCAGCGGCGCCACGGGCCAGGTGATTGGCGTGGGCCGCCGTGCCCATTCGGTCGCGCGCGCGCTCGAATTGGGCGTGATCGACGCGGCTGTGACGCTCGATGACGAAGCGGCGCTGGCCGCCGCGCTCGACGGCGCGGACCTCGTGCTGATCGCGGCGCCTGTGGCACAGACGCAGGCGCTGCTCGAACGCGTCGCGCCGCATCTGCAGTCGCACACCATCGTCACCGACGCTGGCAGCACCAAGGGCGACGTGATCGCCGCCGCGCGCGCTGCGCTCGGCGAACGCATCGGCCAGTTCGTGCCGGGGCATCCGATCGCGGGCCGCGAATCGAGCGGCGTCGAAGCGGCGTTGCCGGATTTGTACGTCGGCCGCAACGTCGTGCTGTGTCCGCTCGAGGAAAACTCGCCCGAGGCAGTCGAGCGCATCGCCGCGATGTGGCGTGCAACGGGCGCGGTCATCGGCCAGATGCCGGCTGCGCAGCACGACCGCGTATTCGCTTCGGTGAGCCATTTGCCGCACGTGCTTTCCTTCGCGCTCGTCGACCAGATTCTGGCCACGCCCGACGCCGAGTTGAAATTCTCGTTCGCCGCGGGCGGGTTCCGCGACTTCACACGCATTGCCGCGTCGAGCCCCGAAATGTGGCGTGACGTCTGTCTCGCGAACCGCACTGCGCTGCTCGCGGAACTCGACGCCTACACTAATGTGCTGGCGAGGCTGCGCGCGGCCATCGACGCGGGCGACGGCGCGGCGCTCGAAGCCGTGTTCGCGCGCTCGCGCGCGGCGCGCGACGCATGGCAGGAACGCGGCGGCAAGCGCGCGAATGGCGAAGGCGGCGCAGCGGCGGAGGGCTCCCAAGCTGCGCCCGGCGCTACCGACGCCGCTGCCAAATAGGCGGTCCCCGGCAATCAGGCAACAGTCATGCGGCGCGGCGCATCGTTTTGAAGCCCGCCACGGCAATATCAGGACAAGCTCATGGAACACCTCAATCTCGGACCGTTCACCCGTGCATCCGGCACGGTACGCCTGCCTGGCTCGAAGAGCATCTCGAATCGCGTGCTGCTGCTTGCGGCGCTCGCCGAAGGTGAAACGACGATCACGAACCTGCTCGACTCCGACGACACCCGCGTGATGCTCGATGCGCTCGCGAAGCTCGGCGTGAAGCTCACGCGCGAAGGCGACACCTGCGTCGTGCAGGGTACGCGCGGCGCGTTCACGGCGAAGCAGGCGGACCTGTTCCTCGGCAACGCGGGCACGGCGGTGCGTCCCCTTACGGCGGCGCTCGCCGTGAATGGCGGCGACTATCGCATCCACGGCGTGCCGCGCATGCACGAGCGGCCCATCGGCGACCTCGTCGACGGCCTGCGCCAGATCGGCGCGAAGATCGACTACGAACAGAACGACGGCTACCCGCCGCTGCGCATCCGCCCGGCGCACATTAGCGTCGACGCGCCCATCCGCGTGCGCGGCGACGTGTCGAGCCAGTTCCTCACCGCGCTGCTCATGACGCTGCCGCTCGTGCGCGCCCAAGGCGGCGTGACGATCGTGGAAGTGGACGGTGAGTTGATCTCGAAGCCCTACATCGATATCACCATCAAGCTGATGGAGCGTTTCGGCGTGAAGGTCGAGCGTCACGGCTGGCAGCGCTTCGAGGTGCCGGCGGGCGTGCGCTATCAGTCGCCGGGCAAGATCATGGTCGAGGGCGACGCTTCGTCGGCGTCGTACTTTCTCGCGGCGGGTGCCATCGGCGGCGGCCCGCTGCGCGTGGAGGGCGTGGGCCGCGCGAGCATTCAGGGCGACGTCGACTTCGCCGCCGCGCTCATGCGCATGGGCGCGAACGTGACGGTGGCCGACGACTGGATCGAAGTGCGCGGCATCGGCAACGATCATGGCAAGCTCGATCCCATCGACATGGATTTCAACCTGATTCCGGACGCGGCGATGACGATCGCCGTGGCGGCGCTCTTTGCCGGTGGCGCGACTACGCTGCGCAATATCGCGAGCTGGCGCGTGAAGGAGACCGACCGCATCGCGGCGATGGCGACCGAATTGCGCAAGGTCGGCGCCGACGTGGAAGAGGGCCCCGACTACCTGATCGTGCGTCCGCCCGAAAAGCTCGTGCCGAACGCCGCGATCGACACCTACGACGATCACCGCATGGCGATGTGCTTCTCGCTCGTGAGCCTCGGCGGCGTGCCGGTGCGCATCAACGACCCGAAGTGCGTCGGCAAGACGTTCCCCGATTATTTCGAGCGCTTTCTGGCGCTCGCGCAATCCTGATTCCACCGCAGCCGACCCCCTCGCCGCATGAAACAGATTCGTCCCTTTTATCCGACGCCCCTGATCGCGATCGACGGCCCGACTGCCTCCGGCAAGGGCACGGTGGCCACGCTGGTTGCCGCGCACCTCGGCTTTCACTTGCTCGACAGCGGGGCGTTGTACCGGCTCGCCGCGCTCGCGAGCATGCGCTACGCGATTGCGGCCGATGACGCCGACGGGCTTGCAAAGCTGATCGACGATCTCCACATCACGTTCCGCGAAGGGCTCGCGCAACTCGATGGCGTTGACGTTTCGAACGAAATCCGCGCGGAGGAAGTCGGCAACCGGGCCTCCATGATTGCCGCGCATCCGTCCGTGCGCGCCGCGCTGGTGGCCCGCCAACGGGCGTTCCGCAAGCTTCCGGGCCTCGTCGCCGATGGCCGCGATATGGGCACGGTAATCTTCCCGGACGCCGACCTGAAGGTGTTCCTGACGGCCAGCGTGGAGGCTCGCGCGGCCCGCCGGTATAAGCAATTGATCCAAAAAGGTTTTTCTGCTAATATGGATGACTTGCTCCGGGATTTGCGTGAACGCGACGCGCGCGACAGCAATCGCGCGGCCGCGCCGCTCAAGCCCGCAGCGGATGCGAAGCTGTTGGATACCTCGGCGCTGTCCATCGACCAGGCGGTCGAACAGGTCGTGCAGTGGTACCAGGAGTCGAGCCAGCGATCCGTGCGCCATCCCGATGGCCACGGCAAGTCGCAGAGTAAAGAGCAGTCGTAGCAAGTAGTGGTGCCCTGCTGGGAAGCAGGGCGTTTGTTAAACCCTTTAACCCCGTATGGCTTTTGCATCTGCGCCGCGAACGTAAGCGCTCCGGCCTCAACGCCGACAGTCAAAACTGACTGACGTGCAGCAAAAACCATGCAAATCCAGATTTTTATGTCCGACCTGCAAACCTCCACCCCGAATACCGAATCTTTCGCGGCTCTGTTCGAAGAGTCGCTGACCCGCCAGGACATGCGCGCCGGCGAAGTCATCTCCGCTGAAGTCGTGCGCGTCGACCACAACTTCGTGGTCGTCAACGCTGGCCTGAAGTCCGAGGCTTACATTCCCATCGAGGAATTCCTGAACGACCAGGGCGAAGTGGAGGTTCAGGCGGGCGATTTCGTTTCCGTCGCGATCGACGCGCTGGAAAACGGCTACGGCGACACCATCCTGTCGCGCGACAAGGCGAAGCGTCTCGCTTCGTGGCTGTCGCTGGAAAAGGCTCTCGACAACAACGAACTCGTGACCGGCACGATCACGGGCAAGGTCAAGGGCGGCATGACCGTGATGGTCAACGGCATCCGCGCGTTCCTGCCGGGTTCGCTCGTCGACACGCGTCCGGTCAAGGACACGACGCCGTACGAAGGCAAGACGCTCGAATTCCGCGTCATCAAACTCGACCGCAAGCGTAACAACGTCGTGCTGTCGCGCCGCGCAGTGATCGAAGCCACGCAGGGCGAAGAGCGCGCAAAGCTGCTCGAAACGCTCAAGGAAGGCGCGATCGTCAACGGCGTGGTCAAGAACATCACCGACTACGGCGCGTTCGTGGACCTCGGCGGCATCGACGGCCTGCTGCACATCACCGACATCGCATGGCGCCGCGTGCGTCACCCGTCGGAAGTCCTGTCGGTTGGCCAGGAAGTCACCGCCAAGATCCTCAAGTTCGACCAGGAAAAGAACCGCGTTTCGCTCGGTATCAAGCAACTGGGCGACGATCCGTGGGAAGGCATCTCGCGCCGCTACCCGTCGGGCACGCGCCTGTTCGGCAAGGTCACGAACATCACCGACTACGGCGCGTTCGTCGAAGTCGAATCGGGCATCGAAGGCCTGGTTCACGTGTCGGAAATGGACTGGACCAACAAGAACGTTGCTCCGTCGAAGGTTGTCCAGCTGGGCGACGAAGTCGAAGTCATGGTCCTCGAGATCGACGAAGACCGCCGCCGTATCAGCCTCGGCATGAAGCAGTGCAAGGCCAACCCGTGGGATGACTTCAGCCGCAACTTCAAGAAGGGCGACAAGCTGCAAGGCGCGATCAAGTCGATCACCGACTTCGGCGTGTTTATCGGCCTGCCCGGCGGCATCGACGGCCTGGTTCACCTCTCCGACCTGTCGTGGAGCGAAACCGGCGAAGAAGCTGTCCGCAAGTACAAGAAGGGCGACGAAGTCGAGGCCGTGGTTCTGGGCATCGACGTCGAGAAGGAACGCATCTCGCTCGGCATCAAGCAGCTCGAAGGCGACCCGTTCAGCAACTTCGTTGCTGTCAACGACAAGGGCTCGATCGTCGACGGCGTGGTCAAGTCGGTCGACGCCAAGGGCGCTGTCGTGACGCTGAACGCAGACGTCGAAGGTTACCTGCGTGCTTCGGAAATCGCGCAAGACCGCGTGGAAGATGCTCGCAACGTGCTGAAGGAAGGCGACAAGGTCAACGCGATGATCATCAACATCGATCGCAAGTCGCGTGGCATCAACCTGTCGATCAAGGCGAAGGATTCGGCCGAGACGCAGGAAGCGCTGCGCAGCATGTCGGCTGATTCAGGTCAGGCTGCCACCGGCACGACCAACCTCGGCGCGCTGCTCAAGGCCAAGCTCGACGGCCAGAACCAGTAAGCCTCAAACGGGGGCAAGCTGAAGTATGACCAAATCTGAATTGGTCGCGCAGCTGGCTACGCGATTTCCGCAACTTGTTCTGAAGGATGCGGATTTCGCGGTCAAGACGATGCTCGATGCGATGTCCGAGGCGCTTGCCAAGGGTCATCGCATCGAAATTCGTGGCTTTGGCAGTTTCGGCCTGAATCGCCGGCCGTCGCGCGTCGGACGCAATCCCAAGTCGGGTGAGAAGGTGCTGGTGCCTGAGAAGTTCGTGCCGCATTTCAAGCCTGGCAAAGAGTTGCGCGAGCGCGTCGACCGTCATTCGGGCGAGCCGCTGAAGGCAGACGAGCCGGACGACGATCTGTAAGCGCCGCAGGGTATTCGCAGCGGTTGCAGCCGTTGGCGGTCAATGCCAGATGGCCAGTGCATGGACCGAAAAAAGCGCAGGGTTTTTCGAAACCCGGCGCTTTTTTTTCGTCCACGTTTTTGCCGGTGCGGCTTGCGGCTTTGCGCACGTGCCGGCTCGCGAGCCGTTCCATTACAATACGGGACACTTCGGCGCCCCTTTGCTGCGGCGCAGCAAAGGGGCGGTGCGGTGCATTCCCGCAACTGCCAAGAGAATCCTTCATGAGATTTATCGCCTGGGTGATCCGTGTACTGGTGTTCGTGTTATTGCTCGTGCTTGCACTGGAAAACACGGATCCTGCGACACTGCACGTCCTGGCCGGCTATTCGTGGCAGGCTCCGCTGATTCTGATCGGGCTGGCGTTCTTCGTTGTGGGGCTGCTGGCCGGTCTGCTTTCGGCGCTGCCCGCGATGTTCCGGCTGCGCATGGAGAACGGACGCCTGAAGCGCGACCTTCGCACCGCGAAGGAAGCGCCCGCAACGCCCGCGGAGCCGCCGCTGCCGCCGCTTATCTGACTTGACTTGCCGTGCCGCGCGCCGCCGATGCCACAAAGGTGCTTTACAGGTGCTTGAAGGGTGTCCGCAGCACGCGGCCTGATTACCGTTCCTACCATCGCTCGCATGGATCTCGATTTTTGGTGGCTGCTCGTCATTCCCGTCGCATTTGCGCTCGGCTGGATGGCGTCGCGCTATGACCTGAAGGCGTTGCTGTCCGAAAGCGCCAATCTGCCGCGTTCGTATTTCCGCGGTCTGAATTTCCTGCTCAACGAGCAGCCCGACAAGGCCATCGACGCGTTCATCGAGGTTGCCAAGCTCGATCCCGAAACAGTCGAACTGCACTTCGCGCTTGGCAACCTGTTTCGCCGCCGCGGTGAAACCGATCGCGCGATCCGTGTGCACCAGAATCTGCTGTCGCGCTCGGACCTGCCCGTGAACGAGCGCGATCACGCGCTCTATGAACTCGGCCAGGACTTCCTGAAAGCCGGCATGCTCGATCGCGCGGAAGAGACGTTCAGCATGCTCAAGTCGGGCGACTATGCGCATGGCGCGCAGCGCGCGCTGCTCACGATCTATGAGATCGAAAAGGACTGGAACCGCTCGATCGAGACGGCGCGGTTGCTCGAAACCATGGGAGCGGAGCCGCTCGGCCTCGAAATCGCCCAGTTCCACTGCGAGCTTTCGCAGGAAGCGCTGCAGCGCAAAAACCCGGACGAGGCGCGGCGCCAGCTTGTGCTCGCGCTCAAGGCCAATGAGCAGAGCGTGCGCGCGACGATTCTCGGCGGCGACGTCGACGCTGCGAGCGGTGACTGGCAGGCTGCGCTCGCGCAGTGGAAGCGCGTCGAAGCCCAGAACCCCGCCTATCTGCCGCTGGTGGCCGAGAAGATCATGAAAGGCTACGAGGCGCTGGGCCGCACGCAAGAAGGGGCGCAACTGCTCACCGGGTGGGTCGATCGCTATTCATCGAACGATCTACTCGATGTCGCCTATAGATACGTGGCCGAGCTGAGCGGCACCGACGCGGCCCACGCGCTCGCCCGCGCGCAAATGCAGAAGTCGCCGAATCTCGCCGGCATGACGCGCCTGCTCGAAGCTCAGCAGGCGAACGCCGAAGAGCCGCGGCGCGGCGAGCTCGAACTCATGAGCAAGCTGATCCAGCAGCGCACCAAGAATCTGCCGCGTTACACGTGCCAGAATTGTGGCTTCCGGGCGCGCCTTTTCTACTGGCAGTGTCCCGGTTGCAGCGGCTGGGAAACGTATGCGCCGCGCCGCGTAGAGCCCATCCCCGCACCAGGTTGATGCGCGCATCGGCGCATAAGCCACATCCATTTCCGAATTTGTCACCGGAGCGCGTATGAAAATCACCATTATCGGTACCGGCTATGTCGGTCTCGTCACCGGGGCGTGCCTTGCCGAAATCGGTCACGACGTGTTCTGCCTCGACGTCGATCCGCGCAAGATCGATATCCTGAACGGCGGCGGCGTGCCGATCCATGAGCCGGGTTTGCTCGAACTCATCGAGCGCAACCGCAAGGCCCGCCGCATCACGTTTTCCACCGACGTTGCTGCAAGCGTCGCGCACGGCGAGGTCCAGTTCATCGCCGTGGGCACGCCGCCCGACGAAGACGGCTCGGCGGACCTGCAGTACGTGCTCGAAGCTGCGCGCAGCATCGGCCGCTACATGAACGGCTTCAAGGTGATCGTCGACAAGTCGACGGTGCCGGTAGGCACCGCCCAGCGCGTGCAGGCTGTGATCGCCGAAGAGCTTTCGAAGCGCGGCCTCGACGGCAGCGGCCAGCACCGCTTCTCGGTGGTCTCGAACCCCGAGTTCCTGAAGGAGGGCGCAGCGGTCGATGACTTCATGCGCCCCGACCGCATCATCGTCGGCATCGACGACGACGCGAACGGCGAGGTCGCGCGCGAGAAGATCAAGCGCCTCTATGCTCCGTTCAACCGCAACCACGAACGCACGATCTACATGGACGTGCGCTCGGCCGAGTTCACGAAGTACGCGGCCAACGCCATGCTCGCCACGCGCATCTCGTTCATGAACGAGATGGCGAATCTCGCCGACCGCGTGGGCGCCGACATCGAGTCGGTGCGCCGCGGCATCGGCTCCGATCCGCGCATCGGCTATCACTTCCTTTACGCGGGCTGCGGCTATGGCGGCTCGTGCTTCCCGAAGGACGTGCAGGCGCTGATCCGCACGGCTGCCGAGTCGGGGCAGAATCTGCGCATTCTGGAAGCGGTCGAGAACGTGAACGATGACCAGAAGGACGTGCTCGTGCAAAAGATCGTCAAGTCGCTTGGCGAGGACCTCACGGGCAGGCGCTTCGCGGTCTGGGGCCTCGCGTTCAAGCCGAACACCGACGACATGCGCGAGGCGCCGAGCCGCCGCCTGATCGCCGAGCTGCTCACGCGCGGCGCGACAGTGTCGGCCTACGATCCAGTCGCGACCGACGAGGCGCGGCGTGTGTTCGCGCTCGATCTCGCTGGCGCGCCGGATCAGCACGCGCGCCTCACGTTCGCGGCGAGCCAGGACGAGACGCTCAAGGGTGCCGATGCACTCGTGATCGTCACCGAATGGACGGCGTTCAAGGCTCCAGACTTCGAGTATCTGAAAGAGACGCTGAAGGCGCCGCGCATTTTCGACGGGCGCAACCTCTATGAACCCGACGCAATGGCGGAGCTCGGTTTTGACTACCACTCGATTGGACGGCCTCATGTCAAGCACGCAACAGCCCCAGCAGCCTGAGAACGCGGCGCTCGCTCCCGAGGTTACGGTCGTGCCGCGCGAGAGATTTGCGGCGTCGCGCGTGCTGGTAGTGGGCGACGTCATGCTCGACCGCTACTGGTTCGGCGACGTCAACCGCATTTCGCCGGAAGCACCGGTGCCGGTGGTTCATGTGCAGCGCCAGGAGGACCGCCTCGGCGGCGCAGCCAACGTGGCGCGCAACGCGGCGGCGCTCGGTGCGAGCGCGGGCCTTTTGTGCGTGGTGGGGCACGACGAGCCCGGCGAGCGCATCGTCGAGCTGCTCGGCGAGAGCCACGTGAGAGCGTATCTCGAGCGCGATCCCGCGCTGCCCACCACGATCAAGCTGCGCGTCCTGTCGCGTCAGCAGCAGCTGCTGCGGGTGGACTTCGAAAAATCGCCCGCGCACGAGGCGCTGCTCGCGGGCCTCGCGCGCTTCGATGCGCTGCTGCCCTCTCACGACGTGATCCTGATGTCCGACTACGCGAAGGGCGGCCTCACGCACGTCACGCAGATGATCGCGAAGGCGCGCGCCGCGGGCAAATCCGTGCTGGTCGATCCGAAGGGCGACGATTGGGAGCGCTATCGCGGCGCGAGCATCATCACGCCGAACCGTGCGGAATTGCGCGAGGTGGTGGGTTCCTGGAAGTCCGAAGCGGATCTGCTCGCGCGCGTGACGAAGCTGCGCCAGGAGCTGCAGTTCGACGCGCTGCTGCTCACGCGCTCGGAAGAGGGTATGACGCTCTTTTCCAATGCCGGCGTGCTGCACGCGCCGGCTGTCGCACGCGAAGTGTATGATGTCTCGGGTGCGGGCGACACCGTGATCGCGACGGTCGCGGCCTCACTGGGCGCGGGCCTCTCGCTCGTCGAGGCCGTCGCGCTCGCGAACCGCGCCGCCGGCATCGTGGTCGGCAAGCTCGGTACCGCCACCGTCGACTACGACGAACTCTTTCAATGACGTTCCGCGGGCGGCCCGCTTGTAACATAGCGGGCGCGGCTGCTCGACGGGCGCGGTGAGGCAGGGATTTCAGGAGAGTTTTCCCGGCCTCGCGTGAACCTCTTCACCGCAGAATTACCATGACCCTCATTGTGACCGGCGCGGCCGGCTTCATCGGCAGCAACATCGTCAAGGCGCTGAACGAACGCGGCGAAGACCGCATCATCGCCGTCGACAATCTCACTCGCGCGGACAAGTTCAAGAATCTCGTCGACTGCGAGATCGACGATTACCTCGACAAGACCGAGTTCGTCGAACGCTTTGCGCGCGGCGATTTCGGCAAGGTGCGCGCGGTGTTTCATGAAGGCGCCTGTTCGGACACCATGGAAACCGACGGCCGCTACATGATGGACAACAACTTCCGTTATAGCCGCACGGTGCTCGACACTTGCCTCGCTCACGGCACGCAGTTTTTGTATGCGTCGTCGGCGGCCATCTATGGCGGGTCGAGCCGCTTTGTCGAAGATCGCGAAGTGGAAGCGCCGCTGAACGTCTATGGCTATTCGAAATTCCTGTTCGACCAGGTGATCCGGCGCGTGCTGCCCATCGCGCAAAGCCAGATCGCAGGCTTTCGCTACTTCAACGTGTATGGGCCGCGCGAGACGCACAAGGGCCGCATGGCCTCGGTGGCGTTCCACAACTTCAATCAGTTCCGCGCCGAAGGCAAAGTGAAGCTGTTCGGCGAATACAACGGCTACGCACAGGGCGAGCAGACGCGCGACTTCGTGTCCGTCGAAGACGTCGTGAAGGTCAACCTGTTCTTCTTCGATCATCCCGAGAAAAGCGGCATCTTCAACCTTGGCAGCGGCCGTGCACAACCGTTCAACGACATCGCGAGCACGGTGGTCAACACGCTGCGCGTGATGGACGGCAAGAGTGCGCTCACGCTCGAAGAGCAGGTGCAGCAAGGCCTCATCGAATACATTGCGTTCCCCGATGCGCTGCGCGGCAAGTACCAGTGCTTCACGCAGGCCGATCTCGCGAAGCTGCGCGCAGCGGGCTACGACGCCCCGTTCCTGACGGTGCAAGAGGGCGTCGATCGCTATGTGCGCTGGCTGTCCGGCCAGGTGTAAGCGAAGGCCGCGTCTGCCTAAACTGGACTCTCCTCGCCGGCGATGGTCGCTGGCGTTGGCATCAAGGAGATCCAGCATGATCAAGAAGTTGCTCGCTGCGGCAGCGCTCGTTGCCGCATTCGGCCAGGTGTTCGCGGCCGTGGACGTCAACACGGCCAACGAAGACGCGCTGCGCGGCATCAAGGGCATCGGGCCCGCGCGCGCCAAGGCCATTCTCGATGAGCGCAGCGCGCACGGTCCGTTCAAGGATGCATCCGATCTCGGCAAGCGTGTGAAGGGCCTCGGTGGTCATACCGTCGAACGTTTGCAGACCGAAGGGCTGGCGGTCGCGCCTGCCAATGCGCAGGCCGCGCAAGGCACGCAGACCGCGCAGGCGGGTGCGAAGGCCGCCCCAGCGAAGACCACGGCAGTGCAACCGCAAGCCGCAGCGGTGGCTGTCAAGAAGTAGCTTTTTTGACTTCTTATTCAGGAGGCCTACCTGTATCTCACGGGGCTCGTCTCCTTCAGGCACCGTACCGGCGAGGTCGACCCGCGGCCCGGGCCGCGGGTTTTTTGCGCCGCCGACATCCCTTACGCCTGCAGGGCTCCCTCAGCGCGGGATAGCCGCGTGGTTTAGAATCCAAAAATCACCCATCACGCCAGACCGGCGCCCGACCGCCATTACCTATGCCATACAAGACCATTGAAGACACGATCGGCAACACGCCGCTCGTGCAACTCGTCCGCGTGCTCGACGACGAGATTCGCGCCCGCAACAACATCGTGCTGGCCAAGCTGGAAGGCAACAACCCGGCGGGCTCGGTGAAGGACCGGCCGGCGCTTTCAATGATCCGCAAGGCTGAAGAGCGTGGTCGCATCAAGCCGGGCGACACGCTCATCGAAGCCACCAGCGGCAACACGGGCATCGCGTTGGCCATGGCCGCGGCCATTCGCGGCTACAGGATGGTGCTGATCATGCCCGAGGACCTGTCCATCGAGCGTCGCCAGAGCATGGCCGCCTATGGCGCCGAGATCATGCTCACGCCCGTGAAGGGCGGCATGGAATATGCACGCGACCTCGCCGAGCAGATGCAGCGCGACGGCAAGGGCATCATCCTCGATCAGTTCGCGAATCCCGACAATCCGCTTGCGCACTACGAGGGCACCGGCCCGGAAATCTGGCGGGAGACCGAGGGGCGCATCACGCACTTTGTTTCGTCGATGGGTACGACGGGCACGATCATGGGTACGTCGCATTACCTCAAGGAGCAGAACCCGGCGATCGAGATCGTCGGTGCGCAGCCCGAAGAGGGGTCGCGCATCCCCGGCATCCGCAAGTGGCCGGAAGCCTACATGCCGAAGATCTTCGACCGCAGCCGCGTGGACCGCACCGAAAACGTGAGCCAGGCCGCCGCCGAAGCAATGGCGCGCCGCCTTGCCTCGGTGGAAGGCATTTTTGCGGGGATTTCGTCGGGTGGCGCATGCGAGGTGGCCTTGCGCATCGCGCGCCAGGTCGAGAATGCGACCATCGTGTTCATCGTCTGCGACCGTGGCGACCGCTATCTGTCCACCGGGGTGTTTCCGGCGTGATGGCCGCCGTGGCGCGGTAAAACGGGCGCATTGTGCGCCTGAATTGAAAAACGGGCGGGTTATCTCTCGAAAGACAACCCGCCCGTTGTGCTATCCGGCGCTTAATGTTTCTTACTGACGCTGCGCCGATTGTGCGCCGCCGGTCGCGAGCATCTGCGCCTTCACGCGTTGGCCTAGTTGATAGACCGCGAGCGCGTAAAAGAAGCTGCGGTTATAGCGCGTGAGCACATAGAAGTTTTTCAGCCCGAGCATGTACTCGGTCGCGCGGCCCGGGGTAGGCAGGTCGATGACCGTGATCGGCGTGTTGCCCTCGGCGGCGAGGTCCACGCCCGGCTCGTTCAGGGCGAGGCCCGAGCGCATCAATTGCGCGAGCGGCATGCGGGGCTCGGGCTTGCCGTCGGCGGCGGCCTGCGCGATGCCCTGGCTGCCCGCGTCGCTTGCGATCTTCCATACCACGGGGCGGCCCGGCTCCCAGCCGTTCTGCTTCAGATAGTTGGCGACGCTGCCGATCGCATCGGCCGGGCTGTTGCGCAGGTCGATGTGATGATCGCCCTCGTAATCGACGGCGTATTGCACGATGCTGCTCGGCAGGAACTGCGGAATGCCGATTGCGCCTGTGTACGAGCCGAGCACCGAACTCGGATCGAGCTGCTGGTCGCGCGTCCATACGAGATAGTCTTCGAGATTCTTGCGGAACGTCGCCATGCGGTCGGTGCGATTGGGCGTGTCCGGATAGTCGAAGGCGAGCGTGGTGAGTGCGTCGAGCACGCGGAAGTTGCCCATGTAGCGCCCGTAGATCGTCTCCACGCCGATGATGCCGACAATCACCTCAGGCGGTACGCCGAACTGGTCGGCCGCGCGCTGCAGCGTGGCCTCGTTCGAGCGCCAGAAGCGCACGCCCGCGTTGATGCGCACCGTGTCGAGAAAACGCGCCTGATACGCGCGCCAGTTCTTCGCGCTCGGCGTGGGCGAGGGCGTGACGAGCTTCACCGCCGTGGCCGAATAGCTCACGGTCGAGAAGAGCGCGTGCAGCGCGTCGGCGTTGAAGTCGTAGCGCGCGACCATGCCGTTGATGAAGGTGTCGACATTGGCATTGTTCGCATAGCGCTGAGGGACGATTTCCTCTTCAAACGTCTGGCCGCTTTGCGTGGTGCCTTGCTGCGGCGCCGGGACGGGCGCAGAGGGCTTCTTCGCGCCCGGCGCGGCCTGTCCTGCGGATTGCGCCGGTTGCGTCGCCTTCGCGGGTTTCGTCGATTGCGCTTGCTCGGCGCATGCCGACAGTGCCGCCACAGCGCAAAGCGCGACGGCGAAAGACTTGAAGCGCGGTTGGCTGAGGGCGGGTGAAGCGCACAGGTGCGCGGGCTTTTGCGTCATGGCAGGCGGGCGGGTTTGAACGAGAGGACGTGATCCGGCGCAGTATACCCGAGCCCTTGGCGCAGAAAGCCCCTGGACGTGCGCTGGTACGGGCTCGTGGTTGATGTGCGGGGGCGCTGTGGTAACGTGGCAACTGTTCGCGCTCGAACGCGGCCCGTGCGACTGTTGCAAACGCTTGCGCGGCAAACCCGACGAAAGACCTGATGGAGACCCGCAGCGTGCCCGAGTGCAGAACTCGAGCGCACGGTGCGGCCAGTACGAGACATGACGACCGGCTTTTTCTCGCATCCCGATTGCCTGCTGCATGAAATGGGCGAGTGGCATCCCGAATGCCCCGCACGCCTGCAGGCGATCGAAGACCAACTCATTGCGAGCCGCATCGACGCGCTGATCGAGCGCGACGATTCCGCGCCGCTTGCCGGCGAAGGCGCGCTTCTGCGCGTGCACACCCAGGCGCATATCGACTATCTGCGCGCGCTCTCGCCGCAGGAAGGCTACGCGGCAATCGACCCCGACACGTCGATGAATCCGCACACGTTGCAGGCCGCGTTGCGTGCCGCGGGCGTGGCCGTCGCGGCGACCGATGCGGTGATCGAGGGCCGCTACGAAAACGCGTTTTGCAGCGTGCGCCCACCCGGACACCACGCCGAGCCCGCGCGCGCCATGGGCTTTTGCTTTTTCAACAACGTCGCGGTTGCGGCGCGCCATGCGCTCGATGTGCACGGTCTGTCGCGCGTCGCGATCATCGACTTTGATGTGCATCATGGAAACGGCACGGAGGCCGCGTTTGCGGGCGATTCGCGCGTGCTCATGTGCAGCATTTTCCAGCACCCGTTCTATCCGTTCTCGGGCGCGGACAACCAGGCGCCGAACATGGTCAACGTGCCGATGCCGGCGCGCAGCAAGGGCATGGACGTGCGCGAGGCGGTCGACATCATGTGGCTGCCGCGGCTGCACGAGTTCAAGCCGGAGATGGTGTTCGTCTCGGCAGGGTTCGATGCGCACCGCGAGGACGATCTCGGCAATCTGGGCCTCGTCGAGGACGACTACGCGTGGATCACCGAGCAGATCCGCGAGGTCGCGAAGCGTCACGCGAAGGGGCGCATCGTTAGCTGTCTCGAAGGCGGCTACAACCTGTCGGCGCTGGGGCGCAGCGTGGTGGCGCATCTGCGCGCGCTGGCCGATATCTGATCGAGGCGGCCGCCGCCGTTCCCCGAATCCCGCGCGGCCGCATCGGGCGCGCCTACCTTGGAAGGAGCCGTGCATCATGAGTGCCGCAGGCGTTCCGCTTTCATCCGCGTCATCGGCCGATGACGCGCCGCTCGTCGAGGTCGAGCATGACGCGCATGGCGTGTCCGGCGTCGTGCGTCTCACGCTGAACCGGCCGGATGCGTTCAACGCGCTATCCGAAGCGCTCATCGACGCGTTACAGGCGCAATTGACCGGCATCGCGAAATCGGAAGCGCGTGTCGTGGTGATCGCAGCGGCGGGCCGCGCGTTCTGCGCCGGTCACGACCTCCGGGAAATGCGCGCGGCGCCTTCGCTCGATTACTACAAGCGGCTGTTCGCGCGCTGCTCGAAGATGATGCTCACGGTCCAGACGATGCCGCAGCCCGTGATCGCGCGCGTGCAGGGCGTGGCGACAGCGGCCGGCTGCCAGCTCGTCGCGATGTGCGATCTCGCCGTGGCCGCCGAGTCGGCCCGTTTCGCGGTGTCGGGCATCAACCTCGGGTTGTTCTGCTCGACGCCGGCGGTCCCGCTCACGCGCAACGTCTCGCGCAAGGCCGCGTTCGAGATGCTGATGACAGGCGAATTCATCGATGCACAGAAGGCCTTGCGCGAAGGGCTCGTGAATCGCGTGGTCGCGGCGGACGAACTCGATGCCGCGGTGAGCGCGCTTGCCGCGAGTATCTGCGCGAAGCCGCGCGAGGCGGTGGCGGCGGGCAAGGGGCTGTTCTACCGTCAACTGGAGATGGGCATCGAAGCCGCGTATCAACTGGCCGGGCAGACCATGGCCTGCAACATGATGACCGATCCGGCGCTCGACGGCGTGCAGGCGTTCATCGAGAAGCGGTCGGGTAAATAGACGCACTAGCAGCAGCACAGGCAGCCGCAACCGCGCGCCGGCCTCAAGGCAGGTGGCGGCCGATCCAATCCACCATTGAATCAATCACGCGCTGGCGGTCGAGATCGTTGAGCGTCTCGTGATAACTGCCTTCGTAGAGCGTGAGGGTCTGGTCGGGCGACCCCACCTGCGCGCCGAACGCGCGGCTGCCTTCGGGCTCGGTGAGCTTGTCCTCGGTGCCATGCCAGATCAGCACCGGCATGCGCAAGCGTGCGCGGCCCGCTTCGATGCGCTTCATTGCTTCGAGCAACTCGGCGCCCGTGCGCGCGGGAATCGCGCCGTGGTGAACCAGCGGATCGGCGCGGTTCGCCGCGACCACGGCGGCGTCGCGCGCGAGCAGGGCTGCGTCGATCTTCATGGCGGGAAAGCCCGGCCAGACCGCGCTCATTACGCGGCTCGCCGCGATCATCCAGTTCGGCACATCGCGGCCAGGCGCGAGCGCGGCGCTCGAAAGCAGCAGGCCCGCGAACGCGACGTCCGTGCGTGGGGCGCGCTCGATCGCATAGAGCGCGGCAATCGCGCCGCCCATGCTGTGGCCCATCAGGAAGAGCGGCGTCTTGCGCGCGCGGCGTTGCTCGGCGGCGTGCTCGACTAGCGCCTGGGCATCGTCGAGATAATCGTCGAAGCGGGTGACCCATGCGCGGCTTCCGCCGGCGTGACCATGTCCCCGCAGATCGATCGCATAAACATCGATGCCCGCCGCGTTCAGGCGCGCCGCGAGCGGCGCGTAGCGGCCCGCATGCTCGGCGAGGCCGTGCACGAGCGCAATGGCCGCGCGGGGCTCGGCGCCTGGGGCGTACCAGGCATAGAGCGGCAACTCGGTGCCGTCGCGGGAGCGCAGCGTCGTGCGCTGCGGCGGGGCGCTGGCCGTCGATGCCGCTGCCGCGCATGCCGCGTCCCTGGGTTGGGTCGTCTCCATCGTAGCTGCTCTCCCGACTATTTATTGATGTCGTGCTGAACGGTCGGCAGAGAGTAGCACCCGTTTCCGGAGTTTCGGGACATCGACGCCGCAATCCCGCTCTAATGCCCCAAGGTTATTAAATTATCGGAAATGATTATTAATAGGAATTTGCCCGCCAGGGTAAAATGCCGGATCAATTCCAGTCCAGCAAGCGGCGGCTGTCTGCCGGCGCGACGCGTCTTGTGATCTTGTGCGATCGAAAGATCGCGGCACATGCAACGCGGCGCGCGGCACATCCGCCGTTTCGTTTTTTTCATGATCGAAATTCGAAACGTTTCCCAGCGCTTTGCCGGCCCACAAGGCTGGATCGAAGCGCTGCACAACGTCAATCTGACGGTTCCGCCGGGGGAAGTGTTCGGCATCATCGGGCGCAGCGGGGCGGGCAAGAGCACGCTCGTGCGCACCATCAATCTGCTCACGCGGCCCACCGAAGGCGACATCGTCGTCAATGGGCGCACGCTCACGTCGCTCTCCAGCGCCGACTTGCGCGAGGCGCGCCGCGAGATCGGCATGATCTTCCAGCATTTCAATCTGCTCTCGTCGCGCACCGTGTTCGACAACGTCGCGCTGCCGCTCGAGCTCGCGGGCATGAAGCGTCCGCAGATCGAGGAGGCGGTGCTGCCGCTGCTCGAACTCGTCGGCCTCTCCGCGCAGAAGGACCGCTATCCGTCGCAGATCAGCGGCGGCCAGAAGCAGCGCGTGGGCATTGCGCGCGCGCTCGCGAGCAGGCCCAGGGTGCTGCTCTCCGACGAAGCGACGTCCGCGCTCGATCCGGAGACCACGCGTGCGATTCTCGACTTGTTACGCAAGATTAATCGCGAGCTGAATCTGACAATCGTGATGATCACGCACCAGATGGAAGTGATCAAACAGGTCTGCGATCGCGTGGCCGTGCTCGACGCGGGCCGCGTCGTGGAAACCGGTCCCGTGATCGACGTGTTCTTGCAGCCGCGCCACGAAGTCACGCGCGCGCTGCTAGGTGACGTGATCGCGCAGGAGCTGCCGCCCGCGCTCAAGGCGCGCGTGGCCGAGCGTCTCGCGAAGGGCAGCGGGCACTTGCTGCGACTGGCCTTCACGGGCACGGGCGTCGATCAGCCGGTGCTCTCGGAGACGATCCGCCGCTTCGAGCTCGATTTCAACATCCTGCATGGCCAAATCGACGAGATCCAGGGCCAGGCGTTCGGCTCGCTCGCGGTGCTCGCGGGTGGCGATCCGGTGAAGGTTGCGCAGGCCATTGCCTGGCTGCGCGAGCAGGGCGTGGTGGTGGAGGAGTTGTCTCATGTGGACTGAAATGTTCGATATGTTCGTCCAGTCGTTTTGGGAGACGCTCATCATGGTGGGCATTTCCGGCGTGGTCGGCGCGGCCATCGGCCTGCCGCTCGGCGTGCTGCTTTATCTGACCGACCGCGAGGGCGTGTTGCAGAACCTCGCCGTCAATCGCGTGATGGGCGGCATCGTCAACGCCGTGCGCTCGACGCCGTTCATCATTCTGCTGGTTGCCGTGATTCCGTTCACGCGCGTCGTGGTGGGCTCGTCGATTGGCACTGCGGCCGCCATCGTTCCGCTCACGATCTCCGCCGCGCCGTTCATCGCGCGTCTCGTGGAAACCGCGCTGCGCGAAGTGGATCGCGGCCTTATCGAAGCCGCGCAGGCCATGGGTGCGAGCACGCGCCAGATCGTCTTCAAAGTGCTGCTGCCCGAATCGCTGCCGGGCGTGGTGGCCGGCTTGACCATCACGTTCATTTCGCTCGTCGGCTATTCGGCGATGGCGGGCGCAATCGGCGGCGGCGGCCTCGGCGACCTGGGCATCCGCTATGGCTATCAGCGCTTCGAGCCCGAAGTCATGCTGATCGTCGTCGTGATCCTGATCGTGTTCGTGCAGCTCGTGCAGTCGTTCGGCGACTGGCTCGTGCGGCGCTTGAGCCATAAATAAGCAGATCCTTCGAGAACTTCACACAGGACAAGGGGTGGGGGTATGCAACGTCGTTTCATGATCCGGCTGGCGGCTGCGCTTGGTGCGGCCTCGATCGCCGCGCCGCTGTTTGCGCCGCTCCCGGCGCACGCCGACGAGACCATCAAGGTGGGCGTGACGGGCGGCCCGCACGAGCAGGTGATGGAAGTGGTGAAGCAGGTCGCAGCGAAAAGCGGCCTCACCATCAAGATCGTCGAGTTCTCCGACTACGTGCAGCCTAACGCGGCGCTCGCGAGCGGCGACCTCGATGCGAACAGTTATCAGCACGAGCCGTATCTCGACGCGCAGGTGAAGGATCGCGGCTACAAGCTCATCAAGCTAACCGACACGGTCACGTTCCCGATGGGCATCTACTCGAAGAAGAACAAGACGCTCACCGAACTTAAGCCCGGTGCGCGCATTGCGGTCCCCAATGATCCGACCAATGGCGGCCGCGCGTTGCTGTTGCTGCAGAAGCAGGGCCTCATCAAGCTGCGCGCCGATGCTGGGTTGAAGGCCACGCCGCGTGATATCGTAGAAAATCCCCGGAAGCTGAAGATCGTCGAACTCGACGCCGCGCAGATTCCGCGCTCGCTCGACGACGTGGACGCCGCAGCGATCAACACGAACTTCGCAATGGAGGCGGGGCTCAAGCCGAAGCAGGACGCAATCGCGATCGAGGACCCGAAGGGGCCTTACGTGAACATCGTCGCGATCCGCGCGGTGGATCGCAACAAGCCGTGGGCCGCCAAGCTGGTGGCGGCGTACCACTCGCCGGAAGTCAAGCAGTACGTCGAGCAGAAGTTCGGCGGGGCGGTAATCGCCGCATGGTAAATGGGCCAGATAAAGCCTGCGTAGGCCTGCGTAGCAGGCCTGGTTTGCGCGGTGGGATAGTCGCCGCCAGGGTGTCGGGTCCGGTAGAGAATTCGGTCGGAGAAACCCGGGCTTGAGCCCGGGTTTTTTCCGACATAAAATCGCACGATCGTTCGCAATCCATGGCCATCGGACCTGAAAAAAGGTAAGCGGGGCTAGAAGCGGGTTGTGCGGGAAATGTGCTGGCGGGTGGGTGCGAGCGGGAACGCTATCGCTATAATGTCCGCCAGGTTGACGTATTCGTAACTTCGGAGCATGTGAATGAAAGTCCTTGTGCCAGTCAAGCGCGTAGTCGATTACAACGTCAAGGTTCGTGTGAAGTCGGATGGCACGGGCGTCGACATCGCCAACGTGAAGATGTCGATGAACCCGTTCGACGAAATCGCCGTGGAAGAAGCAGTTCGTCTGAAGGAAGCCGGTGTGGCGACGGAAGTCATCGCCGTGTCTGCTGGTGTCGCGCAAGCGCAGGAAACGCTGCGCACGGCGCTCGCGATCGGCGCGGACCGCGCGATCCTCATCGAATCGAATGAAGACCTGCAGCCGCTCGCAGTCGCGAAGCTGCTCAAGGCGCTCGTCGACAAGGAGCAGCCGCAACTCGTGATTCTCGGCAAGCAGGCGATCGACGACGATTCGAACCAGACCGGCCAGATGCTCGCCGCGCTGGCGAACCTGCCGCAAGCGACCTTCGCTTCGAAGATCACGGTCGCCGACGGCAAGGCCACGGTCGCGCGTGAAGTCGATGGCGGCGCGGAAACGCTGTCGCTGAAGCTGCCCGCCGTGGTCACGACGGATCTGCGCCTGAACGAGCCGCGCTACGTCACGCTGCCGAACATCATGAAGGCGAAGAAGAAGCCGCTGGAGACGGTCAAGCCCGAGGACCTCGGTGTGGACGTCACGCCGCGTCTGAAGACCCTGAAGGTTGCCGAGCCGCCCAAGCGTAGCGCGGGTGTGAAGGTGCCGGATGTGAAGACGCTGGTCGAGAAGCTGAAGACCGAAGCCAAGGTGCTGTGAGGAGCGAAAGAGAAATGACGAATCTGGTTATTGCCGAACACGACAACGCAGCCATCAAGGCTGCGACGCTGAACACCGTGGCTGCCGCACAGAAGATCGGCGGCGACGTGCACGTGCTGGTTGCGGGTCACAACGCGCAAGCTGCTGCTGACGCAGCCGCGAAGATCGCCGGCGTTTCGAAGGTGCTGCTGGCCGATGCGCCGCAACTCGAAGTGGGTCTTGCAGAGAACGTCGAAGCGACGGTCCTGAGCATCGCGAAGAACTACACGCACATCCTCGCGCCGGCAACGGCAGCGGGCAAGAACGTCACGCCGCGCATCGCCGCGAAGCTGGACGTCGCGCAGATCAGCGACATCACCGCAGTGGACTCGCCCGACACGTTCGAGCGTCCCATTTACGCGGGTAACGCGATCGCGACGGTTCAATCGGCTGATCCGGTCAAGGTGATCACGGTCCGCACGACGGCATTCGATGCGGTTGCAGCCGAAGGCGGCAGCGCAGCGGTGGAGAAGCTCGACGCGGCAGCAGACAGCGGCCTCTCGCAATTCGTTGGCCGCGAAGTCACGAAGCTCGACCGTCCGGAACTCACGAGCGCGAAAATCATCGTCTCGGGCGGCCGGGGTCTGGGCAGCGGCGAGAACTACACGAAGGTGCTGGAGCCGCTCGCGGACAAGCTGAACGCAGCGCTCGGCGCTTCGCGCGCGGCAGTGGACGCGGGCTACGTGCCGAACGATTACCAGGTCGGCCAGACCGGCAAGATCGTCGCACCGCAGTTGTACGTCGCGGTGGGCATCTCGGGCGCGATCCAGCACCTGGCGGGCATGAAGGACTCGAAGGTGATCGTCGCCATCAACAAGGACGAAGAAGCGCCGATCTTCAGCGTGGCCGATTACGGTCTCGTCGGCGATCTGTTCACGGTTGTGCCGGAACTCGTCAAAGAACTCGGCTAAGCGCTGCAACAAAAAGGGGCGCTTCGAGCGCCCCTTGGATTGCCGACAAAACCCAGGCCTTGCGCCTGGGTTTTTTATTACGCGTATGCTGGGCGATGCGCGCCGGCCGTCTCTCCGAGATAACGATAGACCGAGAGATCGTCGGCGCGGATCGCGGGCTGCTTGCCCGAGATGAGGTCGGCGAGCAACTGGCCCGATCCGCACGACATGGTCCAGCCGAGCGTGCCGTGCCCCGTGTTCAGGAACAGGTTCGAGAACGGCGTGCGGCCCACCACCGGCGTGCCGTCCGGCGTCATCGGGCGCAGGCCGGTCCAGAAGGTGGCCTGCGAGGTATCGCCGCCGCCCGGGAACAGATCGTTCACGCACATTTCGAGCGTCTCGCGGCGCGCTTGCTTGAGCGCCGTGTCGTAGCCCACGATTTCGGCCATGCCCCCCACGCGGATGCGGTCGTCGAAACGCGTGATTGCAATCTTGTAGGTCTCGTCGAGCACGGTGGAGACCGGCGCCGCGCCCGCGTTCACGATAGGCGCTGTGATCGAGTAGCCCTTGAGCGGGTAGACCGGAATCTTCACGAGGCCGGCCAGCATCTTTGTGGAGAACGAGCCGAGCGCGACCACGAATGAGTCCGCGCGCACGAGTTCGCCACCGCACTGCACGCCCGCGATGCGCTCGCCTTGCACCGCGAGGCCGTCGATCGGCGTGTTGTAGCGGAACTTGACACCCAGTTCCTCGGCCATTTTGGCGAGGCGCGTGGTGAAGAGCTGGCAGTCGCCGGTTTCGTCGCCGGGCAGGCGCAGGCCGCCGGTGAGCTTGTGCGAGACCGCAGCAAGCGCGGGCTCGGCACGGCCGAGCTCGGCGGACGTGAGCAGTTCGTACGGAACGTTCGCATCCTTCAGCACGGCGATGTCCTTTGCCGCGCCGTCGAACTGCTGCTGCGTGCGGAACACCTGCAGCGTGCCGCCGGTGCGGCCTTCGTACTGGATGCCGGTTTCGGCGCGCAGCGCCTGCAGGCAATCGCGGCTGTATTCGGCGAGGCGCACCATGCGGCCCTTGTTGAGTGCATAGCGCTCGGGCGTGCAGTTCTGCAGCATCTGCCACATCCACTGCAACTGGAATTTCGTGCCGTCGAGGCGGATGGCGAGCGGCGCGTGCTTCTCGAACATCCACTTGATCGCCTTGAGCGGCACGCCCGGCGCGGCCCACGGCGCGGCGTAGCCGGGCGAGATCTGGCCGGCGTTCGCAAAGCTCGTTTCGAGCGCGGGACCGGACTCGCGCTCGATCACCGTTACCTCATGGCCCGCGCGGGCAAGATACCAGGCGCTGGCGACCCCGACAACACCACTGCCCAACACGACGACTCGCATAGTCTGCTCCAGATAGATTTGTTGGGGCTACGCCGCGCTGCCGAGGGCTTGCCTCACCCGTCTCGGGGGATTCAGCGCCGAAGGCATGAAAAATCAGGAGTAGCCAGTAATATCGACTATGCTATTGTTCTACGGCTAGATTTTGTTATCGTATTTGTCGAATTTTCAGGAAAAACACATGAGAACGCAGCGTCAGCCGGTCCGCGCGCTGGACCGACTCGATCACCGCATCCTTAAGCTGCTCCAGGAGGACGGCCGCATGGCCATGAAGGACCTCGCGGAGCAGGTCGGGCTCTCCGTCACGCCGTGCATCGAACGGGTCAAGCGCATGGAGCGCGACGGCGTCATCACGGGCTACTACGCGCGCGTGAATCCGAACGTACTGGGCGCGGCGCTGCTGGTGTTCGTGGAGATCACGCTCGACCACAAGAGCGGCAACATGTTCGACCAGTTCCGCCGCGAGGTTAAGAAGATCCCGGAAGTGCTCGAATGCCACCTGGTTTCGGGCGACTTCGATTACCTGATCAAGGCGCGCATCGGCGAGATGGCCGACTACCGCAAGCTGCTCGGCGACATCCTTCTGCAACTGCCGGGTGCGGTGCAGTCGAAGAGCTATGTGGTGATGGAGGAAATCAAGGAAACTTTGACGATCGCGGTGGGCGAGTAGTCGCGCGAAGCCGCGCTCGAAAGCGCCCCGTTTTTTAGCGCTCGACAAGGCGTCTCGATACTGTATATTTATACAGTATCGAGACGCCTTGCTGCATTGTGCCGTGAAAGAACTGGACCCTGACCATCCCGCCGAGACCTGGTACCCTGTCGCGCCGCCTGCGCCGCGCAAGGGGCGTGGTGCCGTCACGAACCTGCAGGGGCGCTACGAGGTTGATCGGCGCGAAGTCTTTGACGACGGCTGGCAGCACGCGCAGCCGGATGAGAGCCCCCGCGATCTTGCCGCCGAAGAAGCCCCGGCATTGCGCACCGAGGTCTTCGAGGAGCGCGCGAAGAGCATCCTTACGCGCAACCAGTCGCCCGATATTCCGTTCAATGTCTCGCTCAATCCGTATCGCGGTTGCGAGCACGGTTGCATTTACTGCTTCGCGCGACCCACCCACAGCTATCTGGGGCTCTCGCCGGGACTCGATTTCGAGAGCCGCATTTACGCAAAGATCAATGCGCCCGAGTTGCTCGCGCGCGAAATCGCGAAGCCCGCTTATGAGCCGGAGCCCATCGCGCTGGGCGTGAACACCGATGCCTGGCAGCCGGTCGAGCGCGATATGCGCATTACGCGTCGCGTGATCGAGGTGCTGAGCGAGCGCCAGCATCCGTTCGCGGCCATCACGAAGTCCTCGCTGATCGAGCGCGATCTCGATCTGCTAGCGCCCATGGCGCAGCGCCAGCAATTCATGGCGGCCATCACGATCACCACGCTCGACGCCGAACTCGCGCGCACGCTGGAGCCGCGCGCGGCCACGCCGGCGCGGCGGCTGCGCACGATCCGCACGCTTGCGCAGGCGGGCATTCCGGTTGGGGTGAGCATCGCGCCCGTGATTCCGTTCGTTACCGAACCGGACATGGAGCGCGTGCTGGAAGCCTGCGCCGAGGCGGGTGCGAGCAGCGCGAGCTATATCGTGCTGCGTCTGCCGTGGGAGGTGGCGCCGCTCTTCGAAGGCTGGCTCGAAGCGCATTTTCCGCAACGCGCGGCGCGCGTGATGAGTCGCGTGCGCGACATGCGCGGCGGCAAGGACTACGACTCGGCGTTCTCGCAGCGCATGAAGGGCACCGGGCTTTGGGCCGACCTGCTCAAGCAGCGCTTTCACCAGGCCGTGAAGCGGCTCGGCTTGAACGAGCGGCGTTACGGCATTCTGGATATGTCGGCGTTCATGCGCGCGAAGACGGTGCGCGAGAAGCCGCAACTCGATCTGTTCTAGCGCCGCGCTGCAGTTGTCGGGCAGTCGTCGCTATTGAGAAATGGCCTTGGCCGCTTCGACCTGCGATTCGAAATACGTCTGGAAAGTCAGGGCCAGGCCCGTCATCAGCAAGAATGCACCGATCAGCAGCGAGAAGATCACCACGAAGATCACGGCCCAGCCCGAGCGGCTTGCGCGGCTGCCCGCGAAGGCCGCGTTGAACTGCGCGTCCCACCTGGCGTCCGGGCGCAGCCCGTAGACGATGGCGGCCAGAAATGCCGAGAGCACGGACACGGCGCCGATCACGGCGAGTGTCCAGCCGGGTATCGACTCACGCTGGGTTGCCACGAGCAGGAGCACGCCGGGAATGCCGAGCAGCGTGCCGGCGATATGCGCCCAGCCCCACACGTCGCGCCTTCCGTAGAGATAAAAGCGGTGCGCCCCCAGGCTGCCGAACAGGAAGGCGAGGGCGGCGGTAAGGGTCTTGGAGCGAAAGCGTGCGGGATTTTTTTGATTGGACATGGGCAGACGGATTGGATGACTGCGCGCTGATTGCGCGATGGCAGCTCAAGAACTGCGTGTGCAACAACGGCGCGGCCGCGGGCCGCCGGCCATTGTACGTGGCGCGCGCCTGCGTCAGCAGATGTTGCCGCTTATGCCGGGAAATGGCTGCAGGCATGCGGAAGGGCGCATGACGGCCGCATGTATGGCTAGGGCTTCGCGTAAGTCACGCGATAAATCGCGCCTGCATAGTCGTCGCTGATGAGCAGCGAACCGTCGGGCAGCGGCAGCACGTCCACGGGGCGGCCCCACACGGTTTTATCGGGATTGAGCCAGCCCTGCGCGAATACCTCCTGATGGGCGTTCGTGCCGTTGGCGTCCGCCGTCACGCGCACCACGCGATAGCCGACCTTGCTGCTGCGATTCCACGAACCGTGCTCGGCGATGAAGATGCTGTCACGATACCCGGCCGGGAACATCGTCCCTGTATAGAAGCGCATGCCGAGCGCCGCGACGTGCGCACCCAGCCCCATGACGGGTGGCGTGAAGCCACTGCACGGATGGCCCGCGCCGAATTCCGGGTCGGCGACGTTGCCGCCGTGGCAATACGGAAAGCCGAAATCGAGACCTGCGCGTGCAAGCCGGTTGAGCTTGTCGTCGGGAGTGTCGTCGCCCATCATGTCGCGGCCGTTGTCGGTGAACCATAGTTCGTGCGTCCGCGGATGCCACGCGAAGCCCACCGTATTGCGCACGCCGCGCGCGATGCTCTCATAGTGCGAGCCGTCCGGATTCATCCTGCCGATCATCGCGTAGTGGTCGCGCTGCGGGTCGCCCGCGGGCAGGCAGACGTTGCAGGGCGCGCCTTGAGGGACGTAGAGCTTGCCGTCCGGGCCGAAGGCGATGAACTTCCAGCCGTGGTGGCGCTCGGCGGGGAGCGCGTCGGTGACGACGGCGGGCTTGGGCGGATCGTCGAGATGCGTATCGATGGCGTCCAGCCTCACGATCTTCGAGACCGCCGAAACATAGAGCGCGCCGCCGTGCCAGGCGACGCCCACCGGCATCGTGAGCCCGGAGGCGAGCACGTGGTGCTTGACGACCCTCGCGTTGAGCAATTCGAGCGCATGGACGCGGCCTTCCATGCTGCCCACGTAAAGCGTGCCCGCAGGTGAAAGCGTCATTTCGCGCGCGCCGGGGATATCGTCGGCGAGCACTTCGATGTGGAAGCCGGCCGGCAAGCGGATGCGCTCGATGGGCAGCGCGGCCCGCGCGAGCGATGCGCCCAGGACCAGGAGGGCGGCGAGCGCGAACCGTGCGCGGCTTGGCCGTAAAATGCGAGGCGCTGGGCGCGGGAGCGGCGCTGGCGATTGATGACGGCCGTCGCCAGGCCGATGAGGGGGCTGATCAATGCGGTGCGCTGGGGAAGGCGCGTTGTCGCGCCGCCACAAGCGTGAAAGGTTCGCAATGGGCGAAGCGAGCGCGGTTTTCGCCCGAAACACTTTGGCGCAAATCCACGCCCGCCGCCGCTGTGACGCTGGCGCGAAGCACTGTCCGTGATGTCCGTCAGACGCCGATCGATCGCCGTTCATCGCCGTTTCCTCACGATTGTCACGCCGTTTCCACGCGGTTTCCGTCCAGATTCCCGTTAAGTGTTTGTTATGCCATTGGTTTCGGGCTATAATCGCATGTTTCAGTAGTCCCGAACCCCCGGTTTTCAAGGATTCTAGTAATGGTCATCATCCGTCTGGCACGCGGCGGCTCGAAGAAGCGCCCGTTCTACAACATCGTCGCAACCGATTCGCGCAACCGTCGCGACGGCCGTTTCATCGAGCGCGTGGGCTTCTACAACCCGGTCGCCACCAAGGGTGAAACCCTCCGTATCGCGCAAGATCGCGTGACGTACTGGAAGGAAAACGGCGCGCAAATGTCGCCGGCCGTCGAGCGTCTCGTGAAGGAAGCGCAAAAGGCTGCTGCCGCTCAACCGGCTGCTTAAGTCTTGTTCATGTTTTACACCCGTGCGCGCAGCGTGAGCCGCGTGTGCGAGTCCAGGCTGGCTGCGAGGTTTGCCCATGCCCGTGCATGACGATGTAAAGGCGGACAAGGGCGCTGCCGCAGCGGGCGAAGTGGCACGCAAGGCGCCGTCGTTCGGCGCGTTTGTGCGCAAGCCCGTGGAGCGCCGGCAGGCGCGCGATGGCGCGTCTGAAGCGCTCGGCGCGGCTGAAGGCCTGCGCGCCGAAACGCCGGCGAGCTGGCCTGCCGACGCAGTCGAAGTGGGCGCCGTGCTCGACGCCTATGGGCTGAAGGGCGGGCTGAAGATCGCCCCGCACGCGCAGGGCGGCAAGGCGCTCATCGCAGCGAAGCGCTGGTGGCTTCTGAAGGGCCGCGAGCACCCGGAGCGTCATTCCGCGGTGCGCGTGAGCGCCAAGGTGCATGGCGACAGCGTGGTCGGGCAACTGACCGGTGTCGCCGATCGCGACGCCGCGCTGCGGCTGCGCGGTGCGCGTATCTACGTGAGCCGCGCGGATTTTCCCGCGACCGAAGCCGACGAGTATTACTGGGTCGACCTGATGGGTCTCGATGTCGCCAACGAGGCGGGCGTCGAGCTCGGCAAGGTCGCCGACCTGATCGACAACGGCGCGCAGTCGGTGTTGCGCGTCGAGTATCCCTCGACGGACAAGAACGGCAAGCCCATTACCGGCGAGCGGCTGATCCCGTTCGTCGGCGTGTTTGTCAAGACGGTGGACCTGGCGGCGAAGCGCATCGTCGTCGACTGGGAAGCCGATTACTGAACCTGCTGTGCTGATTCGCTGAACGGAGAGAGCGATGCAGTTTGATGTCGTGACGCTCTTTCCCGAAATGTTCGGCGCGCTCACCGACTGGGGCATCACCAGCCGGGCGGCGAAGCAGCAGCGTTATACGTTGCGCACGTGGAATCCGCGCGATTTCACGACCGACAACTACCGCACCATCGACGATCGGCCTTACGGCGGCGGCCCCGGCATGGTCATGCTGGCCAAGCCGCTCGAAGCGGCGATCGGCGCGGCGAAGGCCGCGCAGGCGGAGCAGGGCGTCGCGAGTCCGCGCGTGCTGCTGATGTCGCCGCAAGGCAAGCCGCTCACGCACGAGCGCGTCGTGCAGTTCGCGCAGGAGCCCGGTTTCGTGCTGCTGTGCGGGCGTTACGAGGCGATCGACCAGCGTCTGGTCGACCGTTGCGTGGACGAGGAAGTCAGCCTTGGCGACTTCGTGCTGTCGGGCGGCGAATTGCCGGCGATGGCGCTGATGGATGCCGTGGTGCGGCTTCTGCCAGGCGTGCTCAACGATGCGCAATCGGCGGTGCAGGACAGTTTCGTGGACGGTCTGCTCGACTGTCCGCACTACACGCGGCCCGAGGAATACGACGGCGTGCGTGTGCCCGATGTGCTGCTAGGCGGCCATCATGCGGAAATCGAGCAATGGCGCCGCCGCGAAGCGTTGCGCAACACGTGGCAAAAGCGGCCCGATCTGATCGCGCGGGCCAGGAAGAACAAAACGTTGAGCCGTGCCGACGAGGCATGGCTCGCCAGTCTCGCGAAGGGCGCGAATGAAGCGTAAGGCTTCGGACGGGCGCGGCGCGGGGCGTCAAAGGCGGTGCCGCTTCATGCGTGAACGGCGCCAGTTGTGAATCCATCCTCTATCGGGGCCGTAGTTGCAGGCAATCCTGCACAGGTACGAACGCCGACAAGATGGCTTACGGAGTCAGTCATGAATCTGATTGAAAAACTCGAGCAGGAAGAAATCCAGCGCGTGCTGGGCGAGAAGACCATCCCCGAATTCGCTCCCGGCGATACGGTGATCGTCAACGTGAACGTGGTTGAAGGCAACCGCAAGCGCGTTCAGGCATACGAAGGCGTCGTGATCGCAAAGCGTAACCGCGGTCTGAACTCGTCGTTCATCGTTCGCAAGATCTCGTCGGGCGAAGGCGTCGAGCGTACGTTCCAGACGTACTCGCCGCTGCTGGCAAGCATCGTGGTGAAGCGTCGCGGCGACGTGCGTCGCGCGAAGCTGTACTACCTGCGCAACCTGTCGGGCAAGAAGGCTCGCATCAAGGAAAAGCTGGTGTCGAAAGACCGCGCAGCTGCTCCGGCCGAGCAGGCGTAAAAGCTGTAAGAAAAAGCACCCCTCGGGGTGCTTTTTTGTTTTTGGTCGCAAAATACGTAGATGTGCCTGAATCCAGAGTCAGCCGTTGATCCGTCCAGTATTTGAACCCGAAAGCCTGCCGATCGAATCGACGGGCATCGACCTGCCTCCTGTCGCCGCCGGCCGACTCACGCCCGACGGCCTGCGCGCGCGTTTCGAGCAGCGCTTGCCGTGGGATCCGGAGCCCCAGGAGGCGCGCGTGACCGAGATTCGCGATCCGCGCGAAGCCGCCGTGCTTATGCCGATCGCGATGCGGCCCGGTGGCCTCACCGTGCTGCTCACGCAGCGCGCCGACAACCTCAGCAACCACGCCGGCCAAGTGAGCTTCCCGGGCGGCAGCCGCGAACCCGCCGACGCCACGCCGATCGCCGCCGCGCTGCGCGAGGCGCAAGAGGAGGTGGATCTCGATCCCGCGCGCGTCGAGGTGCTGGGTGCGCTGCCCGACTACCTCACGGGCACGGGTTTCAAGGTGACACCCGTGGTGGGCCTCGTGCACGAGCCGTTCACGGTGATCGCCGATTCGCTCGAAGTGGCGAGCATCTTCGAAGTGCCGCTCGACTTTTTGATGAACCCCGCGCATCACCAGGTGCGCGTGCTGCGCTGGGAAGGCGGCGAGCGCCGCTTCTTCGCCATGCCATATCCGCAGGCAGGTGATGGCGTGAGCGGCACGCACTTCATCTGGGGCGCGACGGCGGGCATGCTGCGCAACTTTTATCGTTTTCTGCTCGCCTGACGCAGAGCGTTTTTGCGAAGCGGCAGGCGTCGCGTCTTGGCGCGCGGCGCGGTTTCGCCTCGCAAGATCCAGCTCGACCGCGTTCCGCTGTTGTGTCTTTGCAGCCACTTGCTCAGGCACATCTGGCCCTGTGATATCGTTGCAACAATTTCTGAAAACCCCTTTTGCAATCCCACTTGCGCGGCGCGTGGCATGACTTTCTTCTCCGTATTGCTGGCTCTCGTCATCGAACAGGTGCGGGCGCTTTCGCCCAATAATCCGGTGACGGCGCTCCTGCGCCTCAATGCGGACTGGGCCGCGCATGGCTTCGACGCGGGCAAGAAAAAACACGGCGTGATTGCCTGGCTCGTGGTGGTGGTGCCCTGGACGGTGGCCACTGCGCTGATCTACTACGTGCTTTATCACATCAGCTTCGTGCTGGCGTTTCTCTGGAACGTGGTGGTGGTGTACTTCACGCTGGGCTTCCGGCAGTTCAGCCACTATTTCACCGACATTCACCTTGCGCTGAACAACGACGACGTGCCGCGCGCGAGAGAGATCCTCACCGAATGGACCGGCATCGACGCCGTGGACATGCCCGTGAGCGAGATCGTGCGCCATACGCTCATTCACGCCGTGGTGGCCTCGCACCGCCACGTATTCGGCGTGTTCTTCTGGTTTCTCGTGCCGATCGGGCCGGCGGGCGCGGTGCTGTACCGGATTGCCGAATATCTGGCGCGCGCATGGTCGCGTCCCGCCGACGACCGCACCGAGGCCTTCTCGGACTTCGCACAGCATGTGTTCTTCGTGATCGATTGGGTGCCGGCGCGACTGACGTCGCTGGGCTTTTCGATCGTCGGCAATTTCGAGGACGCGATCTACTCGTGGCGTAACCATACGAACCAGTGGCCCGACACCAACGAAGGCGTGCTGCTCGCGACCGGCAGCGGCGCGCTGGGCGCGCGTCTCTCGGGGCCGCTCGCTGAGCAGTCGAGCGTCGACGCACTGGCCCAGCCCGGCGAGGGCGATCCGTACACGGTTGGCGACGACTGCACGCCGCGCACGCTGCAATCGGCGGTGGGCCTCGTGTGGCGCGCGGTGATCCTGTGGATGATCCTGCTGCTCATGCTGACCATTGCCGTCTGGATCTGAACGGTCCTGGCGCACAAGGTGCAACGGCTCGCGATCAGCGAGCCGTTTTTGTTTCTGCGTGCGCCAGAGCGGTTTCATTCATCGCGCGGATCACGTTCGCGGCCGCATTGCCAGCACACCGTGAATTGCGCTTCCAGCGTTTCGCCGCACTGTGGGCAGCGCCACGATGGCGCGCCGGGTGGCGGGCCGTTGGTGGCGTCGGCGATCAGCTTGCGCGCAAGGGTTTCGTCGCGTTCGTCGGCGAGCCAGATTTCCGGCGCGCACTGATCGGCGGGAATCTCGCCCATCGCGCCGCTCAGATAGCGGTTGTGCAACTCGCATGGCACGCCGGCAGCTTCGAGGATATTCATCCAGTGCTGGGCGATGACCCCATTCGGCGCGCGCGCGAGCCTGATCATAGTGGTATGGGGAGAGAGCGTCAGCGCACGATCTGGCTGATCTCGTGCACGAGTTGCGCATAGAGCGCGTGGCGCTCCGGCGCGACGCGGCCGTCCTCCACCGCGTCGAGCACCGCGCAGCCCGGCTCGTGCAGATGATGGCAGTTGTAGAAGCGGCAATGCGCGAGCAGCGGGCGGAACTCGGGGAAGGCGCGCTCGAGCGTGCCTTCGGTGAGGTGGTAGAGCCCGAATTCCTGGAAACCCGGCGAGTCGATCAGCGCGCCTCCTTCGGGAAGTGTGTAGAGACGCGTGAACGTCGTGGTGTGGCGGCCGCTGTTGAGCGCCGTCGAGATCTCGCGCGTGGCGGCCTCGGCGTCGGGAATCAGCAGGTTCACGAGCGTCGATTTACCCATGCCCGATTGCCCGAGCAGGATCGTCTGATGGCCGTGCAGATGCCTGGAGAGAATCGCGTGCGCCTCTTCGGGATGCTGCTTCTCCGACACTTCCAGCACCGTGTAGCCTAGCGCCCGATAACGCTCGAGCCGCTGGCGCGCGAGCGGCAGCGCCGCTTCCAGGTCGATCTTGTTGAGCAGGATGATCGGCGTCAGGTCGTTGGCCTCGGCGGCCACCAACGCGCGGCCGAGCAGGTCTTCGCTGAAGTGCGGCTCGGTGGCGAGCACGATCAGCAACTGGTCGAGGTTGGCCGCGAACAGCTTCGACTTGAACTGGTCCGAGCGATACAGCAGGTTGCGCCGCTTGCCGATCGCGACGATCACGCCCTGGTCCGCCGAAGTCGATTGATACTCGACGCGGTCGCCCACCGCGACCTCGCTTTTCTTGCCGCGCGGGAAGCACTGCAGCGCCGCGCCGCCGCCGTCGGGCGCGACCAGGTAGTGGCGCCCGTGCGCCGCAATCACGACGCCGTGCAGCGTCGCCCCCGTGCCTGCCTGTGCTGCTTGTGCCATGCCGCCGGCGGCTTTCGTCGCGCGCCGGTTCATGCGTGCGAGAGCAGTCGATCGATCCGCTGCGAAGCCGGCGGATGCGAGTAATAGAACGCGGTGTAGAGCGGGTCCGGCGTGAGCGTGGACGCGTTGTCCTCATACAGCTTGACGAGCGCGTTCACGAGGTTCTGCGCGTCGGTCTGCGTGGCGGCGAAGGCGTCGGCCTCGAACTCGTGCTTGCGTGAGCTGAGGCTGCTGAGCGGTGTGACGAAGAACAGGAACACCGGCACGGCGAGGAAGAACAGCACGAGCGCGAGCCCGTCGTTGCCGCCGAGCAGCGACGGCCGCACGCCGAGGCCCTCGTAGAACCACACGCGCTGGGTGAGCCAGCCGAGCGCGCCGAGCAGCACGAGGCTGATCGCGAACGTGACTACCATGCGCTTGATCACGTGGCGGCGCTTGAAATGGCCGAGCTCGTGCGCGAGCACGGCCTCGATCTCGCTGCCCGAGAGGCGCGCGAGCAAGGTGTCGAAGAAGACGATGCGCTTGGCGGCGCCGAAGCCCGTGAAATAGGCGTTGCCGTGCGCGGAGCGGCGGCTGCCGTCCATCACGAACAGGCCCTTGGCCGCGAAGCCGCAGCGCTGCATGAGCGCTTCGATGCGCGAACGCAGCGCCTCGTCGCGCAGCGGCTCGAACTTGTTGAAGAGCGGCGCGATGAAGGTCGGGTAGAGCACCAGCACGAGCATCTGGAACGCGACCCAGACCACCCACGTCCAGAGCCACCAGAGGCTGCCGGCCTGCTTCATGAGCCACAGCACCACGAAGAGCAGCGGAATGCCGAACAGCGCGCCGATCAGCAGGCCCTTGATGCGATCGGCGAAGAAGATGCGCCGCGACATGCGGTTAAAGCCGAAGCGCTCCTCGATCACGAACTGGCGGTAGTAATCGAGCGGCAATTCGACGATGCCGCTCACCGCGAGCACGGCGGCGACCAGCGCGATCTGCCCAACGTAGTCGCGCCCGATCAGGTCTGAAATGCCGAGGTCGATCGCCTGCACGCCGCCGAGCAGCGTGAGCGCGATCAGCACGACCGCGGAAAGCACGATTTCGATCATGCCGAGGCGCGTGCGCGCGACCGTGTAGTCGGCGGCGCGCTGGTGCGCGGCTAGCGGAATCGTCGCCGCGAACTGGGTGGGGACTGCGCCGCGATGAGCGGCCACGAAGCGGACCTGGCGCGAGGCGAGCCAGAGCTTGGTCGCCACCATGGCCAGCACGGCGACAACGAAAATCACGCTGAAAGTCAGCGCGGGGGACAACGCAGTTGATGAGGTCGGCATCCAGGGAGTCCGTGGTATCTATGCGACAATTATATGTTCTCGGCGGCCCGGCCATGGCATCCCCGCCAAGGGCTTGCTTCCGGCGTGCGGGCCGCGCCTGTATGGCGCATGAGCGCCGCTTCTCAACCCGCATTCAACCCGCATTCAACCCGCATTCAACCCGCATTCAACCGCTCCAGGCTGCTTCACATGACTGATATCACTTCTGCCGACCCGGCGGGCCAGGCGACTCCGGCGATGGAGCGCACCGACATGAACTTGATCTGGCTCGACATGGAGATGACGGGGCTCGATCCCGACAACGACCGGATCATCGAAATCGCCGTGGTGGTGACCAATTCCACGCTCGACAAGATCGTCGAGGGGCCCGTGCTGGCGATCCATCAGCCCGAAGCCGTGCTCGACCGCATGGACGAGTGGAATCGCAACACGCACGGCCGCTCGGGCCTGACCGAGCGCGTGCGCGCCTCCACCGTGACCGAGGAAAGCGCAACGGAGCAGATTCTCGCGTTTCTCTCACAGTACGTGCCGCCGGGCAAGTCGCCGATGTGCGGCAACTCGATCTGCCAGGACCGCCGCTTCATGGCGCGCTGGATGCCTGCGCTCGAGCGCTTTTTCCACTACCGCAATCTCGACGTGAGCACGCTCAAGGAGTTGTGCCGCCGCTGGCAGCCGACGATCTACAAGGGCTTCCAGAAGCGCGCGATGCATACGGCGCTGGCCGATATCCACGAGTCCATCGACGAGCTCAAGTACTACCGCGAGCATTTCCTGATTCCGTCGGCGGGCGTGGCGGCCGCCGACGCGCCGGCGGGCGGGGTGGCGCAGTAAGGAAGAGGCGCCCGCAGGCGCGGGCGCCGCACGAGCAGACAGTATCCCGGACAGCGAGCAGGGCAGATTACGCGCGCGGCGCTCGCTGCGCGTTCTTGGGCCGGAACGCCGCGACGACGTTCGGATCGGTTTCGATATACGGCCCGCCAATCAGGTCGATGCAGTACGGCACCGCCGCGAAGATGCCCGGCACCTTCGTCGCGCCTTGCTCGTCGCGCAGGCCTTCCAGTGTTTCCTTGATCGATTTCGGCTGACCCGGCAAGTTGATGATGAGCGCCGCGTGATCGTCCGCGCCGCTGCCCGTTTCGCGGATCACCGCCACCTGGCGCGAAAGAATCGCCGTGGGCACGAAATTCAGGCTGATCTGGCGCATCTGCTCGCCGAAACCGGGCATTTCTTTCGTGGCAACCGCGAGCGTCGCTTCGGGCGTCACGTCGCGGCGCGCGGGGCCGGTGCCGCCCGTGGTCAGCACGAGGTCGCAGCCGAGGCCGTCCACCAGCGCCGTGAGCGTGGCGGAAATGGTGGCCGCGTCGTCGTGGATCAGGCGCGTTTCGGCGCGCCACGGCGACTTCAGCGCGTGGCCGAGCCACTCCTTCAGCGCCGGAATGCCTTTGTCCTCGTAGACGCCGCTGGTGGCGCGGTCGCTGACCGACACGAGGCCGATCACCAGTTCGTCCGGGTGGCTGCGCTCAGGCTTCGTCATTTTCGCGGTCCTCTTCATCGCTCGCGTGCTCATCGGCATCGTCGGCGCCCTGGGCGCTCACGTCCTTGATCCACTGGAACAGCTCGCGGAAGTACTTCGGCGGGCGTGCCTGCTCCTGCTCGCGCCGCGCGTTGCGAATCAGCGTGCGGCCTTCCTGCGGGTCGGCGGCCGGGTGCTGGCGGATGAATTCGGTGAGGGCGTCGTCGCTGGCGAGCAGCTTCTCGCGCGTGCGCTCGATCCAGTGCAGGCGCGCCGTGGCGGCCTTGTTCACGCCGCGGTGCTCGTCGAGCGCGGTGCGCAGCGCGGCGACTTCGTCCTCGCGCAGGCCGCGCATCATGCGGCCCACGTACTGGAGCTGGCGGCGCTTGCCTTCGTGGTCGGTGATGCGGCGCGCCTCGTGGACGGCGTCGGCGAGGTCTTCCGTCATGGGCATGCGCTTGAGCGCGTCCTTGGGCAGCTCGACGAGCGCCGTGCCCAGCTCCTGGAGCGCGGTCATCTCGCGCTTGAGCTGCGACTTGCTCGGGCGATCGTAGCCGTTGTCGTCGTCGTTGCCCTGTTGGGCGGCAACGTCGTTCATGGGTTGAATGCGGGTTTTGCGTTTCATGACGCGTATTGTAGCGTGCGCGCGCTGTCGGATCGGCGCAGGGTTCGGCGCGCCTCGGGCAGTCGCGGGCCATGCGGCTGCGGTACGCGTTCGCATACCTTGCTATGATCGCGAAACGCGCTTCTTTACAGAGCTTTGGCGAGGCGCATGATCCGCTACCCCTGACACACGACAAGCGGGCCGCTCCGGCCCGAAACCGGACCGTAACGACAATGGCTGCAGACATCGAAGCCCGGCAACGATTTTTCCCGCATACCCAGGACGAGCTGAAAGAGATCGCGTCGGACATTCTCCGTCACGCGAAGGCGCTCGGCGCGAGCGACGCCGCGACGGAAATCTCCGAAGGCGATGGCCTGTCGGTTTCCGTGCGGCGCGGCGAAGTCGAGACCATCGAGCACAACCGCGACAAGTCGGTCGGCGTGACCGTCTACATCGGCAACAAGCGCGGCAATGCGAGCACCTCGGACTTTTCCGCGCAGGCGCTCAAGGACACCGTGGCGGCGGCCTACAACATCGCGCGTTTTACCGCGGACGACGACTGCGCCGGCCTCGCCGAAACCGACCTGCTGGAAACCGCGCCGCGCGACCTCGATCTCTATCACCCGTGGAGCCTCACGGCCGACGAGGCCGTCGAGATCGCGCGCCGCGCCGAAGACGCCGCGTTCGCCACCGACCGCCGCGTGACCAATTCGGAGGGCGCGAGCGTTTCGGCGCAGCATTCGCAGTTCGTGCTCGCCACCTCGGGCGGCTTCATGCATGGCTACCCCTATTCGCGCCATTACATCGCGTGCGCGCCCATCGCGGGCACCGGCCGCAGCATGCAGCGCGACGACTGGTACACCTCGCGGCGCAGCGCGAGCGAGCTGGCCTCGCCGGAGGCGGTCGGCCGCTATGCCGCCGAGCGCGCGCTGTCGCGCCTGCACGCGCGCGGTCTCGACACGCGCAAGGTGCCGGTGCTGTTCGAGGCGCCGATCGCGGCAGGCCTGCTCGGCGCGTTCGTGCAGGCCACCAGCGGCGGCGCGCTCTACCGCAAGACCTCGTTTCTCGTCGACAGCCTCGGCAAGCCGGTGTTCGCGCCGCATATCCAGGTGGTCGAGGACCCGCACGTTGCGCGCGCCGCGGGCAGCGCGCCGTTCGACGAGGAGGGCGTGCGCACGCAACGGCGCGAAGTCGTGAAGGACGGCGTGGTGCAGGGCTACTTCCTGTCGTCGTATTCGGCGCGCAAGCTCGGCATGCAGACGACGGGCAACGCGGGCGGCTCGCACAACCTGCGGCTGGAAAGTTCGCTCACGAACCCCGAGGACGACTTCGAGGAAATGCTCAGGAAGCTCGGCACAGGCCTGCTGCTCACCGAGCTGATGGGGCAGGGCGTGAATTTCGTGACGGGCGACTATTCGCGCGGCGCCTCGGGTTTCTGGGTCGAGAACGGCAAGATCCAGTATCCGGTCGAGGAGATCACGGTGGCCTCGACGATGCAGGAGATGTTCCGCCACATCGTCGCGGTGGGCGCCGATACGCTCGCGCGCGGCACGCGCCAGACCGGCTCCGTGCTGATCGAGCGTATGACGGTGGCGGGGCAGTAAGCGGCTTTTCCGCAGGCTCAATGCACAAACGGCACGCCTTGGCGTGCCGTTTGTGCTTTTACGTGCGTGTTTTCGACGCTCAACACTACGCCCAGTCGCGCCGCTCGTAAGTGACGAACGCGAAATCGAAGTCGTTGGGCGGATTCGCGTGCAGCGTCTCGCGCGCCGTTTCGCGCCAGTGTGCGGGATCGGGCGCCGGGAAGGTGGCATCGCCTTCGAAGTCGGTGGCGATCTCCGTGACGATCAGCTTGTGCGCGAGCGCGATGCCCTCTGCGTAAAGTTGCGCGCCGCCGATCAGGAACGCTTCGGGCGCCTGGTCTTGCGCCGCGAGCGCGAGCGCGGCTTCGAGGCTCGTGACCGTGTCGCAGCCGGGAAAGCGCCTGGCAGCGTCGCGCGTGACGACGATGTTGCGGCGGCCGGGCAGCGCGCGGCCAATCGATTCATGCGTTTTGCGGCCCATCACGATGGGCGCGCCCATGGTGGTGCGCTTGAAGAATGCAAGGTCCTCGGGCAGCCGCCAGGGCAGCTCGTTGTCGCGGCCGATCACGCCGTTGCGGGCGCGAGCGACGATCAGGGTGAGCGTCGTCATCGAGTCAGTCGAAGTGCGTTGGAATGGAAAAGCCAGTTGCACCGATTTTACCCGACGGCCTCATCGCCTCCGTACCCGTAGCGTCATGCCGAAGGCCCGATTGGCCGGTCCGGCTGATTCTCCGCCTCGCCGTCGAAGATCGTTTTCTCGTCGCGCAGGCCGTGCGTGCCCATGAGCCGGTAGAGCGTCACGCGCGAGATGCCGAGGTCGGAGGCCGCTTCGGTCAGGCGATGGCGATGGCGCAGCAGCGCCGCCTCGATCGCGCGCTTTTCCGCAGACTCGCGCGCCTCGGCGAGCGTCACGGTTTGCTGCGCGGTGAACTGATCGAGATCGAGATCTCCGGCCGAGATCAGCTTGCTTTCCGCCATCACGATCGCGCGCCGCACGCGGTTGATAAGCTCGCGCACGTTGCCGGGCCAGTTGTAGTTGTACATCGCCTCGATGGCATCCGGCGTGAAGCCGCGGATCCTGCGGGCGCTGTCCTGCTTGAACTTGTGCAGCACGTGGTGCGCGAGAATTTCGATGTCCTTGCCGCGCGCGCGCAGCGGTGGCTCGTCCACGCGCAGTACGCACAGCCGGTGAAAGAGGTCGGCCCTGAAGCGCGAGTCGCGCATCGCCGCTTCGAGGTCGACGTGGGTGGCCGAAATGATGCGCACGTCCACGGGAATCTGCTCATGGCCGCCCAGGCGCTCGATCTTGCCTTCCTGGAGAAAGCGCAGCAGGCTTGCCTGGCTTTCCATCGGCAGGTCGCCGATTTCGTCGAGAAAGAGCGTGCCGCCGTTGGCCGCCTCCACGCGCCCGATCTTGCGCTGATGCGCGCCCGTGAACGCGCCGCGCTCGTAGCCAAATAGTTCGGATTGCAGAAGATGATGCGGGATCGCGCCGCAATTGATCGGCACGAACGGCGCCTTGCGCCGCGCCGAGCGCTCGTGGATCGCGAGCGCGGTGAGCTCCTTGCCGGTGCCCGATTCGCCCGAGATGAATACCGTTGCGTCGGTGTTCGCCACCTTGCGGATGGTGCGAAAGAGCTGCTGCATCGCTTCGCAGGTGCCCACCATTTCGTCTTCGTCCGCGCTTGCGGCCGACGCCGGCGCATTGTCGAGGTCGCACAGCGTGACCATGCCGAACGCGTGGCTCACGAGGTAGTCGAGCGTCGCCGGCGCGACCGGCAGATGCACGTAGTCGAAGCAGTAGTGGCGGATCAGGCGGCGCACTTCGGGATCGGTGAGACGCTTGGCGTCGGTGAGGGCGATCCAGCCGACCTGTTGCAGCCGCAGCACCGCTTCGAGCGCGGCCAGGTCACGCGCGGTGAAGCTGGTCAGATCGACGATGCCCGCGCAGGTCGGCTCCGTTTTCACGAGCCGCGTGGCTTCGGGCGCGCTTCTCGCCGTCGCGACGTCCCAGCCGCGGCTCTTCAGATACGCGCCGAGTTGCGCGTCCGGCATTCGGGCGACGTACAGCAGCATGCGGTCGATGTCGGCAAGCGGCCCACCATCGGGGCCGGGCGTGCATTCGGGCGTGCGCGCGGCGGCGTCGAGTCCGCGTTGCCCGGTTGCCATCGCGCCGTCGGCCGTTGCCTTCGCTGTGGCCGGATGCGGCGGCGCGCCCGCCATGGGTAGCCGCGGGCCGGCCCCGGCTAGAGGTGTCACGGTAGCGCCCAGAGGGGAAGAATCACGCACGATCGGCCTCGTCTTCATCAGAAGGTGTAGGGGAACCGCAGGCCGACGACGAAGTTCGGCGCATCCGGCGTGAGGCCGACCGACACCACGCCGTTGATCGTCAGGTGCTTGTTGACCACGTGATTCAGGCCGAAGTTGAGCACCGACGCCGTTGTCTCGCTGCCCGGCACGCCGGTCCAGCTGCCGCCGGGCGCCTTGGTCTTCGACTGCGGCTCGATGGCCATCGTGTAGGAGATGCTGGCCGAGTCCTTGTCGGAGAAGGCGAGCGCGACGCCGCCCCCGAACTGGATGATGTCGCCGAGCTTCACCTCGGCCGGCTGCGTTTGCCCGACGACCGACGAGATATCGGAGAACGAGCGCGCGATGTTGTACGTGTACGAGAAGCTGCCGAACAGCACGACCGGGTCGTAGGTCTTCAGCACCGAGACGCCGGCCGTGACGTTCCAGAAGCCGGTGCCCGTAGGCAGCTTGCTGGGCGCGACGAGGTTGGTGTTGTCGGGCGTGAGCTGCACCACCTTGATGCCGAACGGCGAGGTTCCGGTGTCCGTCTTCACGCGCAGGCTGCCGACCACGTCGGGCAGGCTATTGGTCTCCTTCAGGAACTGGTAGTAGATCCCGAAGTTCACGTCGCCGATCGCGTGCGAGCTCACGGACGCATCGGAGAGCGTGTTCGCCGCGCCGCCCGCGCCGCCCACGATGAAGCTGCTATGGCGGTAAATGTACGGGACGTCGACGTCGATGCTCATGCGGTCGGTGATGCCGTACCGCGTGTCGAGATCGGCCATGAGCTGGTGCGACTTCGTCTGGCCCAGATTGATATTGCCGAGGAAGATCGCATCGAGCGCGAGGAAGCCTGAGAGCTGCAACTGGCGCCGGTCGTAATAGGTGTCGCTGATGCCCCAGTCGAGCGTGAGCTTGTGATCGAAGAGCGGGGCGTGTTCGCGCTGCACGACTGCTTGCTCGGCCTCGGTGCGGGTGGGCGCGGCGCTCTTTTGCGTCTGGCCCACGGTCGGGTTCGCGCCCGTGTTGTCCCCCGCATTGACGCCGACCGGCGCGCCTTGCTGTGGCCCGCTCGCGGCGGACGAACCGGTGGCGCCCGTGACCGGGCCGCTGTCGGGCGAGGGCGGGTTCACCGGCACACCGGTGGCGGTGCCGGTGAGGGAGCCTGGGGCGGTGGCGCCGGGCAGCGCTTGCGCGAGCGGCGGCAGCGGAACGGGCAAGCCGTCCGCGCCGGGCTGGTCGGCGACGCTCGCGCTGTCGCCGGCGGCCGGCGCACCCGCGCCCGGCATGCCGCGCCCGCGCTGCGCCATTTCGAGGTTCGTGACCTGGCGCTCGAGAGACTGGATTTGTCGCTGCTGCTCGTCCACCACGCGCATCAGCGTGTTGAGACGTTCTTCGACAGACTGGCTTTGCAGCGCCTGCGCGTGGGCGGTTTGCGCGAGCGCGAAAAGCAGGACTGCTGCTGGAATGGCGGCCAGCGTCAAACGCGGCGCCGCCGTCGGGTACGACGTGCTCATTCTTTTCCCCCCGGATCGAAAGTCGATGCACGACAGAGCACGAAGTTCTGCGTCCGCATCGTCGATACGCTTGCTCGATGTTGCTTCACGCGTTCTGGCGGTTCGCGTGCTGATCTCCTGCCGGTGTCTCCTTGTGGCGGCCGTCGATGGCGGTCGGCGGCATCTTGTTGCTGTAATCAGGCGGCGCTTTTTTAGCGGGTGTTGCGTAGAGCCTGTAATACGCCGGCCTGCCGGATCATTTGCGCGCTCAACTGCTGCGTCTGCAAGCTGAGCTGCAACTGGTTTGCGACTTGCTGGTTGTTGCCCGCGACCTGGAGCAACTGGGCAATGGCGCCCGCCTGCTGCGCGCTGCCGGGCATGATGTTCTGCGTCGCCATGCCGGCGGGCGTTTGCAGCGTGACGTTGATGCCGTTGCCGCCGAATGCGATGCCGGCCTTGATGGTGCCGTTCGCGTTCGAAGCCGCTGCGCTCGTCTGGTTGCCGCCCGCCATGCCGGCGATCTGCAGCGCGTGGCTGTAATCGATGGTCGCGGCGTTGGAGCCGACGTTGTTGTTGCCCGCGACCTGGGTGATCTGCGATACGCCGTTGACCGACACGTTCTGGCCGCCCGAGGCCGAGGCGTTCGGCGTGGCACCGCTATTGCCCGGGTTCGTGCCGCCCGGCATCGGGTCGGTGACGCGTGCGCTGGTTTGCACGCTCGCGCTCAGATGGTTGGCCGTGTTCTGCGAGACGGCGAGCGCGCCTTGTGCGACGGCGCTGGCGCCATTGGGCAACTGCCATTGCGACAGCACGCTGAGCACGAAGCCGGAAATCATGTCGCTGCCGGCGTACTTGCCGGTTTGATGCGCGAGCACCTCGTCGTCGACGAGCTCGCAGCGCACGGGCTGCGCGTCGGGGCCGCCCGCTGAAAGAAATGCAGGCACGGCCGCCTGGGTGGCGGCGAGGCTTTCTGCTGCGCACGCATTGCCCGAACAAGCGCAGGCGAGCGCGCAGACACCTGCCGCGATGCCACACTGTGAGAGGTTGCGTTTCATGGCTATTCAGGACTTCAGAACATCAGGGCCTTGTCGAGGCCGTATTCGAAGAAAGGAGTCGGCGCCGTGCCGTTGAGCAGGGCGTTCTCGCGCAGCTTCAAGGCGATCGACTCGTTGTTCTGCAACAGCGGAGAATCCTCCCGAAACGGTTTGCCGAGCACGGCGAAGACGAGGCCGTTCCACGTCTTCGCGAAGTCATCCTCGGCGACGATGCGGTTGCCGAGCGCGGGGTCCGCAATGAAGATGCGGTTGTTCTCGGCATGCTTGACGATCACGAAGTGCTCGTAGCCCCCGATGTTCATGAGGACGAGCACGGGAATCTGCAGGTGATAGAGCGCGTCGGTATTGACGCGAAAGCCCCGGCCGCGCAGGCCGATCGTTTCGACGAACTTCTTCATGTCGAGCATGGAGAAGCCGTTCTTCACGACCACCTCGGGGGTGGAGAACACCATCATGCGCCGGATCAGTTCCGGTTCGGGAATGTCGATGCCGTAGCCGTACTTGAGCAGCGTCGCGAGCGCGGCCGCGCCGCAGCTGTAGTCGTATTGCTGCGTGACGACGCTGTTGTAGCGAATCTCGCGCATCGAGCGGACCGGCAACTTGATCGGCACGCCGATCAGGTGGGTCGCGTCGATGCTTGTCTGCGCCTGGCAAGGCATCCACGCCGCAGTGGCGGCGAGCGCCAGCGCGACGGCACATGTTTTTGACGCCGGGGACGAAACGGACCCGGACATGGTGGTCTCCTGCATCGGGTTTGCGCGCCAGCCGCTGTGTGACGGCGGCCGGCGCGTCGGGGTACAGCCTGCAACTACCTGGATATCAGGACTGCGTATTGATGCTCGGGCCTTGCCTAGTGGCCGTTGCTCATTGCCGCGATGGCCATGCCGTTGTGCTGCAGGTTGCCGATGCCGCCGGCAATGTTCACGCCGATGTTGCCGCTGGCATTGGCGAGCGTGCCGGCGCCGAGGCTAGCTGTACCCTGGAACTGGCCCGTTGCCGTCATGCCTGCGTTCTGCACGTTGTTGTCGGTCGCGACCATCGCCGTGGTCTGGGCGGAACCGGCGTTCTTGGCCGTCGTTACGGAGCCGGCGAGGCTGTTGTTCTGCGCGTTGCCGATACCCGAAGCGACGTTCACACCGACATTGCCCGAGACGCTGGCGAGCGAGCCGTCACCCACCGAAGCGTTGAGGTTGAAGTTTTTCACATTGGCTGTGCCAGCGGACGCTTGATTATTGAAAATCTGAGCGTTACCGAACACATTGCCCACATCGACCGAAGCGAGCGCGACGTCATTGCTTTGCGCGTTGTTGATGCCTTCGGCGATGTTGACGCCCAGGTTGCCCGTCACGCCGGTTGCAGCGTTGTTGCCCGTGTTGGCGTCGAGCGTGGCGGCCTTGCGGGTATCGATGTGGTTCGTCACCGAGCCGGTCGTCGTGTCGTCGATCGTCTTCATCGTGTCGTTCACGCTGTAGCCTGACGTATGCCTTTCTTCCGTGGCCCTCGCGTAAGCCTGTGCGTGCGAGTTCGAACTGGTGCTCGATTCGCTGAACGTATGGGCGTAGGTGGTCTTGGACTGGCTATTGTGGCCGCCGGAGCCGCTTTCCTTGGTCGTGATCGACGCGTTCAACGAGGCGTCCGCATAGCCGGTCTTAGCGGTGCTCGTGCTCTTGTCGGAGTTCAGATTGTTGTTGACCGACCAGGTTTTCGTGTCCTTCGCCGTGTTGCTGTTGTTATGCGAGCTGGTCTGCATGTGCGAGGTGCTTTCGGAGCCGTTCAGCGTCAGGCTGGCCGAGCCATTCTTCTTGTTGCCCGTATGCGTCCACGCGGCGCTCAGCGACAGGCTGCCCTTGCCGCTCTGCATGTTCGACGAGGTGTTCGTGCCGACGTTGCTGGAGGTGTCGCTGACGCTGGCGCTGCCGGTATCGCTGAACGTGTTGGAGACCTTCGTGTTGCTCGTGGAGCCGCTGTCGGTCTTGACGTGGACGGCCGCGTCGACGCTCGCGCTACGGTTCTTGTCGTAGCTGTAGCTGCTCGACGAGGTCTTCGTGGTCGAGGCATTCACGTCATGCGTCTTCGACGACGCGCTCATCGACTCCGAAGCAGAGCCTTCGGCGAAGTACGAGGTGCGGTAGCTCGAGTTCGTACCCGTGCCGACCTTGCTCCAGTTGGTGTCGTTATAGGTGGTCGTCACATTGCCGAACTGGTAGCTCTGGGCTTGCGGAAGCAGCGTGCCGCCGCCGGTGTTCTGCGTGTTGTTGATGACCGCGCCGGCCGTGCTCGAGACGCTGACGCATCCGAACAGTCCGACAAAGCCTTCGATGCCTACATATTCGGTCACGCCGGTGGCGTTGAACAGGAAAGCGGTCTTGGGGCCTGCGAAAGCGGAACCAGCCGCCGTCGCGAGTACTGCTGCTGCGATGAGGGTGCGCTTCATGTTTCGCTCCGATACTAGTGGTCAGTTAAAAAAGAGTGCCCGCCGGGGGACGGAGCACAAAACTGTTTGCCGTGACGTTACCGGCGCCGGCTGTCTGGTTCACCTGTACGAGGCCCGTTGCATTCCTGAAGGCCGCACCGTCGATGCGTACCTCACGAATGCCGCGTGTCTCGCCTGTCTGGTTGCCCATACCGCCGTTCGTCGCGCTGGCGGCGGACAGTTCGCCGTCCGATACCATCGCGACTCCGAGCACACCAGTGGCGATCTGCGCACTGTTGCGCTGGATGTTGCCCACGCCCGCCGACTGATTCACCATCATGGCGCCGGACGTGTTGGAGAAAGCGCCCGAGCCGATCAGCGCGGTGGCGTTGCCGAGCCGCGCGCGCGTCGAGGCGCCTTGTTCATCGAGATTCACATTGGCGACCGAGCCGCCGCTGGTGATGGTCAGCTGGTTGGCCTGGGCGTTGTCGAGCCCGGCCGCTTCGTTCACGGCGAGCGCGCCGGTGGTCGAGGTCGCCGCGTTCGGCGCGATCACGGCGGTCGCGCCTACGTTGACCTGGGCTTGCGCGGTCGTTGCGAGCGCCGCGAAAGAGGCGGCGAGCGCGACGGCTTCCAATGCTCGCGGAATGTTGCGGGCGGGTGTGCGGCGGCTCATTTCATGCTCCCGATCGCGCCCAGTGCGCTCGTGATCGGCGCGATGGCACCGGTGACCGTGGAGGAGATCGTGCCGCCCAGCCCGCCGACGGCCTGGGCGCTGCCGCCCGCGCCGAGCGCCGAGTTCGAGCCTGCCGGGTTGCCCACGAGAACGCGGGTGATGGCCTGCACGCCCGCGGCTTCGCCGGCTAGCGCGCCGCTCGTGTTCACGCCGGAATTGCCATGCGCGTTGGTGAGGTCGGTATCGTTCACGAGCGTCGCCATGGTCGGGTCGAAGGTGTTCTTCGGGAAGGTGGTGGCACGCACCCGCACGGGGTCCTGGCTCTTCGGCACGGCGGCGAAGGCGCTGCGCGGGGTGATGTCGCGCTCGACGATGATGTCGCCGGGATTGGTTACCTGCTGTGCGCTGACGCCTGCCGCCAGCGCCGCCGTGAACGCGGCGCTCAGGACGGCGGCGAGCCGGGCGGAAGGCCGGCGCACACCTGGCATCTTCAAGCGAACGATCATGTCAGTCTCCGTCACTGTTTTCGGCGCGGCGCGCATTGAACGCCGGCTCCGAACCACGCTGTGCACGGCACGGGGCCGGCTCGGCGATCACCGCGTTGGTTGCCGCGTGCTTTCCTGTTACTTGTCCATTTACTTCCGGGTGTAGCTGGCGAGGTTGCCCTGCGCCGCCTGGCCGGCGTCCACCGGAACCGGCAGCGGAGCGGGCGGGGCGATTTCGTCCCACAGCGTCACGCCATTGCCGCGCATGAGCTGCGGCGTGGCGGCGACCATCACCATGCCCACGGCGCCTCCGTGCTGGCGCGCGAGCGTCTGGTCGTCGATGGCGCCCACGCCCGCGAGCGCCGGATCGTCCCCAGCGGGGCCGGGATCGGCGGCGAGCGTGCGCGTACTCATGTCGGCGCTCAAGTTCTTGCCACTGGCGCCGTAATAGGAGTCAGGGGCCATGCTCATATCGAGCGTTGCGCTCACCATGGCCGCGTCTGTTGCAGGAACGACATTGGAGTTCGCCGCGACCACATTCGCCTTCGCCACATCCGCAGCGGTTTGTGCGCGCGCCGACGGCGCGAAGGCGAAGAGCACGGCGGGAATCAGCACGGCGGCCAGCACGCCGCACGGGCCGGCCACACTGCGCCTGATGTTTGAAGGAATGAGTCGCATGGCGTATCTCCTGGTGCGAGATATTTAGCGAAACGTGTGCCATGCCACGCAATCCGTTGATACGTCGCGGGTTGGAATATTTTCTACGGATTTTGAATAGCGGATTTTCGCAAAAACGTTTCAGTGCTGAAACGTCGGGCTGGTTTAAACGCCCGAAATTCGCTGGAAAGTTTCAAAGAAAACGTTTGCGCGGCTTTTTTTCTACGTGATCCGGGGTGCTCGGAAAACAGTGCGGGAGCAACAGAATGGAAACATCCGCAATTGATTTTCCTCTTACAATTCAGCGACCGCATAATGGAAACCTTTCCATTGCGCCCTTATCAATTCGCGCCGCATATTTTCTATCCAACACCCCGGTGCATATAGTAAGCTTCAGAAAAACAAGTAATACAGATAACAAAGGCCCTGTAAGGGCCAAGTTGACCACACGCCGCAGTTCGGGGATTCACTGTCCGCAAAAGCCCCTATGTTCGCCCGCGTTTAATTGCGCCTGGCGAATGGTTTCTTTTGCGGCGTGTCTGTACATCAGGTGCGTGCCGTCATTTCGCAACGATGTGTTGGCAAGAGGATCTGAATAATGGAATCCGCAACGCGGCAATTGGTTTACGTGACGCGCAATCCGAATGAAGCGCTGAACGAGCGGTTCCACGAGCGCGGCTGGCAGGTGGAAATCGTCGGCAACGCGCGGGACGCGCTGCGCGCGCTGCGCGCAGGTTCGCCCGCGGGCGGGTTGCTCGATCTATCCAGCGAATTCCATCTCCATGAGATCGGTGCCTTCGAGCCGTGCCTGACGTTGCCTAACGTCGGCTGGGTGGCCGCGACCACCACCGGTCAGTTGCAGGACGCCAATTTGCGCCGTCTCGTGCGCGATTACTGTTTCGATTACGTAACGGTGCCGTGGAGCGGCGAGCGCATCGTCGATTCCGTGGGCCATGCCTATGGCATGGTCACGCTTTGCGAGCGTGCCTCGAACGACCATTCGGGTGGCGCGGAAGGCGAAATGGTGGGCTCGTGCGAGGCCATGCTGGCGCTCTTTCGCTCGATCCGCAAGGTCGCGATGACCGACGCGCCGGTGTTCATTTCGGGCGAGTCGGGCACCGGCAAGGAACTCACCGCGGTTGCCATTCACGAACGTTCGTCCCGGCGCAATGCGCCGTTCGTGCCCATCAATTGCGGCGCCATTCCGCCGCATCTGCTGCAGTCGGAGCTATTCGGCTACGAGCGCGGCGCATTCACGGGTGCGAGCCAGCGCAAGACCGGGCGCGTGGAAGCTGCCAACGGCGGCACGCTTTTTCTCGATGAAATCGGCGACCTGCCGATGGAAAGCCAGGCGAGCCTGTTGCGCTTTCTTCAGGAAGGCAAGATCGAGCGGCTGGGCGGCCATCAGTCGATGCCGGTGGATGTGCGCATCATCTCCGCCACGCACGTGGACATGCGCGCGGCGATGGTCGACGGGCGCTTCCGCCAGGATTTGTATCATCGCCTGTGCGTGCTGCAGATCGACGAGCCGCCGCTGCGCGCGCGCGGCAAGGACATCGAACTGCTCGCGCGGCACATGCTCGAGCGCTTCAAGAAAGACGGCGGGCGGCGCCTGCGAGGCTTTTCTCCCGATGCGATTGCGGCGCTGCATAACTACAGCTGGCCGGGCAACGTGCGCGAGCTCATCAACCGCGTGCGGCGCGCGATCGTCATGTCGGAAGGGCGTGCGATCACGGCGCGTGACCTGGAACTCGGCGATTACGTCGAGGTGGTGCCGGTCTCGCTCGCGCAGGCGCGCGAGGCCGCCGAGCGCCAGGCCATCGAACTCGCGTTGCTGCGCCATCGCGGGCGTCTTGGCGACGCCGCGCAGGAACTGGGTATTTCGCGCGTGACGCTGTACCGGCTGTTGTGCGCGCACGGCATGCGGCATATGGAGAGCGATCCGCTCGCGCCGCATTCTGGCGGGCTGATTTCGGGGGGCGGGGCTTGAAGGTGACCGAAGGTGGTGATCTGCAGCAGGCCTCGCTGAGGGGACCATAAAACGGCTGCGCAAAAAGCAGCCGGACAGGCGCTGACGAAGCAGGCGACCAAGAGCCGGATACGGCCATGAGGGTGCTGGACGGTTCAGAAGGGTGCAGGGGTGCAAGACGGGTCCGCGCGGGGGCGCGGGTTCGTGCGGCAGGCGGCTCGCGTGCGTGGGCCGCCTTGTCCGCGTGGCTTGCGCCAGCATGCGTTGATTCGTGCGGCCCGGGTTCGCCGATGACGAAATGGTGGATTGTTTATGCATCATTTGCTAACGAATTTTCCACACCGCTGTCACGCTATTCTGCGTGTCGATTTTTCTCCGTTTGCTTTTGCCACAATAACGTCTTCTGTGCGGCGCATTAATTTTTTATTTCCCGCTTTGAAGAAATAATGCGAATTGCATAAACATGTTATGCCAATACTGCCGTGGTGTCGTTGCGCGCCGTCCCGCTCGTTCCCCGGTTGTTCTGCGCTGCTGAGCCATTGGGCCCGATCTGCCGTTTGCCCGCTTGCTATAGAATCTCGCTTTTGAATCCGCATCGGGTGCGCTCGCGCGCCCGCTCAGGGAAGCGCGCATGAAACAGTATCTCGAGCTCGTCCGCTCGATCCTCGACACCGGCACCTGGCAGGAAAACCGTACCGGCATCCGCACGATCAGCATGCCGGGCGCAATGCTGCGCTTCGACCTGCAACAGGGCTTCCCCGCTGTCACGACGAAAAAGCTGGCGTTCAAGTCCGCGGTGGGCGAGCTGATCGGCTTCTTGCGCGCCTCGCGCAGCGCGGCGGATTTCCGCGCGCTCGGCTGCAAGGTCTGGGACGCCAATGCGAACGAGAACGCGCAGTGGTTGGCCAATCCGTATCGCCGCGGCACCGACGATCTGGGCGACGTCTACGGGGTGCAGTGGCGCCAGTGGCCCGCCTACAAGGTGCTCGACGCCGACGCGAGCGCGCAGCTTGCCGACGCGCAGTCCCGCGGCTTTGCGCGCGTGAGCGAATTCAGCGAGGACGGCCGCCCGAAGGTGCTGCTCTACAAGGCGGTCGACCAACTGCGCCAGTGTCTCGACACGATCATGAACAATCCCGCCGATCGCCGGATTCTGTTTCATGGCTGGAACCCGGCGGTGCTCGACGAGATCGCGCTACCCGCGTGCCATCTGCTCTACCAATTCCTGCCGAACGTCGCGAAGCGCGAGATCTCGCTGTGTCTGTACATCCGCAGCAACGACGTCGGGCTCGGCACGCCGTTCAATCTGACCGAAGGCGCGGTGCTGCTGCATCTCGTCGGCCGCCTGACCGGCTACACGCCGCGCTGGTTCACGTACTTCATCGGCGACGCGCACATCTATGAAAATCAGCTCGGCATGCTCAACGAGCAGTTGCGCCGCGAGCCCTATGAGAGCCCGCGCCTCGAGATCGCCGCACGCGTGCCCGAGTACGCAAAAACCGGCCTCTACGAGCCCGAGTGGCTCGAAAAAGTCGAGCCGTCGGACTTCTCGCTGGCCGGCTACCGGCACCACGATCCGCTTACCGCGCCGATGGCGGTGTAGCGTGCCGCTGTAGTGCCATCGCGCCGCACCATAAACAAAGCCCGCGAACGGTGACGTTCGCGGGCTTTTGCGTTGAATGGTGCGCGCTGTTCGGCGCGCGCCGGGGCGGTGGGTTTAGCCGCGATGGCGATCGTCGTGGCCGCCGCCGGCTTGCGGATGCGGCTGAGGCTGAGGCTGCGGACGGGGCTCGGGACGCGGCTGGGGCTGCGGTTGCGGATGGAACTCGGCGCGCGGTTGCGGCTGCGGTTGCGGATGGAACTCGGCGCGCGGTTGCGGCTGCGGTTGCGGATGGAATTCCGGACGCGGCTGCGGCTGGGGTTGCGGATGGTATTCCGCGCGCGGCTGAGGTTGCAGACGCGGCGCTTCACGCGGCTGTTGCTGCGGTTGCGGATGGAATTCGGCCCGCGGTTGGGGTTGGGGCTGCGGGCGCGGTTGCTCGCGCGGTTGTGGCTGCTGTGGCGGATGAAAATCGGCACGTTGCGCCGGTTGCGCCTGGGGCTGCGGGCGGGCTTGCGCGCCCGGTTGCGGCCCGTGCGGCGCGTCGCCTGCGGAGGGTTGCGGTATGCGAGCAGGCGCGCCGTCACGCGGCTGCTGCATCGATGCGAAAGCTTGCTGGCGGCTCTCCTGACGCGGCGCTGCGCCGCCGCCGGGCTGTCCACGCTGGGCAATCGGCGCGTGCGGCTGCATCCACGACGGCTGATGCGTCTCGCCCGGCGCGCCTGCCATCGCACGGCCATTCATGTTGCCGGCAGCGCCCGGCGTGCCTGGTGCGTGCGGCTGGCCGCCGGGAAGGGCACCCTGCGGCTGCGCACCTTCCGGCCGCCCGGCGAACTGCGGCGGACGCGGCACGCCATGCGCTTCGCTCGGCTGCCCGGCCGGACCATGGCCGTTCGTCATTGCCGGCGCCATGCCAGGCTGGCCGGGTTGCTGCCCGCGCATGGGCATGGACGCGCTCGGGCCATGCGGGCCGCCTTGGGCGAAGGCGCCCGGACGCGGCGTTTGGCCTGGCGTTTGACCTGGCGTTTGGCTTGGCATTTGACCGCGCATTTGAGCCGGCATTTGACCGTGCATCTGATCGGACGCCAGCCCGGGCGTGCCGTTGGTCCGCCCGGGCTGGCCGATGGGTTGACCACCGAGTTGGCCGCCGGGCCGGCCGTTACCTCGGCCCGTTGCGCCGATCACCGGCGAGTGCGGCGGCACGACGCGCACGTTCTGCTGCGGCCATCCTCCGCGCGAAGAGGGCGAGAAGGATGAGAACGGGGCGTGCGCCGGCGCGGAAACGCGCACGACGGGCGCGCCCGCGCCCGGCACGGCGCCGCCGCCGCGGGCGAAGCGCTGCGCGAGGTTGTCATGGAAAGCGGGCGGCGCAACCGGCGCGCGCGTCGCCACCACTTGCCGCTGATTGAGCGACGCTGGCGGGCGGTAATCGGCGCGGCGCATGTTCGGGCCGAAGCTGCCCTTGACCGGCGCGATGCCCGGCGTGCCCGACTGGATGCGCGCGTTCTGCCACTGGCGCGGGTCGACGCGCTGTGCAAAGCGCGAGGTCGGCTGGCCGTGCACGAAGGCCGTCGCGGGCACGGCGGTCACGGCGCCCGGTGCGCGGTAGTTCACGAACGTATTGTTGTGCACATTGACGTTCGTGATATTCGTGATGTTCACGTCGTGTCGGTAGTTATTGACGATGACGGTCTGATTCACGCGGTCGTAGTAACGCGGGCTCCAGTCGCCCCAGTGCGGATGCCACGGTTCGCCCGGCCCGAGCGCGAACCACGCGACGCCCGCCGCCGCCGCGCCGCCAATGGCGAGGTTCACGCCCCAGTCGGGGCCGCCGCCCCCACCGCCCACGAAGGCGACGAGCGCGGGCGCGTAGACTGGCGGCGCGGTCTCGACAATCGGGCCCGGCACCCACGCCCACGAATCGTCGACATAGGCCCAGCGGCCGTAGTGATAAGGCGCGAAGCCCCATGGAGCGTCGTCTACCCACGTCCAGCCCCATGGCGCTTGCCAGACCCAGTGGCCGTCGTGATACGGCGCCCAGCCCGAGGGCACGTCGTTCGGCGTCCAGACTTCGCCGTACTGCGGGCTTTCGCGCCACGAACCATTGGCGTCGAGGTCCTGATAGCCGGGGATGTCGCGCGAGACATAGCGCGCCGAGACCGAGCGGTCCTCTGCGGCGTCGCGCGCGAGCGCCCACTGGTCAAAAGCGTCGGGTGGCGGCGCGGCCTCGCTCGCCACCTGCTGCAGGTCGGTGCCGGCAAAGCGGATCTGCTGGCCCGCCGACATCGGCATCTGGCCGTTCTCGCCGTACACCGTAACATTGCCGCTGCGCACCGTGACGGTCGTGGCGCTGCCATCGGGCGCGACATCTACGCGATAGTCGCCGGGGCTGGTCACGCCGAGCGCGAGATTGGGCGTGTCGATTTCATACGCGCTACCGGGGGGCAACTGCCGCACGCGCGTCGAGAGCGTGCCTTGTGCGACCTTGAGCTGGGCGTTCGAGTCGTCGAGATTGAGCACGTCGACGCTCGTTTGCGGGCCCATGCGCACTGCCGTCGAGCCGATGTGCATCTGCGAGCGCGCATTGGCGTCGTTCCAGATCTGGTCGCCGGTCGTGAGCGGGCGATTCAATTGCGCATAGGACCAGTCGGTCGCGCCGGCCGGTTCGGTGGTCACGTCGCCCGCCATGTAGTCGAGGCGCGCGACGCGTCCGGGCGGGTCGCCTGCGGCGGGCGCGGCCTGCGCCCACGCATTGGCGCCGCTCAGGCTGAGTGCGAATGCGGCGAGCACGGCGCCGGCGATCAGCGTGTGGCAGAGCGGGCGGCCGTGGGTGCGATATGCAGCCGCGTGCGAATTCGGGTCTTCGTGCGTGGTGAGCGATGGGGTGCGCGTTGTCATGTTGGTTCTCCGGCCCCTGGAGCGAGTATCAGGAAGCTATGTGGGGAACTCTATCCGCCGCGCCTGTTTCCATGCGCGCTCAATTGTTAGGGCTTATGCACCAGATGTAACAGAACGTGTGCCTGTCCCCGGAAAGGGCGCTTTTGATGCGCGTTAAGTGGTGTTGTCGGATATTTGTCAGCTTGATGGATGCGCTCACGTTCTCACGAAGGCGTCGAATTCGCGTTGGCCGAGTGGCGTGACGCGCAGCACGCGCGGGCGGCTGGCACGCTCGACCCAGCCATTCGCGGTAAAGCGTTCGAGCAGCGCCGCGCCGAGCGCGCCGCCCAGGTGCGGGCGCCGTTCGCTCCAGTCGAGGCAGGTGCAGGCGAAGCGCCGCCGGCGCGCGTGCAGCGCCTTCACGTCGACGCCCCAGTTCGAAAGCCGCGCGACGCCTTGCTCCGTCACTTCGAGATCGTCGTCGTTGCGCACGAGCCATCCGCCTTCGACGAGCCGGTCGAACACGCGCACCGCGACCTCGCCGGCCATGTGGTCATAGCAGGTGCGCGCGTGACGCATTTCCACGGGCACGGTGCGCGCTGGGCGCGTCATGGGCTGGGCCGGCGCGGCGGCGTGCGCGACGTTCATCAGCGCTTCGATGGCGGCGGCGACTTCCGCGCTGGCGATCCGATAGTAGCGATGCCGCCCGCGCACTTCGGGCTCGAGCAAGCCGCCTTCGGCAAGCCGGGCGAGATGCGCGCTTGCGGCGGACGGCGAGAGGCCCGCGATCATCGTGAGCTCGCCCGCCGGGCGCGCGCTACCGTCCATGAGCGCCCATAGCATGGCGGCGCGGCCGGGGTCGGCGAGCAGTGCCGCGACGCGCGCGAGACCGGGGAAGTGGCGGGTTTCATCGGTGGGGGGAAGAGGCATGATGGCTCCCGTGCGGAACTGGCGGCTCGAACGGCGCAGTTTGCGCTGGCTGTTCGTGCTTACTCATGGGCTTACTCATGGGCTTACTCTAGCGAAATCCGTGATTCGACGTTTCAGGCTGCCATGAAATATGGCGTGCAATTGGGGCGCACGGGCGAGCGACTGAAGCGCGGTGTTGCCGGCTCGCCGGGGGGCGCCGGCTGCTGCGCGCTAGAATGGATTTCTTTCTGGAAGCAAACAGTCAGTCATGAAACGGATTCTTGCCCTTGTAGCGGTTGCACTGCTCTGTACGGCTTGCGCCGGCGGCACCGCGCCGTCGAGCAGCGCGAGCGGCATCACGATGTACGGCACGATCGATCAGGGCATCACCATTCACAACTAACCGGCCGGAAGAGGCGAGTTGGGCGCGGCCAGGCATGGCAGAAATTGACGCAAGATCGACATGTCTGCCAATCGCGCGCGTGCGATGATGGCCGTTTCGCTTCTTCATCGCCCTTTGTTTTTCCATGCCTATGTTCGCGTCTTCTTGCGTGCGCCATGTGGTTTTCGCGGTTGGATCTCGTGCTGCTCGACGCCTGCGGGCCGATCGAGGCTTTCTGGCGGGCCGAACTGGCGATGCGCGCCGCTGCAGCGCCTGCTCGTGCCGCGCCGGCTGATTCCACGCATGCCGCCGATCCCTGCGCCTGGCGCGTCACACTCGCCTCCATGGCGGGCGGCGTGCTGCCCACGTTCGCGGGCATGCCGGTCGTCACCGAGCGGCTCGACGCGCTCGACACCGCCACCATCGATACGCTGATCGTTCCGGGCGTCCCCATTGACGATTCGACCGTGCTGCAGCCCGAACTCGTCGCATGGATCGCCGCCGCCGCGCCGCATGCGCGGCGTGTCGCCTCGGTTTGCACCGGCGCGTTCTATCTTGCCGCCGCGGGCCTGCTCGATGGTCGCCGCGCCACTACGCACTGGCGCAACGCGGCGCAGCTTGCGCGCCGTTTCCCGCGTGTGAAGGTCGACCCCGAGCCGATCTTCGTGCGCGACGAGCGCGACGGCCGCGTGGTCTGGACCTCGGCGGGCGTGACGGCCGGCATCGATCTCGCGCTCGCGCTGATCGAGGAAGACTGCGGTCACGCGGTCGCCATGCATGCCGCGCGGCGGCTCGTGGTGTTCATGAAGCGCCCGGGCGGCCAGGCGCAGTTCAGCGAGGCGCTGGAGGCGCAAAGCGCGGCGGGCGGCGCGTTCGACGCGCTGCATGGCTGGATGGCCGCGAACCTGCACAGGGAGTTGAGCGTCGAGCGTCTCGCCGAAGCGGCGCGCATGAGTCCGCGCACCTTCGCGCGGCGCTATGTCGAGTCGGTGGGGCGCACGCCTGCGCGCACGGTTTCGGCCATGCGCGTGGAGGCCGCCGCGCACGCGCTCGCGCAGTCGCGACTTCCGGTCAAGCGCATTGCCGCGGATTGCGGCTTCGGCACCGAGCAGAACCTGCGGCGCGCGTTCGAGCGTCGCTATGGCGTGCTGCCGCTCGACTACCGGGCGCGGTTTTCGTCGGCCTGAGCGCCGGGCGCCGGCGGATGACGCACCGGCGGACGACCGGATGAAGGAATGACCGTATGACAGAATGACATGCGGCGCTCGTATAATCGGCGCAACCCTATAACGACGCCTTGTCAGCAAGGCGCAATCCTCACGAGCGGAGCCCCCATGAGTACGCCTTCCCAGCCGCTGGACCGTTCGGAAACGACGTTCCGCTTTCTTGCCGAGCCGACCTCGGTGAACTTCGGCGGCAAAGTCCACGGCGGCGCCCTGATGAAGTGGATCGACGAAACCGCCTATGCATGCGCTGCCGTCTGGTCGGGCCGCTACTGCGTGACGGTGAGCGTCGGCAACATCCGCTTTCGCCGGCCGATTCTGGTCGGCAACATGGTCGAGTTGCGCGCGCGCGTGGTGGCCACGGGCCGCACCTCGATGCACATCCACATCACCGTGCACGCGGGCGACCCGAAGAGCGGCCAGCTGCGCCTCACGACCGATTGTCTGATCGTGTTCGTGGCCGTCGACGAAAACGGCAACCCGATTCCCGTGCCGACCTTCGTGCCGGAAACGGAGGAGCAAAAACGTCTCGCGAAATATGCGCTCGACGTGAAGGACGCGCTCGACGCGATCGTCGACCTGAAACCCGAGGAAGTGGCGAAAGGCCGGGTCTGATCGGCCGGGCTCATGGCTTGAGCGTGCCCACCATGTCGGCGGGCTTGACCCACGCGTCGAACTGCTCGCTGCTCACGTGGCCGAGCGCGAGCGCGGCAGCCTTGAGCGTCGTGCCTTCCTTGTGCGCCTTCTTGGCGATCTGCGCGGCCTTGTCGTAGCCGATGTGCGGATTGAGCGCCGTCACCAGCATCAGCGACTCGTTGAGCAGAGTGTCGATGCGCGCGCGGTTGGGCTCGATGCCCACCGCGCAATGATCGTTGAAGGAGAGCGCACCGTCCGCGAGTAGCCGGATCGACTGCAGCACGTTGTGCGCGATCATCGGGCGAAACACGTTCAGCTCGAAGTTGCCGCTCGCGCCGCCCACATTCACGGCCACGTCGTTGCCGAACACCTGGCAGCACAGCATCGTCAATGCTTCGGATTGCGTAGGATTTACCTTGCCCGGCATTATCGAGCTGCCCGGCTCGTTTTCGGGGATCGAGAGTTCGCCGAGTCCGCAGCGCGGGCCGCTCGCGAGCCAGCGGATGTCGTTGGCGATTTTCATGAGGCTCGCCGCTACGGTCTTGAGCGCACCGTGCGCGAACACGAGCGCGTCGGCGGCGGCCATCACCTCGAACTTGTTGGGCGCGGTCACAAACGGCACGCCCGTGAGCTTCGCGATGGTCTCGGCCACTTTCTGCGCGAATTGCGGATGCGCGTTCAAACCCGTGCCCACGGCGGTGCCGCCTTGCGCGAGCTCGTACAGATGGGGCAGCGTCGACTCCACGTGCCGGATGCCCTGGTCGAGTTGCGCGACGTAGCTCGAGAACTCCTGGCCGAGCGTGAGCGGCGTGGCGTCCTGCAGATGCGTGCGGCCGATCTTGACGATGTCGGCGAACTGTTTCGACTTCGCCTGTAGCGTGTCGCGCAGCGTCTTCAGCGCGGGCAGCAGATGCTTGACGATGCCGTACGCGGCGGCCACGTGCATCGCGGTGGGGAATACGTCGTTCGACGACTGGCCGCGATTGACGTCGTCGTTCGGATGCACCTTGCGCGCCTCGCCGCGCTCGCCGCCGAGAATCTCGCTCGCGCGGTTCGCAATCACCTCGTTGAGGTTCATGTTGGTTTGCGTGCCGGAGCCGGTTTGCCAGACCGCGAGCGGGAATTCGCCGGGGTGCTTGCCTTCGATGATCTCGTCGGCGGCCGCGATGATCGCGCGCGCCTTCGTCTCGTCGAGCATGCCGAGCGACAGATTCACTTCGGCGGCGGCGCGCTTGATCGTGGCGAGCGCGGTGATGAGTTCGGGCGACTGCTTCTCGCTCGAGATGCGGAAGTTCTGCAAGGAGCGCTGCGTCTGCGCGCCCCAGAGCTGCGCGGCGGGCACGGCGATCTCGCCGAACGTGTCGCGCTCCATTCTGACGTTCCCGGTACTCGCGGTCATGGTGACACTCCAAGGTGAATGTGGCGCGCGGGAAGCCAGAACGGGGCTCGCTGCAGGGGGCTCACTGCAGGGGGCTCACCACTGGGGACTCACAGCTGGCTGTCGACCGGCAACAGCAAGAATAGTCCGGTTAGCACATTTCTGTAGAAACCCGCACCGGGATCGAGGTTGTAGGTGCGGATCATGCCGTCTTCCTCGTCGGTCCACACGAGCGGCGACGAAATCGCGCTGCCGCGCAGCGCCGCGAGCTGGGGTGGCGTCGCGAGCGAGACGCGATAGCTCACTTTCGGGGAGGTCGCGAACTGGAAGAGCTGGGCCGCTTCGTGCGCGAGTGTGGGGCTTTCCACGGCGAGCGCGAGCTCCGTATTCAGGTTGGCCGAGCGCGGATCGAGATTGAGCGAGCCGATCACCAGCGTGCTCTCGTCGATCACATAGGCTTTCGCGTGCAGGCTCGCGCGCGAACGCGAGCCGATCATGGGCAGGCGCCGTGCCCGCTCGGTCTCGGGCTGCGTGGACTTGAACTCGTATAGCTCGGCGTTGGCTTTCAGCAGCGGCACACGATAGGGGCTGTAGCCGGCTTGCACGGCGATGGCGTCGGTGGCCGCGAGCGAATTGGTGAGGATCGCCACGCGCACGCCGCGCGCGGTGAGCGCGCGGATGGCTTGCACACCGGCGTCGTGCGGCACGAAATACGGCGAGATGATCAGCACGCTGCTGTGCGCCTGATTGACGCGATCGAGCAGGGAGCGCATCGCGTCGCCCATCTGGCCGCGCTCGGCGCCCGAGATTTTTTCCGGTGCGTCGGCCACGAATTCCCACTTCGCCCAGGTGAGCCCGAGCTCGTCGCGTGCGATCTGCTGCGCGAGCGGCGTGGCGTTGAGCGGCTTCGCGTTGTACGGGTCGGCGGTCTCGCGCCAGTGCGCGCGCAGCTCGTCGCGCGCCGCGTCGAGATCCTTCTGCTCGAACTTCTGATGATTGAGCACGCTCAAGGGGTACGACACGGTGCTGTTCCAGTAGTCGTCGAAGCTTGCCGAGACGCTCGCCGCCACGGGGCCGGCAGTGAGCATGTCCAGATCGCGGAACTGCAGCGTTTCGCTCGCGCTGAAGTACTCGTCGCCGAGATTGCGCCCGCCCACGATCGCGAGTTCGTTATCGACGATCGTCGCCTTGTTGTGCATGCGGCGCGTGAACTGGTCGACGTTCGTGAAGAAGTTGCGCGTGCGCCTGAACATGCTCTCGTTCGGGCTGCCGTACGGATTGAACACGCGGATCTGAATGTTCGGATGGCTGTTGAGCGCCGCCATCAGGCGGCCGATGTCGTGGAAGTTCAGGTCGTCGACGAGCATGCGCACGCGCACACCATGATCGGCCGCGTACAACGCCGAGCCCAGCAGCAGCTTGCCGGTGGTGTCCTCGTTGGCGATGTAGTACTGCATGTCGAGCGTTTTCGTCGCCGCGTGCGCGAGCGCGATGCGCATCTGCAGCGAGTCGGTGCCGGTGGCGAGCAGGCGGAAGCCCGATTCGTCCGGATGGGACGCCACCGGCGCGGCAAGCGCTTCGCCCAGCGGCGTAGCGCGCGCCTCCGGCGCGGACAGCGCCGCCGAGGAAGTGCGCTGGAACGCCGTGGCGGGCGGGCGCGTCGCGCAGGCCGCGAGCAACGTGACGCTCAGGAGCGCAACCAGCCGGAACGAAGCGCGCGAGGAGAGCGAAGAGAACGGCGCGAGCAGGCGGGGCCGGGCGCGGCGCGGCGGCGCCGCACGGGCTGCGGGCGGGGCAGCGGGCAGGGTATCGGCGGCCAAGCTCTGAACGGTATGCGCGGACAAGCGGATTCTCCTCTCCTGGCGACCGGCGTTGGCGCAATGCGCGTGGCTCCGGCGGCGTGCGAATTGGTTGGCGCTGCGGCGTTCCCAAGGGTTCGCTTACTTTGGTTCGCTTGCGTCGTGCGCCTTTTGCCTGTTGCTTTTTGCCTTTTGCCGCCGATTTTATCGGGAAGCCATGTTGCACGGCGCGCACCAAGCGCGACGCGTGTGTGCGACACCGCGCTTAGCTGCGCCGGCTGGCCGATGCGCCGACGCTCGCGCTGTGCGCTTCGTCGGCATCGCGCTCGCTGCCGCGCGCCGGCTTGCCGGCCCAGTAGCCCGCGAGCAGCGACCCGGAGAGGTTGTGCCACACCGAGAACAGCGCGCCGGGCAGGGCGGCGAGCGGCGAGAAGTAGAGCTTGCCGAGCGTCGCGGCGAGGCCCGAGTTTTGCATGCCCACTTCGATCGCGAGCGTGCGGCACACCGATTCGTCGAAGCCGAGCAGACGTCCGCCCCAATAGCCGCCGAGCAGACCAATACCGTTGTGCAGCACCACGCCGAGCGCCACGAGCGGGCCCACCGTGGCGATGCTTGCGTGCGTGCCGCCCACCACGGCCGCGATGATCGCGAGGATCGAGACCATCGAGACGAGCGGCAGAACGGGCTCCACGCGCCGAACAAGGCTGCCCGCGAGACGGTTCACGACGAGGCCGACGGCAATCGGCAGCGCCACGATCTGCAGGATGCTCATGAGCATGCCGTGCACGTCCACGACGATCGAAGCGTCGACATAAAAGCGCGTGAGGAGCGGCGTCGCGAACACGCCCACGAGCGTCGAGAGCGCGCTGATCGTCACCGAAAGCGCGACGTCGCCGCGCGCGAGATAGATCATCACGTTCGAGGCCGTGCCGCTCGCGACGCTGCCCACCAGCACCATGCCCGCGGTGAGGTCGGGCGGCATGTGCAGCGCGTGGGCGATGACCCATGCGGCCAGCGGCATCACCAGATAGTGCAGGACGATGCCGGCGAGCACGGGCGCGGGCCGCGTGAAGACGCGCTGGAAGTCGGCGAACGAGAGCGTCACGCCCATGGCGAGCATGATGATCGTCAGGAGCGCCGTGACGTGGGGCGTGACGGGCGCGACGACGCTCGGGTTGAAGTAGGCGAAAAGCGAGACGAGGACGGCCCAGAGCGGGAACAGTCGGGTAATCGGGGCAAGCATGAGCGGGGTGTTTATCGGGCGCTATGGGGCGCTATGGGGCGTTACGGGGCGGACCGGCGGGCGAACGGCGGGCGAACGGCGGGGTGCGCCGGGCCCGCTATTTTAACCATGCGTTTAACGAATCGCGCGGGGCTCTTCGGCGGCGCGCTGGCAACCCGCCCGAGCGGGCGCGTGCTGCCTCAGCCCGCGCGCGCCGCCGCCTCGATTTGCGACCGGCGGCTCATGCGATGAAAGCGCCATGTCATGAGCGCGGCCACGCTGGCGAGCCCGGCCGCGAGCCCCCACCAGAGCCCGAGCGCACCCATTCCGAAGTGGAACGCGAGCACATAGCCGACCGGAAAGCCGATGCCCCAGTAGCCGAGCGTAGCCGCCACCATCGGTATACGGGTGTCCTTCAGGCCGCGCAGGCAGCCGGAGCCCACGGTTTGCATGCCGTCGACGATCTGGAACAGCGCGGCCACGCCGAGCAGCGACGCCGCGAGCGCGACGGTCTGCGCGTTGGCCGGATCGTCGAGGTGCAGGTAGAGCCCAACGATCCAGTGCGGCGCGAGCACCATCACGAGCGCCGACATCGACATGAAGCCCACGCCCAGCGCCAGCGCGACGAAGCCCGCATGGCGCGCCGCGCGCGGCACGCCCGCGCCGATCCAGTAGCCCACCCGCACATTGGCCGCCTGGCCGATCGAGAGCGGCACCATGAACATCACCGAAGCCACGTTCAGCGCGATCTGGTGCGCGGCGAGCGGCGTTGCGCCGAGCAGGCCGGCCAGCAGGCCGGTGGCGAGAAAGAGCATCGATTCAACGGCGTAGGTGATCGCCACGGGCCAGCCGATGGCAAAAAGCTCGCCCATCAGCGGCGCGGTGGGCCGCCGCGCGACCACGAAGTGCTGATGCGAGGGCCGCAGATGCAGCAGCGCCATCAGCACGAGGGTGGTCAGCCAGACGGTGATCGCGGTAGCGACCGCGGAGCCCAGGAAGCCGAGGCGCGGCAGACCCCAAGCGCCGTGAATCAGCCCGTAGTTCAGGAAGCCGTTGAAGAACACGCTGATGATCGACACCCACAGCAGGCGCTTCGCCGCGCCGATGGCGGGCAGGAACGAGCGCATCAGCCCCACGCCGATCAGGCTGGCGGGCGCGCCCCAGCGCAGCACGGCCGCGTACTCGCCCACCTGGTGCGCGAGCACGGGCGGCTCGCCGAGCGCAACCAGCAGCGGCCCCGCGAACGACAGCAGCGCGAACGCCGGCACGGCCAGCAGCAAGGACAGCGCAAAGCCGGTCCAGTAGATGTTCGGCACGCGGTGCAGGTCGTCGGCGCCGCGCGCCTGCGCAACGCTCACGCTCACCGAGGTCAGCACGCCTTGCAGCACCGTCACCACCACGAAGAACAGGTTCGCGCCGAGCCCGCCCGCCGCGAGCGCGCCCGCGCCCAGCGACCCGAGCAGCACGGTATCGGTCACGCTCATGGCCATCTGCGAAAGCTGGGCGATGGCGAGAGGCGCGGCGAGGCGTGCGGTGTCGGCGGCGTGGCGTTTGAGCGAGGGCGGGGCGATGGCGCGGCTCGCCCGGTCGGCGGGGGCAATGGGTCGGGTCATGAAAAGCAAGCGCGGCGCGATAAATCGCGCCGCGCGTTCAGAAAATGCGTTCGTATCGAGTTGGGAAGCTCAATGCGAGATTACGCTTCTTTCGGACAAAAAGCACCTGGATGGTGCATTCGCTTTCGAATCTATTTCACTGGCCATGCAGCCGCTGCGCTGTTTGTCTTACTCCGCTTCGCGCACGGCGATGCGCGTGTCGCCGAGCAGCACCGACTGGCCCGCGCGGATCTTGCACGTCTTGCGCAGTTCGACTTCGCCGTCCACCTTCACGGCGCCGGAGGCGACGATCTGCTTGGCCGAGCCGCCGCTGTCGGCGAGACCGGTGATCTTCAGGAGATTGTGGAGTTCGACGTAGTCGCCGGTGAGGGTGAAATCGAGATTGGGCATGGCGCAAAGGAAATCAGGGGCGTACCGGGCAGGGCGCGCGAAGGGTGAGCATCATAAGCGATTGCAGCCGAGCGGGGGCGTGACGCCTTTGTTTCAGCCGCGTTGCCGTCGCGCCCAAGTTGGACGCTGAGTGGCGCCAGATCACGGCAAGATCGGCGCTTGCGGACGAGAGGTGTATGAATATACAGTATGCGTCGCCGTGTCGATGCCCGACCCGGCCCGCACACTGCTCATTTTCACCGGATACTGCCGCGCCTGCCTTGTCCACCGTCTCCACTGCCTCTCTCGCCGAATCCCCCTGCACGAGCGATATTGCGCCCGAGGCGGCGCCGTATCTCGCGAAGCTCAACGACGCCCAGCGCGCCGCCGTCGAGCACGGCGGGCCGCAGGCGTTCGCGCCGGGCGCGGCGCTCCCCCCGCCGCTGCTGGTGATCGCCGGCGCGGGTTCGGGCAAGACCAACACGCTGGCGCACCGCGTCGCGCATCTGGTCGCAAACGGCGCCGATCCGCACCGCATCCTGCTGCTGACCTTCTCGCGCCGCGCGGCGCAGGAGATGACGCGGCGCGTCGCGCGCATCGCGGCCGGGGTGTCGGGCGCGGCGGCGGCCCTGGCTCAGGGGCTCACCTGGGCAGGCACCTTCCACGGCATCGGCGCGCGCCTGCTGCGCGAATACGCCGAGCAGATCAGCCTCTCGCCCGCGTTCACGATCAACGACCGCGAGGACTCCGCCGATCTGATGAACCTCGTGCGCCACGAACTGGGGTTATCGTCGAAGGACAAGCGCTTTCCCGCGAAGTCGACGTGCCTCGCGATCTACTCGCGCGTCGTCAACACCGGCGATTCGCTCGCGAACGTGCTCGCACGCTCGTTCGCGTGGTGCGTCGAATGGGAGCCGCAACTGCGCGCGCTATTTGCGGCCTACGTGGATGCCAAGCAGAAGCAGAACGTGCTCGACTACGACGACTTGCTGCTCTACTGGGCGCACATGGCGGCGGAGCCGGCCATCGCGGCCGATCTGGCGGGGCGCTTCGACCATATCCTCGTCGACGAGTATCAGGACACCAATCGCCTGCAGGCGTCGATCCTGCTCGCGCTCAAGCCCGACGGGCGAGGCCTCACCGTGGTCGGCGACGACGCTCAGGCGATCTATTCGTTTCGCGGCGCGACGGTGCGCAATATTCTCGATTTCCCCGCTCAGTTCGATCCGCCTGCGCGCCAGGTCACGCTCGAGCGCAACTACCGCTCGACCGAGCCGATTCTCGCCGCTTCGAACGCGGTGATGGACGCCGCCGCCGAGCGCTTCACCAAGAACCTGTGGACCGACCGCGCGTCGCAGCAGCGTCCGCGCCTGGTGACGGTCGCCGACGAGGCCACTCAGGCGCGCTACGTCGTCGAGCAGATCCTGGAGGCGCGCGAGGGCGGCATGACGCTCAAGCAGCAGGCGGTCCTGTTTCGCGCCGCGCACCACAGCGCGACGCTCGAAATCGAACTCGCGCGCCGCAACGTCCCGTTCGTGAAATTCGGCGGCCTGCGCTTCCTCGACGCCGCGCACGTGAAGGACGTGCTCGCCGTGCTGCGCTGGGCCGAGAATCCGCTCGACCGCGTGGCGGGCTTTCGCGTGACGCAACTGCTGCCGGGCGTCGGGCCCGCGACGGCGGCGCGTCTGCTCGATCAGGTCGCGGCCTGCACGGGCGCGTACCGCGCCGCGCAGGCGCTCGCCGCATTCGCGCCGCCGCCGCGTGCAGCCGAGGACTGGCCCGCGTTCGCGGCGCTCGTCGATCAGCTCGGTATGCGCGCAACGCCCTGGCCCGCCGAGTTCGAGCGCGTGCGGCGCTGGTACGAGCCGCATCTGGCGCGCAATCACGAAGATGCCCAGGTGCGTCTCGCCGATTTGTTGCAGATGGAGAGCATCGCGAGCACCTACGTGTCGCGCGAGCGCTTCTTGACCGAGCTCACGCTCGACCCGCCCGACGCTACTAGCGCCGAGTCGGCCGATCCGCTCCTCGACGAGGACTACCTGATCCTCTCGACGATCCATTCGGCCAAAGGCCAGGAGTGGCGCAACGTGTTCGTGCTCAATGGCGTGGACGGCTGCATTCCGTCCGATCTCGGCGCGGGCAGCGACGAGGAACTGGAAGAGGAGCGGCGTCTGCTCTACGTGGCGATGACGCGCGCGAAAGAGGATCTGCACATCGTCGTGCCGCAGCGCTTTTATGTGCACAACCAGGCCGCGAGCGGCGACCGCCATGTGTGGGCGTCGCGCACGCGCTTCATCGCTGCAGGGATGCTGCCGCTCTTCGAGTCGCGCGCCTGGCCGCCCGCGCCAGTGGCAAGCGCGCCGAGCGCGGCGGGGCTGGCCGCCGCCGCGCGCGCGAAGGTCGAGATCGGCGCGAAGCTGCGCAAGATGTGGGAGTAGGGCGGGGTTGCGTTTTCAGCTGCGCGGCTGGTTCTTCGGCGGCGGCACGAAAAAGTTGCGCAGCCAGGCGGCCAGGCGCGTGAATACGTCGTCGGGTTCCTCGACGAAAATTTCAGGCTTCAAAAGACGCAAGTATTCCATGATCTGCTGCGCTTCCTGCTTCTGGAACGTGCCGTGCGCGATGGCCAGACGCAGCAGGCCGCGCAACTCGCCCAGACGCTCGCGCGCGAGACTCCCGCTTGCCTGCTCGCAGCCGATCTTCGCTTCGTAGACGCGCTGGCGCACCGACTCCGCGAGCCGCCACGCAGGCGTCTGCATGGCCTCTTCGAGTCTCTGGATATCCTGCACGCCGGACTGGATCTGTGCGGCGAGCGGGTCGATCAGCGCCTCCCCGGCGTCCGCCTCGCGGACGATCGCGGCGGCCCACTCGCGGCACTGCTTCGCGCGCTCGTCGGGCGTCCATTCGGGCCGCGACGCAAAGCCAAAGCCGAATTCGCCGGCCTGGCGCAGCAGGATCGACACGACCTCGGGAAACTCCTTGTCGAGCGTGCGCTTGGCCCATGCGTACTGCCCGCCCTGCAAGAGCCGCTGCACGGCCTGCTCGGTGAGCGGCGTCATGTTGTCGAGCAGCTTCGCGCGCAGGAAGTCCTCGAATGACGGCGTGAGGAACTGCGGGTCGAGCTTGAGCGAGACGCGCAGGAACGCATCGAAATCCTTGCGCAGCGACGCAAGCGTTTCATCCTTGATATTGAGGGTGATCTGCCCCATGGTGGTTGCCCCGTGTGTTCCTCGCGATACCTGTCTGTCGCGCCAATGCAGGCCTCGACGGTTTATCGGCGCAGCGGGGCGAAACTTGAGGCGGGGCAGACAGGGATGGACAGGGTTGGACAGGGTTGGACAGGGGCTGGCAGCCTCAGCGCAGCATCACGCCCTGCCAGAGGAAGAACACGCCCAGCCCCACGGCAATGGTGAGGAGCGGCCGTTTGGTGAGCGCGCTCACGGCAATGGCCGCGAGCGCGCCGACGAGCTGCGGATTGCGCCACGTGAGCTCGGCGTGCTGACCGTGGGGCGACACGGCCATCGGCACGATGATCGCGGTGAGCACCGTGACGGGCACGAAGCCGAGCGCGGTGCGCACGATCGGCGGGAACACGAGCCGATCGCCCAGCACGAAGACAGCGGTGCGCACCGCCACGGTAATGACGGCCATGCCGAGAATCAGGATGACGTAGTTCATGGGCGGCCTCCAGCGGTGTGTGCATCCGCGCTTGCAGCGTTCGTGCGCGGCTTGCGCGGCAGCGAGAGCGCGACGCCCACCGCCACGCCCGCGAACACGGCGCCGAGCAAGCCGAGCTTGTACGGCCAGCCTTGCCAGAAGAAGGCGAGCGTGCCTGCCGTGGCGGCGGCGGCCAGATAGCGCACGGCCACGAGCTGCGGCACGACGATGGCGATGAACGTGGCGACCATCGCGAAGTCGAGCCCGAGCGACTGCAGCCCCGGGAACGCCGCGCCGAACAGCAGGCCCGCCGCGGTCCACAACTGCCAGTTCAGGTACATCGACAGGCCCGAGCCGAGGAAATGCCACGGCGAGACATCGCCGGGCGCATGGCGGCGGAAATACGCCCAGGCGACGGCGAACACCTCGTCGGTGAGCAGGCCGCCTAGCACGAGGCGCCAGCGCATCGGCAGATGCGAGACATAGGGCGCGAGCGTGGCGCTGTAGAGCACGTGACGCAGGTTCACGATGAGCGTGGTGGCCCAGATCACGGCGAAGCTCGCGTGCGAGGCGATCAGCCCGAGCGCGATGAATTGCGCGGAGCCGGCGAACACGGCGAGCGACATTAGCTGGCCGTGCCAGAGCGACAGCGGGCCCGAGGTGACGAGCGTGCCGAAAATGACGCCGAAGGGCGCGGAGCCGATCATCATGGGGATCGTGTCGCGCGCGCCGGCGACGAATTCCTTGAAGCGATGGGGGTGACGGGTCAAGCGAGTCTCCAGATGGGGAGGCCAGCATAGCGGCAAGCGACGTGCGCGGCTTGTACGTTCTTGCGGCGCGCCCGCTTCAGGCCGCCCATGCCATTGCCGGTGCGCGGCCTCGTGCGCGACTGATTGGGGACTAATTCGCCTGCCAGCGGCCGGGCGGCACGCCGAACATGCGGCGGAAATGCCGCGTGAAATGGCTCTGGTCCGTGAAGCCGCTCGCGGCGGCGACCTCGGCAACCGAGGCGCCCGCGCGCAACGGCCCGAGCGCGCGCTGCAGCCGCAACTGGGTGCGCCACGCGTGCGGCGGCAGCCCCGTGGCCTGGGTGAACAGGCGCGTCGCGTGAAACGCAGAGAGACCGACCGCCTGTGCGAGATCGGCGACGCGCAGCGGTTCGGTGAGATCGGCGGCCAGCAGCGCCTTCATGATTTCGACGCGCGGCTCGTTCGCGGCGGACTCGAGCCGCGCCTCGCGCGTGCGCGCGTGGCGGGTCAGGAGCGTGGAAAGCGCGTCGAGCAGCGCGCCTTCCACGGCAAGAAGGTCGGGCTGCGGTGCGTCCGGTGCGCTTTGAGTGCCCGGTGCGGCCGGCACCAGCGCGAGTTCGGTACGGCGGCGGTCGGCGTCCGCCTCCAGCAATTGGTGCGCGAAAGAGAGTCGGCGCGCGAGATCGGCGTCGCGAATCACCTCGGCGTCGAACCACGGCAGCGGCTGCGCGCGGCCCGCAATTTCCCCCGCGAGCGTGTGCAGATAGTCGACCGGCACATACATGACGCGATAACGCCAGCCTTCGTCCACAGCGCGCGAGCCCGTGTGGACCTCGCCCGGATTGATGACCGGCACGCTGCCCGCTTCCGCGACATGCTGCGCACCGCGGTAACGGTAGCACTCGGCGCCGTCCTCGATCACGGGGATCGTGTAGGCCTCGTGCCAGTGCGGCGTGAAGGTGTGATCGTGATATTCGGCCGTGAGCAGGTCCGCGCCGGGCAAAAGCGGCGTGCGCCAATAACGGGCGAAATCGCGAAAACGGGAGTGCGTCATGGGAAGGGGCCGACCAGGCCCTAAGTTTAGCGCACGGGAATGGTCGTGCCCGCCGGCATCGGCACTGCGGTGACGCTGTTCTTCGCGCTGCCGCTCACCACGCGGTCGCTGTACGTCAGGTAGACGAGCGCGTTGCGCTTCGTGTCGACTACGCGGACCACATGCAGCGTCTTGAAGATCAGCGACATGCGCTCGCTGAAGACATCGGCCTGCTGCTTGAGCGGGGCGGCGAAGCTGATCGGGCCGATCTGGCGGCAGGCGATTGACGCTTCGGTCGGGTCTTCGGCGATGCCGAGCGTGCCTTTCACGCCGCCGGTGCGCGCGCGGGAGACGTAGCACGTGACGCCGCTCACGGCGGGATCGTCGTAGGCCTCGACGACCACCTTGTCGGAGCCGGTCAAGCGGAAATTGGTGTTCACGCTGCCGATCTGCTCGGCCTGGGCGGTGCCCAGCGCGAGCGCGCCGGCGCAGAAGGCGAGCGCCGGACGCAGTCGGGCGGCAAAGCGAGTCGAGTTCATGCGGAGTTCCGAAAATGGCGAAGCGACGACATTATCGGACAGGGCGGGGAGGAGGGGGCGATGATCGTTGGCAACCCTCAGCGGTTACAGATGCTGGGGCAAATCCATCGCATCGCGAAGAGTACGCAAGAGGAGGCTGCAGAAAAGAAAAGAGCCGTTGCGCAGGACACGCAACGGCTTCGATATTTTGGCTCCCCGACCTGGGCTCGAACCAGGGACCTACGGATTAACAGTCCGGCGCTCTACCGACTGAGCTATCGGGGAACAGCAGTACAGCTACAACCTTTTACTTCATGAAAAAGCCCGTTCTGGTTAACGGGCTTTTGCGAATCTTGGCTCCCCGACCTGGGCTCGAACCAGGGACCTACGGATTAACAGTCCGGCGCTCTACCGACTGAGCTATCGGGGATCAACAAAAGCAGAGAACGAGATTCTATGGGGTCTGGCGTAGGCTGTCAATACCTTGTCGTCATCTTGTTATCCATTCCTGCAAAAAAGATGGCAGGACTCCAGGATGACGACACCCCAGGGGCAGAACGATGCTTAGCGCGCGAGCAGCGCGAGCTTGTCCTTAACGTCCTTGAATTCGTCGGCTTCGGGCAGCGGCGCCTTGGTCTTGGTAATGCTCGGCCAGCCCTTTGCCAGTTCGGCGTTCAGCTCAGTGAAGTGTTGCTGGTCGCCAGGCACGTCCTCTTCGGCGTAGATGGCATTCACCGGGCATTCGGCAACGCACACGGCGCAGTCGATGCACTCGTCCGGGTCGATCGCGAGGAAGTTGGGACCTTCGCGAAAGCAGTCCACCGGGCACACATCGACGCAGTCGGTATAGCGGCACTTGATGCAGCTTTCGGTCACAACGTGGGTCATTCAGGCAGCTCCTGCATGCTTGTATCGGGGGACGCGCGCGCGAAATTGGCGGCGCGCGAAAACCAATATTGTAACTGATGCCGATTTTTCTCAGCCAGACGTCCGTTGCAGTTCTTAGATCGTTTCGTGATTAGTTTATGCGCCATGCCGGGTAAGCGCGACTCATCTGCGCGTGCGGACCGATGCGACCTGTGGGGCTGCCGGCGGGGTGAGGGCGCATTCGGGTAACATGCAGGCATCTTCGGCGCATGCCGTTTGCGGCACAGCCGCCTCGCTCATCATGATCATTACTTCGCTGCTCGATACCGACCTGTACAAATTCACGATGATGCAGGTGGTGTTGCATCATTTCCCCGCGGCCCATGTGGAATATCGCTTTCGCTGCCGCACGCCCGACATCGATCTCGTCCCTTACGTCGACGAAATCCGCAGCGAGATTCAGAAGCTTTGCAGGCTGCGCTTTGCCGAGCCCGAGCTCGAGTATCTGCGCAAGATGCGCTTCATCAAGGGCGACTTCATCGATTTTCTCGCGCTCTTCCATCTGAACGAGAAGTACATTTCGGTCACGCCCTCGCCCAGGGGCAACGGTGAAATCGACATCGAAATCAAGGGACCGTGGCTGCACACGATTCTCTTCGAGATTCCGGTGCTCGCCATCGTCAACGAGGTTTACTTCCGCAACACGCAGCAGCATCCGCAGTACGAGGAGGGCCGCGAGCGCCTGCGCCACAAGATCGAATTGCTCGGCGCGAAGCCCGAATTCGCCGACTGCAAGATCGCCGATTACGGCACGCGCCGCCGCTTCTCGAAGCGCTGGCACGAGGAGGTGATCCTCACGCTCAAGGCTGATCTTGGCGAGCAGTTCGCGGGCACGAGCAACGTCTACTACGCGATGAAGCACAACCTCACGCCGCTCGGCACCATGGCGCACGAGTATCTGCAGGCGTGCCAGGCGCTCGGCCCGCGCTTGCGCGACTCGCAGATCTACGGCTTCGAGATGTGGGCGAAGGAGTATCGCGGCGACCTCGGCATCGCGCTCTCGGACGTCTACGGCATGCAGGCTTTCCTGCGCGACTTCGACATGTACTTCTGCAAGCTCTTCGACGGCGCGCGCCACGACTCGGGCGACCCGTTCGAGTGGGGCGAGCGCCTGCTCAAGCATTACGAGGACAACCGCTGCGACACGCGCACGAAGACCATGATCTTCTCGGACGCGCTCGACATCCCCAAGGTGCTGCGGCTTTACGAGCGTTTTCGCGGGCGCTGCCGCCTCGCCTTCGGCGTGGGCACCAATCTCACCAACGACCTCGGCTATCAGCCGCTGCAGATCGTCATCAAGATGGTCCGCTGCAATGGTCAGCCAGTCGCCAAGCTCTCCGATTCGCCGGGCAAGAACATGTGCGACGACAAGGCTTATCTCGCCTATCTGCGTCAGGTGTTCGGCATCGAGCAGCCTACGGAAGAAGAGTGCGCGGGCCAATAAGCCCTGTGTTGCAGGTCAGAAGAAAAGCGACGCCCCGGTATAATCGGCGCGTCGCTTTTCTTCATCTGTTCGAGGTCGCGTATGGACTCCAAGGTCGACACCACGGCCGCCCGCCGCAGCATACTCGCGCGCATCCGCGCGGCGCAGGGCCGCGACGCGACGCCGGCCGCGCACGAGCGCGAAGCCGTCGCCGACTATCTCGCGCGTCATCCGCAAGGGCCGCGTCCGCCGCTTGAAGGCGATCTCGTCGCGCGTTTCGTCGGCGAGGCAAAAAAAATGGCGTCGAGCGTCGATGAAGTCGCGCAGCTTGCCGACGTGCCTGCCGCCGCCGCCCGCTATCTCGCCTCGCTCGGGCTTCCGACCGAGGCCGTTGCCTGGAAGGTGCTCGAATCGTTCGACTGGGCCGGCGCGGGATTGAGCGTGGAATTTCGCAAGCCGGAAGACCGCGATCTCGTCGGCCTGACCGGATGTTTTTGCGCGACCGCCGAAACGGGCACGCTCGTCCTGCTGTCCAGCCCGCTGACCTGGGCCTCGGGCGCGCTGCTGCCCGAGACGCACATTGCCATCGTGCTAGCGTCGCGCATCGTGGCCGGCCACGAGGACGCTTTCGCGCTCATGCGTGCCGAACGCGGCGAACTCCCGCGCGCGGTCAACTTCGTTTCGGGACCGTCGCGCACCGGCGACATCGAACAGACCATCGTCCTCGGCGCGCACGGGCCGTATCGCGTGCATGTCATCGTCGTGAAGGGCGCATGACGGTTGAGGCGGCCGTCGTCGACGGCGCAACGCTTTCCGCCGCGTGGGGTTTGCCGTTCGCGTGCATGCTGCTGTCGATCGCGCTCTTTCCGATGTTCGCGGCCACGTTCTGGCATCGGCACTTCGGCAAGATCTCGGCGGCCTGGGCGCTCGCGTTCGTGCTGCCGTTCGCGGCGTCGCACGGTTTCGCGGCCACCTGGCCGCTCATGCTGCACGCGTTCTTCGACGAGTACGTGCCGTTCATCGTCCTGCTCGGCGCGCTCTATACGATATCGGGCGGCATCTGCGTGTACGGCAACCTGCGCGGTTCGCCGCGCACGAACACGGCGATACTCGCGCTCGGCACCGTGCTGGCGAGCCTGATGGGCACGACGGGCGCCGCGATGCTGCTGATCAGGCCGCTCCTGCGCGCGAACGACAACCGGCGCCACAATGTTCACGTCGTGGTGTTCTTCATCTTTCTCGCGGCCAATGCGGGCGGCTCGCTCACGCCGCTCGGCGATCCGCCGCTGTTCCTCGGCTTTCTCAACGGCGTGGGTTTCTTCTGGACTACGCAGCATCTTGCGCTGCCGATGCTGTTCGTGTGCGGTGTGTTGCTTGCTGCGTTTCATGCGCTCGATTCGTGGTACTTCCATCGTTCGGGCGAGGCGCGCGCGGCGTTTCTCGATCCGACGCCGGACACGCCGGAGCTTTACGTCGGCGGCAAGCTCAACTTCGTGCTGCTCGCGCTCGCGATCGCGCTCGTGCTGATGAGCGGCGTCTGGAAGCCCAGCATCGACATTGCGTTGCCGGGCGTACATCTCGAGTTGCAGAACCTCGTGCGCGACGTGGGGCTGGTGGTGCTGGCGTGCGTGTCGCTCCTGTTCGTGGCCCGCAAGGCGCGCGCAGACAACGACTTCGACTGGGCGCCCATCGTCGAGGTGGCGAAGCTGTTCGCGGGCATCTTCGTGACGATCGCGCCGGTGATCGCGATGCTGCGCGCGGGCGAGGCGGGCGTGTTCGCTGCGTTGATCCGGTTCGTGAACGACGCGCCCGGCCAGCCCAACGACGCGCTGTACTTCTGGGCTACGGGCCTGCTTTCGTCGTTCCTCGACAATGCACCCACCTATCTCGTGTTCTTCAATCTCGCGGGCGGCGACGCGCAGGCGCTCATGACGGGCGGGGCGAAAACGCTCGCGGCCATCTCGGCCGGCGCCGTCTGGATGGGTGCGATGACCTATATCGGCAACGCGCCGAATTTCATGGTGAAGGCCATCGCGCAGCAGCGCGGCGTGCGCATGCCGGGGTTCTTCGGCTATTTTGGCTGGTCCTGCGCGGTATTGCTGCCGGTGTTCGCCGTGGCGACCTGGCTTTTTTTCGTCTAACGAGCGCGTTCTGCCGGCTCGATGAGTTGACCTTTATTTGATCTGTAGTGCGGAGAACACCCATGCAAAAAATTCTCGTGGCGCGCCCGATTTTTCCGGACGTGATCGATCGTCTCAAGCAGTATTTCGACGTCGACTGGAACAACGGCGAGACGCTGTCCGCTGACGCCCTCAAGGCGCGGCTCGCCGACAAGGATGGCGCGCTCACCATGGGCGAGCCGATCGACGCGGCAGTGCTGGCTGCCGCGCCGCGCCTGCGCGTGGTCTCGAACATGGCGGTGGGCTACAACAACTTCGACATGCCGGCCTTCAACGCGGCGAACGTGCTGGGCACCAACACGCCCGACGTGCTCAACGAAACCACGGCCGATTTCGGCTGGGCGCTGATGATGGCAGCCGCGCGGCGCGTGAGCGAATCGGAGCACTTTCTGCGTGCGGGCAAGTGGCAGAAGTGGTCCTTCGACATGTTTCTCGGCGCGGACATTCACGGCTCGACGCTCGGCGTGGTCGGCATGGGCCGCATCGGCCAGGCGCTCGCGCGCCGCGCGCGCGGCTTCAACATGCGCGTGATTTATCACAACCGCTCGCGCGTCGCGCCCGAGATCGAGGCCGAACTCAACGCGGAATATCGCTCGAAGGAAGCGCTGCTCAAGGAAGCCGATCACGTGGTGCTCGTGCTGCCGTATGTGCCGGCAAATCACCACACGATCGGCGCGGCCGAACTCGCGCTGATGAAGCCCACGGCCACGCTCACGAATATCGCGCGCGGCGGCATCGTCGACGACGCGGCGCTCGCCGAGGCGCTGCGCACGCGCCAGATCGCCGCTGCGGGACTCGATGTGTTCGAGGGCGAGCCGAGCGTGCATCCGGCCTTGCTCACCGTGGACAACGTGGTGCTCACGCCGCACATCGCGAGCGCGAGCGAAGGCACGCGCCGCGCCATGGCCAACCTCGCCGCCGACAACCTGATCGCCGCGCTGGGCGTTGGTCCGCGCGCGGGTCAGCCGCCCAACCCGATCAACCCGGACGTGTTGGGGAAGGCGCGTTCATGAACGCGGAGCCGCTGATGGCGGTGGCGATGCTCGTGCTTGCGGTCGCGCTGGCGATCGCGGTGTTCGCGCTCTTGCGCGCGCGCGGCGGCACGCAGGACGACGCGCAAGCCACGCTCGACGCGCTCGACCAGTTGAGCGACCGCATCGCGGGCTCGACCGACACCCAGGCGCGCGCGGCCGAACGCATCGAGCGCGAGTTGCGCAATGAGATCGCGCGCACCGCGCAGGCCTCGCGCAGCGAATTCGGCGGCGGCTTCGCGCAGGTGCAGCAGGGACTTGCCGCGCATCTCACCAGCATCGCGACCGTGCAGAACGGCCAGCTCGAAAGCTTCGCGCAGCAGCTCGAAGCGGTGCGCCAGAGCCAGCATTTGCAGGCGCAACAGGCGCGCGACGAGCAAGGCCAGGCGCTGCGCCATTTCGGCAACGTGTTGGGTCAGCAACTTGCGCAGCTGACCGAGGCGAACGATCGCCGCTTCGCCGAGGTGCGCGCGACGCTGGAGCAGCGCCTGAAGGACATCGAAGCCAACAACGCGGCCAAGCTCGAAGAGATGCGCCGCACCGTCGACGAGAAACTGCACGCGACGCTCGAGCAGCGCCTGGGCGAATCGTTCAAGCTTGTCTCGGACCGGCTGGAGCAGGTCCATCGCGGGCTGGGCGAAATGCAGACGCTCGCGGCGGGCGTCGGCGACCTGAAGAAAGTGCTCACGAACGTGAAGACGCGCGGCACGTGGGGCGAAGTGCAGCTCGAAGCGCTGCTCGAGCAGATGCTCACGCCCGAGCAGTTCGCAAAAAACGTGGCGACGGTGCCGGGCAGCAGCGAGCGCGTGGAGTTTGCGATCCGGTTGCCGGGGCGCGGCGTGTCGGGCGATACCGCCGCTGGTGCGCCGGACAACGCGCCGGTCTGGCTGCCGGTCGATGCCAAGTTTCCGCGCGAGGACTATGAGCGGCTCATCGACGCGCAGGAGCGCGCCGATGCGGCCGGCATCGAGGAGGCCGGCCGCGCGCTGGAAGCGCGCGTGCGCGCCGAGGCTCGCACCATCGCCGAGAAATATGTCGCGCCGCCCCACACGACCGACTTCGCGCTGCTGTTCCTGCCCACCGAAGGGCTTTACGCCGAGATTCTGCGCCGCCCGGGCCTCACCGATGTGTTGCAGCGCGATTATCGCGTGAGCATCGCGGGCCCGACCACGTTGACGGCGCTGCTCAACAGCCTGCAGATGGGGTTTCGCACGCTCGCGATCGAGAAGCGTTCGAGCGAGGTCTGGCAGGTGCTGGGCGCGGTGAAGACGGAGTTCGGCAAGTTCGGCGAAGTGCTCGCGCGCACCAAGTCGCAGCTGGAGACGGTGACGCGCTCGATCGAAGCCGCCGAAGCGCGCACGCGCGTGATGAACCGCAAGCTGCGCGCAGTCGAGGCCTTGCCTGGCGAGGCCGCGTCGAATCTGCTCGGCGATGCGCTGCGCAACGGCGGTAGCGGCGAGAACGGAGAAAGCGGCGACGAGTGACGCCCGCATCGCGCGAGCCACGCAACGAAGCGTCCCAAAAAACATCGGGCCGTCCGCAGCGATCTGCGGACGGCCCGATGTTCATGTTGCATGCCCTAGCTCGCGACCGGCTCGGCAGGCGCCGCGAGCTGGTCGAGCGCATCGCCCGTCACGCGCACCACGCGCCAGTCGGGCAAGATGGTTGCGCCCATCTTCTCGTAGAAGCGGATGGCCGGCGTGTTCCAGTCGAGCACGGTCCACTCGAAGCGGCCGCACTTGCGCTCCACGGCAATGGCGGCGAGCGCGCGTAGCAGCGCCGTGCCGAGACCCGTGCCACGCTGCGACGGCTGCACGTAAAGGTCTTCGAGATAGAGCCCGCGACGCCCGAGGAAGGTCGAGTAGTTGTGGAAGAACAGCGCATAGCCGACGATGCGGCCCGCGTCCTCGGCCACCAGCGCCTCAGCCGCCGGGTGCGCGCCGAACAGCGCATCGGCGAGTCCTTCGGGCGTGCCCGTGAAGAGGTGCGTGAGCTTTTCGAACTCGGCGAGCTCGTACATCAGCGCATGCATGGCGCTGACGTCGGCGGGCGCCGCTGCGCGGATCGTAGCGGTCATCACGCCTCCTCGGGCACGTCGGAGAGATGGATCTCGATGCCGCCGAAGCGCGCGGCAACCCAGTTGTACAGATGGCAGGCGATCCACAGCAGCACGAAGCCGACGATGGCATTGAGGATCAGCGCGCTGAACACGGTGCCGAGCTCGAAGGTGCCGTAGCGGAAGAACGCGACCACCGCGACGAGCAGCACGACCGGCACGCTGAAAGTCAGGTACACGAGGATGAGGGCCTTCGCAGTCTGCCCGGCGGCGATGAACGAAATCTGTTTTTTCATGTGAATCGGTCCGTAGGTCGAGGGGACGTCTCTGAGGGACGCCGAATCATGTTGAACGTTGCAGTGACGGGGCATGGGCGCCGTGCTAGACGAGGCCGTCGAAGAGCATGATGTCGACGGTGTCGCCAGCATCGAGGTCGGCGCTTTCGTGGGCGAGCACGATGAAGCAGTTCGCCTCGCTCATCGTGCTGAGCGCGCCTGAGCTTTGCGAGCCCGTGGGCGCTACGCGCCACTGGCCCTGCGCATCGCGCTCGGCGACGCCGCGCTGGAATTCGGTGCGGCCCGGGCGCTTTTTGATGGGCGCGTCGCAGCGCGCCGGAATGAGCGGCATCGGCTGAGGCGTGGCGCCTGACATCGCGATCAGCGCGGGGCGCACGATCTGGTAGAACGCGACCATCGTGGCGACCGGATTGCCTGGCAACCCGAACAGGAGGGCCGCGCGCCCGGCGCCGGGACGGCCGCCCGACCAGATACGGCCGAACGCGAGCGGGCGGCCCGGACGCATCGCGAGGCCCCAGAAGGACACATCGCCGAGCGTCTGCAACTGGGTGCGCGTGAAGTCGGCTTCGCCGACCGAGACGCCGCCCGAGGTCAGCACGACGTCGGCGCTTTCGGCCGCGGCCTTGAGCGTGGCCGCGAGCGATTCGGGGTCGTCGCGCACGCGGCCGAGATCGATCGGCTCGGCGTTCAGGCGCTGCAGCATCGCGCCGAGCGTGTAGCGGTTGCTGTCGTAGATGCAGCCGGCGTCGAGCGGCTCGCCGGGCGAGCGCAACTCGTCGCCGGTCGAGAAGAACGCCACGCGCAGACGCCGCTTCACGGCCACGTCGACAATGCCGAGCGAGGCCATCAAGCCGATATCGCTCGCGCGCAGCACGCGGCCTGCGCGCAGCGCCGCGCTGCCGCGCGCGAGATCTTCGCCCTTGCGGCGGCGGTTTGCGCCGGGTGTCACGGCGTCGGCGCGGAAGGTGACGGCTTCGGAAACGGTGCTGGAAACTGGGCCGGCGGCGGCTTTCGCGCCCACGCCATGCTCCACGCGCTCCTGCGGCACGACGGTGTCGCAGCCGGCGGGCATCGGCGCGCCCGTCATGATGCGCACGCACGCATCCGGCGCGATGGCGCCCGTGTAGGGATGGCCGGCGAACGCCTTGCCCGCCACCTTCAGCGTGAGCGTCGCGCCCGCTGGCACGGCTTGCGCGAGCAGCGACGCGCCGTCGAAGGCATAGCCGTCCATGGCCGAGTTGTCGTGAGCGGGCACGTCGATCGGCGAGATCACGTCTTTTGCGAGCACGCGTGCCAGCGCGTCGCGCAACGGCACGCGCTCGCTTTGCGCGAGCGGCGTGACCCACTGGAGCACGATGGCCTGCGCAGCACTGACGGGCAAGGCTTGTGGATCGAACTGGCCAAGGCTTCCTGCGCAGCCGGAAATACTGTTAAGCGTGGTCATGGAGTGGAGAAGCGTCGCATCCGCGCGGATGGGTGTGGCGATCGTCCAGGGGGGCGTGCATCAGGCCGGTGGCGGGCGGCGGCGGTCGAGCCGGACGCGCTCGTCAGGCACGGTCGAGCTCGGCAAGTTCCTGTAAGGAATTGACATTGTAAAACGCACGCTCGTCGGCAAAGACCACTTCGGCCGCCGTGTGGCGCGCGTACCACGCGCGGACCTTGCGCTCGCCTGCATCCAGAAACGCGGCGAGATCGTCGGCGAGCGAGGTGTGGACGAGCGCGAAGACGGGGTGCAGGCTGACTTCACCGGCGGCGTTCACCGTTGTTGCGGTGGCGATGAGCGTGTCTTGCGCGCGCACCGCTTCGGCCAGCCGGGCGCCGAGATCGGCTGGCAGCCATGGCGAATCGCACGGCGCGCTCAGCAGCCATTCGGTGCCGGCGGCGCGCAGGCCGGCAAGCAGTCCCGCGAGCGGGCCGGGGTAGTCGGGCAGCGTATCGGCGATGACCTGCGCGTGCCACGGCGCGCCGAGCCCGGCGTAGACATCGTGGTTGCGGTTCGCGCTGATGGCGAGTGCGCCTGCTTGCGGCGCGAGACGCGCCAGCACATGCGCGGCGAGCGGTTTGCCGTGCAGGCGCTGGAGGCCTTTGTCGACGCCGCCCATGCGCTGGCCGCGGCCGCCCGCGAGCACGAGGCCGGTAAGCGCAGCGGTGGGGATGGCGGGCGAAGCGGAGGGCATCGGCGTATCGCTGTATCAGCCGCCGATATAGGACATTTCGATACGGCGCTCTTCGCCCTCGGCCGGCGCGGCGTCGCTGCCACGCAATTGCGAATAGCGGTCGGCGCGCTGTTCCCAGATCTGGGCAATCGTGGCGGAAATGGCTTCGTCGCTCGCGTCGCCTCGCAGCAACGCGCGCAGGTCGTAGCCCATCGAGGCGAACAGGCACAGATACAGCTTGCCTTCGGTCGAGAGGCGCGCGCGCGTGCAATCGCCGCAGAATGCGCGCGTGACGCTGGAGATCACGCCGATTTCGCCGGCGCCGTCCGCGTAGCCCCAGCGCTGCGCCGTTTCGGCAGCGCTGTGCGGTTCGAGCGCGACCAGCGGAAAGTGCTCGGCGATGCGGGCGACCACGTCGGCGGACGGCAGCACCTCGGCCATGTTCCAGCCGTTCGAAGTGCCCACATCCATGTATTCGATGAAACGCAGGGTCACGCCCGAGCCGCGGAAGTGGCGCGCGAGCGGCACGATCTCGCTGTCGTTGGTGCCGCGCTTGACGACCATGTTGACCTTGATCGGGTCGAGACCGACCGACTGCGCGGCCGCGATGCCGTCGAGCACGTCGGCGACCGAGAAATCGGCGTCGTTCATGCGGCGAAAGAGCGCGTCGTCGAGTGCGTCGAGGCTCACCGTGACGCGCGTGAGGCCCGCGTCGCGCAATGCGCGCGACTTGCGTGCGAGCAGCGATCCATTCGTTGTGAGCGTGAGGTCGAGCGGCTCGCCGTCGGGCGTGCGCAGCTTCGCGAGGCGCTCGATCAGGAATTCGATGTTCTTGCGCAGCAGCGGCTCGCCGCCGGTCAGGCGGATCTTGGTGACACCGTGTGCGACGAAAAGCCGCGCGATACGTTCGATTTCTTCTAGTGAAAGAAGCGACGAATGCGGCAGGAACGGGTAGTCCTTGTTGAAAACCGCACGCGGCATGCAGTAGACGCAGCGGAAGTTGCAACGGTCCGTGACCGAGATGCGCAAGTCGCGCAACGGCCGCGCGAAAGCGTCGAACAGCTCGCCAGACGGCGCGCGCACGGTCTGCGCTGCCGGGCTGGGCGGCAGCGAGCGGATGTCTGCAACAGGGATGATGCGTCGGGACATGGTGGCTTCATTCTCTCGTTGGTTCGATTCTAGCCGAACCTCACCTTGCGCACCGACAAGGGTGAACGCTGATATATCAAAAAAAAGCCCGCCGATAGCGGCGGGCTTCGTGTTGCGATGCGGCATTACCGCCGGGGGTCGGAAGCGGCCCTGAGGCCGACTTCCGGTCCGGCTGACTCGCGCGTGCCGGTTAGGGCTGGCGGGTCGTCTCCACCTGCTGCATCGGTGCGCTGTCGGCCGGCGGCAGGGGTTTGCGCTCGCGCGGTACGCGTGCGGGCTTCACCACCTGGGCGGCGGCGTCCTGCGCGGCACGCAGCTTGGCGGCGTCGGTGTTGACCCACTCGAGGCCTGCCGATTCCAGCATCGGACGCAGCGTGTCGGCCGCGGCCGACACGCTCGCTGGCGTGTGACGCTGAGTCGCGGGCTCGGCGACCGGCGCTGCGGCTTCGGCTTGTGCCACGACAACTTCGGCACGCGTCTCGACCGGCGCGGGTCGAGCGACGGCAGCCGGTTCGGCGATCGGCGCGGGCGGAGCTTCGACGCGATCCTCGCGGACCACCGGCGCTGCGGCTGCTGCGGGTTCTTCGGCCTGCACGGCCGGCGTTGCAGCAACAGCAGCCGGTTCCACAACGGCCTGAGCCGGCGTGGCGGCCGCGACCGGTTCGACGGCGGCCGCGACCGGTTCAGCGGGTGCGGCAACCGGCGCTTCGGGTGCAGCAGCAACTGCGGTTTCGGCCGGGGCGGCCGGAACGACTGCCGGTGCTTCAACAGCTGGTGCTTCGGTGGCTTGCGCCGAATGGGCGGCCTCAGCGGCAGCAGCTGCTGCGACCGGCAAGGCCGTCACGACCACCGCTTCGGTAACTGAAGTGTGAACGACAGTTTCGACGCGCTCAGCCTGCTCGACAGCGGGCTGCTCGACAGCCGGGAACGCAGCGGCCAATTCGTCGGTGCCCTCGTCGGCGCCAGTTGCGCCTTCGAGCCCTTGCGTGCCTTCCGCATCGCGCTCGCGGCGACCACCACGGCGGCCACGGCGGCGGCGGCGGCGCTCCTCACCTTGCGGTGCGCCGTCTTCGTCGGTGCCGGCGTGGGTCACGCCGTCGGTGAGGGCGGCCTGGGCTGCTTCGGCGACCTCGGCTTCGGTGTTAGCGGCGTCGAGGCGCGCCTCTTGTGCCTCGGCGGCTTCGGGCTGCTGCTGACGGCGCCGTTCGCCACGTTCGGCGCGGTCACCACGCTCGCCACGCTCCGTGCGTTCACCGCGTTCACGGCGCTCGCCACGTTCCTGACGTTCGCCGCGCGGGGCGGCTTCGGCTGCTTCGCTGCGGTCCTGGCCACGTTCGACGCGTTCGATGCGCTGCTCGCGTTCGGCGCGGGGCTCACGGCCCTCGCGTGCTTCACGCGGTTCGCGTTGCTCGCGCGGCTCGCGCTGTTCACGGGGGGCGCGGCCTTCACGTCCTTCGCGCGGCTCACGCGATTCACGCGGTTCGCGCTCCTCACGACGGCCCGAGGGCTGGCCGGCGCGCGCGCCGCCTGCCGCTTCGCCACGGGCTGCTGCGTCGCGGCTACCGCCACGGCGGTTGCGGTTGCGGTCGCCGGAGCCTGCGCCAGCCTTCTCGCCACGCTCGGTGCGGGCTTCGCGCGCCGGACGGCTGGCCTTTTCCTGCTGCTCGACCGGTGCCGGCACGGGAGCCGGTGCCGGCGCGCCGCCGAAGAGGCGCTTGATGAAGGCGAAGAAGCCGCCGCCGCTCGCGGGAGCGGCGGCAACAGGTGCGCCAACGGGCATCGGCTCGGCCACGGGCTTGGCCTGTGCCGTGGGGGCAGGGCGCTCGGGCGTGATGCCCTTCACCGCGGCTTCCTGCTTCGGCTTGGTTTCGGCCGTGCGCTTGCTATAGCCGGTCTCCGACTCGAGCTCACGCGCAGCTTCCTCGGCCATCTTCCACGAGGCGCGCGGGTCGTCGAGACGCGCATCGTCGTGACGCAGGCGCTCGAGCTTGTAGTGCGGCGTTTCGAGGTGCTTGTTCGGGATCAGCACGACGCCGACCTTGAAACGCGACTCGATCTTGTTGATTTCCGCGCGCTTCTCGTTGAGCAGGAAGGCGGTCACTTCGACCGGCACCTGGCAATGAATTGCCGCGGTGTTTTCCTTCATCGCCTCTTCCTGGATGATGCGCAGGACCTGAAGCGCCGACGATTCCGTATCGCGGATATGACCCGTGCCGTTGCAGCGCGGGCAGGTGACGTGGCTGCCTTCCGAGAGGGCCGGGCGCAGGCGCTGGCGCGACAGCTCCATCAGGCCGAAGCGCGAGATCTTGCCCATCTGCACGCGGGCGCGGTCGTGGCGCAGCGCGTCTTTCAGGCGCTGCTCGACTTCGCGCTGGCTCTTGGCCGACTCCATGTCGATGAAGTCGATCACGATCAGGCCGCCCAGGTCGCGCAGACGCAGCTGGCGCGCCACTTCGTCGGCGGCTTCGAGGTTGGTGCGCGCGGCGGTTTCCTCGATGTCGGCGCCCTTGGTGGCGCGCGCCGAGTTCACGTCGATGGCGACCAGCGCCTCGGTGTGGTCGATCACGATCGCGCCGCCCGAGGGCAGCGGCACCGTGCGCGAGTACGCGGTCTCGATCTGGTGCTCGATCTGGAAGCGCGAGAACAGCGGCACGTCGTCGTGATACCGCTTCACCTTGTTGACATTATCCGGCATCACGATATCCATGAAGGCGCGTGCCTGGTCATAGATCTCGGTGGTGTCGATGAGGATTTCGCCGATGTCGGGCTGGAAGTAGTCGCGGATCGCGCGGATCACGAGGCTCGATTCCAGATAGATCAGCATCGGCTGACCTGACTGGCCGGCTTGCGACGCGGCTTCGATGGCGCGCCACAGTTGCAGCAGGTAGTTCAGGTCCCACTGGAGCTCTTCGGCGGAGCGGCCGATGCCGGCCGTGCGCGCGATAATGCTCATGCCGTCCGGCAGTTGCAGCTGCGCCATGGTTTCGCGCAGTTCCTGACGGTCGTCGCCCTCGATGCGGCGCGACACGCCGCCGCCGCGCGGGTTATTCGGCATGAGGACGAGGTAGCGGCCGGCGAGCGAGATGAAAGTGGTGAGGGCGGCGCCCTTGTTGCCGCGCTCTTCCTTCTCGACCTGGACGATCAGTTCCTGGCCTTCCTTGAGGGCGTCCTGGATGCGCGCGCCGCGCATGTCGACGCCGTCGCGGAAGTACTGGCGGGCGACTTCCTTGAACGGCAGGAAGCCATGGCGATCTTCGCCGTAGTTGACGAAACACGCTTCGAGCGACGGCTCGATGCGGGTGACGATGCCCTTGTAGATATTGCCTTTGCGCTGTTCGCGGCCGGCAGTTTCGATGTCGATGTCGATCAGCTTCTGTCCATCGACAATAGCGACGCGCAGTTCTTCCTGCTGCGTCGCGTTGAACAGCATTCGTTTCATTGAACGGCTCCAGTGCGGCTTCATGCACGGCCCTCGGTCCCTCGACGGCGCCCGGCGCTTCGCCGGGCTGCATGGGGGGAGAGGGTCGCGGCAAGCCGCGCCTTATTGTGTTTTCACAAGCACGCTGGAGCAGGAACGATGGCGGGGAGAATTGCCTTGCGGGCAGCCGGTCCGGCGTTGCGTTGCCATGGACGGGCCGCGTGGGCACATGCGAAATACGTCTTCAAGAGCAGCCAGACGCGCGGGGGCACGGTTTTCCTGCGCTTCCGATCCGCCTGTCGCCGCTTGTTGCCCGCTCATAGCCGCTGATTGCCGGCTTGTGGCGGTGCTTGCGTGCGTTGGCGGCAAAAGGCGCCACGCACGATCGCGACAGGACATGGGCCGCAGCCGCGAACTGCGCGCGCTGCTGGCTGGATCTGCTTTGCGGCTTCGGGCATCGAGCCCAGGGCCGCGCACGGGAAGCTTTCAGAAACGCCCGTCTTCCCCCTCGGGGTGTCTCGCCACTTTTGACGTCGCCATATCCCGCACATTGCCGGGACGCATCAGGCGCTCGCCGTATTTTCGCCACCAGCGCGTCGGGCGGCAGTCGCTCGAAAACGTTGCGACCGCGCGGCATGACTCGCCGGATGAATTCTTTATACCAACCTTCCGTTACCGTCGGAGCCTGCCTCGACCGAACGTGCCTGTGGGCGCCGTCCCTGCCGCGCGGACTTCCGTGCGTGCAACTCGTTGCATCTCTAAAACGGGGTGAGCAACCGGCCCCGGGCGCAAGTAAAATATCGGTTTATCGCTTGCCGCCTGCGCATGCCGCGCGGTTCAAGATCCCGGAGAAGCGCCCTTGGGTATTCAGTAGACAACCTTGGGGCGAATCAGGAACTTTTTGGCCTTTTGGCCTGCCGTCGCGTCAGCGCTGGGCAAATTATATTCAGAATGAAAGGGTTAGGCAAAATATCCCAGAATCAGGTCGCGAGCGACCAGGTTTCGTTCGTCGAGATCGACGAAGACGCTGCTGGTCAGCGGATCGACAATTTCTTGCTGCGCGTGTGCAAAGGCGTGCCGAAGAGCCATATCTACCGGATTTTGCGCAGCGGGGAAGTGCGTGTGAATAAGGGGCGAATCGACGCGCAGTACCGGCTCGAGATGGGCGACGTCGTGCGCGTGCCGCCCATGCGCGTCGCCCAGCCGAGCGAGCAGGCAGGCGCGGCGCCCGTGCCGGCGGCGCACTTCAGCGTGCTGTACGAGGACGAGGCGCTGCTCGTGATCGACAAGCCCGCCGGCGTGGCTGTGCATGGCGGCAGCGGTGTGGCTTTCGGCGTGATCGAGCAGTTGCGCGAGGCGCGGCCGCACGGCAAATTCCTCGAACTCGTGCACCGGCTCGACCGCGAGACGTCCGGCGTGCTGATGCTCGCGAAGAAGCGCGCGGCGCTGGTCGGGCTGCACGAGCAGATGCGCGACAACAAAACGGACAAGCGCTATTACGCGTGTGTCCACGGCGAGTGGGCGAGCGACTGGGGGCGCCGGCGCGCCGTGAAGGAGCCGCTACACAAGTACCTGACCCCCGAAGGCGAGCGGCGTGTGCGCGTGCAGCCCGACGGCCAGCCGTCGCATACGGTCTTCAATCTCGTCGAGCGCTGGCCCGGCTACGCGCTCGTCGAGGCCGAGCTCAAGACTGGCCGCACTCACCAGATCCGCGTGCATCTCGCGCATCTGGGCTTGCCGATCGTCGGCGACGCCAAATACGGCGACTTCGCGCTCAACAAGGCGCTCGCGCGCACCGGCGCGAAGCCAGGCGTCAAGCGAATGTTCCTGCATGCGCACCGGTTGAAGCTCACGCACCCGATCACGGGCGCGCCGCTGCAATTCGAGGCGCCGCTGCCGCCCGAGCTGCGCAGCTTTGTCAGCGAGTTGCGCGCGCAGCGCGAAGCAGAGGGCGAGCGCCACGCCGCTGCGCGGCCCGAATAGGGGCGCCGAATGCGCATGACGCTGCGACGAACCGGAGAGCAAGCCGGATTCAAGAATTACAGTGTTTGGAGAAGGACCGCATGGCCCGAGAGCAATTTGACCTGATTGTGTTCGACTGGGACGGTACGCTGATGGACTCGACCGCCCACATCACGCGCAGCATCCAGGCCGCGTGCCGCGACCTGGGCCTGCCGGTGCCCGGCGACGAAGCCGCGAGCTACGTGATCGGCCTTGGCTTGCGCGAGGCATTGCAGATTGCCGCGCCCACGCTCGATCCCGCCGACTATCCGCGCCTCGTGGAGCGCTACCGCGTTCATTACCTGCTGAAAGATCAGCAAATCGAGCTGTTTGCGGGCGTGCGCGAGATGCTCACCGAGCTGCGCGACACGGGCTACCTGCTCGCGGTGGCGACCGGCAAGAGCCGGGTGGGGCTGAACCGCGCGCTGGCCGAGGCCAGCCTCACGAGCTTGTTCGACGGCACGCGCTGCGCCGACGAAACCTTCTCGAAGCCGCATCCGGCCATGCTCCAGGAGCTCACGCGCGAACTGGGGCAGGATCTGGGTCGAACGGTGATGATCGGCGACACGACGCACGACTTGCAGATGGCCGCTAACGCGGGCGCGGCGGGCGTGGGCGTGGCTTACGGCGCGCATTCGTCGGGCGCGCTGGCCGGGCTTGCGCCGCGGTTTATCGCGCCGGACGTGGCAGCGCTGGCCGGCTGGCTGCGGGAGCACGCATGAACGCGCAGCCCGGTGCGGGCGAAGCCCACGAGACGGCCCACGCGCCCGTGCGCGTGTGCGCCGCCGAGGACCTCGTCGAGGGTGGCGCAGGCCAGCGCATGAGCGCGACCTATGCGGGCGGCGAGGCCGTCGTGTTCTTCGTGCGCTATGGCGGCGAGGTGTACGGCTACCTGAACCGCTGCGCCCACGTGCCGACGGAGCTCGACTGGGTCGAGGGGCAGTTCTTCGAGTCTTCGGGGCTCTATATCATGTGCGCGACGCATGGCGCGATCTACCAGCCCGACACCGGCAAATGCGTGGGCGGACCGTGCCGCGGCGCGCGGTTGCGCGCGGTGCGCGTCGAAGAACGCGACACACCCGAAGGCCGTGCGGTATTCTGGCTTCCGGACGACGATTTGAGTCCGACCCCATCCTGATTCGTTACCACGCATGTCCGATAACCTGAACCCTGATGACGCCAGCGGCGGCAAGCCCGGTTGGGAGCGCGAGGCGCTCGAACGCATCGCCATGGCCGCGATCACCGAGCAACGCTCGGCGCGGCGCTGGAAGATCTTTTTCCGCTTCGCGTTTCTTGCGGTGCTGGTGCTGGTCGCATGGAGCATCCTCGACCTTTCCGGCACGCGCGTGGACAGCGGCGGCCGCCACACGGCGCTCGTCACGCTCAGTGGCGAGATTTCGGCGGACACGTCCGCCAATGCCGACGACATCAATAGCGCGCTCGATAGCGCGTTTGACGACGACGGCACCGCCGGCGTGATTCTGCATATCGACAGCCCCGGCGGCTCGCCGGTGCAGGCCGGCATCATCAACGACGAGATCCGCAGGCTGCGGGGGAAATATCCGGCCATTCCGCTCTACGTGGTGGTGGGGGACATGTGCGCTTCGGGCGGCTATTACGTTGCCGCCGCTGCGGACAAGATTTATGTGAACAAGGCCAGCATCGTCGGCTCGATTGGCGTGCTGATGGACGGCTTCGGCTTCACGGGCCTGATGGACAAGCTCGGCGTCCAGCGCCGGCTGCGCACATCGGGGGAGAACAAGGGTTTTTACGATCCGTTCTCGCCGAATACGCCGAAGATGGACGCACACGCCCAGGAGATGCTCGACCAGATTCACCAGCAGTTCATCGACGCCGTGAAGACGGGCCGCGGCAAGCGCCTGAAGGATGAGCCGGACCTCTTCTCGGGCCTTTTCTGGACCGGCCAGAAGAGCGTCGAGCTCGGTCTTGCTGACGGCTTCGGCGACAGCGACTATGTGGCGCGCGAAGTCATCAAGGCGCCGGACATCGTTGACTACACGGTCAAGCAGGGCATCACCGACCGCGTCGCGAAGCGCTTTGGCGCAAGCGTTGGTTCTGCGGCCGTGCATTCGCTGATTTCGGGCGGGAAGGTCTCGGTGCGCTGATTCTGCGCAAACGGGGCTCCGACCCCACGTGAAACGGCCGCTGTGCGATGCACGGCGGCCGTTTCATTTTGCGGTGGCGCCTGTGCGAACGGCGCTCAGTTTGCCAGCAGCAGGAAGATCGCGGGCCGCTTATGCAACTCGGGCGCCGGCTTCTTTTTCCATTCGGACACGGCGCGGCTCACGATCGTCTCGCCTGGCAGCGTGAGGTCGGCGGCCACGCACACGAGCGTGGAGGGTGCGCAGGTTGCGAGCAGCGCGTCTAGCAGCGCGCGGTTGCGATAGGGTGTCTCGATGAAGATCTGCGTTTGCCTCGCCTTGCGGGAGGTCTGCTCGAGTTCGCGCAGCTTTTTGGTGCGCTCGTTCGCGTCCACGGGCAGATAGCCATGGAACGCAAAGCTCTGGCCGTTCAGGCCCGACGCCATCAGCGCAAGCAGGATCGAGCTCGGCCCGACGAGCGGCACGACCTTGATGCCGCGCTCGTGCGCGCGTCGCACCAGCAGGGCGCCCGGGTCGGCCACGGCGGGCACGCCCGCTTCGGACACCAGCCCCGTGTCGATGCCGGCCAGAAGCGGCGCGAGCAGCTTGTCGATCTCGCTTGCGGGCGTGTTGACGTTGAGCTCGCGAATTTCGATCTCCTGGATCGGCTGCGTGGTTCCGACGCGCTTCAGGAACGCGCGCGTGGTCTTGGCGTTCTCGCCGATGTAGCTGGACAGCGTGCCCGCGCGTTCGCGCACGGGCGTGGGCAGGACGGCGGCGAGCGCGGCGTCGTCGCCGTCACCGAGGGTGTTGGGGATCAGATAGAGCGTGCCCGTGGTCATTGGCGAGCGTCCTGCGGCGCAAGTAGCGGATTCAGCAATGGATAGCCGACGGCGAGCAGCATGCGCGTGAGCGCGATGAGCGGCAGGCCGATCAGCGCGGTGGGGTCGTCGGACTGGACTGCTTCCAGCAGCGCGATGCCAAGCCCTTCCGATTTCGCGCTGCCCGCGCAGTCGTAGGGCTGCTCGGCGCGCAGGTAGGCGTCGAGCGCGGCGTCGGGCAGGTCGCGAAAGCGCACCGTGGTCACGACATCGACGGTATCCGTTTGGCCAGTCGCGGTGTCCAGCAGACTGAGTGCACTATGGAACAACACTTCACGTCCGCGCATGGCGCGCAGTTGCTCGAGTGCGCGCTCGTGAGTGCCCGGTTTGCCGATCTGGTGCCCGTCGAAGGTCGCCACCTGGTCGGAGCCAATCACGAGCGCACGCCCGGCGCCGGCCGGCAAGGCGGCGGCTACGGCGCGGGCCTTGGCCTCGGCCAGGCGCAGTGCCGTGGCGGCGGGCGTTTCGCCGGGTTGCGGCGTTTCGTCGATGGCCGGCACAGCGGTCTCGAAAGGGATGTGCAGGCGCTCGAGCAACTCGCGGCGGTAGCGTGAGCTGGAGGCGAGAATCAGCGTGGGTCGGCCCGGTTGCCGGGCGGGTGCAGCGGTATCCTGCATGATGGTCGGATCGTGAATAATGGTCGTGGAGCGGTGCAGGGCGAGTAAGGCATGCGGCAGTCGCATTCAACAGTCGCATTTGCCGGCGAATTTGCCAAAATGCCCAAGCCGCGCAGAGGCTTGCGAGCGTGAGCTTAAGTGTTTGACTCGCAAAGATAAAGACGTTATGATTTTGGGCTTTTCATCGGTACGCTCACCTCGTGCGTCTGGCTAATGTGTGTCCGGCGGTGTGTCCGGCGGGCCGGCGCGCATTAAAGAAAGGCGCGAGGGAAGCGGGCGGACAAGAATGCGGATCGCGGATCGGCAGCAGTGTAGGGCTTTGCGCCGCCTGCGGGCCGCGCGTCTGGAGCAGGAGAGCGCACATGACCGAACATTCTGGCAAGCCTGCGGGCGCCGCATCGGGTGCAGGTGCGGATAAAGGCACGCAGGGCGCGCTCAATCCGCGCGATTTCGACATTTTCGAATTTGCGCGTAGCGGGCGCAGTGCATCGGGTGCGGTGCGTCTCCCGCAACTGCCGCGCATGCTAAGCGAAGTCCCGGCCGATGCGCCAGACCGCGATGCCGCGTTCACATGGCAGGCCGAGGGCTTCACGCAACAGGAATTGCAGGACAACGGCACCGAGGGGCCGCAGCCGTATCTGCGGCTCGCGATTCACGGTGCCGCATGGCTTACGTGTCAGCGTTGCCTCGCTCCCTACGAGCAGGCGTTCAACGCGGACCCGGTCTTCCGGATCGTCCAGACGGAAGATGAGGCGGACGAGTTTTCGCTCGACGACGATGAATTCGATGTGATTGTAGGCTCGCGCCATTTCGATCTCGTCGACTTGATCGAAGAGGAGTTGTTGCTCTCGCTGCCGCTCGTGCCGAAGCACGAAGTTTGTCCGGAAGTTCACGAAAGCCTCGCCTCGGGTGCCGACGGCGCGGATGGCGTGGATTCCGTCGACGACGTGCCGGAGCAGGAAATCGAGCCGGAAGAGCGCGTCAACCCGTTTGCGGCGCTCGAATCGCTCAAGAAGGACGGTCCCGGCAGCAAGCACTAAGGTTTTACCGGGTGGCTGCGGGTGGCGTGCAGTATCAATTCGTGGCCCAGTCCCGGAGTCCGGTCATCCCCCAGGGTGGCGGCGGCCGGATCGGGCTGTGTTAGAATTTGGAAAATTTTCAGGAGTTATCATGGCAGTTCAACAAAACAAGAAGTCGCCGTCGAAGCGCGGCATGCACCGCTCGCACGATTTCCTCACGGGCGCGCCGCTGGCTGTCGAGCCGAGCACGGGTGAAGTGCATCTGCGTCACCACATCAGCCCGAACGGCTACTACCGCGGCAAGAAAGTCGTCAAGACCAAGAACGACTAATCGTCCAGTGTGCGGCGCGACGGCCCGATTCCGGGCTTGCACGGCGCTGCACATGGCGATTCCGTTCGCTTGACAGTTTTTCGGCTCGGCAAAAAAGGCGGCATTCAACTGCCGCTTTTTTGTGCCTGAAATCCGTCGCACTCCATGACCGTTACGCTCACGATAGATTGCATGGGAGGCGACCACGGTCCGTCCGTGACAGTGCCTGCCGCAGTCAATTTCGTCCGCACGCATCCCGATGCGCGACTGCAACTGGTGGGCATCGAGACGGCGATCCGCGCCCAGCTCAAGAAGCTGAAAGCGCTGGATCTCTCCGCACTTTCCGTCGTTCCCGCCACCGAGGTCGTCGAAATGGACGATCCGGTCGAAGTCGCCTTGCGCAAGAAGAAAGACTCGTCGATGCGCGTCGCGCTCAACCGCGTCAAAGAGGGCGAGGCGCAGGCTTGCGTCTCCGCAGGCAACACCGGCGCGCTGATGGCCGTCTCGCGCTATGTGCTCAAGACGCTGCCTGGCATCGAACGGCCGGCCATCGCGTTCGCGCTGCCCAGCGAGCGCGGTTACACGACGATGCTCGACCTCGGCGCGAACGTCGACTGCGAACCGCAGCATCTGCTGCAATTCGCCGAGATGGGGCACGCGCTCGTCGCCGCGCTCGAGGGCAAGGAGCGCCCGACCATCGGGCTCCTGAACATCGGTGAAGAAGTCATCAAGGGCAACGACACGATCAAGCGCGCAGGCGAGTTGCTGCGCGCGAGCACGCTGAATTTCCGCGGCAACGTGGAAGGCAACGACATTTACAAGGGCACCGTCGACGTTGTCGTCTGTGACGGTTTCGTGGGGAATGTCGCGCTCAAGACGTCGGAAGGCCTCGCGCAGATGCTCAACGACATGATCAAGGAAGAGTTTGGCCGCTCGTGGCTCACGAAGCTCATGGCGCTGGCTGCGCTGCCGGTGCTCATGCGTTTCAAGAAACGCGTCGATCACCGCCAGTACAACGGCGCGGCGCTGCTCGGCCTGAAAAGCCTCGTATTCAAGAGCCATGGCTCCGCAGACGCTTATGCGTTTGAGTGGGCGATCAAACGCGGGTATGATGCCGTCAAAAATGGCGTGCTGGAGCGTCTCGCGCGCGCCATGGAAGAAAACGCCAGTTCACTCGAACAGGCTGCCGGTGCGTCCACGGGCGGCCAGAACAGCGCCGCCCCAAAGGCTCCCGAGGAGCCTTCCGCGAGTCCATCAGCGAGCTTACCCGCTCAGACGGCGGGCGAACTGCCGCCCGGCGCCGCATCATCCTCGAAGGCATAATGGCTCAATCGACTCTCTATTCCCGCGTGCTCGGCACGGGCAGTTTTCTTCCGCCTGAGCGCGTCACCAATCAGGATCTGGCCGAACGTCTCGCCGCCCAGGGCGTCGAGACGAGCGACGAGTGGATCGTCGCGCGCACCGGCATCCACGCGCGCCACTTTGCGGCGCCCGATGTCACGACCAGCGATCTCGCCCTGGCCGCTTCGCAGCGCGCGATCGAGGCCGCCGATGTCGACCCGCAATCGATCGACCTCATCATCGTCGCCACCTCAACGCCCGATTTCGTGTTTCCGAGCACCGCCTGCCTGCTGCAGAACAAGCTCGGCATCCGCAATCACGGCGCGGCGTTCGACGTGCAGGCCGTGTGCTCGGGCTTTGCTTACGCGGTATCGGTCGCCGACAGCCTGATCCGCAGCGGCCAGCACAAGACGGCGCTCATCGTGGGCGCGGAAACGTTCTCGCGCATTCTCGACTTCAAAGACCGCACGACCTGCGTGCTGTTCGGCGACGGCGCAGGCGCGATCGTGCTGCAGGCGTCCAGCGAGCCGGGCGTGCTCTCGAGCGCGCTCCACGCCGACGGCAGCTATGCGCACATTCTCTGCACGCCAGGCAACGTGAACGGCGGCGTGGTTGCCGGCAACGCGTTCCTCCATATGGATGGCCAGGCCGTGTTCAAGCTCGCCGTCAACGTGCTCGAGAAGGTCGCGATCGAGGCGCTCGAAAAAGCGCAACTCACAGCCGACCAGATCGACTGGCTGATCCCCCATCAGGCCAACATCCGCATCATGCAGGGCACCTGCCGCAAGCTCGGTCTGCCCGCCGAGCGCATGGTGGTCACCGTGGGTGAGCACGGCAATACCTCGGCGGCTTCGATTCCGCTTGCATTCGACGTCGCGGTGCGCGACGGCCGCATCAAGCGTGGCCAGAACGTGCTGATCGAAGGCGTCGGCGGCGGCTTTACCTGGGGCGCTTCGGTCATCCGTTTCTGACCAGTCCGAAGCGGGCGCTCCCGCTTGGCCGGGCCTGCGACACGCGCGGTCCCGCATGCGGTTCATCGGAGCGCATCGCCCATCTGTTTTGATCGAATTTTGGGGACGTTATGAAATTTGCGTTCGTATTTCCTGGACAAGGCTCGCAGGCCGTTGGCATGCTCGACGCCTTCGGTGACAACGCCGTCGTGCGCGAGACGCTCAAGGAAGCGTCCGATGCACTCGATCAGGATCTCGGCAAGCTGATCGCCGAAGGCCCTGCCGACGAACTCAACCTCACCACCAACACGCAGCCGGTCATGCTCACCGCCGCTTACGCCGTTTATCGCGCGTGGCAAGCGGCGGGTGGCCCGGCGCCGGCGATCGTCGCGGGCCATAGCCTGGGCGAATACACGGCGCTCGTGGCTGCGGGCGTGCTTGCGTTCCGCGACGCCGTGCCGCTCGTGCGCTTTCGCGCACAGGCGATGCAAAGCGCAGTGCCGGTGGGCGAGGGCGGCATGGCCGCCGTGCTCGGTCTCGACGACGACACCGTGCGCGCGGTTTGCACGGAAGCCGCAGCGGTAAGCGGCGGCGTGGTCGAGGCGGTCAACTTCAATGCGCCGGCGCAGGTCGTGATCGCCGGCCACAAGGGCGCGGTCGAAAAGGCCTGCGAAATCGCCAAGGCCAAGGGGGCCAAGCGTGCATTGCCGCTGCCGGTTTCGGCGCCGTTCCATTCGTCGCTGCTCAAGCCCGCTTCGGACCAGCTGCGCGAATACCTCGCGAACGTCACGCTCAATGCGCCGGCCATCCCGGTCGTGAACAACGTTGACGTGGCCTTCGAAACCGATCCCGCGAAGATTCGCGACGCGCTCGTGCGCCAGGCCGCCGGTCCGGTGCGCTGGGTCGAGTGCGTCAAGGCGATCGCCGCCCAGGGTGCGACGCATGTGATCGAGTGCGGTCCCGGCAAGGTGCTGGCGGGCCTCACCAAGCGTATCGACGGCAATCTGGCCGGCGCCTCGGTGGCCGATCCGAAGTCGCTCGACGAAGCGCTCGCGCTCCTCAAGGCTTAAGCCGCCGCATCGAAAAGTATCAAACGCAACGGATTCGAACGATGGAAAAAACTCTCGACAATCAGGCCGCGATCGTGACCGGCGCTTCGCGCGGCATCGGCCGGGCCATTGCGCTGGGACTGGCGCGCCAGGGCGCGACGGTGATCGGCACCGCAACGAGCGAAGCCGGCGCGCAGGCCATTACCGCCGCTTTCGAAGCTGCGGGCGTGAAGGGCCGCGGCGTGGTGCTCAACGTCAACGACGCGGCTGCGGCCGAAGCGCTCATCGACGCGACGGTCAAGGAGTTCGGCGGCCTCGCGATTCTCGTCAACAATGCCGGCATCACGCAGGACAACCTGGCGATGCGCATGAAGGACGACGAGTGGGACGCGGTGCTCGACACCAACCTGAAGTCGGTGTTCCGCCTCTCGCGCGCCGTGCTGCGCCCGATGATGAAGGCGCGCGCCGGCCGCATCATCAACATTACGTCGGTGGTCGGCTCGTCGGGCAACCCGGGCCAGGCCAACTACGCGGCGGCCAAGGCCGGCGTCGCGGGCATGACGCGCGCGCTCGCGCGCGAGATCGGCAGCCGCGGCATCACGGTGAACTGCGTGGCGCCGGGCTTCATCGACACCGACATGACCAAGGATCTGCCTGCCGAGCAGCAGGCCGCGCTCCAGCAGCAGATCCCGCTGGGCCGTCTGGGCAGCCCGGAAGACATCGCACATGCGGTGGTCTTTCTCGCATCGCCGCAGGCGGGCTATATCACGGGCACTACATTGCACGTAAATGGCGGGATGTATATGTCTTAACCGGTACTATCCGCGCCTTGATGCGCTTCGGCGAATAACCTCGCCTGAGCGCGTGCGCGAATAGCCGTTCCGGAACCGCGAGCGCCGCTTTTCAGCCAGGTCAAACCTGATAAAATGCGCGCACTCGCATTTATGAGCTCACTTTTTTCCCTTGGAGGGGTAATGGACAACATCGAACAGCGCGTCAAGAAGATCGTCGCCGAGCAACTGGGCGTCGCCGAAGCTGAAATCAAGAACGAAGCTTCGTTCGTGAACGATCTGGGTGCAGACTCGCTCGACACCGTGGAACTGGTGATGGCTCTCGAAGACGAATTCGGCATGGAAATCCCCGACGAGGAAGCCGAGAAGATCACGACGGTTCAGCAAGCGATCGACTACGCTCGCGCGAACGTCAAGGCCTAAGCGCCTGTTCCTTGCCCGGGCCGGCGCGCGCACGCGAGTTGCACGCTAGCGGCCCGCGAGGATGCTTGCCCGTGAAACCGCGAACGCCCGTCGCACCTGCTGCGGGGCATCGGCCGGTCAACTAGCCACAGGGCTCACAGGAGCATTTCCTGTGGCCTCTGTGGCTTTTGTTTTGTCATCTATGGAAAAGGGGTTACCGTGAGCCGTCGTCGAGTTGTTGTTACAGGCCTGGGGCTGATTTCGCCTGTTGGCAATAATGTTGCCGACGGGTGGGCCAATCTGGTCGCCGGGAAGTCCGGCATCGCCAACATCACGAAGTTCGACGCTACGAACTTCTCGACCCGTTTTGCCGGCGAAGTGAAAGGCTTCAACGTCGAAGATTACATGCCGGCGAAAGAAGCACGTCACATGGATACGTTTATCCATTACGGCATTGCTGCGGGCGTCCAGGCGATGCAGGACAGCGGCTTCGAGATCACCGAAGAGAATGCCGAGCGCGTAGGCGTGGTGGTGGGCTCGGGCATCGGTGGCCTGCCCATGATCGAAGTGACGCAAACGGAGCTGCTCAACCGCGGCCCGCGCCGTATTTCGCCGTTCTTCGTGCCGGCCTCGATCATCAACATGATCTCCGGCCACCTGTCGATCAGGTACGGCATCAAAGGCCCGAACCTTGCGATGGTCACGGCCTGCACGACCGGCCTGCATTGCATCGGCGAGGCCTCGCGTCTGATCGAGTACGGCGACGCCGACGTTATGATCGCGGGCGGTGCGGAATCGACCGTCTCGCCGCTCGGCATCGGCGGCTTTGCGGCGGCGCGCGCGCTATCGCAGCGCAACGACGATCCGGCAACGGCGAGCCGCCCGTGGGACAAGGACCGCGACGGTTTCGTGCTGGGCGAAGGCGCCGGCGTGATGATCCTCGAAGAGTACGAGCACGCGAAGAAGCGCGGCGCGAAGATCTACGCAGAAGTCGGCGGCTACGGGATGAGCGGCGATGCGTATCACATGACCGCTCCGCTCGAAGACGGTGACGGCGCGCGCCGCTGCATGCAGTACGCGATGCGTAACGCGGGCGTGAACCCGAACGAAGTGAACTGGGTCAACGCGCACGGCACCTCGACTCCACTCGGCGACATTGCGGAAACCACCGCGATCAAGCGCGCGTTCGGTGATCACGCGAAAGACATCGTCGTCAACTCGACCAAGTCGATGACCGGCCACCTGCTGGGCGGCGCGGGCGGCCTGGAGTCGGTGTTCTCGGTGCTGGCCGTGCACCACCAGGTGTCGCCGCCGACGATCAACATCTTCAACCAGGATCCGGCATGCGACCTGGACTACTGTGCGAACACCGCGCGGGACATGAAGATCGACGTCGCGCTGAAGAACTCGTTCGGCTTCGGCGGCACGAACGGCACGCTCGTTTTCAAGCGCTTCGCTTGAACTGCTGCCAAAAGCGGCATGTGAGCCCGATGTGATCGCCTCGCGCGACACGGCGGCCGCGCTGGTGCAGCTGCATGCGCCGGCCGACCGCAACACCTCTTTCGATGCGCGGCGCACGCGTGCGCCGCGCATCGCCTTGCGCCCGTCCCGGGCACTGCAAGCGCTGCAGCTTGCCGGCGTGCTGATTGCAACTACCGCGTTTTTCACGACGCTCGCGCCCTGGCTTGGTGCGTGGCGCGCTTTGCCGCCGGCGTTCGCGCTGGGCGCGGCCGGGATGCTCGCTTTCCAGGCATGGCGCCGTGCGCAGCCAGCCTTCATTGAAATCGGGGCCGATCGTTTCGCTGCATTTGCGCGCAGCGGGGCGCAGCTCGTCGATGGACGCCTGCTCGGCGCTTCGCAGTGGGGCGCAGCGCTCCTCGCGCTCGTGGTGGAAGAGGGCGGACGCCGCAAGACGCTGCTCCTGGCCGCCGACTCTCTCGATGCCGAGATCTTCCGCATCCTCGCAGTGAGTGCGCGCGGCGCATCCGGCCGTTAATGCCTTCAAGCGCCATCGCGCTTGCGCGGCGGTCGGCGTTTTGACGGTTTCGCGTACCCGCATTTTTTCGCATTGCCTGCATTGTTTCTGGCTGCGCCAGCGCAGCCGGTCTTGTGCTGCGTCTGCCAGAGCGCGGTAACGACTGTAACGGCTGTTACGCGTGTAACGTGGCAGCGTGGCGGTAACGCTACAATGGTGCCCCCGCGTCCACTTCAATGAGCTAACGGATTTTTCAGGTGAGCGAAAAAGAAATAGATCAGTTGCTGGTCGAGCGCGTGCAAAAAGGCGACAAGGCTGCGTTCGAACTGCTGGTCTCCAAGTACCACCGCAAGATCATCCGCCTGATCTCGCGCCTCGTGCGGGATCCCGCCGAGGTCGAAGACGTGGCACAGGACGCCTTTATCAAGGCGTATCGGGCACTGCCGCAGTTTCGTGGCGAATCGGCTTTCTATACGTGGTTGTACCGAATTGCTGTCAACACGGCGAAGAACTACCTTGCGACCCAGGGAAGACGCGCCCCCACATCCACCGAAGCAGATGCAGAAGAGGCGGAAACTTTCTCGGACGCCGATCAACTAAGGGATATCAACACGCCCGAGTCGATGTTGATGAGCAAGCAGATCGCCGAGACGGTCAACGCTGCCATGGCGGTTTTACCGGAAGAACTGCGCACCGCCATTACTCTTCGGGAAATTGAGGGTTTGAGCTACGAGGAAATCGCCGAGATGATGGGCTGCCCGATCGGCACCGTCAGATCGAGAATTTTCCGGGCTCGCGAAGCCATTGCGGCAAAATTGCGTCCGCTGCTGGACACACCGGAAGGCAAGCGCTGGTAGCACGCCAGCACTGCGCCGGGCACGGACGCAATACACTGGATGTGGGTGTGTGTCACTACGGGGCTCTGTAAGAAAATGGGGAGCATCATGGGGTCGGTTTCGATGCAATCGGTGTCAAGCTCGCGCGGCGAGCAACTGTCCGCCTTCGTCGACGGCGAAATGGCCGGCGATGAACAGCATCTGAACGCTATTCTTTCGGGGCTCGATCAAGAAGGCCGCAAGGTCTGGTCGAGCTATCACCTGATCGGCGACGTGCTGCGCTCCGACGACCTGGCGATGAGCCCGGCTGCGAGCCAGTCGTTCATGGCGGGCTTTGCCGCGCGTTTCGAGGCCGAGCCGCACGTGCTCGCGCCGGCGGCTTTGCCGGCGTCGGCACAATCCGCCGCGCATGCCGGTCGCGTCTCGCGCATTCTCGCGTTGCGCCGCCGCGTCGTGCCTTCGCTGGCCGTGGCCGCCGCGGCCGCCACGCTGACGTGGATCGTCATGCCGCAGATGCGCGGCGTCGGCATGGCCGGCGCGCCGCAGATCGCCTCGGTGCAATCCGCCGGCGACAATGTCCAGCGCGTGGCCATGAATACCGTGCCGGTGCAGACGGCCGCCGCCATGCAGGACGGCAACATCATCCGCGATGCGCGTCTGGACGAATATCTCGAAGCGCACCAGCAGTTCGCGCAGCAACCGGTCATGTCGGATTCCATGCCGTTCATCCGGTCTGCCGCCCTTACCACGCAAGGCCAATAAAGTCTGATGCAGATAGCGCGGTTCAATAAAACGACGATCTCGGGGCGGTTGCCGGCATTGCTGTGCTGTGCAGCCGTAATGTTCACCGCACTGTCTGCCGCCACGCACGCACACGCGCAAGGCGCGTCGGCTGCCTCCACGGCAGATCCGGCCGCGCGCCAGAGCGCCGTGCAGTGGCTCGACCGCATCCAGCAGGCTGCTCAGCAGCTGAACTACACGGGCACCTTCGTCTACCAGCGCGGCGCGTACGTGCAGTCCTCGCGCATCACGCACTACGCCACGAGGAGTGACGGCGAGTACGAGCAGCTCGAGAGCCTCGACGGCAAGCCGCGCAAAATGCTGCGCCACAACGACGATCTCTACACATTCGTGCCCGAGCGCAAGCTGTGTGTCGTCGAAAAACGCCAGAACAAGGAAGCCTTCCCGGCATTGCTCGCTACGAATGGTGAGCAGGTGCTCGCCGTCTATGAGCCGAAAATGCTCGGCAGTGACCGTGTGGCGGGCATCGACAGCAGCGTGATCGAGCTCAGTCCGAAGGACGCCTGGCGCTTTGCCTACAAGCTGTGGGTCGATGCGAAAACGGGCCTGCTGCTGCGCGCGCAGACGCTCGACCCGTCGAATGGCCAGGTGCTCCAGCAGCTTTCCTTTACGCAGGTGAGCATCGGTGTGCCGGTGGACAAGGCGCCGATCGCGTCCGGTATGCGCAATACCGCTGGCTGGACGGTCGTGCGTGCGCCGCTGCAAACGGTTGACATGCAGGCGCAAGGCTGGACTTTCGCGCAGACCGTGCCGGGCTTTCGCATGATTCGCGAAGTGCGTCGCCCGATGGCCGCCCGCGACGCCAACGAGCCGCCCATTCCCGTCGATCAGGCCGTGTTTTCCGATGGGCTTTCGGCCGTCTCCGTGTTTGTCGAACCGGTCGAGCACAACAGTCGCAAGGAAGGCTCGGGTAGCAGCGGCGCGACCCATGTGCTCGTGAAGCGCAGCGGGGACTACTGGATCACTTTGCTTGGCGAGGTGCCCCAGACCACGTTGCAGCAATTCGCGTCTGCCATAGAATACAAGGCTCCCAAGTAACTGCTACGGCCGATTTCGATATGACGATCCTCCCGCTGCGCAAATTCTTCGCGGCCGCGGTGGTGGCGGCGTGCCTGCCGTTCGCCTCGCTTACGGCATCGGCGGCGCCTGCCGCCAATCTGCCGGACTTCACCGATCTCGTGGACAAGGTGGGGCCTTCCGTCGTCAACATTCGCACCACCACGCGCGTGACGCTCTCGCAGCGCGGTCTGCCGCCGGGAATGGATAACGGCGACATGTCGGAATTTTTCCGGCGCTTCTTCGGCATTCCCGTGCCCCAGGGGCCGCAGGGCGGCCAGTCGCCGCGCGGCGGTCAAGGTGGTGGCCAGGGCGGCGGGCAGGACTCCGGACCGGATAGCGGCAACGATACCGAGCAGAGCAGCGGCGTGGGCTCGGGCTTCATCATGACGAACGACGGCTACGTGATGACCAACGCGCACGTCGTCGACGACGCGGACAGCATCTACGTCACGCTCACCGACAAGCGTGAGTTCAAGGCCAGGCTGATCGGCGTGGACGACCGCACCGACGTGGCGGTCGTGAAGATCCAGGCCAGCAATCTGCCGGCCATTACCATCGGCGATTCGAACAAGGTACGCGTGGGCGAGTGGGTGCTCGCGATCGGCTCGCCGTTCGGGCTCGAAAACACCGTGACGGCGGGCATCGTGAGCGCGAAAGGCCGCGATACGGGCGACTATCTGCCGTTCATTCAGACCGACGTGGCCGTGAATCCCGGCAACTCGGGCGGCCCGCTCATCAACATGCAGGGCGAGGTGATCGGCATCAACTCGCAGATCTATAGCCGCACCGGCGGCTTCATGGGTATTTCGTTCGCGATTCCGATCGATGAGGCGATGCGCGTGGCCGATCAGCTCAAGGCCACGGGCAAGGTCACGCGCGGCAGGATTGCGGTAGCAATCGGCGAGGTGACCAAGGACGTGGCCGATTCGCTTGGTCTGCCGAAGGCGCAGGGTGCGCTGGTGTCGAGCGTCGAGCCAGGCGGCCCGGCCGACAAGGCTGGTATCCAGCCGGGCGACATCATCCAGAAGTTCAACGGCCAGACCGTCGAGGCGGCTACCGACCTGCCGCGCATGGTCGGCGATACCAAGCCGGGCACGCGCTCGACCATCACGATCTGGCGCAAGGGCGCGACGCGCGATTTGCCGATCACCGTGGCCGAGTTGCAGCCGGACAAGAGCACGAAGGCTGATCAGCGCAAGACGCCGGAGCCGAAGCCGCGCGCGGCGAATGCGCTGGGTCTTTCCGTGACGGACCTGACCGCCGACCAGATGAGCCAGCTCAAGATCAAGGGCGGCGTGATGGTGGACTCGGTGGATGGCCCGGCCGCGCGTGCGGGCTTGCAGAAGGGCGACATCATCCTGCGCGTGGGTGACACGGATATCACGAGCGCGAAGCAGTTCCTGGAAGTCACGTCGCGGCTCGACTCGCAGAAGATGGTGGCAATCCTCGTGCGTCGCGGCGACAACACGCAGTTCGTGCCGCTGCGCCCGCGCAATCCGGGGCAGAAGTAAGCGATGAGCGCCCCTTTCCGGAACCAGACCGTGACAGGTTCGTGCACGGGGGCGCATCTCGTGCTTTATGGCCGTGCGTGGTGTCATCTATGCGAGGACATGCGTGCGGCACTGGAGCCGCTGGCGGCAGCGGCGGGGGCGCACATCGAGGTGATCGATGTCGATTCCGACCCCGCACTGCAGGCGCGTTACGACGAACTCGTGCCCGTGCTGGTCTGTGACGGCGTCGAACTGTGTCATTACCGGCTCGACGAGGCACGCGTGCGCGCCGCGTTGGGCGTGGGCGCCGCGGCGTCCGATGGCGCGTCACAGGGCGTCGCTGCGCCGTGACACATCGTGACTTACCGCACGGTTCGCCGGGCGGTCCCCTTTTCGGCTAAAATAGATCGTTTTTTCATCTGTTTACAAGGCGTGTCCAGCTTTCGTTGGGGCGCGCCTTTTTCGCTTGATCGGCACTGAATGGATCATATTCGTAACTTCTCGATCATTGCGCACATCGACCATGGCAAGTCGACGCTCGCCGATCGCATCATCCAGTTGTGTGGCGGCTTGTCCGACCGCGAAATGGAATCGCAGGTGCTCGACTCGATGGATCTCGAGCGCGAGCGCGGCATCACGATCAAGGCGCAGACCGCCGCGCTCTCGTACAAGGCGCGTGATGGCAAGGTCTACAACCTGAACCTGATCGACACTCCGGGGCACGTCGACTTCTCGTACGAAGTCAGCCGCTCGCTTTCGGCCTGCGAAGGCGCGCTGCTCGTCGTGGACGCAAGCCAGGGCGTGGAAGCGCAGACCGTGGCGAACTGCTACACGGCGATCGAGCTTGGCGTGGAAGTGGTGCCGGTGCTCAACAAGATCGACCTGCCCGCTGCCAACCCCGAAAACGCCATCGAAGAGATCGAGGACGTGATCGGCATCGACGCTACCGACGCCACGCGTTGCAGCGCGAAGACCGGCATCGGCGTGGACGATGTGCTCGAAGCGCTCATCGCCAAGGTGCCGCCGCCCAAGGGCGATCCCGAGGCGCCGCTGCAGGCGCTCATCATCGACTCGTGGTTCGACAACTACGTGGGCGTGGTGATGCTCGTGCGCATCGTCAACGGCACGCTGCGGCCGAAGGACAAGATCAAGCTCATGGCCACCGGCGCGCAGTACCCGGTCGAGCACGTGGGCGTGTTCTCGCCGAAGTCGCGCAACCTGGAATCGCTCTCGGCGGGGCAGGTGGGCTTCATCATTGCGGGCATCAAGGAACTCGCCGCCACCAAGGTGGGCGACACCGTCACGCACGCGACCAAGCCGGCCGCCGAGCCGCTGCCGGGCTTCAAGGAAGTGAAGCCGCAGGTGTTCGCGGGCCTCTACCCGGTCGAGGCGAATCAGTACGACGCGCTGCGCGAATCGCTCGAAAAGCTCAAGCTCAACGACGCCTCGCTCCAGTACGAGCCCGAAGTCTCGCAGGCGCTGGGCTTCGGTTTCCGCTGCGGCTTCCTTGGCCTGTTGCACATGGAGATCGTGCAGGAGCGTCTCGAGCGCGAGTTCGACATGGACCTCATCACCACGGCGCCTACCGTGGTGTATGAGGTCGTGCAGGCCGACGGCACGCAGATCATGGTCGAGAACCCGGCGAAGATGCCGGAGCCTTCGAAGATCGCGGAAATCCGCGAGCCGATCGTGACCGTGAATCTGTACATGCCGCAGGACTACGTGGGTTCGGTCATCACGCTCTGTACGCAAAAGCGCGGCAACCAGATCAACATGCAGTACCACGGCCGTCAGGTGCAGCTCACCTACGAAATTCCGATGGCCGAAATTGTGCTCGACTTCTTCGATCGCCTGAAGTCGGTGTCGCGCGGCTATGCGTCGATGGACTACGAGTTCAAGGAGTACCGCAGCTCGGATGTCGTGAAGGTCGACATGCTGATCAACGGCGACAAGGTCGATGCATTGTCGATCATCGTGCACCGCTCGCAGTCGCAGTATCGCGGCCGCGAAGTGGCGGCGAAGATGCGCGAGATCATCCCGCGCCAGATGTACGACGTGGCGATTCAGGCCGCCATTGGCGCGCACATCATCGCGCGCGAGAACATCAAGGCGCTGCGCAAGAATGTGCTGGCCAAGTGCTACGGCGGCGACATCACGCGCAAGAAGAAGCTGCTCGAAAAGCAGAAGGAAGGCAAGAAGCGGATGAAGCAGGTTGGCTCTGTGGAAATTCCGCAGGAGGCGTTCCTCGCGATCCTCCGGGTCGAAGACAAATAAGCTGGGCAGACAAGCAGAACAACGGACCTTTCCATGAATTTTGCGCTGATTCTTTTTGTGCTCGTCGTTTTGACGGGTATCGCGTGGGTTGCAGACAAGCTGGTGTTCATGCCGCGCCGGCGCCTTGCCGCCGATGCGGCGATCGCCGAATTCGACCGGCAGCAGGCACGCATTGGCGAGCGCTTCGCCGACGAGAACGCGCCCGCGACGCGTCAGAACCTGCGCAACGAAAAGCTACGCCAGCCGTGGTGGCTCGAATACACGGCGAGCTTCTTTCCCGTAATTTTGATCGTGTTCTTCGTGCGCTCGTTCGTCGTCGAGCCGTTCAAGATTCCGTCGGGTTCGATGGTGCCCACGCTGCTTGTGGGCGACTTCATCCTCGTGAACAAATTCGATTACGGCTTGCGTCTGCCGATCACCAACACGAAGATCACCCAGGGCCGCGCGCTCCAGCGCGGCGACGTGGTGGTGTTCCGCTATCCGAAGGACGAGTCGGTCGACTACATCAAGCGCGTGATCGGTCTGCCGGGCGACGTGGTTGCCTATCAGGACAAGCAGCTCACGATCAACGGCAAGCCGGTGCCTGAAACGCCGCAAGCCGATTACTTCGACGAAGAGCGCATCGGCTACGCGAAGCAGTTCACCGAAGACCTCGGCGGCCGCAAGAACAACATCCTCAATAATCCCGCTGTGCCGCCGTTCATCGTCGGCGCGGAAGATTATCCGTATCGCGATAATTGCCAGTACAACGCACGCGGCGTGATCTGCAAGGTGCCCCCGGGACATTACTTCATGATGGGCGATAACCGCGACAACAGCGCGGACAGCCGCTACTGGGGTTTCGTGCCCGACGCCAACATCGTTGGCCGCGCGTTCTTTGTCTGGATGAACTTCAGCAGCTTGAAGCGCATCGGCTCGTTCGAGTAATGCGCGTTCGATGTGCGCTGCGTACGTGCAAAATGCACGCGACTTGCACCTGATTCGCAGCGCATCTTCGTGCGCTACTTGAAGAACCGCCGGTAACGTCGCTTCATCACGGTTTTTCGCCCGCCGGCCGGCGTTTTCGCCGGGGCCGGCGGGCGCGTTATACTCTCCCCATGCCCCTATCTCCGTTGGAAAGCCGTTTGCGCTACGAATTTCGCAATGCGGAATTATTGCGCCAGGCTCTGACCCACCGCAGTCACAGTGCCACGCATAACGAACGCCTCGAATTTCTCGGTGATTCGGTTCTGAATTGCGCGGTGGCGGCCCTATTGTTCCAACGTTTTAGCAAGCTGGACGAAGGCGACCTCTCGCGCGTGCGCGCGAATCTGGTCAAGCAACAATCGCTTTACGAAATTGCTCAGGCCCTCAATATTGCCGACGGCTTGCGTCTCGGCGAGGGCGAACTGCGCAGCGGCGGCTTCCGCCGGCCTTCGATTCTGGCCGATGCGCTTGAAGCCATCTTTGGCGCGATCTTTCTCGACGGCGGCTTCGACGCCGCCCAGACGGTCATCAAGCGTCTCTATATCCCGATCCTCGACCATATTGATCCGCGTACGCTCGGCAAGGATTCCAAGACGCTGCTGCAGGAGTATCTGCAGGGTCATAAGATCGCGCTGCCGACCTATACCGTGGTCGCCACGCATGGTGCGGCGCACAATCAGCAGTTCGAAGTCGAATGCACGGTGCCCAAGCTCGACGTGAAGGTGTCGGGTTCGGGCGCAAGCCGCCGCGCGGCGGAACAGGCCGCCGCGAAGAAGGCGCTCGACGAGGTGATGGCCGCGGCGCCCGCGGTGGTCGCCAAGCCGCGCCGCTCGAAAGGCGCCCGCGCGCCCAAAGCCGAACTCGAGGTCGTGCCCGGCGTGACGGGCGTGCAGGGCGCGCTCGATCTGCGAACGCCTGAGCGTCGTGCGCGCGGCGAGCGTTCAGGCGCCGGCGCCCATCATGCCGCCACCCACCATCCCGCCACGGCGGGCGAGGAGTCGGGCGAACGCACGGCTGCAAGCGCTGCGACGCCGGCCGCGCCGCTCGCGGTGATTCGCGCGGCGCACGTGCAGGAGCGCGGTGCGGAGAAGGGCGAACGCGCCTCCGTGGAGAAGTCGGCCGACAAGCCTGCCGATAAATTCGACGCTGTGCCGTCCGCTGGTTCGATTGCGCCACGCTCGGCGCGCAGCCGCGACGTACAGCCCAGCAACGGCACGACCGGCGCGGGAGACGATCCGTCACCGGGCGCGCCGTCCAGCACATCGAACGGTTCATCAACGGCAGGCTCGACTGGCGGGTCATCTGCGGGCTCCACCGCCGAACTCGGCGCAGCGGTGCCCGTGCGGGCCGCCGATGCCGGCCACTGATTCAACCCGGGCGCGCGGCGTTTGAACCGCGCGCGCCCTGTTCCCGCTCCGCTTTCTTTGCTTCATTACTCCGGTCCGATCATGAACGCACCCACTTCCACTCCTGCCGGTTTCCGCTGCGGCATGGTCGCGATCGTCGGCCGTCCGAATGTCGGCAAGTCCACGCTGATGAACGCGCTGGTCGGCCAGAAGATCAGCATCACGTCGCGCAAGGCGCAGACCACGCGCCATCGCATCACCGGCATCAATACGGTCGAAGACGCACAGTACGTTTTCGTCGACACACCGGGTTTCCAGACGCGCCACAGCACCGCGCTCAACCGTTCGCTCAACCGCGCCGTCACCTCGACGCTCAGCTCCGTCGATGCGGTGCTATTCGTGATCGAAGCCGGCAAGTTCGGCCCCGACGACCAGAAGGTGCTCGACCTGATTCCGCCGAACGCGCCCACGATCCTGATCGCCAACAAGATCGACCGCGTGACCGACAAGGCCACGCTCTATCCGTTCATCGAGGGCGTGCAGAAGCTGCGCGAGTTCCGCGAGATCGTTCCGCTCTCGGCCAGGAATCCCGACGACATCAAACGCCTGCTTGAAACGCTCAAGCCGTATCTGCCCGAAGGCGAGCCGATCTATGGCGAAGACGATCTCACTGATCGCAGCGAACGCTTTCTCGCCGCCGAGATCCTGCGCGAAAAAGTATTCCGCTGGACTGGCGACGAACTGCCGTACACGAGCACCGTGCTCATCGACAAATTCGAGCAAGAAGGGCGCCTGCGCCGCATCTTTGCGACAATCCTCGTCGAGCGCGACACCCAGAAGGCCATGGTGATCGGCCAGAAGGGCAGCAAGCTCAAGCAGATCAGCACCGAGGCGCGTCTCGACATGGAGAAGCTGTTTGACGGTCCGGTCTATCTCGAGACCTTCGTGAAGGTAAAGAGCGGCTGGGCCGACAACGAGGCCGGCCTGCGCGCTTACGGTTACGAGTGACCCGCTGCGAGTGCGAGGCGCAGGTGCCAGGATGACTGACGGCGCAGCCGGAACCCTGAACGACGACTGGCCCGCACCCGAGGCGGGCATGAACGCCGACGACGCCGACTTCGCGTCGTCCGACGGCGATCGCGCGCGCGCGGTGCGCCCGCCCGCGCGTGGCGCGCGCAAGTCGTCGTCCGCGGCGCACGGCGAACTGGCCGAAGGCGCTGACGTCACGCTCGAGCGCGGCCCTTCATCGCGCACCTCGCGCAAGACCAGCGCACGTTCCACCTTGCCGCGCGCGCCGCGCAGCGCGACGCCCGATTACCGCGTCGCCGAGCAACCCGCATTCGTGCTGCACAGCTATCCCTGGCGCGAAACCAGCCTCATCATCGACGTGCTCACGCGCGATCACGGCCGCGTCGCGCTCGTTGCGAAGGGCGCCAAGCGTCCGCACTCGACGCTGCGCGGCGTGCTGCAAACCTTCCAGCCGCTCACGCTTTCGTGGACCGGCAAGGGCGAAGTGCGCACGCTCACCGGCGCCGAATGGGTGGGCGGCATGCTGCCGCTGGCCGGCGACGCGCTGCTGTGCGGCTTCTACGTCAACGAGCTGCTCGTGAAGTTCTGCGCGCGCGAAGATCCTCATCCGCCGCTGTTTCGCCACTACGTCGTGACGATGACGCGCCTCGCGCACGACGAGCCGCCCGTGCAGGTCCTGCGCTCGTTCGAGCGCGTGCTGCTGCGCGAGACTGGCTATGCGCTCGCGCTCAACCGCACGGTGAACCGCAAGGCCGTGGTGGCCGAGGGGCGCTACGTGTTCGATCCCGAGCGCGGCGTGCGCGAGGCCTCCGACGAATGGCCGGCGCAATGGCCCGTGCTTTCCGGCCAGACGTTGCTCGATATGGAAGAGGACGATTACCATCGACCCCAGACCGTCGCGCAGAGTAAGGCGCTGATGCGTTTCCTGTTGCACACTTACCTTGGCGGCACGCCGCTTGCGACGCGCCAGATCCTGATCGACCTGCAGAATCTATGAGCTTCTTCCTTACTTCGCCTAATGTGATCGACCTCGGCGTCAATATCGATCACGTCGCCACGCTGCGCAACGCGCGCGGCACCGCTTACCCTGACCCGATCCGCGCGGCGCTGCTTGCCGAAGAAGCGGGCGCCGATGTCATCACGCTGCATCTGCGCGAGGATCGCCGGCATATCGTTGATGCCGATGTGCGCAAGCTGCGTCCGCTGCTCAAGACGCGCATGAACCTCGAATGCGCGGTCACGGCCGAGATGCTCGACATCGCGTGCGAGATCAAGCCGCAAGATGTCTGCCTCGTGCCCGAGAAGCGCGCCGAATTGACCACTGAAGGCGGCCTCGACGTGGCAGGGCAATTCGATGCTGTGGCCGCTGCTTGCCGGCAACTGGCCGATGCGGGCATCCGCGTGTCGCTCTTCATCGACCCGGACGAGACGCAGATTCGCGCAGCGCACGAAACCGGCGCGCCTGTGATCGAGCTGCACACGGGCCGCTATGCCGAAGCGCACGCGGCCGCCGAGCAGCAGCGCGAGTTCGAGCGCGTGGTGCTGGGCGTGAATTGCGGCATCGGCCTCGGGCTGAAGGTGAACGCGGGTCACGGGCTGCACTACACGAACGTGCAGCAGATTGCCGCCATCGACGGCATTCACGAGCTCAACATCGGTCACGCGATCGTCGCGCAGGCGATCTTCGCGGGCTGGGAGAACGCGGTGCGCGAGATGAAGGCGATCATGGTTGCGGCACGTCTTGCCGCGACGCGTGCGTGACCACGATCTGATTGACCCGCTCATTGGCCCTCCCGGCGACGAGGAATGCATGGCGATTTACGGCATCGGTACCGACATCATCCAGGTGAGCCGCGTTGCGGCCGTCATGGAGCGCACCAACGGGCGCTTTGCGCAGCGCGTGCTCGGCCCCGACGAACTCGCGGTTTATGAAGCGCGCAAGGCGCGTTCGGAAAAGCGCGGGCTTGCCTATCTGTGCACGCGGTTTTCCGCGAAGGAAGCATTCTCGAAAGCCATCGGCCTCGGCATCCACATGCCGATGACCTGGCGCGCCGTGCAGACGCTCAACGCGCCCGGCGGCAAGCCGTACATGGTGGCCTCGGGCGAGCTCGCGCAATGGCTTCAGGCGCGCGGCATCACCACGCAGGTCTCGATTACCGACGAACAGGACTACGCGGTCTCATTCGTGGTCGCCGAAACGGGTCACCCCGCCGATCAGCCGATGCGCTGATTTTCAATCACGCCGCGCCCGGCAGACGCCGCGCGCGGTTTTTTCATGCCCATTCAACGCCAGATCGATCGATGAAGAGAATTCCCGGACCGGTCATGCTCGACGTGGTCGGCACGACGCTCAACGACGACGACATCCGCCGTCTCGCGCATCCCTCAACCGGCGGTGTGATCCTGTTCGCGCGCCACTACGAAAACCGCGCGCAGCTCGTCGCGCTCACGGACGCCATCCGCGCGGTGCGCGAGGACCTGCTGATCGCCGTCGACCACGAGGGCGGCCGCGTGCAGCGTTTTCGCACCGATGGCTTCACGGTGCTGCCCGCGATGGGGCGCATCGGCGCGCTGTGGGACAAGGACGTGCTGCTCGCCACCAAGCTGGCCACGTCGGTCGGCTATATCCTGGCGAGCGAGCTGCGCGCCTGCGGTATCGACTTGAGCTTCACGCCCGTGCTCGATCTGGGCTACGGTCAGTCGAAGGTGGTGGGCGACCGCGCGTTCCATCGCGACCCGCGTGTCGTCACGCTGCTCGCCAAGAGCCTTAATCACGGTCTCGCGCTCGCGGGCATGGCGAACTGCGGCAAGCATTTTCCGGGTCACGGCTTCGCGACTGCGGACTCGCACGTCGCGGTGCCGGTGGATGACCGCCCGCTCGAGTCGATTCTCGGCGAGGACGCGCAGCCGTATGACTGGCTCGGCCTCTCGCTCGCGGCTGCCATGCCGGGTCACGTGATCTATCCGAAGGTCGACTCGAAGCCGGCTGGCTTCTCGCGCATCTGGGTGCAGGAGATTCTGCGCGAGCGCCTGCGTTTCACGGGTGCGATCTTCAGCGACGATCTCTCGATGGAGGCCGCGCGCCAGGGCGGCACGCTGACCGAGGGCGCTCGGGCGGCGATCGAGGCGGGCTGCGACATGGTGCTGATCTGCAACCAGCCGCACGAGGCGGAGAAGGTGCTCGACGCGCTGCGCACCGCCGAGCCCACGCGCGAAGCGCAGGCGTCGGCGAAACGCATCAGGCGGCTGCGTCCGCGCGGCAAGGCGCTGCGCTGGGACAAGCTCGTGGCCGACCCGGCCTATCTGTCCGCACAGGCGTTGTTGCGTACCGTGTTGCCTTGAGCGTCGCTCGCGCGGGCGGTCGCATGTCACGCGTTACGTAACACGGCGCGCGCGCACGGCTCCCAAAAACGAAACGGCGGCCCTTCGAATTCGAAGTGAATTCAAAGGGCCGCCGTTCTTTTCGTGCGTCAGAAACGTCGCGGGCGTCAGTTCAGCCGCATGCGCTGAAGCTTGTTGTAAAGCGTTTTCGGGCTGATGCCGAGGAGCGACGCTGCACGATGGCGCGTGCCGCCCACGGCGTCGAGCGTGGCGCGGATCAGCATTTCCTCGACGTCGGCGAGCGGCGTGCCGACCGTGACCTGCACGCGGCCGCCGTTGACTTCGCGCGGCGAGACGCCGCTGGTTTCCTCGGCCTGCAAGGTTTCGAGGATGTCGCCGGATGCATGCCACGCGCGCTCCACGCGCTCGTGCAACTCGCGCACATTGCCGGGCCAGTCGTAGGTAAGGCACTCGCGCAGGAAGGTGGGCGCGACAAGCCGGGTCGTGCCGGTAAGGCCGCGTGCGTGCGCTTCGAGATTGAGTTCGTCGATACGCGCTGCGGCGAGCAGCGCCGCGTCGTCTTCACGCTCGCGCAGCGGTGGCAATTGCACCGACGCCGCATCGAGACGCATCCACAGATCCTCGTGCAGCAGGCCCTGCCGGACCGCGTCGCGCGGCACCGCGCGCGTGGCGGCAATGAGGCGGAAATCGGTGCCCACTTCGCTGTTGCCGCCCACGCGCATGAAGGTCTGCGAATCGAGCGCGCGCAGCAGCACTTGCTGTTCGGCGCGCGGCAACTCGGTGAGTTCGTCGATGAAGAGCGTGCCGCCGCTCGCCTGATCAACGAGACCGGGCTCGCGCTGCTCCGCGCCGTTGAACGCACCGCGCTCGTGGCCGAAGAGCAGGCTCGCGAGCGGGCGCCCGGCGGCGGCTTCGGCCGCTCGCGCATGTGCGTCGCAGACGATGAACGGCCCCTTGCGGCGGCGGCTCAGTTGATGCAGCGTGCGCGCCGCCACTTCCTTGCCGGTACCGGCTTCGCCGTGCACGAGGATCGCCGATTCGGTGGGCGCGAGTTGTTCGAGCGCGTCGTAGACGTGCTGGATCGCGTTGCTGCGGCCCACCATCGGGCCGAAGCGGCCGAGTTCGCGCAGCATTGCACGCAGCGCGCGGACTTCCTCGGTTAGCTCGTATGGGCGCGGAATGCGTGCTAGCAGGCTGCGCAGGCGCGGAATATTGACGGGCTTGAGCAGGTAGTCCCAGATGCCGTGGCGCAGCCCTTCGATCGCGCTTTCGACGGTCGCATTGCCGGTCATGACGATCACGGGCAACGCGCCGCCGGGCGGCTGGGCGGGCAGGTGAGGCAGCAGCTCCAGGCCGCCGCCGTCGGGCAGGTTCAGGTCGACGAGCACGACGTCGGGGATGAAGCGTGCCAAAGCCGCGCGCGCATCGGCGAGCGTGGCCGCGGTATCGACGGAAAAGCCGTCGGCGGCCAGGATGGCCGAGAGGCCGGACAGGCTGTTGGGATCGTCTTCGACAATCAGGGCGTGGGGCATGGTGGAAGCGGCTTACGGATGAGCGCGGGTGTGCCGGGCGGGCACGCTTGCGCGCATGCCCGGCTGGCGGCGAGCAGGCGCGACGTGGCGGCGTACTGCAGCGCGGCACGATACAGGTGATTTCACGGAGATCACCGAGATGTCTCGAAGTATGTTGTTCAGTTCCGGTCCTCCCAGATTGACGGCAGGCGCGCGGCGATGCGCGAGCCCGCTGCAACGTGCAACGCTCAAGCCGTACTACCCCCATGCTGCAAGCAAGCTGCCTCGTCGAGCGCCGCCGCGACCGTGCCGCGAGCCGCTTCATCCGTCAATCGATCCGTGCCGATCCGTGGTGTGGTCCGTGCGCTTCGCTGTTCGAGCTTCATGAGCGCGTCGTCCACGAGCTTGCTCCGGATGTTCCAGGTCCTGCCTGGCCACGGCTTGCATGCAGAAACGTCGTTATTCATTGTGTGTTTCTCGCGGTCCAGAGAGAGGCGACGCTCGCGGGCTGCGGCATCGCGAGAGCATCTCAAAAAGAACCAGCAGAAACCGTGCCATGAGTGCTGTGCCTTACCGCTGCGAGATGCGCGTGATTTGCGTCCCTGAATAAACCGGTAAGGATTTCCCATGTAGTCACAAACATACACGTTCGTGAAAAAAAGAAAAAGCGCCCCACGGGGCGCTTTTATTTTTTGCATTCGCCATGCGTCGAGATGGCGTTGCGTGCGCTAGCCAGAACGTTGCGGATACACTCGCACGTCGCAGGCGAACGCGTCAGGCGCGGCTGCGGTACTCGTTCGTACGCGTGTCGATTTCGATCTTGTCGCCGATGTTGCAGAAGAGCGGCACTTGCAGTTCGAAACCGGTGTTCAGCTTGGCGTTCTTCAGGACCTTGCCCGACGACGTGTCGCCCTTGACGGCCGGTTCCGTATAGATGATTTCGCGCACGAGCACGGTCGGCAGTTCGACCGAGATGGCCTTCTCGTTGTAGAACACGACTTCGCAAGCCATGCCGTCTTCGAGGTAGTGCAGGGCGTCGCCCATCATCTCGCCTTCGACTTCGTACTGGTTGTAGTCGGCGTCCATGAACACGTACATCGGGTCGGCGAAATACGAGTACGTCACTTCCTTGCGATCGAGCACGACGACGTCGAATTTGTCGTCAGCCTTGTACACGGTTTCCATGCCCGCGCCGGTCAGCAGGTTCTTGAACTTCATCTTGACGACGGCGGCGTTGCGGCCCGATTTGTTGTACTCGGCCTTCTGCACGACCATGGCGTCGTTGCCAATCATCACGACGTTGCCGACGCGGAGTTCCTGTGCGGTCTTCATAATAAAAAACAGTCCTGTCCAGATTAAATAGCTTCGAGTGTGCGCGACGGCAAACGTCGCAAGCGGTTCGAATGGTGTGTCCCCTTGATGACTGGGGGAACGAAAATCGAAGCGCTTGAGACGGGTGCCGTCGGGTAACCGCTTATTTTAACTGAGTTTTTGCGAATTCGGCTAGATTTCCGCCGAGATCGCCGGCTTGCGCCAGTTCGCTCGACCATGCCTGCGCCCGGGCCTTGAACTCGGGCAAATATTGCGCAAAATCGCGCCAGTCGGGTGAGGGCAGTGGAATCTGCGGGGGCGCGTCGACGGCGTTGGGCGTCCGGTCCGCGCCACCGACCGTATGGGCGTCGTTGCCGTTCCAGGCGTGCCAGAAGCGCGCGAGCGCGTTGCGCGGCGCTTCGTCGAGCGTGCGCGCATAGTGTTCGAGCGCCGCATCGAGCTTGGGCAGATGGGCGTCGTCCCCCTGCGGGTATATCTGCCAGACGAACGGCCGGGCGGCCCATTGCGCACGCACGAACGAATCCTCGCCGCGCACGAAATTGAGGTCGCTGACCCATAGCAGCGCGTCGTAGCCGCGCTGCTCTGTGAAGGCGAGGCCATACGCGCGCAGCGACCCGCGCTCGGCGCGTGCGTGGGCGTCGAACGACGCGACGCCGAAAAAACGCGCAAGTGAGCCGGAGATGCGGCCCTGCGGCACGAGCAGCACGATCGGCGTCGGACTACTGCACCATTGTTCGAGCAGCGCGTCGACGGCGGGGTTTTCGTAAGCGAAGAGCGAGATCACCGTGGCTTGCGGACCGGGCGGCGGGCCGCCGGTGGCGTTTTGCCACCACGCGGCGCGCGCGTCGTCCGAGCGTTCGAACGCAGCGCGCGCCGCATCCAGGTCGCGCTCCTTGAGCACGCCGCCGGTGCCGGGGCCGAGGCCCGGGAAAAAGAAGTACTTGAGCAGCGGGTAGCGCGGATGCGGCGAGGGGCGCAGATGGAAATCGGCGACCCAGTCTTCGGCGCTCAGGTATTCGAGGTTCAGCCACACGGGCGTGCGCTCGCGCTGCGCCATCGCGGCCACATAGACGCCCGGCAGTTCGCAGGCGAACGCTTCGATCACCACGTCGGCGATCTGGAGCGTCTCGCCGGCGTGCTCGGGCTCGTGCCAGTGTTCGATCACGACATCTTCGACGATCTGCGTCGCCCGCCCGGGATCGAGCGCGGGACACAGCTTCTGGAACGCATGCAGATCGTCGACGAAGATGCGCACTTCCCAGCCGTGCTCGTGCGCAAGCTGGCGCGCGAGGCGCCAGCACACGCCGATGTCGCCGAAATTGTCGATCACGGCGCAAAAGATGTCGCAGGCGATGCGCGCTGTGGCTGCTGATTCAGCCGCTGATTTGGCTGCATCTGCTGCCGCGTCGCGTTGGCTGTTTGCTGCGAGACGTTTGCTGTGTGGCATGACGGAGGTGGGGGCAGGTGCGGGGGCCGCAAGCACGGCCATCGAGGCCATACCGGCCAACGAAGCCGACGGGCTCGGCCCGCGCGCGGAATGATCTAAACTTGCGATTCTAAGACACCCGCATGATGGCGTCGCGCAGGCGGCGCGGCCTGCCGGCCGACGCCACCCCACGCCCCCAGACTGGATGACCGCTTCCACCGATCCCGACGTTTTCGACCCGAAAGAGGTCCTGGCACAGCTCCCGCATTTGCCCGGCGTGTATCGCTATTACGACGTGCAGGGCGCGGTGCTCTACGTGGGCAAGGCGCGCGACCTGAAAAAGCGCGTGTCGAGCTACTTCACGAAGACGCAGCTTTCGCCGCGCATCGCCATGATGGTCACGCGCATCGCGCGCATCGAGACCACGGTGACGCGCTCGGAGGCCGAAGCGTTGCTGCTCGAGAACAACCTCATCAAGGCGCTGACGCCGCGCTACAACATCCTCTTTCGCGACGACAAGTCGTATCCGTTTCTCAAGCTCACGGGTCACAAGTTTCCGCGCATGGCGTACTACCGTGGCGCGGTCGATCGTAATAACCAGTACTTCGGGCCGTTTCCGAGTGCTTCGGCGGTGCGCGAGAGCATTCAGATCCTGCAGCGCGTGTTTCAGCTGCGCACCTGTGAAGACTCGGTCTTCAACAACCGCACGCGGCCGTGCCTGCTGCATCAGATCGCGCGTTGCACCGCGCCGTGCGTGGGCGCGATCAGCGCCGACGATTACGCGCGCGACGTGAGCAACGCTTCGCGCTTTCTGCTTGGCCGTCAGAACGAGGTGATGAAGGAGCTGGAGACCAAGATGCATGCGTTCGCAGCCGAGCTGAAGTTCGAGCAGGCGGCGGCGGTGCGCAATCAGATGAGCTCGCTCGCTACGGTGCTGCATCAACAAGTCATCGAAACCGGCGGCGAGAGCGACGTCGATATTCTTGCGGTGGTGGCGCTGGGCGGGCGGGTCTGCGTGAATCTCGCAATGGTGCGCGGCGGCCGGCATCTGGGCGACAAGGCGTATTTCCCGACCCATGTCGAACGTGCGCTGACCGACGAGGAAGGCGGCGTCGCCGAGGAGATCGACGGCGAGACCGTGCTGGCGGCATCGGCGCTGAAGTCGTTGCCGTCGCTCGCGCGCAAGGCCATGGTGTCCGCTGCGGGCGCGCATGCTGGCGAGGATGGCGAGGAAAGCCGTGAAGAAAGCCGCGACGTGCGCGAGCCTGCCTGCGAAGACGCCGAGGCCGATCCGCTCGCGTTCGCAGCGGATCTCGCGAACGAGGCGCAGGAAGGCGAGGCGGGCGCCGATTCCACGGCGTCCACTCGTGCAAGGGCGCGCCGCAAGCGCGAGACGGGCATCGAATCCGAAGTGCTCGACGCGTTCATCGCCCAGCATTACTTCGGCAACCGCGTGCCGCCAGTGCTCGTGGTGAGCCATCCGCCGGCGAACTGCGAACTCGTCGACGTACTCAGCGAGCAGGCCGGCCACAAGGTCACGCTGCTGCGCCAGCCGCAGGGGCAAAAGCGCGCCTGGCTCGCGATGGCCGAGCAGAACGCGCGGCTTGCGCTCGCACGCCTGCTTTCGGAGCAAGGATCGCAGCAGGCGCGCACGCGCACGCTCGCGCAGATGCTCGGGCTCGAACTCGACGACCTCGCGCATCTGCGCATCGAGTGCTTCGACATCAGCCATACGATGGGCGAGGCGACCCAGGCGTCGTGCGTCGTCTATCACCATCACAAGATGCAGTCGGGCGAGTACCGGCGCTACAACATCACCGGCATCACGGGCGGCGACGACTATGCGGCCATGCGCCAGGTGCTCACGCGGCGCTACGAAAAGATGGTTGCACAATCGGCGCGCAACGATGCCGATGCGGGTGATGAAGCGCAGGTCTCGCCAATGTCCGGCGCGACCGATGGTACTGAGGATGCCGATGTCAGCATGGCGCAGCCCGAAGGCGCACAATCACCCGCGCCCGGCGGCACGCTGCCGAACATCGTGCTGATCGATGGCGGCAAAGGCCAGGTCGAGATCGCGCGCCAGGTGTTCGACGAGCTGGGGCTCGACCCCGCGATGCTGGTGGGCGTGGCCAAGGGCGAGGGGCGCAAGGTCGGTCTCGAGACCCTTGTATTCGCCGACGGCCGCGCGCCGCTCGAACTCGGCAAGGAGAGCGCGGCGCTGATGCTGGTCGCGCAGATCCGCGACGAGGCACACCGCTTCGCAATCACCGGCATGCGCGCGAAGCGCGGCAAGACGCGCCAGACCTCGCGGCTCGAAGAGCTCGAGGGGGTGGGCGCGAAACGCCGTCAACGCCTGCTCGCGCGCTTTGGCGGCCTGCGCGGCGTGATGGCCGCGAGCGTGGAGGATCTGGCAAGCGTGGAGGGCATTTCGCACGCGCTTGCCGAACAGATCTATCAGCAGCTTCATTGAGCCCGCGATTAACCTCGCGGTTGACTTCGCGGTTGACTTCGCGGTTGACTTCGCGGTTGACTTCGCGGCCGCGCCACCCGCCGCGTTGCCTTACGTTTGCTTGTGGCAGGTCCGGTGACGCGGCACAATTGCATCTCCCATCATTGCAATCTCCCCCTGACAGACTGCGCCACACGATGCCGTTCAATATTCCAATTCTTCTGACATGGCTGCGGATTGTGCTGATTCCGCTCGTGGTTGGCGTGTTTTATCTGCCGGAAACGATGCTGAGCCCGATGCACCAGAATATCGCGGCGATGGTGATCTTCGTGCTCGCGGCGCTCACCGACTGGTTCGACGGCTATCTCGCGCGGAAGTGGAATCAAACCTCGTCGTTCGGCGCGTTCCTCGACCCAGTGGCCGACAAGCTGATGGTGACGGCTGCACTGCTGGTGCTCGTGCGCCTGCAACGTCTTGACGCAGCCATTGCGCTCGTGATCGTGGGCCGCGAGATCGCCATTTCGGCGCTGCGCGAATGGATGGCGCAGATCGGCGCGTCAAAAAGTGTTGCTGTAAACCAGCTCGGCAAGTTCAAGACGGCCTGCCAGATGGTGGCGATCCCCATGCTGCTGTTCTATGCGCCGCTGACGGTCGGCGGCCACACGTTGTTCGACTCGCGCGTGTGGGGCACGTGGCTCGTCTACGTGGCAGCCGTGCTGACGATCTGGTCGATGCTCTATTACATGAAGCTCGCGTGGCCGCAGATACGCGAGCGGGGGAGCCTGTAAGCGGCGCAGCCTGGACTTCCCGCGAATCTTTTTTAAAAAGATCACCCGAGGGGGTTGACACGATTCAGCGGCTTATACATAATCTCACTTCTCCGCTGCACGACAAGCAGCAAACGAAGCAGATGCGGTGGAGATCGCTGAAGTTAAGCGGTAAATCAGCGGCAAAGCAGGAAGATGCGGGAGTAGCTCAGTTGGTAGAGCGCAACCTTGCCAAGGTTGAGGTCGCGAGTTCGAGACTCGTCTCCCGCTCCAGATTTTAGGGGCAGCGTTTTTGCGGTAGTGCGGCAGTAACGTAAAACGAGGCGCCGGAGCAGTAAAAAGTGTTCGGCAGTAAAAATGCGGGAGTAGCTCAGTTGGTAGAGCGCAACCTTGCCAAGGTTGAGGTCGCGAGTTCGAGACTCGTCTCCCGCTCCAGAATTCCGGGGAAGCAGCGCTTCCCCTTTTGTTTGGCAGGCCGTTTTTACGAGGCGGCTGCCGCACAGAATCTGGCCGATGGTTGTGCGCGCAAGCAGTGCAGTGTGCGCGGAACATCGAACAGTCCGCTTTTGGCGCGATAGCAAAGCGGTTATGCAGCGGCCTGCAAAGCCGTGTAGGCCGGTTCGACTCCGGCTCGCGCCTCCAGGTAAGACAAGAAAAGCCACCTTCGGGTGGCTTTTCTTTTTTCTACCTCGCATTCGATGCCTGGTTAAACGGATGATGTGCCGTCCCGCGAGTTCGAGCACAATCGATGCATCGCTTCCTCCGGACTTTCCCATGCCCATCGAGCTCCCCGAAGATGCGCGCGCTGCCGCGATTGCGTCGATCCAGCGCTACTTCGACGCCAACATGGACGAGCCGATCGGCAATGTCGCTGCGGGCGGCCTGTTGGGCTTCTTTCTCGATGAGATCGCGCCTGCCGTCTATAACCGCGCGATCGCCGATGCGCAGGACCGCATGCAGGCGCGCATCGTCGAACTCGACATCGATCTCCACGAAGAACCGTTTCAGTACTGGCGCAAGTTCGACTTGCCGCGCCGGCGCAAGTGAGCCGCTGCGGAGCCGGCCGCCGTATGTGCAGTTTGTGCCGTGCGTGCGCCGCAAGGCATAATCGGCGTTTCAGCACGTCCTGACGGAAATCCCATGATTGCGCAGCCTCCCGCATTGCCGACGGCACAACTCGACTGGCAATGGACCGCATTCGATGCGCTTTCTTCGCGCGATGTCTACGAAATGCTCCGGCTGCGTTCGGCTGTGTTCGTGGTCGAGCAAAACTGCGTGTACGGCGATATCGATGGGCTCGACGGCGATGCCTGGCATCTGTTCGCCTGGGGCGAGCGGGGCGGGGCGCGCGAGTTGGCGGGCTATCTGCGGGTGCTGCTGCCCGACGCGCAGGATCCGGACATACGCATCGGCCGCGTGGTGACGTCGCCGAACTTTCGCGGCATCAAGCTCGGCAATGGCTTGCTCGAACGCGCGATCGCGCACATCGCGCGGCAATGGCCGGGCGTGCCGATGCGGCTGCACGCCCAGGCGCATTTGCAGAAGTTCTACGGTGCGTTCGGCTTCGAGCCGGTTTCGGAGATCCACGACGAAGACGGCATCCCGCACGTGTGGATGCGTTCAGAGCAGTGCTCCGAGTAGTCCTCCGAGTAGTGTTCCGTATAGACGTTTTGCGCGCGCTCAGGTGTGCTGGGCGCTGTGCGAACGCCGTTCGGGTTCGCGCGCACCTCGCGTGCGCTTAAGCCGTCCGCGCGCCGAAAGCCGAATCCAGTGACGCAGCGCGATCAACGCGCCAACCACGCTCATCATCGATCCCGGGATCCACAGAAGCAGGCCGCCGATCTGCTGGTCGCGCATGGGCGAGAGCCATGTGAACGCGCGTCCGCAAATCGAATAGATCGGATAGAGCTCGTGCGGCGTAAAGAAAATGAACGCGCCGAGCACGATTTGCGGCGGAATGGCCGCGATCACGACCAGCACGCGCTTGCCGGGCGCGAGGCGCGCGGGCGGCGCGGGGCGCGGATCGAGCACGAGCCACCAGAACAGCAGGCCGTCGATCACCATGCTCCAGTTCATCACGCGGTAGAGCCGCCAGTCGAGCATGGCGACGAAGTGGATCGGTGAGAGCAGCCAGAAGTAGATGAGCCCGACGAACAGCGTCACCGCGACCACCGGATGCATGACGACGTCGAGCATCGCTCGCAGCGGCCGCGCGTTCAACGCGGGCCGCACGAAGCGTTGCCGCCACGCGAACGGGATGCCGGCGCGCAGCGCCGCGCCCGGATAAGCGAGCGCGATGAAGAACGGCCCGAGGTGATGGAGCACGAGATGCTGCGCGCGGTGCATGAAGAACTCATGCTCGAAGAAGTAGTCGAGCCGTGTATGCAGCGCGACATAGAGCGCGCCCAGGCCGAACCAGAAGGAGATCCGGCGCGGCAGCGAGACCCTCGCATGACGCTGGCCGCGTATGAACAGCGCCGCCGCCAGGGTTACGGCGATCACCACCGTTGGCGACGGCTCCCACGGGTCGAGCCAGTAGAGCAGGTTCATCGCGGTTTTTTACGCTGATTCGTGGCGCGGGTCTTCATCGCCGTATTACTGCTGCGACGGCGGCTTCACCGCGAACGGCGTGTCGAGCGTCGCGCCGTCCGAGAACTGCAGCTTCACGTGCACGGTGTCGCCGGGTGCGATCTTGTGCTTCGCGTGCTCCAGCATCAGGTGATAGCCGCCTGGTGCGATCGCGAGCGTGCCGTGCGCGGGTACCGTGGCCTTGTGCACCATCACCATCTTCTGCGTCGAGCCGTTCGAAACGGTCTGATGCAGCATCACCATGCCGTAGTCGTCGCTCGTCACGTTCACGAGGTCGACCGGCTTGTCGCTGTCGTTTTTCAGCGTGACGTAACCCGCTGCCGGCAGATCGTTGGGCAGCCAGCGGACCCATGGGTTCTGCGCGGTGAGCGCGGCGTCGGCTGCATGCGCCGCAGGGGCGAACGCAGCGAACGTGCAGGCGAGGGCGCAGCCGAGCGCGGCGCTCCAGCGGGTCATGGGGTTCATGCGAGTCACGCTGTGGGACTTCATTTTCATCGTCATGGCAGTTCCTGTTGCGGGTGGTCCGAAAACCGGGTTGAGGGTCGCGCCGGCGCCTACGCCGCCGGGCCGATGACGCGGCGCACGTCGTGTGCGATGGCGTCGGGCGAGTCCTTGTCGGTGGCGAGCAGGCGCGCGCGGCCCTGCGCGTCGAACACGTAGACGGCCGAGCTGTGCGTGACGTCGTAGCTGCCGTCGGGGTCGCGCTGTTCCATCTGATACGCCACGCGATAGCGTTTTGCCAGCGACTCGATTTGCGCATCGGTGCCGGTGAGGCCGAGCGCATGCTGAGCATCGAACGCGCGCACATAGGCGTGCAGCGCTTGCGGCGTGTCGCGTGCGGGATCGACGCTGATGAAGAGTATCCGCACATGCTGTGCGTCGGGTCCCAGTTCCGCTATGACCTGCATCAGACGCGCCATCGTTTCCGGGCAGACATCCGGACAATGCGTGTAGCCGAAGTACACCAGCGTGGTATTGCCGCGCAGATCGGCACTTGTGATGGGCTTGCCGCTGTCTTCGGTGAGCGCGAAGGTGAGATCGGGCAGATGGCCGCTTACGTCGGTGAGTTGCCACGGCTCGGCTGCCCGCGTGCAGGCGCCAAGGAGTACCGAGCCGGCGGTGAGCGTCAACAGTACCGCGAGGCGTGTACGGCGCCAGCGGGCAAGGTGGGCCAGGGCGCGGGAGGCGAAATGCGACGAATGTGAAGCGTCGAACTCGGGGAACAAAGGCTCTCTCGTTAAATCGATTTACAAGGACGTGGGCGTGATCAGCTCGCGCCGTGTCGCTGGACTGTAGCAAAATTGGGTGCTCGCTGCGGCGCGCGGCTCGGCGCGGCGGCATGGCAGGGTCAATTTGACGCACGTAGTGTGCCGGCCGAAGCCCATCTGCGTGGGCAGGAAACTTGCGGCAACAAGGCTCCGGCGTAAAAAGCGTCGGAACACATCGGCGTCGACAGCGTATTCGTCATCGAGTGTCAGGCTGGCGTGACAAGGCCGTCGCAACGGCCGCGCAGGCTTTCCTTTCTCGAAAATCAGGACGATGCGCGGTAAGATGCGCACACTTTCTTTCGGCGGGCGAACGCTCGCCGGATCACCGCCCGGTTCATGCGCCGAGGGACGAAACGAACGTAATGCAAGTACTTCCGGCTGAATTGCCGTTCGACAAGACGGCGTTTTTCTTCGATTTCGACGGCACGCTCGTCGACCTTGCGCCCACGCCCGATGGCGTGCTGGTGCGCCCCGACATGCTGGCGCTGCTCACCGTGCTGCGCCGTGCGACGCACGGCGCAGTGGCCGTCGTGTCCGGGCGCGGCGTCGAAAGCATCGATTCTTTCCTCGGCATGCCCGATTTGCCCGTCGCGGGCCTGCACGGTGCGGAGCGCCGCGACGCGAACGGCGATACGCAGCGCGTCGGCTTCAATGATCAACGTCTTCTGCACATGGAGCAGGTGCTCGCCGAAGTGGTGCGCACGCACGTGGGCATGCTGCTCGAGATCAAAGGCGCGGCGCTCGCGCTCCACTACCGCAATGCGCCCGAGCACGAGAACGTTGCGCGTGTGGCCACTGAAAAGCTCGCGGCCGAATTTGCCGATGCCTACGTGCTGCAACCCGGCAAGATGGTCTACGAGATCAAGCCGAAGGACGTCGACAAGGGCCGCGCACTGCGCGCTTTTCTCGACGAGCCGCCGTTCGCGGGCCGCACGCCGGTGTTCGCCGGCGATGATTTGACCGACGAGAAGGGCTTCGCCGTGGTCAATGCCGAGGGTGGCCTGTCGATCAAGGTCGGCGGCGGCGACACGATCGCGAAAACGCGCGTCGAGTCGGTCGAAGCGCTGCTCGTATGGCTCGACGCACTCGTCGCGACGGCCCGCGGCGTCTGATCGGCGCCTGCTTTGGCGCCTGCTTTGGCGCATAGGCGGCCGTACCTCATTTCTTTTCTGCACGGAACCTGCATCTCATGAGCCGATTGATCATCGTGTCGAACCGGGTCGCGCCGATTTCCGAAGGCGGCCCGGCTGCGGGCGGTCTTGCGGTCGGCGTCTATGACGCGCTCAAGGAAACCGGTGGCATGTGGTTCGGCTGGAGCGGCGAAGTGCTCTCGTCCGGCCAGCCGCAGATCCAGCTCGAGGAGCGCGGCCCGGTGACTTTCGCGACCATCGGCCTGCTGCGCCGCGATTACGACCAGTACTACCGCGGCTTCTCGAACGCCACGCTCTGGCCGGCGTTCCACTATCGCGCCGATCTCGTGCAGTACGACCGCAACGAATACGCAGGCTATTGCCGCGTGAACGCGTGGCTCGCGCAGCAGCTCGTGCCGCTTCTGCGCGAGGAGGACGTCATCTGGGTCCACGACTATCACCTGATTCCGTTCGCGGGGGCGTTGCGCGCGGCGGGCGTGAAAAACCGCATCGGCTTCTTCCTGCATATTCCGTTTCCGGCTTCGCAGGTGCTGCTGGCGGTGCCGCCGCACCGTGAGCTGGCTCAGGCGCTGTGCTCGTTCGACCTGCTCGGTTTCCAGACCAAGCCCGACTTGCGCGCATTCTGCGATTACATCGTGAACGAGGCGGGCGGCTCGATCGCGAAGCGCACCGATGGCCTCACGCAGATCGAGGCGTTCGGCAAGACGCTGTGCGCGAACGATTATCCGATCGGCGTCTATCCCGACGAAGTCGCCGAGCTCGCAAAAGACGGCGAGCGTGGCAAGCCGGTGCGCACGCTCAAGGCCACCCTGCATGGCCGCAAGGTCATCATGAGCGTGGACCGGCTCGATTACTCGAAGGGTCTCGTCGAGCGCTTTCGTGCGTTCGAGCGGCTGCTCGAGCATGCTCCCGGGCAGCGCAACAAGGTGTCGTTCGTGCAGATCGCGCCGCCCACGCGCGCCGACCTGCACGCGTATCAGGACATCCGCCTGCGGCTCGAGGCCGAGTCGGGGCGCATCAACGGCCGCTTTGCCGAGCTCGACTGGACGCCGATCTGGTACATCCACCGCCAGTACGAACGCGCCGTGCTCGCGGCGCTCTTTCGCGCTTCGCATGTGGGCTACGTGACGCCGCTGCGCGATGGCATGAATCTCGTCGCGAAGGAATACGTTTCCGCGCAGGATCCCGAGAATCCGGGCGTGCTGGTGCTCTCGTGCTTCGCGGGCGCTGCACAGGAATTGGGCGGAGCGCTGATCGTGAATCCGCTCGACATCGACGGCATGGCCGATGCGCTAGGCAAGGCGCTCGCGATGCCGCTCGCCGAGCGCCTCGCACGCTATAACGACATGATGGTCCAATTGCGCGAGAACAATGTTTCGGTCTGGCGCGATCGCTTCATGCGCGATTTGACGGGCGTTGGCGCGCGCGCTGGCGTGTCGTTGCCGACCGTGGAACCCGCGCAACAACCGTAGGGGCAAGGCACGCCCCGATGTGTCCCAAGCACACCGGGCGCCGCCGAAAACGAAAAAGCCGCTTCTTGCAGGAAGCGGCTTTTTCATTTCGTGCGCGCGGCGCGCACAAGGCGCCTGGCGGCTTACATCAGGCGACGTGTTTTTCGTCGGCCTTTTTGCTGCCCAGATGGAGCGTGGACTGCTTGCCATACTGCTTCGCGAGCAGGTCGCGGTACAGGCCCGGGCGATTGCGCAGTTCCTCGGGACTGCCATCGTCGATCACCTTGCCCGAACTCATCACGATGATGCGGTCGAAGTTGTGCAGCGTGGAGAGCCGGTGCGCAATGGCGATCACGGTGCGGCCCACCATCAGCCGGTCGAGCGCGTGCTGGATGGCTTCTTCCGAGGCGCTGTCGAGCGCCGAGGTGGCTTCGTCGAGCAACAGGATCGGCGAATTCTTGAGAATCGCGCGCGCGATCGCGATGCGCTGGCGCTGGCCGCCCGAGAGCTTCACGCCGCGGTCGCCCACGATCGTGTCGTAGCCTTCGGGCATGGCCTCGATGAAATCGGCGCAACGCGCCTCGCGGGCCGCGGCGAGCACTTCCTCGCGGCTGGCGTCAGGGCGGCCATAGGCGATGTTCTCGTAGATCGAGCGGTGCAGCAGGGAAATGTCCTGCGGCACGAGCGCGATGGCGTGGCGCAGGCTGTCCTGCGTGACATGGGCGATGTCCTGGCCGTCGATCTTGATCGAGCCGCTCTGGGTGTCGTAGAAGTGCTGCAGCAGCGCGAGCACGGTGGTCTTGCCCGCGCCCGACTTGCCGATCAGGCCCACGCGCTGGCCCGCCTCGATTTGCAGGTCGAAGTGATCGAGGATCGGCTTGCGGTGCGGGTACGCGAAGGTGACGCCTTCGAAGTCCACACGGCCGCCTTGGGCCACGAGTTCGGTGGCGTCGTCGCGGTCGGGCATGCCGTGCGGCTCGAGCAGCGTCTGCACGGCTTCGGCCAGACGCGCGACGTGCTGCGTGACGTCCACGAGCGCTACGGCCAGATCGCGCGTGCCGTGCAGGATCGTGAAGCCGAGCGAACTCACCAGCACGATGTCGCCTGACGTGGCCTTGCCCTGGTCCCAGAGCCACAGCGCCCAGCCGAGCAGGCCGGCCGAGAGCATCGCCGTGATGACGGCGTGCAGCAGGCGCAGCTTTTCCAGATAGAGCAGGCTCGCGCGGCGCGCGTCCAGTTCGGATTTCACCGTCGAGCCGAAGCGTTTTTGCTCGCGCAGCGTCATGCCGAAGGCGCGCACGAGCGCCATGTTGCCGATCACGTCGACGAGTTCGCCATCCACGGCGGCCGCCCTGGCGGCGAACGTGTGATGGCGCGCCGAGCCACGCCCGGCAAGCTTGAAGAGAATGATCGAAAGGATCGCCGAGCACAGCAGCAGGCCCGCCGCCATCAACGGATTGACCGAAGTGATCATGACGATGGCGCCGGCCACGGCGATGCACGGCGGCAGCACGTTCCAGGCAGTGGTGTTCTCGGCCGTGTAGACGGCGTTCGAGGTGGCGGTGATGCGGCTTGCAAGCGTGCCGGGCTGCTTTTCCGCGTAGTAGGTGTTCGAGTGGCCGCTCAGGTACTGAAAGAGGTCGCGCCTCAAGTCGCCCGTGACGGTGACGAAGGTGTGCGCGGCGAACCAGCCGCCTACCCGCCAGAGCAGGTTGTCGGCGGCAATCAGGCCGACGAGGACCGCGAATGCCGTCCACAGCGGACCGGGATGGTGGCGGCCCGCGCCGAGCACGTCGATCAGATGCTTGATCGCGTACTGCGAGGCGAGTGCGCAGCCCACGGCTGCGAACACGCTCGTGAGCACGACGGCATGGGCGAACGGATGGCGCTTGATATAGCGGAACAGGAACGCAAGTGGCCGCCGCGCATAGCTCGCGAGCTTTGCGTTGTGGGCGTTACGCTGGGCGATGGTCAGATGTTGTTCCAATTGATCGATGTTCGGTCTGGCGGAGCGTTGTCCGTGCAAGGTAGAAAAAGAGACAAGAAGGCGCGCAACGGCAAACCTGGCGGAATTTCCACATTGTAAACACCCCGGGGGCGAGCCGCACGGCTCGTGCCCGAGGGACGCGAATCTTATCGCGACTATGCCGCAGCGAGGACTCCTTGAGGACATGGTGTCGCGCCGGAGGCTCGGTGGGTTTTCATGGCACTTTTCGAGATACAATTACAGATTCCGTTGTGGCACGCCAAATGTGCTCACATGACGCGCCGTAGCGTAGGCACGACCCGCCCCGAGCCGCACTATCCAGAAAATCAGGGCCAGATAAAACAGTAATTTAACCCCGATTCCGAAGCTGCGCTGCTCGAAAACGAACCCCAAATCTAGAACGGGCTTAAAAAACAAGGGGTTGCGGAGTGTTTCCACTTTGTAACAACGTAAAGAGTTTGAAATCTCGTAGTCGGCTATGGGTGCAAACCCGGAGAATGCCGACTCGAACAGCGTAGGGAATTTGACAGCATGAATGTCAACGACCGCGAACCCTGCGCGTTTACCGCCTGAACCGCCGCTTGTGTCAACACGACACTTCACAACTGCGTCGGTCTGTGTGCCGGCCTGCCGGCGCGGTTAGCGGTACGGAACGCCTGGTGGGGCGAGCGGCAAGGAAGCCGCGGCTCGCGAGGTCGATTGTCAAAATTGCAGTACTTAGCCCGATTATTTCGAGGAAGGAGTTCACCACTATGCGAATCGCTCAAATTGCTCCGTTGCACGAGGCGGTTCCTCCCAAGCTCTACGGCGGCACGGAACGGGTGGTCTCCTACCTGACCGAAGCGCTGGTCGAGCAAGGGCACGACGTCACGCTCTTCGCGAGCGGCGATTCGGTTACCTCGGCAAAGCTCGAAGCATTCTGGCCGCAGGCCCTGCGCCTCGACCCGACGATTCGCGACGTGATGGCTCCGCACATGCTGCTGCTCGAAGAAGTGCGCCGCCGCGCGGACGAATTCGACGTGCTGCACTTCCACATCGACTATTACCCGTTCTCGCTGTTCCAGCGTCAGCCGGTGCCGTTCGTCACGACCATGCACGGTCGTCTCGACCTGCCCGAACTGCAGCCGATCTTCAACGCGTTCAGCGACGTGCCGGTGGTCTCGATCTCGGACAACCAGCGCCTCCCGCTGCAGCAAGCCGCGTGGCAGCAGACCGTCTACCACGGCCTGCCGGAAGACGTGCTCAAGCCGATTCCGAATGTCGAGCCCGGCTACCTCGCTTTCCTCGGCCGTGTCTCGCCGGAGAAGGGTCTCGACAAGGCGATTCGTATCGCCGGTCAGGCGGGCATGAAGCTCAAGGTCGCCGCCAAGATCGACAAGGCCGACCGCGCCTATTATGAAGAAGTCATCAAGCCGCTGATGGCGCTGCCGCACGTCGAGTACATCGGTGAAATCGGCGAGCACGAAAAGCGTGAGTTCCTCGGCAATGCGCATGCGCTGGTGTTCCCGATCGACTGGCCGGAGCCCTTCGGTCTCGTCATGATCGAAGCCATGGCCTGCGGTACGCCGGTCATCGCGTTCAAGCGCGGCTCGGTGCCGGAAGTGATCGAGAATGGTGTGTCGGGCTTCGTCGTCGAAGACGAGATCAGCGCAGTCGCGGCGGTCAAGCGTCTGTCGACGCTGTCGCGCGAGAAAGTGCGTGGCGCGTTCGAGGCACGCTTCTCGTCGAAGGTGATGGCACGCAACTACGTTGCCGTGTACGAAGATCTGCTGCGCCAAAAGCACCGCACGGTGCTGCGCGAAGTCAACGCCGGCTAACTGGCGTCTGCCGGATCTGCGCGTTTGCATGGCAGGCGCGCAGACAACCCCGGGCAAGCCGCCACTCCAACGCCCCGGTGCTGTGCACCGGGGCGTTGTCGCATTTTCGCCGCATCCGGGTGCGGAACAATGCAAACGCATCTGCGAGCGTGAGGGGTGGCGGCAATGTCCCTATAATGGCCGTTCCGCGAAATCCGCAATTCATTGACGACAGCCGCGCATGATAACCGCGCAAGACGACGTTGCATGACGACCACAGCGCAACAAAAACGCGACCTCAGGAGAAGTGCCTTGGCGAGATCCCGACCGACGCGCGCCGCCGCCGTTCCCGGTGCCGGGAAGCTGTTCGCGCTGCGCGCAATCGGTGTCGTGATTCTTGCGCGCTGGCTCCACTCGATGGGAGACATGAACTTCCTGGTCGCGCTGCGGGGCATGGCTTCGTCGCCGGTCGCGTGCCTGAATCTCATCTTCCTGTTTCTGCTGATCGTGCTGCCCGGCGGGAAGGCCCGCGCCGAACGACCGTTTCATCCGCTGCCTCAATGGCTGCGCCAGGCGTTGCGCGTCTTCGGCGTGTTGGGCTGTTTGTTCGCGTTGTGGTCGATTGGCATGTTCGTGTGGGCCGACGGCTGGCGGCGCGCGGTGCAAGCGATCGAGGCCACCAACGGTTGGCTCGTCGTGGCGCCGGCGCTTTATGCGGCCGTGGTCTGGATCTGCCGCCCGCGCGCACTGTGGCGCACCAACGTGGCGGCGCGACGCTTCGCGATCGGGCGCTACGCCATATCGGTCGACGCGGTCACCCGCACCACGGTTGTGTGGCTGGAGAGCCGCAAGGTCGGGCAGTACGATGCGCGGGAACTGTCGGTGCGCTGGCCGGCGGATAGTCAGCCGGCAGCCGATGCGGCACACTTCGCACCGGTTGCTGAATCGGCCACCCCGAGTGCATTGACGACGCCGGTCTCATCGCCCGGGCGCGCCGCGCCGGCGCACAGCGCCGGGCGCCGGCCGAAGATCGAATTGCTGTGGGATTCGCCGGCAGCGGCGGGTCACAATCGCCAGACCGTTCTGCGCGTGAGGCTCGCTACGGAAGGCGACCGCGTCGCTGCGCGCGCACTCGACGCCGTTCTGAAACAGGTCCGGCCCGTCGTGGCAGCGTGAAGGCGCGCCGGGCGGACCGCCCGGCAGTGCCGCTTCAGGCAATCCCCGCGCGAAGGGTATCCGCGCAAGCTTGTCGATCCCGTCGTCGTTTCGAAGGAGTCGCGATGCTCATACGCTGGTTGCTTGCCGCCATTCACCTGCTGGCCTTCGGCCTCGCGCTGGCGTCGATTCTGCGGCGCACGCGCGGACTGCGCCGCTGCACCTCCACTGAGGCGCTTCCGCAGATCTTCAGCGCCGACAACGGTTGGGGTATCTCAGCGGTCTTGCTGATCGTGACCGGGGCAATGCGCGCGTTCGGTGGCTTCGAGAAGGGCGCCGACTATTACCTGCATGAGCCGCTCTTTCACGTGAAGATGGGCGCGCTCGTGCTGATCCTGTTGCTCGAGATTGCACCGATGATGGCGCTGCTGCGCTGGCGGCTCGCCGTGCGTCGCGGCGATGTGCCGGATCTCACGGGAGCGCAGAAGTACGCGCGCATCGGGGCATGGCAGACGGTGTTGCTTGTCGTGATGGTGATCGCCGCGACGGGGATGGCGCGCGGGGTTGGTATTGGCATGTTCGGCGAGTAGCGCGACTCGCCATGACCCGGTGGAAGAAGAGGCGAGCGGTTTATATCGGGATCCTGACCATTGCCGGATTTGTGCGGCTGAAATGAAAAAACCCCGTTGCATACGCAACGGGGTTTTGATCTTCGGTGCTTGTCTTTACCAACACCAGGAATTCTGGTGGGTAGTACTGGGATCGAACCAGTGACCCCTGCCGTGTGAAGGCAGTGCTCTACCGCTGAGCTAACCACCCGAAGAGATTGAAATTATGCCGGGTGTTTCTAATCTTGTAAAGCCCTTTTTAAGTATTTTGCGTAGCACCTGCGTTCTCGTCGGCGGTGGCCGGTTGCGTGCGCCATACCGAGGTTCCCTTCATCGCCTTGTCGAGACCATCGAGCAGCGCTTCGTGCGCGGCGAGCTCCTCTTCGCTTGCAGCGATCACGGGCAGCGCGAGCATCTCGAACTTCACGCGCGGTGTCGCCACAACGCCGGGCGTTTCGGTCGTGCCGGCCATGTCGATGACGAGACTTTCCTGGCCACGCGTCATCGCCAGATAAACCTCGGCGAGCAGCTCCGAGTCGAGCAGCGCGCCGTGCAGCGTGCGGTGCGCGTTGCTGATGCCGAAGCGGTCGCACAACGCGTCGAGTGAATTGCGCTTGCCGGGGAAAATCTGCTTGGCCTGCACCAGCGTGTCGATCACCTCGCCGCAGTGTTCCCTGAACGCTGGCTTGCCGAGCAGCGCGAACTCTGCGTCGAGAAAGCCGATATCGAACGGCGCGTTGTGGATGATGATGTCGGCGTCGCGCACGAAGTCGAGAATCTCGTTCGCGACCTCGGCGAACTTCGGCTTGTCCGAGAGGAATTCGGTCGTGAGGCCGTGCACGGCCAGTGCGCCCGGATCGCTGTCGCGTTCGGGGTTAACGTAGAAGTGCAGGTTATTGCCCGTCAGCCGGCGATTGACCAGCTCGACGCAGCCGATTTCGATGATGCGGTCGCCTGTGCGAGGGTTCAGGCCGGTGGTTTCGGTATCGAGAATGATCTGTCGCATGTCGTTTGAAGCGTGATGGCGTAGGAGGCGGAGGTGGCGCGTCTGGCGAAGCGCGCCGTACGTGGCGCGTGGGCCGCTCAGAGTTCTGCGAGCGTAGCGACGCCGCGGTTCGCGAGCGCATCGGCGCGCTCGTTTTCCGGATGCCCTGCGTGGCCCTTGACCCAACGCCACTCCACCTCATGTTGCTCGACGAGCGCGTCGAGGCGCTTCCACAGGTCGTCGTTCTTGACGGGTGTTTTCGCAGCCGTCATCCAGTTCTTCTTCTTCCAGCCGTGGATCCACTCGCTGATGCCTTTTTGCACATACTGCGAGTCGGTGTGCACGATCACCTTGCACGGACGCTTGAGGGCGTCGAGCGCGGCGATTACCGCCATTAGCTCCATCCGGTTGTTGGTCGTGCCGGGCTCGCCGCCGAACAGTTCTTTTTCCTGCGCGCCGAAGCGCAGCAGCGCGCCCCAGCCGCCGGGGCCGGGGTTGCCCTTGCAGGCGCCGTCCGTGAAGATTTCGACGAAGTCGGGTGAGCTCATGAGTCCTTGTTGCGAGTAGGGGAGGGAGTGGTGGCCGCGGGCGCCAGGCTTGCAGCCAGCGCCGGCTTCTTGACCTTCACCTTGCCGACGAGGCGCATGCCGCGCACACGCTTGATGGCCGAAACCATGTAGATGGCGCCGAAGATCGGCCACCAGCGGTCGCCGGCGGCCTCCATGAAGGTGTAGCGCCCGAGCCATTTCTCGGTGGCGAGCGGCGGACGATAGCAGCCGAAGCGTCCGCGTTCAAGCTCGAAGCCGAGCAGCTTGATCCAGTCTTTCAGACGCGTGAAGGCGATCAGGTCTTCGCGCGCGGGCAGGAACGGATGCCCCGTGAGCTTCGCCGCCGACTGGCGCGCACCCCACAGCGAGAGCGAATTGAAGCCGACGATCAGCAACTGCCCTTCGGGCATCAGCACGCGCTCAGCTTCGCGCAGCAGGCGGTGCGGGTTGCTCGTGAATTCGAGCGTGTGCGGCATTACGATGAGATCGACGCTCTGCGCCTCGAACGGCAGATCGAGATGGTCGCACCAGACCGTGCTGCGCCCGTCCGGCGCATGGAGTACGCCGGACGTCGCCAGGGCGGGCCGCGGCTCCGTGCCCGGCACGATATATGGCGCGCTCGCGGCGCTGGCTGCATCGAGCACGAGGCCCCGGCACGACATGCGGTTCTCGCGCAGGGCGTCGAGCTGCGGCAGGCCGAGCTGCAGCGCATGGTAGCCGAAGATGTTCGACACCACGCGGTCGAGCTGCTCTTGCTCCCAGCCCAGCACGTACTGGCCTGCGGGCGATTCGGTCCAGGCGGGCCAGTCTATAATTGTTCGGTCAGACATGTGAAAAGTTCGCCGCCCCATGAATAGTCCGCTTGAGCACGCATCCGTGCCAGCCGCCACGCTTGCCGCCAACTTCGAATACGTACCAGTTCCGGCTTTTGAAGATAATTACATCTGGGCCGTGTCGGACGGCAGTCATGCCGTTGTCGTCGATCCGGGCGACGCCGCGCCGGTTCGCGCGTATCTGGCGAAGCGAGGCTGGCAGCTTGCCGCTATTTTACTCACCCATCACCACAACGACCACGTCGGCGGGGTGGCCGACCTGCTTTCGGATGAGCGCGTGCCCGTGTACGGCCCGGCGGGCGAGGCGCTCGGCCCGCTCGACAGGTTCGTCACGCGCGTGAAGGGCGGCAACGCGGTGCATCTGGGCGCGCCGGCGCTCGACTTCAAGGTGATGGACGTGCCGGGGCATACGCGCGGCCATATCGCTTATTTCCAGGCTTCGGATCCGTCGGGCAAGCCGCATCTGTTCTGCGGAGACACGCTGTTCGCCTGTGGCTGCGGGCGCCTCTTCGAGGGCTCGCCCGCGCAGATGCTCGCTTCGCTCGATTCGTTTGCGGCGCTGCCGGGCAGCACGGAAGTGCATTGCGCACACGAGTACACGCTCTCGAATATCCGTTTCGCGCTCGCCTGCGATCCGGACAACACCGATTTGCGCGACTGGAGCCGCGCAGCGGCGGCGCTGCGCGAGCGCGGCGAGCCGACCTTGCCGACCACGATCGCACACGAGCGTGCCGTGAATCCATTCTTGCGCGCTGGCGATCCGGCCGTGCAGGCGACGCTTGCCGAGTCGCTGCACGAGGCGGTGCCGGACCGGCTGGCGGCCTTTACGCTGATGCGGGAATGGAAGAACCGGTTCCGCTGACCTGACCGCGCGCGAGGGCATCCTCATCCCAAAAGTATGGAACATCGTGCAAGCTGCGGATTTACTTGGGATTTCTCCAATTATTCCGATTGACGGAAACGTGTGCGTTCCGTACTATCGGCTGCAAATTCCCGCCATTAGCAAGTAGACGTTCATGCGATTTATCCTAAGCGCGCTGTTGGTTCTCATGCTCGCAGCCTGTGCGAGCGGGGGACCGACTGCGAATTCGCTTTCCCCAGCCGATCCCCAGGCGCGTGCCGACGCCATCCGCAAGACCTCCGCAGCGAAAGAAACGATCAATGTCGACAAGGGTTCGGTGGACCAGCTCACGAGTCCCGACGCCGACCTGTGGGCACGTATTCGCCGCGGTTTCCAGATGCCCGACCTGCAGAGCGACCTGGTCGACATGAACGCGCAGTGGTATGCGCAGCGCCCCGACTACGTTGCGCGCATGACCGAGCGTTCGCAGAAATATCTCTACCACATCGTCGAGGAGCTCGAGGCCCGGCACATGCCGACCGAGCTCGCGCTGCTGCCGTTCATCGAATCCGCGTATAACCCGCAGGCGCTTTCCGTCGCGAAGGCGGCGGGCATGTGGCAGTTCGTGCCCGGCACGGGCCGCACCTACAACCTGAAGCAGAACATGTGGCAGGACGAGCGCCGCGACGTGCTCGCTTCCACCAGTGCGGCGCTCGACTACCTCACGCGCCTGCACGACATGTTCGGCGACTGGTATCTCGCGCTCGCCGCCTACAACTGGGGCGAGGGCAACGTGCAACGCGCCATCGCGCGCAACCAGGCGGCTGGCCTGCCGACCGACTACGCAAGCCTGCGCATGCCCAATGAGACGCGCAACTACGTGCCCAAGCTGCAGGCAGTCAAGAATATCGTGATGAACCCGCAGCAATACGGGCTTGTGCTGCAGTCCATTCCCAATCACCCGTATTTCGTCACGGTCACCACGTCGCACGACATCGACGTGGACGTCGCGGCCAAGCTTGCAAACATGACGCCCGACGAGTTCCGGTCGCTCAATCCGTCGTTCAAGAAGCCGGTCATTCTCGGATCAAGCGATCCGCAGATCCTCTTGCCGTTCGATAACGCCGGTGCGTTCGAGCGCAACCTGAAGTCGTATTCGGGCCAGCTTTCGTCCTGGACCACCTACACGACCGATTCGCGCGCCACGCCCGCGGCCATTGCGCAGAAGATCGGCGTGGACGCCGATACGCTCATGTCGGTCAACAAGATTCCGGCGGGCATGCGCCTGAAGGCCGGTTCGACGCTCGTGGTGCCGCGCACCGACGATGGCGACGACGAGGACATCAGTGCCGACGTGGCCGAAAGCGCTGTGTTGGCCATGGAGCCGGACGTGCCCGACACGCGCAAGATGCTGATTCGCGTGCGTCGCAAGCAGTCGATGGAAGCGGTGGCGGGACGCTATGGTGTCTCGGTCGGTCAGCTCAAGGCCTGGAACAAGACGCGCCGCGACGCAGTGAGCCCCGGGCAAGTGCTGGTGCTGCACGTGCCGGTCGGCAAGGCGATGCCGAGCGAGCCGGGGCCGGAGCGCCTGGCGACGAATGTTTCCGGCGGTGGCGTGCAGCGCATCGGGACCCGGGTTGCAGACACGGGTTCCAAGTCGCGCTACGATAAGAAACACGGTCGCGCGCGCACCGAGGTCGTCAAGGTTTCCGAGCCCGTCAAGGGGAAAGCCTCCAGCGCAGCGCCCAGCAAGGCGTCGAAGGGTACGGCAAGCCGCCCGAAGGCCGGAACCCACGCGCAGAAGCAAAAATCCAAATAGCGGCTGGCGAAGGATGCTCAGCCGTGCACTGCGGGGGCAGTGCACGGTGTTTCGCTCCGATCACTTTTGCCACTTGGTGCTCGCGCCGTCACCCTGCCGGGTGACGGCGTTTTCATTTGTGGGACAAAAAGGGGGCGACCGTAGGTTCGGCCGGTTGCAAATAAGCGGCGCTGTCCTTGCCGCGTGCTTCTCGACGCCTATAGTGGAAAGGGCGCTGTGCCAGCTTGCAGCGGCGCGCCGCCCGATGGGCGTCATCCCGAAATTTGAAAGAAAGGGCGTTTTCGCGCTATAATTTCAAGGTTTGAGCTTATCAACCCGCACCCTAGCGCCTACCTCCCCCATTCGTTCATCCGCCGCCCGCGCTTTCCGTTTCTACTGGCTGGCTGCCGCCCGATCGAGCGTCACAAACGCACCTTCGCGGCCCGGCGCCCGACACACGGTCAAACACGGATAAGTCGCGTAAGCAGACTGCGGAGCGAGCCGCGCGCGCGTCCTGATCCTCATGTCGGGGCGCCGACGCCGCAGCCGTTCCCGGGTCGCAAGACACGCAACGTCGGATAACAGGTCGGCACAGGGTGCTCCCCCAAGGAGTCTCCCGTGTTGCCGTCATTCTCTCCCGCTCTGCTCGCGCTCGCCGACGGCACGGTCTTTCGTGGTTACTCGATCGGCGCGCCGGGTCATACGATCGGTGAAGTCGTGTTCAACACGGCCATCACCGGTTATCAGGAAATCCTGACCGACCCGAGCTACGCTCGCCAGATCGTCACCCTTACGTATCCGCATATCGGCAACGTCGGCGTCAACGCCGAAGACGTCGAAGCTACGAAAGTCCATGCCGCCGGTCTGATCATTCGCGACCTGCCAGCGCTTGCCTCGAACTTCCGCATGGAGCGCACGCTCGGCGACTATCTGAAGGACGAGGGTGTGGTGGCGATCGCCGGCATCGACACGCGCAAGCTCACGCGCATCCTGCGCGAAAAGGGCGCGCAGAACGGCGCGATCCTCGCGGGTTCCGACGACGAAGCCAAGGCCATCGAACTCGCGCGCTCGTTCCCGGGCCTCGCGGGCATGGACCTCGCCAAGGTCGTCTCGACCGACAAGCCGTATGAGTGGACGACCACCGAATGGCGTCTGGGCGAAGGCTATCGCACGCAGTCCGCACCGAAGTACAAGGTCGTGGCGTTCGACTTCGGCGTGAAGCAGAACATCCTGCGCATGCTGGCCGAGCGCGGCTGCCATGTCACGGTGCTGCCGGCGCAGGCCAGCGCGGCCGACGCGCTCGCGCTCAACCCGGACGGCGTGTTCCTCTCGAACGGCCCTGGCGATCCGGAGCCGTGCGACTACGCGATCAAGGCCACGCAGGAATTCATCGCGCGCGGCATCCCGACCTTCGGCATTTGCCTTGGCCACCAGATCATGGGTCTCGCGCTCGGCGCGAAGACCATCAAGATGAAGACGGGCCACCATGGTGCGAATCATCCGGTGAAGGATCTTGGCGACGGCCGCGTCGTCATCACGTCTCAGAACCACGGCTTTGCGGTGGATGCCGACTCGCTGCCGGCGAACACGCGCGCCACGCATGTCTCGCTCTTCGACGGCACGCTGCAAGGCTTCGAACTCACCGACAAGCCCGCGTTCTGCTTCCAGGGCCACCCTGAAGCATCGCCGGGGCCGCACGACATCGGCTATCTGTTCGATCGCTTCACCGCGCTGATGGACAAGGCGAAGGCGTAAGCGCTCATCGAGCGAGCCAGCAGGAACGAGCAGAGCAGGGGTGCGCAGCGAGCCGAAGTCAAAACGGCCCACGCGCGTACCCAGCGGCGAACAGCAAGCCGCAAGACGTAAAAGACACAGGAATATTTAGCGAGAGCGTTATGCCCAAGCGGACAGACATCAAGAGCATTCTCATCATCGGCGCGGGGCCGATCATCATCGGCCAGGCCTGCGAGTTCGACTACTCGGGCGCGCAGGCGTGCAAGGCGCTGCGTGAGGAAGGCTACAAGGTCATTCTCGTCAACAGCAATCCGGCGACGATCATGACGGACCCGAACACGGCCGACGTCACCTACATCGAGCCGATCACGTGGGAAGTGGTGGAGCGCATCATCGAGAAGGAGCGCCCCGACGCGATCCTGCCGACGATGGGCGGCCAGACCGCGCTGAACTGCGCGCTTGACCTGCACCACCACGGCGTGCTCAAGAAGTACAACGTCGAGCTGATCGGTGCATCGCCCGAAGCGATCGACAAGGCCGAAGACCGCCAGAAGTTCAAGGACGCGATGACGAAGATCGGCCTTGGCTCGGCGAAGTCGGGCGTGGCCCACTCGATGGAAGAGGCAATCAAGGTTCACGCCGAGATCGCCGCATCCACCGGCACGAGCGGCTACCCGATCGTGATTCGCCCGTCCTTCACGCTCGGCGGCTCGGGCGGCGGCATCGCCTACAACCGCGAAGAGTTCGAAGAGATCTGCAAGCGCGGTCTCGACCTTTCGCCCACGCGCGAGCTGCTGATCGAAGAGTCGCTGCTCGGTTGGAAGGAATACGAGATGGAAGTGGTCCGCGACAAGGCGGATAACTGCATCATCGTCTGCTCGATCGAAAACCTCGACCCGATGGGCATCCACACCGGCGACTCGATCACGGTCGCGCCGGCGCAAACGCTCACCGACAAGGAATACCAGATCCTGCGCGACGCCTCGCTCGCGGTGCTGCGCGAGATCGGCGTGGACACGGGTGGCTCGAACGTGCAGTTCTCGATTAACCCGCGCGACGGCCGCATGATCGTGATCGAAATGAACCCGCGCGTGTCGCGTTCGTCGGCGCTGGCCTCGAAGGCCACGGGCTTCCCGATCGCCAAGGTTGCGGCGAAGCTGGCTGTCGGCTACACGCTCGACGAGCTGCGCAACGAAATCACGGGCGGCCAGACGCCGGCCTCGTTCGAGCCGACCATCGACTACGTCGTCACGAAGATTCCGCGTTTCGCGTTCGAGAAGTTCCGCGAAGCCGACCCGCGCCTGACCACCCAGATGAAGTCGGTGGGCGAAGTGATGGCGATCGGCCGCACGTTCCAGGAGTCGTTCCAGAAGGCGCTGCGCGGCCTCGAAGTGGGCGTGGACGGTCTCGACGAGAAGACCACCAGCCGCGACGAAGTCATCCGCGAGATCGGCGAAGCCGGCCCGGACCGCATCTGGTACGTGGGCGACGCGTTCCGCGTGGGCATGACGCGTGAAGAGATCTTCGAAGAAACCGCGATCGACCCGTGGTTCCTCGCGCAGATCGAAGAAATCATCAGGAAGGAAGAGGCCGTCAAGGGCCGCACGCTCGCAAGCCTCTCGAAGGACGAGCTGCGCTTCCTCAAGCAAAGCGGCTTCTCGGATCGCCGTCTTGCGAAGCTGCTCGGCGCGACTGCCGCCGACGTGCGCAAGCGCCGTATCGAGCTGAACGTGCGTCCGGTCTACAAGCGCGTGGACACCTGCGCGGCCGAGTTCGCCACCAAGACCGCCTACATGTACTCGACCTATGAGGAAGAGTGCGAAGCCAACCCGACCACCAACAAGAAGATCATGGTGCTGGGCGGCGGCCCGAACCGGATCGGCCAGGGTATCGAGTTCGACTACTGCTGCGTGCATGCCGCGCTCGCGATGCGCGAAGACGGCTACGAAACGATCATGGTCAACTGCAACCCCGAGACCGTTTCGACCGACTACGACACATCTGACCGTCTGTACTTCGAGCCGCTCACGCTCGAAGACGTGCTCGAGGTCGTGGACCTGGAGAAGCCCGTTGGGGTGATCGTGCAGTACGGCGGCCAGACGCCGCTGAAGCTCGCGCTCGATCTCGAAGCGAACGGCGTGCCCATCGTCGGCACCTCGCCGGACATGATCGACGCGGCCGAAGACCGCGAGCGCTTCCAGAAGCTGCTGCAGGACCTGAACCTGCGCCAGCCGCCGAACCGCACCGCGCGCGCCGAAGACGAAGCGCTCAAGCTCGCCGACGAAATCGGTTACCCGCTCGTCGTGCGTCCGTCGTACGTGCTGGGCGGCCGCGCCATGGAAATCGTCCATGAGCCGCGCGACCTCGAGCGCTACATGCGCGAGGCCGTGAAGGTGTCGAACGACTCGCCGGTGCTGCTCGACCGCTTCCTGAACGACGCAATCGAATGCGACGTGGACTGCATCTCCGATGGCGACGCCGTGTTCATTGGCGGCGTGATGGAACACATCGAGCAGGCGGGCGTGCACTCGGGCGACTCGGCGTGCTCGCTGCCGCCGTACTCGCTGTCGCAGGAAACGGTCAACGAACTCAAGCGCCAGACGGCCGCGATGGCCAAGGCGCTCAACGTGGTCGGCCTGATGAACGTGCAGTTCGCGATCCAGCAAGTGCCGCAGGATGACGGTTCGAAGAAGGACATCATCTACGTGCTGGAAGTGAACCCGCGCGCTTCGCGGACCGTGCCGTACGTGTCGAAGGCCACCAGCCTGCCGCTCGCGAAGATCGCGGCGCGTGCGATGGTCGGCCAGAAGCTCGCTCAGCAGGGCGTGACGAAGGAAGTCGTGCCGCCGTACTTCAGCGTGAAGGAAGCGGTGTTCCCGTTTGTGAAGTTCCCGACCGTCGATCCGGTGCTCGGACCCGAAATGCGTTCGACCGGCGAAGTGATGGGCGTGGGCAAGACCTTCGGCGAGGCGCTTTTCAAGTCGCAGCTCGCGGCGGGCTCGCGCCTGCCGGAATCGGGCACGGTTTTCATCACCGTGATGGATGCGGACAAGCCCAAGGCCGTCGAAGTCGCGCGCATGCTGCATGAGCTCGGCTACCCGCTGGTCGCGACGCGCGGCACGGCTGCCGCGATCGAGGCGGCCGGCGTGCCGGTGAAGGTCGTGAACAAGGTGAAGGATGGCCGTCCGCACGTGGTCGACATGATCAAGAACGGCGAAATTTCGCTCGTTTTCACGACCGTCGACGAGACCCGGGCGGCGATTGCGGATTCGCGTTCGATCCGCATGAGCGCCCAGGCGAACAAGGTCACGTACTACACCACTATGTCGGGCGCACGCGCTGCGGTCGAGGGTTTGCGTTACCTGAAGAACCTGGAAGTCTATGATTTACAAGGCCTCCATGCTCGCCTAAACTAAGGCTTCGATTGTCTGTCGAATATTGAACACGGCAGACAACAGGCTGAATACAAGGCTGAATGTGCCGCGGTTAAGCGGCGTCCCAACAGGGTTTTTCAGGCTGCGCCAGTGCGCGCCGCCGCCCTTGCGGGATGCACTTGACCGCGGTGATTTTTTTTATGGCCGCAACGATTGTTGGTGCGGCATCAATACGGCCCCAAATGGCTGAACGAGTTGTTTTATGAGCACGATTCCCTTGACCCGGCGCGGCGCAGACCAGCTTCGCGAAGAACTGCAGCGCCTGAAATCCGTCGAGCGTCCGGCGGTCATCAATGCGATTGCCGAAGCGCGCGCGCAAGGCGACCTGTCGGAAAACGCGGAATACGACGCCGCGAAGGAAAAGCAGGGCTTTATCGAGGGCCGCATCGCGGAAATCGAATCGAAGCTGGCGGCAGCGCAGATCATCGACCCGACGTCGCTAGAAGCCGATGGCCGGGTGGTGTTCGGCTCGACCATCGACCTTGAAGACCTCGACTCGGGCAAAACGGTCACCTATCAAATCGTCGGCGACGACGAAGCCGATCTCGAGCACGGCCTGATTTCCGTGAGCTCGCCCATCGCGCGCGCACTGATCGGCAAGTCCGAAGGCGACGTTGCGGAAGTGCAGGCTCCCAGTGGCGTGCGCGAGTACGAAATCATCGACGTCCGCTATATCTGACGCAACAGGAACGTGAATACCTCGGTGAATACATCGACGAATTCGGCTAACAGCCCGGCTTCGCCGCTCGTGGCGCACCGTGTGTTCGCGCTGCTCGCCATGTTGTGGGTGGGCAGCCAGGTGACGATCGGCTATGCGGTTGCGCCCGTGCTGTTTACTTCGCTCGGTCGCACCGTGGCGGGCTCGCTTGCCGCGCAGCTTTTTCGCATCGAGGGCATGGTGGGCGCCGTGAGCGGCGTGTTGCTGCTCGGGCTTGCGAACGTGCTGATCCGTCGGGGCGAGACCGGCTATCGGCGGCTGCGTTGGCTGCTGATCGGCATGCTGCTGTGCGTGCTGATCGGTTATTACGCGCTGCAGCCGTTCATGAACGCCATGCGCGTGAATGCGATGCAGGCGGGTGTCGATATCGCGCATTCGGCCTGGGCGAGCCGCTTTGGCATGCTCCACGGCGTTTCGAGCGCGTTCTATCTGGTCCAGAGTGTGCTGGGCGCGTGGCTCGTCTGGCTGCTGCCGTCCGCGCGCGGTGCGCAGGCGCGGCGCTGAGGCCGTTCAATCGGGCGCCGCTCGCGTGTTATTCAGCATGCTCCGGTAAGAAGGCAAAAAAGCGCGGCACACTGGCCGCGCTTCACTTACTTCGAGCCTTGATGGGCTCGCTTCGAGCTGGTCTGGCGCTTCTTGGCTCGCTTGACGTTGCCGCCCTGGGTGACGCGCTCATTGCCCTTGACGACGACCTTTTGCGACTTCGGTTTGCGCAACGGGTTATCCGACGGCTTGACGACCTTCACGGTGCGAGGTGCGCCGTGCTTGCCCGCTTCGCGCGCACTCGGCACGTCGCCGGCTGGGCGCTTGACGGTGCCGCGCGCGCCGGCGCGGGCCGTGGTTGTTTTCGGCTTGTTTTGCTCGGGCTTGTAGATCACGAGCAGCTTGCCGATGTGCTGGATGGGCGCCGAGTTCAGGCGGTCGCAGATTTCTTCGTAGATTGCGATGCGCTCCTCGCGCTCGTCGCCGAACACGCGCACCTTAATGAGTTGGTGCGCGTCCAGATGGACCTTGATTTCCTTGAGGACGGCGTCGGTTAGTCCCTCGGCGCCGATGAGCACGACCGGTTTGAGCGCGTGAGCGGCGGAGCGCAGTTCGGAGCGCTGTTCGGCAGTAAGAGTGAGGGCGGGCATGGGATGTGGCAGACTCGACTAAAATGACGGCGCCCGCCAGTCAGCGTGAAACACCGGCAGGACAGGCCACACAACGAGGGGCCGCCCGGCGGCGAGCGCGTCGAAACAATGAAAAACCGTGGAGAACGGCGTAGCGCGGGCAGATGCCAGCGAGCGAGGCGGTGGGAACCACGCGCCTGCGAGCAGACGGGCCGCGACGACCGCACGAATTAAACGCGTATTATCCGCTAAAAGCGCGACATCACGCACCAAGAGTTCACCTTTAATGGCAAAAAACCGCTTCAACACGTCGTGGCTGCACGACCATATTAACGATCCGTACGTGAAGCTGGCGCAACGGGAGGGCTATCGCGCCCGCGCTGCGTACAAGCTCAAGGAAATCGACGAGCAGGACAAGCTGATCCGCCCTGGCATGGTGATCGTGGATCTCGGCGCGGCGCCGGGCAGCTGGAGCCAATATGTGCGCAACAAGCTGGTGCAAAGTTCGAAGCGCGACGACCAGCGCCAGGGCGGGATCGACGGCACGATCATTGCGCTCGACATCCTGCCGATGGAGCCGATCGCCGACGTGCAATTTCTGCAGGGCGACTTCCGCGAGGACGCCGTGCTCGCACAATTGGAAGAAGTGGTGGGTGGCCGGCCGGTGGACCTTGTAATTTCCGACATGGCGCCCAATCTGTCAGGGGTGGCGTCAGCCGATGCCGCGCGTATCGAACACGTCTGCGATCTCGCGCTCGAGTTTTCGCAGAATCATTTGAAATCTGATGGTGCCCTTTTAGTAAAATGCTTCCACGGTAGTGGTTACAGCCAGATCGTCGAGAAGTTCAAGCATCAGTTCAAGGTCGTGGCCGCGCGCAAACCGAAGGCTTCGCGCGATAAATCGTCCGAAACGTTTATATTGGGCAAACATCTGAAGCGACCCCGTTAATTTTTCGATCGGCAGGGGTAGGCCAAAGATCGGCTCCCGTGCGCAACGCGTGTTGCAGGAACTGTGCAGATCGCCTCGAATCGGCTTCGAGACGCCGTACCGACAAGGCGCTCAGGCTATTTCCGTCTTAGCGAAACGTTATGGCGAGCCCCTGCGTACTGGATTAGAATGCTTTGGTGGTGTCGCAAGGCAAATGTAGGCGCCCGTCTATGAGTGAAGGAGTGGTGCTTTGAACAACAACATGTTTTCGAAGGCAGCGGTGTGGCTGGTAATCGCACTGGTGCTGTTTACGGTGTTCAAGCAGTTCGACAAGCCCCGTGTCCAGGAAGGCGTTTCGTACTCGCAGTTCATGGACGATGCGAAGGCCGGCAAGGTCAAGAGCGTCGTGGTGCAGGGGCGGAACCTCACGGTCACTCCGGCCGACGGCCAGAAGTATCAGATCGTCTCCCCGGGAGACATCTGGATGGTCGGCGACCTGATGAAATACGGCGTGCAGGTGAGCGGCAAGGCTGACGAAGAGCCCAATGCGCTTGTTTCAGCGTTGTATTATCTTGGACCGACGATTCTGATCATCGTGTTCTGGTTCTACATGATGAGACAGATGCAGGGGGGCGGCAAAGGCGGGGCGTTTTCCTTTGGTAAATCGCGCGCCCGTCTGATCGACGAGAACAACAACGCGGTCAACTTCTCCGACGTCGCGGGCTGCGACGAAGCCAAGGAAGAAGTGTCCGAACTCGTCGACTTCCTGCGCGATCCGCAAAAATTCCAGAAGCTGGGCGGGCGCATCCCGCGTGGCGTGCTGCTGGTCGGCCCTCCGGGTACCGGTAAGACGCTGCTCGCGCGCGCCATCGCCGGCGAGGCGAAGGTGCCGTTCTTCAGCATCTCGGGCTCGGATTTCGTTGAAATGTTCGTCGGCGTGGGCGCGGCCCGCGTGCGCGACATGTTCGAACAGGCCAAGAAGCATGCGCCGTGTATCGTGTTCATCGACGAAATCGACGCGGTCGGCCGCCATCGCGGCGCCGGCATGGGCGGCGGCAACGACGAGCGCGAGCAGACGCTGAACCAGATGCTGGTCGAGATGGACGGCTTCGAGGCGAACTCGGGCGTTATCGTGATCGCGGCAACCAACCGTTCGGACGTGCTCGACAAGGCGCTGCTGCGTCCGGGCCGCTTCGACCGCCAGGTTTATGTCGGCCTGCCCGACATTCGCGGCCGCGAGCAAATCATGAAGGTGCACTTGCGCAAGGTGCCGATCGCCAACGACGTCGACGCAGCGGTCATCGCGCGCGGCACGCCGGGCTTCTCGGGCGCCGATCTCGCGAACCTCGTGAACGAGGCGGCATTGTTCGCTGCGCGCCGTGGCAAGCGCATCGTCGAGATGCAGGACTTCGAGGACGCCAAGGACAAGATCTTCATGGGTCCGGAGCGCAAGTCGGCGGTCATTCGCGAAGAGGCGAAGCGCGCAACGGCGTATCACGAGTCGGGTCACGCGGTGATTGCGAAGCTGCTGCCGAAGGCCGACCCGGTGCACAAGGTCACGATCATTCCGCGTGGCCGTGCCTTGGGTGTGACGTGGCAGTTGCCGGAGCACGACAACGAGACCTATTCGAAGGACTATCTGCTCGACCGCCTGGCGATCCTGTTCGGCGGCCGCGTGGCGGAAGAGCTGTTCATGAATCTGATCAGCACAGGTGCCTCCGACGACTTCAACAAGGCCACCCAGACGGCCCGCGCGATGGTCACGCGCTTCGGCATGACCGACGCGCTCGGACCGATGGTCTACGCCGACGACGACAACGACGGCGGCGCGTTCGGCAAGGGCTTCACGCGCGCGATCTCGGAAGCCACGCAGCAGAAGGTCGACGCGGAAATTCGCCGCGTGCTCGACGAGCAGTACGGCCTCGCGAAGCGCCTGCTCGATGAGAACCGCGACAAGGTGGAAGCCATGACCGCCGCGTTGATGGAGTGGGAAACGATCGACGCCGATCAGATCAACGACATCATGGCAGGCCGTCCGCCGCGCTCGCCGAAGAACACCCCGTCACCGGGTGATGCGCCTTCGTCGGGTGGCAGCACGGGCAGCGAGGTCAAGCCCGGCAACGCCACCGCCCCGGCCTGACCGGACACGGCGCCAAGTCGACTGAAGTTGCGGGCCGGTGTGATGCTCACATCGGCCCGTCTTGCATTTCTGGGTGGTTTGTTGCCGCTTTCAGCGGCCACATTAAGTTACATATCTGACGTTTATTGACGTGCCCAATCTGACCTCGCAGGGTAATCTGCCTAACTCGCTGCTTGATGCGCTCCCCAACGCGGCTGTGCCTGAACCGCTTGTCTGCGGCCGCTTCACACTGACTTTCGAGCGTCCGCTCGTCATGGGAATACTCAACGCCACACCGGATTCGTTTTCGGACGGCGGCCGGTATCTTGCCTTCGACGATGCATTGCGACGCGCCGAACAAATGTTGTCGGACGGCGTGGACATGATCGACATCGGCGGCGAGTCGACGCGTCCGGGCGCGCCGCCCGTTGCGCTCGACGAAGAGCTCGAACGGGTGATTCCGCTGGTCGAGCGTCTGAAGGACGCGAACGTGCCGCTTTCGATCGACACATACAAGCCTGAAGTGATGCGCCATGCGCTGGCGGCGGGCGCGGATCTGATCAACGACGTCTGGGGCTTTCGCATGCCGGGCGCGGTCGATGCGGTGCGGGGGAGCAATTGCGGGCTGTGCGTGATGCATATGCTCGGCGAGCCGCGGACCATGCAGCTCGGCGAGCCCGATTATGTAGATGTCGTGCGCGAGGTGCGCGAGTTTCTGCAGGGGCGCTGCACCGAACTCGAGGCGGCGGGCGTGGCCAAGGCGCGTATTAGCGTCGACCCGGGTTTTGGCTTCGGCAAATCGGTGGTCGAAAACAATTACACCCTGCTCGCGTATCTGCGCGAGACGGCGCCCGTTGCGGCTGGCGGCGCGCCGTATCCGATTCTTGCGGGCATGTCGCGCAAGTCGATGCTCGGCGCGCTGGTGAACCGACCCGCACCGGAGCGCGTGGCGGCCAGCGTGGCGGCGGCGGTGTGCGCGGCCCAGCAGGGCGCGGCCATTATCCGCGTGCACGACGTCGCGCCGACGGTCGATGCGCTCAAGGTCTGGGGCGCCATGCGCGACGCCGCGCGTCATCAGGCCTGTTCACGCGAATAACGGGTTCCAGGAACATGGCGCACGAATGCGCCGCAAAACAATGCCAACGTGAGGTTCGAATCATGGGTCGTCGCTATTTTGGAACCGATGGGGTTCGCGGCAAGGTCGGCGAAGTGCCGATCACGCCGGATTTCGTGCTGCGTCTGGGTTACGCGGCGGGCAAGGTGCTGGCTGGCGTGGCGGGGGCGTCGCATTCGCGTCCGTCCGTGCTGATCGGCAAGGACACGCGCATTTCGGGCTACATGCTGGAGGCGTCGCTCGAGGCGGGGCTTTCGGCTGCCGGCATCGACGTGATGCTCGCGGGCCCAATGACGACGCCCGGCATCGCCTATCTCACGCGTGCGCTGCGTCTTTCCGCGGGTGTGGTGATCAGCGCTTCGCACAATCCGTACTACGACAACGGCATCAAGTTCTTTTCCGCCGATGGCAACAAGCTGCCCGACGAAGTCGAAGCGCAGATCGAGGCGCAACTCGAATTGCCGCTCGATTGCGCGCCGTCCGAGCAGCTCGGCCGCGCACGCCGCCTGGACGACGCGGGCGGCCGCTATATCGAGTTCTGCAAGAGCACTTTCCCGCAGGCGTTCAACCTGCGCGGGCTGAAGCTCGTGGTCGACTGCGCGAACGGCGCGGCCTACGACATCGCGCCTCATGTGTTTCATGAGCTGGGCGCGGATGTGATTCCCATCGGCGTCTCGCCGAATGGTTTCAACATCAACGACGGCGTGGGCGCCACCGCGCCCGACGCGCTCGTGCGCGCAGTGCGCGCGAATCACGCCGACCTCGGCATCGCGCTCGATGGCGATGCGGATCGGCTGCAGATCGTGGATGCGCAGGGCCGCCTCTACAACGGGGACGAGCTCCTCTATGTGCTCGTGAAAGACCGCATGGCAACCGATGGCAAGATTGATGGCGCCGTTGGCACCCTGATGACGAACCTCGCGGTCGAGCAGGCGCTCGAGCGCATCGGCGTGCCGTTCGTGCGCGCCAATGTGGGCGACCGCTATGTGCTGGAGCAGCTGCGCGAGCGTGGCTGGCTGATCGGCGCGGAGGGGTCGGGGCATATTCTGTCGCTCGACCGCCACACGACTGGCGATGGCATCGTTTCGGCGCTGCTGGTGCTCGCTGCGATGAAGCGCAGCGGCCAGACCCTGGCAGAACTGCTCGACGGCGTGACGCTGTTTCCGCAGAAGCTCATCAACGTGCGCATCGCGCAGGGCGCCGACTGGAAAGGCAACGCCGAGATCCAGAAGGCGATCGCCGACGCGCAAACCCAGCTCAAGGGCAAAGGCCGCGTGCTGATCCGCGCTTCGGGCACGGAGCCTGTGCTGCGCGTGATGGTGGAAGCGCGCGACGAGGTCGATACGGTGCAGTACGCGGAATCGATCGCCGAAACGGTCAAGCGCACCATCGCCTGACGCAGCGAAGCCGGCGCGACCCGGCACCATCACCGATCGAAAGCGGTGTCATGCAACGGGCATGACACCGCTTTGTGCATGCATTTCGGCTGACGCAAACGTTTCACTTTTGCGTCAACCTGCTCCTGCCCATGCCTGAGGCATTTTTCGCATCCGACCCCGGCTGCACGATTGATGCCTCCTGCATGTCCGCCGCCCGCGAGCGCCCAGTCGATGGGGCGCGCACGCCTTTCCAGCCGGCGCATCCAGGGCGATGCGCCTGGCTTTCAGCCGGTAATCGTCCTGTCACGGCTGCTTCATGAACCGTCACGTTACTGTCACAAAGAGCCCCTATGCTTCGCGGTGTCGTTTATCCGCTCACACACCTGGAGGCCACATGAAACTGATGCAAACCGCGCTCGCTGGCGTTGCTGGCGCGCTTTTCGCGATCGCAGCGCAAGCTGCTGACATCACCGGCGCGGGCAGCACCTTCGCAGCACCGATCTACACGAAGTGGGCGGACGCCTATCAGAAGTCGGGTGGCGGCAAGGTCAACTACCAGGGCATTGGCTCGTCGGGCGGCATCAAGCAGATTCAGGCAAAGACCGTTGACTTCGCGGGCTCGGATGCCCCGCTGAAGGACGATCAACTGGCCAAGGACGGCCTGTTCCAGTTCCCGACGGTGGTGGGCGGCGTCGTGCCGGCGATCAACGTGCCGGGCATCAAGGCAGGCGAAATCACGCTGTCGGGCCCGGTGCTCGGCGACATCTACCTCGGCAAGATCAAGAAGTGGAACGATCCGGCCATCGCTGCGCTGAACCCGAAGGTCAAGCTGCCTGATCTGGACATCGCCGTGGTTCGCCGCGCCGACGGTTCGGGCACCAGCTTCATCTGGACGAACTACCTTTCGAAGGTCAACCCCGAGTGGAAGACCAAGGTCGGCGAAGGCACGACTGTGAACTGGCCGACCGGCACGGGCGGCAAGGGCAACGACGGCGTCGCGGCCTTCGTGCAGCGTCTGCCGGGCGCGATCGGCTACGTCGAGTGGGCGTACGCCAAGCAAAATCACATGGTCTACACTGCCATGAAGAATGAATCGGGCGCGGTCGTTCAGCCGGCCACCGAAACGTTCAAGGCCGCGGCGGCCGGCGCGGACTGGAAGAAGTCGTTCTACCAGATCCTCACGAACGAGCCGGGCAAGGAAGCATGGCCGGTCGTCGGCGCGACCTTCGTGCTGCTGCACACGGCGCAGGACAAGCCGGAGCAGGGCAAGGAAACGCTCAAGTTCTTCCAGTGGGCTTTCAAGAACGGCACGCCGGCTGCCGACAGCCTCGACTACATCTCGCTGCCGCAGTCGGTCGTGAGCGAAATCGAGTCGCAGTTGAAGGAGAAGGTGAAGGACGCCAGCGGTAAGGCGATTGCCGAGTAAGGCGGACTGGCCTCGCTGAAATGGCAGGGCCAAAGCAAGGGCCGCCGCGCACGCCGCGCGCGGCCCATTCTGCTTGCTGGTCGGTGATGCATGCTGGCCGAAGTGGTCATCGCGGCCACGCGGTACGCCATACCGCACGTAATAGACGCAAAGCACGTAATACACCCGCTACGATGTGCCGTCCGATCTGTCACCGGGCGGCCGGCGGTTCCGGAACCGCATCAACGTCGCGAGCCTGATGCTCGCGGCCACTGGAAACAGCTCATCATGTCCGACGTCCCGCTCGTCTCGAACCCGCCTGGCAGCGCCGCGCAGCAGCAAGCGCCCAGCCCGGCAGGGGACATCATTTTCGGCGGCCTCGCACGCGGCGCCGCCATCGTCACGCTGTTGCTGCTCGGCGGCATCATCGTTTCGCTGATCGTCGCTTCGCTGCCGACGATCCACAAGTTCGGTCTTTCATTCCTATGGACTGCAGAATGGGATCCCCCTAGCGACCAGTTCGGCGCGCTCGTGCCCATTTATGGCACGATCGCCACCTCGCTGATCGCGCTCATCATTGCCGTGCCCGTGAGCTTCGGCATCGCGCTCTTTCTCACCGAGCTCTCGCCCGCGTGGCTGCGCCGCCCGCTCGGCATCGCCATTGAATTGCTCGCCGCGATCCCGTCGATCGTCTACGGTATGTGGGGCCTGCTCGTGTTTGCGCCGATCTTCGCGCAGTACTTCGAGAAGCCGATCGGCAAGGTGCTCGGCGGCATGCCGATCATCGGCGCGCTGTTTCAGGGCGCGCCCATCGGTATCGGCATGCTGTGTGCGGGCGTGATTCTCGCGATCATGATCATCCCGTACATTGCCTCCGTGATGCGCGACGTGTTCGAAGTCACGCCAGTGCTGCTCAAGGAGTCGGCCTATGGCATCGGCTGCACGACCTGGGAAGTCATGTGGAAGATCGTGCTGCCGTTCACCAAGACGGGCGTGATCGGCGGCGTGATGCTCGGCCTTGGCCGCGCGCTCGGCGAGACCATGGCCGTCACGTTCGTGATCGGCAATACTAACCTGCTCGACAACGTGTCGCTGTTTTCTCCGGGCAACAGCATTACCTCGGCGCTCGCCAACGAGTTCGCCGAAGCGAGCCCCGGCCTGCATACCGCCGCGCTAATGGAGCTCGGCCTCATTCTGTTCGTGATCACGTTCATCGTGCTTGCGATCTCGAAGCTGCTGCTGCTGCGCCTCGAAAAGTCGGAGGGCGCACGATGAGCGAGCCGATGATGAAGATTCCCGGCGCGACCTACGGCCCTGAGCTGGAGCGCATGCGCTCGAGGCTGCAAAGCCGCCGCAAAGTGACCAACGCGATTGCCCTGACGCTTTCGCTCGCTGCGATGGCCTTCGGCATTATCTGGCTCGTGTGGATTCTCTACACGACGCTCTCGCTCGGCGTTGGCGGCCTTTCGGTGCAACTGTTTACGCAGTCGACGCCGCCGCCGAACACCGATGGCGGCGGTCTTGCCAACGCGATCATCGGCAGCCTGATGCTGGTGGGCGTTGCGACGCTCGTGGGCACGCCGATCGGCATTCTCGCGGGCGTGTATCTCGCCGAGTACGGCCAGAAAAGCTGGCTCGCGAGCGTGACGCGCTTCATCAACGACATTTTGCTGTCGGCGCCGTCGATCGTCGTGGGCCTGTTCGTCTATGCGCTCGTGGTCGCGAAGATGGGCCATTTCAGTGGCTGGGCGGGGGCGATTTCGCTCGCACTCCTGCAGATTCCGATCGTGATCCGCACCACCGAAAACATGCTCAAGCTGGTGCCGAACAACCTGCGCGAAGCGGCTTTCGCGCTCGGCACGCCGAAGTGGAAGATGGTGCTCTCGATCACGCTCAAGGCGTCGATCGCCGGCATCGTGACGGGCGTGCTGCTCGCGATCGCGCGCATTGCCGGCGAGACCGCGCCGCTGCTTTTCACGGCGCTGTCCAATCAGTTCTTCAGCGCCGACATGAATCAGCCGATGGCGAACCTGCCGGTCACGATCTACAAGTTTGCGATGAGCCCGTTCGCGCAGTGGCAGTCGCTCGCCTGGGCCGGCGTTTTCCTGATCACGCTGGGCGTGCTGGGTCTGAATATCCTCGCGCGCACCATCTTTTCGAAAAAGTAAGGGCGGAGTCATCCGATGAATATGGCAGAGAGTCACCTCAACACTACGGCGCCGTCCGGCCTCGACCCCGCCCAGGGCAACCGCGGCCTCATGTCGGCCAAGCCGAAGATCGAAGTCAAGGACCTGAACTTCTTCTACGGCAAGTATCACGCGCTCAAGAACATCAACCTGCAGATTCCCGAAGGCAAGGTGACCGCGTTCATCGGCCCGTCGGGCTGCGGCAAGTCCACGCTCTTGCGCACGTTCAACAAGATGTACGCGCTCTATCCGGAGCAGCGCGCCGAGGGCGAGATCCTGATGGACGGCGAGAACCTGCTCACCTACAACCGCGATATTTCGCTGCTGCGCGCGCGCGTGGGCATGGTGTTCCAGAAACCGACGCCGTTCCCGATGTCGATTTACGACAACATCGCGTTCGGCGTGAAGATGTTCGAGAAGCTCTCGCGCCCCGAGATGGACGACCGCGTCGAGTGGGCGCTTACCAAGGCCGCGCTCTGGAACGAGGTGAAGGACAAGCTCGGTCAGAGCGGCTATGGTCTTTCGGGCGGCCAGCAGCAGCGTCTGTGCATCGCGCGCGGCATTGCGATCCGTCCCGAAGTGCTGCTCCTCGACGAGCCGTGCTCGGCGCTCGACCCGATTTCGACAGGCCGCATCGAAGAGTTGATCGCGGAGCTGAAGAGCGATTACACGGTGGTGATCGTGACCCATAACATGCAGCAGGCCGCGCGCTGCTCGGACTACACTGCCTACATGTACCTCGGCGAGCTGATCGAATTCGGCGACACCGAGAAGATCTTCATCAAGCCGGTCCGCAAGGAAACGGAAGACTACATCACCGGCCGCTTCGGCTGATCCGGCGAGCCGGGAAGGAGAACAACATGTCCGACAAGCATCTGTCCAGCCAGTTCGATGCCGACCTGAACCTGATTTCATCGAAGGTCCTCGAAATGGGCGGCCTCGTGGAATCGCAGATCATCACCGCGATGCAGGCCCTGAACGAGTTCGACGGCGAAGCCGCCGCGCGCGTGATCGCCGCCGAAGACCGTCTCAACACGATGGAAGTCGAGATCGACGAGGAGTGCAGCAACATCATCGCGCGCCGTCAACCGGCCGCGCGCGACTTGCGCCTCGTGCTCGCGATTTCGAAGACCATCACGAACCTCGAGCGCGCCGGCGACGAGGCCGAGAAGATCGCCAAGCGCACTCGACGCCTGATGGAAGACGGCGCGTCGCGCACGGTCAACATTGCCGAGATCAAGGTCTCGGGCGAGATGGCCGTCTCGATCCTGCGCCGCGCGCTCGATGCGTTCGCGCGTCTGGACACGGTGGCCGCCGCGCAGATCGTGCGCGACGACAAAGCCATCGACGAGGAATTCCGCGCCTTCGTGCGCAAGCTCGTGAGCTACATGATGGAAGACCCGCGCACGATTTCCGTGGGCCTCGACTATCTGTTCATCGCCAAGGCGATCGAGCGCATTGGTGACCACGCGAAGAACATCGCCGAGTTCATCATCTACATCGTGAAGGGCACTGACGTGCGGCACAAGTCGCGCGACGCGCTCGAACGCGAAGCGCTCAGCTAAAAGCGCATTCTGGCGCGTACTCAAGCGCGCGGTTTCAACCGTTTCAACAGGTCCTAAGGTCAAGAGGTGCCGATGCCCAGCAGCATTCTCGTCATCGAAGATGAGCCCGCAATTTCCGAGCTGATTTCCGTGAATCTGCAGCACGCGGGTCATTGCCCGATCCGTGCTTACAACGCGGAGCAGGCGCAGAGCCTGATCAGCGACGTGCTGCCCGATCTCATCCTGCTCGACTGGATGCTGCCGGGCAAGTCGGGTGTGAATTTCGCGCGCGATCTGCGCAACAACGAGCGCACGAAGCATATTCCGATCATCATGCTGACCGCGCGCGGCGACGAGCAGGACAAGGTGCTCGGGCTCGAGATCGGCGCCGACGACTACGTGACGAAGCCGTTCTCGCCGAAGGAGTTGATGGCGCGCATCAAGGCGGTTCTGCGCCGCCGCGCGCCGCAGCTCACCGAAGACGTGGTCGCGATCAACGGACTGAAGCTCGATCCGGCCACGCACCGCGTCGCCGCTCATGCGGAAGGCTCCGAGATCAAGCTCGATCTCGGCCCGACCGAATTCCGCCTGCTGCACTTCTTCATGACGCACCCCGAGCGTGTGCACAGCCGCACGCAATTGCTCGATCAGGTGTGGGGCGATCATGTGTTCGTGGAAGAGCGTACCGTGGACGTGCATATCAAGCGTTTGCGTGCGGCGCTCAAGCCGGCGGGGTGCGATGCTATGATCGAAACAGTGCGCGGCAGCGGCTACCGTCTCGCGAAAGGCGCCTGAAGTTTGCGCCTGGCCTGAAATTCACCTGTAGTTGACGGGTGATTCGCATCAAGCCTGCCTGAATCACGGCAGCCGTACGCTGGCGCGGCGTTTCACGCGGCGCCGGTGCTCCGAATCCGCAGCGCCCCGGTCCGGACCGTCATTCTCTTCGAACGCAGGAACATGAACATCATCTGGGCGCGCGCCCTTGTATCGATCCTGCTGCTTGCGCTCGTGTGCGTGGGCCTCGGTGCGCTCTTCGGCGTCAAAGTCGCGCTGGCGGTGGCCGTTGTCGTGCTGATCGGCCAGATGCTCTTCGGCACCTTCCACAAGCAGCGCCTTTGGCGCCTGCTCGACGCGCCCGTTTACGGCGAAGTGCCGAGCGCCCCCGGCGTCTGGGGCGAAATCTATTACCGCCTGCACAAGCTCGCCAAGCGCTGGCACGCCCAGGTGCGCCAGGTGGAACAGCAGCATTCGCGCTTCATTCAGGCGATCCAGGCATCGCCCAACGGCGTGGCCATGCTCGACGACCACGACCAGATCGAATGGTGCAACGCCATCTCCGAGGTGCATTTCGGCCTCGATGCGAAGCGCGACCTGCGCCAGCACATCACTCATCTCGTGCGCCAGCCCGACTTCGTGCGCTATCTCAATTCGCACGAGTACCAGGACATGCTGATCATGCGCGGCATGGGCGCGAAGCGCCAGAACGTGATTTCGGTGCAGGTGTTTCCGTACGGCGAGAATCGCAAGCTCGTGCTGTCGCAGGACATCACCGAGCTCGAGCGCACCGATGCCATGCGGCGCGATTTCGTCGCCAACGTTTCGCACGAACTGAAAACGCCGCTCACCGTGCTGTCGGGCTTTCTGGAGACGATGCGCGAACTGCCGCTTTCGGAGGAAGAGCGCGAGCGCTATTTCGATCTGATGGAGCAGCAGGCCTCGCGCATGCGCCATATCGTGACCGACCTGCTGGTGCTGGCGAAGCTCGAAGGCGAGGGGCGCGAGCCCGGCGAGCAGATGATCGACATGCGCGCGGTGCTCGGCCACGTGCGCGAGGACGCGGAAAGCCTCTCGGGCGGACATCATCGGATCACCGCTGAATTCGACGACAGCTTGAGCCTGACTGGATCGGAGACCGAAATATTGAGCGCGCTCGGCAATCTCGCCACGAATGCGGTGCGCTACACGCCGGACGGAGGCTCGGTGCAGTTGTCGTGGCGGGCGGAAGGCGGGCAGGCGGTGTTCTCGGTCACCGATAGCGGCTATGGCATTCCCGCGAGCGACATTCCGCGCCTGACCGAGCGCTTCTATCGCGTGGACCGCAGCCGTTCGCGCGACACGGGCGGCACGGGACTGGGTCTCGCGATCGTCAAGCACGTGCTGCAGCGCCATGATGCAGCGCTCGAAGTGAAGAGCGAGGAAGGGCGGGGCAGCACCTTCACGGTGCGCTTCCCGACCGCGCGCACGGCGCGCCGGCAACCGGCGCCAGTGTGAGGCGCGCACCCTGCGTGCCAGGCATCTGGCTCAGGCTTGCAGAATAAAAAATGCCGCTTCGTCGAAGCGGCATTTTTGCATCGTGGCTTGCGTGCCGTCACTGCAGCACAGGCGTCAAGAACAAAACTTCGCCAGCAGGCTCATTTGCGCATTGCGCACGGACTTGCCGGCGCGGCGGCGCCGGTAATGGCCATCGCTCTGCATGAGCCACGCGCACTGATTGTCGCCGAGGAACATCGACAGGCCTTCGGCGATCACGCGGCGCTTCATGCGCCGGTCGTGGATCGGGAACGCCACCTCGACGCGGCGGAACAGGTTGCGGTCCATCCAGTCGGCGCTCGACAGATAGACGTGCTCCGCGCCGCCCGCGTAGAAGTAGTAGATGCGGTGATGCTCGAGGAAGCGCCCGACAATCGAGCGCACCGTGATGTTTTCCGAAAGCCCCGGCACACCCGGCTGCAGCGAGCACACGCCGCGAACGATCAGATCGATCTTCACGCCGGCCTGCGAGGCTTCATAGAGCTCGTCGATCACCGTGGGTTCGAGCAGCGCGTTCATCTTCGCGACAATGCGAGCCTTCTTGCCGGCGCGCGCGGCGTCGGCTTCGGCGCGGATCGACTCGACGAGGCGCGGATGCAGCGTGAACGGCGACTGCCACATCTCGTGCAGTTGCAGCTCGCCGCCGATGCCCGTGAGCTGCTGGAACACGTGGTGGACGTCCTCGCATATTTTCGGCTCGGAGGTCATGAGGCCGAAGTCGGTGTAGAGGCGCGCTGTGCGCGGATGGTAGTTGCCGGTGCCGAGGTGCACGTAGCGGCGCAGCGCCATGCGGCCATTCACGGCCACACGGCGCACGATCAGCATCATCTTGGCGTGGCACTTGTGGCCGACCACGCCGTAGACCACGTGCGCGCCCACGGCCTCGAGCTGCGCGGCCCAGTTGATGTTGGTTTCCTCGTCGAAGCGCGCGAGCAGCTCCACCACGACCGTCACCTCCTTGCCGTTGCGCGCGGCCTGCATGAGCGCATCCATGAGCGGCGAGTCGGTGCCGGTGCGGTAGATGGTCTGCTTGATCGCCATCACGTTCGGATCGTTGGCGGCCTGCAGCAGCAGCTCGAGCACCGGCTGGAAGCTCTCGTACGGGTGATGCAGCAGCACGTCGCCCTGATCGATCACGTCGAACAGATTGGTGTTCGCGGCGATGCGTTGCGGGATCGCGGGTACGTGCGGCACGAACTTCAGATCGGGACGATCGACCTTCTCGGGCAACTGCATCAGGCGCACGAGATTGACGGGGCCATCGACGTAATAGCAGTCCTTCTCATTCAATCCGCTTTCATCGAGCAGACGCTTCACGAGATGCACCGGCGTCTCCGCCGAGACCTCGAGCCGCACCGCGTTGCCCAGATGGCGCGCGGGCAACTCGCCCTGCAACGCCACGCGCAGGTTCGTGATTTCGTCCTCATCGACGAACAGCTCGCTGTTGCGCGTAATGCGGAACTGATTGCAGCTGCGCACGACGAGGCTCGGGAACAACTCGCCCACGAAGCGCTGCAAGAGCGAGCCGAGCAGCACGAAGCCGTGCTGGAAGCCCGAAAGCTCTTGCGGCATGCGCACGAGGCGCGGCAGCGCACGCGGTGCCTGCACGATGCCCATGACCGCCTGGCGGCCGAAGGCGTCCTTGCCTTCGAGCTCGACCACGAAATTCAGGCTTTTGTTGAGCACGCGCGGGAACGGGTGCGCGGGGTCGAGCCCGATCGGCGTGAGCACGGGCAGCAGTTCGTCGATGAAATACTTGCGGGCCCACGTGGTTTGCGCCTCGTTCCAGGCATCGGTGCCGTGGAAGTAGATGCCTTCTTCTTCGAGCGCCGGCAGCACGGTGTCGTGCAGCATGCGGTACTGACGATGCACGAGGCGCTGCGCGCGCTCCACCACGAGCTCATAGACGTGCTGCAGCGACATGCCATCGGGCGTGAGCGCGCCCGGATTGTCGCGCATCTGCTCCTGAAGCCCGGCCATGCGGACTTCGAAGAATTCGTCGAGATTGCTGCTGGTGATGCAGATGAAGCGCAGGCGCTCCAGCAAGGGAACGGATGGGTCGGCGGCCTGTGCAAGGACACGCTCGTTGAATCCCAGAATGCCCAGTTCGCGATTGAGTAAGGGATAGCGGATGGACATTGGTATCGAAAGCGGAATTCCAGGGGATGATTCGAACGGACGCTCGGAAATTCTCACAGTTTCGTGACGTTATTATGAAATTTGGCGTGTCATAAATTCTACGCTCCATTTTCACGTATTCGACACGTCTCGCGGCAAAGATGCAGGGTGGGTCAGGGCGTCCCTCGCGGGGCGCTGCGGGCCGCAACCGGTGCGAGGGATGACATGGGGAAGTCGGGTACGCTTAAAATGGCATATTTGGACAGTGCGGCGGCCGCCCAGCGAGACCGGATGGCCGTGCTCTCACGCATGGAGCTCGCCCCCTCGATGGTCACCAATCCGCAACTGCTAGCCGCCGTCGATCTCGGCTCGAACAGCTTTCGTCTGATCGTCGGCCGGGTCGAGGAAACCGACGCCGGCAGCCAGATCTATCCCGTCGATGCCCTGCGCGAGCCGGTGCGTCTTGCCGCTGGCCTTTCGAAGGAAAAGATGCTCGACCGCGCCTCGCAGGTGCGCGGCTGGGACGCACTCAAGCGTTTTGGCGAGCGTCTGCGCGACTTCCATCCGGACCACGTGCGCGCGGTGGCCACCAACACGCTGCGCGTGGCGAAAAACGCGCGCGAATTTCTCGCCGAGGCGGAAAAAGCGCTCGGCTTCCCGATCGAGGTAATCGCGGGCCGCGAAGAGGCGCGCCTCATCTACGCGGGCGCGGCCCATTCGGTGCCGGCGAGCGCGGGCAAGCGCTTCGTGGTGGACATCGGCGGCGGCTCGACCGAGTTCATCATCGGCGCGCACTACACGCCGATCCGCATGGAAAGCCTCTATATCGGCTGCGTGAGCCATAGCCGCCAGTTCTTCCCGGCCGGCAACGTCGACGAATACACCATGCGCCAGGCCGAACTGGCCGCCACGCGTGAGATCCAGATCATTTCCTCCGACTATCGCAAGACCGGCTGGGACCAGGCGATCGGCTCCTCGGGCACGGCGCGCGCGCTCGCCGAGCTTGTGGAAGCCAACGGCTTCAACGACCCGGGCATCACGCACGGCATCTCGCGCGGCGGCCTCGAGCGCCTCAAGCGTGCGCTCATCAAGGCCGAGAACGTCAACCGCCTGAAGCTCGTCGCGCTCAAGCCCGACCGCATTCCGGTGCTCGCGGGCGGCCTTTCGATCATGATCGCCGTGTTCGACGAACTGGGTATCGATTATGTCGACACCACCGACGGCGCGCTGCGCCTGGGCGTGCTGTACGACCTGCTCGGGCGCTCGCAGCACGAGGACATGCGCACCGTCACCGTGGAAGGCTTCATGCGCCGCTATGGCGTGGACCGCGCGCAGGCGGCTCGCATCGGCGAACTGGCGGTGAGCTTCTACGACCAGTTCGACGAGCCCGACGACGAGCGCCGCGAGGAAAACCGCATGTTCCTCGGCTGGGCGGCGTCGCTGCATGAGATCGGGCTGTCGATTTCGCACAGCGCGTATCACAAGCACTCGGCCTATATCGCCAGCAACGCCGACATGCCTGGCTTCTCGCGCACCGACCAGGCGCGCCTCGCCGCGCTCGTGCTCGGCCACGTGGGCAAGCTCGGCAAGCTCTCACAAACGCGCGACGTGGAATGGCCGCTGCTGTTCTGCCTGCGCCTGGCGGGCCTCTTGAGCCGCCGTCGCGCCGATGTCGGCCTGCCGGAGATCAAGGTGATCCAGGAGGGCAACGGCTACGAAGTGCTGCTGCCGAACACGTGGGTGCAGAACAATCCGCTCACCGATTACAACCTCGTTCAGGAAGCGGCCGAATGGGGCAAGCTCGGGATTCCGTATCGCGTGGTGTACTCGGACGACTGAGGCACGGCGATTCAGACGTTGTGCTTTGTGGCGCTGCCTTGGCGCTTGTCTGGGCTGGCCTGTTATGGACGCTCAGCGCGCGGCGGCGTCGCCGAGGAAGTGGCGCGCGTAGCGCTCGTTGATATCCGAGAGACGGAACAGCGTGAGGAAGTCGGCGCAGTTGAAGTCTGGGTCCCATGCCGGCGCACCGCAGATCTTCGCGCCAAGGCGCAGATAGCCCTTGATGAGCGGCGGCGGCATGGCGGACGCGCCCGTGCGCAGTTCCTCGACGGGCAGCGGCGTGTGCGGGAACGCGCGGTACTCGGGCGCCGTGAGCGCGTTCGCTTCGAGCGAGGCGTAGAGATTGGCGGCGTAGTGGCCGCCGTCGGCCATCGCGACGCTCGCGCAGCCGAGCATCGTCTCATAGCCGTTGTGCGTCATGTAGGCGCCAAGGCCGCCCCACAACGACATGATGACCGAGCCGCTGCGGTAGTCCGGATGCACGCACGAGCGGCCCACCTCGACCATCTTGGGGCGCAGGTGCGCGAGGCGCGACAGATCGAATTCGCTCTCGGCGTAGAGACGCCCGATGCGCGCGGCCTGGTGCGGCGGCAGCACGCGGTAGGTGCCGACGACCTTGAGCGTGTCGAGATCGCGCACGAGCAGGTGATCGCACCAGCTGTCGAAGGCGTCGACGTCGAGGCCCGCCGGGCCCGCGAGGCGCGCGCCCATTTCCTCGGCGAACACGCGGTAGCGCAGGCGCTGCGCTTCGCGCAGCTCTTCGTCGCTGCGCGCCCAGGCCACCTGCAGGCGATGCTGCGCGGTAACCGTTTCCTCGGCGCGCGGCAGGCGCCGATTCGACTCGAAGAGGCTCGCAGCGAACGGCAGGGAAGGCGTCGGCAGATCTCGCATAGGGCGTCCTGGTCGGAAGTAAGAGAACTTTTCCGGCAATTTAGTAAGACGCGGTTACGTTTCCATGAAGACGCAATGACGATTCGATGACGCGCTGTAAGGCCAAGCTGGGAAAGGCCGGGGATGACGCCCGTGCCGCACGGCGCTAGACGAGGTCGGGCGTGATGGCGGCGAACAGGACCGCTTCGCCGTCGCCGTTGCGCTCGCGGCTTTTGATCCAGAAGACGCCGGCTTTTTTCATCGCCCAACTGCGGCGGGTGTTTTCGTTCGACAAGAGGCGTGCGGCCACTTCGCCGAGCGTCGGCTGATGGCCGATCACGACGACCGTGGAGGCGATGCCTTCCGGCCAGCCGGCGGCCGCGAGCACGGCGTCGACGCTGGCGTTCGGTGCAATCTCGCGCACGACGCGGTACTGATCGGTGAGCGCTTCGGCGGTTTGTATCGTGCGCGCGGCGGGGCTCGCGAGGATCACCGCGTCATCGGGCAGGCGCGCGCGCAGCCAGCGCGCGACGTTCTGCGCCTGCTTGCGCCCGCGCGTGGTGAGCTGGCGGGCGAGATCGCTCGCGGCGATGTCTTCGGCTTCGGCATGGCGCCAGAGGATGAGGTTCATTTGGCGGTTCTCTTGGAAGAGGGGCGTGTGTGGAGGTCGTTTTCCACGCGGGTTTCCTGCATGGTGCACGCGGGGTGAAGCGGCGGCAAGGTATCTGCCTTGAGCGATGTGGGTTTGACGATCTCTGAAAGAGGGCGATATAATCAGCGATTCGTCGGAGCGTAGCGCAGCCTGGTAGCGCATCTGATTTGGGATCAGAGGGTCGTAGGTTCGAATCCTATCGCTCCGACCACGATATTCAAGGGCTTAGCATGCATGTGCTAAGCCCTTTTTCTTTTTGCGCGGGCGCGGCGCGGGTGTCTCAAGAACTGGTCAGCCCGTGAAGCATTGCGTACTGAATCAGTTCCGCGTTGGAAGTCAGGTGCAGTTTGCGCATTGCCGCCATTTTCTGAGTGCCGATTGTGGAAGTCGTGCGGCCGGAGCGGCGGGCAATTTCGGTGAGTGACATGCCGCGTGCGATTAACTGGACGATTTCGCGTTCCTTGCGCGAAAGCGCAAATTTGTGCTTGATCTCTGCGGGTGGGGCGGATGCCGAAAGCCTGCGTGCGACCATATCGGAGACGGCGATTTTGCTGCCGGACTGCGCATACTGACAGACCTTGATGAGTTCGCTCAGCGACTCGTCTTTGGTGACAATGCCGGCGACGCGTGCGTGTATTAGTTCTCTGATTGTGCTGATGCTTGTTGTCATCGTGAAAACGACAACAGGGATGGCGGGATATTTGAATCTGAGCCACCGTATCAATGCCATGCCGTCCGTTTCGGGGGAATCCCAGCACATTGCAAGATCGGTGACGATCAGGTCGCAGGGGACTTTGTGCAATGCGTTCAACAAATCGAGTCCCGAATTTGCAACGGCGACAATCTCGTAGCCACGCAGGTTCGTAATGGTTGCAGCAACGGCCAGTCGTACGATGGGATGGTCATCGGCAATAATGACGCGGACGCGACCGGGAGTATCAACGGGATTTTCGTGACGATTCAAAATTAGCAGTCCTTTAATGTTTACATTTCGGATTATTTGCGACTTGATCGCGTAAATCTGTGCATCTCTTTTTGTCTTCTGATCACATCGATTTCCTGAAAAAGCGAAATTTCTTCGTTAAATGAATGCGGCCATGGAGACTCTGTCAAATATCGTGGAATCAATAAATAAGATTATTTCTACGCGGATTTATTTTTATGCCTGGTAAATATTGCTTGTGGTTGTGTAATTACTTTTGAGGAGGAATTTTTCGAAAATATCGTCGCTTTCATGAGGCGATGCCGGGCGCGATGCAGGCGGCATCGAACGGGAGGGATTTAATCATGCGGGGCTTGCGAGGGGGCTCCAGCCAACGGTGCGCAACCTGCGCTACTGCAAGACAGATCGAAGTTTGAGGGGAGGAACGCATCCGCTTCCCCAACCCCGTCAAATACTGTATAAATATACAGGTGCCGACGAGGCTTTCATGCCGTGCCGGCAATCCTGTGATGCCCCGTTTCGGATTGGGCAGGGCGTTCTATTCCCTTTTTCCAGAGCGCAATCATGGCAGCACTCCAGTTTGCGGCAACGCACCTGCCGCCCCGGCTGCAAAGCCGGGTCTGGCAGGGCAATCAGCTCGCGCACGTGGGCGAGCGCACGGTGGCGAGCGGTCATGCCGCGCTCGACGCCCAGTTGCCCGGTGCGGGTTGGCCTGCGGGCAGCCTGACCGAGCTGCTCGTCGAGCAGGGCGGTATCGGCGAGATGCGGCTCGTCGCGCCCGTGCTGCGCACGCTCACTGCTCGGGCGGGACGGTACGTGCTGCTCGTCGCGCCGCCGTGGCGGCCTTACGCGTGCGCGCTCAAGGCGTGGGGAATCGCGCTCGAGCGTCTGATCTGGGTGCGCGCGAGCGAGAGCGAGGCGCCGTGGGCCGCCGAGCAGGCGCTCAAGCAGGATGGCATTGGCGCCGTGCTGCTCTGGCAGCCGAAGGCGCGCGCCGATGCCCTGAGGCGTTTGCAGGTCGCCGCGCAGGACTCGCAGTCGCTGGCGTTTCTGATGCGTCCGCCCGCTGCGCGCAGCCAGTCCTCGCCGGCGCCGCTGCGCATGGTCTGCACGCCGGTGCCGCCGCCCGAGGATGCGCGCCTGAATCGCTGTGAACGGATGCAGCTCACCGCTGTGTCCGTCGATATTTTCAAGCGCCGCGGGCCGCCGCCCGCCCAGCCACTCGTCATCACTTTGCCGCTGCAGGAGTCGGTGCTGCCCCAGCCGGGCGCATGGCCGGCCGCGCCGTGGCCCGGGATCAATCATGTTGTGGATCGCCGTCACCTTGCCGTTGTTGCCGCTGGAGGCCGTGAGGCCGCCCGTGCCGCTCATGTCACTCACGTCGCCAGCACTGGAGTCACTGCGGGCCAGTCGACCTGACGAGGCTACGGGGCAGCGCTGCTGTGTGCTCGCCGATCACGCGCGCATCCTGATGGCCGATCTCGATGCGTTGCGCCTCGGCGTGCAGCCGGGCAGCACGCGCGCTCATGCGCTTGCGCTCGCGCCGGGGCTCGTGCTGCTCGAGCCCGATGCGGCGCGTGAGACGCGTGCGTTCGAGGCGCTCGCGCTTGCGCTGCTCGTCTACACGCCGAAGGTGTCGCTCGCGCAGTCGCATACGCTCCTGCTCGAAGTCGGGTCCGGATTGCGTCTTTTTGGTGGCGTGCGCGCGTTGCTGACCAAGGTGGCGGCCACGGTGGCCAGTTGCGGCCACGCCGCGCGCATCGCCTGCGCGCCCACCGCACAGGGCGCGTGGGTGCTCACGCAGGCGCGCGCGAGCGCCGGGGCGCATGCGGCGCGGCGCTTTCGCGTGCTCAAGGAGGCCACGCTCGTGCGCGCGCTCGACGCGTTGCCGGTCGCGCTCGCGCCGTTCGCCGCGCAGCACGAGCAGGCGCTCACGCAGATCGGCTGCGCGACGCTCGGCGATTTGCGACGGCTGCCGCGCGATGGCGTCGTGCGGCGCTTTGGCGACGGCGTGCTCGCCTGGCTCGCGCAGGCGCGCGGCGAGGCGCCCGATCCGCGAGCCTGGTTCGCGGCGCCGCCCTCGTTTCATGCTTCGCTCGAATTGCAGGCGCGCGTGGAGAGCGCCGAGGCGCTGCTGTTTGCCGCGCGTCGTCTCGTGATGCAGCTGGCCGGCTGGCTGGCCGTCCAGCATGGCGCGTTGAGCGGCTTCGAGCTGCGTCTCGAGCACGAGCTGGCGTCGCGCCACGCGCCGCGCACGTCGAGCCTTGCGCTATCGTGGGCCGCGCCTTCGCGCGATGCCGAGCATCTGCTATGGCTGTTGCGCGAGAAGCTCAATCAGACCGCGCTGACCGCGCCCGTGATCGGCCTTGCGCTCGTCGCCGATCAGGTGAGCGCTTATGCACCGCCCACCGACACGCTGTTTCCCTCACCCGAGGCGTCGGACGCGTCGCTCTCGCAACTGTTCGAGCGCATTGGCGCGCGCATCGGCGAGCAGAACGTGCTGCAGTTGTTCGTCGAGGACGATCATCGGCCCGAGCTGGCGATGTCGGCGCGAACCTGGCGTACGAGCCGCGGTGCGCCTGCGCGCCGGACCGCGCGCAAGCCGCGCGATTCACGCAAGTCGGAGGCTCGCTCCGACGCGCAGCAAGAAGCCGTGCCCGTGCAGACGGCCTTCGATCTGCCCGAGGTGCCGCTGCCGTCGCAGCCACGCCCGGCATGGCTGCTCGAAAAGCCGCTCAAGCTCGCGATGCGCGGAGACCGGCCGGTTTATCGGCGCCCGCTCAAGACGCTCACGCGCACCGAGCGCATCGAGGCGGGCTGGTGGGACGGCGAGGGCGTCGGGCGCGACTACTACGTCGCCGCCGACGACCAGGGGCGCATGTTCTGGCTGTACCGCGAGCGCATTGGCGGGCAGTGGTATCTGCAAGGGCTTTTTGGCTAACGCCGTTTCATCTTCCGCATCATGTCGAACCGTGGAGCGGGCGCATCGTTGCCTGCACAACTTTCTTCGCAGGGGCCGGCGCTGCCCGATTATGCGGAGCTGCACTGCCTGAGCAACTTCACGTTCCTGCGCGGCGCGTCGCGCCCGGGCGAGCTGGTCGAGCAGGCTATCCGTCACGGCTATCGCGCGCTTGCGATTACCGACGAGTGCTCGTTCGCCGGCATCGTGCGTGCGTATAGCGCGCTCAACGAATACGACGAAGCGCGCAAAAAGGCGCATGACAATGCCGCGGCGGCCGGTGCCGTGCCGGCGCCTGGCCCGTTCGTGCCGTCGCTGCATCTGCTGATCGGCAGCGAGCTGAATCTCGTCGATGAAAACGGCGCGCCGTTCTGCACGCTCGTTGCAATCGCGATGAATCGCGAGGGCTACGGCAACCTGTGCGAGCTGATCACGCTCGCGCGCTCGCGCGCGGAAAAAGGCCACTACCGCGTGCATCCGTCCGACTTCACCGATCCCGAGCCGGACTTCGCGCATCTGAAGCATCTGCGCGACTGCGTGTTGCTGCTCGTGCCGCAGCGCGCGGCCACGCTCGCGCAGACGCTGCGCGCCGCGCACTGGCTCGCGGGCTTCGCGGCCGAGCGCGCATGGCTCGCGCTCGAACTCTGGCAAACGGGGGGCGACGATACGCAGATCGAAGTGCTGCGCCACGTCTCGCAGGAAAGCGGCTTGCCGCTCGTGGCGGCGGGCGGTGTGCTGATGCACGCGCGCTCGCGCAAGCCATTGCAGGACACGCTGAGCGCGGTGCGCATCGGCAAGCCGCTCGCGTCGTGCGGCCGCGCGCTGGAACCGAATGCCGAACGTCATCTGCGCTCGCGCGTGCGGCTCGGCGCGCTGTATCCGCGCGATGCGCTCGATGCGACGCTCGAAGTCGCGCGCCGCTGCACGTTTTGCCTGAGCGAGCTGGCCTACGAGTATCCCGAAGAGCTCGTGCCTGCGGGCGAGACGCCCGCCTCATGGCTCGAAAAGCTCGTGATGAAAGGCGCCGCCGAACGCTGGTCCGACGGTCTGAACGAGAAGCGCAGCAAGCAGATCGGGGAAGAACTCAAGCTGATTACCGAGCTGAAGTACGAAAAATACTTTCTCACGGTGCACGACATCGTCCGCTTTGCACGCTCGCAGAACATTCTGTGCCAGGGGCGCGGCTCGGCGGCGAACTCGGTGGTCTGCTACTGCCTCGGCATCACGGAGATCGATCCGGTGCGCATGAACATGCTCGTCGCGCGCTTTTTGTCCCGCGCTCGCAACGAGCCGCCCGACATCGATGTCGACTTCGAGCATCAGCGGCGCGAAGAGGTCATTCAGTACATCTATCGCAAGTACGGCACACGCCGCGCCGCGCTGGCCGCAACGCTCATCACGTACCGTTCGCGCAGCGCGCTGCGCGACGTGGGCAGGGCGCTCGGTCTCGACAACGCGCTCCTCGAAAAGCTCTCGGGAGCGCATCAGTGGTGGGACGGGCCCGATTCGATCGCGAGCCATCTGGAGGAAGCGGGCTTCTCGCCCGACTCGCACGTCACGCAGCAACTGATTCGTCTCACGCGCGAGCTGCGCGGCTTTCCGCGCCATCTCTCGCAGCACGTGGGCGGCTTCGTGATCGCGAAGGACAAGCTCTCGCGTCTCGTGCCCATCGAGAACGCGGCGATGAAGGAGCGCTATGTGATCGAATGGGACAAGGACGATATCGATGCGCTGCGTCTGCTGAAGGTGGACGTGCTCGCGCTCGGCATGCTTTCGGCGATCCGGCGCTCGCTCGAATGCGTCGCGTTGCGGCGCGGGCTGCCGGAGTTTCGTGTGCAAGACATTCCGTCCGAGGATCGGGCGGTCTACGAGATGTGCTGTCACGCGGACACCGTCGGCGTGTTTCAGATCGAGTCGCGCGCGCAGCAGAGCATGCTGCCGCGTTTGCGGCCGCGCGAGTATTACGACCTCGTGATCCAGGTGGCGATCGTGCGGCCCGGGCCGATACAGGGCGACATGGTGCATCCGTATCTGAAGCGCAGGCATGGCGACGAAAAGGTCGAGTACGCGAAGGAGGATCTGCGCCCGGTGCTCGCGCGCACGCTGGGCGTGCCGATTTTCCAGGAGCAGGTAATGCATCTCGCGATGGTCGCCGCCGGCTACACCGGCGAGGAAGCCGACAAGCTGCGCCGCGCGATGGCCGCGTGGCGGCGCGACGGCGATCTGCGGCCGTATCAGGACGACCTCAAGCGCCGGATGAAGGCGAAGGGCTATACGGAGGAATTCGCCGAGCGCATCTGCAAGCAGATCGAGGGCTTCGGCGACTACGGTTTTCCGGAGAGCCACGCGGCGAGCTTTGCACTGCTCGTCTACACGAGCTCATGGCTCAAACGCTACGAGCCCGCCGCGTTTCTGGTCGGACTGCTGAATAGTCAGCCGCTTGGGTTCTATTCGCCGTCTCAGCTCGTGCAGGATGCGAAGCGTCACGGCGTGCAGGTGCGCGCGCCCGATATTGCGCTGAGCGACTGGGCGTCCGTGCTGGAGGTGCGCGACCAGCCGGGCGTGCGGCTTGGTGCCGATGGTGCATCCGCCCGCTGTGTCGAGGTGGCGCATTATCGCGCGTTGTTGAGTGCCGCCGCGCTCGTGCACAAGGACGCGATGGGCGCGGCAGGCGCAGGCGCGGGAAATGGAGGCGGGCGTGGCCGGGAGCATGACGGTGTGCACGGCCGTGATGGCAGGCGAAAACGGCGCCGCCCGTTCATGCACGGTCTCAGGCGCATCGTGCGCGCGGATCTTGCGCTGCCACCCCGGCATTACGGGCGCAGAGGCCCGGCGGTGCGCCTGGGCTTCAGCCTCATCAAGGGGTTTTCGGAGGATGCCGCGCAGCGCGTGATGGTCGCGCGTGCGCGTGCGCCGTTCGTCGACGTCGACGATCTCGCGCGCCGCGCCGCGCTCACGCGTCGGGAGCTCGAGGCGCTCGCGGCGGCCAATGCGCTTGCGAGCATTGCGGGGCATCGGCGCGAGGCGTGGTGGGCCGTGACCGCGCAGCACGCGGTGCCCGCGCTACTGCGCGATGCGCCCGTGGCCGAAGCGCGGCTCGCCTTGCCGCGTGCTTCGGAGGGTGCGGAGATCGTCGCCGATTACGCGAGCCTGCGCCTCACGCTCAACCGTCATCCGCTCGAACTGCTGCGGCCGGGGCTGGCGAAGCAGCGCTTTCGCAGCGCGGCGCAACTGGCGCAGTGCCGTCACGGCATGCTCGCGCGCGTGTGCGGCATCGTCACGGTGCGGCAGCGGCCCGGCACGGCGAACGGCACGATCTTCGTCTCGCTCGAGGACGAAACCGGCTCGGTCAACGTGATCGTGCACGCGACGCTCGTGGAGTCGCAGCGCAGGGAACTGCTCGGGGCGTCGTTGCTGGCGGTGGCGGGCGTCGTGCAGCGCGAGGGCGAGGTCGTGCATCTGGTCGCGCACCGGCTGGAGGATCACAGCCGATTGCTCGGGCGGCTCGCGACCCAGAGCCGCGATTTTCATTGAAGGGGAAGAGCGCCGGGCATGACACGGGGTGCCCGCCCGGCGATTGCGGACCGCCTGGCGCTTACCGGGCTTGGCCAGGGTCGCGCGCCGGATTGCGCACCGGATTGCGCACGAAAGCGTCGAGCACCGCGCGCATGCCCGCGTCGAAGGGCGTGCGCCGGCCGATCCCCAGCGTTTCGAGCCGCCCCGAGTCGAGGTGGCAGTCGCGCGGACGCGGCGTCGCGTCCATGGGCGCTGTCTGCGCGACGAGCTGCGCCTCGATGCCCAGCGCGCGCGCGATGCGCTGCGCGATGTCGTATTTGGTCATCGGCTCGTCGCCGGACCATTGCGCGATGCCGCGCACCGCGCTGCCGTCCGCGCAGCGCGTGAGCAACTCGCGAATCACGAACGCGACGTCGGGCGTGAAGGTCGGATAGCGAGTGGCACAGGCGTCCATCACGGCGGGCGCGGCGCCAGCCTGCGCAGAAGCGCGAATCGCCGGTACGAGGCTCGTGACCGCCGATTCCTGCCAGTCGACGATCGGGCCGTACAGCAGCGGCAAACGCAGCACGAGCGCGTTGTCGGCGGTGTCGAGCAGCGCGCGCTCGCCTTCGAGCTTGCTGCGGCCATAGGCGTTGAGCGGATTCGGCTCCGCATCGGGGCGATAGGGCGGGTGTGCCCCGTCGAACACGTAGTCGGTGGAGATCGACAGCACCCACGCGCCGCGCCGCCGCGCGGCAGACGCAATGCTGCGCACGGCATCGACATTGAGTGCGCGCGCTGCCGCCGGATCGTGCTCGCACACATCGGGGCGGCGCTCGGCGGCGGCAATCACGATGGCGTCGGGCGCCTCTTCGGCGACGAATGCGTCGACCGCACGAGCGTCACGCACGTCGAGCGCCACTTGCCCCGCGCCCACGCGGCTGAATGCGGTGGACACGACCTGCCAGTCCGTCCCCGCTGCAAGCTCGCGCACGAGCGCGCGCCCGAGCAGCCCGGAAGCCCCTGCTACGGCAACCTTGAACATGGCGCGCCTCGCGTCACGCGCCGGCCGTGCCCGTGACGGTGTAGCCCGCCTCGTCGATGGCGGCCTTGAGCACCTCGGCGCTTTGCTTCGACTCGATGCTCACACGGCCCGTGGCCAGATCGATCTCGACCTTCGCGGCGGCATCGTGTTCGTGGATCGCGCGCGTGACGGCGCCGACGCAGTGTTGGCAGCTCATGCCTTCGACGTTGAACTGGATCATGATGGTTTCCTTCTTAAAGAGAGGATAGAGGAGCAAATAGGGCCATGGACGGATTTTGCCAGTGACGGATTTTGCCAGTGACGGACTTTGCTGGTGACAAGGCTGCGAGGATGCTACACCTTCCCATAGTGGGAAGGTGTAGCATCGAATCATCGAAAATTCAGGGGCGCAGCATGAACATCGGCGAAGCGGCGCGCGCATCGGGCGTCACGGCAAAAATGATCCGCTACTACGAGAGCGTTGGGCTGCTCGCGCCGAAGGGGCGCACGGAGTCTGGCTACCGCGTCTACGGCATGGAAGAGGTGCATGCGCTGCGCTTCATCCGCCAGGCGCGGCGTCTGGGTTTTCTCGTCGAAGATATCCGCCGCCTGCTCGCGCTCTGGCATGACCGCTCGCGCGCGAGCGCCGAGGTCAAGGCGATCGCGCTCGAACATGTGTCCGAACTCGACCAGCGTATTGCCGAACTCACGCAGATGCGCGATACGCTCAAGCATCTGGCGGCCCATTGCCACGGCGACGAGCGGCCGGACTGCCCGATCATCGAGCGGCTTGCCGCCCCGGAACCGGTGGCGCCCGACGCCACGGCTTGAATCTGCCGGCAAGTCGAACGGGGAGCGAATCGAGGCCCGAAGGTGCAACCTCGTTGGCAAATTGTCGCAACTTTCGCGATGCATCGCACAATTCTGGTGCATTTCGTCGCATGATGCGCGAGAGTTTGCCGGGGTTGTGGGGAAATTAGTCGATAAAACAGGATGTTGCACAAATTCCTGGATGCACCATTCCAGCATGGAATGCACCGTATTCGATCAATTCACTAGCAAAGCCGGTTGCAATCGTTATAATACGGGTTATCCCTTACGAGGGTAATCCCTGATGCAAATCCACCGGGGATACACGATCCTTGGAGAACACATCATGTTTGCATACCTTCTTGAAAAGCTGAGCAACTGGTTTGAAACTGCAGAGCGCCGTCGCCGCGAAGCGTATCTCTCGACGTCCGCCGACCTCGTGCAACTCGAGCAGCGCATCCGTTTGATCGAAATGCACGGCTACACGCGCTAAGCAGTCAGCAGAATTTCGCACTGTCACAAGCCCCGCATCTGGCGGGGTTTTGTCATTTCTGGACCCGCTTCGGTATCCCCCGGCGCTCACGCGATGCAGACTGAACCTTGCCGCAGTGGCAAGGTAAAGTCTTTTTGCGAAGGGCCGATATAGCGTCTTGTATACAACCAGCCGCGCATTGATCGGGGATGTTCATGAAGTCAAATCGTTCTGGTCGCAGGTGGACGAGCCACGCGCTCATGGCGAGCGCCGTTCTGGCGACAGGGCTGACGAGTGCCGGCGCGCTCGCAGCCGGCAAGCCATTGATTCTGGATACGCAGCAAGGCATCAGCGATGGCCAGTCGGGCGTGGTGCTGCAGAACGCGCCGCTTTCGTCTCAGCCGATGGTGCAGACCCCGTCGTTGCCCACGCTGAACGGGACGGGGGCGGACGGCTCGCAGGTACCGATCATCGTCGCGCCCTATGTGGAGGTGCCGGGTGGCGGAGGACGGCCGCCTCGGCCTATGCCAAGACCCGCGCCGCAATGATGCCGGCGCGCCTCGGGCAGCGCCGCGCTGCCAGTGCCGTGCGGGGCGCGTGAATTTCAGTCGCCGCGCGATTCGATCTTGAATTGCGCACCCTCGTCCATGCCGAGCGCCTTGACCAGCCACGGCATGGTTTCCTTGAGCGTGGCCGCGAGCGTGTAGGGCGGATTCAGGATGAACATGCCGCTGCCGTACAGGCCGAAACCGTCTTCAGGCGGACGGCTGACCGACAGCGTGACGTGCAGCCAGTTCTTTTCCTGGATGCGCTTCAGTTGCTCGGGAAAGCGCTGCGACTCCGGCCGCGTGACCTGCGGATACCAGACCGCGTAAGTGCCGGTGGCAAAGCGTTGAAGCCCTTCCTCCACGCACGCGATGGTGCGTGCGTAGTCGCGCTTGTCCTCGAACGACGGGTCGATCAGCACGAGCGCGCGGCGCGGCGGCGGGGGCAGCAGCGCCTTGATGCCGTCGAAGCCATCGCCCGCGTGGATCATCACGCGGCGGCCCGCATCGCGAAAGCGGTGGCGCAGCACGTCGATCTCCGTGCTGTGCAGCTCGAACAGGCGCATGCGGTCCTGTTCGCGCATCAGCCGCCAGGCGAGATAGGGTGAGCCGGGATAGAAGCGCAGTTCGCCGTCGGGATTGAGCGCCGCGACTTCATCGACATACTCGGCCAGCATCGCCGGCAGATCGGTGCGGCCCCAGAGCTTGCCGATACCGGTGTCGAACTCGGCGTTCTTCGTGGCGTAGCCTTCGCGCAGCGCATAGGCGCCCGCGCCCGCATGGGTGTCGATGTACCAGTACGCCTTGTCCTTCTTGCCGAGGTATTGCAGCAGTTGCACGACGACGGCGTGCTTGACGACATCGGCATGATTGCCGGCGTGGAAGGCGTGACGGTAGCTCAGCATGATGGGGCGGACGCGAGGTCGGTGGGGATCGAAAAAATGCAGGCAAGTGCGCGCGCGGCCCGGTAATGCATGCGGGCGCGCCGACGAGGTCGCGTATTGTACAACCGCGGTGCCACGCCGGCGCTTTGGCACGGCGTATCGTGCCGATCGCCATGCGCGCAGTGCGCCTCAATCGTAGCTGTCGCCGACTATCGCTTCGATCTTCTCCTTCACCTCGGGCGTGATCTTCTGCGCCACTTCGCGCGCCAGCATGTTTTCGCCGATTTGCTCGACGCGGGACGCACCGGTAATCACCGTACTCACGTGCGGATTCTTGAGAATCCACGCGAGCGCAAGCTGACCCACCGTGCAGTCCAGCTCCTTCGCGAAGCCCGCGAGCCGGCCGACGATCTCGTTCTTGTCGGCGTCGGTGACTTCCTTGCGCAGCCAGTCGTAGCCCTGCAGCAGGGCGCGGCTGCCGGCGGGTACGCCGCCCCGGTATTTGCCCGTGAGCATGCCTGAGGCGAGCGGGCTCCACGTGGTGAGGCCGAGGCCGATGTCTTCATAGAGCCGCCGGTATTCGCTTTCCACGCGGCGGCGGTGGAACAGGTTGTACTGCGGCTGCTCCATGACGGGCTTGTGAAGGTGATGCCGGTCCGCGATGTCCCACGCGGCGCGAATTTCGTCGGCGCTCCACTCCGAGGTGCCCCAATAGAGCGCCTTGCCGCGCGAGATCATGTCGCTCATGGCCCAGACGGTTTCCTCGACGGGCGTGTTCGGATCGGGGCGATGGCAGAACACCAGATCGACGTAATCGAGCTGCAGCCGCTTGAGCGAGCCGTCGATGGCGTTCATGAGGTACTTGCGGTTGAGCGTGTGATACTGGTTGGGCGCCTCGTTCAATCCCCAGAAGAACTTGGTGGACACCACGTAGCTCACGCGCGGCCAGGCGAGCTCTTTGAGCGCCTGACCCATGATTTCCTCCGATTTGCCGCCCGCGTAGGCCTCGGCGTTGTCGAAGAAGTTGACGCCCGCGTCGCGCGCTGCAGCAAGCGATTCGCGCGCGAGATTGCGATCGACCTGATTGCCGTAGGTGACCCACGAGCCGATGGACAGTTCGCTGACTTGCAGGCCCGAGCGGCCCAGTCGCCGATAGTTCATGAACGCCTCCTTGTAGAGCGGCCAACTTAGCATGATCCGTGCGGGTGTGCTGAGCACTCGCGGCGCGCCGACATTGTCGGGATCGACGTGCGCGGTGCGCGGCTTCATGCACAATAGCGCGGTTGGCTGCGGCGCAACATCCGGCCGAATGGCGTAGGCAAATCCTTAAGCCATTCGACAGGTTTGACGGCATGCGTGCGCTGGAGTCTCATCTCGTCTACTACCTGGAGGTGCTCGATGTCGTCTCTCACTCTGAATACGAAGCTCGATGGCAAGGTTGCGGTGGTTACTGGCGCGGCCAGCGGCATCGGCAAGCAGATTGCGCTCACGCTCGCGCAGGCGGGCGCGGCGGTCGCCATCGCCGACCTCAACCAGAGCGGCGCCGACGCCGTGGCCGAGGAGATCAAGGGCGCGGGCGGCAAGGCCATCGGCGTGGCCATGGACGTCACGAGCGAAGAGGCCGTGAACCAGGGCATCGACCGCGTGGCGGCCGAGCTTGGCCCGGTCGACATCCTCGTTTCGAACGCCGGCATCCAGATCGTGAACCCCATCGAAAACTACGCGTTCTCCGACTGGAAGAAGATGCAGGCCATTCATGTGGATGGCGCGTTCCTTACCACCAAGGCCGTGCTCAAGCACATGTACAAGGACGACCGCGGCGGCGTCGTGATTTATATGGGCTCGGTGCATTCGCACGAGGCTTCTCCACTCAAGTCGGCGTATGTGGCGGCCAAGCATGCGCTGCTGGGTCTCGCGCGCGTGCTCGCGAAGGAAGGCGGCAAGCACAACGTGCGCTCGCATGTGGTGTGTCCGGGCTTCGTGCGCACGCCGCTGGTGGAAAAGCAGATTCCCGAGCAGGCGAAGGAGCTGGGCATTTCCGAGGAAGAAGTGGTCAAGCGCGTGATGCTGGGCGGCACCGTCGATGGCATCTTCACGACGGTCGAGGACGTGGCGCAAACGGTGTTGTTCCTCTCGGCGTTTCCGAGTGCGGCCTTCACCGGCCAGTCGTTCGTGGTGAGCCACGGCTGGTTCATGCAATAACGCGGAGAGCCGGCCATGGCGCAGCGCAAGAAAGGGCGGATCGAATCGGGCGCAGTTGGAGATGAGGGCGCGCGCAGCGGAACCGGGTTGCGCTCCGATGTGCAATCCGATGTGCGATCCGATAAGGAGCCGGGCTCGCGGGCGCGCGCAAAGCCTGCGCCGTCGTCAGCCGCGTGCCCGCAGCCGTTTGCCTCGAAGTGCGCAAGCGCTTGCGCGCAGTGGGAGACCGTTGCGCTTACGCTGCAAGGCGGCGGCGCGCTGGGGGCCTATCAGGCGGGCGTATTCGAAGGTCTCGTCGAGGCCGGCATCACGCCCAACTGGATCGCGGGCATCTCGATCGGCGCGCTCAACACGGCGCTGATCGCGGGCAATGCGCCCGAGCATCGCGTGGCGCGCCTGCGCGAGTTCTGGGAGACGATCTGCCAGCCGGCCTACACGCCGCCGTTGCCGGCCTTCATCGAGCACGCTTTGTTCAACTCGGGCGAGGCCATCCGCAAGACCTTCACGGCCATGCAGGCGGCGAGCGCGGTGGTCGAAGGCCAGAAGGGCTTTTTCGTGCCGCGCGTTCCGCCGCCGCTGCCGCAGGCGTCCGGGCATCCGGAGAAGGCGAGCTATTACGATACGAAGCCGCTCAAGGCCACGCTCGAACGCCTGTGCGACTTCGATCGCATCAATTCACGCGAGACTCGCGTGTCGGTCGGGGCCGTGAACGTGGCGAGCGGCAACTTCGTCTACTTCGACAACACCACCACGAAGCTGCGGTCCGAGCACTTCATCGCCTCGGGGGCGTTGCCGCCGGGTTTCGCGGCGGTGGAGATCGACGGCGAGTATTACTGGGACGGCGGGCTGATGTCGAATACGCCGCTCTACGAGGTGATCCAGACTTCGCCCCGGCGCGACACGCTCGCGTTCCAGGTGGATCTCTGGAGCGCGCGCGGGCCGGTGCCCGACAGCATCGCCGACGTTCAGGGCCGCGTGAAGGACATTCAGTACTCGAGCCGCACGCGTCTCGTGACCGACATGCTCCAGCGTGCACAGCGTTACCGGCACGTGTTGCGCGAGGTGCTCAATCGCGTCGCGCCCGAGCATCGGGACGACGCGTGGGTCAAGCTGGCCGACGAACTCTCGTGCTCGAAAAAGTACAACGTGATCCACCTGATCTACCGGCAGAAGGAGTACGAAGGCCACTTCAAGGACTTCCAGTTCGGCGTCTCGACGATGCGCGAGCACTGGGCGAGCGGTCTGGAGGACATTCGCGCGTCGCTCTCGCAGCCGGACTGGCTCGACAAGCCCGACAACGACTCCGGCTTTGTCACGCACGACATTCACCGCGACAGCCGCGGGCCCGGCAATGGGGAGCACGGCGGCTAGCAAACGGCGCGCGCCAGAAAACAAAAAGCGCCCGTTCTTTCGAACGGGCGCTTTTCTTTGTGCCTGGGCTGCGCCCGGGTTGTGCCTGTATTGCCTTACTTCAGCACTTGCACGACGGCGTTAGCCACTGCGTCGAGGTTGCGCGTGTTCAGCGCGGCCACGCAGATGCGGCCCGTGCTCACGGCGTAGATGCCGAATTCTTCGCGCAGGCGATCGACTTGCGCCGCGGTCAGACCCGAGTACGAGAACATGCCGCGCTGCACGTTGATGAAGTTGAAGTCGCGGTCCACGCCCGCTGCCGCGAGGCGCTCGACGAGGCCCGTGCGCATCGCGCGAATGCGGTTGCGCATTTCGCCCAGCTCGGTTTCCCACATCGCGCGCAGTTCGGCCGAGCCGAGCACCGCTGCAACCACCGAGCCGCCGTGCGTCGGCGGGTTCGAATAGTTCGTGCGGATCACGCGCTTGAGTTGCGAGAGCACGCGCGCCGACTCTTCCTTGCTGTTGGTGATGATCGACAGCGCGCCCACGCGCTCGCCATACAGCGAGAACGACTTCGAGAACGACGACGAGACGAACACGTTGAGTTCCGAAGCGGCGAACAGGCGCACGACTTCGCCGTCTTCGGCGATGCCGTCACCGAAACCTTGATAAGCGATGTCGAGGAACGGCACGAGGTTGCGCGCCTTCACGGCCTCGATCACCTGCTTCCACTGGTCGATCGTGAGGTCCACGCCGGTCGGGTTGTGGCAGCACGCGTGCAGCACGACGACGGTGCCCGCGGCGTAGCTGTTGAGCGCGTTCAGCATGCCTTCGAAGTTCACGCCGTTGGTCTGCGCGTCGTAGTACGGGTAGGCGACCACTTCGAAACCGGCGCTTTCGAACAGCGCGCGGTGGTTTTCCCAGCTCGGGTCGCTGATCGCCACCTTGGCGTTCGGGTTCACGCGCTTCAGGAAGTCGGCGCCGATCTTCAGCGCGCCCGTGCCGCCCAGCGCCTGCGCCGTGACGACGCGGCCCGCTGCGATCAGCGGCGAGTCGTCGCCGAGCAGCAGCTTTTGCACGGCTGCGTCATAGGCGGCAATGCCTTCGATGGGCAGGTAGCCGCGCGGCAGACCGGCTTCGACGCGGGCCTTTTCCGCTTCGCGCACTGCGCGCAGCAGCGGAATCTTGCCTTCTTCGTTGGTGTACACGCCCACTCCGAGGTTCACCTTGGTCGCGCGCGTATCGGCGTTATAGGCTTCGTTCAGACCCAGGATCGGGTCGCGGGGGGCGAGTTCGACAGCGGAAAAGAGGGACATGATGGTTCGGCAAAAGTGAGTGAGAAGCTCGGTGGGCCGTGCGCTGCGGGTTGCGTCGGGCAGCCGGCCACGCAACTCGCCATTGTAACGAATCCTCGGGCCGTTTTTTCGCCGACAGCGACATTGGCGGGGCCATTTTTTTCAATGCCGACCGACGCTTGCGCGCCGGATGGCTCGTCGCGGCCGCCCTGACGAGGCCATCGGCAAGAACGCGCAAGACGCTAGAATAGTTGTTTGCTCAGCGCCCAGGATGTCACCCATGTCCGACCACACCGTCGCCGACGCGCCCGCGCTCGACGAGTCGAAGTTCGTTCAGTACGAAGGCTCGCCGTTTCAGCTCTACCAGCCGTATCCGCCGGCCGGCGACCAGCCGACCGCCATCGAAACGCTCGTCGAAGGGGTGGGGGACGGTCTTTCGTTTCAGACCCTGCTTGGGGTGACCGGCTCGGGCAAGACCTTCACGATGGCCAACACCATCGCGCGCCTCGGCCGCCCGGCCATCGTGTTTGCGCCCAACAAGACGCTCGCCGCGCAGCTTTACGCGGAGTTCCGCGAGTTCTTTCCGCGCAACGCGGTCGAGTACTTCGTCTCGTACTACGACTACTACCAGCCGGAAGCCTATGTGCCGCAGCGCGATCTCTTCATCGAGAAGGATTCGTCGATCAACGAGCACATCGAGCAGATGCGGCTCTCGGCCACCAAGAGCCTGTTGGAGCGCCGCGACGTGGTGATCGTCGCGACCGTCTCGGCGATCTACGGTATCGGCAATCCGTCCGAGTACCACCAGATGATCCTCACGCTGCGCCAGGGCGATCGCATCGGCCAGCGCGACGTCATCGCGCGCCTGATCGCGATGCAGTACTCGCGCAACGAGCAGGATTTCCAGCGCGGCACCTTCCGCGTGCGCGGCGACACCATCGACATCTTCCCGGCCGAGCACGCCGAAATGGCCGTGCGTCTCGAACTCTTCGACGACGAAGTGGAGACGCTGCAGCTGTTCGACCCGCTCACGGGCCGCGTGCGCCAGAAGATTCCGCGCTTCACCGTTTATCCGTCGTCGCACTACGTGACGCCGCGCGAGACCGTGCTGCGCGCGGTCGAGACGATCAAGTCCGAGCTGCGCGAGCGGCTCGAGTTCTTCCACACGGAAGGCAAGCTCGTGGAGGCGCAACGCCTCGAGCAGCGCACCCGCTTCGATCTGGAAATGCTCCAGGAACTGGGCTTCTGCAAGGGCATCGAGAACTACTCGCGGCATTTTTCGGGCGCGCTGCCCGGCGAGCCGCCGCCCACGCTGGTCGACTACCTGCCCGCCGACGCGATGATGTTCCTCGACGAATCGCACGTGTTGATTGGCCAGCTCAACGGCATGTACAACGGCGACCGCGCGCGCAAGGAAAATCTCGTCGACTACGGTTTTCGCCTGCCTTCGGCGCTCGATAACCGGCCGCTCAAGTTCAACGAGTTCGAGCGCAAGATGCGCCAGGTCGTGTTCGTCTCGGCCACGCCCGCCGACTACGAGAAAAAAGTCACGGGCCAGATCGCCGAGCAGGTGGTGCGCCCGACGGGTCTCGTCGATCCGGTGATCGAAGTGCGCCCGGCCGCCACCCAGGTCGACGATGTGCTAGCCGAGATCAACGAGCGCGTGGCTGCAGGCGAGCGTGTGCTGGTGACCACGCTCACCAAGCGCATGGCCGAGCAGCTCACCGAGTTTCTCGCCGACCACGGCGTGAAGGTGCGCTATCTGCACAGCGACATCGACACGGTCGAGCGCGTGGAGATCATCCGCGACCTGCGTCTGGGCACCTTCGACGTGCTGGTGGGCATCAACCTGCTGCGCGAGGGCCTCGACATTCCCGAGGTCTCGCTGGTGGCGATTCTCGACGCCGACAAGGAAGGCTTCCTGCGCGCCGAGCGCTCGCTCATCCAGACGATCGGCCGGGCGGCGCGCAACGTGAACGGCAAGGCGATTCTCTACGGCGACCGCATCACCGACTCGATGCGCCGTGCCATCGACGAGACCGAGCGCCGCCGCGCCAAGCAGATCGCCTTCAACGAAGAGCACGGCATCGTGCCGCGCGGCGTGGTCAAGCGCATCAAGGACATCATCGACGGCGTCTACAACGTGGACGAGGCGCGCGCCGAGCTGCGCGAGGAGCAGGAGCGCGCGAAGTTCGAGGACATGAATGAAAAGCAGATCGCGAAGGAGATCAAGAAGCTCGAGAAGCAGATGATGGACTACGCGAAGAACCTCGAATTCGAGAAGGCCGCGCAGACGCGCGACCAGCTCGCGGTGCTGCGCCGGCGCGTATTCGGGGCCAATGTGGACGATCATCCGGCCTGAGCATCCCGAGCCGCGCCTTTGCCGCGGGCTGCCGTAAGCCCGCGTGCCGTAGGCCCGCGTTGAGGCAGCATTGAGGCAGCATTGAGGCAGCGTTGCGAAAACCCTGTTGCAGTGAAGTTTTCCGCGTGCGGCTCTTTGTTTCACATCAACTTCGGTGTTAAACTCGCCAATTATTGAGAATTGTTCGCATTATCGTTATTACGTACATGTGCGAAACGGTTCGATGGTCATGTCACTCATAAGAACACCAGGAGTTTCGATGCGGATCCATTCTCTCTTGCGCGGCACTGTCGTCATTGCGGCCGCGGGCGCGGCGTTCGCGGCCCAGGCGGCCGAATACCCGATCGGCAAGCAGCAAATCCAGGGCGGCATGGAAATCGGCGCGGTCTATCTGCAGCCGATCACGATGGAGCCGGAGGGCATGATGCGCAAGGCGTCGGAGTCCGATATCCACCTGGAGTCGGATATTCACGCGGTGAAGAACAATCCGACCGGCTTCGCCGAAGGCGACTGGATGCCGTATCTGCAGGTTCACTACGAGTTGACCAAGCCGGGTTCGAGCTACGTGCAAAAGGGCGACCTGATGCCGATGGTCGCGAACGACGGCCCGCATTATGGCGATAACGTCAAGCTCGCGGGCCCGGGCAAGTACCACCTGAAGCTGATCGTGGACGCGCCGATGCAGACGGGCCACATGGCGTTCGGCCGTCACGTCGACAAGGAAACCGGCGTGGGCCCGTGGTTCAAGCCCATCACGCTCGAATACGACTTCCCGTTCGCGGGCATCGGCAAGAAGGGCGGCTATTAATCGTTACGGGTCGCGATTAGTCGCGGCACATCGCTGGACTCGATGGAGCAGGTAACACCGATGACTGGAATCCGGAAGTTTGCGACGCTCGCGCTGTGCGCGTCTTTTGCCGCGCCGCTCGCGGGCGTGGCCAATCTGGCGCACGCCGAGGATATGCCGACGTTCAAGCTGGAAATGACCGACGGCAAGCTCAACCCCGCGCGCATAGAGGTGCCGGCGGGCAAGCGCATCAAGATCGAAGTGCGCAACACCGGCAAGGGCGCGGCGGAGTTCGAGAGCGTCCAGTTGCGCAAGGAGAAGGTGCTTGCGCCAGGCGCGGACTCGTTTGTCGTGATCGCGCCGCTGGATCCGGGCGAGTACAAATTCTTCGACGATTTTCATCAGCAGGCGCAGGGCGTGATTGTCGCCAAATGAGCGTCGCCAGGTGAGTGTTGCGTAGCAGGGAACGTGGCCGGCGCCGCAGTTCAAATGCGGCCGGCGGCAGGAGGTGTATCAATGGGTCAGGTCTTGTTCATCGTCTGGCGGGAGAGCGTCGAAGCGCTGCTCGTCGTCGGCATTCTTTATGCATGGCTGAGAAACGGCGACGATGATGCGCGTCGCGGTCTGCCGTATTTGTGGGCCGGCGTGGGTCTCGGCGTGCTGGCGGCGGTCGCGCTGGGCGCGGCGCTCGTGGGCTTCACGGAGGTGCTCTCCGGCGACGCGCAGGACTACTTCCAGACCGGCATGGTGCTGGTCGCGTGTGTGCTGATCGTGCAGATGGTGCTGTGGATGAAGCAGCACGGGCGCACGCTCAAGCGCGAGATGGAGCAGTCGCTCGAGCAAACGACGCGCGACGCGAACTGGTGGGGCATCACGGTGCTCGTTGCGCTCGCCATCGCGCGCGAGGGCAGCGAGACGGTGATCTTCCTGTACGGCCTCGGCTTTGGCCAGTCGGGCCACGTGGACGCGGGCCAGTACATGGCCGTGCTGCTGGGCCTCGGCCTCGCGCTCCTCACGTTCTACCTGCTGCAACTGGGCGGCAAGGTGTTCTCGTGGCGCCACTTCTTCCGCGTCACCGAGATCATGCTGCTGTTCCTCGGCGCTGGCCTGTTCCAGACCGGCGTGGACAAGCTCATCGACAAGGAAGTCCTGCCGACGATCGTCGACCAGGTGTGGAATTCGTCGGCGATCCTCGACGATTCGGGCACCTTCGGCTCGCTCGTCGCGACGCTCACGGGCTACCGCGCCCACCCGGCGCTCATGAACCTGATCGCCTATGCGGTGTACTGGCTCGTGGTGTGGTTCCTCGCTCGCCGCGCGGACGGCCGTGCCGCCGCCGTGACCAAGAGGAAGGCAGCATGAGTTGTTCGTTGGGCCAAGGCCCGGCCCAGCAGACGCTGAGGCAGGGCTGGCTCGCTCAGGCGGGCCAATGGATGCAGCGGCACGGTGCGGTCATTCGCGCCGTGCAGTGGGTGGTTGTGGCGGTCTATGCGTTCCTGATTCTCGTGCCCGCCGTCATGCCGCTGCCCGGCGACACGGCGCATCTGTGGAACAACCTCACGCTCGCGGCGCAGTTCGTGTTCTGGGGCATCTGGTGGCCGTTCGTGCTGCTCTCGATGGTGCTGCTCGGGCGCGTGTGGTGCGGCGTGCTGTGCCCCGAGGGCGCGCTCAGCGAGTTCGCGAGCAAGTTCGGGCGCGGCAAGTCCATTCCGCACTGGATGCGCTGGGGCGGTTGGCCGTTCGTGGCGTTCGGCCTCACCACCATCTACGGCCAGATGGTGAGCGTCTATCAGTACCCCAAGGCGGTGTTGCTCGTGCTGGGCGGCTCCACGCTCGGCGCGATGGTGATCGGCTTTCTGTACGGGCGCGAAAAGCGCGTCTGGTGCAAATATCTCTGCCCCGTAAACGGGGTTTTTTCGCTTCTGGCGCGTCTCGCGCCGTTTCACTTCAACGTCGATGAAGACGCGTGGCGCAACTCGTACACGCACGGCGAGCATGGCGGCAAACGCGTGATTCCCGTGAATTGCGCGCCGCTGGTGCCGTTGCGCAACATGAAGGGCGCCGCGGCGTGCCACATGTGCGGGCGCTGCAGCGGCCACCGCGATGCGATCGCGCTCACGTGGCGCTCGCCTTCGGAAGAAGTGGTGGCGCTCGGCGACAAGCAGGCGAGCGGCTGGGACACCGCACTTATTCTGTACGGACTCCTTGGCATTGCGATCGGCGCGTTTCACTGGACCGCCTCGCGGTGGTTCGTCGACCTCAAGCAGTCGATCGCGGGCTGGCTCATCGACCAGAACATCACCTGGCCGCTCGACACCAATGCGCCGTGGTTCCTGCTCACGCATTACCCCGAGCAAAACGATGTGTTCTCGTGGCTCGACGGCACCATGATCGTCGGCTATATCGTCGTGACGGGGCTCGTTTACGGCACGGTGCTGCTCGCGACTCTCGCGCTCTCGACCGTATTCGTCGGACGTTTCGACATGCGCCGGCTCCATCACTTTGCGCAGGCGCTCATTCCGCTCGCGGGCGCGGGCGTGTTCCTCGGCTTGTCGGCCACGACGCTCTCGTTGTTGCGCGCCGAGCACATGCAACTCGACTGGGCCTCGAGCGTGCGCATTGCAATCCTCGTAATCACCAATGCGTGGAGCGCGTGGCTCGCGTGGCGCGTCACGGGACGCTACAGCACGCGTCCGTGGCAACGTGCGCTGGCGCTGGCGGGCTTCTGCGCGGCGCTTGCCGTGGTCGACAGCGCGTGGTGGCTGATGTTCTGGGGCTGGGCGCATTGAGCCCCGGATGACCCGGGCCGCATAGCTTCGTCGATGGCGAATGACGGGTATACGAAGAAGGGCAGCGCCACGGCGCGAGTGTGCGTGTACTCTCAAAAGCCGGACTGGCGGTGCGCCACCCATTTTTGACTATTCGGAGACACGTATGCGAACCAGAGCAGTACTAACCGACGAAGACGTGATCAAAGTGGCCGATGCGGCTATTGCGCACGCTCGTGCGAACGAGTGGAAGGTGACGATTTCGATCGTCGACGACGGTGGGCATCTGCTGTATTTGCGTCGCCTCGACGGCGCGCCGCCGATCAGCAGCGACGTGGCGCCAGGCAAGGCGCGCACGGCCGCGCTGGGGCGCCGCGAAAGCCGCTTCTTCGAGGAGATGATCCGCGACGGCCGCACGGCGTTCCTGAGCGTGCCGCTCACGGCCATGCTCGAAGGCGGCTTGCCGATCATCGCGAACGGCGACGTGATTGGCGCGGTGGGCGTCTCGGGCGTGAAGGCGGACCAGGACGCGGCCATTGCACTGGCGGGCATCAAGGCGCTGAACCTCACGTAAGCATGGCGATCATCGCGCGAAGCATCGCGCCATGACGCGTGTGGCAGCAAAAGCAGAAAGCCGCGGCAATCGTCCGCGGCTTTCTGCTTTTTTGCTTCGTGCGACAACGCTTCGTGTGCCGCTACGGTTCGAGCATGGGAAAAAAACGGCCTGGCTGGCTGCGACGGCTGCTTGAAGGAGGGATGCACGAACGAAGGGGTCTAGTCTCGCGTGCAAGCCGTCGTTGCTGGCTAATGCCCAACGCCTCTCGGTGGAGGCGGTCCCCACAATACCCGGTACTGAAAACTAAAACGTCACTTGGTCAGAATCAGCTTGCCGAGCCGCGTTGCCCGCAACTGGTAAGTCTCGCCGTTATGCACGATGCTCACGTGGCTGCGGCCCTGCAGCAGCGCGGCGCTGGCGAGCGGGCGATCGGCGCCCGCTTGCGGGGCGGCCGTGGCCGCCGAGTGGGTCTTTGCGCTGGCCGGGCTGGCGCCCTTTTGCGTGCCGGTGAGGGCGGAGCCAGTGCGGCGCACGCTGAGTGTCGACGAGCGGTTGAATTCGGTCATGAGCGTGACGGTGTTGGATCTCGATTCGATGAGTCCATGTTAAATGATAATCGTTTCCATTTGCAATATCGAGGAACTCATCGAAATCCTGTGTCGATAGCCTGACTCACAAAAGACGACGCCCGGCATCGAGCCGGGCGCGTGGCGAGGAGTGTGCTGCAACTCAGTGCTGCAGTTCAGTGCAGCCGCTCGGTACAGCCGCTCAGTGCAGCGGTGCTTCCGGTTCGCCCAGCCCCTGCACGTACTGACGAATGAGCCGCACGGTGTCGATATCCGACTCGCGATACGCCGACTTCACGATCTCCGAGGTCTGGCGGTCGTCTTCCGTATCGGCGGTCGGCAGCGTCGTGCGGTACTCGAAGCGCAGGAACAACTGCAATTCGTCGGGCTGCTCGATCGTCATCGTGAGCGAGCCGCCCACGTAGTCCGCGGTCGGGAGGATGTCGTAACGCACGTTGTCGTTCGGCGTGAGCGTGACGCGGTCGCGCACCGTGGCCTGGCCGTAATGCAGCTCACGTTCGAGCGTATTGCCTTCGCGCGATAGGATCGTGCAGTCGTCGAGACCGATCACGAAAAGCTGCGGCTGCTCGGCGCGTAGCACGAGACCTTCCCAAAGCTGCTCGCGCGTCATGGGCAGGACGAGCGGGTTGAGCGGGTCGTTGATCTGGATGAGGTGTTCGAAATTCAAGGCGCGGCCTTCTTGTGGCTGTTTCCGTCCGTCGCCGCTCATGCGGCGACAAGCCCCGAGCGGATCGTGATCGTATTCGTCAGGACCTTGTGGACCGGACATGCGTTGGCGATCTGCAGCAGACGCTCGCGCTGCTCGTTCGAGAGTGCGCCATCGAGCGCGATCTGGCGATCGATCGTGGTGCCTTCGCTGCCGGTTTGCATCGACAGCTTCACGCGCACGCCTTTGAGCGGCCACTCTTTTCTTTGCGCATACATCTTCAGCGTGATCGAAGTGCAGGCGCCGAGGCTCGACAGCAGCAGGGCAAAGGGCGAAGGACCGCTGTCGCCGCCGCCGGCCGATGCCGGTTCGTCGGCGAACCACGTGTGAGTGCCATCGTCGAACTGAACCTTGTAGTTGGTCGAGCCAATCTGTGCGGTGACTGCGGTTTCGGCCATGCGCTCCTCGCGGACGGAACGGTTGAAAGGGAACACGCCGCAGCCCGTCGGGCGCGGCATGGAAAGTCTTATTGTGACGGAAAGCGGCTCAGGTTGCGGAGGTGTCGACCATGCGCGCCACGCAATTTCGAAACGCCCGGCGCGCTCCCTGTGCACTCAGTGCGCGTGCCCCATGCGCCCAGCCTGATAGTCGAGCACTGCCTCGCGGATCTCCTGCTCGGTGTTCATCACGAACGGGCCGTAGCGCACGACCGGTTCGTTGAGCGGCAGGCCGCCGATCAGCAGCACTTCGGCGGGCTCGGCCGCGTCGGCGGGCGTGGAAATCGCGACGGTGTCCCCATCGTCGGCGAACGCCACCATGTGCTGCGCGCCGATCGCCTCGCCATTCGCCCCGTATTGCGCCGTGCCGGAAAGACCGTAAGCGAACACGTTCCAGCCCGCGGGCACGGGCTGTTCGACGCGCGCGCCGGGCGCAAGCGTGAAGTGCAAATACAGGATGGGCGTGCGCGTCTCGATGGCCGCCATGGCGCCCAGCGACTCGCCGGCAATCACCTTGACCGTGGCGCGGCCATCCGCCGAGCGGCCCTGCGGAATCCGCGCGTGCGGCATCTCCTGATAACGCGGCGCGATCATCTTGTCGCTGGCGGGCAGGTTCACCCACAACTGCAGCCCATGCATGCGGCCGCCTGTGCGGACGAATTCGGGGTCGGGCATTTCGCTGTGGACCACGCCCGCGCCCGCCGTCATCCATTGCACATCGCCGGGCGCGAGCGTGCCCGAATGGCCGGCCGAGTCCTTGTGGCCCGAGCGGCCCTCGAGCATATAGGTGACCGTCTCGAAGCCCCGGTGCGGATGATCGGGCGCGCCCTTCGCCGCGCCCGGCGCATAGTCGACCGGGCCCATCTCGTCGAGCAGCAGGAACGGGTCGAAATCCATTAGCTGGCGGGTGGGGAAGGGCCGGTTGACGATGAAGCCACCGCCCTCGGTGGTGCGAACGGCGGGAAAGACGTGGGCGATCGAGCGGACGGCCGACATGGATATCACCTCGAAAAAATGGGAATTACGCGATATGCGAAACAAACCGCTATTATAGGTAGCCGATTTGGCCTGTTTGACGGCCTGATCGCAATGGATTGTCCCATCGCTGGAACGACGACATGCAAATCGATTCGCACAACCTGAACGACCTGATGTACTTCTCGCAGGTGGTGGAGCACGGCGGATTCTCGGCGGCCGAACGCGTGCTCGGCATTTCGAAGTCGCGCCTGTCGCGGCGGGTGAGCGAGCTGGAGGCGTCGCTCGGCGTGCGTCTGTTGCAGCGTTCCACGCGCAAGCTCGCGCTTACCGAGGCCGGCGAGCTGTTCTACCAGCATTGCCGCGCGATGCTCTCGGAGGCGCAGGCCGCGGTGAACGTCGTTCAGTCGCTGCGTTCATCGCCGCGCGGCACGGTGCGCGTGAGCGTGCCGGTCACGCTGTCGCAAACCATCTTTTCGCAAATCATTCCCGAGTTCATGCATCGCTACCCTGAAGTGCGGGTGGTGATGCGCGTGACGAACCGCGTGATCGACCTTTTCGAAGACTCGGTCGACATCGCCTTGCGCGTGCGCTCGGAGCCGCCGGAGAACGCCAATATTGTGGTGCGGCCGCTCTGGCGCACCGAGCAGATGCTGGTGGGCGCGCCCAGTCTGCTCGCGCAGAACGCGCCGCCGCTCGCGCCCGAGGACCTCGCGCGCTTCGAGACCCTCGACACGCCCACGAGCGATGGTCGCCACGTGTACCACCTGATCGCGCCAGACGGCACGCATCACGCGCACGAGCACGAGCCAAGGCTCATTACCGCCGACCTCACGATCATTCGCGAAGCCGTGCTGGCCGGCCTCGGCATCGCGGCGATGCCGGAAATGATGTATGGCGCCGCGCTGCGCACGGGCAAGCTCTCGCCGGTGATGCCGGGCTGGACGCTGCCGGTGCCGCAGCTTTATGCGGTATTTCTCTCGCGCCAGGGCATGGTTCCCGCCGTGCGCGCGTTCGTCGACTATCTGGTCGAAGTGCTCGATTCGGGGCAGAGCCTGCAGCAGGAATGCCCGCTCAGGAGCGACGTGGTCGCGCTGATGGAGCAGGGCAAGGGGATCAGCGTGGCGCCAGCGAAGGCTGTGCGCAAGAGCGAAACGGTTTGAGATGTGCGCGGCGCGTCGCACGTGAAAGCACGAGCTTTGCGAACATGTACGCGCTTGCGCGTGCGCGAATTTCGAGCCGATGCACATAGTGCGAAATGGGCTCTTTGTGCCTCGCTGGTGCCTTGCTTGTGCGCCGTTTGTGTTTAGGCATTTAAGCGCCGCCGGCAATCGTTACTTTCAATGGCCGAAGTATTGAACGTGGACGACGAGAGGAATATATTGAAATCCCTCTCGCCAAGCACCGGTCTTGTGCGGGAATTGATGGCCGCTATCATAGCGAGCCTTCAGGGCTGAAAGCGCAGTCCGTGTCGATCACGGCAAGTCGCATGTGCCGATGTGAACCGAACGATTGTCGGGGATCGTCGCCACCGCCCGAATGCGCCGCGTGCGCACGAAAAAAGGCCCTCATCTGACGATGAGGGCCTTTTACTTTGGACTTCGAAGTCTCCGGTTGCTTCGATTCCGCGCGCTCATCGACCACTTAATGGCGGGCGGGATCGGTGACGAAGCCGAGTTTGGTCAGGCCGCCGCTCTGCGCGGCCGACATCACCTGCGCGACTTTTTCGTAAGCGACCTTGCGGTCCGCGTTCAGGTGCAGCTCGGGCTGCGGCTGCAGTTGCGCCGCTGCGGCGATCTTCGTCTTGAGCGCGTCGGCGTCGACGGCCGCGCCGTCCCACAGCACCGTGCCGTCCGCCTCGATCGCGAGGTTGATCTGCGCGGGCCTCGCGTCTTCCTTCTGGCTGCTCGCATGCGGAAGGTCGATCTTCACGGCGTGGCGGATCACGGGAATCGTCACCATGAAGACGATCAGGAGAACCAACATGACGTCGACGAGCGGCGTCATGTTGATCTCGTTCATCAGGCCGTCGTCATCGTCGCTGGCAAAGGGGCTCATCGCCATGTTGCTGGCCTCCGCTCGATTAGTGGTTGCGCGCGGCGACGCGCAGATTGCCACCCTTCGCCGTCGACGACAGGCGCGCGCCCGTCACGAAGAACGCATGCAGGCCGTGCGCGAAGCGGTTGAGCTTCGTGACGACCGACTTGTTGGCGCGAGTGAGCGCGTTGTAGCCGAGCACGGCGGGAATCGCGACGAACAGGCCGAATGCGGTCATGATCAGCGCTTCGCCCACCGGGCCCGCCACCGCGTCGATCGACGTCTGGCCCGTCGCGCCGATGGTCAGCAGCGCGTGATAGATGCCCCACACCGTGCCGAACAGGCCGACGAACGGCGCCGTGCTGCCGATCGAGGCGAGGATCGCGAGGCCCGATTGCATCTTCGCGATCGAGTCGTCCATGGTGTCCTTCAGGCAGCGCGTGATCCAGTCCGAGACGTCCATGCGGTCGTGCAGATGCGGCTGCGTCTGATGATGATGCTCGGCGGCTTCCTGGCCCGAGAGCGCGAGCGCGAGGAACGGGTTGTCTTCGCGCGTGCCGCTACCGAGCTTTTTCACGCCTTCGGCGAGATCGTCCGAATGCCAGAACGAGGTCTCGGCGTTCTTCGTGAGGCGCTTCAGGCGCGCGACGTTCCAGCCCTTCACGACGATCACGCACCACGACAGCACCGACATGATCAGCAGCGCGAGCGCGATGCCGCGCGTCACGAAATCCCCTTGCGCCCAGACGTGGGCGATACCGTAGTTCTGCATGGTTTTTCCTCTATTTCAATTCGTCTAAACGGTGCAATTCGGATGACTGCGCAGATGACTGCGTCGTTAGTTTTGCAGGCTGAAATCGAATGGCTGCGTGTAGGCCGCGCGCACTGGCTGACCGTCTTCCATGTACGGCTTGCAGGTGCTGTTGCGCATCGCGGCTAGCGCGGCGTCGTCGAGGCGGCTGTAGCCGCTGCTCTTCTTTAGTTCGATGTTTTCGAGCTTGCCGGTCAGCCCCACCACGAAGTGCACGTGGGCCACGCCGGTTTCGCCGCGACGCTTCGAGAGCATCGGGTAGTCGGGCTCGCCGATGTCGCAGTCGAGATGCGAGACGTTTTTGGGCGCGGCAAGTGCCATCGTCGGCTTGCCTTGCGCGGGGGCGGCGGCCTGCGTTGCGGGCGCCGGAGCGGGCGCGGCGGGTGCAGCGGGTGCAGCGGGCGTGGGCGTGGGCGTGGGCGGCGCCGGTTCGGCGGGCACGCTCGTCTCGACCACGTGCTGCGAGGGCGCGTCGGCGACCGGCACCGGTGCGGGAATCGGCTTGGGTTTGGGCTGGACCTTGGGCTGCTCGCGGCTCACGCGCTGAACCGGCGTGGGGCGCGGCGGCGTGGGCATCGACTGGATCGCGGCTGGCGCGGCGACGGGTTCGGGCCGGAGCAGTTCGGCCGTGATGGTCCGCGATTCGAGCGAAACAGGCGTGATGGCGTTGCGATGGTACAGCGCGACGGCAATGAGTCCGGCGTGCAGCGCGACGACGATCGCGCACGCGGTCACGACGCGGCGTTGCGTGCCCGAAGGACGCAAAACGGGAAGCATTTGTGCGTTGGCGGAGGTTTGGGAAGCCTGCATGTTAGCGTGGCCGTCCGAAAGGCGACGGCGCGCAGGCTGGGCAACGCATCGCGACGGGCGGCTTTATTTGCGAAAGATCAACAGCGAAATGCATACAGTGGTCACGAATCCGATCAGCAATTCCATCCCGGCACACTCCTCTTCAAAAGGACACGGGGACTAGCTGGCTGGTCGTGAAACTGGCTTGCTGTCGGCGGTAAGGCGGGCAGTAAAGCGCTCTGGCGTGAACGCGTGCGAGCGGTACAGCGAAGGCGCGCGCCCCAGTGGTGAGGGACGAGGCGCGCGGCGCAGCAATCAGGCGGCTTTGCGCTCGTAGAACGTCAGGGGAACGGCTTGCGGCATGGCTGTCGGGTGCGCATGGCTCACGCCGCAGTGCGTGGCGCAGGCGCCGCTTTGCGCCATCACTTCGCGCACGGATTCCTCGCACTTGCCGCAGCAGGTCGCGACGCCGAGTTCGAACTGCAACTCGTCGAAAGAGTCCATGCCTTCCGCGATGGAGGCGCGGATCGTTCGGTCGGAGACGGACTTGCACACGCAGACAATCATGATGGACCGCAATAAAGAGAGTTAATACGAATTATTATCATTATGTTTTCCGGCTTTGGCAAGCATGCAAACAGATTTTTTGTAACAGAACCGGACCCTTAGTACGAGTTTTGCGTGCGATCAATATAGACGGGCGCCCGGAGGGTTGCCGGGAAATGGGGCTGGAAGGCAGAAGCCTGGAGTGAGGCGCGCGCGGGGAGCGGGGCCGGGCGCGGGCGGCCCGGAGGGTGTTCAGGCGGCGTTGACTTCGGGTTCGCGCGTGCGCGGCGAGGGGATGCTCACGCATTCGACCTGCGCCTCGATGCCGAGCAAGACCGCCGCAAGCGTGCGCAGATGCGCGCCGTCGCTGGTCGAGCAGAAGCGCGCCGGCGTGCCTGCGGCTGCGCTGGCGCCTGCGTCGTCGGCCGGATGCGCACGCAATCCATGCTGATCGAGCACGCGCTCGAGCTGGCGCGCGATCGCCACGCTCGTATCCACGAGCGTCATGCGTTCGCCTACGATCGAGCGGATGGCCGCATCGAGAAAGGGGTAGTGCGTGCAGCCGAGCACGAGCGTGTCCGCGCCCGCGTCGAGCATCGGCTGCACATAGCCGCGCAGCAGCTCGACGAGCGCCGGCGAAGTCACGTCGCAGCGTTCGACCGCTTCCACGAGTCCGTGGCCCGGCTGGCACAGCACGCGCAGATCGGCGGCGTGGCGCTCGACCAGCGCCTGAAAGCGCGCGCTGCGCAGCGTCACCGGGGTGGCGAGCACGCCTGCCACGCGCGATTTAGACAGCGCGGCCGCAGGCTTGATGCCGGGCTCCACGCCCACGAGCGGAACCGCGAGCCGCTCGCGCACGAGCGCGATCGACTGTGCGGTGGCGGTATTGCAGGCCACCACGAGCGCCTTGGCGCCCTGCCCGACGAGCCATTCGCAGATGGCGAGCGTGCGGTCGGCGATGAAGTCGTCGTCGCGCTTGCCATAGGGCGCATAGCGCGAGTCGGCCACGTAGATGAGGCGTTCGGCGGGCAATTGCGCGCGCACGGCGCGCAGCACCGAGAGGCCGCCAAGCCCGGAATCGAAGATGCCGATGGGCGCGGCGCAGCAAGAAGCCGGAGCGTTCAAGTGAGTGATCAGGATTGCGCGGAACCCATCGCCGATTGCTGATAGTTCTGGATGCCGACCTTGTCGATGAGATCGAGCTGGGTTTCGAGCCAGTCGATGTGTTCTTCAGTGTCGTTGAGGATCGTCACGAAAATCTCGCGCGAGACGAAGTCGCGCACCGATTCGCAGTAGGCGATGGCTTCCTTGCAGGTGGTCTGAGAAATCTGCTCGAGCTTCAGATCGCATTCGAGGACTTCCTTGGTTTCCTCGCCGATCAGCAGCTTGTGCAGGTCTTGCAGATTGGGCAGGCCGTCGAGCATGAAAACGCGCTCGATGAGCAGGTCGGCATGCTTCATTTCGCCGATCGACTCGTCATACTCGTGCTTGCCGAGCTTTTCGAGGCCCCAGTGCTTGTACATGCGCGCATGCAGGAAATACTGATTGATGGCGGTCAGCTCGTTCTTGAGCTGCGCGTTCAGGTATTCGATGACTTTTTTATCGCCTTGCATGATGTTCCGTCCTTTTTGGGGCGTGCGGTTTTCAACCACGGGGTTTAGCCACGGGAGTCAAACGCGGGTTTCCAACAATAAACGCTCGATCCGCAAAAGCCAAGGCCGAATCCGCATGGAAATCGGGCGTGAATCAGACCGTTTCACGTCGATCAATAAAAAACCGGGGCGCCAGACCCCGGTTTTTTTGCATCGGCTGAATCAGCCGCGCATCAAGCCGTCGCGACCGGAATCTTGCCGATCTTCGCTTGCCATTCGGCGGGGCCCGTCTTGTGGACCGAGGTTCCCGACGAGTCCACCGCGACCGTCACCGGCATGTCCTGCACGTCGAATTCGTAGATGGCTTCCATGCCGAGGTCTTCGAACGCGAGGACCTTCGAGCCGCGGATCGCCTTCGAAACGAGGTACGCCGCGCCGCCCACGGCCATCAGGTACGCGGCCTTGTGCTTCTTGATCGCCTCGATCGCCACGGGGCCGCGCTCGGCCTTGCCCACCATCGAGATGAGGCCCGTTTGCGAGAGCATCAGCTCGGTGAACTTGTCCATGCGGGTGGCGGTGGTGGGGCCTGCCGGGCCAACCACTTCGTCGCGCACCGGATCGACCGGGCCCACGTAGTAGATCACGCGGTTCTTGAAGTCCACCGGCAGCTTCTCGCCCTTGGCGAGCATGTCGGCGATGCGCTTGTGCGCCGCGTCGCGGCCCGTGAGCATCTTGCCCGAGAGCAGCAGCGTCTGGCCCGGCTTCCACGAAGCCACTTCTTCGGGCGTGAGCGTGTTCAGATCGACGCGCTTGCTGGTTTCCGTGTTCGGCTCCCAGTTGACCTTCGGCCAGGCGTCGAGCGAGGGCGCTTCGAGCTTCGCGGGACCCGAGCCGTCGAGCACGAAGTGCGCGTGACGCGTGGCGGCGCAGTTCGGGATCATCGCAACGGGCTTCGAAGCCGCGTGCGTGGGCGCTGCGTGAATCTTCACGTCGAGCACGGTGGCGAGACCGCCCAGACCCTGCGCGCCGATGCCGAGCGCGTTGACCTTCTCGTGCAGTTCGACGCGCAGCTCTTCAACCCAGTCCTTCGGGCCGCGCTTGATGATGTCCTGAATGTCGATGGACTCCATCAACGATTCCTTCGCCATCAGCATCGCCTTTTCAGCGGTGCCGCCGATGCCGATGCCGAGCATGCCCGGCGGGCACCAGCCCGCGCCCATCGTCGGCACGGTCTTGAGCACCCAGTCGACGATCGAGTCGGACGGGTTCAGCATCACGAACTTCGACTTGTTCTCCGAGCCGCCGCCCTTGGCCGCGACCTGCACGTCGACCTTGTCGCCCGGCACGATCTCGTAGTGGATCACGGCAGGCGTGTTGTCCTTCGTGTTCTTGCGGCCGCCTTCGGGCGGCGAAACGATCGACGCGCGCAGCACGTTGTCCGGGTTGAGGTAACCGCGGCGCACGCCTTCGTTGATCATGTCGGTCACGCCCATCGTGGCGCCGTCCCAGCGCACATCCATGCCGACCTTCACGAAGATCGTGACGATGCCGGTGTCCTGGCAGATCGGGCGCTTACCTTCAGCGCACATGCGGCTGTTCGTGAGGATCTGCGCGATCGCGTCCTTCGCGGCCGGGCTCTGTTCGAGCTCGTACGCGCGGCCGAGCGCCTCGATGTAATCCTGCGGATGGTAGTAGCTGATGTATTGCAGCGAATCCGCAATGCTCTGGATCAGGTCTTCCTGTTTGATGACGGTCATGGCTGGCTTCTGTGGGGACAGTGGGGTTTCGAATCGTGTAAATCGTGCAAGCGTGGATGCGGCGCGCCGGGTGGCTATTCCGACGTTGCGGCCTCGCGCACCACGGTGCCTTGCGGCGCCGGATGGCGCGCGGCGAGGTCGTGATAGTGCTCGGGGTGCGTATGCGTGGTGATGCGGTCGATCCACGCCATCACGAGCGCGGAGAGCAGGAAGGCGATGTGAATGGCCACTTGCCAAATCACCGTGCGCTCGGACACCGCATCGGGATTGATGAAGGTTTTCAGCAGATGTATCGACGAAATGCTGATGAGCGCCATCGCGAGCTTCACCTTGAGCACGCCGGCGTTCACGTGGTCGAGCCATTCGGGCTCGTCGGGATGGCCTTCGAGGCCCATGCGCGAAACGAAGGTTTCGTAGCCGCCCACGATCACCATGATCAGCAGGTTCGAGATCATCACCACGTCGATCAGGCCGAGCACGGCGAGCATGATGCTGGTCTCGTCGAGCGACATGGCATGGCTCACGAGGTGCCAGACTTCCTTCACGAACAGCACGCAATAGACGGTTTGTCCGACGATCAGCCCGAGATAGAGCGGCACCTGGAGCCAGCGGCTCATGAAGATGATGCTGGGCAGCAGGCCCATGCGGCGAGGACGAGCGGCGGAAGGCGGCTGATGGCGTGCAGCGGACATGGATGTTTCTGGAGTGGCGAAAATCGGGCGCAAACCTGTGGCCGGGAGGGCCGGGCGGGCGTCATTGTAACGCGTCGGCGCGCCGCTTCGCCGCGATGCCGGCAGGTCGACCTTACAAAATAATTACGAAGCCACGGGCGGCAGCCGGCGGGTCTTGAGGCTCGCGAGCGCGATGCCGCCGATCACGCAGGCCAGCGCGATGCCGTGCGCGGGCGTGGGCCGCTCGCCGAGAAAGGCGATGCCGTACAGCGCCGCGGCTACCGGCAGCACAGCGGAAAACACGCCCGCGACGCTGCCCGGCACGTGGCGGATGCCCATCATCCAGAGGCAGAACGAGAACACGCTGGCCGAGAGCCCGTACCAGATCACGAGGGCCCAGACGCTCGCGGGCACGCTTGCATGAGCGCTCGACATGACGAACGACACCATGCCCGGCAGCCCGACCGGCAGCATCAGCAAGAAGCCGAACAGGTGGGTGTAGGCGCAGATTTCGAGCGGAGCGAGCGTTTGCGTGAGGCGGCGCGAAAGGATCACGTAGAACGATTCGCAGCACACCGCGCCCAGCACCATCAGGTTGCCCGCGAAGTTGTCAGCGAACGATCCGGCGTTTTGCGCGCCGCTGCCCGCATGCGCGAGATTGATGACGGCAATGCCCGCAGTGGCGAGCGCAATCGAAGCGAACGCCCGTGCGTCGGGTCGCTCGCGCAGGAACAGCCACGAGAACAGCGCGACCACCGCAGGGATCGTGCTGGTGATGACACCGGCGGCAACCGCGCTCGTGCGATGCACGCCGCCGAGCATCAACAGCGTAAACCCGAATGTACCGAAGAGGGCCTGAAGGAACAGATTGAGCCATTCGCCGCGCTTCACGCGCCGCATGCGCGCGACGCGCAGCAGGGGCCAGAGCACCGCGAGCGCGACGACGAAGCGCAGCAGCGCGAACATCGGAACAGGCAGAAACGCAACGATTGTTTTGCCGATGCCGACATTGCTGCCCACCAGCAGCATCGCGGCGACGAGGAAAAAGGAATAGCGGTTCAAGCTGGAATCCGGACACACAGATCAGTTAGCATTCTAAATGTCCGCTTAACTTTTACTGACTGTCATCGCGCAGCGGTGCGCGTAAGTAGCGGGTAAGTTGCCATGTTTAACCTTGCGTGCGTGAGTTCGCGCGCGGACTCATGCAACGCGAGGCGTGCCGGGAAGCCCGGCCGCGGGAATGAAAAATGCCGCATTCACGCCGGTGCATCAGAACATCGGAGCCATGGCGTGGCGGCGCAAGGAGACGGCGCGCGGCAGGTATCGAAGATCCTGCGCGCGTCCACGAGTTTGACGTTTCATCTTCACCAAGGGGTTGTCGATGTCTGCGATTGAATCGGTTCTTCAGGAACATCGCGTGTTTGCGCCCTCCGCGCAAACGGTGGCGGACGCTACGGTGTCCGGCATGCACGCATACAAGGCTTTGTGCGCCGAAGCCGAACGCGATTACGAGGGTTTCTGGGCGCGCCTCGCGCGCGAAACGCTGACGTGGCAAAAGCCCTTCACGAAGGTGCTCGACGAGTCGAAGGCGCCGTTCTACACCTGGTTCGAGGACGGCGAGCTCAACGCCTCGTACAACAGCCTCGACCGCCACGTGGAAGCGGGCAACGGCGGGCGCGTCGCGATCATCTTCGAAGCCGACGACGGCACCGTCACCAACGTGACCTACCAGGACCTGCTCTCGCGCGTCTCGCGCTTCGCCAACGCCTTGAAAAAACGCGGCGTGAAGCAGGGCGACCGCGTGGTCATTTACATGCCGATGTCGGTTGAAGGCGTGGTGGCGATGCAGGCCTGCGCGCGCGTCGGCGCGACGCACTCGGTGGTGTTCGGCGGCTTCTCGTCGAAGTCGCTCAACGAGCGCATGGTGGACGTGGGCGCGGTCGCGCTCATCACCGCCGACGAGCAGATGCGCGGCGGCAAGGCGCTGCCGCTGAAGAACATCGCCGACGAAGCCATCGCCATGGGCGGCTGCGAAGCCGTGAAAAGCGTGATCGTCTACAAGCGCACGGGCGGCAAGGTCGGCTGGACTGAAGGCCGCGACCACTGGATGCACGAGCTCTCGCAAGTCGAGAGCGAGACCTGCGCGCCGGTGCCGGTGAGCGCCGAGCATCCGCTCTTCATCCTCTATACCTCGGGCTCGACCGGCAAGCCCAAGGGCGTGCAGCACAGCACCGGCGGCTATCTGCTGTGGGCCGCGCAAACGATGAAGTGGACCTTCGATCACAAGCCCTCGGACGTGTTCTGGTGCACGGCCGACATCGGCTGGGTCACGGGCCACAGCTATATCGCCTACGGCCCGCTCACGATCGGTGCGACGCAGGTCATGTTCGAGGGCATCCCCACGTACCCGAACGCGGGCCGCTTCTGGGAGATGATCCAGAAGCACAAGGTCACCGTGTTCTACACCGCGCCCACGGCCATCCGCTCGCTCATCAAGTCCGCGGAAGCCGATGCGAAGGTGCACCCGAAGAGCTATGACCTCACATCGCTGCGCATCCTCGGCACGGTGGGCGAGCCGATCAACCCCGAAGCATGGATGTGGTACTACGAGAACGTGGGCGGCAAGCGCTGCCCGATCGTCGACACGTGGTGGCAAACCGAAACCGGCGGCCACATGATCACGCCGCTGCCGGGCGCCACGCCGCTCGTGCCGGGCTCGTGCACGCTGCCGCTGCCGGGCATCATGGCGGCGATCGTCGACGAAACCGGCCAGGACGTGCCCAACGGGCAGGGCGGCATTCTCGTGGTGAAGCGCCCGTGGCCCGCGATGATCCGCAACGTGTGGGGGCAGCCCGAGCGCTACAGGTCGGGCTACTTCCCCGAGGAACTCGGCGGCAAGCTGTATCTGGCCGGCGACGGCAGCGTGCGCGACAAGGAAACCGGCTACTTCACGATCATGGGCCGCATCGACGACGTGCTGAACGTCTCGGGCCACCGCCTGGGCACGATGGAGATCGAGTCGGCGCTGGTGGCGAACCCGCTGGTGGCCGAAGCCGCCGTGGTGGGGCGCCCCGACGACACGACCGGCGAAGCCGTGGTGGCGTTCGTGGTGCTCAAGGCCGCGCGCCCGCACGGCGACGATGCGGTGAAGCTCGCTGCCGAACTGCGCGCGTGGGTGGGCAAGGAGATTGGGCCGATCGCGAAACCGAAGGACATCCGCTTCGGCGAGAACCTGCCGAAGACGCGCTCGGGCAAGATCATGCGGCGTTTGCTGCGCTCGCTCGCGAAGGGCGAGGCGATCACCCAGGACGTCTCCACGCTGGAAAACCCGGCGATTCTCGATCAGCTTGGCGAGGCGCTTTGAGCGTTGCTTGATTGACGGATCGGGTGCTAATGCACTCGATCCGATCCCGGCAAGGCCGGATGTCCCCGATTGCCGGCCACGCGCGTTTTTGCTACACAAGCGCATGGCCGCGCCAGATACTCCTCCAAAAAACAACCTCAACGCCTTGCCCGAGCCGCCGCCGGTGAGCGAGGCGATGGCGCTCGCGCATCGGCGCTACTGGCGCTTGAACCTCGTGCTGATCGTTGTGCTCATGAGCATCGGCTTTGCGGTGTCGTTCGTCGTGCCGCTGTTCGCGCGCGCGCTCGACAGCGTGCGCTTCGCGGGCTTCAGCCTGCCGTTTTATATCGGCGCGCAAGGGGCGATCCTCGTTTATATCGGGCTCGTGGCGCTCTACATCGTGCTGATGCAGCGCGCCGACCGCGAACTGCAGGCTGCGCGTGAAGCCGATGCGGCCATTCGCGAGGCCAGTCAGGCGCAGCAACGATGAGGCTCGCGCACCGGCTGATCCGCTCCTACGCGCTCTATATGCTCGGCTTTCTCGGCTTCATCTTCGTGATGTGGCGCATCGAGCTTGCCACCGGCCCCGGCATGTGGATCGGCTACGTGTTCCTGTTCGTGCCGATTGCGGTCTACGCCGTCATCGGGCTGCTCTCGCGCACCTCGGATCTCGTCGAGTACTACGTCGCGGGACGCCGAGTGCCATCGTTCTTCAACGGCATGGCGACGGCCGCGGACTGGCTCTCGGCAGCCTCGTTCATCGGCCTCGCGGGCTCGCTCTACGCAAGCGGCTACGACGGCCTCGCTTACCTGATGGGGTGGACGGGCGGCTACTGCCTCGTCGCATTCCTGCTCGCGCCCTACGTGCGCAAGCTCGCGCGCTATACCATCGCGGACTTCCTCGGCACGCGCTTCTCCAGCAACCTCGTGCGCGCGCTCGCCGTGCTGGCCACCATCATCTGCTCGTTCGTCTATCTCGTCGCGCAGATCCAGGGCGTGGGGCTGATCGCGGTGCGCTTCATCGGCGTCGACTTTGCCATTGGCATCTTTTGCGGGCTCGCCGGCATTCTCGTGTGCTCATTTCTGGGCGGCATGCGCGCGGTCACGTGGACCCAGGTGGCGCAATACATCATCCTGATCGCGGCGATGCTGATCCCGGTCTCGTTGATCGCGCATCGAAATGGCCTGGGCTGGCTGCCGCAATTCGATTACGGCAAGGTGATGCAGCGCGTGGAGACGCTCGAGCGCGAAGTGCGCGACACCAGCGCGGAGACCAACGTGCGCGACGAGTACGCGCATCGAGCCGCGCTCTGGCAATCGCGGCTCGATGCGCTGCCGCAGTCGTACACGGAAGAGAAGACGCGCCTCGTCGATGCGCTCGCGAACATGCGCCGCCACAATGGCCCGCTGCGCGAGATCGATTCGCTCGAGCGCGAAATCGAGCGTTTCCCGCGCGACCCCGAAGCCGCACGCGTGGCGTGGACGCAGCAGCGCGATGACCTGCTCGCGCGCGCCGCGCCCCCCGTGCCGATGCATGAACCGTTTCCCGCCGATAGCGACGAAGCGCGGCGCATTCACGAACGCAATTTTTTGTCGCTGCTGCTGTGCCTCTCGCTCGGCACGGCGAGCCTGCCTCACATTCTTACGCGCTACAACACGACGACATCGGTGGCGTCGGCGCGGCGCTCGGTGGGATGGACGCTGTTCTTCGTCGCGCTGTTCTATTTGACGGTGCCGGTGCTGGCGGTGCTCATCAAGTTCGAGATCCTTTCGCACCTCACGGGGCTGCATTTCGCCGATTTGCCGCATTGGGTGATGCAATGGCGGCGCATGGAGCCGACCATGATCGGCATTGCCGATATCAACGGCGACGGCATCGTGCATTGGAGCGATATTCAGATGCAGCCGGATATGGTGGTGCTGGCCGCGCCGGAGATTGCGGGGCTGCCGTATGTGATGTCGGGGCTCGTGGCCTCGGGCGCGCTCGCGGCGGCGCTTTCCACGGCGGATGGGCTGCTGCTCACGATCTCGAACGTGCTCTCGCACGATGTGTACTACCACATGGTGGACCCGAATGCGTCGAGCCAGCGGCGCGTGACCATGTCGAAGATTCTGCTGCTGGGCGTGGCCTTGTTTGCTTCGTGGGTGGCTTCGCTCAATGCGGGAAATATTCTATTTCTGGTGGGGGCGGCGTTTTCGCTGGCGGCGTCGAGCCTGTTTCCGGTGCTCGTGCTGGGCGTGTTCTGGAAGCGCACGACACGGCTGGGCGCGGTGGCGGGGATGGTGGCGGGGCTGGCGGTGTGCGTCTATTACATTGTCTCGACGTATCCGTTTTTTACGCAGATCACGGGGTTCGAGGGGGCGCGCTGGTTTGGGATCGAGCCGATTAGCTCGGGGGTGTTTGGGGTACCGGCGGGGTTTCTGGCGACCATCATCGTGAGTTTGGTTGATAAGAAGCCGGATGAGTATTCGGTCGCGCTGGTGGATTATATTCGGCATCCCTAACCCGCTTCATAGCCGCACGCTTCGATAGCGGATTCCTGAGTTGAAAAGCAAAAACCCCATAAGCCGTTGACTTTATGGGGTTTTTTGCCAAATCATTCTGGCGGAGAGAGGGGGATTCGAACCCCCGATAGGCTATTAACCTATACACGCTTTCCAGGCGTGCGACTTAAACCGCTCATCCATCTCTCCGGCGGGAGTCGGATTATAGCAGAGTCTGGGCGTTGCGGGGGAGGCTCTCTGCAAACTTCGCGCCACCCAGTCACCTCACAGCGCAGCGCGAATCCGCTCCGCCGTCACCTCAAGCTGAGCCTTGTCCGCCATATCGCGCGCATGCAGTCGCAGTTCCTCCCCCCGGCGGCGCGGAATGAGGTGAAAGTGCACGTGCGGCACAGTCTGACCCGCCGCCGCGCCGTTGAACTGGGCGATCATCAGCCCGTCCGGCGCGAGCGACTTGCGCACGGCCGCGGCCACTTTCTGCACCATCGCCATCGAGGCGGCCACCGCTTCGGGCGAGAGCTCGTAAATCTCCTCGGCCGGCTCCTTCGGCAGCACCAGCACGTGGCCCTCGGATTGCGGCATCACATCCATGATCGCGAGCGCCGCGTCGCTCTCGCACAGCTTGATGGAGGGGATTTCGCCGCGCAGGAGTTTCGCGAAGATGTTGTTGTCGTCGTAAGCCATGGGTTCCTCGGTAGTGTCTCGGGCGCGGCGCTTGCGTGCCGCAGCGTCGATTATCGCCCACGCCAGGCCGTCCGTCGGGGTTACTGCAGATTTTTTGAAGTGGGTGCATCATTAGAGGTATCGCAGCGTGCGCGACGAAGAAAAATGTCTTGAAAGCACCCTCTTGCATGGGATCGGAGTCAGGAGCTCTGCATGGGACCGGAATCATTGCCAAAGCAATTCCGGTCGATAGCCAAAGCGCCAACTCCGGTTTACACGGAGAACGTATGGCAACGACTGATCTCGAAGCAGCTCAACCCGCTCAATCTAGCCAATCCACCCGGCCGGCCCAGCCTGTCCAGCCCGCGCAGCACGTCGTGCCGCCGCAGCCCGTCCGTGAAGTCACCGCGTCGGGGGCCTCCCGGTTCGGCGCCGAACTGCTTGCGCGTGCCGACATCAGGCTCAACGGCACGCGCCCGTGGGACATGCGTATCCACAATCCGCAGGTGCTGGAGCGCGTGGTCGCGCTCGGCAACCTCGGCTTGGGTGAGGCGTACATGGACGATCAGTGGGATTGCGATCGGCTCGACGAATTCTTCGCGCACGTGCTGCGTGCGCATCTGGACGAACAGATCGATCCCGCCCGGCTGGTTTTCCACGCGCTCAAGGCGCGCCTCATGAACCGCCAGACGGTGCGCCGCGCGTGGAAGGTGGGGCAGCAGCACTACGATATCGGCAACGCGTTTTATGAGGCCATGCTCGACAAGCGCATGACCTACACCTGCGGCTACTGGTCGGGCGGCGCGAGGACGCTGGACGAAGCGCAGGAAGCCAAGCTCGATTTGATTTGCAGAAAGCTCGGGCTCGAGCCGGGCATGCGTCTGCTCGACATCGGCTGCGGCTGGGGCAGCCTCATGAAGTTTGCCGCCGAACGTTACGGCGTGTCCTGCGTGGGTGTCACGATCTCGAAGGAGCAGGCCGCGCTGGGCGCCGAGCGCTGCGAAGGCCTGCCCGTGGAATTCCGTCTGCAGGACTATCGTCTGCTCGACGAAAAATTCGATCGCATCGCGAGCGTGGGCATGTTCGAGCACGTCGGGCCCAAGAATTACCGCACCTATATGGAAGTGGCGCATCGCTGCCTCGTCGACGACGGCATCTTCTTGCTGCACACGATCGGCAAGAACCGCCGCGACACCACGCCCGATCCGTGGGTCGACAAATACATTTTCCCCAACGGCGAACTGCCCACCATCGGCCAGATCGCGGATGCCTCGGGCGGGCTTTTCGTCGTCGAGGATCTGCACAATTTCGGCGCCGATTACGACCGCACGCTGATGGCGTGGCACGCGAACTTCGAGGCTGCGTGGCCGCGTTTCGCGCCCGAAATGGGGCACCGTTTTTACCGCATGTGGCGCTACTATCTGCTGTCGTGCGCGGGCGCGTTTCGCGCGCGTGACATTCAGCTCTGGCAGTACGTGTTTTCGAAACACGGCCTGCTGGGCGGGTATCGCCGGCCGCAAGCCTGATTCATGCCGCGCTAGCGCATCACCGCGGTGACCGTCGCGATGCCGAGTATCGTCATCAGCACGGACGCGCACACGTGAATCGCGATTTCGCCCGCGGCCCAGCCGAGGCGGCCATGCTGCAGATGCGCGACCACTTCGGCGGAGAAACTCGAGAACGTCGACAGCCCGCCCATGCAGCCGGTGATGACGAACAGGCGCCACTGCGGCGAGACATCAGGCAGGCGCGCGAACACGGCCAGCGCCACGCCGATGATGTAGCCCGCGAGGATGTTGGATGCGAGCGTGCCGAGCGGCAGCGTGGGGAAAGCAGCGTTCAGGCGCAGGCTGAGCACCCAGCGCAGCAGCGAGCCGAGCGCGCCGCCAAGGCCGACGGCGAGAATCGAGAGATACATGGTGTGGAGTCGTTGTAGGCGCAAGGGGCGTCGACACTGGATGGCCAGTTGGCCGGTCGTTGCCTGCTGCGGGACGCGATATTGTCGCGCTTTCGACTCCGGAGTTTAGCACCGCGATAGCGCCGCAAGGCGCGCCCGGTTCGGCTCGCCCGCACGGTGTTGCTGGTGCGGGCGTTGCACGTCAATACGCGATGCAGACCGACTTCGTCTCGGTGTAGGCATCGATGACGGCGCGGCCGTGCTCGCGGCCGATGCCCGAGGCCTTGAAGCCGCCGAAGGGCAGCGCCGGATCCACCGCGTTGTGCGTGTTGACCCAGACGGTGCCGGCCTGCACCGCATCCACCACGCGCAGCGCGCGATCGAGCTGGTTGGTCCACACGCTCGCGCCGAGTCCATATTCGGAGGCGTTGGCGGCAGCGATGGCTTCTTCCACGTCGTCGTAAGGCATTGCTACGAGCACCGGGCCGAACACTTCCTCGCGCACCACTGTGAGCGGCTGGTTGGCGGCGTTCGCAATCACGGTGGGCTCGATGAAGTAGCCTGCACGATTGCCGTTGCCGCCGCCTGCCACGATCTCTGCGCCTTCCGCGCGGCCTTGCGCGATCATGCCGGCCACCTTGTCGCGATGGCGCGAGGAGACGAGCGGCCCCATCTGGGTGGCGGCGTCGAAGCCCGAGCCGAGCACGGTGTTGCGCGCCACTTGCGCGACGCCTTCGACGATTTCCTCGAAGCGCGCGCGCGGCACATAGAGGCGCGAGCCGGCGGTGCAGACCTGGCCGTGGTTGAAGAAGATCGCGCCCGCAGCGCCTTCGACGGCGCGTTGCAGGTCGCAGTCGTCGAGCACGATCACCGGGCTCTTGCCGCCCAGCTCCAGCGAGACGCGCTTGAGATCGTTCGCGCACTGCTTGCCGATGATGCGGCCCACTTCGGTGGAGCCCGTAAAGGTGACTTTGTCCACGCCCGCATGACGCACGAGCGCCGCGCCCGCTGTCTCGCCCCGGCCGGTGACGACGTTGAACACGCCCGCCGGAAAGCCTGCTTCGTGCGCGAGTTCGGCCAGGCGGATCGCCGTGAGCGGCGTTTCCTCGGCGGGCTTGAGCACGACGGTGCAGCCGCAGGCGAGCGCGGGCGCGATTTTCCACACGGCCATCAGCAGAGGGAAATTCCACGGAACGATGGCGGCGACCACGCCCGCCGGCACGCGCCGCGTGGAGGCGTTGTAGCGCACGCCGGGCGGGAAGGCGAGAGAAAGGTCGACGGTGCTGCCTTCGATCTTGGTGGCCCAGCCCGCCATATAGCGCAGCCATTGCACGCTGCCGCCCACTTCGAGCATCTTCGAGAAGCCGAGCAGTTTGCCCTGGTTGAGCGTTTCCAGCGCGGCGAGTTCGTCGCCGTTGCGTTCGACGAGGTCGGCGAGCTTCAGGAGCAGGCGCTCGCGTTCGGAGGGCGGCAGGCGGCGCCACGGACCGGCCTCGAAGGCGCGGCGCGCGGCGGTGACGGCCGCGTCGATGTCGGCATCGGCGGCGTCCGGCACCTGGGCGATTTCAGCGCCTGTGGCCGGATTGAAAACGGCGAACGTGCGGCTGTCGCCGCTGGCGCAAAAGCGGCCGTCGACGAACATCTGCGTGCGGATCGTGTGCGTGAAGTCCTGGCGGTCCATGGGGTTTCCTCGATTGGGTCCTGTGCTTGGGTGTCAACGAATGTCGATTCCGCCGCCCGATGGAAGGGCGTGCGCTGCGGAACGGGATGAGTACTGCGTGTGCAAGTACAGCTGTGCGGAATCCGGCGCGTGAACGTGAGGCCTGCGCCTTTGGCGGCGCGCCGCGAGTGTGCATACGCACACGATGTTGAGTGTGGCGCCCGCGAGAAAGAGCGTGTGGAAGCCGGGGCCGAAACCCCAGGAAGTCGTGGCCAACGCAGCGCCCGCGAGCATGCCCGCGTGGTGCGCAAAGCCGGGGCAGCCGGCCTGTGACGCGTGGCCGATGCGCAGGAGCGTCGGTAGCGTGAGCGCGTCGAGCACGGTGAACGCTGGCGCAGCGAATACGGCCCACGGTGCGAGCGTATCGAGTGTGAGCGCGGCAAGCAACGCGCTGCGCAACGCGAAGAGCGCCAGCAATGCGTAAAGGTGGTCGATACTTTCCGCAAGCAGGCCCAGGCCCGCCGCAGCGCCAAGCGAAACGGCCAACTGCGCGAGCGAGAAAGGTCCGCTGCCGCACACGGCGAAGAGCTGGAAGCGCGCGAGCACGCCGCTGGAAAGCCCAGCCAGCAGTGCGGGCATGAGCAGGGCAGCGCTGCCTTGCAGCGCCGCAGTGAACTCTCGTTGTACGAGTTGACACGCAGTACTATGAATTTGCCGGCGAGGCATGACGGATTCCGTGCGACGCGTCGGCAAGCTCGACCATGCCGCCGCAAACATCACGGGACCCGCCAAAGCAAGCGCGACTGGCATGCCGATCGGCAAAAAGCCTGTGCGCCCCCGCACGGCCGCTGCCGCCAGCGTCGCCATGACGAGGATGAGCGAGGTGGCCACCGGCACGGTGGCCCGCGAGACGAAGCAACGCGTGAGCGCCGCAGGTAGCAACACCATGGCAAAGAGCGCCGCAGCGCCGCCTGCGAATGCGGCAGCATGCGGGCCAATTTGCATCGCACCCAGCATGACGCTCGCCGCGAGCGCCGAGGCGCCGCCCGTCACCGCGCACCAAATCCAGGCGGCGGCGAGGGCATCCCGAATCTTCGGCGTCACGGAGCGGCGCGCGCGCGGCATCATCGCGAACTTACTGCTTTGCCGTGACAGCACGACGGCGCGGCGCCCGCATCGGGTGCACCGTCCTGCACGCTATGCGGGTCGCGCCCGCCCGGCAGATCCATCGCCGGATTGCCGTGGAAGAAGTTGTTCGGCTTGAGCATGAAGCCGGCGTACTCCACGGGCATGACCGGGAAGTCCTCGGGCTTGCATACATGCGTGTGGCCGAAACTGTGCCACAGCACGATGTCTTCGTTTTCCACGTTGCGGTTCGCTTCGATATAGCGCGGCAGGCCGTCGCCGCCCGCATGCTGATTGGGGTAATCGCCGCTCGCGTAGCGTTGCGTCGTGTCGTATGGCGTGACCCAGACATGACGCGTGGCGAAGCCGCCGCGCTGGCGCACCTTCGAGTTCGGGTCGGCGAGCATCAGCGGAGAATCGTTGATGATGAGCTTGTACCCAGGATTCGCGCCCACGCGGTTTTTCACGTTTGGATTCACGACTTTCCAGAAGCGTCCGGTTTGGCCGTTGGCGTTGCGCGCGGCTTCCTGCTCGGTCTTGAGCACGCGCTTCGTGGTATCGAAGACGTTGCCGTAGGGGTTCTGCGCACCCATCGGACGCGGCACGAACTCGTGCTCGGTCACGGAATTCTTCTCGCCGTCCACCATCATGTGCAGGCGCGCATTGAAAAAATGCTGATGCGTCGGGCCGCCGAGGTTCTCGGTGACCATGCCGCCCCACGGATACGTGTCGCCATCCGCGACAGCCGAGGTCTGAATGATGCCCGTGAGCTTGCATTCGAGCTGGATCGTGCCGTCTTGATAGAAGTACCAGTAGAAGCCGTAGTCGTAATTGCCCACCGTCGCAAAGAACGAAATCACGAGACGGCGCGAGCGGCGCATCTCGAACACGCCGGTGCGGAATTCGTAGTGTTTCCAGAGCGTGCCGTAATCCTCTTCGTGCAGGCATACCGCGTTTTTCATCGTGAAGCTATTGCCGAAATCGTCGGCGGACGGAATGTCGAAGTAGCGGATCGTGCCGAGGCAGTCACAACCGAGCTCGAGCTGGTTCGCCAGTTTGCCGAGGCCATACTCGCCCGCATCGAAGGCGCTTTTCCAGTAGTGGTTCGTGGTGGGATCGGAGTAGGGCACGCACATTTCCGTCACGCTCGCGCGGTAGACAATGGGGCGCGGCGCGCTCTTGCCGTCGTCCCAGGCGATCTGGTGCAGCACCAGGCCTTCGCGCGGCGTGAAGCCCACGCGGAACGTCCAGTTTTGCCAACTGACCTGCCAGCCGTCGATCGCAAAGCTGGGTCCTTCGGGTTGGCTGATCGAAAGCGGTTTGACGGTGTCGCGAGGCTTGCCGATGCTTGGCGTGTCGTAGTTGTGCTTCGCGCGCGGGATGGGAATGATGCGGCCGTCGTCCACGAGCTCGATCACTTTCTGCTCGAGCAGGTCCACCACGGCCACTACGCCTTCGATCGGGTGCGCGTAGCCGTTGTCGGTGACGTTTTCGCGGTAGTAGCTCACGCAGCGCACGAGACGGCGGCCACCTTCGTTCGGGCGATCGAAGGCGCCTGCCGAGAACGGATCGACCTGCACGCGCGCGAGATCGTCTTCTGTGAGGCCGCGCTTCTTGACGGCCTCGCGCCACGCGAGGTCTTCCTTCACGATGCGCTCGGCGTTCATGAAATCTTCGATCATCACGGGCGGCTGGCCGAACGGCGCGCGGTGCAGTGCGAGCGCCTTGCGCGATTCCACTTTCTTTTCGCGCAGATCGACCACCAGTTCCAGTGTCTGGTTGCGCGTGCGATCGATGGCGATCGTGAACGCACGGCGCGAATAGTAGCTGCCGGGCCGGTACGCGAGCACTTCGGCCTTGGGCGGCTCTTGCAACTCGGTGACGGGAAAGCGCGCGTGTTCGTCGAGCTGTTCGGCGGCCTTCACAATGTCACAGGCGAGCTGCATTTCGATAAGGCTCAGCGGATCGAGCGGATGCGAGTTCGGAGTCGTGTTCATAAGCATTTCGTAAGAATGGCGTTGGACCGTAACAGCGCGGGAAGCGCGGCGGGCAGGCCCCGTTTTTGGGGGGCGGAAGGCATTGCCGCAATGGCGATGTCGTGACGTCATCGTAGAAACGCCATATTTTTTTCGCGCTTGCAAACCGCGCCAAAGGGACGATAGAGTGCGCCAAAGACAGAGCGAACAAACCCGGGTGCGTACGCTTATGCGCATCATTGGGTGAACGGAGAGAGACATGAAATCAGGGCCTGTCAGCAACGGGTATCCGATGATTCGCGGTGCCGTGATGGGTCCGATCATGCGCGCGCTCGATGCAGCAGGCGCCGACTGCGATGCATTGCTGGCCGAGTTCGGCCTGAGCCGCAGGCAACTTTCGGACCCTTATGAAATCCTGCCGCTCGGGCGTTATGTCGGTGCCTTCGAGCGTGCAGCGCAAGTGCTCGATGAACCGTGGCTCGGCCTGCGTCTTGGCAACGAATTGCAGCTCACCGAACTTGGACCCGCCGGGCTCGTGTTCATGTCGTCGCCCACGCTGGGCGCGGCCATCCGCAAGTTCACGGATGCACTCGGTTCATGGCAGAGCGGTACCTTCGTCGATCTGGTGCGCGATAACGCATGGCCCATGTGGAGCTATCGCATTGCGCAGGCCCAGATCTGGCCGCGCCGCCAGGACGCCGAATACAGCGTAAGCGCGATGTGCCACATGATTCGTCTCGTGCGCGGCGCGACGTGGGCGCCGGTCGAGATCCATTTCGAGCATGCCGCGCCCGCGGATCTCAAACCCTATATGCGTATTTTCCGCGTGCCGGTGCGTTTCCAGCAGCCAGCGAGTGGTGTGGTGATGCATCCGCACGATCTCGACGCGCCGCTCAAGAGCGCCGACACGCAACTGGCGCGCATGATGGAGCGCCACGCGACCGATCTTATTTCGCGCGATACGGTGCCGCACGATCTCGTCGATCAGGTACGAGATCTGGTCACGCGGCGGCTCGCACGCGAAAAACTCGTGGTTGCCGATATTGCGCGGGATCTCGGGCTGTCGAACCGTTCGCTGCAGCGCCATCTGAACGAGGCGGGCACTTCCGTGCGCGAGATCATTCGCGAGGAGCGCCAGCGCAGCGTGGCAGTGCTGCGCGAGCAGGAGGGCATGACCAACGCCGCCGTTGCGCGCGCGGTGGGCTATGCCGATGCCACAGTGCTATGGCGCGCGACGCGTAACTGGGGGCGGTCGGAGTAGACCGGTTTGCATGGATAAAGGCGCTTCGATTTGAAAATGTAATGTTGCTGATGGTTTTCGGAAAGAAATGTGCTTGAAGAAAGTCTGTGAGAATTGATTCGTCATCCATATCAATTGTTTCATCGGCAGCCAGCCCCGAGCAGGGTGCGATTGAGCGGCAAACACGTTAGGTAAAAACCCCCAGACGGGTTGGCGCAATTTATCGAATATTTGGCGCGGTCAGTCAGATCGCGGGAATTTTTAACCGCCTACCATGCGCTCGTATCGAATCTCGCAATAGACCACGCAATAGACCACGCGGGATTCGCTTTCACGAGCGCCAGGCGGACGCGGTTCTTCATCGTGTCGCGGGGCGCAATTCAAAATGACACCAGCAGAGGCAACGATGAACGAACCGCAAATACCCGTCGCGCCATCCGGGCTCGTGGGCAGCGCCATGGCAGACGATGCCGCCGCCGCGCCGCGCAGTCTGCTCGGCTTGTGGCAGATCGTGTTTCTCGTGATCTCCGCGGCTGCACCGCTCACCGGCATGCTTGGCGCGGTGCCGCCCGCCATCAGCCTCGGCAATGGCGCGGGCATTCCTGGCGCCTTTGTGATCGCGGGCGCGGTGCTGCTCGTTTTTAGCGTAGGCTTCGCTTCGATGAGCCGGCATATCGTGCGCGCCGGCGCGTTCTACGCCTACATTACGGCAGGCTTCGGCCGGCCGCTCGGCATGGCGGGCGCGCTCGTCGCGCTGCTTTCGTACACCTGCATCCAGATCGCGCTGTATGGGCTGTTCGGATTCTTCTGCACAGTCGTGCTTGGGCCGCTCCTGCATAGTGCGATGCCGTGGTACGCGTATTCGTTCGCATGCATCGCCGTCGTGCAGGTGACGGGCCTGCGCGGCATCGACCTGAACAGCCGCCTGCTCGGCGTGCTGATGTGCCTCGAAATGGGCATCCTGCTCGTGCTTTCGATCGCCATCGTGATTCACCATGGCGGCCCGAGTGGCCTCACGCTCGCGCCGTTCGCACCGAAGCAGGTGTTCAGCGGCCACATGGGCATTGCCGTGATGTTCGCGTTGGCGTCGTTTATCGGCTTCGAGGCCACGGCGATTTACGGCAAGGAGTGCCGCGATCCGAAGGTTACGGTGCCGCGCGCGACCTATGTGTCGGTCACGCTGATTCTCGTGTTCTTCGCGTTCGTTACGTGGGCCATCGTGTGCGCCTGGGGCCTGAAGGACGTGGTCGAGGCCGCGACGAAGCAGCCCGGAGACTTCTGGTTCATCCAGTCCACCAAGTACCTGGGCGGCGCCATGACCACCGCGATGAGCGTGCTTCTGCTCTCCAGCATCTTCGCGAGCCTGCTCTCGTTTCACAACACGATCGTGCGTTACATTCACGCGCTTTCGGTCGAGGGAATACTGCCCGCGAAGCTCGACCGCCTGCATGCGAAATACGGCTCGCCGTATCGCGCGAGCTATCTGCAAACGCTTACGGTGGCGTTGCCGATGGGACTCTATGTGCTCGCAGGCGCGGATCCGTTCAATACCGTGTTCAGTTGTACGTCGGCGCTCGGCACCATCGGCATCGTGATGCTGCAAGCCGTGACGAGTTTCTCGGTGGTCGTATTTTTTCGCGTCACGAAAAAAGACACGCGGCTGTGGCACGCGTTCGTCGCACCGATACTGGGCGGGATGGGCCTGCTATGGATCGGCTTCGTGCTGACCGGCAACCTCGACGCGCTTTCCGGCTCCGATAGTCCCATCGTGCGGGCGTTCCCGTGGATCGTGTTCGCGGTCGCGCTGTTCGGCATTGTGCTCGGCTTCGTGCTCAAGCGCATACGGCCCGACATCTACGCGCGCTTCGGCCAATAGCACCCGGCGCGCGCGGCGCGTTCACTCCCCCCTCAAACCCCAAAAACATCGATATGGAAAACCCACTCGTCAAGCGTACGGCGCTGACGCTGGCGTCGTGCGCTCTAGCCACCTTTATGCACGGCGCTTGCGCCCAGTCCTCTGTCACACTTTTCGGCACGGTGGACGCCGGCCTCGTCTATTCGACGAATCAGCAGACCACGCGTGCGGATGGCAGCACCGAAGGGCATTCGAACTGGCAACTGGGCGGCGGCAACCTCGTGCCGTCGCGCTGGGGGCTGACCGGCAGCGAAGACATCGGCGGCGGCAGCACGGCGAACTTCACGCTGGAAAACAGCGTCTTTACGCAGAACGGCGCGTTGCTGCAGGGCGGCACGCTCTTTAACCGCAACGCCTGGGCAGGCGTAGCGAACGCGAACTATGGCACGCTCACGCTGGGACGCCAGTACGATCCGTTCTCCGACAACATGGGCGTCTATGCATCGAGCAACAACTGGGCGACGCTTTACGGCTCGCACTTCGGCGATGTCGACAATCTCAACGAAGCGTTCAACTTCAACAATTCGATCAAGTACGTGAGCCCGAGCTTCGGCGGCCTGACCGTGGGCGGTCTGTTCAGCTTTGGCGGCGTGGCGGGCAACTTCTCGCAGAACCGCGGCTGGTCGCTCGCCGCAAACTACACGCGTGGACCGCTTTCGCTATCCGCAGGCTATCTGCAACTGCGCAATCCACTCCAGGCGGCGTTGGGTGGGGAGGTCGGATATATTGGCGATTTCAGTTGCGCGAATGCCGACGCTTCGTATTGCGAACTGCACAATGCGCAGAAGATCGACATCTACGGCGCAGGCGGTTCGTATGCGCTCGATACGGTGACGCTCGCACTGAGCTACACGCATACGCGGCTTTCTCAGAGCCAGTATTTCGCGAGCACGGCGCAGCCACAAGGCGCGGACATCGCGTTCGATATTGCCGAACTCAACACGACGTGGCAAGTCTCGCCCGCGCTGCAATTCGGCTTTGCCTATATCTTCAACGACGCGCATCCCGATGAGGGCTCCTCCACGCGCATCCATCAGATCAACCTGGGCACGGTGTACAGCCTCTCGAAGCGCACGGCGCTCTATGCCGTGGTGATCGGCCAGAAGTCAACGGGTGCGGGACTCGGTATCGATGCCGCCGGCGGCGGCACGCGCAATCTGGCGCAGATTCCGAATCTGGTGAATTCGGACACCGACAAGCAATTGGCGGTCATTGCGGGCATTCGCCATAACTTTTGAGCAGGCGGGGGCGGTTCGCGGGCAAGCGCAGGGCGATCGGCGCTAAAATGAGCCGATCCGCTTTCTCGCGCGAGCCCTCGCATGAAAGTCGCCCTTTTTGTCCCGTGCTTCATCGACGCGTTCTACCCCGAAGTGGGCATCGCCACGCTCGAATTGCTGGAGCGGCTGGGCTGCGAGGTCGACTATCCGCTTGAACAGACCTGTTGCGGCCAGCCCATGGCCAACAGCGGCGCGCAAGCCGAGGCGGCCGGCGCGGAGCGCGTGTTCGCACGCGCTTTCGAAGGATATGACTTTATCGTCGGGCCTTCGGCCAGCTGCGTGAATCATGTGCGCGATCATCTCACCGCCATCGAGCAAACCGATCCGGTGCGGCGCGTGCGCACGAACACCTTCGAACTCGTGGAGTTCCTGCACGACGTGCTGCGCGTGCGCGAATTCCCGTGGGCCGAGTTCCCCTGGCGCGTGGGCCTGCACAACAGCTGCAGCGCGCTGCGCCATCTGCACGAGGCGTCTATTTCCGAGGTGGCGGGCAAGCCCTTTTCGAAGCCGCTCGCGTTGCTGCAGGGCGTGAAGGGCATCGAGTTCGTACAGCCCCAGCGGCCCGACGAATGCTGCGGCTTCGGCGGCACGTTTGCCGTGACCGAGGAAGCGGTGTCGGTACGCATGGGCCAGGACAAGGTCATCGACCACGTGAGCGCGGGCGCGCAATACATTGTCTCGGGCGACATGTCGTGTCTCATGCATCAGCAGGGCTGTGCGCAGCGCATGCAGTCCGATGTGCGCTTCATTCATATTGCCCAGGTGCTCAACGGAGCACGCGAATGAGCGCCCCGAACGATCGCCCGAAGCGGGTCGAGCACGCGAAGCTCGCCGGCGCATTTCTCGCGCGACCCGAACACGTGGATTTCCACGACAAGCGTCTCTGGGACTTGCGCACGAAGCGCGACGCGCAGGCGCATGCCATTCCCGAATGGGAGGCGCTGCGCGAACTCGCGTCGGCCATCAAGGCGCACACGCTTTCGCATCTGGCCGACTATCTCGACCAGTTCTCGCGCACCGCCGAGGCGAACGGCGTGCAGGTGCACTGGGCCGATACCGCGGGCGAGCACAACGAGACGGTCTTTCGCATCCTGAGCGAGCGCGGCATGACCGCGCTCGTGAAGAGCAAGTCGATGCTCACGGACGAGTGCGAGATGCGCCCGTACCTCGAACAGCGTGGCATCGCCGTGATGGAAACCGATCTTGGCGAGCGCATCCAGCAACTCGACGGCCAGCCGCCGAGCCATATCGTCGTGCCCGCCGTACACAAGCTGCGCGATGACGTGGCCCAGGTGTTCGGCCGCACGATCGGCACCGATGCATCGAACAACGACATCCACTATCTTGCCGAGAGCCAGCGCATGAACACGCGCCCGTGGTTCGTGCGCGGGAAGACCGCGGGCATGACGGGCTGCAATTTCGCGGTGGCCGAAACCGGCACGGTGGTGGTCTGCACGAACGAGGGCAACGCCGATCTCTCGGCCAACGTGCCGCCGCTGCATATCGTTTCGATGGGCATCGAGAAGCTGATTCCGCGCATGTCCGATCTCGGTGTGTTTATCCGCATGCTTTCGCGCAGCGCGCTGGGCTCGCCGATCACGCAATACACCTCGCATTTCCGCGCGCCCCGCGAGGGCGCCGAGATGCACTTCATCCTCGTCGACAACGGCCGCAGCGCACGGCTCGCGATGCCCGACTTCTGGTACTCGCTCAAATGCATCCGCTGCGGCGCGTGCATGAATACCTGTCCGGTTTATCGGCGCAGCGGCGGTCTCTCATATGGCAGCACCTATGCGGGGCCGATTGGCGCGATCATCAACCCGACCTTCGACTTGAAGCGCTTTAGCGCGTTGCCGTTCGCGTCCACCCTCAACGGCAGTTGCACCAACGTGTGCCCCGTGAAGATCAACATTCACGAGCAGATCTACCAGTGGCGCACGGTGATCGCCGCGCAGCACGAGGTGCCGTTCGTGAAACAGGAAGTGCTCAAGATGGCGGGGCGGTTGCTGGGAAGTCCGACGATGTATCGCGCGGCCGTGTCGTCGCTCGACGGCGCGCTGCGGCTCTTGCCCAATTTTGTGCTCTACAACCCGCTCAATATCTGGGGCCGGCAACGCACGCTGCCGCAGGCTCCGTCCACGACCTTTCATGCCTGGTATCGCAAGCATCGCAAGGGCTCTAAAGGCAACGACGGAGGCGACGATGGCGAGCCGTGAAGCGTTCCTCGCCCGCGTGCGCGCGGCGCAGCCCGAGGCCCAGGACCTGCCCGAGGTGCCGTTGTTCGACGCGCCGCCCGGCGAATTGCGCGCGCGCTTTGGCGCAGCGCTCGCGCTGATGGGTGGCAGCGAGGCACAGGCCGATTCGGGCGAGGCCGTGCTCGCGCTGATACGCGAGCGTTTCGGCGCGCAGGTGTCGATCGCGTCGGCGGCGCCCGAGGTGCAGGGCACGCGTGCGCTCGAACCGGCCACGCCGCCCGAGTCGCTCGAGAACGTGGAGGTGGGCGTCGTGCGCGCGCGCTTCGGCGTTGCCGAAACGGGCTCGGTGTGGCTCTCCGAGCGCGAATACGGGGTGAACGCGCTCGGCTATCTCGTGCAACATCTCTACGTGCTGCTCGATCCCGGCGCGCTCGTGGCCGGCCTTCAGGATGCCTACCGGCGCGACGATTTTCGCAGCGCGCGTTATGCGGTGCTGGTGACTGGGCCGTCCGCCACGGCCGATATCGAGGGCGTGCTGATTCGAGGCGCGCAAGGGGTGAGGTCGCTGACGCTGGTATGGCTCGCGGCGCACGACGCTTGCGCGTGACTCATGCCTGGCTCGTGCCTGACTCAAGCGATCGGCAATGATCGTCCACGTTCTATTGCTGAGCGGCTTCCTGCTGGCGAGCATCGCCGTGGCGCAGGCGGTGAGCCTGCACTTCGCGCTGTCCGAATCGGTGCTGCTTGCTGCCAGGGGTTTCGCGCTCGGCGGCCGTGCCATGCGCTAGACTCGCTCACCGGTTCGAGCATGGAAAAGGAGGTGCCGATGTTGCGCAAGACTCTCAACGCATCGCGGCTGCAGGAAGAAGTGAAGCGCCGGATCCACCGGCTCCAGGAAGTCGTCGACGATGGCGTGAAGATCGGCGTGCCGCGACCGCAGCCACAGACGCCCGACCGCACGGGCTGCAACTGGGCGATGCGCAATTTCGGCAACGCGGCGGGGTTCGAGGCGAGCATCGCCGGCGTGCTCGCGCAGATGCAGGCGGAGTACAACCTTGCTGCGCAAGAGGGGGAGGAGAGCGAGGCCACGCGCGCTCCAGCAGGCGATCCGTTCGGCGGCACGCATGCGCCGGCGAAAGTCGATCCGTTCGCCGACACATCGGGCAACCCCGGACCCGCGCCGGCAGCGAATCCGGTTGCCGGGGCGCAGCCGGCGGGGACTTCGAAGGCGAGTGCCGATCCGTTCGGCGGCCCTTCGTCGCCGAAGGACGGCGCCAGCGAGCCGCCACCGCGCAAGCGCCCGGCGAACCCGTTCGGCGGCGACTGACACCGCTTGCTACGCGGCCTTGCCGTTCAGGTCGCGGCGATCAGCTTTCTTCCGCCGTCTTGCGCGGGCGGCGGGCGCGCGCCGGGGACTTCTTCGGCGCTTTGGCTTTTTTGCCGGCCGGTTCGGCGTTGGCGCTCGCTTCGGGCGCGGGAGATTCCGTCACGTCGCGCGGCGGCTCGGCGTGGGCCTCTTGCGCAGCGGGTCCGGAAGTCTTCTTGCGGCCAGTGCTCTTGCGCGATGCGGTCTTGCGCGCGCGCCGCGGTGCCTCGGGCGCTTCGGATGCCGGGTGCTCCCCGGCGGCGGGTGCATTGGCCGCCGCGTGCGCGTGCTCGTGCGCGCCGTGCTGCGGCTGCCCGAAGCGCGGCATGTTGCCCGCGTGGTGCGCTTCGTCGCGAGCCGGTGCATGCACCTCGCGCGATTGCGCCGAGGCGGTCTCGGTGAAGAGGTCGCCGTTCGACATCGCCGCGCTGGCCTCGGACTCGCGCGTTTGCTCGAATTCGAACGAGACACGCGCTTCGGCCGTTTCCTGCGCTTCATGCGTTTCGCCGCTTTCGCTCGCCTCGCGTGCCTGCTCGTGGCCGTTCTCGCCGGCAGCCGCCGCGCCGCGCCCGCCGCGCCGGCCCTTGCGGCGCGAGCGCGTCGAATCTTCCGCGCGTTCTCCGCGCTCCGCACGCTCCGCGCGCGGCGCTGCCTCTTCCGCCGGGCTCGCGGGCGCGGCGCTCGCCGGCTGGCTCGTGCGCGTCACATAGGTGCCGGACTTCTCGTCGCGGCCCACTTCCAGCAGGCCGCGCGCCTGCGCTTCTTCGAGCAGGTTGCCGAACGCGCGGAAGCCGTAGCGCGCCTCGTTGAAGTCGGGGCGGCGCCGCTTGATCGCGCTCTTGAGCACCGATGCCCAGATCTTGCCGCTGTCGCCACGCTCATAGCCGAGCGCGTCGAGCGTCTCGACCACCAGCGTGATGGCCTTGGACTTGCGCTCTTCGCCGCGTTCCTCGCCGCGCTCGTCCGCGCTTTCGGCAGCGTTGCGCCGCTCGTCGCCGGACTGGCGCTTCGCGTTCGCGCCGCTTTCGCCGCGCGCCTTGGCGCGCTCCTTTTGCTCGCGCGCGAGCTCGCGCACCAGGTCGTCGTAGAAGATGAACTCATCGCAGTTCGCGACGAGCAGGTCGGAGGTGGAATGCTTCACGCCCACGCCGATCACCTTCTTGGCGTTCTCGCGCAGCTTCGAGACGAGCGGCGAAAAGTCGGAGTCGCCGCTCACGATCACGAAGGTGTCCACGTGCGACTTCGTATAGCAGAGATCGAGCGCGTCCACGACGAGGCGGATATCGGCGGAATTCTTGCCCGACTGGCGCACGTGCGGAATTTCGATGAGCTCGAAGCTCGCCTCGTGCATCGACGCCTTGAAGCCCTTGTAGCGGTCCCAGTCGCAATAGGCCTTCTTCACGACGATGCTGCCTTTGAGCAGGAGCCGCTCGAGCACGGGCTTGATATCGAAACGGTCGATCTTCGCGTCGCGCACGCCGAGCGCGACGTTCTCGAAGTCGCAGAACACCGCCATGCTGACGTTTTCCTGAGGGGAGGCCATGTGATTCGTTCGTTCCATCTGCTGTTCGAACGCACATGATAGCCCCTCGCCGCGGCGCGGACCGAAAACACCGGCATCGCACAGGTGCGTGCCGCGTCTACGAGCATCACGGCGTGCGCAAGCTGTGCATTTCGTGCACGTGCTGGACAAGTCAGCTCGCGATGTGCGCGGCCATAGTTCATATGGACGATGCATGGTTTTTAGCAGGCGATCAGCATCGCTTTTCATGCGTTCGTCACAGAGTCTGCCTGACCTTGCGCGGCTCCGGAGGGCCCGCATGCACGGTGCGGAGCGCATGACCATAAAAACCGACCCGGCATCCCACAATAACTCGACAAAACAGAGGACTTCCATGGCTATACGTTTCAGCGGCAAGCTTTGGGCGTTTTATGCGTCCATCCTTGCCGCGCTTTGCACTGCGCTCTTCGTGAGCGCCTGCGGCTCCTCGCATCCCGCCGTGACCGGCCAGCAGCAGATTCGTCACGTGTTCATCATCACGCTCGAGAACGAGAACTACGCGAGCACCTTCGGCTCCAGCACGAAGGCGCCTTATCTGGCACAGACGCTGGCTTCGCAAGGAGCGCTCGTGCAGAACTACCACGGCACGGGCCATGTGAGCCTCGACAACTACATCTCCATGCTGAGCGGCCAGGCGCCGACGCCGCAAACGGATAACGACTGCTCGACTTACGAGGACTACAACCTGACCGGGATGACTTCCGATGGCCAGGCGACCGGCACGGGCTGTGTGTTTCCGGCGAACATCAAGACGCTGCCCGACCAGCTGAAGGCGGCCGGCTTCACGTGGAAGGGCTACGAAGAGGACATGGGCAATGACCCGTCGCGCGAAGCCGCCACTTGCGGCCACCCGCCGCTGAACGCCGTGGACCTCACGCAGCGCGCGCAGGCGCCGAGCGCGGCCGTGCCGCTGGGTGACCAGTACGCGACGCGCCACAATCCGTTCGCGTACTTTCACTCGATCATCGATTCGCCCGACTGCGGCACGAACGTCGTGAATCTGGAGAAGCTGCAGGCCGACCTCCAGTCGGTCGCGACCACGGCCAACTTCAACTTCATCACGCCGAACCTGTGCAACGACGGCCATGACTCGCCGTGCGTGAACGGCCAGCCCGGCGGCTTGACGAGTGCGAATGCGTTCCTCGAAAAGTGGGTGCCCATTATTACTTCGTCGGCGGCGTTCAAACAGGACGGACTCCTGATCATCAATTTCGACGAGAGCAGCTACGCGAGCCAGACGCTGGACACGAGCAAGAGCCCGGCCACGCTGACGCTCACCTACGCGGGCAGCACCTGTTGCAGCCAGGCGCCGGGGCCGAACCTCGCCGCGTTCCCGCAGTCGGAGGCATATGGCTCGGTGCCGGCCAGCGCGATTCCGGGGCTGCCGTCGTCGCTCGGCAACATTTCGCTGGTCATGACGAAGTCGAACTTCGGCGGCGACCAGACCGGCGCGGTGATGATCTCTAAGTTCATCAAGCCGGGCACGGTCTCGACAGTGGCGTACAACCATTATTCGATGCTCAAGAGCATCGAGGACATCTTCGGCCTCGCCCATCTCGGCTATGCGGGGCAGGCAGGGCTTGCGGGGTTCGGCAACGATATCTTCACGAACCTGTAAGCATGAAAGCGGGTTTTACGAGCGCGACCCCCGCCACCGTTGCTGCAGCGGTGGTGGCTACTGTTGCGCTGGGCCTGAGCCTGGGGGCGGTCCACGCACAGGTTCAGCGCATTCCGACTCGGGCGGCTGCCACCTTGCCGGCCACCCCGCCGGCCACCGCGACGCCCGTGGCCTTTAGCGACGCCGGCGCGCTCGGCAAGCTGCTGTTCCATGACCCGTCGCTTTCGGCCTCGGGGCGCATGTCGTGCGCGAGCTGCCACAGCCCCGCGCATGCGTATGGGCCGCCGAACGGCCTCGCCGCGCAGTTCGGCGGCGCCGGTCTGCGCACGCAAGGCACGCGCGCCGTGCCGACGCTGCGCTACGTGCTCGACCGCACGCCGCTCTGGACGCATGCGCAGGCGGCCAGCTTCAGCGAGCGCTTCGAGGACGACAACGCGCCGTCCGGCGGCTTCGGCTGGGATGGGCGTTTCAACCGTCTGAGCGACCAGGCCACGTTCCCGCTATTCAACCCCCGCGAGATGGCGAACCGCGACGCCGCTTCGGTTGTTGCGAAGCTCGCGCGCGCCCCGTACGCGGCGCGCTTCAAGCAGGTCTACGGCGAAACGGTGTTCGAGTCCCCGCAAGTGGCGCTGCGCCAGGCCATGGCGGCCATCGAGCGTTACGAACTCGAAGAGCCCGATTTCCACCCGTACACGAGCAAGTTCGACTATTACCTCGACGGCAAGGCGCAACTCACCGCGAGCGAGCGGCGCGGCAAGCAGCTCTTCGACGACCCGCACGGCGGCAATTGCGCGTCGTGCCATATCGACCAGCCCGGCGCGAACGGCGCGCATCCGCTCTTCACCGATTTCCAGTTCGAGGCGCTCGGCGTTCCGCGCAACCCCGAACTGCGCGTCAATCGCGATCCCGCGTACCACGACGAGGGGCTATGCGGACCGCTGCGCCACGATCTGTCCGCAGACCAGGCCCTTTGCGGTTTCTTCAAGACGCCCACGCTGCGCAACGTGGCCACGCGCCACGTGTTCTTTCACAACGGGCGCTTCCATGCGCTGCGCGACGCGCTGCGCTTCTACGTCGAGCGCGACACCAACCCGGAGAAGTGGTATCCGCGCGATCGCCAGGGTCAGGTCGTGAAGTTCGATGATTTGCCGCCTGCGTTGCGCCGCAACGTCGACACCACCGATGCGCCGCTGACCGGCAAACTGGGCGGCAAGCCAGTCTGGAACGCGCGCGACATCGACGATGTGATCGCCTTCCTGACGACGCTCGACGACGGTTATCGGCCATGACCCCCAAAGTGTCTGGTTTCGCCGATCAGGCGCTTGGAGGTTAACCCCGATCTTTTGCATCGCGCGAGGCGTACTAGAGTTACGCAAATGGATACAAACCAGCGTAACCGCGATGCAGGAGGCGACACCATGGGCGAGGCCCCCCACGAGGCTGCGGGGCGCTGCCCCGTGAGCGCGAACGCGGCAGCGTTCGACCCGTTCAGCGATGGCTACCAGCAGGACCCGCCCGAGTACGTGCGCTGGGCGCGCGAGCAGGAGCCCGTGTTCTACAGCCCGCAACTAGGTTATTGGGTCGTCACGCGCTACGACGACATCAAGGCGATCTTCCGCGACAACCTCACGTTCTCGCCCTCGATCGCGCTCGAAAAGATCACACCCACAGGGCCCGAGGCCAACGCGGTGCTCGAGTCGTATGGCTACGCCATGAACCGCACGCTCGTGAACGAAGACGAGCCCGCGCACATGCCGCGCCGCCGCGTGCTGATGGAGCCGTTCACGCCCGAGCAGCTGAAGCGCCACGAACCGCTGGTGCGGCGCCTCGCGCGCGAGTACGTCGACCGTTTCATCGACACGGGCCGCGCCGATCTCGTCGACCAGATGCTCTGGGAGGTGCCGCTCACGGTGGCGCTGCATTTTCTCGGCGTGCCCGAGGAAGACATGGACATGCTGCGCCGCTACTCGATCGCGCACACGGTCAATACCTGGGGGCGTCCGCGCCCCGAAGAGCAGGTGGCGGTGGCGCACGCGGTAGGCAACTTCTGGCAGTTCGCGGGCAAGGTGCTGGCGAAGATGCGCCAGAACCCCGAGGGCCATGGATGGATGCAATACGGCATCCGCAAGCAGCAGGCGCATCCCGAGATCGTCACCGACTCGTATCTTCATTCGATGATGATGGCGGGCATTGTGGCCGCGCACGAGACTACGGCCAACGCCACGGCCAATGCGATGAAGCTGCTGTTGCAGCACCCGCGCGCGTGGCGCGAGCTCTGCGAAGACCCGAGCCTGATACCGAACGCCGTGGAGGAATGCCTGCGCCACAACGGCTCGATTGCGGCGTGGCGGCGGCTTGCGACGAAGGATGTGCGCATCGGAGGCGTCGACATTGCCGCGGGCTCAAAGCTGCTGATCGTGACCTCGTCGGCGAATCACGACGAGGGGCATTTTGCCGATGCTGATCTGTTCGACATTCGCCGCGACAACGCGAGCGATCACGTTACGTTCGGCTATGGCGCGCACCAGTGCATGGGAAAGAATCTCGCGCGCATGGAGATGCAGATCTTTCTCGACGAGTTCACGCGGCGGTTGCCGCATATGCGGCTCGCGGAGCAGAGGTTCACCTACGTGCCCAATACCTCGTTTCGGGGTCCGGAGCATTTGTGGGTGGAGTGGGACCCGGCGCAAAACCCCGAGCGCACCCATTGCGCGTCATCTGGTGCGCGGGCGGCCGTACGGATTGGCGAGCCGTCGTCGCATGCGTTGAGCCGCCCCGTGGTGGTCGAGCGTATGGACACCGTGGCGGCTGGCATCGTGCGGCTGCGTCTGGCCGCGCCCGAGGGCGCGACGCTGCCGCGCTGGGTGCCCGGCGCGCATATCGACCTCGAATGCGGCGAGTATGGCAACGGTCGTGAGGGTGTGCTGTCGCGCCAGTATTCGCTGTGCGGCGACCCCGCTGATACGGGCGCGTTCGAAATCGCGGTGCTGCGCGAAACGCAAAGCCGAGGCGGTTCCGCATGGGTACACGACACGCTGCGCGAGGGCATGCGCGTGAGAATTCGCGGACCTCGCAATCATTTCCGGCTCGACGAAACGGTTGAGTCAGGGCATCGGGCCATTTTCATCGCGGGCGGCATCGGCATCACGCCAATCAGCGCGATGGCGCGCCGCGCGCGCGAGCTCGGCATCGACTACGAACTGCACTATAGCGGCCGCTCGCGCGGCAGCATGGCGTTCGTCGCGGAACTCACGCAGATGCATGGCGAGCGGCTGCGCCTTTACGTCTCCGATGAAGGCACGCGCAACGATTTCGGCGCACTGCGCGTGGAGGGTCACACGCGCGTCTATGCGTGCGGTCCCGCGCGCATGCTCGATGCGCTGGCTGCCGCGAGCGCTGCGTGGCCGGAAGACACGTTGCGCATGGAGCACTTCGTCGCGCGCGCGGGCAAGCTCGACCCGGCGCACGAGCATGCGTTTGAAGTCGAGCTCAAGGACTCGGGCGTCGTGCTGGAGGTGGCGGCGGACCAGACCGTGCTCGATGCGCTGCGCGCCGCGAATATCGACGTGCAGAGCGACTGCGAAGAGGGCCTGTGCGGCTCGTGCGAGGTGCGCGTGCTGGCGGGCGAGATCGATCACCGCGACGTGGTGCTCACGCGTGCCGAACGCGAGACCCAGACGCGCATGATGACCTGCTGCTCGCGCGCAAAAGGCAAACGGCTGATACTCGAGCTGTAGAGGTGGAGCGGCGGCGCACAAGCGCATCGGGGCCGGAACAGCCTCCGGCCATCGGGACTAATGCCGACTTCCGGCCAGACGAATGCCGGCTTCTTTGAAAACGAATTGTTGGCCGCGCGCGGCTCCACCACACTGAGCCCTGTCGAGAGGCGGCGCGCGCACACGCGCCGTGCGGGAAACGAACAAGCCAGGATCGGAGGCGAAGGTGGTGACAGGGGCGGCGCGGGCGGCGCGCAAAATCAGCGACATCGCGCGGCATTGGGCACAGGCCGCGCCCGAGGCCACGGCGATTCGTGAAGAGGGCCGTGAAACCAGCTTCGGCGAGCTTTGGCGCAATGTGGAGGCGGCCCAGCGTTTCTTGCGCGTGCAAGGCGTGAGCACCGGCGACCGCGTGATGATCGTGGCCGAGAACTGCCCGGCCGTCATCACGCTGCTGTTCGCGCTTTCGGAAATCGGCGCGTGGCCGGCCATCGTCAACGCGCGGCTCTCGGAGCGCGAGATCGAAACGATCCGCGCGCATTGCGGGCCGCGTCTGATGCTGTTTACGCATGGGGCCTCGCCCGATGCGCTGCGCCACGGCGTGCGTCAGCGCGCGAAAGAGATCGCGCCGCAAGGGCTCGGCCCGCTGATGATGGCGGACCCCGAACCGCAAGCCGTGCGTGAGCCCGAATCGCTCGCCCGCGAGGTCGCGCTCCTCATCTATACCTCGGGCACGACAGGTCAGCCCAAGGGCGTGATGGCCACGCATCGCGGGCTGCTGCATTTCGCGCGCGTCTCCGCCACCTCGCGCAACATGACGCCCGCCGACTGCGCCTATGCGGTCATGCCGATGTCGCATATCTTCGGCCTCGCGACGCTGCTGCTCGCCACCTTCGAGGCGGGCGCGAGCCTCTATCTGGCCGCTCGCTTCTCGGCCGAGGAAGTGGTGAGGGCGCTGGGCGCGTCGGAAATCTCGATCCTGCAGGGCGTGCCCACGATGTTCACGCGCATCGTCGCGTGGGTGCGCGAGCACGGCGGGGCGGTTCGGGCGCCGCGTCTGCGCTACCTCTACACGGGCGGCGGCCCGCTCGATCCCACCTTGAAGCACCAGGTGGAAGCGCTCTTCGGCATGCCGCTCCACCATGGCTATGGCATGACCGAATACGCGGGCTCGCTCTTCATCACGCGCATGGACCGGCCGCGCAAGGACACCTCATCGGGCGAGATCGTCGAAGGCGCGGAACTGCGCATCATGGGCCCCGATGGCCAGAGCGTCGCGCGCGGCGAAGCGGGCGAGCTGTGGGTGCGCGGCCCTGGCGTCATGCACGGCTACTATCGCGATCCGGCGCTCACGGCCGCGACGATCGATGCCGATGGATGGCTCAGGACCGGCGATCTCGGGCGGCTCGAAGCGGACGGCGCGCTCTTTATCGTCGGCCGGTCGAAGGACCTCATCATCCGCTCGGGCTTCAACGTCTATCCGATCGAAGTGGAATCGGTCATCAACACGTACGACGCGGTGCGCCTGTCGGCCGTAGTGGGCCGCACCGACGCCGAAGGCAATGAGGAAGTGGTGGCCTTCGTGGAGCCGAAAGAGGGCGCGGCACTCGATGTCGACGCATTGCAGCGCTATATCAGCGAGCGCCTCTCGCCGTACAAGCGGCCCGTGCAGATCGTGCCCATCGACATGATTCCCACCACCGCGAGCGGCAAGCTGCAAAAGCAGCCGCTGCGCGAACTCGCCGCACGCCGCCGCTAGCGCGCCCTGTCAATTCGAAGCGGCATGCTCCGGGTGGAACCGCGCATGCCGGCATGAAACTGATAAGGAATACACATCATGATTCGCGACCAGGAAACGATGAACGTGCTGCTCGACAACGTCTCGCGCTTCGTGCGCGAGCGTCTCGTGCCGAACGAAGAGCGCGTGGCGGAAACCGACGAGATTCCCGCCGACATCGTGAACGACATGAAAGCGATGGGCCTTTTCGGTCTCACGATTCCCGAAGCCTACGGCGGCCTCGATCTCACGATGGAAGAAGAAGTGCTCGTGATGTTCGCGCTCGGCAAAACGTCACCCGCGTTTCGTTCGATCATCGGCACGACGGTGGGCATCGGCTCGCAGGGCATCGTGATCGACGGCACCGAGGAGCAAAAGGCCCGCTGGCTGCCGAAGCTCGCGACCGGCGAAGTCATCGCGAGCTTCGCACTCACAGAGCCGGGCTCGGGCTCCGACGCGGCCTCGCTCAAGACGCGCGCCGAGCGCCACGGTGACCACTACGTCGTAAACGGCACCAAGCGCTTCATCACGAACGCGCCGCAGGCGGGCATGTTCACGCTGATGGCGCGCACCAATCCCGACGAGCCGCGTGCGGGCGGCATCACCGCGTTCATCGTCGATGCTCGCACGCCCGGCATCAGCTTCGGCAAGCGCGATCGCAAGATGGGCCAGAAGGGGGCGCATACCTGCGACGTGATCTTCGATAACGTGAAAGTGCCGGCCGAAAACATCATCGGCGGCAAGGAGGGCGTGGGCTTCAAAACCGCGATGAAGGTGCTCGACAAGGGCCGCATTCATATTGCGGCGATTTGCGTGGCGGTGGCGCAGCGCATGCTCGACGACGCATTGCGCTACGCGATGGAGCGCGAGCAGTTCGGCCAGGCGATCGGCGAATTCCAGCTCGTGCAGGCCATGCTAGCCGATAGCCAGGCCGAACTCTACGCTGCGCGCTGCATGGTGCTGGATGCCGCGCGCCGCCGCGACGATGGCCGCAACGTGAGCACCGAAGCCGCGTGTGCGAAGCTCTTTGCCTCGGAGATGTGCGGGCGCGTAGCCGACCGCGCGGTGCAGATCTTCGGCGGCGCGGGCTATATGGCCGAATACGGCATCGAGCGTTTCTACCGTGACGTGCGCCTGTTCCGCATATACGAGGGCACGAGCCAGATTCAGCAAATCGTCATTGCACGCAACATGATGCGCGACGCGCAAGCGCTTTAAAGCGCCTCAGGGCCTGCTATCCGTATGCACAGGCCCTGACCGTCTCATTCGAGCCGGCCGATGCCGTCGGCCACCAGCAGATCGACGAGCTTGCGCGCGAACAGCGGCAGCGCCTCGCGATCGGCCACGCAGATCTGCAGCTTGCGCACGGCCCACTCGTCGGTGAGCGGCACGATCTTGAGCGCCATGGTTTTCGCGTGGCGGCGCGCGGTGCCTTCGGGCAGCACGCCAATGCCGATGTTCGCTTCGATCATGCGGCAGGCGGCTTCGAAGTTGCTGACCTGAATGCGCCAGCGGATGGTGCGCTGCAAATTCGAGGACGCACGCTTGAGGAATGCGTAGATCGCGCTTTCGTCGGGCGGTCCTACGAAGTCGTGGTCCAGCGTGTCGGCAAAGTCGATTTCGCTCGCCTGTGCGAGCGGATGCGAGAGCGCGGTGGCAAGCACGAGGCGGTCGCGCCGGTACGGCATGACCTGCAAGCCCTCGGTGCGCACGTCGCCGGCCACGATGCCGATGTCGACACTGCCGTCCAGCACGGCGCGCACGATGTCGGGACTCAGCCGCTCGTGAATGTCCACATACACATCGGGATGGTTGATGAGATAGGTGCGCAGCACGGCGGGCAGGAATTCGCTCATGGCCGTGGTGTTCGCGAACACGCGCACGTGACCCTTGACGCCCTCCGAGTACTCCTGAAGATCGCCCCGCAATTGCTCGAGTTGCTTGAGCACGCGCCGCGCGTGGGCGAGCAGCGTCTCCCCGGGCGCGGTGAGCGTCACGCCCTGGCTCGTGCGCGAAAGCAGCTTTACGCCGACTTGCTCTTCGAGATTCTTGATGCGCGTGCTCGCAGCGGGCAGCGAGAGATGCGCGCGTTCCGCGCCGCGCGTGAGGCTGCTGGCCTCCGCCACGTGCGTGAAGAGCTTGAGGTCGACAAGATCGAAATGCATGGGTTCGCTCGGTGGTGCTCTAGTCTGCGCGAGAGCGCGCCGCTGATTCAACGTTCGTTTGAACGAGCCTGAACACGTTCGTTTGAACGATAGATGCAAATGGCCAAGGTCTCGCGGATTCTGCGCATTATTGCGCCGCAGCGCAATACGCGCCATTAGCGGAATTACGGGTTAATCGTGGACGAATCGGGCATTCGGCATATTCAAATTGTGTGTGCGCGTGCGTTGCGTCAAGCTGCAAACCGGACAAGCGGCGTGACGAACTGTGGTAAAGCGCGCCGGCATAACGGATTCACCCATTCGAACGGAGGCTCGCACCATGCGGGTAGCGGGAGCACGAACGATGACGACGCAACGGATGCTGGCAGGCAAGGTGGTGGTGGTGACGGGTTCGGGCGGTGGCATTGGCCGTGACATTGCGCTGGCCATGGCGCGTCAGGGCGCGAAGGTGGTGGTCAACGACGTGGGCGCCTCGCTTTCCGGCGAGGGTCACAACGACGGCCCCGCGCAGGCCGTGGTGAACGAGATCGCGGCGCTCGGCGGCGAGGCCACGGCCAACACGGACAGCGTGGCCGAAGCCGCAGGCGCAGCCCGCATCGTGAAGCACGCGCTCGACGTGTTTGGCCGCGTCGACTGCGTGGTGAACAACGCCGGCATTTTGCGCGACCGCTTTTTCCACAAGATGAGCGAGGAGGAATTCGATGCGGTCGTGAAGGTACATTTGTACGGCTCTTACCACGTGTCGCGCGCGGCCGCCGACCATTTCAAGGATCAGCGCAGCGGCGCTTTCGTGCACATGACCTCGACCTCGGGCCTGATCGGCAATCTCGCGCAGGCCAACTACAGCGCCGCGAAGCTCGGTATCGCGGGGCTTTCGAAGTCCATTGCGCTCGACTTGCAGAAGTTCGGGGTGCGATCGAACTGCATCGCGCCGTTCGCATGGAGCCGCATGATCGATTCGATCAAGATCGATTCGCCGGAGCAGCAAGCGCGCGTCGAAAAAATCAAGCAGATGACACCTGCGAAGATCGCGCCGCTCGCGGTGTTTCTCGCGAGCGAGCAGGCCGCCGATGTCTCGGGGCAGATCTTCGCGGTGCGCAACAACGAGATTTTCCTGATGAGCCAGCCGCGTCCCGTGCGCTCGGTGCATCGCGGCGAAGGCTGGACGCCCGAGACGATCGCGGAGCACGCCATGCCCGCGCTGCGCGGCTCGTTTCATCCGCTCGATGTTTCCGCCGATGTATTTAGCTGGGATCCGGTCTGAACTTGCGCGCGGCGCTGGCGGCCGGCATGGCCGGCAGCCTCAATCACGGAGGAGACATGCACGATCCGATCGATCGGCTCAATGCGCAGCTCGAACGCCTGCACGCGCATCCGTTCCATGCGAGACGCTTGCCGCGCAGCATCGCGAGCGCGGCGGAATTCGCCGAACGCGTGCCGCTCATGTCGCGCGCCCAGTTCGTGGCCGAAATGGGCAAGCCGGGTTATGGAGCGTTCGCGCCTCACGTGCCGCCCGTGCGCATTCATCTCACGCCGATGGGCCCGGCGCTCGTGCCGATCCTGCACAGCGCCGCCGATCTGCGCGCGATGGAATCGGCGTGCGGCCAGCATCTGGACGCCTGCGGCATCGGCCCCGGCGACGTCTGCATGGTCACATTCGGCTATCACCTGTTCGTCGCGGGGATGTTTTATCAAAGCCAGATGGAGGCGCGCGGCGTCGCGTGCATCCCGCACGGTCCCGGCGAAACGGAGCGCGCGGCTCAGGTGGCGCGCCAGTGCGGCGTAACGGTGCTCGCGGGCAATCCCACGCATGCGCTCAAGCTGATCGAAGCGGGCTGTCCTGTGCCGCGCGTGTTCTTCGCGGGCGGCGAGCCGTTCAGCGGCAACGAGACGCTTTATGCGCGCGTGCGGGCTGCCATGCCCGGCACGCTGCTCATCGACAGTTATTCGTTATCCGAATGTCTTCCGGTGGCGCGGACGTTTCCGGGCGGCACGGGCGTGCATGTCTTCGACGAGCTGCTCCACGCCGAGGTGATCGATCCCGACAGCGGCGCGCCATTGCCCGAAGGCGAGCGCGGCGAACTCGTGCTCACGCATTTGCAGAAAGAGTTGCAGCCGCTCGTGCGCTATCGCACTGGCGACCTCGCCGTGCTCGAACGCACGGCGAGCGTGCGTGGCCGCACGGTGTCGCTGCCGCGCGTGGTGTTCGGGCGCGTCGATTCGATGGTGAAGGTCAAGGGCGTGAAGGTCTATCCGTCCGAGTTGAAGCGCGTGCTGCAGGGCGTCGCGGGTGCGACGGGCGCTTACCGGATCGTGGTGCGCTCGAAGGCGCATGGCGGGGACCATCTCACGCTGCTCGTCGAAGGTACGCCCGCCGACATGGAGGCCATCGCCGAGCGCTTCAGGCGCCAGACGCTGATTCACGCCGATGCCATCGAGGCAGTCGACACGCTCGAAGGCGCGGCGCTCGTGCAGGACGAACGGAGGCAGACAACATGAACGCAACAGCCGTACCCGCACCGTGGCGCTATGTCGTGGGCCAGCACAACTACGCGGACTTCTCGACCTCGGTTTCGCCCGCCGTCGAGCGCGCCGTGGCCGAGCGGCTCGCGCCGCCCACGGTGCTCCTGAGCATCTTCGACGGCGACAGCATCACCGTGGGGGTGAACGAAGACCCGAACCAGGTACTCGACCTGCCGTTCTGCCGCGCCAACAACGTGCTCGTGCGGCGGCGCGTGAACAGCGGCGGGGCGATCTATGCGGGCCGTGGCTCGGCATTTCTCGCGCTGTATCTGCCAGTCGATTTGCCCGGCGTGCCGGCCACGGCGGCGGCTGCGTTCCCGGCCATTCTCGGCCACGTGGCGCAAGCGTTGCGCGAGGGGTTCGGGCTCGCGGCAGCGTACCGGCCGCTCAACGACGTCGAGATCGATGGCCGCAAGCTGGTCGCCACGTCGATGAAGATCGAGGGCGGCGTGCTCACGTTCCGCATCCTGCTGAACGTGAAGGCCATCGACACGGCGATTGCCGCGCGCGCGATGCCGATGGCGCCGGAGAAGGTCAAGGACAAGAAGCACAAGGATCTCGGTTCGCGCTACACGTATCTGGAGCAGGAGTTGGGCCGCGCGGTGAGCGAGGCCGAATTGCGCGCCTGGGCTCAGGCCTGCGTGCGCAGCGCATTTGGCAACGTCGCGCTCGCGCCCGGCGAGTTGGGCGAAACGGAGCGGGCCTACGCGCAGCAATACGCGAGCGAACTCGTCGACGATGCCTGGTTCCATCAAAAGAGCGAAGCCACGCGCTATGGGCCCATCACGCAGGCCGGCGACCAGGTCGTGCGGGGCCGCGAGAAGGCGCCGGCCGGGCTCATCTGGCTGAGCCTGCTGGTGCGCCGCGGCGTGGTGCAGCGCGCGATCGTGAACGGCGACTGGCATCCCCGGCCGCTGCGCTCGGTGGACTGGCTCGAGGAAGGCTTCGCGGGGCTGGCTGCCACGCGCGAGGCGTGCGGCGCGCATATCGACGCGTTCCTCGCGCGCGAGGACGTGGAGTTCGCGGGCGTCGAACCGGTGCATCTGCTCGCGGCGCTCGACAAGGCGCTAGATGAACTGGCCCGCGCGCGCAGCGGTGGCATGAGCGCTTCGTCTTTCATCGTTTAGCACAGCCATGACGATCGATTACCACACCTTGCGCAACTGGCCGTTCAAGGACATCGAACAGACCTACACCGCTCGCGATGCGATGTTCTATAGCCTCGCGGTGGGCTATGGCGCCAATCCCTTGGACCCCGATGATCTCGCGTTCGTCTACGGGAAGGAACTGCGCGTGCCGCCGACGTTCGCGGTGGTGCTCGGCTATCCGGGCTTCTGGGCGCGCGACCCGAGGAGCGGCATCGACTGGGTGCGCGTGCTGCACGGCGAGCAGGGCATCGAGATTCACAAGCCGCTGCCGCGCGAAGCGACGGTGATCGGCCGCTCGCGCATCGCGCGCGTGGTCGACAAGGGCGAGGGCAAGGGCGCGCTGCTCGAAATACAACGCAGCATTACCGACAAAGCGAGCGGCGAGCGCTATGCCACGCTCACGCAACTCACGTTTTGCCGTGGCGATGGCGGCTTCAGCGCGGGCGGCGGCCCGAGTGACGAGGCGCCCGCCGTGCCGCCGGCCGTGCCCGGGCGTGCGGCCGATCATGTCTGCAGGGCGCCGACGCGGCCGGAGACGGCGCTGCTCTACCGCCTGTGCGGCGACGACAACGCGCTGCACGCGGACCCGCAAGTCGCGCGCGCGGCCGGCTTCGCGCGGCCCATCCTGCATGGCCTCGCCACCTGGGCGGTGGCCGCGCACGCGGTGCTCAAGACGCTGTGCGCGAGCGACCCGGCACGGCTCGCGCGATTTCATGCGCGCTTCACCGCGCCGGTCTATCCGGGCGAGACCCTGCGCACGGAAATCTGGCGCGACGGCCAGGCCGTGAGCTTTCGCACGCGCGTGGTCGAGCGCGACATGGTGGTGCTCGACCACGGCACCGCGAAGCTGCGCTGAACATGGCCCACTTCATCGCCACAACTCAACACGAATTCGAACACGAACAGAAAGGAACTGCAGTCATGGCCCGTCAACCGAAACCGCTGGTGCGCTCCGATATCGCATACAGCACGCCCGATCGCATCGTCGTGCGCGGCAAAAGCCTGCCCGACGAAGTGCTCGGCCATATGAACCTCGGCGACTTCGCGTTCTTGCAACTGACCGGCAAGACCGCCACGCCGCAGCAATCCGCGATGTTCAACGCCATTGTCATCACGCTCGTCGAACACGGCATGACGCCCAGCGCGATCGCCGCGCGCATGACCTATGCCGGCGCGCCCGAGTCGCTCCAGGCGGCCGTGGCGGCAGGACTGTGCGGGCTGGGCTCGGTATTCGTGGGCAGCATGGAGGGTGCATGTCGTATGCTCTCCGAAGCATTGCCGTACGGCACGCCATGCCACGACCTTGAAAGGCTCGCGGTGGACACCGTGGCCGCATGGCGTGCGCGCGGCACGCCCATTCCAGGCCTCGGACACCCGCTGCATAAACCGATCGATCCGCGCACGCCGCGCCTGTTCGAGCTTGCCGCGCAAAACGGCCTGTCGGGCGATTACGTGAAGCTCATGCAGTTGATCGGCGCAGAGGCCGAGCGCGCCGCGGGCAAGTCGCTGCCGATCAACGCGACGGGCGCCATCGGCGCGATCTGCTGCGAGTTCGGCTTTCCGTGGCGCATCGTGCGCGGCTTTGGCGTGATGGCGCGCGCGATCGGACTGGTCGGCCATCTGCTCGAAGAAGGCGAGCGGCCCATGTCGTTCGAATTGTGGCAACGTGTGGAAGACGAGGCTTCGGCGCACCTGCGCGGCGAGGCTTGATTCGACCTATAGCCACATCGGAGGATTGCCGTGTCCCAATCAGAACAGGAAGTCTCGCCAACCGTGCCGCTCGAAGCGTGGCTCGACAAGACCGAAACGCTCACCGACGAGATCACCTCGTTCCCGCTGCGCGCGCTCGCGGCCACGCTCGACCGCGAAGCACCGGGCGACGCGGTGCCGCCGCTGTGGCACTGGCTCTATTTCCTGCCAGTCGCGCCGCTCGCGCAAGTGGGCGCGGACGGTCACCCGAAGCGCGGCGGTTTCCTTCCGCCCGTCGCGTTGCCGCGCCGCATGTGGGCGGGCGGCCGGCTCACGTTCCACGCGCCGCTGCGTGCAGGCGAGACGGCGCAGCGCACCTCGACGGTTGCCAATATCGAAGACAAGACCGGGCGCAGCGGCCGGCTCGTGTTCGTGACGGTCCAGCATCGCTACGAATCGGCGGGCGCGCTGTGCATCGAGGAGGAGCACGACATCGTCTATCGCGACGCGCCGCAGCCCGGCGCGAGCGCGCCAAAACCCATCACTGCGCCTGCGGACAGCACCTGGTCGCGCACGCTCGCAGGCGACCCCGTGATGCTGTTCCGCTATTCGGCGCTCACCTTCAACGGCCATCGCATCCACTACGACTTTCCCTATGTCACGCAGGAGGAGGGCTATCCGGGGCTCATCGTTCACGGGCCGCTCATCGCCACGCTGCTGCTCGATCTCGTGCACCGCGAGCGGCCGCACGCAACGGTCGCGAGCTTCGCGTTTCGCGCCGTGCGCCCCACCTTCGGCGGCAATGCGTTCACGCTGTGCGGCAAGCCCGCCGTGGACGGCCGCACCATAGAACTATGGGCCAAGGACCACGAGGGCTATCTGACGATGCAGGCCACCGCGACGCTTGCCTGATTCGAACCGACCCGCGCCACCCATGCCACCCGTGCCACCCGTGTGCATTTCGCCTATGCAGCCATGAATTCCACCATGACCGATCATCCCAGCCGCACGCTCGCGGCCTTTGCCGCCACGCTCGAGTTCGACGCCATTCCCGCGCCGGTGGTCGAGCGTACCGTCAATCTCTACGTGGACTGGCTCGGCTCCGCGCTCGGCGGCAAGGGCGCACACCCGGTCGAGACCATTGCGCGTTTCGCGTGCGCGGCGCGCGGCGCGCGGAGCCCCCAGGATCCGTGCGACGTCGTGATCGACCGCAGCCGCAGCACCCCGTACTTCGCGGCGATGACGAATGCCGCCGCCTCGCACTTCGTCGAGCAGGACGACGTTCACAACGGCTCCGTGTTTCATCCCGGGACCGTGGTGTTTCCGGTCACGCTCGCGCTCGCGCAGGCGCTGGGCGCGTCGGGGCGCGAGTTCATCGCGGCGTCGGTGGCAGGCTATGAAGTCGGCGTTCGCGTCGGCGAGTTCATGGGTCGTTCGCATTACAAAGTATTCCATACGACCGGCACGGTGGGCACGATTGCGGCGGCTGCGGCGGCCGGGCGGCTTCTGAAACTCACGCCCGCGCAGATGCTCGACGCGTTCGGCTCGGCCGGCACCCAGGCGAGCGGCCTGTGGGAATTCCTGCGCGACGCCGCCGATTCCAAGCAACTGCACACGGCGATGGCCGCCGCCAACGGGCTGATGGCGGCCCAACTGGCCGCCGAGGGATTTCGCGGCGCGCAGCGCGTTCTCGAAGGCGCGCAGGGCATGGCAGCAGGCATGTCGAGCGATGCGGATCCGGCGAAGCTCGTCGACGCGCTCGGTGCGCGCTGGGCCATCGTGGAGACCTCGTTCAAGTATCACGCTGCCTGCCGCCACACGCATCCGGCCGCCGACGCGTTGCTCGCCGCGATGGCCGAGCACCGGCTCGCGCCGGACGACATCGCCGCCGTGACCGCGCACGTGCACCAGGGCGCCATTGATGTGCTGGGCTGCGTGACCACGCCCAGCACGGTCCACCAGGCGAAGTTCAACATTGGCACGGTGCTGGGCCTGTGCGCGTATCGCGGCTATGCGGGCGTGAACGAGTTCGAGCACGGCTACGCGCAAGCGGACATCGCGGCGTTCCGCGAGCGCGTGACGATGGTGCTCGACGAAGAAGTGGACCGCGCGTATCCGGCGCGCTGGATCGGCAAGGTGAGCGTGACCACGCGCGACGGCCGTACGTTGCGCGCGCGCGTGGACGAGCCCAAGGGCGATCCGGGCAACACGCTCTCGCGCGAAGAACTGGCGACGAAGTTCGTGCGCCTCGCGGCTTTTTCGCATGCGGCGAGCGAAGCGGAGGCGAACGCGTTGCTCGAGCAGGCGTGGCGTACAGCCGATGCCGGGCGCGTGGGCGCGCTCTTTGGCACAAGCACGGTTACGAACGACGCGTAAAAGGTGAGCGCCTGAGCGTAAGCGCAAAAAACGCAAAAAACGCCAGATTTTCCGGCGTTTTTTGCATCGATATCGTCATCGAGGCGGCGCGTCAGCTTTTCTGCGCGGTCGGCTTGCTGCGCACGAACCGCAGCGCGAAGCGCACGAGCTTCGGCATGGTGTCCGGGCGCAGCAGGCGCGTGTCGTAGCCCGAGAAGCGCCGGTCGTTTTCTTCGAGGCACAGGCGCATCAGGTCGGGCACGTTGATGTCCACGTCGGAGACCGACTGCGCGCCGTTCACCGTGAAGTTGTTGTCCTGCCGCTGCTCGTTGCCCTCGGCGTCCATGGTGCGCGCGAGGCCGATGCGCTCCCAGCCCAGAAACATCCATACGCGCGCCACTTTCAGTTCGAAGGCGATGCGCCGCCACCACGAAAGCCGCGCGCGGTGCCACGCCACCCAGTTCGCGAACAGCAGGATATGGCGGCATTCTTCCTGCATTACGGGCTCGAACGTGTCGATGAGCTCGGGCGGGAACAGCCCCGAGCGTTTCGCGACTTCGAACAGGCCGAACGCGAAGAAGCTGTCCACGCATTCGCTGTAGCCCGTCACGAGATAGGCCCACTCCGCGTCCTTCGGAAATTCGTAGGGCGGCTCGCTCGCGAGCGCGATGCCATAGGCCCGCACCATGTGCGAAAGCACTTCCTTGTGACGGTTTTCTTCCCACGCGTTGAGCGCGAGCGCGGCGCGCATCTCGGGGTCATCGACCGTCGCGGCATAGGCCGCCATGCGCAGGCGCGCCTTGCCCTCGGTCTGCACCGCGATGTCCCAGATCGGCAGCTCGACGATGCGCTTGAGCGCAGCGGGCTCGAGCGACGGCCATGCGAGCACCGAGGGCCGGTACGGGTTGAAGGTTTCGTGGAACATGCGGCAGGCCTCGCGCCGGTGCGCGTCGGAGCCGGGCGTAAGCGGGCCGGGCGCGGCGCTCGTCCAGTGGCGCGTGTTGTGTTCGGCGGCGTCGAGCGTCGAGCGGTCGGGCGGCTCGCTCGGCAGCTGCGGCGCAGTGAAGTCAGGGATCAATTGCGCCGTGTCGAAGGCGTCGAGTACCTGATCGTCCATCTTGAAGCGTCTCGTGTGGTGGGGTCGTGTTATTTAGTGGCTTGCCGCGTCGGCCAGGCGATCAGGCAAGCGATCAATTTTGTCACCGATGCGCGGAATCCGCCGCGGAATCCGCTTGCCCGGCACCAGCGTCGCGGTCGTCGGCGTGGGTGACATGCGTGCCGCATTGATTGCAGAACGGGAAGAATGCGAAATTGCGCGCGCCGCAGGAACAGACCTCGAACAGCCTCAGCCCGCAGTGAATGCAGAACGAGACCTGGTCGCCGCCCAGATGCCACGGCTTGTCGCAAGACGGGCAGAGCTTCTTTTGATACGCGCCTATGGCCTTTTCGTAGACCACGGTGCGGGCGCGCTCGCTCTGGCTTTGCTGCATTTCCGCGCGCTTGCGCTCGACGTAGCGCTGGAACGCGCGCAGCATGTAGAGCCCCGCGAATACCGTGAGCGCAATGCCCACGAGCACGCGCACATAGCCGCCGAAATCGGGCAGATACGGCACGAGTTCGACGAAGAACGCGCACAGCGCAAAGAGCCCGAAGCCATAAATGAACGGCCAGTAGCGGCTTTTGCGGCGCTTCACGAACAGCCAGACGGCCAGCAGCAGGATCGGCAGCGTGAGTGCGAGACGCCAGCCGAACACCGTGAGTTCGTAGCGCCGTTGCGCGGCGGCGTAGCGCGCATCGGCGCCGGCCTGGGCCCGGGCGAGCTGCGCGCCCAATTGCTCGCCGCGCGCGTCGAGCGCGCGCTGCTGGTCGGCGAGCGCGTCGCGCCGGCGCTGCCAGTCGATCACGCTCGCCTGCAGCAGGTCGAGCTTGCGCGTGCGCGCGAGCAATTCGATGTCGTTGCGGTTGTCGCCCGTCGCCGTGCGCGTGGCGATCCAGTTGCGCAGGCCTTCCTGGGCGTCGCGATAGTCGGTGTTCGCACGGTCGTACGCAATGCGCAGGGTCTGCGCCTTGTCGTCGAGTGCGCTGCGCTGGCGCTCCAGATCGCGCGTTTGCGCTTCGAGCGGCGCGACGGCGGCGCGGTCGACGAATTGCTCGACGCGGGGCGGCCCGCCTTGCGGCGCGAACATGAGGTCGCGCATCACGAGGCTGCCGAGCATGTCGAGGAACAGCGCGAACACGATCGCGATGATCCACGAAGCAATCTGCAACAGGCGGGCGGGTCGCGAATAAGCCTGGCTGGTGTTCATGGGCGGTTCCTGGGAAGCGCAACGAAAGGCCAATGGGCGAGCGCCATTGTAAATGGCGCGGCGCGCAGGCTGAGGGCGCGTTGCCACTATTGCAAACCACTCAGTGATCGGTAAATGCGTTTCAATAAATTGAATAATCGCCAGTGTGTCTTTTTTATCGGACAATTTATTGGCGTCGGTTCGCTTGGAGAAGGTAGAGTGTCGCGAATGGGCGATCAGACGAATGGCAGCGCCGGGGTTGCTGCATGGCAGGCTGCCGTCGATGGACGTCCGCACCAGGGGGCTTGTGCGAAACGGCTCATTGCACCCACCGTTTTGCCGCCGCATTTTGACCCGTCATAACCGGAAGCTTGCACACGTGCGCATCCTGTCGATATTCGGAACGCGGCCCGAAGCCATCAAGATGGCGCCGCTCGTGAAATGCCTCGAAGCCGAGCCCGGCGTGCAGTCCCTCGTTTGCGTGACGGGACAGCATCAGAGCATGCTGCAGCAGGTGCTCGATCTTTTCGACATCAAGCCTGATTACAACCTCGCGGCGATGACCGCCAACCAGTCGCTCAACGGGCTCACCTCGCGCCTGTTCGCGGGGCTCGACGAGGTGCTCGCCGAGGTCGCGCCCGATCGCGTGCTCGTGCATGGAGACACGGCCACCAGCATGGTGGCCGCAATCGCCGCGTTTCACCGGCGCATTCCGGTGGGGCATGTGGAGGCGGGGCTGCGCACCGGCAACATGCTCGAGCCTTGGCCCGAGGAGATGAACCGGCGCGTGGTGGACGTCGTCGCCGACCAGCTGTTCGCGCCCACGGCCAGCTCCCAGGCCAATCTCGAGGCGGAGGCGCTCACCGGGCGCATCGTCGTCACGGGCAATACGGTCATCGACGCGCTGCGGCTCATGTGCGCGCGCCTCGATAGCGACGGCGCCATGCGCGCGCGCATCGACGCGCAATTTCCCTTTCTCGAGCCCGAAGGCTCGGGCCGGCCCCTGCTGCTCGTCACGGGCCATCGCCGCGAAAGCTTCGGCGAGGGCTTCCAGCAGATCTGCGCGGCGCTCGCGGCGCTCGCGCAAACCGGCAAGATGCAGATCGTCTACCCCGTGCACCTGAATCCGAACGTGCGCGGCCCGGTGCTCGCGACGCTCGGCAACGCGCCCAACGTCCACCTGACCGATCCGCTCGACTATCCCGAGTTCGTGCGCCTGATGCAGCGCGCGGCCATCGTGCTCACCGATTCGGGCGGCGTGCAGGAGGAGGCACCCGCGCTCGGCAAGCCGGTGCTCGTGATGCGCGACGTGACCGAGCGGCCCGAAGCGCTGGCCGCCGGCACGGTCAAGTTGATCGGCACCGACCGCGATGCGATCTATAACGCGGTGCTCGAACTCGCCGTCGACGAGTCGGCGCGCAGCGCATACGCACGCCGCGTGAATCCCTATGGCGACGGCCACGCTTCGGAGCGGATCGTCGCTGCGCTCATGGGCAAGCCGTTCACGCCGTTCGCGAGCCATGGGCTGCCGGGCTATGCGCATCCGGTGCTGGCCGCGCGCCCGGACGCGCAGTGAGCGAAAGGGGCCGTCGCGGGGCGGCCGCGCACAAATAACAAGTAACAAGTACGAACAAGGGCATGACGTGAAATCGAATTCGACCTTGCATCGGAGTCCAGGTGCGGCCGATCCCGCGGGCGTGACGGGCACGCGCCGCCCGCGCGGCAAGCGCATTGCAATGGCGGTTTATGCGCTGTATGCGGCGTCCGCTGCAATGAGCGCGCTGAGCTCCCACGCTCACGCCGCGCCCGCGGACCTCGCCGGCGCGTTCGCGCAGCTCGGCGCGGGGCGTGTGGAGTCGCGCACCGTGTCGCTCGCCGATCTCGGCATGCGCGAGCCGGTTGTGCTGCGCGCGCCCGACGCCGTGCAGGAGCTCTATCTGCCGGTGCCGGCCGACTTGCCTATCCAGAATGCGGCGCTGCAACTCGACGCGAACTATATGCGCGGCAATGGCGGGCGCACGACCTTCCTGCTCTCGCTCGACGGCACGCCCGTGCAGTCGCGCAATCTGACCGAGTCGCAAGGCGACGGGTCGGTCAGCCTCGGCGTGGATGGTGCGCCGCGCCCCTCGGGCTTCGTGCGCGTGGGGCTGCACTGGTCTTCCGTGCTCAGCGACGCGTATTGCACGGACCAGACCGCGATCGCGAATCTCTGGCGCGTCGCGCCAACGACGCGCTTGAGCTACCAGTTCGACGCCGCGTCGATTCACGACGTGCGCACGGCATGGAGCGCGCTGCCGTCCAAACCCGTGGTCTTGGTGAGCGGCGCAAAACTCGATGCCGCGGCCTACGACGTCGCGTGGCGGCTCGAAGCGCTGCTCATGCGCGGCGGCGCGAGCCCGGTCACGCAGATCATGCCCGCCGTGGGCGACACCGTGCAACTGGGCAGCGTGCAGATGAACGCGGCATTGCAGGCCGTGCCGGCGTTCGCGGCGCTCGCCTCGGGCGGCGACCACAAGATCGCGAACCCCGCCGAGCTCGGCGCGCTCATCGCGCTCGCGCCCGAGGGTGCCTTCGCGCCGAACGTCGTGATCGACGACGCCGCGCTGCGCGCGCATATCGGCGAGGCGCTCGATGCGTTGCGCGCGCAGGTGCAGAGCGTGTCGCCGGAGGCTGCGCAGGCGTTCGACGCATGGCGCAAGCGCGCGGGCGGGCCGTTGCTCGCGGCGTCGTCCGATCCGCTCGTCAAGGGCGAAGTCGCCCTCGCGCATCCGGGCGGCTTGCCGACGGTCGTGGTTGGCGACGACCTCGGCGTGAGCGCGCTTTCGCGCGTGTGGAGCGACGTTGGGGCATCGAACCGTCTGGTGGTGCACGAACTAGCCGCCGCGCCGAACCGCAGCGCGGGCGGCAGCACCGACCAGCTTGCGCTGTCGCTCGTGGGCGGTACGCCGCGCACCTTGAATGTGCTGACGAGCGCCGTCTGGGAAGCGAATTTCGATCTCGCGGCAGTGTCGGGCAACGGCGAGATTCCGCGCCGCGTGGAGCTCGATGTCGCGGCGGCGCCGGCGGCCGAGCGCAGCGGCGAGACCGTATCGGTGTTCTTCAATGGCGTGCTGATCGGCGCGAAGCTGCTTGACACCGACGGCCGCCAGCAACGCGTGAGCGCCGATATTCCGGCCTACGCGCTGGGCACCACCAATGCGCTGCGCGTGCAGTTCCAGCGCCCGCCCCAGGGCGAATGCCGCCCGCGCGAGCAGGGCTATCCCGTGGCGGTGCTGCCGGGCAGCCATCTGGTGCTCGGCCACGGGCCCGTTGCCGAGAACTTCACGGGCATGATCGTGCGCTTCTCGCAGCAGGCCACCGTGCTCGTGCCGCAGTCCTATCTCGCCGATCCGGTGGCGAGCCTGCCGCGCGTCGCGCGTCTGGCCAACGCCACGGGCGTCTCGCCCACGCGCGCGACGCTGCAAGCCGTGCCCGACGGCCAGGCCGCGCAGCCGGCGGGCCCGTTCCTCGCCGCCGATGTCACGCTCGACAAGCAGGACGGCCACGCGAGCTTCGATAACGGCCGTGTGGCGCTCAAGGGGCGCGGAGGCGCGACGCTGATGGACGTGTCGGGGCTCGCGAGGCTCGGCGTGATCGAGGTGGTGCGCTCGGGCAGCACGCCGGGCGTGCTCTATCGCAGCGTGGGTGCGCCGCCCGAGCTGCCCGCGAGCCTCCAGTACCTGCAGGGCGACGTCGCGATCGTCGCAGGCTCGGGCGTGCTCAAGCAGTTCGACACCCAGTACGCAGGCGGCGTGCCGCCTCTCGACGACCAGCGCGCGTGGCTCACGCGCCACTGGGCCGGCTGGGGCGTGCCCTCGATTTCGATCGCGGTGCTGCTCGTATTGATTTTTGGCGCGGGCTACGCGCGCAGCCGGGCGCGGGCGCGTTCCGCTGCGGCTGCCGCGGCGGCGAAGGCCGAGGTCAAGGCGAAGGAGAGCGAAAGCGCAGGCCAGGACCGCAGCGGCAACAGCTCCGGCGACTCCGGCAACTCCGATAACAAGCAGGGCTGAGCGTGAGCTGGAACACGATCGACTGGTGGCTGAACTATCTGGCGGGCCGCTACTACCAGGGCATGGAGTATCTGGCGGCGGCCGTGGCGGTGATCATCCTGCTTTCGAGCATCGACGATCTGTTCATCGACGCGTGGTACTGGGTGCGCCGCATCTTCCGCCACTTCACCGTCGAGCGCCGCCATCAGCCGCTGCGCGCCGAGCAGCTCTACGAGCGCGAGCAGCAGTGGCTCGCCATCATGGTGCCGGCCTGGCGCGAGGAGGACGTGATCGCGGCAATGGTCGAGAACGCGGTGAAGGTGCTCGACTACCGCAACTATGTGATCTTCGCCGGCACCTACCAGAACGACGCGGCGACCATCGCCGAAGTCGAGCGCATGCGGCGGCGCTACAAGCAGTTGCACCGCGTGGAGGTGCCGCACGACGGCCCCACCTGCAAGGCCGACTGCCTGAACTGGATCGTGCAGGCGATCTTTCGCAAGGAAGAAGAAGCCGGCATCGAGTTCGCGGGCGTGATCCTGCACGACAGCGAGGACGTGCTGCATCCGCTGGAGCTGCGCTTCTTCAACTACCTGCTGCCGCGCAAGGACATGATCCAGTTGCCGGTCGCGTCGCTCGAGCGCGAATGGTACGAGCTCGTGGCGGGCACCTATATGGACGAGTTCGCGGAGTGGCACGCGAAGGACCTCGTGGTACGCGAGAGCCTCGCGGGCTCGGTGCCTTCTGCGGGTGTCGGCACCTGCTTTTCGCGGCGCGCGCTCGTGGGGCTCGCGAAGCAAACGCAGAACCAGCCTTTCAACACCGAGACGCTCACCGAAGACTACGACGTGGGCGAGCGCCTCGGCCGCATGGGCATGAATTCGATCTTCGCGCGTTTTCCGGTGCAGTTCGCCACGCGCCGCAAGACATGGTTCGGCCTCGGACCGATGCGCGAATTCACGCTCACCATGCCGCTATGCGTGCGTGAGTACTTTCCCGATACGTTTCGGACCGCTTATCGTCAGCGCGCGCGCTGGACGCTCGGCATCGGCTTGCAGGGCTGGGAGCAGGTGGGCTGGGTGGGCTCGCTCGCCAACCGCTATCTGCTCGCGCGCGACCGCAAGGGCACGGTCACGGCGTTCGTGGGCATCCTCGCTTACGCGCTGCTGATCCAGTTCCTGCTCTTCACCTACGCGGACCTGCTCGGGGTGCGCCCGGATCTGGTCGCCTCGCCGTTCTCCAGTTCGCCCTGGTTCACCGCGCTCTTGTGGGCCAACGGCATCGCCTTGATCCTGCGCACGGGGCAGCGCGTGTACTTCGTTTCGCGGCTCTATGGCTGGGAGCACGGGCTGCTCTCGATACCGCGCATGGTGATCGGCAACTTCGTGAACTTCATGGCGGTTTCGCGCGCGTGGAAGATGTACCTCGGCTATCTCATCACCGGCAAGCGGCTCGTGTGGGACAAGACGATGCACGATTTCCCGTCGTCCGATGGCTTCAAGGACCGGCGTCAGCGCCTTGGGGAGCTGCTGGTTTCATGGCACGCGATCGCGCCCGAGCAACTGGAAAAGGCGCTCGCGGCGGGGCAGGCGCAGGAGACGCCGCTGGGCCGCGTGCTGATGGCGCATGGCTGGCTCGACGAAGAGACGCTGGCCGAGGCGATCGCATTCCAGTCCGATTTGCAGCGCGCGCCGCTGGACGCCGCGCGGCTCGCGCGCCACGCGCAGGATCTGCCGCTCGAACTCGTGGTGCGCTACCGCGTGTTGCCGCAAGGCGACGATGGCGCGGGGCACGCGCTCGTGCTGTGTGCGAGCCCGCTCGGCGAAGAGGCGCTGGCGGCGTTGCAGGCGCACTCCGCGTTGCCGATCGTGCAGCGCATTGCGCGCGAAAGCGAGATCGTCGAGGGCATGCGTTTGCTGCGCGGCGTGCCGGCACACGGTGACACGCAGCGCGACGGTCAGCGTGAAGCGCAACAAGACATGCCGGACCCGCAAGCGGGCGGGCGGCGCATGCTGCCCGTGCCGCTGCTCGGCGATCTGCTCATCGAGCAGGGCGCGGTGAAGCGGGCGGCGTTCGAAGCGGCGCTGCAGCGCTATCGTCCCGCCGATCATGGGCGCATCGGCGATTATATGGTCCAGCAGGGCGTCATCACGCCGCAGGCGCTGGCAGCGGCGATTGCCGAGCAGGCGCGCAGGCGCGCAACAGTGGCGTCGGCATCATGAAGAAGAAGCGGAATCTGGAGCGATTGGCGATGCGGGAGCGTTGCACGGCATGGGCCGGGGCGGCATCGATGGCGGCTGCTCGCGTGAGCCTGGCGGGCTTCGTGAGCGTTGCGAGCGCCGGGAGTCTGGTGGGCGGGGCGCCCGCATGGGGCGAAACCGCGCCTTCGGCAAGCGTGCCGCTGCCGCTTGCGGGCGCGGCGTACCGGGTTGCGCAGCAGGGCTACGACGCCTACGCGAAGCACGATTATGCGGCGGCGCAGCGCTATGCCCGCGAGGCGATACGCCAGCGGCCCGACGTGGCGTCGCTGCATCTGCTGCTCGCGAATGCCGAGGCGGCGCAGGGCAATTGGCGCGGCGCGAGCAGCACGCTCGCGGATGCGATCGCGCAACTCGGGCCGGATGCGTCGCTGGTCGCGCGCAAGCGCCAGATCGATACGCAGGTGGCGGCGCTTGCCCCGGCGCAAGGTGCGCAAGCGCGTTCGCGGGGGGCACGCGCGGCGGCCACGCCGCCCGGCACGGGCTCGCCCGACAATCTCACGGGCAGCGCGTGGGAGCTCGCCGGCGATGCCTACCGCGCGTACGCCGCGAAAGACTACGAACGTGCGCTGCGCGAAGCCAACGAGGCCATCGCGCTGCGGCCCGACGTGCTGCGCCTGTGGCTGCTCGCGATCGATTCGGCCACGGCGGCGGGGCACGATGCGGCCGCGTTGCAGCTTGCTGAGGATGCGCAACGGCGCTTCGGCGACAATGCCCAACTGCGCTCGCGCCGCCTGCAAGCGGGGGCGCGACTCGCGCCGAGCGAAGCGGCGGCGGCCCAGACGGCGCAGCAGGGCGGCGACCTGTCCGCAGCGGCAGCGCACGTGCGTGCCGCGATCGCCTATGCGCCGGACAGCATCGGCTACCGTTTGCAACTGTTCGATGTGCTCGCCGCGCAACGCGACATGGCCGGGCTCGACGCGGCCGCGAGCGATGCGTTGGCCGCCGGGGTCAAACCGGCGCTGATGCTTTACGTGGTGCGCGGCTATGCGCGCGCCGCGCAGGGGCAGAGCGCGCAGGCCGACGACGATTTCACACAGGCGCTGCGCATCGCCGATGCGTCGCCGCGCGATCGCCGCGTGGCGCGCGTGATCGTCGCCGATGTCTGGACCGCCGAGGGACAGCCGCAGCGTGCGCTCGATCTGCTCGCGCCGCTCGAGCCGGCTGGCGACGACACCGATGCGCTGATCACCGCGCGCCGTTACGCAGCGCGCACGGCGCTCGCGCAGACGCAAAAACCGGCGCAACCTCAGGAGGGCGAACGCGTGGCGACAGCGGCGCGCCCGGTGTTCGACTGCACCGTCGACGCGAGCGGCACGGCCTGCGATGTCTATGCCGCCGATCCGGGCTTCGCCGCGCACCGCGCCTATATTGTCGCGGCGCAGCGCGGCGACAAAGCCGCTGCGGTCCGCTACGCGCGCGCGGCGGTGGCGGCGGCGCCCAACGATCCCGAGCATCGCATCGAGCTGGTCGATGCGCTGGTGGCGGCCGGCGACACGGACGGCGCGACGCGCGAGGCGCGCGCGGCGCTCGACGCGGGGCTGCTCGACGGCATGCCGCCGCTTGCGGCGGCTTATATCGCGCAGCGCGCGGGCGCGGACCGGCGTGCCTATGAATATTTCGCCCACGCCGACGAGGCGCACGCGTTGCCGCCGCAGGCCGCGGGCGATGTAGGCTACAGCGCGTACCGCGCGCATTTCGACGAGGCGGCTGTCCGCTATTTCGAACGCGCAATCGACTACGGCGTTTCGCCGCCCGACGGCGTCGCGCCCGCCACGCTGCCGCAGTTGCAGGACTTGCGCAACGCGCACGCGGACGTCACACGCGACTGGGGCTTCTTCACCTCGCTGAACTATCGCGGCGCGGGACTGCAGCCGGGCGTGACAACCGGATCGGTGCCCGGCGCGGACGACTGGCAGACCGGCATCGAAGGCTATTGGCGTCCGTTCGGCTCGCTCGGCGATCGCAACTTCGAGGTCTACGCGCGGGCCTATCAGGACTTCGGCGCGAAGGGCGCTGCGCCCAGCGGCATCTCGACGACGATCGGCGCGGTGGGCGCGCGCGCGAAGCCGTTCGAATCGATCGACGCCATCATCGCGTTCGAGCGCCTCATTCCCATCGGCTCGCATGCGCCTTCCGACTGGCTCCTGCGTCTGGCTTATTCCGGCGGCTTCGGCACCGAGCGCCGTCTCGACGTGCCCTCGTGGTGGACCTTGCAGGGCTACGGCGAGGTCGGCCATTACGTGAGCAACGGCTGGAACTACGGCACCGGCTATCTCGAGCTGGGGCGCACGTGGCGGCTCGACAGCATCAGCCCGAAGCTCACCGTGTTTCCTTATGGCGTGATCGGCATGGACTACGACTCGAGCATCAATCACAGCGTGCCGCTCGGCATGGGCGTGGGCTTTTCGACGCGCTACTGGTTCCGCGACAGCTTCTACAACGCGCCGCGCTCGTATGTGGATGTGTCGGTGCAATACCGCTGGCGCTTGAGCGGCGACGATCGCGCGGGCGGCGTGTTCTTCGGCACTGTGCTGTCGTGGTGAGGAGGGAGGCGACCATGCCGATTCGCTGCTTCTTTTCGCGCCGTTTTCGCGCTCGTTTTCAAGTGCGGGTTCAAGTCCGCTTTGTGCGCGCGGTGGCCGCATCGCTTTGCGCTTTCGCGGCGGCCGGCTGCACGCTGCAAGTGCCGGCCCACGCCGACTCGCTTGCTCAAGGCGTGGTCTGGCAACTGAGCAACGACCAGCTGGATCCGCACGGCAACTGGGACAAGCTAGGCATCAACGAATTGCTCGTGCAATGGATCGCCGTCGACGACGTCGCTTACATGGCTGGCGCGGGGCTGCCCGCGCCGCGCGTGCCGGACTGGGTGCGCATCGCCAACGAGCCGTGGGCGCGCGGCGTGATCGTGGGTCTCGCGGGCTACGCCGATGAGAAGAAGGCGCGCGCGAACGTCGAAGAACTCGTCGAACGCTCGCTCAAGCTCGCGGCCGTGCGCCCGCCCGTGCATATCACCGGCTGGTACTTTCCGGTCGAAGTCGATCCGACCTGGACCGATGCGAAGCGTCTCGCCCCCTTGCTGGAACGCTTGCCGCATCCACTGTGGATCAGCGTCTACGACAACAGCAATATCGGCGGCGAAGCGCTGGCGAAGTGGCTCGACGACTGGCTGCCGCACGATGTGGGCGTGATGCTGCAAGACGGCTGCGGGGTGTATGCGCGCGGCCCGGCGGCGGCGCGCGAGTACGCGGATGCGCTCGTGGCGCGTTTGGGCAAGGACCGCGTGCGCATCATCGCGGAGGCGTTCAGGCCGAAGCAGGGCGGCGGCTTCCGCGCGGCCACGGCGGCGGAACTGGCGCCGCAACTGCAGAGGTATCACGGCTATCGCGTCTATATCTTCGACGGCCCGCATTATCTGTCGAACGAACTCGTCGATGGGCTGCTCGCCATTCAGCACCCCGCGCGCAGCGGCGCGCCCAAGGGTGCGGGCGCGGCGCCCTGAACGCTGCGCCCAGGCGCAGCGGCGCAGTCAGCGCAACTGCGCGAACGCGATGAAGAGCACCATCGCGCCGATCGTGCCGTCGAGCACGCGCCACGCGCCGGCGCGCCGGAACAGCGGCGCCAGCACGCGCGCACCGTAACCGAGGCCGATGAACCACGCCGCGCTCACGCACATTGCGCCGATCGCGAACGCGAGACGGCTGCCTTGCGGCTCGCGCGCGCCGGCCGTGCCGATCAGCAAGAACGTGTCGAGATAGACGTGCGGGTTGAGCCAGGTGAACGCGAGCGTCATCAGGATGATCGGCCACGCGCGCTGCGCGGGCGCTTCCTGCGCGCCGGCTGCCTCCAGCACGGCATGGGTGGGCTTCATCGCGCGCCGCAGCGCGCCGATGCCGAACCATACGAGCCATGCGAGCCCCACATAAAGCACGAGATGCACGAAGGTGGGATAGCGCTCGACCAGCGCGGAAGCGCCGCCCACGCCCGCGCCGATCAGGATGAAATCGGACAGCGTGCACAGCAGCACGATCTTGCCGACGTGCGAGCGCAGGATGCCCTGACGCAGCACGAAGGCATTCTGCGCGCCGATGGTGACGATGAGCGAGGCGCACAGCGCCGCGCCGTGCGAAAAAGCGAGCCAGTTCATGATGGTTGCGCGGCCGGTGGCCGAAATGGGGCGCAAGGCGCAAGGTGACGAAGCACGTTGCGGCAGGCGCATGGACAGAGGAAGCATTCGGCGTTAGTCTGCCGCCGTGGCTTGCCTAAGCAAAGCTCAATTTCTTAAACTGGATTAAGGAACGCTAATGCTCGACTATGCGTTGCTCGACGCGCTCGCGGCCGTGATCAGGCACGGCTCGTTCGATCGCGCGGCCGGCGCGCTCAACGTCACGCCTTCGGCGGTCTCGCAGCGCGTGAAGCTGCTGGAGGAGCGCGTGGGTACCGTGCTCGTGAAGCGCGGCCAGCCCTGCGTGGCCACGGCAGCGGGCGCGCTGCTGTGCCGTCACACCGAGCGCGTGCAACTGCTCGAGGCGGAACTGGGCGGCGGCATGCCCACGGTGGCCGGAGCGCTCGACGCATCGCGCCCCACCTTGCGCGTCGCGGTCAATGACGACAGCGTCGGCACCTGGTTCATCGACGCCGTGGCGGGCTTTTGTGTCGAGCGCGGCATCCTGCTCGATCTCGTGATCGACGACCAGGACCATACCGCGCAGCGCATGCGCGACGGCAGCGTGCAGGGCGCCGTGACGACCCAGGCCGAGCCCGTGCAGGGCTGCCGCTCGACGCGGCTTGGGCGCATGCGTTACCTCGCGGTCTGCTCGCCGGCGTTTTTTGAGCGCTATTTTTCCGCCGGCGTGGGACGCGAGGCGCTGCGCCGCGCGCCATGCGTGGAGTTCAATCCAAAGGATCAGCTGCAAAAGCGTTTCGTGCGGCGCATCACGCGTGCGCAGGTGGACGCGCCGCTGCACTGGATTCCGCACGTGGCGGGTTTTCTGCGCTGCTGCGTGAGCGGACTAGGGTGGGGCATGTGCCCGGAACGCATGATCGCGCCGTATCTCGCGCGCGGCGAACTCGTCGAGCTTACGCCGGGACGCACGCTCGACGTCGAGCTCTACTGGCAAAGCTGGCGTTTGTCGATCGGCTGGCTCGACGATTTCGGGGCCATGCTCAGGCACCGCGCGGCCGAGTTCCTCGATCAGGGGCGTGGGGCCTGATCCGTCAGTGAGCGCGGGCCGATTCGTTGTGCGCCCAACCATCGGCCCGGAATTGACGCTCAAATGCCGCGCTCATTGGATGGAATTTGAATTGCCGAATTCGACCGGAATCGCGGTTGCCGCTGTTGCTATTACCCGTGCCTTTGCGATTCGCCGCATAAGGACATGACTAAATCGCTAAAGCACAATTCATTTTCGATTAATGCATCATGAAATAGAGGTGAGTCTCGAATTTCCGTTCTCCGGGGATCCGCATGCTGTGTGCGACAATTCTCCGCGCAGCGCGGTTGTCCTGCATGATGCGAAACCTCAATATGCCCCTGTCATGAAATGGACATGCGTTTCATTGATCGCGCTGCAACGAATGGCGTGTCGGGACGCCACGCGCCGCCGCGCGGTAATAGATGGGAAGCCTGTTGAGGCCGATCCAGCACAGGAACGCTGCATGCGCCCGCAATAGTCTTGTCAATGCTTCGTCGATCCATGCCACCGACACGTATCGGTTATTTTTTCCTGACGCAAATGTTAAAGATCAACAAATCGGCAAAAAAGTTGCGGAAGTAAATGTAAAGAAACGAGTATTGCTGTCTTACAATTACCGCTGAATGCCGATGGCTGCATTTGCCTGTGCCGGGATTAATGTGTGAATATTCAGTTTTTTCTGTGGCTTGCGAGAATCGCACGCTATAATCCGGACGTGGCAGAGTGCTTATTCGACCGGCATATTTGAATCGTTTCCACGTGCACGAGGTGCATTATGACGAAATTAGATACCGGCAGCGCATGGCAACAAACCATTGATCTTCTGTCCGCCGCCTCGGAGCCTTTGGGCCCGGACGGCGAGCCTGAATGCGTCAGGAGTTGCAAACCGGTACCCATCACGCGCAGCGCATCGGAAGCGGCCAATCGGCGCCGCGCGACCGTGCGTTCGTGGGATGCACAAGGCATTACCTTGATCCGGCGTCATGATCCGGAAAGCATCACCGTCTGCTGGAGCGACGCCACGTATGGGCGTTACTCCGACCAGTTGTGGCGGGTTTGCACCGCGCGTCGCAGCGCGGTGTGCGCGTTGACCGGCGAGAAAATCCGTCGCGGCGACGCCGTGTTCCGCCCCAGCCCCAACCGCCGCCATCGCCCGGCCAATGCCGACGCCATGATTCTTGCCAGCAAGCTGGACGCCTTTCCCAGCGGTGTCGTGGCTGCGCGTCTCGACGAGGCGCTCGCGGCGTAAGCGCTGCGTGGCGCGCGCCTGACCGCCGCATTGCGGTTACATAGCGGTCACATAGCGGTTGCATCGTAGTCGCGTCTCAGTCGGCCCGGCCGCGCCCAGGTTGCAGCGGCAAATCCGCCGCTTAGGTCTACTTGGGTCTGCTTGGGTCTGCTTACGACAGCCCGCATCGAACGTTCGATGCGGGCTGCGGGCGTCTAATCGCCTTCTCCGGCAGCGCCCAGCTTTCCCCCAGCCGATGTCTCCTGTTCCGCTGGCCCGTTCGCGGCACGGGCCAGCAGGCTGGGTCTTCACCACACCGTCATGCGGTCTTGTCGCCGACGGTTTCCTCCTCTGACGCGTCGCGCGTCTCCGGCATCACGAACCACACCATCAGTACCGCTGCCGCGCCCGCCGAGGCGAGGCCGAGAAAGCTCACGGTATTGCCCAGATGGTCGGCGACGAACCCCGCGAGCGCGGTGGAGAGCGTGGCGCCAATGCCCGCCGATAACCCGAAGAGCCCGATGCACAAGTTGTAGCGCCCCTTGTCGCCGGCCACGTCGGCGGCGATGAGCGGCAGCATCACGCCGAACACGGCGGCCGAGATGCCGTCGAGCATCTGCACCGGCACGAGGAAGTACGGGTTGCCGACCGCGGCGAACAGCAGCGCGCGCAGCGGCAGGGCGCTGAAGCCGAGAATCAGCACCGGGCGGCGGCCCCAGTGCTGCGCGGTACGGCCCACCCACGGCGACATCAGCGCGACGATCGCTTGCGGCACGATGATGCACGCCGCAATCACGAGCTGCACGTTGTCGCCCATTCCGGCCGTCACTTCGCCCGCCGCAAGGTTCAGCATCGCGGCGTTCGAGAGGTGGAACAGCACCACGCAGGCCGCGAAGGTCAGCATGCGCTTGTCACGCAGCAGATCGAGGATGGTTTCGCGCGGCTCGTCCGGGAGTGCTGCGGTCGCGGCTTTCGCGGGTTTGTCGTCAGGGCGGCTTTTCAGCGGCTTGGGCGCGTGGGCGTGCTTGTCGTACTCGATCATGGCGAGCGCGACGAGCGCGGGCAGCGCGAGCGCCGCCGTGAGCCAGAACACCGCGCGTGGCGAGATGTATTCGCCGCACAGCCCCATCAGGCCCGCCGCGACCGCGCTGCCGATCGAGGCCCAGCGCGCGTTGCGCCCGAGCCGGTCGCCCAGGTTCTGCCGGCCCACCAGCGCGAGCGCGAGCGCCGCCATGGCAGGCACCAGCATGCAGCTCGCAAAGCCGTGGAACACCTCGGCGGCCATCACGGGCACGACGGTCGGGCTCAACGCGAGCAGCACCGCCGAGAGAATGATGGCGATGATCGCCCAGGCGGCGGCGGCTTTCTTGTTGCGCAGGGCGTCCACGGCCGCGCCGCCCGGCACCTGGCTCACCATGGCGCTGATCGTGCCCACCGAGAGCGCCAGGCCGATTTCGCCCTGGGTCCATTTGTGCGAGGCGAGGTAAGAGGCGATGAACGGGCCGAACCCGGTCTGCACGTTCGCGACGAAAAAGTTGAGCCAGTCGAGCGCGCGCACGCTTCGCAGACTGGGGGTGGGATGCGTCGTGCCGGTCATTGGGCACCGCGCGCGGGAGCTGCGGGGGCGGCCGGCGCCGCTGCGGGACTGACGGCGCGAACCGGCAGATCGCTCGCATAGGCGGGCGAAGCGTCGATCTGCTGGTCGCTCATCTCGAGCAGGGCTTCGAGTGCGTTGTTCTTCGTGACGAAACGCAGGGCCGACCAGTCGGCGGCGATCGTGCGGCGCTTCTCCAGCGTGCCGCTCACGTCGAGCACGACAGCGAGCGGGTCGGCGCTGCCGCCGATCAGCACGTCCACCACGCGTCCCACCTTGGCGCCGTTGGCGCGCTCGACGTTGGCGTCGAGCATTGGCAGGCGCGTCGGGCTCGCCTCCGAGGTGCCGGGCTGCGGCGCACCCGACTTGGGCCGGTCCGGCACCTGCAGCTGGGCGGGCGTGAGCGCGAGCGTGATGGCCGGCGTCTTCGCCGGCGTGTTGATGCGCACGGCGCTCCACGGGAAGTTGGCCTTGCGGTCGCCCACGCCCATGAAGCCTTGCAGGTTCACGACCAGTTCCTGCGGCTTGCCGCCGGGGCCGGCGACCATGTCCACGGCGCGGCCGACGACCTTGCCGTCGGGCTTGCGCACTTCGCTGTCGAGCAGCGTGCGGAAGGTGCCGCGCTCGAGGGTGCGGCTCTGCACGAGCGGGGCGGGCGGCGGGGCGGGGGCGCGCTCGCGGGCGCGGGCGGCGGCGGCGTGGGCTTGGGCCGCCGCACGGGCGGGATGTGCGGTTTTCTGGGCGCGGGCTTTGCCTCGGCCGGCTGCGGAGCGCTTGCCGCTTCGGGCGCGGAGGCGGCTTCGGGTTCGCTCGTGAGCCCCTCCGGCGCGCTCACGCCAATGGGCGCCTCGACGATGGGCGCGGGCGTCTGGTATGGGCTGAACAGGGTGCAGCCCGACAGTGCGGCTAAAGCAAACAGCGCAAGCAGGGCGAGGGCGTGCCGGGGGGACAGTACGGGACGTGCGAAACCGCCTCTCATCAACAGAAACTCCAGGAGCGGCCGGCGCGTGGCGCGCGGCGAGGGGAAAACCGGGTCGGGTGCGTGAGAGTTTAACCCGCATGGGGTCTCATTCCGGCCGAAACTGCCGCTAATCTGCTGACAAAACCCACGTCGCAGGGCCGTTCGGGCGCGTTCCAGGCGGGCGCGCGAGCGCATCGGAGTGCGGACGGGGCCCCTGGCAGCCCCGGGGTAAACACGAGGCCCGGCGGGGCTTCGCGCCCTGTGTACGGCGATATAAGCGTCACGGCATGTCGTCAATGTGATTCGCGCGATGGGAGCATGGGACGGGTTCGCCTAATCTTCGAGCCTGTAAAAAGATGTCAAATAAATGAATGGGTATAGCGCGCTGCGAGGCGCGCCTGGCTGGCGTCGACACCACTAGTCAATCCAGACGAGACGAACCTGATGACGGATCCGCACCACATAACGCGGACCGTTTCAGCATGCTGATAAAGGAGGCCTCACCATGATGGAACCCCAGGCACAGCAGGTGGCCGAAGTGGCTACCGCTGCGATCCGCAAGGGCGATACCGCCGACGCCGTTGGCTCGACCGGTTTCCTCGACCGTTACTTCGATATTTCCACGCGCGGCAGCTCGGTGCGCCAGGAAAGCGTCGCCGGCATCACCACGTTCCTTGCGATGGTGTATTCCGTGTTCGTCGTGCCGGGCATGCTCGGCAAGGCGGGCTTCGACACCAGCGCGGTGTTTGTCGCCGTATGTCTCACCACGGCGTTCGGCTCGCTGCTGATGGGCTTGTGGGCGCGTCTGCCGATCGCCATCGGCTGCGCGATCTCGCTCACCGCATTCACCGCGTTCGGCCTCGTGCTCGGCAAGGGCCTGAAGCCCGAAGTCGCGCTCGGCGCCGTGTTCCTGATGGGCCTCGTGTTCACCAGCATCTCGGTCACCGGCGTGCGCTCGTGGATCCTGCGCAACCTGCCGCACGGTATCGCGCACGGCACGGGCATCGGCATCGGCCTGTTCCTGCTGCTGATCGCCGCCAACGACGTGGGCCTCGTGATCAAGAACCCGGGCGCCGGCCTGCCGGTTTCGCTCGGTCCGGTCACCTCGCTGCCCGTGATCCTCTCGGTGGTCGGTCTCGCCGCGATCTTCGGCCTCGTGCGCCGCCGCGTGCCGGGCTCGATCCTGATCGTGATCGTCGCGATCTCTGCGCTCGGTCTTGCCATCGACCCGGCCGTGACGTTCCACGGCGTGTTCGCGTGGCCGTCGCTCTCGGCGCCGGGCCATGCCTCGCTGATCGGTGCCATGGACATCAAGGGCGCGCTCTCGCTCGCCGTGCTGCCGAGCGTGCTCGCACTCGTGATGACCGCCGTGTTCGACGCGACCGGCACGATCCGCGCCGTGGCGGGCCAGGCTGGCCAGCTCGACGCCAGCGGCCGCATCATCAACGGCGGCCGCGCACTCACGGCCGACTCGGTCAGCTCGATCTTCTCGGGCTTCTTCGGCGGCGCGCCGGCAGCGGCTTACATCGAATCGACGGTGGGCGTGGCAGCAGGCGCCAAGACCGGCATGGCCGCAGCCGTGGTGGGCGTGCTGTTCCTCGCGGTGATGTTCTTCGCGCCGCTCGCGGGCCTCGTGCCTTCCTACGCCACGGCGCCGGCGCTCATGTATGTGGGCCTGATGATGCTCTCGAGCGTCTCGCGCCTCGACATGGACGACATGGTGGATGCGATGTCGGGCCTCGTGTGCGCCGTGTTCATCGTGCTCACCGCCAACATCGTCACGGGCATCATGCTGGGCTTCGCGACGCTCGTGATCGGTCGCGTGGTGAGCGGCGAGTTCAAGAAGCTCAACGTCGGCACGGTGATCATCGCTGCTGTGCTCGTGGCGTTCTACCTGGGCGGCTGGGCTATCTGATGCGCGGCTAGCGCCCACATAGCCCGGTCTTCGGCAAGACGGACCCGAGGCGGCCCGTCCTGCCGGCTTCACGGCCCGCGTTCGCTTTGTGGCGGCGCGGGCCGTGCGGCATTCGGCGCGCGCAATTGTGCGCTCCCGGCGCGCCTTGGCTGCGTTCGCAAGCGCGGGCGCCTCCTCACTTCGGCAGCGCGCTGTTGCCGCGTCGCTTGCCCGATTTGCCGGTTGATTTGCGCGCCGATTTGCGTGGCTTGGGCTCCACGCCCACGCGCGGGTCGCGCGCCAGCACGAGTTCGGTCAGGCGCTGCGCGGCGGTTTCGAATTCCGCATCGTCCTGCGTGACGTACAGCCACTTGCCCAGCACCGGATGCGGCTGCAACGAAGGTATTTCGTCGATGAGCGCGGCGTGCCGATCGTGCGACGTGCAGACCAGCAGGCCGTTAAAGGGCTTTTCGCGGTCGGCGGCGATGAGGCAGAGCAGGCCGTCCAAATAGGCGGCGTCGGCGCCGAACATCTGCTTGTGCAGATAGCCGGGGTCACGCTCGAAGGCATCGAAGATCCAGAGCAGGGAATTGCGGATTTTGGACGGCATGGCGCAAAGGTCTCCGGATGGCTTGAGAAGGCGTGCCGGTGTAAAGATATCGAGGCACGACACCGCGAAAACGCATTTTAAGGGCTGCGCGAATGCTGCCTTGACATCGGCGGCGCCCCTCCTATGCTTAACCGTATGGTTAAGCATGAAGACGACGCGTTGAACCGCATCTTCGCGGCACTGGCGGACCCCACGCGGCGCGCGCTGCTGGCGCGGCTCGCCCAGCAGGACGCGCTCTCGGTGAGCGCGCTCGCGCAGCCGTTCGCGATGTCGCTGCCCGCGGTGATGAAGCATCTGGATGTGCTCGCCGATGCGGGGCTCGTCCTGCGTGCGAAGACCGGGCGCACGGTGGCGTGCCGGCTCGCGGCGGGGCCGATGGAGGACGCGATGCAGTGGCTCGCGCACTACGAACGCTTCTGGAGCAGCGCACTCGATCGTCTCGCCGCTTTTGTGGAGGAGGAGGCATGTCCACCCAGCCCAGCCGTCCGGAGCACCGCGCGGAGCACGGCGCGGGAACAGCCGGCGCCGCCGCCCACGCCCACCCCAGCCTCATTGTCAGGCGCCGCATCGACTCGAGCGTCGCGAAGGTCTACGCGGCATGGACGCAAGCCGCGCAACTGATGCGCTGGATGCATCCGCTCGACACGATCTGCCTGCATGCCGAGGCCGATGTGCGCGTGGGCGGACGTTTTCGCGTGATCATGCGCTCGCCCGGCGGCGAAGAATACGACGCGAGCGGCACGTATCTGGACGTCGTGCCCGAGGCGAAGCTCGTATTCACATGGGCATGGCGCAGCGAACCCGAGCGCGAATCGCGCGTGACGGTCGTGCTGCGCGCCGATGGCCCGACGACGGAGGTCATGCTGCGCCACGAACGCTTCCTCGACGAAGCCACGCGCGATGCGCATCGCGAAGGATGGTCGAGCGCGCTCGATCGTCTGGTGGAGCTGTTCGAATGACGGTATTCGGTTGAGCCGGTCACGGTCGGATCGACGTGAAGGCGCCCGTCAGGATGACGCGGCGCGCAACTGTTTCGGAGGACGAATAGACGGGATGGGGGGCGCTAAAACGCTAGAGTGACATCTCGAAAGCGGGGCGCAGCAATACCTCGATGGCCATCACGATGAGGCCCATCGCGGCGGCCGCGAGGGTCAGCGTGCCATATTCGTCGTAGCGCGAGTCGTACAGACACGCAACCACGAAGAGGATGGCGAGCAGATTGGTCAGCCAGTAGAAGTTCAGCGCGAGAGGCATTGGGTTGCCGGAGTAAAAGACGCGACGGCGGATAGTGCGATTCGGGGCGATTCTATCGAACCGACCTTACGGATACGCAACAGCATGGTGGTCCTGGACACGCATTCAGGCGGCTTTTTAGGCCCACTCAGCCGTGTTAGTCTCGGATCAATCTTGACAGCGGATCAATAATGAAAACATCGACCGACGAATTGCTCGTATTCGTCACGGTGATCGATGCGGGGTCGATCACCGCCGCCGCCGAAAAACTCGAGCAGACCGTCTCCGGCGTGAGCCGGGCGCTCACGCGGCTCGAAAAGCAGCTGGGCGTGGCGCTGCTCGTGCGCACCACGCGCCGCCTGCAATTGACCGAGGAGGGCGAGCTGTTTCTCGAACGCGCGCGCGCCATTCTCACGGCGATGGAGGACGCAGAAGAGGCCGTCTCGCGCCATCGCGAGCAGCCCTCGGGACGCTTGCGTGTGGATGCGGGCGCGCCTTTCATGCTCCATTGCATCGCGCCGCACATGGCCGCGTTTGCCCAACGCTATCCGCTGATCGAGCTCGAACTGACGAGCCATGAGCGCATCGCCGATCTGCACGAGCAGCGTGTCGATATTGCCATTCGCGTTGGCGCTTTCGCGGATGCCGCGCTGCACGCGCGCACGCTGGGCGCGAGCCGGCGTCATGTGGTGGCGAGCCCGGCCTATCTCGCGGCGCGCGGCACGCCGCGCACGCTCGCGCAATTGCGCGAGCACCGGCTGATCGGCTTCACGGCGCCCACGCAGGCGAACTGCTGGCCGCTTGGCGGGGCGTCGTCCGCGGCGCAGGCATCGCTGCTCGACGACATGCCAGCCACGCCCGGGGGCTTCGTGGCCCATCCGGCGCTCGCGGCGTCGAGCGGCGAGACGATACGCCAGCTCGCGCTCGCTGGCGCGGGCGTCGCCTGCCTGTCCGATTTCATGACCGCCGGGGATCGCGCGGCCGGCCGCCTCGTGACCCTGCTCGACGACGTGCTCGTCGCCGAGCAACAGCCGATCCACGCTGTCTATGACCGCAGTGCGACGCTTGCCCCGCGCGTGCAGGGCTTCCTCGCATTTATCGGCGGCAGGCTGGAGGCGCTGGCCTGACGGGCACGCCTGCATCGCCGTGGCGATGCAGGCGCGAACTCATGGATTGTCCCAGGCCGGCGGGGGCTCGCGGAGGTTGTCTATACAGGCTCGCCAGGCTAGACTCCACGTTGACTTGTATAGACAGGATTCGATCATGCTTCTTACGCCCGGCCATCTGACCCTCCCGCAACTGCGCCAGATCGCGCGCGCAGCGAACAGCAGTAGCGTCCAGCTCCAGCTCGACCCCGCAAGCTTCGCGGCGATCGACGCGAGCGCGCGCACCGTTGCCGAGATCACGGCCAAGGGTGAACCCGCCTACGGCATCAACACGGGCTTCGGCCGCCTCGCCAGCACGCATATTCCGACCGATCAGCTCGAACTGCTGCAGCGCAATCTGGTGCTCTCGCACGCGGTGGGCGTGGGCGAGCCGATGTCGCTGCCGGTCGTGCGCCTCATGATTGCGCTGAAACTGTCGAGCCTGGGGCGCGGTCACTCGGGCATCCGCCGCGAAGTGATGGAAATGCTCATCACGCTGTTCAACGCCGACGTGCTGCCGCTCATTCCGGTGAAGGGCTCGGTGGGCGCGTCGGGCGACCTCGCGCCGCTCTCGCATATGTCGGCGGTGCTGCTGGGCGTGGGCGAAGTGTTCATCCGCGGCAAGCGCGCCAGCGCCGAAGCGGGTCTGGCCGCCGCCGGCCTCAAGCCGATCGCGCTGCAAGCGAAGGAAGGCCTCGCGCTGCTGAACGGCACGCAAGCCTCCACGGCGCTGGCGATCTACAACCTGTTCGCCATCGAAGACCTGTACCGCACCGCGCTGGTCTCGGGCGCGCTGTGCGTGGACGCGGCCGCCGGCTCGGTCAAGCCGTTCGACGCGCGCATTCACGAACTGCGTGGCCATCGCGGCCAGATCGAAGCGGCCTCGGCCTATCGCACGCTGCTCGACGGCTCGGCGATCAATCTTTCGCACCGCGATTGCAGCAAGGTCCAGGACCCGTACTCGCTGCGCTGCCAGCCGCAAGTCATGGGCGCGTGCCTCGACCAGATGCGCCACGCCGCGCAAGTGCTGCTGATCGAAGCCAATGCGGTCTCGGACAACCCGCTGATCTTCCCGGACACCAAGGAAGTCATCTCGGGCGGCAACTTCCACGCGGAGCCGGTGGCGTTCGCAGCCGACAATCTCGCGCTGGCCGCCGCCGAAATCGGCGCGCTCGCCGAGCGCCGCATCGCGCTGCTGATCGACGCGACGCTCTCGGGCCTGCCGCCGTTCCTCGTGAAGGACGGCGGCGTGAACTCGGGGTTCATGATCGCGCACGTGACGGCGGCGGCATTGGCTTCGGAGAACAAGACGCTCGCGCATCCGGCCTCGGTGGATTCGCTGCCGACTTCGGCGAACCAGGAGGACCACGTGTCGATGGCGACCTTCGCCGCGCGCAAGCTCGCCGACATCGCCGGCAACACGGCCAACATTCTCGCGATCGAGCTGCTGGCCGCGGCCCAGGGCGTGGACCTGCGCGCGCCGCACGCGACCAGCCCGGCGCTGCAGAAGGTGATGGCTGCGGTGCGCAAGGAAGTGCCGCATTACGACCTGGACCGCTACTTCGCACCCGATATCGCGGCCATGGCGGAACTCGTGCAGAACGGCGCCATCGCCGCGCACAGCCCGTTCGCGTTCGAGTCCGAAGCGCACTGAGCGTCGTATTGAAGGTAACGGCGAAGATGCGGCCGGTGGCGCGAAGCGCGCATGACGCGCCGTCGAATCCATCGGCCCCTTCGACCAGGCAATGAACGCACCCGCATACCAGGGCATCAAGGACTTCATTCTTGCGCGCATCCACGCGGGCGAGTGGAGCGAGGGCGACCAGGTGCCCTCGGAGAACGAGCTCGCGCGCGAGTTCAAGGTCGCGCGCATGACGGTGAATCGCGCGCTGCGCGAGCTGACCGCAGAGCAGGTGCTCACGCGCGTGCAGGGTGCGGGCACCTTCGTCGCGCGTCCCAAGTACGAGTCCACGCTGGTGGCGATCCGCAGCATCTCCGACGAAATCCTCGCGCGCGGCCATGGCTATCGCGCCGAGGTGCTGGAGATCGGTGTGCTGCCCGCCGACGAGGCGCTCGCGATAGAGATGGGGCTGCGCACGAACGACCGGGTGTTCTACTCGCGCATGCTGCACTTCGAGAACGACGAGCCCGTGCAACTGGAGGAGCGCTGGGTCAATCCCGATGTCGCGCCCGATTACGTGGAGCAGGACTTCACGGCCACCACGCCTAACCACTACCTCATGCGCGTCGCGCCGCTCCAGGGCGTGGAGTACCGCATCGAGGCGCTTGCCCCGCAGGGCGACACGCGCGCGCGGCTCAAGATGAACGAGGTCGAGCCGTGTCTCGTCCTGCACCGGCGCACCCGCTCGAGCGGGCGCGTGGCTTCGGTGGCGAACCTGTGGCATCCGGGCAGCCGGTATCGCTTCACCGGACACTTCTAGACGGTGCCTCGGCGGCGTGCTTCCCGCCGTCCTCCCCCTTTTTTATTCGCGTGCGTTGATGCCGCTTGCGGGTTGCGTCCTCCCTTGCGATGCGGCTAACCTTCAGGCATCGGCCAGGCTTGCACGGCCCACGAGGGAGGACCTCCGCAAATGGAAGATTCCAGCGCAACGCTCATGCCCACGTGGCGCGCGAACCTCGCGCTGCTCACGCGCGAAGTGGGCGCGGTCACGCGGCTCGCGCGGATGATGACGTTTTCGGCGAGCCACATGAAGCTGATTGCTTCGGGGCAGCGCGATTTCAGCGCGGAGTTCGTGCGCGGCATCGAGGCTGTCACCGGCTTGCCCGAAGGCTGGATGGACGAGCGGCACGGCGCCGCCGAGGTGCCCCAGGAGGCGCGCGACGCGATCGCCGACGAAACGCCGCGCGCGCGCTTTCGAGGCACCGCGCATCCGGTGCGCAAGGCGCCCGTGCTGCGCACCGAGCCGATCTTCGGCCATGGCGCGGACGCCCGGCGCGCGCAGGGCACGGCTGCCCAGGACGCGCAACGGCGCCTCGCGGGCACGCGCAAGATTCGCGAGTTGGCCGCGCAGGACGTGCGCAAGCTCGAACGGCACCTGAGCATGCTGCCGGTGGAGCCGGAGGCGTTGCGCGCGCGCATCGAAGACGTAATTGCCCATGCCGAGCACGACGAGCGCTCGCGCGCCGATCTCGAAGGCCGGCTCGAACAGATCGAGAAGCACCGCGAGTTGCTTTTGCGCCACATCACGCGCCTTCATGCGCTGCTTACGCGCTCGATCGACGACTGATTCCGGCGGCCGCAATCAGGGCCGCTACCGGGGCCGCGACGCCGCGCCAGGCGGCGCAACGCCTCAGACCCGCAGTTCGGCGAGAATCTGCTCGGCGAGAAAATCGCAGGTAGGCCGGTTCGAGCGGGCGCTGCGCGCGAGCACCACTTCGAGTTCGGGCAAGGCCGGCAGACCATGCTGCCGGCCCAGCGTGAGGAAGGTTTCGGGCACCGCGCAGCGCGCGAGCGGCGCGACCGCGAGGCCCGCCGCGACCATGCTGCACAGCCCCATCAGGCTCGGACTTTCATAGGACGTGCGATAGGCGATGTTTTCGCGTTCGAGCGCGGCAATCGCGTTCGAACGCGCGACGCTGCCCGCGCTGAAGAGCGCGATGGGCAGGGGGCGCTCGCGCCAGACCTCCCGGCCGATGGCCGCGCTCGCCTGAGCAGGCGGCCCGGCCCAGACCATCGGCTCGAAGCGGATGAATTCGCCGGCGAGTTCGCGCGTGCCCGTCACGCAGGCCAGATCGATCTTGTTGTCCTTCACGAGCGGCGCGAGCGCGCTGCTCGGCAGCCCGACCACCTGAATCTCCACTTTCGGCCAGTTCGCCGAGAACTTGCGCAGCACCGGCGGCAGCAGCGACGACGCATAGTCGTCGGGCATGCCGATCGACACGCGGCCCGTGACTTCGGGGTGTGCGAGCGAGGCCCACGCTTCGTCGCGCAGCGCGAGCATGCGCCGCGCGTAGGCGATCAGCGTGTGGCCGTCGGGCGTGGGCGTGACGTTGCGCGGCGCGCGAGTGAAGAGCGGCTTGCCGAGCGTGTCTTCCAGCGCGCGGATCTGCATGGAGAGTGCGGCCTGCGAACGGTGCACGAGCGCCGCGCCGCGCACGAAGCTGCCGGCGTCGGCCACGGCCACCACCATCGCAAGGACATCGAAATCGAGGGTCTTCATGGGTACGGGATGCGCGTCATGGGCAACGCTGCATCAGTAAAACTGATTGGAACATTCAATATAACGCGTTTGCCTGAACGTTGCGACGCTCGCAGGCAGGGCTGGACGATCCGGGGCCGGCCGTCTTTTCGATGTGCTGCAACCGATGTGCAGCGACCGATGTGCTACAACGAAAGCCGAACTCCATCGTCCAGCTGAGGCCGACATGTCCGTTCTCGCCGCCCGTCTGCAACGCGCCCTCGCGCAACGCACGCGCGAGGGCGCGGCGCGCCCGCCGCTCGTGCGCAGGCTCGCGTCCGGGCCCGGCTGGCAGGCCGACGACGTCGTCTGCACGTTCGGCCCCGCCGACCGGCCCTATGAGGAGCGCCACGCGAGCGCGTGCCTCGCGATCGTCGCGGCCGGGTCGTTCGGCTACCGCTGCGGTGCGGGCAAGGCCGGCCGTGGGCGCGGCCCGGAACTGATGACGCCCGGCGCGATCATGCTGGGCGAGCCGGGCGCGTGCTTCGAATGCGGCCACCGCCATGGCGCGGGCGACCGCTGCATCTCATTTCATTTCGATCCGGACTGGCTCGACGAGCAGGCCGCCGCAGCGGGCCTCGTGCCTCGCGCGCGGCGCTGGAGCGCGCTGCGCGTGCCGCCGCTGCGCGCGCTCGCGCCACTGGTTGCGCGCGCCTGCGCGAACGTCGAGGCGCTGGAGCGCGGGGCCGCAGCGCCCGCCGCGTGGGATGAGCTGGCGATTGCGCTGGCGGTGGCGACCTTGCGCGTGAGCGCGGGCAGCAAGGACATGCACGGGCCGGACCCGGTGCAAGCGAGCGCGACGTCGACGACCGGAGCGGGGCCATCGGCGGCCGCGGCCGCACGCGTGGCCGCGACGCTGCGTCTGATTGAAGAGGCGCCCGATTCGCCGCACACGCTCGCGAGCCTCGCGGCGGCGGCGGGCGTGAGCGAGTTCTACTTCCTGCGGACCTTTTCGGCGGTGGCGGGCGTGACGCCGCATCAATACCTGCTGCGCTCGCGTTTGCGCGCGGCCGCGCTGCGGCTGTGCGACGGGGAGGGTGGCGAGAAGATCGTCGACATTGCACTGGAGAGCGGCTTCAACGATCTGTCCAACTTCAACGCGGCGTTTCGCGCGGAGTTCGGCGCGAGCCCGCGAGCGTGGCGTGACGCGATGCGCGCCCGCGAACTCGCGGCGACGTCCTGGCCGCGCGCGGCGAGCGCGACGCCCGCACCCAACGCGACGGCCACGACGAACGCAGCGGCGACGCGCGTGCCATGAGCGCCGCGCGCGCAAGGGCCGGTGCATTCGCGCTTGCATGGGCGCTGGCGTTCGCCTGGCCGCGCGCGCAGGCGCAGGTGCAGCCGCAGCCGCCTTCCGGAGCGCAGACACGAGCGCAGGCGCCCGAGGATTCCCTGGATCTCGCCGATTCGCCGCCCGCCACGCTCGAACGCGATGTCCACGAATTCGTCGTGCAGCGCGACGGCTCGATCGAGGAGCACGACGACTCGACGATGCGCGCCGACACCACGGCCGGCGTCGATGCCGTCGCGCAGCGCTACGTCTGGTTCAATAAGGATATCGAAACGATCACTGCGCTCTCGGCGTACACCATCGACCCCGACGGCACCCTGCGCGAAGTGGCGCCAGGCGCGATCCGCGACGTTCAGGAGCCGCGCTCGGCGGGCGCGCCGACCTTCCAGGACGGCGTGCTGCGCACCGTGATCTTTCCGGGCGTGCAGCCGGGTTCGCGCGTGCGCCTCGTCTGGACCAAGCGCCGCGCCAGGGCGCTGCGAGCCGGCATGTTCTCGTACTTCGCCGAGCCGCCGGGCGAGCCGGTCGAGCTTCAGCGCCTCGTCTTCGATCTGCCGGCGGACTTGCCGCTTCATGTCGATGCACGCGGTTATGAGGCGCTCGCGCCCGTGACCGAGAACGGCCGCACGCGCTACGCCTTCGAGTATCACCATGGCCCTTACGCGCCGCTGGAGCCGGGCGCCGTGGCCCGCGTGAACTGGGGCGCGCGCCTGATGGTGACGACCTTGCCCGACTACGCAGCCTTTGCCGCGCGCTACCGCGATGCAGCTGCCGATCCGACCGCGACCGATCCGTCCATCGCGGCCTTCGCGCAAACGCTCACGGCGGGGCTGGCGGATCCGCGCGAGAGGGCCGCGCGCATCTACGACTGGATGCGCCTGAATATCCGCTACGTGGCGCTTTTTCTGGGCGAGACCGCAGCGGCCCCGCACCGCGCGGTCGACATCCTGCGCGCGCGCTACGGCGACTGCAAGGACCACGTCGCGCTGTTCACCGCATTGCTCGCGGCGGTGGGCATTCGCGCCGAAGCGGCGCTGCTGAACCTCGGCCCCGTCTATGCGCTGCCATCGGTGCCGGGCTACGGCGTGGAGGCGATCGATCATGTGATCGCGTGGCTGCCCGACCTGGGCGTGTTCGCCGATACCTCGTCGGGCGGCGTGGCGTTCGGCTATTTGCCGGCGGGCGTGCTGGATCGCCCGGCGCTGCTCGTCGACGACGGCGTGCTCGTGCGCACGCCCGCCACGCAGCCACGCGAGCGCACGGCGCGGCTCGAAATCGACGCGGGAGCCGATGGCGGCGCTGCGTACCGCTATCGCGTGGAGGACACGGGCGCGGGTGCGGAACTCGAGCGCAACACGCTGCGCCGCGCGACGCGTCGCCAGGCGCGGGAGATCGCTTTGCAGCGGCTGCGCCAGGCTGGCTTGACGGGCACCGCGCAGGTTTCGACGAGTGCGCTCGGCGCGACGCAGGGGCCGTTCGCCGTCACGGTCGCCGGCACGCTCGACCATGTCGTCTGGCGCGATGGCACGACGGCGCTGCCTGCCTTGAGCAGCTTACCGGGCGGCATCGCCTCGCAGCTCGACGCGTGGCTCGCGGTGCCGCAGCGCACGCAGCCGTGGGCCTGTGTGGGCGGCGATTTCGAGGAGCACGCGCAAATCGTGTTGCCCGCGTTCGCGCGCGTGACCGACTGGCCGCACGACATGTCGGCGAGTGCGGACGCGGATGGCGCCCGGCTCGACTACGCGTCGCACTACGTGTTCGATCCGGCGTCGCGCACGGTGCAGATTTCGCGCAGGCTTGCCGCGCATTTCGGGCGGCAGATGTGCTCGCCGGATCAGTTCGCGCAGATGCACGATGCGCTCGTGCGCATGCAGCGCGATACGCGTGCGCAGATCGTCGTGCGTGCTCGGGGCGAGCGTTAGCCGCCGCGCGTGGTCACCGGCACCCACGCACCTTGTTTCAATCGATAGAGCGTTGCAGCGCCGTTCTTGAGCGCGCCTTGATCGTCGAAGACGATGTGGCCCGTGACGCCGTCGAAGGACAGGGTCTTGAGCGCGCCGCGCCAGACCTCGGGATTCGCCGATCTGGCGGCCGCCATCGCGTGAATGGCCGCCCACGCCGCGTCGTAGCCGAACGGCGCATAGGCGAGCACATCGACGCCGAAACGGCTCTTGAACCGTTGCGCGAAGTGCGGGCCGTCGGGCAGTTGCGCGAGCGGGCGGCCATACTCCCACGCGAGCGTGCCTTCGCCCGCCACGCCCGCGAGGCGCACGAAGTCGGGAAGCGCCACGCCGCCGCCGCCCACGAACTGCGCGTTCATGCTGCGCGCCTTCATTTGCCTCACGAGCGCCGCGGCCTCGTGCGCGAGGCCGCCGAAATAGAGCAGGTCGGCGTTGGCGGCCTGGATGCGCGCGAGCTGCGGGCCGAAGTCGACGCTCTCGCCCGGTTTGCCCGATTCGCTCGTCGCGAAGTTGCGCGCGACCACGATGCCGCCGCGCGCTTTCACGGCGCGCTCGAATACGTCGGCTTCGCCCTGGCCGAATGCGCTGCGGTCGTCGAAGATGGCGATGCGCCGCGCCTTGATCTCGTCGACGGCCCATGCGCCCGCCATGCCGGCGGACCGCGCGTCGTTCGCGATCACCGCGAAGGTGTTCGCGAAGCCTTGCGAAGTCAGGGTGGGGTTGGTCGCGGTGGGCGCGATCATGGGGATGCCGGCGCTTTCATAGATGCGCGAGGCCGCGATGGCCGCGCCCGAGTTGAAGTGGCCGATCACCGCCGCCACGTTCTCATCGGCGAGCCGCGCGGCGGCCTGCACGCCGCCGCGCGGGTCGGCGCGATCGTCGATGCTGACGAGCTCGAAGTGCGCGGTTTGATCGCCGATCTTCACGCCTTGCGCGTTGGCGTCGTCGATGGCGAGCTGCGCGCCTTTTTGCAGGTCGCGGCCATAGTCGGCATAGTCGCCGCTCAGTGGCGCGGCGAAGCCAATCCGTATGGTGAGCACGGTGGGCGGCCCGGCCGCAGGTGCGGCGCCCCCGGGCGCCGCGGCGAACATGCTCGAGAGCGCGCCGAGCGTGGCTGCGAGCAGTGCGGCGCGCCGCGACGCACGGGGCAGCGCACCGGATGCGCGAGGTGGCGTGTGGCGCGATCTCATCGTGGCTCCTGGCGCAGCGTTGTTGTTCTATGTGGTTCGGTCGTGCCGCGAGCGTGTCGTGCTTGTGCCGCGTGTCGTGCGCGTGTTGCGGTCTTGCGCGCTCAACGCTGCGCTTGCATTGCAAGCAGCGTTTCTCGCAGGCGCACGAGCGGCGCCATGGTGTCTTCGTTGGCCCAGCCTTCGAGATCGTCGAGCGCGCGGTTGCAGCCGTCGAGCACCACGTCCAGATCGACGGGCACGCCGTTGGCCAGCGCAAGGCGCACGATCGTCTCGAAGCGCTCGCAGTCGTCGTCGCCATAGGCAATGTCGAGATTGTCGGCGATGGTCTGTGCGATGTCGCTGCGCTGGCGGTCTTCTTCGTCGACGAAGTCGATGATGCCGCGCGCCACTTCGGGTGCGTGATAAAGCGCGATGTCGAGCCAGACGGCTGCGTCGAAATCGGCTTCATGGCTTTGCTCTTCGAAGTATTCGATGGCTTCCTGCTCGTGCGTTTCGCCGGCGTCGACGGCAAGGCACAATTGCTCGAAATACTCTTCCTGTTCGCTGCGGATGGGGTGGGACATCGATCGATCTCTTGACTAACGGAGGGCTTGCGGCTCGCATTATAGGCCGCGCGGCCCCGCCCTCAACCCATGTCGATGGCCCACGCGTCGAACCATTCGCGCGGGCGCGCGATCTGGTCCTGCGCCGCGACGATTTCCAGTTCGTAGCGCCCCGCGTCGTAGGTGGCCTTCACGACCGCGTTCACGGCGGCGAGCGTATGCTCGAACGCGGGCCGCAGCGCATCGCCGTTCATCAGGCGCGCGACGAAGATCGCACTCGTAATGTCGCCCACGCCCACGGGCTGGCGCGCGAAGTGATAGAGCGGGCGCTGGCCGAGCCACGCCTCGTGCTCGCTCACGACGAGCATGTTGAAGGTGTCCGCGGGGCTGTTGCGGTCGAGCAAATGCTTGACGAGCACGAGCTTCGGGCCGCGCTCCAACAGTTCGCGACAGGCGTCGACAGCCTCCTCGGCGGTCTCGATCTCGCGCCCGACGAGCCGTTGCAGCTCGCTGTGGTTCGGCATCAGCGCGTCGGCCACCTCGGGCATGTGCCGCACCAGAAACGCCTGAATGCCGGGCTCGACCTTGCAGCCGCTGCCGTCGCCGTTGACCGCGCCCATCACCGGGTCGCAGTAGTAGCGCGCGTGCGGGTTGGCGGCCTTCACGGCGCGCACGACGTCGATCACGGCCTGGGCCTGCTCGGGCGTGCCGAGGTAGCCCGAGAGCACCGCGTCGCAACGCGGCAGCACGCCGATCGCGCCGATGCCCTCGGCAAGATCCACCATCTGCCCAGCATCGATCGCGCTGCCGGTCCAGTGGCCGTATTGCGTGTGGTTCGAGAACTGCACGGTATTGAGCGGCCACACGTTCACGCCGAGCCGCAGCATCGGGAACACAGCGGCGCTGTTGCCCGCATGGCCGAACACGACGTGTGACTGGATGCTCAAAACGTTTTTCATGGGCAGTATCTGGGGGCGAGGTGCGAAAAATCGAGCGGTGCGGCAACGATAACCGAATTCGCCGCGCCCAGTCGATGACCGCGTATGTGCAGTGTTGCGCGCAGCCGTCTCGCGGGTTGCGATCTGGTGTGCGAAGTGTTGTGAGAATTGTGCGTCGCTTCAGGCCAACTCGCGATAGAGCGCCATATAGCGTTGCGCCGACGCGGCCCAGCCGAAGTCCTGATGCATGCCGCGCTCGCGCGTCGCGCGCCAGTCATGGCTGCGCGCATAGAGCGCGAAGGCGCGGCGGATCGCGGCGGCGAGCGCGTCGGGCTCGAAGCGCTCGAACACGAAGCCGGTGGCGAGGCCATCGGCGAGATTTTCCAGCGAGGCGTCGGCGACGGTGTCGGCGAGACCGCCCACGCGATGCACGAGCGGCAGCGCGCCGTAGGCGAGCGCGTAAAGCTGCGTGAGCCCGCACGGCTCGAAGCGCGAAGGCACCACCATGACGTCGGCGCCCGCGACGATCGCGTGCGCGAGCGTCTCGTCGAAGCCGAGCTCGACCGCCACCGCGTCGGGATGCTGGCGCGCCGCGCGCGCGAAGCCCTGTTCGAGGCTCGCATCGCCGGAGCCGAGCACGGCGAGCTGCCCGCCGCGCGCGACGATCTCGGGCACCGCGCCGAGCAGCAGGTCGAGGCCTTTTTGCTCGGTGAGGCGGCTCAATACGGCGAACACGGGCGCGTCTTGCCGCTGCGCGAGCTTCAGCCGCGCTTGCAGCGCCGTCTTGCAGCGCGGCTTGCCGCTCATGTGCGCAGCCGAGTAATGCGCGGCGATGGCGTCGTCGTGGGCGGGATGCCAGATCGTGTAATCGACGCCGTTCAGGATGCCCACCAGATCGTGCGCGCGGCCCTTGAGCAGCGCTTCGAGCCCGCAGCCCTGAGCGACGGTCTGGATCTCGCGCGCGTAAGTCGGGCTCACCGTGGTGATCTTGTCGGCGAAATAGAGGCCTGCTTTCAGAAATGAAAGTTGACCGTAGAACTCCACGCCGTGCATGTCGAAGAAGTCGGCGGGCAGGCCCAGCATGTCGAACTGCTGCGCGGGAAAAATGCCTTGATAGGCGAGGTTGTGAATCGTGAAGACGGTGCGCGTGCCGGCACGCCGGCGTTCGCGCGCGGCGGCGCGCAGGTAAGCGGGGGCGAGCCCCGCGTGCCAGTCGTGCGCGTGCACGATGGCGGGTGTCCAGTCGGGATCGGCATGCTGGGCGAGCTGCGCGGCGGCCCAGCCGAGCAGCGCGAAGCGCTGGGCGTTGTCGCCGTAGGGCACCTGGGCGGCGTCGAGGTACGGGCTGCCCGGGCGGGCGTAGAGCGCGTCGGCGCGAATCATGTAGACGGGCAGGCCGTTGCCCGGCAGATGGCCGAGTTCGAGCGATGCTTCTGGAGCGCCGAACGTGCGCGCGAGGCGCGCGACCGGGCGCAGGTCGGCAAGGCCCGCAGCGACGCTCGCGAAGCCCGGCAGCAGCACGCGCGCATCGGCGCCTTGCTCGATTAGCGCGACGGGCAGGGCGGCCGTGACATCGGCGAGACCGCCGGTTTTCAGCAGCGGGTAGAGTTCGCTGGCTACGTGCAGAACGCGGATCGTCATCGGAATGGGGCCCTTGCAGGCGAGTGACTGTCCAGGGTTGAGGGGGCGCGCGCCTCGCTCTTGTATTGATCAGCCGCCGCGCCTGAGCCTCGCCAGCGCTTCGTCCGTGACCAGCACGACGCCGTTCTCGGTCCGGTAGAAGCGCTCGCCGTCGAGCTTGGGGTCTTCGCCGATCACGGTGCCGTCGGGAATCGCGCAGCCGCGGTCCACCACCACCTTGCGCAGCCGGCAGCTCGCGCCGACCGTCACCTCGGGCAACAAGACTGCCTCGGCAATGTTGCAGAACGACTTCACGACCACATTCGACGAGATCACCGAGCGCGAGATCTGCGAACCCGAGATCACGCTGCCGCCGCACACGATCAGGTTGGTGCCGGAGCCTTGCAGTCCATTCAGGTCGCGCACGAACTTGGCGGGCGGCAATTGCTCCTGATAGGTCCAGATGGGCCAGTTGCGGTCGTAGAGATCGAGGGCGGGAATCGTCGAGGCCAGATCGAGATTGGCGGACCAGTAGGCGTCGATAGTGCCCACGTCGCGCCAGTAGGGCTCGGCGTTCGGATCGGAGGAGACGCACGAGAGGCTGAACGGATGCGCGATCGCATGACCATCGGTGACCACGCGCGGAATGATGTCCTTGCCGAAGTCGTGGTCGGTGGCCGTGCGCGCGATGTTCTCTTCGAGCAGCTTGAACAGATAGGCCGTCTCGAACACGTAGATGCCCATGCTTGCGAGCGCGATGTCGGGGTGGCCCGGCATCGCGGGCGGATCGTCGGGTTTCTCGACGAAGCCGGTGACGCGGCGCGCTTCGTCCACGGCCATCACGCCGAACGCGCGCGCGTCGAGGCGCGCCACCTCGATGCAGCCCACCGTGCAGTCGGCGCCGCTCGCGGCATGGTCGGCCACCATGCGCGTGTAATCCATCTTGTAGATGTGGTCGCCGGCCAGCACGATCACATGCTTGGGCGAGATCGAGCGGATGATGTCGAGATTCTGATAGACGGCGTCGGCTGTGCCCCGATACCAGTGTGCGCCTTCCACGCGCTGCTGCGCGGGCCACAGGTCGACGAACTCGTTGAACTCGCCGCGCAGGAAGCCCCAGCCGCGCTGCAGGTGGCGCAGCAGCGAATGCGCCTTGTACTGAGTGACCACGGCGATGCGGCGGATGCCCGAATTCAGGCAGTTGGAGAGGGCGAAATCGATGATGCGGTATTTGCCGCCGAAGTAGACCGCCGGCTTCACGCGCTTGTTGGTGAGCGGACCGAGACGGGTGCCGCGCCCGCCCGCGAGCACGATCGCGAGCGTGGTGCGCTGCAGATCGTTGAGGCTTGCCGGAGTTGCCATGATCGTCTCCTTGTTGTGCCCCGGGGTATGGCCTGGTTCGTGCGTCTCGGCTCGTGCGCCGGATGCGTGTTGGGACTTCCCGTCGCCGGCGTCGTTTTTGTGACCGCGCATTGACTGTTCTAGCACTGAAAGCCGTCTTGCGCGAATTCCTTGCACAGGGCGGCAACGCATGGCGGCTAGAATCGGGGCATTTTGCGCCCGCCGTAATGGCCCGCGCCCGCCGGGCGCCGAGGCAACAACCCGCGTGAAGTCACGCCACTCTTGACGACATTGCCCATGCTTTCGATATCGAGGCTATACGCCATCGCCGCCTGTTGTGCCGCCGTTTTTCTTGCTGCGTGCACTGCCGGAAGCGGCCCGAATGCGTCTTCCGCCGCCGCATCCACGGCTGCCGTGCCGATCGGGGGTTCCGCCGATGGTCCCGTGTATGGCCCCGAGCTTCAGGGCTTCGACTATCCGCATCCGGTGCGCGAGTTCAGCTTCACGTCGCAAGGGCAGATGCTGCACATGGCCTATATGGACGTGCAGCCGTCCAGGCCCAACGGCCGCATCGTGATCCTGCTGCACGGCAAGAACTTCTGCGCCGCCACATGGGGCGATACGATCACGCGGCTCACCGATGCCGGTTATCGCGTGATCGCGCCGGACCAGATCGGTTTCTGTAAATCGAGCAAGCCGGCGGCTTATCAATTCAGCTTCCAGCAGCTTGCGCGCAATACGCATGCGCTGCTCGTATCGCTGGGCGTGCGGCGCGCGACCGTCATCGGCCATTCGACCGGCGGCATGCTCGCGGTGCGCTACGGGTTGATGTATCCGCGCGAGACGGAGCAACTGGTGCTTGCGAACCCGATCGGGCTCGAGGACTGGAAAGCGAAAGGCGTGCCTTCGCTCTCGGTGGACGACTGGTATGCGCGCGAATTGAAAACGAGCGCCGACGGCATCCGCAACTATGAGCAGTCGACCTATTACGCGGGCCACTGGAGCGCGCGCTACGAGCCGTGGGTGCAGATGCTGGCCGGCATGTACCGGGGGCCGGGCAAGCAGCAGGTTGCGTGGGATTCGGCGCTGCTGTACGACATGATTTACACGCAGCCCGTGATCTACGAATTCGGCCAGTTAAAAGTGCCGACGCTGCTGCTGATTGGCGACAAGGACACGACCGCCATCGGCAAGGATGCCGCGCCGCCCGAAGTGCGTGCTCAGCTCGGGCACTACCCGGCGCTGGCGAGGGCGGCACAGAAGGCCATCCCGAACGCGAAGCTCGTGGAGTTCCCCGAACTCGGCCATGCGCCGCAGATGCAGGACCCCGAGGCGTTTCACGCCGCGCTGCTCAGCGGGCTGGCGGCGCTGCCGGGCCAGCCGCGATAGTCCTTCTCGCCTGGCCCGGCTGGGGTCAACGGGCCTCGGCCATCTCCGCGCGCACCTGCGCGGTGATCTCGAACGAGCGCAGACGTTTTGCGTGATCGTAGATCTGCGCGGTGACGATCAGCTCGTCCGCCTGGGTCTGCTCGATCACCGAGGCGAGTCCCGCACGTAGGCTCGCGCGGTCGCCCACCACCGAGCACGCGAGCGAATGTGCGACGCTCGAAAGCTCGAATTCGTTTGCGGCGATTTGTGCCGCCGGCGGCGGAAGCTGCCCCGGCGTGCCGCGCCGCAGATTCACGAATTGCTGCTGTAGCGAGGTGAACAACATGCGTGCTTCGTCGTCGGTCTCGGCGGCGAACACGTTCACGCCTACCATCGCGTGCGGTTTCGCGAGCGTCGCCGACGCTCGGAACTGCGAGCGATAGACGCGCAGCGCGGCGAGCATCTGGTCGGGCGCGAAGTGCGAGGCGAACGCGAAGGGCAGGCCCATCGCCGCCGCGAGCTGCGCGCCGAACAGGCTCGAGCCGAGGATATAGAGCGGCACGTGCAGGCCCGCGCCCGGCACGGCGCGCACGCGCTGGCCTTCCACAGGATCGGCGAAGAGCCGCTGCAACTCGGCGACGTCGTCGGGGAAGGCAGCGGCGCTCGCGTGCAGGTCGCGGCGCAGCGCGCGCGCTGTGGTCTGGTCGGTGCCGGGCGCGCGCCCGAGCCCCAGGTCGATGCGCCCCGGATAGAGCGCCTCGAGCGTGCCGAACTGCTCGGCGATCAAGAGCGGCGCGTGATTGGGCAGCATGATGCCGCCCGACCCGACGCGAATCGTGCGCGTGCCGCCCGCAACATGGCCGATCACGACGGAGGTGGCGGCGCTGGCGATGCCGGTCATGTTGTGGTGCTCGGCGAGCCAGTAGCGGTGGTAGCCCCAGCGCTCGGCGTGCTGGGCGAGGTCGAGTGTGTTGCGCAGCGCGACGCCGGCGTTCGAGCCGGCAGGCACCGGCGAGAGGTCGAGGACGGAGAAGGGGATCATGGGCGAGTGGCGTTCCGATGTTCATGGAGCGTGCCGCAAGCCTGGCCCCGCGAACGCGCCGGGTGGGCGCTGGGGCGGCTGCAAGGCAGACGCAAGGTCGAGGCATTGTGCCAAAGCGCTCCGGATCCTGCTGACGGCCTCGGGGAATCCATGCGCCTCGCGTGGTTTCCGGTGGGGCTGCCCAGACTCGGCCTGCAAACCCCTGCAACCATTTCTCAATTGAACCGGAATAATTCTTATTTATATTGATATTCGGTTGAGCTCCACTAAATCGCTATTCAATATCGTTAAGAATTTATTTCAATATGCTTACTGATTATTCTTGGGGTAATAAGGCGCTGGAAGCTCGTTGTGGACCACCTGAAATAATTGCCGTCTTTGCAAATATGAGAAGCATTTTTGCGAGAGCGCGGAAGCGGCGTGAGGACGTTGCTGCTACAATTTTTGCCTTTGAATCAGGGTGCGAGCAAGGGTGCAAAAAAGAGCGCCGCGCGCGCCTTTTTCTGGCAGTGCCCGGTCAATTCATCGGTTGATTGGCACGGCGTTTAAAAAATGTAGCCGTCTGTTACGCAGGTGGCGGCCAATATGTCGCGCGGATACGATGCGCGGGTCAATTTTCGTGATTTCCGGGGTAGGGCAAATGTTAGCAGGCGACACGCTCGAGTTGGCCGGCGCGCCGTGTGATTGCGCCGCGGTGCCATGGCGCGGCGCGCGAGGCATCGAGGCATGACTGCAGTGCTGGGTTCTCTGTCCCCGGCGTGGTGGCTTGTGATCGCGCTGTGTTGCGCGGCCACTTTCTACGCGATTTGTGCCGTGCTCAGCATGCCGCGCCTTGGTTCCGCCGCACAAGTGCGCGTGGCGGCCAGGCGCGCCCGGGTCCGCGCGCCGCTGCCGGTGAGTGTGCTCAAGCCGCTGTGTGGCGCAGAGCCCCGTCTCTATGAAAACCTCGTCACCTTTTGCGAGCAGCACCATCCGCGCTATCAATTGATTTTCGGGGTGTCCTCGTCGAAGGATCCCGCCATTGCGGTCGTGCGGCGGCTGCAGGCCGCGTATCCGGCCCACGACATCGCGCTCGTGATCGACTCGCGCGTGCACGGCAGCAACCTGAAGGTGAGCAATCTCATCAATATGGCGGCCCATGCGCGCCATGAGGTGCTGATCGTCGCCGACAGCGACATCGCCGTGGAGCCCGACTATCTCGAGATCGTCACCGCGCCGCTCGCCGACCCGCAAGTGGGCGTGGTGACCTGTCTTTACAGCGCGCGCAGTATCGGCGGCTTCTGGCCGCGCGTGGGCGCGCTGTTCATCAACGAGTGGTTCGCGCCTTCGGTGCGGGTCGCGCATTCCACGGGCTCGCGCGCGTTCGGCTTCGGTGCGACGCTTGCGCTGTCGCGTGGCACGCTCGAGCGCATCGGCGGTTTCGAGTCGCTCAAGGATTGCCTCGCCGACGACTATCAGCTCGCGCGCTTCGCACGCGATCATGGGCTCGACACGGTGCTCGCGCCGGTGCTGGTCGCCACTGACGTGATCGAGCCGACGTTCCGCACGCTATGGCTGCGCGAGACGCGCTGGCTGCGCACGATTCGCTCGGTCAATCCGGCGGGGTTTGCGTCGCTCTTCATCACCTTTACCTCGCCGTGGCTCGTGCTGGGCGCGCTCGCATACTGGCAGCTCGCGGCCAGCGCCGCGATGGCATCCGGGGCCGGCGCAGTGGCGAGGGTCGCGTTGGCCGTGCTCGGCGCGAGCACGGTTAGCGGTATCATCGCGCGGTTGGCCTTGCATGTGCGCGGCAGTGCGAGCCTGCAGGCGTTCTGGCGCGATTTGCCGCTGGTGCCGCTGCGCGATGCGCTCTTGCTGCTGCAATGGCTGGCGGCCGTATTCGGCTCGCACGTGATCTGGCGCGGCGTGCGCGTGCCGGTCGCCAACCCCGACGTCGTGGCCGCGGCCGACATCGGTGCCATGCCGGGTGCGGGCGAAGCGCGCGTGAGCGCGGCGCCGCGCCGGGCGGCCGTCGAGGTGTCGGATGGCCGTTGAGGCCGTGGTTGGGCCCAGCGTTGTCAGGTCTGGCGAATCAGGCCTGGCGAAGCAAGCCTGGTGAAGCAGGCCCGAATAAATCAGGTCCAGCGTGCCGGACCGAAGCGCCCCGGGGCATGAGTCCCAGGCGCACCCCAAATTGTGGCGTGCCGCGCCGGCCTCGAGCCAGCGCGCGCGCTTGTCGTTCATTCATGCCCATTAACTAAAGGGTTGGCGGAGCACTCCTCTCATGAAAACGCTGTTTTTGCAGGCCCCGTCCTATGACGGCTTCGACGGTGGCGCAGGCTCGCGCTATCAGGCGAAGCGCGAGATCCGCTCGTTCTGGTATCCGACCTGGCTCGCCCAGCCCGCAGCCCTCGTGCCGGACAGCCGCGTGCTCGACGCGCCCGCCGACGGTATTGGCGTCGAACAAACGCTGAAGATCGCGATGGACTACGACCTCGTGATCATCCACACGAGCACGCCGTCGTTCCCGACCGACGCGCTGTTCGCCGAGGACCTGAAAAAGCGCAAGCCGTCGCTGCTGGTCGGCATGGTGGGCGCGAAGGTGATGGTCGACCCGCACAACTCGCTCACGGCCACCGAGGCGATCGATTTCGTCTGCCGCGAGGAATTCGACTTCACCTGCAAGGAAATCGCCGAAGGCAAGCCGTTCGCCGAGATCAAGGGCTTGAGCTGGCGCGCGAAGGACGGCTCGATCGAGCACAACGAAGCGCGTCCGATCCTCGAGAACATGGACGAGCTGCCCTTTGTGGCGCCCGTCTACAAGCGCGATCTGAAGATCGACAACTACTTCATCGGCTACCTGAACTACCCGTACGTCTCGATCTACACGGGTCGCGGCTGCAAGTCGCGCTGCACGTTCTGCCTGTGGCCGCAGACGGTGAGCGGCCACCGCTACCGCACGCGCTCGGTCGAGAACGTGCTCGCGGAAGCGAAGTGGATTCGCGACAACATGCCGGAAGTGAAGGAGCTCATGTTCGACGACGACACCTTCACCGATGACCTGCCGCGCGCCGAAGCCATCGCGATCGGCCTCGGCAAGCTCGGCATGACGTGGTCGTGCAACGCCAAGGCGAATGTGCCGTACAAGACGCTCAAGGTCATGAAGGAGAACGGCCTGCGCCTGCTGCTCGTGGGCTTCGAAAGCGGCGACGACCAGATCCTCGTGAACATCAAGAAGGGCGTGCGCACCGACTTCGCGCGCCGCTTCAGCGCCGATTGCAAGAAGCTCGGCATCAAGATTCACGGCACCTTCATTCTCGGCCTGCCGGGCGAGACGCCGGAGACCATCAAGAAGACCATCGAGTACGCGAAGGAAATCAATCCGCACACGATCCAGGTCTCGCTCGCGGCGCCTTATCCGGGCACGACGCTCTACAAGCAGGCCGTGGAGAACGGCTGGATGGAAGAGAACAAGACCATCAATCTCGTGAGCAAGGAAGGCGTGCAGCTTGCGGCGATCGGCTATCCGCATCTGTCGCGCGACGAGATCTATCACCATCTCGAGCAGTTCTATCGCGAGTTCTATTTCCGCCCGTCGAAGATTTGGGAAATCGTGCGCGAAATGCTCACGAGCTGGGACATGATGAAGCGCCGCCTGCGTGAGGGCGTGGAGTTCTTCCGCTTCCTGCGCGCCCACGAGGCATGATGGATGCGTCGCCGCGCGCGGCTGGGGTTGCCGACGTCGCAGGCAATGATGGCCGCGCGCTGATCTTCACCGCCGACGACTTCGGCCTGCACGAGCGGGTCAACGCGGCGGTCGAGCGCGCGCACTGCGATGGCGTGCTCAATGCCGCGAGCCTGATGGTCGCCGCGCCCGCCGCCGCCGACGCGGTGGCGCGCGCGCGGCAATTGCCGAACCTGCGCGTGGGCCTGCACCTCGTGCTCGCCGACGGCGCGGCCATGCTGCCGCACGCGCAAATTCCCGCGCTCGTCGACGCGCAAGGCCGCTTCGGCGACAACATGGTGCTCGACGGCTTTCGCTTCTTTTTCCTGCCTCACGTGCGCGCGCAGCTCGCCCTGGAGATTCGCGCGCAATTCGAGGCGTTCGCGGCGACCGGGCTCGCGCTCGATCACGTGAACACGCACAAGCACTTCCATCTGCATCCCACGGTGCTCTCGCTGATCCTCTCGATCGGCCGCGAGTACGGCTTGCGCGCGATGCGCCTGCCGCTGGAGGCGGGCGCGCCGTTTGCGCTCAGGCCCTGGCTTGCACTCGTGCGCGCGCGTCTTGCGCGTGCGGGCGTGGCGCATAACGATTACGTCGTCGGTATGGCGAATACGGGCGCGATGGACGAGGCAGTGCTGCTCGACGCGCTCGTGCATCTGCCGGCGCAGGGCGTAGGCGAGATCTATTGCCATCCTGCCGAGGCGCCCGCTGCGGGCGAGGGGCCGATCACGCCGTCGATGAGCGCGTATCGGCACGCCGACGAACTCGACGCGCTGATCTCGCCGCGCGTGGCCGAAGCGCTGAAGCGCGCGGGCGTGCGCCACGGCGGTTTCACCGACGTGTTTTTCGACCGGGGAGCGGCGAAGTCCGCTGCATCGGGCGGCGCACGCGCGCCGGCAAGTCACACCCAGGAGACACAGGCATCGTCATGAAGTGGCTTCAATGGCTGGGCCTGCCGGTCGGGATCGCGATCCTGATCGGGCTGGCCGTGCACGATGGCGCGCGCGACGTGGTGCGCGTGATCGGCGCGGCGGGGCCGGTGCTCCTATGGCTCGTGCCGTTCCATGCGCTGCCGCTGTTGCTCGATGCGCACGCGTGGCGCCTCCTGCTCGACAAGCGCGCGCCGCTTGGTTTCCTCTGGTGGGTCGCGACCGTGCGCGAGGCCGTCAACCGCCTCCTGCCCGTGGTGGGCGTGGGCGGGGAGATCGTCGGGGTGCGCCTCGCGCGCTGGAAGGTGCGCGACCGCGGCGATGGCGACAACGGTGACGATGGCCGCGACCTGAGCCGGATCACGGCCTCGGTGATCGTCGAGGTGTTCGTGACCATTGCCGTGCAATACGCGTTCTCGGCGCTCGGCGTCGTGCTGATCGTGGCGGCAACGGGCGACGGCGGGTCGCTGCGCACCATCGTCACGATCGCGCTCGCGTTGCTCCTCACGGCGCCGCTGCCCGTGCTCGCAGTGGTCCTGCTGCGCCGCGGCGGGGTGTTCCATGCGATCGAGCGCTGGGCCGCGCACCTGCTCGGCGCGAACAATCCGCTCATGATGGGCATCGACGGCAAGCAACTCGACGCCGAACTCGACCGGCTCATGTCGCGCACAGGCCTGATGTTCCGCGCGTTCTTCTGGCAACTCGGCGGCTACATGCTCGGCGCGTTCGAGACATGGTGGGCGCTCAAGCTGCTCGGCCATCCGGTCACGGTGGGCGAGGCGCTCGCCATCGAGGCCATCACCCAGGCCGTGCGCCACGCGGCCTTCATGGTGCCGGCGGGCCTCGGCGTGCAGGAAGTCGCCGTGGTGCTGCTCGCGCAACTGTTCGGCGTGAGCCCGGACGTGGCGCTCTCGCTCGCGCTCGTCAAGCGCATGCGCGAGGTGGTATTCGGCGTGCTTGCGCTGCTGTCCTGGCAGGCCGCCGAGATCGCGCGCACGCGCCGCTCGCTGCGCGAGCGCAAGCGTGCCGGCGCTGCCGCGAGCGAGGCGCTGCCTGCCGCGGCCGGCGCGCACGCACGGGCGTCCAGGGCGTTGCACGAGCCGCATTCGAACTCGACGGCGCGCGACGACCAGCCGCATTGACGGTACATTGTGGGTTGTAAGCGCACGCTGAGCCGACGGCTTGGTCCGTCCTCAGATGCGCCGCAAGCGCTGCTTCCGTGATGCCCACACGACATGTCGCCCAACTTTTCATCCACACGCTCGCTCGCGGTGGCGTGCGCCGCCTTGGCGGCGCTCACGCTCACGGGCTGCGACGACCGCCAGATCGACACCATGCTCGACGCCCTCCGGCTGACGTTCAAGACCTTCTTCGATTCGGTGAAGCCCGACGTGCTGCTGCTCAAGGGCATGACGCCCGGCGTCTCGACGCTCGAGCAGGTGCGCGAGCAGATGGGCAAGCCCGAGACCGAGCGTGTGTTCGACGACGGCTCGCGGCGGCTCGAATATCCGCGCGGCCCGGCGGGGCTCAAGACCTATATGGTCGACATCGGCCCGGATGGACGGCTCGTGGCGATCACGCAGGCGCTCACTGCCGAGAATTTCGCGAAGGTGCGCGTCGGCGAGAGCCAGGACGAGGTGCGGCGCTTGCTCGGTAAACCAGGGCAGGTGGCCGCGTACCGGCTCAAGAAGGAGACGGTGTGGAGCTGGAAGTGGCTCGAAGGGGGCGTCACGCAGGAGGCGTATTTCAATGTGCACTTCGGGCCCGACGGACGGGTCTCGACGACCTCGCGCTCCGATGTGATTCGCGGGCGTTGACGGGCGATGGAGACGAACGAAGACGGGCAGGCGCCGGAAAGTGGACTCAGCAAGCGGACATAGGACATTGAATCTACTCGACAAAGTGTTGAGGAAAGTGAAGCAGAAAGCGAAGCAGGTGAGGAAAACCGGAGGACGCGGGAGGCGCGCATGGTGATGCAACGTCGGCGTCCGCCGCGCGTGGGGCTCGTGCTGGGTGGCGGGGCGGCGCGCGGCTGGGCCCATATTGGCGCGATTCGCGCGCTAGAGGAGGCGGGCATCAAGCCCGACGTGGTGTGCGGCACCTCCATCGGCGCGCTCGTGGGCGCCGTCTACGCGAACGGCGATTTGGACTGGCTCGAAGAGTGGGTCGGCAAGCTTACCTGGCAGACGGTCGTGCGCCTGCTCGACTTGCGCTTTTCCGGCGGGCTGCTGGGCGGGCGCAAGGTGATCGACCTGTTCGCGAAACAGTTCAACGGGCGCACGATCGACGACCTGGCCATACCGTTCGCGGCGGTGGCCACCGAGCTCGATACGGGCCGCGAAGTCTGGCTGCGCGACGGCGGCGTGGTGGACGCGGTGCGCGCCTCCATCGCGATCCCCGGGCTTTTCACGCCGATCTGGCACGACGGCGTATGGCTCGTGGACGGCGGGCTCAGCAACCCGGTGCCGGTCTCGGCGGCGCGCGCGATGCGCGCCGACACGGTGATCGCCATCGACCTTAATCACGACATCCTCAATGGCCGTGACCTGGGCGGCGCAATCGACACCGTGCCGCGCGAAACGCCGGCGGGGGTGGCGGGCGCCGGGACGTCGCCGGCGAGCGGCGAGGAGCTGGAATTGCCGCTAGATGCACTGTCCGACGCGCCCTCCGACGCATCGTCCGATACCCAAGCCGGCTCGCTGCCCGATGCACCGCCCGGCGCGCGCCGCAGGGAACCCCCGTTGCTGCTGCGCCGCAATGGCAGGCCGTTTCCGAACTGGCTGCAGCCTTCGGGACTGGGCGCGCTGGGCGGCCCGGACGTGCGCGTCGCGCCGCCGCCCAGTGCGCGCGCGCCGTCCTTGCTGAGCTCGATCGCGCAGAGTATCGACATCATGCAGGTGCGCATCACGCGCAGCCGTCTGGCGGGCGAGCCCGCCGACGTGCTGATCCAGCCGCGTCTGGGCGGCATGGGGATTTTCGACTTTCATCGCGCCGGGCCGGCGATCGAGGAAGGGCGCGCGGCCGTGCAGTACATGCTGCCCGCGATCAAGGCGCAGTTGGGGATCGAGTAGGGTGCCGCCGCTTCTATCGAAAAAGCGACTCGAAACTTGTGAAAACGCCCAGCGTGGACCGCTGGGTTTTTTTCGGCTTACAAAATCATCGCGCCCTTGACGGCGCGGCTCAAAACCCCGGCCAGACGTGCGAAGCGCTGTTATGCTGCAATGCAGCATAACGGGCGCGCGCGTTTGAGCAATCCATTTTGCACTGCGACCATCCGCGCACATCTTCAAAACGACGCCCGCGGCCAACACCCGGAGCGTCGATAACGACTTTCACGGAGACGCGCGTGATGCTCTACGGCTTTGGCCCGGTGCTGCTCGCCGGCACGATCAAGACGATCGAACTTTCGCTGCTCTCGCTCGGCGTGGCCGTGCTGCTCGGTCTTGCGGGCGCGGCGGCGAAGCTTTCGTTCAACCGGCCGCTCGCGGCCTGCGCGACGGCCTACACCACGCTGATTCGCTCGGTGCCCGATCTCGTGCTGATGCTGCTGCTGTTCTACAGCATTCAGATCGGCGTGAACGAGGTCACCGACGCGCTCGGCATGGCGCAGATCGACATCGATCCATTCGTGGCCGGCGTGCTCACGCTCGGCTTCATCTACGGCGCGTACTTCACGGAGACCTTCCGCGGCGCGTTTCTCGCCGTGCCGCGCGGCCAGCTCGAAGCGGGCCACGCCTACGGCATGAGCGGGGTGCGCGTGTTCGTGCGCATCCTGTTTCCGCAGATGATGCGCTTTGCGCTGCCCGGCATCGGCAACAACTGGCAGGTGCTCGTGAAGGCGACCGCGCTGGTGTCGATCATCGGTCTGGCCGATGTCGTGAAGGCCGCCCAGGACGCGGGCCGCAGCACCTTCAACCTGTTTTTCTTCCTCGTGATCGCGGCGCTCATCTACCTGGCGATCACCACCATTTCAAACTTCGCGCTGATCTGGCTCGAACGCCGCTACTCGGCGGGCGTGCGCCACGCGCAACTGTAATCCGGGGAGAACCAGGCGATGAACGAAATCATTCAACAATTCGGCCGCGCATTCCTCTACTGGGACGGCGAGCACGTCTCGGGCCTCGCGATGACGGCGTGGTTGCTCGTGATCTCGGTGGCGTTCGGCTTTGTCTGCGCGGTGCCGCTCGCGGTCGCGCGCGTGTCGAGCCGGCGCTGGATCTCGCTGCCGGTGCGCTTCTACACCTATGTGTTTCGCGGCACGCCGCTCTATGTGCAACTGCTGCTGATCTACACGGGCGTGTACAGCCTCGCTTTCGTGCGCGCCGAGCCGCTCTTCGACGCGTTTTTCCGCAGTGGCCTGAATTGCGCGATCCTCGCGTTCGCGCTCAATACCTGCGCTTATACGACCGAGATTTTCGCGGGCGCGATTCGCGCGACCTCGCACGGCGAAGTGGAGGCGGCGCGCGCTTATGGCATGAGCCCGTTCACGATGTACTGGCGCGTCGTGCTGCCTTCGGCGCTGCGCCGCGCGCTGCCCCTGTACAGTAACGAAGTGATCCTGATGCTGCACGCAACGACGGTGGCGTTCACGGCGACAGTGCCCGACATCCTCAAGGTCGCGCGCGACGCCAACTCGGCGACTTACCGCTCGTTCGAGTCGTTCGGGCTCGCGGCGCTGATCTACTGTGCGGTATCGTTCGTGCTGGTGGCTGCGTTCCGCCGCGCGGAGAAGCGCTGGCTCGGCCATCTTGCCGTGCGTACGCGATAATTTTTGGGAGACCACCTTGGTTCAGACGATGCAAACGAATCCGCGCACGCCGCAAACCCAAATGAAAACCCCAGCGCAATCTTCATCGGATAGCAAGCTGATTGCCCGCGACATCCACAAGCGCTATGGCGACAACGAAGTGCTCAAGGGCGTCTCGCTCGACGCGAAGAAGGGCGACGTGATCAGCATCATCGGCGCGAGCGGCTCGGGCAAGAGCACGTTCTTGCGCTGCATTAATTTCCTCGAGAAGCCGAACGCCGGCGAGATCGTGGTGGACGGCGAAACCGTGCGCACGAAAGCGGGCCGCAACGGCGACCTCGACGTGGCCGATCACAAGCAGCTCCAGCGCATTCGCACCAAGCTCGCGATGGTGTTTCAGCACTTCAATCTCTGGTCGCACATGAACGTGATCGAGAACGTGATCGAGGCGCCCATGCACGTGCTCGGCGTGCCGCGCAAGGAAGCCGAGGAGCGCGCGCGTGCGTATCTGGAGAAGGTCGGCCTCGCGCCGCGCGTGGAAAAGCAATATCCCTCGCATCTCTCGGGCGGCCAGCAGCAGCGCGTGGCGATTGCGCGCGCGCTCGCGATGAACCCCGACGTGATGCTGTTCGACGAGCCTACCTCCGCGCTCGATCCCGAACTCGTGGGCGAAGTGCTCAAGGTGATGCAGAAGCTCGCCGAGGAAGGCCGCACGATGATCGTCGTGACGCACGAGATGGGTTTTGCGCGCAACGTCTCCAATCATGTGATGTTTCTGCACCAGGGCCGCACCGAGGAAGAGGGCGCGCCCGCCGACGTGCTCGGCAACCCGAGGAGCGAGCGCTTGCGCCAGTTCCTCTCGGGCAGCCTCAAGTAAGCGGAGCGCCAGGACGTGTCGCAAGCGGCGTCCCGCACGACCCAGGTCGCGATCGTCGCGTTGCCGCCGGTCTCGATGTCGAGCGTCGGCCCCATCGTCGATGCCCTGAACCTCGCCAACGAAATCGACGGCCGCGCGCTCTACCGCTGGCAGATGTGCTCGTGGAACGGCCGGCCAGTGCCGCTCGCCGGCGGCGCGCAATGGCCCGCCGACTGCGCGTTCGGCGACGCGGTGGCGTGCGACTGGCTCATCGTCGTGACCGAGCGCTTTCAGCAGTTCGCCGACTATCGCCTGTTTCTCGCGAGCCTCGCGCGCGTGGGGCAGCGCACGCCGATCGTGAGCGGCATCCACCACGGCATCTGGTGGCTCGCGATGGCGGGCCAGCTGCAGGGCTATCGCGTAGCGGTGAACTGGGAGACCTATCAGCAGTTCTCCGAACAGTTCGAGCGCACCATCGTCACGCAGCACATCTACGAAATCGACCGCGGCCGCGCGACCTGCTCGGGCGGCCAGGCGACGCTCGATTTCATGCTCGCGATGATCGGCCGCGAGCACGGCCCCGAACTCGTGGACCGCATCGCCGACGCGCTCGGCGCAAGCACGCTCAGGAGCGGCGACGAGCGCCAGCGCATTCCGTTCGTGACTGCGCCCGGCGAGCGCCATCCGCGCCTGAACGATGCGCTCATGCTGATGGAGGCGAATATCGAGGACCCGCTCACGACCGACGAGATCGCCGGCCACGTGGGCGTCTCGCGCCGTCAGTTGGAGCGCCTGTTCCGCCAGTACCTCAATGCGATGCCGTCGAAGTACTACCTGGGCCTGCGCCTCGCGAAAGCGCGCTCTCAGCTGCAGCGCAGCAGCAAGTCGGTGGTGCAGATCAGCCTTGCATGCGGATTTTCATCGGCGGCGCATTTTTCCAATGCCTATCGCGAGCGCTTCGGCGTGACGCCGCGCGAGGATCGCCGCAACTGGATCGAGCGCCAGCACGGCGGCGCGGCTGGGGCAGCGGCGCTGGAGCCGCGCGCGGGCGCGCTCGTGGAGCCGCCGGAGCGCGACTGATTGCAACCGGTCGCGCCTGATTGGACCTGATCCCGCCCGGCGACGACGAAAAAACACGTCGCGGTTACGCAAGACGATTGCGGCACGGTTGCCTACACTGCTTCTGTTACCGAGGCAAAGGGCGTTGCGCTGCAGCAGGCGCACTCCGCCCCAGCCTGAAACCCACATTGAGCCCAAGAGGATTCGCCATGAACGACCAGACCGTGAGCCGCAAGACCTTCGACGAAGTGATGGTGCCGTGCTTTTCGCCCGCGCCGTTCGTTCCCGACCGTGGCGAAGGCTCGCGCGTCTGGGACACCGAAGGCCGCGACTATGTCGACTTCGCGTGCGGCATCGCCGTGACCTCGCTCGGCCACGCCAACCCCGAACTGCTGCGCGTGCTGCACCAGCAGGGCGGCAAGCTCTGGCACATCGGCAACGGCTACACCAACGAGCCGGTGCTGCGCCTCGCGCGCAAGCTCGAAGCCCTCACGTTCGCCGATCGCGCATTCTTCGCGAACTCGGGCGCCGAGGCCAACGAGGCCGCGCTCAAGCTCGCGCGCCGGGTGGCATTCGACCGTCACGGCGAGCAGAAGGCCGGGATCATCTCGTTCACGCAGTCGTTCCATGGCCGCACCTTCTTCACGGTCAGCGTGGGCGGCCAGCCCAAGTATTCGGAAGGCTTCGGCCCTGTGCCGCAGGGCATCGTGCATCTGCCTTACAACGATATCGAAGCCGCGAAGCGCGCGATCGGCGCGCAAACCTGCGCCGTGATCGTCGAGCCGGTGCAGGGCGAGGGCGGCGTGATTCCCGCCGATCCGGCCTTCCTGCAGGCGCTGCGCGAGGCCTGCGACGCGCACAACGCGCTGCTGATTTTCGACGAAGTGCAAACGGGCGTGGGCCGCACCGGCACTTTCTACGCGTACCAGGACACCGGCGTGACGCCGGACATCCTCACCACGGCGAAGGCGCTCGGCAACGGCTTTCCGATTGGCGCGATGCTCACGACCGAAGCCATCGCGGCGCACTTCAAGGTGGGCGTGCACGGCACGACCTATGGCGGCAACCCGCTCGGCGCGGCGATCGCGGACAAGGTGGTCGAGCTCGTGAGCGACCCGGCGCTGCTCGCCGGCGTGCGCGCGCGCGGCGAAGCGATTCGCGCGAAGCTCGCGCAACTGAACGAACGCTTCGACATGTTCAAGGAAGTGCGCGGCAAGGGTCTGCTGATCGGCGCGGAACTGACCGCGCGCTTCGCGGGCCGCGCGAAGGACTTCAACGCGGCGGCTGCAAACCGCGGCGTGATGATGTTGATCGCCGGCCCCGACGTGCTGCGCTTCGCGCCGTCGCTCATCATTCCCGAGGCGGACCTGAACGAGGGCTTCGCGCGCCTCGAGAAGGCCTTCGAAGATGTGATCGGCGCGCGCTGAGCGCTGGCCGCGCCCCATTGACCACAGGACCGACGATGCTATTCGTTCGCCCCGCAAGGCTCTCCGATCTCGATGCGATCGCCCACATGGCCCGCACCGCGCAGCCCGTGCTGCACTCGCTGCCGCACGACCGCGCCGCGCTGGAAGCGCGCATCGCGCTGTCCGAGGATTCGTTTCGCGCCCAGGTGGATTTCCCCGGCGAGGAGTTCTATCTCTTCGTGCTCGAGGATTCGGACACGGGCCGGCTCGTCGGCACCTCCAGCATCGTGGCGGCGGCGGGTTATTCGGAGCCGTTCTACGCGTTTCGCAACGACGCGCTGATTCACGCCTCGCGCGAACTGCACGTGAACCGCAAGATTCACGCGCTCACCATGTCGCACGAACTCACGGGCAAGAGCCGGCTCGCGGGCTTCTACATCGAGCCCGCGCTGCGCGGCGATGCCGCCGCGCATCTGATGTCGCGCGCACGCATGATGTACATCGCGATGAACCGGCGCCGCTTCACGCCCGAGGTGTTCTCGCTGCTGCTTGGCGTGACCGACGACGCAGGCGTTTCGCCGTTCTGGGAGGCGGTGGGGCGCAAGTTCTTCGGGCGCGATTTCAAGGACATCGAAATGGTTTCGGGCGGCCGCAGCCGCACCTTCATCGCCGAAGTGATGCCCGCGTATCCGCTTTACGTGCCGCTGTTGCCCGAGGCCGCGCAGCGCGTGCTGGGCGAGCCGGATCCGAGCGCCTTGCTCGCCTATGAGATCCATCTGGAAGAGGGCTTCGAGACGGACCGCTATGTCGACATCTTCGACGCGGGCCCGGTGATGACCGCGCAGGTGGACCGCACGTCGTCGGTCGAGGGCAATGAGACGCGCACGGTGCGCGAGAGCGCCGGCGCGGCACAGGGCGCGAAGTATCTGGTTGCGAGCCAGCATGGCGGCGAGTTCCGCTGCGCTTTGGCGACCTTGCCCGCGGCGGCGGAAGTTACGGGGCGTGCGGATCATGGTGCTCACGCGCCGGCGGCCGCGCCGCTCGACGCGGCCACGCGTGCGGCACTCAACGTGCAGGACGGCGAGGCGGTGCGTTGCGCACCGCTGTATCGCCGTAGCGAAGATGACTCGATGGAACAATCGACTGGAGAAGCGCAATGATCGTGGTACGCGTCGTGCAGACGGGCGATGTGGACGCGCTCGTCGCGCTTGCCCAGGAAACCGGCCCCGGCCTCACCACCTTCAAGCCCGACCGCGAAGCGCTCGCGGCGCGCATCGAACGCACGCGTCGCACGCTTGCGGGCGAGGCGGCGCAGAGCGAGGCGGGCTACTTCTTCGTGATGGAAGACACCGCGACCGGCGACGTGGCCGGCGTGTGCGGGATCGAAACTGCGGTGGGCCTGCAGCAGCCGTTCTACAACTATCGCGTGAGCACGGTCGTGCACGCGAGCCAGGACCTCGGCATCTGGACGCGCATGCGCGCGCTCAACATCTCGCACGACCTCACGGGCTATGCCGAGGTGTGCTCGCTGTTCCTCTCGCCGCGCTATCGCACGGGCGGCATGGGCGGCTTGCTCTCGCGCTCGCGCTTCATGTTCATCGCGCAGTTCCGCGAGCGTTTTCCGGAGCGTCTGTGCGCTGAGCTGCGCGGCCACTTCGACGCAGAAGGCACTTCGCCGTTCTGGCGCGCGGTCGGTTCGCACTTCTATCAGATCGATTTCAATGCCGCCGACTACCTGAGTTCGCACGGCCGCAAGGCGTTTCTTGCCGAGCTGATGCCGCGCTTTCCGGTGTACGTCGAGTTGCTGCCCGAGGATGCGCAGGCCTGCGTGGGCCTCACGCACGCGGACACGGTGCCGGCGCGGCGCATGCTCGAAGCCGAAGGGCTGCGTTACGAGAACCACGTCGATATCTTCGACGCGGGCCCGGTGCTCGAATGCCATACCGCCGACTTGCGCACGGTGCGCGAGAGCGTGGTGGTGCCGGCACGCATTGCAGGTACTGCGGGCGCTGCGCAGGAAGCCGAGGAAGGCGTGCGCTCGCTCGTGTCGAACACGTCGCTGACCGACTTTCGCGTGGGCTTTGCTCCGGGTGTCGTGCACGACGGCGCGTTCACGCTGAGCGCGCAGGAAGCCGCGGCGCTGAACGTCGCGCAAGGCGATCCAGTGCGCGTGCTGGGCGCGACGCACAAGCCGAAACAAGGTTGAGGGCGGGGCTTGCAGAAGCCACGCTGAAAGATAAGGATGACCATGAACGAGCTTTTCATCGATGGGCAGTGGTGCGCCGCTAGCGGCCCCGCATTCGTTTCGCGCAATCCGGGCACGGGCGAGACCGTGTGGAGCGGCAACGCCGCGAACGCCGAGGACGTGGACCGCGCCGTGAGCGCCGCGCGCCGCGCATTCGTCGAATGGTCGCAGACGCCGTTCGAGGCGCGCTGCGAGATCGTCAAGCGCTTCGCGGCGCTCGTCACCGAACGCAAGGAGCAGCTCGCGCAGGCCATCGGCCGCGAGACCGGCAAACCGCTGTGGGAAGCGCGCACCGAAGCCGCGTCGATGGCCGCCAAGGTCGCGATCTCGATCACGGCCTATGGCGAGCGCACCGGCGAAAAGCGCAGCGACATGGCCGACGGCGTGGCCGTGCTGCGCCATCGTCCGCACGGCGTGGTGGCCGTGTTCGGCCCGTATAACTTCCCCGGCCATCTGCCCAACGGGCATATCGTGCCGGCGCTGATCGCGGGCAACGCGGTCGTGTTCAAGCCTTCTGAGCTCGCGCCGGATGTTGCGCGCGCAACTGTCGAGATCTGGCATGAAGCGGGGCTGCCCGCGGGCGTGATCAATCTCGTGCAGGGCGAGCGCGACACCGGCATCGCGCTTGCGAACCATCGCCAGATCGACGGGCTGTTCTTCACGGGCAGCTCGGATACGGGCACGCTGCTGCATCGCCAGTTCGGCGGCCGCCCCGAGATCGTGCTCGCGCTGGAGATGGGCGGCAACAACCCGCTCGTCGTCGCGCCCGTGGAAGACATCGACGCCGCCGTGCATCACGCGATCCAGTCGGCGTTTCTCTCGGCGGGGCAGCGCTGCACCTGCGCGCGCCGCATCCTCGTGCCCGCCGGCGCGTTCGGCGACCGCTTCATCGAGCGCTTCGTGGAGGTGTCCTCGCGCATCGCGGTGGGCGAATACAACGCCGAGCCGCAGCCGTTCATGGGCGCGGTGATCTCGGCGCGCGCGGCAGCCAAGCTGATCGACGCGCAGGCCCAACTGCTCGAACGCGGCGCGAAGGCGCTCTTGCCCATGGAGCAGTGCGACCCGGCGCTCGGCTTCGTCACGCCCGGCATTCTCGACGTGACGAATGTGGCCGATCTGCCCGATGAAGAGCACTTCGGGCCGCTCGCGCAGATCATCCGCTACGCCGGTTTCGACGACGCCATCGCACAGGCCAACAACACGGCCTACGGCCTCTCGGCGGGCCTGCTCGCCGATGATGCCGCGCTCTGGCAGCGCTTCTCGCGCGAGATCCGCGCGGGCATCGTGAACTGGAACCGGCCCACCAATGGCGCGTCGAGCGGTGCGCCCTTCGGCGGCCCGGGCCGCTCGGGCAACCACCGGCCGAGCGCGTTCTACGCCGCCGACTACTGCGCCTGGCCGATGGCCTCGGTCGAGAGCGCACAGCTGACCATGCCCGCGAGCGTCTCGCCGGGCCTTCAATTCTGAGGATCGACGATGACTCAAATTTCAACGGCACTCGCGGGGACCCTTGAGGCCAACTTCGACGGGCTCGTCGGTCCCACGCACAACTACGCTGGCCTCTCGTTCGGCAACGTCGCTTCGCAGAACAACGAGAAGTCGGTCGCGAACCCGCGCGCCGCTGCGCAGCAGGGCTTGCGCAAGATGAAGCGCCTCGCCGATCTCGGCTTCGCGCAGGGCGTGCTGCCGCCGCAGGAGCGGCCCTCGATGCGCCTGTTGCGCGAGCTGGGCTTCACGGGCAAGGACGCCGACGCGATCGCGCGTGCCGCGAAGGACGCGCCCGAGCTGCTCGCCGCGGCCAGTTCGGCTTCCGCGATGTGGACCGCGAACGCGGCCACCGTGAGCCCTTCGGCGGACACGCCCGAGCGCCGCGTGCACTTCACGCCCGCGAACCTGTGCAGCAAGCTCCATCGCGCGATCGAGCACGAGTCCACGCGCCGCACGCTCGGCGCCATCTTCGCGGATCCGTCGCACTTCGTGGTGCACGACGCGTTGCCGGGCACGCCCGCGCTCGGCGACGAAGGCGCGGCGAATCACACGCGCTTTTGCGCGCAGTACGGCGAGCGCGGCGTGGAGTTCTTCGTCTACGGCCGCAGCGAGTACCGGCGCGGGCCGGAGCCCAAGCGCTTCCCGGCGCGCCAGACCTTCGAGGCGAGCCGCGCGATCGCGCAGCGCCACGGCCTCACCGACGAGACCACGGTGTTCGCGCAGCAGCGCCCCGAGGTGATCGACGCCGGCGTCTTCCATAACGACGTGATTGCGGTGGGCAACCGCAGCACCCTGTTTTGCCACGAGCTTGCATTCGTCGACCAGAAGAACGTCTACGACGAACTGCGCAGGAAGCTCGGAGCGCATGGCGCGCCGTTCGACGTGATCGAAGTGCCCGATGCGCAAGTGAGCGTGGCCGATGCTGTTTCGTCGTATCTCTTCAACAGCCAGCTTTTGAGCCGCGCGGACGGCAAGCAGATTCTCGTCGTGCCGCAGGAATGCCGCGAGAATCCGCGCGTGGCGATCTATCTCGACGAGCTGGCCGCGAAGCGCGGTCCCATCGACGAGGTGCTCGTTTTCGACCTGCGCGAGAGCATGAAGAACGGCGGCGGCCCCGCGTGCCTGCGCCTGCGCGTGGTGCTGAGCGAGGCCGAGCGCGCAGCGGTCGCGCCAGGTGTGTGGATGAACGATGCGCTGTTCGCGAGGCTCGACGCCTGGATCGGCAAGCACTATCGCGACCGCCTCGCGCCCCAGGATCTCACCGATCCGGCGCTGCTGGTGGAGTCGCGCACCGCGCTCGATGAGCTCACGCAGATTCTCGGCCTGGGGTCGCTCTATGACTTCCAGCGCTGAGCCGGTTCAGTCGCACGCGGCGAGCACGGCCACGCCCGCTTGCCTCGCCGATTTTCTCGCCACGACGCTGGCAGGCGAGCGGCCGGCCAGCGCCGCGCAAGCGGAAGGCACGTGCGCCTATGGCGCGGTGCGCTGGCAATGGCTCGACGAAGGCGTGCTGCAACTCGAGCCGGTGCATACCGGCGGCGCGCGCGGCGAGCCGCTCAAGAGCGTGCTGCTCTCCGCTGGCGTGCACGGCGACGAGACCGCGCCCATCGAGCTGCTTTCGCGGATGGTCGCGGATCTGGCCGCGGGGCATCTCGCGCTCGCGTGCCGTCTGCTGGTCGTGCTCGGCAACGTGGCCGCGATGCGCGCAGCCACGCGCTATGAAGACGACGACCTCAACCGGTTGTTCAGCGGGCGCCATGCGCGCGTGCCGCAAAGCCGCGAGGCGCCGCGCGCCGTCGCGCTCGAGACGGCGGCGCAGCGCTTCTTTGCCGAAGCGTCCGATGCCCCGGGCGCGCGCTGGCACCTCGACCTGCACACGGCGATCCGCGCCTCGGCATTCGAGCAGTTCGCGCTGCTGCCTTATACGGGCGACGCGCCCACGCGCGCGATGTTCGACTGGCTCGCCGATGCGAACATCGCCGCTGTCCTGATTCATACGGAGAAGGGCGCAACGTACTCGTCGTTTAGCGCCGATGCTTGCGGCGCCGTCGCATGCACGCTCGAACTCGGCAAGGTGCGGCCGTTCGGCCACAACGATCTCACGCGCTTCGCGCAAGCGGACGCAGCCTTGCGCCGGCTCGTGTCGGGCGCGCAGGCGACCCAGGACGCGCCGATGCCGCGTGTGTTCACGGTGATCGGCCAGATCACGAAGCAAAGCGATGCGTTCGCACTGCACGTGGCCACCGACGTGGCGAACTTCACGCCGTTCGCACGCGGCACGGTGCTCGCGGAAGACGGCGCGTATCGCTACGTCGTCGCACGCGACGAGGAGCGCATCGTGTTTCCGAATCCCACCGTGAAGCCCGGCTTGCGTGCGGGGCTGCTCGTGGTCGACACGACCGCCGAAACCCTCGCATCGCTCACATGAACCACGCGAAAACCCCGCTTGGCGGGGTTTTCCGGCCGGCGGCGCCGGCCACGGTACAATCGCGTCCTCGCGGTTGCTGCGGCGCGTCATAGACGAGGCGCCGGTTTGAACCGCTTTGTTGGCGCAGCGATCCTGCGCCAAGGCGCGCCGCATGACCTTTGAAGCAGCCCCTTGAAGCGCGCTGCAATCCGACTGGAAAGAGACACTGATGAACATGAACTGGAACAAGCTGGCCACTTTCACGCTGTGCGCCGCCTTCACCGTGGCCGCGGGCGCGGCCCATGCCGCTGACCTCAAGGAAATCCGCTTCGGCGTCGAGGCGTCGTATGCGCCGTTCGAATCGAAGTCGCCGAGCGGCGAACTGCAGGGCTTCGACATCGACGTGGGCAATGCCGTTTGCGCAAAGCTCAAGGTCAAGTGCATGTGGGTGGAGAACTCGTTCGACGGCCTGATTCCGGCGCTGCAGGCGCGCAAGTTCAACGCCATCAACTCGGACATGACGATCACGGACCAGCGCCGCCAGGCGATCGATTTCACCGATCCGATCTATGCGATTCCCAACCAGATGATCGCGAAGAAGGGCAGCCCGTTGCTGCCCACGCCCGAGTCGCTCAAGGGCAAGCATGTGGGCGTGCTCCAGGGCACGATCCAGGAAACCTACGCGAAGGCCAAGTGGTCGCCCGCCGGCGTCGACGTCGTGCCGTATCAGACCCAGGACCAGATCTACGCCGACCTCGCCTCGGGCCGTCTGGATGCCGCTTTCCAGGACGCCGAAGCGGCGTCGAAGGGCTTCCTGAACAAGCCGCAAGGCGCGGGCTTCGCCTTCGCGGGACCGCAGGTCGTCGACGCGAAGCTGCTCGGCGAGGGCGTGGGCTACGGCGTGCGCAAGAATGACGCGGCGCTGAAGGCCGCGCTCAATGGCGCGCTCAAGGAGCTGAAGGCCGATGGGACGATCGACCGCATCGCCGCGAAGTATTTCGACGTGAAGGTCGTGCTCAAGTAAAACGCGGCTTACGAGCGAGTTTTTGTGGATGCCGGCGAGGCTTTGCCTTGCCGGCATTTTTTTTATTGATCGAAGCGTCGTCAAGGTGAGGTATTCGCGCTCCACTTGCACACGTCGGCTTCTACCGTGCGCAAGTGGGAACAAGGCCACACCCATCCCACCGGACCGGCGCTCAAACTGCTCAACATTATTGCCGACAAGGGCTTGCAGGCCATCATTTGATCGGTCGCCTGGCCATTCTTCATGAAGCGCGTTGATTTCATGAAGCTTCGCGCTTCGTATGCGCGGTGTATGGGCCAGGCTAAAATCGCATAAGAAAGAAAACGCCGCCGTGGCCTTGCCGGCTGTGCGCGAATGGGGCGCAAGAACAAGCAAGAACACATCGCAAGAGACCATACGATCAGACGCCGCGTACAGCGCGGCGCTTCGCGGGGGACCCATGAGTTTCAGTGCCGCAGACCGGCCGCCCATGTCGGGCGTCGAGGATGGCCGTAGAACGACCGGCACGCCGGCGGAACCCACGACCCATTCCAGCCACGCTTATTTCGCACGCAAGCCCGTGCTCGATCGTGACGGCGTGCTCTGCGCGTTCGAATTGCTGCCGCGCGTGGTTGCGCGCGAAGGCGTCGCGCAAGAGCCGTCGCCCGATGGCAACGCAGCGCAAAACAAGGCGCTCATCGAAGCATTCTGCTCACCCACTTTGCGCGCGGCGCTGACCGGCCACCCGGCGTGGCTCGACGTCACGCGCGAGTTGCTGTTCGACGATGTCCTGCTGCGCCTGCCCGCCGATCGCGTGATGCTGGAATTGCCGCCCGGCATCGGTGCCGATCCCGAGCTGATCGCGCGGCTCGCCAAGCTGCACGGCAAGCGCTATCGCTTCGCGCTCGACCACGTTACGCAGGCCGACGAGTCGTTCGCGAAGCTGTTGCCCTATGCGGACGCGGTCAAGCTCGATCCGCGCGGCATCGCGCCCGCGCTGCTGCCGAAGTTCGCCAGCGTGCTCAAGGCGGCGGGCAAGATCCTCGTGGCGCTCGACATCGATACGCCCGCCGAACACGAGCGCGCTCACGCGCTGGGCTTCGACCGCTTCCAGGGCTATTACTTCGCGAAGCCGCAGGGTACCGGGGCGCGGCGGGTGAGCGCGCCGCGCCAGGCCTTGCTGGGTCTGCTGAAACTGCTGGCCTCGGAGCCCACCGTGATGCAGCTCGAAGCGGAACTGAAGCTCAATCCCGTGCTGGTGATGCATCTGATGCGGCTCGCGAATTCAGGCAGCTTCGGTCTCGGGCGCAAGGTGAGCACGCTGCGCGAGGCGATCAACGCGACGGGCACCAATCGCATCGCGCGCTGGACGCAACTGCTGCTGTACGCGGACGGCCGCAAGATCGCGCTGGAGGACGACCCGCTCCTGCAACTGGCCGCCACGCGTGCGCGCTTCATGGAACTCGCCGCCGCGCTGCTGCCCGAAGCCGGGCCCGCCGAGGAAGATGCGGCGTTTCTCGTCGGCGTGTTTTCGTTCGTCGATGCCGTGTTCGGCGGTCCGCTCGACCAGACGCTCGAAGTCCTCAGGCTCGCCAAGCCGATCCGCGCGGCCATCGCGCGCCGCGAAGGCGTGCTGGGCCGGCTGCTCGACGTGAGCGAGGCGCTGGAGCGCGCGAATTGGGCAGCTGTGGATGCCGTGTGCGCCACGCTTGCGCCGCTCGATGTGGGCGCGCTGGCGGCGCTTGCGCTCACGGCGGCGGCGTGGGCCGGCACGGCCGAGCACAACGCCGAGGCCGAGGGGCTGGAGCGGTTCGAGGATTGACGATCGAGGTGCCGGCGAGCCCGCCCGCACCTGCCTGCGCCTATGTCTTCACGGGACTCGCCGAGAAAAACCGCGCGAGCTCGTGCGCGAGCTCGTTCAAGGCGCTCATTTCCTTTGGCAAGATTTTCCGCGGCTCCTGGCTCAGCAGCCAGTCGCCGTAGAGCAGCGCCACCGGCGGCTCGCCGGGGTGCGCCACCGGCAGCAGCACGAACGCGCGCGCGTCGTCGAGGCGCGCGCGGTACCACGCGGGCAGACGCGCGAGCATCTTGGGGTCGCGCGCATTCTCGATAAAGATGCCCACCGAGTTCGCAATCGCGAGATGGAACACGTCGGGCTGGAACGCCGCGCTGAACGCGAGCTTGTCGAGATGGCCCTCGACCTGCGGGCCGAAGCCGCGCTGCGCCTCGAACATGTTCGAGCCGTGCCGCACGAACACGATCGTGCGCGCGAAGCCGAGACCGGCCAGCACGGTCTCCGTGGCGAGCGTGAGCGCCGTCTGGAGCGGGCTGCCGGGCGGCAGCGCGCGCAGGTCTTCCACAGCCGCCGAGATGCGCGCCTCGGGGGGGAGCGACTCGCGCGCAATGGCGTCGGCGTTTGCGCGCAGTTCGACGATCTCGCGCATCACGCCATCGTCGGCTTCCTCGCGGGCCAGCGCGAGGCTCATCTGCACCAGCGTTTCGGGGTCGGTGTTGAGCGCGCGGCCATAGTGCTGCGCGAGCTCGGCAATGTGCTCCTCGCGCGCTTCGTCGGTGAGGCCCGCCGTGGTGAGCACGCGCGCCACCTCGGTCGAATAGTTCGTGATGGCGCGCAGCCATTGCACCTGGCGCGGCTCGTTGGCGGCAGGATCGTATTCCTCCATGCCTGAGCGGATGGCCTCGGGCAGGCGCCAGCGCGAGGCCGCGTCCTGGCCGATCTCGGCGAAGGTCACGCCGAGCACGTCGATGCAGGCATCGTCTTCGTCCGTGCCTCGCTCGCATTCGCGGCGGATCTGGTCCCACTCCGGCTCGAGATAGAACACCACCAGCAGCTTGCCCACCTGACGCATCAGCGTGCAGACCACGGCTTCCTCGCCCGCGCGCAGGTCGCCGCGCTCGGTGAGCTTGCGCGCGACGCAGCCCGAGAGCATCGTGCGGTTCAGTTCGAGCTTGGCGTCGATGCGGCGCGGCGCGCTGTGATGGAAGTGATCGACGATCTTCAGGCCCACCACGAGATGGCCGACCGCGTCCATGCCGAGCACCATCAGCGCGCGCGTGACAGTCGTGATGTTGCCGCCGAAGGCCATGTACATGGCGGAGTTGGCAAGGCGCAGCACCTTCTGCGTGAGCGCGAAGTCGGAGAGCACGACCTTCACGAGCGCGGTGAAGTCGTAGTCGTCGTTGGTCATGGCGGCCACGGTCGAGCGCAGCGATTGCGACAGCATGGGGAAGTCGCCGCGCTCGTTCATACGAGCCCAGAGCCGGTCGAGCAGGACTGCCTTTACCATCTGAACCATGTCATTTTCGCTGATGCCCTGCGTGTACCGGTGCCATGCTCAATGCACGCTGTGAACGTGCAAGGTGCGCGACTCGAAACGCTGCGAGAGTTCCTCCGAAGGCAATGCCTTGCAGACGAGCCATCCCTGAATATGGTCGCAACCCATCTTCGTGAGCAGCTCGCGCTGCGCCTCGGTCTCGACGCCTTCGGCCACGAGTTCGAGTTCGAGCGTGCGCGCGAGGCCCACCACGGCATTGACGATCGCCTGATCGTTGCGTGAGGTTAGCAGGTTCACGACGAAGCTGCGGTCAATCTTCAGCTTCGAAAGCGGAAAGCGCTGCAAATACGCGAGACTCGAATAGCCGGTGCCGAAGTCGTCCACCGCAAAGCGGATGCCGAGTGCCGTGAGCTCCTCGAGCAGCGCGACGGCGTGCTGCGGATCATGCATCAGCACGCTTTCGGTGATCTCGAAGACAAGCCGGCGCGGATCGATGCCAGTGAGCCGGAGCGCTTCTTCGACGCCTTCCTTGAAGCGCGGATTGCGGAACTGCTGCGGCGACACATTGACCGCGATGTACTGCAAGGCAATGCCTTGCTCGTCCCATTGGGTCAGTTGCATGCAGGCCGCTTTCAAAACCCAGTTGCCGAGATAATTAATCAGGCCGACGGACTCTGCAAGCGGGATAAATGTCGATGGCGACACGTCGCCGTGCAAGGGATGCTGCCAGCGCATCAACGCCTCGACCCCGACCACGCCGTGCGTGGCGCTGCTCGTGATGGGCTGGAACGCGAGCGAAAACTCGCCGTTGCGCACGCCGTCGTGGAGATCCGATTCGAGCTTGAGGCGCAGCGTGTCGGTCGGGTCGTGGTCGGCCACGTGCAGCATCAGCGTGTTGCCGCCCGCGGCCTTGGCCTGTTGCAGCGCCTGGTCGGCGCGGCGGATGAGCGAGGGGGAGGGGCTGTCCGCCTGCATGTCGCCGTCGTTGCTCTCGCAGCAGTCCGCGTGCTGCTCGGGATAAAACGCTATGCCGATGCTCGCCGCCAGATGCACCGGCTGGTCGCGAAACGAATACGGTTGCAAAATCGACGTGAGCAGGCGGCGCGCGAGCGTTTCGGCGGCGCTGCGGATATCGGCGGGCGGCGTGATCAGAATGGCGAACTCGTCGCTGCCCGTGCGCGCGATGAACTCGCCTTGCTGGGTCAGGTGCGCGAGGCGGCGCGCAGTTTCGCGCAGCAGCTCGTCGCCGGCGTCGTAGCCGAGCGCGCGGTTCACGCGCTGATAGTCGTCGAGATCGAGCAGCAAAAGGGCGATCGGCATGCCGCGGCGGTCGGCTTCGGCTAGTGCGCGTTCGAGCTCGGGCTCGAGCGCCGCCTGGTTCGGCAGGTCCGTGAGCGGATCGTGGTGGAGCGCGTGCGTGAGCCGCATCTGCGCGCGCTGCCAGTCCGAGACGTCGAAGCCGGCCACGGAGAAGCCGTCCACGCCCGCATAGGCGGCGCGCTGCACGCGCAGCTCGACGGCGAGCGGGTAGGTGAGCGCTTTCACGAGATCGATCGTGTCTTTTTCGACTGCGCCGCTCGCCAGTGCTCGGGCGAACAGCGCGTCGAGCCGCGCGAGATCGCCCGGCGCGACGAGGTCGTGCAGCGACGCGCCGAGCAGGAACTCGCGGTGATAACCGGCAAAGCGCAGGCTCGCGTCGGAGACGTAGAGAAAGCGCAGGTTGCGGTCCACGTGCACGAGGAAATCCACCGCGGCGGCGGTCTGCTCGAACGCGCGCGAGACCGCGTCGGACCCGGCGGCCTTGCCTGCTGCGGCGTGCGCGGGGTCCCGGCCGTCCGCGGCCGGCGCAGCGGCCGGGTGGCCGGGCGCACCATCCGCTCCATCCGCACAGGCGAGCAGGGCGCCGCAGCGGGCCCCGTCCTGCTCGCCTGTGCGCCCGGCGCGTGGCCGCAGGCGGTCCACGACCGCGCGCAGCCACCCCGGGAGGGGCGCGGTAATCCTGTTCGCTTCCATGTATGTATCGCTGGCAACCTGTGTACGTGTCTGCGGGGCGAGCCGGGCACGCCGCTTGACGTGCCCATCAGACCGAGATATCGACTGCCGCAGCGAAATCTTTAGCTATCGGGGGAAAATCGGCCGCGCAGCCATCTCGCGGTGCGAGGCAATGCCCGCGTGCGCCGCACCCTGCGCGTGCCGGCGGAGTGTGTTCCAATAGGGCCGTCGCTGGACGCGGCGGGACCGCGCCGCAGTCCGTGCCGCAGTCGGCGCTGCTGACCATGGCCATGCCTCGCCGCCCGTGTTCCGGGCTGCCGCGCTGGCCCGAACCGGCGACGCATTCGAAGCCATACGAGGACATCCGACATGAAACCGAGGTATTTCGCGGCGGGGGCTGCGGCGCTCGTGTGCGCCGGATTCGCGTTCTTCACCCTGAGCGCGCAGGCGACGCTCAAGCCGGGCGACTCCGCGCCCGATTTCACGACGCAGGCGTCGCTGGGCGGCAAGACCTATACCTACTCGCTGGCCAGCGAACTCAAGAAAGGGCCGGTGGTGCTGTACTTCTATCCGGCGGCGTTCACCAAGGGCTGCACGATCGAGGCGCATGATTTCGCCGAGGCCGTCGACCAGTACAAGCAGTACGGCGCGACCGTGATTGGCGTTTCGCACGACAACATCGATACGCTCACGAAGTTCTCGGTGAGCGAGTGCCGCAGCAAGTTTCCGGTTGCCGCCGACGAGGATTCGAAGATCATCAAGTCTTACGACGCGTCGATGCCGATGCACGAGGCCATGGCCAACCGGGTTTCCTACGTGATCGCCCCGGACGGCAAGATCATCTACGAATACACGAGCCTCTCGCCCGACAAGCACGTGGAGAACACGTTGCGCGCCGTGAAGGAATGGGCCGCGCAGCATCCGCAACAATAATCGCCATGACCGCGGCGCGTAGCACGTCTCGTGCCGCGCGCTGTCGGCCGCGCGTTGCGCTTGCGATGCGGCAAATCCGTGCTATCGCTGCGGGGCCGCGCCTGCAGTGCGCTGGTATCGTGCAGCTTTTCGGTTTCCCGCGTTGGTGTCCATCAGGCGCCCGCAGCCCCTGCGCGCCTGCGGATTCCGTCTTCGTATGCCCATTCTCGTTCTTCTTCTCGCATTTGCCGCGCTCGTTTATGGCGCCGTGTGGTCGTTTCAGACGCTGGCCGAGAGGCTGGGCGCGGACGTGGCGATTGGCGCGTCGGCCGTGGTCGTAGCGGCGCTCGCCACGCTGCTTGCGAACTGGTTGCAGCACCGCCGCGAAGTGGCGCCGAACCTGCGCGGCGAGGGCGACTGGACCCATCGCGTCGCGGGCGCGTGGGGCGAGGCGCGGCTCGCGGCCGGCAAGCGGCTGTGCGAAATCAAGCTCGGCGAGACGCGTGGCGCGTACATCTTCGCGGACCTCCAGGGCGCTCAGCCCGCGCGTGACGCGAGCGGCTGGCAGGTCGAGCTTCGCGTGGCCGACGCGGGCCGGCCGCTCTGGTCGCTGCCGATGTCGAGCGAGCACGAGGCGAAGCGCTGGGCGCGGATTTTTACGCTGGCGATGGCGCAGAAACTTTGAAACGCAGCGCGGGGTCGAACGCTGCTTGCCTGAACTCATCGGAATTGCCTATGCCTCGCAGTTTTTTTCGCAGCTTTTGTGCAGCACTGACGCTCGCGGCCACAAGTGCCGCATTCTTGACCGCCTGCGACCAGCAGAAAGTCGCCGATGCGGTAAACGCCGTCAAACCCGACTCGATGGCCTTCGGCGGCCTGAAAATCGGCGTTTCGACGGTCGAGGACGTGCGGCGTCAGGCGGGCAAGCCGGAGATGGTGTGGGAGGACGACGACGGCGCGCAGCGCCTCGAATATCCGCGCGGCCCGAACGGCCTGACCACGTGGATGCTCGACTTCGACGCCAACGGCAAGCTGGTCGCGATGACCCAGGCGCTCACGGCGGGCAATATCGCGCAGGTCGTTCCCGGCATGACGCAAGACGAGGTGCGCCGCCTGCTCGGCAAGCCCGCCACGATCGCGAAGTACGCGCTGAGCCACGAGGAAGTGTGGAGCTGGCATTGGGCCGAAGGCGGCGTGGCCGGGGATGGCATGTTCAACGCCCATTTTTCGCCCGATGGGCTCGTGGTCCGTACGTCGCGCTCGGATGCGCCCGGGCATGAGCAGCACTGAAGAAGCTTGCTGGCGGCTGAGTTCCGGGAATCGGGCAGCCGCCCCGCCCATCCAATCTTCAACCGCTCCTCACTCCAGCACCCTCGGCGGCGGCTCCACGCGCCCGCGCTTCGCATCCCACCACACGCGCAGGCGATCCATGTACAGATACACCACCGGCGTCGTATAGAGCGTCAGCGCCTGGCTCACGATCAGCCCGCCCACGATCGAGATGCCGAGCGGCGCGCGCAGCTCCGCGCCTTCGCCGCGCCCGAACGCGAGCGGCAGTGCGCCCAGCAGCGCCGCGCAGGTCGTCATCATGATCGGCCTGAAGCGCAGCAGGCAGGCCTGATAGATCGCGTCGCGCGAACTCAGGCCCTGGCGCGACGCGTCGATCGCGAAGTCCACCATCATGATCGCGTTCTTCTTCACGATGCCGATCAGCAAGATCACGCCGATCAGCGCAATAATGCTGAACTCGGTCTTGAACAGCAGCAGCGCGAGCAGCGCGCCCACGCCCGCCGAAGGCAGCGTCGAGAGAATCGTGAGCGGGTGGATATAGCTCTCGTAGAGGATGCCCAGCACGATATACACCGCCGCGAGCGCCGCCAGAATCAAGAGCGGCTGGTTGTTCAGCGACTGCTGGAACGCCTGCGCCGTGCCCTGGAAGCTGCCGTGGATGGTCTGCGGCATGCCGATCTCGGCCATCGTGTCGTAGATGACCCGGGTGGCGTCCGAGAGCGACTTGCCCGGCGGCAGGTTGAACGAGATCGTCGAGGCCACGAACTGGCTCTGGTGATTCACCGAGAGCGGCGTCGTGCCCGGTCCGAACGAGGCGATTGCCGAGAGCGGGATCATGGTTTCCTTCGTCGTGGAGACGGCCGCGCCCGAGGACGCGCTCGACTTGCCGCTCGCCGCGATCGAGTTGATCGCGAGATTGCGCGCCGAGTCGGCGGCAATGGCCGCGGCGCTCGACGCCGAGCTTGTGCCTGATTTTGCGCCCGTGCCGCCCGTCGACGCTTTCGACGTGGCCGGCCCCGTGACCGTGCCCGCCGCTGCGTTGGTGCTCTGCGCGCCGCTCGCGCTGCCGCCTGAGGTGCTCACCCAGATCTGATTGAGCATGTCCGGGCTTTGCCAGTACTTCGGCGCGACTTCCATCACCACGTGGTACTGGTTGAGCGGGTTGTAGATGGTCGAGACCTGACGCTGGCCGAAGGCGTCGTAGAGCGTGTTGTCGATCTGCGCAGGCTTGATGTTCAGGCGCGCGGCGCTCGCGCGGTCGATCGTGACCATCGATTCGAGGCCGCCTTGCTGCTGGTCCGAATTCACGTCGGCGAGTTCGGGGCGCGCCTGCAGCGCTTCGGTGAGCTTCGGCGCCCACTTGTAGAGATCGGCGGTGTTGTCGGCGAGCAGCGTGAACTGATACTGCGCGTTCGACTGCCGCCCGCCCACGCGGATGTCCTGCACGCTCTGCAGGAAGGTGCGCGCGCCCGCCACGTGCGAGAGCGGTCCGCGCAACTGCGCGATCACTTGATCCGCGGACAGCTTGCGCTCGCTCTTGGGCTTGAGCGAGACGAACATGAAGCCCGAGTTAGTCGCGCGCCCGCCCGTGAAGCCCACCACCTGATCGACAGCCGGATTCTCGCCGACGATCTTCATCATCTCCGCGAACTTCACCTTCATCGCCTGGAACGAGGTCGACTGGTCGGCCTGGATGCCGCCCACGAGGCGCCCCGTGTCCTGCTGCGGGAAGAAGCCCTTGGCGATGTTCACGTAGAGCACGACGTTCAGCGCGATGGTGGCGATGAGCGTCATGAGGATCAGGCGCGGATGCGCAAGCGCCCAGCCGAGCGTGTGCTCGTAGCCGCGGTGCAGGCGCGTGAAGCCGCGCTCCAGCCATTGCCCGAAGCGGCTTTCCTTCCTCTTCTCGTGCGGCTGCTCGAGCAGGCGCGAGCACATCATCGGCGTGAGCGTGAGCGACACCACGAGCGACACGCCGATCGCAAGCGAGAGCGTGAGAGCGAACTCGCGAAAGAGGCGCCCGACGATGCCGCCCATCAGCAGGATGGGAAGGAACACGGCCACCAGCGAGACGCTGATCGAAAGCACCGTGAAGCCCACCTCGCGCGCGCCGAGCAGCGCGGCCCGCCGGCGCGGCACGCCGTTCTCGAGGTGGCGCGAGATGTTCTCCAGCACGACGATGGCGTCGTCGACGACGAAGCCGGTCGCGATGGTGAGCGCCATCAGCGAGAGGTTGTCGAGCGAGAAGCCCATCAGGTACATGGCCGCGAAGGTGCCGATGATCGAGATGGGCACCGCCACGCTCGGAATCAGCGTCGCGCGCCAGTTGCGCAGGAACAGGAACACCACCATCACCACGAGCGCCACGGCGATCATGAGCGTGTGCTCGGTGTCCTTGAGCGAGGCGCGGATCGTGACCGAGCGGTCCGAGGCGGGGGTCACCTCGACATCGGCGGGCAGCGACGCCTTCAGTTGCGGCAGCATCGCGACCACGCGGTCCACCGTCTCGATGATGTTCGCGCCGGGCTGGCGGTAGAGGATCACGAGCACCGAGCGTTTGCCGTTGGCAAGGCCGAGGTTGCGCAGGTCCTCGACCGAATCGACCACTTCGCCCACGTCGGAGAGCTTCACGCCCGCGCCGTTGCGGTAGGCGATCACGAGGTCCTTGTATTGGCTCGCCTTGCTCGCCTGGTCGTTGGTGTAGAGCTGGTAGCGCTTGGGGCCGAACTCGATGTCGCCCTTCGGGCTGTTCGCATTGGCCGAGGCCAGCGCCGCGCGCACGTCTTCCAGGCCGATGCCGTAGTGAAACAGGGCGTGCGGCTCCAGTTCCACGCGCACGGCCGGGTTAGCTGAGCCGCTCACGTCGACTTCGCCCACGCCGTCCACCTGCGAGAGCGATTGCTGGAGCACCGTGGCCGCCGAGTCGTAGAGCTGGCCCGCGCTGAGCGTGGGCGAGGTGAGCGCGAGGATCAGGATGGGCGCGTCGGCGGGGTTGACCTTGTGGTAGGTCGGGTTCTGCCGCAGGCTCGACGGCAGGTCGGCGCGCGCGGCGTTGATGGCGGCCTGCACGTCGCGCGCGGCGCCGTCGATGTCGCGGTTCAGGCCGAATTGCAGCGTGATGCGTGTGCTGCCCACCGAGCTCTGCGAGGTCATCTCGGAGACGTCGGCGATCGAGCCCAGGTGCCGCTCCAGCGGGCTTGCCACGCTGGTGGCCACGGTTTCCGGGCTCGCGCCCGGCAGCGACGCCTGCACGGAGATGGTGGGGAAGTCCACCTGCGGCAAGGGCGCGACCGGCAGCTTCGCGAACGCGAAGAGCCCCGCGAGCGCGATGCCGAGCGCGAGCAGCGTGGTGGCGACGGGGCGGTTGATGAACGGGCGCGAAAGATTCATCGCGTCAGTGCTCCGGCGGGGACGAAGGCGCGGGCGGCGTGGGTGGCGTCGGGCGCGAGCCGCCGCCGAAGCGTTGGCGCATGCGCGTCGCGAGCCGGTCAAACGCCAGATAGATCACGGGCGTGGTGAAGAGCGTGAGCGCCTGGCTCACGATCAGCCCGCCCGCGATGGCGATGCCGAGCGGCCGGCGCAGCTCCGAGCCCGCGCCGGTGCCGAGCATCAGCGGCAGCGCGCCCAGCAATGCGGCCAGCGTGGTCATCATGATGGGCCGGAAACGCAGCAGGCAGGCCTGATAGATCGCCTCGCGCGGCGGCTTGCCTTCGTTGCGCTCGGCGTCGAGTGCGAAGTCGATCATCATGATCGCGTTCTTCTTCACGATGCCGATCAACAGCACGATACCGATGATGCCGATGATGTCGAGGTCGTGGCCGGTCATGATCAGCGCGAGCAGCGCGCCGATGCCCGCGGACGGCAGCGTCGAGAGAATCGTGATCGGATGCACGAAGCTCTCGTAGAGTACGCCCAGCACGATGTACATCGTCACGATGGCCGCGAGGATCAGGAACAGCTCGTTGGCGAGCGAGGCCTGGAACGCGAGCGCCGCGCCCTGGAAGCGCGTCTGGAACGAGCCCGGCAAGCCGATTTCCTGCTCGGCCTGCTGGATCGCCTTGACCGCCGCGCCCAGCGACGCGCCCGGCGCGAGGTTGAACGAGATGGTGGTGGCCGGGAACTGCGAGAGGTGCGAAACCAGCAGTGGCGCGGGCCGCTCGTGAAACTTCGCGAGGGCCGAGAGCGGCACCTGGCCCGTGGTCGAAGTCGAGGAGGGCAGGTAGATCGAGTTCAGCGAATCCGTGTAGTGCTGCATCACGGGATCGGCTTCGAGAATCACGCGGTACTGGTTCGACTGCGTGAAGATCGTCGAGATGATGCGCTGTCCGTAGGCGTCGTAGAGCGCGTTGTCGACGGTCGCGGGCGTGATGCCGTAGCGCGCCGCGCTGGCGCGGTCGATCTCGATGAACACCGACTGGCCCTGGTCCTGCAGGTCGGTCGCCACGTCCGCAAGCTCCGGCAATTGCCCGAGCCGGTGCACGAGCTTGGGCACCCAGGTGGTGAAGTCCTGGATGTTGGGCGTCGTGAGCATGAACTGGTACTGCGTCGGGCTCACCGTGGAGTCGATCGTGAGGTCCTGCACCGGCTGCATGTAAAGCGACGCGCCCGTGATGTGCGACACCGACTGCTGGAGGTCGCGAATGATCTGGCTCGCCGTTTCGCTGCGATCGTCGCGCGGCTTCAGGTTGATGAGCATGCGCCCGCTATTGAGCGTGATGTTGGTGCCGTCCACGCCGATGAACGAGGTGAGGCTCTCCACGTTCTCGTTCTTGAGAATCTCCGCGGCGAGCGCTTGCTGGCGCTCGGCCATCGACGCGTACGAGACCGCCTGCGGCGCCTGGGTGATCGCCTGGATCACGCCGGTGTCCTGCACGGGGAAGAAGCCCTTGGGCACCACCACGTAGAGGATGCCGGTGAGCACGAGCGTGGCGAAGAACACGAGCATCGTGAGCCGCTGGCGCGCGAGCACCCATTCGAGCGCGACGCCGTAGCGCGCGATCACGTATTCGAAGAACGCATGCATGCGTGCTTCGAAGCGGTGGCTCTCGGGCGGCGGCGTGTGGCGCAGCATCTTCGCGCACATCATCGGCACGAGCGTGAGCGAGACCACGGCCGAGATCACGATGGTCACCGCGAGCGTGATCGCGAATTCGTGAAACAGCCGGCCTACGACATCGCCCATGAAGAGCAGCGGAATCAGCACCGCGATCAGCGAAACCGTGAGCGAGATGATGGTGAAGCCGATCTGCTTCGAACCCTTGAGTGCGGCTTCGAGTGGCGTTTCGCCGTCCTCCACGTAGCGCGCGATGTTCTCGATCATGACGATGGCGTCGTCCACCACGAAACCGGTGGCGATCGTGAGCGCCATCAGCGAGAGGTTGTCGAGCGAGAAGCCACACAGGTACATGACCGCGAGTGTGCCGATCAGCGAGAGCGGCACCGAAAGGCTCGGAATGATGGTCGCGTAGATGTTGGCGAGGAACAGGTACATCACCAGCACCACCAGCACCACCGACATCAGCAGCTCGAACTGCACGTCGCGCACCGAGGCGCGGATTGTGGTGGTGCGGTCGGTGACGATCTGCACGTCGAGCGAGGCGGGCAGCGCTTCCTGCAACTGCGGCAGGATCTTCTTGACGCTGTCCACCACCTGGATCACGTTGGCGCCCGGCTGGCGCTGCACGTTCAGGATGATCGCGGGCGTGCTGTCCACCCATGCGCCGAGCTTGGTGTTCTCGGCGCCCTGCACGATGTTCGCGACATCGGTGAGCATCACCGGGCGGCCGTTGCGGTAGGCGATCACGGCGTCTTTATAGGCTTCGGCGTCCGTCAACTGGTCGTTCGCGTCGATCGTGTACGCGCGCGTGGGACCGTCGAAGCTGCCCTTGGGCGTGTTGACGTTCAGGTTCGAGATGCTCGTGCGCAGGTCATCGAGATTCAGGCCGTAGGCCGCGAGCGCGCGCGGATTCGCCTGGATGCGCACGGCCGGGCGCTGGCCGCCCGTGACGCTCACGAGGCCCACGCCCGCGACCTGCGAGATCTTTTGTGCGAGGCGCGTGTCGGCGAGGTCCTGGACCTGCGTGAGCGGCAGCGTCTTCGAGGTGATCGCGAGCGTGAGGATCGGCGCGTCGGCGGGATTGACCTTGGCGTAGATCGGCGGTGCGGGCAGGTCCGACGGCAGCAGGTTGCCCGCCGCGTTGATAGCCGCCTGCACTTCCTGCTCGGCGACGTCGAGCGGCAGATCGAGGCTGAATTGCAGCGTGATGACCGAGGAGCCCGCCGAGCTACGCGACGACATCTGGTTGAGCGACGGCATCTGGCCGAACTGGCGCTCGAGCGGCGCGGTGACCGAGGAGGTCATCACTTCCGGGCTCGCGCCCGGATAGAAGGTCTGCACCTGGATGGTCGGGTAATCGACCGTGGGCAGGGCGGAAAGCGGCAGGAAACGCAGCGCGACGAGGCCGACCAGCATGATCGCCGCCATGAGCAGCGCCGTGCCGACCGGACGCAGAATAAAGGCGCGGGATGGATTCATGCGGCTTACTGGCCCTCAGCGCCGGATGCCTGGCGGCGATGGCCGTGGTGGGCACCCGAAGCGCCCGACGCCGCACTGGCCCCCGATGCGCCGCCTTGTGGGCCTGTGGCCGCCGATGCACCCGAAGCGTGTTTGGCCCGAGCGGCGGGAATAGTGATCTTCGAGCCTTCGCGCAGGCGGTCCGAACCGTCGGTCACGATGCGCTCGCCTACGGCGAGGCCCGAGGCGATGCTGGTGCGCTCGGCGTCCACCGGGCCGACCTTCACGAGCCGCACCGTCACGGTGTTGTCGGGCTTCACCACATAGACATATGCGCCCTGCGAGCCGTTGAGCACCGCGGAGGTGGGCACGATCACCGCGTCGTGGATCGTGTCGACGAGCAGCCGCGCATTGACGAACTGATTCGGGAACAGCGAGCCGTCGCCGTTGGCGAAGCTCGCGCGCAGCTTCACGGTGCCGGTCGTGGTGTCGATCTGGTTGTCGAGGGTTTGCAGGAAGCCGCTTTCGAGCAGCGTGGTGTTGCTGCGGTCGAAGGCCGACACCGACATCCTCGTGCCTGCGCGCAACTGTTTCAGGATGGACGGCAGATTGTCTTCCGAGGTCGTGAAGATCACGCTGATCGGCTGCAACTGCGTGAGCACGACGATGCCATTGGTGTCGCCGGGCGTCACGTAGTTGCCCGGATCGACCTGGCGCAGGCCTACGCGCCCGGAAACCGGCGCGGTGATGCGCGCATAGGCGAGGTCGAGCTTGTAGGTGTCGATGTTGGCCTGATCCGACTTGACCGTGCCCTCGTACTGCTTCACGAGCGAGCTTTGCGTGTCGACCTGCTGGCTCGCGATCGAGTCCTGGGCGAGCAGCGTCTGGTAGCGCTTGAGGTCGAGGCGCGCGGTGGCGAGCAGCGCCTGATCGCGCGCGAGCTGGCCTTCGGCATTGGCGAGCGAGATCTGATAGGGACGCGGGTCGATCTGCGCGAGCACGTCGCCTTTGTTCACCATCTGGCCTTCCTCGAAGTTCACGCTTTGCAGCGTGCCGGAAAGTTGCGTGCGCACCGTGACGGCGGCGAGCGGCGTGACCGTGCCAAGCGCCGTGATGACAATGGGCATGTCGCCGGATTTCGCGGTTGCCACGCTGACCGGCTGCGGCAGATTCGCCATCGCACCGGGACCGCCGTGGCGCATGCGAGCACCGCTTGCAGCAGTGGAGCTGGCCGCGCCGTTCGGGTTCTTGTTCCAGGGCTGCCAGCGCAGCAGCCCGATCGTGGCGACGGCCAGCACGATGGCAAGCGCGATCAGCCTGCCGCGGCGCTTGCGCGGCGCCGGTCCGCCCGATGCGGCAGGGGAGGACGGGGTATCTCGACGAGGGGAATCCGGGCGCTGTTCTTCTTTATCCATCGGTCAGGTCGGTAACAAAATCGGTGACGTGCTTGTCGGTTGAGCGGATTGGTCGGGCGCGCGCCCGTGGTCGTGCATGGATCGCGCGTGGGTCACGCATGGGTCACGCATGGGTCACGCATGGGTCACGCATGGGGCACGCGTGGGTCACGTATGACGCGATGCTACGCGAGACGCGCGCAAGGTCGATGTCAGGTGCTTGTCGGGAAGCAAGCCGATGAGACGCCGGGCAGTTCTGCGCCCCCGGCGCCTTGTTGACTGACCGATGCAGCCAAAAAGCATGATGCTACGTTGCTGGCTCCGTAACAGTCCAGCACCGTATCTTTCGGTGCATTACGCCGGTTACAGCTTCCCGCGGGCCGTGGTGGGAAGCGATCGTCGAAGATCGGCAAATGGGTGCGCGAAAATTGGGGTTATATCAATCCAGCGAGAATTGGACGGAAATGTTTGATTGTTCACGTATTCTGGCGAGATTTTGCTTGACTTAGTCAGCATCTGGATAAAAAATCGACCGCACTTTCGATATGACCGCGAAGGTCCCGACGCATGCCGAGAACCCTGCAAGCCTTGCGGGGTTTTTAAGTATCTCGGAATATGCATTTTGCATAAATGCATCGGCGCGGTCATCGTTCGATTACCGTCTCTCAGGTTCTAGCACGGCCCTCGGAATGGCTAGAACTTTTCAAAGCGTCACGTTCGCACGTGGCGCTTTTTTTTCGCCTGATGGGTTGCTCGCGCCCGCCGCTCGCATCGTTATCAAACAAATCAGGAAGCCAAAATTTATTCTTGACTATCTTGTAATTGTTTAACAAGAATATATCCACGGCTCGTACATCATTTTCTGAATAGTTCGCGCGAGCCACCCCAAGAGGTCATTTCGAATGAGCGATATCGACCCGGTGCGAAAATCAGAGGAGCTGCGCAGCTTCCTGTTCCTGACCGTCGTCATGGTCCCCGTGCTCACGGTAGCGCTCATCGCCGCATACGGATTCGCGGTGTGGTTTTACCAATTGCTGATCAGCGGCCCACCACACTGATTATTAGTTATCCATAACGAATATTATCTGAGGGCGGCACTGCCATGTCCGTCGAAACTCGAAGTGCAACCTGCGAAAAGGCCACCTCCCACGAGTTTCATGTAGCGGGGGTCGTGATATACGCCCAAAGCGATCGGTGCGAGAGCATCTCCCACACCCTCGGCATGCTGCCCGGTGCGCAGGTCCATGTCGCGACGCCGGACGGCCGCATGGTCGTCACGCTCGAGGGCGCGCACTCGCGTGCGATCGAAGAGCAGCTCAGCGCAATCAATGCTTTGCCGGGGGTCCATGCCTCCGCGCTCGTCTATCAGCATCACGAGAACATCGAATCGCCGGAATAGGGAGAGTTTGTCGATGAAGCTGACCCGTCGCGAATTCATCAAGCAAACCGCGGCAACGGCCGCCGCCGCGGCTGCGGGCGTCACCTTGCCAGGCGGTGCGGTGCTGGCGGCGGACGACGACCTCAAGTGGTCCAAGGCGCCTTGCCGCTTTTGCGGCACCGGCTGCGGCGTGCAGGTCGGCGTGAAGAACGACAAGGTGGTCGCCACGCTGGCCGACCCGCAGGCGGAGGTCAACCGCGGCCTGAACTGCGTGAAGGGCTATTTCCTCTCGAAGATCATGTACGGGCAGGATCGGCTCACGACGCCGCTGCTGCGCATGAAAGGCGGCAAGTACGACAAGAATGGCGAGTTCGCGCCGGTCTCCTGGGATCGGGCCTTCGACGAGATGGCCACGCAATGGAAGCGCGTGCTCAAGGACAAGGGGCCGACGGCGGTGGGCATGTTCGGCTCCGGCCAGTGGACCGTCTGGGAAGGGTACGCAGCGGTCAAGCTGATGAAGGCCGGCTTTCGCAGCAACAACATCGACCCGAATGCGCGGCACTGCATGGCCTCAGCCGTACAGGGGTTCATGCGCACGTTCGGGATGGACGAGCCGATGGGCTGCTACGACGATATCGAGCAGACCGACGCGTTCGTGCTGTGGGGATCGAACATGGCCGAGATGCACCCGGTGCTGTGGACCCGGGTGACGTCGCGCCGCCTCAGCGCGCCGAAAACCAAGGTGGTGGTGCTTTCGACCTTCGAGCACCGCTCATGCGAGCTCGCTGACGAAACGATCGTGTTCACGCCGCAGGGCGACCTCGCGGTGCTCAACTACATCGCGAACTACATCATCAAGAACGGCAAGGTCAATCGCGACTTCGTCGACAAATACACGGTGTTCAAGCAGGGCAATGCCGACATCGGCTACGGGCTGCGCCCCGACCACCCGCTGCAGAAAGCGGCGCAGAACGCCAAGGATCCGGGCGGGGCCAAGCCGATCACCTACGACGAGTTTGCAAAGTTCGTCTCGAAGTACGACGCCGCATATGTGACCAAGATTTCGGGTGTGTCGAAAGCGAAGCTCGACCAGCTCGCGCAGCTTTACGCCGATCCCAACATCAAGGTCGTGTCGTTCTGGACCATGGGTTTCAACCAGCATACGCGCGGGGTGTGGGCCAACAACATGGTCTACAACCTGCACCTGCTGACCGGCAAGATCTCGACGCCCGGCAACAGTCCGTTTTCGCTCACGGGGCAGCCGTCCGCGTGCGGCACCGCGCGCGAGGTAGGCACGTTCTCGCATCGTCTGCCCGCCGACATGGTCGTGACCAACCCGAAGCATCGGGAAACGGCGGAGCGCATCTGGGCGTTGCCTGCGGGCACGATTCCCGAAAAGCCCGGGTATCACGCGGTGCTGCAGAACCGCATGTTGCGCGATGGCAAGCTCAACGTGTACTGGGTGCAAGTCAACAACAACATGCAAGCCGCCGCGAACCTGAACGAGGAGGGGCTGCCGGGCTATCGCAACCCCGCGAACTTCATCGTGGTCTCCGACGCGTATCCCACCGTCACAGCCGTGGCCGCGGACCTGATCCTGCCCACTGCGATGTGGGTCGAGAAGGAGGGGGCGTACGGCAATGCCGAGCGGCGCACGCAGTTCTGGCATCAACTGGTGGCGCCGCCGGGTGAAGCGCGCTCGGACTTGTGGCAACTCGTGGAGTTTTCGAAGCGCTTCAAGGTCGAGGAAGTCTGGTCCGCGGATCTGCTGGCGAAAAAGCCCGAATATAAGGGCAAGACGCTCTACGACATCCTTTACCGCAATGGGCAGGTCGACAAGTTCCCGCTCAAGGACGCCGACGCCGGCTACCGCAACGACGAGGCCAAAGCGTTCGGCTTTTATATCCAGAAGGGGCTGTTCGAGGAATATGCGAGCTTCGGCCGGGGCCACGGCCACGATCTCGCGCCGTTCGACGCCTATCACAAGGCGCGCGGTCTGCGCTGGCCGGTGGTCGACGGCAAGGAAACGCGCTGGCGCTACAAGGAAGGCACGGATCCCTATGTCAAGGCGGGAACCGGATGGCAGTTCTACGGCAATCCCGATGGCCGCGCCGTGATTTTCGCGCTGCCGTACGAACCGGCCGCCGAGTCGCCGGACAAGGAGTTTCCGTTCTGGCTGGTCACCGGGCGCGTGCTCGAGCACTGGCATTCGGGATCGATGACGCGGCGGGTGCCGGAGCTCTATCGCGCGTTTCCCAACGCAGTGTGCTTCATGCATCCGGATGACGCGAAGGCAATGGGCGTGCGCCGCGGCACCGAGGTCAAGGTGATGTCGAGACGGGGCTACATTCTCACGCGCATCGAAACGCGCGGGCGCGACCGGCCACCGCGCGGACTCGTGTTCGTTCCGTGGTTCGACTCGAGCCAGTTGATCAACAAGGTCACGCTCGACGCCACCGATCCGATCTCTTTGCAGACCGACTTCAAGAAGTGCGCGGTCAAGATCGTCAGGGTGTAAACGGAGCCCGCCATGCGAAACTGGATTGCGCTCATCATTGCCTCGGTCGTGGCGCTGGCGGCCTGGGCGCAGCAACCTGCCGTTCCCGGCAAGACGTTTTACGATACGCTGCGCGGCACGACGCCCCTGAATGAAGAGGCGACTCCGCCCATGATGTGGCCGACGGAAAACAAGGACGTCATTCGCGGGCGGGCCTACGCGCAGCAGCCGCCGACGATTCCGCACAAGATCGACGGCTATCAGCTCGATAGGAATGCGAACAAATGCCTGGCCTGTCATGCCGGCAGCCGCGCGGCCGAGAGCGGCGCGGTGCCGGTCGGCATTTCGCACTATACGGACCGTGACGGCGAGACACTCGGGCACCTCGCCCCGCGCCGCTATTTCTGCACGCAATGCCATGTGCCGCAGGCGGACGCCAAGCCGCTGGTCGAGAACACGTTTGCGGGGATCGAGGACGTCAAGCTGCAGGGCGCACCGCAGAAAGCGAAGAAATAGGGGGCTCACATGCGCGACTTGTTTCGACGCTACTGGAGGGCGATCACGCGGCCGAGTGCGTTTTTCAGCCTGGGTTTTCTGACGCTGGGCGGCTTCATTGCAGGTGTCGTTTTCTGGGGGGCTTTCAATACGGCGATGGAATGGACCAACACGGAAGCGTTTTGTGTCGGTTGCCATGAGATGCGCGACAACACCTATGCCGAGTTGAAAACGACGATTCACTACAGCAACCGCACTGGCGTGCATGCGAAGTGTTCCGACTGCCACGTGCCGCACGACTGGACCGACAAGATCGCGCGCAAGATGCAGGCGTCCAAGGAAGTGTGGGCGAAGATCTTCGGCGTGGTGAACACGCGCGAAAAGTTCGAGGCCAAGCGGCTCGAACTCGCCGAGCACGAATGGGCGCGTTTCAAGGCGAATAATTCGCTCGAATGCCGCAACTGCCACTCGTTCGAATACATGGATCTCACGCGCCAGAGCCCGCGCGCCCAGGAGGCGCACACGCGTTTCCTCGAAACGGGAGAAAAGACCTGCATCGACTGTCACAAGGGTATTGCGCACCATCTGCCGAACATGGCCGAGGCGGTGCAGGACGGCGCACTGGGAGACAGCGGGAAAAAACAGTGAGCCTTCCTCCTGACGGGTCCGGAGATGGGGGATCCCGGGGTGAATGCGAACGCCAAGCCAAACGCCAACGAGTTCTTGTCATGTATTCCATTGAACAGCTTGCCGTCGAGCGCTGTGGCCGGACGATCGTAAGCGGCATCGACCTCAGCATCGAGCCGGGATGGGCACTGCAGATCCACGGCGCGAACGGCAGCGGCAAGACGACCTTGCTCAGTGCGCTCGCGGGCCTGCTGCCGCTTGCGAGAGGGCGGGTTTGCTGGCGCGGCGACGATGTGCGCCGCGCGCCGCGTCAGTTCCGCAGCGAGCTTGCGTATGTCGGGCATGCCAATGGTGTCAGCGACGACCTCACCGTGCTGGAGAACATCCGCTTCGCGGCGTTGCTCGGCACGGCCGATGCGCCAGGCGGCAACGATGGCCGTGGCGGCGACGATTCCATCTCGCGCGAAGACGAAGTGCTCGAGCAGGCCGGGCTGCACGCGCACAGGCATACGCGCCTGAGCCGCCTTTCGCAGGGCCAGCGTCGCCGCGTCGCGCTGGCGCGCCTGATGCTCGGCCGCAAACCGCTGTGGCTGCTCGACGAGCCCGGCGACGCACTCGATGCGTCCGCAACCGGTTGGTTCACGACCTGCATCGATACGCATCTGCGCGCGGGCGGCATCGTCGCGCTGACGACGCACCGGCCGCTGCAAAGCGGCGCTGCCCGCACACGTCATCTCTATCTCGAACGGAGCGGCGGATGCTTGAAGTGATGCCCGGCATCATCCGCCGCGAGTTGATGCTGAGCTGGCGCAGACGCAGCGTCACGCTGGGCGCGTTGATGTTCTTCATCGTTGCCTCGAGCCTCTTTCCGCTCGCCATCGGCACAGAAGCGAAAACGCTGCAGCTGATCGCGCCCGGCGTGCTGTGGGTGACGGCGCTATTTGCGGCGATGTTGTCGGCCGGGCAATTGTTCGGCAGCGATTATGCGAGCGGCGCACTCGAGCAGATGCTGCTTTCACCGCTGCCGCTGCCTGCCATCGTGTTCGGCAAGATCGTCGCGCACTGGCTGACGAGCGGGCTGGCGCTCGTGCTGCTGGTGCCGGTCGTCGCGCTCCAGTATGCGCTGGACTGGCGCGCGACGCTTTACCTGATGGGCACCTTGCTGCTCGGCACTCCGCTCCTGAGCCTGATCGGCTCGATGGGGGCGGCGCTGACCCTCGGCGTGCGCGGCGGCGGCGTGGTGCTTGCCCTGCTGGTGTTGCCGCTCTACGTGCCCGTGCTGATCTTCGGCGTGAGCGCGGCGGATCTGGCCGGCGTGCCGGGGCGCATGCAAGCGAGCTTTTCGCTGCTCGGCGCCGCCTTGTGCGTGGGTGCGTGGCTTTGCCCATGGGCAAGCGCGGCGGCATTGCGCATTGCCATGGAGTGACGCAGATGAAACGTGTGAACTGGTTTCGCTACGCCTCGCCATCCACCTTCGATGGTCTCGCAAGGCGGCTCGTGCCGGGGTTCGGCATAACGGCGGTGTTGCTGGTGTGCGCGGGGCTCGTGATCGGGCTCGCGATCGCCCCCGCCGATGCGCTTCAGGGCGATGTCTACCGCATTATGTTCGTGCATGTTCCCGCAGCGTGGATGTCGATGTTCATCTACCTCGTGATGGCCGCCTGGTGCGCGCTCGACCTGGTCCTGAACGCGCGGCTCCCGGCCATGATGGCGCAGGCGCTCGCGCCCACCGGCGCACTGTTCACGTTCATCGCGCTCGTATCGGGCGCGTTCTGGGGCAAGCCCGCGTGGGGCACGTGGTGGGTCTGGGACGCGCGGCTCACCTCCGAGCTGATCCTGCTTTTTCTCTACGCGGGCTTCATGACGCTGCACGCGGCCATCGACGGCACGCGCCGCGCCGACCGCGCGTGCGCGGTGCTCGCGTTGATCGGCGTGGTGAATATCCCGGTGATCTTTTTTTCGGTGCAGTGGTGGTACACCCTGCATCAGGGGCCGTCGCTCGGCTTTGGCAGCGGCGTGGCGATGAGCGCGTCGATGGTGTGCGGCCTGCTGGTGATGACCGCAGGCTTCTGGTGCTACGCGATCGCCGTCGTGCTCGCGCGCGTGCGCATCATCATGCGTACGCGTGAGCGCGTGTCGTCGTGGCAGATCCATATCGAGGAGCGTCCGGCATGAATGCCCTGACCAGCGTGATGACGATGCTCGCGCATACGCCGTATCTCGCGGCGGTGCTCGTCGTGACCTTCGGCTTGCTGGGCGTCGAGGCGTGGATCGTGCGCAGCCAGGCGCGCTCGCACGGCGACCGCTCCGCGGAGGGCCGGTGAAAGCACGGTACCGTCGTTTCGGCTTGCTGGCCGCTGGCGTCGTCAGTGCCGGGCTTGCGTGCGCGCTCGTGCTCAATGCCCTGCGCAGCAACATGATGTTCTTCGTGACGCCAAGCCAGGTGGCCTCGCACGAAGCGCCGCTCGAGCACCGCTTCAGGCTCGGCGGGCTGGTCGAGCGTCATTCGCTCAGGCGCGACGCCGATGGGCTGACCGTGCACTTCCTCGTGAGCGATGCTGCGTCGTCGGTGCAGGTGGTGTATCGCGGCGCGCTTCCTGATCTCTTTCGCGAGGGGAGCGGCGTCGTTGCGCAGGGCCGGCTCGGCGACGATGGACGGTTCCACGCCGACGAAGTGCTCGCGAAGCACGACGAAAAGTACATGCCGCCCGAGGTGAGCCGCGCGCTGCGGCAGGCCGCCGATGGCGTACCGCACGGTGCGCAACCCGCCGCGCAAGCCGCGCCGCGTCCGACCGCAGTGCGGGTCGCGGCGGGCCTGTCCGATCCGGGCGTCCAGCGATGATTCCCGAGATCGGCCACTTCGCGCTGATACTCGCGCTGATGCTCGCGTTGATCACGGGCGTGCTGCCTGTGCTCGGCGCGCAGTTGGGCATGGCCGGCTGGATGCGCATTGCGTGGCCCGCCGTGCGCGCGCAGTTCGGGTTCGTCGCGCTCGCTTTCGGCACGCTCATGTGGTCGTTCTGGAGCAACGATTTTTCGGTTGTCTACGTGGTGGAGAACTCGAATTCGACGCTGCCCGCCCTGTATCGGCTGGCCGCGGTCTGGGGCGGCCACGAGGGCTCGCTGCTGCTCTGGGTTCTGCTGCTGACGCTCTGGATGGTCGCGGTGAGCTGTTTCAGCCGTCAACTGCCGATGGAGCAGGTGGCGCGCGTGCTCGGCGTCATGAGCTGGATCGCCGTGGGCTTTCTGTCGTTCCTGCTGCTCACCTCGAATCCGTTTGCGCGTCTGATGCCGCCCGCCATGGACGGCCGCGATCTCAACGCGCTGCTGCAGGATCCCGGCATGGTGATGCATCCGCCGATCCTGTATATGGGCTACGTCGGCTTTTCCGTGGCGTTCGCGTTCGCGATCGCGGCGTTGCTGGCTGGGCGGCTCGACTCGGCCTGGGCGCGCTGGTCGAGGCCATGGACCACAGCCGCATGGATGTTCCTCACGCTCGGCATTGCGCTCGGCAGCGGCTGGTCCTACTACGTGCTCGGCTGGGGCGGATGGTGGGCCTGGGACCCGGTCGAAAACGCGTCGTTCATGCCGTGGCTCGCCGGAACGGCGCTGATGCATTCGCTGGTGGTCACCGAAAAGCGCGGCAGCTTTCGCAGCTGGAGCGCGTTGCTGGCGATCTGTGCGTTTTCGCTGAGTCTGCTCGGCACCTTCCTCGTGCGCTCGGGCGTGGTCACGTCCGTGCATGCGTTCGCCTCCGATCCCGCGCGCGGCATCTTCGTCCTGGCGTTGCTGGCGTTGACGACCGGCGGGGCGCTCATGCTGTTCGCGTGGCGCGCGCCGCAAATCGGGCTGGGCGCGGGTTTCGAGCCGGTCTCGCGCGAGGCGCTGCTGCTGTCGAACAATCTGCTCTTGATGGTGGCGGCGGGATCGGTACTGCTCGGCACGCTCTATCCGATGCTGCTCGACGCACTGGGCGCGGACAAGCTCTCGGTGGGCGCGCCGTATTTCGACAGCGTGTTCGTGCCGCTCATGACGCCCGCCATTTTCCTGATGGGCCTCGGTCCGCTTGCGCGCTGGAAGTCCGCGCGCGTGCCGGAGCTTGCCGTGCGGCTGCGCTGGGCGGCGCTCGTGAGCGTGCTCACCGCCATCGTCTTGCCGTGGCTGCTGGGAAGCTGGCGCCCGCTCGTGAGTCTCGGCGTGCTGCTGGCCGCGTGGACGGTGACGAGCGTGGCCGTGAGCATGCGCGAGCGCCTGCGCGGCTTGCACGGATCGATCTTCGCCCGCTTGCGCAGCGTGCCGCGCGCGACATACGGCATGTGGTTCGCGCATGCGGGCGTGGGTGTCTTCATCGTCGGCGTCACGCTCGTCAAAGGCTACGAGGCCGAACGCGACGTGCTGCTGCGTAACGGAGAAAGCGTCTCGGTGAACGGCTACGACTTTCGCTTCGAGGGCGTGCAGACGGTTTCCGGTCCTAACTATCAGGCCACGCGCGCGGCGCTCGTGGCCAGCCGTGGCGGCGAGCCGGTTGCGACGCTCTTTCCCGAGAAGCGGGTGTTCGCGGTGCAGAATACGCCGATCACCGAGGCAGCCATCGACCACGGCGTGCTGCGCGATCTCTACGTGGCGCTCGATCAGCCGGTCGGCGCGAATGCGTGGTCGATTCGCATCCAGATCAAGCCGTTCGTGCGCTGGATCTGGGGCGGTTGTCTGCTGATGGCTCTCGGCGGGCTCCTTGCCGCAACTGACCGGCGCTACCGCCTGGCTTCCCATCGCCGCACGCAGCGGGCGGGGTGGCCCGCCGGCATGGCGGTGCACGATGTGCAGGCGGGCCCGAAGTGCGCGGGAGTAACGGAAACAGTGGGAACAGTGGGAACCACGGGAACAACGGGCGAGGCCGGCCGATGAAGCGCTTCCTGATTCCGCTATGTGTGCTCGCGGCGTTGCTGGCGCTGCTGACGGCCGGGTTGCGGCACGATCCGCGCCGGCTGCCTTCGGCATTGATCGGCAAGCCCGCGCCGGAATTCGATTTGCCGAGGCTCCACGAGCCCGCGCAGCGTCTGTCGACCCAGCACTTGCGCGGGCAGGTGTGGATCATGAACGTATGGGCGTCGTGGTGCGAATCGTGCCGCGACGAACATCCGCTGCTGGTCGATCTGGCGCGCCAGCACATTGCGCCGGTGCTGGGGCTGAATTACAAGGACGAACGGCAAAACGCGCTGCAGTGGCTCGCGGACGCGGGCGATCCCTATACCTCGTCGATCGTCGACCGCACTGGGCAAACCGCGATCGACTATGGCGTGTATGGCGTGCCGGAGACCTTCGTGGTCGACCGCGCCGGGGTCGTGCGCTACCGCGAGGCCGGCCCGCTCACGCGTGCGCGAATCGATGGCGAGATCTTGCCGCTGGTGCGCAAGCTGCAGAACGAGGGCACGCCATGAATCGTCTCGCGCGCGCCTGGGCGGCCCGGCTCGCCATTGGACTGATGCTGGCACACGCGTGCGCCAGCGCGGCAGCGGGAATCTCGGGCGAGACCGGCACCGACGCGCGCTTGCGGCGGCTCGAAGAAAGTTTTCGCTGTGTCGTGTGCCAGAACCAGAGCCTCGCCGACTCGAATGCCGAACTCGCCGCCGACCTGCGCGCCCAGATTCGCGACCAGGTTCGCAGCGGCGCAACCGACGAGCAGATCAAAGCCTGGATGGTGCGCCGCTATGGCGACTTTGTCCTGTACCGGCCGCCGCTGAAGCCCGTGACCTGGGCGCTCTGGCTGGGGCCGTTCATCGTGCTCGCGGCGGGTGCCTGGACGATGTGGTGCAGTATCGTGCGTCGGCGCGGCCTGAGCGCCGCAGCGCTCGACGCCGGCGAACGCGCGCGCGTCGCGTCCTTGCGCGGGCACGAGGAGGAGGGCGCGGCGTCATGATCCCTTTCTGGCTGATCCTCGCGGCGATGATGGCGGCCGCGCTCGCGTGCGTGCTCGTGCCGCTTTGGCGTGGCGCGGATTCGCGCGCGAACACGCAGGCGATGGCTGTCGCGATCTACCGCTCGGCAATGGCCGAGCTCAGGCACGAATGCGCGGCGGGCCTCGTTCCCGCGGAGCATCAGGCGCAGGCGAAGCGCGAGCTCGAGCGGCAGCTCGTCGATGACACCAGCGACGGGATTGCGCCATCGGCCGGTGACCGGCCGATGAGCAATCTGACGCGCGCTGCGGTGGCGGCGCTGCTCGTGGCGTTGTTGCCGGCGGGAGCGCTGGTGCTGTACATGCGGATCGGCAATCCGGTTGCGGCGGCGATCGAAAGCGTGAGCGGCAAGCAAGCCGATAGCCATATGGGCACGCAAGGTTCGCTCGAATATGTCGTGAGCCGGCTCGCAGTGCGGTTGCGCGAACAACCGGACGACGCGACGGGCTGGGCGATGCTTGCGCGCTCTTACGCGGTGCTGGAGCGGACGGCGGACGCCGTCGCCGCGTATCGCCGCGCGCTCGCCTTGACGCCCGCCGATCCGGGGCTGCTTGCGGACTACGCCGACGAACTGGCGACGCTGCGCGGCGGCGACCTGAACGCAGAGGCGATGCAGAGCATTCAGGCTGCGCTCGCACTGGACCCGGCCAACGCGAAAGCGCTCGCCCTCGCGGGCTCCGCCGCGCTCGACCGGCGCGACTATCGGCAAGCGCTCGCCTATTGGACGCGTTTGAAGGCCGTGGCGAGTCCGCAGATTGCCGCGCAGGCGCAGCACAATATCGACATGATCGAGGAGCTGGCGGCGAAAGCGCATGGCGTGCGGGCGCCTTGACGGGGCGCTGTGCGGCCTTGCGAAACGGCGCACTGGCCTCTCGGGGTTTTCGAACTAGCGCGCAAGCAGCCGCTCCACTTCGCTTACCGCGACGTCCAGGCCATTCTCTTGCGCCATGCGGTTGCCGAGCGCGGCGGCGCGCGCCTTGACGTCGTCGCGCTGCGCGAACGCGATGGCCCGTTTCAACGCACGCGCGTGCAAGCGCCTTCCATCGACGGCGGCCGGCGCCACGCCGAGCGCGGCGAGCCGGTGCGCCCAGAAGGCCTGGTCGCCCGCGAACGGCACCACCACCGACGGCACGCCGGCCCGGCAAGCCGAATGCGTGGTGCCCGAGCCGCCGTGATGGACGACAGCGCTCGTGCGGGCGAACAGCCAGTCGTGCGGCGTCTCGCCGATCACGCAAAAATTCTCCGGCAAACGCGTGGCATCCACGCCGCTCCAGCCTGGATAGAACAGCACGCGGCGCCCTTTTGCGGCATCGATCAGCGTCGTCACGAAATGGTCGCGATCGAAGCCGGCCATGCTGCCAAAGCCGATGTAGAGCGGTGCTTCGCCCGCGTCCAGAAAGCGTGCGAGCGCGGCAGGCGGCGTCCAGTCGCCCGACGCGTGAGGCCATTGACCGCAAACCGTGGCGTTTGCAGGCCAGTCGCGCGGGCGCGGCAGCAGATTCGGCGAGACGCCGTAGAGCATCGCATGCTCGGTCCATACGCCGCCGCGCGGCGCGAGAGCGCAGACCTCGGCGCGCGCGGCGTTGGTCGCGCGCCGGAACGCGCGCCACAGCAGGGCGTTCACGAGCCGTTGGCTGGCATGGTTGAGCCAGCGCGGCACTTTGGAAGGCGGCAGGAACGGCGACGCGAAGTCCCTGGTCGGCGTGAGCGGAATGAGACTCGCGCCCAGCACCGGCACGCGCCGGTATTCGGCCACCGAGAGCCCGACGAACGCGGCCAGCCCCGAGACGATGATGGCGTCGCTGCCTGCCGAGGCGTCGGCGACTTCCCGCATCCACGCGCGCGTGCTGGCGTTCGCAATCGAGGCGAGCGCCTTTGCCGTGGCGTCGAAGCTCGTCCGGCCGCTTACCACCGAGCCCAGCGCCGCGCCCGGCATGAGCGCCGCGCGGATATCGCCCGAGAGCGCCGAGGCCGGAACGCCGAGCGCTTCGGCCGAGCCAAGCGTCGCGCGGTCGGCGAGCAGGTGCGCTCGATGGCCGGCGTCCATGAGCGCCCGGCAAAGCGCGGCGAGCGGGCGGGTATCGCCTTCGGTTCCGTAGGTAACGACGGTGAGCTTCATGGATGAACTTCCGGAGCGGGATGCCAACCCGCAATGTAGCGTCATTTCATCGTCGCCAGACCGGGCTGGGCTGGGCTTAGAACACCGTTTCGCGCTCCGGCGTCGCGCTGATCTTGTGGATCGACAGATCGGCGCCGTTATATTCGCCCTCCTGATCGACGCGCAGACCCACGAGGGCGCGCAGCGCACCGTAGACCACCACGCCGCCGAGCGAGGCGATCACGATGCCGGCAAGCGTCCCGACGATCTGCGCGCCCAGCGAAATGCCGCCGATTCCGCCCAGCGCGCGCATGCCGAAGATGCCCGCCGCAATGCCGCCCCACGCGCCGCACAGGCCGTGCAGGGGCCACACGCCGAGCACGTCGTCGATGCGCCAGCGGTTCTGCACGCAGGTGAACATATAGACGAACAGCACGCCGGCCACCGCGCCCGTCACGAGCGCGCCGAGCGGATGCATCACGTCCGAACCCGCACACACGGCCACGAGGCCCGCGAGCGGCCCGTTATAGGTGAAGCCCGGGTCGTTGCGGCCCGCGAGCCATGCGGCGAGCGTGCCGCCCACCATCGCCATCAGCGAGTTCACGGCCACGAGGCCGCTGATCTTGTCGATGGTCTGCGCGCTCATCACGTTGAAGCCGAACCAGCCCACCGCGAGCACCCACGCGCCGAGCGCGAGAAACGGGATGTTCGAGGGCGGATGCGCGGCGATGCGGCCGTCGCGCGAATAGCGGCCGTGGCGCGGTCCGAGCAGCAGCACGGCGGGCAGCGCGACCCAGCCGCCGAACGCATGCACCACCACCGAGCCGGCAAAATCATGGAACGGCACGCCGAACACATGCGTGATCGCATCCTCGAAGTGCAGGCGGTTGTTCCACACCATGCCTTCGAAGAACGGATAGATGAAGCCGACGATCACGAAGGTCGCGAACAGTTGCGGGTTGAACTTCGAGCGCTCGGCGATGCCCCCCGAAACGATGGCCGGTATGGCCGCCGCGAAGGTGAGCAAGAAGAAAAAGCGCACGAGTTGATAGCCGTTGTGCTCGGCGAGCACGTCGGCGTGCGAGAAGAACTGCACTCCGTAGGCGATGGTGTAGCCGATGAAGAAGTACGCGATCGTCGAGACCGAAAAATCGACGAGGATCTTCACGAGTGCGTTGACCTGGTTCTTCTTGCGCACGGTGCCGAGTTCGAGAAACGCGAAACCCGCATGCATGGCGAGCACCATGGCGGCGCCCAGCAGCAGAAACAGCGTGTCGGTGCCGGTCTTGAGATTGTCCATCGTGAAGTTCTGCCCTTGCCCTGAGTGGGCGCATAAATAGAGACACAAACAGCAAGATGCGGGCCAACTTCGCGCCAAACTGGTGAACGTCATGGGAAGGCAGGCCATTTGACGGTGCGCGCGTGCACCGGAGCGGCCTTGCGTGCGCCGTGGCCGCGCGCACGAAATGGGTGCGCACGTTGCGGGTGCGAGCCCGTATGGCATGGAGCGGCACAATTGCAGTGCCGGCGCGCCAAATTGGTGAGACGACGCGCCAGTTCGGGGCAAATTATTCGATTTACCTTTCTTTTAAAGAAAATCGTCGGTGATTCGAAAATATTCGGTGGGCCACACATCGCGCGCATGTCAGGCGCACATCGGCGGGCAAACGCCGACATAATAATGATCCAACCCAAACCTTTAGCCGTCCCGACTTCCCGAACCGCCACCCCATGCGCCTCACCACCAAAGGGCTGTTGCTGATCGCGATCCCGGCTGTCTTCGAGTTGACGCTGCTGTCGGCCGTCGTGAAGGCCGAGGCCGATGCGGAAAGCGCCGAGCTTTCCGGGCAGCACAGCCAGGCCGTGCTCGCGCAGGCGGGCCGCGTGCTCGAGCCGGTGCTGGTCGAATCGGTGCAGTTGCGCGGGGCGGTGGCCGCGGGCGACGTGCGGTTCTCGACGCCGGTGGCGTTGTGGATGGACGTCGATCGCCGCATCGACCGGCTCGCGGAACTCGTCGCCGACAACCCCTCGCAGGTCGAGCGCGCCGCGCGCATCCGCCATGCGGTGCAAAACTATCGCCAGTGGTCGGACCGCATTCAGGATCTGCTGCATTCGGGGCGCCGCGCCGACCTGGTCGAGCGCTTTCGCACTTACACGGACTTTGATGCGCTCGACCGCGTGCGCACCCAGGTCACTGCGTTCCAGACCGAGGAGCGCCGCCTCGACGTGATGCGCCTCGCCGACGCCGAGCAGGCGCGCGCGCAGCAGCAGTCGCTCGTGATGACTGCGGTGATCGGCTCGATCATGCTGGTGGCGCTGGCCGTCTGGGTCTTCACGCGCGGCGTGCGCGGGCGGCTCGATGCGCTGTCCGACAACGCGAGCCGGCTCGCGGGCAATGAGCCGCTCGCGCCGCTGGCGACCGGCAACGACGAAATCGCCGAACTGGACCTCACGCTGCATCGGATCAGCCAGCAACTCGTGGAGGCCGAGCGGCTGCGGCTCGGCTTCCAGGCCGACCTTGCGCGCCGCGCCGAGCAACTCGCGCGCATCAACGAGGATCTGCGCCAGCAGACGCAGGAAAACGAGATGTTCATTCACAGCGTGTCGCACGACCTGCGCGCGCCGCTCGTAAACTTGCAAGGTTTTTCGCGCGAGCTCACTCACGCGTGTGAAGACTTGCGCGAGCGCGTGGCGCGCTCGTCGCTTGGCCCCGAGGCGCGGGCGCGCATCGAGCGGATCATCAACGAGGACATCGGCGAAGCGCTGCGCTATCTGCAGACGGCGGTGTTGCGGGCCTCGCATATCATCGACGCGCTCCTGCGGCTGGCACGCGTGGGGCGCGTGGAGTACCGGCGTCAGCGCGTCAATGTGCAGGAACTGGTGCAGCGCGTGGTCGACGCGATGCATGCCTCGGTGCGTGCGCGCAACGCCCAGGTGAGCGTGCGTGGATTGCCTCCGGTTTGGGGCGACCCGACCGCGCTCGAGCAGGTGTTCGCGAATCTGATCGGCAATGCGCTCAATTATCTCGATCCTGCCCGCGAGGGGCGCGTCGAGATCGGCACGGCGGACGCGCCACCGGGGGTGGAGTCGCTGCAGATTTTCTATGTGCGCGACAACGGTCTGGGCATTCCCGATGTGGCGCGGCCGCGCCTTTTTCAGGCCTTCCAGCGCATGCACGGCAACGTCGCGCCCGGCGAGGGCATCGGGCTCGCGCTCGTGCGCCGTATGGTCGAACGGCACGGCGGGCGCATCTGGGTGGAATCGGTCGAAGGCGAGGGGACGACGTTCTATCTTTCGCTGCCCGACGCGCTTGCGGTCGTGCCGCCGGCGCCGGGTGTCGCCGCGGCGCTCGTGGCCGCGCACGAGCGCACGCGCGGGCGGTACGGTGCGGGCGACGGCGCGGCGCCCGCGGGGGCCGTGCCAGTGGCCGGTTTCCGCAAGCGACCCGGGCGTGCCGCGCAGCGTGGCCGTGGCCGGTGCACCGGCCGTGGATGGACCGCTGGCGGATTTGTAGGTCATGAAGGGCGCGCGGGTCAGCAGGCGAAAATGCGCCGCGGCTTGAGGAGGCTACGGCCGCGAATCGACCAGAGGCAGCCCGCGCCAGCCAGTGCGAGCACGACGGCCAGCGCGGCGCGAGGGTTCAGGTGCGCGACAGACAAGCTGCCTGGCGAGACCAGCGTGCGCTCGAGCATGAACAGCGCGCCCCATAGCGCGATGGCCGCCTGAATCAGCATGCGCGTGCCGCGCGCATGGCGCGCGCGTTCGGCCGAGGTTCTGCGCCGGCCTGTGCGCGTGCAAAAGAACGCGATTGCCATCAAGGCAATCGCGAGTAACACCACCCAATCCGTCAGATCCATCGCCGTACATTCCTGCAATCAAAGCAATATTGTCGGAAAGGCAGGGATCGGCTGGCATCGGAGTCGTCCGAATCTTCGCGCGATTACGTTAAGGATTGTCAGATATTCGCGTAATCGGTTGCGATTCGGGTCGTTAAAGCAGCTAACGCGGTCAAAGCGGCGCGCCGTCCGCGCGGCGCGCGACTCGCCTTTCAGGGCTCGATGCGCGTACCGAGCAAGGCGAGAAATTGACGCAGCCATTCGGGATGCGCGGGCCAGGCCGGAGCGGTGACGAACGGTGCATCGGTCACGGCGCTGTCGATGGCGATATCGGCATATTGGCCGCCCGCGAGACGCACTTCGGGCGCGCAGGCCGGATAGGCCGAGATGCGCTTGCCGCGGATGACCTCGGCGGCGGCGAGCAGCTGCGCCGCATGGCAGATGGCGGCCACGGGTTTGTTGGCTTGCGCGAAGTGCTGCACGATCGCGATCACCTTCGGGTCCAGACGCAGATACTCGGGTGCCCGGCCGCCCGCAATGACGAGCGCGTCGTAGCGCTGCGGATCGATTTCGTCGAAGCTGGCGTTCAGCGCGAACTGATGGCCCGGCTTTTCGGTGTAGGTCTGGTCGCCCTCGAAGTCGTGAATCGCGGTCTTGATACGCTCGCCGGCCTGCTTGCCGGGGCACACGGCATCGACCTTGTGGCCGATGGCTTGCAGCGCCTGGAAGGGCACCATCGTTTCATAGTCTTCGGCAAAATCGCCCGTGAGAAAAAGGATCTTCTTGACTGCCATCGCCAGGCTCCATGAGGGTTGCGGTTGCTGTGGCCCGCTGCGGTGGGGGCATGGTGGAACGCAACGGGTGTCCACACAGTCTATTTCAGCATGCTTGACGATTTTGCGAAGGCCACCGCGGCCGATTCCGATCCCGATGCTCAACGCGACGCCATCGTCTGGCGTGCCTATGTGGCGCGCCACGACGCGGCGCCGCTCGCCGCGCTCTTTCGCGATGCCATCCTGACGCTGACCGCTTCGCACTACGACGCCGCCCAGCGCAAGGCCTGGGCGGCGGCGGCCGACGATCTCGACGCCTTCGATGCGCGTCTCGCGCGTGGCGTGACGCTCGTGGCCGAACACGCGGGCAAGCCGGCCGCATTCGGCCAACTCTTTCCCGCCGACCACGTGGAGATGCTCTATGTCGCGCCGGGCTGGACGCGGCGCGGTCTCGCATCGGGGCTCATCGCGCGCATGGAGGCGCTGGCGCGCGAGGCGCGGGCGAGCACGCTCGACACCGACGCCAGCGCGCTCGCGCGTCCGGTGTTCGAGCGCGCGGGTTTTTCGCTGGTCGCTCAGGAGGTCGTGCGGCGCGGCAGCGTATCATTGCCGCGTTTTCATCTTTGCAAGCCGCTGCGTGCGGTGCTTTTTTCAGGGTGACTATGTCTTCGAAGGTTTTGAAACGACTGGGCATCGTGCCCATGCTGCTGAGCGTGGCGCTCGCTGCTGGCTGCGACAAGCAGAATGCGACGGTGGCCGATCTGGGCAAGAAGTCGGCCGATGCCGCGCAGCAGGCCGCTCAGCTCGCGGCCAGCCAGGCCAGCGCGCAAGCGGCCCAGACGCTGGACAAGGCGGCCAGCTACGTGAACCAGCAGCTCGACGCCGCACAGCGCAAGCTTGGCGAGGCGGCTTCGCACACGCAGGCGCAGACTCGCGATCAACTGCAGTCGCAGGGCGAGGGCGCGTCCGCATCGATTGCTTCGGGCGCGAGCGCCTCAGCTGACGCGATGGCCTCGCAGGCACGCGGGCAGTGGCAGGCGGCGGCGAGCGCGGCCCACGCGATGCTCGGCAACGCGGCTGCAGCCACCGGCACCGGTCTGTCGATGGCGGGGACCTCGCTGCAACGCTGGGCTGCAAGCAGCGCTGCGGCGACCGGCTCGGCGGCGTCGGGCACGAAATGATGATGGGTGTCCACGGTTGACGGGCGAAATTAATGTAATTATGATGGTTACACTTTGTCTCGCCGCGTTTCGAGCGGCTGGTTTGTTGTGAATACGAGTAGCCGTTTCGCGTTTGCGGTTCATGTGCTCGCACTGCTGGCGTTACAGGAGGGCGCGCCGCTGTCCTCCGAGATCATCGCGGGCAGCGTGAACACGAACCCCGCGCTGATCCGTCGTCTCTTGACGATGCTTGCCAATGCGGGGCTCACTGCATCGCAGCTCGGCGCGGGCGGCGGGGCGCTGCTGGCGCGCGAGCCGCGCACGATCTCGCTGCTGGAGATTTACCGCGCGGTCGACGACGCCCAGCTTTTTGCCATGCATCGCGAAGAGCCCAATCCGGCCTGCATGGTGGGGCGGCACATCCAGCGGACGCTGCGCGGCATCATCGACGACGCGCAGCGCGCCATGGAGGCGTCGCTCGCCACGCGCACGCTCGCCGATGTCGTCGAGGATATGGAGCGCAACGAGCGCAAGCTCGTGCGCGCACGTGGGAAGTGAAGCAGGCGGCGGCGTGAAAACAGCGCGCTAACGCGGGGTGCTTGTCCTGGCGGGGCGTTGCCCCGTTTTTTGGATCCTTAACTGTAACTATTATAGTTACATATATGTTTGATAGAGGAGTTGGGAAATGAGCAAGTCACTGAAGATCGCGCTGTTCGGCGCAACGGGCATGGTCGGTTCGCGCATCGCCGCGGAAGCAGCACGGCGCGGCCATCAGGTGAGCGCGCTGGTGCGCCAGCCCGAGCGCGTTGCAGCGGGGCCGAACATCCACGCCGCGAAAGCCGATTTGCTCGACGCCGCGAACGTGGCGGCGGCGGTGCGCGGCCACGACGTGGTCGCGAGCGCCTACGCGCCGCCCATGAGCCAGCTCGATGACCTCCAGACCGCGAGCCGCGCGCTCGTCGAAGGCATGCGGGCCGCCGGTCTGGCGCGTCTCGTGGTGGTGGGCGGCGCGGGCTCGCTGGAAGTCGCACCGGGTGTGCAACTGGTCGACACTGAAGGTTTCCCCGACGCGTACAAGCCGATCGCGCTGGCGCACCGCGTCGCGCTGAACTACTACCGCACGGTGAAGGATCTGGACTGGACCTTCTTCGCGCCTGCCGCGCTGATCGCGCCGGGCGAGCGCACCGGCACATTCCGCACGGGCGCCGGCACGTTGATTGCCAACGCGCATGGTGAAAGCCGGATCTCTGCCGAGGACTATGCCATCGCGTTCGTCGACGAACTGGAGCAGGGCCGCTTCATTCGCGAGATTGCCACCGTGGCGTATTGATTCATCGAAGAGGCCATCTCGGTCTGAAGGCGGGATTGGGGCCGCTTGCCGCGAGTGTGGACGGCTATACGGTGTGCGCCGGAACTGTGGCGTCTTGCGTGCAGGTTTCGGCGCGCACGAGTGGCACGATGTCGTTCACGTGCGTGGCGAGTTGTTCTCCCGATACACCGTAGACGTGCAGCGAGACGCATGCGCGGCCGCTGCCGTTCGAGAGCCGGTGAATGTTCGTCCGCCCGCGTCCGCCGAAGCTGATGGCGCCCGCTGCGCGAGGGTTCGCGCGTACCACGTCCGCACCCTGACGCGCCTCGTCCCAGACGTAGAGCATTTCGGTCAAGGTGCCTTCGAGCACCGCGTAGCCGCACCACGTGTGATGCGCATGGATCGGGCTCGCCTGGCCCGGCTGCCAGACGAGAGTAGCGACCGCATAGCGCCCGAGCGGATCGGCCGCGATCAGATGGCGGCGATACTTCTCGGCGTTGCCTTCGCGCTGCGCTGCCGTGACGAGCGCAGGGTCGGCCAGCGCGCGCGCCAGCGCGGCGCGCACACCGCGCGCGAAGGCGCCGCTGCGCGATGGATCAGACTCTGCGGGCGTGCCGGATTCGCGCGCATGACCCCAAGCGTCGAAAGCCGCATCGAGCGCCGCGCACAGGCGTGCCACGGCAGCCCCGTGTTCCGCCGCGTCTGCCGCGTTGGCCCTGCCGGAGACGCGCATGGCTTGGAGCAGGAGGGGTTCGGATGGGGCGTTCATGGCGGGTCTCTTGTCGTCGTTCTGGATGTGAGAGTTATAGCCCCTGCCGTCTAGAAAGAGTTTTCATTCTTTTCCCTCTCTGCGGCGTAAGATAGAAGAAATTTCTATCCTGCGGGGAGGCGGGGAATGGATATCATCGACAGAAAGCTGGTAGAGCTATTGCAGCAGGATGCGACCACGCCGGTCGCGGAGCTGGCCCAGCGCGTGAATCTTTCGCAGACCCCGTGCTGGAAGCGTGTGCAGCGGCTCAAGGAAACCGGCGTCATTCGCGCCCAGGTGGCGCTGTGCGACCCGAAGAAGCTGGGCGTGGGCACGACGGTGTTCGTCGCCGTGCGCACCAACCAGCACACCGAGCAGTGGGCGCAGGCCTTCACGCGCGCGGTGCAGGAGATTCCGGAGATCGTCGAGGCCTATCGCATGAGCGGCGAAACCGATTACCTGTTGCGCGTGGTGGTGTCCGATATCGACGATTACGACCGCGTCTACAAACAGTTGATTCGCGCCGTAGCGCTGTTCGACGTGAGCTCCAGCTTTGCGATGGAGCAGATCAAGTATTCGACGGCGCTGCCGGTGCGCGGCGTCTGAGTGCCTTCCCTGGCGTTTTCCTGCGCTCGCCGTAATGTCGCCTGCAAGCCCGCTGCAAGGCGTGGCAGCGTAGAATGCGCGTTTCTTTTCATCACCCAGGCAGGGCACGATCCATGAATGAACCGCGCAAGAAGAATCCCACCTTTGGCGTTGGCGTGATGATAGTGGTGGTGGTGCTTATCGTGATCGGTACCGTGCTCTTCAATGCGCTGCGCAGCAAGCACGAGTACGAAGCGAGTGCCGGCGCGCAGGCGGCGAGTGCTGCCTCGAGCGCCGCTGCGCCGCCGGCGGCCAGTGCCGCGCAATGATGCGTTGCCCGGCGTGCTGATGTGACGATGAGCGCCGGTGGTACCCGATGCGGCAGCGACAACCCATGTCGCTGCCGTTTTTTTATTCTTCGGGAAGCCGGATCACGCTTGCGTCCTTGCGAAGAATCCAGGACGCCGCGAGCATCTGCTTGCAGTGGTGCGCAAGCAGCTTCACGTCCTGGGCGAATTCGCTCGCGGGGCCGAGCGAGCGTTCCGTGGCCACCACCATCGTGTCGAGTTCGCGCGTCATGCGCTTCGTGATTTCGGTTTGATCGTCGGGGATCGGCGTGCCAGCTTCGGCGGCCACCAGGTTCTCGTGCACGCAGTTGAGCGCGTGTTCGAGCGCATCGAGCGGGGTGCCCGGCCTGGCCTTCGCCGTGTCGCGCAACAGCGGCGCCGTGGCCGTGATCTGCGAGGCCAGCACGTGGCCGCGCACGAGCAGGTCGTTGAGCTCGGGGACGAACTTCTGCGCCGACTTCGGCTCGAGCATCATGCGCTGGAAGGCCTGGCCGAGATTGGCGAACGCGACGTGCACGTTCTTGCGCGCGAGCCGGTAGCGGAAGTCGCGCGCGAGCGCAGGGACGGCGGCGCCGGCCGGCGTCGAGGGCGGTGCAGTGCCTGCCGGCTCGCTTGCCTGAGCGGAGGCTTTTGCGCTGGCCGTCGCTGTGGCGTGCTGGCCGGGGGCGGGCGGTGACGGCGTTGCCGCTTCGAGCGCGACTTCGGCCGGCTCCATGTCTTGAGGCGTGTCCTGACCTGCTGGGGCCGCCACCGGCATGTCCGCTACCGGCGCACCGCTCGACACCGCCGCGAAGGCCGGCACGCGCGCAGCCGCTCCTGCAGCCGGCGCCGCGCCCGCAAACGCCGGCTGCATGCCGCGCGTGCGTCCGCTCCACCACCAGCTCGCTTCCAGATAGCTGCGCGTCGCCGCGATCATGTCGTTCACGAGCTTGCCCATCAGCCGGTATTCCCAGTAGGGGAACAGATGGCTCGCGCCGATGGCGATCATGCAGCCCACCACGGTGTCGATCGCACGCTCGCCGATGATGCGCATGTTGCCCGGCGCCAGCAGATGGAACATCAGCAGCACATAGGCCGAGGTGAACACCACGCTTGCCGTGTAATTGAAGAGCAGCAGGCTGTAGCTCATCACCATCGCCGCGAACATCGAGACCAGCAGCACGAGCGGCTCTTTCACGAGCAGGATCAGCGCGATGCTGGCCACACAGCCGATCAGCGTGCCGACGATACGCTGTGCGTTGCGCTGGCGCGTGAGCGAATAGCCGGGCTTGAGAATGATGATGCTCGTCATCACGATCCAGTAGGCGTTCGTGAGCGGCAACAGGCGGCCGAGCCAGTAGCCCACGGCCACGGCGATCGTCACGCGCAGCGCGTGGCGAAAGCTTGGCGAGGCCATCGTGAGATTCGAGAAGATCTGCAGGAAGGGCACGCGCCGGCTCGTCACGAAGCGCTCGAGCGCCGCGTCGATGCGCACTTCCGTCTCGGTCGGCGGCGTGTCGTTCGCGAGGTCGCGGCGCATCCGGTCGATCAGGCGCGTCGCGCTCCAGATGCGCCGGAACGAGGCCGAGATCGCAGCGTAGGCTTCGGGGTCCGTCGTGGGCAGATCGCGCTTCTTGAGCAGCTCGAGCTCATATTCGATCGCGCGCAGCTCGGCCTTCACGTTGATGGTGGCGCGCGGCGCCTCGTTTTGCAGCGTGGCGAGGCCGATGTCCTCGAGATCGGCAGCGGCCTTGCGGATCAGGTCGCGGTAGAACGCCAGCAGGTCGGAGCCGCCGAAGGTATTGCGCACGAGCGGGTAGTCGGTATGCGCGCCCACGAACAGCTCGTGCAGGTCGACCGTATTGATGAACAGGTTGAAATGCATCGCGCGGCGCGCGTCGATCTTGCCGCTCTTGAGCTTGGGCAGGTTGCGCAGGACGATGTCGCGCGCGGCGTCCTGGCGTTCGACCGCTGCGATCTGCTTGGCGACGAGGTTGCGGTAGCACTCGTCGAGATCGTTGTCGAGGTCGAAGAACTGCGCGCGCGCGAGCAGATAATCGGCGCATGCGAATACGCTTTCGGCGATCGCCTGCTGCTCGATGCGATCGAGCAGCAGACGGCTTACGAGGGTCGACCAGCCCGTGTACCAGAGACCGCCCAGCAGAATCCACGACGCGTTGACGAGCGCCTGATGCGGCGTGAAATGGTCTTCGAGCGTCATCACCATCATGAACAACGTGGCGAAGCTGATCTGCGGCCAACGGTTGCCGTAGACGACGATCAGCGAGAGCACGAAGGTGAGCGGCACGACAGTGGCCCACAGCGCGATCGGGCTGAAGGTGGCGAGTCCGGTTGCATACGCGGCGAGAAAGCCGATCGCGCTGCACGCGAGCATCTCGTTGCGCTTGTATTTGAGCGGCCCCGGCATGTCGACCACGCAGGCGCCGAGCGCGCCGGTCGAGATCGTGAACCCCAGATCGCTCTTGTCGAACACGAACAGGCACAGGATGGCCGGAAGCGAGATGCCGACCGCGATGCGCAGGCCGCCGTAGAAGTACTGGCTGTAAAGGAATTTCCTGATTTCTACGGAGTAGCGCATCGACTGCCGGAGGGGTTCGGGTGCGGACGGTGTGCCGCGGACTGTGGCGCTGAGTTTAAATGATTTCGGGCGCGATCTGCCCGTCTCTGTATTTCGCGCGGGCCGCCCGAGCGCGCTGCCCGAGTGTCAGTCAGTCCGCGCTCAGCGTGGAGGCGTCGCCGAGCAGCCCGCGCGTGCCGCGGATGCGGAGCATGCGCGTGCGATACCAGAAGGTCCACGCGAGCAGCGCGCCGAATATGCCATAGCCGATCATCGGCGTGACGATCAGGACGCGCTCGATCGGCCACGTAGCCGCGAGCCAGGTGCGCAGGGCGGCGTCGGCCGTGAGCCCTACGCCCCAGACGACCGTGAGCAGGCGCATCGCGCCAGCAAAGCTGCGGTTCTCGTTCCACAACAGTTCGAGCCGCGCGGCGCCCTCGCGCGTTTCGCGCGCGACCGTGGCGCGCGCCAGGTAGAACACCAGTGGGCGCTTTGCCAGCAGCGAGAACAGGAACGCGGCGCCGATCGCGCCCGAGGCGAAGCTTTCGCGCATCAGCAGCATGCGCGTGCTGCCGCCGAACGCCATGGCAACAAGCGAGAGCACGATGCCGAGCAGGATGACCGCCGAGAGCGCGTCGATGCGCCGAAAGCGCACGAGCTCGACGATGCTCCAGGCAAGCGGGGGAATGGCCGAGGCAACGAGTCCGCCGAATTCGCCCCAGTGCGGTTGGGTGAGCCGGTACGCGACCCACGGCAGCAGCAGGTTGACCGCCAGTTCGGCAATGAATGCTGGACGCAGCTTCATGCGAGGTGCGCTCCAGAAAAGGGTGAAAAAAGTATGAGCCGAGGGCCGGCTATCGGCAAACGGCCTTGCGATGGCCCATGATACGCGTCCCGTCATATCGCGTGCCCGAGCTTGTGCGGGTTCGCGCCCATAAGACGGTTTGGCTGTGCCTGGCTGTGGCATGTCGAGCGTCGCACGTCGTCGTGCCTCGCCGCGCGCCGCCTTATGCGACACTGCGAGTCGTGGTCCAACCCGGCCCAGGCCGGCCGCCGTGCTCCTGCATTTTCCGTCCATCATGATTGCCCGTTCGCCTGTTCCGTTGCACGAAGTCGAGCTTTCCGCCGTTCGCGCTCAGGGCGCGGGCGGGCAGAACGTCAACAAGGTGTCGAGTGCGATTCATCTGCGCTTCGATATTCGCGCATCGTCGCTGCCCGAAGTGCTCAAGATGCGCTTGCTCGCGCTCACCGACCGGCGCATCTCGCACGAGGGTGTGGTCGTCATCAAGTCCCAGGAACACCGCACGCAGGAGCAGAATCGCGCCGCTGCGCTCGCGCGTCTCGAGGCGCTAATCGACAGCGTGAGCGTGTCGAGAAAGGCGCGCGTGGCTACCCGGCCCACGCGCGCGTCGAAGCTGCGCCGTCTCGATAGCAAGACGCGCAAGGGAGAAGTGAAAGCGGGGCGGCGGCGCGTGCTCGAATGAAGCGACCGAAGTGGCCGATATGACCGCGCCGTGCGCTCAAGCCTGCGCAGGAGCCGGCGGCGGCTCGCGCAGGGTCAGTGCCGGCGGAAAATCGGCGCACAACACATGTGTTGCGCCCGCGTAGTCGAGTGCAATGGCGGCGGTGTAGCACAGTGCGCCGTCATGAAGCGAGTAGTGCGGGCCCATCACGGTCACGCGTCCGGGCGCGGCGAGTGCGCGCCGGAAGTATTCGCGGCGCGACCAGTTGCTGTTGGTGTCGGGATAGAGCGGGGCGAGCCTGGCGGGCGGCCCGACGCCCGGCGCGGCGATCGAGGGCGCATGCTGCTCGCCCCGATCGTTTGCAGCGAAGACGCGCAGCGCATCGGCGTGCTCGAAAATTGCCGTCGCGGCGGCTTCGAGTGCGCCGCCCGCAGTCAGCACGCGCGCCCCGCGCAGCATGACACGCGTGACTTCGCCAAGATCGACCTGTTCGTGCAACCGGCTGTGGCGCCGATAGTCGGCGAAGCGCCACCACATCGTTTGCGCGAGCGCGGGCGCGGCGGCGCTGGCTTCGCTCACCACGGCATGCGGCTGGCCGAACCAGAAGCCCTGCACGAGATCGACATCCGCTTCCATCAACACCATCAATTCGTTTTCGGTTTCGACACCTTCGGCGAGCACCATCGCGCCCGCATGATGAAGGATCGAAACGAGACTGGCGATGAACGAAATGTGGCTCTCGCCGTTGGCTGCGCGCTGCACGAGCGAACGGTCGAGTTTGACGATGTCGGGACGGTAGCGCCAGACGCGATCGAAGTTCGAAAACCCCGAGCCGAAGTCGTCGAGCGCGACAAGAAAATCGCGTCCGCCCGGCGGCGGACGGGCTTCCAGAAACGATGCCGGTTCGTCGCCGGCGCGCTGCTCGAGCACTTCGATCACCACGCGCTCGTGCGGGAACGCGAAGTGGCGGCATAGCCCGTCGATGGCGGCTTGCGTCGGCCAGTCGCCGGGCGTAGGGCGCGGCAGCGAGTTCAGAAAGAGCCAGCCCGTTGCGATGCCCTGCGCGGTGAAGTTGGCGAGATGGAGGCAACGTGCGAGTTCGTCGAGTTCGTGCGCGGCTCCGGGCGTCGCGCGCGCGAATAGCGCGGTGGGTCCGGTGCCGCCGGGCTCGGCGCCGACGACGCGTAACAACGCCTCGTAGCCGACCACGCGTTGATGCGTGATCGAGAGCACCGGCTGGAATGCGCTTTCGAGCAGCGTCGAGCGCCAGCGCGCCCGAAAGCGCCCGTCATGGGGTTCCAGGTGCCTGAGCAGCGTGGCGAGCGATGCCTGCGGGTTCGACATGGCGCTGGAGCGCGCCTCGCGGCGCATGATTGAATTCACTGACCGACGATGAAGCGCAACTCCAGGCAGAGCGGTGTCTGGGCGGCACGCTTTACCGCCAGTGTACGGAGTATCGGAAAATTATGCTTGCCAGGCTGCCGAGCCGCGTCATGGAGCTGCGGGAAAGGCGGCCGCGGCTCGAGGGCGGGCTCGCTGCGCGGCTAGGGCGCCGCGCGGTCCTCGCTCAATGAGCCCACTTTGATGAGCAATTAGTGAGCCGTGCCGGGCACATCGAGGATCAGGATGATGGTCCAGTCGGCGTCGCCCTCGTGGTGGTACTGACGTTCGGCGACGATGAACGGCTGTTGCTTGCCCTGCGGGCCGAGGAACAGAACGTCGCCTTCCATCGGCAGGCATTCGATGGGGGGCAGCGCAAGGAAGGCGTCGCCATCTTTGCTGCGCGGCATCAGTTTTTCGATCTTGCGGGATGCCGCTTCAGTCCATTCGATGTCGAGCTGGATGTTACTCATGAATGTTTCTCCGCGCGAGTCGCGCACAAACAGGTGGGGGAATCCGGGGTGCGCGACTTTAGCATACCGCGCGAAGCGACTTGCAGGTGCATGGGCGCCTCGGTGTCAGGCACGGACAAGAAAAAAGCCGATGCCAGGGGACTGGCATCGGCTCGTTCGGCACGGCGCAGTGCAGTTGTCGCTATGCATTACGGCGCCGCAATGTTGAGCAGGCTCCCCGAGGTAGGCCGTGAAAGCGGCGGCGGGGCATACGCGCTGTGCGCGCCCTGCACGGCCACGAGGGCTGATGTGCGACCTTTACTGTGCAGCCTTGGCCGGAGCCTTATGATGGCTGCTGCCTTTTTTGTGATGTTTTGCGGGCATCGGGGCCGGTGCCTCGGCGGCGGCTTGCTGCTTCGCCTGCAGATCTTGCGCACGCTGCTCGACGTCGGCGGCCTTGGCCGGATCAGTGCTCATGGTGACGCCATTTTCCGTTTGCGCATAGGCAGCGCCCGTGAGGGCGGAAAGCGAAATCAGGACTGCGAGGGACACTTTTTTCATCACTAACCTCCGAAGGAGCGGTTTATGGACCCAGCCTGTGCCTGCTCAAGCAGGATTGGCATGCCATTCTAACGATTGAATACTCGTTCCAGATGACATCGCATAAGGCGTGCGCGTGCCTGTTACATATCTTTACATATCCCGGTGGATCTTGTCGCGTGTTAGCCATCAGGCGTGATCTAGAACCAGCCGAGCATCCTGTACATATGGAACTGCGCAATGCCGATCAATTCGTGCAACGCCGTTTCTGCGTCGCGCAAATTGGCTCGGCGCGGCCACATGCCGATGCGCACGTGGCGCACGTCGGATACCGCCGGCACGGGACGCATTTGAAAGCGATGGAAGTCCAGCATCGCGCGCGACATGTGGTAAGCCGAGGTTACGACGAAGAGCGTATCCGCGCGCTGGGCGTGCACGATCGGTGCAACGTTGCGCGCGTTCTCCCAGGTCGTGAGGCTGCGGTTCTCCAGCACGAGGTCGCTTTTCGCGACACCTGCTCGCAATAGCAACGGGGCGTAGGTATCGGCTTCGCTGGCAGCGTGATGCTGCGGGTTGCCGCCGCTCACGATCACCTTGCACACGCCACCGGCCGCGAGGCAGCGTGCTTGCAGCGCCGAAGCCATCGCAATGCGCGCGTAGACGTCGTGTTTGGGCACGAGTGTGCCGTCGGCCCGCACGTTCGTGCCGCCGCCTAGCATCACGATCGTCGTGCGTGGACCGAACGCGGAAGCGGGCGTCGTTGCCGGATCATAGGGAGTGCGATAGTTCGGGGGCTGTGCAAGGTCGACGAGCGGTTTAGCCAGCCACCCCGATCCGAGCAGCCAGAAAAGGATGACGGCAATGACCGCGATGGGCCGACGGGCGCCACGCCACAACATGAACAGCGCAAAAAATAGCGCAAATATTCCGAATAGAATCAATTTGAATGAGGTACCGTATTGTTTTCGGGATGATTCGTGTCGAGCGCAGCGGCGCCACACTTTTTCGGGGCCCCGAATAACCTGCAGTCCTTGCCACGGCGCTCGGAAACGGCAGGGCGCCTGGCCGCGCATCGTGCAGCCGTTGCAGCCCTCGCCGGCATTGCGCCGCAGCAGGCGGGATGGCCGCAGGACTGCATTTTAAGAAAGAAGTGAGATGACCACGTATTCCAACGAAGCAGTACTCGAAGCGTTGCGGCGGGTGCAGTATCGGCAGGTCCCGTGGGCGCGACGCCCGGAAGTCTTTCAATACCTGCGCAACCTGGGGTTCATGGACACCGTCAGGCAGCGCACCGTTGCCCCCGCTCCTGGCTTTCATGCGCCGGTCGATATCGCTGTACTGACCGAGCGCGGCCGCGCCGAATTCGCGCGCCTCTCCCGTGACGAACGCTCCCTGAACTGGATCGAGCAGCGCATGGCCGATTATGTGGCCGATGCGGTCGTGCAGTCTTCCGACGAAGCAGACCAGACCGACTGATAGCCGCCCCGCAAAAAAAAGCCCGTATCGAAAGATACGGGCTTACCGGAATTACTGCTGCCACGCTGTGCTTAATGGCAATGAGTAGACCGGCTTCGGGCGTGGTGGTTCCCTTCATCTTGACGACGACGCGAGGGCGCACGGCCGCATGATCTTGCGCCTTTATGCGGGGCGCGACTACGGGTTGCGCGATGTGTCCGTCCGATCCGGGCGAGGTGCTGCGCTGCGGCGCGCGTTATCGGCGATGTCGCCACGCAGATTGCCGCGCGGAACGGCTTGTGCCGCGCCATTGGCGCGAGGCTTCTCGGCAAGTCCCCACGAATGCGTGCCGGCGCGCGCCACGGACACGTGCGGCGCGCCAGCGTGCGGTGGCTTGGCTGTAGCGTCAGGTGCCAGCAAGGACGCGAGCGAGGGCGAAAGTGACAGAAGCGCAAGGAGTGCCAAGGCGCAGAACGAAACCATGAAGCCCTGGTTCAGGAGAGTCATGGATTTCATGGAAACCTCCCGTCAATACGGGTAGTTGACGTTTGTAGACATGCCTCTAAGCTAATGTTCCCTGCGAAAGCACGCTGTAAATATTAGTAAATAGATGTTTCGCACACATCGATCCCAGCGTTGCACGACAAAGAGGTGCAATGGCGAATCAGGGATGAGTGCGTACTACGGTGGGAGCAACACGCGAAAGGCGAATGGGGGGGCCGCAGAACTCGCTGGCGTGGGATGTCACGAAAGGGGCCGCGGCGTGTGCCGCGGAGGTCAGGATGCCGGGCGGCGTGGCGCCCGGCGGGAGAAAGTGCTGAAAAAGTGCAGGTTTCGTACTTGTGCGGCAGAGGCTCAGGCCATCTTGACCGGCGCGCGCCACGACTCCGGATTGGTCCAGAATGCGCCGCGCAGGCGGTCGCGGCTCGGCGGTGCAGGCGGTTTCGTGGCCGTCGCGCCAATGCGTCCGCGCAGCGAGATTTCGCGGCCGCTCGTGCTTAGACGCTTCACGATTTCGGCAAGCGTGCCGTCGGCCTGCCATTCGTCGAAGCGGCGCCGGCAGGTGGGCGGCGAGGGGTAGCGGCCCGGCAGCTTGGACCAGCCTTCACCCGTCGAAAGGACCCAAAGCACTGCATTGACCACAGCACGCGCTTCGACGCGAGGCCGTCCGCGCCGCTCGCTCCGTGCGGGTTCCGCACAGAACAACACCTCGACCAGCGCCCACTCGTTGTCTCTCAAATCGTCGAACAGCATCATGTATCACCTCAGCGAAGCTATCTCCGGTGCGCTGCCCCGCGCTGCGCACTCTTCATGTACTTCCGGCCGGCTGGCGGAGTACCAGGCGGAATCGGTTGGACGGACCAATCTCGAAAAGCCGCGGACCGTCCTGCGATCCTGTACGTGCCTTAAAGCGAGAAGCGTGCCAGCGCACACGTTTTTGTCTCGAAGCCGCGTGGTATCAAGCCCGTGCGGGTGCTTGCCAGGGCCGTATGAGACTCGAAAACGCATCATCGGGAAATCGGGACAATCACCAATCTTGTGCAGACAGGCCCGTCCGGCGTGCGTTTGCGCCGGATTGTTGCATTGCGGCGAAATAGTTGCGGAAGGCTGTGAGCGTTCGGGACTGGACATTGGCGCTATAACGTGTTGACCTTCCCTCATAAAATTGCATGAAATGGAAGAATTCATGAGGTAATGGGATGAATGTAACTTTGCGGCAATTGCGCGTGTTCATCGAGGTGGCGCGCTTGCAGAGCTTCAGCAGGGCGGGCGATGAAATCGGGCTCACGCAGTCCGCGGTCAGCCGCTGCGTGCGCGAACTCGAAGCGGAGATGGGCGTGAAGCTCGTCGATCGCACCACGCGCGAGGTTCAGCTCACCGATGTCGGCGCCAATCTGATCGCGAGCATTCCGCGTCTGATCGGCGATCTGGACGACGCGCTGCGCGAGATTCGTGAGATCGGCGAGCAGCGGCGTGGCCGTGTCGTCGTAGCGGCGAGCCCGACGGTCGCGTGCCGGCTGATGCCCGAAGTCGTCGCTGCGTGCGGGGAGCAGTTCCCCTATGTGACGCTCGGCCTGCGCGACGATGTGCAGAGCGACGTGCTGCGCAAGGTACGCTCGGGTGAAGTGGATTTCGGGGTGGTCATCGGGCCGTTTGCGGCGGAGGATCTCGAAACCGAGCTGCTGACTACCGACTCGTTCTGCGTGGTGGTGCGCGTCGACCATGCGCTCGCGCGCGAGAAGCAGGTGGCGTGGCGCTCGCTCAACGGCGAAGCGCTCGTGCTGCTGGACCACGCTTCGGGCAGCCGCCCGCTGATCGACGCAGTGCTCAGGGAGCAGGGCGTGAGCGCGCGCGTGGTGCAGGAGCTGGGGCATCCTTCGACGGCATTCGGTCTCGTGGAGGCCGGGGTAGGCGTGAGCGTGCTGCCGAAGTTCGCGCTGCCGGTGCCGGCGGGCTCGTCGCTGGTCGCGCGCTCGCTCGTGCCGCGCGCCGAACGCACCGTCGAGCTTGTGCGCCGGCGCGACCGCTCGCTCTCGCCCGCTGCCGAGGCCGTGTGGGCGCTGATTCGCGAACGGGACGCGGGCCCCGAGGAGATGCGCGGCGCCTGATGGGTCGGAGCAGCGCTGTGCGGGCCGGGCAGCATCGTCTTCGCCAAGCGGTTGTGCGCGCTACACTGACGAGCGCCAGCAAACGCGAATTCCCCGATCCACCGATCCACCGATCCCCTGCCTCCCTGGAAGCTTCGATGCGCGATCTCGATCTGTCTTCGTCTGCCATTTCCTTGCCCGATGCCACCGCCGCGCCGATTGCCGGAACCGGCGTCGGCGCTCAAGCCATGGCGCGAGAAGCGGTCAGGGCGCTGCGCTCGTCGCAGATCCGGGAGGTGGCGAACGCGGGCTTCGGTGTCGCCGATGTCCTGCCGTTCTGGTTCGGCGAATCGGATCGTGTAACGCCGGCATTCATCCGCGACGCCGCCGCGGGTGCGCTCGCGCGCGGAGAAACGTTCTACACGCACAATCTCGGCATCGCCCCGCTGCGCGAAGCGCTCGCGCGCTACGTGAGCGAGCTGCACGGCGCGACACCGATGGAAAACGTCGCGGTGACGAGCGCCGGCGTGAATGCGTTGATGCTCGCCGCGCAACTCGTGGTGGGTGCGGGCGACCGTGTGGTTGCGGTGACGCCGCTTTGGCCCAACCTCGTCGAGATTCCGAAGATTCTCGGCGCGAGCGTCGCGACGGTCGCGCTCGGCTATGGCGAGCGGGGCTGGACGCTCGATCTCGATGGGCTCCTGAAGGCGCTCACGCCCGGCACGAAGATGCTCATGATCAACTCGCCCAACAATCCGACCGGCTGGGTGATGTCGCGCGACGAGCAGCACGCCGTTCTTGCGCATTGCCGCCGTCACGGCATCTGGATCGTCGCCGATGAAGTCTATGAACGGCTCTATTACGGCGAGGCCGGCGAACGCACGGCGCCGTCGTTCCTCGATCTGGCGTCGCGCGACGAGCGATTGATTTGCGTCAATTCATTCTCGAAAGCCTGGCTCATGACGGGCTGGCGGCTGGGTTGGATGGTTGCGCCGCGCGAGCTCATGGACGACCTCGGCAAGCTGGTCGAGTACAACACGTCGTGCGCGCCGTCGTTCGTGCAGCAGGCGGGCGTGACCGCGCTCGAGCATGGCGAGGCGTTTACGCGTTCGCTCGTCGCCGATCTGCGCGTGTCGCGCGACCACCTCGCAGCGGCGCTAGCCGGGTTGCCGGGCGTCGACGTGAAAGTCCCGCATGGCGCGATGTACCTGTTTTTCAGGCTAGAGGGTGCGCAAAAGAGCCTTGAATTGTGCAAGGCGCTGGTGTGCGAGGCAGGGCTCGGGCTCGCGCCCGGCAGTGCATTCGGCCCGCAAGGAGAGGGCTTTGTGCGCTGGTGCTACGCGTGCGATCCGGCCCGGCTCGATACCGGCGTAGAGCGCTTGTCGCACTTTCTTGCTAGCCGCCAGGCGCGCTGAACGGCGCGCCGCAACGATGGGGCGAGGCGCGCGCCATGCAAGGCGCATTGCCGCTTGCCGAAGCGGATTTAGGGCGGATTCAAGCAGACGAAAGCAACTCTGAAGCCGTCTTTACGCCCCCGGCGTTTTTGCGTAAGATGGCGTGCAGTCACGCGATTCCCTGCGGGAATTTCGCTGCTCCGTCCGGCTGGGTCTGGCACTTTGCCTGTGCATATGTTGTATAACGGCCCCCCGGTGCGTGCTCCCATCAATATGACCGATCAGAATCGGGCGAGCGCGTCTCCAGTTCCATATCGTCTTTCGTCTGTCTGATCCGGTTCCATGAACCTGATTTACCTTACTTAGGGTCTGACCTGGCTGCATGAATACCCAAGAGGCGAAAATCGTCCTCGAGACTGCATTGATCTGCACGCAGGAGCCGCTGAAAATCGGCGATCTGCGCAAACTGTTTGCCGACGACATCTCGGCTGACACTGTCCGTAACCTGCTCGAAGACCTGCGCAGCGAATGGTCCGGGCGCGGCGTGGAACTGGTGGGCCTCGCATCCGGCTGGCGCTTTCAGAGCAAGCCGGCCATGCGCACCTATCTCGACCGCCTGCATCCCGAGAAGCCGCCGCGCTATTCGCGCGCCGTGCTCGAAACGCTCGCGATCATCGCGTACCGGCAACCGGTCACGCGCGGCGATATCGAAGAAATTCGCGGGGTGACGGTCAACACGCAGGTCGTCAAGCAACTCGAGGACCGCAACTGGATCGAGGTGATAGGCCACCGGGACGTGCCGGGCCGCCCCGCGCTTTACGCCACGACGCGTCAGTTTCTGGACGACCTCGGGCTGAAGTCGCTGGAGGAACTGCCGCCGCTCGACGACCCGTCGAGCCAGTTGGGCGAGCAATTGCTGGCTCAGCACGCGATCGAATTCCCGGACAGCGAAGCCGCGCAACTGGTTGCTGCGGGCGTGCCGGAAAGCGCTGAAGCGCCGGCGACGGTCGATGCGGATGCCGGACAGGAAGCGCTCGCGCCTGCGCTGGGCATGGCTGATGCGGACGCGCAGGATGCCGCGCATGCGGACCGTTCCGGCGAGCAAGTCGGACACGGCGAATCCCGCGCGGACGCGCAGGAAACGGAGCCCGCCCGGCACATGGCCGGCGCGCCTGAAGAAGCACACCAGGGCCGCAGCGACGCGGCACAGGACGATCCCGTCTCGACGACGGACGACGAAGCCGCTCGACGCAGCGTCTGACGCAATAAACATTTTTGACGCGCCCTCCGCAAGTGATTGCGTGCGGGCGCGCAACCTGACATTTCGAGGTTGTTTTGACTGATATCCACGACATCGATTCGACCGACGCGCCCGAATCCGCGCGTCGCGCGTCTTCTGCGCGCGACGACGACACGCGCGCCGACCACGGCGAGGTTGCTCCGGCAGGCGAAGCCGGGGGCGAGGACCGTCCCCGCCGAGGTTTGCGCCGCGGTCCGCGCAGCTTGATCGCGCGCCGCCGCGCGGGCGCGAAGGCCAAGGTCGGCGAAGGCGCGGCAGTGTCGGCCGAGTCCGCGTCGGACGTTGCTGCGCCGGTCGTGACGGATGCGCCGCAAGACGGCGCCGTCGCTGCACAGGCGCGCAAGCCACGCAAGGATGCGGGCGCGAAGAAGGGTGGCCGCGAGGGCGGTCGTGAAGGGCAACGTGAAGGCCGCCGCGACGCCGCTGCCGCCGGGCAGGCAAAGCCCGCGCAAGCCGGCAAGCAGGGCGCGCGTGGTGCAGCCGAAGGCAAGGGCGTCAAGCAGGGCAAGGGCGGCAAGGGCCGCGCGGAGACGCCTGCCGCTGCGACCGGGGACGGGCAAGACGACCTGTTCCTCTATGTGACTTCGCCGGCCTTCGACGCCGATAACGGCGCGGGCAGCGGCGTGCGTGCGCCGATGCTGCGCCGTGGCCGCGTCCAGCCCAAGCGCGTGCTGAGCCCGGACGACGACGCGCCGAAGCTGCACAAGGTGCTGGCGGACGCGGGCATGGGCTCGCGCCGTGACATGGAAGAGTTGATTATTGCCGGGCGCGTATCGGTGAACGGCGAGCCCGCGCACATCGGCCAGCGCATTCTGCCCACCGACCAGGTCCGCATCAACGGCAAGCCGATCAAGCGCAAGCTGCCGAACAAGCCGCCGCGCGTGCTGCTCTATCACAAGCCCACCGGCGAAATCGTGAGCCACGCCGATCCGGAAGGCCGTCCGTCGGTGTTCGATCGCCTGCCGTCGATGAAAACGGCGAAGTGGCTGGCCGTGGGCCGTCTCGACTTCAACACCGAAGGTCTGTTGATGCTCACGACCTCGGGCGATCTCGCAAACCGTTTCATGCACCCGCGCTACAGCGTAGAGCGCGAGTACGCGGTGCGTGTGGTGGGCGAACTCACCGAAGGCAATCGTCAGAAGCTGCTCAAGGGCATCGAACTCGACGACGGCCCGGCAAACTTCCTGCGCATCCGAGACGGTGGCGGCGAGGGCACGAATCACTGGTATCACGTCGCGCTGGCCGAAGGCCGTAACCGCGAGGTGCGCCGCATGTTCGAGGCGGTCGGTCTGATGGTGAGCCGCCTGATCCGCACGCGTCACGGCCCGATCGCGCTGCCCAAGGGCCTCAAGCGCGGCCGCTGGGAAGAGCTCGAGGACAACCAGGTGCGCAGCCTGATGGCGGCGGTCGGCCTGAAGGCGCCGACCGAGGAGAAGGGCGGCCGAGGCAAGGAGCCGGAGCGTCGTCAGCCTGATCCGATGCAAACCTCGATGGGCTTCATCAACCGCGAGCCGGTGTTGAGTTCGCACGGCGCGATGGGCCAACCGCGCCAGTCGCGTCAGGGGCAAGGCCAGGGCCGGCGCGGCGCGGCGCAGGGGGGATTCGGCAGTGCGCTGGGCAACTTCGGCGGCGGCTTTGGCGGCGCTGGAGGAAATCGCGGCGGGAATCGCGGCAATGGCCGCCCCGGCACGCGCGACGTCGACGGTAACCGTGCACCCAGCGCGGCGGGCAAGCGCGCGGGCGGCAATGCGAACAGCAATGGCGGCAGCGGCGGCAATCGCCGTGGGCCCGGCGGCAACGCCAATACGAACGGCAACCGCGCGGCCAGCGGCAATCGCACGGGGGGCCAGCGCGGTGCGCCGCGCAACCGCACGCGCGGGCATTGACGCGGACGTCGGAACAGGAGTGAGACCCTCGCGTCATGTACAGGTCGCGGGGGGCTCCACGGGTGTGTCCCAGTTTGCGTTAAAGCCATAAAAGGGCTACAATCTCGGAGTCGCTGGGCGTGCGGCTTTTATTTGCGCCCCAGGTGCGACCACCTGGCTAAGTGAGAAGATGGGCGTTTCGCCCATTTTTTTTTGGTTCGCCCGAATTGGATGCTTTAAAAGTTATCCAGATGCTCTAAAAGCATCGTCGGCGCAGGATCCGGCCTTGGGCGGTCGTCATCGTGGGGCAGTGTGCAAGTAGGTGCAAGAGCGCGCGCTCATCTGGCGCGCGGCCCGCGAATCCCGAATCACTGGAAGTTGCCGGCTCGCTGCGCGAACATCTGGAGCAGGCATAGTGCAACTGACGGAACTGATTGAAACCACGGTCACCGGGCTCGGCTACGAGCTGGTCGACCTCGAGCGCACCGGGCGCGGCATGCTGACCATCTACATCGATCAGCCCGCGGGTATCGCGATCGAGGACTGCGAGAAGGTCACGCGTCAGCTGCAGCACGTTCTGACGGTCGAGAACATCGACTACGAGCGCCTCGAAGTCTCGTCGCCCGGCCTCGACCGTCCGCTGAAGAAACTGGCGGACTTCGAACGCTTCGCGGGCTGCGAAGCGGTTATCACGTTGAAAAAGCCATTGGACGGACGGAAAACGTACCGCGGCATCGTGCATGCCCCGGAAGGCGAGACCGTTGGTCTGGAATTCGAAGGGAAGGCGGGTCCCGCGATGCTCGATTTCACGCTCGCGGACATCGACAAGGCACGCCTTATCCCCAAAGTTGACTTTAGGAGCCGCAAACAATGAGTCGCGAAGTGTTGATGCTGGTGGATGCGCTGGCACGCGAGAAGAATGTCGACAAGGACGTGGTGTTCGCCGCCCTTGAAGCGGCGCTTGCGTCGGCCTCCAAGAAACTCTTCGACGAGGATGCGGATATCCGCGTGCATATCGACCGCGAAAGCGGCGAGCACGAAACGTATCGCCGCTGGCGTGTCGTGCCGGACGAGGCGGGCCTGCAGGAGCCGGACCAGGAAATCCTGCTGTTCGAAGCCCGCGAGCAGAACCCCGAAGCGCAGATCGACGAGTTCATCGAGCAGTCCGTGCCTTCGGTCGAGTTCGGCCGCATCGGCGCGCAGGCGGCCAAGCAGGTCATCCTGCAGAAGGTGCGTGACGCCGAGCGCGAACAGATCCTGAACGACTTCCTCGAGCGCGGCGAAAGCATCATGACCGGCACGGTCAAGCGCATGGACAAGGGCAATTTCATCGTCGAGTCGGGCCGTGTCGAAGCGCTGCTGCGCCGCGACCAACTGATTCCGAAGGAAAACCTGCGCGTGGGCGACCGCGTGCGCGCCTGGATCGGCAAGATCGACCGTACCGCGCGCGGCCCGCAGATCGAACTCTCGCGCACCGCGCCCGAGTTCCTGATGAAGCTGTTCGAGATGGAAGTGCCGGAAATCGAGCAGGGCCTTCTCGAGATCAAGGCTGCGGCGCGCGACCCTGGCGTGCGCGCCAAGATCGGCGTGGTGGCCTATGACAAGCGCATCGATCCGATCGGCACCTGCGTCGGCATTCGCGGTTCGCGCGTGCAGGCCGTGCGCAACGAGCTCGGTGGCGAAAACGTCGACATCGTGCTATGGTCGGAGGATCCCGCCCAGTTCGTAATCGGCGCGCTCGCGCCGGCAGCCGTGCAGTCGATCGTCGTCGACGAGGAAAAACACTCGATGGACGTCGTGGTCGACGAGAGCGAACTCGCGGTCGCGATCGGCCGCAGCGGCCAGAACGTGCGTCTTGCCAGCGAGCTGACCGGCTGGCAAATCAACATCATGACGCCGGACGAATCCGCGCAGAAGCAGAATCAGGAGCGCACGGTGCTGCGCGACCTGTTCATGGCGCGTCTCGATGTGGACGAGGAAGTCGCCGACATCCTGATCGACGAGGGTTTCACGAGCCTCGAAGAGATCGCCTATGTGCCGCTCAACGAAATGCTGGAAATCGAGGCGTTCGACGAGGACACCGTGCACGAGTTGCGCAACCGCGCGCGCGATGCGCTGCTTACGCAGGCCATCGCGAACGAGGAGAAGGTGGAAAGCGCCGCGCTGGACTTGAAGAGTCTTGACGGCATGGACCCGGACCTGCTCGCGAAGCTCGCGCAGCATGAGGTTCACACCCGCGACGAGCTCGCTGAGCTGGCCGTGGACGAGCTGGTCGAAATGACGGGAATGGAAGAGGACGCCGCCAAGGCGTTGATCATGAAGGCACGTGAGCACTGGTTCCAGTAAGCCTGGCAACAGGCATGGAACCCGGGCGCGACGAGCAGGAAGCGACCATGACCCACTGAACTGATCGCGGCGGGGCCTTGCAAGGCTTGGCACCCAAGGCCGCATGAAACGATGTCAACCGCAAGGAATCGGTCCTTGCATTAAGAGGAATGAATGGCGAGTAACAACGTAGCCCAATTTGCCGCGGAACTGAAAATGCCTGCAGGCGTGCTGCTGGAGCAGCTGCAGGCGGCGGGCGTGCAGAAAGCGAACGAGAGCGATGTCTTGTCGGAGACCGACAAGGCGCGTCTGCTCGACCACTTGCGCAAGTCGCACGGCTCGACCGACGCGGACAAGCGCAAGATCACGCTGACGAAACGGCATACGTCGGAAATCAAGCAGTCCGATGCGACGGGTAAGGCTCGCACCATTCAGGTCGAGGTGCGCAAGAAGCGCACTTTCGTCCGCCGCGACGAATCCGCCGGTGAGGTGGAGGCATCGAATCATGCCGCCGACGCAGCCGCTGCCGCCGAAGAGGCCGAGCTGCAGCGCCGCGAAGAGGAAGCACGCCGCGAGGCCGAGCTGCTCGAGCGTCAGGCTCAGGAACTCAAGGAGCGCCAGGAGCTTCTCGCACGCGAAGAGGCCGAGCGCCGCGCACGCGAAGAGGCTGCCGAGGCGGAGCGCCGCCGCGCAGAGGAAGAAGCCGCGTCGAAGAAGGCGGCCGCCGATGCCGTCGCGCGCGAGCTGGCCGCGCAGGCCGTGGCTGCGCAACGCACCGCAGAAAGCGAAGCGACCAAGGAAGTGAAGCAGCAACAAGATCAGCAAGACGAGCAGCGCGCCGCAGCCGAGCGCGCAGCGCAGCGCGAAGCGGCCCAGAAGGCCGAGGCCGCCGCACGCGAGGCCGCCGAAAAGGCGCAGAAGGAACAGGACGAGATCGCGCGCCGCCGCGCGGCTGCAGAAGCCGAAGCGCGCGCGATCCGCGAAATGATGAACACGCCGCGCAAGGCGCAGGTGAAGGCGGTCGAGCCGCCCAAGCCCGCCGAGCCGCCCAAGCCCGCCGAGGCCAAGGGTACGCTGCACAAGCCGGCGCGTCCGGAAGGCCAGGCGCGCCCGGCCGCGGGTGCATCGGCTGGCGCGAAGAAGCCCGCCGCTGCTGCGGCGCCCTCGGCGAACGCGCCGGGCGCCGGCGCGGGCGACCGCAACAAGAAGCCGGGCACAGGCAAGGGCGGCTGGCAGGACGACGCCGCCAAGCGTCGCGGGATCAAGACGCGCGGCGATTCGTCGGGCGGCGTGGACCGCGGCTGGCGCGGCGGCCCGAAGGGCCGTGGCCGTCACCAGGACAACGCGTCGACGTTCCAGGCGCCGACCGAGCCGATCGTGCGTGAAGTGCACGTGCCGGAAACCATCACGGTTGCCGACCTCGCGCACAAGATGTCCGTGAAGGCATCGGAAGTCATCAAGGTGATGATGAAGATGGGCCAGATGGTCACCATCAACCAGATGCTCGACCAGGAAACGGCGATGATCATCGTCGAGGAACTCGGCCACCGTGCGGTCGCCGCGAAGCTCGACGATCCGGAAGCGCTGCTGGTCGAAGGCCAGGAGGCCACCGACGTCGAGCAACTGCCGCGTCCGCCGGTCGTCACCGTCATGGGTCACGTCGACCATGGCAAGACCTCGCTGCTCGACTACATCCGCCGCGCCAAGGTTGCAGCGGGCGAAGCGGGCGGCATTACGCAGCACATCGGCGCTTACCACGTGGAAACGCCGCGCGGCGTGATCACGTTCCTCGACACGCCGGGTCACGAGGCCTTCACGGCCATGCGTGCACGCGGTGCGAAGGCAACCGACATCGTCATTCTGGTGGTCGCAGCCGACGACGGCGTGATGCCGCAAACGAAGGAAGCGATTTCGCACGCGAAGGCTGCGGGTGTGCCGCTCGTGGTGGCGATCAACAAGATCGACAAGCCCGATGCGAACCCCGAGCGCGTGAAGCAGGAACTCGTGGCCGAAGGCGTCGTGCCGGAAGAGTACGGCGGCGACTCGCCGTTCGTGCCGGTGTCGGCCAAGACCGGCACGGGCATCGACGAGCTGCTCGAAAACGTGCTGCTGCAAGCCGAAGTGCTGGAACTCACGGCGCCGGTCGTGGCGCCCGCCAAGGGTCTCGTGATCGAAGCGAAGCTCGACAAGGGCAAGGGCCCGGTGGCGACCGTGCTCGTGCAGTCGGGTACGCTCAATCGCGGCGACGTGGTGCTCGCAGGCACGGCTTACGGCCGCGTGCGCGCCATGCTCGACGAAACCGGCAAGCCCACGAAGGAAGCGGGTCCGTCGATTCCGGTCGAAATCCAGGGTCTCTCGGAAGTGCCGGGCGCCGGCGAAGAAGTCATCGTGCTGCCCGACGAGCGCAAGGCGCGCGAAATCGCGCTGTTCCGTCAAGGCAAGTTCCGCGACGTCAAGCTCGCGAAGCAGCAGGCCGCGAAGCTCGAGAACATGCTCGAGCAGATGGGCGAAGGCGAAGTGCAGAACCTGCCGCTCATCGTCAAGGCCGACGTGCAGGGCTCGCAGGAAGCGCTGGTTCACGCGCTCCTCAAGCTCTCGACGAGCGAAGTGCGGGTGCAGATCGTGCACGCCGCCGTGGGTGGCATCAGCGAAAGCGACGTCAACCTCGCGACGGCTTCGAAGGCGGTCATCATCGGCTTCAATACGCGTGCTGACGCACTGGCGCGCAAGCTGGCCGAGACCAACGGCGTGGACATCCGCTACTACAACATCATCTATGACGCTGTGGATGAGGTGAAGGCAGCTATGTCGGGCATGCTGGCGCCGGAGAAGCGCGAAGTCATCACCGGCATGGTCGAAGTGCGTCAGGTTTTCAAGGTGCCGAAGGTCGGCGCGGTGGCGGGCTGTATGGTCACGGACGGTATCGTCAAGCGTTCGTCGTCGGTGCGCGTGCTGCGCAACAACGTGGTCATCCACACCGGCGAACTCGACTCGCTCAAGCGCTTCAAGGACGACGTCAAGGAAGTCAAGCAAGGCTTCGAGTGCGGTATGTCGATCAAGAACTTCAACGACATCGTCGAAGGCGACCAGTTCGAAGTGTTCGAGATCACCGAAGTCGCGCGTACGCTGTAATCCAGCGGCGCTAGCCGATAACGGGCGGGGCAGGCGCTGGCCAGCCCCGCCCGTTTTGTTTTTGGAATCATCATGCCGAAAAAACGTACCTCCCCGAATCGCAACGTGCAGATTGCCGACCAGATCCAGCGCGACCTCTCCGAGTTGATGCGCGAAGTGAAGGATCCGCGCGTGGGGCTCGTGACGATCCAGAGCGTGGAGCTCACGCCTGACTATGCTCACGCGAAGGTCTACTTCACGACGCTCACGGGCGATCCGAAGACCACCCAGGAAGCGCTCAATCACGCTGCGGGCCATCTGCATAACCAGCTGTTCAAGCGACTGCATATCCACACGGTGCCGACGCTGCATTTCCATTACGACCAGTCGATCGAAAAGGGTGTCGAGATGTCGCGTCTCATCGACGAGGCGAACGCAACGCGCGCGAAGGACGACTGACGCTGCCACGCATGACTGCATCATCCAGGAATTCTCAAGGCGAGCCTCGTCCCAAGGTGCCGCGCCGACTGCTCGATGGCGTGCTTCTGCTGGACAAGCCGATCGGCCTGTCTAGCAACGACGCGCTGATCCGCGCCAAGCGTCTGTTTCGCGTGAAGAAGGCGGGCCATACCGGCACGCTCGATCCGCTCGCTTCGGGCTTGCTGCCGTTGTGTTTTGGCGAAGCGACCAAGTTTTCGCAGGACCTGCTCGACGCCGACAAGACCTACGAGGCCACTATGCGCCTCGGCGTGCGCACGGCGACGGGCGATGCCGAAGGCGAGGCCGTCGAGACGCGCGAGGTGCGTTGCGACGAGGCCGCCGTGCACGAAGCGATGGCGAAGTTCGTCGGCGACATCGTGCAGGTGCCGCCGATGTACTCGGCGCTCAAGCGTGACGGCAAGCCGCTCTACGAGTACGCGCGTGCCGGCCAGACGGTCGAGCGCGAAGGGCGCCACGTTACGATCCACTCGCTGGAGATGAGCGCGTGCGCGCTGCCGGCGGTTCCCGAGGTCACGTTTCGCGTGACGTGCAGCAAGGGCACATATGTGCGCACGCTCGCCGAGGACATAGGCGAGGCGCTCGGCTGCGGCGCGCATCTCGTGATGCTGCGGCGTACTGGCGTGGGCGCGCTCACGCTCGAGCATGCGGTGACGCTGGATGCGCTCACGGCCGCCGATGAACCCGCCCGCGACGCGTGGCTGCAACCCGTGGACGCGCTGCTTTCCACGTTTCCGGCCGTGACGCTGAGCGCCGAGGCGGCGCGCCGCTTCGCGCATGGCCAGCGCTTGCCGCTCAACGAACTCGTGCTCGACCGCGCGGCGTGCGAAGCGGCCGAGCGCGTGCGCGTGTATGGGGAAGCAGGGGGCTTGCTAGGCGTGGCGAAGGCGGCTAATGGCGTGCTCGCGCCGGAGCGGCTGGTGGTCAGCGGGGCCGCTTGAGTCGAGTCGCGCTGCGCTCGATGCAAAGCGGCGCTGCGGAAATGAAGAAACATGAAGAAGCGGCACGCCGGTGTTGAACCGGACGTGCCGTTTTTGCTGCTGGAGCGCGCGTGCCGGAGTCACCGCACGCGCTACGCGCTCAATGCGCCGCCGAGGCCGCCGCGCCCGCATCGCCGCCGCCGGTGCGCTCGGGACGCGTGATCCAGATCAGCGCGATCAGCACGATGAAGATCGCCGACGAAATCCAGAAAAGGTCGTTCACGCCGAGCTGTGCGGCCTGCTGCGAGACCATGCGGTCGAACAACCCGTGTGCTTGCGCGGGATCGATCCCGGCCGCGTTCTGCATCTGCTGCATCGACTGATTGAAGACCGGGTTGGCCAGCGTGGCCTGCTCGGTGAGGCGCGCGTGGTGAAACGTCGTGCGATGGTCCCACGCGGTCTCGAAGATCGAGGTGCCGATGCCGCCGCACATGATCCGTACGAAGTTCGACAGTCCCGACGCCGCCGGAATGCGGTTGCCGGGCAGACCCGAGAGCGTGATCGAGACGAGCGGAATGAAGAGGCCTGCCATGCCGATGCCCTGGATCAAGGTGGGCACCGTGAGCGCCCAGGTGTCCACACCGGTCGTGTATTGAGAGCGCATCCAGAAGCACAGCGCGAACACCACGAACGCCGCTGTCGCGATATAGCGCGGGTCGGTGCGCGGCAGGAGGCGGCCGGTGATCGGCGAGAGCATGATCGCGAAGAAGCCCACGGGCGCCATGATGATGCCCGCATCGGTTGCGGTGTAGCCCAGCGTGGTTTGCAGCCACAGCGGCAGCAGCACGAGATTGCCGAAATAAAGACCGTAGCCCACCGAAAGCGCAATCGTTGCGCCCGTGAAGTTGCGCCTTGCGAAAAGCGAAAGATCGACCACGGGGTGATCGGCAGTCAGCTCCCAGATCACGAAGAACGCGAAGGCGATCACCGCCGTGAGCGCGAGCACGACGATCGTGGTGGACGCGAACCAGTCGAGATCCTTGCCCTTGTCGAGCATGATCTGCAGCGAGCCGACCCAGACGACCAGGAGTCCCAGGCCCACGCCGTCGATGGGCGCCTTCTTGATGATCGAATCGCGGTTGCGGAAGATCGCCCACGTGGCGATGGCAGCCATGATGCCCACCGGGATGTTGACGTAGAAGATCCACGGCCACGAGATGTTGTCCGAGATCCAGCCGCCGAGAATCGGGCCGGCCACCGGCGCGATCAGCGTGGTCATCGACCACATCGAGAGCGCGATGGGCGCCTTCGCACGCGGATAGCTCGCGAGCAGCAGCGTTTGCGAGAGCGGGATCATCGGGCCGGCCACGGCGCCTTGCAGCACGCGCGAGGCGAGCAGGAAGGGCAGGTTGGGCGAGAGGCCGCACATCCACGACGAAATCACGAACAGGATGATCGACGCCATGAACAGGCGCACCTGGCCAATGCGGTCGGTGAGCCATCCGGTGAGCGGCACGGAGATCGCGTTGGCGACCGCGAACGAGGTGATGACCCACGTGCCCTGATCCGAGGCGACCCCCAGGTCGCCGGAGATCGTCGGGATCGACACGTTCGCGATCGAGGTGTCCAGCACGTTCATGAACACCGCGAGCGACACCGCGATGGTGCCGATCACGAGTTGCGCGCCCTGCAACGGCGGATGGACTACGGGTTGTTGTGCTGCCATTGAGTGCTTATTCGTTGATGTCGTTGCGGTCGTTGCTGTATCGCGCTTACATCACCCTGGCCGCGGGCTTCGCGGTGCCGTTGCCCGCCGACGAGAGCTGCGCCTTGCCGGCGTTTTGCCCCGCACTCTGGCCTGCGTTTTCCGCGATGATGCGGGCGATTTCGGCATCGGCTTCGTCGCCGTACTTCTCGAACACGCTGGTCTGATAAACCGTGTTCTGCGCGTTGCCGAGCTGGCTGCCTGTGTCGTCCTTGATGTTGACGTCAACCTGCATCGACAGGCCGATGCGCAGCGGGTGCTTCTTGAGCTCTTGCGGATCGAGCGCGACGCGCACCGGCAGGCGCTGAACCACCTTGATCCAGTTACCCGTGGCGTTCTGCGCGGGCAGCAGCGAGAAGGCCGAGCCCGTGCCCGCCGAGAAGCCCACCACCTTGCCGTGATAGACCACCGACGAACCGTACACGTCGGCCGTCATCTCGACCGGCTGGCCGATGCGCATGTGCTTGAGCTGCACTTCCTTGAAGTTGGCGTCCACCCACACGGCGTTCAGCGGCACCACCGACATGAGCGGCGTGCCCGGCGAGACGCGCTGGCCCACCTGCACCGAGCGCTTCGCGACATAGCCCGTGACCGGCGCGGGCAGCATGTTGCGCGCGTTCGCCAGATAAGCATCACGCACCTTGGCGGCGGCGGCCATCACGTTCGGGTGATTGGCGATGGTGGTGTTCGCGGTGAGCGCGCGGTTTGCGGCGAGTTGCTGCTGCGCGGCTTCGAGCGCGGCCTGGGCGCTCTTCACGGTGTCGCGCGCGTGCGAGATTTCTTCCTGCGAGACGGCGCCCGTCTGCGCGACCTGCATGCGGCGGCGCAGGTCGTCCTGGGCGCGCGAGAGGTCGGCCTGACGCACGGCGACTTGCGCCTGGTACTGGCTGTCGTCGGCGAAGAGACCGCGCACCTGGCGCACCGTCTGGCCGAGATTCGCCTCGGCCTGTTGCAGCGCGATGCGCGAATCGGCGGGATCGAGCTGCACGAGCGGGTCGCCGATCTTCACCGTTTGCGTGTCGTCCGCGTTCACGGCGATCACGGTGCCGGTCACCTGCGGCGTGATCTGCACGACGTTGCCGTTCACGTAGGCGTCGTCGGTGCTTTCCGAGAAGCGTGCGACGAGGAAGTAGTAGAGGCCGTAGGCAATGGCTGCAATCACGATCACGAGCACAAGCAGCGTCATCATGCGCTTGCGCTTGCCGTTGTTCGCGTTCGGCTGCGGATTGGCCGCCGGTTGCTGGGGGGTGCTCATGGAAGGATCTCCGGGTTCTGGCGTGCTGTTCGTTCAGTTATGGATGTTCAGTTCGCGGCGGGCGCGCTTGCCGGGGCCGAGGCTGCGGCGCTTTGCGCCGGCACCGACGTGCGGCTCCACGGTCCGCCGTTCACGTCGCTTTGTCCCTTCGACTCGCTGCCGATCTCGACCGGCGGCACGAGGCCCGCGTCGTGCGCGTCGAAGCCGCCGCCGAGCGCCGTGATGAGCGCCATCTGCTGGTCGCGGCGCTGCATCTTGAGGTTCGAGACGGTCTGTTCCGCGGCGAGGCGGTTCTGGTCGGCGTTGAGCACCTGGAGCTGCTCGGAGAGCCCGGCCTTGTAGCGGATCACGGCGAGCTGGTACGCCTTGGTGGAGGCGTCGAGCGCGCGCTGCGCGTCCAAGAGCTGCTGGTCCGCCGAGCGGATCGACGAAACCTGCGTGGCGACCTGCTGGAGCGCGTTGATGAGCGTCTGGTTGTAGTTCGCCACATCGAGGTCGAAGTCGGCGTAGCGGCCCTTCAACTGCGCGCGCAGCGCGCCCGCGTCGAAGATCGGCAGATGCACGGCCGGGCCGAAGTTCATCGTCCGGCTGGAGAAGGTCAGGAATTTGCCCCAGCCGAACGCGTCGAGGCCGATCGCGGCGCTCAGGTTCACGTCCGGATAGAACTCGGCCTTGGCTTCCTTCACGTCGTGCATCGCGGCTTCGACTTGCCAGCGCGCGGCGACGATGTCGGGGCGGCGCGCCAGCAGGTCGGCGGGCAGGTTGCCGGGCAGGCTCATGTCGGCGACCGGGTTGAGCACCGGCTGCGCGATCTGCAGGCCGCGGTCCGGGCCCTTGCCGAGCAGCGCGCCCAACTGGTAGCGCACGTTCTGGATCTGGCCGTCGATTTGCGTGAGGTTCGCCTGGCTCGTCGCGATGTTGCCGTTCGCGGTCTGGCGCTCGACGTTGGTGTCGAGGCCGGCTGCCACGCGGCCGTTCGTGATCGTGCCGATGGTCTTGCGGTTGTCGATCTCGCGCGCGGCGATGTCGCGCAGCGCGTAGAGCTGCGCGAGCTGGTTGTAGGTGCGGGCGACCGACGAGGCGAGCGTGATGCGCGCCTGCTGCATGTCGGCCTGGGCGGCGCGCTGGGCGGACACCGCCTGGGCGAGCCGCTGGCGGTTCTTGCCCCACAGATCCAGATCCCACGACGCGCTCGCGAGCGCGTTGTTCTCGTTGTACCAGGTGCCGCCGTAGGGCGGCGGGAAGATCGTGTTTTCCGTGAAGATCTCGCGGGTCCACGAATAGCTCGCGTTGGCCTTCGGATAGAGCCCCGCCTTCGACGTCTCGATGTACGAAGACGCCTTGGCGATGCGGGCCTGGGCCTGCGCGATGGTTGGGCTGCCCTCGAGCGCCTCGTAGATGAGCTTGGGCAACTGCGGGTCGCCGAACTGCTGCGCCCAGTCGAGCGTCGGCCACTGGCCACCCTCGGCCGGGATGCTCTGCGAGGTCTCGAACTGCTGCGGTTGCGCGATGGTCTTGTCGCTCTTGACGCCGAAATAGTTCGCGCAGCCCGCCAGCGCGAGCGTCGCCACCGCGGCGGCGATTGCGCCCCGGCAGGAGAGCGCAGGCGCTAACTGGGCAAACTGGACACCGGGTTTCATTGCTCGTCTCATGGCGTGAGTCGAAAAAAGTGAGGTAATGCTGGACGTTGCAGCTATTTTTTCGCGCTGCGGCCGCGAATTTGCTTGCCCTGTCATGAATTGGGCGGTGAGTTCTGGCCTGCGTTCTGCATAGCTTCGCAGCTATTGGCAAGAACCCGCCGCAACATGCTCTTGAGGAAGCAGACTTCCTCGGGCGTAAAGCCTTGCGAGAGCCTTTCCGTCACGCTCGTGAAGATGGCCGGCATGCGCGCGGCGATGGCTTCGCCCTCGGGCGTGAGCGCGAGGCGCACGGCGCGGCGGTCTTCGGAGCTGCGCACGCGCTTGAGGAGGCCGCGCTTTTCGAGCCGGTCGACGAGGCGCGTCACCGCGCTCGCGTCGATGCCGTACTCGCGCGCGAGTTCGGCCGCCAGCACGCATTTGCCGCTCGCCACCATGAACAGCACGCTGGCCTGCTGGCTCGTTACGCCGAGCTCGGCGACGGTGCGCTGGGTGATCAGGTTCGACATCGTCGATTTCACCCGCGAAAGGAGGTAGCCAACGCTTTCGCCGAAGTCGTAATCGCGCACTTCGGGCGGCGGCGTGGGAGTCGGATCCGTCATGTTTCTGCTGCGGCTGCAATGATTGACCAGGCAGGGATTATAGGAGCCGTTAGTTGACGCGGCAAGCGTTTATTGTGGCAGGGTGGAGAAACCTTTGCCGGGCAAGGTTTAATCGGGTCGCGATGCGCCCGGCCGTGCCTTCCAGGGCTTCCTGAGTATGAGCACGATCAATTCATCAGCGCGTGCTATACTTTCAGGTTCCCAAAAGTGCGTCATTCACCACGTCTGCTCGCAATGCCCGATCCGAGTGTCGGAGCCCGCGCAGAACGGTTGCGCGAGCCCGCCTTCGAGCTCATGCGCCGCACCCAACTGAGTACCCAGGTTCCTATGTCCCGCGCCCTTCGCAACATCGCCATCATTGCCCACGTCGACCATGGCAAGACCACGCTCGTCGACCAACTGCTGCGCCAGTCCGGCACCTTCCGTGACAACCAGCAGGTCGCCGAACGCGTCATGGACTCGAACGACATCGAAAAAGAGCGCGGGATCACGATTCTCGCGAAGAACTGCGCGGTCGAGTACGAAGGCACCCACATCAACATCGTCGACACCCCGGGCCACGCCGACTTCGGCGGCGAGGTCGAGCGCGTGCTCTCGATGGTCGACTCGGTGCTGCTGCTCGTCGACGCCGTGGAAGGCCCGATGCCGCAAACGCGCTTCGTCACGAAGAAGGCGCTCGCGCTCGGCCTGAAGCCCATCGTGGTCGTCAACAAGATCGACCGCCCGGGCGCGCGCATCGACTGGGTCATCAACCAGACCTTCGATCTGTTCGACAAGCTCGGCGCGACCGAAGAGCAGCTCGACTTCCCGGTGGTCTACGCTTCGGGCCTGAACGGCTACGCGTCGCTCTCCGCCGATGCGCGCGAAGGCGACATGCGCCCGCTGTTCGAGGCGATTCTCGAACACGTGCCGGTGCGCGACGCCGATCCGGAAGGTCCGCTCCAGCTTCAGATCACCTCGCTCGACTACTCGACCTACGTTGGCCGTATCGGCGTGGGCCGCATCAAGCGCGGCCGCATCAAGCCGGGTCAGCCGGTGGCGCTGCGCTTCGGCCCGGAAGGCGAGGTGATGAACCGCAAGATCAACCAGGTGCTGTCGTTCAGCGGCCTCGAGCGCGTGCAGGTCGAGTCGGCCGAAGCCGGCGACATCGTGCTGATCAACGGCATTGAAGACATCGGCATCGGCGCCACGATCTGCGCGATCGACAACCCCGAAGCACTGCCGATGATCACGGTGGACGAGCCCACGCTGACGATGAACTTCCTCGTGAACTCGTCGCCGCTCGCGGGCCGCGAAGGCAAGTTCGTGACGAGCCGCCAGATCCGCGACCGTCTCACGAAGGAGCTGAACCACAACGTCGCGCTGCGCGTGAAGGACACCGGCGACGAAACCACGTTCGAAGTGTCGGGCCGTGGCGAACTGCACCTCACGATCCTGATCGAGAACATGCGCCGCGAGGGCTACGAGCTGGCCGTGTCGCGTCCGCGCGTGGTGCTGCACGAAGTCGACGGCGTGAAGATGGAGCCGTACGAACTGCTGACCGTCGACGTCGAAGACACCCACCAGGGCGGCGTGATGGAAGAGCTGGGCCGCCGCAAGGGCGAAATGCTCGATATGGCTTCGGACAGCCGCGGCCGCACGCGTCTCGAATACAGGATTCCGGCCCGTGGCCTGATCGGCTTCCAGGGCGAGTTCATGACGCTCACGCGCGGCACGGGCCTGATGAGCCACGTGTTCGACGAATACGGTCCCATCAAGGAAGGCTCGCTTGGCGAGCGCCGCAACGGCGTGCTGATCTCGCAGGACGATGGCGCGGCCGTCGCCTACGCACTGTGGAAGCTGCAGGATCGCGGCCGCATGTTCGTGAAGCCCGGCGACGCGCTCTATGAAGGCATGATCATCGGCATTCACAGCCGCGACAACGACCTCGTCGTGAACCCGATCAAGGGCAAGCAGCTCACCAACGTGCGCGCCTCGGGCACCGACGAAGCCGTGCGCCTCGTTCCGCCGATCCAGATGTCGCTCGAATACGCAGTGGAATTCATCGACGACGACGAACTCGTGGAAGTCACGCCGCAGTCGATCCGTCTGCGCAAGCGTCATCTGAAAGAGCACGAGCGTCGCCGCGCAAGCCGCGAAGCCGCTGCCGAGTAAGCGCGGTTTTATTGAATTTTGCGCACCGCAATGCAAGCTGGAAGCCAGAAAAGCCGCCTCTTTGTGGGCGGCTTTTTTGCGTCTTGCAACAATTATGTTGCAGTGCGTAAAGAGTGTGTTGCGAATGCCGCAAAGTCCCGTCTACAAAGGGTTTGCGTGCGCGTTCGTGCCACATTGCAATCTATGGCGGGTATCACTTATGTGATATCCTCCGCGGATGCATGATTTAGGTCCTTCCAAGCAGACTTGATTCGCAATCCGCTAAACGGTCAGGCCGTGGCGCGGAAGGTTGAGTAACCCGCTATTTCTCGAGAAACTCGAAGAAAGGTGAGCGTAAATGTCGGAAACGATGAAGCAATTTCAGCTGAACTCCTATCTGTTCGGCGGCAATGCTCCGTATGTCGAAGAGCTATACGAAGCATATCTTGATAACCCTGCGTCCGTTCCGGACACCTGGCGCGAGTACTTCGACGCACTGCAAAACGTGCCGTCGTCGAGCGGCACCGCCGACAACGACATCGCCCATGGGCCGATCGTCGAGTCGTTTGCGCAGCGCGCCAAGGCCAATGCGTTCATTGCGCGCGGAGGCGGCGAAGACCTCGCCACGGCACGCAAGCAGGTTTACGTTCAATCCCTCATTGGTGCTTATCGATTTCTTGGCTCGCAGTGGGCCAACCTCGATCCGCTGAAGCGCCGCGAGCGTCCGAACATTCCCGAGCTCGAGCCCGCGTTCTACGACTTCACCGAAGCCGACATGGACGAGACGTTCAGCGCCACGAACCTGTACTTCGGGTTCGAGCGCGCGTCGCTGCGCGAGATCGTCAAGGCGCTGCGCGACACGTACTGCGGCACGATCGGCGCCGAGTACATGTACATCAGCGATCCTGAGCAAAAGCGCTGGTGGAAGGAGCGTCTCGAGTCGATCCGCTCGACGCCCAGCTTCTCGAACGAGAAGAAGAAACACATTCTGCAGCGCCTGACGGCCGCCGAAGGCCTCGAGCGCTTCCTGCACACCAAGTACGTCGGCCAGAAGCGCTTCTCGCTCGAAGGCGGCGAGTCCTTCATCGCCGCGATGGACGAAGTCGTTCGTCACGCGGGCGCCAAGGGCGTGCAGGAAATCGTGATCGGCATGGCCCACCGCGGCCGCCTGAACGTGCTCGTGAATACGCTCGGCAAGATGCCGTCGGACCTGTTCGCCGAATTCGAAGGCAAGCACGTCGACGACCTGCCGGCTGGCGACGTGAAGTACCACAAGGGCTTCTCGTCGGACATCGCGACCGAAGGCGGTCCGGTGCACCTGTCGCTCGCGTTCAACCCGTCGCACCTCGAAATCGTCAACCCGGTGGTCGAGGGTTCGGCGAAGGCGCGTATGGACCGCCGCGGCGACGACAACGGCCTGCAAGTGCTGCCGGTGCAGATCCACGGCGACGCGGCCTTCGCGGGCCAGGGCGTCGTGATGGAAACGCTGAACCTCGCGCAAACGCGTGGTTACGGCACGCACGGCACGCTGCACATCGTCATCAACAACCAGATCGGCTTCACGACCTCGGACCCGCGCGACGCGCGTTCGACGCTCTACTGTACCGACGTGGTCAAGATGATCGAGGCGCCGGTGCTGCACGTGAACGGCGACGATCCGGAAGCAGTCGTGCTGGCCATCCAGCTCGCGGTCGAGTTCCGCATGCAGTTCCACAAGGATGTCGTGGTCGACATCGTCTGCTTCCGCAAGCTCGGCCACAACGAGCAGGACACCCCGGCGGTCACGCAGCCGCTCATGTACAAGAAGATCGCGCAGCACCCGGGCACCCGTGCGCTGTACGCCGAGAAGCTCGTGCAGCAGGGCGTGATCACCGCCGAAGAAGGCGACAACTACGTCAAGGCCTACCGTGCCGCGATGGACGAAGGCCATCACACGGTCGACCCGGTGCTCTCGAACTACAAGAGCAAGTACGCGGTGGACTGGGTGCCGTTCCTGAACCGCAAGTGGACCGACGCTGCGGACACGGCAGTGCCGCTCGCGGAACTCAAGCGTCTCGCCGAGCGCATCACCACGATCCCCGAGAACTTCAAGGTTCACCCGCTGGTCGAGCGCGTCATCAACGACCGCCGCGCGATGGGCAAGGGCGAAGCGAAGCTCGACTGGGGCATGGGCGAACACCTCGCGTTCGCGTCGCTGGTCGCTTCGGGCTACGCCGTGCGTCTCACGGGCCAGGACTCGGGCCGCGGCACGTTCACCCACCGTCACGCCGTTCTGCACGACCAGAACCGCGAGCGCTGGAACGACGGCACGTACATCCCGCTGCAGAACATCGGCGAGAACCAGGCGAGCTTCACGGTGATCGACTCGGTGCTCTCCGAAGAAGCGGTGCTCGGCTTCGAGTACGGCTATTCGACGGCTGAGCCGAACACGCTGGTGGCGTGGGAAGGCCAGTTCGGCGACTTCGTGAACGGCGCGCAAGTCGTGATCGACCAGTTCATCTCGTCGGGCGAAGTGAAGTGGGGCCGCGTTTCGGGTCTCACGATGCTGCTGCCGCACGGCTACGAAGGCCAGGGTCCGGAGCACTCGTCGGCGCGTATCGAGCGCTTCCTGCAACTGTGCGCCGAGCACAACATGCAGGTCGTCCAGCCGACCACGCCCGCGCAGATCTTCCACGTGCTGCGCCGCCAGATGATCCGCCTGTTCCGCAAGCCGCTCATCATCTTCACGCCGAAGTCGCTGCTGCGTCACAAGGAAGCCGTGTCGGACCTGTCCGAACTCGCGAAGGGCACGTTCCAGCCGGTCATCGGCGAAGTGGACGAGACGATCGACGCGAAGAAGGTCAAGCGCATCGTCGCCTGCTCGGGCCGCGTGTACTACGACCTCGTCGCGCATCGCCGCGAATCGAAGTCGAACGACGTCGCGATCATCCGTATCGAACAGCTCTATCCGTTCGCGCACAAGCAGTTCGAAGCCGAGCTGAAGAAATACGACAACGCGACCGAAGTGGTGTGGGTGCAGGACGAGCCGCAGAATCAGGGCCCGTGGTTCTACATCGAGCATCACCTGAAGGAAGGCATGAAGGAAGGCATGAAGCTCGCTTACAGCGGCCGTCCTGCTTCCGCCTCGCCGGCCGTCGGCTACTACGCGAAGCACTACGAGCAGCAGAAGACGCTGATCGAAGGTGCGTTCGGCCGCCTGAAGGGCGCGCAGGTCGCGAAGTAAGCACACATAGAGCGAATCGAACCGGGAAAGCGCGCGTTATCCATCTCGCGCTTTCCCGCGCTCAAGTGCGCGACCCGGTTCGTCATACGGGGAAAGTCCCCGGACAAGTATTCAGGAAAATCACATGGCTATCGTAGAAGTCAAGGTCCCGCAGTTTTCGGAATCGGTGTCGGAAGGCACGATGCTGCAGTGGAAGAAGAAGCCGGGCGAAGCTGTTGCCCAGGACGAAGTCGTCATCGAGATCGAAACCGATAAGGTCGTGCTCGAAGTGCCCGCGCCGGCTGCCGGCGTGCTGAGCGAAATCATCGTCGGCGACGGCTCGACCGTCACGAGCGAACAGCTGATCGCGAAGATCGACACGGAAGCCAAGGCGGGCGCCGTTGCGGCTCCGGCCGCGGCTGCAGCACCTGCTGCTGCACCGGCTGCGGCTCCCGCAGCCGCACCGGCCGCTGCCGCATCGACGGCCAGCAGCACCGTGGCCTCGCCCGCAGCGTCGAAGCTGATGGCCGAGCAGGGTCTCTCGGGCGGCGACGTCGCCGGCACCGGCCGTGACGGCCGCATCACGAAGCAGGACGTGCTCGGCGCAGGCGCGCCGAAGGCCGCTCCCGCAGCCGCGCCGGCTGCCCGTCCCGCTGCCGCCGCGAAGCCCTCGCTGCCGCAAGTCAATGCGCCGGCATCGGCTGCCAACTGGCTCAACAACCGTCCGGAACAGCGCGTGCCGATGTCGCGCCTGCGTGCGCGTATCGCCGAGCGTCTGCTCGAGTCGCAGCAAACCAACGCCATCCTCACGACGTTCAACGAAGTGAACATGGCGCCGGTCATGGAGCTGCGCAACAAGTACAAGGACAAGTTCGAGAAGGAACACGGCGTGAAGCTCGGCTTCATGTCGTTCTTCGTGAAGGCGGCAGTCCATGCGCTGAAGAAGTTCCCGCTCGTGAATGCGTCGATCGACGGCAATGACATCGTCTACCACGGCTACTTCGACATCGGCATCGCGGTCGGATCGCCGCGCGGTCTGGTGGTGCCCATCCTGCGCAACGCAGACCAGATGAGCCTCGCCGACATCGAGAAGAAGATCGCCGAATTCGGTCAGAAGGCCAAGGACGGCAAGCTCTCGATCGAGGAAATGACGGGTGGCACGTTCTCGATCTCGAACGGCGGTGTGTTCGGCTCGATGCTCTCGACGCCGATCATCAACCCGCCGCAGTCGGCGATCCTCGGCGTGCACGCAACCAAGGAGCGCGCTGTGGTGGAGAACGGCCAGATCGTGATCCGCCCGATGAACTACCTCGCGATGTCGTACGACCACCGCATCATCGACGGCCGCGAAGCCGTGCTGTCGCTGGTCGCGATGAAGGACGCGCTGGAAGATCCGGCTCGCCTGCTGCTCGACCTGTAAGCGCAGTTCGTCCAGTACCCCGTCTCACACTGAGCGTCGCGCGCGCGGACTCCGGAAGCCGGACTCCGCGCGCCGCGCTCACGTATCGAAAGGATGACCATGTCCAAAGAATTTGACGTCGTCGTGATCGGCGCCGGCCCCGGCGGCTATATCGCGGCGATTCGCGCCGCGCAGCTCGGCAAGTCGGTTGCGTGCATCGAAAAGTGGAAGAACCCGGCCGGCACACTGAAGCTCGGCGGCACCTGCCTGAACGTGGGCTGCATTCCGTCGAAGGCGCTGCTCGCTTCGTCCGAAGAGTTCGAGAATGCCCAGCATCACCTCGCCGACCACGGCATCAGCGTGGGCGACGTGAAGATCGACGTCGAGAAGATGCTCGCCCGCAAGGACGGCATCGTCGAGAAGATGACCAAGGGCATCGAGTTCCTGTTCCGCAAGAACAAGATCACGTGGCTCAAGGGTCACGGCAAGTTCACCGGCAAAACCGACGCCGGCGTGCAGATCGAAGTGTCGGGCGAAGGCGAAACGGAAGTCGTCACGGCGAAGAACGTCATCATCGCGACGGGCTCGAAGGCGCGCCATCTGCCGGGCATCCCGGTCGACAACAAGATCATCGCTGACAACGAAGGCGCGCTCACGTTCGACTCCGTGCCGAAGAAGCTGGCCGTGATCGGCGCAGGCGTGATTGGCCTGGAGCTCGGCTCGGTGTGGCGCCGTCTCGGCGCCGATGTCACGATCCTCGAAGCGTTGCCGGAATTCCTGGGCGCGGCTGACCAGTCGCTCGCGAAGGAAGCCGCGAAGCTCTTCAAGAAGCAGGGTCTCGACATTCACGTCGGCGTGAAGGTGGGCGAAGTGAAGGCCACCGACAAGAACGTCACGATCAACTACACGGACAAGGACGGCAACGCGCAAGTGCTCGAAGCCGACCGCCTGATCGTGTCGGTTGGCCGCGTGCCGAACACCGACAACCTCGGCCTCGAAGCGATCGGCCTGAAGGCCAACGAGCGTGGCTTCATCGACGTGGACGACCACTGCGCAACCTCGGTCCCCAACGTCTACGCGATCGGCGACGTGGTGCGCGGCCCGATGCTCGCGCACAAGGCCGAAGACGAAGGCGTGCTGGTGGCCGAGATCATCGACGGCCAGAAGCCGCACATCGACTACAACTGCATTCCGTGGGTGATCTACACCGAGCCGGAAATCGCATGGGTCGGCAAGACGGAGCAGCAGCTCAAGGCCGAAGGCCGCGACATCAAGACGGGCCAGTTCCCGTTCATGGCGAACGGACGCGCGCTTGGCATCAACAAGGCCGACGGCTTTGTGAAGATGATCGCCGACGCGAAGACCGACGAGCTGCTCGGCGTGCACATCATCTCGGCGAACGCATCGGACCTGATCGCGGAAGCCGTGGTGGCGATGGAGTTCAAGGCTGCCGCCGAAGACATCGGCCGCATCTGCCATCCGCACCCGTCGCTGTCCGAAGTCATGCGCGAAGCGGCGCTCGCCACCGACAAGCGCGCGCTCAACATGTAAGCGCCGAGGGCAGGGTGGCAAGTCTCCTTCGAAGAGACAGGACTCTGCCTCGCAGCACCATGCATTAGTACAGAGGCGGGTGAGCTCAGGCTCTCCCGCCTCTTTTTGTTTGCGGTCCAGAGAAATGAACGTCACCGAATACTACGAAAACGAACTGCAGAAGCGGGGCTATAAACCGGATACGGCCCAGCGTACCGCCATCGACCGGCTGCAGCGGTGCTACGACGAGTGGGTCGCCTACAAGGGCCGCCGCTCGAACGCGTTCTGGAAGCTCATCAATCACCCGGATCTGCCGCGCGGCGTTTATATGTGGGGAGGCGTGGGCCGCGGCAAGAGCTTCCTGATGGACAGTTTCTATGCGGTCGTGCCGCTGCAACGCAAGACGCGCCTGCACTTTCACGAGTTCATGCGCGAAGTGCACCGCGAACTCGAAGAGCTCAAGGGCCAGGCCGATCCGCTCGATGAACTCGCGCGCCGCATCGCGAAGCGCTATCGCCTGATTTGCTTCGACGAATTTCACGTCTCCGACATCGCCGATGCGATGATTCTTTATCGCCTTTTGGATGGTCTGTTCAAGAATGGCGTGCAGTTCGTGATGACGTCCAACTACGATCCCGATCTGCTCTATCCCGACGGCCTGCATCGCGACCGCATGCTGCCGGCCATCGAGCTCATCAAGGAAAAGTTGGATGTCCTGAACGTCGACGCCGGCATCGACTATCGTCAGCGCACGCTCGCGCAGGTCGAGGTCTATCACACGCCTCTTGGCGCGGCTGCGGACAAGGCGTTGCGCCATTCGTTCGCGGAGTTGGCCGCCGTGCCGGACGAAAGCCCGCTGCTGCGCATCGAGAAGCGCGAGCTCAAGGCATTGCGCAAGGCCGATGGCGTCGTGTGGTTCGATTTCGCCACGCTATGCGGCGGGCCGCGCTCGCAGAACGACTATCTGGAACTCGCGAGCCGCTTCCACGCCGTGATCCTCTCCGGCGTGCCGCAGATGACGCCGCGCATGCAGTCGGAAGCGCGCCGCTTCACCTGGCTCATCGACGTGTTCTACGACCACAAGGTGAAACTGCTGATGTCGGCCGCGGTGCCGCCCGAGGAGCTCTATGTGGAGGGGCCGATGGCCAACGAGTTCACGCGCACGGTTTCGCGCATCGTCGAGATGCAATCGAAGGAGTATCTGGAAACGCCGCGCCGCATCGTCGATACGACGCTCACGTAAGCAGCGGGCTTATGGCCCCGAAAAAACCGTTACTACGTCGAAAAAACGGGCGCGGATCCGCATTTTCAAGATTCGGACTCGTCTGATAGGGGCCGCCGGGTCAAGTCGATATCTTTAGTCAGGACAGGTTCTGACAAAGGAGTAGACCATGACCCCCCATCGCGATATTACCGAGGAAGAATGGCAGCGCGTGATGCCGCTGCTGCCAGAACTGCGCCCGCGCTCGGAAATGCGCGGCCGTCCGCTTGCCAACACCCGTTCGGTGCTCAACGGCGTCTTGTGGGTCATGTATAGCGGCGCTACGTGGTCGGCCATGCCGCGCCGCTACCCGTCTTATCAAACCTGCCATCGCCGCTTCAAAGCCTGGCATGACGAAGGAGTTCTCAAGCGCGTGATGGCCGAGCTTTTCGGCGAAGAGGGCATCGCGTTGTGCGACACAATCGAATCGCGCATGCGCAAGCATCTGAGCCGCGCCGAAAAGGCTGCCGCGCGCGTTCAGGAAGGCTTGCCCGGACTGCCATCCACCACGCGCCATTCGCCGTTCAGCCCCGCCACGTCCGCTGTGCCGCAGCCGTTCAGTTATCGGTCGGTGTATCGGCATACGGCTTGATTGCGCTTCATCGCGCTTCATCGCGTTTCATCCCGTTTGACCGCGCTTGACCAAATAGGGGCGCGTTTTACGCGCGTTAATACACACGAAGGCCGCCTCGTCACAAGGCGGCCTTCGCGTTTTTTGAGCGCTCGCTTTGAGCGCTCGCGCGAGATTTTTGGATTATTGCTGGCGTAACCAGGTCTGCGATCGTCCCAGCAGCGAAATGCCCAGATAACCGCGCACCACCAGCTTCTGGCCGCCATCTTCGGTGTGGATCTTGCAGCGGTACACCTTGCCGTTCTCGGGGTCGAGAATGTGCCCGCCATCCCATTCGCTGCCGGCCTGCTTCATACCATCGATGATCGTCATGCCCAGAATCAACTGGTCCTTGCGCGAGTCCGTGCATGACGTGCAGCGGCGGTCCGGCTGATCGTTCGCGCCCAGTCCCTTGATGATCTTGCCGGTGAGGCCGCCGCTGCCATCTTCGCTGATCTGCACGAGCGCCTTGGGCTGCCCGCTGTGATCGTCGATCGTTTGCCAGACACCGACGGGCGAATTCGATTGCGCGTGAGCGGCGATCACGCCGCCAAGCAGCGCCCCGGCCAGCACGATATGACGCGCCGCACGGGCGGCGAACGCGTTGCCGCGGTCGTTGAACGGGAACATGTCTTCCTCCACTGATGTTTATCGGTATGTGTGCGTCAAACCGCTGCGAGCCAGGTTGCGTGGCAGCGAACTGCGGCAAAGGCGCGCGGCGGTCAGCGCAGGATACGCGAAAGCGCTTCGCGCGTTTGCGAGGAGAAACTCTAGTCGGCGTGCATGGCGCGTGTAGCACGCACCATGCCTGGCGGGCTGTCGTCGTGAATCGGCCCGGTTTGCGGCTTTTGCCTCAATTGAGCTGATACGAGAACGTCGCATTCACGCGCGGGCTGCGCGACGCGCTTTCAACGGGCGCATCGGCCAGCGCCTTCGCCACCGAGAGATCGAGGCTGTAGTACTTGCCGTCCGTGATCCGGAACCCCGCCGAAGCCGATGAAAGCCGCGAAGGCGAGGGCGTGCCCGCATGCAGGTACACGCGCGCCATGTCGAACGAAACATACGGCGTGATCGACTGCAGCCACACCTTGCCCAGCCTGAATGGATGATTGAGCTCGAGCACGAGGGCCCAGCCCGAATCACCCGATGCCTCGCCGGGCTGATAGCCGGCCGCGAAGGCGCTGCGCGCCGAACGAGATCTGCTCGGAAGTCGGCAGCGTGTTCGGGCTGTATTGCCCGGTTGCGGCGACGGACGTGCCAAAGCCCATCGGCCAGTCGTTGCTCTGCGAATACGAGGCATCGGTGCGCACGAAATTCAGCGCGACACCGGATTTTGCAGCGCGAGACCGGGAATATTCGTTTGCGCCGACTTCGACGCGCCGAGAATGTCGAAGGCCTTCGCCACCACGAGGCTCGCCTTGCGCACCTGGCCTGGCTTCACCTCGGTGTAATCGGCTTGTAGCTGCAGCACGCGCACCTGTGAACTCAGGTCGTATTGCAGTCCGTTGAGGGTGTTGCGGTAGCGGTCCTCGTCGTGTGCTGCGTAGGCGCTCGCGGTGCCGATGAGGCTGCGTGTATTGCCCAGCAGCAGCGGATACGAGAGCGAGCCCGTGAGCTTGTCGCTGATGACGGTGCGCTCCACGTAAGCCGGCAGGCCCGGGTTGTCGACCGGGTTGCCGCGATAGTGCGAGGCGTCGAGCTTCGCGGTGAGGCCGTCGCTCGCGATCGGCACGGCCGCGTGCGCGGCGAGGTACGTGACGTTGTCGCGTCCTTTGGGCAACAGTGCAGAGAAGCTCAACTGCTCGCCAAACGGCGTGAGGCCGTTTTCGGTGAGAGCGTGAGGAGACCCTGCACACCGGGGTGATTGAAGTCGATGCCGGTGCTCACGTCCCAGGGCTTTTGCGTGGCGTCGAGTTCGAGCGTGGTGGCGCCGTCGGTGGTCGTGGGCGGTGGCACGTTCGCCTTCACCTTGAGGCCCGGCAGCATGCCGAGCACGTTGATGTAGCGCTGGAACGTGGCGGTGCGCAGCGGCCGGTCTTCGGCGATGTGCGCAGCGATCGCGCGCATCCTGCCCTCGAGCGCGCCGGGCTTGCCTGTGATCTTCACGTCTTTCACGTAGCCTTCCACGACCGTGATGCGCACCACGCCGCCCGCGAAGTTCTGCGCGGGCACGAATGCGAACGAGAGCGCATAGCCCCGGTCCTGATAGAGCTTCGTCACGCCATTGGCGGTTTCGATGAGCTGGCCGATCGTGATGTCGTGATTCGCGAGCGGCGCGAAGCGGCGGGCGACCTCGTCGAACGGAATCGATTTCACGCCCTCGACCTTGAAGGTGGTGGGCGTGATGTGGCGAGCAGCTGCTCGAGCGCGGGCGCTTGCTGCCGCACCTGCACCGTCACGCTGGGCGCCTTCTTTGGCGCGTTGATTTGGGGCAGGGCATCCAGGGATTGCCGCGCTGCAAACCACCCGTCGATACCGGCCGGTTCTGCTGTGCGAGCGCGACTCCCGTCAAGCCCGCGCTCGCGATGATCCCCGCCGTGGCGAGCACGGCCCATGGTGCGCCTTTCATTGAACTACCCTCGACTTGTCGGACAGTGCGCGCCGGTTGCCTGAATGCCCCGGCGCGCCCGTCTCTTGTGCCGCCTTTTCGGCGGTCCTTATATGACTTCCCTGATTGCCTGCGTTTTATTGCTTCGTAATCCATACTACATGCTGCTGTGTGTTGCCGGGCGTTGTGTGACGCGGCATTCCTCTCCAAACGCCGCGTCATGCATTGCCCGTCTTGCATGGCGATGGCTGTGCGCGCTACGGCAGCTTGTGCAGTACGCCACTCAGCAGTCCCCCCGATGCGCCTGCCATGCCAGAACTGCTCGAAGAACCCGTTGCGCCGGCCGTCGTGCCGAGGGCGCCCGTGACCGTGCCGACGAGCGCCGTAACCGGCGTGAGCAGCGTGGTTGTCCCCCCGCCGTTGCCGCTGCCGCGAGTGCTGCGAGCGGACCCGCCGCCGCAGCAGCGCCCGAGCTGCCGCTGCCTGTGGCGCCGCCCACTGCGTTGGTGGCCGAGGTGGCCGCGGAAGTCACGCCCGAAAGCAGCCCTCCCGCGACGGGCAGGCCGCCGAGGCCGCGGTGAGCGCGCCACGCCACCCGCGCCACCTGTAGCGCTGGAAGCCGCGCCCGTCACTGCCGAGAGCGGCGTGCCGCCGAGGCCGAGGCTCGCGGCGGTCGCGTTGAGCACGCCGAGCGGGCCCGCTGCCGCCGCGCCGGTCGGCGGCCCGTTCGCGACGAGTGCGGTGCTGCCGCCCACGACGCTGGTGATGAGGCCAGGGATCGGCGCGGCGCCGTTCGGGCCGTTCGGATTGACGAGGCCGCCCGCGTTTGTGACCGTATTGCCGAGGGCGCCAACCAGCGTGCCGACATCCGCGCCGAGCGGCCCGAGCGCGCCGTTTGCCTGTGAGCCTGCGGTCGTCGAGGCGACTTTCGTGCCGGCCGTCTGCAGCGTGCCACCGACTTGTGCGAGCAAGCCCGAAACCGGCGCGCCCAGGCCCGTCGACGTGCCCACTTGCTGAGTGACGAGTCCCGCCGTGGTGACGATCGGCGTGATGGCCGTGCTGACGGGCTGCGTGGCCTGTTGCACCGGAGCTGACGAGAGCACGTTGCCGAGCGTCGTGCCCGTGGCGTTCACCGCGTTGGCTGTCGTGTCGAGAGCGCTGGCAAGCGGCGTCGTGACCGGGGCGAGCGGCGCGAGTTGCCCGCTGCCGAGGCCGTTGACCGCGGTGGCCGCGCCCGCGACGACGCCACTGGTTGCGCTCACCACGTTGCCGAGCCCGGCCGCGGTCGTGCCGACCGGATTGGGCGTCGAGCCGGTTTCGCCGATGCCGTTCGAGACAGCGTTGGCAAGTGCGCCGGCGACCGTGCCGGTGCTCGACACGGCATCGCCGAGACCCTGGCTGACCTGCGGGCTCGTGCCCGGCACCGTGGTTGAACCGACGGCGTTGCCGAGGTCGTTGGCGCTTTTGGCCACCGTGTTGACCACGCCACTCGTGCCGGTCGATGCGGTGGTGGTCCCGCCACCGCTGTTGCTGCCCGAGCCGCCGCCGGTGCCGGCAGTCGAGCTGCCTCCGGCGCCACTGGTGCCGCCGGTGCCGGTCGGGCCCGTTGTGCCGGTCGGAGCCGCAGAAGCGGAAGGCGGCGTGTAGCTGCTGCCGCCGCAGGCGGCGACGCTGCACGCCACGGCAGCGGCGAGCGCGGTGAGGCGCAGGCTGTGCACGAGCGCAACAGCGCGGTGGTGGGGGCTCACGGTGAAGCTGCTGAACATGACGCTGTCTCCTGGACTGGATCTGAAGCTGAAAGAGGCGCTGGAACGCGGAATAGACGAAGCGGATTACTTCTTGGCTCCGAGCAGGCCGCCGACGATCGACGTGAGGCCGGCGAGCGGGCTCCCCGCACTGCCGCTGGAATTGCCGCCCGTCAGCGAGGAGAGCGAGAGCGCGGGAGTCGCGCTGGTGGTGCTGACGGCTGGCGTGCTGGATGTTCCCGAGGTGGCGGCCGGCCTGGGGCCCGCGCCGAGCGCAGCGCCTGCAACGACAGCGCCGCCCGCACCGCCAGCGCCGCTCACGGCGTTGGTGAGCGCGCCAGTGACGGTGTTGAGAGTGCCGGCGAGGCCCGTGACCGGTGCGAGCGGGCTGGCGCTGCCGCCCGTGGCGGAGGCGAGCGTGCTGGTGGCGGCGGTAAGCGCACCCGTGACCGGTGCTAGCGGATTGCGGCCGCCCGTGCCTGCGCCAACACCAATGCCAATGCCCGCACCGATGCCGGCCGTGCCACCGCCAGTCGCGCCACCGGTCACGCTGCTCAGGATGGTCGTGACGGGGGCGAGCGGAGTGCCGCCCAGCGGATTGGTGCCGCTGCTCGCTGTGCCTCCCGTCAGCAGGTTGCCAGCCGTGGCGACGGTCTTGCCCGTGTCGGCGACGAGGTTGCCCATGCCCGCCGTGACGGGATTCGCACCGCCGCTTTGAGCGACTAGCGCACCGCCTTTCTGGATGCCGCCGCCGAGCGTCTGCAACAGGCCCGCTACCGGCGTGCCTACGCCCGTGGTGCTGCCGACGGTCTGCGTGGTGGAGGCGAGCACGGAGGTGATCGGCGTGATGGTCGAGCTCAGTTGCTGCGTGACCTGTTGCACCGGGCCTTGCGTCAATGCGCCGGTGAGCTGGTTGCCGACGCTCGTGACCGTGGTGCCGACGGTGCTGACCGTGGCGCCCACCGGCGTCGTGACGGCGGCGAGCGGTGCGAGCGGGCCGCTGCCGAGGCTCGTGACGAGCTGGCCCGTGCTGGTGACGGCCTGGCCCGCGTCGCTCACAACGCCGTCCGTGCTCGACAGCGTGGTGCCTACCGGATTGCTGCTCGCGCCGAGCTGGCCCAGCCCCTGGGACACGCCGTTGCCGAGCGTGGAGATCGCGCCGCCCACGTTCTGGACGATACCTCCCACGGCCTGGGTGGTTTGCGGGTTGACGCCTGGCAGCGTCTGCGCGGCGATCGTGCCGCCGATGCCCGAAACGGTCGAACCTGTGTCATCCACGATGTTTCCTGCGGCGTGCGCAACGGCCCCCACGGCATTGGCCGCGACGGGCGTGCCGCCGCTGCCATTGGAGCCGGTGGTCGTGCCGCCCGCGCCGCTTCCTGTGCCGCCTCCCGTGCCGGAGCCATTACCCGTGCCTGAACCGCTGTCGCCGGTGGTGGTGCCGTTGCCGACGCTGCCCGAGCCGCTGCCATTCTCGGCGGAGGGGGTGGAGCCCGCGCCGGAGCCGCTGCCGTCTCCGCTGCCGCCGCCTACGCCGCCACTCGCGCCGCCGTCTGTTTGCAGTGCGCCTCCGCTGCCGCCCCCAGTACCGCTGCTGAGAGAGCCCGAGCCGCCGCAGGCGGTCAACGAGAGCAGCGTGGCGATGGTTGCAGCGATAGCCGTCAAGCGCGCTGCGTTCGCGATGCGCTGATTGTTCAAGATGTTGCCCTCGGTTCGTATGGTGTTTTTGTGGTGTTGTGTGGCTGGTCCATCGGACCTGCGCTCCTTACACCGCAACAGGCATGCCAATGTGCAGGCGCACACACAACGAGGTCTGGAGGGTTTCGTCTAATCAAGACGTATCAAGCACTTGTGAATGCTTTTGTCGAACGAATGACGGAGGCCGAAATGAAGCGTTAGGTGATGCCGCGTGTTACGTCACGTAACGCGGAGAGCGCAGTGTTACGGGCGTTGCCGTAACGGGGCGGAAAAGTCACATCGTCGAAATAAGATCGATGACATGGCGGCTGTATGCCGACTGGGAGAAGCGCGCAAACGTTAAATCTGGTTAGATTATCCAGTCCTGAATAGTGGCATCATGGTTTGCCCGGAGTAAACCGCGAATCGCGGATGCCGATAATGCAATTACGACTTCGCGTTTGCGTAACGAGCGATTGCGTTACGCAGAGCGTTACGTTATAAAAACCGCACAGACAAAAAATACAAATAAAGCCTTACGTAGCATGGTTGAGGGGCGTGCTGCGATATGGCTGAAACGTTGGCGGACTGGCATGGGCAGTTCGAGGACCGGATGCATTGGCACAGCTCAGCAGCATTGCACTGCGAGCACCGATGCAGATCAGCGTGAGAACGTAAAGAAGAGAGAGGGCCGAAATGAACAAGCTGATAACGAAATTCGCGAAGTCGGAAGAAGGGGTTACCGCGCTTGAGTATGGGCTTATTGCGGGGGTTGTTGCGCTGGCCGTCCTTGTCAGCGCCACTAATTTGGGAACCGATCTCGGGTTACTTTTCACGGCCATCGCGAACAAGGTAACGGGTATAACCGCCGGGATATAAGTGATTGAGCGTTTAAGCTAACGCTCACCATCGCTCACTAACTAAAAGCTCCAGCGCACACTTGCTTTCGAGTGCGCGCTGGATAGTTGCGCGCACACCTTTCTCGATGATTCCATTCTATTTATCCAGCCTCATGTTCGGCGCATGGGCTGTGGCGGTTGCTGTGTGCGACTGCCGCTCGCGCCGCGTGCCGAACACACTCGTGGGCGCAGGGTTCGCCGCCGCTTTGGCGGCAGCGCTGCTGCACGCGGGACCAGCGCATCTCGGCATCGGTCAGGCGCTGGCCGCCGCCGCTGTTGGCCTTGCCGCGCTCATGCCGTTCTTCGTGTTCGGCATGATGGGAGCGGCTGACGCCAAGGTCTTCGCGGTGCTCGGCGCGTGGTGCGGCATGCAACCACTCGTGGGCCTGTGGGTTGTCTCGAGTCTGGCCGCATTCGTGCACGCGCTCGCCATGCTCATCACGCTGCGCGCCCGCGCACCGGTCACAGCGGCGCGTCCCGCGCGGCTCGCTGCCGTGGGGGCGCGGCGCGGTACGCCATATGCCGCGTGCCTGAGCGTGCCCGCGCTGGTCTGGCTCGTGCTCCAGTTGATGTCCGGGTGGTCGGCGTGATTGCGCGCACAACGAAAACGCGCGACATTGCCTCGAAAGCAGGGCGTGGCAAGCGGGCGCAACGCGGTGTGGCCGCGATCGAGTTTGCGGTCACGTTTCCGCTTTTCTTCGCGATTCTCTATGCGATCGTCATGTACAGCATGATCTTTCTTGTGCAGCAGAGCCTGACCGCGGCTGCTGCGGAAGGCGCGCGCGCGGCGCTCATTTATCAGAACGGCGCCAATTCCGCTTCGGCGCTTGCTAGCCGCGCGCAGGCTGCCTGCACGCGGGCGCTGGCGGTCATGAACTGGCTCACGCATGCGCCTCAATGCACGCAGTCGGTCAACACCGCGCCGGCAGGGTGCACGGAGAACACGGCAATGGATTGCGTTCAAATTACGCTCACCTACGCGTGGGGTGCCAACCCGCTGGTGCCGCCGTTGCCGCTGATGGGACTGCTCGCGCCGTCATCGCTCGTGGGCCAGGCTACCGTGCAAATCGATCCGGAGAATCTCCTGTGAAGCCTTTGCGCATGCCTTCGATCCTATTGCCGAGTCGGACTGGGCGGCCATACGACACCCCATTCGCACGCATTGTGGATGACCGCTCATGGCCAATCTGACCAAAGTCACTGCAGGACTCCTGATTGCGGGCGCGCTCGTGCTCGGGCTGCTCGCATGGATGCTCGCGCGTCGTCCGCCGCCGCCATCCATTGCGCCGCCGCCGGCGTCCACGCGCTCGCTCACGCCGGTCGTGGTGGCCACACGCGCATTGCCAGCAGGCCAGCCAATTCCCGCCGATGCGCTGCGCGTCCAGCCGCTGCCGATTCATCCGCAGGGCGCGGTGAGCGATAGCGCTCTGGTTGCGGGCCGCGTGCCGCTCGCCGATATCGCCGCCGATGCGCCCGTGCTCGACCAGCAGCTTTCGTCCAGTATCGCGACGAGCCTGGCGCCGGGCGAGCGCGCTGTGGCCGTGCGCATCGATGAGACCAATGCGGTCGGCAACGTCCTGCACGCGGGCAATTATGTCGACGTGTTCTTTACGCTGCGCCGCGACGGCAGTGGCATGAACGGCGGCGAAGTCGGCCGCACCCAGGCGCGTCTTCTGATTTCGAAGGCGCGCGTGCTGGTGTTCGGTGCGCAGCCCGCAGCGTCGGGCAGTGCAGCGGGCCAGCGCACCACCAACTTCGGCACGCAGACCGGGACGCCACGCACGGCGGTGCTCGCGGTGCCGGTGACCGAAGTCGATCAGCTCGCGCTGGCCCAAAGCCAGGGACAACTGATTCTCGCGCTACGCAACCCAACGGACGACGATCAAGTCGATCCCGCCGCGTTCGGCCCGCAACCGGGCGTGCTCAAGGTGGCCACGCACACGGCGCCCGATGGTTCCACGCGCGCGGCGGCGGGTGTCGCGCTCGACCAGCTCGCGGGCGGCGGCGCGCCGCGCGAAACGCCGCCGATCGCGCAGGCCGCGCCGCGCGGCGCCAGTGCGTCCGCGCACGGTGGGCTCGAAGTGATACGGGGCGGGCGCGCGGAAATGGTCGCTTGGTAAAGGATGCAAAGGGAAGGGCTGTACGGGAGCGCGGTGCTCGAACCGCCTTCGACAAAGTGCGCAGATCTGGCCGTATATAAAAGAAGCAGGAACACGATGACGATAACGAGGACTTTCGCCGTGGTTGCGGCCGCCGCCTGCGCGGGCGGTCTCGCATTCGCGGCCATGCCCGCATGGGCGTCGCCGTCCGCGCAGGCGCAGGACGTCGCGGACGGCGTGCCATCCAGCGTCGATATCGCGGTGGGCGAGCAGCGCACGCTGCCTGTCACGAGTGCGCTCACGCGCATCGCCGTGGGCGACCCATCGGTGGCCGACGTGCTCGTGATCCGCGGCGACCGGCGCGGCGGCGTGCTGCTCGTCGGCAAGGGCGCGGGCACGACCAACGTGATGCTGTGGCAGGGCAGCGGTGCGCCGCGCACGCTCACGGTCAACGTGACGACGGGCGCAGCGCGCGCGCTGCTCGATACCGGCACGCCTGACCTGAAGGTGCTGGGCGACACGGCGCTCATTGCCGGCCGCGCCGCGTCGATGGAGCAGCACCAGCGCGCGGTGGCTGCCGCGCAAGCGTCGGTTCGCGCGAGCGGGAAGGGCGGCAAGGACGCAGACAGCGGAGCGGACGACAGCGGCGGCAGGGGCGCAAAGCGCGGCAAGGGCGCGAACGTGTTCGACACGTCGAGCATCGCGACGCGCTCGGTCGTGCAGGTGGACGTGCGCGTGGTCGAGTTCAGCCGTAGCGTGCTCAAGCAGATCGGCTTCAATTTCGTTCACCAGAACAATGGCTTTGCGTTCGGCTCGTTCACGCCGACCTCGTTTTCCTCAGGGAGCATCAATACGCCGGGGGGATCGGCGGGGGTAGGCTCGGCGTCGAATTCGTCGAGCCTGGCGAGCACCGCGCTGCAGGCCGCCGTACCGATCGCGTCCGCGTTCAATCTGGTGTTTGCCTCCGCGACGCACGGGCTGTTCGCCGATCTGAGCCTGATGGAGACGAACAACCTCGCGCGCGTGCTCGCCGAGCCCACGCTCGTCGCGCTTTCGGGCCAGAGCGCGAGCTTTCTCGCAGGCGGCGAGATTCCGGTGCCGGTGCCGCAGGCGCTCGGCGCCACGGCGATCGAATACAAGCCCTACGGCATCGGGCTTTCGCTCACGCCCACGGTGCTTTCGCCGCAGCGCATCGCGCTCAAGGTCGCGCCCGAGGCGAGCCAGCTCGACTTCGCGAACGCGGTGACGATCAGCGGCGTGTCGGTGCCCGCGATCTCCACGCGCCGCACCGAAACGACCGTGGAGCTCGGCGACGGCGAGAGCTTCGTGATCGGCGGGCTGATCGATCGCGAAACGGCGTCGAACGTGAACAAGGTGCCCGTGCTGGGCGACCTGCCCATCATCGGCACGTTCTTCAAGCAACTGAACTATCAGCAAAACGACAAGGAACTGGTGATCATCGTGACGCCGCATCTGGTGTCGCCGCTCGCGAGGGACGCGAAGCTGCCCGGCACGCCCGGTGAGTTGTCCGAGCAGCGTAATGCGCCGGTGTGGCGCTCGCTGCTCGGCGGCGCGGCATCGCGCGATCCAGTGCCGGGATTTTCGCCATGATGCGGCGGCAGTCGCTGCGCGAGCAGCAAGGCTTTGCATGGGACCGGAGTCAGGCGTTAAAGCGCGAACTCCGGCCGACAGGAGAGCATTCATGAACGCGAGATCGCACGTGCCGGTTGAACGCACCATGACGGATTCGTTCGTCTTCGCCACGGCCAATGACGCGAACGCGCGTTGGGTCGCGCAGATGCTCGGCCCGGTGGGCAAAGTGGAGACGGTGGCGCTCGACCCGGCGCTGCTCACGCAGCAGATGTCGCAGAACATGCCTTCGCTGCTGCTGATCGATTTTTCGCGCAGCGGCGCGAATTCCGGACAACCCCAGAGTGGCGCCGCGAGCGCGGCGGCGGCGGCCGCTCATGCCGCGTTTCCGGGGCTGCAGATTATTGCGGTGGGCACGCTCGCCGAGCCTGAAAGCGCGATCTCGGCACTGCGCGCCGGCGTGCGCGATTTCATCGACGCGGGGGCGGCTAGTGAGGATGCCTTACGTATCGTGCGCCAGGTGCTGGACAACCGCGTGGAGCCGGTGAGCCGGCACGGCCGCCTCACGGTGCTGCTGGGCGCGCGCGCCGGTATGGGGGTCACGACGCTTGCGGCGGGTCTCTCCGTGCTGCTCGCGCGCAAGGGCGCCGCGCTGAGCCGGCACGCCGCGCTGCTCGACCTCGGACTGCCGGCCGGCGACGGCGCGCTGCTGCTCAACGCCGGCAATGGCTTCAGTTTCGTCGATGCGGTGCGCAACCTGCGCCGCTTCGATCAGACCTTCGTGCACACGGCGCTCGCACGCCACGAGAGCGGTCTTGCGCTCACCACTCTGCCCGCTGATCTCGGCGCGCTGCGCGAAATTTCGTATCAGTCGGCGGTCGCGCTGCTCACGCGGCTGCGCGCGTTCTTCGATCACCAGATCGTCGATCTCGGCGGCTTCTCGAACACGGAGTTCGTGCTGGAGGTGGCGCGCGCAGCGGATCAGGCCTGGCTCGTGTGCGACCAGAGCGTCGCGTCGATTGTCGCGGCGTCGCGCGAGCTCGAAGTGCTGCGCGAGGGCGGCGTCGACAACGCCAATCTGCGCCTCGTGATCAACCAGTACGAAGCGGATATCGACCTGAGCGCGGCGCAGATTGCCGAGCGCCTGAACATCGAGCTCGCGGGCGTGCTGCCGGCGCGCCGCGTGGCGCTGTGCCAGGCGGCGAACCGTGGGCAGCTGCTGGTCGACAGCGCGCCGCGCGACCCCTGGGTGCGCGCGCTCGACGCGCTCGCCGCGCAGCTCGATGGCCTGCGCACGCCGGTTCCGAAGAAGTTCGACGCATTGCGCCGCCCGCTGCGCGGCCTTTTCCAACACTCATCGAAGCGTTCGTAGACCATGGCGGATAACATCCAGTTTGCCGATGACGCGCCCTTGTTCGCGCACAGCCAACAGTTCCAGGACATCAAGAACGCGGCGCACGAGCACCTGCTCACCCGCATCGAGGAGCTAGGCGCCGAGTTCGGCCGCTGGTCGCGTCAGGCGATCAACCAGTTCGTCGATCTGGAAATGGACAGCTTCGTGCGGCTGCGGCACATCCCGATCAACGAGAGCGAAGTGCGTGCGATCGCCGGGGCGCTCACCAAGGAGCTCGCAGGGTTCGGGCCGATCGAGGACCTGCTCGCGGACCCGGCCGTCGAGGACATTCTCATCAACGGCTTCAGCGACGTTTACGTATCGCGGCACGGCATCCTCTCGAAGATTCCGGTGCGCTTCTCCGACAACGCGCATCTGCTGCGCATCGTGCGGCGCATCCTCGCACCCATCGGCCGGCGTCTGGACGAATCGAATCCGATGGTCGACGCGCGCCTGCCCGATGGCGGGCGCATCAACGTCGTGATCGAGCCGCTCTCGCTCGCGGGGCCCATCGTCTCGATTCGCAAGTTCCGCAAGGATCCGCTGCGCCCCGACGATCTGCTCGGCAACGGCACGTTCGGCGTGGAGATCGGCGCGCTGTTCGAAGCGGCGGTGCAGGCGCGCTGCAATATTCTCGTGTCGGGCGGCACGAGCTCGGGCAAGACATCGCTCCTGAACGCGCTGGCGTTTCATATTCCCGAGGTCGAGCGCGTGGTGACGATCGAAGACACCGCCGAGCTTTCGCTCAATCACCCACACGTGGTGCGGCTCGAAAGCCGCCCCGGCGGCTTCGACGGCACGGGCGTGGTGACCATTCGCGACCTGCTGCGCAATACGCTGCGCATGCGCCCGGACCGCATCATCGTGGGCGAAGTGCGTGGCGGCGAGGTGCTCGAAATGCTCCAGGCGATGAACACGGGCCACGACGGATCGATGGCGACGGTGCACGCGTCGTCGCCGCGCGAGTGTCTGTACCGGCTCGAAATGCTGGCGGGCTTTGCGGGCTTTCAGGGCACCGAAAGCAGCCTGCGCCGGCAGATCGCCAACGCCGTCGACTTCATCGTGCAGATCGGGCGCCTCTCCAGCGGACGCCGCCGGATTCTTTCGGTTACCGAAGTAACGGGGCTCGCGGACAATATCATCGCGACCCAGGAACTGTACCGCTACGAGCCGGTCATGAACGCGGACGGCGAGGAGGTCGACCGCTGGGATTCGCTCGGCATCCATCCGCACTCGCCCAAGCTCGCGCGGTTTCGCCAGGCGCTTGCGGCTTCGTCGAATTTCGGCTTTGGCGGCGGGCGCGACGGGGGCTTCAATGTCTAGCGCGATCGCGCTCATTGCGGCGCTTGCGCTGCTGCTTGCCGCTGCCGGGCTGATGCTCTGGCAGCGCGCGCAGCAGCGCACCTCGCGTGAGCATGTGACGCGTTTTGTCGATAGCCGGATGAGCGCCGCAGCCCAGGCGACCCCGGTCGGGGCGATGCCGGGCACGCCCGCCGCATCCAGACCCGCTGCGGCCAGATCCGATGAAGTGCGCGCCGCCTATGTGGGCGGGAACGCCGCCACGCGCGGCGGGGCGCTGCCCTTGGCGGCGCTGCAGCCGCACGACTGGAGAGGCCGCGCGAGGCTCGCGCTGCAGGGCATGCTGAGCCGTGCCGGCATCGTCGACATGCGCAAGCCGCTGGCATTCGTCGGCTTGATCGCGCTTGCACTGACGCTGTTGGCGCTGGCGGTCGGCGGCGTGCCGGCGGCGCTCGCCGTGGTCGTGCTGGTGGTGGCGCTGGTGGCCTTCGCGCTCTCGGTGCGCATGCAGCGGCGGCGCGCGCGGCTCGTCGCGCAATTGCCTTCGTTTCTCGATGGCATTGTGCGGCTGATCGTGCTCGGCAACAGCGTGCCGGCCGCGTTTCAGGCCGCGCTGGTCACCACCGAAGCACCGTTGCGCGAGTGCCTCGATCACGTTTCGCGCATGCTGCGCGCCGGCGTCGAAATCGATCGGGCGCTCAATCACGTCGCACAGGTCTATGGCGCGCGCGAACTCGAACTCGTGGGCGCGGTGCTGCGCCTTTCGGTGCGCTACGGCGGCCGGGTCGACGTGATGCTCGAACGCATGGCAATGTTCATGCGCGATCTCGAACAGGCGCAGCGCGAACTCGTTGCGATGTCGGCGGAAACGCGTCTCTCCGCATGGGTACTCGCGCTGTTGCCGCTCGGTATCGCGGGCTTGCTCATTTTGACCAACCCGCGGTATTTCGCGTCGATGTGGAACGATCATTCGGGGCGTCTGCTGGCGTACGGGGCCATGGGCCTGCAGATGCTGGGCGCTTGGCTGCTGTACCGGCTCACGCGGCTCAAGGGGGCGCTGTGAGCGCGCACGGTCTCGGTGTGCTTGCGCTGCTGCTTGGCGCGCTCGGTTTCGCCTTGCTTGGCGCGCTCGCGTGTGCGCGGCTTCTGGCTGCGCGCAAGAGCGGGCGCGTGCTCGATCAAGCGATAGTGAACCGCGCGGCGCAGACGGGCCAGCAAGGCGCGGCCACCCTCGATGCACGCACCGCGGCGTCACGCGGCGCACAGGGGGGCACCACGACCAGCGACGCCTCCATCGGCGTGTCGAAACGCTCCGCACTACCAGGCATGATCGACGCGCTCGGCGCGATGGGCGTGGGCTGGCTCGATACCTCGCTGGGCAAGCTGATCGTTGCCGATGAAGACCGCGGCCTGCTCGATCAATGCGGCTACGTCGACGCGCGCGCAAGGGGCCTGTATTGCATCGTTCGCCTCGTATGCGCATTCGCGATGGCGGCACTGGCTGCGTGGTGCAGCATCGCGCACGGCGTGCGGCCCGTGGCCTGGGCGGGTGGCGGTCTGTTATTCGGTTTTTTCCTGCCGAAGCTCGTGATGCGTCGCCGCGCGCACGCACGGCTCGATGCCGTGGCCGACGAGTTGCCGATGCTCGTCGATCTGCTGCGCCTGCTGCAGGGCGTCGGGCTCTCGCTCGATCAGAGCCTGCAAGTGATGATCAACGAATTCCGCGTCGTGCTGCCCGTGCTCTCCGGCGAAGTGGAGATCGCGCAGCGCCAGTTCGTGGCGGGCCGCACGCGCGAGCAGTCGCTGCAGCGCATGGCGTCGATTTACGAAAACGAGGACCTGCGTGCCGTGATCCGGCTGCTCGTGCAGGTGGACAAGCACGGCGGCGCCGTGCAGGAGCCGCTCAAGCAATTCGGCGACAGGCTGCGCGAGGTGCGCCGCGCGACGTTGCGCGAGCGCATCGGCAAGCTCACCGTGAGGATGACCGGCGTGATGGTGGTGACCCTGCTGCCCGCGCTGCTCATCGTCACGGCGGGGCCTGGCGTGATCGCTGTCCTGCATTCGCTGGCATTGGCCCGTCATTGAGGGGCGGCGCGATCGACCCATGAACACGACTGGAACCATCATGAAGCATTTCATCGTCGACACGGTTGCGCGCCGTGTGCTGGCGGCCATGGCTGGCATGGGGCTCGCGGCGCTGGCCGCGTGCGGGACGCCGCAGGGCTATGGAGTGGGCCCGCAGGCGCAGGCCGAAATGCAGATGCGCGCCAGCACCCACGACCCGGTGCCGGATACGCCGGGCATGTACCTTGGCCTGATTTCCCGGATGCAGGCCGAAGGGCTTTATTACGCATCGCTCGCGCATATCGATGCGTTCGAGCGCCAGTACGGCGCCACGCCCGATTCGATCGTGCTGCGCGCCGACGCGCTGCGCGTGACGGGGCAAGCGGGCGCGAGCGCGGCGGCTTACACGCAGTTGCTCGACACGCCGCTCGCGGCGCGCGGCCATCGCGGGCTTGGTTTGCTTGCGGGCGCAGCGGGCGACTTTCGCAAGGCTGCGCTGGAGCTTGAAGCGGCGTCGCGGCTCGACCCGACCAACGCGACTACGCTCTCCGACCTCGGCTATGCGTTGCTGCGCGATGGCGACGTGGCCGGCGCGCGCGTGCCGCTGCTCGAGGCGCTGGAGCTCGATTCGCACAACGCGAAGATCGTCGCGAACGTGGCGCTGCTATTCGAGGCCGGCGGCGACGACGCCGATGCGCAAGCGCTCATGGCACGTCAGGGCTTGCCCGAGCAGACCCGGGCGGCGATAGCACGCGATGCGCAGAAGGTGCGCGAAGTGGAGCGCGCGCGCCAGGTAGCGCAGCAGCGCGAATCGAAGGGTCAGCCCGCGCTGCGCATGGCGCAGCGGGCCGCCGCGCCCCCATCGCGCTCGTTCGCGAGCGCCCAGGGCGTCCAGAGCGCCCAAAGCGCCCAAAGCGCGCAGAGCGGCTGGTCCGGCGGCGACGCGCAGCCGCGCCTGGTCGAACGCTTCGCCCCGCAGTAAGGACTCGCGCGAGACGAGGAATATGAGGACTACGATGAAAACCAATCAGCTCATCGACGCGGGCGTTGCCGCGAGCCTGGCCGCTTCGGCGGTTTTTCGGGCGTGCCACCATCGCGCTGCGATGGCCGTGCTCGTCGCGAGCATGAAGATTGCCTTGGTGCTCGTCGCGCCGGCGGCGCATGCCGAGGGCATGGACGCGCAGACGGATGCGCAAACCACCGGCGAGCCGGTTCCGAACAGCGAAATCGGCCACTCGACGAGAGCCTGGCTCGATCTTCAGCGCAGCAACGCCCAGGCGGCGCCCGCGCTGCCGATGCTCGGCGAGGAGGCGGGCTACGCCTGGCGCCGCTACATGAAATCGTTCGATACGGACATCCCGACCAGCTTCGGCTCGACGGTCCAGACCGGCAACGGACAAGGCGGCGGAGTCGGCGGCGCAACCATGGGCGGGGGAGGCGCGTACTGAGATGGTGGCGCGCTCACGCCAGCCGGCTCGTGCCGGCTTTCCCGGCGCTTGCCGCGCGCATGCGCGGCGTCAGCGCGGCTCGCTCGCGGTGATGGCGGCCATCGGGCTCGTGGTGGCCGTGGCGGCGCTGGGCGTGCTCGACGTGGCGAATCTCTATCTTGCGAAGCGCGCGTTGCAGAACGTCGCCGATTTCGCGGCATTGGCCGCGGCGCAACAGATGGACGACCGCTGCGCGCAGCCGCTCGTGACGGCGACCGCCAACGCGGCGAGCAATGGTTTCGTGGTGAACGGCACGACGCGCACGCTGGCCGTCGCCTGCGGGCGCTGGGACTCGAATGGCAACGGCGGGATGACCTTCGTGAGCAACGGCACGCCGCCGCTCAACGGCGTGCAGGTGAGCGTGACGAATACCGTGCCGTATTTCTTCCTCGGGCCGGCGCGCCAGATCACGGCGAACGCCACGGCCAAGGCGTCGGTGATCGGCTCGTTCCAGGTCGGCACGTCCCTCGCCCAGGTGAATCTGCTCAACGGCATGCTCGGCGCGCTGCTCGGCGGCACCCAGGTCCAGCTCGACGCGGCCTCGTGGACTGGCCTCGCGAATGCCAATGTGAAGGTCGCCGATCTCGCCGCTGTCGCCACGTCAGCCGGAACATACGATGGCTTGCTCGCCGCGCAAACCTCGGTAGGCGGCCTGGCCAACATCCTGCTCGCGGCCGTCGGCCGCGACGGGGCGCTCACGGCTAATGCCGCGGCGGCGCAAAACGCCCTGAGGGCGGTGGCCGCGCTCGTTCCGCGGGGGACGCTCAACTCCATCCAGCTGGTGTCGCTGTCCGGCTCGCCGGCCTTGCTGCAACTCGGCGTGGCCAACGCCGAATATGCGGCCGACGCGAGCGTCAACGTCCTGCAAATGCTGATCGCCGGCGCTGAGATTGCCGCCGCCGGCAATGCGCCGGTCACGTTCAGCCTGGATACGACCGGATTGAGCGGCGTTCTGCCCGTGAGCGTCGCGCTCACGCTGCAGGTGATTTCGCCGCCTTCGATCGCCGTGGGCGAGCCCGGCTACATCGAGGGAACCAGCACGTGGCGCACCCAGGCCCAGACCGCGCAGATCCTGCTGGGCGCGAACGCCGTGATTTCGACGACGAACACCACGACCTCGTATCTCGGCATCGGCTACGTCCTCGATGTGAGCGTGCAACTGCCGCTCTACGTGGTCGCCGCGCAAGGGCAGGCGTGGCTGCAATCGGCGCAGTGCGCGGCCAGCAAGACGGCAAGCACGCAGACGATCGGCGTGCAGACCGGGCTCGCCAATATTTGTATCGGCACGCCGCTCGCCGGCGGTGTGCAAGCGAAGGACGTGAGCGGCTTTAGTTGCGCCGGCACGAACGCCCGCTGGAATGTGGCGAGCGTGTCGTTGTTGGGCACGGCCATCGCCACCGTGAGCGCGCCTTCGGTGGGCGTGCCCGTCGTCAATCCGTCCAGTGCGGTCCTGATGTTCGACGGCGACGGCAATCCGATCACCGGCAATTCCGTCAATTCGAATGCGATCGGCGCGGTGCTCGACAACTCGCTTCAGTCGACCGTGACGACACTGGGCCAACTGACCGAAAGCAGCAACGGCTTGCAACTGACGCTGCTGCAGGGGGCGCTCAACTCGCTGCTCGGGCCCATCATCGGAGGCGTCGTCGGCGGACTGGTCGACGGTCTCGCCATGCCGGTGGTGAAGGGCATACTCGGCACCACCCTCGGCCCCGTGCTCCAGGGGCTCGACGACATCATCCTCGGCCCTTTGCTGCAATTGCTCGGCGTTCAGCTCGGCGTCGCGACCGTGACCGACTATCCGCTCACCTGCGGTGTTGCAACACTCGTTCAATAAGACAACCCACCGATGCGAACCACCACCCCCATCGAGGAACTCGACCTCTACGTCTGGGAAGGCAAAGCCGATATTGTCGAGCGCGTCGCGCGCTGCATGGCGAGCCTCGACGTCGAGGTGATCCGCGCCGACGACACGGCGGTCTCGCCGCAACGCATCGCCGTGCGCTCATCGATCGCCATCGTCAGCGTGAGCGTGATCGACACCGGCGCGCTGGTGCTGCGCGACTGGCAGGCCACGCACGGCATGCCGGTGATCTGGGTCGGCGCGGCGCCGCGCGACAACGACCCGGCCATGTATCCCGCCGAGTACTCGCACATTCTGCCGCTCGACTTCACCTGCGCCGAACTGCGCGGGCTCGTGTCGAAGCTCGCGGTCCAGTTGCGCGCGCATTCGGCCCAGACGGCGGGCGCGGACATGCTCGTGGCCGAGTCCGAGAGCATGCGCGCGCTGATGAAGGAGGTGGATACCTTCGCCGACTGCGACACGAGCGTGCTCGTGCACGGCGAAACCGGCACCGGCAAGGAGCGCATCGCCGAGCTGCTGCACCGCAAACACAACCGTTACGGCGCGGGGCCATTCGTGGCCGTCAACTGCGGTGCGATCCCCGATGGCCTGTTCGAGTCACTGTTCTTCGGGCATGCGAAGGGCTCGTTCACGGGCGCGGCGCTCGCGCACAAAGGCTACTTCGAGCAGGCCGACGGCGGCACGCTGTTTCTCGACGAAATCGGCGATCTGCCGCTCTATCAGCAGGTGAAGCTGCTGCGCGTGCTGGAGGACGGCACGGTCACGCGCATCGGCTCGGCCACGCCGCTGAAGGTGGACTTTCGCCTTGTCGCGGCGACCAACCGGCAACTGCCGCAACTGGTGAAAGACGGCAAGTTCCGCGCCGATCTCTATTACCGCCTTGCCGTGATCGAGCTGATCGTGCCGTCGCTGGAAGAGCGCGGCGCGGTGGACAAGATCGCGCTCTTCAAGGCGTTCGTGGCGTCGGTGGTGGGCAGCGAGCGGCTCGCGGCGCTGCCGGATCTGCCGTACTGGCTGGCCGACTCCGTGGCGGCGATGCGCTTTCCGGGCAACGTGCGCGAGCTGCGCAACCTGGCCGAACGGGTCGGCGTGACGGTGCGGCAGATGGGCGACTGGGACGCGCCGCGCCTGCGCCGGCTCCTTGCGGGATCGGGCAGCGTTCAGCCGGCGCCTGGGGAGTCGGCGATGGCGCCCGTCGTCGATCGCAGCAAATGGGACATGGCCGAGCGCAGCCGGCTGCTGACGGCACTCGATGCGAACGGCTGGCGCCGCAAGGACACGGCCCAATACCTGGGAATCAGCCGCAAAGTGTTATGGGAAAAGATCCGCAAATACCAAATTTTCGACGAAGAGCCCGCAACCGGCGAAACTGAGTAATAATTGTGCGATTTTGTAAAATCATACAAAAGCACTGTACAAAACAGGGACTTCATGAGCGACAAGTGGAGAGTTCGACAGCTTGCGTTGGCCGCGCTGATGCTGCTCGGGGGACTGGAATCAGGCTGCGCGCAGCCGCTGCAGCAGGGGACGGCGCAATCGACCCAACCGGCGCAATCGGCCGGGCAGTCGACGGTCAACGTGGCCGCGAACATGGCGGCACAGGATCCGGCAACCACGGCGGTGCAGCCTCAGGCGGCGCCGGGCGCGCAGCCATTGCCGGGGACGCCGGTCGCGCTGACGCAGGAGGAGGCGCAGCAGAACGCGGCGGGCAATGTGGCCGAGCTGCAGCAGATGATCCGCGGCTCCGATCTCAATGAATTGCGCACGACCTACAACGGCACCTATGGTGCGAGTCTCCTGTTCTACGGCAAGGAGATGACCTATTACGTGACGTTGTTCCAGAACAAGACGTTCTGGCGCGTCATCAAGACCAGCGACGAGACGCGCGCCGAGGCGATCTATCGCGATTTCGTGCAGAAGACGCTGCAGTTGTCGGATGTCGAGATCCGCCGCACGCGCCTCGAGGCGCAAAAGGCGTACACGGCCCGCATGATTGCGCTGACGCAGGATCACGCCAATCGCCTGCAGGCCGATCTCGCGATTGCGCGCCAGCAGCAGGCCATTGTCGCGGATCAGCAGAAGCAGGCGCGCACTCAGGCCAATGCGCTTCAGGTCGAGAAGGCGGCTGCGCAGGATCAGCTGCGTGCAGCGCAACGCCAGGTGCGGGAGCTGCAGCGCGAGGTCGAGGGCGGCTTGCCGGTCCGGTGATCAGATTGCTGGCAGGGCGGATGGGAGACGAAGGCGGGCGTCCGTGACGCGCCGCCTTCGTTGCCTTCGGGGGCGATGTTTCGCGAAAACCTGACGAATTCCTGGTGAAGGATCGTGGGCGGTGCAAGGGGCCCATACGGACCCGCCTGGATCATGGCGACCCGTTCGGATCGCCCGACGGGCGCCGATGCGCGGCCTCAGTGCTTGCCGTGACGATGATGCTTGGCATGGCCTTTGCCGGTGTCGTCGGCGGGCTCGGGCCTGGAGGGGGGCGGATCGACGGCGATAGGGTCGCTTGCCGGGAAAGTCTCTTCGAGCGCTTCGTCGAGCGCATCTTCCTGCGAGGGCTGAGGAGACTTCGGTTTGGATGAACTCATGGCGTTCTCCGGGCGAAGAGAGTCGCCTTCAGGATAACGCAAAGAGAAAGACCACGAGCGCATGGCCGAATCTTGTGCACTTGCGCTTCGCGCGATCGGCGGTGGCAGAAAATGCGCGCGCGGCCCGCGCGCGCATGGCTCAGCCGTTGTTCGAGCCTTCGCCGCTGTTGCCGCCGTTGTTCACGGCACCGTAGAGCCGGCGACGGCGTGTGACGACCACCGGGCCGTCCTGGGCGGGGCGCTCGGGCGAACCGGGTAAATTGGACGGGCCGGACGAGCCAGACGCCGACCAGGATTCGCGCGGTTCGCGCTCCCGGGGCTCGCGCGATTCGCGCGAACCATGGCCGCCGTGGCCGCCATAGTTGCCATGCGGGCCACGGCTCGTATGCTCGCCGTGCGAAGGGCGCGGCGTGCGCGGACCCGGGCGCGTGCCGGTGTCGAGCTGGATGGTGGAGATGGCGCGTTTGTAGATGCCTTGCAGGCCGACAGGCGTGCGCAGCATCACCAGGTACTGATCGAACGACTCGATGCATCCGGTCAGGCGAATGCCGTTGACCAGATAGATTTCAACGCGCTTGCGCTCTTTGCGCGCGGCGTTCATGAAGTCGTTTTGCGGGTGCGATTCTGCGGAAGGCATGGACGAATTTTGACCAGGCGGCTCAATGCCGCAATTCATTTAGAAACGTTTGCTCGCCGGAATTCTACCTTGTGCCGGCAAAGCGCGCGTGCGTTGACATACTTTATTGCAGAACTATACCGGCTAGCGGCCACAATGGCGGAATTGGCGGGCTGGCACCTTGCATGTCCGCAAAGATCCACAAAGCGGGTCTCGAACCATCGGACGCGCTGCCGGCGCATACGTTCATAGCGTAGTGCAAAGCGTGCGCGAACGTGTCACCGATTTCGCTGTCTTGCGCACGCACGCGTCCGACCGTTCCCGCGCCTTATTGAATGGCGATTTTCCGGGCTTCCAGGCGTGCGTTCCGTGCGGCGACGCACGCGCGCGGCAGGCGCGCGATTGCAAACCGGGAATAACGCGCTGGCCTGCCGCGTTTACCTCTTGTCGACGTCGGCGGTTCAGCGCACGACGTCCACTCTGCACAGGAGATGACCATGAAGCGGTTTCGCAGTGTACTTGCCTGTCTTCTCTGTCTGACGATGGCCGCGGTCTCGGGTTCAGTGACTGCGTGCAGTGACATGAATTCGGGCGGCAGCAGCTCGTCGAGCAGCGCGGGCGGTTCGTCGGGCGGCGGCGGTTACTGACTCGCGGCTAGCCACGCCACCAGGTCCCGCGCGCCATGCTGCGCCGTCCGTCCTCGGAGTTCGAAGCGCAAGTAATCGCGCAACTCGCACCCATGCGCCGTTATGCGCGTGCGCTCACCGGCGACGCCGCCTGGGCCGACGATCTCGTGCAGGACGCCGCGGAGCGGGCGCTCTCGCGCGCCGCGTCGTTCCGGCCGGACAGCAACCTGCGTGCCTGGCTGCTGACGATCCTGCGTCACATCTACATCGACCAGTTGCGCGGGCGGCGCGAGATTGCGGTGGACGATGAAAGCGCGCCGTGGCGCACGCTGGAAGCACCGCACGGAGAAGTCGACGGCCTCGTGCTGCGGGATCTACAGCGCGCGCTCTATCAGCTTCCCGCCGCGCAGCGCGAGGTGCTGTTGCTGGTATGCGTGGAGGAGTTGAGCTATCAGGAGGCGTCGACGGTGCTCGGCGTGCCGGCGGGCACCGTGATGTCGCGGCTTTCGCGTGCGCGCGAGCATCTGCGCGCATTGCTCGACAGGGGACCGGTACAGGATTCGGCGCGGCACGTCGCGCCGCTCAGGGTGGTGGGGACCACGCGATGAACGACGACGAACTCGAACGCGAGCGCGCGAACACAGCACCGGCGGTTTCGTCCGATGGCGGGACGCCGCCTGGCCCGATCCCGCCCCCGGTCCAACCGATTGATTTGGACTCCGATATGGACCTTGCCGTGCTGGGTGCCTGGCTCGACGATGAACTGCCCGCCGACGCGCGCGCAGCCGTGCGGGCGCGACTGGCGGCGGACGAGCACGCCGCGCAGCGCGTCGCGGCCTGGCGCGCGCAGAAGGCCGCGCTGCAAGCGTTGTGCCGTGCCGGCGACGAAGCTGCTGTGCCGGCTTACCTGGTGCTCAGGCGACGTGATCCGTGGTGGCGGCGCGCGGGCCTCGCGGCGGTCTGGGCTGTCGCGGGCGCGGGCTTCGCGCTGGCAGCAGGCGCGCTGATGCCACAGTGGTTTCCAGGCGGCCCGTGGGGCGCGGGAGGGGCGGCAGGCGTGGCGGGCGTGGGCCAGGCCCCCGCATCATCGGCGCGCGACGCGCAAGGTTTCGCACGCCGCGCCGACGTGGCCTATGCCGTGTATTCGCCCGAAGTGCGACATCCCGTGGAAGTGGGCGCGGCGGACGAAACGCACCTCGTCGCGTGGCTTTCGAAGCGGCTAGGCAAACCGCTGGCCATTCCGCCGCTCGGCGAATACGGGTACGCGCTCGTGGGCGGCCGTCTCTTGCCGGGCGCGGCCGGCCCGGCAGCGCAGTTCATGTATCAGAACCACGCCGGTGCGCGGCTCACGCTCTACGTGAGCGCATCGGGCCGCGATCGCGATGCCGTGCATCTGCTGAGCGACGGCAGTCGTCGTACCTTCTACTGGAGCACCGACGGCACGGGCTATGCGTTGTCCGGCCCGGCCACCGAGGCTCGCTTGCGCACGATCGCCTATGAGGTGTGCGGCGCGCTCGGCGGCACGCCGGCCCAATGGTGAAAGGCGCACGATGGCGTCGCACGGATCCGAACCGGCCCGCGTGTTGCCGCAGGGCATGAGCGCGGCGCGCTTTGCGCGCGCGCTCGCCGCGTTCGAGGCCATCGTGGGCGCGCCCAACGTCTGCCGTGGGGGCGCGGCGCTCGCGCCGTATTTCGATCCGTTCGCGCCCGTCGAGGATGGGAGCGGACTCGCGTCGTCCTTTGCGCCCTCGGCGGCGCTCCTGCCGGCCAACATCGACGAGATCCGCGCGATCCTGCGTGTGGCCAATGCGGCGCGCGTGCCGCTGTGGACCGTCTCCACGGGCCGCAACTTCGCGTATGGCGGCGCGGCCCCGCGTCTCGCGGGATCGGTCGTGCTGGACTTGCAGCGCCTGAACCGCGTGCTCGATGTGGACGAGCGGCTCGCATGGGCGCTCGTCGAGCCCGGCGTGAGCTACTTCGATCTCCATGCGCATTTGCGCGAGCACGGCCTGAAGCTGTGGGTCGATCCGCCGGCGGCGGGCTGGGGCAGCGTGATCGGCAATACGCTCGAGCGCGGCTTCGGCTACACCGCATACGGCGATCATGCAGCGGCGCAGTGCGGCATGGAGATCGTGCTCGCCAATGGCGACATCGTGCGAACCGGCATGGGCGCGATCGGTACAGGCACGGCGTGGCAGCTCTACAAGCCCGGCTACGGGCCGTCGTTCGACGCGCTTTTCACGCAATCGAACTACGGCATTGTTACGAAGATGGGGCTCTGGCTGATGCCGGCGCCGCCCGCTTATGTGATCGGTGAAATCCAGTTTGCGCGCGAGGACGATCTGGGCGCGATCGCCGATACGCTGCGGGCGTTGCAACTGGATGGCACGATTGCGCAGCACGCCGTGATCGAAGGCGCGATCCGCCGCGCGGCCAGCATTGCGCCGCGCTCGCGCTGGTACGAGGGCGACGGACCGATGCCCGAGGCGGCCGTTGCGGCCATGCAGCGCGACCTCGATATCGGGCGCTGGAATCTGCATTACGCGCTCTACGGCGAGGCCGATGTAATCGAGCTTCAGCGCCGCAAGGTCGAGCGCGCGTTCGCACCCGTGCCGCACGCGCGCGCGTTCGCGAAACGTTATGCGGGCAGCGACGAGCCGCAGGGCGGCGGCGAGCGCAACATGGCCGGCATTCCGTCGATGAGCGCGTTTCGCATGCTCGACTGGCTGGGCGGCGAAGGCGCGCATGTGGACTTTTCGCCGCTTTGTCCCGCCGATGGCCACGACGCGCTGCGCCAGTACGCGCTCGTCAAAGCACGCGCGGCGGAATATGGCTTTGATTACTACGGCGGCTTCACCGCGGCGGGGCGCTGTCTGCATCATGTGTTCGCGGCGATCTTCGTGCGCGAGCGGCGCGACGATGCAGTGCGTGCGGGCGATCTGCTGCGCGCGCTGATGAGCGATGCACGCGCGGCGGGCTATGGCGTGTATCGTTCGCATCTGCTCTACATGGATTACGCGGCGGCGCAGTACGACTTCAACGATGGCGCGCTGCTGCGGCTCGCGCAGACGGTGAAGGATGCCCTCGATCCGCAGGGCGTGCTGGCGCCGGGCAAGCAGGGCGTGTGGCCGGCGGCGTGGCGCGCGATGCGCGGCTATACGTGAGATGGCTTGAGACTGTGTGAGGCTGGCACGGAACGGGGGCGACGCGATGAACCGGCGGACCTTTCTTCATGCAACGAGTGGCGCGTTTGCAGCGGCCTGCGCGGCGACCCCTGTGTGGCGGCCTGGCGCGCCGCCGATGCGCGTGGCGGTCTACGACCCGGCGCTGGAACAGGGCAGGGCGCTCGCGCGCAAAGCCGCGCGGCTCGGCGTGCCCGTGTTCGCAACCGGAGCACAAGGCGCGGACGACATCGGCACGCTGTGGCACGCGCAGCTTGCGCGCCGCCTCGAACCCCGCGCTGAAGCGCCCGCCGTCGTCCTGTGTGCACTACGTCGCTCCGACCGCTTCGTGCTGGAGCGTCTCGCTGCGGCGCGCGGCTGCATCGTGCTCGGTGTGCTCCGGAGTTAGCCCGCGCCCGCCTTGCCGATTTTGGCGATCTCTTCATCGCGCAGCTCGCGCCGCAGAATCTTGCCGATATTGTTTTGCGGCAGCGCCTCGCGAAACTCCACGAGACGCGGCACCTTGTAGCCCGTGAGCTGCTGGCGGCAGAACTGGATCAGCGCGTCCTCGGTGAGCGCGGGGTCGCGGCGCACGACGAATACCTTCACGCGCTCGCCCTGCACGGGGTCCGGCACGCCGATGGCCGCGACTTCGCGCACACCCGGATGCAGCGCGATCACTTCCTCGATTTCGTTCGGGTATACGTTGAAACCCGAGACGAGGATCATGTCCTTCTTGCGGTCGATGAGGTAAATATAGCCGCGCGCATCCATGATGCCGATGTCGCCCGTCGCGAACCATCCGTCATTGACGAAGCTGCGCGCGGTTTCGTCGGGACGCATCCAGTAGCCCTTCATGACCTGCGGGCCTTTTACGCACACCTCGCCCGGCTCGCCGAGGTTCGCCCACGTGCCGTCGTCGCGGCGAAAGCGCACCTGCGTGGAAGGCGCGGGCAGTCCGACCGATCCTTCGAAATCCTGAAGATTGGCGGGATTCATCGCCACGATGGGCGAGCACTCCGTGAGCCCGTAGCCATCGACGATCGGCTTGCCGGTGACTGCCTTGAAACGCTCGGCGATGGCACGCTGCGTGGCCATGCCGCCCCCCATCGCAAGCTTGAGACCCGAAAAATCGCGCTGGCGGAATGTCTCGTTCTCGAGGAACGCGTTGTAGAGCGTGTTGACCGCGCTGATGCAGCTGAACCTCTCATGACGCAGAACCTTCATCACGCGCGTCACGTCGCGCGGATTCGCGATCAGGATGTTGCGCCCGCCGATCGCCATGAAGCACAGCGCGTTCACGGCGAGCGAATAGATGTGATAGAGCGGCAGCGGCGTGAGAATGGCTTCGCGCTCGTTCACGAGTTGCCCGGCGATCCACGCCTTGGCCTGCAGCACATTCGCGATGACCGTGCCATGCGTGAGCATCGCGCCCTTGGCCACGCCCGTGGTGCCGCCCGTGTATTGCAGGAAGGCGAGGTCGTCGCGCTGCAGCGCCACCGGTGCGCGCGGCGCGCGGGCGCCCTCACTGAGCGTGTCGAGCAAGCGCACGGTGCGCACGCTGGACGGCAGCCGGTACACGGGCATGAGCTTCTTCACGTGGCGCAGCATGAAGTTGATGAAGCGGCCCTTGAGGTTGAAGCCTTCGCCCAGCAGGTCGCCCAGTTGCGTGAGCACGACGCGCTCGATGCGCGTGCCGGGCAGCGCGTTTTCCAGCGTCTTCGCAAAGCTTTCGAACACGACGATGGTTTGCGCGCCGCTGTCCTTCAACTGGTGCGCGAGCTCGCGCGCCGTGTAGAGCGGATTGACGTTGACGACGACGGCGCCGGCCTTGAACGCACCAAATAGCGCGACCGGATACTGGAACGTGTTGGGCAGCATGATGGCGACGCGCTCGCCGGACTGCACGCCCACGCCCTGCAGCCACGAGCCGAACGCGGTGGCCTTGCGGGCGAGTGCACCATAAGTCATCGGCGAGCCGGCGCTTGTGTAGGCCACGCTGTCGCGAAAGCGCGCGGTGCAGTCGTCGAAGAAGTGGGCGAGCGAGGTGTACTGCGTCACGTCGACTTCGTGCGGCACGCCCGGCGGATACGAGGCGTACCAGACGCCGTCGGTGTCCGGCGGCGCAGGGGCCGCCGGGTCGGGGTGGGGGTGAGCCAGCGGCGGCGGTGGCGTCTCGCTCATTGTCGTTCTCCGGGCGTGGCGTGGTCTCTCGCCATCTTGCACCATCTCGCGCCGGGCCGCGCGCCGCATCAACTGGTCATCTGTTTGGCGGTCTGCGTCATGTCAATGCCGCGCCGCTCTCGGCTGAACGGGATCAGCACGGCGATCACGACGGCCACCGTGCCCGCGACGATCGCCATCGCCATCCCGTAGTTCTGGCCGTGCGTGACGGCGAGCGAGGCTTGCAGCGTGGCATTCACAGAGGCGAGCAGGTTGCCGAGCTGGTAGACGAGGCCCGGGAAGGTTGCGCGCACTTCATCGGGCGAGATCTCGTTGAGATGCACCGGGATCACGCCCCATGCGCCCTGCACGGAAATTTGCATGAGGAACGCGCCGAGCGCGAGCAGCACGGGGCCCGACGAGAACGCCCAGAGCGGCAGCACCGGCAGCGCGATCAGCGCCGAGATGAAAATGGCCTTGCGGCGGCCGATTTTTTCCGAAAGCGAGCCGAAGAAAACGCCTCCCACAATCGCGCCGATATTCAGCGTGATGGTGATGAGCGACACCGTATGCGGATCGAAGTGATGCTGCTCGCGCAGGAAGGTCGGATAGAGATCCTGAGTGCCGTGCGAGAAGAAGTTGAATGCCGTCATCAGCACGATCGCGTAAAGCGAGAGGCCGAGGTTGTGCTTGAGCGTGGAGAGCAGGCTCGGGCGTGCGCGCTTTTCCATCTCTTTCCAGGCCGGCGATTCGGGCACGTGGGCGCGCACGTACAGCACGAGCAGCGCGGGCAGCACGCCAACGAAGAACATGCCGCGCCAGCCGATGTGCTGGTAGAGCACGCCGAACACGATCGAGGCAAGCAGATAGCCGCTCGGGTAACCGGCCTGCAGGAGGCCCGAGACGACGCCGCGCGCCTTTGGCGGAATAGTCTCCATGGTGAGCGCGGAGCCCACGCCCCATTCGCCGCCCATCGCCACGCCAAAGAGCGCGCGCAGCACGATGAACGTCGTGAGGTTGGGCGAGAAGCCGGTGAGCATTTCGAGCAGCGAATAGCACGCGATATTGACCATCAGCGTGGGACGGCGGCCGAATTTGTCGGCAAGCCGGCCGAAGATCAGCGCGCCTAACGGGCGCATGGCCAGCGTGAGCGTAATGGCAAAGGCAACGGCGGGGATTTCAGTGTTGAATTCGGTGGCGATATCTTTCAGAACAAAAACCATCAGAAAGAAATCGAATGCGTCGAGCGTCCAGCCCAAATACGCTGCGATCGTGACGTTCTTCTGCTCTCGCGTCCAGCTCATGGCGTTATTCTCCTTGTGTGGCCGCGCTTGTCCTGTCTCCCGGCAATGCGCGCATGGCTCGCTCAGCCCCGCGTGGCGAACTGCATACGAGTGTACGCTGCGCATTAAACATTTGCAGGAATGTCCGGCGCAACCTGGACAAATCCCTGGAGAATCGCTTTATCTGGACTTATCAGCCGAAAGGTTATTGTTTTTATGGTAATTAAAATGTAATTAAGTTGAATTGAAAATTGAATGTCCTGCGAATAACGTGCGCACGGTCTGATGCAATCATTGGCGATCCTGACTGAATCGGCGAGCGGGGCGGCTCAGCTTCGCACCAGCCATTCTGCGGTGCGGAAGACGATGTCGTCCCAGTCGCCGGGCGTGGTCTGGCGCAGCACGTGCGCCTCGCGCATCCAGGGAGAACGCGTGCCGGTTGCGCCCCAGCGCCACTCGCCGGCCGGATTGACGAGTACTGCAGTGGGCTTGCCGATCATCGTGGCGAGATTGGCGACGCCCGAGTCGACGCTGATTACGGCGTCCAGTTGTTCGATGCAGGCCGCAGTGTCGCCAAACGACATGATGCCCGGCGCGTAATGGGCGATGTTTCCGCGCGGCGAGCCGCCCATCATCTCGGCCACAGGGTGATGCAGGCTGATGAACCGAACGCGGCTGGCGAGCGCCGCGTTGGTCGTGAGGCGCTCGAGCGCCGCGAGCGGCAAGGAGCGCAGGGCAGCCCAACTGCGCTCCTTGCTGCGCATGTCGCGGTTGTGGCGTTGCGCGCAATCCCAGAACACGCCAACCAGCGCCTTGCCTGGGTGCTGGGCGCGCAACGTGTACGCCCAGCTTGCTGCCTGGTCGCGCGCGCGTTGCGGTGCGCGTATCCAGGCGGCGAACCAGGGATCGGGGCGCGGCTGCAGGTGGGCTGCGAGCATGGGCAGATGCAGCAGCGTGGCTTGCATCGTGGGTGCGAAAGCCTCGACGGCGGGCAGCGCTGATTCGTCCAATGGCGAGCGCGGGGCCATCGGTCTGCGCGCGACGACCACGCGGCAGCCGGCCAGCGATGCCTCGACGACGCTGTGGATCGGCTCGTCGCAGGTCACCATGATCTCCGCGCCGGCCGCGCGCCAATGCGCGATGCTGCCGAGCATCATGAACTGGTCGCCGTAGCCCATCTGGTGCGTGACCAGCACGCGTTCGCCGCGCAGGTCGCCTTGCCCGTCCCACATCGGCACTGCGCTGTATCGGTAGTTTCCGCTGTCACTTCGGTTGCGCCAGATCCAGTGCGAAAAGCCGCGCGCGTCTGCAGTGCTGAGCAGCGCCTCGGCGAGCCACTTGCGTGCCCGCAGTTTGTCGGGGTCGTGGTCATCGGCCGGAGCGTTCACCACTTGTTCCAGCAGCGCAATGGCGCGCGTGGTGTCGCCGCTCAGGTAAAGGTCGCGGCCGAGCCGTGCCTGATAGAACAGCGGCGACCAATCGAGCGTCGCGAAGTCGATCCAGGCCTGTGCGGCTTGTGCGTGCTGGCCCAGCAGGCGCAGCGCGCGGGCGCGCGCGTGCACGAAGCTGCGGTTGCGCGGATCGAGCGCCAGGCCCTTTTCGGCCCACGGCAGCATTTGCTCGTCGCGCCTCACACCGACGAGCGCTTCGCAAATCTGCAGCAGTAGCGCGGGTTCGGACGGGCAGCGGGCGTGCGCGACGAGTGCTTGCAAGAGTCGCTGTTCCGGATCGAGGGTCATTGCTGGGGAGGGGCGCGAGGGGCTATTTGTCGGGGAAATCCTAGTGAAGGGTGCGGCCGACAGATATCGGAGGCTTCTTAAAAGGGCGCCGCTGCACCCCGTCTGCGGATGCTGCTGCATGGGTGCGGGTCTTCGAGCATAATGAACGACCGTGCTTTTCCTGATTCCGGTGATGGGGCAGCGTCACTAGAATCGGTTTGATTCCCCGTGTATTCCGTAATGCGGATCCGGGCCAATAGACATCAAGGAGACTTTAAGCATGCAGGTCAGGGAATTGTTCGAACTGGGTGGGCAGACGGCACTTATTACGGGCGGTTCGCGCGGGCTCGGGCTGCAGATGGCCGAGGCACTCGGCGAAATGGGCTGTCGCGTCGTCATCACCGCGCGCAAGGCCGACGAACTCGCAGCGGCGCAGCAGCATTTGCAGGCGCGCGGCATTGAAGTCACGACGGTCGTGAGCGACCTGCAGCGTGCCGAGGCCGTCAAGCCGCTAGTCGACGAAACGCTGGCGGCATGCGGCCGGATCGATATTCTCGTGAACAATGCGGGCGCGACATGGGGGGCGCCGGCGGAAGACTATCCCGACGAGGCGTGGCACAAGGTCATGAACCTCAACGTCAACGCGCCGTTTTTCCTCGCGCGCGAAGTGGGCAAGCGCAGCATGATTCCCGCGCAGCGCGGCAAGATCATCAATATTGCGTCGATCGCTGGCCTGAAAGGCTCGCTTGGCGCGATGCAGACCATCGCGTACAACACCTCGAAGGCTGCGGCCATCAACTTCACGCGCGCGCTGGCCGCCGAGTGGGGCAAGTACAACATCAACGTGAACGCGATCTGCCCGGGCTTCTTCCCGTCGAAGATGACGGCGGGTCTACTCGACAAAGCCGGGCAGGCAGTGATCGATCGCACGCCGCTGCATCGCCTCGGCGACGAAAGCGATCTTAAGGGCGCGGTGGTGTTTCTGGCGAGCGCTGCGTCGCGGCATGTCACCGGCCAGCATCTGGCGATCGATGGCGGCGCGAGCATCGTTTGACGTCGCGCATCGCACTATGTGCCCGAATTTCACGAATCCCACGAGCCGACTACCCGCCATGCCCCAATCCACCTCCGCCGCGCCGCGCCCGAGCTCACCGTACTGGCCTGCGCATCTTCCGCCGCACATGAGCATTCCCGCCACGAACCTCTTCTACAACGCGGAGGTCTCGGCGGCGCGTTATCCGGACAAGCCTTTCATCGTCTTCTATGACACGCCCGTTACCTTCGCGCAGTTCAAGGACGAGGCCGAGCGCGTGGCGGGCTATCTGCAGACCGAGTGCGGCGTGAAGGCCGGCGACCGCGTGCTGCTCTATATGCAGAACAGTCCGCAATGGGTGATCGCCTATTACGGCATCTTGCGCGCGAACGCCGTGGTCATACCCGTCAACCCGATGAACCTCACCGACGAGCTCGCTCACTACGTGGAAGATAGCGGCGCGACCACCGCGTTCGTCGCGCAGGATCTGTATCCGCGCATCGCGTCGCTGGTGGGCGCGGGCGAGGGGCAGGGCCTGCGGCATCTGCTGGTCGCGACGTACAGCGATTATTTAAAAAACGAACCGTTCTCGCCCCCGCCCGAATTCGTGAGCGCGCCGCGCCACGTGGAGGGCCCGGGCGTTGCGCACTGGGCCGACGTGCTGGCGGCGGGCTGCACACCCGGCGCGCTCACGGCAGGGCCGGACGACCTGTGCGTGATGCCGTACACGTCGGGCACCACGGGCAAGCCCAAGGGCTGCATGCATACGCATCGCAGCGTGATGTCGACGGCCGTGGGTGGTTGCGTCTGGTTCGGCAATACTCAGGATTCCGTACAGCTTTCCGTGCTGCCGCTGTTTCATGTGACCGGCATGCAGGGCGGCATGAACAGCCCGCTCTACAACGGTTCGACGATCGTAATCCTGCCGCGCTGGGACCGCGACGCCGCGGCTCGCGCGATCGAGCATTACCGCATCACGACCTGGCAGTCGATCTCGACGATGGTTGTGGATTTCCTTTCGAATCCGCGCATCGGCGAATACGATCTGTCGAGTCTCGCCGCAATGCGCGGCGGCGGCGCGGCCATGCCCGACGCGGTGGTCAAGAAGCTGCGCGAGCTCACGGGTCTCGAATTCGTGGAGGGCTACGGCATGTCGGAGACGATGGCCGCCACCCACATCAATCCTGCGCAACACCCCAAGGCGCAGTGTCTCGGCATTCCGGTCTTCGACGTCGATGCGCGCATCGTCGATCCGATCACGCTCGAAGAGGTGCCCGAAGGAGAGGCGGGCGAGCTCATCATGAGCGCACCGCAAGTGATGCTGGGCTACTGGGGCAACCCGCAGGCAACGCGCGAGGCCTTCATCGAGCGCGACGGCAAGCGTTTTTTGCGCACCGGCGACCTCGTGCGGCGCGACGCCGATGGCTATTACTTCATGACCGACCGCCTCAAGCGCATGATCAACGCGTCCGGCTACAAGGTGTGGCCGGCCGAGGTCGAGGCGCTCATGTACCGGCATCCGGCCATCAAGGAGGTTTGCATCATCGGCGCTCAGGACCCCAAGCGCGGCGAGACGGTGAAGGCCGTTGTCGTGCTCGATCCGAGGCAGGTGGGCAGCGTGAGCGAAGCCGATATCGCCGCGTGGGCGCACGAGAATATGGCTGCATACAAGGCGCCGCGCGTCGTGCAGTTCGTCGATGCGTTGCCGAAGTCGGGCAGCGGCAAAATTCTCTGGCGCCAGTTGCAGGAAGAGGAGGCTGCCGCGCGCTGAAGTGCATTAAAGCGGCGCACCGAACCTCCTGCCTTCCTCGCGAGCCTCAAGCGCCTGCCAATGCCGGCAGGTGCAACTCGCTCCAGTCCCATCCTCCGTGCGCCGCTTCGGCGGCCGCGCCCTTTGTTCCCGTGTGCTGAGCGGTGTGACCCGGCGACCATTCGCCAGGCGCCTGCGCATTCTTGCGCCCGAGAATCGCCTCGCACAGAAAGTCGATGCTGTACGCCTTCAGCAAATGCGCGTGATGCGTTTCGATATAGGCCGCAAGGCGCGCCGCTTCGCCCTGGATCTCCGCGAGCGAGTAGAGCGTGGTGGGATCCCAGCGAAAGCGCAGTCCGAGTTCGGCAAAAGCGGAATTGAATGCGCTCAACTGGTTGTGCAAGTGCTGATCGTGTTCCGTGGCTTTGCGGCCGGCTGAAGAGTGGCTCATGGCTGGTCTCCGTGTGAGTTCAGATGACGTGAGCCAATCGTAGAAGCGTTGAAGAATAAACGATAGTTAAAGTTTTTTTCGATTTGTATAAATCACCGTATATAGATACGCGTCGCGAGCCGCTGATCATCGACCTACGCGTAAACCCGCTTGGTGACGCGCTTGCTTCTGATATATTGTATGGCACATATGGAATTTGCTTTTAACGACGGCTAAACACAACGTTGGAGACAAACCACCGATGTCTGCCGAAATCCAGGACGTAGCGGGGGGAGCCCCGCTGAGCTTGACGCTCGAACCCATCCACGCCACGGTTTCCCTGCGCGATCAGGCCTATGCGAAGCTGAAGCAGGCGATCGCAGAGACCGACATCTACCGCTCGCGAGACGAAATCCGCCTCGACGAGAAAGAGTTGACCGAAAAGCTCGGCGTGAGCCGCACGCCGGTGCGCGAGGCCATGACGCTGCTGGAACAGGAAGGATTCCTGCGTACTGTGCCGCGGCGCGGCGTCTATATTCTGCGCAAGACCCGCAAGGAGATCGTCGAAATGATCTATATGTGGGCCGCGCTGGAAAGCATTGCGGCGCGGCTCGCCACGCAGCGCGCTTCCGACGAGGACATCGCGCGTTTGCGCCATATGTTCGCGGATTTCGGCGAGGACAAACCCGCCGAGCACATCGAGGAATACTCGGAAGCGAACATCACGTTTCATCAAGCGCTGGTGGAACTGTCCAAGTCGCCGATCATCGTCGAGACCATCAAGAACATCTTCATGCATGTGCGAGCGATCCGGCGCATGACGATCGCGCAAAGCGATCGCGCGTCGCGATCGATCGTGGACCACATGCGGATCATCGAGGCCCTCGAGGCGCGCGACACCGAAAGAGTGGAGCGGCTCGTGCGCCAGCATTCGATCGATCTTGCGTTATTTGTCGAGGCGAACTGCGACTTTCTCGACTGAGCGGCTCGCGCGCACATGTTGCGTGCCGCTGTTGTGCATTTTAAGTGTTGCCGTTGGTCATGAAATTTGGACTCCGTAATAAATAGTGGCGCTTGGCGCTGCTGGATAAACCGGGGATCTCAAAAAACGCTTGACTAATATTGTGTGTGGAATATTGTATATCACGAGTAACCCAACGCCCCGCCAACGAGGAGACGTCATGGCAGAAGCAGGAATGAACGACGCGCAGAACAGCCCTGCGCAGGAAGCGCAACCGACGACCGACGGGTTTCACCTCGTCATCGATGCGCTGAAGCTCAACGACATCGACACGATTTACGGTCTCGTCGGTATTCCGATCACGGACCTCGCGCGTCTTGCTCAAGCTGAAGGGATGCGCTTCATCGGCTTCCGGCACGAGCAGAACGCGGGCAATGCCGCGGCGATCGCGGGTTACATGACGAAGAAGCCGGGCATCTGCCTCACGGTTTCGGCGCCGGGCTTCCTCAACGGCCTGACCGCGCTCGCCAACGCCACCACCAACTGCTTCCCGATGATCCTCATCAGCGGCTCGAGCGAGCGCGAGATCGTCGACCTGCAGCAGGGCGACTACGAGGAAATGGACCAGCTCAACGCCGCCAAGCCGTATGCCAAGGCCGCTTACCGCGTGCTGCATGCCGAGGACATTGGCGTCGGCATCGCCCGGGCGATCCGCGCAGCGGTCTCGGGCCGCCCCGGCGGCGTTTATCTCGACCTGCCAGCCAAGCTGCTTGCGCAGACCATCGACGCCGTGAAGGGCCAGCAGTCGCTCATCAAGGTCGTGGATGCCGCGCCGCGCCAGCTGCCCGCTCCCGACGCGGTCCAGCGCGCACTCGAAGTCCTCAAGACGGCCAAGCGCCCGCTCATCCTGCTCGGCAAGGGCGCGGCCTATGCTCAGGCCGACGCGCAGATTCGCGAGCTGGTCGAGAAGAGTGGCATTCCCTATCTGCCGATGTCGATGGCCAAGGGCCTGCTGCCCGACACGCACGAGCAGTCCGCGTCCGCCGCGCGCTCGTTCGTGCTCGCCGAATCGGATGCCGTCGTGCTGATCGGCGCGCGTCTGAACTGGCTGCTCTCGCACGGCAAGGGCAAGACCTGGGGGGCGCCGTCGCCCAAGCGTTTCGTGCAGATCGACATCGCGCCCACCGAGATTGACAGCAACGTGGCGATCGAAGCGCCCGTGATCGGCGATATCGGTTCGTGTGTCGAGGCGCTCGTCGCCGGCATGGGCTCGAACTTCCCGCAGCCGAGCGCCGAATGGCTCGGCGCCGTGGCGGAGCGCAAGACCAGGAACCTCGCGAAGATGGCCGCGACGCTCGAGAAGAACCCCACGCCGATGAATTTCCACAGCGCGCTGCGCGCGATTCGCGACGTGCTCAAGACGCGTCCCGACATCAACGTGGTGAACGAAGGCGCGAACACGCTCGACTATGCGCGTGCGGTGATCGACATGTACCAGCCGCGCAAGCGTTTCGACTCGGGCACGTGGGGGATCATGGGCATCGGCATGGGCTTCGCGATCGGCGCGGCGGTCACGAGCGGCACGCAAGTCGTGGCCATCGAAGGCGACAGCGCGTTCGGCTTCAGCGGCATGGAGCTGGAAACCATCTGCCGCTACAACCTGCCGGTTTGCACGATCGTCTTCAACAACAACGGCGTATATCGCGGCACCGACGTGAACCCGACTGGCGGCGCCGACGTCGCGCCCACCGTGTTCGTCAAGGGCGCGCGCTACGACAAGATGATCGAGGCGTTCGGCGGCATCGGCCACCAGGCCACGACTCCGGAGGAACTGACTGCGGCGCTGCTCGAAGCGATCGCGTCGGGCAAGCCCACGCTGATCAACGCAGTGATCGACGAATCGGCCGGCACGGAAAGCGGCCGTCTCACGAATCTCAATCCGCAAAGCGCGGCCATGAAGAAATAAGCTGAGTCTCCCAGGACACATCACAGGACACATTCATCAGGAGCCAAGACATGAGCAAACCCCTCGACGGCATCAAGATCATCGACTTCACGCACGTACAGGCGGGCCCCGCATGCACGCAAATGCTCGCGTGGTTCGGCGCGGACGTGATCAAGGTGGAGCGCCCGGGCGCCGGTGACGTGACGCGCTCGCAGCTGCGCGACATTCCCGAAGCGGACGCGCTGTACTTCACGATGCTCAACAGCAACAAGCGCTCGCTCACGCTCGACACCAAGAAGCCGGAAGGCAAGGAAGTGCTAGAGAAGCTGATTCGCGAGTCGGACGTGATGGTGGAAAACTTCGGCCCGGGCGCGCTCGATCGCATGGGCTTCACGTGGGAGCGCATCAAGGAGCTCAACCCGAAGATGATCGTCGCTTCGGTGAAGGGCTTCAGTGAAGGCCACCACTACGACGACCTCAAGGTCTACGAGAACGTCGCGCAGTGCGCGGGCGGCGCGGCTTCGACCACGGGCTTCTGGGACGGCCCGCCCACGGTCAGCGCAGCGGCGCTCGGCGACAGCAACACGGGCATGCATCTGGCCATCGGCATTCTCACGGCGCTGATCGGCCGTGAAAAGACCGGCAAGGGCCAGAAGGTGGCCGTCTCGATGCAGGACAGCGTGATCAACCTGTGCCGCGTGAAGCTGCGCGACCAGCAGCGTCTGGATCGCGTGGGCTATCTGGAGGAGTATCCGCAGTATCCGCACGGCACTTTCAGCGATGTGGTGCCCCGTGGCGGCAACGCGGGCGGCGGCGGCCAGCCGGGCTGGGTGCTCAAGTGCAAGGGCTGGGAAACCGATCCGAACGCGTATATCTACTTCACGGTGCAAGGCCATGCATGGGAGCCGATCTGCCGCGCGATCGGCAAGCCCGAGTGGATCAGCGATCCGAACTACATGACGGCCCAGGCGCGCCAGCCGCATATCTTCGACATCTTCGCGACGATCGAGGAGTGGCTCGCCGACAAGACCAAGTTCGAGGCCGTCGATATTCTGCGCAAGTTCGATATCCCGTGCGCACCGGTGCTCAGCATGAAGGAAATCGCCAATGACCCGTCGCTGCGCGAGAGCGGTACTATCGTCGAAGTCCCGCACAAAGAGCGCGGCACGTATCTCACCGTGGGCAGCCCGATCAAGTTCTCGGACCTGAAGCCGGAAATCACGGGTTCGCCGCTGCTCGGCGAGCATACGGATGAGGTGCTCGCGGGTCTTGGCTACACGCCGCAGCAGATCGCGGCGCTGCACGAGACGCGCGCGGTCTGAGGTACGGGACGCTCCGCAGGCCAGCGGAGCGCGGCGCGCGCATGAGGGGCGTGCGCGCCGCGCTCCGGCGACTCAACCCTTTCCCCACTTAGCTCCTATCAGGTCAAGCACCATGTCAACCGCCATCGATTTCGCCCAGCTTGCCGACGCTATCGGCGACGCCATCGTCATCTCGGACGCCGCCGGCGACATCACGTACTGGAATCCCGCCGCTACGCGCATGTTCGGCTATACGCGCGAGGAGGCGCTTGGCAAGACGCTCGATCTGATCATTCCCGAGCGGCTGCGCGGCCGTCACTGGGACGGTTATCACAAGACGATGGCGTCGGGGCAGACGCGCTACGGCAACGACGTGCTGCGCGTGCCCGCCGTCGACAAGGACGGTCGCGCGCTGTCGATCGCGTTTACCGTCGCGTTGCTGCACGGCCAGCAAGGCGAGATCACGGGCATCGTCGCCGTGATTCGCGACGAGACCGCGCGCTTCCAGGAAGAGCGCAATCTGCGCAAGCGCATTACCGAGCTCGAAGCCCAAGCCCAGACCCAGGCGCAGCAGTCCTGAGCCAGTGAGCCAGCCTGCGGGCTGGCCGTATATCGCCCGACCTCAAGGTTCGCACGGAGCGCTTCGATGCATACGGAAAAACTCGGTCATTACGAGGTCGAACTCTCGGCCCGTCAATTCATACACAACGGTGGCTGGGCGGCGTTCGCCGCTATCCACGATCCGCACGGCGGGCGCGGCGAACAAACGGGGTGCGCCGCCGTGCTCCCCGAGCAGCGAGTCGCCGACGAGACCGTTTTCGCCAGTGAGGCCGCCGCCATAGCAGGCGCCCGCAAGGCGGCGCTTGCAATGCTCGGCTATCTCGAGACAGTCAATCCGCCGCGCTAGCGGTCCGGCTACACGTGAAGACGCGTAACAACGCATAGGGACGCACAGCGAGGCGGCGCGCCGCGCAGGCAGCGGCGCGCGCCAGGAATTCCAACATCCAGCAGGAGACGTTTCATGACGACATGGCCACGCCCTCGGCGCGCCAGGGGACTTTGCGCGCCGCCGCATCGCCGCGCCGGTATTTGCGCTTCATTCGTGCGCGGAGGTTCGCCATGGCAATGACCATTGCGGTGCCCCGCGAAATATTCGAAAACGAACGCCGCGTGGCGGCCACGCCGGAAAGCGTCGCACAACTGATCAAGCTTGGCTACGAGATCGAGATCGAGGCGGGCGCGGGCGAGCTCGCTTCGTATAGCGACGAAGCGTATCGCGCGGCCGGTGCATGCGTTGTCGACGATCCGCTCGAACTGTGGTCCAACGCCGACATCGTGTTCAAGGTGCGCCCGCCGTCGCTCGAAGAGGCGCAGCGCCTGAAGACCGGCGCGACGCTCATCAGTTTCATCTGGCCCGCGCAGAGCGGGGCGCTGCTCGAGGTGCTCGCCACGCGCGGCGTGACGGTGCTCGCGATGGACTGCGTGCCGCGCATCTCTCGCGCGCAAAAGCTCGACGCGCTGAGCTCGATGGCGAACATGGCCGGTTATCGCGCCGTGATCGAGGCCGCGCAGCATTTCGGGCGCATTTTCACCGGGCAGATCACGGCGGCGGGCAAGATGCCGCCCGCCAAGGTGCTCGTGATCGGCGCGGGTGTGGCCGGTCTCGCGGCCATCGGCGCAGCGCGCGGGCTTGGGGCCATCGTGCGCGCATTCGATACGCGGCCCGAGGTCGGGCAGCAGATCGAGAGCATGGGCGCCGAGTTCCTGAGCGTGGACGTGGAGGAGGAAGGCGGCGGCGGTGGCGGCTACGCGAAGGTGATGAGCGCGAAGTTCATCGAAGCCGAGATGGCGCTGTTCAAGGCCCAGGCGAGCGAGGTGGACATCATCGTCACGACCGCGCTGATCCCGGGCAAGCCCGCACCGTGCCTGATCGACGAAGAGATGGTCGCGTGCATGCGCGCGGGCAGCGTGATCGTCGATATGGCTGCGGAGCAGGGCGGCAATTGCGCGCTCACGCGCGCGGGCGAAGTGGTGCATGCGCATGGCGTGACGTTGATCGGCTATACCGATCTGCCGAGCCGCATGGCGAATCAGTCGAGCCAGCTCTATGCGACGAACCTGCGCCATCTGCTGACCGATCTCACGCCTCTTAAGGATGGCGAACTAAAGCTCGACATGGACGATGTCGTGCAGCGGGGCACCACGGTCATGGAGCAGGGCAAGCTCTGCTGGCCCGCGCCGCCGGTGCCGACGGCGGCTGTCGCGCCGGCCGCGCAAGCCGCGTCGGCCGCGAACGGGGCGAAGCCCGTGCAGCAGGCGCACGGTGCGGCTGGATCGGCTGCCGCCGAAACGCGTAGCCGCAGGGCATGGCCGCTGGTCATGCTGGTGCTGGCGGCCGTGGCGTTGCTCGCTCTCGGCGCGGTGGCGCCGAGCGCGTTCGTGGCGCATTTCACGGTGTTCGTACTGGCCGTTTTCGTGGGCTATCAGGTGGTCTGGAATGTGACGCCGGCGCTGCACACGCCGCTCATGAGCGTGACCAACGCCATCAGCGGGATCATCGTGATCGGCGCGCTGCTGCATCCCAATGGCGCGGATACGGCGATGGTCGTGAAAGTGCTCGCGGGCGTCGCGCTGCTGGTTGCGACGATCAACATTGCAGGCGGGTTCCTCGTGACCCAGCGCATGCTGAAAATGTTTCAACGGACCTGAGGAGGCGACGTCATGCTTAGTGGAATCGGCAATATGGCGTGGCTCGGTTCGGCCACGCTCTTCATTCTCAGCCTGCGCGGGCTGAGTCATCCGGCTAGCGCCCGGCGAGGCAATCTTTTCGGCATCTGCGGGATGGCGATCGCGGTCATTGCGACGCTACTCGTCACGGGCGGGGCGGGGCTCGAAGTAGCGCTCGGCGCGGCGCTGGTGGGCGGCGGCATCGGCGCCGTGCTGGCCAGACGCGTGGAAATGACGCAAATGCCGCAACTCGTGGCCGTGCTGCACAGCTTCGTCGGCCTTGCGGCGACGCTCATCGCGGTCGCGAGCTTTCTCTCGCCGGCCGCCGCCGCGAGCGCCGTCGAGCGAGGAATTCACGACACCGAGATCTATATCGGCGCGTTCATCGGCACCGTAACGTTCAGCGGTTCGATCGTGGCGTTTCTCAAGCTGCAGGGCACGGTGGGCGGCAAGCCGCTCGTGCTGCCCGGCCGGCATCTGATGAACGCGGTGGCGCTCGCGGTTTGCATCGGGCTTGGGCTTGTCTTCGTGGGCGCACCGGAGGGCCCGAATGCGCTCCCCGCGCTCATCTCGATGTGCGCGATTGCGGCGGTGCTGGGCGTGCATCTCGTGATGGCGATCGGCGGCGCGGACATGCCCGTAGTGGTGTCCATGCTCAACAGCTATTCGGGCTGGGCGGCCGCGGCGACCGGCTTCATGCTCGATAACGACCTGCTGGTGACGACCGGCGCGCTGGTGGGCTCGAGCGGCGCGATCCTCAGCTACATCATGTGCCGCGCGATGAACCGCAGCTTCGTCTCGGTGATTCTCGGCGGTTTTGGTGCCGTGGCCAGCACGTCGAGCGCCGCGCCGCAGGGCGAAGTGGTGGCGACTTCCGTGGACGAAGTGGGCGCGCTGCTGCGCGATGCCGCCGAGGTCGTGATCGTGCCCGGTTATGGCATGGCCGTTGCCCAGGCGCAAAGCACGATCAGCGAAATCACGCGCAGGCTGCGTGCGCAGGGCGTACGGGTGCGTTTTGGCATCCATCCAGTTGCCGGGCGCTTGCCGGGCCATATGAACGTGCTGCTCGCCGAGGCGAAGGTGCCCTACGACATCGTGCTCGAAATGGACGAAATCAACGAGGACTTCACGAATACCGACGTCGTGCTCGTGATCGGCGCGAACGATATCGTCAATCCGGGCGCGCAGGAGGATGCGGGCAGCCCGATCGCCGGGATGCCGGTGCTCGAGGTGTGGAAGGCGCGCACCGTTGTGGTTTCCAAGCGCAGCATGGCGACGGGCTACGCGGGCGTCGACAATCCGCTCTTTTATAAGGAGAACACCCGAATGCTGTTCGGCGACGCAAAGGGTAGTGTCGATGCATTGCTCAGGCAGCTAGAAACGGCCTGATGCAGGAGTAGCGCGCGGGGCGGCGAGACCCGGGTAAACCCGGGCAAGACCGCGCTGCGCGCGAGACCGCCGGATCCGGCGGCTCATCAATGCAATGTACGGAGAGAGACAAACGTGGCACAAACCGATCGCATCGACGCCCCTTATACGGCGCGGCGGCACAACCGCTGGGTGCAACTCGCGGCCGGTGTAGCCTGCATGGGGCTAGTCGCCAATCTGCAGTATGCGTGGACATTGTTCGTAGTGCCGATGGATTCGAAGCACCACTGGGGGCAGGCCGCCATTCAGCTCGCGTTCTCGCTGTTCATCGTGACGGAGACGTGGCTCGTTCCCGTGGAGGGCTGGCTCGTGGACCGCTTCGGCCCGCGCCCGGTCGTGATGGGCGGCGCGTGCTGCGTGGCGCTCGGCTGGATGCTCGACGCGTGGGCGCCGGCGCTGCCGGTGCTCTATGTGGCGGCGGTGATTTCGGGCATCGGTGCGGGATGCGTGTACGGCACGTGCGTGGGCACGGCGCTCAAATGGTTTCCGGACCGGCGCGGGCTCGCTGCGGGCACGACGGCGGCGGGTTTTGGCGCGGGCGCGGCGCTCACCGTCATTCCGATCGCGCGCATGATCCAGCATTCGGGCTACGAGACGGCCTTCGTTTTTTTCGGTTTGCTGCAGGGCGTGTGCATCATGGCGCTCGCGCTCGTGATGGTGCGCCCGAAGCCGCCCGCGCATGCGGCCGGCGTGCAGCGCGTGGTGGCCACGAAGACCGACTACACGACGCGGCAGATGATCCGCGCGCCGCTGTTCTGGGTGATGTACGCGATGTTCGTGTGCGTGGCCACGGGCGGCATCATCGCGACCGCGCAGATCGGGCCGATCGCCAAATCGTACGGTTTCGCCTCGATGCCGGTGGCGTTCATGAGCATGACGCTGCCGCTGCTGACAATGACACTGTCGATCAACAATCTCTGCAACGGCTTCACGCGGCCGCTGTGCGGGCTCATTTCGGACCGGATCGGGCGTGAGAACACGATGTTCATCACTTTCATCGGCGAAGGGCTCGCGTTGCTCGGCCTGCGCTACTTCGGCCACGACCCGTATCTCTTCATCCTGTTTTCGGGGCTCGTGTTCCTGTTTTACGGCGACATCTTCTCGAACTTCCCGGCAACCTGCGCGGACACCTTCGGCGCGCGCGACGCGGCGGGCAACGCCGGCACGCTCTATACGGCCAAGGGGACTGCCGCGCTGATGGTGCCGGTGGCCACGCTGCTCGCGGTGCACGGCGGCTGGAACATGGTGTTCGAATTCGCGGCGTGTATCGCGATGATGGCGGGGGTGTGCGCGAAGGTGGTGTTGCAACCGATGCGGCGGCGCTGGATCTTCCAGTCGGCCAAGCCTGCGGGGCATGTCGAAACAGCGTTCGTCCGCAATCCGCTGGGTACGGGCGAGTAGTTAAATCGTTATCGGGGCGGGCGGCGCGCGCTATCCGGATGAGGGGCTTCGCACCCCTGCGCGCCGCCGCCCGGGTGCGTGCGCAGCCTGCGCATGAGCGCCGCCGCTGGCAGCGCACGTACGCGTGCGCGGCGCACCCGGCGGGCATCGGTGTGTGCCTGCATGCGGGGCAGCTCGGGCGCCTCTTCGGTGTCGTCCGTCGTGGATAACGCCGCGTAGCGTCCTTCGGTCTGGCCGCGCTCGATCCACTCGGCTGGCAATCGGGTCGCGATCAACCACGTCACTGCGGCGCCGAAGCCCATGGCGACGATCGCGGCGATAACGACGATTTCCATTCCTTCTCCCTGTCGCGGGCGTGATCTCGTGCCGACGATGCGCCTCAGGCATCCCCGGGTTTCTGGTCAATGTATACCATTAAACATAACGAGATGTTTCAGGGTGACGCGCGTTCGTTCAATCATGGATGTTGTTCATGAAGTATGAACGGAGGAAAAAATTGAACATCTCGTGGTTTCTGTTCATAATGCTGGCGTGTTCATTGTTTTTGAACAAGCGAGATTTATGAACGACGGCAACCAGCATGGTCTCCCGAATTTTGATCGTCCAACCGAGGCGCTGCTCAGGCGGCTCGTCAACGGGGCCACCGGGCGTCTGGGTATTCCGCTGCGGGTAATCGACTTCGGCCCGACAGCCCGCAGCGCTGCGCCGGCCAGAGAAGTGAAGGTTACGCTGGAGGTGAACGGCGCTCCGCAACCCTACATGCTCGCTGCTCGCACCCGGATACGAACGCGGGAGGAGGTGAGGACCGTCGTGGCCCAAAGTGCCACTGCCGATCTTCCGATCCTTCTGGCCACTTCCTGGCTGACGCCTGCATTAGCGGACGAGTGCGTCGAACAAGGCCTGCAGTTCATCGACCTCGTCGGTAATCTTTATGTGCGTGGTCCCGGCCAGTACATTCTCGTCACAGGCCGGCCGGCGAATCCGGACATCAGGCGTTTCGTCTCGAGATCAGGAAAACCTGCGATCTCCGCGAGTGCTTCCGCGCTCAAGATGATTTTTGTGTTGCTTTCCGCTCCGGAACTCATCAACCGTCCATACCGGGAAATCGCGTCGTCGGCAGGGGTGGCGCTTGGCACGGTCGGCGGCGTGTTCGATGACCTGCGTGAACGCGGCTTGCTGGCCGGCACGGAGGACCGGCGATTGCTCGATCCTGACGCGCTGAGGGAAGAGTGGACGATCAATTATCCGCTGCGCCTGCTGCCGAAGCTCAGCGTACAACGGTTTGCGGTCGATGATCCTTCGTGGTGGCAGCGCGCGGAACTTCCTGCCGGGCAAGCCTGGTGGAGTGGAGAAGTCGCTGCCGCCAAACTGACCGGACAGCTTCGGCCGGCCTCGCAGACACTATATGTCGAACCGGCAGCGAGACCGGCTGTCATGATGGCGCTGGCGAAGCAACACCGCTTGCGTGCCGATCCCGCGGGCAGCCTGGAAATTGTCGATGCCTTCTGGCATCTCGACGACGCACGGACGGCGCAGCTGACGGCGCCGCTTTTGCTCGTGTACGCGGATCTCCTGCGCACGAGAGAGCCCCGTAATGCGGAGGCAGCGGCGTTGATTCGCGATCAATGGAGCGGGGCGAATGACGGTCGTATATCTTAAGACGCCACTCCCGGCGGGAAAGCAGACAGTGTTGTCGGCCATGGATCGCGTGGCGCGGCTGTCGAACCTGCAGTACTTCGTTGTCGGTGCGACTGCGAGGGATATTCTGATGTACCACCTGCATGGATTCCCGCTCAACCGCGCCAGTCCCGACATCGATTTCGCAATGGCCATCGAGAGTTGGCCTGCATTCGAAGCGTTGCGAACCGCGCTGCTTGGGGAGCCGGCGTTCCGCCCGGACGGGAAGATTGTGCATCGGCTTCATTATTCGCCGCCGGTTGGCGAAGGCTTTCCGGTGGATCTGGTCCCGTTCGGCGGTGTCGAGATCTCTCCGTCGCAAGTGGCGTGGCCGCCGGACATGGCAATTGTGATGAACGTGGCGGGCTACGCCGAAGCGCTGGATAGCGCGGTGACCGTGCGCATTGCGGACCGATGCGAGATTCGCGTTGCGTCGATACCGGGTCTCGTGATGACGAAGCTGATCGCGTGGCTGGACCGTGGGCAGTCCAATCCGAAAGACGCGGTGGATTTCCGGTATCTGCTCGAAAACTATGCGACTGCCGGCAACGCCGACAGGCTTTATGGGGAGGAGTTGCCGCTACTGGCGGCTTGCGATTATGCGTTCGAGCGCGCTGGTCCGAGATTGCTCGGAATGGATATCGCGTCCATCGCGTCGGCGCGAAGCAGGCAACAGATCGCCCGCATTCTGGCCGATCCCGAACTGCACGATAGGCTGGTCATGCATATGCTGCGGGGCGGCGCTCACTCCGGAGATCCAGTACCGGCGATCGAGAGCAGCCTTGTTGAATTCAGGATCGGGCTGCTGGATTGGCCGGGGCCGTGATTGCCTTGCCGTACTGATCGCCGATAGCGGGCGCGTTTCAGTCGCGCAAAAACAAAAAAGCCCGCAATTTGCGGGCTTTTTCGATGAAGCCGTGACTTGAAGAAGCGTGGTGCCCAGGAGAGGACTCGAACCTCCACAGTGTTGCCACCGCCAGGACCTGAACCTGGTGCGTCTACCAATTCCGCCACCTGGGCACGTCTTCAAGCTAGACAGCGATTATAGCGTGTTCGCGGACCCTGTCAACCAATGTTTTCAAAAAATCTTCACATCGCGAAAGATCTGCATCTGCGCGGGAAGCCGCGAAACATTCGGCGCAGCATGCTGCGGCTCTCACCGCCAGCGGAGCCGCACGGAAACGAAAAAAGCCGGCATAAAGCCGGCTTTTCTGAATCTTGGTGCCCAAGAGAGGACTCGAACCTCCACAGTGTTGCCACCGCCAGGACCTGAACCTGGTGCGTCTACCAATTCCGCCACCTGGGCAAGGTGTCGCTTACTACTTGCTGCTGCGCTTGTCGTGCAGCAGAGAACGAGATTCTAGCGTGTCTGCAGGACCTGTCAAGGCCCTTTTGAGAAAATCCGAGAAAAAAGTGCCGCGTCGGCGCTGGCCGTGAGTCCGGCGCGCGAGGCGCGTGCAGCGGGCGTCCGCAAGCTTCCACGCTGAATTGCCGGGCGCGGCTCGGGTGTTAGAATGCCTCGCAGCAAGACCGGGCGCGGCATGATTTCCCGTGTCCGCGCACTATCCGATGTCCACGCCACGAGAACAACCATCGATAAGCCCTTGAGCAAATATCCCTATCCGATTCCCAGCCGCGAGGAGATTCTCGGCGTGCTGCGGACCAGCGAATCGCCCTGTACCGCGAACGATATCGCCGAGGCTCTCGCCATCAAGCGCCAGGAGCGTGAAGGGTTTTTCAGGCGGCTCGCCGCGATGGAGCGCGACGGGCAGATCCGGCTCGATTCGCGCGGCCATTATCAGCTTGCGCATCCTTCCAACTTCGTTGCGGGCCGTGTTCAGGGCCATCGTGACGGCTACGGCTTCCTCGTGCGCGACGACGGCCAGGACGACCTGTTCCTGCCGCAAGGCGAGATGCAGAAGGTCATGCACAACGACCGCGTGCTCGCGCGCATCGTCGGCTATGACCGCCGCGGGCGTCCGGAAGGGCATATCGTCGAGGTCACGGACCGCGCGAACCGCAGCGTGATCGGGCGGCTGCTCAATGAAAACGGCGCGCTCATCGTCGCGCCCGAAGACAAGCGCATCGGCCACGACATTCTCGTCACGCAAAATGCGAAGAAGGCCAAGGTCGGGCAAGTAGTGGTCGTCGAACTCACCGACTTCCCGAGCCGCCACTCGCAGCCGCTCGGCCGCGTGCTGGAAGTGCTCGGCGACATCGACGATCCCGGCATGGAGATCGAGATCGCCGTGCGCAAGTACGGCGTGCCGCACGAGTTCAGCAAGCCCGCGCTCGATGAGGCCGCGAAGCTGCCCGATGCCGTGCGTCCCGCCGATATCCGATATCGCATCGATTTGCGCGACGTGCCGCTCGTCACCATCGACGGCGAAGATGCGCGCGACTTCGACGACGCCGTTTACTGCGAACCGATGAAGGTCGGGCGCGGCGACGGCTTCCGCTTGCTCGTGGCCATCGCCGACGTCTCGCACTATGTGCAGCCGGGCGGCGGGCTCGATGTGGACGCCATCGAGCGCAGCACCTCGGTGTACTTCCCGCGCCGCGTGATTCCGATGTTGCCGGAGAAGCTCTCGAATGGCCTTTGCTCGCTCAATCCGCATGTGGACCGCTGCGTGCTCGTGTGCGATATGGTCATCACCGCTCGCGGCGAGATCAAGGCGTATCAGTTCTACCCGGGTGTGATGCATTCGGCGGCGCGCCTCACGTATACCGAGGTCGCCGCGGTGCTCAAGAACACCAAGGGGCCGGAGGCGACGCGGCGCGCCGCGCTGATGCCGCATCTGCAGAACCTCTACGGCGTCTACAAGGCGCTTTTCGCGGCGCGCCAGAAGCGCGGCGCGATCGACTTCGACACGACCGAGACCTATATCGTCTGCAACGCGCAGGGCAAGATCGAGCAGATCGTGCCGCGCCAGCGCAACGACGCGCACAAGCTGATCGAAGAGTGCATGCTTGCGGCCAACGTTTGCGCGGCGGACTTCATGAAGCGCAACAAGCATCCGGGCCTGTACCGGGTGCACGCGGGGCCGAGCGCGGAAAAGCTCGAGAACCTGCGCACCTTCCTGCGCGGCATGGGTCTTTCGCTGGGCGGCGGCGACACGCCTCACGCGAGCGACTATGCGGCGCTGATGGCGCACATCCGCGACCGGCCCGATGCGCAGATGCTGCAAACGATGCTGCTGCGCTCGATGCAGCAGGCCGTCTACAGCCCGGACAACATCGGCCACTTCGGCCTCGCTTACGAGGCCTACGCGCACTTCACGAGCCCGATCCGCCGCTATCCCGACCTGCTCACGCACCGCTCGATCTACGCGATCCTGCAGGGCAAGAAGTATCAGCCGGCGGCGCCCGAAGGCGTCGAGCTCAACACGGCCCTTTCGCCGCGCGCCCGCGCGATGCAGGCCGAGGACGAGGCGAAGCGCGGCAAGCGTGCACGCGGCGCGAATACGGCAATCTGGGAAGAGCTCGGCTTGCACTGCTCGGCCAACGAGCGCCGTGCCGATGAAGCCTCGCGCGACGTCGAGGCGTGGCTCAAGTGCTACTTCATGCGCGACAAGCTCGGCGAGGAATATGGCGGCATGGTGAGCGGCGTGACGTCGTTCGGCATTTTCGTGCAGCTCGATTCGCTGTTCATCGAAGGTCTCGTGCATGTGACGGAACTGGGCTCGGACTATTTCCAGTACGACGACATCAAGAACGAGCTGCGCGGCGAGCGCACCGGCATCCGCTACCGTCTTTCGGACCGCGTGCGCGTGCAGGTGAGCCGCGTCGATCTCGATGCGCGCAAGATCGATTTCCGTCTCGTGCGCGATACGCCGGTCAAGCCCGCTCTGAATCGCGGCGGGCAAGGCCAGCAGGAACGTGGCGGGCCGCAGGAGGGCGGTCCGCGCGTGCGTTCGCTGCCGCAGGGCATGGGCGGTCAAGGCGGCCAGGGTGGCCAGAGCGGCGACGTCCGGCGCAAGAAGGCCGCGCCGGCGCAGAGCGCGGCCGTGAAGGAAGCGCGCGCGGCGCGCAGCGCGGCGAAGACCGCGAAGAAGCGCGCGGCGTCGAAGTCGGCGGCGAAGAAGCCGGTATCGCGCAAGAAGCGCTAAAGCCGGGCTGCGCGCGAGGCGTGCAGCATCGGCAGCAACCATGCGCCGCGCTGCGAATGCCGCGCGGCGCGCGCACGTTTAACAGTCACGCCGGGCCTTGCGCCGAGGCGGCCATCTAGACGGCCATCGACGCAGGCAGGGCGTACCCGGACCGCGCGTCGGCCGGCAGAATCACAGTCGTTCGCGGCACGAGGCTCGCAATGCGAGACTCAAGGCACGAGGCCGCAGGTCCTGTGCGCCGCGAACCGTTCATCAGGGGTTGTATCCAGTCATGTCACGTCTCAAGGTTCTTTACGGGTTTCATGCGGTGACCGCACGCTTGCGGCACGACGCGTCCACGGTCGAGGATGTCTATTACGACACGACGCGGCGTGACCGCCGCATGCAGGATTTCCTGCACGCCGCAAAGGAAGCGGGCGTGCGCATCATCGCCGCGGACGAGACGCGCCTGTGGGGGCTCGCTCGCACGGAGCGCCATCAGGGCGTGGTCGCGCGCGTGCACGATCTGCCGCTCGCGCAGAACCTGGCCGAGCTGCTCGACGGCATCCAGGGCTCGCCGCTGCTGCTCGTGCTCGACGGCGTGACCGATCCGCACAACCTCGGCGCATGTCTGCGCGTGGCCGATGCAGCCGGCGCGCACGCCGTGATCGCGCCGCGCGACCGCGCCGTGGGCCTGAACGCCACCGCTGCGAAGGTTGCGAGCGGCGCGGCCGATACGATTCCGTATATCACCGTCACGAACCTTGCGCGCGCGCTGCGCGAGCTGAAGGACGCCGGCGTATGGGTGGTCGGCACAGCGGGCGACGCGAGCGCGAGCCTGTACGAGACGAAGCTCGACGGCCCCGTCGCGCTTGTGATGGGTGCCGAAGGCGAGGGCATGCGCCGCCTCACGCGCGAAACCTGCGACGAGGTCATGCACATTCCGATGGCGGGCACGGTCGAGAGCCTGAACGTTTCCGTTGCTTCGGGCGTGTGCCTGTTCGAGGCGGTGCGTCAACGTTCGGTCGCGCGCTGACGCGTGCCGCGCATGCGCTTCCTGCGCAAGTCGAGACTCGGCGTGGCGGCGTTCGCGGCGCTTGCGCTCGCCGCGTGCGCGCCCGCCACGATGGTCGATCGCGGCGGCTACGTCGCCGACACGCAATATCACGCGCGCAGCGCGGACTCGCGCATCCGCTTCCTCGTGGAGCACTATACGCAGGGCGATGAACCCACCGCGCTCGAAGAGCTGACGCGCGAGAACGTGAGTGCCCATTACCTCGTTCCCGTGCATCCGCCGCTGCGCGACGGCAAGCCCGTCGTGCTGCAACTCGTGCCCGAAGTACAGCGCGCCTGGCATGCGGGCGCGAGCGAATGGCAGGGCACGACCGAGCTCAACGCGGCTTCGATCGGCATCGAAAACGTCAATTCGGGGCCGCTCACAGACTCGCAAGCCACGTCGCAAGCCACGCCGGAAGAGTCGCCGCCACGCGAGTGGGCGCCCTGGCCACCCGAGCAGGTCGCGGCGATCATCGCGCTCTCGAAGGACATCGTCGCGCGCTACGGCATTGCACCCACGCGCGTGGTGGGCCATAGCGATATCGCTCCTCAGCGCAAGATCGATCCGGGCCCGCTGTTCCCGTGGAAGCCGCTTTACGAGGCGGGCGTGGGCGCATGGCCCGACGATGCGACCGTGAAGGCCGAGCTCGCGGGCCGCGCCCCCGACGCGCCGGCCGACGTGCTCGGCCTGCAGACAAAGCTTGCGCGCTATGGCTACGAGGTCGCAACCGACGGCGTGCTCGACGCGCGCACGCGGCGCGTGTTCGCGGCCTTCCAGATGCACTTCCGGCCACGCGACTACTCGGGCACGCCCGACGCGGAAACCGATGCGATCGCGCAGGCGCTGCTAGACAAATACGTCGACCGGACGGTACCGGCGCCGGCCGGCGTGAGCGAAACGGCGCCTTGAATGCGCGGCGCGACATGCGTGCGGCGCGCGAGACGTCGTGCATCGGCGCGCAGCGTGCGTGGTCGCCCCAGCGGCGGCACGCAACTCCGGTAAACTATGCGTTTTCCGCGTTTTCCTTCCTCGGGCAGTTCCCCATCATGACTCAAGACGAACTCAAGAAACTGGTCGGCCAGGCCGCCGCAGACTATGTCAACGCGCATGTGCCGGAAGGCGCCGTGATTGGCGTCGGCACCGGCTCGACCGCGAACTGTTTCATCGACGCGCTGGCTGCCAGCAAAGGCCGCTATCGCGGGGCCGTATCGAGCTCGGTCGCGACCACGGCGCGCCTCGAAGCGCACGGCTTCAAGATCTTCGACCTGAACGAGATCGAATTGCTGCCCGTCTATGTGGACGGCGCCGACGAGATCGACGCATCGGGCGCGATGATCAAGGGCGGCGGCGGGGCGCTTACGCGCGAGAAGATCGTCGCGTCGGTGTCGGAGGTGTTCGTGTGTATCGCTGACGCAAGCAAGCGCGTGGACGTGCTCGGCCAGTTCCCGCTGCCCATCGAGGTCGTGCCGATGGCGCGCACGGCCGTCGGGCGCCGCGTGACGGCGCTCGGCGGCGTGCCCGTGCTGCGCGTGCAGACGGACGGCACGCCCTATATCACCGACAACGGCAACGAGATTCTCGATGTGAAGGGCCTGCGCATCGGCGACCCGCGCGCGCTCGAGGCGCAGGTCAACGCATGGCCCGGTGTCGTGACCGTGGGCCTGTTCGCGGCACGCGGCGCCGACCTGTGCCTGCTCGGCGGCGAGTCGGGCGTCGAGCGCATCGACTATCGCAAGGGCTGATCGCCCGAGCGAGCGGCGGCGCGAACACCGCTATGCGGTGCGCGCGCCGTCATGCTCCTGTGCTGCGGGTCCGATAATCGTTCAGGGTTCCTGATGATGTAGCGAGGCGGGCAGGCTGTGCGACCCGAGCCGTCATGACGAGAAAGCGGAGCTGTCTCGTCATGACGTCCAGGGATCGGCTCATTCCACGGTTTCCGCTTGATGAAGGCGCGGCAGCAAGCGGTCGAACTCGCGGCGCACGAGGCCGTAGCACTCGCAGGCGCGGGCTTCGAGGCCCTTGCGGTCGAGCACGCGGATGCGGCCGCGGCTGTGATGGATCAGGCCTTCGTTGTGCAGCTTGCCGGCCGCTTCGGTGATGCCCTCGCGGCGCACGCCAAGCATGTCGGCGATGAGCTGCTGCGTGACCGTCAAGTCGTTCGACGCTACGCGGTCCACTTCGATCAGGAGCCAGCGGCACAGCTGCCTGCTGAGCGAATGATGGCGGTTGCAGGCCGCGGTTTGCGCCACTTGCGTGAGCAGGGCGTGCATGTAGAGCAGCATGAGGCGGCGCAGGAAGTCCGAGCGCGCGAACTGCTGCCGGAGGCTTTGCGCGCTCATGCGATACGCGAAGCCCGTGCATTGCACCTGCACGCGATTGGGCATGGTTTCGCCGCCCGTGAGCACGGGCACGCCGGTCATGCCTTCGCGGCCCACCGCCGCGATCTCCACGGAGCTGCCGTCTTCCATCGTCGAGAGCATGGAGATGATTGCCGTGGTCGGAAAGTAGACGTGGTGAATGCGCTGGCCGGAGTCGCAGAGCAGTTGTTCGGTGCGCAGATGGACAAGTTCGAGATGCGGTGCGAGTGCTTGCCACTCGTGCGACGGCAGTGCTCCGAGCAAATGGTTGCCGTGCAGATCCGATTGAAGGGTCAACATGATTTGGTCCTCGTGCGAAGCGGCTTTCACCGCCCCTTGTCTTTTCATTCCGGTCGTCGAACCGCTTTTTGTATGCCGCTTCCCGTAGCGGCTATTGGCTCGTCGTGCCGGCCCCATAGTCCCGAGTGCGTGCGCTATATCGGCTGTATGCGTCACGCTGTGTGGCGCATCCCACTAAGCAGGGGATGTGCCAGAGCGGCGCAAACCTCGTATGTGTGCGGCTTTGCGGGCACAACGATGTGAGCGCACCCAGGTAACTCGCCGTTTTTGTTTCAAATCTGTACGACGCTTAGGGCGACTCCGGCCGCCGCACGCGCCATTTGTAACTAGATGTAACTTTGCAAGCAATTGAATTTATTGGATTATTCGGCTCACCAGGGGGCGTGTTCAAAAATGACTCCATGCTGAAACACGCGTGATCGAGGGCTGCGCCCGAGCGCTCTCAACGCACGGGGAACCGTTCGAATTTGATTCAGTTGTGTTGCGCCGCAGGCGATCCGCGCGGAAATGTTCGCTCCTGAAACATGGATGCCCGGCCGCTCTCGCACAGCACATGCGTGCACAAATGTCTCGTTGCTCGACTGCACGCCAGTCGCGCGGTCAGTGTGGGTATGCGTACAGAATCGCCTGCAGCGCTTTGCTCCAATGGAGTCCAAATACCCAGGGGCGCACGCGAAGCAGTACGCGATGCCGCACCTGCCCTGGACTGGATATCCGAATGGGGAGCTTCCTGCATGAACCAGGTCGTTACGCAGGCCGGCTTGATTGCCGCGGCCAATGAACCCGAAGTCGCACTCGTCGTTCAGCCCGTTGTGCTGGCCGGCGGTTCGGGAACGCGGTTATGGCCGCTTTCGCGCGAACATTGCCCCAAGCAGCTGATCGACCTGCTCGATGGCGAGTCGCTGCTCGAGGCCACCGTGCGCCGCCTCGATGGTGTGTATGCGCGTGGCGGCGCGTCGGTGCGCAAAGCCGCGCCGCTTGTCGTGAGCAGCGAGGATCTGCGCCATATGACCGCCGACCGGCTCGGCCGCAGCGGCACGCCGGCACGCGTCGTGTTCGAGCCGGTCGCGCGCAACACCGCGCCGGCACTCACCGTGGCTGCGCTCGCCGCATGCGCGGAGCAGGCAGCGGCGGAAACCGTATCGGACGCCGCGTCGGCAAAAGCATCGGAAAAAGCGCCGCAAAACGATAGCGACCCGATCCTGGTCGCCATGCCCGCGGATCACCTGATTGCCGATCGGGCCGCGTTTGCCGCGGCGCTGGAAGACGCCGTGACCTACGCAGCGCGTGGTGCGATCGTCACGCTCGGGGTGCCGCCGCAACGCGTCGAGACGGGCTATGGCTACATCGGCGCTGGCGCGACGCTTGGCGCGAGCGGTGCGCGCTCCATCGAGCGCTTCGTCGAGAAACCCGATGCCGAGGTTGCCGCGCGGTACGTCGCGTCGGGCGATTACTGGTGGAACAGCGGCATTTTCGTGGTGCGCGCATCGGTGTGGCTCGCGGCCATCGCGCGCTGCCGGCCCGCCATCGCGGCGCAGTGCGCGCAGGCCTTCGAGCGCGCGAGCGTCGACGCGGACGGCGCGGTTCATCTGGATGCGGCGGCGCTGGACGCGTGCCCCTCCGATTCGATCGACTATGCGGTGATGGAGTCCGTGGGTGCCGACGCGCTGCTCGCCGGCGTGGTCGTGCCGCTCGTGGCGGGCTGGTCCGACGTTGGCGCGTGGGATGCGGTCTGGCAGGTTTCCGACAAGGACGCGAGCGGCAATGTCGCGCGCGGGCGCGTGCTGTTCGAAGACTCGACCGAGAGCTTCGCGCATTCCGATGGCCGGCTCGTGGCCTGCGTGGGCGTGCACGGCGTGGTGGTGGTGGAGACCGCCGATGCCGTGCTCGTCGCGGCCAAGGACCGCGTGCAGAGCGTGAAGGCGATCGTCGGCAAGCTCAAGGCGCAACACGGCGAGGAGGCGCAGCATCATCGCCGCGTCGAGCGGCCGTGGGGCTGTTATGACTCGGTCGACCGCGGGGAGCGCTTCCAGGTCAAGCGCATCGTCGTGAAGCCGGGCGGGCGGCTCTCGTTGCAGATGCATCATCACCGCGCCGAGCATTGGGTCGTCGTGCGCGGCACGGCCCGTGTGACGCGCGGCGACGAAGTGTTCCTGATCTCCGAGAACGAGTCCACCTATATTCCGCTCGGCGTGAAGCACCGGCTCGAAAACCCGGGCAAGACGCCGCTCGAGATCATCGAGGTGCAGTCGGGCGGCTATCTCGGCGAAGACGACATCGTGCGCTTCGACGATCAGTACGGGCGTGCGGGAGAGCACGAAGACGCGCTCGCGTGGCAAAGAAAGTAGCTGGGAAAATCCATACAAACTGCTTACAAATCAACGGCAGGAAACTGCAAATCACAAGAATCGGGAAATCAAAGGGCCTGACGGGATCGCCCGGGACACACTCGGGAGAGCCTGGAAAAGCGGGTACGGACAGGGCGTTTGCCGCGCCATCTTTGCGTCAGGAGATATCCTGGCTGGCGGTTCATGCAATTCGCATGGCAACTTACGACTAAGTTCGACGAAGCACGAGGGCCCACGCAGCAACCGTCAAACAGGCGCGCTTACGCGGCATCGGGGGGAAGGGTCATGGAACTGGGGAACAAGGAACGCTCACTCGTGAGCAAGGTCATGGATGGCCTTATTTCGGGCATCGTCGAAGAACGTTACGGCGCGATCCTGCCGCCGCAGGATGTACTGTCCAAAGAGTTTGACGTGAGCCGCACGGTCATGCGCGAAGCGCTGTCCATGCTGCTCGCACGCCACATGCTCGACGTGCGGCCCAAGATCGGCACGCGCATTCGTCCCATGCGCGACTGGCGCATGATCGACGAAGACGTGGTGAGCTGGCGTTTTCGCGCGAAGCCGGACAAGAACTTTCTGCGCGACGTGATCGAGTTCCGCGCGCTGATCGAGCCCGCCGCGTGCGCGCTGGCAGCCGAGCGCGCGAGCGCAGCGGATCTCGCAGGCATTCGCGAAGCCTACGAGGCGCTGCGCCAGACGAGTCCCGGCGAAGCCGGTTGCGAAGCTGCCGACACGCTTCTGCACACGCGCATTCTCGCTGCGAGCGGCAATCAGTTCTATCAGCAGATGGCGGCGATCATTCGCGGCGCGCTCACGCTCGTGGGGCCCATCCTGAGCCAGCGCGAGGACGGCTGGACCAACGTGGTCAACGCGCACGGCAGCGTGGTCGACGCGATCGAGCGACGCGCGCCCGAAGACGCGCGCAAGGCCGCGGCGGCCATGATCGAGCTGACTGCCGACGAGCTTCACAGCTCGCTTTCGCCGGAGGCTGTCGAGCCGCGCTGATGCGCTCGTTCGTTGCCTGGTTGGTTAGCCGGGTGATTAACTGAGCAATTAAATGAGCGGTTAAACGAGCAATTAACTGAGCGGTTAACTGAGCGGTTGCCTGCGCGCGCGCAAGCCCGTATCGTGCGTATCTTTGCTTTGCTGCGGCCGGTGTACGGCGCGCGGCAGGCAGATCACGCAATCGACGCAATCGGCGATACGAGGCAAAGCATGGGCGATTCAGGCAAGCGCAGCGAAATCCGTAATGGTGTCACGTCGGCCACGATAACCTGGGGCATCGTGGGCGCGGGGCGCATTGCGCGGCGTTTCACGCAGGGCGTGGCGCATGTGCAAGGCGCGCGCGTGGGCGCGGTGTGGTCGCGCCGCGTGGCGCCGGCCGAGGCGCTCGCGCAGGAGTGCGGCGCCACTGCGTGCGCGAGTTTCGAGGCGCTGCTCGCGAGCGGCGTCGACGCCGTCTACATTGCCACGCTGCAGGACAGCCACGCGCACTATGCGGTCGCGGCGCTGGACGCGGGCCTGCACGTGCTCTGCGAAAAGCCCGCGACCGTGAACGCCGCGCAACTCGAGCGCGTGCTCGATGCCGCGCGGCGCTCGCAACGTCTCTTCATGGAGGCGATGAAGCCGCCGTTCTACCCGCTCTATCGCGCCTTGCGCGCGCATCTGCAAGCCGATCCCATCGGCCCCGTGGGCCTCGTGCGCGCGGGCTGCTCGGTTGCCAACGTTCCTGCCGGCCATCCGTCGTTCTCGTTCGAGCACGCGGGCGGCGCGCTGCTCGACATCGGCGTGTACGAGATGTTTCTCGCGGTCGACTGGCTAGGCGCGCCGCGCGAGGTGCAGACCTTCGGGCGCCTGGGCGTCACGGGCGTGGATACGTTTGCAAGCCTCAATTGCCAGCATGAAAACGGTATCGCGCAACTCTTTTGCGGGCTCGATCTGCATGGTTTTGGCGATGCGTTGCTGGCGGGACCGAACGGCCACGTGACGATTCATGCGAACTGGTGGAACCCGGTGCGCGCGACGATCCGCTATGTCGACGGCCGCACGGCCGAACTCGACGAGCCCTTCGAAGGCGGTGGCCTGAACTACGAAACCGCGCACTTTTGCGAGTTGCTGCGCGCCGGCGCGCTGGAGAGCCCGGTTATGCCGCACGAGACTTCGCGGCGCATGATCGCGATGGCCGATGCCGCTCGCGCGGCGCTCGGCTTGCGTTTCGACTGCGAGTGACGCTAGTGCCGCTCAATGCCGCGCGGGCAACGCGAGGCGTTTTTCGTACCAGTGCTGGATCCACTCGAGCACCTGGCAGAGCACCCAGTAGACGGCGGCGGCCGCGAGATAGAGCGGCAGCGGCTGATACGTCGAAGCAATGATTTCCTGCGCGCTGCGCAGCAGTTCGGTCACGGTGATGACCGACACGAGCGAAGTGTCCTTGATGAGGCTGATCAGGCTGTTCGAGAGGCTCGGCACCGCAATGCGCAGCGCCTGCGGCGCGATCACGTAGCGCAGCGTCTGACGCCGCGAGAGGCCCAAGCTATAGGCGGCGAGCCACTGGCCGCTGTGGATGCCGAGAATCGCGCCGCGCATGCTCTCGGAGAGATAGGCCGCGACGTTCGCGGAGAGCGCGATTACGCCGGCAGGCGTGGGGTCGAGCGAGATGCCGATGCTCGGCAATCCGTAGTAAATCACGAAGATCTGCACGAGCAGCGGGGTGCCGCGCATGAGGCTCACGTATACGCGCGCAATGAACACGAGCGCACGATTCGAGCTGATGCCCATGAGCGCGAGCACCGCGCCGCCGATGAGCCCGAAGATCATTGACAGGACTGCGAACTTGATCGTCAGCACCGCGCCCTGCGCGAGCACGGGCAGCGACTGGATGATGAGCGAGTAGATGGGCATGGGAGGACGCAGATGAGAAGCGCTCGCCGGGCGAGCCGTAAAAACATGGGGCGGCACCCAGCGACGCCGCCCCGCGCGACTGACGCCGTTACTTCGTGATCGGCCTGGTCACGTCGATGCCGAACCACTTGTCCGAGATCTTCGTGAAGGTGCCGTCGGCTTCGAGTTGGGCCATGGCGTCGTCGATGGCTTTGGCGAACTTCGGATTACCCTTCCTGAACGGAATGGCCGACGGGTTGCCGGCGCCGACCATCGCGCCTGTGCGCAGCGGCAGCTGCGAGTTCTTCAGCAGGTAGGCGAGCATCAGGCGGTCGTTGAGCGCCGCGTCCAGACGTCCGGCTGCGAGGTCGCGCAGGTATTCCGGCGCACCAGGATAGGTCTTCACGTCGATGCCCGGCACCGACTTCGCCATGTCCATGTAGTTGGTGCCCAGACCGACGCCGAGCTTCTTGCCTTTCAGTTCTTCGAGCGATGTAAACTGGCGCGTATCGTCCTTGCGCTGAATGAGCTGCGCGGCCGAGTACGTGTAGGCCGGCGAGAAGTCGAGCACGGCCTTGCGCTGGTCGGTGACGCCCACCTGGTTGACGATCACGTCGAATTTGCCGGCCTGCAGACCCGCGATGATGCCGCTCCATTCGGTCGTGACGAATTCGGGCTTCAGGCCCAACTTCGCGGCCACGGCCTTGGCGATGTCGACGTCGTAACCCACCAGTTCGCCGCTAGGCGCCTTCGAGTTGAACGGCGGGAACGTGCCTTCGAGACCGATGCGCAGCGTGCCGCGCGCCTTCGCCTGGTCGAGCAGGTCATCGGCGTGGGCGCTCGCTGCAACGAACGATGCGCCGGCGAGTGCGAGCGCAAGGAGCTTTTTCAGCAAGGCGACTTTCATTGTTTTCCTCTTGTTTTGCTGCGGTTTTGTAGCGAGCCCGGGGATTCCCCGGGCCGGCCGTCTTCTGGAGCGGAGTGCATGGCCCGATGCGCGCCATGCGCCGCACATGGCCTGAAACTATAGCCTCACGCGCGACCCGAGGCCAGCGCACGCGCGCATTCGGCAACGAGCGCCGGGCCGCGGTAGATGAAACCCGTGTAGACCTGCACGAGCGATGCCCCTGCAGCGATCTTCGCGCGCGCGTCTTCGCCCGAGAAAATGCCGCCTACGCCGATGATCGGCACCTGCTCGCCGAGTTCGGCGCGCAGTTTGCGGATCACCTCGTTCGAAGCCTCGAACACCGGGCGGCCCGAGAGACCGCCGGTTTCGTTGGCATTGGGCAGGCCCTCGACCGCCGCGCGCGAAAGCGTCGTATTGGTCGCGATCACGCCTTCGATCTGGTGGCGCAGGAGTGTGTCGGCGATCTCCTTGATCTGCTCATCGTCGAGATCCGGCGCGATCTTCAGCGCGAGCGGCACGAGCTTGCCGTGCATGTCGGCGAGATGCTGCTGCTTGTCCTTGAGCGCGGCGAGCAGCGCGTCGAGCTCGCCGCCGCCCTGCAATTGGCGCAGATTCTTCGTGTTCGGCGACGAGATGTTGATCGTCACGTAGCTCGCGAACGGATAGACGCGCTCGAGACAGAACAGGTAGTCGTCGGCTGCGCGCTCGATCGGCGTGTCGGCGTTCTTGCCGATGTTCAGGCCGAGGATGCCGCGATAGTGCGCGGCCTGCACGTTCTTCACGAACTGCTCGACGCCCTGGTTATTGAATCCCATCCGGTTGATGATGCCGCCGGCCTCGGGCAGGCGGAAAATGCGCGGACGCGGGTTGCCCGGCTGCGGACGCGGCGTGACCGTGCCCACTTCGATAAAGCCGAAGCCCAGCGCGGCGAATCCGTCGATGGCGGCGCCTTCCTTGTCGAGGCCCGCGGCGAGACCTACCGGATTGCGGAACGTGAGGCCCATGACGGTGCGCGGCGAGTCGGGCACGCGCGGCGCGAAGAGGCCCGCCATGCCCGTACGGCCCGCAGCGCCGATCATGCGCAGGGAGAGATGGTGGGCGTCTTCGGCGTCCATGCGGAAGAGCCGGTCGCGGACGAGCGGGTAAAGGGTGCTGAACACGGGGAAAAGGCGCAGGCGCAAAAAAATGAGAACCCGCTATTTTAGCGATAAAGTTCACCACGCAGTTCACCCCCCCGCCATTTACCGCAAACGGCGGCGGGCCGCGCGCATGCACGGGAAGATCAACTTGGCGCCGCTCGCGTGCTAGCTTGCGGCAGCTTCGCTCGTGGAGCCGAGCGCGCACCAGACGCCGTCGAAGAGGCCTTCGAGCGGCTGAAAGCGGGCTTTATAGGCCATTTTCGGGCTTTCGCGAATCCAGTACCCGAGATAGACGTAGGGCAGTTGCAGACTGCGCGCCTGCTCGATTTGCCAGAGGATGTTGTAGGTGCCGTAGCTCGTGTGCGGGCTGTCGGGCTCAAAGAAGGTGTAGACCGAGGACAGCCCGTCGCCGAGGATGTCGATCATGCTCACCATGCGCAGCGTGCCGGGCTCGTCGGGGCGCTGCGGATCGGGCTCGCGAAATTCCACGAGGCGCGAGTTGATCCGGCTTTGCAGCAAAAACTGCTCGTACTGGTCGCGGCTGTCGCGGTCCATGCCGCCGCCCGCGTGCCGCGCCGACTGGTAGCGCATGTAGAGCGCGTAATGGGCCTCGTCGTAATGGAGCGGCGCGACCGTCGCCACGAGTTCGCCATGATGCTTCCAGGTGCGGCGCTGGGTGCGGTTCGGCGTGAAGCGCTCGACCGGCACGCGCACCGGCACGCAGGCGCGGCAGCCATCGCAATAGGGCCGGTAGGTGAAGACGCCCGAGCGGCGGAAGCCCGCCTTCACGAGATCGGTGTAGACGTCGGAATTGATGAGATGGCTGGGCGTCGCCACTTGCGAGCGCGCGATGCGCCCCTCCAGATAGCTGCAGGGGTAGGGCGCCGTTGCATAGAATTGCAGCGCGGAAAGCGGTGAAAGCGGCAGCTCGTTCGGATGCGTCACGTTGGCAGCTCTCGTTGCGGTTCGGATCGTCGCGCAGCGCCACGCGCAGCGGATGCGACGTTTTCTCCTTGCATACTAACATCGACGCCAGACGCGCATCCATCGAATTGCGCGCCGCCGGGCATGGGCGACGGGCGTGGGGCTGCCCTGACGCGTGTCCTAGAGCGCGGATACGGCGCTGTTGTCGGCGTGGCCCTGGCCGATCCAATCGGCGAGCACGCTTTTATCGAAACGCCAGCCGAACGCGCCCGCGCCTACCGTCGCGCGCACATGCGCGATGAATGCCTTGCGCCCGATTTCGCGCCCCCCCAGCGAAGCCAGATGCGCGGTGTTCTGCTGGCAGTCGATCAGCTCGACGCCGTTGCGGCGCAGATGCGCGACGAGCGCGGCGAGCGCGATCTTCGAGGCGTCGGTGACGGAGGCGAACATCGATTCGCCGAAAAACATCTTGCCGAGCGAGACGCCATAGAGGCCGCCCACGCGCTGGCCGTCGAGCCACGCTTCGATACTGTGCGCGTCACCGATGCGATGCAGGCTCGAATAGGCGTCGATCACGTCGGAGGTGATCCAGGTGCCGCGCTGGCCACGGCGCGGTGCGTTCGCGCAGGCGCGCATCACGGCGGCGAAATCGTTGTCGACGCGGATTTCCCACGCGGGGTCGCGCAGCACGCGCTTGAGCGTTTTCTTGAACGAGGGCGAGACCTTGAACTCGTCGGGGCGCAGGATCATGCGCGGATCGGGGCTCCACCAGAGCACGGGCTGGCCGTCCGAGTACCACGGAAAAATGCCGTGCCGATAGGCGTCGACGAGGCGCGCGGGCAGCAGGTCGGCGCTTGCGGCAAGCAGGCCCGGCGCGCCGCTCGACGCGCCAAGGGCGCGCTCGACAGGCGGGAACGGGTCGTCGGGCGAAAGCCAGGGCACCATCGCCGTAAAGCAGGTCAGCCGTCGCGCAGGGAGCGCAGGACGTCGCCCGTGTGCAGGCCGTAGCTACCCGATTGGCGGTCGGAAAAGAAGCAACGCAGGGTCTGGCCGACGGTGGGGAACGCGATGTCGTCCCACGGGATTTCGTGCTCTTCGAAGAGGCGCACTTCGAGGCTCTCTTCACCGGCTTCGATATCGAGGTCGAGCAGGCGCGCAAGATAGAACAGATGCACCTGATGCACGCGCGGCACATTCAGCAACGAGAACAGGTTCTGCACCTCGACGCGTGCGCCGGCTTCCTCGAGCGTCTCGCGCGCAGCGGCTTCGGAGGTCGTCTCGCCCATCTCCATGAAGCCGGCAGGCAGCGTCCAGTAGCCGTAGCGCGGCTCGATCGCGCGGCGGCACAGCAGCACCTTGTCTTCCCAGACGGGAACGGTGCCGACCACGTTGCGCGGATTCTGGTAGTGGATGGCGCCGCAGTGCGAGCAGACGTAGCGTTCGCGATTGTCGCCGGGCGGAACGAGCAGGCTGACCGCCTGACCACAAGTCGAGCAGAATTTCATGGGCACGATAGGGGGATGGGTGATGCGAGTGTATCACCGCAAGGCGGGGCGACGGGAGCGGGCGCGGATTCCCGGTATTGGAGGAGGGGGCGGGCTGCTGCCCGCTTGTGTGGCGATCGGAAGCGGTTCGATTTCAGCGGGGATCGCGCCGAACACCGCGCCAGGCTTCGGCTCTGGTGCGTGCCAGTAATGCATCCCTCACTTCACTCACGACCTCAACCCAATTTCGTAATTTGCGTTGCCGAAACAATTGCATGGTCGGATACCAGGGGATGTCCGTTCTATGGGTGGCCATCGCCAATCGCCGTAAGCCGGTATGAGCGTCCACACTGGAGTGCCGCCCGCGCCCGCGAGGGTGAGCGACCGATGTATCAACCGAAATAAGCAAATCCAGTTTGTTGAGTATTGATAGCGTATCCGTAAAATCGTGAATTTCCGGGCCAAGCGTGTGCAAATCGAAATGCTTCTCGAGCGCACAACTTTCTCGCTCGCTTTTTCCTTTCTTTAAGGAAAACCACGTCACGTTCGGTAGTGTGAAGAGGGGGATAAATGTATTCAGGCTGATCGACCGGAAACGATCGAGCGAGTGCGCAGGACCTCCTTCCCACACAACGCCGATTTTCATATTGCCTCTGGATGCTCCATTGGCGGTAAGCGCGTTGATCCTATGATTCCAATAGTCGCCTTTTTCCAGTGATGACGATATGTATCGGGTTGCTTAGGGAAGCATCGAAAGCTCAAGGTTCATGAATTCTGGAAACCCTGGTTATATGGCACCAGTATTGATAGGAGCACGGAGGAATTCGAGTATAAGTAGCGCGAATGCTGGCCATGGATTTTGCCAATGGCGCTATAGGCTCACTCACTAGCGCGTCCACTGTTGCGCCTTTTTCGTTCAACCATTTCGCAAATCTTAAAAATTGAATCTCGTCGCCGCGTCCTTGTTTGCCGACGAGCAAAAATGTGCTTCCAGAGACCGGTTGGCCCGACCACCTGGGAAAGGGGAGCTGAACCATGCTCTCTTCAATTCCGCGTGCCAGAAAAACAAAACCCGGCGCGAGCCGGGTTTTTCGTGTTGGGTGCGTGACCGGAAGGGCGTCCGATTAGCATTCGCCCTTCTTGGCGTGACCGGGCGGGCAGTGCCAGCCCTTGTTGTTGTGGTGGTGCTTGTCCCAGTCGTCGCGGTCCCAGTAACGGCGGCCATCCCAATAGCGGTCGCCATACCAGCCAGGCGTGACGACGATGGCGGCGGGCGGCGGCGCGACCACGACAGGGACAGGGGTCCCCACGTTGATGCCTACGTTGACATCGGTCGCGTATGCTGCGCTGGCCAGACCGACAGAGGCGGCGGCAAGTGCCAGGCGGACGAATGTTTGCTTCTTCATGGACCGGTCCCCCAAATATCGCGCCGCGTTCGGGACGGATTTCGCTGGACAACAAAAAACCCGCCGAAGCGGGTTTGATGGCATGACGGTTTTTGTGAAAGTCTCAATGGACTTTGGTTGCGGGGGCAGGATTTGAACCTGCGACCTTCGGGTTATGAGCCCGACGAGCTGCCAGACTGCTCCACCCCGCGTCCGTCAGAAAAAGAAGTATAGGGTAAATGCCGCTGCGACGCAACAACAATTACCAACATTCCTCTGGGAGATAGCAGAATCATTGCGGACCGGGCGGGCGAGGCTGCGCCCGGTCCGTTCGCATAAGGGGCCAGGCTAGAATCGTGTGCCCGGTTGTCGCAGCAGAAATCGCGAGCCGCCCAACCTTTTCGCCCCTTACTCTGCCTCATAACTGCTCATGGACATCGCCCTCGATCTGCAATCGATAGCCGCGCAGGAACACGCGCTGGTGTTTCCCCGTTTCGACACCGATCGCGCCTGGCAACTCGGCACTTTGCTGCGCGAGCTTGCGGTCGCGCGCTCGCACGCGGTCGTCATCGACGTGCGCACCTTTGGCCTGCCGCTGTTCTTCTGCGCGCTTGCCGGCGCGACGCCCGAGAACGTCGAGTGGGCGCGCCGCAAGTCGCGCGTGGTCGAGCATTTCCGGCGCAGTTCGTATGCGATCGGCTTGCGCGTGCAGCAGTCGGGCTCCTCGCTCGCGGAGAAAAACGGCCTGCCCGTAGCTGATTACGCCACGCATGGCGGCGCGTTTCCGCTGACCGTCGCGGGCGCCGGCGTGATCGGCTCGGTGACGGTTTCGGGGCTGCCGCAGCGTGCCGATCACGAACTCGTGGTCGAGGCGCTGTGCGCCCATCTCGACGCCGACTACAGCAAGCTCGCGCTTGCGAAGGCCTGACGCGATGCGCATGTCTCCCTGGCTCATTCTCACCATCGCCATCGTCGCGGAAGTCATTGCCACGTCCGCGCTGCGCGCTTCGGAGGGTTTTTCGCGGCTCGTGCCATCGGCGGTGGTGGTCGCCGGTTATGGCGTCGCGTTCTACTGTCTCTCGCTCACGCTCAAGAATTTGCCCGTGGGCGTGGTCTATGCCGTTTGGTCCGGCGTGGGCATCGTGCTCATCACGCTCGTCGCGATGGTGCTCTACAAGCAGGTGCCCGATCTGCCCGCCGTGCTCGGTCTCGGGCTCATCGTGGCCGGTGTGGTCGTGCTGAATCTGTTTTCAAAAATGCAGGCTCACTGAGGTCGCACCGAGGCCATACCGAGACCATTCAGTATTCAGGCGGCACGATGCGGATGCCGCTGGTCGCGATGGTCTCGCGGCTACGTTCGCCTTCGGGCGTGGCCGCGTCTTCCCACAGGCTGATCGCGTGCGAGACCTCGATGCCGTGTTCCTGTGCGTAAGTGAACCAGCGGCTCGCGGCCTGCTGCTCGGATATTTCACGGTTTTCTTCGAAGTATTGGCCGTTCAGGTGCGATTCCATAGTTTTCCTGCGTCGGCCGGCGTTAGTGCTTTGGCACTGACTCCGGGCCCGTGCTTCCGGTTGAACCGGGCTGGCGCTGCGCTTCACAGGAAGCCGCGCTTGCAATAGTGAAAGGTTTGCATGGCGCGCATTTCTCGCGCGCCGATCATGTTCAGTGTTGCAGCTTCCGTACCCATTCGTCTATCGGTTGCACGGCGGCCGATGTCACGTATCGGTCCTGTCGGGGCGTGCAGCGAGTAACATGGGACGCGATCCCGCCGTCCGTCGGCGCGGGTTTTCTTCTGCAGATTTTCCAACGGGGCTGGACATGGATATCCGTTTCCCTTCCGAGGCGCCGTCCTGGCACGATGCAAATCTCACCGTGGGGTTTCCAGCGCTGGTGGACGGTGCGCGCGTGCCCTGCGCGATCTCGGTCGAGGCGCTCGAGGATCATTTCGGTGCGCTGTCCGCGGGGCGCGACGCGTGGATGCAGGCGTTCGATGCCGGCCGAGCGCGCATCGAGGCCGTGGCGCGCGCGCATCTTGAACTCAGCAACGGCACGCCGGTATTGCTAAAAAGCGGCCATTTTCCGCCGGGCACTTTGCTTTCCTGATGAGACTGGGCGAGCCGGTGCCGCACATCCCGGCGCGCCGGCTCGATAATCGCGCTCAGGCTGTTCCCATGGACATCGTTGAACCCAAAGACCCCGATGCCATCGCGTTTCGCATGGCACTGCGCGCGCGCATACTGGATGCCGCACGCCGCATCGTGACGCGCGACGGGCTGCATGCACTTTCGATGCGCAAGCTTGCCGAGGCGATCGGCTATTCGCCGGCTTCGCTTTACCTACATTTCGACAGCCGCGATGAGATTGCCCGCGCGCTGGGACGCGAGAGCTTTGCGCAGTTGCTTGCGCATCTTGAACCGTGCGCGCAGATCGGCGACCCGTGGGAGCGGCTTCATGCGCTGGCGCATGCCTATGTCGCCTTCGGGCGCGCGCATCAGGAGGCTTACCGGCTCATGTTCATGGAGCCGCGGGAGGGCGGCCGTTTCGGGATGCACGTAACGGGCCGTGCGGCAACGCGGCCGGCGCGCGACCCTCCGGCGATTGCCGAATCCGGCGATGCGCTGCCTTGCGAGGACGCTGCGCGCGTGGCGGATCTGTTCGCCGATGCGCTCGAAGCGCTTGTGACCGCGGGGCATTTGCACAGCGGCGCGCAAGGCGAGCCTGCGCTGCTTGCACGCGCGTTATGGGCGATGCTCCATGGCGTGGTGGTGTTTTCGCTGATCGGGCCGGGGTTCGCGCATGAGGCGGCGTTGGCGCCGATCGTCGACGCCGGGCTCGGCGGCTGGCTTGGCAGTCCGCCACCGCCCGCGGGTGCAGTGGAGAAAACGCGAAACGGCCCATCGTGATAGCCTCGCTGGGCGCGGTTAGCTGGGGGGCGTGAGCATGGCGCGCGCTGCCGCGGAGCGCAGGTTTTCTTCGTCCTTTCATCCTGATCGATCGATTGTCATGTCACAGGAAGTCACCGCAAACGCCTTTGCCGCCGATGCAGCGCAGTACGTGCTCACGCAGGTTGCGAACCGCATCGGGTTGATCGAGTTCGATCGCCCGCGGGCGCTCAACGTGCTGACCACGGCGATGATTCGCTCGATGCAGGCCGCGCTCGATGCCTGGCGCGACGACCCCGACGTGCTCGCCGTGATCGTGCACACGCGTCATCCGCGCGCGTTCTGCGCGGGCGGCGACATCCGCTTTCTCCATGAGTCGTACCGCGCTGGCGATCACGCTGCAGTCGATACGTTTTTTATCGAGGAATACCGGCTGAATCATGCAATCTTCAGTTATCCGAAACCTTATATCGCGTTGCTGAATGGCGTTGTGATGGGCGGCGGCATGGGGATTTCGCAGGGCGCGCATCGCACCGGCGGACTGCGCGTGGCAGGCACCACGACACGCATGGCGATGCCCGAGACGCGCATCGGGTTCTTTCCCGATGTCGGCATGGGCTGGTTCCTCGCGCGCACGCCGGGTGCGCTCGGGCGCTATCTCGCAGTGACCGGGGAGACGATCGACGCCGATAGCGCGCTCTATGCCGGTCTCGCCGATGTGTTCATCGACGAGGCGGCGTGGCCCGCGCTGCTCGATGCACTGCTGACTGAGTCGTTCGCAACGGGCGAAGCGGTCGTCCAACGGATTCGTGCCGCTGCCGCATCGAGCGAGGAGGTGCGGCGCAATGCAGCGTGTTCGGCGCTGGCCGTTGCGCGCGCGTGGATCGATCAGCATTTTTCGCGGCCTTCGGTGGCGGCGATTCTTGCGTCGCTGGAGAGCGTGCAGCACGGCGCGAAGGATGTGCAAAGCGATTGGGCCGAGCAGATCGTGGGGGTGTTGCGGGAGCGCTCGCCGTTGTCGATGGCGGTGTCGCTCGAAGCGGTGTCGCTGGCGGAGGGCTCGATGGCCGACGTACTGCGCCGCGATCTCGATCTCACGCGATCGAGCTTTGCCCAGGGCGACGCAATGGAGGGCATCCGCGCGCGCATCATCGACAAGGACAATGATCCGCACTGGCGTTTCGCGCGTATCGAGGATGTGCCGCCCGCCGACGTGCAGGCGATGTTCAAGAGCCCCTGGAATGCCGCCGGGCATCCGCTGCGGGCGTTGCCGGATTAGACTCGCCGGCGGGCGCTGCGCGCGGCGCGCCTGCTACTTTCGCCGCGCATGAGCGCCGCTTCAGTCTTCGCTGGTTTCGCTCATGAAGGCGCGCATGAACACGAGTGCGCCCCAGCCCCAGACCGCATTCGACGCGAAGCCCGTGGCGACGCGAGGCAGCATGTTGCCGCTCGGCCAGATGCCGCGCAGCGGATCGACCACGAACAGCATGGCGGCTGTGAGCACGATGCCGCCGAACACGAACGCCTGCACCCAGGGAGCGGGGCGCGACGGCGAGATGCGCAGCAGCCACGTCATCGGGATGGCCCACAGCGCGCTCCAGATCGCGTTGACGAGGAACTCAGGCAGGCCGATGGGAGCGAACGGCTCGGTGGAGAAACCGGCGGCATCGATGACTTGCGCCGCGTGAAGCAGCGCGAGTGTTGCTTCGCGAAAGAACAGCGAGGCCAGAAAGCCGGATACGAACGGCAAAATCAGTTTTTGCATGAGGGTGCGCGAGGATTGCGTGGCGCGGACCGCGCGTGCCTGAAATGAAAAGGCGTAAAAGCGCGGCCGGCCGGATTATTGTCGATGTGTGCGCCATTATATCGGCGCGCCGCGCCATTGCACCTGTGTATGTTAAAGCGTCGCGTAAAGCACGAAAGTGGAAAACCTAAGCTCAAAAAAATCGTTCAAAACGCTTAGCAGGTTGCGGAAATACACCCCGACGGAAGCTGCCTTTCTCGATTTGCGCGACCGCCGTCGCTAAATCTTTCGCATTGTGCGATTTCAACGCGAATCAACTGTTTTAAAGCGGTCTGAGGCCGACTTCTGGCCTCATTGCCGCTCTTTCCCGCCGCTATGGGCGGACTTCTGCCAGCGATCGCATGCGCACGAGGTTGTAGGCCGCCATGTTCAACACAAACATCTGGTCCACCTTCTTCAAACCGCGCACCATCACCTGACGCATGCGTCCCACGGTCTTGGCCCAGCCGAAGCCTTGTTCTATCAACTTGCGCTTCTGCTGCGAAATGGCGTAGCCCACGCTCGAGGCAATCGTATCGGGCACCGCCGAACGTCGCCCCGCGGTATTTTGCGCAACGTGCGGTGTGACCTTCATCTGCTGGCACGCCTCGATGAATTCCTGGGCGTCGTAACCCTTGTCTGCACCCAACGTCACTTCTGCGTTCGGATCCTTTGCTGCTTGCCGCGCGTCGTGGACCATGATCTTGGCCGCTTCACGCTCGGCATGCCCGTCGGCGCGTGTCACGCGCGCATTGACCACCAGGCCGTGCCGGTTATCGGTCAGCGTATGGCCCATGTACCGCAATTCGCTGGCCGTTTTGCCTTTGCGATAGAGCTGCGCATCAGGGTCGGTTCTCGACTGATGTGTTTCGTTGCTGCGTTTCTCGCCCTTGAAGTCGCCTGCGCCACCACCATCGTTATCCTGATCGTCACCGTTCTTGCGTACGAAGCTCTTGTGTCCGGCCCACGCCTGGATCAGCGTGCCGTCCACGCTGAAATGCTCACCCGAAAGCAGACACTTCTTCTCGGCAATGGCCACCACTTCGTTGAAGAATTCGATGACCGCATCGTGCTTGATCAATCGCTCGCGGTTCTTCGTGAAGACCGTGGGCACCCACACCTCATCATCCATTGCAAGGCCGATGAACCAGCGAAAAAGCAGGTTGTATTGCACCTGCTCCATCAGCTGGCGCTCGGAACGGATGCTGTAAAGCACCTGAATCAGCATGGCCCGCAGCAACTTCTCTGGCGCGATGCTCGGTCGACCGCCCTTTATGTCGGATTCGTACATCCCGGCGAACAGCCGATCCATCTTCCCCAGCGCTTCGTTCGCCATCACGCGGATCGAACGCAACGGATGCGACTTCGGAACGAACTCGTCCAGCTTGCGTACAGAAAACAGACTCTCGGTAAACGTGTCGGCGCCGCGCATGATCTCGATGTGGCAAGTGGAAGTCCATCTATCAACGTTTGACGAACGCTCCGCGATGACGTGTTTCAGCGGTACTTCAGCAACCTGTTAGGGCGATCCCTAGACTGGGTCTCCATGAATACGGCGCCACCGTTGTGGCCCCGCCGATTTAATCGACTCCGCCGGTTTGACCGGTGTTCCGGTCCTTGCCGTCGCATGGGGCCGCGCCTCGAACTTTTCCGTCTCACGGCTCGAACAAAAGCAGGAGCAATGCATGAATGTTTTCTGGTTCATCCCGACCCATGGCGACAGCCGTTATCTGGGTACGGCCGAAGGCGCGCGCGCCGCTGATCTCGCCTATTTCCAGCAAGTGGCCGTCGCGGCCGATACGCTCGGCTATGAAGGCGTTCTGCTGCCGACGGGCCGTTCATGCGAAGACGCTTGGGTCGTGGCATCGAGTCTGATTGCCGCGACGCGGCGCCTGAAGTTTCTCGTTGCGATTCGCCCGGGCCTTTCGTCGCCGGCGCTTTCCGCACGCATGGCCGCGACTTTCGATCGCCTTTCGAATGGACGCTTGCTCATCAACGTAGTGACGGGAGGCGACGCCGCCGAACTCGAAGGCGACGGGGTGTTCGTCGATCACGACACGCGCTACGAAATCACCGACGAATTCCTGCATATCTGGCGCAAGCTGCTTGCCGCTTCGCACACCAGCGAGGCGATCGACTTCGAAGGCAAGCATCTGAGTTCGAAGGGCGGCAGGGCGCTTTATCCGCCGGTGCAGCATCCACATCCGCCGCTGTGGTTCGGCGGCTCGTCGCCGGCTGCTCACGATATGGCGGGCGCGCACATCGATACCTATCTGACGTGGGGCGAACCACCCGAGGCCGTCGCGAAGAAAATCGCCGATATCCGCGCACGGGCCGAGCGGCACGGCCGCAAGATCCGCTTCGGCATTCGCATGCACGTGATCGTGCGCGAGACCGAAGAGCAAGCATGGGCAGCGGCGGAGCGCCTCATCAGTCGTCTCGACGACGACACCATCGCGCGTGCGCAGGCGGCGTTCAACAAGATGGATTCGGAAGGCCAGCGCCGCATGGCCGCGCTGCACGGCGGCAAGCGCGGCACGCGCAAGGAACTGGAGGTGCATCCGAACCTGTGGGCGGGCGTGGGCCTTGTGCGTGGCGGCGCGGGCACGGCGCTGGTCGGCAATCCGGAGCAGGTTGCCGAACGCATGAAGGAATACGCGCAGCTGGGTATCGAGACCTTCATTCTTTCGGGCTACCCTCATCTTGAGGAATCCTACCGCTTCGCAGAGCTCGTGTTTCCGCTGTTGCCGGGACGCCGCACGAAGACGTCTGGTGGTCCGGTCTCGGGTCCGTTCGGCGAGGTGGTCGGTAATCAGTATTTGCCGAAGGTGGGCCAGAGCTGATCCACGATCGACTGGCTTATCGGTTTCCAGATGGAGGCGAACGCGAATTCAATATCGCCCGAACCGCGCAATATGATCAGGATGACATAACGATGAATCAAACCGCTGTAACTGCCGCCGGCGCGGCCATTGATCCACGTGGGGGGCGGCCATTCGCCTTGGTTGGGCGCAAGGCGTTCGCACGCGTCGCGCCCTGGCTCGTGCCGCTCGCGATTCTGGCCGCGTGGGAGCTGGCCGCACGCAGCGGTGTGCTTTCCACTCGCGTGCTGCCCGAACCGCTCGCGGTCGTGAAGGCCGCGTGGTCGCTCGTCGAATCGGGCGAGATGCTGCAGGACGTGCGCGTGAGCACCTGGCGCGCGATTTCGGGTTTCGCGATCGGCGGCGGCATCGGCCTCGTGCTCGGTCTTGCCACCGGGCTCTTCAAGTCCGCCGAGACCGCGCTCGACTCGACCATCCAGATGATCCGCAATATTCCCGCGCTCGCGATGATTCCGCTCGTGATCCTCTGGTTCGGCATCGAGGAGCAGGCGAAGGTGTTTCTCGTCGCGCTCGGCGTGTTTTTCCCGGTGTATGTGAATACTTTTCACGGTATCCGCTCGGTCGACGCGAACCTCATCGAAATGGCGCGCAGCTATGGCCTCAGGGGCTTTGCGCTCTGTCGCGAAGTCATCCTGCCCGGCGCACTGCCGTCGATTCTCGTGGGCGTGCGCTTCGCGCTCGGATTGATGTGGGTGACGCTGATTGTCGCGGAAACGATTTCCGCGCAGTCGGGCATCGGCTACATGACGATGAACGCGCGCGAATTTCTTCAGACCGATGTGGTGGTGGTCGGCGTTCTGCTCTACGCCGCGCTCGGCAAGCTCGCCGACTGGCTCGCCAAATGGCTCGAACGTGCTGCGCTGCGCTGGCACCCCGCTTATCAACAAGGGAGCGATGCATGAACGCAAGCATGTTGGCGGTTCATTTCGGCGGCGTCGCGGGCCGTGATCTCGAAGCTGAGATCGAGTTGCCGCGCACCCAGGAGCGCGAAGCGCACGAGGCGGACGCGCGGCATGGCGCGCAGCGCACTCAAGCCGGCGAACAGGATCGACGCGCGCCGGTAACGACAGAAACGGCGACTGCGCGCAGTGACGCGCGCACGCACGACCCGGCCGTCGAATTGCGCCGCGTGGGCAAGCGCTATGGCGAGCGCGTCGTGCTCGATGGCTTCGACCTCTCGATCGAACGCGGCAGCTTCGTGGCGATCGTGGGACGAAGCGGCTGCGGGAAATCTACGCTGCTGCGCCTCGTTGCCGGGCTCGAAGCGCCCGATGCCGGCGAGCTGACGCGGCGCGACGAGCGTGGCGCGTCGCTCGAGACGCGCCTGATGTTTCAGGACGCACGGCTGCTGCCGTGGAAAACCGTCCTCCAGAACGTGATGCTCGGGCTTGGGCGCGGTGCGCGCGACGACGCTCGCGCCGTGCTCGATGAAGTCGGGCTGCTTGCACGCGCCGACGAATGGCCCGCGCGGCTCTCGGGCGGGCAGCGTCAGCGCGTGGCGCTTGCGCGGGCGCTGGTGCACCGGCCGCGCTTGTTGCTGCTCGACGAGCCGTTCGGCGCACTCGATGCGCTCACGCGCATCGAAATGCATGCGCTGATCGAGCGCCTCTGGCGCGAGCATCGCTTTACTGCGCTGCTGGTCACCCACGACGTGCATGAGGCCGTCGCGCTGGGCGACCGCATTCTGCTGGTGGAGCAGGGCTGCATCGCACTCGACCAGCGCGTGCCGCTCGAACGTCCTCGCGCCCGCGCGGACGCGCGCTTTGCCGGGATCGAAGCGCGCGTGCTCCAGCGCGTGCTGGGCAGCGAGACGCCACGACGGTCATCACGACGCGCTCGATCGACGAACTCGAACTGAAGGTCGGCTCGGAAGTCGTTGCGCTCGTGAAGTCGACGGAGGTGTCGATCGCGCGGTTGTCAATCGCTGGCGGGCGGCTTCGGGGCTTGCGCGCAGAGTTGTGCGCCCGGCGTGGAAGTGGGAGGATGGATCACCTGGCCACGACGGAGAGACGATCATGGAGCCGAAAGGCATCGACATGGGTGACTATGAGGAGCGCTACAAGGACTACGACATCGAAGTGGCGGTTGAGCAGGTGCTCACGGGCGTGAAGGCGCACTTTCGCGTGCTCAAGGAAGGCGCTCTGGTAACGGACTGGCAACTGGTCCATATCGACCGCCTGTGGTCGACCGAGCATGCGGCGGCCGAGGCGGGCTTCGAGGCGGCGCGTGCGTGGATCGACGGCAACGCGGTGCAATGAGGTTTATCGCGTTGCCGGTAGGGCGCCGTCTGGTAAGGTGCGTGCTCAGAAGGCACTCGCCTCGCTTTTGCGCGGGTCCGGATAAAAGCGTGTTCCATTGAATTTATCAGGGCCGACAAATAGCAGCAGCACGATGCCGATCTGGCCCAGCGGCATGGCGGCCATCAACCACCACCACCAGCCGCTCATGCCAATATCGTGGAGCCGGCGCACCATTGCGGCAATGGGAACCCAGAGTGCCACGCACGCAATCACCATGCCGAGAATCGTGGCCGCAAGCGTACTGCCGAGCCCGTCTTCGGGCATGAAAACGTCGAGCGCACAAACGAATATCAGGAAGAGCAGCATCGTGATGGCGTACTCGCGGCGCGTGGCGCGGCCAGAAAGCGTGAAGCGTCGTTCGAGCCATTTTTCCATGGTGTCGATATGTCCGTCGTCGGGTGCGTACTATTGGGATCGTCTTGCTGTGGGAAGCGATTTTACGCACGGATGACGATGGGATGTCATCGATTTCATCGAGTTTATTGATTTGGCATCCTGCATATTATTCGCTATGAATAGATTTGCTGAAACTACTCATTTTGCATACAGTGAAGGCTTGCTTGGGGCATTGAGGCGTCGAGTCGCCAGGCAGTCGCTAATATGATCGAGTCCATAAGGAGTCCATGGAATTGATCATTTTCTGAGTTAATGGCGGGGAGGAGCGGGACGAGTATTCGAAAACCAGAAAGCAAAAAGCCCAGTTCAAAGGAACTGGGCTTTTTGCTTGAATTCTTGGGGTGGCTGATGGGACTCGAACCCACGACGACAGGAATCACAATCCTCTCAAGCCAGCATTTACCGGTGTTGACCGAGATTTACGAAATTCACTGAAGCTTAGCTGTGGTGGGTGTTACAGCGAACATTGCCTACATATTCCTGTTGAACCGCGTTGATTGATTGACCTATACTTTGCCTACACGGTGCCTACATAGATTCGGCCCCAACAGGACAGGCAATGGCAAAGGTCAATTTCACGGCGGAGCGGGTGGCCTCGTTCGAAGCGGTGCCCGGCAAGACGCAGACGATTCACTGGGACGCCAAGGTTCCGGGGCTCGGCCTGCGCGTGACGCTCGCCGGCGCGCGTTCCTACATCTTCGAATCCCGTCTGTTCGGCAAGACTGTCCGCGTCACCATAGGCGACGCCCGCGCGGTATTGCTGGGGAAGGCCCGCACCGAGGCCGCGCGCCTGAAAACGGTAATCGATGACGGTAAAGATCCGCGCGAGCAGGCCGCCGAGCAGCGCGCCGCCCATGAAGCCCGGAAGGTGGAGGCTCGTCGCAAAGACGTGACGCTGACAGAAGCATGGAAGGTGTATATCGAGGCTCGCCGCTCGAAGTGGAGCGAGCTGCACTACCGCGACCATGTAACCCTCGCCAGTGCTGGCGGCCAAGAGAAGAAGCGCGGTAAGGGGCTGACCGAACCGGGCCCGCTCGCTGCGCTCATGCCGCTGAAGCTGTCGGACCTGAGCGCCGAGCGCATGGGCCAATGGCTGGCGGATGAGGCTGCCCAGCGCCCGGCTCGCGCCCGCCTTGCCTTCAACCTGCTGCGCATCTTCGCGACGTGGTGCGAATCGAAGGCCGAATATCAGGGGCTTATCGACTCGCAGGCCGTCGCCACGCGCCTTTCGAGAGACGCCCTGCCGAAGCAGGCAGCCAAGACCGATTCCATTCAGCGCGAGCAACTGGCCGCGTGGTTCGGCGCGGTCCGCCAGCTCAGCAACCCGGTCATGGAAGGCTATCTGATTGGCCTGCTGCTAACCGGCGCGCGCCGCGAGGAACTGGCCGAGCTGCGCTGGGACGATGTGGATTTCCGCTGGCGCAGCCTGCACCTGAAAGACAAGGTGGAAACCGAGACGGGCCGGATTATTCCGCTGACGCCTTATTTCGCCACCGTGCTGCGCGAGCTCAAGCGCATCAACGACACGCCGCCGAACGTGCGCCAGATGCGTAGCCTCGCGGCCAAGGGCGAAACGTGGCAGCCGTCGGAATGGGTATTCGCCAGCAAGAAGTCGGGCGATGGCCGGCTGGCCGCGCCGAACAACGCCTTGCATCGCGTCTGCGTGATTGCCGGCATTGCCCCGGTGACGTTGCACGGCCTGCGGCGGTCATTCTCGAGCCTTGCGGAGTGGACGGAACTCCCGTCCGGCATCAAGGCGCAAATCATGGGTCACAAGCCGTCTGCCATCGCCGAGCGTCACTACAACGTTCGACCGCTCGACCTGCTGCGCGCGTGGCACGACAAGCTGGAGGCCTGGATTCTCAAAGAGGCTCACATCGACTTCAAGCCCGAGCAGAACCAACAGGGCTTCCAGGCGGTCAGTCAGTGATGTGCAAATATAGCAAAAAAGAGATAAACTGATGACGTGGCATGTTGAGTTGATACCCGAGGCCGAAGCCGAATTGCTGGCACTGCCGCCCGATATGCGCGCCCGATTCCTGCATATCGCGGAAATGCTGGCGGAGTTCGGTCCGCAGCGCGTCGGGATGCCCCATGTGCGCCCGCTGGAGGGCAAGCTGTGGGAAATCCGCATGACGGGGCGGGATGGCATCGCGCGGGCGATATACGTTACGAGGACCGGGCAGCGGCTGGTTGTGTTGCACGTGTTTGTGAAGAAGACGCAGAAGACCCCGCGCCGTGCCATCGAAACGGCTTACGCCCGGATGAAGGAGGATTGAACGATGACTGACCTTGCAACCCTGAAGAAACGTCTGCTGGCGGACCCGGCTACCCAGGCCGAGTATGAGGCGCAGGCGCCGGAATTTGCCGTCGCGCGTGAACTCATTGCCGCGCGCGTGCGTGCCGGACTGACTCAGGAACAGGTGGCCGAGAAGATGCAGACGACCCAATCGACCATCGCACGCATGGAGAGTGGCCGCACGATGCCATCGCTGCGCACGTTGTCCCGCTACGCCGAAGCGACGGGAAGCCGCGCCGTAGTGCGCCTGGAGGCCGCGAAGTAGTTTGACCGACGCCTGACGGCTTCAGGCAAAAGCGGCGGCCAGGGTGTTGGCGCACCATGACCGCCTGACCACAACACGGCCTATATAGGAGGTCCGTATCATGGCTAAGGTCAATTCTACCGGGCAAGAGCGCACATTCCGCGAAGTCGTCGTCAGCGCGAGTCCGATTGTCGATTTGGAAGTTTCATCACGACTCGACTTGTCGTTCACTGCAACACAAGACGGTCCTGGAATCAGGTCGAATTGGTGCGTCCCGCACGATAGGAACGGGTACTGGCACGATGGCATCAGGGTTGGCAGGCGGTATTTCGCTGAGATTGCGGAGCTTGCCGCTAAGGATGAGCACGAGGCGTTCTATGCCATTCTTTGCGCCATCACGTCCAGAGAGTGGAACCACACTCAAGACGGTTCGGGATGGGGTATAGAGCAGGGCTTCTCTGAACGCCTGGCCGCTGCGGCAATTCTCGGGCTGCGCGCAGTGACGAGTGGCGCCGCGCTCTTTGACCCGAAACGCGAGGCGCGCCATGAATGACGAAAAGGTTCTGACGCACCCGGCTTTTGACCGGCCACCCGTGCTGAATGCCCGACGTCGCGGGCCGACCCCGCGCGGCATTGCGATGATCCGGCGTGAGCGGTTTGAACGAGGCTACGCCAAGCAGAAGGCGCAGCAAATCCGCCAGCGAACAGCGCAGCTTGAGCGGTTCATCTATATGGCTGAGGATATTGCCGATGAGGTTGGTCCCCTGATACAGCAGGTCGGGACCGGCACAGAGCACGCCGCTTACCTCATTCTCAGGCAGGCTTTGCAGCAAGCGGCCGACATCAGTGGCGCTCTGGTGAGAGGTTCGGACCATGGCTAATCGCAATGCTGACGAGGCCGCAGCGTTTGCACTCGAAAATGTCGGCGTCATACTGCGGGCAGGATTCCTCAGCCTGCAAGATGCGTCTAAGACAAAGTGCAACTCTGCACAGAGGGCGGCGCTCGCCCGTATTGAGATATGTCTCGCGCGAGCGTACGAGGAACTGAGCCAACTGGACGCACCTCTGGCCCGACGCTTCACGTCAACCACTGCCGACGTTTTGTCCTTCGAGAGCGCCCGGCGCCGTCGGCAATAACAGGCACTACGGCGCGCAACGGCGCCGTCCTTATTGAGGAGCCGACTATGAGGCTCGAACTGTACGAAACACGCGACCGCGCCTATGGAATCTGGCATCGCGCGCCGTCGATACGCCGCTACCTTTGCAGCGAGCAAGCCGAATCACTGACGATGGTGGACCTCGACTCCGTCCTCTTCACGGAGTACGACAACGCCGGGAAGGTGCCGCTGGCGCTTGTCGAGGTCGCTAGGGACGTTGGGCAGGAGAAGCCGGCGCCCGCAGCGAACCCGAGCAATCCGAACTGGGACGACATCGAGAGTTTCCGCGTGCGGCGCATGTGGCCACGCCCGGAGGCCGGCTGGCGGATTCTCACTCCCGGGCAGTGGGCCCGCGCGCTCGTGCAGATACGTGGCTGGCAGATGCGAAGGTTTGAGGCCAGAGAGGCAGCGAACGACGACCGTTATTGATTGGCGCGTTGGTTGTAGCATCGTGGTTTGCTCCTGCCTAGCTCGACGGGGCGAAGAGCCGGACACCTTCACCGGCCTGGCAGGGGCTCCCAATTTGAAGGTTCGCACGTGAAGGTGTGCGGATGGCAAAGCCGAATTGGCCTCACTGGGCAAGCCCGAACATGCAGTTCTGGACGCCCGAGCAAGCAATCTCCCTCTCGCTCCACATCGACCCTGACCAGCCCGTTCCCGAACACTTGCGCACGTCCTACGCGGAGCGCCTGCGTGAGCTACAAGGTGCCATCGAGGCAAAGTACGACCTGCTGAGGGTGCGCAATGGGAAGGTCGAGCGATTCGACTTCGTCTTTTGGGCGAGTCAGCGCGAAGAGTGGGAAGTGCCGGACGAGCTCGGCAGAATCGCAGCAGACGAACCGATTCAGGAGCAACGCGAGCGGCGATCGGCGCGGCATGCTGCCGAAATCCACGAGAACCGATACCGGGCGGTGGGTGAGTATGCGCAGCGAGCGTCATTCGATGTGGCCGAATTGGATGCGTGGGCGGTGGCGAACCGAGTCCCCGGCTCATTTCGTACGCTGCTGACGCCGGACAGTGTAGGCGCGGATCTTCCTTCCGTCCGTCGCTTTCAGCCCTGCTCATCCCTCTTGGTACTGATTGCGTCGGCATTCGTGCCGGCAGACATGGAACCGCATGAAGCGCAGGCGCAATTGCTGGCGGTTGGCGATACCGGCGAATACCCAAACACGGTGAGGCGACTCCGCGACCTCATCATGGGACGTTACGAGCGCCTGCTGCTGAGCGCGGTCTACGATGGCGAGCTCAACCTGTACGACACGCTGACGCTTACCAAGATTGACGTGACCGCCAGCCGACTCTGGTACGAGGCGAACCCTGGCGCCTACGTTCAGGCCGCACCCACGCGCGATATGGATTCCACGCAAGACACGGATGCCAAAGTGTGCCCCGAGAAATTTTCCCTGTACTGGCTCAATACGAAGCTCGACGAGGATGCCGCATTTGCTGAACAAGCGTTGGCCGTGCTCGGTCGGATAAGTGAACAACGTCCGAAAGTGCTTCGTGACACCACCACGAAGGCATCGGCGGCAAGCGCTTTGGTCAATGAATGGCTCGTCAATCGAGATTTGCCTTGCTACAGGCGAGGCCGCGCCATTGATGACTTCGCCGCGGAGATTGTGGAGCCGGAAACCAGCGACTTGTCCGAAGCGATAGAGATTCTTGAGGCGTCCATTGAACTGCATCGAGACGATGTCGTGAGGTTGCTCCAACGAGAGGGTATTCGCGTGCCGACGTATCTGTGGCGCGATGGGGCATTGGAGGTCAATGGCGAGCCAGTATCCACCCACGAAACCGTGGAACAACGTCAAATGCGCCGCTTGGTCCGTTTTCGCGAGTTGGGCGGGAAACTGGATAAGGTTGGTGGAGGCGGTTGGCGGCTCAATGGACGGCGCGGGGCACTCGCGGACTTATCGCGCGAGGAAAAAAGTGCTGGACGCCCGCGCCACGACGCCAGTGACGTGCGAAAAGAACTTGAAAAGGCCGTAGCGGCTGAAAATCGGGAGCAAATCGGGAGTTGATTCGGGAGCCTCCCGAAATAGGAACCTATCAACGCCGAAGCACAAAGCCGAACACGGCGGAATCTTGGGCGTTGAAACGAATTCGGCACGTTGTCAACGTCCAAGGCTACCCGCGAGAGGCTAGTAATTGGACGTTGATATGACCACCATCCATAGCACTCCCGTCAGTCCCGCCGCACGCCACATCGAGGCAGTTCTGCCGACCGACGAAGCGGCCGCCGCGCTAAACCGCAAGCCGCAAACCCTTCGCAAATGGGCCTGTCTCGAAAACGGCCCCATCCGTCCCGTCCGCATCAATGGACGCCTTGCCTGGCGCGTTTCTGAAATCCAGGCATTGCTGAGCGGCGGGGTGGCGTAAATGGACAAGAAAAACGCCCGCCAGCCGAAGCCAACGAGCGCGAACGAACATCGCAATTCTAATGGAGTCCTGCCGACACGCGTAAATACCGTCACAGCGTCGTTTCTGGCTGCGCTGCTGGAAGGCAACACGCTGACCGGTATGGAGGCCGTGTTTAGCCAATCTACGACGAGAGCCGCCGCATGGGTGCATTACCTTGAAGGCAAATACGGCTGGACCATCGAGCGCCGCGAGGTTGCGGACGGGACGAACGATGGCCGCATCTCGTGGGTAACGCGCTACTGGCTGAGCGACGAGTCCATCGAAGCTTCGTTTGCTGCCGGCGCTCGTGAATGGATTGACCGGGTGCAAGCCGCCACCAGCAAGCGACGTGCGAACGTCGGCGAGGTGAAAGCGCGAGCCGCTCGCATCAATGCAGGGCGCGGCACGGGGGCCACATGGTAAACGGTCACGACGCCGCGCGTGCCCGTGACGCCTTGTTTGCGCTCGACGCCGGTTGCCCGCGCAATGAGTGGGTGAGCGCCGGCATGGCTGCGAAGGCGGCGGGCCTGTCCGAGGATGATTTTCTCGAATGGTCGGCTGGCGGCGCGAACTACAGCGGTGAGCGCGATGCCCGTTCAGTATGGCGCAGCATCAAGGCAGACGGTGGCATCGGGTCGGGCACGCTGTTCAGGATGGCGATGGATGTTGGTTGGCGCGATCCACGCGCGCGCAACGGCACGCCAGCGGCACGGGTAGCGGTCGCGAAATCGCCGAAGGCTGACGCGCCCCGGAAGCCGCGCACCGACCTCGCCGCCACGTTCGACGGCTATCCGGCCGCCAGTGCCGACCATCCCTACATCGTGGCGAAGCGCGGAAGCCCTGACGGCCTGCGTGTGGTGCCAGCCGATGACACGTTGACCATCGGCGGCGAGCGCGTAGCTGGCTGGCTGGCGGTCCCGGTGCGCTCGTTCGATGGGATGCTCTGCACAATGCAGTTCGTCCCGCCGCCTGGTGCCGGGAAGAAGCTCAACGCGCCGGGCGCATCGTTCAATGACGGCCTGTTCGTGGTCGGGGAAATTGCGACCGACGGCACCCTATACGTTTGCGAGGGAATCGGGCAGGCCTGGGCGTGCGCAAAGGCGGACTATCACGCCGCCGCCGTGGTCACCTTTGGCGCAGGGCGCACGCGCTCCATCGCAAAGGTGCTGCGCAAGCGCTTTCCGGCCGCGCGCATCGTCATCGTGCCCGACTGCGGCAAGGAAGCGGATGCCCAGGAGATAGCCCGCGAGATTGCCGGTGCGTGGGTCGAACTGCCCGCCAGCAAGCCGGGTAACTACGACGCGAACGACTACGAGGCCGAGCACGGCACCGAGGCGCTGGCGGACCTGCTGCGCGCCGCGAAAACGCCGCCCATGCGATACCGCCTCCAATCGGCTGACGACCTGCTGAGCGCGCCGTCGCTGCGCTGGATGGTTCAAGGCGTGCTGCCCGCTTCAGGCTTCGGCGCTGTCTATGGGCCGTCCGGCTCGGGCAAATCGTTCCTGGTGCTCGACCTGTGCGCCGCCATCGCGGAAGGCGCCGAATGGTTCGGGCGGCGCGTCCACGCGGCTCCCGTGACGTACGTGTGCCTTGAAGGCGAGGCCGGGCTTGGCAAGCGCGCAAAGGCGTGGAGCATCCGCCAGCGTTGCAACCTGCCGGACCGTCTGCGCTTCGTCACGCAGGCGCTCGACCTGCGCCAGTCTGAAGACGTTGTTGACCTGTGCGCGGCGGTGCTGGCGGCGGGCGGGCGAGACGGGCTGCTCGTCATCGACACGCTGAACCGTGCTGCGCCTGGCACCGACGAGAACTCAAGTGCGGACATGGGACAGCTCATCGAGGCGTGCAAGGAGGCACAGCGCAGGCTCGGCGGTCTGGTGCTGCTCGTCCACCACACCGGCAAGGATGGCACGAAGGGCCTGCGCGGACACAGCAGCCTGTACGCCGCGCTCGACGCCGCAATCGAGGTCTCACGCAACGACGGCCGCCGCGAGTGGAGCGTTGCGAAGAGCAAGGATGACGCCGACGGCGGACGCCATGCCTTCGTGCTGCGCGTGGTGGAACTCGGCGACGACGAGCACGGCGAGCCGGTTACGTCGTGTGTCGTGGAGGCTGACGAGAGCACTGCGGAAGTGCGACGCGTGAGGCTCCCGCAAGGAGGCAATCAGCGTATCGCGCTCGATGCGCTCGCCGAGCCGCTGCGCCAGTCTCGCGACTTCGGCAAGGGTGACGCTGCACCGAACCAGCCGTGCCTCGAAATAGAGGCCGCTGTCCGGCTGGTTGCATCGAGCCTGACCTGTGAGCCACGAAAGCGAAACGAGCGTGCCAGGGCGGCCGTAACCGGCCTCGTTGCCAACGGTGTGTACGGTTCCAAGGACGGCTGGCTATGGCGCAAGTAACCCACTTCCCACCCATCCCGGAGTCCCTCCCGTTCCCGCCCGTATCTATATATACGGAGCGGGAGAAAACGGGACCCAGAAACTCCCGGAACGGGACGAAACGGGAAAAAACGGGACACCTAACGAAGCGCACCGCGAGGGCTTGCATGGGACTGAAATCGAGAACGAAGGGAAAGGCAGGCGAGCGCGAAATTGCCGCTCTGGTGCGTGAGCTGACCGACTGGGACGTGAAACGCCGCGTCCGCCAGCACGACGGTGACTCCGACCTCGACGGCGTGCCGGGCTGGTGTGTCGAGGTGAAGCGGTACGCGGCGGCGGCGCGCGCCGATATTCGCGAGTGGTACGCGCAGGCGGCTCGCCAGGCGACGGCGGAAAGCAAGCTGCCTGTGCTGTTCTATCGCCGTGACCGCGACGAATGGCGCGCTGTGTGGCCGGTGGCTGTCGGGCTGGCGGTGCAGCACGGTTGCATGTGGAGCGGGTACGAGTGGACCTGCGAGGGTTCGATTGAAGCCTGGGCGGCGGTCGCTGCCGATTGCGAGGTGAAACATGGTTGACGGAATTGTGAGCGGCAAGCTGTACGGGACGGCGACGAGCCGGACGAGTCAGAACGGCAAGCGGTTCGTGACGGCCAAGGTGCGCGCCGCCGTGGGCGACGGCGAAGCGCTCTTCGTGAACGTGATTGCGTTCAGCACGACGGCGGGCGAGGCGCTGCTCGCGCTCGCTGACGGTGATTCCGTGGCGCTGGCGGGCACGCTGACGCCCAAGGCATGGGTGGATCGCTCAGGCGAAGCGAAGCCCGCTCTCGACCTGGTAGCGCACGCAGTGCTGACGCCTTACCACGTGAAGCGCAAGCGCGCCGCCATGCAGGGCGATGGGAATGGCTCAGAGCGCGCCGGGGCTGCAAACGGTAACGGTCGCGCGGCCCGTGAGTCTGCGCTGGCAGATGACGACATTGCCTTCTGAGGACGCCATGGCAGAGAAAACAAAACAGCAGTCGAAGGACCCGAACTCGCTAAGTGGCAACAGGGTCGTGAACATCCCTCAATTGCCCGGCGAGACCGACGACACCAGCATCGCTCGGGGAATTACCAGACCCGAAGTGGGTGCCGCTACAACGTCCGGCTATTTCAACCTGTTGGCAAAGGGCGCCGACATCAATGCGCTTGCCGACGAGCTGAAACGTCAATCGACGTTGGCGAACGATGGCGACTTGACCCGCGCTGAGGCGATGCTCATGAGTCAGGCGCATTCGCTGGATGCCATGTTCAACGAGCTCGCCCGCCGCGCCGCGCTCAACATGGGCGAGTACCTCACGGCAACCGAGACCTATATGCGCATGGCCATGAAGGCGCAAAGCCAGTGCCGGGCCACGTTGCAGACGCTGGGCGAGCTCAAGGCGCCGCGCTCAATCGCGTTTATCCGGCAGGCCAATCTGGCGAATGGTCCGCAGCAGGTCAACAACGGGCCGGTGCCTGTGCCGCGCGCGGAAACACCGAATCCGACGAACGAACTTTTAGAGGCAAGCCATGGCGAACGGATGGACTCCCGAGCGGCGAGCGCGACAGGCGCAATTGATTCAGCAATGGCAACCGTGGAACCGGTCGACTGGACCGCGAAGCGAGCAGGGTAAGGCGGTGGCGTCACGCAACGCGACGAAGCACGGAATGCGTTCAGCGGAGTGGGAAGCTGAGCAACGAGCCTTGAACAAGGCGCTTCGCGGATTGCAGGAGAGCCGTCTCGAAATCAACCAATCACATCAACTTTGTCGGCAACGACTTTCACAGGAGTAGATGACATGGGTATCTTCGGCTTTGGATACGACCCAAACAGCGGTCCGGGCGTTGGCGGCCTCAATGGATTCTTCAACGGCCCCGCTGCCTATGGCAATACGGGCCTGACGGGCAGCGTCACGGCGAACGGCTCGGGGCTCAATTCGGGGATGAGCGGCAATCTCGGCGGCGCGTTCGGTTTTGCGCCTACGGGCATGTTCAGCGGCTTCCTTCCGGGTGGCGGGATGGGTGCAACACAGAGCGGCGCGCTCGGTGGCGGGCTCTCGGGTGCGGTGAATGGCGCGGCTCCGATTGGAGGCGCAACGATGGGGGGCTTTAATGCTGCGCCCTGGGCGCTGGGCGCCGGACTCCTTGGTGCCGGCCTGCTCGCGGCGAGGGGAAATCGGCAGGGCACGATGGGCGGCGACCCCGCGCCGATGTTGCACATTGGCAATCCGTCCGTGAAATTTGCTCCTCCGCCATCCACGATGCCGTACATGCACATGTGAGCGGCATCAATAAAATAGGGGGAAATAGCGGAGCGCGCCGCCTGGTACCGGTGAAACAACAGGGGAAATACAGGCGGCGCAGTCTCGCTGAGAGCAGCGAAGAAACAGCGAGCCGAGACCGGCATAAGCGGCTTTGAGGGTGTTTATTCCGTTTTAATCCAATCTGGCAATCGAAATGCCGGTAGTTCATCTTGGTAGCGCTCATACGCGGCCTGAGCCGCTTTTTCAACCCGGCGCTTGCCGCCCATCAGGCCTTCGTGGTGCGACTGCTCGATAATTGTCGCGATTTGGCGTGCAGCGCTACGGATAGCCGAATTGCTTTCGCCGTCGTTATCGAGGTAGTTGAGGTAGCTGCCGAGGCTCTCAGTCGGGCTTTCACGCCGTGGCATGCGGTTCTCCCGCATCAACTTCAAGAACGCGTCCATCGCACGTTTGCGCCCGTGCACGCGCCATGCGATGGCGGCGGTCACGTTGTCTATCAGCGCATATGCAAGGCGGCCGCCGAGCAGTATCACGATAGCAACGGTCAAATCATGGTCGGTTCCTTTGGCGAGCCAGTTATATCCATAGGCCAGTATCGCGTACGGAATGTAGGCAACCCCAGAGAACCACAATTTCGACTGCGTTTCGCTCATGACGTTTCCCCCGTGCCGGTTGGATTTACGCGGAGGCGAAAGCGGGGTTTCGCGACCAGTACGCGCGCACGTGCGTGCGAGGCTCAGGTTCGTTTCCTTTTGCGGAACCCGCGCCAAATCCATCCGACCGCGAGGAAAATCGCTCCGACCGTCCCGCTTGCCCAGCCCACCGTCGAGACTGCTTTGCTGGCGGCGTCCCTCTTTGCTGTCGCGATTTCCCCATCGCGCTGCTGGGCTTGCTGCTTGACGTATTGGTCTCGCGGCTGGTTGACATCGTCGCACCCAGCGCGGAGGAACTGACTGGCTAGGTCTGAGGCGCCCTGAGGTATTGGGGGTTGCTGGCGGCAGGCGTCGTACCCGTCGAGCGCACTCTTGTAGGCGTCGCTGGCGCGCTGCTCAGCATAGTGGACGTTGTCCACGTAAACCCATCCAGCCAACGCGCTCGTTGCCAGCGTCAAGACCACCCAGATACGAGTCCAGCCGCCCATGTTAGTCCCCTTGCTTCGTTCGTCTTTTACGCGGATGGTAGCGGATGGCGGGCGGCTTGCGTTGGCAGGGTAGGCGACCTCTCCGACGTTAGAGAAGAGTCATGCAGCCAAACCGAGTATTCCGACGTTACAGAACGCGAAGTTAGGTTGGAAATCGATACCTGCGGGTTCGCATTAGTTCGCGTTCCTGTGCCTCTGCTTCCTCGCGCGTGAGGCAGGCGAGAGTACGGTACTCAACCTCGTCAAGATTATCGAGGACATACGTCCGCTTGCCGTCATTATTTCGGGTTCCGCTGCCGAGCGGCGCCGGCAAAATCGAACTCATGCGTGACGCGACGTTCTTGCCAATGCCGACAAAAAGCAGTTCGTCCCCGTGACGAAGTTCGTAGCAGCCAGGCCCGAATGGGGCTACCAGTTCGCCGTGTTGCTTCGGATTGGGGAATTTTCTCCATATCGACCATTCGGGCATCGTTGTCTCCATGGGACTAAGAAGAAAATTGCTGCCAGCACGATGGAGTGGAGTCTAGGCGAAATGTTGCGCTGTCGTTAACGGTGCAATTTGACAGGCCGCGTTGACGGCAAATGCCTACATGGTGCCTACACGGGCTCCAGAAAGCAAAAAGCCCAGAGTCTATGTCTGGGCTAAGCGCTTGATTCTACTGGGGTGGCTGATGGGACTCGAACCCACGACGACAGGAATCACAATCCTGGACTCTACCAACTGAGCTACAGCCACCACTGTTACTGCTTCCTTGTTGGCGCTGCTTTGTGAGCGGCGTCAATCAAGAAGCAAGATTATATACATAGCCGATCGGACTTGCCTAGTCCCTTTATTCAAATATTTCGGAGGAAAGTGCAGGCGACGCTTCCATGGGGCTGCGCAGGTGCGCGCGCGCTTCCTCGAAGATCGCGAGATCGCCCTTGGCGAGCTTGCGGTTGTCCGACAGCACGCGTCGCCATCCGCGCGCGCCGGCTTCGCCGCGGTACAGCCCCAGTGCGTGGCGCGTGATAGCGGCCAGGTGCGTGCCGCGCGCCATTTCGCTCGCGCAGTACTGCATCAGCTTCGCTTCGATATCATCGCGTGTGGGCGCGGGTTCGCTGGCGCCATAGAAGCGCGCATCGACACCGGCCAGCACGTAGGGGTTGTGGTAAGCCTCACGGCCGAGCATCACGCCGTCGACGTGCTCGAGGTGCAAAGCCACCTCGTCGAGCGTCTTGATGCCGCCGTTAATGATGATCTCGAGCTGCGGAAAATCGCGCTTGAGCTGCCACGCGTACTCGTACTTGAGCGGCGGAATCTCGCGATTTTCCTTCGGGCTCAAGCCTTTAAGAATGGCGTTGCGCGCATGGACGATGAAAACCGTGCAGCCCGCCTCCGCGATGGTGCCGACAAAATCGCGCACAAACGCGTAGTCCTCGACCGCATCCACGCCGATCCGGTGCTTCACCGTCACCGGCACCGAGACTGCGTCGCGCATTGCCTTCACGCAGTCGGCCACGAGCTGCGGCTCGTTCATCAGGCATGCGCCGAATGCGCCGCGCTGGACGCGCTCTGACGGACAGCCGCAGTTCAGGTTGATTTCGTCGTAGCCCCATTGCTCGCCGAGCCTGGCCGAGCGGGCGAGGTCGTCCGGCTCGCTGCCGCCCAGTTGTAGCGCGACGGGCGCTTCGTCGGGCGTGAACGCCAGATGGCGCGGAACGTCGCCATGGAGCAGGGCGCCTGTCGTCACCATCTCCGTATACAGCCACGTGTGCCGTGAAATGAAGCGGTGCAGCGAGCGGCAGTGGCGGTCGGTCCAATCCATCATCGGTGCGACGGACACGCGGCGGGGACTGGCGATACGGTGGGTGGACATGGCGAATCGGTGCGCAGGGAGCGCGGCAAGCGTGGATCAACCTTTTATTTTATCGCAACCTGCCCAGTGAGTTCTGGGGGCGTTTCCGGCAATTTCGCACTGCGGCAAGGCGGCAGGCGTGGACCGAGCTTTTTGCGCGAGCGCTCGCAGGAGCGCGTATCGCACGCCCGGCCGCGCGAAAGACCCTTTGAACGTTATGTAATTAGTGCTCTGTGTTGTGCATCGCGCCAGAAATTTTTTGCGCTTTTTTAGGACCAGTTCCTCGCTCAGGCCCGTCTGGACTGGCAGAGGCGATTGTTTGCGGCATTGGAATAGTAAATTCGATATATCGTGATTATTTTTTGATAGAAGGTGGATACACTGAGTTTCACTGACGCAGCTCATGGGGCATCGACCTCCCAGGCGCGGCGCCATCCCCGAACTGCAATCGAAACTGATACTGGAGTCCACCATGAAGACCAAACTGATCGCCGCGCTGCTGGTCGCAGCTTCCGCCTCCATCGCCGCTCCGGCGTTCGCCAGCGGTTATGGCCCCGCGCCGTCTTATCGTCCGGACGTTGGCGCGCCGGCGTCGCAACAAGGGCAGAGCGCCCAGACGGTCGCGGCCGAGCGTGCCCAGCAGCAAGGCGTCGACGCGTCGTACGGCGGTGTTGCGAGCGTGGCGACGCAGTCGGGCAGCCGCCACGATCAAACGCCGCGTTCGCAGCAAGTGTTTTTCGGCCACTAAGTTTCTCGCGGTCCGAAGCGCCGCCCCTGAATCGGGCGGCCTGGGCGCCGGGTGTCCTCAGGACCCCGGCGCTTTGCTTTGTGCGCGCGGATTTCCCGGCGCCTGAAAAAAATCGGCCGGCGTGATAGTTTCGCGGTTCTTCTCAATTAGATGATGGAAAACGCTTCGATGGAATACCGCACTCTCGGCGATACGGACGTCAAGGTGAGCCTGATCGGCCTCGGCACGATGACGTGGGGCGAGCAGAACACCGAGCGCGAAGCGCACGAGCAGATCGATTACGCACTCGATCACGGCGTCACGCTCATCGATGCAGCGGAAATGTACCCGGTGCCGCCGCGCCCCGAAACGCAAGGGCAGACCGAGCGTTTCATCGGCACGTGGCTCGCCCGGCATCGCGCGGCGCGCGATCGCATCGTGCTCGCGACCAAGATAACGGGCCCGGCACGCCAGCCGCACAATCCGCGTCATATCCGCGGCGACGGCAATCAGTTTGACCGCAAGAACCTGACCGAAGCGCTCGATGGCAGCCTCGCGCGCCTGCAGACCGATTACGTCGATCTCTATCAATTGCACTGGCCCGACCGCAGCACGATGACGTTCGGCCGCAACGCGTATCCATGGATCGACGATGCATACACGGTGCCGATCGAGGAGACGCTTGCCGTGCTCGCGGATTTCGTGAGGGCCGGCAAGGTGCGCTATATCGGCGTGTCGAACGAAACGCCCTGGGGCGTTGCGCAATTCCTGCGCGCCGCCGAAAAGCTAGGGCTGCCGCGCGTCGTCAGCATCCAGAATCCGTATAGCCTGCTCAATCGCGCGTTCGAAAGCGGGCTGTCCGAATTCTCGCATCACGAAGGCATCGGCCTGCTGGCCTATTCGCCGCTGGCGTTCGGCTGGCTCTCGGGCAAATACGAGGGCGGCGCGCGGCCCGAGGGCGCGCGCATCACGCTGTTCGAGCGTTTTCAGCGCTACAGCAAGCCGCAGGCGGTGGCGGCCACGTCGCGCTATGTGGCGCTCGCGAAGGAGCTTGGGTTGTCGCCCGCGCAGTTCGCGCTCGCGTTCGTCAACAGCCGGCCGTTCGTGACCAGCAATCTGATTGGCGCGACTTCGATGGCGCAGCTGAAGGAAAATATCGGCAGCGTCGATATCAGGCTTTCGCCCGAAGCGCTCGCGCAGATCGACGCGCTGCATGAGGTACAGCCCAATCCCGCACCTTGAATTTGGCTTGATCAAGCATTGCGCGTGCGGGCATCATGCGGCGCGCGCTGCCCGGTTCTGCGGGTCGGCGCGCCTTGCTTGACCCGCTCGCCCCGGATCATCCGACCCCGAGCCCCTTAGCGGAGTATGACTACAATGACCAGCGCACGCGAAGCACAACCCCCACAATCGCCGCCCTCGTGGGGCTGGCCCCTTTTCATTCTGCTGGCCGTTGCCGGCCTGTTCTATGTGAAGTGGTTTCCGTACTACCACCGCGCTTTCACGGCCGAGGCCACGCATTCGATCGGCAAGTCCATCTTGATGGGCGGCGCGGCGAGCGCTCCTGAGCCGTCGTTCGCGGCTGCGCTCGACTATGCCTTGGCCTACGGCAAGGCGATCTGGCAGGCAATGGTGCTGGGCCTGCTGCTCGGCTCGGGTGTGCAGGCGCTGTTGCCGGCGCAATGGATTGCGCGCGTCATGGGGCGCCATGGTTTCGGCAGCGTCGCGGCGGGCGGTCTGCTCGCGGTGCCCGGCATGATGTGCACGTGCTGCGCCGCGCCTGTCGTGGCGGGGCTGCGCGCGCGCAATGCGTCGCCGGGCGGGGCGATCGCGTTCTGGCTCGGCAACTCGGTGCTCAACCCCGCGACGCTCGTGTTCATGGGCTTCGTGCTGGGCTGGCAGTGGAGTGCGCTGCGCCTCGTGCTGGGCGTGCTGATGGTGTTCGGCCTCGGCTGGCTCGCGAATCGGCTGGTGACGCGCGAGGAGGCGCTCGCCGCCGACGTGCGGCTCGCGATGTTCGCGCAGGAGCAGGCCGAGAGCGGCAATGTGCTCATCCGCTGGCTGCGCCTTTTCGTGCGCATGGCGGTGCGGCTCGTGCCGGAATACATCGTGCTCGTGCTGTTGCTGGGCGCGGCGCGTGCGTGGCTCTTTCCGCACATCGGGCCCGAGGTGGCGAGCAGCCTCGGCTGGATCGTCGTTTTTGCGGTGGCCGGCATGCTGTTCGTGATCCCTACCGCCGGCGAGGTGCCTATCATTCAGGCGATGCTGGCGCTCGGCATGGGCGTGGGGCCGGCGGGCGCGCTGCTGATGACGTTGCCGCCCGTGAGCCTGCCGTCGTTCGCGATGCTGGCCGGCTCGTTCAGGGTGCGTACGCTGGCGCTGGTGGGCTCGGTGGTCGTGCTGTTCGGCGTGGTGGCGGGGCTGGCAACAGTCGCGCTGGGGTTTTAGCGCGCTTCATTAAGGCCTGTTCGCACGTATTGGTGCGCAACGGCGTGAACAGGCCCTAAGATAAGAGACACGCATCAACGTCGGATTGCCGGCCAGCCGGCTGGCCATCTGCACACAATCCGCACAGAACAGGGCTCGCGCCCGGGAACCGCCATGGCAAAGCAAAAAACGAATCCGAAACTCGAACAGGCCCTGACACGGGGCGACCTCGCCATCCGGCAGGCCAACTCCGCTCGTGCAACGGCGGTTTTGCGCGCGCTCGGCAAGATGATCGTCGAGGCGTCGGCGACCATCGGCGTTGAGGCGCACACGTCGATCCCCGATGGCGACCGCATTTACGATCCCGCCGACGGCCTCTGGCCGCAGCAGTTGCTGATTTCGCTCGATGGTCCCGTCGAGGACTCGGATCCGGAGGAGATCCGAACGATTCGCCTGCTTGCCCAGTCGCAGTCCACGCAGTTCCGCGTCGAGTGGCATCGCGCCGACGGCAAGATCGGCCGCCAGGAAGGCGGCCCGTTCGCGACCGTCGCCTTCATTTCGGATGTCGACATCCCCTGGGGCGACGACGACGACTGAGCTTGTTCCGAACCGCGCGCGTTAGCGCATCATGCGCCGCCGGAACAGGATCGAGGCGACGACGAAGGGCACCACCACGTAGAGCACGAGCACGGCGAGATGCAGTCCCGCATGCTCGATCGGGCGCCCGAGCATGGCCGGGCGAATCAACTCGACGGCGTGCGCGAGCGGCAGCATCAGCGTGACGTGCTGCGCGGCGGCGGGCAATTGCGTGAGCGGAAAGAACACGCCGGAAAGCAGCAGCATCGGCGTGAGCACGAGCGTTTGATAGAACATGAAGAAGTCGTAGGACGGCGCGAGCGCCGTGACGATCATCGCGCAGCTCGCGAATGCGAGGCCCGCGAGCGCGATCACGGGCAGCGCGAGCAGCATCGACGGAAAGCTCGCGTAGCCGAGCAGGCCCGCCACGATCATGATGGCCGCGCCCGACAGCACCGACTTGCTGGCGGCCCAGACAACCTCGCCGAGCACCACGTCGCCGAGCGAGAGCGGCGTGTGCATGATCGCTTCCCATGTGCGCTGCACGTGCATGCGCGAGAAACCCGAGTACATGGACTCGAAGCTAGCCGACATCATCACCGAAGACGACACCGTGCCTGCCGCGAGAAACGCGATGTACGAGACGCCGTCGACGTGGCCGACCATCAGCCCGAGCCCGAAGCCGAGGCCGAACAGATAGATCATCGGATCGGCGAGATTGCCGAACATCGAGGCGATTGCCAGCTTGCGCCAGACGAGATAGTTGCGCCGCCATACGGCGATCCAGTGCGTCGCGTTCGACGGCAGCGCCGCGCGCGGCTCGCGCATGGGCGACTGGGTGGGGCGCGTGGGCGGCGGGGTTTGCGTGCGTGTCTGCATGATGGCGATGTTAATCCTGCATCTCGCGGCCCGTGAGCCGCAGGAACACATCTTCAAGATTCGCGGGCCGATGCAGGTAGCGCAAATCCGAGCGATGGCGCAAAAGCGCATGCACGGGCGCGGCTTCGTCGACATAGCAGAAGAGCGTTTCGCCGCTGATTTCCGTGCGCTTGGCGAGCGGTGCGAGCTCGTCGCGCAGCGCCACCGGATCGGGCCCGTAGACCTCGATCACGTCGCAGCCGATTTCCGATTCGATCAGCGCCTTCGGTGGGCCCTCGGCAATCTTGCGGCCCTCCTCGATGACGCAGACGCGATTGCAAAGCCGTTCGGCCTCCTCCATGAAATGCGTCGTGAGGAGAATCGTTTTGCCGCGCGCGAGCAGCGAGCGCAGCCGCTCCCAGATCAGGTGGCGGGCCTGCGGATCGAGACCCGTGGTGGGCTCGTCCATCACCAGCACGTCGGGGTCGTTGACGAGCGCGCGCGCCAGCGTGAGACGGCGGCGCATGCCGCCGGAAAGCTCGCCCACGCGTGCATCGGCCTTGCTTTCGAGGCGTGCGAATTCGAGCAGCGGCGCGACGAGCGCGCGCGTTTCGCTTGCCGAGAGTCCGAAGTAGCGGCCGAACACGAGCAAATTCTCGCGCACTGTGAAGTCGGGATCGAGATTGTCGAATTGCGGCACGACGCCCACGCGCGCGCGCGCATGACGTGCCCGCGCGGGCACCGGTTCGCCGCACAGGCTGATGCGTCCGGCATCGGGCGAAACGATGCCGAGCAGCATGCGCAACGTGGTGGTCTTGCCTGCGCCGTTGGGGCCGAGGAGCCCGAAGCATTCGCCGGGGAGGACGTCGAACGACAGGCCGTTCACGACGGTCCTGTCTCCGTAGTGCTTGATCACCTGCTCGAATTCGATGGCGGGCATGGTTGGGCGGCTGTTGCACGTTGCAAGGCGGCCTATTATAGGGCGTTCATCTCCCCATGCCGTTGCACCATCGATGTGCACGCAAACCTGGCGTTTTCCAGCCCTTGCGTGTCGAATTGCGGCGCACCATCATGTAATAGTGACCTGCGTTTCCAGACGGGTAGGGAGAATCGATCATGGCGAGCTACAAGAAAATTCTGCTTTGTTACGATGGCTCGCGCGAAGGCCGCAAGGCGCTGCGTTGCGGCGCGGATCTGGCGCTGGACCTGCATGCGGAGACCCATCTGCTTTCGGTGGTCGACATGCGCTCGACGATCGCGCAAAGTGCGGGCTTGCTCACCGACGTGGCATGTGGGCGCTTCGAAGAAACGGCGCGCGAGATTCTGCAGGAAGGCGTGGACTGGCTGACCGAACGCGGCGTGCGTGCGCAGGGCCACTTCGCGTTCGGCCATCCGATCGACGAGATTGCGAATCTCGCCAATGAGCTGCACGTCGATCTCGTAGTGGTGGGGCATCGCTGCCGCACCGGACTTTCGCGCTGGTGGATGGGTGCGGGCAATACGCCGCTGCTCGACCGCGTGACGTGCAGCATTCTCGTGGCCTGCTCTTCGGCTGCCGAGGAAAAACAGCAACAGCAGGCGGCGGCCTAGCCGCTATCAATCGCTTCCGCGCGATTGCAGCGTTCAGTCAATCAGCGAAAAGCGGCGGAGCCACTACCACGTAGATGGCTCGCCGCAATTCTTGCGGTTCATCTCGGTACGGCTTGCTCAGTTCGACGCGCTCGCGTCGTTGACGGTATTCGGCTCGTTCAATTCCACGGCGGCGAGCTTCCACGAAAACAGCCCATGACGCTGCAGGATGGCGGCATAGCGATCGCCGCCATAGCCGCTGTTTGCGCCGCGCTGCCACGTGACGGCGAACGTGTTCAGACTGCGGTAGCCCGCCGAGGTTTGCGCTCGCGGCTGAGCTTGCTGCGGCTGCGGCGATTGCGCCTGAGCCGGAGGATTGCCGGGTGCGGGCTGCGTCGCTTGGCCTGCCTGTGACGATGGTGGCGGCGACGGCGCTTCAGCCGGCGGCACAGGCGCGGGCTGTTCTCCCGGCTTGCCGGTCGGCGGCATGCCGCTGAGCAATGCGGCCACGCCCTCTGGCGTGGCATACGCGTCCACCAGTGGGCCGATCAGCGCATTGCCGATCATCGCGCCGAACAGCATGAGCGGATTGCTGGCGTGGGCGGCCTCCATGCGTTGTTGCAGCATCTCGCCAACCTGCTGCTTCAAGCTCGCGCGCAGCGCCGGGTAGTCGACGTACTCGCTTAGTGCGGCTGCGTCGCGTGCGTCGGCGGCTGCCTTGAGGTTATTCAGCGCGATATATGGCGATGCATAGCCATAGCCCACTGCCGCCACGATTGCAACCGCCGCGACGGCGATTGCGACGGGCTTCTTCCAGCTGGATGATTTGCGCGGATACGTTTGGGTATCGGTCATTGGTTAGTGCAACCCTGCAGTGTTCAATCAGGGTGTTGACCGCGCGCAATCAAAAACGATCCCACTTTTGTTGCTTACTTTGCCAGCGCGACCGGCGCATCGGCCTGCTGCTCCGCGATACAGCGGTCGATGGCGCGGCACACCGCCTCCATCGTGCCCACCATGATGAGCCGCGACTGGCCGTGATAGACGCGCACCGGTGCGCGGCGGTCGGGCTGCTCCGCATTCAGCGTGCTGTTGAGCGAAACGCGTGCGAAGGCCGGCTGCGCGGAAGGCAGCGGGCGCGCTTCGTCTTCTTGCTCGATGTCGTCGAAGAGCGAGCCATTGATCTGGTAGCCGCATTGACGGCCAAGGGCCGCCGCCGAAGCACGCGCCTCGCGCATGGCGCACGAGGCAATCCCGCGCAGATGGCGCAGACGGCCGAATTGACGGAAGGGCAACAGGCGGGCAAGGCGTTCCATGACTCTCTCCGGAAAATGCGCAGAAGATGCGCAGAAAATGCGCAGGCGGAATTATCAGAATTCGGTTGGACGGATCAGACCAACGGCAATGCCTTCGAGCGCGAAATCCGCGCTGCCGGCCGCGACGAAAATATTCTCGTAGTCAGGGTTCTCCGCGATCAGCTCGATGCCGTTGCGCTGCCGCTTCAGGCGCTTCACGGTGACGTCGTCGCCAAGACGCGCCACGATGATCTGGCCATCCTTCGCTTCGCTCTTTTTTTGCACGGCGAGCAGGTCGCCGTCGAGGATGCCCGCGTCGCGCATGGACAGCCCGCGCACCTTGAGCAGGTAGTCGGGCCGGCTCGAAAAGAGCGCGGGGTCGCAGGTGTAGTTCTGCGAAATGTGCTCTTGCGCGAGGATCGGACTACCCGCCGCGACGCGGCCCACGAGCGGCAGCGAGAGCTGCATGAGGCCCGCGTGCGGCAGCGTGAATTGATGCGGCAGATCGCCCGGACCGGGCACGAGGCGGATGCCGCGCGAAGCGCCTGCAGCCAGCTCGATCACGCCCTTGCGCGCCAGCGCGCGCAGATGTTCCTCCGCCGAGTTCGCCGAGCTGAAGCCCAGTTCGGCGGCGATTTCCGCGCGCGTGGGCGGAAAGCCGGTGCGCTCGATCGCGCGGCGGATCAGATCGAAAACCTGCTGCTGTCGTGCGGTGAGTTTGGTCATGGCGCTACTGTATGTTTGAACAGGTGACTGTATTTTTATACAGTACTCGCCGCTTTTCAAGTGTTACTTGAACTTTGTCATCCGCACGGCGTCGCGACGGCGCTTTCCCTTCCCCGACGGACGCAACCACCGGCGAAAACAGGCGCAAGCGCCCAATTCCTCCGTCCTTACCACTTTTACGTATTAAAAAATGAGAAAACATCATTTTTAATAATGTAAGCCGATCGCTAGACTGGCCTCCATCGATTGCTGCAGGGCACGCGAGAACGCACGAAAGTGCACGAATGCGCACGACGACACGGAGAAAAAGTGGATGAAACAAGGCATTACGGGGCACGCATGGTTCAGGACGCTGGCGGCGAAACTGCTGATCGGCGTGGCGCCGCTCGTCGGCATGGCGGTCTTCGCGCCGGCGGCGCATGCGGACACGGCGCTGCTCAACGTCTCCTACGATCCCACGCGCGAGCTGTATCAGGACATCAACGAAGCCTTTATCAAGGAGTGGAAGGCGAAAGGCGGCGAGACGCTCACCATCAAGCAGTCGCACGGCGGTTCCGGCGCTCAGGCGCGCTCGGTGCTAGACGGACTGCAGGCCGACGTCGTGACGCTCGCGCTCGCCTGGGACATCGACGCACTCGCCAATAAAGGGCTGATCGCGAAGGACTGGCAAATGCGTCTGCCCGACAACGCCTCGCCATACACCTCGACCGTCGTGTTTCTCGTGCGCAAGGGCAATCCGAAGCGCATCAAGGACTGGGACGACCTCGTGAAGCCCGGCGTCTCGATCGTCACGCCCAATCCGAAGACCTCGGGCGGCGCGCGCTGGAATTACCTCGCGGCGTGGGCCTATGCGGCGCACCAGCCGGGCGGCAACGACCAGAAGGCGAAGGCCTTCGTCACGAAGCTCTACAAGAACGCAGGCGTGCTCGACTCGGGCGCGCGCGGCGCGACCACGAGCTTCGTGCAGCGCGATATCGGCGACGTGCTGATCGCCTGGGAAAACGAAGCATTCCTCTCGCTCAAGGAGTTCGGGCCGGACAAGTTCGAGATCGTGGTGCCGTCGGCCAGCATTCTCGCGGAGCCGCCGGTTGCGGTGGTCGACAAGGTCGTGGACAAGCACGGCACGCGCAAGGTGGCGCAGGCGTATCTCGAGTTCCTCTATGGCGAGAAGGGGCAGGAGATTGCCGCGAAGAACTTCTATCGTCCGCGCTCGGACAAGGTGCCGGCGGCGCTCATGGCGAAGTTCCCGAAGCTCAAGCTTTACACGGTCGACGAGGCGTTCGGCGGCTGGGCCAAGGCGCAGAAGACGCATTTCGCCGATGGCGGCGTGTTCGATTCGATTTATCAGCCGCAATAAGCCGGCCGTAGTAAGCCTACGGCAATACGCAGTAGCAAGCAACGCCAAAAACAAGGCGCGCCCGACGAGGCGCGTCTTTAGCCGCGGCGCCCCGCATGTATCGCATGACGGGAGGCGCTCCGCGCAACCCATGTGAAGAGATAGAGCATGACGACGTTTCGATTACAGAAGCCAGGCGCGCTGCCGGGATTCGGCGTGACGCTCGGCATCACGGTGGCGTATCTGAGCCTCGTGGTGCTCATTCCGCTTGCGGCCACGTTCCTCAAGACCGCGACGCTCGATTGGGCGCAGCTCGTGCGCGCGGTGGCGTCGCCGCGCGTGCTCGCGTCGTACCGCCTCACATTTTTCTCCGCGCTTGGCGGAGCGCTCATCAATGCGGTGTTCGGGTTCTTGCTCGCCTGGGTGCTGGTGCGCTACACGTTCTCGTTCAAGCGCGTGATCGATGCGCTCGTCGATCTGCCGTTCGCACTGCCGACTTCCGTGGCGGGGATCTCGCTTGCCGCCGTGTATGCGGGCAACGGCTGGATCGGCCAGTTCCTGCAGCCGCTCGGCCTCAAGATCGCGTTTACGCCGCTCGGCGTGCTTGTGGCGCTCACGTTCATTGGCCTGCCGTTTGTCGTGCGCACCGTGCAGCCCGTGCTCGAGGAGTTCGAGCGCGAGCAGGAAGAGGCCGCCGCCTGCCTGGGCGCGTCGCGCTGGCTCACGTTTCGCCGCGTGGTGTTGCCGGCGGCATTGCCTGCGCTGCTTACGGGTTTTGCGCTCGCATTCGCGCGCGCGCTGGGCGAGTACGGTTCGGTCATCTTCATCGCGGGCAATGTGCCGATGAAGTCGGAAATCACGTCGCTGCTCATCATCACGAAGCTCGAGCAATACGACTATGCGGGCGCGACGGCGCTGGCTGTGGTGATGCTGTGCGTGTCGTTCGTCATGCTGCTGCTCATCAACACGTTGCAATGGTATTTGCAGCGGCGCACGAGCCGCCGGGCGTCGCGCGGCGTGTCGCGCTCGCGTGTGCCGAACCCGATGCACGCGGGTGTTGGAGGAGAGGCGCAATGAGTGCAGCAAGTACGCGGGTCCGCAATGCAGGACGTCCCAATTCCGTAACGGAAGCGCCCTGGGTGCGCTGGCTCCTCACCGGCATTGCGCTGGCGTTTCTCGCGCTGTTTCTGGTCGTGCCGCTCGTGGCCGTGTTCTGGCAGGCGTTGAGCAAGGGCATCGGCTTCTATTTCGTATCGCTCGCCGACCCGGATGCGCTCGCCGCGATCAAGCTCACGCTGATCACCGCCGCGATCGCCGTGCCGCTCAATCTGGCGTTCGGCCTCGCGGCATCGTGGACCATCGCCAAGTTCGAGTTCCGCGGCAAGGCGTTGCTCACCACGCTGATCGACCTGCCGTTTTCGGTTTCACCCGTGATTTCAGGGCTCATTTACGTGCTGCTGTTCGGCGCGCAGGGCTGGCTCGGCCCCTGGCTTGAGGACCACAATGTGCAGATCATCTTCGCGGTGCCGGGCATCGTGCTCGCGACCATCTTCGTGACGTTCCCGTTCGTCGCGCGCGAACTGATTCCGCTGATGCAGGCTCAGGGCACCGACGAGGAAGAGGCCGCGCACGTGCTGGGCGCGTCGGGCTGGCAGATGTTCCGGCGCGTGACGTTGCCGAACATCCGTTGGGGTCTGCTGTACGGCGTGATTCTCTGCAATGCGCGCGCGATGGGCGAATTCGGCGCGGTTTCGGTGGTGTCTGGACACATTCGCGGCCAGACCGACACGATGCCCTTGCACGTGGAGATCCTCTACAACGAATACAACTTCGCGGCCGCGTTCGCCGTGGCTTCGCTGCTTGCGTTGCTCGCGCTCGTTACGCTGGGTCTCAAGCTGCTGGCGGAGCGCCACATGTCTGCGGAGCTGCGCGATACCGGCGACGTGCCGGCGCTCGCGGGACTGCCGGCAACGCGCAGTGCGGCCGCGCCTCAAGGCGCAGTGATTGGCCAACGACATACACAACAACACCCACAACAACACACCCGCGCGTTGCGCCGGACGCTTGAACAGGGAAAGGGCTAAAGATGGGCATCATCGTTCGTAATCTGCACAAGCGTTTCGGCGATTTCACCGCGCTCGACCATGTTTCGCTCGACTTTCCGGCGGGCGAGCTGGTCGCCTTGCTCGGGCCTTCCGGATGCGGCAAGACCACGCTGCTGCGCGTGATCGCCGGGCTCGAATATGCCGATGAAGGCCAGGTCGTGCTCCAGGGGCAGGACGTGGCGATGGTTGGCGCACGCGAGCGCCAGGTGGGCTTCGTGTTCCAGCATTACGCGCTGTTCCGCCATATTACCGTGTTCGAGAATGTGGCGTTCGGGCTGCGCGTGAAGCCGCGCAACGAGCGTCCCTCCGAAGCGCAGATCCGCGAGAAAGTGCATGAGCTGCTCAAGCTCGTGCAACTCGACTGGCTCGCGCTGCGCTATCCGTCCGAGCTTTCCGGCGGCCAGCGCCAGCGCATCGCGCTGGCCCGCGCGCTCGCCGTGGAGCCGAAAGTGCTGCTGCTCGACGAGCCGTTCGGCGCGCTCGACGCGAAAGTGCGCAAGGAGTTGCGCAGCTGGCTGCGGCGCCTGCACGACGACCTGCACATCTCGACGATCTTCGTCACGCACGACCAGGAGGAAGCGCTCGAAGTGGCCGACCGCATCGTCGTGATGAATCATGGGCATGTGGAGCAGGTCGGCAGCCCCCAGGACGTGTACGATCATCCGCAGTCGGCGTTCGTCTACGAGTTCCTCGGCGCGGCGAACCGCTTGCATGGGCGAGTCGGTGCGCAAGGCTTCGTGGCCGACGGCGCGGCGCAGCCGATCGCGGTGCAGGCCGGCTTCGAAGGTCCGGCGCTCGCCTACGTGAGGCCGCACGATTTCGTGCTGCATCGCGATGCCGACGCACATCGCGACGGCCTCGTCGTGGACGTGCGCCGTGTGGTGACGCTCGGCGGCGCGGTGCGCGTGGAACTCGAAAGCCGTGCGGGCGGCGTGCTCGAGGCGCAGCTCGATCGCGAAACCTGGCGCGCGCTGAGTCTCGCGCCCGGCGACGGCGTGACAGCGGTGCCGCGCGGGCTGCGCGTGTTTCCCGCCTGATGGACGGCGCATAACGAATAATTGACCGATTGATCGCCGAATTAGTCGACACATTAATCGACGAAAGCGCGGTTGGCGGTTCAGGAGAGAAGAACATGAATTTTCAGCAGTTGCGTTTCGTGCGTGAAGCCGTCCGGCAGAACATGAACCTGACCGAAGTGGCGAACGTGCTCTATACGTCGCAGTCGGGCGTCTCGAAGCAGATCAAGGATCTGGAGGACGAACTCGGCGTCGATATCTTCATTCGCCGCGGCAAGCGCCTCACGGGCCTCACCGAGCCGGGCAAGGCCGTGCACCAGTTGATCGAGCGCATGCTGCTCGACGCCGAGAACCTGCGCCGCGTGGCGCGCCAGTTTGCCGATCAGGACAGCGGCCATCTCGTCGTGGCCACGACGCACACGCAGGCGCGCTACGCGCTGCCCAAGGTCGTGCACCAGTTCCGCGAAGTGTTTCCGAAGGTGCATCTCGCGATGCGCCAGGGCAATCCGCAGCAGATTGCGCAGATGATCATCAACGGCGAGGCCGATATCGGCATCTCGACCGAGGCGCTCGACCGCTTCCCCGATATCGTGACGTTTCCTTGCTATTCGTGGCATCACGTGGTGGTCGTGCCGAAGACGCATCCGCTCGTGGGCCGCGAGAACCTCACGCTCGAGGAGATCGCCGAGTTCCCGATCATCACCTACGACCAGGACTTCACGGGCCGCTCCCATATCGATCAGGCGTTCGCGAAGGCCGGCACCATGCCGGACGTGGTGCTGACCGCCATCGATGCGGACGTGATCAAGACCTACGTCGAACTGGGCATGGGCGTGGGCGTGGTGGCCGCGATGGCTTACGACCCCAAGCGGGATAGCGAACTCGTGGCGCTCGACACGCAGCATCTGTTCGAGGCCAGCACGACGCGCGTGGGCCTGCGCAAGGGCGCCTTCCTGCGCCAGTACGCCTACAAGCTGATTGAAATGTTCGCGCCGCAGCTCAACGAACAGCAGATCGCGAGCCAGTTGCGCGAGGCGGTTTGAAACAGGGGCATCATCCGGATCGTCTGGCCCGGTCGTTCTCCGGTCTTCTGTCTATTTCTGGGCCGGCGGCGATTCGCTTAGAATCGCGGCCATGAATACGCCCACTTCTCCCCAATACGCGCCCGGCGCTCCGTCGCTGCCGCGCGTCGCCGTGCTGGCCACTGGCGGCACCATCGCGGGCTCCGCGCCCGACGCGGCCAATACCGCCGGCTACCAGGCCGGTGTAATCGGCGTGGCGCAGTTGCTGGCGGCCGTCCCGGGTCTCGACGCGCTCGCGCGGATCCAGGCCGAGCAGGTCGCGAGCGTCGACAGTAAAGACATGTCGTTCGCCCTCTGGAGCGCGCTCGCGCAGCGCGTGAACGAGTTGCTCGCAGACGACGACATCGATGCCGTCGTCATCACGCATGGCACCGATACGCTCGAAGAAACCGCTTATTTCCTGCATCTCACGGTGAAGAGCCGCAAGCCCGTGATCCTCACGGCGGCCATGCGGCCCGCCTCGGCGCTCTCCGCCGACGGTCCGCTGAACCTGCTCAATGCCGTGGCGCTCGCGGCGAGCGGCCAGGCGACCGGGCGGGGCGTGCTGGTGGCATTCAATAACCGCATCCATTGCGCGCGCGACGTCATCAAGATCAGCACCTATGCGGTGGATGCGTTCCAGTCGCCCGAGATCGGCGCGCTGGGCTGGGTGCAGGACGGGCGCGTGGAATTCCAGCGGCGCGCGCTGCGTGCCCATACCGTGGATGCGCCCTTCAATGCAGATGGGCAATGGCCGCAGGTGGAGATCGTCACGAGCTACGCGGGCGCCACGCGCATCGCCGTGGACGCGCTCGTGAGCGCAGGCGTGCGCGGCATCGTCGTGGCCGGCACCGGCAACGGCTCGATTCACACCACGCTGCAGCAGGCGCTTGCCGAGGCGGCGGCGCGCGGGGTTGCCGTGGTGCGCGCGTCGCGCGTGGGGTCGGGACACGTGATGCACAACGGTGCGGCGAAGGACGATGTGCTCGGCTTCGTCTCGGCGGGCACGCTGAACCCGTACAAGGCGCGCGTGCTGCTGATGCTCGCGCTTGCGGCGGGCACGAGCGGGAAGGCCGCGTTGCAAAGCGTGTTCGATACGTACTGAGCGATAAGCGCTAAACGACAGGAACCATGCAAACGGGCCTTGCGGATTGCTCCGCAAGGCCCGTCTTTTTTCAGCCGAGCGCCTTATTGCAGCGGCGGAATCACGAGCACCTGGCCGGGGTAGATCTTGTCCGGGCTCTTGAGCATGGGCGTGTTCGCCTGGAAGATGACGTCGTTTTTCGCGCCGCTGCCGTAGTACTTCTCGGCGATCTTCCAGAGGTTGTCGCCCGAGACCACGGTGTGGTGCTGCGCTTCGGGCGCCGGATTCGTCACGCTCATCTGGTCGTCGACCTTGTCCACGTTCTGGACATTGCCGGCGGCCACCAGAATCTTTTCCTTGGTTGCCTGGTCAACGGCATTGCCCGTGACGGTGACCGTGTGCGAAATGCCGTCATAGGTCACGCCGAGGTTGTCGGCGTCGAGACCCTGTGAGCGGATGTAGGCGGCGATCGCATCGCCGGCCTTCTGGTTCAGATCGGCGAGATTCGCAGCCGGCGCAGCTGCGGTTTCTGCGGCCTGGGCCGGAGCGGCGGCTGCGCCGAACAGCTTTTCGCCGGCTTCCTTGATGAAGTTGATGATGCCCATCGATCACACTCCTCACGTGCTGGGATTGATTGGGTAGCCACGCAGCGGGTAGCGGGTCCACCTTGCGCCGTCTGCGTGACAGACGGATGAAAGCACGATTCTAGAAACGCAGGTGCGAGGACGTCCAGCGTTCGAGCGTTAAAGAGTGTGAAGCGCGCGGCAGGCGTTGCGCGAGAGCAGGGCGGGGAGTGCGTGGAGGAAAGGGAGCGCTGGTGCGCCGAACGCGTGACGGCTGATGAAGTGTGTCGCAATCCGACAGGCGGACACCCGGTGATGACGTCTGACCGACCAAGGCTTCCCCGCCGTCACCGAGTGCCGCTTTCGGACCCCACTGGCCGCCCTCAGCCCAGAGCGGCCTCGATTTGCTTCGCGATGGTTGCCGCCACCACGAAGCGCCCCACCTGTGGCCGTCGCGTTTCGTGCGCGCCAGCCTGAATCTGGATGTTGCCAACTGCCTGGTTACTGCCTGGTAGTTGTCTGGCCGTTGCTGCCTGGCCATTGCCAGGCGACTGCCCAATCTCAGCGAGGCATTGCGCGCGGATGCTGTGTGCATTCGCGTGCAATGCCTCATCTGCGGAACAACTCGATCAAGCCGCTTTCGAGTCGCGCGAGCGACTCGAGCGGTTTTGCTTTACGCCTTCTTGCCTTCGGTGATTTCGAAGTTGGCCATGATCTCGAGCGCGCGGACCATTGCCGAGTGGTCCCATGCCTTGCCGCCGTTTGCTGCACACACGCTGAAGAGTTGCTGTGCGCTGGCGGTATGCGGCAGGGCGATGCCCAGCTTGCGTGCGCCGTCGATGGCGAGGTTCAGGTCCTTCTGGTGCAGTTCGATGCGGAAGCCCGGATCGAACGTGCGCTTGGTCATGCGCTCGCCGTGCACTTCGAGAATGCGCGATGCAGCGAAACCGCCCATCAGCGCCTTGCGAACGCGCTCCGGATCGGCGCCCGAGCGTGCGGCGAACAGCAGGGCTTCCGCCACGGCTTCGATGTTCAGCGCGACGATGATCTGGTTCGCGACCTTGGTCGTCTGGCCTGCGCCGTTCTCGCCGATCAGCGAGATGTTCTTGCCCATCAGCGCGAATAGCGGCTTGGCCAGTTCGAACGACTTTTCCGGGCCGCCCACCATGATCGTGAGCGTCGCTTCGCGCGCGCCGACTTCGCCGCCCGAAACCGGTGCGTCGAGGTAGTCGCAGCCGAGCGCGTTGATCTGCTTGGCGAACTCCTGCGTTTCGATCGGCGAGATCGAGCTCATGTCGATCACGAGCTTGCCGGCCGAGAGGCCCTTGGCGACGCCGTCATCGGCGAACAGCACCTTCTGGACGTCGGGGGTGTCCGGCACCATCAGGATGATGACGTCCGAAGCCTGCGCGACAGCGGTCGAGTCGGCCACCACGGTGGCCTGCTTGCTGAGGTCTTCAGGCACCGGGAACTTGCCGTTCACGACGAGTTCGTGGCCGCCCTTCAGAAGGTTGCGGGCCATGTGCGAGCCCATGATGCCGAGGCCGATAAAACCAATCTTTGCCATCTGTATGTCTCCGTTGAGTCGAATGCGGTTCGATGTGGGGTCGACGCGACCTGGTCAGGCGAGTTCAGCCGCGCGTTGCTGCGCGTTGCGCAGCCAGCCGAGGCCTTCGACGGTCGTCGTGCGCGGCTTGTACTCGCAGCCGATGTAGCCTTCGTAGCCGAGCGAGTCGAGCAGATCGAACAGGAAGGGGTAATTGATCTCGCCCGTGCCCGGCTCGTTGCGGCCAGGGTTGTCGGCGAGCTGGATATGGGCGATCTTCGCGAAGTGTTTCTTGATCGTCGCGGCGAGCTCGCCTTCCATGCGCTGCATGTGATAGATGTCGTACTGCAGGAACAGATTGTCCGAGCCGGTCTTCGCGATCACGTCGAGCGCTTCGGCCGAACGGTTCAGCGCGAAGCCCGGGATGTCGTACGAATTGCACGGCTCGACGAGCAGGCGGATGCCTTCGCGCTTGAGCTCGCCCGCGGCGTAGCTCAGGTTTTCAACGATGGTTGCAAGTGCGGTGTCGGGATCGATGCCTGCCGTGGGGATGCCCACGAGGCAGTTCAGTTGCGGCACGTTCAGCGCACGGGCGTACTCGATCGCACGGCCGACGCCTTCCTTGAACTCGCCCTTGCGATCTGGCAGGCAGGCAATGCCGCGCTCGCCGCCTTCCCAGTTGCCGGCGGGCAGGTTGTGCAGCACGAGCTTGAGCTTGTGCGCGGCGAGGCGCTCGGCCAGTTCCTCGGCCTTGAACGGATACGGGAACAGGAATTCGACAGCATCGAAGCCCGCCTCGGCTGCCGCGGCAAAGCGGTCGAGGAACGGCACTTCGTTGAATAGCATGGTGAGATTCGCGGCGAATTTTGGCATGGTGCTGGGTCTCGCTGGTCGGTCAGTAAAAAAGGAATCAGGCAGGCGGCGCGCCGATACTGGACGCGCGGCCTGCTGGGGTGATGCTCGGCTCAATGCGCTCGACTTAGTCGAGCGCACTCAGGGGCGTGATAGCCGTCGGTGCGTGCTCCGGCTTCTCGGCGAGCTCTTCGAACTCGTTGATCGCGTCGATCTCGGCGCCCATCGAAATGTTCGTCACACGCTCGAGAATCACTTCGACCACCACCGGCACGCTGAATTCGGCGGCCATGGCCTGCGCCTGCTTGAGCGCCGGCTCGATTTCTTCCGGCTTGAACACGCGCAGCGCCTTGCAGCCGAGGCCTTCGACCACGGTCTTGTGATCGACGCCGTAGCCGTTCATTTCAGGCGCATTGATGTTTTCGAAGCCGAGCTGGACGCAGTAGTCCATGTCGAACGCGCGCTGTGCCTGGCGGATCAGGCCGAGGTACGAGTTGTTCACGAGCACGTGGACGTACGGCAGCTTGAACTGTGCGCCGGCTGCCAGTTCCTCGATCATGAACTGGAAGTCGTAGTCGCCCGAGAGCGCCACGATGGGGCGCGACGGGTCGGCTGCGCGCACACCGAGCGCTGCCGGAATCGTCCAGCCGAGCGGGCCTGCCTGGCCGCAGTTGATCCAGTTGCGCGCCTTGTAGACGTGCAGGAACTGGGCGCCTGCGATCTGCGAGAGACCGATCGTGCTCACGTAGCACGTGTCGCGGCCGAACACCTTGTTCATCTCTTCGTACACGCGCTGCGGCTTGATCGGCGTGTTTTCGAAGTGCGTCTTGCGCTGCAGTGTGCGCTTGCGTTCCTGGCAGTCGGCGACCCAAGCGCTGCGGTCCTTGAGCTTGCCAGCAGCCTTCCACTCTTGCGCGACCTGGACGAACAGTTCGAGCGCAGCCTTGGCGTCCGAAACGATGCCCAGATCCGGGCCGAACACGCGGCCGATCTGCGTCGGTTCGATGTCGACGTGCACGAACTTGCGGCCCTTCGTGTAGACCTCGACGCTGCCCGTGTGGCGGTTCGCCCAACGGTTGCCGATGCCGAGCACGAAGTCCGATGCGAGCATCGTCGCGTTGCCGTAGCGATGCGACGTCTGCAGACCGACCATGCCGGCCATCAGCGGATGGTCGTCGGCGATCGCGCCCCACGACATCAGCGTCGGGATCACGGGCACGCCCACGATTTCGGCAAACTGCACGAGCAGGTCTTCGGCTGCCGCGTTGAGCACGCCGCCGCCCGAGACGATCAGCGGCTTTTCGCTGGCGTTGAGGAGTTCGATCGCAGCTTCGATCTGCTTGCGCGTGGCTTGCGGCTTGTAGACCGGCAGCGGCTCGTAGGTGTCGATGTCGAATTCGATTTCGGCGAGCTGCACGTCGATCGGCAGGTCAACCAGCACCGGACCCGGACGGCCCGAGCGCATCAGGTGGAATGCCTGCTGGAAAACGCGCGGCACGAGTGCCGGCTCACGCACGGTGACGGCCCACTTCGTGACGGGCTTGGCGATCGACTCGATGTCGACAGCCTGGAAGTCTTCCTTGTACAGGCGTGCGCGCGGTGCCTGACCCGTGATCGCGAGAATAGGAATCGAGTCGGCGGAAGCGGAGTACAGGCCCGTAATCATGTCGGTGCCCGCGGGGCCCGAGGTGCCGATACAAACGCCGATGTTGCCGGCGTTGGCGCGTGTGTAGCCTTCGGCCATGTGCGAAGCGCCTTCGACGTGGCGGGCGAGCACATGGGTGATGCCGCCGGCTTTTTTCATCGCCGAGTAGAAGGGGTTGATTGCAGCGCCGGGCACGCCAAAGGCGGTGTCGATGCCTTCTTTTTCGAGCACCAGAACGGCTGCGTCGACGGCTCTCATCTTGGCCATGAAAAGTCTCCTGAATGTTGCTAATGCTTTGAGGGGCTGCGCCATGGGGATGGCGGGCATTGGATACGACGGTTGAGGCTCACTTTAGACGCGCTGGAAAGGTTTGATAAGATCAGCCCAGGTCGTTTATTCCGAAACAAAAAGTATGGAATTGCCGTGGGCGGCGCTTGCGGGGCGCGGCATGAGACAGGAGGGCAGGCATGGACCGCTTCAAGCAGATTGAAACCTTTGTGCGCGTGGCCGACGCGGGCAGCCTTGCGGCGGCAGCGCTGACCGAGGGCGTCTCGCCGGTGATACTCGGGCGGCGCATCGACGCGCTCGAAAAACGCCTCGGCGTGAAACTCATGTACCGCTCGACGCGGCGGCTCGTGGTCAGCGAGGAGGGCGGCGCATTCCTCGAGCGTTGCCGCGGCCTGCTGCTGGAGTGGGAGCAGGCCGAAAACGAGCTGTCCGCCGGGCGGCGCGTGGTCAACGGGCATCTGATCGTCTCCGCGCCGGCGGCCTTCGGGCGCAAGCACGTGGCGCCGCTCGCGCCCGCATTTCTCGCCGACAAGCCCGAGCTCCAGGTCTCGTTCAACTTGACCGATCGCGTGGTCGATCTGGTGCGCGAGGGTTACGACCTGTCGATTCGCATCGGCGGGTCCGTGGACCCGAATTTCGTCGCGGTGAAGCTCGCCACCAACCGGCGCGTGGTGTGCGGCACGCCCGAATACTTCCGCAAGCACGGCAAGCCGAAGACGCTCGAAGACCTGCCGAATCACAACTGTCTCGCCTTCAATCTGCAGGGCGGCCAGAACCGCGGCTGGTATTTCAGCCGCAACGGCAAGCTCGCAACCGTGCGCGTGGGCGGCACGCTCGACTGCAACGACGGCGAGCTGCTGCACCGCTGGGTCACCGAGGGGCTTGGGCTCGGCTGGCGCTCGACGTGGGAGATCGATGCGCAGCTCGCGCGCGGCGAACTGGAGACGGTGCTCGACGAGTACGCGCTGCCCGACTACGACATCCTCGCCGTGTACCCGCAGCAACGTTACGTTCCGGCGCGGGTGCGCTATTTCATCGATTACCTGAAAGAGGTCTACGCGCGGCCAGGGTACTGGAGCGGCTAGGCCTGATCGGAGACCCCTGATTTCAGGCCCGCGCATGGCCCATTTATTTTTCGTTTTCGCACGTATTTCTCGGGAATAAACTGGCCGCTGTGCGGGTAATGCATGAGCGAGACCGGCGCCGGCGTGCGCGTTGTGCGCGGCGTCGAGCGTTGAGGTCGCGCCGCGAGCCATCAGGCACGAGGGGACCAAGTGGGCGAATCCGCGAACGGGGCGCACGAGATGCACGAAGTGCACGAGGGATCCGGTGATGCGCAGCGCAGCCGCCGTTTTCAGGCGCTGGCGCTGCCGCATCTGGATGCCGCGTACAACCTTGCCCGCTGGCTTTCGCGCAATCCCGGCGACGCCGAGGACATCGTGCAGGAAGCTTTTTTGCGCGCGTTCCGCTTCTTCGACGCGTTTCGCGGCGACCAGGCGCGGCCCTGGCTGCTCGCGATCGTGCGGCGCGTCTGGTACGACGAGTGGCGGCGGCGCGCGGGCGCGGAGGAAGTTGCGCCGTTCGACGCGTTGCGCGACGACCAGCCACCGGACGGCTGGGACACGGGCAGCGCCGACCCGGAGGCGTCGGCGATTCGCGCCGAGGACGCGCGGCGCGTGCAGGAGGCGCTGCAGCGCCTGCCGGTGGAGTACCGCGAGGTGCTGGTGCTGCGCGAGCTGGAGGAATTGGGCTATCGCGAGATTGCGGCGGTCATCGACGTGCCGGTGGGCACGGTGATGTCGCGGCTCGCGCGGGGCCGCAAGCGCCTCGCCGCGATGCTGGCGGCGCAGGCATGTAGCGGCGGTGCGGCGGCCGGGCCGGCAAAGGCGGTCGAAAGGACAGCCGGCGATGCGGGCAATATGGCCGACAACGCGGCCAGCAAGGCAGATTTCGGGGCAAGCAAAGCGTGGAGACCATCCGGCCGGGGGGCCGACGGCCGGTTCCGGGAGGAGCCGGCCGTCGACGGCGGAGCGCGCGAGCCTCAGGGGCCGTGTGCGCCACGTCCTGCCACGGAGGCGCCCGATGAACTGTGACGAAGCGAGCCCGCTGGTCGAGGCAAGCGTCGACCGTGAACTTTCCGCCGCCGACGAATGGCGCGTGCGCGTGCATCTGGCTGGCTGCGCGCAATGCCGTGGCGCGGCTGCGAATGTCGAAGCCATTTCCCGTCTGACGCGTGCGGCGCCCTGCTATCGGGCGCCGGAGGGCCTCGCCGCGCGCATCGTGGCGGCGTTGCCGCCCGTGCAAAGCCCGTCGATGACCGCTGACCACGTGCACCGCGAGGCGCCCGCGCGAACCGGCGCATGGCGCCGCTGGCTGCCCGGCCTGCGAGGGCGTGCGCCAGGCGAGGGCGGTGCTGGCGGGCGGTCCCGGGGCGCTGGCGGCACAAGTACGGCCGGCCTGCCCGCTGCGGGGCTCGCAGGATTCGCATGCGTCGTGCTGGTGCTGTGTGCCTTGAGCGTGGCGACGGTTCTGCATCTGCGCAAATCCGCCGCTGATGGGGCTTTTGTCGAGGAGCTCGTGGCCAGCCATGTGCGCGCGCAGATCTCGGGGCGCGATCTCGACGTGGTGTCCACGGACCGCCATACGGTGAAGCCGTGGTTCAACGGCCGCATCGACTATGCGCCTCCCGTGGAGGACTTCTCAGCGCAGGGCTTCCCGCTCATGGGCGGCCGTCTCGATTATGTGGGGCGCGAGCGAGTCGCGGTGCTGGTTTACCGCTACCGCAAGCATGTGATCGATGTCTATGTCTTCCCGCCCGGCGTGGCGGGGCCGATGACGGAAACCGCCGTGCCTCGCACGAGCGAAGGCTATTCACTTGCCCGTTGGCAGGCCGCCGGCATGACCTGGTGGGCCGTCACCGATGCGGGCCCGGATGCGCTCGCCGGCCTGCGCGCGGCGCTCGATGCGCGGCTCGCGGACAGCCGCAGCGGCAGTGGCTGAGACGCCGGCGGGCGTACGCCAGCGCGCAAGTCCTTGAAAACATGTCTGAAACGCTGCGCGAAACCATAATTTCGGTTGCGCGAGCGAGGCAGATCGCGCTACAATCTTCGGCTTCTCACTTGCCGCACCGGTTCCGACGCCCGGGTGGCTTAAATCCATAAGGAGTGATACATGCGTCATTATGAAATCGTCTTCATCGTGCACCCCGATCAAAGCGAGCAAGTGCCCGCGATGATCGAGCGTTACAAGAGCACGATCACGTCGCACGGTGGCCAGATCCACCGCATCGAAGACTGGGGCCGTCGTCAACTGGCCTACATGATCGAGAAACTCGCGAAGGCTCACTACGTCTGCATGAACATCGAATGCGACCAGACCACGCTCGACGAACTGGAACACGCATTCAAGTTCAACGACGCTGTTCTGCGTCACCTCATCGTCAAGATGAAGAAGGCCGAAACCGGCCCGTCGCCGATGATGAAGGAAGTGCAGCGCGAAGAAGCCAAGAAGGCGGCTGCCCAGCCGACCGAAGCGCAGGCTTAATAACACAAGCCACCAGGATCAACGCTCATTTGCCTGACTCATTTGCTTAAATTCGCCCCGTGAACAGGCTGCAGCTTACGGCTAGCGTCGTAGAACGCGAACCGGTGCGGTACACCCCCGCCGGCGTTCCGATCGCAAGCGTCACGTTGCAGCATCGCACGGAGGTCGTCGAAGCCGGCATTGCCCGTTTCGTCGAGCTCACGATGCCCGCGGTGGCGGCAGGCAAGGCCTGCGGTCTCGTCGAAAGCTGCGAGATGGGCGTGGAAGCGCTCTTCACCGGATTTTTGGCGAAAAAGCACCGCAACGCGCGAACCCTGGTGTTTCACATCACCGAAATGCAAGGTACAGGAAAGGACTAATCATGGCCCGCCCTACTGGTAAGAAATTCGACAAGCGTCGTCAGCAACAAAACCCGCTCTTCAAGCGCAAGAAGTTCTGCCGCTTCACGGCTGCAGGCGTCGAGCAGATCGACTACAAGGACCTCGATACGCTGAAGGACTTCATCGGCGAAAACGGCAAGATCACGCCGGCTCGTCTGACGGGTACGAAGGCCCACTATCAGCGTCAGCTGGACACGGCTATCAAGCGCGCGCGTTTCCTCGCGCTGATGCCGTACACCGACCAGCACAAGGCCTAATAAGACGACGCGATAAGGAGCAATAGAATGCAGATCATTCTTCTGGAAAAAGTCGTCAACTTGGGTAACCTCGGCGACATCGTCAAGGTGAAGGACGGTTACGCACGTAACTTCCTGATCCCCAACAAGAAGGCACGCCGTGCCACGAAGGACGCAATCGCCGAATTCGAAGTTCGCCGCGCCGAACTCGAAAAGGCCGCCGCTGAAAAGCTGGCAGCCGCGCAAGCCGAAGGCGAAAAACTCAACGGCCTGACCGTTCAGATCGGCCAGAAGGCTGGCGTGGACGGCCGTCTGTTCGGCTCGGTCACGAATGCGGACATCGCCGTTGCGCTCGGCAAGGTTGGCTTCGCAGTGGAAAAGATGCAAGTGCGTCTGCCGGAAGGCCCGCTGAAGATGGTGGGCGACCACCCGGTGCAAGTTGCGCTGCACACCGACGTCCTCGTCGACGTCATGGTGTCGGTGCTGGGCGAGCACGTCTAAGCATTGAGGCAGCCTGCGGGGCGACCCGCCAGGCCGCTCGAGCGCCGTAGTTCACCGCTGTTTCAAGGAAGGCAGGAGCCCCCGCGGCTTCTGCCTTTTTTGTTGTGTGCACAGCCGCTGCCGCTGAAGCGCTGGCACTGTGCCGTCGAATGCTGCCGTTTCGCTTGTTCCAGGTAGCCGGCTTGTCCGATAATTGCCCTCCATGAATGCTCCGAAAGATCCCCAACTCGAATCGCTGAAAGTCCCGCCGCATTCGATCGAGGCCGAACAGTCGGTGCTCGGCGGCCTGCTGCTGGATAACGGCGCCTGGGACCGGATTGCCGACTTCCTCTCGCAAAGCGACTTCTACCGCTACGATCACCGCCTCATCTTCGAGCATATCGGCCGCCTGATCTCGGGCGCGCGCCCGGCAGACGTCGTGACCGTGTACGAGGCGCTCGGCACCTCGGGCAAGGCCGAGGAGGTGGGCGGGCTCGCGTACCTGAACGCGCTTGCGCAGAACACGCCGAGCGCCGCGAACATTCGCCGCTATGCCGAAATCGTGCGCGACCGCGCGGTGCTGCGCCGCCTGGTGTCGGTCGCCGACGAAATTTCCGCCGATGCTTTCAACCCCCAGGGCAAGGAAGTGCGGCAGCTCCTCGACGAAGCCGAGGCGAAGGTGTTCTCGATCGCCGAGGACGGCGCGCGCGGCACCCAGGGCTTCCTCGAGATCGGGCCGCTGCTTACGCAGGTGGTCGAGCGCATCGACACGCTCTATCACACGGCCAATCCGAGCGACGTGACGGGCACGCCCACCGGCTTCATCGACCTCGACCGTATGACCTCGGGCATGCACGGAGGCGAGCTGATCATCGTGGCGGGGCGTCCGTCAATGGGCAAGACCGCGTTTTCCATGAACGTCGGCGAATACGTGGCCGTGGAGTACGGTCTGCCGGTCGCGGTGTTCTCGATGGAAATGCCGGGCACGCAGCTCATCATGCGCATGCTCGGTTCGGTCGGGAGGCTGGATCAGCACCGCATGCGCACGGGCCGCCTCACCGACGAGGATTGGCCCAAGCTCACGCACGCCGTGCAGAAAATGAGCGAGGCGCAGATCTTCATCGACGAAACCGGCGGGCTGAATCCGATGGAGCTGCGCTCGCGCGCGCGGCGTCTGTCACGCCAGTGCGGCAAGCTCGGGCTCATCATCATCGATTACCTGCAGCTGATGAGCGGTTCCTCGTCGGGCGAGAACCGTGCGACCGAAATTTCGGAGATTTCGCGCTCGCTCAAGAGTCTCGCCAAGGAGCTCGACGTCCCGGTGATTGCGCTTTCGCAGCTCAACCGCGGTCTCGAACAGCGTCCCAACAAGCGTCCGGTCATGTCCGACCTGCGCGAATCGGGCGCCATCGAACAGGATGCGGACGTCATTCTGTTTATCTACCGCGATGAAGTCTACAATCCCGACAGCCCTGATAAAGGCACGGCGGAGATCATCATCGGCAAGCAACGTAATGGTCCGATCGGGCCAGTTCGACTCACGTTCCACGGCCAATACACGAAGTTTGACAATTTTGCCGGTGCGCAGAACTTCTATGGCGAGTAAGGCGTAGTAGCGGGGAAGTTGCTGAAAAACGGGGTGTGGGCTTGCGCCAAAGTGGCGCAAGCCGGGTTCTGACATCCCCAGATGCATGCGGCGTCCAGCCCGTGACGATACAATGTCGCCGTTTTATGACGGCTATCTTGCCGTTTTGTGACGGCGATCCGAGACCAATTACCGGGATTCCAATGTTCGGTCGATTCATGCCCACTGAGGGCAAGTTCTTCGAAATCTTCAACGCGCACGCAAAGTGCATCGTATCCGCAGCCCGTGAGCTCGAGCTCCTGATCGACAATCTGGCTGATGCGGAAGTTCATAAACAGAACGTGCAGACCGCCGAAAAGGCCGCCGACAAGCTCACGCACGAAGCCATCGACCTGTTGCACAAGACCTTCATCACGCCGTTGGACCGCGACGAGATCCACAAGCTGATCACGACGATGGACGACTGCCTCGACCTCATGGAGGACGTTGCCACAGCCATCTCGCTGTACGACGTGCAGTCGGTGACTTCCGAGGCCAGCCAGCTCGCGCATGTGGTCACGGCCACGGCCGAGCGCGTGCAGGCGGCAGTGGCGCTGCTCTCCGACATGAAGCAGGCGCGCGAAATCCTGAAGGCGTGCGAGGACATCGACCGCCTCGAATCGGATGCGGACCGCCTGCTGCGCGCGGCCATGTCCAAGCTCTTCCGCGAGGAAGACAACGTCAAGACGCTGATCAAGCTGAAGGCGATCTACGAGATCCTCGAAGCGATCACGGATAAGTGCGAGGATGTCGCGAACATCATCGAAGGCATCGTGCTAGAGAACGCCTGAGCGGACCGCGATGCATTCCATACAACTCGCCCTCTGGGTGGTCGTCGGACTGGTGGCCATCTCCCTCGTCTTCGACTTCATGAACGGCTTTCACGACGCGGCGAATTCCATCGCCACCGTCGTGTCGACGGGCGTGCTCAAGCCGCAGCAGGCCGTGGCGTTCGCCGCCATGTTCAACGTGATTGCCTATTTCGTTTTCCACCTGAAGGTGGCGCAGACGGTGGGCAAGGGCACCATCGACCCCGATATCGTCGACCACTACGTGGTGTTCGGCGCGCTCGTGGGGGCGATCGGCTGGAACGTGCTCACGTGGTACTACGGCATTCCGTCGAGCTCCTCGCACGCGCTGATCGGCGGGCTCGTGGGGGCCGCGCTCGCCAAGTCGGGCTGGCACTCGCTGAACTTCGACGGCCTCATGAAGACCGTGGCCTTCATCTTCATCTCGCCGCTGCTCGGCTTCGTGCTGGGTTCGTTCTTCATGCTGACGGTGTCATGGCTGTATTTCCGCACGCCGCCCAGCAAGGTGGACCGGCGTTTCCGGCGCCTGCAGCTGATCTCCGCAGGCCTCTATAGCCTCGGCCACGGCGGCAACGACGCGCAAAAGACCATCGGCATTATCTGGATGCTGCTGATCGCGACGGGCTACGCCTCGGCAACGGCCGCCGCACCGCCCATCTGGGTGATCGGCGGCTGTTATCTGTCGATGGGCATCGGCACGTTGTTCGGCGGCTGGCGGATCGTGCGCACCATGGGTCAAAAGATCACCAAGCTCAAGCCCGTGGGCGGCTTCTGCGCGGAGTCGGGCGGAGCGCTTACGCTCTTCACGGCGTCGGCGCTCGGCATTCCCGTGTCCACGACGCATACGATTACTGGCGCGATTGTCGGCGTGGGCGCGACCCAGAAGCTCAGCGCCGTGCGCTGGGGCGTAGCGGGCAACATCGTCTGGGCCTGGATTCTGACGATTCCTGCTTCTGCGACGCTCGCCGCAGCGGGCTGGTGGATCGGCCACCGGTTCCTGTAATCAGTCAGGACTGGTTGGACAGCACGGCGCCTTCGGGCGCCGTTTTTTGTTTGGGCGTGGGCCGGTAAGGCACGGGCGGCCGCCGGCGGATCAGATGATCGGCGTCGTGCAGCCGTCCATCGGCACGATCGCACCGGTCACGTAGCTGGCCCGGCGGCTCGCCAGAAAGAGGGCGACGTCGGCGATTTCCTCCGGCTTTGCGTAGCGTCCGAGCGGCACCCTGGCCTCGCCACGCGCGAGTGCGTCTTCGGCGCTGATGCCCTCGCGCCCCGCTTCCAGTTGCACGGCTTCTTGCAGGCGCTCAGTGAGCGTTGCGCCCGGGTTGATCGCATTGATGCGGATGCCATAGCGCGCGTGATAGTGCGCCAGCCCCACGGTGGCGAGCATGAGCGCCGCATTCGCCGCGCCGCCCGCGATATGGATGTCGCTGGCGTACTTGCCGCCCATCCCGATGATGTTGACGATCGCGCCCGGCTCCCTGGCCGTGTCGGCCTTGACGCGAGCCACCATGCGGCGCAGCACCTCCTGCTGCGGGTAGATGTACGGGAAGTACTTGGCTTCCATGGTCGCCTTGAATGCGTCGGCGTCGAGCGATTCGGGATCGTAACGGCGCGCGGCGCCCGCGCTGTTGATGAGGATGTCGATGGGCCCCACGGCCGTCGCGACTTCCTCGACGACGTCGGCGGCGCTGTGGGGCTCGTGCAGGTCGGCGCGCGTGAGGTGGATGTGGAGCCCTTCGCCGGCCAGTTGCTCGCGCGCGCGCGCCAGGTTGGCAGGATCGCGCGAAACGATCGCGACTTTCGCGCCTTCCCTGGCGAATGCGCGAGCGCAAGCGAGGCCGATTCCCTTGCTGCCGCCCGTGACGAGAACCACTTTGCTGCCGAGTCCGAGTTCCATCGCTACCTCGCTGCGCGAAAGTAAAAAAACGGTCCCAAAACGATAGCAGACGCGCAGCGTGCGCGAAACCGCCAAGTCTTTCGATTGGCCTTTCGGCCAGGAGCGGGTGAGTCTGCGGACGCCGCACCGCGGAAAACGCGGTCAGGGCGCCTGGCCCTGGACGCGCGCTTCAGAACGAGCCGGTGGCGAAGCGAGCGATTGGATCGTCGCTCGATTGCGTGGGTGCGGCGACGTTGCCGCTTGCCGTCGACGCGCGCATGATCTGCGCGGGCGCGCCCGAAGACGATGTGGGTTCGATCGACGTCGAACCCGCCTGTGCGGCCTGGCGTGCCGCTGCGTTCATGCCGGGAGGCGGCGGCTCGAAGGCATCGGCGGCGGCGTTGATGGCATCGCGCGGTGCGGCTGCGGGTGCAACGGAGGCAGTCGGCGCGGCGGCAGGCGCAACCACGCCGGCCTGGCGGGCCTGCACCTGGGCGGCGCTGATCGCCGCAGGTGGCGGCTCGAATGCGTCGGCTGGCGCGGCGGAGCCTGTTGCGGAGACCGGCGCGGCGGCGCCGGCATAGGCGGGCTGAGGCGTCGATGTCAAGCGGCTCTGATCCGCCGCCGTGGCCATGCGCGGCGCCGGCGGCACGGCGGCGGGTGCCATGGCGGTCGCAGTGGCGTTGGCTCGCGTGGCTGAAAGCGCCGCTGGAGCCGCAGACGCGGGAACTGCAGCCGGGACAGCCGCTGCCTGCGTGGCAGGCGCGGGCGTGGAGGCTTCCCAAGTCGGTGTATCGAACGGCGTGGTCGGAGCGCGCTTCGCCGGCGCCATGCGGCGAATGCCGTCGAAATGTTTGGCCCAATACGGATTGGTCAGATAGTCGAGCCGCACGGTGCCGCCCGTGGACGGCGCATTGACGAAGCGCAGCTTGCCGACATAAATGCCCACGTGAGAGTGCGGCCGGCCGGTCGTGTTGAAGAACACGAGGTCGCCAGCCGCGATTTCATCGGGATCGATGACCTCGCCGCGCTGGCTGATGTCGGCGGTGGTGCGCGGCAGATCCACCTGGGCCGAGCGCGCGAACACATACTTCACCAGACCGCTGCAATCGAAGCCGCTATCGGGCGTATTGCCACCCCAGCGGTATGGAATGCCCACGAGGCTCATCGCCTGGATGGAGATTTCCTCGCGCCCGACGCTGTGATCGACGAAATTGGGGAAGCCAGGTGGCCTGGTGTGCCAGGAATTTGCACTCGAACCCGAACTGTCACTGCGCGAGGTCTTCTGCGGCGTGCTGGAACACGCCGCAAGAAAGGCCACGATCAGTAAGGGGAGCCAGAGTTGCCGCATGAAAAAGGCGTTCGGCAAACGCTGGGCATTTGCCATTGGGGAAAACCGTAATGAGCGGATGGTAGCCCGTCAAACATGGCTTCGGCAAGAAATCTTCACAAGTTACTTGAAGTTCGTGCTTGACCCGTTGCCAGTCTGGTACGCCGCAATACGTTCCAGCGAATAAAAAAAGGACCGTATCCGGTCGCCGGAAACGGTCCTTCGGGATGCGGCCAGCGCTTCGCAAAGCGCTGGGAACGGGCTGCCGCGTGGCTTTAGAGGATGTCCGACGCGTAGTCCGCGAGACGCGAGCGCTCGCCGCGCGCGAGCGTCACGTGGCCGCTATGCGCCCAGCCCTTGAAGCGGTCGACTACATAGGTGAGGCCGGAGCTGCCTTCGGTCAGGTACGGCGTATCGATCTGCGCGATGTTGCCCAGACACACGATCTTCGTGCCCGGACCGGCGCGCGTGACGAGCGTCTTCATCTGCTTGGGCGTCAGGTTCTGCGCCTCGTCGATGATCAGATACTTGTCCACGAACGTGCGGCCGCGCATGAAGTTCATGCTCTTGACCTTCAGGCGCGAGCGGATCAGCTCCTGGGTGGCGGCGCGCCCCCATTCGCCGGCGGCGTCGTCGGTCTTCTGGAGCACTTCGAGGTTGTCGTCGAAGGCGCCCATCCACGGCTGCATTTTTTCCTCTTCGGTGCCGGGCAGGAAGCCGATGTCTTCGCCTACCGGCACCGTCGCGCGCGTCACGATGATTTCGTTGTAGCGCTTGTCGTCGAGCACCTGGGCGAGACCCGCCGCGAGCGCCACGAGCGTCTTGCCGGTGCCGGCCTGGCCGAGCAGCGTGACGAAGTCGATCTCCGGGTTCATCAGCAGGTTCAGCGCGAAGTTCTGCTCGCGGTTGCGCGCCGTGATGCCCCACACGTTGTTCTTGTGGTGGCCGTAGTCGCGCAACGTTTGCAGCAGCGCCGTCTTGCCGTTGAGCTCGCGCACGATCGCGTGGAACGCGGGTTCGCCGTTCTGCGGCTCCAGATAGACGAACTCGTTCACGAGCATCGAAAGGCATTCGGGACCCGTCACGCGGTAGTACGTGGTGCCGGTCTTGGTCTCCTGCCACGACTCCATGCCCTTCGCGTGTTTGGTCCAGAAGTCCTGCGTCAGCGCGCGGATGCCCGAGTAGAGCAGGTCCTTGTCTTCGAGGACCTGGTCGTTGAAGTAGTCTTCGGCGGGCAGGCCGAGCGCGTGCGCCTTGATGCGCATGTTGATGTCTTTCGACACCAGCACGACGAGGTGGTCCGGCCGGTCGCGCTGCAGCGCGCGCACCACGCCGAGGATCTGATTGTCGGCCTTGCCTTCGGGCAGGCCGTCGACCGGATCGATGTGCGTGAGCGTGGTCTGGAAGTACAGACGCCCGAGCGCCTCGCGGCTGCCGAGTCGGTCGAGCGAAATGCCTTCCGAGATCGGGCCCGCGTTGGCGACGAGCTGATCGAGCGTGCGGCTCACCTGACGCGCGTTGCGCGCCACTTCCGACATGCCCTTCTTGTGGTTGTCGAGCTCTTCCAGCGTCATCATCGGCAGGAAGACGTCGTGCTCCTCGAAGCGGAACAGGCAGGTCGGATCGTGCATCAGCACGTTCGTGTCGAGCACGAAGAGCTTTTGCACCTCCATCGTCTCTTCGGGGTGCAAGCGCTTCTTCGTGCCGGTGCGCGGGGCGCTTGCGGCGGTGCCGCTAGCCGTTTTGCCGGCGGGCGATTTGCCGCCGCGCGCCGCGGGTGCCGCAGGCGCTTCGGCTTGCGGCTCGGCATGTGCCTGCACCGGCTGCAGCAGCGCCGCGGTTGGCTGTTTGCGTTTTCGCGCCGGTGCCGGCGCGACCGGTTCGAGCGCTGCGAGTTCGGCGCTGGCTGTGTGCATGGGCACGGTGCGCAGCGTGGTCGCCGCGTTGGCGGCGGGGGTCATCGGCTCGGCGACGCTGTCTGCGCCATAGTCGGCGACATCGGCGGCGTCGTTTTCGCTCGCCGCTTTGCGCGTGCTTCGGGTCGTGCGCGCACGCGCCTTGTATTCATCGGGCGGCAGCAGGTTGCCGAGCTTGCTGGGGGGGGTAGGCAAAGGCATGGTGTCCCTCGAAAAATTCGGGTCGAGTGGTCGCGGTGTTGACCGTACGGTGCGCGTACGGTGCGCTTTCTGGCGGGGCGTGCGGGTGCCGGGTAAGGTGCCCGCCGTGACCGCGCCGGGTGCGCGCTCAGGTCTGAAAATGCCGGTTCGCCTGTTTTTCGATCGGCTCCTTGACGTTGACGCGCGCCGGGTCGCTAATCCGGTGCGACGTGGAGGGAGTGACAGCTAACAAAGAAGCAAACAAAAAAGCCGCTGCCCCGGGTGACGAGGCAAGCGGCTTGACTGCTTTAATGGCGCGTTGCCCCGGATGCGCTGGAGCGGTCATCCTGTGACCGCTCCCAAGACCGCGTGGCAAATGCGACAAAAAATAGGGTGGACAGGCACTCATTGAAGCCCAATATATCGCGCCTCACAGCGCTTGTACAGCCTCCAGGACCTCCTCGACATGGCCCGGCACCTTGAGCCCGCGCCACTCCTGGCGCAGTACGCCGCTGGCGTCGATGAGGAACGTGGAGCGCTCGATTCCTCTCACTTCTTTGCCATACATTTTCTTCATTTTGATGACGTTGAAGAGCGAGCAGAGCGCTTCGTCGCTATCCGATACCAATGTAAACGGCAATTCGAGCTTGGTCTTGAAGTTCTCGTGCGAGCGCACGCTGTCGCGCGAGACGCCCACGATCGTGGCGCCCGCCTTCTTGAACTTCGGGTAGAGGTCGCGGAACTCCATGCCTTCGCGCGTGCAGCCGGGCGTATTGTCCTTAGGGTAGAAGTACAGCACGACCTTCTTGCCCTTGAGGCTCGAGAGCGTGAAGTCGCCGCCGGTGGCGGGTGCGGTGAAATCGGGAACGGGTTGGTCGACTGCGATGGTCACGTCAGGCACGTGGCTCTCCTGTTGTTATGGGCTCGCATGGGCGGGCGCTTCCCGCGAATCGACGGCGCGGCGCAGTCTCGTGCACGCTGCGCCGCGGCATCGCCTTGCTGCGGATTTCAGTCGGGCTGGACGATCAACTGGCCCGAGCGGCCGGTGATCTCGCCCCAGGTGACAGGGTACGATGGCAGCGAATCCGGGTCCAGCGCCGCATGGTAGTCGCCCATCGTGGCAAACGTATGGCCCTGAGCGCGCCAGCCGGCAAGCAGTTGCTCGAAGACCGGCGCGAGCTTCTGGCCTTCGAGCTCGGCATGCAGCGTGAATACCTGGTCGTGCGGATTGCGCTCGGTACGCTTGAGCAGCCACGCCGCGACGTTGTCGATGTCCACGCCGTCCACGCCCAGCACTTCGTCGAGCGTGGGGAGCGTGGTGGGCATCTGCACGTGGTTGAGCGTGCGCCCGCGCACCACGGGTCGATAGGGCGAATGCCCGCGTCCGTCCGAGGCGTACTTCATGCCCCACGCGTCGATCTGCTCGAACGCGGCCTCGTTCATCTGCCAGCCCGCGGCGCCGTGCGTGACGGGAGCGGTGCCGAAGATCCGCGTGAAGCGCTCGTGGCTCTTGTTCATCTCGCGCGCAGTCCAGGCGGGCTCGCGGCTGCGCACATTGTCCTGCCAGTAGACGTGATCCCACGTGTGAATGCCGCATTCGAAGCCGGCTTCGTGGATCGCGCGCATCTCGGCCGCCGCGCGCACGCCGATGTCGGGGCCGGGCAGCAGCACGCCGTACATCAGCTGCTTCACGCCGTAGTGCTCGACCACGGACGTGCGCGAGACCTTCTTGAGAAAGCCCGGCCGGAACACGCGGCGCAGCGCCCAGCCCGTATGGTCCGGGCCGAGGCTGAAGAGAAACGTTGCGCGGGCCTTGTAGCGATCGAAGATGCGGGCGAGATTCGGCACGCCTTCGCGCGTGCCGCGCAGCGTGTCGACGTCGATTTTCAGGACGATGCGGGCCAAAGAGCGGGTCCCTTGCTTATTGCTGCTCGACGAGCGCGCGTGCTTCGGCCACGTGGCCGCGGTACGCTTCGAAGATCTTGCGCAGCGCTTCGTCGAAGGTCGACTTCGGCGCCCAGCCGAGCTCCTGCATCGTGTTCTCGATCTTCGGCACGCGGTTCTGCACGTCCTGGTAACCCGCGCCGTAGTACGCGCCCGACGACGTTTCGACAAGCTGGACCTTCTTCGCGGAGTCGGCGTACTCGGGGAATTCGGCAGCGAGCGCAAGCATCTTGTGCGCGAGCTCGCGCACCGAGAAGTTGTTGGTCGGGTTGCCGATGTTGTAGATCTTGCCCGTGGCGACGCCGTTCTTGTTCTCGATGATCTTCATGAGCGCTTCGATGCCGTCGTCGATGTCGGTGAACGCGCGCTTTTGCGCGCCGCCATCGACGAGGCTGATGTTCTCGCCGCGCACGATATGGCCGAGGAACTGCGTGACGACGCGCGACGAACCTTCCTTCGGCGTGTAGATCGAGTCGAGGCCCGGGCCGATCCAGTTGAACGGACGGAACAGCGTGAAGTTCAGGCCTTCCATGCCGTAGCCCCAGATCACGCGGTCCATGAGCTGCTTGGAGCAGGCGTAGATCCAGCGCGGCTTGTTGATCGGGCCGTAGGTGAGGGCGGATGCGTCCGGGTCGAACTGCTCGTCGGAGCACATGCCATAGACCTCGGAGGTCGAGGGGAAGACCAGGTGCTTGCGGTACTTCACCGCCGAACGCACGATCGGCAGGTTCGCCTCGAAGTCGAGTTCGAACACACGCAGCGGTTGCTGCACGTAGGTCGCGGGCGTGGCGATGGCGACGAGCGGCAGGATCACGTCGCACTTCTTGACGTGGTATTCGACCCACTCCTTGTTGATCGTGATGTCGCCTTCGAAGAAGTGCATCCGCTCATGCTTGACGAGATCGCCGAGGCGGTCCGTCTGCATGTCCATCCCGAACACTTCCCAGTTCGTGGTTTCGAGGATGCGCTTGGAGAGGTGATGGCCGATAAAGCCGTTCACACCCAGGATCAGGACTTTTTTCATGGACGGGGGACAGATGAAGTGAGTTCGGAGAATGCGGCGGGGGTAACGATGGTCTCTTGACCATGATGCTGGCGCCGCAGCTCGTGGATCGCGATGGCGCGGCCGTCGCCGCAGACGGCGAAAAGCGCATTATCGCTTACGTAGATACCCGGGGGCAATTGGCCCGATATGCCGGGCGTCGCTACGCCGGGGCGCACGAGGCGCGCGCGGGCGATCACGAAGCGCTCATTGCCGATGTCGACGAACGCGCCGGGATAGGGCGGCGCGACTGCGCGGATCAGGTTGTAGACGTCCTGGGCGCGCTGCGTGAAATCGATGCGGCCGTCTTCGGGCTTGCGCCCGCCATAGTAGCTGCCATGCGAGAGATCGTTCGGCAGATGCGGCGCCTCGCCCGCGATCAGCGCGGGCAGCACGCGCCAGAGCGTCTGCTCGGCGGCCACCGTCACCTTGTCGAATACCATCGCGGCGGTGTCATCGGGCAAGATCGGCACGGGGGTCTGCGCGATGATTGCGCCCGCATCGGGCTTGGCGGCCATCTCGTGCAGCGTCGCGCCGGTCTCAGTTTCGCCCTTGAGCACGGCCCAGTTCGTGGGCACGCGGCCGCGATACTTCGGCAGCAGCGAGCCGTGCATGTTGTACGCGCCGCGCGCGGCGATCGCGAGCAGGTCCACCGGCAGCATGTGCCGGTAGTAGAACGAGAAGATGAAGTCGGGCCGCGCGGCGGCAACGGCTGCGCGCAGCGCGGGGCTTTTCGGATCGGCGGGCGTGATGGCGTCGATGCCATGCTCCTCGGCCACCGACTTCACGCTGCCGAACCAGATGTTTTCGGTCGGGCTGTCCTCGTGGGTGACGACGAGCGCAACGTCCACGCCGCGCGCAAGCAGCACCTGCAGGCAGCGCACGCCCACATTGTGATACGCGAAAACGACGGCGCGCGGCTTCATGACTGGGCTCCTTGCTGTCCACCCTGGCTACCCTGGTTCGCGGCGCTGGCGGCATTGAGCGACGCCTGCACGCCCTGCACGATGTCCTGTCGAGGCGCGCCCACCACTTCGCGGCCATTGCGCTCTTCGAGGATCGTCTGCACGAGATAGCGCGGCCGCGCGCGCACTTGCTGATAAATGCGGCCGATGTATTCGCCGAGCAAGCCGAGCGCGAAAATGATCACGCCGAGCAGGAAGAACGTGATGGCGAACAGCGTGAACACGCCTTGCACTTCCGCGCCGATGATGAAGCGGCGAATCAGCAGCAGGATGAAGAGGCCCGCGGAGCCGAGCGAGAGAATCACGCCGATGAACGAGAGCCACTGCAGCGGCACGACCGAGAAGCCGGTCACGAGGTCGAAGTTCAGGCGGATCAGGCTATAGAGCGAATACTTCGATTCGCCCGCGAAGCGCTCTTCGTGCGCGACGTCGACTTCCACGGGGTTCTGCGCGAACGTGTAGGCGAGCGCCGGAATGAAGGTGTTGATCTCGCCGCAGCGGTTGATCGTGTCGATGATGTGGCGGCTGTACGCGCGCAGCATGCAGCCCTGGTCGGTCATCTTGATGCGCGTGATGCGCTCGCGCAGACGGTTCATCATGTGCGATGCCTTGCGGCGCCACAAGCTGTCCTGGCGCTGCATGCGGATGGTGCCCACATAATCGTAGCCTTCGCGCATCTTCTCGACGAGCTTGCCGATTTCCTCGGGCGGGTTTTGCAGGTCGGCGTCGAGCGTGATGACGATTTCGCCGCGCGCCTGTTCGAAGCCCGCGAGAATCGCCATGTGCTGGCCATAGTTGCCGTTGAGCAGGATCGCGCGCGTGGTGTCGGGCCGGGCGCGGAACTGCTCGGCGAGCATCGCGGCCGAGCGGTCGCGGCTGCCGTCGTTGATGAAGATGATTTCGTACGAGGTGCCGAGCGCGTCGAGCGCCGGGTACAGGCGCGCGAACAGCGCGGCGAGTCCTGCTTCCTCGTTGTAGACCGGAATGATGACCGAGACTTCCGGCGATTCCGGGGTCAAGGTGCGTTGTTCCGTTTGGGTCATGAGTGCGTCTTTTCCGTTCTGATGATGCATGTAATTGGCGTCGAAATTGCCGCTCTCAGGCGGATTCAAGCCGATTCAAGCGGGTGCGTCCCCCCTGGGCTGCCGCACCCGCGTGCCTGAATCCCGGTGTGAAGCGCCGGATCAGGCGGCGGCGCCGACTGCGTACTGCGTGCAGATGTCGTCGACGGCGCGGCACACCCGCGCCACGTCGGCGACGCTCATCTGCGTGAAGAGCGGCAGCGTGACCGTGGTCGCGCCGAACCGCTCGGCGTGCGGGAACATGCCCGCACGGAAACCGCGCTCGCGATAGAGCGTGAAGAGGTGGATGGCCGGGTAGTGCACGCCCGAGCCGATGCCGCGCTCCTTGAGCTGCTCCATGAATTCCGCCCGGCTGATCGTGAGCTTCTCCAGCGGCAGCGTGATCTGGAACATGTGCCAGTTGCTGTTGGTGAAATCGGCCACCGGCAGGCCCACGCCGAGCTTCACCGCGGCGCTGCCCTCGAAGCCCGTGAAGTACGCATGCGCGAGCTTGCGGCGCTGCTCGGTGAAACGCTCGATGTGCTTGAGCTGGCCGAGGCCTACGCGCGCGGCCACGTCGGTGAGATTGTACTTGCCGCCGAGCACGTCGCAGTCCATGCCGTCGAAGCCCGTGCGTGTGATGCCCTGCAGGCGGTACTTGCGGGCGAGTTCGGCTTCGTCCTCGTTGTTGAGCACGAGCGCGCCGCCTTCGATCGACGTGAGGTTCTTGTTGGCGTGGAAGCTGAACGAGACGATGTCGCCGATCGCGCCGATGCGCTTGCCGTTCGACGTCGAACCGAACGCCTGCGCAGCGTCTTCGATCACGCGCAGCTTGTGCTGGCGGGCGATGGCGTAGAGGCGGTCCATATCGACGGGCAGGCCCGCGAGATAGACGGGGATGATCGCCTTCGTGCGCGGTGTGATGGCGGCTTCGAGCTTGTCGAGGTCGATGTTGCGCGTGACGGGGTCGATGTCGGCGAACACCGGGGTCGCGCCCACTTCGTAGACCACGTTGCTGGTGGCGACCCACGAGGCAGGCGTGGTGATGACTTCGTCGCCAGGGCCCACGCCTGCGATGCGCAGGCCGATTTCGAGCGTCGCGGTGCCGGAGTTGAAGGTGCGCACCGGACGGCCGCCGCAGTACTCGGAGAGCGCGGCCTCGAACGCCTGATTCTGCGGACCGGTCGTGATCCAGCCCGAGCGCAGCACGTCGGCGACGCCCGCGATGGTTTCTTCGTCGATTTCGGGCTTGACGAACGGCAGGAACGGAACGGAGGACTGCGCGGATGACTGGGTCATGAGGGCTTTGCTCGTGAGAACGTCAGAAAAAATCGGAATTCGGCTGCGGTGCAAGGATGCCAGAGACACACAGGCGCGCCTCGTTGCGTGCCCGGGCGTGCTTCGGTGCGCCCTAACTGCGGGCGAGCACGAACACGCCGATCAGAATGATGCCGATGCCGACAAGGCGCTGCACGCTCAGCACCTCGCCGAACAGATACCATGCGGCGAACGCGTTGACCACGTAGCCGAGCGAGAGCATCGGATAGGCGATCGAGACGTCCACGCGCGAGAGTCCCACGATCCACACGACCACGCTGAACACATAGCAGGTGAGTCCGCCGATGATCGGCAGTTGCGTCGCCAGCTTCCAGCCAATGGGCACGATGTTCGCACGGGTGAATTCGAAGTGTCCAACGGCATTGACACCGGCTTTCAGCAACAGTTGCGCACAGGCATTCAGGCCGACGCCGGCGAGAATGCAGATGAGGGAAATCGGATTCATCGTGTTGGATGGTTAATAAGGTCTGGATAGGCGCGAAGTGAATTAGTGGCGGAATTGCCGTGGCGCGCGGCTGGCGGGCCCGCTACGGTTGCTCCGGCCGCACAATGGCGGTGTGCTGGCGCCCGGCCAGTTGTCGCTGGCCGCCATCCACGCTCCACGCAGCGGCGGCGCCCAGCATTATCGCCCATGCGCGCGGCATGACCGCCGCAAGCCGGGCGTCGTCAGGGTTGCGGTTTCTCGACGATCACGCGGCGCGAGTCGCGCGCGATCACCTGCATCGGGAAGCCCTGGGCGGCCAGCTCGTTATAGCGATCCGTTGGCATCAGCGCGAGCGCATAGCGCTCGTCCTTCCAGCGCTGCTCCCATTCCGCGATGGTCGGCACCCATTTTTTCGGCTCCTCGGAGATGCCGAAAGCCAGTTCGTCGGTGACCTGCACCATCGTCATCGGGTGGCGCACGTAGAAGGGCATCGTGTGGTCGAGCACGCCCACCGAGTAGAACGGCGTGTCGGGCGGCAGTTTCGCGATGGCCGCTCGCACCGCGGGCGCGAGCGGCGCGCCCGAGCTGAGCGTGCCGAACACGTCGTGCCCCGTGCCTGCGATGGTCGCGAGCAGCAGCCACGCGGCGCCGAGCGCCACGGCCGGCGCGCTGGCGCCCGTCTCGGGCGTGCGTTTCGCACGGTTCAGGCGCAGCCCGATCATGGTGGCGATAAAGGCGACCGCGGCGGCCGCGAACACCCAGACCTGGAACTCGCGATAAAGGGCGTTGGGATTGCGCGAGTCGCCAATGCGCGTGAGCACGAAGGAACCCGCCATGAGCGCGACGGCGAGCAGCGCGTAGCCCGCCAGATGGCGGTGCCACTGCTTGCGCGTCATGAGCGGCAGATACAGGCCGATGACAAGCGCAAGCGGCGGCGCGATCGGCAGCGTGTACGACAGCAGCTTCGAGTGCGAGGCGCTGAAGAACAGGAAAATGAACACGCTCCAGACCAGCATCAGCGTGACGGGGGCGAAGCCGTTGGGCTGGCTCGGCGCGCGCAGCGCATGGCGCACGCTCTGGACGCTCACCGAGAGCCACGGCAGGAAGCCCACCAGCAGTACCGGCACGAAATAATATAACGGGCCGGGACGGTTCTGCGCCGGTGTGAGGTAGCGCTGGAACTGCTGGACGATGAAAAAGAAGTTGAAGAACTCGGGATTGCGCTGCTGCACGAGGATGAACCACGGCGAGACGATCGCGAAGAACACGATCAGGCCGCTCACGAGGTAAAGGCGCTTCCAGAGCGCCCAGTCGCGCGCGATCACCGTGTAGAGCACCAGCACGGCGCCCGGCAGGATCAGGCCGATCAGGCCCTTCGAGAGTACCGCGAGCGCCATCGCCCCCCAGCAGACCCACATCCACAGGCGCGCCGTGCGCGCGGGCAGGTTCGGGCGCTGGGCCAGCAGCAGCGCGCAGAGCGTGAGCTCCATCCAGAAGGACAGGGCCATGTCGAGCGTGTCGAAGTGGCCCATCAGGTTCCAGTACGGCGCGCAGGCGAGCACCAGCGCGGCGAAGAAGCCCGTGGCGGCGTTGAAGACACGCGCGCCGGTGAAGCCGATCAGCAGCACGCCCGCGAAGCCCGTGAGGGCCGTGTAGAGGCGCGCCTGCCATTCGCCGATGCCGAACCACGCGAACGTGAGCGCGTTCATCCAGGTTTGTAGCGGCGGCTTCTCGAAATACTTGTAGTCGTTGTAGCGCGGGGTGATCCAGTCGCCGCTGGCGAGCATTTCGCGCGCCATTTCGGCGTAGCGGCCTTCGTCGCTCGGCACCAGATGGCGCCAGCCAAGCGGCACAAACCAGATGACGGCGAGAGCGACGATCAGGAGCAGGATCGCGCTGCGATTGAGCGGCAGCCGCGAGGGCGTATCGTTCATGGGTTCCAGCCTGTTCTTGTTGATGTTGCGGTCGGTCAGGCGGCGCGGCGCCCGTGATTTCATGGCGGGCGCGCAGCGCCCGCGCGGCGCGCAAGTGTACTACGGCGCGCCGGGCTTACCTGAAGGCGGGCTTAAGGCGATGCCGCGCACTAACCTGCGGCCCGGCTTTCGATCAGGATTGAATCAGGATTGAATCAGGATTCGATCAGGAGCGCGGCGGCCACGCGCCGGCCTTCGGCCATCAGGATGTTGTAGGTGCGGCAGGCAGCCTTGAAATCCATCGCCTCCACCCCGATGCGCTTCGTGCCAAGCGCCGCGGTCAGGCGCGGATGGGGAAAGCGCAGTCGATCGCCGCTGCCGAATACCACGACCTCGGGGTCGAGCGGCAGTAGCATCTCGAAAAGTTCGGGGCGCAAGGCGTCGAACGCGCTGACCGGCCAGGGCATGACAGGCGTCTCGGGCATCACGATGACGCTGCCGGTATGGCGTTCGAGGTTGATTTCGACGTAATCGGCGCCGTAACCGGTGACGGTGTTCAGGGCGCCGCTAGAGTCCTGGTGTAGTTTCAAAACTTCGGTTCCGGAAGGTCTCGGTTCGGGAGGCGCGCGGCTTGGTGCGCATTGCGGAAGTCGGCCAAAATCCGCTAAATTATAGCTTTTTAGCGGCTGCGACGACGGGCCTTGCTCATAAGGGCCCGATGGCGTGCTCTGAGGCGCACCGAAGGCGCAACCAGTGCCGGCCCCGGCAGCGAGCCTTCCGCGTGCGCATGGCGTGTGCGTCCAGTGTGCCTGTCGTGCGCCTGCGCCATCCGCCTCAGCCCATCGGCCCGGGTCATCATCCATCGAAGGGCGAACGCAGTCACAAGCTGCAGGCTGGCTGCCAGACCGTACAATCCATGAATTCGTGCATTGCGTGCTTCCTGGTGCGGCACGCAATGCATGTCGTCTATGCCGATCAACCCCGTCGCAGCCCGATCCAGATTTTCAGACTGCCTCCGGAAACAACACACGCTTTTGGACCAACCGCCCGCCGTGAAACCGATCCTCAAATCCAACAAGCTGCAGAACGTTTGCTACGACATCCGGGGGCCGGTGCTCGAGCATGCCAAGCGCCTCGAAGAAGAAGGCCACCGCATCATCAAGCTGAATATCGGCAATCTCGCGCCGTTCGGCTTCGATGCGCCCGACGAGGTCATCCAGGACATGATCCTGAACCTGCCGGGCTCCTCGGGGTATTCGGACTCGAAGGGCGTGTTCGCCGCGCGCAAGGCGATCATGCATTATGCGCAGCAAAAAGGCGTGAAGGGCGTCGAGCTCGATGACATCTACATTGGCAACGGCGCGTCCGAGCTGATCGTGATGGCGATGCAGGCGCTCCTGAACGACGAAGACGAAGTGCTGCTCCCGGCGCCCGACTATCCGCTCTGGACGGCGGCGGTGAGCCTGTCGGGCGGCACGCCCGTGCATTACATCTGTGACGAGTCGAATGCCTGGATGCCGGATCTGGACGACATCCGCGCGAAGATCACGCCGAACACGCGGGCGATCGTGGTCATCAACCCGAACAACCCCACGGGCGCGCTGTACTCGGACGAACTGCTGCAGGGCATCGTGGCGATTGCGCGCGAGCACGGCCTGATCATTTTCGCCGACGAGGTCTACGACAAGATCATCTACGACGGCAAGACCCACACGGCACTCGGCTCGCTGTCCGAAGACGTCATCACGGTTACGCTGAACAGCCTGTCGAAGAGCTATCGCGCGTGCGGCTACCGCGCGGGCTGGATGTTCCTGTCGGGCATGACGGCCGAGAACCGCCGCCGCTCGAAAGACTACACCGAGGGCCTGGGCATTCTGGCCTCGATGCGCCTGTGCGCGAACGTGCCCGGCCAGTATGCGATCCAGACGGCGCTGGGCGGCTACCAGAGCATCAACGAGTTGATCCAGCCGGGCGGGCGCCTGTATCGCCAGCGCGAACTCGCCTACAACATGCTCACCGCCATTCCGGGCGTGACCTGCGTGAAGCCCGAAGCGGCGCTCTACATGTTCCCGCGCCTCGACCCGAAGCTTTATCCGATCGAGGACGACCAGCAGTTCATTCTCGACCTGCTGCTCGCGGAGCGCGTTTTGCTGGTGCAGGGCACGGGCTTCAACTGGAAGCAGCCGGACCACTTCCGTGTGGTGTTCCTGCCGAACGTCGACGACCTGACCGATTCGATCAACCGGATCGCGCGCTTCCTCGACAACTATCGCCAGAGGCACGGCACCTGAGCCGCGTCCGGCATATGCACCATGCGCGCCGCGCGGCCGACGTTCCGGCGCGGCGCAACCGCTTTTCCTTTTAAACACTTGGACGAACACACGCTGCATGGAACCGATCAAAGTAGGTCTCTTGGGCTTCGGCACGGTAGGCAGCGGCACCTTCACGGTACTGCGCCGCAACCAGGAAGAAATCAAACGCCGCGCGGGCCGCGGCATCGAGGTCGCGCGCATCGCCGTGCGCAACCCGGCCAAGGCCACGGCGGCGCTCGGCGCCGAAGGCGGCACGGTCGAACTCACGAGCGACTTCAACGCGGTCGTCGACGACCCGTCGATTTCGATCATCGCTGAAATGATCGGCGGCACGGGCGTCGCGAAGGACCTCGTGCTGCGCGCCATCGCCAACGGCAAGCACGTGGTCACCGCGAACAAGGCCCTGCTGGCGGTCCATGGCACCGAGATCTTCGAAGCGGCGCGCGCCAAGGGCGTGATGGTCGCGTTCGAGGCGGCGGTCGCGGGCGGCATTCCCATCATCAAGGCGCTGCGCGAAGGCCTCACGGCCAACCGCATCGAATACATCGCCGGCATCATCAACGGCACCACGAACTACATCCTCTCGGAAATGCGCGAGCGCGGCCTCGACTTCGCGACCGCATTGAAGGGCGCGCAGGAACTGGGCTACGCCGAAGCCGATCCGACCTTCGACATCGAAGGCGTGGACGCCGCGCACAAGGCGACGATCATGAGCGCGATCGCGTTCGGCGTGCCCGTGCAGTTCGACAAGGCATACGTGGAAGGCATCAGCAAGCTCGACGCCATCGACATAAAGTACGCGGAAGAACTCGGCTACCGCATCAAGCTGCTCGGCATCGCGCGCCGCACGGAAAAGGGCATCGAATTGCGCACGCATCCCACGCTGATCCCGGCCAAGCGCCTGCTCGCGAACGTCGAAGGCGCGATGAACGCGGTGGTCGTGCACGGCGACGCCGTGGGCACGACGCTCTACTACGGCAAGGGCGCGGGTTCGGAGCCGACGGCCTCGGCCGTGGTCGCCGATCTCGTGGACGTCACGCGCCTGCATACGGCCGACCCTGAGCACCGTGTGCCGCATCTGGCGTTCCAGCCGGACAGCCTCTCGAACACGCCGATCTTGCCGATCGACGAAGTCACGAGCGGCTACTACCTGCGTTTGCGCGTGGCCGACCAGACCGGCGTGATGGCCGACATCACGCGCATCCTTGCGGACAGCGGCATTTCGATCGACGCGCTGTTGCAGAAGGAATCGGAGCAGGTCGACGCGCAGGGCAAGGCGGAAACCGACATCATCCTGATCACGCATGAGACGGTCGAGAAGCTTGTCAACGCGGCGATTGCGCAGGTGGAGAAGCTGGCGACCGTGAAGTCGTCGGTGACGAAGCTGCGCATGGAAGGACTGAACTGAAGCGCTGAATAAGGCAAAGGCAATGAACTACGTATCGACGCGCGGCGCGGGTGCCGGCGAGCATCACTCGTTTTCCGACATTCTGCTGGGCGGCCTCGCACGCGACGGCGGCCTGTATCTGCCGGCTGAATACCCGCGGATCAGCCAGGAAGAACTCGCGCGCTGGCGCGGCCTCTCGTACGCGGACCTCGCATTCGAGGTTCTCTCGAAGTTCAGCGACGACATTCCCGCCGAGGACCTGCGCGACCTGACGCGCCGCACCTATACCGCCGCCACGTACTGCAACGTGCGCCATGGCGAGGACGCGAGCAAGATCACGCCGCTCACCACGCTCGGCGAGGAAAACGGCGCGCAGCTCTCGCTGCTCGAACTCTCGAACGGCCCGACGCTCGCGTTCAAGGACATGGCGATGCAGCTGCTCGGCAACCTGTTCGAGTACGCGCTCGCGAAGGCGGGGCAGCAGCTGAACATTCTCGGCGCGACTTCCGGCGACACCGGCAGCGCCGCCGAATATGCGATGCGCGGCAAGAAGGGCGTGCGTGTGTTCATGCTCTCGCCGCACAAGAAGATGAGCGCGTTCCAGACCGCGCAGATGTTCAGCCTGCAGGACCCGAACATCTTCAATCTCGCGGTGGAAGGCGTGTTCGACGACTGCCAGGACATCGTCAAGGCTGTCTCGAACGACCACGCGTACAAGGCGCAGCAGAAGATCGGCACGGTCAATTCGATCAACTGGGCACGCGTCGTGGCCCAGGTCGTCTACTACTTCGCAGGCTACTTCGCGGCCACGAAGAGCAACGACGAGCGCGTCTCGTTCACGGTGCCCTCGGGCAACTTCGGCAATGTCTGCGCGGGCCATATCGCGCGCATGATGGGCCTGCCGATCGAGAAGCTCGTGGTCGCCACCAACGAGAACGACGTGCTCGACGAGTTCTTCCGCACGGGCATCTATCGCGTGCGCGGCTCGGCCGAGACGTATCACACGACCAGCCCGAGCATGGACATCTCGAAGGCGTCGAACTTCGAGCGCTTCGTCTATGACCTGCTCGGCCGCGATCCGGCGCGCGTGACGCAACTGTTCCGCGACGTCGAGGAAAAGGGCGGCTTCGATCTCGCCGCCAGCGGCGACTTCGTGCGCGTGCAGCAATTCGGCTTCGTGTCGGGGCGCAGCAGCCACGACGACCGCATCGCCACGATCCGCGACGTGTATGCGCGCTATCAGACCATGATCGACACGCACACCGCGGACGGCGTGAAGGTCGCGCGCGAGCACTTGCAGCCGGGCGTGCCGATGATCGTGCTCGAAACCGCGCAGCCGGTGAAGTTCGGCGAGACGATCCGCGAGGCGCTCGATCGCGAGGCCGAGCGCCCGGCGGCGTTCGAAGGTCTGGAGGCGCTGCCGCAGCGCTTCGAAGTCATGCCGGCCGATGCCCAGCGCGTGAAGGACTACATCGCCGCTCATACGGGGCTTTGATGGTCTGCCAAGCGGCCTGCCGAGGGCCGTGAACCCTGGTCGCGCTCGCGGCCGGGGTGCTGCAAATCCGTGGCATAAAGCGTAGCGGCGCAATGCCGCGTCCTCGCCGCTACAATATCGACAGACCACTTCTGTCGAAGACGCAGCACGCGGCGTCCAGTCAAGCCCAACATTCCCGCCAATGTCCACGCCTCAATCGCCATCCTCCGCTAACGCCGCGCCCGCGCCGCGTGCGCCGATGCTCTCGACCGCCGACGCGCTCGCCACCTTGCTGGCCGCCGCCCGGCCCCTGACCGATGCCGCGCCCGGCAGCGCCACCGAGACGCTGTCGACCTTCGACGCGCTCAATCGCGTGCTGGCGGTCGAGGTCGTCTCGCCGCTCGACGTGCCGCCGATGCACACGAGCGCGATGGACGGTTACGCGGTGCGCGTGGCCGATCTCGCGCAGGGCAGCCGCCGGCTGCCGGTCTCGCAGCGGGTGCCCGCCGGGCATGCGCCGCAGCCGCTCGCGGCAGGCACGGCGGCGCGCATTTTCACGGGCGCGACGGTGCCTCCGGGCGCCGATGCCGTGGTGATGCAGGAGCAGACCGAAACGGCCGACGGCGAAGTGACGATCCTCCATGCGCCGAAGGCAGGCGAGTGGATCACCGCTCAGGGCGCCGATATCAAGAAGGGCTCGGTGATCCTGCCCGCGGGCACGCGGCTCACGCCGGCGGCGCTCGGGCTGGCGGCGTCGGTGGGCTGCGCGACGCTCACGGTCGCGCGCCGCGTGAAAGTGGCGGTGTTCTTCACCGGCGACGAGCTGACCATGCCGGGCGAGCCGCTCCGGCCGGGCGCGATCTACAACTCGAACCGCTTCACCCTGACCGGCTTGTTGCGCAACCTGGGCTGCGAAGTCACCGACTACGGCATCGTGCCGGACCGGCTCGACGTCACTCGCGCGACGCTGCGCGAGGCCGCCGCGAAGCACGACCTGATCCTGACCTCGGGCGGCGTTTCCGTGGGCGAGGAAGACCACGTGAGGCCGGCGGTGGAGGCCGAAGGGCACATCAACATGTGGCAGATTGCGATGAAGCCGGGCAAGCCGCTGGCGTTCGGCGCGGTGCGCCGGCCTCAGGGCGGGGCGCAGGCTGCCGCCGATGAGGCGTTCTTCATCGGGCTGCCGGGCAATCCGGTGTCGAGCTTCGTCACCTTCCTGCTGTTCGTGCGGCCGTTCCTGCTGCGCCTTTCCGGCGCGACCCACGTGAGCCCGCGCGCGCTCTCGCTGCGCGCCGATTTCACGCAGGCCAAGGCCGATCGCCGCAACGAATTCCTGCGCGCGCGCGTGAATCCGGCGGGCGGCCTCGACCTGTTCGCGAACCAGAGCTCGGCGGTGCTGACCTCGACCGTATGGGGCGACGGCTTGATCGACAATCCGCCGAATCATGAGATCAGCGCGGGCGAGACCGTGCGTTTCATTCCTTTCACCGAACTGCTGTATTGAGTTGAGCGTTATCCGATGAAGATCCGGTTGAAATTCTTTGCGAGTGTGCGCGAGGCGCTGGGTGTGGCCGACGAGGCCGTCACTCTGCCCGAGGGCATCGTCACGGTGGGCGACGTGCGCGGCTGGCTGCGCGCGCGCGGCGGCGTCTGGGCGGAAACGCTGGCGGAGGGGCGTGCGCTGCGCATGGCCTGCAACCATGTGATGACCGATCCGGCCACGCGCATCACCGATGGCTGTGAAGTGGCGTTTTTCCCGCCGGTCACGGGCGGTTGATTCATCAAAACGACCAGGACGACGAGGAGAGCGGCCATGCCAGTACGTGTCCAGACCGGGGATTTCGACCTGACGACCGAAGTTGCGCAACTGCGTGCGAGCAACCCGGCGATTGGCGCGGTGGCGTGCTTCGTCGGGACCGTGCGCGACATCAATGACGGCAGCACGGTCGCGGGCATGGAGCTCGAGCATTATCCGGGCATGACCGAGAAGGCGCTGGAGGGCATCGTCGCCGAAGCGCAGCGGCGCTGGCCCGGCATCGAAGTGCTGATCATCCATCGGGTGGGCAAGCTCGCGCCGCTCGACCAGATCGTGCTGGTGGCGACGACCTCGAAGCATCGCGGCGATGCGTTCGCCTCGTGCGAGTTCGTAATGGATTACCTGAAATCCGAAGCGCCTTTCTGGAAGAAAGAAGAGACCGGGGAGGGCGCGCGCTGGGTCGATGCACGCGAGAGTGACGATCAGGCGCTCGCGCGCTGGGGCGTGACGTCGACGAATGCGGCGAAGGAAGCCTGAGCGCGCCGCCGATCGCGGGATAGCTACCTGCGGACACACATGACTGGCGGTTCAGTGGGAGCGAGCGGTTTCGTCTTCGTCCATCGAACGGCCCACGAATTTGGCCGGAAACGGCTCACCAGTCGGGCGAGTGGGCAGATCGTGGCCATGCTCCGCCGGACGGCGGCGAGGTGCGATCGAATCGAGCAGGGCCTGCTGTTCGGGCGGAATCACGTAATCCCAGCCGAAGCGGCTCAGTTGCAGACTTTGCGCGATGCGCAGCGCGGGCTCCATGAACTGCACGGCCGCGGCGGCTTCGTAACGCGCCTGAACCGTGTCGAGAAACAGATAAAGCCAGTGGCTGAAATGCTTGGGCTCGACGCCCGGCACGGGGTCGTGCGCCTGCTGCACATTGCCGCGGTAAGTCTTCGTGCCGAGCACGAGGCTTGACCAGAAACGGCACATTTTCGGCAGATGCTCGTCCCAGCGGCCAGCGAGCACGCCCTCGAAAACAGGGCCGAGCAGGGCGTCCGCGCGCACGCGCTCGTAGAACGCGTAGACGAGCTCGCGGATGTTGTCTTCGGTGGGGGCGGTGTGCCGCAGGGGCGCGGCGCTGGTGTCGGAGTGCGTCATGTCGAAAGCCGGGGGGCGGGGCGCGGAGCCGCCACGCAACGAATGATTTTGCGAAGTGCTGATCGAAGCGCTCATAATACCCAGGCGATCAAAAAAGTGCATGCGACTAGCATGTTATCGTATGGTTTTCCGCGCTCGCGCGCCCACTTACAGCCTGGCACCATGAGACTGACCGACTACACCGATTATTCGCTGCGCGTGATGCTTTATCTCGCGCTGCGTCGCGACGGGCTTTCGACCATCCAGGAGATCTCGGATGCCTACGGCATTTCGAAGAATCATCTGATGAAGGTGGTGCAGCGTCTTGGCGAGCTGGGCTGGGTCGATACCATCCGTGGGCGTAACGGCGGCCTGCGGCTCGGGCCGAATTCGCTCGAATTGAGCGTCGGTGCGGTGGTGCGGCAGACCGAGAGCGATTTTGCACTGGTCGGATGCTTCCCGGACGAGCACGGTGAGCGCCGAAGCTGCGTCATTGAGCCACAATGCCGGCTCAAGCACGCGCTCGCGGCGGCGCGCGACGCGTTCCTTGCCGAACTGGACCGGCATACCATCGGCGAACTGGCGCAGCCCGCCGGGGAACTGACTGGCTTGCTGGGCCTCGCCCCCGTTATCCTGATGCCACGCGCGCGCACCCCGCGCCATGCGCCGCCGGGCGAGCACTGAGGCTCATCAGGGCTCCGCTGAGGCCCACTGAGGCCCATTGAGACTCGAAACGCTGCGACTCCGACGCTCGCGCACGCCGTTTCCCTCGCTTAGCGTCTATCCTCACAGAGGCGCATCGGCCTACCGCGCCGGCCGGCCGTTTCGCCGCAAGCCGGCGCGGTCGCTCGCTCAGGCCGGACAAAAAAAATCGGAAAAAATTACGCGGCGCGTGCTTGAAACCGGCACAACACCCCTCAGATTTGGTGACAGTTAAAAAAACTGGAGGTCTCGTTTCAAATGAGAGTCGATAAACTCACCACCAAGTTCCAGGAAGCGCTTTCCGACGCACAAAGCCTCGCCGTCGGCCACGACAATCAATACATCGAACCGGTCCACCTGCTGGCGGCGCTCGTCGCGCAACAGGACGGCTCGGCGCGCTCGCTCATGTCGCGTGCAGGCGTGCAGGTTCAGGCACTGCAGAACGCGCTCAATGACGCCATCAACCGCTTGCCGCAGGTGCAGGGCACCGACGGCAATGTGCAGGTCGGCCGCGAGCTCACAGGTCTGCTGAATCAGGCCGACAAGGAAGCGCAGAAGCTCAACGACACCTATATCGCGAGCGAAATGTTCTTGCTGGCAGTCGCCGAGGACAAGGGCGACGCGGGCCAGATCGCGCGCAAGAACGGCCTCACGCGCAAGGCGCTCGAGGCGGCGATCGTCGCGGTGCGCGGCGGCGCGCAGGTCCATAGCCAGGACGCCGAGAGCCAGCGCGAAGCGCTCAAGAAGTACACCGTCGACCTGACCGAGCGTGCACGCGCGGGCAAGCTCGATCCCGTGATCGGCCGCGACGACGAAATCCGCCGCTCGATCCAGATCCTGCAACGCCGCACCAAGAACAACCCGGTGCTGATCGGCGAGCCGGGCGTGGGCAAGACGGCCATTGTCGAAGGCCTCGCGCAGCGCATCGTCAACGGCGAAGTGCCTGAGACGCTCAAGGGCAAGCGCGTGCTCTCGCTCGACATGGCGGCGCTGCTCGCGGGCGCGAAGTATCGCGGCGAGTTCGAAGAACGCCTGAAGGCCGTGCTCAACGACATCGCGAAGGACGAAGGCCAGACCATCGTTTTCATCGACGAGATTCATACGATGGTGGGCGCCGGCAAGGCCGAAGGCGCGATGGATGCGGGCAACATGCTCAAGCCGGCGCTTTCGCGCGGCGAGCTGCACTGCATCGGCGCGACCACGCTCGACGAATATCGCAAGTACATCGAAAAGGATGCCGCGCTCGAGCGCCGCTTCCAGAAGGTGCTCGTCGATGAACCGTCAGTCGAGGCGACCATCGCGATCCTGCGCGGTCTGCAGGAGAAGTACGAGCTGCACCACGGCGTGGAAATCACCGACCCGGCGATCGTCGCGGCGGCGGAGCTCTCGCATCGCTACATCACCGATCGTTTCTTGCCGGACAAGGCCATCGACCTGATCGACGAAGCCGCTTCGAAGATCAAGATGGAAATCGATTCGAAGCCCGAAGAGATGGACAAGCTCGACCGTCGTCTCATTCAGCTGAAGATCGAGCGCGAAGCCGTCAAGAAGGAAAAGGATGAAGCGTCGCAAAAGCGTCTGCAGCTGATCGAGGAAGAGATCGACCGCCTGAGCCTCGAATATAAGGACCTCGAAGAGATTTGGACTGCCGAGAAAGCGGCGGTGCAGGGCAGTGCGCAGATCAAGGAAGAGATCGACCGCGTGCGTGCTGAGATCACGAAGTTCCAGCGCGAGGGCAAGCTGGAGAAGGTTGCCGAATTGCAGTACGGCAAGCTTCCGCAACTCGAGGCGCAACTGAAGCAGGTCACGCAGGCCGAGGCGGACGAGCAGAACAATCCGGCGCGCCGGCGGTTGCTGCGCACTCAGGTGGGTGCCGAGGAAATCGCCGAGGTCGTATCGCGTTCGACGGGCATTCCGGTCTCGCGCATGATGCAGGGCGAGCGCGAAAAGCTGCTGCTGATCGAAGACAAGCTGCATGAGCGCGTAGTGGGTCAGGACGAGGCGATCAACGCCGTGGCCGATGCGATCCGCCGCTCGCGTGCCGGTCTTGCGGACCCGAACAAGCCTTATGGCTCGTTCCTGTTCCTCGGACCGACGGGCGTGGGCAAGACCGAAGTGTGCAAGGCGCTCGCTGGCTTTCTGTTCGATTCGGAGGATCATCTGATCCGCATCGACATGAGCGAGTTCATGGAGAAGCACAGCGTCGCGCGTTTGATCGGTGCGCCGCCGGGATACGTGGGCTACGAGGAGGGCGGCTATTTGACCGAGGCCGTGCGCCGCAAGCCGTATAGCGTGATCCTGCTCGATGAAGTCGAGAAGGCGCATCCGGATGTGTTCAACGTGCTGCTGCAGGTGCTCGACGATGGGCGCATGACCGATGGCCAGGGACGTACCGTCGACTTCAAGAACACGGTGATCGTGATGACGTCGAACCTCGGCTCGCACCTCATCCAGTCGATGACGGGCGAGCCGCAGGAAGCGGTGAGGGAAGCTGTCTGGAACGAAGTGAAGCAGCAGTTCCGGCCTGAGTTCCTGAACCGGATCGACGAAGTCGTGGTGTTCCATGCGCTCGACCGCTCGAATATCGAGTCGATCGCGAAGATCCAGTTGCAGCGCCTGCAGGAGCGTCTGGGGAAACTCGATATGGAACTGGTGGTGTCGGACGAGGCGCTCGCCAAGATCGCCGAGGTCGGTTACGACCCGCTGTTCGGCGCACGCCCGCTCAAGCGCGCGATCCAGCAGGAGATCGAAAATCCGGTCGCCAAGCTGATTCTCGCGGGCAAGTTCGGGCCGAAGGATGTGATTCCGGTCAATGTCGAGGACGGCAAGTTCGTGTTCGAACGCGTCGTGCACTAAGGCGCGATTCACTCTGCGCGAAGCGCGTGCCGGAAAGCACGCGCAGCCGCAAACAAAAAGGGCAACGGAGCTTTTTCCGTTGCCCTTTTTTCCGTGTGGTGCGCGACAGCTTATGTCTGCTTGCTCCCGCCGCCAAGCAGCGAAGCGAGGCCACCCAGGGTGCCCAGCACGCTCTCGGCATTGATCTGGCCGCCGGCCGGCACTTCACCGTTTGGCGTGCCGGCGTTGATCACGTGCGGCAGCACTTGCGCGAGCAGGCCGCTGACCTGGTCGGGCTGCATGCCGACCTTTTGCGCGAGGCCCGAAACTACATCGGAACCCAGTGCGTTGTGGAGTTGATCCGGCGAAACCGCCTGGTTTTCGCCGTTGCTGACCCACGACTGCACGACATCGCCGAGACCGCCTTGCTGGAACTTCTGGATCAGGCCGTTCAGTCCGCCCGGCTGGTTGTTGATGAATTCCATCGCGACGGCGAGGAGTTGGGCTTGACCACCGCCGCCTTGTTGCTGCGACGAGGAACCGAGCAGGGAACCGAGTGTATCTAGCAGGCTCATGACAATCTCTCTGAATGATGGCCGCGGCGGGGGACGCGGCCGGAAAACCGAAACCCGGAATCCAGATCCGGTACGCGAATCATGCACCCGAAGCCGCCGCGTCGGAAGCGGCCTTGCTCTTCTTCGACTTCCTGGGCTTCTTCGCCGAGGTGTTCGAAGCAGTGCCCGGCGCCGCAGCGGCGGATCCCGCTTCAGGCGCGCTTGCTCCAGCGGCTGTCTTGTCTTTCTTGCTCTTGTGCTTCGACTTGCTTGCGCCCGCATCCGACGCGGCTTGCGGCGCGGTCGTGGCAGCGGGCGTCTGCGAGGTCGTCATCGGATTGGGCGTGGTGCCGGCGGCAGCAGTTGCAGCGGGAGCGGCGCTCTTGCTGCTCTTGGACGTCGTGGCGCTCTTGCCGGCCGGCGGCGCCGACGAGCCGTTGATCGTGAGGCCCGCGGCTTCGAGGTTCTGCACCGACTTCGGACCGATGCCCTTGACGCGGTTCACGAGATCGTCGGCGTCCTTGAAGGGCCCGTTCTTGGTGCGCTCGTCGATGATCGCCTTGGAGTGGGCAGGACCAATGCCCTTGACGGATTCGAGCGTGGCTTGATCAGCGGTGTTGACTTCGACGGCCGCCGCCAGTGCGGCAGACAGCGACAGACCCAGTGCGAGGAACAGCATCATTAACTTCTTGAGCATGGCAATCACTCCATTGAGGGCATTTCGGTTAGCCGGGAACGGACGACGCATCGAGCATGTAGTGCTGCGCTACAAGGATAAGGCAGTTGGCGTATCCGTGGACGGGACGCGCTCGATTTATACCCACCGTTTCGTGGCAATACAATCGCGCCGCACAATATTTAATACTTCTGTGCAATTCGACGGCGACCGGGATGGCGCTTGCCGCGTGCTTCAGGCGCGATGCGGCCCGACGATGCCGAGCTTCGCAATGCGCCGATAGAGCGTTGCGCGCGAGATGCCTAGCGCCGCCGCGGCGGCATTGGGACGCCAGCGATGTGCGGTGAGCGCTGCGATGATGCGCGAGCGTTCGTCGTCGCTGCTGTTTTCCGCGCTGTTTGCCGGGGCGTTAGCCGGGCCGTTTGCCAGGATGCTCGCCTTGTTGCTGGCGGGGTCGACGGTCGCGGCCAGTTGCGCCGCGAGGTCGCTGCTCAGGTGCCGTGCCTCGACGCGCACCGTATCGCACACCGCGCATGCGTAGCGCATGGCGTTGCGCAACTGGCGCAGGTTGCCGGGCCAGGCGAACGCCGCAAGCCGCGTGGCGAGATTGGCGTCGAGCGCGAGCGGGCGGCCGGCCGCCTGCGCCTCTTCTGCGAACACCGATTCGATGAGTGCTGCGATATCTCGACGCTCGCGCAGCGGCGGCAACACGAGTACCGCGCCGCAGAGCCGGTAGTACAGGTCTTCGCGAAACATGCCTGAAGCGGCCATTTGCGCGAGATCGCGGTGGGTCGCGCAGATGACTTCGAGGTCGACGTGCGTGGGCGTTTCGCCCCCGAGCGGCAGCACCTCGCCTTCTGCGAGCACGCGCAAGAGGCGCGTCTGCAGCGCGAGCGGCATGTCGCCGATTTCGTCGAGAAAGAGCGTGCCGCCATCGGCCATGGCGATCTTGCCGCGCGCGCCGTGACGCCGCGCGCCAGTGAACGCGCCCGGCGCGTAGCCAAAGAGTTCGCTCTCGATCAGCGATTCCGGCAGCGCACCGCAGTTCACGGCGACGAAAGGCCGATTGCGGCGCGGCCCCGCGTCGTGGATCGCCCGCGCGAACACTTCCTTGCCCGCGCCCGTTTCGCCAAGCAGCAGAACCGGCAAACGCTTGCCCGCCACGCATTGTGCGATACGCGCGTTTTCGGCGACGCGCGTATCCGCGCTGCGCAGGAATGGGCCCAGCGCGCCGTGGTCGCGCGCGTCTTCGGCACGCGCGTTGCGCAGCGGCGTGGCACCGTGCACGGCCGGCGATGATGCGCGCGCGGCGCCCGGGAACCCGGTGCGCCCGAGCGGCGCGCGAATGCGCGCGTAGAGCATGGCGCCGTTTGCGCGCAGGCGCAGCGCCGCAATGGCCTCGATACGGCCAATATCGCGCAGCTGCACGTGGGACGAATCGAAGATCTCATCGATATGGCGCGGCCCGTCGAGCCCCGGAATGCATTCGCGCGCGCGGCGGTTCGCGGCGGCTACGTTGCCGTTCTCGTCGAAGGCGATCAGCAGCTCGGGCTGAGCCTCGACGTAGTTGCGGTTCTGGTGTCCGAAAAGAATCCAGCATGCGGCGGTGCGATGCAGGAAATAGCCGTCTTCGATGAGCGTCGCGCTCTGGCGCACCAGTTGGTTGACGATGCGCTGGCTGTCGCGGTTGTCGGGCGACTGCACGGCAGAGGCGTCGAGCACGCCGATCAGCTCGCCGCCCGGCGCGAAGATTGGCGCGGCGCTGCACGTGAGCGTCGTGAATGCGGCGCGGAAGTGGTCGGTTTTGTGCACCGTGATAGGCGCGAGATCGGTGAGCACACTCGCGATGCCGCACGTGCCTTCCTCGCTCTCCGACCAGCACGAGCCGATATAGAGCCCCGCATGCTTGAAGTGGTTGCGGCGCTCGCGGTCGATGCGGTAGTCGATGGTGACGCCGTGCGCGTCGGTGAGCATGACGCAATAGTCGGCGTCGCGCACGGTCTCGTGCAGACGCGTGAGGCATTGGCCGGAGGCGCGCAGGAAGGCTTCTTCACGATCGCGGATTTCGCGCAGCTCGGCTGCGCTCAGCACGCGCGGACCGATCACCGAGCCCGGATCGAGCTGATAACGCTCGAACGAGCGCTGCCAGGACGAAACGAGGCGCGGCGAGTCGTTCGGCGCGGGCAGCCGGCCTTCGACGGCGCCGCGCACGCGTTCGGCGTGGCGGGTGGGCGCGAGTGCGTAGGGCATGGGCGATTCCAGGCGATTACTGATGCAGGGCGTCGGCGCTCGGACAGGTCAACGGTAGTCTTTTTGTAGCACATCTGCGGCGTGCGATCACACCGCAGCGCAGCATGCGAGACGACCGAGACGATTGTCTCAGGAGACGGCGACACGATCGTGAGACAAGGCTCGAGGCTTGCTGTGCGGGGCTGGGCGAGTCTTGCCACGGGCGCCGGAGGCCGCCTTTGTCTCGCGGAGCGCGCACGCCCCGTCGCGACTGAGACGCCGTGCGGGCCGTGAACGATCGTGCTGATGGGGCTTCAGCGCGACCGCAAAGCCAATAAATACGGCATTCGGCAGGACATCGGCGCTTATTCGAACGCGTTGGCACAGCGCTTGCAGAGCATCACGCCAATAGAGGCGCCTGCATGCGCCTCCACATAGGAGACAACGCTCGTGACGATGCCGGTGACCGTAGGCGTGATCGCGAACCCCGCTTCGGGACGCGACATCCGCCGTCTAACCACGCACGCCTCGGTCTTTCCGACTGCGGAAAAGGCCAACATGGTCGTGCGTCTGCTCGCGGGGCTTGGCGCGCTGGGCGTCGAGCGCGTGCTCACGCTGCGTGACCGCACCGGCGTGGCCGCGCTCGTGCTGCGCGCGCTCGAAACCCATGCGGCCGTGGCTCGGCATGAATGCTGGCCCGCTGTGGAGTTCGTCGATTTGCCGATCAGCGAGAGCGTGGCCGACACGCACACGGGCGTCGTGCACATGGTTCGCGAGCGGGTCGCACTGATCGCTGTGCTAGGCGGCGACGGCACGCATCGCGCGGTTGCCGCGCATTGTGGCGATACGCCGTTGCTCGCGCTCTCGACCGGCACCAACAACGCTTTTCCCGAGTTGCGCGAAGCTACGGTTGCGGGTCTCGCGGGCGCGCTCGTCGCCACCGGCGCCGTGCCGGCCGAAACTGCGCTTGCACGCAACAAGCGCCTCGTCGCGCGGTGCGTCGAAGGGCCGAATCGCGGGCGCGAGGAGATCGCGCTGGTCGACATCTGCGTATCGCGTCAGCCATTTATCGGCGCGCGTGCGATTTCGGATAGTTCGGATATCGAATCGTTATTCCTCGCCTTTGCGCCGCCCGACGGCATCGGGCTCGCGTCGATCGGCGGTGCATGGGCGCCGGTCGGGCGCGACGCCGCGCACGGCCTGCATATGACCTTTGCACGGGCTTCCACGCAAGGCGGCGAGGGCGAAGGCGTGCCGCTCCTCGCGCCCATCGCGCCGGGGCGCATCGAGCGACTGGCGATGCGCACCTGCCAACGGCTCGAAGTGGGCATGGCGCTGCCGCTCGACGCGAATCACGGCACGCTCGCCTTCGACGGCGAGCGCGAGATCGAACCGGCGCGCGGCGACCGCTACGAAATCGCGCTCGACTGGGATGGGCCGTTGACCGTGGACGTTGCACGCACCCTGCGTTACGCGGCCTCGCATCAGTTGTTGCGCGTGGCGCCGGGATAGCGCGTGCTTTATTGGATTTCCCCGAACTTTCATCAATCAAGGAGTCATTCCGCCACCCAGTTCGTTTCGGAAACAGCAGGCATCACCACCGTGGTCATCACAATTCGACAGGAGACAACCATGTCTGTCACGTTGAACAAGGAGCAGTTGCTCGCGGCGTATCGCTCGATGCGCACGATCCGCGAGTTCGAGGAGCGCTTGCACGTCGAATTTGCGACGGGCGAGATCCCGGGCTTCGTGCATTTGTATGCGGGCGAGGAGGCGTCCGCCGTCGGCACCATGAGCCATCTGAACGACAACGATTACGTCGCCACCACGCACCGTGGCCACGGCCATTGCATCGCGAAGGGCGTGGACGTGCGCGAGATGATGGCTGAGATCTATGGCCGCGCCACGGGTTCGTGCCGCGGCAAGGGCGGCTCGATGCACATCGCCGACCTCTCGAAGGGCATGCTGGGCGCGAACGGCATCGTTGGCGCCGGCGGCCCGCTCACATGCGGCGCGGCGCTCGCCGCGAAGCAAAAGAAAACCGGCGGCGTGGGCGTGTGCTTTTTCGGCGATGGCGCTTCGAACCAGGGCGTGATCTTCGAGTCGATGAATCTCGCTTCGGTGTGGCGTCTGCCCGTGATTTTCGTCGCCGAGAACAATGGCTATGCGGAAGCGACCTCGTCCACGTGGTCGGTCGCGGCGGACAACATCGCGGACCGCGCCAACGGCTTCGGCATGCCGGGCGTGATCGTCGATGGCTTCGACTTCTTTGCGGTGCACGAGGCGCTGGGCGAAGCGGTAGCGCGGGCGCGCAACGGTGGCGGCCCGACGCTCATCGAAATGAAACTCTCGCGCTATTTTGGCCACTTCGAAGGTGATGCGCAGACCTATCGCGCACCTGGCGAGGTGCAGAAGCTGCGCGAGGAAAAGGACTGCCTCAAGCGCTTCGAAGAGCGCGTGGTGCGCGCGGAGCTCGCAAGCACCGACGACTTGCGCAAGGTGGACGCCGAAGTGAAGGCTCTGATCGACGATGCCGTGGCGAAGGCCAAGGCCGCGCCGTTACCGGCCCCCGAAGCGCTGCTCACCGACGTGTACGTGTCTTATCCCTGAGCGCGGCTTGCTCATGTAATCAGGATTCCAGATCAAGGAGACGGAAATGGCACGGAAAATCACCTATTCGCAGGCGATCAACGAAGCGCTCGCCCAAGAGATGGCGCGCGACGAGAGCGTGATCGTGATGGGCGAGGACAACGCGGGCGGCGCGGGTTCGCCCGGCGAGCAGGACGCATGGGGCGGCGTGCTCGGCGTGACGAAGGGCCTCTATGGCAAGTTTCCGGGGCGCGTGCTCGACACGCCGCTCTCGGAGGGCGGCTTCATCGGCGCGGCGGTGGGCGCGGCGGCATGCGGCATGCGGCCGGTGGCGGAGTTGATGTTCATCGACTTCATGGGCGTGTGCTTCGACCAGATCTTCAACCAGGCGGCGAAGTTCCGCTACATGTTCGGCGGCAAGGCGGTCACGCCAGTGGTGATCCGCACGATGTACGGCGCGGGCCTGCGCGCGGCCGCACAGCACTCGCAAATGCTCACGTCGTTGTTCACGCATATTCCCGGCCTCAAGGTCGTGTGCCCGGCCACGCCATATGACGCGAAGGGCCTCATGATCGAGGCCATCCGCGACAATGACCCGGTGATCTTCTGCGAGCACAAGCTGCTCTACACGATGGAAGGCGAGGTGCCGGAAGAGTCGTACTCGATTCCGTTCGGCGAAGCCAACATCGCACGCGACGGCGACGACGTCACCATCGTCACCTATGGGCGCATGGTCCACTACGCGCTCGATGCGGCGCAACAACTCGCGAAAGACGGCATCGAAGCCGATGTGATCGATCTGCGCACGACGTCGCCACTCGATGAGGACACGATTCTGGAGAGCGTGAGCCGCACGGGCCGCGTCGTGGTCGTCGACGAGGCGAACCCGCGCTGCTCGATCGCGACCGACATTGCGGCGCTCGTGGCGAACAAGGCATTCCGCGATCTCAAGGCGCCGGTCGGCATGGTGACTGCGCCGCATACACCGGTGCCGTTCGCGGCCCCGCTCGAAGACCTTTACATTCCCTCGGCGCAGCAGATCGCCGATGCCGTGCACGCGGCAAGGAGCTGAAGTCATGCCGATTCACATGATCACGATGCCCAAGTGGGGCCTTTCGATGGAGCAGGGCCAGGTGAATGGCTGGCTCAAGTCGCTCGGCGACAAGGTTTCCAAAGGGGAGGAATTGCTCGACGTCGAGTCCGACAAGATCGCGTCGGGCGTCGAGTGCGCATTCGATGGCGTGCTGCGGAGGCAGATCGCGCAGGAAGGCGATACCTTGCCGGTGGGCGCGCTGCTCGGCGTGGTGGCGGGCGTTGAAGATTCGGATGCCGAAATAGATGCGGCGGTGGCCGAATTCCAGCGCGATTTCGTGCCCGCGAAGGCCGGCGATGCCGATGCCGGCCCGCAGCCGGAGAAGGCGCAGATCGGCGGGCGCACCCTGCGCTATCTGAAGCTGGGCGAGGGCGACGGCACGCCCGTCGTGCTGATCCACGGCTTCGGCGGCGACCTCAACAACTGGCTCTTCAATCATGCCGATCTGGCCACGGAGCGCACCGTGTGGGCGCTCGATCTGCCGGGACACGGCGAATCGGGCAAGGCGGTGGAGAGCGGGGCGCTCGATGAACTCGCGCAGAGCGTGGTCGACTTCTTCGACGCGCAGAAGATCGGGCGTGCGCATCTGGTCGGGCATTCGCTGGGCGGCGCGGTCGCGATGACGGTGGCCGAACGCGTGCCGGCGCGGGTCGCTTCGCTAGCGCTGATCGCAAGCGCGGGGCTCGGAGATGAGATCGACGACGCGTATATCGAAGGCTTCGTCGCGGCGGCAAACCGCAACGCGCTCAAGCCGCATGTGGTGAAGCTGTTCGCCGATCCCGCACTGGTCACGCGCCAGCTCGTGGAGGACCTCGTGAAGTACAAGCGGCTCGAAGGGGTGCAGGACGCGCTGAGGATGATCTCGGCGCAGGCCTTCGAAGGCGGCGCGCAGCGACGCGTGTTCCGCGACCGGCTTTCGACGCTCGCGCCGAAGGTGCTGGTGATCTGGGGCGAGACCGACCAGATCATTCCGGTCAAGCACGCACAAGGCTTGTCGCCCGGGGTGCGCGTCGAAGTGATCGCGGGCAAGGGGCACATGGTGCAGATGGAGGCCGCCGCGGAGGTCAACCGCGTGCTCAAGGCCTTCTTCGAGACGGGAGGCTGACCATGAACGCCGTCACGATTGAAGCGGCGCACGCGGACGCTCGATCGCCGGGCGCATCCGGCGACACCGCGCTTGGCCAGCATGGCTTGCGTAGCCGCGAGAAGCTCGCGCGCATTCCCGTGAAGATCGTGCCGGCGGACGAGGGCGCGGCGCTGCCCAAGCCGCCCTGGCTGCGCGCGCGTCCGCTCATGAGCACGACGGTTGCGGAGGTGGCCGCTGTGCTGCGCGAACACCGCTTGCATTCGGTGTGCGAGGAGGCGATGTGCCCGAACATCGGCGAGTGCTTCGCGCAACGCACGGCCACGTTCATGATCATGGGTGGATTGTGCACGCGGCGCTGTCCGTTTTGCGACGTTGCGCATGGGCGGCCCGCGCCGCTCGACGAAGATGAGCCCGTGCACCTCGCGGCGGCGGTCGCGGCCCTCGGACTGCGTCACGTGGTGATCACCTCGGTGGACCGGGACGACTTGCGCGATGGCGGCGCGGCGCATTTCGCGCGCTGCATCGCCGGTGTGCGCGATCGCGTGCCGGGCATCGGCGTCGAGGTGCTGACGCCTGACTTTCGCGGGCGCATCGATCGTGCGCTAGAGGCGCTCTCGGCGGCTTGGCCCGATGTGTTCAATCACAACGTCGAGACCGTGCCGTCGCTGTACCGGGCGGCGCGGCCCGGTGCCGACTATCGCGGTTCGCTCGAACTGCTTGCGCGCGCAAAGGCTGCGCATGAGACGCTGGTCACGAAATCGGGGCTCATGGTGGGGCTGGGCGAGACCGACGCCGAACTGCACGCGACCATGCACGACTTGCGCGAGCACGGCGTGGAAGTATTGACGATTGGGCAGTATCTCGCGCCATCGCGCTATCACCTTCCGGTACGTCGCTATGTGCACCCGGACGCGTTTGCGGCGCTGCGCGAGGCAGGGCTCGCGATGGGATTCAGCGAGGTGGTGGCAGGGCCACTCGTGCGTTCGTCATATCACGCCGCGCAGACCGTCGAGGCCGCGCGTGGTTATGGATTCGCAAGCGAAGAAGCGGGTTGATTTGCAACTAACTGCCAAGACCGGGCATCTGCTTCAACAGTTGCCCGGCGGCAGGTTTCATACCTTCGCGCGCAGATGCCAGTTGCTGACCAGCGAAAGATAGACCACGAGTCCAATGCCGGCGATCGCGAGGCTGGCCGTATTGGCGATCCAGAAGCCGCGCGCGCCTGTGGCCCATTCGGGCAGGGTGCCGGGTACGTTGAAGCCGAGCGCATAGCCGCCGCCGAGGCCCACACCCCACAGTGCAATGGCATAGATCACCGTGGGCACCACAGCGACCTTGTAGGCGCGCAGCGCGAATGCTGTGGTGATCTGCAGGGCGTCGAACACGTGATAAAGCGTGACGATCGCCACGAGCGGCATCGCCGCCACGGCGACTGCCGGGTCCGGCGTATAGCCCATCATCAGGAGCGGCCGCAGCACCAGCACGATCGCACCGTAGCAGCACGCGATCGCCACCGCGGTCATCACGCCATGGCGAGCGAGCGTGCGCGCTTCGGCGGGGCGTGCGCCGCCCAGCGCCTGGGCAACCAGCGTCGAAGTCGCCACGCCGATCGAGAGCGGCGTCATGTAGAGCACCGCGCCCACGTTCCCGGCGATCTGATGGCCGGCGAGCGTCGTCGTGCCGAGGCGCGCGATGAAGATGGCCATGAAGGTGTACGACGTCACCTCGATGAGATACGAGAGCCCCATCGGAATGCCGAGCTTGAGCAGTTCGGCCTGACGCTTCCATTCGGGCCAGCAGAAGTGCTTGAAGATTTCGAAGGGCGCGAATACGTCGATGCGCGTGAGCGCGATGGCGGCGCACACGGCGAGTGCCCAGTTGATCGCGGTGCTCGCGAGCGCACAGCCCGGGCCGCCCAGCGGGGGCACACCGAGGCCGCCGAAAATGAGCCAGGTGTTCAGCGGCACCTTGATGGCGAGCGCGGCCACCTGCAGGAACATGACGAGGCGCGGCCGGCTCACTGCGTTGGCCAGCGAGCTGTAGATGCGGAACGCGAGGCTCGCGGGCAGCCCGAACGAAAGCAGCCTGAGATAGGCGACGGTGCGCTCGCGCAGCGCCTCGGGCGGACGCGCGAGGTCCAGCAGCGGGCCGGGAAAGTACAGGATCGCGAAGCCGATCACCATCAGTGCGAACGCGAGCCAAAGGGCCTGGCGCACTTCGAGGCCGATCTCGACGTCCTTGCGCGCGCCGTAGAGCTGCGCGGCGACGGGTTGAAGCGCGGTGAGTATCCCGGTCAGGCCGATATAGACCGAAACATAGATCGACGAACCCAGCCCCAGCGCCGCCAGATCGAGCGCCGAATAGCGGCCCACCATCGCGGTGTCGATCACCCCGAACGCGATGATCGCGAGCTGGCCGACCAGCACCGGCCAGGCGAGCGCAGCGATGCGCCGGATGTCGCCGACGAAGGTCGTCGTCACCGGGGCCTCAGTCGGGACGCTTGCGCCAGATGCGTTTCTTCAGCGGCGGCTGCGGCCGGTCGATGCGCACGTAGAGGCGGAAGCGCTCGTCGCGGTCGGCCACGCGGCGGCCTTCCCAGACGAGCTTCCACACGAAGTTCGACATTGGGCTCGGCTCGCCGTAATCCTGCGTGTCCTGGCGCAGGATCACATCGCAGTCGTCGTTGAAGGAGAAATGCATCTTGCCGAAATACGCGAAGGTGGCGATTTGCGCGTCGCCGAGGCGCACGGGTGAAATGCACTGGTAGTCGTCTGGCAGATGCGTGGCGATCTGCTGCGCGACGTCCTTGTAGGTCCGGCTGTAGTTGACGACCGGCAGCCAGAGCGTCATCAGCAGGACCCACATCAGCGTGGTGCCGCCGCTCGACAGCACGACACTGCGCCAGAGCACCTTCGGGTGCCGCGCGACGCGCCAGTGCGCGAGCGTGATCCAGCACACGGTCACGGCCACCGCGCACACGAACGACAGAATCTTGAACTGTGGCACGTAACCGGGCACGAGGCGCGCGAGGTTGCGCGCGAGCGGCGCCGGGAAGCCGGTCATGCTGGCGAGCCAGACGAGCCACACGAAGGTGCCGAGTATCGTGAAGCTCAGCACCGCGAACCAGTCGATTGCGTTGATCGTTCCGCGCTTGAGCGTGGGCAGCGCGAAGGTCGCGAGCACCGAGAGTGCGGGCAATACGAGCATGAAGAGCAGGTTGGTCTCGTGGCTCTGCACGATCACGAGGATCAGCAGCGGCACGATGACCGAGAGCGGAATCGCGACATGCGGTGCGCGCCGCAGCCCCGCCCAGCTCATCCAGGCCCAGATGGCGAGCGGCCAGGCTGGCCATGTGAAGAGCGGCAGGTTCTTCGCCGCGTAGCGCAGCACCGAGCCCGGCGGGCCCGCGAAGGTATTGACGCTCGTGCGTGCCCACTGGTCGAGGAACCATACGCCATCGGTGGGGTAGAGATGCAGGGTGGCGATCGGCCAGGAGAGCGACACCACGAGCGCGACCGGCAAGCCGGCCACGAGCAGCCAGCGCGAGCGCGTCTCGGGCGCGAAAACGAGCATGACGAGCGTGCCGATGAGCAGCGCGGCCACCAGCACGGGCCCGCTCGAAAGCATCACCACGCCGAGGGCGAGGCCCCACCAGAGCGCGCCTTGAATGGGCTTGTCGATGGCGCGTACGAGGCCGTACACCAGCATGGCGATGCCCATGAACTGCATCAATTGCGGCGTGGTTTCGTGGCCGCGCTCGGCGAGACCGAAACAGGCGAGCAGGATGAGCAGGGCGCCGTCGCCGAGCGTGCGGCCGTAGTCGCGCGGCTCGGGCTCGCCGCCAAACGCATATTTGAACGGCTGCACTTCAGGGCGCCGGCCGAGTAGATAGGCGCCGTACCAGACGAAGGCACACGCGCTGCAGAACAGCACGCCGGTGGCCACGCGGGCCGCGTTGCTCGCGTCCACCCAAGGGGCGAACACGCGGATGCAGATGGCGCCGAGCCAGTAGCCAAGCGGGCCATTGGCGGTGATGTATTTGCCGACGAGGTTCGGCATCAGCCAGTCGTGCGCGGTGCCGCCGGCCATCGTCCACATCACGCCGAAGCCGGCCGCATCCTCGTTCTTCCACGGGTCGCGGCCGAACAGGCCAAACGAAGCGAAGATGATGCAGATGGTCAGCAGCAGCCAGCGCGGCAGGGCGCTGGTGGCGGAGGCGGTCAGGCGAATGGCAGGCTTCATGCAATACGAAGGAATTCGGGTAAGCGGACCGCGGGGTGCGCGAATGGCGGCCGTGGCGTCAAGGGGGCGATGCCTCGGGCGGCCGCGGGAATTGCCACGGCACGTGTCGTCGTGCGCCGCCGGTCGGGAGCATGCGGCATTCTAGCCGCCTGCGCCAGCGAGCGTCACGGCGCGGACCAGCGTGAACACCGTGCGGGCAATAAAAAAGGGCAGCGCAGGCTGCCCTTCTTTTGTGCGGGACCGGCTTGGAGCCGGTGCGCGAAGTTCGCTTCGAAAGCTTACTTTGCAGCCTTGCCCGAGGCGCGCGCGCCGAACTTCTTGTTGAACTTCTCGACACGGCCGGCCGTGTCCATGATCTTTTGCGTGCCCGTGTAGAACGGATGCGATTCCGACGACACTTCGATCTTCGCGAGGGGGTAGGTCTTGCCGTTGAACTCGGCGGTTTCGCGCGTCTGGATGGTCGAGCGGGTCACGAACTTGAAGTCGTTCGAAACATCGATGAACAGGACTTCGCGGTAATCCGGGTGAATGCCTTCTTTCATGGTTTTTCCTTAAATCTGGCGGTAGCCAACCCGCGAGCCCGGCTGCCCAATGCAGGACCGGCGCTTTTGCCTGAAATCAGGCGCGAGCCACTTGCCCAAGGTCGAAAAACGGCGATTATGCCAGAAAATCAGCCGGTTGGCGAATTTTTGCTGGCTCGCGAGGCGGGATTCACGCAGGCGGAGCGGCGAGCGCGGCCAGCGCTCCCACTTTGGCCGGATCCTGCCGGTAATAGCACGCGAGCAGCCGGTAAAGCTCGGGATATTCAGCCTCGAATGCCTTGGGCTTGACGAACAGCGCCTCGCTGCACACGGCGAAGAACTCCGACGGATGGTCCGAGGCATAGGGATCGATCAGCGAGTCGCGCTCGAAGCGCGACCAGCGGCGCTCGGGCACGGCATCCACCTTGTCGCAGAACTGGTCGTAGGCGTTGTCGAACACATCGGCCCAGGCCTGCCCGTTGAGCGGCGCATGCCAGCGGCGAAAAAGGGGCGGATGACCGTCGGCTTCGCCGGTGAGCATATCGATCTTGTGCGCGAATTCGTGGATCACGACATTGTAGGCATCGCTGCCATCGGTCATCTGCGCGTCTTCCCATGAGAGGATCACCGGTCCGCCTTCCCAGGCCTCGCCGCTCGCGTCGTGCTCGACTTCGTGCACCACGCCGTCCTCGTCCTCGACGGTCTTGCGGATCACGAATTCGCCGGGGTAGACGGTGACGCCGACCCAGCCCTTGTAGAGATCGAGGGAAAGATTGAGCACCGGCAGCGACGCCTGCGCCGCGATCGCCACCGCGATCTGGTCGGTGAGCTCGAGGTCGTGCGCCGTGGAAAATTCCTTTTGCGCGAGAAAGAGGCTCGTGAGTTCGCGCAGGCGCGCGAGATCGGCGGCTTCGAGGTGCGAGAGGAAGGGCAGCCCGGCGAGCGTGGTCTGCCAGAGCGCGTCGTCGATCGCGTAGGTGCGCAGCGCCTTTTCGCGGCGGCGCGCGCCGAACCAGTGGGTCAGTTTCGAAAGCATCGCTCGGTGCGCTCAGTGGTGTATGCGGGGTGCGCTCACGTGTCGTTCAGTTCAGTCGATCTGCTTTTGCCACGCCGCGAAGATCCCGCCGCACACGGCCACGCCGATCAGGAAATAGAACCCGTCTAGCGAGCTCAGAAAGCTCGCCTGCTGCGCGACCAGACGACTCATCTGCGCGAGCGCGAGCCCATGGGCCTCGACTGGCGAGCGGCCGAGCGCTTCAAAGGCGTGCGAGAGCGTGGCGTAAGTGCTCTGGAAGATCGGGTTGAGCGGGTTCACGAACTCCACGAGCCGCGCCTGGTGCAGCGCCAGCCTGTGCTGCTCGACGATGATAATCGTTGCGGTCGCGAACGATATGGTCAACTGACGGACGACGTTTTTCAAGCGGTATCCGTGCGTGAACTCTTCGTTGTCGAAGATGCGGAACGTCAGGTTCGCGACCGGCAGCACGATGAAGAGCAGCAGGAGGCCGCGCAGCAGCAGCGGGAAAACGAGCCAGCTTTCGCTGGTGTCGGGCGTGAGGCGTGTCATCCAGAACGAGATGAACGCCGCCAGCACGAAGCCCGGCACGATGATCCACTTTTTGTGCGTGACGAACTTCGCGTAGCGGAAATAGAAGAACAGCGTCGAAGCTGAAATCAGCGACGTGATGCCGGTAAGGCGCCCCGCATTTTCCACCGGATAATTCAGCCCGCCCTCGAGAAAGCGCGAGACCAGATAGCTGAGCGCCGTGCTCTGGTAGTAATAGACCATGTAGAGCAGCAGCCCTACGCGAAACGGCTTTTCGCGCAGTGCGTGCAGTCGCATGAGCGGCTTCGGATGATGCCACTGATGCCAGGCGAACCACGCGAGCGCCGCTATGCCGGCCACGCTCAGCAAGATGGTGCCGGGCGAGGTGCTGAAGAGCGTAAAGCGCACCTGCTGCATGGCGATCTGAAGCGCGCCTTGGGCAAGCGCAAAGGTGATGTAGGGCCAGAAATGCGTATCGCCGCGCGCTTCGGGCAGCACGTGGCCGGCGTCGGGCAGTGCGAGCAGGGCGAGCACGGCATAGAGCACGCCGGCGGGCGCGGAAAACGCGAAGAGGGCGCGCCAGTCGAAATGCGAAACGAGAACACCGCCTGCGAGCGGCGCGAGGGCGCTGGACAGCACGATCAGGATCAGGAATGCGCGCGTCGCCACGGGACGCTGCTGCGGCGTGAAGGAAATCTGGATGAGGATGCGGCAGGTGCCCATCATCGGGCCAATGAAATAGCCCTGGAAACCGCGCGCGAAGGCGAGTTCGATCGACGATTCGCAAAGCGCTGCCGCCACCGCGCCCGCCGAGTAAAGCAGCAGGCAGCCCCCAACATAACGGCGGTAGCCGATGCGCTCGACCCACCACTGCTGCTGCAGGATGCCGAGCACGGCACACACTGCGTAAGCGCTGGACGCCCAGACGAGCTCGTCGGGAGAAGCGTTGATGCCGCCGGCGATATAGCTCGTGAAGAATGAAAAGATGGCGTTGTCGTAGTAGTCGAGGCCGGTCGCGAGCGCGAGCACCCAGGGAAAGAAGTCGCCTCGCAGGCGCGCAGCGTCAAAGACCGGTGCGCGCGTCGGGGTGCTGCTCATTCGCGAGCGCTCCCATGTTTGCGCCCGCTCGCGCTTTCGCCTTCGTCGCCGGTCTCGACGGGCCCGGCAGCGGGCGAGGTGCCGCCTGTATTGCCGTAGCGTTTGCCGCCTCTCGTGCTCGGGAGAGAGGCCGACGGCTCCGCGGCTTTGGCCGCCTCCTTGCGCCGGCGCGTGGCGGCAAGCCGCTCGTCGATCAAGGTCTCCGATGGCACGCCAGCAAGGCGCCGCCGCAGATAGTCGAGATCGCCGGCCAGTTCGGTGCGCACTGTCTGCGCTTCCCTCAATTCGCGGCGCACGGCGGCGATTCTTGCGTCGAGCGTGTCGATCTGTTGCGCGAGTGCATCGGCAATCTGCTGCAACGATTCCTGTGAATAGCGCCGGCGGCCATCGTCGAGCGATTCAAGCGGGCGCTTGAGCATCTCGGTAATGCCGTGCAGCGAGAAGCCGAGCGCACGCAGCCGCAGGATGCGGGCGAATTGCTCGAGGTCGTGTTCGTCGTAGAGGCGGTAGCGGCCTTCGCTGCGCGTGGGCCTGACGAGGCCGCGTTCCTCGTAATACTTGAGCGTGCGCGGCGTGACGTTGAGCCGCTGGGCGGCGTCGCGCACCGTCAGCAGTGCGCTGGAATCCCTGGACATCGGCGGGCGGCCGCATGGCGGCGGTGGAGTGATGGCCGGATTATAGTCAAACGTGAACGTTCACGTACAGGTTGCGGCGCTGGAGCAGCCGGATCAGAAATGACAAACGCCCGCGGATGCGGGCGTTTGCAGTACATCAAGGGTACAGGATGGGCGAGGCCTTAGCCGCCGCGACGCATCATGTCGAAGAACTCGGAGTTGTTCTTCGTCTGGCGAATCTTGTCGAGCAGGAATTCCATGGCCTCGACTTCGTCCATGTCGTGGATGAACTTGCGCAGCACCCAGATCTTCTGGAGGATGTCCGGCTTGATCAGCAGCTCTTCGCGGCGCGTGCCCGACTTGTTCAGGTTGATCGACGGATAGACGCGCTTTTCCGCGAGACGGCGCTCGAGGTGCACTTCCATGTTGCCGGTGCCCTTGAACTCTTCATAGATCACGTCGTCCATGCGGCTGCCGGTTTCGATCAGCGCGGTGCCGATGATGGTGAGCGAGCCGCCTTCCTCGATATTGCGCGCGGCGCCGAAGAAGCGCTTCGGGCGTTGCAGCGCGTTGGCGTCCACACCGCCGGTGAGCACCTTGCCGGATGCGGGCACAACCGTGTTGTACGCACGGGCGAGACGCGTGATGGAGTCGAGCAGAATCACGACGTCGTGCTTCATTTCGACAAGGCGCTTGGCCTTCTCGATCACCATTTCGGCCACTTGCACATGACGCGCGGCCGGTTCGTCGAAGGTCGAGGCGATCACTTCGCCTGCCACCGAGCGCTGCATTTCGGTCACTTCTTCCGGACGCTCGTCGATCAGCAGCACGAACAGGATCACGTCGGGGTGATTCTGCTTGATGGCGTGCGCGATGTGCTGAAGCATCACGGTCTTGCCCGACTTGGGCGAAGCGACCAGCAGGCCGCGCTGACCCTTGCCGATGGGCGCGATCATGTCGATGATGCGGCCCGTCACGTTCTCCTCGCCGCGCATTTCGCGCTCGAGCAGCAGCACCTTGTTCGGGTGCAGCGGCGTGAGGTTCTCGAACATGATCTTGTGCTTCGAGGCCTCCGGCGGCTGGCCATTGACCTTGTCCACCTTCACGAGCGCAAAGTAGCGCTCGCCATCCTTCGGCGTGCGCACTTCGCCTTCGATCGTGTCGCCGGTGTGCAGATTGAAGCGGCGGATCTGCGACGGGCTGATATAGATATCGTCCGTGCTCGCGAGATACGAGGTTTCCGGCGAGCGCAGGAAACCGAAGCCGTCCGGCAGCACTTCAAGCGTGCCGTCGCCGAAGATCGTTTCGCCCGTCTTGGCGCGCTTTTTGAGAATCGCGAACATCAGTTCCTGCTTGCGCAGGCGGTTCGCACTTTCGATCTCGAGGCCATTGGCCATCTCGATCAATTCGGACACGTGCAGAGACTTGAGCTCGGAAAGATGCATACGGAGAACCCGTCGGGGAGGATGCGACGAAAAGAAGTCTGGGGGAAAAGAAGCGAGCGGAACCGCTCAAGGACTTTTGCTTGAAACTTGCTTGAAACTTATATAAGGGCGCCGGGTAGACGCTTTATAAATTCTAGCATAGCACACGCCAGAAGCCGCCAGTGGAGCCCGGTGGCAAGTTTTGGCATGTTTTTATGGTGCGTGTTGTCGGTGGACAACACGCACCTTTGATTCGCCCGCCCGTTCGCCCTTTCGCGCGGCGGGGAGGAGGAACGCCTGGTTACAGGTGGCTATCCAGGAACGCGGTGAGCTGCGACTTCGAGAGCGCGCCGACCTTCTGCGCCGCAACGGCGCCATTCTTGAAGAGGATCAGCGTCGGGATGCCACGCACGCCGAACTTCACCGGCGTCGATTGATGCTCGTCAACGTTGATCTTCGCGATCTGGAGGCGATCGCCGTAGTCCTTCGCGACCTCGTCGAGAATTGGCGCGATCATCTTGCAGGGGCCGCACCATTCGGCCCAGAAGTCCAGCAGCACGGGCTTGTCGGATTTCACGACGTCCTGTTCGAACGATGCGTCGCTGATGTGCTTGATTTGTTCGCTCATTGTATGAATACCTCTTCACGATCGAGGCTGATTGAATTGCTCGCCACGATACACCAAAACTCAAAATATATCCGGGGGCCAGGGCCTCGCCAGGCGGGACCGGATGCGGTCGCCGGAATGCGGTCGCCGGGCCTGCCCAGGCAACAGTCGACGCCAGTGTAGCCTAAATCCCTATGCGTTGCCGACGGTGATAGTACGCATATCGGCAGCAGGGTTTCCCGGTATTTCAAGGCGTTCCCCAAACTTCACGATGCCGATATGGCGATGCGGGGACGCATTTGCAAGAGGCGCACACGATGTGTCTGTCTTCATGTTTTACGCGTGCTCACCCCGGCCCATTCATCGTGGTGGACGAGGGCCGTTTGAAGACTTTTTGCGATGCGGCATTCGCAATGCCGCACAACCGATGTTAGAATGCGCCGTGACGGGCCTCCTCGCATGGAGGGGCGGTCAACCTGGTCAGGTCGGGAACGAAGCAGCCACAGCCGTTTTCCGCCAGTGCCGAGGGTCGGGCTCGTCACCTTCCTTTTTCTTCCGCGTCGTTTCTTCTCTCCCTCATCGTTTCTCCCCAAGTGCATGGCCTTTGCCGGATTTGGCTGAGTGCGCCGCTTTTAGCGCGTCGTTCGCACGCGGATCGCCTGCGGGGACGTGGGGCGCAGTACGCGCAAGCGCTCGTCCGGGCGGCCTCACGGCGATGCTGTGGCTGGGGTTCGGCGTGCCCGTCCGGAGGACGCGAGACGCGCTTCGAATCCATCTGGACGCACGGGCGTTGCTGATACAATTTCCGGATGACCTATCAAGTTCTCGCACGCAAGTGGCGACCGAAGGATTTCGCTTCGCTCGTCGGACAGGAGCACGTGGTGCGCGCGCTCACGCATGCGCTCGACGGCGGGCGTCTGCATCACGCGTACCTCTTCACGGGCACGCGCGGCGTGGGCAAGACGACGCTCTCGCGCATCTTCGCCAAGGCGCTCAATTGCGAGACCGGCGTGACGTCGAAGCCCTGCGGCGTGTGTCGTGCGTGCCGGGAAATCGACGAGGGCCGCTTCGTCGATTATGTCGAGATGGACGCGGCGAGCAATCGCGGCGTCGACGAAATGGCGGCGCTGCTCGAGCGCGCGGTCTATGCGCCAGTGGATGCGCGCTTCAAGGTCTATATGATCGACGAAGTGCACATGCTCACGAACCACGCCTTCAACGCGATGCTCAAGACGCTGGAGGAGCCGCCGCCGCACGTCAAGTTCATCCTCGCGACCACCGACCCGCAGAAGATTCCGGTCACGGTGCTTTCGCGCTGTCTGCAGTTCAACTTGAAGCAGATGCCGGCCGCCAATATCGTCGAGCATCTCACGCATATTCTTGGCGAAGAGAGGGTCGAGTTCGAACCGCAAGCGCTGCGCCTGCTCGCGCGCGCTGCGGACGGCTCGATGCGCGACGCCCTCTCGCTCACTGACCAGGCTATTGCCTATTCGGCCAATCAGGTCACGGAAGAAGCCGTGCGCGGCATGCTCGGCGCGCTTGACCAGAGCTACCTGATTCGCCTGATCGACGCCCTGGTCGCTGGCGACGGTGCACAGGTACTCGCGATCGCCGACGAAATGTCGCTGCGCAGCCTGTCGTTTTCCACCGCGCTGCAAGATCTCGCGAGCTTGTTCCACCGTGTGGCGTGGGCGCAATTCGCGCCGGCGTCGGTGCTCGACGAATGGCCCGAGGCCGACGATCTGCGCCGCTTCGCCGACGTGCTGAGCGCGGAGCAGGTGCAGCTTTTCTATCAGATCGCGACGCTCGGGCGCAGCGAGCTCGGTCTTGCGCCAGACGAGTACGCGGGCTTCACCATGACGCTGCTGCGCATGCTTGCGTTCGAGCCCTCGGTGGGAGCGGGCAGGGCGGGCGGCGCGCCGGTTTCGAGGCCGGCCGCGGCAGGCGCAGGTGTGCGCGCGGCTGCGCAGACGGCAGCACAGACTGCAACCTCGGCTGCGGGCGTTGCGTCCGCCGAGCGCGCTGTTGCTCAGCCGAAGGTTGCCGCGCCGGCCAAGCCGGTCGCACCGCGTGCCGAACAGGAACAAGCTGAAGGCGCGAGTACGCCGCTTCGTGCCGCTTTGACGGAAGACGCGAAGCAGGGCGCACCATCGCCGGTTGTCGACGACGGACATGCAGCGCCAGCAGACGTGGAACCGATCGCAGACACGGCTGCAGCGAATGTCGTGGAGCCCGCGCCCGTTGCACAAGAGCGCGTCGTGCCGCCTTGGGAAGACGAGGCCACAGCCGCGTCGGGCGACGATGCAAAGCCCGAAGCGCAAGCCGGCGTGCAAAACGCGCCGGCGTCTGCTGTTGCGCCTGTCGCCGCAGAGCCGGCCGCGCCCGAGTCACAGCCTGGCACGCATGAGGCGCTGGCCGTAGCCGCATCGTCGCGTAGCGGCGCGAGCGCTGCACTAGACGTGCTGCGCAGCAAGGGCATGCGCGTGTCCACCGAGCGCGGCTCCCGGCCCGCGGCCCAGGCTGCAACGCCCGCGGCGCCTCCGAAGAGCGCCGCGCCGCGCGCGGAGGTGAAGGTGCCAACACCCGACCCCGCGCGTCGCGCTGCGGCCGCGCAGGAAGCGCAGGCGCGTCGGCCCGCGCGGGAATCGAGCCCGCGTCAGGACGCATCGGGCGCGCCGCCCTGGGACGACATCCCGCCCGACGATTACGTGCCGCTCAGCGCCGACGATGCTTATTTCTCGGCACCTGACGATAACTTCGCGCCTGCGTACGACAGCGAGTCCGCCGCGCCGCGAGCGGCCGGGCCTGCTGCGACTGCGGCCGCAGTGGTCGATGTCAGCAAGCTGCCTGCGGGCATTCCGCTCGACGCCATCGGTTTCGCGGGCGACTGGCCGGGGCTTGCCGCCACGCTGCCGCTCACGGGCATCGCGTATCAGCTTGCGTTCCACAGCGAACTCACCGCGCTCGAGGGCGGCGTGCTCAAGCTCAGCGTGCCGGTGCCGCAGTACGCCGACACCTCGCAGGTCGCCAAGCTCAAGACGGCGCTGGCCGAAACCCTCGGCAAGTCAGTGGAAGTCGACGTCACGGTCGGCCCCGCGCGCCGCACGGCGGCTGCGCTGGATGCCGCTGCGCGCGCCGAGCGCCAGCGCGACGCCGAGCGCGAGATCGGCGCCGATCCTTTCGTGCAGCAATTGATTCGCGACTTCGGCGCGAGCATCGTGCCGGGTTCGATCCGGCCGATCGCTCCGGAGGCCGCGACGGGCGGCAACCAGGCCGCCCATTGAATTGCGCGTGCGAACACATCATTTTTTACGAATCACACATGATCCAGAAGGAGCAGTGAAATGTTGAAAGGTCAACTCGCCGGGCTCATGAAGCAAGCGCAGCAGATGCAGGAAAACATGAAGAAGATGCAGGAGCAGCTTGCCCAGATCGAAGTCGAGGGTCAGGCAGGCGCCGGCCTGGTCAAGGTCACGATGACGTGCCGTAACGACGTGCGCCGTGTGTCGATCGATCCGAGCCTGCTCGCCGACGACAAGGACATGCTCGAAGACCTCGTCGCCGCCGCGTTCAACGACGCCGTGCGCAAGGCCGAAGCCACGTCGCAGGAAAAGATGGGCGGCATGACCGCGGGTCTGCCGCTGCCGCCGGGCTTCAAGATGCCGTTCTAACCCCAGGCGCGCCGCGCGGCCCGGCGGCTGCGCGCAGCCTTGTGCGCGGTGGTTTTCCTGGCCGCCGCGCACGCTCATGCATTGCCACGCTGAATCCGCATGAAACAACCTTCCGCCCTGGCGGCGCTCGTCGAGGCGCTGCGCGTATTGCCCGGTGTCGGGCCGAAGTCGGCGCAGCGCATGGCTTATCACCTGATGCAGCACGACCGGGACGGCGCTGAAAAGCTCGGCCGCGCGCTGCTGTTCGCGACCGACCATCTGAAGCATTGCGAGAAGTGCAATACCTTCACCGAAGCTCAGATATGCGAAACGTGTCTCGACGATGAGCGCGACCCCACGCTCCTGTGCGTCGTGGAGACGCCCGCCGACCAGATCATGCTCGAGCAGACCATGACTTATCGCGGGCTGTATTTTGTGCTGATGGGCCATCTGAGTCCGCTGGACGGTATCGGTCCCAAGGAAATTCATTTCGACCGCCTCGTGAAGCGCGCCTCGGACGGCATCGTCAAGGAAGTTGTGCTCGCAACAAATTTCACCAACGAAGGCGAGGCAACCGCGCATTACCTCGGCCAGACGCTCAAGGCGCGAGGCCTCGCCGTCACGCGCCTCGCGCGTGGCGTGCCGGTGGGCGGCGAACTGGAATACGTCGATGCGGGCACCATTGCCCGCGCAATGCTCGACCGGCGCTCGATATAGCGACGCGCCGGTTGCAGAACACAAGGAGTCTCATGAGGGCAGCCTCTTCCCCTGAATCCGCAGCGAAACCAGCCGGCCCGCTCGCAGGCGTGAAAGTGCTGGAGCTCGGCACGTTGATCGCAGGCCCGTTTGCAGCGCGCTTTCTTGGCGAATTCGGCGCCGAGGTCATCAAGATCGAGGACCCGAAGGGCGGCGACCCGCTGCGCAAGTGGCGCAAGCTCTATCCCGAAGTGGGCGGCACCTCGCTCTGGTGGGCGGTGCAGGCACGCAACAAGAAGTCGGTGACGATCAATCTCAAGGCCGAGGAAGGCAAGGAGATCGTGCGCCGGCTCGCAAAAGAAGCCGATATCGTCGTCGAGAACTTCCGGCCTGGCCTGCTCGAAAAGCTCGGTCTCGGCTACGACGTGCTCTCGAAGGAGAACTCCGGTCTCGTGATGGTGCGGCTCTCGGGTTATGGCCAGACCGGCCCGTATCGGGATCGTCCTGGCTTCGGCGCGATTGCCGAGTCGATGGGCGGGCTGCGCCACATCACCGGCTATCCCGAGCTGCCGCCGCCGCGCATCGGCATTTCGATCGGCGACTCGATCGCGGCGCTGCACGGCGTGATCGGCGCAATGATGGCGCTTCATCATCGCAACGTGAACGGCGGCAGCGGCCAGATCGTGGACGTCGCGCTCTACGAGGCCGTATTCAACATGATGGAGAGCGTGGTGCCCGAGTACGGCGTGTACGGCATGGTGCGCGAGCGCACTGGCGCCTCGCTGCCGGGCATCGTGCCGTCGAACACCTATCCGTGCCGTGATGGCAGCGTCGTGATTGGCGGCAACAGCGATCCGATCTTCAAGCGTCTCATGACGGCGATCGATCGCGACGACCTCGCCAACGATCCCGGCCTCGCGCACAACGACGGCCGTGTGCCGCGCACTACGGAGATCGACGGCGCGATCGCAGAGTGGCTCGCGGCGCGCACCATCGACGAAGCGCTCGACGTGCTCAACGCTGCTGACGTGCCTGTGGGCCGCATCTACACGGTGGCTGACATGTTCGCCGATCCGCAGTTCGCCGCGCGCCAGATGATCCAGCAGTTCCGCTGGCAGAAGAAGGACGCGCAGGGGGGCGAGGGCGTCGATATCGCGCTGCCGGCGGTCACGCCCAAGCTCTCGGCGACACCGGGCGACACGCGCTGGCTCGGCCCCGAACTGGGTGAGCACACCGACGAAGTTTTGCGCTCGCTCGGTTATGACGCGGAGCGCATCGCACAGTTGCACGCGCAACAAATCGTCTAGCAGCGCGGTGACCGCGCCGGAAACCCGAAAAGGCTTGCGCGCTGCGAGCCTTTTTTATTCCCGCCGGGGTAACGCGCCGCGTGCCGCTCAGGGCTCGATCACGATCTTGCCTGTCACCTTGCGCGAGGCCATGTCCTTGAGTGCCTGCGCGGTGTCGGCGAGCCCATAACGCTTCGAGACATAGGGCTTGAGCTTGCCTTCGCCGATCCAGCCCACCATCTGCGCGAAGGCCGCTGCATTGCGCTGCGGCTCGCGGCGCGCAAAATCGCCCCAGAACACGCCGACGATGCTCGCACCCTTAAGCAGCGTGAGGTTCAGCGGCAGCTTCGGAATTTCGCCGTTGGCGAAGCCGACCACGAGATAGCGCCCGCGCCAGCCGATGCTGCGAAATGCCGGTTCGGCATAGACGCCGCCGACCGGGTCGTAGATCACGTCAGGGCCCTTGCCGTCGGTGAGCGCCTTGATGCGCTCGCGCAGGTCCTCGGTGCTGTAGTTGATGGTGGCGTCGGCGCCGAAGCGGCGGCAGACCTCGAGCTTTTCGTCGCTCGATGCGGCGGCGATCACGCGCGCCCCCAGCGCCTTGCCGATCTCCACCGCAGCCAGGCCTACGCCGCCGGCCGCGCCGAGCACGAGCATCGTTTCGTCGGCGCGCAGCGCGGCGCGGTCGACCACAGCGTGATGCGAAGTGCCGTAGGCGAGCGTGAAGGCAGCTGCAGTGGCGAAATCGGCGCCTTCAGGCAGTGGCACGCAGGCGGCGGCATCGGCAAGCACCTGCTCCGCGAACCCGCCGTTGCCGACATAGGCGACCACCCGCATGCCGGGTGCGAGCGTCACGCCCTCGCCGACGGCGCGCACGATGCCGGCGACTTCGGCGCCGGGCGTGAAGGGCAGTGGGGGCTTGACCTGATATTTGTTCTCGATGATCAGGACGTCCGGGAAATTGACGGCGGCCGCCTTCACGTCGATCACGACCTGGCCCGCGCCTGGCACGAGTTCAGGCAGGTCTTCGAGGGTGAGTGTTTCGGGCGGGCCGTACTGGTTGCAGCGGATTGCGCGCATCGTAACTCCTGTCTTATGCCGTTCTGGCGGGGCTGTCATGGATAAGGCTCAGCGCCACAGTGTACGGTAATCCTGGTGAATGCGAACGACCGTGCATTTATTTCTTGGATCGGGTGATCGATCCGGTCCGTGCGCGGATAGAAAAGACCGCGCAACGGGCGCGAGAAGCGGGAGAAAAGCGAAGCGCGCAGGATTCCCTGCACGCGTTGGAATGCGCCACGAATTAGCCCCTGCGCAACGACGTGGCGCACACCGGCCTGTCGTTCGCCTGCCTTCTTTCCTCGGTTACAATCGGCGGATGCGAATCCTGATCAGCAACGACGACGGTTATCTCGCCCCCGGCCTTGCCGCGCTCTACGAAGCGCTCAAGCCGCTCGGCGAGGTCACGGTAATGGCGCCCGAGCAGAACTGCAGCGCCGCTTCCAACTCGCTCACGCTGTGGCGCCCGCTTTCGGTGCTGCGCTCCGCGACTACGGGCTTCTATTACGTGAACGGCACGCCCACCGACTCCGTGCATATCGCGCTCACGGGCATGCTCGATCACAAGCCCGACTTGGTGGTGTCCGGTATCAACAACGGCCAGAACATGGGCGAGGACACGCTGTATTCGGGCACGGTCGCGGCCGCCACCGAAGGCATCATGTTCGGCATGCCGGCCATTGCGTTCTCGCTCGTCGACAAAGATTGGGCGCACCTCGACTCCGCCGCGCGCGTGGCGGCCGAAATCGTCGAGCATTATCTGGCGAATCCGCTGCCGGGCAGTCCGCTGCTCAACGTCAACATCCCCAATCTGCCATACGACGAACTCGGCGAATGGCGTGTCACGCGTCTGGGCAAACGCCATCCATCGCAGCCTGTGATCCGCCAGACCAATCCGCGCGGCGAGCCGATCTACTGGATCGGCCCCTCGGGCAGCGCGCGCGACGCGAGCGAGGGAACGGACTTTCATGCGGTGTCGCACGGTCACGTGTCGATTACGCCGCTGCAACTCGACCTTACACACACGAAGATGTTGCCGGCGACGCACGATTGGGTGCGTCAGGGCGGCAGCGCTTCATGACGGGCGAGCGCACGAAGCGTTTCCCGCTCGGTCTCGCGGATCTCGTGCGCGAGCCGCGGCGTCATGACGGCCAGGATCGTCACGATGGGCGGCCGGGCGAGGCGCGTGCGCCGCTCGGGCGAACGAGCCAGCCAGGCGGCGCATCGAAGCAGGCAGTCAATCCGGTGGCCAAAGCCGCGCCTGCGAAAAGTGCCGGCGTCAAGGGCTTGGCAGGCGTGAAGAGCGCGCCTGGTTCGTCGTCCACCGCGCACGGCATTCAACCCGCAAAAGCGCCCGGAGCATTGCATGCGGCAGCGTCGCCTGCGCGCAAGTCCGAGGTGCGCCGCAGCGAGCAGGCGCAGCGCCCCGCGGCGTTCTTTTCTGCGACTACATCCGCGGCCAGGAGCGCACAGGCACGGCCGGCAGCCAACGCGCGCCCGGGTGCGGCGCCCAGCGCGGGGGCGCCAGGTGTCGCGCTCAATGGCGCACACGCGCTGACTTCGGAACGGGTTCGCGAACGCATGGTCGAACGCCTGCGTGCGAATGGCATTGCCGACCCGCGTGTGCTCCAGGCAATTGCGGGTGTGCCGCGCCACATGTTCGTCGACCCAGGCCTCGCGACCCAGGCCTACGAAGATGCGGCATTGCCGATTGGCCATCACCAGACCATTTCGAAGCCCTCGGTAGTCGCCCGCATGCTCGAACTCGCGGGCGCGGGCCGCAACCTCGAGCGCGTGCTCGAAATCGGCACCGGCTGCGGCTATCAGGCCGCGGTGCTGAGCCGGATTGCAAGCGATGTGTATTCGATTGAACGCATCAAGCCGTTATACGAACGCGCAAAAACGAACCTGCGCCCGTTGCGCATCCCGAACATCCGCTTGCACTACGGCGACGGAAGGCTCGGTTTGCCGTCGGCGGGGCCGTTCGACGCGATCGTGATCGCCGCCGCCGGCTTCGAGGTGCCGCAGGCGCTGCTCGAACAACTCGCCATTGGCGGACGGCTCGTCGCGCCTGTCGCCGAGCAGGGCGAGACGACCCAGGTGCTCACGCTCGTCGAGCGTACGGGGCCTGCGCAGTGGCGGGAGTCGCGGCTTGATCGCGTTTTCTTTGTCCCTTTAAAATCCGGAGTGATTTGAAACCGATGAGTATGTTGCGCGCGATGCAAAGAAAACGCTTGAATATCGACCTGACCGCGGCCCGTAACGGTGCTTCGGTCATCGCGCTCTGCCTGCTGACGGCTTGCGCGACGCGCCTCGACAACGCACCTGTCGTTGACCGCACCGCGCCGCTCGGGACCGCGGGCGCACAGCCGGCGGTGCCGCTCGGGCCGCCTCCTCCGGGATACTACCGGGTGAAGCCGGGCGACACTCTCTATAGGATTGCGCTCGAAAACGGTCAGAACTACCGCGACGTTGCTACGTGGAACAATCTCACCAACCCGAATCAGATCGAGGTGGATCAATTGCTGCGCGTCGCGCCACCGAATGGTGCGAGCAGCGCGCCGGGTGCCGTCGCTGCGCCGGCGCCGGGCGCACAGCCGGGCTCGTCTGCGATGCCGCCGATGTACGGTTCGGGCGTGGGCGCGCCGCCGCCGGTTGCTGCTGTGCCCCCGCAGGCAAGCGGCGGCGACATGGCCGCGGCGCCCGGCAGCGTGTCGCTTGCGTGGCCGGTGCGTGGCCCGGTGCTCAACAGCTTCGACGATGCGAAGAACAAGGGCATCAATATCGGCGGTTCGGCTGGAGAGTCGATCAAGGCTGCCGGGGACGGTCGAGTGGTTTATGCCGGAAATGGGCTGCGCGGTTACGGCAATCTCATTATCATCAAACATGACGCGACGTTTTTGACAGCGTACGCACACAACCGGGCTTTGATGGTAAAAGAAGGAGATGCGGTCACGAAGGGTCAGAAAATTGCCGAGATGGGTAATACCGATTCGGACCGCGTGATGCTGCATTTCGAAGTACGCCGTCAGGGCAAGCCCGTCGACCCTATGAAGTACTTGCCGCCGCAATAAAGCGAGCCGACTATGCCGAAATCGAAGCGCCGTCTGCAGCAGTCCGAGTCTGACAGTCAAGCCGCCCAGGTTTCGGTGGAGGACGGCGCTCGGCAGGGCGACGACGAAGAACTCGAGAACACACGCGAGCTCGACGAGCGCGAGTCCGGCTCTGAAGAGGGCGGCCGCGAGAGTGAAGAAGTAGCGGAAGCGCCGCCCGATGCGGACGACTTTCGCGCAATGCTGCAGGCCGAACTCACGGCCGACACCATCCAGCATTATCTGAACCGGATCAGTGTGAAGCCGCTGCTCACCGTCGAGGAAGAGCAGCGCTACTCGCGTCTTGCCAAGGCCGGCGAATTCGAGGCTCGACAGGTCATGATCGAGCGCAATCTGCGTCTCGTCGTCAGCATTGCGAAGGGCTATCTGAACCGTGGCGTGCCGCTGCTCGACTTGATCGAAGAGGGCAACCTCGGCCTGATGCACGCGATCGAGAAGTTCGATCCGACGCGCGGCTTCCGCTTTTCGACTTACGCCACCTGGTGGATCCGCCAGAGCATCGAGCGCGCGATCATGAACCAGGCGCGAACGGTGCGCCTGCCGGTGCATGTGATTCGCGAGCTCAATCAGGTGTTACGCGCGAAGCGCCATCTGGAGAAGAATTCGCTGAACGCCGATTCGGCGTCCGACCGGCGCGACGCGAGCATCGACGACATCGCCTATCTCACGGGCAAGACCACCGAGGAAGTCACCGACATCCTCGCGCTCAACGAACACACCGCTTCGCTCGATGCGCCGCTCGACCTGGATCCGGCAAGCAGCCTGCTCGATCTGCTCTCGGACGACCAGAGCCAGTCGCCCGACGCCGAGGTGCAGCATCGCGAGCTCGAGACGCTCACGCGCGCCTGGCTCGGCCGGCTCTCGGACAAGCATCGCCATGTCATCGAGCGGCGCTTTGGACTGAACCATATCGAGCCCGCCACGCTCGAAGAGCTGGCCGACGAAATGGGCCTCACCCGCGAGCGGGTGCGGCAAATCCAGCAAGAAGCGCTGGTGCGCCTCAAGCGCTTTTTCGCTTCGAACGGCGTGCGCAAGGACGCTGTTCTATAAAGTCTCGCAGTCCACCTCGCAGTTGACCCGAATGACAGTTCCTGTACTTGTATTCGACATCGAGACGATTCCCGATGTCGACGGCATTCGCCGCCTCGAAGATCTGCCCGCTTCGCTCACCGACGCCGAAGTGGCCGAGCACGCGTTCGCCGCGCGCCGCGAGAAAACCGGCAGCGATTTCCTCCCGCATCATCTGCAGCGCGTGGCCGCGATTTCGTGCGTGTTCCGCGACGGCCAGGGCTTTCGCGTGCGCTCGCTCGGTACGCCCGAAGACGGCGAAGCAAAGCTGATCGATTCGTTCTATCGCACCATCGAAAAGTACACGCCGCAACTCGTGTCGTGGAACGGCGGCGGCTTCGACCTGCCGGTGCTGCACTATCGGGCACTGGTGCACGGCATTCGCGCGGTGCGCTACTGGGAAATGGGCGAAGAAGACCGCGACTTCAAGTGGAACAACTACATCAGCCGCTACCACTCGCGTCACACCGACCTGATGGACCTGCTCGCTCTGTATCAGCCGCGCGCCAACGCGCCGCTCGATGCGCTTGCGAAACTGTGCGGCTTTCCGGGCAAGCTCGGGATGGACGGCGGTCAGGTGTGGACGTCGTTTCAGCAGGGGCGCATCGAAGAAATCCGCAACTACTGCGAGACCGACGTGGTCAACACGTATTTGCTCTATTGCCGCTTCCAGATGATGCGCGGCGGCTTCACCGAGCGCGAATACGACGACGAAATCCAGTTCGTGAAGCAATCGCTCGCGGCCGAGCCCGCGGCGCACTGGAAGGAATATCTGGAAGCGTTCGGCCAGTGAGCGCCGGGGGGCCTGGTGGGTCTACCTGGTCAGCCCACTGGGTCAGTCCAGCTCGAGCACGATGGGCTGATGATCGGATGCTTCGATGGCGCCGTCGATCTCACAGTGCTTTAGGCGCCCGCGCAAATCCTCGGTGACGAACACGAAGTCGCAGGCGAGCGGTCCGTCGGACCATTGCACGGTGTCGAAGACGCCCGCTGTGGGCGGTGGCGTCGCGCCGGGATGCAGCGACATCCAGGCATCGACGAATGCCGGACTGCCGGCAAGCGGCTCGAGCATGCGTGTGTAAGCGGCGCTGCCGAAAGCGCTGTTGAAATCTCCACAGACAATTGCACTCACTGGTCGCGCGGTACGAGCGAACGGTCCTGCGGCGTTTTCGGCGGGGGCGGGGTGTGCCGCGTGGGCGGCGGCTTCCTGCTGCAGTTGCCGAAGCGCATCGACCTGTGCAAGCCGCTGGCGCGTGGAATAGAACTCCAGATGTGTCACGAGCACGCGCAATGCGCCGCCTGACGACGTAGCGCCGGACACATCGAGCACCGCTTCGAGCGCGACGCGCTGCATCGACGGCGCGGCAGGATCGGCGGGCCAGGGCAGCAGATGGCGGAACACCTGGGCGACGGGCAGGCGTGTGGCGATCGCATTGCCGAACTGCCGGCGCGGTGCGGGCCCCGTGCCTGGCGCAGTGGCCCGAATGACGCTCGAATCGGCACTCAGATCGGCACCGATTGCCTCGATTACTGTGAAGCCGGGTAGAAGCGTTGCCAGTTCGGCGAATTGATCGTTGCCAGGACCGCCGGGCAGCGCGTGAAAGCCTCGCGTGATTTCCTGCAGACACAGGATGTCGAAGTCGGCGAGGCGGCGGGCTTCGCGCACCGTGCGCGCGAGATCCACGACGCCTGATGCGTCGCGCCCCCACTGCACGTTCCAGCTAACGAGTTTCATGACCGGCTCCGGTTCGCGCATCATTGAATGGCCGAGTCGCCAGACTCCGGGGAGTGGCCGCGAGCGGGTTATCGGCGCATGACCGCGTAATCGGATGAATGATAGGCCACGGCGGGCCCGGCTGCCGCGCGTACCAGGGCCAGGTCGCATTTCCCGCGCGCGGTAGCCGATATGACGCGCTGCTTGAAGTACACGGCAAAGGGCACGTTCCCGTAGTCGCCGAGCGCGTACTGATAGCACTCGTTGCCATTTTCGCCAAATACGCGATCGGGTGGCCCGATGCGCTTGGTGACCTCGGTTTGCGTCATGCCACGCGTGACGGAGGAAATCGTTACGTCAGGTGCGGGCGTCGGCGAGGTGCAGGCGCTCGCGCCGAGGACAGTTGTGACGAGCATCGCATAAAGCAGTTTGTTCATTTCAAACCAGAAGATCATGATGGGTGCGCTATCTGTACGCTCCCGGTGAGAAATTTCCTATCGGATTCGTCTCAATTCAACGTGCCAAGGAATCCAAAGCATCGCGTGCACGTGCGGGGCCGTTTACTCGGCCACTCAATCGAATACGAAGCGGACGACGAGATAAATGAGGCCGATCATCAGGAGCGGGCTGCCTGACATGATTGCGGCGACCGCATACGAGCGGCGCCGTGCGATGGCACGACGAGGCGGCACTTCCAGAAAAGGAGCGAGTAATACAACCGCAGTGCAAAGCATGACCAGCGGGATCGCAAAGCCATGATCGGAGAGGAGTATGTCCATGATGTCGGGTCTCGGGCGCTGGCCTCATATGGCACATCGCGAGAAACATCGTACTGACCGGTGCCGGCGCCGGATATCGGATTAATTTGAAAGCGCGCGAGTGCGCATACCGGCGTGAGCGGATGCGTGTCGCAGCGCGGGTAGGGGAGGCGACGCCGAATCGACTACAATCTCGCCTTCGCCTGAAAAATTCCCCTCACTGTCTGTCAGGAACCCGCTGGTGTCTCAAGCTGCCCCCGACCATCAAGCCGAAGCCGGCCGCACCGAATCCACTGCCGCTGCTTCCGTGCCCGTGCCCGCGAAGAAGCGCAGCAAGCGCGAGCGCCGTGCCGAGAAACGCGCATCCATCGAAGCGTCGGTTGCTCATGCCCCGATTCTGGAAATCGAGTCCCTCGACATGGAGGCGCGTGGCGTGGGCCGCACCGTCACCGAAACGGGCGAACCCGGCAAGGTGATCTTCGTCGAGGGCGCTTTGCCGGGCGAGCAGGTCACATACTTGAGCTACCGCAAGAAGCCGAGCTTCGAGCAGGCCCAGGTCGTGAACGTGCTGCGTGAGAGCGCGATCCGCACGAGGCCGCAGTGCCAGTTCTTCGGCACGTGTGGCGGCTGCTCGATGCAGCATCTGGACGTGCGCGCCCAGATCGCCGTCAAGCAGCGCGTGCTCGAAGACAATCTCATGCATCTCTCGAAGGTACGTGCCGAAACGATGTTCCGGCCAATCCATGGGCCGTCGTGGGGCTATCGCTACCGTGCGCGCCTGACCGTGCGCAATGTGCCGAAGAAGGGCGGCGTGCTGGTGGGGTTCCACGAACGCAAGAGCAGCTATGTCGCGGACATGACGAGCTGCGAAGTATTGCCGCCGCACGTCTCGGCCATGCTCGTGCCGCTGCGCCGGCTGGTCGAGGCGCTGTCGATTCGCGATCGCATGCCGCAGATCGAGTTGGCCGTTGGATCGAGCGTGACGGCGCTGGTGCTGCGCATCCTCGAGCCGCTCACCGCCGCCGACGAAGACCTGCTGCGCGCCTTTGCCGATCAGCACAACGTGCAGTTCTGGCTGCAGCCCAAGGGGCCGGACACGGTGTTCCCGTTCTATCCGCTCGACAAGGCGCTCGACTACACGCTGCCCGAGTTCGATATCCGCATGCCCTTCAAGCCCACGGATTTCACGCAGGTCAATCATCAGATCAACCGCGTGCTCGTGGGCCGCGCGCTGCGCCTGCTCGCGCCCGAGGCGGGCGATCGCGTGCTCGACCTGTTTTGCGGCATCGGCAACTTCACGCTGCCGCTCGCGCGTCTCGCCCGCGAAGTGGTGGGCATCGAGGGCAGCGATACGCTGACGGCGCGTGCACTCGAAAATGCGCGTGCCAACGGCGTGGACGGCCATACGTCGTTTGCGTGCCGCAATCTGTTCGAAGTCATCGCCGACGACCTTCGCGCGCTCGGCGCTTTCGACAAATTCCTGATCGATCCGCCGCGCGAAGGTGCACTCGCGGTGTCGCTGGCGCTGGCCGAGATCGCGAAGAGCGGCGACGGGCCGCTGCCCACGCGTATCGTCTACGTGTCGTGCAGCCCGGCGACGCTCGCGCGCGACGCGGGCGTGCTGGTGAACGAAGCGGGTTACCGGCTCAAGGGCGCGGGGGTGGTCAACATGTTTCCGCACACGTCGCACGTCGAGTCGATCGCGCTGTTCGAACGCGACTGAACGAGGACGGCGCCTCCGGTGCCTTTCCTGGCCGCTCGGGAATCGATGGCGGCAAAAAAATCGCCACGGATTTCCGTGGCGATTTTTTATTGGACCGATTGGGCCGAAGCGGTGATTACCAGATCTGGTACCACGGCTTGCTCTCCTTGCCAGCACGCGCATGGCCCGTGATATACGGGCTGTCCGGGAACGTGGCTGCGAGCACGCGGCGGGTGTCCTCGGCCATCTGCGGCTGATTCAGCTTCTGATACGAGAGGATCATGATGTGCAAGGCGTCCTCGATTGCCGGCGCGCTCTTGTAGTCCTGGATCGCGAGCTGCGCGCGATTGATCGCCGCCACGTAGGCGCCGCGACGGTAGTAGTAGTCGGCCGCGTGCACTTCGTGCGAGGCGAGTGCGTTCACGATGTAGCGCATGCGCTGCGCCGCGTCCGGCGCGTACTTGCTCTTCGGGAACCTGTCGACGACGACCTTGAACGCGTCATACGACTCGCGCAGCGACTTCGGATCGCGCTCGCTCATGTCCTGACCGGAGAAGCGGCCGAACAGACCGAGATCGTCGTTGAAGTGGATCATGCCCTTCAGATAGTACGCGTAGGCGATATCCGGATGATCGGGGTGCAACTGGATGAAACGGTTGATGGCCTGGTCGGCGGCATCGTTCTCGTTATCCTTCCAGCTGCAGTAGGCGACGTTGATCTGCGCCTGCTGGGCGAAGTGGCCGAACGGGTCGCGACCTTCGAGCTGTTCGAAGTATTTCGCGCATTTGCCCCAGTCGCCGCTGGAGAGCGCGTCCTGGGCCTCCGTATATAATTTGTTGTTATTCCACGTTGCCGTTTCGTCGGTTTTTTGCGGCAGGCCGTGGCAGGCCGCGACCACGGCGAGCGCGGCACCGCAGGCGGCAATGCGAACAACGTTGCCAATCTTGCCGAGCGTTCGTGCTCGCGCCGTGCGCGTAGCGTTTCGGGCCATTGTTTCTTGGGCCAGTTTCGTAATCGTGTTCAAGGCTCGCATTTATCCAGTCCAGCTACAGGTCCACAGGTGACCCAGACTCAATGACCCGTTCAGTTATTCGGGGGGCCGGCGCTCCCGGCGCCCAAAACAGCATCAGCGATTATAGCCTGGGCGATGAGCCCAATGACGCAGCAGCCGGCGAGGCGCGCGATGACGCCCCCATTGGCAACGCGTGCGCCGCCGCGCCGCGCACGCGTCGCGCCCAGCAGGAGCAGGAAGCCCGCCGCGTCGAGGTGCCCGACGAGCTTGCCGGCGAGCGGCTCGACAAGGTGCTCGCCAAAGTGTTTCCCGAGTTTTCGCGCAGCCGTCTGCAAGGCTGGATCGAGGAGCAGCGCGTGCGCGTCGACGGCAAGCCGGCCAAGGTGCGCCAGCCGGTGCCGCTGGGCGCCGTCATCGAACTCGTTCCCGATCTGCTGCCAGAGCAGCTCGCGTTCACCCCCGAGCCGCTACCGCTCGATGTCGTCTACGAGGACGACGCCATCGTCGTGATCAACAAGCCTGCGGGGCTCGTGGTGCATCCGGCAGCCGGCAACTGGAGCGGCACGATTCTCAACGGCCTGCTGCACCGCTACGGCGAGGCGGCGGCGGGCCTGCCGCGCGCGGGCATCGTGCACCGGCTCGACAAGGAAACTTCGGGGCTGATGGTGGTTGCGCGCACGCTCGAAGCGCAGACCGATCTCGTGCGCCAGTTGCAGGCGCGCACGGTCAAGCGCCGCTATCTCGCGCTCGTGTGGGGCAATATTCGCGATGAGGGCACGATCGACGCGCCCATCGGCCGCGACCCGCGCGAGCGCACGCGCATGGCGGTCGTGTCGGGTGCCTCGGGCAAGCCCGCGCGCACGCACTTCCGGCGCATCGACAAGACCCTCTGGCACAACCAGCCGGTGAGCGCGATCCATTGCGACCTGGAGACGGGCCGCACGCACCAGATCCGTGTGCACTGCGCGGCCATCGGCCATCCGCTGCTCGGCGACCCGGTCTATGGGCACGCGCGCGGCAAGCGCTCGGTCGCCGCGCTGCCTGGCGGCTTCGCGCGCCAGGCGCTGCACGCGTGGCGTCTCGGCCTGATCCATCCGGTCACGGGCCGCGCGATGCAATGGCGCGCCGAGGTGCCCGACGACATGGACGCGCTGATCGAAGCGCTCGGCTTCGGCCGCGAAGACGGCGAGGACGAGCACGGCTTCGACGAAGAGATGTTCGATAGCGCGTACACCGACGAGGGCTACGTCATCGGCAGCGACGAGGACGATTACGACTACGACGAGGAAGACGACGAAGGCGAAGAGGACGAGGAGAACAAGCCGGTATGACTACGACCTGCCACGAACTGACTTCCGCCGATTTGCTGCAACCGGATTGGCATGTGGCGCCGCGCGTGCGCGCGATCGTGACCACGCGTAACGGCGGCGTGAGCTTGCCGCCGTTCGGCCGTTGGCGGGCAGGTGCGGCGTCCCTGGCGGATGCGGCGCACGAAGGCGGCGTGGAACTGCCGTGCGGCCTGAACCTGGGCCGTTCGTCCGGCGACGATCTCGAGCACGTCGAGGCCAACCGCTCGCGCTTGCTCGCCTATGCTGGCGTGCCGGCCGCGTGGCTGAAGCAGGTTCACGGACCGGTGGTGGTAGACGCGGCCGCCGCGCTCGAGTCCGCTCGCGCGGGTGCCCTGCTCGAAGCCGATGCGAGCGTGACCGACCAGCCGGGCATCGCCTGCGCGGTGATGGTCGCCGACTGCATGCCCGTGCTGATTTGCGATGGCGCGGGGCGGGCCGTCGGCGCGGCGCATGCGGGGTGGCGTGGGCTCGCTGCAGGCGTCATCGAGAAAACCGCGCAACGCGTGGCCGCGCTCGCGGGCTGTGCCGCGAGCGAACTGCACGCGTACCTTGGGCCGGCAATCGGCCCGAAGGCGTTCGAAGTGGGGGAGGACGTGCGCGCCGCGTTCATGGACCACGTCGAGGCCATCGATGGTGCGCGGCGCGATGCCGTGCGCGTCGGCACAGCATCGGCATTCGTGCCGCGCCCAGAGGCGCCCGGCAAGTATCTCGCTGATCTGGGCTGCCTCGCGCGCCTGCGGCTTGCTGAAATCGGCGTGACGCATATCAGCGGCGGGGGGCTATGCACTTTTACCGATCGTGAATGGTTCTACTCCTATCGCCGCGAACGCATGACGGGACGCATGGCGGCGCTCATCTGGCTCACGCCTTGAATCGTGCGGTGAGGAGCCGCTTCGCGATTTCAAATGCGCGGCTTCCTGCTGAACATTTCAAACATCGGTTTTAAATCTCGATTCGCCATATTTTGCTGCGCTGCATTGTTGGCGAGAAGCGCCGTATTCCATGCAATGCAAATTAGTCTGGCGATTCCTGCATTGCACTGCAAGCGCTTGCGCGCATGGTGCTTTTTTTGCACTGCCGTGCGCGGCGCATTGTGTCAGCCAATTTAAGAATGGCTTACATCGGGAAAACGATAATAAAAAAAATATCGCAGTGCGGCAAAATCGGGCACAAGCATTGACACGCTTTGCAGTGGGGAGCAAGAATGTCCCTCAACTACGGGACAGGACGCGACCGGGCGCACACTAGCAGCCGTGCTCCGCTAGCGGACCACCTGCCTCTCAACCAGTCCTCCGGGACACATCGGTCAAAAGCAGGCATGACGGCATCTCAACGTTCCTCGACAACCCCGGGTGCGGGCGCTTCAACCGACGGTGCACAGACTTTCATTCCGAAATTCACACCGGACGCCGCTGGCATGCAACAGATGCTCGATGCATGGACGCAGGCATGGCGCAGTGCCATGGATGCTGCGCAGCAATCGGGTATGCAGCACTGGGGCCAGGCGGCGGGGCAACCCGGCGCGTTCTGGCCCGGTATGGCCAACGGCGCCGCGAATGCTGCACCGAATCCCGTTCAGGCGGCATTTAACGCTGCAATGAATCCCGCCGCAATGCGTTCCGCCTTGGGCGCGCTCGAGGCGTTCAAGCTGCCATCGGCGTCGATCGAGCCTTCGCGTTTGCAGCACCTGCAGGCCGAGTACTCGCGCGATGCGCTCGAACTTCTGCGCGAGGCGTCTGCCGCCTCGCCCAAGGCCCCGGAACTCAAGGACCGCCGCTTCAACGCGGACGCGTGGAAGGCCACGCCGGCCTATGCGTTCACGGCGGCGTGGTATCTGCTCAATGCGCGTTACCTGCATGAGATGGTCGACGCCATCGACACCGATGCAAAAACGCGTGAGCGCATCCGCTTCGCGGTTCAGCAATGGACGGCGGCCGCGTCGCCCAGCAATTTCCTCGCGCTCAACCCCGAGGCACAGCACGCGCTGCTCGAAAGCCATGGCGAGAGCCTGCGCCAGGGCGTGATGAATCTGCTCGGCGACATGTCGCGCGGCAAGATTTCGCAAACCGACGAATCGCGCTTCGTGGTGGGCCGCAATCTCGCGAACACCGAAGGCTCGGTGGTGTTCGAGAACGCGCTGTTCCAGCTCATCCAGTACAAGCCACGCACGGCGACCGTGCACGAGCGGCCGCTGCTGCTCGTGCCGCCGTGCATCAACAAGTACTACATCCTCGATCTGCAACCCGAGAATTCGCTCGTGGCGTATGCGCTGGAGCAGGGTCAGCAGGTGTTCCTCGTTTCCTGGCATAACGGCGACGCGTCGATCGCCCATAAGGGCTGGGACGACTACATCGAGGAGGGGGTGCTGACCGCCATCGAGACGACGCGCAGCATCAGCGGGCGCGAGCAGATCAACACGCTCGGCTTCTGCGTGGGGGGCACGCTGCTCGCCACGGCGCTGGCCGTCGCTGCGGCGCGCGGCGAGCATCCTGCGGCGTCGATGACGCTGCTCACGACGATGCTCGACTTCTCCGATACGGGCGTACTGGACGTGTTCATCGACGAGGCGCACGTGCAGATGCGCGAGCAAACCATCGGCGGCAAGAACGGCGGCACGCCGGGGCTGATGCGCGGTGTCGAGTTCGCGAACACGTTCTCGTTCCTGCGCCCGAACGATCTGGTCTGGAACTACGTCGTCGACAATTACTTGAAGGGCCGCACGCCCGCCGCGTTCGATCTGCTGTACTGGAACAGCGACTCGACCAGCCTGCCAGGCCCGATGTATGCGTGGTATCTGCGCAATACCTATCTTGAGAACAAGCTGCGCGAGCCTGGCGCGCTCACCGTGTGCGGCGAGGAAGTGGATCTCTCGCGCGTCGATGTGCCGACCTTCATCTACGGCTCGCGCGAGGATCACATCGTGCCGTGGCGCAGCGCCTATGCTTCGGTGCCGCTGCTTTCCGGGCCGCTCAAATTCGTGCTGGGCGCGTCAGGGCATATCGCCGGTGTGATCAATCCCGCTTCGAAAAACAAGCGCAGCTACTGGAGCGTCGAAACCGACGCGAAGCACCTGCCCGACGAAGCCGACGAGTGGTTTGCCAATGCCGAGGAAAAGCCCGGCAGTTGGTGGCCGAGCTGGATCGAGTGGCTCGACCAGTTTGGCGGCAAGAAGGTGAAGCCGCGTGCGCAGCCCGGCTCGGCGGAGTTTCCAGAGATTGAGCCCGCGCCCGGGCGTTACGTGCAGCAGCGCGACTGAGGCGGCCGAAGCGCGGAGTGGATGGGTTCGAAGCGCCCGCCGCGAAAGTTGTGGCGAGGCGTTGTGAAGGGTTTTTAACGTGACGGGCAGGTGGCTTTCGCAACTTCCCGCCGCCTGGAGGAACTGAAAATGACGGATATCGTGATCGTTTCGGCCGCGCGTACCGCGGTGGGCAAATTCGGCGGTTCGCTGGCAAAGATTGCCGCGCCCGATCTGGGCGCGCTGGTCATCAAGGCGGCGCTGGAGCGCGCGGGCGTGAAGCCCGAGCAGGTGAGCGACGTGATCATGGGTCAGGTGCTGACCGCGGGTTCGGGCCAGAACGTTGCGCGCCAGGCGTCGCTCAAGGCCGGGCTGCCCGCAGCGGTGCCCGCCATGACGATCAACAAGGTGTGCGGCTCGGGCCTGAAGGCGGTGATGCTCGCGGCCAACGCGATTATCGCGGGCGACTCGGAGATCGTCGTGGCCGGCGGCCAGGAGAACATGAGCGCGGCGCCACACGTGCTGCCGGGCTCGCGCGACGGCTTCCGCATGGGTGACGCGAAGCTCGTCGACACCATGATCGTCGATGGTCTGTGGGACGTTTACAACCAGTACCACATGGGCGTGACGGCGGAGAACGTGGCGAAGGAATACGGCATCACGCGCGAAGAGCAGGACGCATTCGCGGCGCTGTCGCAGAACAAGGCGGAAGCCGCGCAGAAGGCGGGCCGCTTCGACGCGGAAATCGTGCCGGTGGAAATTCCGCAGCGCAAGGGCGATCCGCTGGTGTTCAAGACCGACGAATTCGTGCGCCATGGCGTGACGGCGGAGTCGCTCGCGGGCCTGAAGCCGGCGTTCTCGAAGGAAGGCACGGTGACGGCGGCCAACGCGTCGGGGCTGAACGACGGCGCGGCGGCGGTGGTGGTGATGTCAGCGAAGAAGGCCGAGGCGCTGGGCCTCACGCCGCTTGCGCGCATCAAGGCGTATGCGGCGGGCGGCGTGGATCCGAAGGTGATGGGCATGGGCCCGGTGCCGGCATCGAAGCGAGCGCTGGAGCGCGCGGGCTGGTCGGCTAGCGACCTCGATCTCATGGAGATCAACGAGGCGTTCGCGGCGCAGGCGCTGGCCGTGAACAAGCAGATGGGCTGGGACACGTCGAAGATCAACGTGAACGGTGGCGCGATTGCGATTGGTCACCCGATCGGCGCATCGGGCTGCCGGATTCTGGTGACGCTGCTGCATGAGATGCAGCGCCGTGATGCAAAGCGCGGTCTGGCCTCGCTGTGCATCGGCGGTGGCATGGGCGTGGCGCTTGCGCTCGAGCGCGCTTGAACACGATTGAGCTCGATTGAACACGATTGAGCGCAACCGGGTCGCGGCAGCAACGGATTGGACGCGAGGCCGGGGCCGTCGGTCGGCGCTCCGGAAAACGATAATGGAGTGTGGTTTATGTCACAGCGTATTGCGTATGTCACGGGCGGGATGGGCGGCATCGGAACGGGAATCTGCCAGCGCCTCGCGAAGCAGGGCTTCAAGGTAGTCGCGGGTTGCGGACCGAATTCGCCTCGCCGTACCAAATGGCTCGAAGACCAGAAAGCGCTGGGCTTCGACTTCGTCGCCTCGGAAGGCAACGTTGGCGACTGGGATTCGACGAAGCAGGCGTTCGACAAGGTCAAAGCCGAAGTGGGTGAGGTCGACGTGCTCGTCAACAACGCCGGCATCACGCGGGACGTGGTGTTTCGCAAGATGACGCGCGAAGACTGGACCGCCGTGATCGACACTAATCTGACGAGCCTCTTCAATGTCACGAAGCAGGTGATCGACGGCATGGTCGAGCGCGGATGGGGCCGCATCATCAATATCTCGTCGGTGAACGGCCAGAAGGGCCAGTTCGGGCAAACGAACTATTCGACGGCCAAGGCCGGGATTCACGGCTTCACGATGTCGCTCGCGCAGGAAGTGGCCACCAAGGGCGTGACGGTCAACACTGTTTCGCCCGGCTATATCGGCACGGACATGGTGAAGTCGATTCGTCCCGACGTGCTGGAAAAGATCGTCGCGACCATCCCGGTGCGCCGCCTCGGTGCTCCCGAGGAAATCGCCTCGATCGTCGCATGGCTCGCCTCGGATGAGTCGGGCTTCTCAACCGGTGCTGACTTCTCGCTGAACGGCGGGTTGCACATGGGCTGATCCCGCGCGACGCCGCGTGCGTGACAGGGGCGCGCGGTATCGCAGGGATCGACGGCGGTGGCGGGCCTGTTTGCACGCCGGGGCAGGCTCCGCTACCGGGCTGGAAGACAGCGCAGCGCGCGATGGTATCTGCCGTCGCGCGTTGGCGCTTACAAGGGCGACACATGACGACTACAAAGAAGACCGCCGAACGGCTGATCAAAAAATATCCGAACCGTCGGCTGTACGACACGGAGACGAGCACCTACATCACGTTGACCGATGTGAAGCAACTCGTGCTCGATCAGGAGGAGTTCAAGGTCATCGATGCGAAGAGCAACGAAGACCTCACCCGCAGCATCCTGCTGCAAATCATTCTGGAAGAGGAGAGCGGCGGCTTGCCGATGTTCTCGTCGTCGATGCTCTCGCAGATCATCCGTTTCTACGGACATGCGATGCAGGGCATGATGGGCACCTACCTGGAGAAGAACATCCAGGCGTTCATCGACATCCAGAACAAACTCGCCGATCAGTCGAAGAGCCTCTATGAAGGCAACGCGATGAATCCTGAGGTCTGGTCGCAGTTCATGAATATGCAGGCGCCGATGATGCAGGGCATGATGACCAGCTACATCGAGCAATCGAAGAACATGTTCGTGCAGATGCAGGAGCAAATGCAGAACCAGGCCAAGAACATGTTCAGCAGCTTTCCGTTCAAGCCCGTCGCGCCTGGCTCGCCCGCGCAAGGCACCAACGAGGGCGGCAGCGGCGAAAACGAGAAGAAGTAAGCTCAGGCGCTTCTCAGGTCGCGCAGTGCTTCCGGATGGCGCTCGGCGACGCGCAACAATGTTTGCGCGGCGCCGGTTGGCTAGCGCCGCCCCTGTTCCCGGATTGATCGCCGCCCATCTTCCATCTGACCCTGACTCCACTCGATGCAGGCCAGGCAGCGCGCGCCGCTCGATACGCCAAACGGGTAAAATGGCGGATTGGCTTGATTTCGCGCGGCGCATTCTCCGCCGAGCGCCCCACATCCGGACGTACACGTGAAAAACCCTGTTGAATCAACGACCTCCCGCAATCCTGCACCGCGCGTAGGGATGGTATCCCTCGGCTGCCCCAAAGCGCTCGTCGACTCGGAGCAGATCCTCACCCAACTGCGCGCCGAGGGTTACGAAATCTCGGGTTCCTATGACGGTGCCGATCTGGTCGTGGTCAACACCTGCGGGTTTATCGACGAAGCCGTGCAGGAGAGCCTCGACGCCATTGGCGAGGCGCTCAACGAGAACGGCAAGGTGATCGTCACCGGGTGTCTGGGCGCGAAGGCCAGCGCGAGCGGCTCGAATCTTATCGAGGAAGTGCACCCCAAGGTGCTGGCCGTGACCGGCCCGCACGCCGTAGGCGAAGTCATGCAGGCGGTTCACAGCCATCTGCCCAAGCCGCACGATCCGTTCGTCGATCTCGTGCCGCCGGCGGGCGTGAAGCTCACGCCGCGTCACTACGCGTATCTCAAGATTTCCGAAGGCTGCAATCACCGCTGCACCTTCTGCATCATCCCGTCGATGCGCGGCGACCTCGTCTCGCGTCCGGTCGCGGAAGTCATGCTCGAGGCGGAGAACCTCTTCAAGTCGGGCGTGAAGGAGTTGCTCGTCATTTCGCAGGACACGAGCGCCTACGGCGTCGATGTGAAATATCGCACCGGCTTCTGGAACGGCAAGCCCATCAAGACACGCATGACCGACCTGGTCGCCGCGCTCGGCGAGTTGGCCGCGCAGTACGGCGCGTGGGTGCGGCTGCACTACGTGTACCCGTATCCGAGCGTGGATGAGGTCATTCCGCTCATGGCGGAAGGTCCGTTCAAGGGGCACGTGCTGCCGTACCTCGACGTGCCGTTCCAGCACGCGCATCCCGAGGTGCTCAAGCGCATGAAGCGCCCCGCGAACGCGGAGAAGGTGATGGAGCGCGTCAAGGCGTGGCGCGAAATGTGCCCGGACCTCACGATTCGCAGCACCTTCATCGCGGGCTTCCCCGGTGAGACCGAAGAGCAGTTCGAGACGCTGCTCGACTTCATCCGCGAAGCCGAACTCGACCGCGTGGGCTGCTTCGCCTACTCGCCGGTCGAGGGCGCGAGCGCCAACGAACTTGATGGCGCGCTGCCCGACGAAGTGCGCGAGGCGCGCCGCGCGCGATTCATGGAAGTGGCCGAGGAAGTCTCGGCCAGGCGCATCCAGCGCAAGGTCGGCAAGACGCTCAAGGTGCTCATCGACGAGATCAACGCCGACGGCGGCATCGGCCGCACGGCGGCGGACGCGCCCGAGATCGACGGCGTGGTCTATGTCGCGCCCGCGACCAAGGCTTCGAAGCGCTACAAGGTCGGCGACTTCGTTTCGGTGAAGATCACCGGCGCCGACGGGCACGATCTCTGGGGCGAGGTCTGATCGGCATGTCACGCCTGGCGCCAGAAGTCCTCGCCTATGGCGAGGCCATGATCGAATTCAATCAGGCCGAGAAGGGCAAGACCCAGTATCTGCAGGGCTTCGGCGGCGATACCTCGAACTTCGCCATCGCGGCGGCGCGCCAGGGCGTGCGCACGGGATTCGTTTCGGCGGTGGGCGAGGATCAGTTCGGGCGTTTGCTGCTCGACCTGTGGGCGAGCGAGGGTGTGGACACCTCGATGGTGCGGGTCGACGCCAGCGCGCCGACCGGCGTGTACTTCGTCTCGCATGGCCCCGACGGCCATGCCTTCGATTACCTGCGCAAGGGTTCGGCGGCCAGCCGCTATGCGCCGCGCGATCTGCCGCTCGACGCCCTGGCCGCCGCGCGCGTGCTGCACCTGTCGGGCATCAGTGTGGCGATCGGCGCCACAGCCTGCGACGCGGCGTTCGCGGCGATCGACCATGCACGGGCGAACGGCGTGCAGGTGAGCTTCGATACGAACCTGCGCCTGAAACTCTGGCCGCTCGCGCGTGCCCGCGCGGTCATGACCGAGGTGCTGCGTGTCACCGATATCTGCCTGCCCAGTTGGGACGATGTCGCGGCGCTGACCGGCCTGGACGATCGCGATGCGATTGTCGACCGTCTGCTCTCGCTCGGTTCGCGTGTCGTCGCGCTGAAGCTCGGGAAGGAAGGTTCCTATGTGGCAACGCCGCACGAGCGCCGTCTCGTGCCGGGCCGCGTCGTAGCGGCTGTCGATGCAACAGGTGCCGGCGACTGCTTTGGCGGCGCGTTCATCGCCCGGATCGTGGCCGGAGACGATCCGTTCGCGGCGGCGCAATACGCAAACGCTGCAGCGGCGCTTTCGACGCTGGGTTATGGCGCGGTCGCGCCCATTCCGCGCCGCGAGGATGTCGAGCGCATGCTCGCCGCCAAGGACGGGGCTTGATGGAAAGGTCGGCCTCGAAGGTCACGAGCATATCGAATCTCGTGCGGCAGTATGGCTTCGCGTGCTTCGCGGCAGCAGCGCTTGCGTTGCCGCTCGTAGCCTGCGCCGCGGGCAGCAGTGCATCGAGCGATGCGGCGAACGCCTCTGCCGCGCCGGAATCCGCGCATGCGCCGCTCAAACCGAGCCCGGAGTTCGCCGGGCTTCCGCAATACGTGGGCACGCTCGGCAAGCGTCCGATCGTGATGCGGCTCGGCGCAAAGACCGACGACCCGGACGACAAGACCGGCGTGCATGGCGAATATCAGTTCACCGACACAGGCGAGGTCGTTCTGATTGCCGGCGATCGCACCGGCACCACGCTCGAAGCGGAAGAGTCGGACGACGGTTCGCGTATCACGGGCAATTGGGTCGGCACGTTCGCGGACGATGGCTCGATCTCGGGCGACCGCATGGAAATCGACGACTCGAACCCGCAGCCGTTCGACTTGAAACCGCTTGCCGCAGGGGCAGCGGCGCACGCGGCGGCCCATCCCGCCGCGAAAGGCGGCCAGGCCGTGAACGGGGTCGGCAATCTCGTGACGGGCGACTAACGCGCCATTGCTTACGATAACGCGCGCGCCGCATGGTGCGCCCCGCACGAAAGCGCAGGTATTGGACCGTTGCGGCGAGCCTGGCTAGCGCAGGTGTTAATCTTCTGCATGCGGCGCGCGTCGCGGCTCCCGTTTCGTTGTCGGCCTCGTCCTGGGGAGCCCCGCGCCATCTAACCCCCAGCGCATTTACCGATTGCCATCCGACATGAAGAAATCCGAATCCAGCCGCGCGCTGCAAACGCGCGTCGTTCGCCCCGAAGAAGACATCACGCCCGGCTTCGAATCGTTTGCCGCGCCCGTCACGCGAGCGTCGACGGTCGTGTTCCCCGACCTCAAGTCGGTGCGCGCGCTCGACTGGCGCAACGACGCGCAGTGGCGCTACGGCCTGCATGCGACGCCCACGTCTTCGATGCTCACGCAGCGTCTTGCCACCATCGAGGGCGGCGAGCATGCGCTGTTGCAGCCGTCCGGTCTCTCGGCCATCTCGAACGTGTACTTCGGGCTCCTGAAGGCTGGCGACGACGTGCTGATTCCTGACAACGTCTATTCGCCGAACCGCGACCACGGCGACTGGCTTGCACGCGATTTCGGGCTGACGGCGCGCTACTACGATCCGATGATCGGCTCTGGCATCGCTGAGCTGATCCGCCCCGAGACGAAGTTGATCTGGCTCGAAGCGCCCGGCTCGGTGACGATGGAAGTACCCGACGTGCGTGCGATCACTGCAGCTGCGCGCGCGCGCAACGTCGTCACGGCGATCGACAACACGTGGTCGGCGGGCCTCGCGTTCAAGCCGTTCGAGCACGGCATCGACATCTCGGTGCAGGCGCTCACGAAGTATCAGTCGGGCGGCAGCGACGTCCTGATGGGCGCAACGATCACGCGGGATCGGGAACTGCATCTGAAGCTCAAGGCGGCGCGCATGCGGCTGGGCATCGGGGTTTCGTCGGACGACTGCTCGCTCGTTCTGCGCGGCCTGCCGAGCATGAAGGCGCGCTTCGAGACGCACGACCGCACCGCGCTCGCGCTCGCGACGTGGCTGAAGTCGCGCGCCGAGATCGCCGCGATGCTGCATCCCGCATTCGCCGATTGTCCGGGCCACGAGTTCTACAAGCGCGATTTCACGGGGGCGGGCGGTCTGTTCTCGGTGGTGTTCGACGGGCAATACAGCCCTGCCCAGATCGACACGTTCTGCGAATCGCTCGAGCTCTTCTCGCTTGGCTGGAGCTGGGGCGGCGCGCATAGTCTCGCGATGCCCTACGACATCGCGTCGATGCGCACGGAGGCGAACTGGCCGCATCGCGGCACGCTGGTGCGCTTCTACATTGGCCTCGAGGATGAAGCCGACCTGCGCGCCGACCTCGAGCGTGCGCTCGCGACGCTCGAAGGCGGCGCATCGGCGCGCGGCCCGCAAGACTGACGCCATAACAAAACGGCCGCGCTTGTCGCCGGGGTTCGCTATCCCGGTACAGGCGCGGCCGTTGTCATTTCAGCAGCGCGCGTGCCGCATGCGCGGCACGTTCGACGCGCTTCAGAAGAGCCGCAGCAAGCCGTCGAGCCCGACGAAATTGAACGCGACGCTAGCCGCTTCGCGCACCACGGGCTTCGCGCGGAACGCCACCGAAAGCCCCGCCTCGGCCATCATCTTCAGATCGTTCGAGCCGTCGCCCATGGCAATCGCGCGGCGCGGCTCGATGCCGATCTGCGCACAGGTTTCGACCAGCGTGCGCGCCTTCACCTCCGCATTGACGATCTCGCCCACGACGCGGCCGGTGAGTTTGCCGTCGACGATTTCGAGCGTGTTCGCTCGCGTGAAGTCGAGGCCGAGTCGCGCCTTCAGCCGCTCGGTGAAGAACGTGAAGCCGCCCGAAACCAGCAGCGTTTTCAGGCCCGCGGCTTTCGCGCCGGCGAGCATTTTTTCGGCGCCGGGCGAAAGCTGCAGGCGTTCCTCATAGACGCGCTCCAGCGCGCTCGCGGCGAGCCCCTTGAGCAGCGCGACGCGGCGCGTGAGGCTTTCGTTGAAGTCCTTGATCTCGCCGCGCATCGCCGCTTCGGTGATTGCCGCGACTTCGGCTTTCAGGCCGCAGAAGTCGGCGATTTCGTCGATGCATTCGATCGTGATGAGCGTCGAGTCCATGTCCATGGCGACGAGCCCGAAGCCGGCAAGCGTGCGGTCCGACTCGATGAACGCGAAATCGAGTTGATGCGTCCCGCAATAGACGTCGAGGTCCGCGTGCTGTGCCGGCGCGGCGTCTTCGATACGGATCGCGTGCGCGTCGATCGGCACGAGGCGGCTGCCGCGCGCGAGCGCGAGCAGTGGCTTGTGGTGGACGGCTTGCAGCGGAGCGGGGCTCTGGATGACGAGATTCATGACGTGAACAGTGCCGGGATTCCGGGATGGCGCCCCGGAAACGGCGGAGGATCGAACGGGTATCGATAAAAGCGTGCAAGGACGGTCGATCCGGCCAATGCACGGCGGCGAAAGGCGAATTGTACCGTTTCGATGCCGGCGCGCGGCCCGCTCCGCAGCTTACAGAGACGAAAGCCGTCTTTTTAGGCACAATGAAAGCTCGTGCGGCGCCTGCCGGGGGACGGTCGCCGCATGCCGTCAACCGTGCGTATCGTGATGAGCGGCTCGTCTCGCGCGATGCGTCGCACGCGCCCTGCAGGGCGTAAGGGGAACCGGTATGCAGGACGCTCACCATGCCCAGACGGGCGCCGCTCGAACGCCGACCGGCGCGCGGGCCGACGCTGCGGACACCGCAGCGCAAACCGCGCCCAGCGCGCCCAACGTGTCTACCCAGCGCGCGCCGCGTGCCTCCATGCCTCGTGCGCCTAGATCTCCTCGAATCTCTTCGGGCCGTCATGGGACCATCGGCGAAGTCGCAGGCATACGCATCACCAGCGCGCGCCGCGTCATCGATGTCGACAGCGGCACACGCAAGCTCGACCTCGTGCGCTATTACGCGCGCGCCGCCCCCTGGCTGCTGCCGCATTTGCGCGATCGTCCAGTTTCGCTCGTGCGTGTGCCGCAAGGTCTCGACGGCGAGCTTTTCTTCCAGCGCCACAGCGCGCGCGCGCCGATTCCCGAGGTCACGCAACACGAAGGCCTCGATCCCGGCCATCCGCCGGTGCTCACCATCGATTCGCTCGAAGCGCTTGTGCACGTAGCGCAGATGGACGCAATCGAGCTGCATACATGGAATGCCGTCACCGCCGATATCGAAGCGCCCGATCGCATCGTGCTCGACCTCGATCCCGATCCGGTGCTCGACTGGGACCGCATGATCGAGGCCGCGCAGCTCACGCGCGCGATGCTCGCCGATCTCGGTCTTGAAGCGTTTTGCAAGACGAGCGGGGGCAAGGGGCTGCACATCGTCGTGCCGCTCATGCACGGCGCGGGCTGGGACGACGCGAAGGCGTTCGCGCGCGCCGTGGCGCAGCGGCTTGCCTCGGGCTGGCCCACGCAGTTCACGGCGACCATGGGCCCCGAGCATCGCAAGAAAAAAATCTTCGTCGACTATCTGCGTAACGTGCGCGGCGCCAGCACGGCGGTTGCCTATGGCGTGCGAGCGCGGCCGGGCATGGGCGTCTCGGTGCCGATCGCGTGGGACGAACTCGCCGATACAACGGGCGGCGCGCAATGGACGCTCGCAACTATCGATGCGCGTCTGGCGCATGTCAACCGCTCGGACCCATGGGCAAATTACGCGCAGGTGCGCCAGTCGATTAGCAGCGAGCTCACGCTGTGGCTGGAGCAGGGCGCTGCTTAGGCGTCGTGCGACGGGGCCCGCTTCGTCTTCGTGCATCACGACAGCACGTTGCGCATTGCTAATAAAATGCGCGGCCTGGCAAGCCGGATAAAACCTGGTCACGCCGACGTCATCGTCCGGCGCAAGGCTTCGCGCGTCGCGCTAGACTGACAGTAGAAGTTCCGCCACGTGCTGCCCGCACCGCGTCGATCGCGGCCACGGCAGCTCCCGCCAGGAGGTGACGCATGCCTTGCAGCAGCTCCAGCCGTCCCAGCCGCACTCGCGCGGCGCTCGTTCGTGTTGCCGTTGCCCTGTCTTGCGCGATCGCGCTGCCGGCACTGGCCTCGCCCCCGATCAAGGTGACGTCGAAGACGCCGCCCGATGGCCCGATTCGTTACACGGTCAAGGTCGCGTCGAAGCTCTACGGCAACTCACAGGAGACCCGCACGCTGCGTTCGGGCGACACCGACGACTTTACGTGGCGCACCACGCCGCCAGGCGGCGCGGTGCCGGCGGCGCAGAGTTGTCCCGATTACGCCTCGCTGCCGCTCGACGCGAACGGCGCGATGGTGCGCCAGACTCAGGTGCGTCTCGCGCCTATCGTCGCGGCGGACGGCACGGCGAACGTTCAGGTGAGCTTCCGGGCCCAGGCGCCGCGCACGGGCAAGTCGGCCGCCGGCGCGCAATGTCCCGAAGTGGTCGCCCATAGCGAGGTGCTGCACTTTTCGATGCCGACCAACGGCACCGCCAAAACGCTCACGCTCAGCGACGGCACGCAGTTGAGCATTTCGGCGCAACGTTAGATGGCTGCGTTCAGAACCGGGCCCACGTTGCGGTAGCGCGGAAACGCACTCGCGCGCGTTGCGGCGAGCGGCTGGAGGCCCTTGACGGCACGTGCGCCGCGCGTCCCGTCAAGGCGCTTCATGCCCGGGACGTCACGCGCGCGCTTTCGTGCGGGCCGGCCGCTCGACGAGTCGCGCGGCCAGGAAGCAATGCTCGGGCGAAAAAAGCCGCCGGTACGCGAGCACGACAGCGCCCACGGTGCCCAGCGCCGACGATGCCGCGATCAGGAACATGATCACGATTTGATAGCGCACCGCCTGCAGCGGCGATTGGCCCGCGAGCACCTGGCCCGTCATCATGCCGGGCAGGCTCACCACACCCACCACAGCCATCTGGTTGAGCGTCGGGATCATGCCCGCGCGCACGGCCTCGCGCGCGCTCGCCTGGGCCGCCTCCCAGCGCGTGGCGCCGAGCGCGAGGGCGCTTTCCACGCGGTCGCGCCGCGCCGTGAGTTCCTGCATCATGCGCTCGACGCCGAGCGACACGCCCGTGAGCGTATTGCCGAGAATCATGCCGAGGATCGGTATCGCATATTGCGGCTCGTACCACGGCCGAATCCGGATCACCACGAAAAGTCCCACAGCCGCCACGAGCCACGCGCTGACCCAGATCGATACGATGCTGTCCACGCGCTGGCCGAGATAGGTGCGAGCGCCGCGCTGCGAGCCCGCGATGCCGGCGATGAGCGTCATCAGTGCCATGAGCGGCAGCACCGCGTACCAGCGGTTGAACGCGAACACCCAGCCAAGCACGTAGCCGATGGCGAGCAACTGCACGACGGTGCGCACGGCGGCCCATGCGAGCTTGCGTTCGAGGTCGAGCTTGAGCAGCACCGAAACGGCGCCGTTGACGAATACCAGCAGCGCGGCGATGGCGACGTCGCCGATGCCGAGGTTCTGCAGCACGCCGGGGCTCATCGCAGGGCCCCCAGCGTGGCGTGCGTGGCGGCGGCCTCGTCGAGCACGCCCGCGCGCATCGTGATGTGGTGCGTGCCCACGCGTTGTGCCTGCGCAGGATCGTGCGAGACCCACACGGTCGCGCGTGCGGCGCGCTCGTGTTCGAACCAGTGCGCGATCAGCGTCTCGACCGCGCGCGCCGATTCAGGATCGAGCGAGGCGGTGGGCTCATCGAGCAGCAGCGCCTCGGTATCGAGTTGCAGCACGCGCACGAGCGCCACGATCTGCGCTTCGCCGCCGGATAGCTCCGCGGTCTCGCGCGCGAGGAAACCAGCCTCCCGGCCCGCCGCGTCGAAGAGCGCACGCGCGCGCGCGACGTCGAAGACTGCATCGCGATAGACCGCGAGCGAGAATGGATAGCGCAGATTGTCCTCCACCGTGCCGTCGATCAGCGCGGGCCGCTGCCGCACGTAGGCAATGTGACGCCGGTAGCGCGGAATCTGTGCGGACGCGATCGGTTGGCCATGCCAGTGCAGGGTGCCGCCGTCGAGCGGATCGAGCAGCGCGAGCGCACGCAGGAATACACTTTTGCCCGATCCGGACGGTCCCGTGAGCACGACGCGTTGATTCGCATGAAGCGCAAAATCGGTGGGCTGTAGCAAGACCTGGCCCCGCTGGGCATCGCGGCGCGTGATGCGTCTTGCTTCGATGAGCGGCGCGCTCGACTTCGGGTCAACGCCGGCCCGGCTCGAATCGTTGTGATGAGTCATCGGAGAATTACAGACAAATAGCAGCCACCGGGCACGCAGGCTGCTGCGCCATCGTTGGCGAAACAACAACGCATAACATGGAGTACGCATGACGTCACGGCAACCCCGCGGCTTGGGCCGCACGCTCGCCAAGATCTTCGCATGGCTCGCGGCCGGTGTCGTGGTGCTCGTCGCCGGGCTGGGCGTCTTCATTTACACCTTCGACTGGAATCGCGCCAGACCCTTTGTCAACGACAAGGTGACGCAAGCTATCGGGCGGCCCTTCGCCATCGTCGGCGACCTCAAGGTGGGCTGGCGCCGGCCGCCGAACGAAACGGGCTGGCGCGCCTGGGTGCCCTGGCCGCGCTTCTCGGCCTCGCAAATCGAAGTGGCGAACCCCGACTGGACCCGGACGCCGCACTTTGCCACGCTCGATTCGATCGATTTCGATGTGGCCGTGCTGCCGCTGCTCGCGCACGACATCGTGATTCCGGCGATTCACCTCGAGAATCCGGCCGTCGATATCGAACGCCTCGCCGATGGGCGCAACAACTGGACCTTCAAGCTGGCGTCGTCGGGCGGGCCTTCCACATGGAAGCTCGATCTGCACGACATCACGTTCTCTAGCGGCAATATCGCGGTGAGCGACCAGCAGACGAAAACCGATGTGAAGATCGCCGTGAATCTGCTCGGCAAGGGGATTCCGATTGGCGAGGTGATGGCGCAGCAGGAGGCCGCGTCGCGCCAGGGTTCCGCCGAGATGATCGGACGCGCCGGCGCGAACCGCCTCGCGCAGCAGGCGGAGAAGGCTCAGGCCTCCGAGGCGGCCGCCGCAAGCGCTGCATCTGCTGCGAGCGCCGCTAGTGCAGCTGGTGCCTCCAGTGCTTCGAGTGCTTCGAGTACCTCGAGTGCCTCCAGCGCTGCAAACGCTGCAAACGCTGCAAGCGCACCTGCGGCACGCAAGCCGAACGAGCCGTTCTACGTGATCGGCTGGACCGTCAAGGGCACCTACAACAAGACGCCGCTTTCGGGCGCCGGCAAGTTCGGCGGCGTGCTGGCGCTGCAAGACGCAAAGCGGCCGTTCCCGCTCCAGGCCGACGTGCACGCCGGCGACATGCATATCGCACTGGTCGGCACGCTGACCGACCCCATGCATCTCGCCGCTGTCGATCTGCGCCTGTGGCTGCAAGGCCGGAGCATGGCGCATCTATACAGGCTGACCGGCGTGACGCTGCCCGAAACGCCGCCTTACGCAACCGAAGGGCGTTTCGTCGGCCAGTTCCATCGCGGTGCAAGCGTGTTCCGCTACGAGAATTTCACGGGCCGTGTGGGCGGCAGCGACCTGAACGGCACGTTCGTGTACACGCAGCGCCAGCCGCGCCCGCTGCTGTCCGGCGAGCTCGTGTCGAACCTGCTGCAGTTCTCGGATCTGGCGCCGATCATCGGCGCCGACAGCAAGGCGAGCAAAGCGAAGCGCGGCGACACGGCCAGGCAGCCTGCCGGCCGGGTGATCCCCGTCGAGCCGTTCAAGACCGACCGCTGGACGTCCATCGACGCCGACGTGAAGTTCACCGGCAAGCGCATCGTCAAGCAGGGCAGCCTGCCGCTCCAGGACCTCTACACGCACGTGATCCTGACTGACGGCGTGCTCGAGTTCGAGCCGCTGCAATTCGGCGTAGCGGGTGGCCGGTTCGCCACGCGGCTCTCGCTCGATGGCAGCGGCGAACCGCTCAAGGCGCGCGGCACCATCACCGCGCGCCACCTGAAGCTCAAGGAGCTGTTCCCGAAATTCAAGTCGATGCAATCGGCGCTTGGCGAGATCAACGGCGACGCTTCGCTTTCCGCGACCGGAAATTCGCCGGCGGCCCTCGCGGCTACCTCCAACGGCGAGGTGAAGGCGCTGGTCACGCAGGGCACCATCAGCCGCCTGCTGATGGAAGCGGCGGGCCTGAACGTGGCGAATGTGGTCTACGAAAAGCTGTTCGGGAGCCGCGACGTGAACATCAATTGCGCGGCCGCCGATTTCGTGGCGACCAACGGCGTGCTCGATCCGCGCGTGTTCGCGCTGGACACCGACGATGCGGTGATCAACATCGACGGCCCCATCGATCTGCGCAACGAATCGATGGACATGAAGGTGCATCCGCACACCAAGGGTTTTCGGGTGTTCTCGTTGCGCTCGCCGCTCTACGTGAAGGGCACGTTCCAGAATCCGCACGTGGGCGTGGATGCCGCGGCGCTCGCGCTGCGCGGCGGCGCCATGGTGGGGCTCGGGCTCATCAACCCGTTTATGGCACTCTTGCCGCTCGTCGCGCCGAGCAACAACAAGCCGCTGCCGTGCGATCAGTTGTTCGCGCAGATCCGCCAGCGTCCGGCCGCACCGCCGCCGGGCCAGAAGATGCGTGCCTTGCCGCAGCCCGCTAGCGGGACGAAGGCGGTCTCGCCGCCTGCGTCACATGGCGACGCTGCGCAAACCGGCATACAGAGTCTCTACAAGGGCAGTTGAGGCAGATGGCCGACGCCGACGCATTGCAGCCGCGCAGATACAACAACGCCCGACGCTTGAGCGTCGGGCGTTGTTGAGAATGGCTCAGCGCAACTGTTGGCGCGGCGCGGGATCGCCGGTGGTGTCCTGGCGGCGTGCCACGTGCCGCAAGCTGATGCCGGGCCGCGTCCCGCCGAACTCGGGCAGGATTCGCCCGCGCGCCCGGCTCGCGAACACGAGAAAGCCGAAGCCGTCGGCTTCGTACCAGTAGCCGCCGTTCTCGAGCCCCTCGATCGGCTGCTCGAGTGCATGCGCGATCGATTCGATGCAGCGCCGGCGCAATTCGCTCGTGCCGGGATAGGGCGGATGCGCACCGCGGACGCTGCATAACAGCACATCGAGCCCAGGCAGCACGTGTGCATAGAGCACTGGTTCGTCCTGCGCGCGCGCACGTGCAATCTTGGTGTCGAGTTGACCAAACGGCTTGAAGTGGCTGAGTACGGCGAGAAACGACTCGTCGCCATCCGCCCTGATGCGTTTACGCTTTTTCGGGAAGGACATAAAAATTCGCCTGAAAAAGGTGGATTGCAAAAAACGCAGCGTTCCCATGCGACCACTCCCGGACTGGTGCGCCGCACGTCGATCCCTCAAGCATACCGATCTGCCAGTTCACGAGGACTCAGGCCCGTGAGGACCCTGTCGACACCCTCGTTGTGTCAGGCAAACGCCATGCCGGACCACACGTCGCGCTCATGTAGGTATCCCGGCGCTCTCTCGCTACCATTTACTTATCTCCGGTCTCAATAATAGACCTGCACGCGCGCGCAGTGTGACGATTTCTCTGGAAAATGCCGGCTTTTCTCACTACGTGGTGCGGGTCACCACATACGTTGTAATCTCATAATCGACCGGGGATAATGATTCGGCACGGGCGGCGCGGCCTTTTCGCGGCACGCGAGGACCTGGCCTGGGGTGGCCGGGCGGGGAGGTCCGGCGCGCAAGCGCGGCCCGGAGCGGCATCTAATCAGACAGACATGAAACTGTTCGCCAAGGGGCTTTTGCTGATCGCGATACCGAGCGCAATCGAACTCGCGCTGCTCGGCCTCGTATTCGATACGCAAGGCGAGGCCGCCCTGGCCGCGAAGAGCGCCGAGAACAGCAAGCAGATTCTCTGGCAGGCCGCGGGCCTCGCCCATCCGCTGTTGCGCGAGGCCGCGCGGGTCCGCACGGCGATCGTGCTCGAAGATCCCTCGTTCATCGACCGTCGCGCTGTCTGGGCCGAATTCTCCGACCGCATCGCGCTGCTCGAGCATATGGTGAGCGACAACCCCAGGCAGCTCGCGCGCATCCAGCGCATCAACGACTATGCGCGAACGTGGCGCGCGAGCTGTGGAAAGGTGGCCGACGCGCTGCGCGGCGGTAATGCCGGGAGCTTCACGTATACGGGCGGCATCGGCCTGCCGCCGGAAATCGACGCGGTGCGCAGCGAGCTGGATGCGTTCATCGCCGAACAAACGCGCTTTGACGAAACGCGCAGCGCCTCGCTGCGCAAGAGCCGCGAGCGGCAGCAGGATGCGCTCATCTTCGCGGTCGCCGGGTCGATGTTGGTCTGGGCCGCCACCGCAGCAGTGTTCGCGCGCAATGTGAGCCTGCGCCTTGCCACGCTGAGCGCCAATGCGCAACGGCTCAGCGTTGGCGTGGCGCTCGCGCCGCCGCTTGCCGGCAACGACGAAATTGCCTCGCTCGACGCCGTGCTCAACCAGACGAGCCGGCGCCTGAACGAAGCCGAGCATGAACAGACGGCGCTCAAGGCGCAATTGCAGGAGCGCGCCGCGGATCTCGCCGCCGCCAACGACAATCTGCGCCAGGAGAGCCAGGACAACGAGATGTTCATCTACAGCGTCTCACACGACCTGCGCTCGCCGCTCGTGAACCTGCAGGGCTTTTCGAAGGAATTGCAGGTTTCGTGCAGCGATCTGCGCGAGCAGATCGATCTGGCCGATCTGCCGCCTACCGAGCTCCGGCACATGATGGAAGTGCTGGACGGCGATGTCGACGAATCGCTGCAATTCCTGCGCCAGGCCGTGGCGCGCGCGGCAGCCATCATCGACGCGCTGCTGCGCATGTCGCGCGCCGGGCGGCTCGAGTACCGCTGGCAGCGCGTAAATGTGGGGCGAATTGTCGAGCGCGCGCTCGCCGGCCTCGCAGCGGGGCTCGCGCAGCAGGCGTGCATCGAGGTGCGCGAGCTGCCGCCCGCGTGGGGCGACCCCGCGGCGCTCGAGCAGATCTTCGGCAACCTGATCGACAACGCCTTGCGTCATCTCGATCCGGCGCGGCCCGGGCATGTGGAAATCGGCGCACTGGAGCTGGGCGAGGGCGCACAGGGCCGTGCGACGCTGTCCGCCACGTCGCTCGTCACGTCTTCCGCGATTGCCGGCGCCACCGCGCGTGATGCCTCGCGCATATCGGGCACGCGCACCCGGACCTATTATGTGCGCGACAATGGCATCGGAATCCCGGCTGCGTATCTGCCCAAACTCTTTCGTGCGTTCCAGCGTCTGCACGGCGGCGAGTCGGACGGGCAGGGCACGGGGCTCGCGCTCGCGCGCCGCATTGCGGAGCGCCATGGCGGCCGCATCTGGGCCGAGTCGACGGAAGGCGCGGGTTCCACTTTCTTCGTCGCGCTGCCCGACGAGCCGCTGCGTGCAGCATGAGGGCACGACCATTGAATCGCATGAGGAAACGTCGGAGAGCGGTATGAGAGAGGGAGAGAGGGCTGAAAAGAAGGCGGACGACAGCGCGGGGACGCAGCCGGATCCGCACCCGGGCGGCGCGCGAGCCGACCTGGCGGCCGAGCCGGGCGAGCCAGGGCGGCGCGTGAGCATCGTGCTGATCGAAGACGACGATGGGCATGCCACGCTGGTCGAACGCAACCTGCGGCGCTCGGGCGTGTCCAACGGCTTTTTGCGTTTTCGCGACGGCCAGGAGGCGCTCGATTACTTCTTTGGCACGCCGGGTGCCGACGCCGTTGCAGCGTCGAATTACCCGTCGCGGGAAGAACTGGCGAATTTCGTCGTGCTGCTGGATCTGCGCATGCCGCGCGTGGACGGCTTCGAAGTGCTGCGGCGGTTGAAGGCCGATCCCGTGACCGCTTCAGTGCCGGTGATCGTGCTCACCACGACCGACGATCCGCGCGAGATCGAGCGTTGTTACGAACTGGGCTGCAATGTGTACATCACGAAACCCGTCGAATATGACGCATTCATCGAGGCGGTGCGGCGGCTTGGATTTTTTCTCCAGGTCGTCAAGCTGCCGCCGGGGCATCGCTTCTTGCGTCCTTGATGTTTTCGATTCACGCAGGATCACCACGACAATATCGATACTGCCCGCGTCAGCGGCGCGGCGCCAGCCACAAGGAATGCTCGACGCATGAGCGGCATGAACGGCATGAATGATTTGAACGAAGGGGCGCCGATGTTGGCGGGCGCGCACGTGCTCGTCGTCGACGACGACGAGGGCATTCTGCGGCTCGCGCGCAAATCGCTCGTGCGGGCCGGCGCGCGCGTGGACACGAGCACGGGCGTTGGCGAGGCGCGCGCGGTGCTCGCGGCGCGCACGCCCGACGTGCTCGTGCTCGACTACCAGTTGGACGGCGCCGAGACCGGCCTCGACTTTTTCCGCCGTCTGCGTGCCGAGGACGTGCGCGTGCCGGCGATTCTCGTCACCGGTTTCACCGACGAATCGCGCGTGATCGCCGCGCTGCGCGCGGGCGTCTCCGACGTGGTGCCGAAGTCGGGCGATTACCTCGACTACTTGCCCGAAGCGGTGGCGCGCGTGCTCGCCCAGGTCGCGCTGCAGCGCGCCTCCGACCAGGCGCTGCTTCTGCGCGATCGCGAAGAGCACTACCGCACGTTGTCCGAAGCGCTGCCGCACCTCGTGTTCACCTGCGGGGCGGATGGCGAGTGCGATTTTCTTTCGAAGCAGTGGCGCGAATACACGGGCATCGACGCCGACACGACGCACGGCCTTGCGTGGCTCGACGCCGTGCATCCGGACGACCGCGACGAGATTCGCGACACCTGGCTCAAAGCCGTGCGCACCGCCAACGACGATTACCGACACGAACTGCGTATTCTGCGCCACGACGGCGCATACCGATGGTTCGACGTCCGAATCGTTGCCATGCGCGATCCACGCGGCGGCGTCAACAAGTGGTTCGGCAGTTGCACCGACATCCATGCGCAGCGCGAGTCGAACGAAGAGCGCGAGCTGCTGCTGGCCTCCGAGCAGGCCGCGCGCCAGGCGGCTGAAGAAGCCAATCGCGCAAAGGACCGCTTTCTGGCGATGCTTTCGCACGAGTTGCGCACGCCGCTTACGCCCGTGCTGGCTGGTACGCGCCTGCTCGAGCAGATTGACGGCTTGCCCGACGCCGCGCGTGCGGGCGTGCTGATGATTCGCCGCAATATCGAACTCGAGGCGCGCCTGATCGACGATCTGCTCGATCTCACGCGCGTCGCGAACGGCAAGCTGAGCCTCACGCTCGACACGGTCGACGTGCACGAGGTGATCGACGCGGTGCTCGAACTCTTTCACAGCGAAATCCAGATCAAGCAGCAGGACGTGCACGTCGAGCGACTGGCGCAGCATCACTACGTGCGCGGCGACCGCGCGCGAATGCAGCAGATGTTCTGGAATCTCGTGCGCAACGCGGCGAAATTTACGCCCGACGGCGGCCATATTTTCGTGCGCACCCGCGATGAGCGCATGCATGTAGTGATCGAAGTCGAGGACACCGGCATAGGTATCGCGCCTGACCAGATCGGCAAGCTCTTTCACGCCTTCGAGCAGGGTAGCCACAACATGACGCGGCAGTTCGGCGGCCTCGGCCTCGGCCTCGCGGTGACGAAGGCGCTGACCGAGGCGCATGGCGGCACCGTGAGCGCGAAGAGCCCGGGGTCGCATTGCGGCGCGACCTTCACGATCGTGCTGCCGACTGCGGCGCCCGCTTCGGGCGCCGCTCGCCCTGCGGACCACAGCGGGCCGCACCGTGCGGGTGCGCTCGACATCCTCCTGATCGAGGACCACGACGACACGGCCGAGGTCATGTCGCAATTGATTCGCACGCTCGGCCACGACGTTTCAGTGGCCGCGAGCGTGGCCAGCGCGCTCGCTCTCACGGCCGCGCAGCATTTCGATCTGGTGGTGAGCGATATCGGTTTGCCGGACGGCTCGGGCATCGACTTCATCCGTGCATTCCGCAAGGAGTCGGCGGCGCCGGCCATCGCGCTCACGGGCTTCGGCACCGACGACGATGTGCGCCGCAGTCTCGACGCCGGCTTCACCGCGCATCTCACGAAGCCCGTGAATTTCGAGCAACTCGAGCGTTTGATCGAAGCGACGGTGACACAGCGCGCAGGCGATGCATCGGTGGCGTGAGCATCGCCCGCGAGATCGAAAAAAAAGCCCGCGAAAGCGGGCTTTTTTTGACTGTCCTTACTTCTTGAGCGAGTCGCGAATCTCGCGCAGCAGCAACACGTCTTCGGGCGTGGGCGGCGGTGCGGCCGGCGCGGGCGGTTCCGACTGGCGCAGCTTGTTCACGAATTTCACCATCAGAAAGATGATGAAGGCGAGGATCACGAAGTTGATCAGCGCCGTGATGAACGCACCGTAGCCGAACACGGCCACGCCGGCGGTTTGCAGATCCTTGTACGAGTCGGGATTGCCCTTGAAGGTGTCGGGAATGTGGCCGAGCCGGACGAACAGGTTCGAGAAGTCGAGGCCGCCCGTGACGACGCCGATCACCGGCATGATGAGATCCTTCACGACCGAGTTGACGATGGTGGAGAAGGCGCCGCCGATGATCACACCGACTGCGAGATCCATCACATTGCCTTTGACGGCAAACTCCTTGAACTCCTTGATGATGCTCATGAGCGGGCTCTCCTTGAACGGGGCGGCAAAGGCCGGGGGGCGTAAGGGCACAATGGCGCAATGATAGCGAACGCATCTGCAATGCGGTAGCGATTTGACACTGCATGACATTGTGTCGATGGCCGGCCCCGCGTCGCGCGGCCTCAGTGAGCCTGCTCGATCTGCTCGCTAAAGCGTTGCGGGTCGGTATTGGTCCCGCACAGCAGGACGCCCACGCGCTTGCCCTCGAGCGTGTCGCGCAGCGGCCCGTAAAGGCCCGCGGTGGCTGTTGCGCAGGCCGGCTCGACGGCCAGTTTCAGTTCGTCGAAGAGCAGGCGCATCGCCGTGCGCAGGGCGTCGTCCGAGACCGTGACGACGCGCTCGACATGGCGGCGGCATAGCGTATAGCTGTACTGCTCGGTGTGCGGCGACATGAGCGAGTCGGCAATCGTCTGCATGTGGGTCATGCGCACCGTGTGATTCGCCGCGAAGCTGCGGCTCATTACGTCAGCGCCCTCGGGCTCCACGCCGTAGACACGCACGCGCGGGTTGGCGAGGCGCAGCGCCGTGGCGACGCCCGCGGCCAGCCCGCCGCCGCCGATCGGCACGATCACGGCGTCGAGATCGGGTGCCTGGGTCGCCCATTCGTAGCCGAGCGTCGCCGTGCCGAGCACGGTGCGACAGCCGTTGAACGGGTGCACGAAGTAGCGGCCTTCCTCGGCCTCGATGCGGCGCACGATCTCGAATGCCTCGCGGTTGTCGTTGGCCCGCACGATTTCGGCGCCCAGCCTTCGGCACTGCTCGACGCGCGCTTCGCTCACGCTGCGAAAGAGCACGACCTTCACGCCGATGCCAAGCCGCTTTGCCGCGTACGCGACGGCGATCGCATGATTGCCGCCCGAGACGCAGGTGACGCCCGCACTGCGCTGCGCCGCGCTGAGCGCGAGCAGGTGCGTGAACGCGCCGCGCACCTTGAAGCTGCCGCTCGCCTGCAGCAGTTCGAACTTGAAGTTGACGTGCGTGCCGCCGAGCGAGGGCAGGTCGTGGCGGTCGAACACCGGCGTGCGCAGCACCCACGGCGCCAGCATGAAGTGCTGCGAGGCGATCTCGTCCAGGGTTGGAACGGGTTCGCCGTCGATCGTGCGATCGGTGGGCAGCGGCGTGGCGGTTGACATGGCGTTGGACCTGCGCGCGGGACGAGTGTGTTGCGGAGGATGGCCTCGGTGACTACTGTGCCCGCGCCTGAACCGAAAGGCCGTGCACGAGCTTGCGCAGGAAGCCCTCGCACGCCGCGAGCTGGTCGAGCGAGACGAATTCGTTGGGCTTGTGCGCCTGCTCGATGTCGCCCGGGCCGCACACCACGCTCGGAATGCCTGCACGCGCGAAGAGGCCCGCTTCTGTGCCGTACGCTACCTTGCGCCGCGTGCGGTCGGCGGTGAGCGCGCGCACGAGCTGGGTGATCGCGGTTTGCTCGCTGTCGTCGAGTCCCGGCGCGGCAGCGATTTTCATGAACTCGATCGCGCCCGCTGCATTTTCGCGCTGCATCTTCGGCACGAGCGTTTCGCGCGCGTATTGCTCGATGCGCGCGAAGATCGCGTCGGGGTCGAGTGTGGGCAGGTTGCGGAATTCGAAGGCGAAGCGGCATTCGGCCGGCACCGTGTTGATCGCGTTGCCGCCTTCGATCGTGCTGGTTTGCGCGGTCGTGAACGGCACGTCGTAGAGCTCGTCGAATGGGCCCTTCGCGCGGAACTCGTCGGCCATATCGCGGATGTAGCAGATCAGGCGCGCCGCGTATTCGATGGCATTCAGGCCGCACGGCGTGAGCGACGAATGGGCAGCATGGCCGCGCACGCAGCATTGATACGCGTTGATGCCCTTGTGCGCCACGATCGGGCGCATGCTCGTGGGTTCGCCAACGATGCAGCCCTCCGGTTTCACGCCGCGCTTGACGAGATCTTCGATCATGAGCGGGGCGCCCACGCAGCCGACTTCCTCATCGAACGAGAGCGCGAGATGCAGCGGCTTCGCGAGTTTGATCTGCTGGATCTCGGGCACGAGCGAGAGCGCCGTGCCGATAAAGCCCTTCATGTCGCAAGTGCCACGTCCATACAGCAGGCCGTCGCGAATCTCGGGCTTGAACGGGTCGCTGTCCCACTTCTGGCCGTCGACGGGCACCACGTCGGTGTGGCCCGACAGCACGATGCCGCCGTCGGTCGAGCCGTCGTGGGCGGGCAAGGTGGCGAACAGGTTGGCCCATTTGCCGTTGTGGCCGTAGGTGAGCGTCGCTTCGATGCCGCGCGCGCGCAGGTCGTCGCGCACGGTCTCGATCAGCCCGAGATTCGGATGGCGGCTGACCGTGTCCATCGACACGAGGCGGGTGACCCAGGGGAGCGCAGCGGGGAGAGAGGTGGATGACGATGCTTGGGAAGACGGCGTGGACGACTGCGCTGAATCAGCGGCGATGGTCATGATGGACTCCAGCTTGCTTGTCTATCCATATTACCCAAAAAGAATCGCTCAAGCCAAAACGACCCGGGCGAAGCAGCCCGGGTGTGCAATGGCGCGGTGCAACATCCGCCCCGCGCCAAGGCGCATTCAGCGTGCCGCCGCCCGCGCCGGCGCGCCGAGCGCGCGCAGGGTCTCCTTGACCGTCGCCACGCGCACCGCGAGGTCGGGGCTGCGTGTTTCGATGCGCAGCTTGTCCTGCCCCGCGAGCTTGATGTGCTTGTGCTTCTGCACCATTTCGATGATGCGCATGGCGTCGACAGGCGGATTCGGCACGAACTGCAGCCCGATCACGGCTTCGCTCGCGTCGATCTTGGTGACGCCGAGCGGCTTGGCCGCGAGACGCAGCCGATGCGTTTCGATCAGCGCGTGCGCCTGCGGCGGCATCTTGCCGAAGCGGTCGATCAGCTCCTCCTGAATGCCGTCGATCGAATCGTCGTGCTCGCAGTTCGCGAGGCGCTTGTAGAGCGACAGGCGCTCCTGGACGTCGCCGCAATAGTCGGCGGGCAGGATCGCGGGCGCGTGCAGGTTGATCTCCGTGGTTGCGGCGAGCGGCGCGTTCAGATCCGGCTCGCGGCCGTCCTTGAGCGCCTTCACGGCGTCGTTGAGCATGTCGGTGTAGAGCTGGAAGCCGATCTCGTGAATTTCGCCCGACTGCTTGTCGCCGAGCACTTCGCCGGTGCCGCGGATTTCGAGGTCGTGCATCGCGAGATAGAAGCCGGCGCCCAGTTCCTCCATCTGCTGAATCGCTTCGAGACGGCGCTGCGCCTGCTTCGTGAGCCCCTGCGGATCGTGCACGAGCAAATACGCGTAAGCCTGGTGGTGCGAGCGCCCGACGCGGCCGCGCAGTTGGTGGAGCTGGGCGAGGCCGAATTTGTCGGAGCGGTGAATGAGGATGGTGTTCGCGGTCGGCACGTCGATGCCGGTCTCGATGATGGTCGTGCACAGCAGCACGTTCGCGCGCTGCGCCACGAAATCGCGCATCACGGCTTCGAGTTCGCGCTCGTGCATCTGCCCGTGCGCGACCGCAATGCGCGCTTCGGGTACGAGCGCTTCGAGCATCGCGCGGCGGTTCTCGATGGTCTCGACTTCGTTGTGCAGGAAATAAACCTGGCCGCCGCGCTTGAGCTCGCGCAGCATCGCTTCGCGAATCACGCTGTCTTCCTCGCGGCGCACGAAGGTCTTGATGGCGAGGCGCTTTTGCGGCGCGGTCGCAATCACGGAGAAGTCGCGCAGCCCTTCGAGCGCCATGCCGAGCGTGCGCGGAATCGGCGTGGCGGTGAGCGTGAGCACGTCCACTTCGGCGCGCAGCGCCTTCAGGGCCTCCTTCTGGCGCACGCCGAAGCGGTGTTCCTCGTCGATGATCACGAGCCCGAGGCGCTTGAATTGCACATCGGACGAGAGCAGCTTGTGCGTACCGATCACGATGTCGACGCTGCCTTCGTTGATCTGCTGGATCGCGCTGCTCACTTCCTTCGCGGACTTGAAGCGCGACAGCTCGGCGATGCGCACGGGCCAATCGGCGAAGCGGTCGGTGAAGGTTTGCGTGTGCTGCTCGGCGAGCAGCGTGGTGGGCGAGAGGATCGCGACCTGCTTGCCGCCCATCACGGCAATGAAGGCCGCGCGCAGCGCCACTTCGGTCTTGCCGAAGCCCACGTCGCCGCACACGAGGCGGTCCATGGGCTTGCCGCTCGTCATGTCGCCGATCACGGCCGCGATCGCCGCCGCCTGGTCGGGCGTTTCCTCGAAGCCGAAGCTTTCCGCAAACCTCACGTAGTCGCGCGGCTCGAGCGAGAACGCGTGGCCCTCGCGCGCAGCGCGGCGCGCGTAGAGGTTGAGCAGTTCGGCGGCGGTGTCGCGGATCTGCTGCGCGGCCTTGCGGCGCGCTTTTTCCCACTGGCCCGAGCCGAGCGCGTGCAGCGGGGCGCTATCGGGATCCGCGCCGCTGTAGCGCGAGATCACGTGCAACTGCGAGACCGGCACGTAGAGCTTGCTGGCACTCGCGTATTCGAGATGGAGGAACTCGGTGTCGCCTTCGCCGAGGTCCATCGTCACGAGCCCGTGGTAGCGGCCGATGCCGTGCTGCGCGTGCACGACCGGGTCGCCCACCTTGAGCTCGGAGAGGTCGCGCACCATCGAATCGACGTTGCTCGCCTGTTCCTGGCGGCGGCGTCCCGCGCGGCGCGCGAGCGGGCCGTAGAGCTCGGTCTCGGTGATGATCGCAAGGCCTTCGCCGGGCAGCGCGAACCCGGTCGAGAGCGGCGCCACGCCCAGCGCGAAACGCTCGTCGCTGCCGAGCCAGTCTGCGTAGCTGTCCGCGGAGGCGGGGCGCAGATGGTTCTCGGCCAGCAGTTGCGCGATGGTCTCGCGGCGTCCCGCCGACTCCACCGCGAACAGCACACGGTTCTTCGTGGTGTCGAGGTACCCGCGCAGCGCGGCGAGCGGGTCGTCGGCGTGGCGGTCGATCGCGAGGCTCGGCAGCGCGTTGGCCCAGCCGCCCGCACTCGTGGCCGGCAGCGCGAGGCGCGCGAAGGGCTTGGCGAGCGTGAAGAAGTCCTCGTCGGTCAGGAACAGGCGCTGGGGCTCGAGGATCGGCCGCTCGCGGTCGTGCGCGAGGAAGGCGTGGCGCTGCTTCGTGTCGGCTGTGAAGCGGCGGATCGAGGCGTCCAGGTCGCCAGAAAACACCAGTTGCGCATGCTCGGGCAGATAGTGGAACAGCGTGGCCGTTTCTTCGAAGAAAAGCGGCAGGTAGTACTCGATGCCCGCGGAAGGCACGCCGTTGCCGATGTCCTTGTAGATGGACGCGCGGCTCGGATCGCCTTCGAACACCTCGCGCCAGCGGCTGCGAAACGCCGTGCGCGCGGCCTCGTCGAACGGGAACTCGCGGCCTGGCAGGAGGCGCACGTCCTTGACCGGATAGAGGCTGCGCTGGTTGTCCGGGTCGAAGGCGCGGATCGAGTCGACCTGATCGTCGAAAAGGTCGATGCGGTACGGCAGCGGCGAGCCCATCGGGAACAAGTCGATCAGCGAGCCGCGTACGCAGTATTCGCCGGGCCGCACGACCTGGCTCACATGCTCGTAGCCGGCCAGCGTGAGCTGCGACTTGAGCTTCGCCTCGTCGAGGCGCTCGCCCTGCGTGAACGAGAACGTGTAGGCCGCGAGAAACGATGCGGGCGGCATGCGGTACAGCGCGGTCGTGGCCGGCACGATGAGGATGTCGCAGCGGCCCTCGCCGAGGTCGTGCAGCGTCGCAAGGCGCTCGGACACGAGGTCCTGGTGCGGCGAGAACGTGTCGTAGGGCAGCGTTTCCCAGTCGGGCAACAGGCGCACGCGCGCTTCGGGCGCGAAGAACGGGATTTCCTGGGCGAGGCGCTGGGCGTCCACGGCGCTCGCGCAGATCACGGCCAGAAGCGGGGCGCTTGCACGCGCGGCTTCGCGATAGCGGGCGATCAGGAGCGCATCGGACGAGCCGTGCGTGCCGTCGAAGGCAAAGCGCTGCCCCGGCTTGACGATGGCGACCGGGGACGAAGACGGCGACTGCTTGGGTGCGGCGATATCGGACATAGGGGCAACAGAGTGGCGAGGCGCTGCTTATCGTATGCGTCAGTGATGTGTCAGTAGCGGAGCGCGCGAGGCAACGCTCATGCGATCCGGTTATCGACAGCCATTCGTAAGGCAAAAGGGCGCGCGCAGCCTTGCGAAGGGCGGCCAACGTATCCGCCACGCCGGCCAGGCAACGCAGGTTGCGGCGCTGGCCGAGGGACTTGAGCGAGCGGCTGACGTGTGGTCAAAGGACCTATTATAAAATCCGTCCTTTACTTTGACTCATGCGGCCTGCAATACCGTGACCTCACGTCTTTTTGCCCTGATCCCCTGTGCCGGCACCGGCAGCCGTTCGGGATCGGCGATGCCCAAGCAATACCGGGCGGTTGCCGGACACGAACTCCTGCACTATACGCTCGCGGCATTTGACGCATGCAGCGAATTCTCCCAGACGCTCGTGGTTATTTCTCCCGACGATAGCCATTTCGACGCGCGCCGCTTCGCCGGCCTGCGCTTCGCGGTGCGCCGCAAGGGTGGGGCGTCGCGCCAGGCGTCGGTCTACAACGGCCTGATCGCACTGGCCGACTTCGGCGCCACCGACGACGACTGGGTGCTCGTGCACGACGCCGCGCGCCCCGGCATCACGCCCGCGCTGATCCGCTCGCTCGTCGAAGCGCTCAAGGACGACCCCGTGGGCGGCATCATGGCGCTGCCCGTCGCCGACACGCTCAAGCGCGTCGCGCCCCGGCACGTGCCGGGCGGCCCGCGCATCGCGCGCACGGAAGCGCGCGATGGCCTCTGGCAGGCCCAGACCCCGCAGATGTTCCGCATCGGCATGCTGCGCACGGCGATCGAGCGCGCACAGCAAGAAGGTCACGATCTCACCGACGAAGCGAGCGCCATCGAATGGCTCGGCCATTCGCCGCGGCTCGTGCAGGGCAGCCTGCGCAACTTCAAGGTGACCTACCCCGAGGACTTCGCACTCGCCGAAGCCATTCTCAGCCGCAATCCTGGCAACTGAGCAGGAAACCGGGCCGGCAATTGAGCCGGCCAACAGAGCTACACGGAAGACCTCATATGGATATCAGAATCGGACAAGGCTATGACGTGCACGCGCTCGTGCCGGGACGTCCGCTCGTCATCGGCGGCGTGACGGTGCCTTACGAGCGCGGGCTGCTCGGCCACTCGGACGCCGACGTGCTTTTGCACGCGATCACCGACGCGCTGTTCGGCGCCGCCGCGCTCGGCGACATCGGTCGCCATTTCCCGGACACCGACAAGCAGTTCTACGGCGCGAACAGCCGCGTGCTGCTGCGCGAGTGCATGCGCCGCGTGCAGGAGGCGGGCTTCACGCTCGTGAACGTGGACACCACCGTGATTGCACAGGCGCCGAAGCTCGCGCCGCATATCGAAGCGATGCGCGCATGCATTGCGGAAGATCTGCAACTGCCGCTCGATCGCGTGAACGTGAAGGCAAAAACCAACGAGAAGCTCGGCTATCTGGGTCGTGGCGAAGGCATCGAGGCGCAGGCGGCTGTCCTGCTCACGCGGGTCTAGCAGGCCGTGTGCCTGTTGCGGTACCCAGGGCGGTGATTGCATCTGCAATCACCGCCCTGGCTTTTCTTGTCGATTAATTTCCGTTTTTTTTCGCCGCATACTCAAGGCGGATTAAGTCGTACCGGAAGCGGAAAGGTTCATGACGAGACTCGAAAGACGCGTGAAAGGCCTCGACGGTCTCCGGGCACTGGCTGTGATGCTGGTGTTCCTCTCGCACAAGGCGCACGTCGACGCAATCGACGCAGGCAAGATCGGCGTGTGGCTGTTCTTCCTCATCAGCGGTTATCTCATCATCGGCGAACTGCATCGCAACCGCCTGCGCGTCGAGCAACGCACAGCGCGCCGCGATGCGGTGCTTTATGTATTTTTCGTCAAGCGCACGTTGCGCATCTTCCCGGTCTATTATTTGCTGCTCATCGCGCTGACGATCGCACATGCGTTCTTCTATCAACGCGATGTGGATCTCGGGCTCGCCTGGCATTACGTATTCCTCTCCAATTTCTGGATCGGCATTGTCCATGATGGATGGCCGGGCTCGGTCTCGCATTTCTGGAGCCTCGCGGTCGAGCAGCAGTTCTATCTGATCGCGCCGTTTGCGCTGCTGTTCACGCGCGCTTCATATCATCTGGCGATTTGCGTCGTCATGATCTGCGGCGCGGCGCTCGCGCATCTCGTGCTCTACGCGACTGGTGCGATCGAGCCGCTCGTCTATGCGTTCTCGCCGTGGAATTTCGCCTTGCTCGCGCTCGGCGGCGTGCTGGCCATCGGCGGCGCCCGCGTGCCGATCCAGGGGAGGGTGCGAAGCGGCGCCTGGTTCGTGCTCGCATGCGCGGGTCTCGTGACATTCGCGCTGGCGCGCGCCGATTGCGACACCTGTGAAGCGGCACAACGCGCCATCTTGCCCGGCTTGCTCGATATCGGCCTGGCGCTTTCGCTCGGTGCAGTATTTCTATGGCTCGTGCGACGCCAGGACAGCCTGCTCGCGACCGCGCTGGAAGCCAGGCCGCTCGCGTATCTCGGCACTATCAGCTACGGGTTCTATCTGTTCCACAATCTGGTGCCGTCGCGTCTGGGCGAGGCGCCGGCGTTCTACGCAAGCTTGCACGTGCCGCCGCTGGCGCAGGACCTGCTGTCGCTCGTCATGCAGTTCGCGCTTTCGGTGTTGCTTGCGCATCTGTCGTGGCAGTTGCTGGAAAAGCGCGTGCTCGAATGGAAGGAGCCGCTCGCCACGGCGATCCGTAGTCGCCTGCCTGCGCGCGCGGCCGTCGGGCGGACCTGAGCGGGGCGGCGTTGAGCCGCTCTCAGTGCGCACACTGCATATGCGGCCTGCACATGCAACTGTGCACGCGGCTTTCAGCATGCGTGCCTCAAAACGTCGCGCCGCCCACCTCGCGATCGCTCGGGCAGAGTTCGCCGGTTTGCAGCCCATCGAGCACGCGCAGGATTTCGGCGGCGCTGCGCCCGACGCTCAGGTTGTTCACCGAGACGTGCTGAATGACATTGTCCGGATCGACGATGAAGGTCGCCCGCAGCGCCACGCCCGCTTCCTGATCGCGAATGCCGAGCTGGTCGATCAACTCGCCTTTCACGTCGCCGAACGCATAGTGGTTCAGCCGGTCGAGCGCCTTGTTCTCGCGCCGCCACGCGAGCTTCACGTATTCGTTGTCGCAACTGCCACCCAACAGCACGGTCTCGCGGTCTTCGAATTCCTTGTGCAATTGCGCGAATGCCGTGATCTCGGTCGGGCAGACCGTCGTGAAATCTTTCGGATAGAAGTAGATCACTTTCCACTTGTCGGGAAAGCTGCGCTCGGTGAACTCCATGAACGCGGACTCGCCGTTTTCTTCTGGCTGGTTGAAGCCGGGTTTCGCGGCGGTGACCGTGAAGGCTTCGAGTTTGTCGCCAACGGTTTTCATGGCGTCGCTCCTTGAACGCGGGGCGCACGCGCGCCCCGTGCGCGCGCCTCATGGCCCGATGTTTGGGCTAATTGTGGCAGGGGCGGAGCGCGCGTGCCACCGGCGTGCGCCGGGACCGGGGCAAAGGCTGAAACTCAGGCGCCCTTGGCGAGCGGAAACTCGATGGTGACTTCGAGACCCGGCCCCGGCGCGCGATTGCGCAGGCGCAGCGCGCCGCGATAGCGGCCCACGAGGCGCTGCACGATGGCCATGCCGAGGCCCGTGCCGTTGGCCTGGGTGCGGGCGCTGTCGACGCGATAGAACGGCCGTGTGACGAGCGGAAGCTGGTCTTCGGGAATGCCGGGGCCTTCGTCGACCACCGAAAGCTCCACGCGCGAATGCGAGACGCGGGTTTCCAGCATGATGTGAGGAATGCCGTCGGACTCGCTCAAGCCGTACTTGCGCGCATTTTCGATCAGATTGCCCACCACGCGGCGCATGTCGGTGTCGTCGGCTTCGATCACGGCCGTGGGCGCAAGACGCGTGATCAGGCGAACGCCGTCCTCGGTGGCCATGCGCGCGGCCATTTCGCTCGCGATGACCGACAGGTCGACGCGCTCGGGCATGCGCTGCACGGGCCGCGCATAGTCGAGGAAACGGCCGATGATCATGTCCATCTGCTCGATGTCGTCGATCATCGCGTCCTTGGTCGCCTGGTCGGACGGACTCATTTCCGTTTCCAGCCGCAGCCGCGCGAGCGGCGTGCGCAGATCGTGCGAGATGCCGGCGAGCATGAGCGCCCGGTCGGCCTCCAGCTGCTCGAGGTCACGCACCATCTGGTTGAACGAGCGATTGGTCTCGGCGGCCACGCCCATGCCGCTTTCGGGCAGCTTCGCGGGCGATTGGCCCGAGCCCACCATGCGCGCGGACATGGCGAGCCGCGCGAACGGCCGGTTCACGAGACTCGTGATGAATGCCGCGCCGAACAGGGAGAGCGCGAGGGCGGATACGCCCCAGCCGACCCACTGGAGGCCCGTGACGTTGTCGAGCTGGTCGCGATCGAGCGCGACCCAGTAATCGTCGTCGTCGATCTTGAAGCTGATCCACACGCCGGGAATGCCGTTCACCGACTGCGCAATCACGGTGTCGTCGCCAAGACGCCCGCGGATGTCGTGCTCGATCAGGCGATTGAGCGATTCGTCAGGCTGAAGCTTGTATTTGTCGGTGGCCTCGCGCGGATAGACGCGCACGCCCTCGTTGCTCTCCAGGTCCTGGAGCAGCGCGCGGCGCAAGTCGGGATCGGAGTAGAGGAGCGCAGTGCGCGTGAGCTTGACGACGGCGACGAGCTGCAGCGCCACGCGCTGTGCGCGCGGCTCGCGCTCGATCACGCGAAAGCTCTGGAACCACGCGGCGAGACTGACTGCGATGAGAAGGGCGATCAGCAGGAAGGTGCGCCAGAACAGATCGCCAAACGCGAGCGTCAGCAAACGCCGGTCAATCCGCATGGACCCTTCCCGTTTCAACAAAGGCAGTGCAGACAACGAGACCCCGTCGAGTATCAGGCCGCACCGTCGGGAATGAACACGTAGCCGAGGCCCCAGACCGTCTGGATGAAGCGCGGGCTGCCCGGGTCGGGCTCGATCAGCTTGCGCAGACGCGAGATCTGCACGTCGAGGCTGCGGTCGAACACTTCGTATTCCCGGCCGCGCGCGAGCTCCATGAGTTTTTCGCGTGAGAGCGGCTGGCGCGGATGGCGCGCGAACACCTTGAGCACCGAGAATTCGCCCGTGGTGAGCGGGATTTCCTGGCCGGCCTTGGTGAGCGTGCGGGTGGCGAGGTTCAGCGCGAATTCGCCGAACTCGAACACCTCCGTGGTTTCCGAAGGCGCGCCCGGCAACTCGGACGGCGCCTGGCGACGCAGCACCGCATGAATGCGCGCAACCAGCTCGCGCGGGTTGAAGGGCTTCGGCAGGTAATCGTCAGCGCCCATTTCGAGGCCGACGATGCGATCCACATCTTCGCCCTTGGCGGTAAGCATGATGATGGGCGTGCGATCGTTGCTGCCGCGCAGGCGCCGGCAAATGGACAGGCCGTCTTCGCCCGGCAGCATGAGATCGAGCACCAGCAGATCGAAACGTTCGCGCACCCACAGCTTGTTCATCGCGGGTGCGTTTTCTGCCACATAGACGTTGAAACCCTGCTCGCCGAGGTAGCGGCGCAGCAGGTCCCGCAGCCGCGGGTCGTCGTCGACAACGAGAATTTTGGACGGGTTCTTGGTTTCCATGCCTGGCATCTTAGCGCGATTGAGAAGATGTGCGAGTTTGCAGCAATTATAAGGTTACAGTCAGTTACAAAATTTACCCATGCTGTGGCACGGGCTCAAGCACTGACAGATAGACTTCTTTGCGTAAAGCGGCCATTCGTTAGATACTTCATTCGAATTTCGAACCAGTGCCCGTATCGAGCCGGGTCCGTACATGAATTCGAGGTAGCCGTTTGCCGCGTCAAGAAGGGAACAAAACGATGGGAGGGGTCAGGCCGACAATGCGCCATAACATGATTGCACTGGCGTTGGCCAGTGGCGTCGTGGCTGCATTGAACACGGCGCCCGTCCATGCCCAGACGTTCCCGGAGGGTTCCCAGGCGTCCGCCGCCCATACTCGCCGCACTGGCGCGAAGCAGCCTGCGCGCAAGATGCGTACCGATACGCCCGCTGGCCCTGCATCTGACATCACGCAGCGCGCGGCGGTTCCCTCCGATCTCGACCAGCGCCGGCGTGACGGTCATATGACGCCCGACGAGCGCCGCCTCCTGCGCCAGCACATCGAAGACGCCGTGCGCGAACTTTACAAGCGCTGATCGGGCGGCCCGCCTATGCGTCGCTAAAGACGCCTCTCTCCATCGCTGAAAAATCCTGTAGCAACGCGCCGTCAACAGATGCGTCGCATGCATCGTTAGTTCGTTACCTTCGTCTCCTGGGGGCGCGCGGGCCGAACCTGCGTGTTTCAGTCCCATGTCAGTCACGCAACGACCTGCATCGGTTCCACCGGCGCGCCGTGGGCATCGTCATGGCGCGGCAAGCGCACCGGCTGTGTCCACAGCCCCGGACAGCGCGCTCCTCGACGCCGACGACGCCACTCATCTGCTCATCCGCACGGGCTTCGCGCCGGCGCCCGCCGAGATCGCGCCTTATGTCGGGCTCACGCGCGTAGCGGCCGTCGAGCGCGTTCTGGCGACGGCGCGCACCGATGCAGTGACGCCGCTGCCTGCATGGACCGCCGATCCCCCGTTGAACCGCGCGCAGCGCGAAACCCTCACCCCCGAGGCGCGTCGCGACGTGCAGCGTCAGCATCGCCTGCACTACGACGAACTGCGCGCCTGGTGGATGCGTGAAATTCTGGTCACGCCATCGCCGCTCACCGAGCGCATGACGCTCCTCTGGCACAACCATTTCACGTCGGGCCAGGACAAGGTTGGCGAGCCAACGCTGATGGCGCAGCAAAATGCGCTGCTGAGGCGCAACGCTCTGGGCAGCTTCGCGACGCTGCTGCACGAAGTCGCGAAGGATCCGGCGATGCTGCTGTATCTCGACGGCGCCAGCAACCGCAAAGGCAAGCCGAACGAGAACTTCGCGCGCGAGGTCATGGAGCTCTTCACGCTGGGCGAAGGGCAGTATTCGCAGCAGGACGTGACTGAGGCAGCGCGTGCATACACGGGCTGGGGCGTCGATCCCGACACGCGGCGCTACGTCTGGCGCCCGGCGCAGCACGACGAAGGCGTGAAGACCGTGCTGGGCAGGAGCGGCCCCTTCGACGGCGACGCCGTGCTCGATATCCTGCTGGGCGAGCCGCGCACCGCGAGTTTCATCTCGGCCAGGCTATGGCGCGAATTCGTTTCGGATACGCCGGACCCGGCTCGGCTCGGCATGGTGGCAGCACGCTTTCGCGCGAGTGGCTACGACGTCAAGGCGGCGCTCGGCGCGCTGCTCGTCTCGCCCGAGTTCTGGTACGAGCGCAATCGCGGCGTGCTGGTGAGCTCGCCGGTCGAATTCATCGCGGGCACCGTGCGCCGCTTCGGGGTGAGCTACGCGAATTCGACGATGTTCGCGCGCACTTCGGCGGCGCTAGGCGAGAATCTGTTCTATCCGCCGAACGTGAAGGGCTGGCCCGGCGGCGCCATGTGGATCAACAGCGCGACGCTGCTGGCGCGAAAGCAGTTCGTCGAGCAGCTTTTTCGCGCCACCGAGACCGCGCGTCCGCCCATGGGCGGCGCGATGCATGGTGGCATGCGCTTCGATCTGGACGGCTGGCTCGGGCACTTCGGCCTGACGGCCGACGCCGTGCCCGGTTTGTCCGCCCAGTTGCAGATGCAGCACGCCGTGCTGCCGCTCGCGCCCGTCGACGCGATTGCGGCGGGCAGCAGTGCGGGCGCGTATCTCGAAGCACTCCTGATGGACCCGGTCTATCAGTTGAAGTGACCCGGTAGAAGTGATCCAATGACGCCAGCGTCGAGCGATTGAAATGAACGCCAGCAATCACGATAGAAGCATCGGTAGCAGCATCGATTACCACGACAACCGCGGCGCGGCACGGCGTCGCCTGGACCCGCGAGGCCCGGCATGAAGCGGCGAGACTTTCTGGCCGCCGCAGCCGCGATGACGGCCGCGGGCGCTGCATCGTGGCTGCCCGCGGCGGCGCATGCGCAAGGCAACATGGCCGCGCAGCGTCGCGCTAGCGGCTACGACAATCTACTGATTCTCATCGAGCTCAAAGGTGGCAACGACGGGTTGAACACCGTCGTGCCATTCGCGGATCCGCTCTATTACCGCTATCGCGCGAACATCGGCGTGCGTCGCGATGATGCGATCCAGCTCGACGAACGCTCGGCGCTGCATCCCGCGCTTGGGCCGCTCATGCCGATGTGGCGCGAACACGAACTCGCCATTGTGCAGGGCGTGAGCTATGCGCAGCCGAATCTCTCGCATTTCCGCTCGATCGAGATCTGGGACACGGCGTCCAATGCCGACCAATACCTGCGCGAAGGCTGGCTTACCCGCGCGTTCGCAAGCGCGCCCGTGCCGACGGGCTTTGCGGCCGATGGCCTCGTGCTCGGCAGCGCCGAGATGGGGCCGCTCGCGAATGGCGCGCACGCTGTTGCGCTCGTCAATCCCGCGCAGTTCGCGCGCGCTTCGCGGCTCGTCACGCCGGTTGCGCTCAAGGAGCGCAATCCTGCGCTCGCCCATATCCTCGATGTCGAGAACGAAATCGTCCGTGCCGCCGACCAGTTGCGGCCGCGTCCCGGCCAGTGCCAGTATGTGCTGAAGACTGCGTTTCCGGGGGGCGCCTTCGGCACTTCGGTGAAAACTGCGATGCAGGCACTGGCCTCGGGCGCAACCATGACCGGCGCGCAAGAAGGGCCCGCGCCGGTGCCGGGGCGGGGTGTGGCCGTGATCCGGCTCACGCTCAACGGTTTCGATACGCATCAGAACCAGCCCCAGCGGCATGCGGATCTGTTGCGCCAGTTCGCGGCGGGGATGGTGGCGATGCGTTCGGCGCTGGCCGAGATGGGGCGCTGGGACCGCACATTGATCGTCACCTATGCCGAGTTCGGGCGACGCGTGCGCGAGAACCAGAGCCGTGGCACGGATCACGGTACGGCCTCAGCGCATTTTGTCGCGGGCGGGCGGGTGGCCGGCGGGCTTCATGGCGAGGCGCCGCAGCTCGCGCGCCTCGACGGCAACGGCAATTTGCCGGTCGCCGTCGACTTCAGGCAGATTTACGCGACGGTGCTGGCGAACTGGTGGGGGCTCGACGCGCAGGCGGTGCTGCAGCAACGCTTCGACACGCTGCCGCTGCTGCGCGCATAGCGCAAGCGTTCCAGCGCCGGCATCGGCATCGGCATCAGCGCCGGTCGGCGCATTGGGCAATCAGGCGCGGCGGGCGGCGCGCCAGGCGATCCAGAGCTTGCGAATCGGCGTGATCACGATCTGCTGGTGCAGCACCTGAAAGCCTTCGCGCTCCACTTCGTCGAGCAAGGCAAGCTCGAGCGCCGCGAGCGCACGCAAGGTGCGCTGATGGCCGCGCTCCGCAACGGGAATCGCCTCTAGCGCTGCGTTCACGGCTTCGCGCGCGCGGGCGGTCTGGAACTGCATGAGTTCCGTGAATTCACCGCTATAGCGGCGATTGATCAGATCGGCCGCGGTGACGTTGTAGCGCTGCAATTCATCGATTGGCACGTAGATGCGGCCATGGCGTGCATCGTTGCCGATCTCGGGCACGAATTGCGCCAGCATCAGCGCATTGCCGAGCGGCGCGGCCCAGCGCGCGGCGCCGGCGCGGGCTTCATCCGTGCGCGCGCCAACTTGGGCCACGAGCGTCGCGAAGGTGCCGCCCACACCATCGATATAACGGCGCAGATTCGGCAGGTCGAGATAGCGTGCCTGCTCGAAGTCCATTTCGAAGCCGGCGAGCAACTGCTGAAGCAGCGAATCGATCGCGATCGCGACCGTGCCGTCCAGATGGTGCGCGAGCGCCTGGGTTACGGGGTGCGATGCGTTGCCTGCAGCGAGCGCCGCCAGTTCCTTTTGCCACCATGCAAGCTTGGTGCGGCCCACCGTGGGGTCGCTCGTTTCCTTGGCGGTTTCCTCGAGCTCGCGGCGCAGCGCGAACAGGGCGGTGAGCAGCGGTTGACGGGCGGCGCTGGCCTGGCGCAGCGCGTAGTAGGTGCTCGATCCGGGCGGGGCCGCTTTTTGCAGGCAGTATTCGTCGAAATTCACGGCGTTCGGGGGCGAGGAAGGGCGGATTCGCCGGCGTCCCAACGGGGCGCGCGGAGCAAGTCGCTGCGGAGCGGCGATTCTAGCATCGGCACTTGTTTGCGGCGGGCCGATCGGAGGCGGCCGGATGCGCAGCCAGGGTGCAGACAAGCGCAAGGCAATCGGTTAGAATCTCGCGCTTGCGCTTTGCGGGTGGCTTATCCAGCCGTCGGAGGCGCAGTGCAGGTTTGTATCGCACGCGATGGATCCCACGTCCCACACTCACGTGAGCTCGCAGCGGTCCCGCCATGCAAGGAATTCGCGTGAGTGGCGAAATTGGTAGACGCACCAGGTTTAGGTCCTGACGCCCGCAAGGGTGTGCCGGTTCGAGTCCGGCCTCACGCACCAAAAGCAAAGGCCACGTACTTCCGGGTACGTGGCCTTTTTGTTCGACGCCCACGCGCTCGATCATGCGCACGGGCCATCTATTCCGTTTATCGCGCGTGCTGCATCACGATTCTTCCTGGGCTGCCGCAATGACTTTCTCCAGCGCGCGGTTGAGCAACTCGCGTTCCTTCTCGTCGAGACAGGCGAACAGGTCCACGTTCCACTTGCGCGCAACGGGCATGACCTTGCGATAGAGCGCGCGCCCGTCGGTTGTGAGCGAAACGAGTACGAGGCGTCCATCTTCCTCGCTGGCGTCGCGTTGCATGAGGCCGCGGCGCATCAATGCCTCTGCGGCGCGGCTGGCCTGGCTCTTGTCGAGATTCGCGTGACGCGCGAGTTCCATCACGGAAAACGGGCCGAACGCGCCCACGGCGGCAATGAGACGTGCCTCCGGCAGCGTGATGCCGAGCTTCGCCTGGTAGCGCTCGCTCGCACCGCGTTCGGACAGCTTGTTGAGGACATGGAGCCGATAGGTCAGAAATTGTTCGAGTCCGGCTTTGCTTGCCTTCATGGTCGTCCTGGTCTGGTCGCGTGAGGTCCGCGCGATCATGCCGCGCGTATCATGATTGTTGCCTCAACCAGCGCCCGGGTCAACGCGCAAGAACCCTCGTAGGCCCGTCCGGAATGGGCCTACGAATCTATTAATCCCTTACTGCGAAACCCGGCGAAAACGCGTACTAAAGTCAGACAAAACTTCGGGCTTGCGGCGCGTTATGGTGGTGCGTCAGCAGGCGTCGCGCGAACCGTACTTGAGGCGCGTGAGTTGCTCCGCTTCGTTCGCGAGCAGCGTGGCGGCTTCGCGGATGGCCGTGTCGAGCGTGATCGGGCCCGGCGCAGGCGAGAAGCAGCCGCTGAAGTGTTCGGCGAGACGCGGCAGGGCAGTGGGATCGACCGCGCCCGACAGCAGCGTGGCCGGCACGCCGGCGGCCTGCGCATGGCGGCATGCGATGAAGGGCGCCTTGCCGTGCAGCGTCTGCACGTCGGAACGGCCTTCGCCGGTGATGAGCCAATGCGCGCCCGCGAGCGCTGCGTCGAGGCCGATCGTGCGCGCCACGACTTCGGCGCCGGGCTCGAAGCTCGCGCCGAGCATGCGCAGCGCAAAGCCGAGACCGCCTGCGGCGCCCGCGCCGGCTTCGCTGCGCGCGCTGCGGCCGAGCGCCGCTTCGAGCAGATCGGCGAAACGCACGAGGGCGGCGTCGATCGTTGCGACCTGTTCGGGCTTCACGCCTTTTTGCGGGCCGAACACCGCGGTTGCGCCGTGATCGCCATTGAGCGGATTGTCGACGTCCGACATCGCAACGAAGCTGGCTTCGCCAAGCCGTGCGTCGAGCCCGGAGACGTCCACCCGCGCGAGCTGCGCCAGCGCCTGCGGCGTGGGTGCGAGCGCATTGCCGTTGGCGTCGAACAATTGCAGGCCGAGGCCGACCAGAAGGCCCGCGCCGCCATCGTTCGTGCTGCTGCCGCCGAGCGCGACATAGAAGCGGCGCACGCCTTCGTCGAGCAGTGCGCGAATGGCTTCTCCCATGCCGCGCGTGCTGCGTGCGTTGACCGGCACGCCCATGCCCACCGGGTCGGTAATACCGACGATCTCGGCGGTTTCGACGACGGCGCTGCCGTCGTGCAGCAGGCCGACGGCAGCGTCGCGCCGTGTGCCGGCCGCGCCTTCCACATTGATCACGCGGCGCTCGCCGCCTACGCTGAGCATCGCGTCGAGCGTGCCTTCGCCGCCGTCCGCCATCGGGCAGATGCGGATATCGGCGTCGGCGCGGGCGCGGCGAATGCCATCGGCGATCGCGGCGGCGACCCCATCCGCGCTGAGCGAGCCTTTGAAAGAATCGGGAGCAATGACGACGACGGGTGCGTCAGCAAACGACTGGTTGGGCATGGTGTCTCGACTGGAAGAGTTGTGTTGGCAGAGGCTGTTGCCGGCGGGGCGTCCGGCGCGAGCGCTAGCTTACCAGTGGTCGGGCGCCTGCTGGATACCTCAGGCGAGATAGCACGCATCGCAGCCACGTACCCACGCGCGAAATCCGGCCGTTTCATGGCCGCTTCATGGTCGCTTCATGGCCATCGTGTGGCTGTTTTGCGGCCGTTTTTGCGTCCCGGTCAGCGCCATCGTCCTGCAGGAACGGCAATTCCATTTGAGTGCGGCAATAGTTTGCTAAAATACCGGGCTCTTTTGACGGAACCGCACCGCAAACTGCTCGATCCGGCCCAATTTGGCCGATTGATAGCGGGATGGGTCTCGCGGATCCCGCAAAGGGCGCCGCCCCGTATCCCGGTCGGGCGCAAGCCGGCGGCGCCGACGAGGCACAGGCGAGACGCAAGCGATGCGGGTGACCCATCGGACTGCGGCAGCAAAGATTACTGAAACGCTCGAACAATTTTAGGACGATTGAAGCCATGGCTAACGTTGTAGAAAACCTCGGCAAGCTCGAACGCCGCGTGACGATTTCCCTGCCGAAGGACGCCGTGCAGAAAGAAGTCGACTCGCGCATCCGCCAACTCGCGAAGAACGTGCGCATGCCGGGTTTCCGCCCGGGCAAGGTGCCGCTCAAGATGGTCACGCAGCAGTACTCGGGCCAGGTCGAAGCCGAAGTCCTGAGCGACAAGGTCGGCAAGGAGTTCTTCGACATCAGCCGCGCCGAGAACCTGCGCGTTGCGGGTCAGCCGAGCTTCGCGCCGAAGGCCGAAGCTGCTGAGGGCGATTACGCGTTCGATGCGACTTTCGAGGTCTATCCGGAAGTGGCGCTGGGCGACGTCGCGAGCGCCGAAATCGAGCGCACGACCACCAGCATCACCGAAGCGGAAATCGACCGCACGCTGGACATTCTGCGCAAGCAGCGCGTGCACTACCACGCACGTGGCGAAGCAGGCGAGCACGGTGACGGCGGCGCCGACACCGCAGCGAAGGAAGGCGACCGCGTGACGGTCGACTTCGTCGGCAAGATCGACGAAGTCGCATTCCCTGGCGGCAGCGCCGAAGGCTTCGCATTCGTGCTGGGCGAAGGCCGCATGCTGCCGGAATTCGAAAAGGCGGCGATCGGCCTGAAGAAGGGCGAGTCGCGCGAATTCGACCTCGCATTCCCCGAGGACTACCACGGCAAGGAAGTCGCCGGCAAGACCGCGAAGTTCACGATCACGATGCAGCAGATCGAGTGGCCGCACCTGCCGGAGATCGACGCTGAATTCGCGAAGTCGCTCGGCATCGCCGACGGCGACCTCGTGAAGATGCGCGCCGAGATCAAGGACAACCTCGAGCGCGAAGCGAAGCGCCGCACCCAGGCCATCGTCAAGAACCAGGTCATGGACGCGCTCCTGAAGATCGCCGAACTCGACGTGCCGAATGCGCTCATCGAGCAAGACCAGCAGCGCCTCGTCGAAATGGCGCGCGCCGACCTCGCGCAGCGCGGCGTGCCCAACGCGAAGGACGCCCCGATCCCGGCCGAAATGTTCAAAGAACAAGCCGAGCGCCGCGTGAAGCTCGGCCTCGTGCTGGCCGAGCTCGTGAAGGCGAACAACCTCGAAGCGAAGCCGGAGCAGATCCGCGCTGAAGTCGACGAATTCGCGAAAAGCTACGAAGACCCGAAGGAAGTCGTGCGCTGGTATTATTCGAACCAGCAGCGCCTGGCCGAAATGGAAGCCTACGTCGTCGAATCGAACGTCGTGGACTTCGTGCTCGGCAAGGCCAAGGTGACGGACAAGCTGGTGAGCTTCGAAGAACTGGCAAGCGCAACGGCGCAGGCTTAAATCTGCCCGCTACGGCGTGCCGGCTGTCGGAGCGACCGACGGCCAGCACGCCGTTTTTGTATCCGCAGAATTTGGCCCCACTCGAGTTGTGGTTGATTTTTGCAGGGTCCGTCGCCATTGAGCATTATCAGGGTTACCAGAACAACTCTTCCAGACAAGGATGCACCGCATGACCATTCGCGCTCAATCGCTGGACACGTTGACCTCCCACGCCTCGCGGGATTTCGATCCGCAGGCGCTCGGGCTCGTGCCGATCGTCGTCGAGACGAGCGGCCGCGGCGAGCGCTCTTATGACATCTACTCGCGCCTGCTCAAGGAGCGTGTGGTGTTCCTGGTCGGCGAAGTGAACGACCAGACCGCGAATCTCGTTGTCGCGCAGTTGCTGTTTCTCGAAAGCGAAAACCCTGACAAGGACATCAGCCTGTACATCAATAGTCCGGGTGGCTCGGTTTCTGCTGGCATGGCGATCTACGACACGATGCAGTTCATCAAGCCTGATGTTTCGACCCTTTGCATGGGCCTCGCGGCCAGCATGGGTGCGTTCCTGCTTGCGTCGGGCGCGAAGGGCAAGCGCTTTGCGCTGCCGAACTCGCGCGTGATGATTCACCAGCCGCTCGGCGGCGCACGCGGCCAGGCGTCCGACATCGAAATCCAGGCGCGCGAAATCCTGTACCTGAAGGAGCGCCTGAACCAGTTGCTCGCCACGCACACGGGGCAGCCGGTCGAGCGCATCGCGCGCGACACCGACCGCGACAACTTCATGTCGGGCGACGACGCGCAGGCGTACGGCCTCGTCGACCAGGTGCTGCACAAGCGTCCCTGATCCGGTGCGCGTTTTTGCTGGCATTTTTGGTGCCAGTTAATGGTGCCAACTGAGGGTGCCAACCGAGGGCCCGCTCGCATCGTGCGCGATCCCAGTGAAAAACGGGATAGCCACGGGCGCGCGGACCATGTGAAATAATCGGCAAACGCGCTTCGCGGCCTGCGGCCCAACGCCGTCACAGCAAGCGGTTCACGCGCCCCCCGGCGGCGTCCGGGGGAAACGGCGTATCATGTAACAGAGTGTCCGGAGGCTCATTTATTCATGGCGGACAAGAAAGGTTCTAACAGCGAAAAGCTGTTGTATTGCTCGTTTTGCGGCAAAAGCCAGCATGAAGTAAAGAAACTGATTGCTGGTCCGTCGGTATTCATCTGCGATGAATGCATCGACTTGTGCAACGAGATCATTCGCGACGAGGCTGCCGGTGCCGGCATCGACGCTGCGCTGTCGCGCTCGGACCTGCCGAGCCCGCAAGAGATCCGCGACATTCTCGACCAGTACGTGATTGGTCAGGAGCGCGCGAAGAAGATCCTCGCGGTGGCGGTGTACAACCACTACAAGCGTCTGAAGCATCTCGACAAGAAGGACGACGTCGAGCTCTCCAAGAGCAACATCCTGCTGATCGGGCCCACGGGCTCGGGCAAGACGCTGCTCGCGCAGACGCTCGCGCGTCTTCTGAACGTGCCGTTCGTGATTGCGGACGCCACCACGCTGACCGAAGCCGGCTACGTGGGCGAAGACGTCGAGAACATCATTCAGAAGCTGCTGCAGAACTGCAATTACGAGGTCGACAAGGCCCAGCGCGGCATCGTCTATATCGACGAAATCGACAAGATCAGCCGCAAGTCGGACAACCCGTCGATCACGCGCGACGTGTCGGGCGAAGGCGTGCAGCAGGCGCTGCTCAAGCTCGTTGAGGGCACGATGGCGTCAGTGCCGCCGCAGGGCGGTCGCAAGCACCCGAACCAGGATTTCATCCAGGTCGACACGACCAATATTCTGTTCATTTGCGGCGGCGCGTTTGATGGTCTGGAAAAAGTCATCACGGATCGTACCGAGAAGACCGGCATCGGTTTCGGCGCGAGCGTGAAGAGCAAGCAGGAACGCGACACGGGCGAAGTGCTGCGCGAAACGGAACCGGAAGACCTGATCAAGTTCGGCCTGATTCCGGAGCTGATCGGCCGTCTGCCGGTGGTCGCGACGCTCGGCAAGCTCGACGAAGCCGCGCTCATGAAGATTCTGGTCGAGCCGAAGAATGCGCTCGTCAAGCAGTATCACAAGCTCTTCAACATGGAGCGCGTGGAACTCGAGATTCGCCCGGCTGCATTGCAGGCCGTCGCCCGCAAGGCGATCCGCCGCAAGACGGGCGCCCGGGGGCTGCGCTCGATCCTGGAGCAGGCATTGCTCGATGTGATGTACGAGCTGCCGGCCATGAAGGGCGTGAGCAAGGTCATCATCGACGACAACGTGATCGACGGCGACGGTAAACCGCTGCTGATCTACGAAGACGCACCAAAGGTTGCTGGCTCGAACTGATGGTGATGATCGGCTAAAGAGTTCCGGGAAAAAGCCGTTCATGCAATGGGATGAACGGCTTTTTCGTTTATCTTGTGGTCGATGGCGCACTTTTTTGGAGTCACTGAACTTTTCCCACTTGCGCGAGGCTTGCAATCGACTCTTGTGGCCTCACTTACCGAACAATTGATTCCACTCATGGGGAAATGAAATGTCAGGAACCCAACTCCTCCCGCCGGAACGCACCACGCTCCCGCTGCTGCCGCTGCGAGACGTCGTAGTCTTCCCGCATATGGTGATTCCCCTTTTCGTGGGCCGGCCCAAATCGATCAAGGCCCTCGAAGCGGCAATGGAAGGCGGCAAGCACATCATGCTCGTCGCGCAAAAGACTGCCGCCAAGGATGAACCCACCGAAAAAGACATGTACGAAGTGGGGTGTATCGCCAACATCCTGCAAATGCTCAAGCTGCCCGACGGCACCGTGAAGGTGCTCGTGGAAGGCTTGCAGCGCGCGAAAACGCTTTCCATCGAAGAGCAGGAAACGCAGTTCTCGTGCGAGGTCATGCCGCTCGAACCCGACCACGCCGATAGCGCCGAAACCGAAGCGCTGCGCCGTGCGATCGTTTCGCAGTTCGACCAGTACGTGAAGCTGAACAAGAAGATCCCGCCGGAGATCCTGACCTCGCTGTCGGGCATCGACGAGGCGGGTCGTCTTGCCGACACCATCGCCGCGCATCTGCCGCTCAAGCTCGACCAGAAGCAGCACATTCTCGAGATGTTCCCGGTGGTGGAGCGTCTGGAGCATCTGCTCGCTCAGCTCGAAGCCGAGATCGACATTCTCCAGGTGGAGAAGCGCATCCGTGGCCGCGTGAAGCGCCAGATGGAGAAGAGCCAGCGCGAGTACTACCTGAACGAGCAGGTCAAGGCGATCCAGAAGGAACTGGGCGAAGGCGAAGAGGGTGCCGATCTCGAAGAGCTCGAGAAGCGCATCACCGCGGCGCGCATGCCGAAGGAAGCCAAGAAGAAGGCCGACGCCGAGCTCAAGAAGCTCAAGCTGATGTCGCCGATGTCGGCCGAAGCCACCGTCGTGCGCAACTACATCGACACGCTGATCGGCCTGCCGTGGCGCAAGAAGAGCAAGGTCAACAACGACCTCTCGAACGCCGAAACCGTGCTCGACGAAGACCACTTCGGTCTCGAGAAAGTGAAGGAACGCATTCTCGAGTACCTCGCGGTGCAACAGCGCGTGGACAAGGTCAAGGCGCCTATCTTGTGCCTCGTCGGGCCTCCGGGTGTGGGCAAGACCTCGCTCGGCCAGTCGATTGCGCGCGCAACGAACCGCAAGTTCGTGCGCATGGCGCTGGGCGGCGTGCGCGACGAAGCCGAGATTCGCGGCCATCGCCGTACGTACATCGGCTCGATGCCGGGCAAGATCCTGCAGAGCCTGGCCAAGGTCGGCGTGCGCAATCCGCTTTTCCTGCTCGACGAAGTCGACAAGATGGGCATGGATTTCCGCGGCGATCCTTCTTCGGCGCTGCTCGAAGTGCTCGATCCGGAACAGAACCACACGTTCGCCGACCACTACATCGAAGTCGATTTCGACCTGTCGGACGTGATGTTCGTCGCTACGTCGAACTCGCTGAACATTCCGCCGCCGCTGCTCGACCGGATGGAAGTCATCCGCCTCTCGGGCTACACGGAAGACGAGAAGGTCAGCATTGCGCAGCGTTATCTTCTGCCCAAGCAGAAGAAGAACAACGGTCTGAAGCAAGGCGAGATCGAGGTGACCGAAGGCGCGATCCGCGACATCATTCGCTATTACACGCGTGAAGCGGGCGTGCGTTCGCTCGAGCGTGAAATCTCGAAGATCTGCCGCAAGGTCGTGAAGATGCTGCTGCTGAAGAAGGCCGACAAGGCCGTCACAGTGGACAGCGCGAACCTCGACACCTTCCTTGGCGTGCGCAAGTACGACTTCGGTCTGGCTGCGAAGGAAAACCAGATCGGCCAGGTGACGGGTCTCGCGTGGACGGAAGTCGGCGGCGATCTGCTGACGATCGAAGCGGCGGTGATGCCCGGCAAGGGCAACGTGATCCGCACGGGTTCGCTCGGCGACGTCATGAAGGAGTCGGTCGAAGCGGCACGTTCGGTGGTGCGTTCGCGTTCGCGTCGCCTTGGCATCAAGGACGAGGCGTTCGAGAAGCAGGATATCCACATCCACGTGCCGGAAGGCGCGACGCCGAAGGACGGCCCGTCCGCAGGCGGTGCGATGACCACGGCGCTCGTGTCCGTGCTCACCGGGATTCCGGTGCGCGCCGATGTCGCGATGACGGGTGAAATCACGTTGCGCGGCGAAGTGCTGCCGATCGGTGGCTTGAAGGAAAAGCTGCTCGCGGCGCATCGCGGCGGTATCAAGCTCGTCCTGATTCCAGAAGAGAACGTCAAGGATCTCACCGAGATTCCGGACAACGTGAAGAACTCGATCGAGATCGTGCCGGTCCGCTGGATCGACAAGGTGCTCGAACTCGCGCTCGAACGTGTGCCGCAGCCCCTGCCGGAAGAAGAGGTGAAGGCCGACGACGCCAAGGCGCCCGTTGCTGCTGAAACGAAGGAAGCCGGCGCGACCGAAGTAGTCAAGCATTGAGCTTTATGTGAACCGTGTTGATGGCGCGGTTCGCCGGAATGCTTGAGAATCCCAAAAACCCGCGGCAGCGTCCGCGGGTTTTTGTTAGACGCGCGTCCGTTAGATTCGTTGACGTTGAGCGGATCGAGATCATAATCGCACCCGTTCCTGAATTGGGGCTTGGAAAAGTGCCCGAAGATGCGTTAGACTTATGGGCTCGCTGCTTGATGATGAGCGGCGCAGTAAAAAGCGCGGCAGAGATATGCGATGCGCGAGGGTCATGAAGCTGGGTGCTTAGCTCAGTTGGTAGAGCGGCGCCCTTACAAGGCGTAGGTCGGGAGTTCGAGCCTCTCAGCACCCACCACAGCTTCAGATTCGCATGACGCATCTTGCGGCACGCAAGATGCAGCGCAGTAAAAGTGCAGCGCGGCAGTACACCAGCACGGAGCGGTAGTTCAGTCGGTTAGAATACCGGCCTGTCACGCCGGGGGTCGCGGGTTCGAGTCCCGTCCGCTCCGCCAGATCTATCAGCAAGAAGGCGAACTCCGGTTCGCCTTTTTTGTTGGCCGCTGTTGTAATATCGGGCGTTCCGTTTTTAGGCGCCCTCCAACGCTTGGTCACGCATGCTCGACTTTTTCCGCAATCACAAACGACTGATGATGATGATGCTGATGCTGGTGATTCTGCCAGGTCTCGGCTTCGTCGGCATTCAAGGCTTCCGCGGCTTTTTTGACGAAAGCGCGAACGTTGCGAGCGTCAACGGTCACAAGATCACTCGCGCCGAATTCGACGGCGCCGCGCGTCAGCAGATGGACCAGGCGCGGCAGATCATGGGCGCACGGTTCGACGCGAGCACGTTCGATACGCCGCAGCGCCGCAAGGACATCCTCGACGGCCTCATTCAGCAGCGCGTGCTCGTGGACGAGGTCCAGCGCCTGCATCTGACGGCCTCGGATAACGCAGTGCGCCGCACCTTGCTGTCGGATCCCGTCATCTCGTCGTTGAAGAACCCCGATGGTTCGATCGACCTCGACAAGTACAAGCAGTTGCTCGCGATGCAGGGCATGACGCCGGAGCAGTACGACGAGCGCGTGCGCTATAGCCTCGCCATGCAGCAGTTGCCTGCGGCGCTCGTGAACAGCGCGTTCACGCCGAAGGCGCTGGCGCAGCAACTCACCGAACTCTCCGAGCAGCAGCGCGAAGTGCAGGGCCTCGCGTTCCGGGCGAGCGACTTCGCGCCGAAGATCAATCCGACCGACGCACAGCTGCAGGCGTACTACGACGCGCACAAGAACGATTTCGCCACGCCGGCCACGGCGCAGATCCAGTATCTGGTGCTGTCGGCCGCAACCGTTGCGGCTTCGGTCAATCCCAGCGACGCCGATCTCAAGAAGTACTACGACGAAAACATCGCGCACTTCAAGACGCAGGAAGAAGTGCGGGCGAGCCATATTCTGATCACGGTCGCGAAGGACGCGAGCGCCGCCGATCGCACGGCCGCCAAGCAGAAGGCCGAGCAGATTCTGGCTGAAATCAAGGCGCATCCCGACCAGTTCGCACAGATCGCCCAGAAAGATTCGCAGGACCCGGGTTCGGCCTCGAAGGGCGGCGATCTCGGCTACTTCGGTCCGGGCATGATCGCGGGCGGCCAGGCGTTCGACGACGCGGTCTTCAAGCTCAAGAAGGACGAAATCAGTGGTGTGATTCAGTCGGACTTCGGCTATCACATCGTAAAGGTGACTGATATCAAGCCGTCGGTGACGAGGTCGTTCGACGAAGTGAAAGGCCAGATCACCAACGACGTGAAGGCGCAGCAGGCCGCAAAGCTGCTTGCCGACGCGACCGAGGGTTTCACGTCGACTGTCTACGAGCAGTCGAAGAGCCTTCAGCCGGCCGCCGACAAGTACAAGCTCACGCTTCAGACGGCCACGGTCACGCCGAAGCCGAACCCCGCGCTGCCGCAGGACAACCCGTTGAACAACCCGAAGTTCCTCGACGCGGTGTTCGCGACCGATTCGGTGAGCCAGCACAACAACACGCAAGCGATCGATGTCGGCAGCAACACGCTGATCTCCGCGCGCGTGACGAACTACCAGCCGGCCGCCGTGCCCGCGTTCGCAGCGGTCAAGGACGCCGTGCGCGGGAAGGTGGTCGCGCAGCAGGCGGGCGAGCAGGCGCGCAAAGATGGCGAGGCGAAGCTCGCGGATCTGCAGAAGTCGAAGGCGACCGATGGCTTCTCGTCGGCGCTCAAGGTTACGCGCAACGATGCGCAGGGCCTGCCGCCTAACGCGCTTTCGGCCGTGTTCAAGGCCGACCCGAAGAAGCTGCCCGCTTATGTAGGCGTCGATCTGGGCGACAATGGCTACGCGATCTATCGCGTGAACAGCGTGACCAATGGCCCGGCCGCCGACGGCCCGCGTCTTGCAGCCGCGCAGCAGCAACTCGCGGGCGTGAGCGGCCAGTCGCAGACGCAGGCTTATCTCGATGCGCTGCGCGATCGCTCCAAGGTCAAGCTGTACGGCTCCCTGAACGCAGCCAGCCAGTCTGGCGATGGCGACGGGCAGTAAGTCCTGCGGCCGGCTTCAAGCCAGGACGCGCAAATGCAAAAAAAGCCCCGCGAATGCGGGGCTTTTGCTTTGGGCGCTCGCAACGCGACTGATGCGTTGCGCGTGCATGCACCGGCATTTAGAGGCAGCCGCTGATATCGCTCGACGCATCGCCTCCGGCGCCACGCATTCCCACCCAGGTTTTCGCGTTGGCGTTCCATGCCGGGCGCACCGTTGCGGCCGCACCATTGGGCGGTTGCTGGCCGGGCACGTACACGTCGACAGCCTGGCCGTTCGCGAGGACGCTCTGCTGGACGACCTGCTGCTGCGATTTGTCGGCCCACTTCTTGGCGATGCATTGCGCAACGGCGGCGGGCGGTTGCTGGCTGGTGCCCACCGATTGCGTGCCGCTCGGTATCGGCTGATTGGCGCAGGCTGCAAGGGTGGCCGTAATGGCAATCAAAGGTAAAAATTTCACGTTTTCTCCCTTCAGTCGGAGTCAGTCGAGAAACAGACGAAAGCCGCTCGTCCGTTGCAAAGTCGTGGCCCGGCACGCGGCGAGGGTAGCGGCAACACGCACACCACACGAAAAGGCCTTTGCGTGCCCTACAGATGTGTAGGTGTTGTGCTGTCAGCGCTTCGCGCCGCCGCCGAGTAGCGGCTTGAGCGTCGGCCACACGTTTTCGAGCAGCAAGGGCTGTGCCTGCTCGTTCGGGTGCATCTGATCGGACTGAAAGAGATTGGGCTTGTCGGCGAGGCCGGCCAGCAGGAACGGCACCAGCGGCACGTGCAACTCGTTCGAAAGCTGAATGTAGAGTCCGTGGAACGCGCGGGTATAGTCGGGGCCGTAATTGGGCGGCACGTACATGCCCACTAGCACGGGCTGCGCGTTGCCCTTGCGGATCTGCTCGATGATCGCGCGCAGATTGCCTTGTGTCGTCGCGAGCGGGACACCGCGCAGCGCGTCGTTCGCGCCAAGCTCGACCACCACGATCGAGGGTTTCATCCGCCGCATCACGAGCGGCAGGCGGGCGAGCCCGCCGCTCGTCGTGTCGCCGCTGATGCTCGCATTCGCGACGTTATAATCGATTCGCTCGCTGGCAAGCCGCTGGCGCAGCAGCGCGACCCAACCCGTATCGCGCGGCAGGCCGTATTCGGCCGAGAGGCTGTCGCCCAGCACGGCGATCACAGGCTTCGCGGCGGCGGGCTGAACCGCAGGCGCCGTCGCTGCGAGGGCATCGTGTGAGCCGCCGGGCAGCACGGCGGTAGCGGCCAGACCGAGCATTGCCGCAGCCGCGATAGCAGCGAAGCTGACGACCGTGGTATCGAGGGTGGCGCGAGCCATCGCGGTCGCCGTGCCGTGCCGCGCCCAGGCGGCGAATCTTTGCGTCATCATGTGCGAATGAATAGCGATCCAGTCATCGAAGTGCGTGGCCTGTGCAAGCGGGTCACCGATGCGACCGGCGAACTGACGATACTCGACGGCATCGACCTGACCGTGTACGCGGGCAGCAGCGTGGCGATCGTCGGCGCGTCGGGTTCGGGCAAGTCGACGCTGCTCGGCCTGCTGGCCGGATTGGACAGCGCGAGCGCCGGCTCGGTTCGCCTGCTCGGTCATGAGCTTACCGGCATGGCCGAGGATCAGCGCGCCGCGTTGCGCAATGGTTCGGTGGGCTTCGTGTTTCAGTCGTTCCAGTTAATGCCGCATCTGAGCGCGCTGGAGAACGTCGCGCTACCGCTCGAACTGCAAGGCGGCATCACCACGCGCGAGGCTTTCGCGTGCGCCGGCGCGCTGCTGGAGCGCGTCGGGCTTGGGCAGCGCACCGCTCACTATCCCAAGCTGCTGTCGGGCGGCGAGCAGCAGCGCGTGGCGCTGGCCCGGGCGTTCGTCACGCAGCCGGCCGTGTTGTTCGCCGACGAACCCACCGGCAGTCTCGATGCCGCGACGGGGCATGCCGTCATCGACCTGATGTTCGAGCTCAATCGTTCCAGCGGCGGCGCTGGCCTTGGTGCGAGTGGCGGCGCGACGCTCGTGCTCGTCACGCACGACGTCGATCTCGCGCGCCGCTGCGATGCCATGGTGACGATCGAAGCGGGCCGCCGCGTGCCGAATGCGCTTCATGCCGACAGTCCGGAGGACGTGCGCGAAGCGCCGGACGCAGGCGGCGTCCGGGTGCGCTCTTAACGTTTGAGCGCGGCGCGCGCCCGCGCAATCAGCGCGGCCGTCGACGAATCGTGCGTTTTCACGTTGGCGCTCGCGGCCGTGAGGTCGGCCTCGACCACCTTGCCGAGAATCTTGCCGAGCTCCACGCCCCACTGATCAAACGGATTGATGTTCCAGACCGATGCCTGCACCAGCACCTTGTGCTCGTACAGTGCAATCAGCGCGCCGAGCGAGCGCGCCGTGAGCGCATCGACGAGCAGCGTCGTGGTCGGGCGGTTGCCGGGGAACATGATGTGCGGCACGAGTTCGGGCTTGTCCGGACCGGCGATCTTCTTCGCTTCTTCCTCGGTGCGTCCGAGCATCATCGCCTCGCTCTGCGCGAAGCAGTTGGCGAGCAGCTTCGGGTGATGATCGGCGAGCGGATGCTCGGGCGTGAGCACGGCGATGAAGTCGATCGGCACGATCGTCGTGCCCTGGTGCAGCATCTGGAAAAACGCGTGCTGGCCGTTCGTGCCAGGCTCCCCCCACGTGATGGCCGAGGTGGCGTAATCGACGAACTTGCCGTCCAGGCGCGCCTGCTTGCCGTTACTCTCCATTTCAAGCTGTTGCAGGTACGAGGGCAAGTAGTGCAATGCTTCGGAGTACGGCGCGACCAGATAGCTCTGCGAGCCGAAGAAGTTGCGATACCAGATGCCGATCATGCCGAGCAGCACGGGAAGATTCTTTTCGAGCGGCGCGGTGCGGAAATGCTCGTCCATGTCATGGGCGCCCGCGAGCAGTTCGTCGAACTGCTGCGGCCCGATAGCGATCATGATCGAGAGGCCCACCGCCGACCACAGCGAGTAGCGGCCGCCAACCCAGTCCCACATCTCGAAGACGTTGTCCTTGGCAATGCCGAACTTCACGACTTCGGCCGGGTTCGCGGAGACGCCCACGAAGTGCTTCGCCAGCGCGCTTTCCGGGCAGCCGTGCTGGATGAACCAGTCGCGCATCGAATGCGCATTCGTCATGGTTTCGAGCGTGGTGAAGGTCTTCGAGACGATGATCGCGAGCGTTTCCTCGGGATCGATGCCCTCGATCACGCGCCAAAGGTCGGCGCCATCGACGTTCGAGACGAAGTGCGAGCTGATCTCGGGCGTTTCGAGGTGCTTGAGCGCGTGCACGACCATCTTGGGCCCGAGGTCCGAGCCGCCGATGCCGATGTTGACCACGTGGCGGATGCGCTTGCCGGTGTAGCCGGTCCAGGCGCCGCTGCGCACGGCGTCGGCGAACTTCGCAATCTTTGCTTTTTCGGCGAGGATCTGCGCGTGGAACGGCGCGTTCGGCTCGGTGGCGCGCAGCGCCGTGTGCAGCGCGGCGCGGCCTTCGGTCGGATTGACGACCTCGCCCGCGAACATCGCATCGCGGCGCTTTTCGACGCCGGCCTCGCGCGCGAGTCGCACGAGCAGCTTCAGCGTGTCGTCGTTGATGCGGTTCTTCGAGAAGTCGGCTGCGAGGCCGCCGCCCGCGTAGGTGTAGCGTTCGGCGCGGGTCGGCGCGGGGTCGTTGGCGGGTGCGAACCAGTCGCGCATCTGTTCGTTGCGGATCTGTTCGTAGTGCGTCTGTAGCGCGGACCAGGCAGGAAGCGGATTCGTCATGTTCGTCTAGCGAGGGAAAACGAATGGAGGGCGGCGGAGGGCGCTGCGCCGGTCGGGCGCGACGCGCGCATCGCGCGCTGCGGGGATGCGTGCTGCCGGTGAGCAGCGCGCGAGGGACCAGTATAGCGGGGCAGCACGTTGCTGAGCAGCAACGCGCGGATCGGCAGAAACAGTAGCAAGCCGCGTGCCTCAGGCTTCCCGCGAAACCCCTTCATCAATCTTTTGCGGCGTAAAACAGGCGGTTCATCAGGCGCCGAATCACGGGAGCGAGCTCGCCCGCCGCGAGGCCGACGGGGCCTTCTCCCTCGGCAACGAGCGTATCGGCAGCGAGCCCGTGCAGGTAGACGCCCGCCAGCGCCGCTTCCCAGGGAGGCAGGCGCTGTGCAAGCAAGGCACCGATCAGGCCGCCGAGCACGTCGCCGGTGCCCCCGGTGGCAAGCGCCGCGTTGCCGGTGGGGTTCACGGCAAGGCGGCCATCGGGCGCGGCAATGACCGTGCCGCTGCCCTTGAGCACGACGACTGCCGCGTAGTGCGTTGAGAGTGCACGCGCGGCGGCCAGGCGGTCGCGCTGCACTGCTGCCGTCTCCGTGCCCAGCAGGCGCGCGGCTTCGAGCGGGTGCGGGGTGAGCACGCATGGCGCGCCATGCGCGCGCAGGTGCTCGGCCACGCGTCCGGCCAGGACCGTGTCGCGGGCGACGAGATTGAGGGCGTCAGCGTCGAGCAGCACCGGGACGTCGAGTTGCAGGATCCGGTCGACGAGCTGCCGCGCCGAAGCGCTCCCGCCCATCCCGCAACCCGCCGCGACCGCGCTCATCTCATCGAGCGCGAGCTTGCCCGCGGTGTGCAGCATCAACTCGGGATGCGGCGCGTCGTAGGGTGGCGCGTCGTGGCCGAGGAAGCCCACATGGACCTTGCCCGCGCCCGCGAGCAGCGCGGCGCGCGCGGCGAGGATCGGCGCGCCGCACATGCCGGTATCGCCGCCCACGACGGCGAGCGTGCCGAAGCTGCCTTTGTGGGTGGCGAAGTCGCGTGCGGGCATGGCTGCGCCGAACAGCGCCGGTGCGTTGAGTCTCGCGGAGCGTGCTCCATTGGGCGTGTCGATGCCCGTATTCAGCCCCTCATTCAGCCCCTCATTTAGCCCAATCGGCGCCACACTCACCGCGCCGGCGCAATCGCGGCCCGCGCCCGTATAAAGCCCGGGCTTCGCGGCAATGAAGGTGACGGTATGGGTTGCCCGCACGGCCGGGCCACTGCCGACCGGGTTGCCGGTGTCGCTGTCGAGGCCGCTTGGCACGTCGAGCGCGAGCACATGGCCGTGGCTGCGCGCTCGCGCAGCGAGCCGTTGCGCGAGCGCGCCGAACACGCCGTCCAGCGCGCGGGCAAGGCCGATGCCGAACAGACCGTCGACAAGCCAGCCGTACGTATCGAACTGCTCGGGCGGCGTGGCCGTGATCGGCACGCCCGCCGCGCGCGCCTCGGCAAGCGCCCAGCGCGCGTCTGCGGGTTTCACTTCGAGCGGCATGCAGACTTCGACGGCAATTCCCGCGCGCTTGAGTTCGGCAGCGGTCACGAGCGCATCGCCGCCGTTGTTGCCGGGGCCGGCGGCGAACCAGACGGGCTTCACGCTCGCCGGCGACGGCGCATGCGCAATCTGCTCGCGCAGGAAATGCGCCGCGGCGGCGCCCGCGCGCGCCATCAGCGTGTGCGCGGGCAGGGCGGCCTGAGCGGCGGTTTCGGCTGCGCGCAACTGCGCGACCGTGAGCAGCGGCGCGGCCCGATCATGCGGATTGACGAGCGTGGGAGCCGGAATAGGAAGCAGCGAGCTATGCGTGGCGTCTGTCATGGTGGCGATGGCGGCCGCAAGGGACTGCGGCGCGTGCGGGAGTTCGACAGTGCAACGATACCCGAGCGGCGCGCGCCCGGCGCTGGCTCGTGCTTTAGTCGTGCTTTAGTCGCGTCCGGGCCAGAGCGCCTCGACGGTCTCGGCGGGCAGATCGGGCGCGGTGCCCGAAATCTGTGCGGCGATCAGGCGCGCCGAGCCCAGCGCCAGCGCCCATCCGGCCGGACCATGGCCCGCGTTGACATAGAGGCGAGGATGCCCGGCGTTGCCTGCTGCCGGCATGCCGTCGGCGGAGAGCAATTTCATGCCTTCCCACGCGAGTGCTGCCGAAATGCGCGCGGCGCCCGGCGCCCAATCGCGCGAAGCCTCGCCTAGCAGGGCGAGGGCTTCTTCGGTGAGCGCTTCGGGCAGCGCCTCGTCGAGTTCCTTCACGCGCTGGAGCACCGCGCCGCCCGAAATGCGCAGCCGGTGGTTCGTGCGCGTGATCGCAATGCGCCGCGCCACATCGATCAGCGTCGAATGCGGCACGCATTCCTCGTGCGCGACCGGTGCGTTTAGTGTGTGCACCCGCACGGGATAGAACGGCAGCTTGATGCCGAGCGGCGCAAGCAGCTTCGGTGCTTGCGCGCCGGCCGCGACGACCACGGCATCGGCGGAAATGACTTCGACTTCGCGCTTGTGCGCCGTGTCATCGGCGAGCGGAGCGAGTTCCACGGCTGCGCGCGTGCCTTCGAGACGGATCGCGCTGACGGTGCGCCCGGTCTGGAATTGCACGCCGCCCATCGTATCGAGCACCTGCTTGAGCTGCTTGACGAACAGCGGGCAGTTGGCCACGCGCGCCTGGTCGAAACGAATGGCGCCCGCGAACGGCGGATCGGCGGGAATCGTATGTTCGGACGCCACGCACTCGTGCGGCGTGAGCACGTGATGCGGGGTCTCGAATTGGCGCAGCAGTTCGAGCGCGGGCTGCGCAAGCGACCACTCGTCGCTGCCGCGCACGAGATAGAGCAGGCCTTCGCGCTGCTCGTATTCGAGCTCGAAGCGGCCTTCGGCCTCGTCCAGCGCGTTTTGCGCCGATTCGATCAGCGGACGCAGGAGCGAATAACGCGCGGCGAAAGCTTCGGAGCCGTGCAGGGACGCGAGACGCTTCACGAAGCTGCGTGCGTGTCCGGTGAAGCCGGTCTTGCAGATCACCCCGCCCGACGACTGCCGGCCGTTGCGCAGGAAGGTGGGCCCGAACCAGACGTCGAGCGGCGTAGGCAGCACGACGCCGCTATGGCCGTAGCTCGCGCCTTGCGCGACGGTGGCGTGGCGCTCGACCACGCAGACGCGATGGCCCGCCGCGCGCAACTGATAGGCGGTGGCGACGCCGGCGATTCCGCCGCCAATGACGATGACATCCATGACGATTTGATCTGCTGGCAGACGGCGCGCCGAGGGGCGAAGGCACCCTGCCGAAGGGGGTGAGGCATGCGGCGCGGGCTATTGCGCCGATCGGGTGAAACGCGCAATCATAGCAGCCAAACCGGCCCGCTTGCCATGCGCGTTGCCAGGGCGCCTTTGCGCGGGCGCCGCTGACATCGGCGCAGGCGCTTCGCGGCTGCCTCGCGGCTCGGCCAGGCGGGGTCTTCCGGGTTATAATCGCGGTCTCCTCATCGCCCGACGTCGGCACGACGTCATCGCCTGCATGCGACGCTTCGCCACTCCGCGAGACGCCCGTGAGGCGATGGCGCAACGCAACTCCGACGCAACCTCGACGCAACGCCCCAGTCCATGGCCCACTTCTCGTGTTTCCCCGGTGCTTCGGCCCTTTCCGACTTCCGCCAGGCCCGCCTGCTCGAAACGCTCCAGCGTATCGACGCCAATATCGTCGGCGTGCACGGCCAGTATCTGCACTTCGTCAACTCGGCCACGCCGCTTTCCGCTGACGACAGCGCGAAGATCGAAGCGCTGATGCACTACGGCGCGCCGTTCGCGGCCCCGCAGGAGCGCGGCAGCGCGGTCACGTTCCTCGTCGTGCCGCGCTTCGGCACGGTGTCGCCGTGGGCGAGCAAGGCCACCGACATCGCGCATCACTGCGGCCTTGAGCAGGTGCGCCGCATCGAGCGCGGCGTCGAGTACACGGTCATCCTCAAGAGCGGCCTGCTGGGCGGCAAGAAGACCTTGTCGGACGAAGCGCACGCCGCTGTCGCGGCTGCGCTGCACGACCGCATGACCGAGAGCGTGGCGGCTTCGCGCGACCAGGCGCTGCATCTGTTCGACGAACTGCCGGCGCGCCCGATGCAGACCGTCGACGTGCTCGGCCACGGCCGCAAGGCGCTCGAGACGGCCAACGGTGAACTGGGCCTCGCGCTCGCCGACGACGAAATCGACTATCTCGTCGACAACTTCACGAAGCTCGGCCGCAACCCGACCGACGTGGAGCTGATGATGTTCGCCCAGGCCAACAGCGAGCACTGCCGTCACAAGATCTTCAACGCGAGCTGGACGATCGACGGCCAGGACCAGGACCTGTCGCTCTTCGCGATGATCCGCAACACCGAGAAGGTGAGCCCGCAAGGCACGATCGTCGCATACTCGGATAACTCGTCGATCATGGAAGGCGCGGTGGCGGAGCGCTGGTTCCCGCGCAAGAACGGCGCGGACGGTGCGCCTGGCGAACAGTACGGCCGCCACACCGAGCTCACGCACACGCTTATGAAGGTGGAGACGCACAACCACCCGACCGCGATCTCGCCGTTCGCGGGCGCGGCCACGGGCTCGGGCGGCGAAATCCGCGACGAAGGCGCCACGGGCCGCGGCGCGCGTCCCAAGGCCGGTCTCACGGGCTTCACGGTCTCGAACCTCGATTTGCCGGATGCGCGCGAAACGTGGGAAAACGCCCGCGACGCGGCCACCCCGCTCGCGCACCGCAATCCCGCCGATAAGGCCCAGACCTATGGCCGCCCGGACCGCATCGCCTCGCCGCTGCAGATCATGATCGATGGCCCGCTCGGCGGCGCGGCGTTCAACAACGAATTCGGCCGCCCGAACCTCGGCGGCTACTTCCGCACCTACGAGCAGAACGTCGCCGGCACCGTGCGCGGCTACCACAAGCCGATCATGATCGCGGGCGGCATCGGCAACATCAGCGCGAAGCTCACGCACAAGCAGGACCTGCCCGCGGGCACGCTGCTGATCCAGATCGGCGGTCCCGGCATGCGCATCGGCATGGGCGGCGGCGCGGCCAGCTCGATGGCCACGGGCACCAACACGGCCGAGCTCGACTTCGACTCGGTGCAGCGCGGCAACCCGGAAATCGAGCGCCGCGCGCAGGAAGTCATCAACGGATGCTGGCAGCTCGGAGAAGCCAACCCGATCCTCTCGATTCACGACGTGGGCGCGGGCGGCCTCTCGAACGCGTTCCCCGAACTCGTCGACGGCGCCGACAAGGGTGCGCGCTTCGAGTTGCGCAAGGTCCAGCTCGAAGAATCGGGCCTCTCGCCGCGCGAGATCTGGTCTAACGAGTCGCAGGAGCGTTACGTCCTCGCGATCCCGCCTGCCGATCTGCCGATGTTCGAGGCGATCTGCAAGCGCGAGCGCTGCCCGTTCGCCGTAGTGGGCGTGGCGACCGACGAACGCGAGCTGAAGCTGATCGACACCGACGAAGCCGCGCTGGCCGCGAACGGCGGCCACCAGCCCGTCGACATGCCGATGGACATCCTGCTCGGCAAGCCGCCGCGCATGCACCGCAACGTCGAGCACGCGAGCGTGCCGCTCACGCCGGTTGAAGTCACGGGCATCGCGTTCGACGAAGTCGCGAAGAGCGTGTTGCGCAATCCCACTGTGGGCAGCAAGTCGTTCCTCATCACCATCGGCGACCGTTCGGTGGGCGCCACGAGCGTGCGCGACCAGATGGTCGGCCCGTGGCAGGTGCCGGTGGCCGACTGCGCGATCACGGCGCTCGACTACGCCGGCTACAAGGGCGAAGCGATGACGATGGCCGAGCGCACGCCGCTCGCCGTGATCGATGCGCCCGCGTCGGGCCGCATGGCCGTGGGCGAGGCGATCACCAATATCGCCAGCGCGCCGATTCTGTCGCTCGACAAGCTCAAGCTCTCAGCGAACTGGATGGCCGCATGCGGCGCGCCCGGCGAAGACGCCGCGCTCTACGACACGGTGAAGGCGATCGGCATGGAACTGTGCCCGGCGCTCGGCATCGGCATTCCGGTGGGCAAAGATTCGCTCTCGATGCGCACGAAGTGGAACGAAGAAGGCGTGGCGAAGGAAGTCGTGGCGCCGGTTTCGCTGATCATTTCGGCGTTCGCGCCGGTCGAGGACGTGCGCCGCCACCTCACGCCGCAACTGCGCCGCGCCGACGAAGTGGGCGAATCGGTGCTGATCGCGATCGATCTGGGCCGAGGCAAGAACCGCCTCGGCGGCAGCATCTTCGCGCAAGTCACGCAGCAGGTCGGCGACGCCGTGCCGGATGTCGACAGCGCCGAAGACCTCAAGCAGTTCTTCACGGCGATCCAGCAACTGAACGCGAACGAGCAACTGCTCGCGTACCACGACCGCTCGGACGGCGGCCTGTGGGCGACGGTCTGCGAAATGGCGTTTGCGGGCCATACCGGCGTCACGCTGAACATCGACATGCTCACGCTCGACGGCGAGCACGAGTCCGACTATGGCGACGCGAAGGACTGGGCGAAGCAGACCAGCGGCCGCCGCGAAGACCGCACGCTGCGCGCCCTGTTCTCCGAAGAGCTGGGCGCCGTGATCCAGGTGCCGGCGCAACAGCGCGACGCCGTGTTCGCGGTGCTGCGTCAGCATGGTCTCTCGGCGTGCTCGCATGTGATCGGCTCGCTGAACAACCGCGATTCGATTGAAATCTATCGCGACGCCAAGCGCATCTACGAAGCGCCGCGCGCTGAACTGCATCGCGTGTGGAGCGAAGTGAGCTGGCGCATCGCCCGTCTGCGCGATAACCCCGCTTGCGCCGACGCCGAATACGATGCGCTGCTCGACGCCGCCGATCCTGGCATGCAGCCGCATCTCACATTCGATCCGGCCGAAGACGTGGCCGCGCCGTTCGTCGCGAAGGGCGCGCGTCCGCGCGTGGCGATCCTGCGCGAGCAGGGCGTGAACTCGCACCTCGAAACGGCCTATGCATTTGACCGTGCAGGCTTCGATGCGCACGACGTGCATATGAGCGACCTGCTCGAAGGCCGCGCCACGCTCGCCGACTTCGCGGGCGCGGTGGCCTGCGGCGGCTTCTCGTATGGCGACGTGCTGGGCGCGGGCGAGGGCTGGGCCAAGACGATCCGCTTCAATGCGAAGCTCGCGGACATGTTCGCGGCATTCTTCGCGCGCGAGGACACCTTCGCCCTCGGCATCTGCAACGGCTGCCAGATGCTCTCGAGCCTCGCTTCGATGATCCCGGGCGCCGAAGCCTGGCCGAAGTTCACGCGCAACAAGTCGGAGCAGTTCGAAGCGCGCTTCTCGCTGGTGGAAGTGCAGAGTTCGCCGTCGATCTTCTTCAACGGCATGGAAGGATCGCGCATTCCGGTCGCGGTCGCGCACGGCGAAGGCTTCGCCGACTTCTCGCAGCAGGGCGACCTCTCGAAGGTGGCCGTGGCGATGCGCTACGTCGACCACCGTGGCCAGGCGACCGAAGGCTATCCGTTCAACCCGAACGGCTCGCCGCAGGGCATCACCTCGGTCACGACGCCCGATGGCCGCTTCACCGTGTTGATGCCGCACACCGAGCGCGTGCAGCGCACCGTGACGATGAGCTGGCACCCCGAAGGCTGGGGCGAGGCGAGCCCGTGGCTGCGTGCGTTCCAGAACGCACGCAAGTGGCTCGGTTAAGCCGAAACCGCGCTGCCGTTCGGCCGAAACGCTGACGGCACGGTCGAGGTCGAGAGGCCCCGGCCACGCCCAAAAGTGGGGCGCGGCCGGGGCCTTCGCGTTTGGGCGGCCTCAGGCGTCTGTCGGCTCGGCTTGCGGCGAATCCCGCCGTTATTCGCCGCATATTGTGCGGTGGATAACTCGAACGTTCAGCGAGCACCGGCAACAAAAAACCCCGCGCCTTCGCAGATCGCGGGGTTTTTCTTTTCGCAGCAAGGAAGCCGCACAACGGCCCTTACTGGATCTTCGCCTTGTCGCGCAGTTGCTTCTCGAATGCGAGCAGCTTTTGCTGCTGCAGTTGCTGCATGATCTGCGGGCGCACCTGTTCGAGCGGCGGCGGCGCGATGTCGCGAATGTCGTCCACGCGGATGATGTGCCAGCCGAACTGCGTGTGCACCGGCGCATCGGTAATCTGGCCTTTCTGCAGATGCGTGGCGGCATCGGCGAATTCCGGCACGTAGGCCTTCGGGTCCGACCAGTCGAGATCGCCGCCGTTCTTCGCCGAACCCGGATCCTTCGAGAATTGCTTCGCGAGATCTTCGAAGCTCGCGCCTCCCTTGATCTTCGCGATCAAGTCCTTCGCCTGCTGCTCGTTGTCCACGAGGATGTGATGCAGGTGATATTCCTTGCCGGCCGCTCCTTGCGTGAGCTTGTCATACATGGCCTTGACTTCGGCGTCGCTGGGCGGGTTGCTCTTGAGGAAGTCCTCGATCCACGCATGCAGGACGACCTGCTGCTGCGCCATCGCCAGTTGGGCCTTCACGGCCGGACGGTTCGGAATGCCGACGCGCGCCGCTTCCTGCATCAGCACCTGGCGATTGATGAGTTCCTCACGCACGGCCTTTTCCAGGTCCGGCGTGTCTTGCTGGCCCTGGGCCACGACCTGGGCGATGAGCGCGTCGGCCTGCGACTTCGGAATCGGCGTGCCGTTCACGACGGCGACGTTCTGCGCAAAGGCGGGAGCCGCCGCGAACGCAGCCAGCAACACCCAGAGACGGGTTTTCTTCAAGGTCATCGAAAAATCCTGAGGGGCGAACTAAAAAGTGGGGGTTAGCGGGGCTGCGCTGCCGCCTCTTCGGGCGTGAGCGCGGTGATTGCGAGCGCGTGAATGCCGCGCTGCATGGCTTCGGCCAGCGCATCATACACCATGCGATGCCTTGCTACGCGGGCCTTCCCCGCGAATGCGGCCGCAACGATCGTGACGTGATAATGGCCGCCCGCGGCGGCGCCGGCATGGCCCGCATGCTGTGCGCTGTCGTCGCGCACGGCGATCGATTCGACGGGCGCGAGCGCGGCCGAAAGGCGGGTTTCGATCAGCGCCATGCGCTCCGCAGGACTCGCATGGAGAAAAACGTCGCTCATTCTTCTTCCTTCATGTAACGCGAGAGCCACAGGCTCTGGCCGACGATGAACACGACAAGAATGCCCGTCGCGCCAAAGAGCTTGAAGTCGACCCACGCATCGGTGGAGAAGTGGTACGCGACGAACAGGTTGAGAATGCCGAGCAGCGCAAAGAAGATCGACCAGATGAAGTTCAGTTGCGTCCAGATGCGCGGCGGCAGGGTGATCTGCTTGCCCATCATCGCTTCGATGAGGTTCTTGCCGAACACCACCTGCGAGACCAGCAGCACGACCGAGAAGGCCCAGTAGAGGACCGTGGGCTTCCACTTGATGAAGGTCTCGTCGTGCAGCATGAGCGTGGCGCCGCCGAACACGACGACGATGCCCAGACTCAGCCACAGCATGGGGTCGACCTTGCGATGGCGGAAGGCGACCCACGCGATCTGCGCGAGCGTTGCGACGATCGCAACGGCCGTGGCCGTGAAGATGCCCCACACCTTGAAGGCGACGAAGAACAGGATGATCGGGAACAGATCAAACAGAAATTTCATATCGGCCTGGAAGTTGACAAAATGAGCCGCAAAAAGAGGGTGCGACGCGCTTGATCCTGCGTCACACCCCGCGCGAGCGTGCCTCGCTCGCGTTCACTTGGGCTCGAATTGTAGCGCAGCCGAATTGATGCAATACCGAAGGCCGGTCGGGGCCGGGCCGTCCTCGAACACGTGCCCCAGGTGCGCGCCGCAGTTCTTGCAGCGCACTTCGATGCGCAGCATGCCGTGCGAGCGGTCGGTGCGCTCCTCGATCACCTCGCCGTCGATCGGACGGAAGTAGCTGGGCCAGCCGCATCCGGCGTCGAATTTCGTGTCCGACTCGAACAGCGGCGTGCCGCAGCACACGCAGTCGTACACGCCGCGCTCGGTGTGATCCCAGTACTTGCCCGTGAAGGGGCGTTCGGTCGCTGCGTGGCGCGTGACCTGGTATTGCGTGTCCGAGAGCTGCTTGCGCCATTCGGCGTCGCTCTTGTGACCGGGGTACGCGTCGGAGTTGTGATCGTCCTGGCTCATGTCGGTTTCCTGTGGGTGACAAATGCGGGGGGCAATTGCGCGGGGAAATGCGATGTCACGAAGAGCAACTGACTTCGAGCGAGCTCGCCCAGTCGGGCGGCAACGCGGCGTAGCCTTCGTGCTCGGGCTGCTCGTCGAACGGGTGCTTGAGCACGCTTGCGAGCCGTTCGACTTCGCTGAAATCTTTCTGCGCGGCGCGCTCGATCGCGGTTTGCGCGAGGTGGTTGCGCAGCACGTATTTCGGGTTCACGCGATTCATCGCCGCGGCGCGTGCGGCGTCGTCGCGCGTTTCGCGTGCGAGGCGCGCGCGATAGTCGAGCGCCCACGCATCGAACGCGGCGCGATCGAGAAACAGGTCGCGCACGGACGTGTCGCCGTGCGCATCATGCTTCGAAACGCGCGCAAGGTGGCGGAACGTCAGCGTGAAGTCGGCGCGGTTCGCATGCATGATTTCGAAGAGGCGATCCGCGAGTGCGTCATCGCCTTCGTGCGCGTGCTCGAGGCCGAGCTTGGCGCGCATGCGCGTTTCCAGTGCGGGCGCGAAGTGCCCCTTGAAGCGCTCGAGCACTGCTTGCGCGTCGGCCACGCAACGCTCGCCGCGCGCTTTTTCGTCGGCGATTTCGTAGTGCGCGCCAAAGAGCGGCAGCAGCGCCTGCGCGAGGCAGAACAGGTTCCAGTAGCCGATCTGCGGCTGCATGCGATAGGCGTAGCGGCCCTGCGAATCGGAGTGATTGCAGATGTGGTTCGCGTCGAAGCCGTCGATGAAGCCGAACGGGCCATAATCGATGGTGAGGCCGAGGATCGACATGTTGTCGGTGTTCATCACGCCATGGCAGAAGCCCACGGCCTGCCACTCGACCATCAGCGCAGCCGTGCTGCGCACCGCTTCGTCGAGCAGCCCGAGATACGGATCGTCGGTTTCGCGCAGATGCGGGTAAAAGCGGCCGATCACGTGATCCGCGAGCGCGCGCAGCGCTTCTACATTGTCGTGCGAATAGAAGTGCTCGAAGTGGCCGAAGCGCACGAAGCTCGGCGACACGCGCGTGACGACCGCGGCCGTTTCGAGTTCTTCGCGCCGCACCAACTGATCGGAACCGGTCACGGTCAGCGCGCGCGTGGTGGGAATGCCGAGGTGATGCATGGCCTCGGAGCACAGGAATTCGCGGATCGACGAGCGCAGCACCGCGCGGCCGTCGCCCATGCGCGAATACGGCGTGCGTCCCGCGCCCTTGAGTTGCACTTCGTGGCGCTTGCCCGCGTGCTCGATCTCGCCGAGCATGAGCGCGCGCCCGTCGCCTAGCTGGCCGGCCCAGACGCCGAACTGGTGTCCCGAATAGACGCTCGCATACGACATCGTCGTAGGCGTGCGCTCGCGCGTGAAGTTGCCGCTGAAATACTCGGCGAATGCCGGATCGCCCACCACTGAGGCATCGAGTCCGAGCAGCGCGGCCGTCTCTTTCGAGAAGCCGACCACGTAGGGCGCTGGCAGCGGCGCACCGGGCAGCCGGGTATGGAAGGTCGCGCCAAGGGCCGCGAACGTGTCGTCGCGCGGCACGCCGAGCGCGCGTTCAAAGTCGGCGAGCGGGCCGCTTGCCGGCGCGCGCGCGGCGGTCGAGCCGCCATGTGAGGAATCGGTTTGGCCTGGTGAAAACGACATATTGAGCGCCTGTTGAATAGCCGATATTGTAAGTCCGCGCCCGCGGGCGTGCAGGAGACGGCCGGAACCCGTGCCGCACGCGCTTTTGCGGCTTCCGGCATGCTGCGCCAAGACCGCGAGCACTGCGCCATCCCATACAAAATTCTGGCATTCGAGTCGAGGAGACCGCTGACCATGACCGCGACGAACGCGCCGTTGCTGGGACGCATGATGGACGTGCCGCTTCTCGTGTCGTCGTTGATTGCGCACGCGGCGCGCCATCACGGCAGCACGCCGATCGTGTCGCGGCGCATCGAAGGCGATCTGCATCGCTATACATACCGCGAATGCGAAGTGCGTTCGAAGCAGCTCGCGCAGGCGCTCATCGCGCTGGGTGTCGAGCCGGGCGAGCGTATCGGCACGCTGGCGTGGAACGGCTATCGGCACCTCGAAGCCTACTACGGTGTGGCTGGCTTCGGCGCGGTGTGCCACACCATTAATCCGCGCCTATTTCCCGAGCAGATCGCGTGGATCGTCAATCATGCCGACGATCGCTACGTGCTGTTCGACATCACCTTCGCCGCGCTCGTCGACACGCTCGCGCCGCAATGCCCGCAGGTGCGCGGCTGGATCGCGCTGTGCGACGAGGCGCACCTGCCGGCGATGCAAACGCCGGTGCTCAGGTACGAAACGCTGCTCGCGGCGCAGGACGGCCGCTTCGCATGGCCCTTGCTCGACGAGCGCAGCGCGTCGAATCTCTGCTACACCTCGGGCACCACGGGCAATCCGAAGGGCGCGCTCTATACGCACCGCTCGGCGGTGCTGCACGCTTATGGCGCGTCGATGCCCGATGCAATGGGGTTTTCCGCGCGCGACGCCATGCTGCCCGTGGTGCCGATGTTCCATGTGAATGCATGGGGCGTACCGCATGCGGCGCCGCTTGCCGGCACGAAGCTCGTGCTGCCCGGCAAGGATCTCGACGGCAAATCGCTCTACGAACTCATGGAAGCGGAGGGCGTGACCTGCTCGGCCGGCGTGCCGACGGTGTGGCTCGGCCTGCTCGCGTACATGCGCGAGGCGGGCGTGAAATTTTCCACGCTCAATCGCACGGTGATCGGCGGCTCGGCTTGCCCGCCCGCCATGCTGCGCAGCTTCGAGGACAACTACGGCGTGCAGGTGATCCACGCGTGGGGCATGACCGAGATGTCGCCGCTCGGCACGCTCTCGAAGCTGAACTGGGAGCAGACGCAGCGCCCGCTCGAGGCGCAACGCGCGTTGCTCGAAAAGCAAGGGCGCGCGATTTTCGGCGTCGACATGAAAATCGTCGGCGACGATGGGCGCGAGCTGCCCTGGGACGGCGTGGCGTTCGGGGATCTGTACGTGCGCGGACCCTGGGTCATCGAGCGCTACTTCAGGCAGGAAAGCGATTCGCCGCTCGTGGACGGCTGGTTCCCGACCGGCGATGTCGCGACCATCGACCCCGATGGCTTCCTGCAAATCACCGACCGCAGCAAGGACGTGATCAAGTCGGGCGGCGAGTGGATCAGCTCGATAGAACTCGAGAACATCGCGGTGTCGCATCCGGCCATCGCGGAGGCGGCCTGCATCGCCTGCGCGCATCCACGCTGGACCGAGCGGCCGTTGATCGTCGCGGTAAAGAAACCGGGCGCCGACATCACGCGCGAGCAACTGCTGGCGTTTTTCGAAGGCAAGGTGGTGAAGTGGTGGCTGCCCGACGACGCCGTGTTCGTCGACGAGCTTCCTCACACGGCCACCGGCAAGCTGCAGAAGCTCAAGCTGCGCGAGCGGTTTCGCGATCATGTGTTGCCGAGTGCCCTCGAGTCGGGCGGCCAGTGCCCGGCCGAGCCGCTCTAGCGCCCCGGATGCACCCGAACGAAACGCAGCCTCCGGCTGCGTTTTTTGTTGGCCGGTCGATTTCGCATGGGGCAGAGGATTGGTATAAACCCCGATGCCTTGTGCGCAGCAAAAAATTGAACGAACGTTCTTTTTTGGGTATTCTGCGTGTGAACCGGGAATGCCGGACAATGAAGCGGCCGGCGCATGTGCGGCGAGTCAGGCGACTCCCGCGAGACGCAACGCGGTCCGCAAGCACGGAGGCAGGCAAATGGCAGTGGATTACACGACTCGCGACGGCGTTGCCGTCATTACGCTCAACAATCCGCCCGTCAACGGACTGGGGCATTCGACCCGGGTCGGCATCGTCGAGGGACTGGCGCGCGCCAACAGCGATCCGGCCGTCTCGGCCATCGTGATCACGGGCGCCGGCAAGGCCTTTTCGGGCGGCGCCGACATCACCGAATTCAACACGCCCAAGGCGACCCAGGAGCCCACGCTCCACACGGTCATCAAGGAAGTCGAGAAGAGCGCCAAGCCTGTGGTGGCCGCGATTCATAGCGTGGCGATGGGCGGCGGTCTCGAACTCGCGCTCGGCGCGCACTACCGCGTCGCGGCGCCCGGCGCGCAGATCGCGCTGCCCGAGGTGAAGCTCGGCATTCTGCCGGGCGCGGGCGGCACGCAGCGCCTGCCGCGCGCGATCGGCCTGGAAGCCGCGCTCAACATGATCGTGAGCGGCACGCCGGTGCTCTCGGAAAAGCTCGCGAATGCCGGCCTTTTCGATGCCATGGCTCAAGGCGATCTGCTCGATGAGGTCATCGCCTTCGCACGCCAGGCCGCCAGCAAGCCGGGCCCCCATCCGCTCGTGCGCAACCGCAAGATCGAGCATGCGAACGCCGAAGGCTTCCTGCAGTTCTCGCGCAATACCGTTGCGGCGATGTCGAAGAACTATCCGGCTCCGCTGAAGTGCGTGGACGCCATCGCCGCGGGCGTGAAGCAGGGTTTCGATAAAGGCCTCGCGTTCGAGCGCGAATGTTTCGTCGAACTCGTGCAGACGCCCGAGAGCCGGGCGCTGCGCCACGCGTTCTTCGGCGAGCGCGCCGCGAGCAAGATCCCCGACGTGCCTTCGAACACGCCCACGCGTGAGATCCAGAAGGTGGCAGTGATCGGCGCGGGCACGATGGGCGGCGGCATCGCCATGAACTTCCTCAACGCCGGCGTGCCGGTCACGTTGATCGAGACGAAGCAGGAAGCACTCGATCGCGGCCTCGCGACGATACGCAAGAACTACGAAGCTCAGGTCAAGAAGGGCAGGCTCACGGCGGAGAAGCTCGAAGCGCGCATGGCGCTGATCCGCCCGACGCTGACCTATGACGATCTCAAGGAAGCCGACCTCATCATCGAAGCCGTGTTCGAAGAACTCGGCGTGAAGGAGCAGGTGTTCAAGCGCCTCGACGAAGTCGCGAAGGCCGGCGCGATTCTCGCGTCGAACACCTCGACGCTCGATGTGGACAAGATCGCGGCGTTCACGAAGCGTCCGCAGGATGTGGTGGGTCTGCACTTCTTTAGCCCTGCCAACGTGATGAAGCTGCTCGAAGTCGTGCGCGGCAAGGAAACGGCCAAGGACGTGCTCGCGACCGTGATGCAGGTTGCGAAGAAGATCCGCAAGACGGCCGTGGTGTCGGGCGTGTGCGACGGCTTCATCGGCAACCGCATGATCGAGCAGTACATCCGCCAGGCGCTTTACATGCTCGAAGAAGGCGCGCTGCCCGCGCAGGTCGATCGCGCGATCGAAAAATTCGGCTTCGCGATGGGCCCATTCCGCATGAGCGATCTCGCGGGCAACGACATCGGCTGGGCGATCCGCAAGCGCCGCTATCAGGAAAAGCCGGAGATCAAGTATTCGAAGGTCGCCGACCGCCTGTGCGAACAGGGCCGCTTCGGCCAGAAGTCCGGCGCGGGCTGGTACGACTACAAGGCGGGCGAGCGCAACGCGCTGCCTTCGAAGCTCGTGGACGAGATGATCGTCGCGTACTCGAAGGAAGCGGGTGTCGAGCGCCGCAAGATCGGCGACGAGGAAATCGTCGAGCGCCTCGTGTACGCGCTGGTGAACGAAGGCGCGAAGATCCTCGAAGAGGGCATTGCGTCGAAGGCGTCGGACATCGACATGGTCTACCTCACGGGCTACGGCTTCCCGCTGTGGCGCGGCGGCCCGATGCTCTACGCGGACGCGGTCGGCCTCTACAACGTGGCGCGCGCGATCCGCGACTATGCGCAGCAGCCGAACGGCGACGCATGGCAGATCGCCTCGTCGGTTGCCGAACTGGCCGATAAGGGCGGTACGTTCAACTAAGCACCCAGACACATATTTGGACGAACATCATGAGAAGCGCTGAAGACGTGCTCCTGCTGATCGACCTGCAATACGACTTCATGCCGGGCGGAGCGCTTGCCGTCGCGCACGGCGACGAAGTCGTGCCGCTCGCGAATCGGCTCGCGCAAGACTTTCAGCACGTCGTGCTCACGCAAGACTGGCACCCGGCGCAACACGTCTCGTTCGCGGCCGGGCACGCCGGGCGCAAGCCCTTCGAGACGATCGCGCTGCCTTACGGCGAGCAGGTGCTGTGGCCGACGCATTGCGTGCAGGGCACCGAAGGCGCCGCGCTGCATCGCGATCTCGCCGTGCCGCACGCGCGCGCGGTCATCCGCAAGGGACATCACGCACATGTCGACAGCTACTCGGCGTTTCTCGAAGCCGACCGCACGACGTCTACCGGGCTCGCGGGCTATCTGCGCGACACGGACGTGAAGCGCGTCTACTGCTGCGGTCTTGCGACCGATTATTGTGTCGCGTGGTCCGCGCTCGATGCGCGTGCCGCCGGCTTCGAGACCGTGCTGATCGAGGACGCCTCGCGCGCCATCGACTTGCACGGCTCGCTCGCCGCCGCGTGGCAGCAGTTGAGCGCAGCGGGCGTGAAGCGCGCGCAAATGGCCGAGGTGCTGAGCGGCGCGGTCTGATGAGCGTTCGAAATCTATCTGATTCGCAGGATCAACACATTCGCAAGGGATCGCATGTCGAGCTTCGATGCTTGATGCGATTGACTGGAGACACACATGACTGATGCCGTAATCGTTTCTACCGCCCGCACGGGCCTCGCCAAATCGTGGAAAGGCGCGTTCAACATGACCCATGGCGCCACGCTTGGCGGTCACGTCACGCAGGCCGCCGTCGAGCGCGCGAAGATCGACCCCGCACGCGTCGAAGACGTGATCATGGGCTGCGCGAACCCCGAGGGCGCCACGGGCACCAACATCGCGCGCCAGATTGCGCTGCGCGCTGGCCTGCCGGTCTCGGTGCCGGGCATGACCGTGAACCGTTTCTGTTCATCCGGACTCCAGACGATTGCGCTCGCCGCGCAGCGCGTGATCGCAGGCGAGGGCGATGTGTTCGTCGCCGGTGGCGTGGAGTCCATCTCGTGCGTGCAGAACGAGATGAACCGCCACATGGTGGTCGAAGGCTGGCTCGGCCAGCACAAGCCAGAAATCTACTGGAGCATGCTGCAGACCGCCGAGAACGTTGCGAAGCGCTACGAGATCTCGCGAGTGCGTCAGGACGAATATGGCGTGCAGTCGCAACTGCGCGCGGCGGCGGCCCAGGCTGCGGGCCTCTTCAACGATGAAATCGTGCCGATGACGGTGCTCGCCGGCGTGGCCGACAAGGCCTCGGGCCAGCTCGTCACGAAGGAAGTGACGATTGCCGCCGACGAAGGCATTCGCGCCGACACCACGCTCGAAGGCGTGTCGAAGATCCGCACGGCGATGCCGGGCGGCGTGATCACGGCGGGCAACGCGAGCCAGTTCTCGGACGGCGCGAGCGCCTGCGTGGTGATGAACGCGAAGGTTGCCGAGCGCGAAGGACTGCAGCCGCTCGGTATTTTCCGCGGCTTCGCCGTGGCCGGTTGTGAGCCCGACGAAATGGGCATCGGCCCCGTGTTCGCCGTACCCAAGCTCCTCAAGCAGGCCGGCCTCAAGGTGGAAGACGTCGGCCTGTGGGAATTGAACGAAGCGTTTGCGGTGCAGGTGCTCTACTGCCGCGACAAGCTCGGCATTCCCGCAGATCGCCTGAACGTGAACGGCGGCGCGATCGCGGTCGGCCATCCCTACGGTGTCTCGGGCGCGCGCCTCACGGGCCATGCGCTCATCGAAGGCAAGCGCCGTGGCGCAAAGTTCGTGGTGGTGACGATGTGCATCGGCGGCGGGCAGGGCGCGGCGGGGCTGTTCGAAATCGCCTGATCGCGCTGTGGCCGCTGGCCCAGGCAGGTATCATGACGGCTGGATTGCGCCCGCGTGGCGCGTCCGCCGTTCAAGATTGACTGAAAAGGTGAACACGTGATTCGTCATATCGTGATGTGGAAGTTCAAGGAATCAGCGGAAGGCGCAACGCGTGCCGAGAACCTCGCGAAGTTCAAGACGATGCTCGAAGGTTGCCGCAATCTCGTGCCGGGCACGTTGCATCTCGAAGCCGGTCTTGCCGAGCCGGGCCTCGCTTCGACGTTCGATCTCGTGCTGCTCTCCGATTTCGCCGACCGGACTGCGCTCGACGCCTACCAGGATCACCCCGACCACCAGATCGTGAAGGACTTCGCCAGGCGCGTGGTCGAGGCGCGCCAGTGCGTCGATTACGTGCTCTGAAGACTGTGGAGAATTCGAGCGCAACCATGACCGGTACCACGGATACAACGCAGGGCGATGCATCGAGCCAGCAGCCCATCATCGAAAGCCCGTTCGTCGATCATCTCGGCGCGCAGCTCGTGAGCGCGCGCGACGGCGCGAGCGAAGTGCTGCTTTCGCTCGCCGAGCGGCATATGAATACCTGGGACGTCGCGCACGGCGGCGTGACCATGACGCTCGCCGACATCGCACTCGCGATGGCCGCGCGCAGCGTCGCCGCCGACGGTGTGGGCGTCGTCACCGTCGAAATGAAAGTGAACTTCATGCAGCCCGGCCGCGGCGAGCTGCGTGCCTATGGCCGCGTGCTGCATCGCTCGACCACGATGGCTTATTGCGAAGGCGAGATTCGCGACAGCGAAGGTCACTTCGTGGCGAAGGCGCTCGGCACCTTCAAGTACATGCGCCGTCTCGCAGTGGGCCGCGACGTGACGCGTCAGCGCCTGCGCAGCGACCCCAACGCAAAACCCGGTCCGAGCGACGGCTGAACGCCGCGCCCGATGTACCTCGGGCACACAAGCCGCATGCGTGTTTGCATTTGCTGGGCGTGTGCGACTCCACTCCGCTCCCAACCCGCGCGGTGCAAGCCGCGACGACACACCCGAACGCCATGACTCAATCCAATCGTCAGATTCTGCTCGTCTCGCGCCCGGAAGGCGCGGCCAGCGTCGATAACTTCCGCCTCGTCGAAACGCCGCTCGCGCCGCTTGCGCAAGGTCAGGTGCGCGTGCGCAATCACTGGCTTTCGCTCGATCCATACATGCGCGGCCGCATGAACGACAGCAAGTCGTATGCAGCGCCACAGCCGCTCAATGAGGTGATGATCGGCGGCACGGCGGGCGAAGTGGTCGAATCGCTCAACCGCAAGTTCAAGGTTGGCGACCAGGTGGTCGGCATGGCCGGCTGGCAGGAGTACGGCACTTCGGACGGCAGCGATCTGCATGTCGTCGATACGAAATACGTGCCGCTGGCCGCGTATCTGGGGCCGGTGGGCATGCCGGGCGTCACGGCCTGGTACGGGCTGAACCGCATCATCGCGCCGCAGGCCGGCCAGACCGTGGTGGTGAGCGCGGCGAGCGGCGCAGTGGGCAGCGTCGTGGGCCAGCTTGCGAAGCGGGCGGGCTGCCGCGCCGTGGGCATCGCGGGCGGCGCGGAAAAGTGCCGCTATGTCGTGGAGACGCTCGGCTTCGATGCATGCGTCGATTACAAGGCTGGCGATCTCTACCAGCAACTTAAGGCCGCAACCCCGCAGGGCGTGGACGGCTACTTCGAGAACGTGGGCGGCGACGTCCTCAACGCCACGCTCGCGCGCATGAATGCCGGCGGGCGCATCGCGGTGTGCGGCATGATCGCGGGCTATGACGGCGAGCCGATCCCGCTCAAGCACCCGCAATTGTTGCTCACGCAACGTCTGCTTGTGCAAGGCTTCATTGTGACTGAGCACCTGGACGTCTGGCCGAAAGCGCTCACCGAACTCGGTACGCTGGTCGTGAAGAAGCAACTGGTCTATCGCGAGAGCATTGCCGAAGGCCTCGAGAACGCGCCCACGGCGTTCCTTGGCATGCTCAAGGGACAGAACTTCGGCAAACAGCTCGTCAAGCTCGTTTGACGCCTTTGCAGCATTAACGATCAGGTGAGGAAGCGCAATGTCTGACCCGTTTCAATTCGAAGGCCGGGTGGCCGTCATTACCGGCGCGGCGAGCGGCTTTGGCCGCGCGTTCGCGCAGCAGGCCGCGTCGCTTGGCATGAAACTCGTGCTCGCGGACGTGGACGCGCTCGCGCTAGACGAAACCATTCAGGCGCTGCGCGCCCAGGGCACCCAGACGATCGGCTTGCGCACCGACGTGCGTGACCCGGCGCAGGTGGACGCGCTCGCTCAGGCGGCGCTCGATGCCTATGGCAAGGTCCATCTGCTCTTCAACAATGCAGGCGTGGGCAGCGGCGGCTTCGTGTGGGAAAGCAGCGCGCGGGACTGGGACTGGGTGTTCGGCGTGAACGTGATGGGTGTCGCGAACGGCTTGCGCAGCTTTACGCCCATCATGCTCAAGCAGGGCGAGCGCGCGCATATCGTCAACACGGCCTCGGTGGCGGGGCTGCTCGCGCCGCCCGCAATGGGCATCTATAACGCGTCCAAGCACGCGGTGGTTGCGCTCACCGAGACGCTTTACCACGACCTCCGAAACGTGAGTGCTCAGGTTGGCTGCTCGCTCCTGTGCCCCGCGTTCGTGCCGACGGGCATCGCCAACGCCGAGCGCAACCGGCCTGACGATATGCGCAACGAAGCGCCTCCCACGCGCTCGCAGCAGGCCGCCGATCTGCAATTGCAGCGCGCGGTGCGCTCGGGCCGCCTCACGGCCGACGATGTCGCGAAAGTCACTTTCGACGCGGTGCGCGAAGGGCGCTTCTACATCCTCACGCATCCGGGCATACTCCCTTCCGTGAAGCTGCGTCACGAAGACATCGAGACGTTGCGCAATCCCACCGATCCGCTCTCGCTCAAATCCGAAGTGAAGAACGCGCCGGCTTGACGATACCCCTGCGGGCACGGCCGGCGTTCGAGCGGAACCTTCAATCGACAGACTCATGCCGCTCAACGCGAAGATCGCTTTAGTGCTCGACATGGTGGCCCGCGCGGGCCGCACGCCTTATCACGAATTGACACCGCAGCAAGCGCGCGCGTCGTATGAAAAGAGCGCGTCGGTGCTGGAGATCGCGTCCGCGCCGATGCACTCGGTCGAAGACCTGCAAGTGCCCACGCGCGACGGCGAGACGATCCGCGCGCGGCTCTATCTGCCGGTCGAGCCGCAGTGGTCCGAACCCTTGCCAGCGCTCGTCTATTACCACGGCGGCGGCTTCACCGTGGGCAGCGTCGACACGCACGACGCCTTGTGCCGCATGTTCGCGCGCGACGCGCGTTGCGCGGTGCTTTCGGTCGATTACCGGCTTGCACCCGAACACAAGTTCCCGACTGCCGTGAACGACGCGTTCGACGCCTATGCATGGCTGCACGCGCACGCGGCCGAATTCGCGATCGAGGAGACGCGGCTCGCCGTGGGCGGCGACAGCGCGGGCGGCACGCTCGCGACGGTGTGCGCGGTGCTCGCGCGCGACGCGGGCATGCCAGCAGTGCTGCAAATGCTGATTTATCCGGGCACGGGCTCGCACCAGCAAACGGCATCGCACAAGCGCCTCGCCATCGGCTACCTGCTCACGGAGCCCACCGTGCAATGGTTCTTCAATCACTACGTGCGTGATGCGTCCGATCGCGACGACTGGCGTTTCGCGCCGCTCGACGGCACGCATGGCGCGCCCGATTTTCACGGCGTGGCGCCGGCGTGGATCGCGGCAGCGGAGTTCGATCCGCTCGTCGATGAGGACGAAGCCTATGCACAGAAGCTGCTCGCCGCCGGCAACGAGGTCACGCTCGTGCGCTTTCCCGGCATGATCCACGAGTTCTTCAAGATGGGCGGTTTCGTGGACGAGGCGCGGCGCGCGCAGGCGCAAGCCGCACAAGCGTTGCGCGCGGCATTCGGCATCGACGATTGATCAGGCGGGTGGGGCGGCAAGGGCGGGTGGGCCGCCTGGCTTCAGCGCGCCGCGCTTACCGTGAAGCGTTCATGGCGCTCGAATGCGCCGGGCCGCACGATGCGGTGCGAGCCGTCATCGTCGCTGCGCTCGCTGGCTTCCACGCTCAACTGGCCGCCATTCACGCGCACGCGCAGCGCCGTCGTGCCACGTGTGCCGTATTCGGGTGTCTCGATGAAGGCCGCCGAAAGCGCGCGCTCGCGCTCGAGCGGAATGCCCGTCGCGGGTAATTCACTGTCGAGCGCGATGCGCGGGTCGCGCATCAATTCGATCAGGCGTTCGAGTGGCACATCGGGACCATCAGCAGCGAGTTCGGCAAGCCCTGCGCGCTTGTGCACGAGCTTTGGCCACGGCGTGTCGAGCACCGCGTTGGAGATGCCGTGGGTGCCCTCGGGCAGCAGCGCGGGCATGCGCTCGCCTCGGTTGCAGTACCAGGCCAGCTCGCGCCGCCTCCAGTCGCCGATGACCAGGTTGAAGCCGTTATACATTTCGCCGTCGCGCGCGACTTCGGCGAGATAGGCTAGCGGCGTATCGGGGATATCGATCCCGGCACCTTCGGAGCCGGCCGCCAGCCAGCGCGAGACGAGCGTGCCGCGCGTGGGGGCGTCGGGGCGCATCTCGTGCGGCGCGCGGTAGTTGGTGAGCGCCGCGAAGCGGCCACCACGTGTCATGCCGAGCCAGGTGCCGCCGCCCACTAGATCGCGGCCTGCGAGCACGTCCGGCGCGTCTTGCCACCACTGCATGGGATCGGCGGTGCGACGCAGGAATTCGTCGCGGTTCGCGGCGAGCGTGAAGAGCGCGCCATCGGTCGCATGCGGCCGCCAGTCGAAGACGATCAGGCACATCGTGCGCGGCCTCCGCTGCGACCCGCAAAAACGAGGCGCGGCGCGAACTGCGTCGTCACAGGACTCTTTGCCAAGCCGTCACACCTCGGACGGCAGTGCGTACGGCAGCGGCAGGATGCGCAGTGCGGGGCCGTCACCGGCGCCCAGATGCACGCTGCCCGATTCGAGCGCCGCCAGCTTGATCTCCGCGAGCAGATCGACGCAACCTTCGGGCGCTGCCGCCGCGTTCACGATCATGCCGCACGGCTGGCTCGGGTCGTCGGAATGGAACAGCTCCGCTCCCGCGCGCGCGGCGTCGGTCCCGGCTGCGACGCTCGCGAGCGCGGTGCGGCGCTTGATCGTGCCGCGATACTGGCTGCGCGCCACGATTTCCTGGCCCGGATAGCAGCCCTTCTTGAAGTTCACGCCGCCGAGCACGTCGTAGTTGACCATCTGCGGGACGAATTGCTCGCTCACGGCCTGAGTGATGCGCGGCTCGCCCGCGCGGATGTCGAGCCAGTCCCACACCGCGGGCGAGACGGGCTTGAGCACGTCCTGGAGCGAGGCGAGCTTCGCCTCCACGGCGTCTTTCGGACCAACCCACAGATAGCGCAGGCGCCCGAGCGCATCGGGCACGCGGATCAGCGTGCCGGCGGGATCGTCCACCTTCACGTGCACGCCGTCGGGCAGCGCGTCGAATACGCACGCGAGCGCGCCGCGCACATCACCCGCGAGGCCCACCACGAGCAGCTTGTCGCTGTCGTCGGTGAGCCTGGCCTTGGCGCGCAGCACGAACATCGAGAGACGCTTTTGCACGCTCGCCTGGACATCCTTCGAAACCAGCAGGCGGATCGTGTCGCCCGTCTTCCATGTGAGGAACGAGGCGAGCAGTCGGCCCTTGGGCGAGCAGTAGCCGGCGAGGCGCGCGCCGGTCACGTCCAGATGCTGGATGTCGTTCGTGAGCTGGCTGTGCAGGAAGCTGGCTGCATCGTCGCCATTGGCGTCGATTACGCCGAATTGCGGCAGGATCGCCCAGGCGCCTCCCTTGAGGACGGCGTCGAACTCATCGGCGGCAGGCGCCGCGATGGAATGCGTGTCGGGGGAATGCGTGTCGTGGGATTCGAGCGGAGCGTTCATGGATTCGGGGAACAGTCAATCCTGACTTTAGCGAGGGCAAGCAGTTATTATATGAGGTCCGCCTGAGTCACGTTACGCATGTCCCTCCTCAAGAAATGCCTTGTTGCCGGCGCCGGCCTCGTCGTGCTTGGCGCCGTCGCAGCGGGTAGCGTCTGGCGCTGGGCGACCTCGCCCGTGGCGCTCGCCGTCCCGCAACTCGACGTCACCATCAAGCCGCACAGCTCCGTGCGCAGCGTCACTGCACAGCTGCGCCGCGGCGGCGTGCCGGTCCAGACCGATTTGTTCGTGCTGATGACGCGCGTGCTCGGCCTGCAAAGCCAGCTCAAGTCCGGCAACTACGAATTCAAGGCCGGCGTCACGCCCTATGAGGTGCTGCAGAAGATGGCGCTCGGCGACGTCAACGAGTCCGTGGCGACCATCATCGAAGGCTGGACGTTCAAGCGCATGCGCGACGAGCTCGATACCAATCCGGCGCTGCGCCACGATACCGCCGGCATGAGCGACGCCCAACTGCTGGCCGCGATCGGCGCGCCCGCCGCGCCGCAGGGCAGCGGAGAAGGGCTGTTCTTCCCGGACACCTATTTGTTCGACAAGGGCTCGAGCGATCTGGATGTCTACCGCCGCGCCTACAAGCTCATGCAGACGCATCTGAACGAGGCGTGGGCCGCGCGTGCGCAGGGCTTGCCGCTGAAGTCGCCCTACGAGGCGCTCACGCTTGCCTCGCTGGTCGAGAAGGAGACCGGCAAGGCCGGCGACCGTCCGCTCGTGGCGGCCGTGTTCGCGAACCGGCTCAAGGTAGGCATGCCGTTGCAGACAGATCCGTCGGTGATCTACGGGCTCGGGGTGAACTATACGGGGCGGCTGCGCAAGAGCGATTTGCAGACCAACACTATCTACAATACCTACCTGCGTCCCGGGTTGCCGCCGACGCCAATTGCACTGCCGGGCGTCGCCGCCCTGCAGGCCGCGCTCAATCCTGCCTCGACCCCTGCGCTATATTTCGTGGCGCGTGGCGATGGCAGCAGCGTTTTTTCTGACAATCTCGTCGACCACAACAAGGCCGTCGACAAGTACATCCGGGGTAATTAAATGGCGCGGGGCCGATTCATCACGTTCGAGGGCATCGACGGCGCGGGCAAGACCACGCATCTGGCGTGGTTTCGCGAGCGGCTCGAACAGAAGCTGGGCGCCTCGGGCCGCTCGGTGGTCATGACGCGGGAACCGGGTGGCACGCCGCTGGGCGAAAAGCTGCGCGAGATCCTGCTGCACGAGCCGATGGACCTCGAGACCGAGGCGCTGCTGATGTTCGCCGCGCGCCGCGAACACCTCGCACGCGTGATCGAGCCGGCGCTTGCGCGCGGCGACTGGGTGCTCTCGGACCGTTTCACCGACGCCACTTTCGCCTATCAGGGCGGCGGCCGGGGCCTGCCGCGCGACAAGCTCGAAGCGCTCGAGCGCTGGGTCCAGGGCGGATTTCAGCCCGATCTGACCGTGCTGTTCGACATCGAGCCCAATACGGCGAGCGAGCGCCGCGGCGCCGCGCGCGAGCCGGACCGCTTCGAGAGCGAAACCGACGCGTTCTTCGCGCGCACCCGCGCCGAGTATCTGCGCCGGGCTGAGGAAGCGCCGTACCGCTTCGCGATCGTCGACTCGTCGCAGAGCATCGATGAGATTCGTGAGAAGCTCGAAAAAGTCATCGCAACGCTTTGATAAAAAGCGTTATTTGCTGCTCTGATGGTTTATAGAGTTCGCGCGGGTTCTCCGAAATACCGCTTAACAGATTGATTTAAAACATGATCTATCCGTGGCAATCGGGCGACTGGGAGCGCCTCCAGCAGTTGCGCAGCCATTGGCCGCATGCGTTGCTGCTGCATGGCCAGGCGGGCATCGGCAAGCTCCAGTTCGCGCAGCATCTGGCGAAGGGACTGCTGTGCGAGTCGCCGCAGGCCGACGGCCAGCCGTGCGGCGCCTGCCCGGCCTGCACCTGGTTCGCGCAAGGCAACCATCCCGACTACCGCATCGTGCTGCCCGAGGCGCTGGCCGGCCTCGCGGGCCAGACGGGCGCCGACGACAAAGAAGACGCCAAGGCCGATAAAGGCGACGCGGACGAGGGCAAGAAGACCCGCGCGCCCAGCAAGGAAATCCGCATCGAGCAGGTGCGCGCGCTGCTCGATTTCACCGGCGTGGGTTCGCATCGCGGCGGCCTGCGCGTGGTCGTGCTGTATCCTGCTGAGGCGCTCAATGTTGCGGCCGCGAACGCGCTGCTGAAGACGCTCGAAGAGCCGCCCGCGGGCGTGGTGTTCCTGCTGGTTTCGGCGCGCATCGACCGGCTGCTGCCTACCATCATCAGCCGTTGCCGGCAGTGGCCGATGAGCACGCCCGCGCCGGACGGGGCTCAGGCGTGGCTCGCGAACCAAGGCGTGGGTGATCCAGCTGGCCTGCTCGCGGAAGCGGGAGGCGCGCCGCTTGCGGCGCTCGCGCTGTCGCAGGACGACAATCGCGCGCTGCGCGACTGGACCCTCGGCCAGCTCGCGGCTGGCGCGGCGTGCGACGCCTTCGCCTGCGGCGAGACCCTGCAGAAGCTGCCAGTGCCGCTCGTACTCGGCTGGCTGCAGCGCTGGGTCTACGATCTGCTGGCCGAGCGCACGGCGGGCCGGCCGCGCTACTACCCGCAGTCCGCAGCGGCGCTCACGCGCTGCGCAGCGAATCTGGATGCGTCAGCGCTCGCCCGTTACCTGAAGTCCGTAACGCGCCAGCGTGCCGTGGAAAATCATCCGCTGAATGCGCGCCTCGTGTTCGAGGAGCTGTTTCTCGGCTATCGTGAAATGTTTGCCTGAGACGTCTTGCTGAGCGTCCGCCTTATCCGATGATTCGCCGCTGATCCGCACCATGAGCCTTGCTTACCGGGATGCCACCCTTGACGGTCTGCCCACGATCGTCGCCATTTACAACTCGAGCGTGCCGTCCCGCCAGGGGGACGCTGCCGGGCGTGGCCGTGCTCGACGGCGTCGAGCGCGACCTCGTGATTCTCGGCAAGCGGCTTGCCGCCTGAGTTGCAGGCCTGAATTTTTCGTTGCGCACGTTGGTTGCACATTTCCGTAGATTCCGCGCAGTCGGCCTTACCCGTAACCCCATCGCAGGACCGCCATGTTTGTCGATTCACATTGCCACATCAATTTCGAAGGTCTCGCCGACCGGCTACCCGAGGTGCTCGAGAACATGCGCGCGCAGGCCGTCACGCATGCGCTGTGCGTTTCGGTCGACCTCGAGACGCTGCCCTCGGTGCTCGACATCGCGAGCCGCTACGAAAACGTCTACGCGTCGGTGGGCGTGCACCCCGATCACGAGGACGTTCAGGAGCCCAGCGTCGCGGACCTCGTGGAGCTGGCGCAGCACCGCAAGGTCGTGGCGATCGGCGAAACGGGGCTCGATTACTATCGGCTCGGCGAGCGCACGATCGAGGACATGGAGTGGCAGCGCGAGCGCTTTCGCGTCCATATCCGCGCGGCGCACGCGACGGGAAAGCCGCTCATCGTTCATACGCGAGCGGCGTCGGACGATACGCTGCGCATCATGGAAGAAGAGCGCGCCGGCGAACCCGGTGGCGTGATGCACTGTTTCACGGAGCCCTGGGCGATCGCCGAGCGCGCCCTTGTGCAGAATTTTTACATTTCTCTTTCAGGTATCGTGACGTTCAAGAGCGCGACCGAGGTTCAGGAGGTGGCGCGCCGCGTGCCGCTCGAGCGTTTGCTGATCGAAACGGATTCGCCCTATCTTGCGCCAGTGCCATATCGCGGCAAACCCAATGAACCTGCGTACGTTAGCCATGTCGGAAGATTCATCGCCGAGCAACGCGGATTGCCGGACGCCGAACTCGGCGCTGCCACCACGCAGAATTTTTTCCGGCTTTTCAAGATTCCGGCCGCGGCCTGATTCGTGATCCGCTAGCAGTCGATTTTGATTTATCGCTTTTTATCAATTAGATATCGAATAACGTTAAGGTCTGACATGAACTCGAATCCGCTTACGTCCACCGTCCAGGCCGCGCGCGCTACCGGCGTGCGCCGCATCGCTGCCGCGCTCGCCATCGGTATGAGCGCCGCCTTCCTCGCGAGCGCGCCGGTCCACGCCGCGTCGATCGATTCGCTCGTGAAGGGCGTGAAGTTCGACGACGCCAAGGGCGTCGCCAAGGACCTCGCAGACGGCATGGACCCGAACGCCACGGATAGCCAGGGCATGCCGCTGCTCGTGCTGGCCGCGCGCGAGAAGTCGGACAAGGTCGCGGCAGTGCTGCTCGACAATCCGAAGACCAACATCGCCGCCGAGGACAAGTCGGGCGAGAACGCGCTGATGCTGGCCTCGCTCAATGGCGACATGGATCTCGTGAAGCTGCTCATCACCAAGGGCGCCGAGGTGAACAAGCAGGGCTGGACGCCGCTGCACTACGCCGCCGCGAACGGCCGCGACGACGTGGTGAAGCTGCTGGTCGGCTATTCGGCCGACGTCAACGCGCTGTCGCCCAACGGCACGACCCCGCTCATGATGGCCGCGCGCGGCGACCATATGAGCACCGCTAAACTGCTGCTCGACCACGGCGCCAATCTGAACGCAAAGAACCAGATCGGCATGACGGCGCTCGATTTCGCCAAGCAGTACAAGGCGCCTGACGCGATCAAGGACCTCTCGGCGCGCATGGGCCAGGCGGCGCAGTAACGCCGCCGCGGGCGCTGACGGCCGGGTCATCGGGTGCATTCGCGCAAGCTCTTTCGCGGAAGAGCCGCACGACGCGCCCCTAAAACAGTGCACAATACCGGGGTTGCCGCCGGCCGCCAGCGGGCGGCTCGCGGCGCGGCAAATGCCGCACCCGATGACGAATCAAGCGACGAATCAAGGAGAATCATGCTGCGGGCTCTGATCTGCGCCGGCGCGCTCGCTGTGCCGGTTTCGGCTTTTGCCTTCACCGCCTCCGATCTGAACCGGCTGTGTTCGAAGACTGACGTGGCGTCGCGCAGCGCATGCGCGGCTTATATCGAAGGGGCCGCCGACGGCATTTTCAACACCATCGACGCCATCGGCGGCACGACCGGCCCGCGCGTCGGCCAGTATTTCTGCCTGCCGCAGGAGGCTCGCTCGGCGCAACTCACCGACGCCGTGCGCAAATACATCGCCGATAACCCGAACGTCGCCGGCTACAACGCCAGCACGGCCATCTCGCTCGGGCTCGGCAAGGCGTTTCCTTGCAAGACCGGCAATTGACGGGGCACTGGGCCGGGCCAGCAATCGCGACGGCAATCACGCCGAAAACCGACTCAGCGCCGAGCCGTCGGCCTGAATTTTTTCCTGAGCGGCCCGACTTGGCCGATCGCAATCTTTAGCGCATCTTTACGCGCATTCAAGTAGCGTGACGTCGGGTACTGTTGCCTTGCGCCGCGCTCACTACCTTCCCGAACGCTAGCCAGTCCGGCGAGTCCGCAGGCTCCGGCCAATACCGTGGCACGTCCCTTGCTGGGGAATTCGGTTGCCGGAGCAAAACGGAGGAGGAAATATCTCGATGGCCAGACTGATAGTCGTCTCGAACCGCGTGGCGACGCCCACGGAGACCAAGGGCTCCGCAGGGGGGCTCGCTGTTGGCGTGTTCGGGGCGCTCAAGGACGCAGGCGGCGTGTGGTTTGGCTGGAGCGGCGATGTCGTGAGCGAGACGGTGGCCAACGCGGGCCCGACGCTCGCCGAGGAGGGGCCGGTCACTTTCGCGACTGCCGGGCTCACGAAGAAGGATTACGACCAGTATTACCGCGGTTTCTCGAATGCCACGCTGTGGCCGGTGTTCCACTACCGCAACGATCTCGCGCGCTATGAGCGCGATGAATACGCCGGATACCGGCGCGTGAATGCGTGGCTCGCGCACAAGCTCGTCAAGCTGATCCAGCCCGACGACATGATCTGGGTCCACGATTACCACCTGATTCCGTTCGCCGAGGCGCTGCGCTCCGAGGGCATGCGCAATCGTATCGGCTTCTTCCTCCATATTCCGTTTCCTTCGCCGCAAGTACTGCAAACGATTCCGCCGCACGATGAGCTCGTGAGGTCGCTGTGCTGCTATGACCTGCTCGGCTTCCAGACGCGCAACGACCAGCAGGCGTTTCACGATTACATCGCGCGCACCGCGAGGGGCGTGGTGCGCGAGCATGGCGAAAACAAGGAAGCGGGCGAGGTGGAGGCCTACGGGCGCAAGCTGCGCACGGGCGTCTATCGCATCGGCGTGTTTCCCGACGAGATCGCCGAGCAGGCCGCGCGCTACGAGAGCCGCCAGCATGTGCTCGATCTCAAGCAGAGCCTCGAAGGCCGCAAGCTCGTGATGAGCGTGGACCGGCTCGATTACTCGAAGGGGCTCGTCGAGCGCTTTCACGCCTTCGAGCAATTGCTCGAGCATTCGCCCGAATGGCGCGGCAGGGTCACGCTCGTGCAGATCGCGCCGCCCACGCGCTCCGACGTGGCGAGCTACAAGATCATCCGCGAGGAACTGGAGCGCGAGGCCGGACGCATCAACGGGCGTTATTCGGGCCTCGACTACACGCCGATCCGCTACCTGAGCCAGCAGTACGACCGCTGGAAGCTGATGTCGCTTTTTCGCGAGTCGCAGGTGGGCTATGTCACGCCGCTGCACGATGGCATGAATCTGGTCGCGAAAGAATACGTGGCCGCGCAGAATCCCGACGATCCCGGCGTACTCGTGCTCTCGATCTTCGCGGGCGCGGCCGCCGAGCTTACGGGCGCGCTGCTCGTGAATCCTCATGATGCCGCGGGCATGTCGGAGGCGCTCGGGCGCGCGCTGTCGATGCCGCTAGAAGAGCGCAAGGCGCGCTACCTGACCAACATGGAAGCGCTGCGCCGCAACGATCTGGGCGTCTGGCGCGACCGCTTTCTCTCCGATCTCGCGGCCGTGCCCCAGCTGCGCTGACTGCGTGAGTATGGAGATAGCGCGAGCCGCGCCCGATTGCGTATCATCGGGCGCTGGCTCAACCCGCGCATGCGCGCGCTTGCTACGGCCCATGCTTTCGACCCTCGCCATCGCCAACTACCGCTCACTGCGCGAACTCATCGTGCCGCTCGGGCCGCTGAACGTCATCACCGGCCCGAACGGCAGCGGCAAGTCCAATCTCTATCGGGCGCTGCGCCTGCTCGCATTGACCGGGCGCGGTGGCGTGATTCCATCGCTCGCGCGCGAGGGAGGCTTGCAATCGACGCTCTGGGCCGGCCCCGAGCGCTTTTCGCGCGCGGTCGCCCAGGGCGATTACGCCGTGCAGGGCACGGTGCGCAAAGACGCCGTGAGCCTCAAGCTCGGCTTCGCGAGCGAGACCTTCGGCTATGCGATCGACCTGGGCTTGCCGGTGCCCGGCTCCTCGCAGTTCTCGCTGGACCCGGTCATCAAGCGCGAATGCATCTGGGGCGGGCCGCTGCTGCGGCCATCGACTGTGCTCGTCGACCGTCAGGGGCCCATGATCCGCATTCGCGACGGGGAAGCGGAGGGCGGGTGGACGACGCTCGCGCAACCCGTGGCGAGCTTCGACAGCATGATGACGGAGTTCGCCGACCCGCGCAGCGCGCCCGAAATGATCGCGGTGCGCGAACAGATCCGTTCGTGGCGCTTTTACGATCACTTCCGCACCGACGAGCACGCGCCCGCGCGCCGGGTGCAGATCGGCACGCATTCGCCGGTGCTGGCCGACGATGGCGCCAATCTTGCCGCCGCGCTGCAGACGATCCGCGAGATCGGTGACGCCGGTGCGCTCGATGCGGCGATCGGCGATGCGTTTCCGGGCGCGCGCGTCGAGATCGTCAATCACGAAGGGCGCTTCGAAGTCGCGCTGCGTCAGGAGGGTTTGCTGCGGCCGTTGCGTGGCGCCGAGCTTTCGGACGGCACGCTGCGCTATCTCTTGCTCGCCGCCGCGCTGCTGAGCCCACGCCCGCCCGCGCTGCTCGTGCTCGACGAGCCTGCACCCCGACTTGCTGCCGTCGCTCGCACGGCTCATCGCGCGCGCCTCGGCGCACTCGCAGGTGCTGGTGGTCTCGCACGCGGCGCGGCTCGTTGCAGCGCTCGAGCGCGAGGCGGGCAGCCAGTCGATCGTGCTGGAGCGGCGTCTCGGCGCGACGGCGCTCGCCGACGCCGATTCGCTCGATGTACCGGCGTGGCAATGGCCGTCGCGCTAAGCCGCCTCGGGCGCTCTGCGACGGGCGCCAGGCAGGATGTTTCGACGTGTAAGTCCATATAGCAATTGAAAGACTCGCAGCGCGGGCGCGGCGCAAGGCGAATAATAGCGAAATGCGCCGTGCTGCGAGCCGCCCGATCGCGTTCTCCGCGAGTCTGTCCCTTCCATCGATATTCGAAGGCACGATTGCAATACTGGGCTTCCTTTAAAATGGCTCGAACCACCTGGCGGAATTTCCCGCGTGCGTGCGCGGAACACGAAGGAGACACTCAATGAGAATTGCGCAGATCGCCCCGCTGACCGAATCGGTGCCACCGAAGCTCTACGGCGGCACCGAGCGCGCCGTGTCGTACATCACCGAGGCGCTGGTCGAGCTCGGTCACGACGTGACGCTGTTCGCAAGCGGCGATTCGCAAACGCGTGCGAAGCTCGAACCCGTGTGGCCGCGCGCGCTGCGCCTCGACCCCGGCATTCGCGACCGTATTGCGCCGCACATGCTGCTCATGGAAATGGTGCGCCGCCAGGCCGACCAGTTCGACGTGCTGCATTTCCATATGGATTACTACTCGTTCTCGGTGTTCAAGCGCCAGGAAACGCCGTTCGTGACCACGCTGCACGGCCGTCTGGACTTGCCCGAGCAGCAACCGGTGTTCGACACGTTCAACACGGCGCCGGTCATCTCGATCTCGACCGCGCAGCGCCAACCGATGCCGCAGGCTAAATGGCTCCGGACGGTCTATCACGGCCTGCCCGAGGCGCTGTATACGCCGCAGCCCGTCGAGCCGCGCTATCTCGCGTTTCTCGGCCGCATCTCGCCCGAGAAGAGAGTGGACACGGCGATTCGCATTGCCCAGCGCTGCGGCTTGCCGATCCGCATCGCCGCCAAAGTCGACGAGGCCGATCGCGAGTATTTCGAACGCGAGATCAAGCCACTCTTCGCACTCCCGAATGTGGAATTCGTGGGCGAGATCAACGACAGCCAGAAGGCCGAGTTCCTCTCCGGTGCGCATGCGCTGCTGTTCCCGATCGACTGGCCCGAGCCGTTCGGGCTGGTGATGATCGAGGCGATGGCGTGCGGCACGCCCGTGATCGCGTTCAATCGCGGCTCGGTGCCGGAAGTGGTGGATGAGGGCGTTTCGGGATTTATCGTCGAGGACGAAATTGGCGCCGTGGCGGCCGTGAACCGGCTTTCACGCGTGCCGCGCGCCGGTGTGCGGCAGCGCTTCGAAGAGCGCTTCACGTCACACCGCATGGCGCAGCAGTATGTCGAGGCGTATCAGGCGGTGATCCGCGCGAACAAGCGTTCGCGCTTCAAGGTGATCGACACGTCCACGAGCTGAGCGGCGGGGGGCCTTGTTTCGCACAGGCAGCGCCCGAGCGGAACAAGGCCCGGGCGCCCTGCATGCTCGTGAACGCGTGAACCTTACAGCTTCAGCGGGGAGATCTTGGTCGTGCCGAGCGAGAGGTCGCCGATCAGGCCGCTGTTGGTGAGCACGAAGACTTCCACGGGCTTGGTGGCCGTGGTGGTGTCGATCGTGCCGTTCGCGCCGACCTTCGCGATCGCGACCGAGGCGTCGCCGCCTGCCGACCAGCCGCTCGAATTGCGGAATTTGTCGAGTGCTTCCTGCGTCATGAACAGGTAGACGACCGACTTCGACTGCATGCCGAGCGTTGCGCCCACCGAGGCGCCCGTGGTGCTGTAGTAACCAACCGTGCTGCCGCCGACACGCAACGCGCCGTCGCCATGCTCGCCGCCAATGCCGATCCCTGCCTGAGTCACCTGCGGGAAGACCAGCACGCCGCGCGCCTTGCCTACGAGTTCGCGCGCGCCGGGCACGGTCTGATAGAGCCGCGACATCGTGCCGTCGACGCTTGCGTCGATCGACTGGCGTTTCGCATCATTGGTTTGTGCCGTCGGCGGCGTGTTGCCGGTGGTCGAGCAGCCTGCGAGCGCCGCGCTGGCAAGCGCGATTGCAACCGAAGCCTTAAGGATGAAACGGCGTCCTTGCATGTTGTTCTCCGTTCTGTGTTCCGGGATATCCGAAATAGCCTTAAGCCGTGCCGTCATGGCGTTTTGCCAATGAAGGAATCAGCTTTCGCTCTTATAACACAGGGTCCGGATTTGCCCGTTCAAGACCGTGCATCGGCAAGACGCGCATCAGTGTTCCGCCACGGGCTTCGCAGCGGGAGGGCGTCGCAGCGCGCGGCGCACGGCGCCCAGGACGATGCCGATGGCGAGCAGGGTTGCAGCCGGCACGACCCAGTAGCCAACGAATGCGTGCCACAGATAGCTCACGAGTGTGGCGCGCCGCGTGGCGTATTCGTCGAGCGCAGCCTGGTGAGCCGCGGCGTTTTCCGCGAGCACGGCGGCAGGGCAGCCCAGCGCGCGTGCCCGTTCAGGCGTCCCCTGGCAATGCAACGGCGCGCCGACGGCCCGTTCGGCGTCGGTGAAAGTCCAGCTGGCGAGGGCGCGCTGCAGATCCGCGCGGTTGTAGGCCATCTCGTCCTGGGCCTCGCGCACCGCAATGATCATCACCGGCACGAGCCAGAAAACGATCACCACCAGCCAGCGGCGAAACCAGCGATTCTTGTGCTTCCATGCCATCCGCGCCTCCGTACGATGCGACAGGCATCACTCCGGCTCCAACCTTCGTTCGGCGGCCCGATGGCGTCTGTGCGATTGCGTATCAGGGAAAGGGCGCCGCTGCAGCCATCATAGAAGAAAAATCGCGCGCGGGCGCAACGCCGAAGCGCGCGGGATGCAAGTGGACGGCCTGCCAGGCTAGGTGCGCCGCACCATGAAAAACGACGCGCCGCAGCATGAGCTACGGCGCGTCGTGAAAGCGATCGTTCTGCGGTGGTGCGGTGGCAGGGCAAACCCGATGCTTCGATCAAGCTTCGGCCGCCTGGCGGATCAGCTCTTGGTCGTGAGGCACTGCTTCATGAAGGCCTTGCGGTCGTCGCCTTTCTTGTCGCCGGCCTGCGTGTTGCATGCCTTCATGCGCTCCTGCTGCGACATGGTGGGGGACACGCCGGCCGCGGAAAGGCATTGCTTCATGAAGGCCTTGCGCTCGTCACCCTTCTTGTCGCCGGCCTGCGCGTTGCAGGCCTTCATCTTGTTCTGCTGGCTATTCGGGCTAGCGGCTGCGGAAGCCGCTGCCGCGGGTGCGGCGGTCTGTGCGAACGCCGGTGCGGCCAGTGCGCCGCCCAACACGATTGCAGCAATGACGGATTGCATCTTCATCGTTCACTCCCATGGGATTTCGACGTTTGTCGTTAGTCGTGCGAGCAGGCGGCCCATCTGGTCCATCATTGCCTATCGCCGCAACCATTATGGCAAAGCCAACCTGAAAACGAACGGGGAGTGGGTTCGGTTGACGCATGCTCAGGCACAATGCGCTGTATGCACACCACAACGAGACCGGAGATCGACTATGCATTACCTCTTGATGTACGAACTCGTAGACGATTATCTCGAGCGGCGCGCCGAGCATCGCGATGCACACCTGGCGCTTGCTTGGGCGGCGGTGGAGCGCGGCGAGCTGCTGCTCGCGGGAGCGATTACCGAGCCCGTGGACGAGGCGTTGCTGCTCTTCCAGGGCGAGAGCCCGGCAGCCGCCGAAGCGTTCGCGCGCGCCGATCCCTATGTGAAGGCCGGCCTCGTCAAGGCGTGGCGCGTGCGGCCCTGGCAGACCGTAGTAGGAGAAAAAGCGGCTAATCCGGTGCGCTGAACGCGGGTACGCTGGGCGCTTCTATCGTTACGGCGTGGCCGCGCGGTCGAGCAAATCGCGTACCGTGTCGTCGTCGACCTGGTCGAAGTCGAAGTAGAACTGGCCCACGCTCATGAACGACGAGGGCGTCTGGACGCAGACGAAATCGTCGACTGCGCCGGCGAGCCGTGCGCGCGCACCGGCCGGTGCAACCGGCAACGCCGCGATGATGCGCGCCGGCCCGAGCGACGCGAGCGCCCGCGCGGCGGCCTTGAGCGACGCGCCCGTGGCCATGCCGTCGTCGACCAGCAGTGCCACGCGCCCGGCCACCGGCACAGCGGCGCGTGCACCGCGGTAACGCGCCTCGCGCCGGCCCAGCTCGATGCGGGCGAGCGAAAGTACACTCTGTAATTTCGCCTGGCTCACTCCGGCTTCGCGGATCAGCGCTTCATCGACGTATTGCGCACCATTCGACGAGATCGCGCCCATGGCGAGCTCCGGCTGCCACGGCGTGCCGAGCTTGCACACGGGCAGCACGTCGAGCGGCGCGCTCAGCGCCCCGGCCACTTCATACGCGACCGGCACGCCCCCGCGCGGCAGCGCGAGCACGACGATGTCGCGGCGCCCGGCGTAGGACGCGAGTTGCGCGGCGAGCATTTGCCCGGCCTCGCGGCGATCGGTGAAGGGACGTTCCATGAACGACTCCTGTGTCATGCAAAGTTGAAGCGGAACGGTTGTTTCAGTGTGCCACGCCCGGTCCTGGCGCGGGTGCCCGGGCGTCTTCGCGTGTGCCTGCCTGTGCCCGGTTCGCAGCCGGGACGCCTTCGGGACCGGGGCGGCGCAGAGCGTAACAAGGTGACGTGATTCCGCGCGTGGCGGCCGTGACCGCGCAACTGCGCGCGGACGGCGTACGCATTGGCTCGACCACGGGCTACACACGGGCCACACACGGGCCACACACGCGAGATCATCGACCAGATCGTGCCCGGCGCTGCCGAGCAGGGCTAGCCGCGGACAGCCCGAAGAATTCGCCCAGCGCCGCGATGCCGCCACGAAACGCCTGCGCGCTGCTGGTGAGCATCATGTGATCGACAGCGAAGCCGACCGCGGCTCGTGGTTACGGAAATCGAAATGCGGCTCGTGCGCGGCGAGCCCCCCTTAGTTGCATTGAATTGCGTTAAATTGCGCCGAGTTGTTCCGAGGTTCAGGCGCGGGCGGCTTGCCTCTGCCCGTTTGCTTCATCGTGAGCGCTTCATCGTTCCGAAGCATGCCTGATCATGCAACACCGCTCACCAGGTCGCTGCGAACGCCTTCTGCACCTGCGCGGGCGAGGTGATCCCGTTGGCGACCAGCAATTGCGTGAGCACGCGCGCCTTCTGCGGATTCAAGTCGAGCGAGACGACGAAACCGCTCGTGTCGTCATTCACTTCGACATTGCGGTTCACGAATCCCGACCCCACGCGCGATGCTCGCACCACCACGATTCCCTGCTTCGCGGCGCGCTGGAGCGCCTCGATCGCCGGCTTCGAGGTGTTGCCGTCGCCCACACCCGCCAGCACGATGCCCTTGGCCTTGTTGGCGATGGCGTTGTCGATCTGCACGCTATCCATATTCGCGTGCGCGTAGACGATTTCGACGCGCGGCAATTGCTCGCCCGAAGGCAGTGCATACTTGTGGCTGTCGGGTTGGACCGCGGACGCCAGGAAGCGCACGCTTGCGGGATCGACATAGCCGATCGGCCCGCTGTTCGGCGAAACGAACGTTTGCACGCTCGTGGTGTTGGTCTTGGTGGTTGCGCGCGCCGACTGGATCGTGTCGTTGAGCACCACCATCACGCCGCGCCCGCGCGCTGCGGGGCTGGCAGCCACTTCGACGGCTTCGTACAGGTTGCTCGGGCCGTCAGCGCTCGTGGCCGTGGAGGGGCGCATGGAGCCCACCAGCACGACGGGCTTGTCGGTGCGCAGCACGTTGTCGAGGAAGAAGGCCGTTTCTTCGAGCGTGTCCGTGCCGTGCGTGATGACGACCGCATCGGCTTCGTTGCGGTCGAGGATTTCCTGGATGCGCCGCGCGAGCGTGAACCAGACCTTGTCGTTCATGTCCTGCGAACCGATCGACGCAACCTGTTCGATGCTCAGGCGGGCAAGCTTTTCGATGCCGGGCACGGCCTGCACGAGTTGCTGCGCGCCCACCGCGCCCGCGTTATAGGCGTTGGCCGCGCGCGTGTCCGCCTGGCCCGCGATTGTGCCGCCCGTGGCGAGCACGGCCACGCGCGGCAACGCCGCCGACGCCGTGGTGGACGTGGCGGACACGGCGGCTTCGCCGGCGGCCAGAGCGACGCTTGCGGGCAGGACAGTGCCGACAAGCACGAGTGCGGCGGCAAGGCATTTGGCGTGGATGGCGGTTGTCATGTTTTTTCCTTGGCGGTTAATAATCATTTTTAAAATGAAAATTTTGAAAATAATTATCTACCGATTATGGATAAATTCAATCCTGCGTTGAGAATTAATTGATTCATGTCGTGCGCATAATGCGCTCTGCATGTATGTTGAAAACCGGACCTCAACGATTGAGCCGATCTTTGGTACAATTGTTTGCAGTATTTTTATCGATGAATCAATGAATTCAGATAACCGAAATTGCAATAGCAATGCCTGTGCGGCACGTTCAATAATTTGAAATGAAGATATTCAATCTTCCAGGGCAAAAAATAATCGGCGGGCGGGGTCCACGCATTCCGTGCTTTTACTGTTTATTGGCCACGTGCGCTACCATGAGCCCCCACGACTCTCGCGCAGTACTTGTGCCATCCATGAAGACGTTCCTGCTGTTCATTGCCACCGCGCTTGCCGAAATCGTCGGCTGCTATCTGCCGTATCGCTGGCTGCGCGAGGGCGCGAGCGCCTGGCTGCTCGTGCCGGCCGCCGCATCGCTCGCGCTGTTCGCGTGGCTGCTCACGCTGCATCCGAGTGCGGCGGGGCGCACCTACGCCGCCTATGGCGGCGTCTACGTGTGCGTAGCGATGCTATGGCTGTGGGGCGTGGAAGCCATCCGGCCGAGCCCGTGGGATTACGCCGGGATGGCGCTTGCGCTGGCCGGCATGGCGCTCATTGCGTTTCAGCCGCGCTGAACCGGTATTCTGCGGGGAGTCAGTTCAGACGAAGTGCGGATTCGCTTCCGGCGAGCGAGTTGACGCCCGGGAATTTCGCGCGGAATGCCACCGGCATCGGCACGACTTTCTTCGCCTCGTAGTCGAAGAAAACAAACCCCGACTTGGCCATCGCAATGAGTGCGCCGTCCGAGGGGCGTGTGATGCGGAAAATGATGTCGCCGCCGTAGCGGTTGAAATCCATGATGCCGACCTCGAAGCACAACTGGTCGCGCGCATAGGCTTCGGCGCGATACGTGGTGGCGAGGTCGGTGACGATGATGCTGGTATGGACGTCTTTCATGTCCTCGATGCCGGCATCGAAGAGAAAACGTGCCCGTGCCTCGGAAATCATCGAGATCATCGAGTCGTTCGCGAGGTGGTTGGCCGAATTGATGTCGGTGACGCGCACCGTGAGGTGGGTCGAGTAGTAAAACTGGTCTTCGGGGAAATGGAGCTCGATGCGGGCCATGGCGCAATGCGTTGAATAGGGGCGTGGGGAGCACGGCGCCCGGCCGTCGGCCAGGCGCCGCTTGTGCGCCGGCAAGCGCACTCCGCTATTTTATCGGTTCGCACAGGCGCGCATGCGCGCCGGCCTAGATGCGCGGCAGATCATCCATCGACTTTTCGACGCTGCCGTCCGGGACCTCCATATCGATTCCGTCGATGCCGTTGGGGTGGGGAACCGCCTTGATCTTCGGCCCGAGGAATTTCATGCCGCCCAGCGTGAACACGGAATACACCACGGCGCCCGAGCGCAGGCCGTTCGCGACGTCGGCCACTTCCGAGATTTTGGGCGGCGAGAGCCAGTCATGGGAATGAGGGTCGATTGGCGCCCAGCGCACGTGCGTCACGCGGTCCGTTGAAGCGCTGATGCGCACGCCATCGACAGCATACGTAGCCATGGTCGTCTCCTTCGCCACCGAAATTCCTATGCTATTCCGTTCGGCAACGGCTGGAAAGCGGCGCGCGAGCGATGGCGCAAAATGCGAGGCCCCCTCAGGCGACGGACGCCGCCTGTGGGGCCGAACGGGCCCCGCGTGAGCCTTGCGTGCAGGCGAATCCGGACTTACTGCAGATTGCCGGCCACCGCGACGGTCTGACCCGTGATGTAGTTCGACTCGGGCGAGCAGAACAGATACACGCCGCCCGCGGCTTCCTCGGGCGTGCCTCCACGGCCCAGCGGGTTGCGCTGTGCGTGCGTCTTCAGCATTTCGGGGTTCAGCCCTACGCGGATGTCGCGTCCGTCGATCTTCACCGTCGCACCGGCCTTTGCGTCAGCGGACGTCATGCGCGTATGGATCAGGCCGAACGCCACCGCGTTGACGTTCACGTTGAAGCGACCCCATTCGCGCGCGAGCGCGCGCGTCATGCCGATCACGCCGGCCTTCGCGCCCGAGTAGTTCATCTGACCCGCGTTACCGTTGAGCGCCGACGTCGACGAGATATTGACGATCTTGCGATAGACCTCGCGGCCCTCCGCTACGTCCGCGGCGTGCAGCGCCTTGATGTGCGGGTAGGCGGCGCGCAGGATGCGAAACGGCGCGGTCATGTGGCAGTCGAGAATCGCATACCACTGCTCGTCGGTCATCTTCTGGATCACGTCGTCCCACGTGTAGCCCGCGTTGTTGACGACGATGTCGATGCCCTTGAAGGTGTTCATCGCGGTGCCGATGAAGCGCTCGGCGAAGTCTGGCGCGGACACGTTGCCCACGCAGGCCACCGCTTCGGCGCCCATCTTCTTGAGTGCTTCCACCGTTTCGTGCGCCGGATCGGCGTCGAGATCGTTCACGACGATGCGCGCTCCTTCGCTCGCGAGCTTTTCCACGATTGCGCGGCCGATGCCGCGGCCCGAACCGGTGACGAGCGCCACTTTGCCGTCGAGTTTGCCCATGCTGCTGTCTCCTTCAATAAGTTGATAGGTGTGTGTTAGAGCGCGACCACCGCGTCGCCGACGACGCGCGATTCGCCATACTGGTTGGCAGTCTGGATTTCGAGGCGCAGGCGTTTTTCGCCTTCGGCTTCGAACTTCTCGACCACGCGTCCCGTGCAGGCAATGCGGTGACCGAGGTGAGTAATGCCGACGAAGCGCACGCCGAACTGGCGCAACTGACGTTGATCTACCCACTTCGTGAGCAGGCGGCCGAGCCAGGCCATCGAGAGCATGCCGTGCGCGAACACGTCGGGCATTCCGGCGCGGCGTGCGTAGTCGATGTCGATATGCACGGCGTTGTGGTCGCCCGATGCGCCGGCGAAGAGTGCGAGCATCTTGCGGTCGACCGGCGCCAGGTCCAGCGGCGGCAGCGTATCGCCAACCTGGATTGCGTCGTAGTTGAGGTTGTTCATGCGTTGGCTTCCTTAACCGTTACGTTGCACGATCACGCTGCGCAGATCGGCCACGTGTTCGCCGCGCTGGTTCGTCACGCGCGTTTCGCGCACCACGAACTCCAGCAGGCCACCTTTCTTGTCGTAGATGTCCGCGATGTGCGACTCGAACAGCAGCACGTCGCCGGCGTAGGCAAGCCGGTGATAGGTGAAGTTCTGCTCGCCGTGCAGAATGCGCGGCAGTTCGATGCCGATCTCGTCGCGCCACGAAGCGTCTGGCTGTTCGAATTCGAGCGAGAACAGGAACGTGGGCGGTAGCGGCAGACCGGGATGGCCCGCATCGCGCGCGGCGGCTTCGTCGAAGTAGACCGGGTTCGTCTCGCCAATCGCCTTGGCGAAAAAGCGCAGGCGGCCTGCTTCAGCCACCGCGCGAAACGCCGGCAGTTTCTTGCCGATGAACTGCTTGTCGATCATGTCGGTTGCTCCGTGGTTATCTGGTCAATGACCCGTTCAAGCCGACTGGTAAACCGTCACCACACAAGCGCCGCCGAGACCCACGTTGTGCGCGAGCGCGACCTTCGCGCCCTCGACCTGGCGCTCTTGCGCCGTGCCGCGCAACTGCTGCGTGAGTTCGTAGCACTGCGCGAGACCGGTTGCACCTAGCGGGTGGCCCTTCGAGAGCAGACCGCCCGACGGATTCACGACCCACTTGCCGCCGTAGGTGTTGTCGCCGTCGTCGACGAGCTTTTCGGCTTCGCCTTCGCCGCACAGACCGAGTGCTTCATAGGTGATGAGCTCGTTCTGCGCAAAGCAGTCGTGCAGCTCGATCACGTCGAGGTCCTGCGGGCCCACGCCGGCCTGTTCGTACGCGCTCTTCGCAGCGGCCTGGGCCATGTCGAAACCCACCACGCGGATCATGTCCTTCGCGTCGTAGGTGCTGGGCGTGTCGGTGGTGAGCGCCTGGCCGGCAATGATCACGTCGGTGCGCAGGCCGCGCTTTTTCGCGAACGCTTCCGAAACGATCAGTGCCGCCGCCGCGCCGCAGGTGGGCGGGCAGGCCATCAGGCGCGTGAGCACGCCTTCCCAGAGCATGGGTGCGGCCATCACGTCCTCGGTCGTAACGACGTTTCGGAACACCGCGAGCGGGTTGCGCGCAGCATGGCGGCTCGCCTTCGCGCGAATGCTGGCGAAGGTCTCGAGCCTGGTGCCGTACTTCCTCATATGCGCCATACCGGCTCCGGCGAACTGGCGGATCGCGTTGCTGAGTCCGTCGAGTTTGCCGACCAGTTCGTCAACCACCACGTTCGCCCGTTCTAAGGCTGGAGCGCGATCGGTCCAGTTGGACTTGAGCGCGCCGGGCTGCATGAATTCGAACCCCACGGCAAGCGCGCAATCGACCGCGCCGCTCTGCACGGCCTGACGAGCGAGGAACAGCGCCGACGAACCGGTCGCACAGTTGTTGTTCACGTTGATGACGGGAATGCCGGTCATGCCCACGTGATAGAGTGCCTTCTGGCCGCACGTCGAGTCGCCGTAGACATAGCCGGCGTAAGCCTGCTGGACGTCAGCGTAGTCTAGCCCGGCATCAGCCAGCGCCTGGCGGATCGCCGTGGCACCCATCACGTCATAGGTTTCGCTCGTGCCCGGCTTCTTGAACGGGATCATGCCGACGCCGGCGACAAATGCTTTTTTCGTCATATCAGGACTCCTGTTTATCGAAAAGTTTTTTAAAGCTTGCGGGAGATGAGATCGCGCATCACTTCGCTCGTGCCGCCGTAGATGCGCGTGACGCGCGAGTCAGCGAAAGCGCGGGCCACCGGGTACTCGAGCATGTAGCCGTAGCCGCCGTGGAGCTGCACCATCTCGTCGAGCGCCTTGCCGAGCGATTCGGTGGCGAAAAGCTTGGCCACGGCCGCTTCTTCGAGCGTGAGGCGGCGGCGCACGTGCTCGGACAGATAGTGGTCCACCATCAGGCGCACGGCGATCGTCTGGGCCTTGATGTCAGCCAGCTTGAACTTGGTGTTCTGGAAGTCCCACACGGTCTGGTTGAACGCCTTGCGGTCCTTCACGTAGTTCAGCGTGTGCTCGAGGCAGGCCTCCAGCTTCGCAGCGGCACCGACTGCGATCGAAAGGCGTTCCTGTGGCAATTCCGCCATCAGGTAGGCGAAACCTTTGCCTTCTTCGCCGAGCAGGTTCGACACGGGCACGCGCACATTGTCGAAGAAGAGCTCGGCGGTGTCGCCGGCGTGCTGGCCCACTTTGTCGAGCTTGCGGCCACGGCGGAAGCCCGCGCGATCGGCTTCGACCACGACGAGGCTCACGCCTTTCGAGCCCGCCGCCGGGTCGGTCTTGCACACCACGATGATGAGGTCGGCGTTCAGGCCGTTGCTGATGAAGGTCTTGCTGCCGTTGATGACGTACTCGTCGCCGTCGCGGATCGCGGTGGTGCGCACGGCCTTCAGGTCGCTGCCCGTGCCGGGCTCGGTCATCGCGATCGCGAGGATGCACTCGCCCGAGCAGACTTTCGGCAGCCAGCGCTGCTTCTGCTCTTCCGAGCCGATGCGGGCGACGTAGGGGGCGATGATGTCCGAGTGGACCGAGAAGCCGAGGCCGCTCACGCCCGAACGGTTGACCTCTTCGTTGAACACGGCTGCGTGGCCGAAATCGCCGCCGCCACCGCCGTACTCGGTGGGAAGCGTGAGGCACAACAGACCCTCGCGGCCCGCCTTGAGCCAGGTTTCGCGGTCCACCTTGCCGGCTTTGTCCCATTCGGCCTGTTTCGGCAGGCATTCTTTTTCCAAAAAGCGGCGCGCGGTGGTGCGCAGCATTTCGTGATCATCACGGAAGAAGGTCCGGTTGATATGCATTTTGTTTTCCTAAGCTTGGGCGTTTGGTTCGAAGCGTATTTCAGCGTGCGCGCGCGATGTGCGCCGCGGGCTCGGTTACATAGAGTGCATCAACCAGATCGGCGCGGCGCGCCCGCGTGACGGCCTGGTTGACGTAGCCTTTCTCGGCAATTTCGTTGGCGTCCATCGAGGGTGGTTCGGCCATCAGCATGAGGCGATCGACCGAGAGGCTCGCGCCTTTCGCACCCTGACGGCGCAGCCTCTCGCCCAGTTCCGCGACAACGCGCGGATGCTGCACGAGGGCGGCGGCGTCGAGTCCCTCGAGCTCCGGCGCGAGACGCCGGCAAGCGGCCACGTTGGGCCACGCGAGCGCAGCCAGGTAGTCATGGTCGTGGCCGCAAATCACGGCGTCGGTGAGGAGCGGGGCGCAGCACTCGAGCAGCGCGAGCCGCACGGCGCCCGTGCGAACCCATGTGCCATTGGTGAGCTTGAAATCTTCCACGACGCGGCCCGCGAACAGCATGCCCTTCGAAGGATCCTCGGGGTCCGCAAGCCGCACGGCATCGCCGAGCCGGAAGAAGCCTTCTTCGTCGAATGCGGCTGCAGTTAGTTCGGGATGCTTGATATAGCCGCCGAACACGTTGGCGCCGCGCATGCGGATCTCGTAGCGGCCATCGCCGCCTTCGAGCGGTATCAGCTTCACTTCCGAACCGGGCACGGGCGTGCCGATGTTGCCGATGGTCTCGGTCGTCCAACCGCAATACGTTCCCATGCCGGACGTTTCCGTGCAGGCGAGGCCAGTCATGAAGGCGATGCGCTCTCCCGTGATCTCTTGCGCCACGCGTTGAATGCGCTGCCAGACGTCGGCAGGCAGGCTGGCGCCGCCATAGCCGAAGTAGTGGACTTTCGAGAACAGATTCGCCGCGAGCGCGTCATCGCGTTCGAGCTCGTTAGCGAGCACGGTCCACGCGGACGGCACGGTCGTGAAGATAGTGGGCGCCACTTCGCGCAGATTGCGCACGGTGCGCTCGACGAGGCCGGGCAGCGGACGCCCGTCGTCGATGTAATGGGTTGCGCCGAACTGGATCGAGCGGCCGAGATTGAGCACGCCGCCAAGACCGTGATGCCACGGCAGCCAGTCGAGAAATACGGGTTCGAGCTCGTTCAGGAATGCAAGGTTGTCGGAGAAGTAAGCGGCGACAGCCTTGAAATTGCCATAGGTGAGGTTCACGCCCTTCGGAATGCCGGTGGAGCCTGAAGTAAAGAGCACGCGCGCCGTTGCATCGGGCGAGATGGCCGAGTGGGCGGCGGTAACGGCGGCTTCGCGTGCGGGTGTCAGCTCGGTGGCCGCAAGCTTGGCCCAGTCGGCCTGCCCTGCACGCACGTTGCGCACGGCGATCACTGCGGCCCCCGTGTGCTCGAGGGCGGCGAGCGCGCGCTCGAGGGCGGTGCCGTCCTGCACGAAGAGCGCGGCCGGCGGCACCATGTCGATCACGCCGTTCAGGCGCGCAAAGTCCTTGCTGAGCGACGCGTAGGCGGGCGAAACCGGCGCTGTCGGGATGCCCGCGTACTCGGCCGCGAGCAATACCACGGCCTGTTCGATCGAGTTGCCTGATAGCAGCGTCAGCGGGCGAGTTTGGCCGAGCCCCATTTCGAGCAGCGCAGCCGCGACCGCACGCACTTGTTGCCACAGATCGCGCCAGCTCAAGCGGCGCCACTCGCCGGCGCTATCGCGCTCGGCGAAGGCCGTCATGTCGCCGCGCACGGCGGCCCAACGTTCGATGAAATCGGCAAAGCTGTTTTGGGTGATGGCGGGCGGCGGGTTGGCCGAACGGAGAACCAGGCTGCCGTCGCTGCGGCGTTCGACGAGGGTTTGCCGCGAGGGCAGCCGGACCGGGCGGAATGCGGCCGCCGGGGCAGAACTGGGCGTGAGCGTAGTCATTACGCCGTGTCTCCTGTTACGTTTTTTGGCTGTGTCGGGTTTGCGCCGCCGTGGCGAAGCGCAAACCCTGATACAGAGAATAGTCGGCCCCGGCGCCGGGCTGAACCACCCGCGACGGGTAGCGAGGAGGGGGAGTGGGGCGAAACGCCCGGGCTACTGGTCGAGATCGAGCCCGAGATCGCGCACGCGTGCGACGGCTTCGTCGCGGCTCGAAACGCCGAGCTTGCCGTAGATGTTCTTGAGGTGCCACTTGACCGTTTCCGGCGAGATGCCGAGGGTTCGGGCGATCTTCTTGTTAGGCAACGTCTGCGCGAGCAGGCTGATGACCTTGGCCTCGCGATCGCTGAGCGCTTCGGCGCCGCCAGGCAGCGCGCCACGTGCGCTGCTCGCCGTGGCCGGCGGCGCGGCGAGAACGCTCTCGGCCGCCTCGGCGCGGCGCAGCCGGTCGACATAGAACGCCAGCACCGCATCGTCCGGCTCGGCGCGCACGACCTGTTCCGCGAACGCGATCACATCGGGCGCGGCGTCGAGAATGCTGCGCACCAGCCCGATCCGGTGGCCGAGGCGCAGGCTGGCGAGCGCGCTCTGGTGCGCCGCATCGGTGCGTCCGCGCTTCAGGTCGACCAGCGCCGACTGCAGGCGCAGGCGGGCGACGTGATGCTGACGGCCCCGCTCGCCACATAGTGCGATGAGCGCCGGCAAGCGCAAGGCGGCGCTTTCGTAATCCTTGTGGGCGATGTTCCAGCTGACGTGCGCCTGCTCCGCGAGCGCTACGACGTCGCGGTGGGTGAGCGGGCGCGTGGGCGCGAGACTGGCCGCGATCATGTCGAGCCGCGCGAGACCGGCCTCGGCGTCGTCGAACCGGCCGGATTGGAGATGATACTGGACCTGGGCTGCGAGGCTGTGAGCCTGAAGCCGTGGCAGGCCTTGCCGCGTGGCGTACTCATCGAGCCGTTCGAGGTAGGCGAATGCGTCGAGGTGATGTCCTTCCGCCCAGTGCGCCGCCGCAAGCACGCTCAACACGCGCACGACCGAATCGGGGATGGACACCCGCTCGAGCACATCGACGCGATCTTCGAGCAGACGTCTCGCGCCGGCGATGTCGTTGAACTCGTACAGCGCCTCGCCAAGCAGCGCGGCCGCGAAGCAGGCCGGCTCCGCCGCGCCGCTGCCGCGCTGCTCGGCTTCGGCCAGCACGTCGCGGCTGATGCGCTCGACCTGCGTGAATTGCCCTTCGAGCGCATGGCTGAAGCCGGTCATGCAGCGACTATTGAGCACGCCTGCGGAGGTGCCGAGCAGCGGTGCGCCGGCGACGAGCACACGCGTCGGGTCCAGTTGCATCGCGCGCGCTTCTTCGTACTCGCCCGCGTGCATGTAGAGCCATGACAGCAGGATGGCGCGCGCGCCGACCGAGAAGCCGTCGGCATCCGCGGGCGCATTCAGGATCACGGGCAATTGCTCCATCGCCCGGTCGGGATCGTCGCGCTGCACCTCGACTGTGGCGCGCAACAGCGCCAGCCGGTAGCGCGTGCGTGCATCCCCGGCGGGGATGTCGGCTTCGAGCCGCGCGATGCTGTTCGCGCAGGCTTCGAAATCGCGCGCATATAGCTGCAGTTGCAGGCGCCACATGCGCAAGCCGATGCGGGCTTCGATCTCGACATGCGGCAGCAACTGCATGAGCGAGACCAGCTTGCGCAGATCGCCAGACACCTGCAAGCCGCGCGCCACTTCCAGAACGAGGTTCGCCGCGGCCGCCGATTCGCCGGCCTGCAGCGCATGCCGCACGGCCTCGTCGGGCAGGTCGTGGTCGCGGAACCAGCACCATGCCGCATGGTGCACCGAACGCTGCACCGCCTCGCTGCGAGCCCGGAAGCGGTCGAGCAGGGTCTCGCGAAAGAGCGGGTTGAGGCGGTACCAGGTTTCGTTACCCACGCGCTCGATCTGCGCGATGAACAAATTGTCGGTCTCGAGGCGTTCGAGCAGCGCGAGCAGCTCGCGAGGCGGCTGCTCCGCGCCGACCAGCGCCACGCACAGCGATGAGCACAACCGCGCGCACACCGAGGTGCGCACGAGCAGCTCCACCTCGTTCGCCGTGAGGTGGGACAGCACTTCGCGCTCGAAGTAGTCGCCGAGCGAGCGCGCATCGAGCAGGTGAGTGTGAGGAAGACGGCTGAGCGACTCCGCCGCGTTGCGCGCGCCGGAGGACGCGCGGTGCCGCTTCAGATGCATGGCAAAAAGCTGCAAGCCTGCGACCCAGCCGTCGGTGAGCTCGTGCATTTCGCGAGCATCGCGCTCGCTGACTTCGCCCAGTTGCGCGCGCAGGTATTGCGCAGATTCCTCGAACGTGAAGCGCAGGTCCCGCATGTCGAGTTCGAGCACGAGATCCTGATCGCGCAGGCGGCCGACCGAAACAGGAAAGGTGCCGCGCGAGACCAGCACGATATGCAGATTGGGCGGCGCGTAATCGAGCAGCCATTGCAGCGCCTTGTGGCTGCGCGGATTGGCGATATGCTGCAGATCGTCGACGACGAGGGTGAGGTCGCCGGAGCGTTCCGCGATGCCGCGCACCAGCGCGATCACGGTGCGCTCGACCGCTTCGTCGTCCACGCCGCGCCCGCCGAGGAGGGCCGCTTCGCGGCAGATGGCCGGGTCGATCTGCGCGAGGCTCGCGACGAGGTAGTCGATGAAGCTCGCCAGATCGTCGTCTTCGGGCGCGAGCGTGAGCCACGCGAGCTCGAAGCCGAGCGGCAGCAGCGCCTCGCGCCAGGCGACCAGCGTGCTGGTCTTGCCGCAGCCGGCAGGGCCTTGCAGCATGATGCAGCGCTTGCGCCGCGCCTCGATCAGCTGGGCGACAAGACGCTCGCGCGCGACGACGCGGGTTCGGTGACGCGGGGCCATGACACGGGATGCGGGGTTGGTGGGGAGGGTGGGGGCCTTGTCGGAGCGGCCCTCATCGGACGGAACTGAGGATTGCGGCATGTTCGCGTGCGCCTTTCTGTCGAGGCGCGGCTATTGCTGCGCGCGCCCAATGACGAAATGGATATTCGGCCATTGTAGCGTGCGAAGAATGCACGCGAAGCGCTCTGCCAGCGGTGCCGCGGCTAAGCCGGGCGTGCCTCCCCCTCGGCGTGCTCGTCGGCCGCGGTGGGAGCCGGCGAGGCTTGCTGGCTCCGGTTGCGGCGCGCGAGCCGGACGACTTCGCCGTCCGCGCGCCAGGCGTGGCAGGTGTCGAGCATGGGCAGCAGCGGCGCGCGGGCGTCGTCCACCATGGCCGCGTGCGTGCGCTCGCGCAGCTGCATGAGGGTCTGGAATGCCGTGGTGGCCATCGGGCCGAGCAGTTCGGTCAGGTGCGTGCAGCCCGCGCCGCCGCCGACCCGCGCTTTGACCTCCTTCATGAAGCCATTGCCGATGCGCACCCCGATCAGCTTTCCGTACGCGGCGTTGATATGGGTGCAATACGGCGTAGGCGCGGCGTGGGTGAGCGCGCGGGCATCGTGAATCACGAGATTGTTGTCGACGGTGATCCTGAGCCACATGTCATGAATCGGCTCGCCGGCAGGCACTTCCTTGAACAGCATGCTGGCGTGGTGCCCCTTGGTGTCCCGCATGCAGGCCTCGATATCGTAGAGGCCGTCTTCGCGTGCGTATCCTGTGCAGACGATCTGGCGCGTGTGCGCCAGCCTTCGTGCGGCGGTGGGGGCGGGATTCTCGGACATCGCGGCGGGCTCCTGACGAGCGCCCTCACGGGCGCGGTATCGCGATGATGGCTGGATACCCCGGGTGTTGTCCCTACCCGCGGCGGGTAGTCGCACCCTGGCCCCTCGCGCACGCGCAGGAGGCGAAGGCGGCAGACCATGCCGCTCGTGCCCTGAGGATGCCTTAATGATGCTCGCAGGGCGGCGGCCTTACATCGTCACCGACTTGCACTCGAGGAACTCAGCCAGCCCCTCGGCGCCGTATTCGCGCCCGTTGCCGGAGGTCTTGTAGCCGCCGAACGGTACCGTGACGTCGAGCATCGCGCCGTTGATGCGCACCGAGCCCACGCGCAGCCGTGCCGCGACCTTGCGGGCGCGCTCCGGATTGCCCGAAGCGATATAGCCCGCGAGACCGTAGATGCTGTCGTTGGCGATGCGGATGGCGTCTTCCTCGTCCTCGTAAGGCATCACGACCAGCACGGGACCGAAGATCTCCTCGCGCGCGATCGCCATGTCGTTATGCACGTCGGCGAAAATCGTCGGCTTCGCATAGAAGCCGCGCGTGAGCCCGTCGGGCCGGCCGGTTCCGCCCGCTGCCACGCGCGCGCCTGCCTCGATGCCGGCAGCGATCATGTGCTGGACCTTTTCGTACTGCGCACGATTGGAGATGGGGCCCATGCGCGTGGCGGGATCGGCGGGGTCTCCCACGGTCACCGCGTTCGCGGCGGCTGCCGCGATGGCGACCGCTTCCTCATAGCGCGAGCGCTGAACCAGCATGCGCGTGGGCGCAATGCAGGTCTGGCCGGAGTTCGCCATGCATTGTGCAACGCCGCTGGCGACCGCGCTTTGCAGATCCGCGTCGTCGAGTATCAGCAGGGCCGACTTGCCGCCCAGTTCCTGGGTCACGCGCTTCACGGTGGGCGCGGCGCTGATCGCCACCTCGACGCCAGCCCGCGTGGATCCCGTGATGGAGACCATGGCCACGTCCGGATGCGAGGACAGGCGCGTGCCCACGATGCGGCCTTCGCCGAACACCATGTTGAACACGCCCGCCGGCGTGCCGGCCTCGTGCATGATCTCGGCGAACAGCATCGCGTCGAACGGCGCGATCTCCGAGGGCTTGAGCACGACGGTGCAGCCCGCCGCCAGCGCTGGCGCGACCTTGGCCACGATCTGGTTCAGCGGCCAGTTCCACGGCGTAACGAGCGCCGCGACGCCGATCGGTTCCCGGCGCACATAGCTTTTGGCATGCGTGGTTTCGAACTCGAAGCGACGCAGCGTGTCGATGGCCGCCTGCAACTGCATGAGGCCGATCGGCGCCTGCAACGCATTGCACAGCATGACCGGCGCGCCGATTTCCTTGCGCACGGCCTCGGCGATCTCGGGCATGCGGCGCTGATAGATTCCGGCGATGCGCTGGAGCAGGGCAATCCGCTCCTCGCGGCTCGATTCGGACCACGAAGCAAACGCGTCACGCGCAGCGGCGACGGCGCGATCGGCGTCCTCTGCCGTGCCCATCGCGAGCTTGCCGGTGTGCTCCTCGCTGGTCGGGTCGACGATGTCGAAGAACGTGGCGCCGGTCGAGGGCTCGACCCACTCGCCGCCGATATAGAAACGGTTCAATGTTGTCATGACTTGCTCGTTGACGAAAATTGGCTCGATGTCGATGCTGTGGGCGGCTCAGAAAGGCCGGTCGCCGATCACCGTCGCGCGCATCATCTGGCGCACGGCGGGGAAGTAGTCCTGGATGGCGTAGTGCTGGCACGACCGATTGTCCCAGAACGCGATGGTGTTCGGCTGCCACTTCAGGCGCACCTGATACTCGGGCGCCTGCGCCTGGCGGAACAGGTACTGCAGCAGTTCCATCTCGGCGAGCTTGAAATCGAAGCCCACGCGGTAGCGCTCGACCGTCTTGTGGCCATAGTTGGCGATATGGGTCGTGAAGGCCTCGTTGACGTACAGAATCTTTTCGCCGGTTTCCGGATGGGTGCGCACGACGGGGTGTGTTGCCGGCGGAAAACGCTTCTTCATCGTCTCGTGCTGATCGTCGGGCACCACGATGCCGAACAGCGGCAGGAAGTCGTGCACCGCCTTCAGGTCGGCGATCAGCGCCTTGACGTCCTCGGGCAGGTTTTCATAAGCCGCGACCATGTTGATCCACAGGGTGTCGCCGCCCACCTCGGGGCATTGCACGCAGCGCAGCATCGAGCCCATCGACGGAATCTCGCGCCACGACACGTCCGAGTGATAGAGATTCTCGCGCCCGCGCTTCGCCTCGCCGCGACCCAGAATCGCGAGTTCGGGATGGTCGGGGTGATGCGGGAAAGTCGGGTGCAGTTCGAGCTCGCCAAAGCGGCGCGCAACGGCAACGTGCTGGGCCGGTGTGATGTCCTGGTCGCGGAAAAACAGCACCTTGTACTTGAGAAGCGCGCGGCGCAGGGCGAGGTAGGTCGCGTCGTCCAGCGGCTCGCGCAAGTCGATGTCGCCGATCTCAGCGCCGATGGTCGGGGTTTGACGAGTTACGGTGAGCGGCCAGCTTTCGCTTGAGGCTTCGGCGGCTGGGGTACCAACGGTTGCTTGCATGTCGAGTCTCCAGATTGGATGTTTGTGTTCGGCCGCTCATTGGCAGGTGCCGACCCGATGATAGTTGGATCGATTCAATGCCGGGATCATGCGTGACGTGCTCCGAAAAGTTGAGAATCGGCCGGACATCACGCGGCAAGCGGCGCCGCTTCGCGGTTGAGCGTGCGCAGCGAGCGCGCCGGATGCAGCCAGCGCAGCGCGACGAGCGCGGCCACGATCAGCAGGGCCGCGGTAACGAGGATGCCAAGCTCATAAGCATGACTGCCCGCGTTTGCGCGCGACTGGATGATGCGGCCCGCCACGGCCGGCCCCACGGCGGCACCGAGGCTCGATATGGCCGTGTTGATGGCGATGATCGAACCGCGCTGCGCGAATGGCACGATCTCGGCAAGAATGGCGGGCGCGAGCGTGAGGCACAACATGGGCAGCGCGCCGGCGATGGCATAGCAGAGCACCTTCTGAACCGGCGTCAACTCGATGGTCGCGAGCGCGACGAACAGCAGCGCGCCGCCGATCATGGTGGCGCAGGATAGCTGGACGCGTGCTTCGCGCGTGGTCGCGCCGTGCTTCACCATGGACTGTGACAGCGCGCTCAGCCCAACGGTCACGGGCGCAGCAAACGCAATGACAAGGGCAAACCAGCGGCCCGCGACGACGCCGCCGAAGCCGAGCCCTTTTTCCAGATACGTGGGCAACCAGGTAATGGTCTGGCCGAGCAGCCAGTAGGCCACGAAGCCGAGCAGGAATATGCACAGCACCGAGGTATCGGTGAGTATCCTGCGGTACGGCAGGCGCTCGGGCACCTGCTCAGCCGGGTCCGCCTGGGCCTGGGCGCCGCCAGGCCTTGCGCCGAGCAAGCCCTCGCGGCCAAAGCACAGCCACAGCGCACACCAGACGCAGCCGATCGCGGCAAGCACGAAGAAGTTGGCGCGCCAGCCCCAGCGAAGCGTGATGAGCGGTATGCCGACGCCGGCCAGGACCATGCCGATGACCGCGCCCTGATTGATGACGGCGACCGGAACACTGCGCTTGTGATCCGGAAACCACTTGAACAACGCGTGAACAGAGGTCGGAAACGAAGGGCCTTCAGCTGCGCCGAGCAGGACGCGGCAGACGAGCAGCGCAAACACGCTGTCCGTGAATGCCTGCGGCAACTGGAGGATCGACCAGCTCGCGCCCATGGCTAGCAGGATCCAGCGCGTCTCGATGCGATTCGAGAGGAAGCCGACGATGACGGTGGAGGTCGAGAATAGCCAGAAAAAGCTGCCGGCGACCAAGCCGAACTGGGCCGGTGAAAGATGCATGTCGGCCATGAGCGGCACGGCCACCATGCCAAGAACGATCTTGTCGAGGAAGTTGATCATGGCAAGCCAGGTGAGCAGTGCGGTGATCATCCAGGCTGGCTTGGGCTGGTAGGCAGAGGAAGCAGACATGTGCGCGGTCTCGTGGTTCGGCATGTGAGGCAAGGGTGGCCTGGGTGGCCAAGCGCGCGCCAGTGGCTGGGATAGCCGCGTGAAGGCGCATAGAAACAGCGAGGTGGAAAGAGGCCGAAAGCGCGCTAGCGGGGCCGGGCAATCATGGCCGCCATTGGTGTCTCCTTGTTTTTGGACTACGCGTGCCGAACGGCTTGCCGTCACGATTGCGTGTACCGGTTTGCAGGTTAGGGGGCACGCCGCGCGGGGCACCCCCCCGTGGTGGGGAGGACGCACCCGAAGCTCACGAAATCGCCAAAATAGCGGCATTTCTGCTTTCAGATGGTGCTGGTGACATCGCGGGGCAGAAAGACGTCCGCAGGCAATGCTCAGCAGTCGCGTAAAAGCCGCCACTCTCACGTTAGAGCGTGGGCTATGTAACCGCGAGCGAGGACGAGGCACGCTTGCCCGACACCAGTCCAGCGATGCCTGCGGCCCAGTAACGCAGCACCAGCCGCTCGATCTGGCGCACGCTCAGGCCCAGTCGCTCGGCCGCGCGACCTGGCTTCAGGCCCGAATCCACGACAGCCTGGATTACCTTCAAACGATCGAGTTCTCGCATGTTCAATGTCACCAGTGCGCTTCGGTGCATGGGCGGCTCCACAGTCTCGCAGGGAACCGGCAAGCTTACCGAGGTCGAAACGCGACATTTCTAAATGGCTAGAGCACGCCATTTCTATTTGGGACCTACACATAAAATATTGATAATTTGCATTATGTCAAATACAAAATTCACCGGCTTTCGCTTCCACCACCGCCTGGTTCCGTCCACGCATGCATCCCGCACTATTGCACGCGCCGATCCATCCCATGCAACGCGCCCGCACGCCGAACGGCCGAATCTGGCGAGGCCTCGCATTGCGCACAGCGCCCGAAGATCACAAGGCTTGCGCTTGCATACCGAAACTCGCGCGCGGCCGCAATGGCCTCGTGCTGCAACTCGAGCGCGTTGTCGTCGACATCACAAATCGTGCCGCAATCGCTGCAGACCAGATGCGAATGGCGCGTGCCGCGATTGAGTTCGTACACGACGCGCTGCTCGCCAATCCACGCGCTCGTGATCAGGCCCGCATCCAGCAATTGCGCCAGCGCACGATACACACTCGCGAGGCTGCATTGCTCGGTCTCCGGCGGCACGCGCCGAAAGACCTGGTCGGCGGTCATGTGCTCGCGCGGAAATTCGTGGAACAAATGCAGAACCGCGACGCGACTAGAGGTCGGACGCATACGGGCTCGCTTAAGATCGGCGTAAATCGCTTTCATTCCATCGGCACACTTTTTCAGACTTGGCCGATAGTCTCGTCGCCGGTAGCTTAAGAATTGCTTAAGTCACTTTTCGCCCCTCGAGTAATTAGGCCCGTGCCTGCGTTCCATGCGCACAGGTGTGAGGCTCGTGCTTCGGCTTCCTCATTCCGCCTCCCCGTAAGGTGAATGATCTGCGGGCTTAAGCTCGATCTGCCGCGCACCGGGGCCCGGATGGAACACGAACGTCGACGCCGCGAAGGCCGGATTGAGCCGCCAGTGGTACGTCACATCATGGCGCGGCCGCGCCGGCTGGGTCGTGTCGGTAACGATCATTTTGCACGGCAGCGGCCTGCGCCCCGTTTGTACCCACAGTTCCCAGTCCACGTCCGCTTCCCGGAATGCATAGTGCGTGCAGGTGCGCGCGTCGATCTTCTCGTCGCCAAGCGTTTGTGCCGATTGAATGGCGCTGTTGTCGGGCTTGCCGTTGCCCCAATAGAACAGATCGGCGAGCGGCGTTTCGATATGCCAGTTGGCGGCGAGGTCATGCACCAGAGCGTCGAGCGTGGGCGGAGCATCGTGCCGCGCGTAGTAGCCCTTTTTCTCGTTGAAGATCGTGAAGCGATGGCCGTCATAGACGATGCCGCGCACGTTGCCGTTACCTGTGATGTCCGCGCGCAGGCGATCGGGCCGTTTGACCTTGAGCACGGTGTGATGCAGGAACGCTACGTTTTGGCCGTTGTCGAGCACGACGTCGGTGGCCGTGTTCGCATTCACTTCGAAGGTGCGTAACGAGCGCAGATACCGGCCCATGGCATCCAGCTCACTCGTTGCGCGCGCATCGATTATTGCCGCACTGCTCTCGCCTGGCCCGCTACCGAGGTCATTGAGCGGCGATGGCACGTTCGATTGCACAGGCTCATGCTTGCTTGCCACTTTCTGGTGAGCGCAGCCGCCCAGCATGACTGCACCTATGAGCGCGAGGCAAATCGGGCTCACGAGCTGCACCGCGAAGGTTCGCGCAATGACTCCAGGGAAGACAATTTTGTTCACGTCGTCTCCTGACTGAAAGGTCGTCTATGACTGTCCCAGCTTGCAGCACCCATTTGTTCCCTGCGCGCGCGAACCGGCACTGATCAGCGAAGCCTGGACATGGCCCTCCACAGGCTTTGCAGTATCCAGCTTACCAGCGGCTAGCGTATCGCGGCACGAATGCGCCATCGCCCTGGTTTCGTGGCTCGATGCCCCCCCTTGAAAGCATGCCACGCAGACCGGGAAGCGTCACTTCGCGCTCAGGCGTGCGCCTTGATGCAGGCAACGCGACGGCACACCATCTGCTCCGGCTTTAGCCGTGCGACCTCGTTTCAGGCGCCGGGCACGGTATTGCACGGGTGACCTTGATGCCTATCATTCACGGCATGATTGCCATGAATGAAAAAAAATAGAAAGGCCGTTTTGTTTGTTCTACTTATCGAATAGATGCCAGTTTTTTAAGCTTCGACCGGTCGCGGGCGACAAGTCAGCGTCTGCTTGACGTGCCGCAATGGCGCTGACGCCGGGTATCGGTAGCATCAGCACGCTAATCCGTCTCGGCCCTTCTTCACCTGGCGTTCACCGTACTCAGGTCCATGCCAGAGTGGGCTTGTTCGGGCCCGACATCCGCTCAGGATTCCCAGGTTCCCTACAACCAACGCCAACAATGAAAAAATTCCTCGTCGGCGCTGTCGCGCTTCTCGCCGCCGGCTATCTCGGCCTTAGCGGCATCGCCTGGTATCACGACACCCTCTACGCCGAAAGCACGGCCAGCCTGCCCGCCGCGTCTCCGGAGGGTGCAAAGGTTCGCAATATCCTCGCCCGCAACGCATGCTATTACTGTCACTCGACCAAAGCGGTACTGCCGGCGTATGCGTCCCTGCCCGGCATCCAGCAGCTCTTCCGCTACGACATCGAGACCGGCCAGCGTTATTTCCGGCTCGACGCCGTGTTCAATGCGCTGCGCAACGGTACACCTCCCCCGCAGGCCGATCTCGCCAAGCTGGAGCGCGCCGTGACGAACGACACGATGCCTCCCCTGCGCTTTCGCATGGTGCACTGGCGCACCGGGCTGAACCAGCACGACCAGCAGACGCTGCTCACATGGATCTTGCAGGAGCGCAAGCGCGGGTATACCACGCCTGGCGTCGGGATGGCTTTCGAGAACGATCCGGTGCAGCCGTTGCCGCAGGCGTTGCCGACCGACGCGCGCAAGGTCGCGCTCGGCGCGCAGTTGTTCCACGATCCGCGCCTTTCCGTTGACAACACCATTTCGTGCGCGAGCTGCCATTCGCTCGCGACCGGCGGCGTGGACAACCGCAAACGCTCGATCGGCGTGGGCGGCCAGCTGGGCGGCGTGAATGCGCCCACGGTATTCAATGCCGCGCTCAACCATACGCAGTTCTGGGACGGGCGCGCCGCCACGCTTCAGGAGCAGGCAGGCGGGCCGCCGCTCAATCCGGTCGAGATGGCGTCGGCATCGTGGGATCAGATCGTCGGCAAGCTCAATGCCGATGCGCCGTTCGCGCAGGCCTTCTTGCAGGCCTACCCTGATGGACTGAACGGCGCGAACATCACCAACGCCATTGCCGAATACGAAAAGACTCTACTCACGCCCAGCCGTTTCGACGCCTGGCTGCGCGGCAACACTGAAGCATTAAGCAACGAAGAGGTGCGTGGCTATAACCTGTTCAAGTCGGTGGGGTGCGCGAGCTGCCACGTCGGCGCCAATCTGGGTGGGCAATCGTTCGAGCGCATGGGCCGTGCTGGCGACTACTTCGCCGCACGCGGCGACGCGCTGACCGAAGCCGACAACGGCCGGGCCAACGTCACGCACGATCCACGCGATCGCCAGTCGTTCAAGGTGCCGGGATTACGCAACGTGGCGCTCACGGCACCGTATTTCCACGACGGCAGCGTAACGGATCTGCGTGAGGCGGTGCGCATGATGGCGCAGTATCAGCTCGGCACCACGCTGTCCGAAGCGGACGTCGACGCGCTGACCGCGTTTCTCAAGTCGCTCACCGGCACCTATACGGCTGCCACCACACACACCAGCGCCCCTACCCCGTCGTCCTCGCCTGCGCTCGCTGCGCAGCCTTGATTCGCGCGGGCGGTAGTGCGCGCGTGCGTGCCACCGCCATCCCATACGCTCTTGCGCCGAGCAATAGTCAGACAAGACGAGCGGGATTCGGCCGTGCGACCGAGGCACGCATCGTTACGCTGACGCCGAAATCGCGCTCGATGTCCCAATGCGTGCCATAGCACTGATTGATCAGCCAGCGCACGGCATTGCGGGTGAGTTCCGCCGTCGGAATGTGGACCGAGGTGAGCGCGGGTGCCATATAGGCCGCTGAATAATCATCGTCGTAGCCCATCACTGAGATGTCGTCCGGCACCGCAATGCCCGCCTGCTGCAAACGGGCGAGCGCCGACATGGCCATCGTGTCGTTGGCGCAGAAAAGTGCCGTGAAGCGTTGCTTCGAGTCGAGCAACTCGCCGGCCGCGGCATAGCCGCCCTCGGGCGAGAAGTCCGACATGATGAGCGGCACTGCCGCGCGCGCAATGCCGTGGTGCGCGAGTTCGGTGAAGAAACCGTCGAGACGCGCGAGGTTGTCCGAAGAGCTCGGCGGCCCGCCGATCACTGCAATCTCCCGGTGGCCATGCTCGACCAGCGTCCGCGCGGCCAGTTCGCCGCCGTGAAAATGGTCGGCGCAAAACGACGCCTCGGGCAACTGATCGAACACACGGTTCAGGAACGCCATACGCGGATGCATCGCATGCAGCATATTGAGGTCTTCGTCGTGCAGGTCGTGGCTGATGACCACCATGCCGTCGCAGTCGCGCCCGATCAGAAAGCGCACGGCCTCGATGGCCTGCTCGCGTGGCGAGCCGTCGCCGCAACCGGTGGCCACTACCACGTGCCGCTTCACCGCGCGCAATTCCGTATCGGTCTCCTTGAGGATGGTGCCGTAATAGGAGCCAAAAAAAGTCGGCACGAAAATGCCGACGATGCCGAGCGACTGCGTCGCCATCGCCCGCCCTATCGACGACGGCCGGAAGTTTAGTTGCTCGATAGCGGCCTGCACGCGCGCGGCAGCCTCGGCCGACACCGGCCCCTTGCCCGAAATCGCCCGCGAGGCCGTGGAAAGACCCACACCGGCCAGCGTTGCCACGTCTTTGAGGGTTACCACGCTTGTTTGCCCCCTTGCCTTCTTCTGGTTATGTTTTCCGAGCGCCCGCCCCTTTCATCTAATGGTCTGATGAATGGGCGCTCAAAGTCGCAGGCTGCTCGCCTCGTCGAACAGCGATACCTGCCCGGCATCGATCTCGAACGGCACACTAGCTCCGCTCGCGAGCGGTGTCTTGTCCTGATCGATCGAAGCGATCTGCGTTCCATGATAATCGAGCCAGAGGACCCGGTGGTTGCCCATCGGTTCGATCAGCGTAATTTGGCCTTGCAGCGCCTCGCCCCGCGAGGCAATGCGCACCGGATCGCCCGAGCGGATGTCCTCGGGACGCACGCCCAGCACACATGGCCGGCCAGGATCGGGCGCTCCCTTGAACGCATAGCGCGAGACGTCCACGGCGAGCCGCTGGCCGCGGAACCACAGCTTGCCTTCGCCGGCTTCGAGCACACCGTGCAGAAGATTCATCGGCGGTGCACCAAGGAAGGTCGCCACGAACAGGTTTTCGGGCCGCGCATAGACATCGGCGGGCGCGCCGAACTGCTGGATCACGCCGCCCTTCATGACCGCCATGCGCGTGGCGAGCGTCATGGCCTCCACTTGATCGTGCGTCACGTAGATCATTGTCGCGCCCAGTTGCTGATGCAGTTGCTTGAGCTCGCGGCGCAGTTCCGTGCGCAGCTTGGCGTCGAGATTCGAGAGCGGTTCGTCGAACAGGAACACATCGGCTTCGCGCACCAGCGCGCGCCCGATCGCCACGCGCTGGCGCTGACCGCCCGAAAGCTGCGACGGCTTGCGCGAGAGCAGCGGGCCGAGCTGGAGCATCTCCGCCGCTCGCTGCACGCGCCGCTCGATTTCCGCGCGTGGCGTGCCATTGATACGCAATGCGAATGAAAGATTTCTCTCGACGTTCATCGTCGGATAGAGCGCGTACGACTGGAACACGAGCGCCACGCCGCGATCCTTGGGATCGGCCCACGTCATGTCTGCGCCCGCGATTTCGATGCTGCCGTGGGTCACGTCGATCAGGCCGGCGATGCTGTGCAGCAAGGTGGACTTGCCGCAGCCCGAAGGGCCGAGCAGCACCACGAACTCTCCCGCGCGCACATCGAGGTCGAGATCTTCGATCACCGTGTTCGCGCCAAGGTCGATGCGCAGGTTGTGCACCGCTACGTTTGCCGGATTCGCCATCGTCTGCCTCCTTGTCCTGACCTCATCGTCGGTTGCTCATCCCTTCATCGCGCCCGATGCGATGCCGCGCACGAACCAGCGGCCCGAAATGAAATAAATCGCGAGCGGTACGAGCGAGGTTAGGATCGTCGCGGCCATGTTCACGTTGTAGAGCCGCTCGCCTGTGGTGGTATTGATGATGTTGTTGAGTTGCACGGTCATCGGCAGGTTATGGGTGCCCGCGAAAACCAGCCCGAGAATATAGTCGTTCCAGATGCCCGTGACCTGCATGATCAAGGCAACCACGATAATGGGCGCCGACATGGGCAGCATGAGTTGCACGAAGATGCGCCAGAAGCCGCCGCCGTCGATGCGCGCCGCCTTGAAGAGCTCCTGCGGCAGCGCGGCATAATAGTTGCGAAATAGCAGCGTCATTACGGGCATGCCGAAGATCGTGTGGATCACGACGATGCCCGGCAGCGAAGCGAACAGATGCACGGCGGCCAGCACGCGCACGAGCGGATAGACCATCACCTGCACGGGAATGAACGCGCCCGCGAGCAGCACGGCGAATAGCACGCCCGCGCCGCGCGGCCGCCAGAACGAGAGCGCGTAGCCGTTCACGGCGCCCACCGCAATCGAAATAATCGTGCTCGGCACGACGATGCGCACCGAATTCCAGAAGCCCACGCGAATGCCCGCGCATTCGAGGCCCGTGCATGCCGACGACCAGGCGTCCTGCCACGGCGCGAGCGTGACATGAAGCGGCAGCGCAAGCAGATGGCCCATGCGGATTTCATTCATCGGCTTGAGCGAGGTAACGAGCATCACATAGAGCGGCAACAGGAAAAACAGCGCGGAAATAATCAGGAATCCATATATACCGAAGCGAGCCGGTGTGAAATGACGCCGCCGCCTCGGGGCAGGCATGCGGCGCCCGGGCTTCGCTTCAGTCGCGCGGGCGCTGGACGGTTTGGCAAGCCGAACGTTCATGTTCGCTCTCCCCTGCGCGCTGCCATGGCCGAAACACGGCTGCGCGCGTACAGCACTGGCGCGAGCACCGCGAGAACCGTCGCGAGCAGCACGATCGAGGCGGCGGAAGCCAGCCCGATGTTCGCACGATTGAACAGGTAATCCATGATGAACTTGCCCGGCACTTCGCTTGCGGTGCCGGGGCCGCCTTGCGTCATGGCCACCACCGCGTCGTAGAGCTTCACCACCATCACGAAGAGCAGCACGAACGCGGTGGACATCGAGGTCTTCAGCATCGGCACGACGATGCTCGCGTAAACACGCCAGCGCGGAATGCCGTCGAGGCGCGCGGCCATCCAGATCTCTTCCTCGATGCCGCGCAGCCCCGCGAGCATCAATGCCATCACGAGCCCCGAGGCCTGCCACACGGTCGCGATCACGAGCGTATAGATCGCGAAGCGTTCCGAAACGATCCAGTCGAAGTGCGCGTGCGCGAAACCCATATGCCGCAGCACCGCCTGGACGCCGAGTTCGGGATTGAGGATCCACTGCCACACGAGCCCGGTTGCTACAAACGACATCGCATATGGATAGAGAAAGATCGTGCGCAGCGCACCCTCGGCTGCAACGCGCTGGTCGATGAATATCGCGAACAACAAACCAGTCGCGAGACAGACTACGATAAAGCACACACCGTAGATCGCGAGGTTCTGCAGCGAGACGATCCAGCGGTCGTTTTCGAAGAGCCGCGCATACTGGGTCGCGCCCGCGAACGTGTTGGTCGGCAGTGAGCGCGAGTAGCTCATCGAAACACGCGCGGTCCACAGCATCGTGCCGATATAGGCGAACACGACCGTGGCTGCCATCGGCAGCAGCGCGATCCACGCGGCCAGCGACAGGCGCCGCCGCATGGGGCGCCCCGCGCGTTTCAATCGTTCCCGGCGCCTCGCATGATCCAGCTTGAGCGCGTACATGGGCTGCCCCGGCTCAGCGCTTGATCGCCGTGGCGAACGCTTTCTGCGCTTCGTCGACGGGCTGGTTCTTGTTCCAGAAGTTCGTGATGACGTCCTGAAGCGCGCCCTGCACATCAGGCGGAATCAGCATCTCCGGGTTCGGCAACTGGCGAGATTTGTCCTTCATGATTGTCATGCCCTCCTTCGCGCAGATGTCGAAGTTCGAAGTATCCACGTCCTGGCGAATCGGTATCGAGCCCTTCTTCTCGCTGAATGCCGCTTGCGCCTTGGGCGAGGTCATCACCGTCGCGAGCAGTTGCTGCGCTTTCACGGCCTGCGGGTTGTCGGTCTTCGGGAACACGAACGCATCGCCCGCCACCATATACGGGGAATTCGCGAAGCCCGGAAAGCAGCCGAAGTCCTTGCCCGCCATCTGATGCGCGTTAGAGAACTCGCCCTTCGCCCAGTCGCCCATGATTTGCATGCCTGCCTTGCCCGAAATCACGAGCGCCGTCGCATCGTTCCAGTTGCGGCCGGGCGAGCCCGGATCGACATAGCTGTGCAGGCGTTTGAAGGTCGTCAGCACGTTCTTGAAAGCCGGCGAATTGACCGCGTTCGCATCGCGGTCGCGATAGACCCTCATGTAGAGATTGCGATCCATGTCGGCGAAGATCGCGTCGAAAGTGATTTTCTCCTGCCACGCCTGGCCGCCGAGCGCGAGCGGAATCAGGCCTGCCGCCTTGAGCTTGTCGAGGTCGGCGAAAAGGTCGTCGAAGTTCCTGGGTTCGCTCGCGATGCCGGCTTTGGCAAACGCGGGCTTCGAGTAAAAAAACCAGTCCTGCATGTGGATGTCCACGGGCGCGGCATAAAAATGCCCGTTCACCTTGATCTGGTTGAGCACCGATTCTGGCAAAATGGCGTTCCAGTTCTCTCTGGCTGCAACGTCATCGACATTATTCAGGAGTCCCTGGTCGATGAGATCGTGAAACTGTTTGGACGTGTTGAACTGTGCCGCCGTGGGCGGATCGCCGCCAACAATGCGGTTGATTGCCGTGGCGCGCGCCTGGTCCGCGCCGGCAATCGCGTTGTCGATCCACTGGCCGCCCGCCTGATCATAGGCTTGCGCGAATTGCTTGATGGCGGCCGATTCGCCGCCCGAGGTCCACCAGTGAATCACGGTGGCCTTGATCGGTGCGTCCGCGGCGTGCGCCACCAGCGCGCCGGCCATCGCGAGCGCAGCGACGACAGCGCGCAGCATGGGCGCGCGCGGGTTCATCCGGTCCAATCGCTTCATTGCGTCTCCTCCGGTGTACCGGTTTGTCTATCGTTCTATGAAGTCAAGCCCGCGCGCCTCGCTGGGCCATGAAGCGCGCAATCAGTTGTGCGCTGCGTTTGGGCGTGCGCTTTTGCGTGTCGTAATCCACATGAACCACGCCGAAGCGCCGTTCGTAGCCGAATGCCCATTCGAAGTTGTCGAGCAGCGACCACACAAAGTAGCCGCGCACGTCCACGCCCACCTTGATCGCGGCGTCGACGGCAGCCAGATGCCGCTTGAGAAACGCAATGCGCTGCGCGTCGTCCACTTGCCCCTCGCGCACGCTGTCGTCGGAAGCCATGCCGTTCTCGGTGATATAGACGGGCGGCAGGTTTTCATACGTGCGATGAAAGCCCACGAGCAGATCGCGCAGACCGTCCGGATAGACCTCCCAGCCCATCTGCGTGCGTTCGACGCCGGCAAGCGGCACTTCGACAAAGCCGTGTGCGCCGTCGCTTTTCACCTGGGTACGAAAATAGTAGTTGATGCCGAGGAAGTCGAGCGGCGTGGCGATCGTCTGCATGTCGCCGTCGAGCACGAGCGGCTCAGTGCCGGGCCACAGTTCGAACAGCTCGGCTGGATACTCGCCCTTGAGCAACGGGTCGAGAATCCACGCGTTGTGCTGCACTTCGAAGCGGCGCGCGGCGGTGAGGTCGGCGTGCGAATCTGAATCCGCCGTGCCGCGCCCGACGTTCGCGACAAGGCCCTTGGCCGAGCGCGGATCGTTCGCGCGCAGCGCCGCCGTCGCCAGCCCGTGGCCCAGCAGCAGATGATGCATGGCCTGGGTCGCATAGCGCGGATTCGCAAGGCCCGGCGCATGATGGCCGTTGCCATAGCCGAGATACGCCGAGCACCACGGCTCGTTGAGCGTCATCCATGCGTCGACGAGGCCCGACAATTCACGGCTCATCAGGTCCGCATAGTCGGCAAAACGCCAGGCAGTATCGCGATTGAGCCAGCCACCGCGATCCTCCAGATGCTGTGGCAAGTCCCAGTGATAGAGCGTCGCGAAAGCCCGGATGCCCTTCTCTTTCAAACGCTCGAGCAAGCGCCGGTAGAAGCCGATGCCCTTTTCGTTCGGACGGCCCGACGCATCCATCACCCGCGGCCAGGCAATCGAGAAGCGATAGGCCTCGAAGTTCAATGCTTCCAGCAGATCGAGGTCGCTTTCCCAACGGTGGTAATGATCGCAGGCCACAGCGCCGGTATCGCTCGCGAGCACCTTGCCGGGTGTGGCGCTGAAGGTGTCCCAGATCGATGGCAGACGGCCATCCTCGCCCACCGCGCCTTCGATCTGGTACGACGCGGTGGCCGCCCCCAGCAAGAAGTCGCCTCGCCAGAGCACGGAATCGGGCGCCGGCGTGAAGGCGTCGGGTTCGAACGAGGCAGCCGGATCGGGATGCGGCGAAGCGGAATGCGGCGAAGCGGCTAGGTCGTGTGTCACGAAAGCTCCTGCGCAAAGTAAGCGGTAAGCCATGAGCGTTATAGAGTTCGCGTAGATGTCGTTGCAGAATGCTCCTCGTTCAATGCGATCAGGAGCAGACGATGAAGGCAGCAGCGAAGCGAGAGGAAGTGGAATTAGCGTGGCGCCAGAGGCTGGCACGCTTCGCAGAGCGCGGACTGACGGTCAGAGCGTTCTGCCGTGAGGAGTCGGTGTCGGAGTTTCGCTTCTATCATTGGCGGCGGCGCTTGCAGGGCCTGGCATCTCCGTGTGGCGTGGATGCATCCGCCGGGGACTCGGCCTTTGTCGATCTGGGGACCATTGCGGCAACTGACACGCACATCAACCCGGGCACGCAGGCTGGACAGGCGAATCTGACGATCCGCCTCGATCTGCCCGGCGGCATCGTTCTGACAATCGCGAGAAGCTGATGTTCTTCCCTGAGCAGCAGGTACGTGTGTTCCTGTACGGCGCACCCGTGGACATGCGGCGCTCGTTCGATGGCTTGCACGCGATCGCACGCCACAGCATGCCGGTCGATCCACTTGGGGGCCATCTGTTCGCGTTCATCAATCGTCGTGCCACGCAAATCAAGGTGCTTTATTTCGATCGCAGCGGCTGGTGCGTTTGGGCCAAGCGGCTCGAGCAAGGCCGATTTCTGGCCAACTGGAACCGGGCGGACACGCGTGAGATCGATGTCACCCAACTGAAGCTGTTGCTCGAGGGAATCGAGGTCGTCCGGCAGCGGCATCGTTACCGGCACACGCAGCCACAGTCGCCGGTGAGGCCCTCGCCATGAGGCATGCGTTGCCCTATGATGGTGGCCATGCCATCGACTGCCGCCACCGACGAAACGCTCGTAGCGCTCACTGCGCACGTGGCGGCGTTGTCAGCGCGATGCGAAGCGGTACTGAGCGAGAACGCACAATTGCGCGCGCAAGTCGCGTGGTTCCAGCGCCAGCTGTTCGGCCGCAAGAGCGAGCGTCGCATCGTACAGCCCGATGCGGCACAAGGCACGCTGGGCGAAGCCTTCGATGCTGTGCCCGATGCACCGGCGCCGGGCAGGAAGACGCGCATAGCAGGCCACGAGCGCAGCACCACGCCCAGTCGCCCGGGTGTCGACGAATCAACGCTGTTCTTCGACGAGGGCAAGGTGCCGGTCGAAGTCATCGAGATCGCGAACCCCGAGAGCGCAGGTCTCGATCCCGAGGATTACGAAGTAATCGGCGAGCGTGTGAGCCACCGGCTGGCCCAACGTCCCGGCAGCTATGTCGTGCTCAAGTACGTGCGCCCGGTGATCAAGCGGCGCGATACGCAGGCACTGTCGTGTCCTGCGGCGCCGGTTGGTGTGATCGAAGGCAGCCGCGCCGATGTGTCGTTCATCGCCGGGCTGCTCATCGACAAGCTGGTGTACCACCTGCCGCTGTACCGCCAACATCAGCGGCTTGCCCAGTGCGGCATCCGCGTGTCGCGGCAGTGGCTCACGCAGATCGCGCAAGCGGCCATTGCGCTGATCGAGCCCGTCCACGACGCGCAGTGGCAGTCGATCCTGAGCTCGCGTGTCAAGCGCATGGACGAGACGCCGATCAAGGCCGGACGGGACGGCCCGGGCAAGATGAAGTCGGCGTACTTCTGGCCGGTGATGGGCGAGCTCGAGGAGATCTGCTTCCACTACCAGCCGAGCCGGCGGCAGGAGCACGTCGAGCAGTTGCTCGGGCAAACCGCGGCGGCTGGCAGCGTCCTGCACACGGACGGCTACAAGGCGTACGCCTGGTATGCGAAGAAGACGGGTCTGGCCCACGCGCAGTGCTGGGCGCACAGCAGGCGTGCCTTCGTGAAGGCCGAAGAGATCGAGCCGGCACGCGTGGCCGAAGCGCTGGAGCATATCGGCGCGCTGTATCGCGTCGAGGAAGACATCCGGCAGAAGGGCCTGACAGGCTCCGGCAAGCGCGCATGGAGGCAGCAGCATGCGAAGCCGGTGGCGCAGCAGTTCTTCGTCTGGGTGGACAGGCAGTTCGAAGCGCAAGGCTTGCTGCCGAGCAGTCCGCTCACGAAGGCGCTGGCCTATGTCCGTGAGCGCCGCGATGGCCTGTTGCTGTATCTGGATGATGCGGATGTCGAGATCGATACGAATTCATTGGAGCGGGCGCTGCGCGCCATCCCAATGGGCAAGAAGAACTGGATGTTCTGCTGGACCGAACTCGGCGCCAGGCAGATCGGTATCGCGCAAAGCCTGCTGGTGACGTGCAAGCTGCACGACATCGATCCCTACGACTATCTGGTCGACGTGTTGCAGCGCGTGGGCCAGCATCCGGCATCGCGCGTGCATGAACTCACGCCGAGGATGTGGAAATCACTCTTCGCCGGCAATCCCCTGCGCTCGCCCTTGCATCAGAGCGCCTGAGATCGCAAGAACGTCGGTGAATTACCGATTACTGCGCAAAAGCCGTCAGCGAGATGTTGCCGCGCCCCGGCGGAGTTGATGTGGAAGCGCTTCCACAGCGCTTGACGCGCACGATATCAGCCACGAAATCTCGCGGGCAATTCGGGTTTCTCTGGAGGTCCGGTGTCTCTGCAAACGCTCGCGAGCACGGCAGCCCCGCTGGAACCATGCTGCACTGCGCGAGGATGGTGCAAGGACGTGCAAGGACGTGCAAGGACGTGCAAGGACCGGTCACGCGTCAGCGTGCTGGCCGAGTTCCGGATGCACGGCCGCGAGCGCCTCGTGGAGCGTCGTATAGATGTTTTCCGCGCCCACCACGGGGGTGATGCCGTGGCGATCCATGTCCGCGCGCAGATAGCGGTTGACCCGGCCGAATATCACCTCGATGCCGCGATTGCGCAGCGACTCGCATAACTCGTTAACCGAACGACCTGCCGAATAATCAATGGCCGTGATGGCCGATGCGTCGATCACGAGACAATGCACGGGCGACGGCGCCCCGTCGATCAAACCGTTCACTTCGTCGACGAAAAGATGATCGTTGGCGTAGAAAAGATCGGAGCCAAAGCGATAGACGATGAGGCCGGGCCCGGTCACGAGTCCGACCTGCGCCGGCACGGGCATCCAGCGCCCCGTCTCGTTGGGCGCAAGCATCATCGTATGCGGGCGATAGCTGTGGCGCACGTGGCGCAGCAGCGAGAGCCCGATCGCAATGAGAATGCCGTTCTCCACGCCGATCACAACCACGGAGAGCGCGGTAACCACGGCGAGCCAGAACTCGCCACGGCTTTCGCTGCGAATATCGATCAACTGGCCAATGTGCACCATGCCGGCAGCGATCGTGAAGACGATGGCCGCAAGCACGCAGCGTGGCAGATATTGCAGCCAGTTGCTCAGAAATAGCAGCACCACCACGACAACCGCAGCAAACGCCAGTTGCGCAAACTGGCTGCGCGCGCCGGCCTGCTCGGCCATGGCGGTCTGCGTGGGGCTGCCGTTGACCACGAACGCGCCGCTCAGCGAAGCCGCCGCGTTTGCTGCGGCGAGGCCCAGCAAATTCTGGTCTTCGTCCACGCGCTCGTCGTAGCGCTCGGCGAATGCGCGGCTCGTCGCGGCGCTCTGCGCGATGATGATCACGAAGCACGCTGCCGCCACCTGCATCAAATCGAGCATCTGAAACCAGCCCACGGCCGGAAACGCAATGTGCGGCAGCCCTCCTTGCAGCGGTCCGGTCACGGCAATGCCGCGGCCCGCGAAGTCGAACGTGGCGCTCGCGGCAATGCCGCCCACCACCGCGACGAGCGGCACGGGCCAGGCCGGCCGCAAACGCTTGAAGACGAGAATCGTCAAGACCACGAGCGCCGCGATCGCAGGTGTCTGCCAGTGAATGGAGGAAAACTGCAAGATGATCTGCCTGACCTGCAGGGCCGTGCGCCGCGAGGCGAACGGAATGCCGAGCATGTCGCCGAGCATCGCCACGCCCACCTGTACGCCAACACCGGTAAGAAAGCCCACCAACACCGTGCGCGAGAGAAAGTCGGCGAGAAAGCCTAACCGGAAAATGCGCGCGAGCAGCAGGAAGAACGCCGTGAGCAACGCGGTCATGCCAGCCAGCGCGACGTATTCGGCGCTCGCAGGCGCCGCCATGGCTGTGAGCTTGCTCGCGAAGATCGTGGCCGTAGCCGAATCCGCAGCGACCACGAGGTGGCGCGAAGCGCCGAAGAACGCGAACGCGATGAACGGCAGGAAGCCGGTATAGATCCCGGTAACGGCCGGCATGCCCGCAATGCGCGCATAGCCGAGCAGTTGCGGAATATTCATCGACGCGAGCAGCACGCCCGCTTTCGCGTCACGCAACGCCCCTGCACGGTTGAGGTGACGCATGCCACTGAAAAATTCAAACGCCACGACGGCTTCCTTTCGATGCCTGCATCCGCATGGGCTCCGGAGTGACTGGCGAGTAAGGGTAATAGCGCCGTATCTTAGCGCGGCACAGCCGGTTCGTTCACGGCGGCTTGCCATGCTGCGATCCTGGCGAAAGGCAAGCTGCGCGACAACAAGAAAAAGGCCAGCGCGCGGGCTGGCCTTCGGTTGCACTGCGGGCGTCGAAGCCGGTGTATGCCTATACCCTCACCGCCGGCGGCACGTAACGGCATTCGTAGCGCTTCCTGACCGTGCCGTTCTCGTCGACGCTTTCCAAATACACATCGAATTGCCAGAGCCGCGCCATGTGCCGCAGCACTTCGTCAGTGTCGCCCGACAGATGACGGTTATCGCTCATGAAGTGGCGCAGCGTGAGGCTGCGGTCGCCGCGCGTGTTGACCGACCAGACCTGAATGTTCGGCTCGCGATGATGCATGTCGTACTGCCGCGAGAGGGCCTGGCGCACGTACTGATAGCCGCTGTCGTCGTGAATGGCCGAGACTTCCAGTGCGTCGCGCATGTCGTCGTCGAGCACCGAGAAGAGCCGCATCTCGCGGATCAGATGCGGCGATAGATACTGCGCGACGAAGCTCTCGTCCTTGAAGTTGCGCATCGCGTAGTGCAGCGCACTGAGCCATGGGCTGCCGGCGAGTTCCGGGAACCACTTGCGGTCTTCCTCGGTGGGGCTTTCGCAGATGCGGCGTATGTCGCTCATCATCGAAAAGCCCAGCGCATACGGATTGATTCCGCTGTAGTAGTGCTTGGTGACTGGCGGCTGATAGACCACATTGCTGTGCGAGTGCAGGAACTCCATCATGAAGCCGTCTTCCAGCTTGCCTTGCGCATACAGCGTATTGAGCAGCGTGTAGTGCCAGAACGTGGCCCAGCCCTCGTTCATCACCTGAGTCTGGCGTTGCGGATAGAAGTACTGACCCACCTTGCGCACGATGCGGATGACTTCGCGCTCCCACGGTTCGAGCAGCGGCGCGTTCTTTTCGGCGAAATACAGCAGGTTCTCCTGCGGCTCGGGCGGGAAGCGCTCGTCGATTTCCTCGGCGATGGGCTGCTGCGTCTTCGGCAGCGTGCGCCATAGTTCATTGACCTGCGATTGCAGATACGCCTCGCGCTCGCGGCGCAGCGCAGCCTCGCGTTCGAGCGAAAGCTTTTGGGGCCGCTTGTAGCGGTCCACGCCGTAATTCATGAGCGCGTGGCACGAGTCGAGCAACTCCTCCACACGGTCGAGACCGAAGCGCTCCTCGCATTCGGCAATGTAATTCTTCGCGTAGACGAGGTAGTCGACGATCGCATGCGCGTCGGTCCAGAGGCGGAACAGGTAGTTGCCCTTGAAGAACGAGTTGTGCCCGTAGGCCGCGTGCGCGATGACGAGCGCCTGCATCGTCATCGTGTTTTCTTCCATCAGATACGCAATGCACGGATTCGAATTGATGACGATCTCGTACGCAAGCCCCATCTGTCCCCGGCGATAGCTCTTCTCCGTGGAGAGAAAATGCTTGCCGAACGACCAGTGACGATAGTTGACCGGCATGCCGACTGACGCATAGGCATCCATCATCTGCTCCGCGCTGATCAATTCGAGCTGGATCGGATAGACGTCCAGTTCGTATTGCTCCGCAACATGCGAGATATGCGTGTCGTATTCTTCGATCAACTCGAAGGTCCAGTCGGATGGGCACGGCAACGGCCGTCTGTCGGCTACGTTCATATGCAATTCCCTGGTTTCCGGAAGCCGGGGTTCAGGGAGGTCATGTTCGGGGAGCCCGTGCGCGTCTTTGCGCGCCGGCTCGGCCGGGTGTCCCCCCCGTTTTGCGGCAGCCTCGTGATCGCCGTGCTGTCCCTTCCCGTGGCCGCCGGTCTTGCGGCGCTCCGGCTGATAGCCGCGCGCCTCGTTGTGCAGGTGGCGTGTCGTCATGAATGCTCCACCTGCTTTTCAAACAGTTCCCGGAAGACCGGATAGATATCCGCCGGGTTGTCGACCTTCTTCATCGCCAGATTCGGGTCGGTGAGCGCCAGTTGCGCATATTCGAGCCAGAGGTTTTGCTCCTCGGGCGTCACCTGAATATAAGCAAAATAGCGCACCTTAGGCAGGATGTCATCCGCGAGCAGCTTGCGGCACTTCGGCGAATCGTCGGTCCAGTTGTCGCCGTCCGAAGCCTGCGCCCCGTAGATGTTCCAGTCGCTCGGCGAATAACGGTCTTCGATCACCTTTTTCATCAATTCCAGCGCGCTCGACACCACCGTGCCGCCGCTTTCCGTCGAATGGAAGAAGGTGTCCTCATCCACTTCCTCGGCGCGCGTGTGGTGGCGAATGAAGACCACTTCGATCTTTTCGTAATTGCGCTTGAGGAACAGGTACAGCAGGATGAAGAAGCGCTTCGAAAGGTCCTTGCGCTGCTCGTCCATCGAGCCGGACACATCCATCAGGCAGAACATCACCGCCTGGCTCGACGGCTGCGGCTGCTTCACGCGGTTCACGTAACGCAGGTCGAACGGGTCGATGAACGGAATGCGCCAGATGCGCCCGCGCAGATGATGAATCTGCTCTTCGAGCTGTTTGATGTCGTCGCGCCGGTCCGACGGATCGGCCATTAGCACCTCCAGCTGCTCTTCGAGATTGCGCAATTCGTTCACAAGCGGCGCGCCCAAAGCGATGCGCCGCCCGAGCGCGCTCCTCAGCGAGCGCACCACGTCGATGTTATTCGGCGTGCCCTCGGCGGCCCACCCGGCGCGGATGCTCTTCCACGTGGGCACGGCCATCAGATGGGTCTTGACGAGGCGCGGCAGTTCGAGGTCGTCGAAGAAGTACTGCATGAACTCCTCGCGCGAGAGTTCGAACACGAAGTCGTCCTGACCTTCGCCCTCGTTGCTCGCCTGGCTGCCGCCACCGCCCCCGCCGCCTTGCGGACGCGGAATGCGGTCGCCGCGCACGTAGTCCTCGTTGCCTGGATGCACCATTTCGCGCCGGCCGCCGGGGCCGTGCCGGAACGACGGCTCGGCAATGTCCTTGCGCGGAATGGTGATGCTCTGGTTGCTTTGAATGTCCTTGATGCTGCGGTCACGCACCGCTTCCGAGACGGCGTGACGAATATAGTTCTTCACGCGGCGCAAAAAGCGCTCGCGGTTTGCAATGCTCTTGTTCTTGCCGGCCAGCCTGCGGTCGATGATTTGATGAAGCACATCCAGTCTCCCGCTCACGTTTCGAATGGGCGAGGTGCGCAGTCTGGAATGCCACGTTCAGTTGCTCATGGCTACGTGGCCTGCGCCCCGCCGGATCTCCTTTTTGCGCCGCCGCATGAAATGTGCGGCGGCGCAACAGGAAGGTATTGCCTCTGCGCTCATGACGACTTGCGCACACGCAGATACCAGTCGCAGAGCAACCGGACCTGCTTGGGCGTATAGCCCTTCGCCACCATGCGATTGACGAAGTCTTCATGCTTGCGCTGTTCTTCCGCCGATCCCTTTGCATTGAACGAGACGACCGGCAAAAGTTCTTCCGTATTCGAGAACATTTTCTTCTCGATCACCACGCGCAGTTTCTCGTAGCTGATCCACGCCGGGTTCTTGCCGGCGTTGCCCGCGCGCGCGCGCAGCACGAAGTTCACGATCTCGTTGCGGAAGTCCTTCGGGTTGCTGATGCCCGCGGGCTTTTCGATCTTCTCCAGTTCCGCGTTCAGCGCCGCGCGGTCGAAACTCTCGCCCGTGTCGTGGTCGCGGAACTCCTGATCCTGAATCCAGAAGTCGGCGTACGTGACATAGCGATCGAAGATGTTCTGCCCGTATTCAGAATACGATTCGAGGTAAGCGGTCTGGATCTCCTTGCCGATGAACTCGGCGTAACGCGAGGCCAACACGTCCTTCACGAACGACAGATACTTTTGCTCGGTCTCCGGCGGAAATTGCTCGCGTTCGATCTGCTGCTCGAGCACGTACATGAGGTGCACCGGATTCGCGGCTACTTCGGTCGAATCGAAGTTGAACACGCGCGAGAGGATCTTGAACGCGAAGCGCGTGGAGACCCCGGCCATGCCCTCGTCGACCCCGGCGAAGTCGCGGTATTCCTGATACGACTTGGCCTTCGGGTCGGTGTCCTTGAGGTTCTCGCCGTCGTACACCTGCATCTTCGAGAAGAGGCTCGAATTCTCGGGCTCCTGCAAGCGCGTGAGCACGGAGAACTGCGACATCATTTTGAGCGTGCCCGGCGCGCACACCGAATCCGCAAGCGACGAGTTGCGCAGCAGCTTCTCGTAGATCTTCATCTCTTCCGAATAGCGCAGGCAATAGGGCACCTTCACCACAAAAATGCGGTCGAGCAGTGCTTCATTATTGCGGTTATTGCGGAATGCCTTCCACTCCGACTCGTTCGAGTGCGCAAGGATGATGCCGTTGAACGGAATGGCGCCGAATCCTTCGGTACCCTTGAAGTTGCCTTCCTGGGTGGCCGTGAGCAGCGGGTGCAGCACCTTGATCGGCGCCTTGAACATTTCGACGAATTCGAGCAAGCCCTGATTCGCGAGGCACAGGCCGCCGGAATAGCTGTAGGCGTCCGCGTCGTCCTGCGCGTATTGCTCGAGCTTGCGGATGTCGACCTTGCCGACGAGCGAGGAAATATCCTGATTGTTCTCGTCACCCGGCTCGGTTTTCGCAATGCCGATCTGCCGCAGGATCGACGGATAGCGGCGCACCACGCGGAACTTGCGGATGTCGCCGTTATATTCGTGCAGGCGCTTGACGGCCCACGGGCTCAGGATGCTCTTCAGATAGCGGCGTGGAATGCCGTATTGCTCTTCGAGGATAGGGCCATCCTCGTCGTAGTCGAAGAGACCGAGCGGCGACTCGTTCACGGGCGAACCCTTGATCGAGTAAAACGGCACGCGCTCCATGAGCTGCTTGAGCCGCTCTGCAATGGAAGACTTGCCGCCGCCCACCGGGCCCAGCAAGTAGAGGATCTGCTTCTTCTCTTCGAGCCCCTGCGCCGCGTGACGGAAGTACGCGACCACCTGCTCGATCACCTCTTCCATGCCATAAAACTCGCGGAACGCTGGATAAACCTTGATGACCTTATTGGCAAAGATGCGCGACAGGCGCGGATCGTTGCGAGTGTCGATCTGTTCTGGTTCCCCGATTGCCGTCAGCATGCGTTCGCCAGCCGTGGCATACGCACTGGGATCTTCTTTGCAGAGCGCGAGATACTCCTCAAGCGAGAGCTCTTCCTCTCGCGTTTTTTCGAAGCGGGTCGCGAAGCTGCTGTAGATATCCATGCTACCTCCTCGCCGAGATCTGGACCGATGTCGTGCGCGGCGCGCTATTCGGAAACGACATCGCTCGAATTCATCCTAAACCTTTTCGAATTTTTTTTCACACAAAAATCGAGCCTGATTGAAAGTTCAGACTCGAGTGCTTGGACCCTGGCCTGCGACGCCGTACAATTTTCAGCCTACCCGCAAATTTCACGCCGCTAGCGCGCGCCATCGCACTGCGAATCGACGCTCGAGCATCAACCCCGCCGCTACGCCGCCCTCTGCCGCGCGCGTGTATCGCTTCTTCATAGAACGCACGGCGGCACAAGGCGTGTACAGATCACCACGCTAACTTGTAACGCCATTTTTGTAACAGTGCTGTCGTTGTTCATCTTGGCCATTATGCGTGAGCGATTTTTTTATTTGTTATACGCGGCACATGGGCCGGTGTCAGTGAGTTGGCGCGCATTCATTCATGGGACGATAGACGCGCGCTGCCCCTGCTGTCAGTAGTGGCTTTCGGGTGACTCGAATGCGCATTGCGCCGGCGCCGCAAAAAGCATGACCGCCTCTCTTTGCATCGTGCTCGCGTCGTGCTGATATGCACGGTGTTCGCAAGCAAGATCCTGCGGGCGCTTCGCGTCAGACGAACTCGATCTCGACCTCGCCGAGGCCGTCTATATGACCGTGCAGCAGGCCTGCGCCCTCGATGCGGTGCGCCCCTACGTATGAGCCCGTGGTGATGGTCCACTCGGGTTCGATGGTGATGCCCATCGCGGCGCAATGATTGACGAACCAGACCAGCAACTCGCGCGGATCGCCTGCGGGATTACCCGCCATTTCCGGCACGAGCGACACGCCGTCGAAGGTGAGTTCGAGCTCGGGCGCGACGAAGTCGAGCGCTCGCGCGAGCGCCCCGTAAGGCTGCGCATGCCCGGTCACGAGCGCGCCGTTGTTCTGTGCATCGGCAAGCTGCGCGAGCGGCGCGACGTTCGGCCATTCGGCAAAGCGGCTGTCGACGATTTCGATGGCGGGCAGGATTTGCCCCACGAGCGCGAGCACCTCGTCGCGCGCATAAGCGTCGGCGCGCGGCAAGACCCGTTCGGCAAAGCGGAAGGCGATCTCCAGCTCGACCAGCACGCGGAAGAACGCCTGGCGTTCGACGCGCGCCGGCGAGGCGTGCACGTGAGTCGCGGGCAACGGTGCGCCGGACCCCGCGCCTCCGGGCGCGCGCGCACCGATCTTCCAGCCGCCCGTGGCGGTGCCCAGCCCCGCGAGCACGGCCTGCTGGATCGCGTACGCAGTGGCCGCGTCGGGCGGCAGCCATTCGGGCGCCAGCGTCTCGATCATCTGATGGCGGCTGCGCGCCGCCACGAGGCGCTGCGCGAGATCGTCACGTGTCATGTCTGGATCCTTTCTTGTGCGTGCGTGTGCGTGCGCCGGCAGCGCGAGTCCTGCGTCGAGCCGGCATGATGGCGCGATGTCGCGCGTGTTGCAGTGCGCTTGCGGCGCCTGGCCCTTGCCGCGAAAGCGGCTGCGCAGTGTACCGTGCGTCCCCATCCGCGCGCGTGACAAGATCCACAATGTACCGTAACCGGCTTGGTGCGGCACTTGCGCATGCATGCGCATCGCAGGCATAAAAAACGCCGCTGCGATGCAGCGGCGTGGCTTCGTCAAGCGGGTTTGCGGCACAGCCCAGTCGCGGGAGCCGGGCGTCGGAAAGCCTCCCCGTCCCGATGCCGCCGGACTGCTCCTGCGAAGCCGCGAAATCTCCCCCATGATGTCGGTCACGCGCTGCACCGCGCCGATGATTTCCGTCATCGTGCGCCCCGCCTCGTCGACGAGTGCGGAACCTGCATGCACGCACTCGACCGAGGTATCGATCAGCCCCTTGATCTCCTTGGCCGCCGAGGAGCGCTGTGCGAGGCTGCGCACCTCGCCCGCCACGACCGCGAAGCCGCGCCCCTCCTCACCCGCGCGGGCGGCTTCCACAGCCGCATTGAGCGCCAGGATATTGGTCTGGAAAGCGATCCCCTCGATGATCGCGATGATGTCGGCAATCTTCGCCGAGCTTTGGTTGATCTCGCCCATCGTGCCCACTACCTCGCTCACGACGCGGCTGCCCTTGTTGGCGATATCCGATGCGCTGGCGGCCAGCGCGCTCGCCTGGCGGGCGTTTTCGGCGTTCTGCTTCACCGTGCCGGTGAGCTCCTCCATGCTCGCGGCAGTTTCCTGCAAGGCCGAAGCCTGCTCTTCCGTGCGCGAAGAAAGGTCGATGTTGCCGGCTGCGATCTGGTGTGTGGCCGTGGCGATCGCTTCGGTGCCGCCGCGCACCGAGCGCACGGTATCGCTGAGGCTGCGCTGCATGCGCGCCACGCCGCCCAGTTTGCGGCAAGCGTCCGGGAGGCTTGAAATAGTGATCAGATATGACGAAATGAGAAGAATTGGCTGACGAATAAGTTACAGGGGTTGCGGGACGCGTTCCCCCTGGTTTCAGCGCGCCATGTCTTCGAGCGAAGGAATGGACGGTTGCGCCCCTGCGCGCGTCACGGAGATCGACGCCGCGCGCAGCGCGAACTGGATCGCCTGCACGGGCGCCTCGCCAGCGGCGAGGCGCACCGCCAGAGCGCCGATGAAGGTGTCGCCGGCCGCCGTCGTATCGACTGCGGCCACCTTGGGCGCGGGCCAATGCACGGGCGCCGGCCCGCCCGCCGGGTCAGCGGCACTCGATGCTTCATCGCCGAGCAAGGCGCAGACGCCCTGCTCGCCGAGCGTCACCAGCACGTTGCGCGCCCCCGCGCGGTGCAGGGCCTTGGCGGCACGCGCGGCGTCCTCGGGCGTGGCGAGTGGCAGGCCCGTGAGCGTCGCGGCTTCGAGTTCGTTGGGAACGAGATAGTCGATGAGCGGCAGCCAGTCCACGGGTAGCGGACCGGTGGCCGGTGCGGGATTGAGGATGGTGATCTTGCCGAGCCGGCGCGCGGCGCAAAGCGCCGCGTGCACCGCGTCGAGCGGCGATTCGAGCTGGCAGACGACGACGTCGGCAGCCGCGAGCGCCGCCTCGTGGCGCGCCAGACTTGCCGGCGTCACTTTGGCGTTGCTGCCCGCGACGATCACGATGGCGTTCTGGCTCGCCTCGTCGACGACGATGAGCGCCACGCCGGTCGGCGCTTCCGGCGCGGTGTCGAGCGCGCCGCAATCGATGCCTTCGGCAAGGAGCCCGGCGCGCAGCAGCTCGCCATTGGCGTCCGCGCCCACGCAGCCGACCATCGCCACCTGCGCGCCGAGCCGCGCCGCCGCGACCGCCTGGTTGCCGCCCTTGCCGCCCGCGACCTGCGCGAAGGCGCTGCCCGCGAGCGTCTCGCCAGGGCGCGGCAGGCGCGGCGCGCGCGCAACCAGGTCCATGTTCAGGCTGCCGACCACCGCCACGCGGCCACGCTGCCGGCCTGCGTCTTGCGTACCCGATTGCGCATGCGTGCGCGGAGCTTCGTCAATCGCCACTTCGTGTGCCTCCGGTGCTCCACTGTCCAGTCGGCAGATTATGCACGCGTCGCACGCACATCAGGCCGCGAGCGACGCCCGGGCGCCGCACCACGGCGCGGTCGATTCGCGCTCCATGAGCTGAGGCGCCATCACGCGCCGGAGCACCGTCGCGCCGCTGCGTGTCTCGCCTGCAGTGCCGATGCGCTCGATCAGCGTGAGCGCCGCCATCTCGCCCAGCTCGCGTACGGGCTGGCCGACCGTGGACAGCGCGGGCCAGGTGAACTGGCCCAGCTCGATGTCGTCGAAGCCGATGATCGAGCACTCGGCCGGCACGCGCAGGCCGCGCTCGGCTGCCGCGCGCAGCGCGCCGATGCCCATCATGTCGTTACACGCGAAGATCGCGCTGGGCCGCACGGTGTCGAACAGCTGCCCCGCGGCGCGATAGCCGCCCGCACCCGAGAAGTCGGCCTCGACGATCGCGCCCGGCGCGATCTCGATGCCGCACTCGGCCATCGCGCGCAAAAAGCCGTGCATGCGCATCGCGCTCACCGCCGCGCTGACCGGCCCCGTGATGCAGCCGATCCGCGAATGCCCGAGCTCGATCAGATGGCGCGTCGCGAGCCATGCGCCGCGCTCGTGGTCGATCTGCACGAGATCGGTGTCGAGGCCTTCGATGTTGCGGTCCACCACGACGATCGGCTCGCGCGTCTCGCCCAGCGTCGCCGCGAGCACGGCATCGTCACCCGCCGACGCCACGATCAGCCCGTCGATGCGCTTTTCCTGCAGCACGCGCAGGTAGTTGCGCTGCTTGACCGGGTCGTCATCGGAATTGCAGAAGAACACGCAGTAGCCCTTTTGCGCGCAGCCGTCCTCGACGCCGCGCGCAAGCTCCGCGAAGTACGGATTCGTGCCGTTGGGCACCACGAGCCCGATCGTCGCCGTCGAGCGCGCCTTGAGCGAGCGCGCGACCGCCGACGGCACATAGTTGAGGTCGCGAATCGCCTGCTCGACCTTGGCCCGCACGTTCGCCGAAACCGGCCGCGAATTGTTCACCACATGCGACACCGTCGTGAAAGACACCCCCGCCACGGCGGCCACATCCTTGATCGTCGCCATTTTTGCTGTTGCTCCTGCTTCGTCCTGCCCGTTTTCTACTGCTGCCGCCGCGCGGCTGCGCTTTCGTCACGTTCTTGTTGTTGCTTCGCCCTTCATCTGCCGCATCACTTGCTTTTGCGGCGGCTTCGATACGTGTCGAGCACCACCGCGATCACGATCACGGCGCCGGTGATGATGCGCTTGGTGGGCTCGTTCGCGCCGATCTGCGCAAGTCCCGCCGCAAGCACCGAAATGATCAGCACACCAAAAAACGTGCTGATGACCGAACCGCGCCCGCCCATCAGGCTCGTGCCGCCGATCACCACGGCGGCGATCACCTGTAGTTCGAGGCCGACGCCCGCGTTGGGATCGGCGGCTTCGAGGCGCGAAATCTGGAACAGCGCCGCAAGCCCCGCAAGCGCGCCCATCAGCGCGAACACGATGACCTTGTACGGGCGCGGATCGACGCCCGCGAGGCGCACCGCCTCCTCGTTGGTGCCGATGCCGATCAAATAGCGGCCGAACACGGTGCGCGTGAGCACCAGTTGCGCGATCACCATCACCGCGACGGCGATCAGGAACGCCGGGGAAATGCCGAACGCGATCGGATTCGAGAGGAAATCGAACGCATCGCCGATATAGGCGGTGCGCGAATGCGTCAACTGGTACGCAAAGCCGCGCGCGGCCTCCAGCACGCCGAGCGAAACGATGAAAGACGGAATGCGCCACCCCACCGTGACCGCGCCCGTGAGCGTGCCGGTGGCCGCCGCGGCCAGCACGCCGAGCAGTGCGGCGGGCAGCGCGGAGAGGCCCCACTTGAGCGACGCCACGCTCACCACCGACGCCCCGAGCGCCAGCACCGATCCCACCGAGAGGTCGATGCCCGCGATGATCAGCACGAACGTCATGCCCACTGACATCACGACGAGATCGGGAATCTGGTTCGCGATCGTGCTGAACGTGTCGTAGGTGAGGAAGTGCGAGCTTAGCAGCGAGAACAGCACGATCATCGCGACCAGCGCGAGCGCGAGGCCCAGATAGTTCGAAAAGCCAAAGCGCGTGCCGACGGGCCGCGCGCTCGCGGCAACTGTCCCATGCGGCGATGATTGCGCCGGCGGCCCCGGCGGTTCTCCTGGTGGTTCGCGCAACGGTCGGTTCGTCATGAAGCGCTTCCTCCTCGCTCATCGGGCGGCGGCGATTGATTGCGGCGTTCGGGCTGCTTCGCGGCCAGGGGCGTTGTCGGCTCGGGAAGGTCGGCGGCATCGGCGAGCAGCGCATCTTCGGCGCGATAGCCCGCGAAGGCGGCGCCGAGCAGCGCGTCCTGCGTCCATTCCCCGCGCGCGAAGATCGCCGTCATCTTCCCCGCCGACATCACGCCGATGCGGTCGCAGATCAGCATCAGCTCGCGCAGGTCGCTCGACACCACGACGAGTGCGCAGCCTTCGCGCGCGAGCGCGCCCATCAGCGCGTAGATGTCGAACTTGGCGCCCACGTCGATGCCACGCGTGGGCTCGTCGAACAGCAGCACGCGCACGCCTTGCGCACCCTGCTCGTCCGTGATGCGCCGCGCGAGCCAGCGGCCGATCACCACCTTCTGCTGGTTGCCGCCCGACAGCTCGCCCACGCGCTGTCCAGGACCGCTCGTGCGGATGCGCAGGGCATCGATTTGCGTTTCGGCAAGCGTGTTCTCGCGCCCGGCATCCACCACGCCATACCGCGCGACCGCACTCACGTTGCCGAGCGACACGTTCGCGGCCACCGGTTGCGTCAGCAACAACCCCTCGCCCTTGCGGTCCTCGGTGATCAGCGCGATGCCGTGCCGCACGGCGTCCGCCGGCGAGTCGATGCGCACCGGCATGGGCGGCTCGCCCGCTGCGCCCGCGAGCGCCACCGTGCCGCGATCCTTCGCGTCAGCGCCGTAGATGAGCCGCATGAGCTCGGTGCGCCCCGCGCCGATCAGCCCCGAGACGCCGAAAATTTCTCCCGCGCGAACCTCGAACGAAACGTCACGCACGACGCCGGCGCGGCCGATCCCGTCCACCCTGAGCAGCGGTGCGCCGATGCGCCGCTCGCCCAGCTCGATGCGCTCGCCGAGTTCGCGCCCCACCATCAGCGCGACGATGCGCTCGGGCGTGAAGTTGGCCATCTCGTCGACGCGCACGAGCCGGCCGTCGCGCAGCACCGCCACGCGCTGCGCGATGCGCTCCAGCTCCTCGAGCCGGTGCGAAATGTAGACGAGCGCCACACCGCGCGCCTTGAGTCGCGCGATCTGCTCGAACAGCAGCTCGACCTCGCGGCCCGTGAGCATCGCAGTGGGTTCGTCCAGGATCAGCACGCGCAGCGGCGCGGCGCCTGGCGCCTCGTCGCCGATCAGATTGCGCGCGATCTCCACCAGCTGCTGGTGGCCGATGCCGAGCGCACCCACTGGCGTATCGGGATCGATCGCCTCGAGCCCGACTTGCGCCATCGCCGCGCGGGCGTCCTCGCGCAACCGCGCGCGGTCGATCCAGCCCGCCCAGCCGAGCGGCCCGAAGCTGCGCGGCAAGCGGTCCAGGTACAGGTTTTCGGCAACCGAAAGCGTGGGCAGCAGGTTGAGCTCCTGCATCACCATGCGCACGCCGAGCGCTTCGGCCTGTGCGCGGCTCGCCGGCGCATAAGGCTGGCCCATCAGCGTCATGGTGCCCGTGGTGGGCGCGGTGAGCCCGCCCACGATCTTCGAGAGCGTACTCTTGCCAGCGCCGTTCTCGCCCGTGAGCGCAAGCACTTCCCCCGCGTGCAGCGCGAGGCTGACGTCGGCGAGCACCGGCTGCTCGTAGGTCTTGCCGGCGCCCGTCACCGTGAGCACCGCGCCTCGCGCGGATGCCGGTGTTTGGGCGTCGGGGGCAATTGCTTCCATCACGATCCTGTTATCGCGATCCGCACCGCGCGGCAAGGGGAGCGCGGGATTGCGGAGCGGGCGGCCGCCGTTCAGGCGGCGCGTTCGAGCGATGCCGCCACGGCGGCCCGCTTTTGCTTGCTGCTTGCGCGGCCATCACGATACGAATAACGGCTGCGCGGCGGCTTTCTTGAGCGTTTATTACACGCGCGGATGCATGAGCGGACGAGCCATGCGAACGAGGCGCGCGCCGCATGCCATCAGCGCGCCTCGCCCGCTTACATTTACATTTCACTGGTTCTGCGGCTATTTCGCGGAGTCCTTGGTGACGAGCACGACGGGGGTTTCGACTACGCCCGAGAGTTCGGACTGCTTCTTGTGCTCCTTGAGCGCCTTGAGCGCGGTGTCGATGCCGAACACGGCCTGCTTCGCGGCGTACTGGTCGGCGGTGGCCAGCACGCGGCCGTCCTTGAGCATCGGCTTGATGGCGTCGATGTTGTCGTAGCCCACCACGTAGACCTTGCCCTGCTTGCCGGCCGCGCGCACGGCGGACACGGCGCCGATCGCCATGTTGTCGTTGCCGCAAAGCAGCGCCTTCATGCCGGGATATTCGTTGAGCATGGCCGAGGCAACCGCGTTGCCCTTGTCGATTTCCCATTCGCCCGACTGCACCGAGACGATCTTCGCGCCCACGGCCTGCATCGCGTCCTTGAAGCCCGCGGTGCGCTGCTGCGCGTTGGTGGTGGTCGAGACGCCTTCCACGATGCCCACCTGATCGCCCGCCTTGAGCTTCTTCGCGAGGTAGTCGCCGACCTGGCGCGCGCCCTTGCGGTTGTCCGGGCCTACGAACGGCACGTTCAGGTCCTTGGACTTGAGCACGTCCGGATCGAGCCGGTTGTCGATGTTCACGACGATGATGCCCGCGTCCACGGCTTTCTTCACCACCGGCACGAGCGCCTTGGAGTCGGCGGGCGCAAGCACGATGGCGTCCACCTTGGAGACGATCATCTGCTCGACGATCTGGATCTGCGCGGCCGTGTCGGTTTCGTTCTTGATGCCGTTGGTCACGAGGTCGAAGGTGGACGCGTTGTGCTTCTGGTAGTCCTTCGCGCCGGTTTCCATGGTCAGGAAGAACTCGTTGGCGAGCGACTTCATGACCAGCGCGACTTTCGGCTTCTGCCCGGCCGCCGTCTGGGCGTGGGCGGCAAGCGGCATGGCGGCCGCGAACGTGACGGTGGCAAGTGCGGCTGCGGCGCCAAGAACGCGCCGGCGAATGCGGGAGTTCATCGTTTGTGTCTCCGGTTGTCTGGCCCGGCCGGGCCGTATTTCTGGTTATGCGCAATCGTTTTTCAGGCGGCCCATTCCCGGCGCGCGCGATCGGCGATTCAATCACGCGCACCATGCAGCACGACGCTGCGGCGCAGCAACCGGCAGGGCATCGGCGTCAAAATCGGCCTCAGAGCCAGCCGCCACGGCGGAACAGGATGTACAGCACGATATCGATAATCGCCATCACGGCGAGGCAAACCTGGTAACCATACTTGAAATGCAATTCGGGGATATTGGAGAAGTTCATTCCGTAGATCCCCGCGATCATGGTCGGCACCGCAAAGAGCGCGGCGAACGAGCCGAGCCGCTTGGTCACTTCGTTCTCGGCGAGCGAGATCATGCCGAGATTCACCTGGATCGCCGTGACGATCATTTCGCGGCGCGCATCGACCAGGTTGGACACGCGCACGAGATGGTCGTAAACATCGCGATAGTACGCCTGCATGCCCGCGCAGATCTGCGGAATGCGCCCGCCCGCGAGCTTGCCCACGGCGTCCACGAGCGGCGTGACGTGGTGCTGCACGATCACGAGGCGCCGCTTGAGCGAATAGAGATCCTCGATGATGGCGCGCGACTGCGCGAGCGAGTGCTTTTCGAAGATGCGGTCCTCGAGATCCTCGATTTCGCCCGAGAGCTTCTCCAGCACGGGCGCATAGCGGTCAACCACGCTGTCCATCAGCGCGTAGAGCACGAAACCCGCGCCCTCCTTGAGCAGTTCCGGCTCGCGCTCGCAGCGCGCGCGCACGTCCCGGAAACCCTGCTGCGCGCGATGGCGCACCGAAAGCACGAAATTCGGGCCGGCGAACACGTTCACCTGGCCGGTGACGATTTCATCCTCCTCGTCGATCTCGATCGTATGGAACACCGCGAAAATCGTATTGCCGTATTCCTCGATCTTCGGCCGCTGGTTGCCGTTCATCACGTCTTCGATGGCGAGCGCGTGCAGACCGAACTCTTCCTTCATCGCGGCCATCTCGCCCGCTTCGGGGTCCTTGAGCGCAACCCAGACGAAACACCCGGGTTTCTGGAGATAGTCGCTGATTGCCTCGATGCCGATATCGGCCAGTTTCTTGCCGCCCTGGTACGCGGCGCAATTGATAAGCATGGGTCGTGAGCGTCCCGGTGGCGCGGGTGGCGAAAACGGGCGCGCCGCCTGTCCTGAAGTTGATCGATTCGCCAAGTTTAAGCGTTGAGCGGGATGGGCGGCGAAACACGCGCCATCCGCCCGCGCCATCACTGCGCAACCCGGTGGATGCCGATGCGATGATCCTTGTCGAAGGTTACGCTGGCACGGTTCGTGTAGCGCGGATCGACGATGAAGCGCAACTCCACGACCGGATCGAACTGCGTGGTCACGCCGACGCGATGAACGCCGGGCTTCAGGTAGAAGGTGACGTGCTCGCCGTCCATGAGGTCGGTGACCTGCTCGCCGTCGATATACACGGGGGCGTCGCGGAACTTGACGATGACGTTGCGGGTGCGCTCGCGCCGCACGTCCACGGCCACGAGCCCCTCGCCCGGCTGCGTATACCCCGGCTTGACGATGCGCTCCGCCGGCACCGGCTTGAAGGGCACCGGCGCAGCCGGCTCCTCGGCGCAGCCGCCCAGCGATAGCGGCAATGCGACTGCCAATGCCACGAGCGCCGCCGCTAGCGCGGCGCGCTGCGAACCAAGGCTCATTCCGAACACGCGCAATGGCATGGGCGCTATCCCCTCGTCGGTTTTCCGGTGCTGGCGCAGCGCGCGGGGCGCGGGGCATATCGATCCTCGACGCAACAGCGTCCGGGTGCGCCCATCATATACGCACGCACCGCCCGGCCCACGCGCGACGCCGCACATTGCGCGCCGCGAGCCGCCGTGGGCGATGCAGTGCCGGGTGACCGCTGGTATAAGCTTCGCAATCGGGCGCTGTCCCGCCCAATCAGGTCATCACATCACACGAGGAGAATGCAGGCGATGGCATACGCACAGGCCACCCAAGCCCGGAGCCACGGTTCGTGACGCGGCTGATTTTCTTCTGCGGCCACGCCGGCACCGGCAAGACCTCGCTCGCAAAGCACCTGATCGGCCCGCTGGCCCGCGCGACGGGCGAACCGTTCTGTCTGCTCGACAAGGACACGCTCTACGGACGCACCGGCGCCGCGATGCTCGCCGCTCTCGGCCAGGACCCGCACGACCGCGACAGCCCGCTCTTTCTCCAGCATCTGCGAGATCCCGAATATCAGGGCATGCTCGACACCGCGCGCGAAAATCTCGCGCTGGGCGTGAGCGTGATTGCGGTCGGGCCGCTTTCGGGGGAAGTGCGCGAGCGGCGCCTGCTCGATCGCGCGTGGCTGGGGGTGGCGGCGGACGTGGGGCTCGCCGCCGTCTGGGTGCGCACCGACGAAGCCACGGCGCGCCAGCGCATCGTGGCCCGCAACCATCCCGACGACGCCTACAAGCTCGCGCACTGGAACAGCTATCGCAAGCGGCGCTTCGAGCCGGCGGGCGCGCAGCTCGACGACCTCATCGTGTTCGACACGACCGCGCCCGGGCCCGCCGACTACGACGCATTGCTGCAGCGCATCGTGACGGCGTCCGCAGCCTGATCGAGGTTCGATCGCAGCCGCGGCGCCCTGCTTCTACTGCTACTGCCGGCTTGTGCTTCGCGTGCGTCAGTCGACGTGCGCCGGCGCCAGCGCTTCGAGCGTCGCGCCTTCGTACACCTTGCCGAAGCGGTTCGAGAGGAACTGCTCGAGCGACACCTGCTCCTGACGCACGAAGCCCTTTTGCGGCAGCTTCTTCTCGCGGAACAGGTCGAGCACGGCGCACATCGCGCCGGCCGTGGTGATTTCGATGGCGCTCATCGGCACGCCGCACACCGTCTTCGCGAAGATCTTGCGCGTGAAGACTTCCTGCACGAGCTGGCCGTTACGCATGCCGGTCACGGTAATGAAGATCAGCACGACGTCCTGCTCGGTGGACGGAATCGCGCGGCGCATGATCGACTTGAGCGTGTCGCGGTCGCCCGAGAGGCGCAGGTCTTCGAGCAGGAACTGCATGAGCGCGCGGTGGCCCGGATAGCGCACCGACTTGTAGTCGAGCGATTCGACGCGTCCGCCCAGCGTCTCGCATAGCGTGCCGAGGCCGCCCGACGTGTTGAATGCCTCGTACTCCACGCCGTCGAGCGAGAAGTGCTCGTGGCCTTCGAGCGGCTGCACCATCTGCGTGCGACCCTCGTGGATCGCCTCGCACGGCTGGCAGTACTCGTTGATGAGGCCGTCCACGCTCCAGGTGAGGTTGTACTTGAGCGCGTTGGTGGGGAACTGCGGCAGCGCGCCCACGCGCATTTTCACTTCGCGGATCTCGGTGAAGCGGCTCGCGAGCGCGTGCGCCGCGAGGCCGATGAAGCCAGGCGCCAGGCCGCATTGCGGCATGAACGCGTGATCGGCGCCTTCGGCCAGCGCGCGGATCGCGTGCGTTGCGCGCACGTCCTCGGTGAGGTCGAAGTAGTGAACGCCCGCGCTCTTGGCCGCCGACGCGACATTCACCGCAAGGTAATACGGCAGCGCGTTGATGAGCACGTCGAAGCCTTCGAGCGCCCCGCGCAGCGCGGCGGCGTCGCCGGAGTCGACGCGCAGGGTGGGAATGCCCTGCGCGGTTAGCTTTTCGAGCGCCTTGGCATCGCGGTCGAGCGCCGTAACTTCGTAGTCCCCGGTTGCGCGCAGCATGTGTGCAATGGTGTGGCCAATCAGGCCGGCGCCTGCAATCGCGACTTTCATTCGTTATCTCCTTGGGTTTTCTGTGGTTCGGGTCATGCTGTACCCGGTACACACAGTCTAAGGAGGGGCGAAATCAGATCCTAGACACAAAATGATGCGCTTCGACGGATGGTTTGGTCGTTTTGACGATGAATTTCGTCAAAACGACGAAACTCCCTAAAAACAGCCTTAACGAGAGTGGCGCGCTGCTCTCAACCCATCACCGTGCCGCGGTCGATCTTGCGCGCGAGCACGATCGACGTGGTCGTGCGCTCGACGCCCTGCATGCCGCCGATCTGGTCGAGCAAATCGTTCAGGCGATCGGGGGAATCCGCGCGCAGCCAGGCCACGTAGTCGTACTCGCCGCTCACCGCGCAGAGCAGTTGCACTTCCGGCATTTTGGAAAGCCGCCGTTGCACCTCGGGGCCATTGCGCGGCGCGATGATGAGCCCGACCCACGCCTGCAGGCTCGCGTCGAGTACGTCCTGCCCCAGCCGCACGCCGTACCCGGCGATGACCTGGGAGCGTTCGAGCCGCGCGATGCGCGCGAGCACCGTGGTGCGCGCCACGCCTAGCTGGCGCGCGAGATTCGCCACGCTCTCGCGGGCGTTCTCCTGCAGCAGCGCAACGAGGTTGCGGTCGAGGTCGTCGAGTTGGTCGAGGCGCGGCGGTCTCATCGTGATGCGGGCTCCTGAGTTGGTGAATGAGGTGGCGAATGGTCGAATGCACGGCTTCGATGCCGGATCATTATCGCGCGCGGCCAGCCGTGCACAAACCTGCGCAGGCGCCCGGCATTCCCCGTATTGCGGCGTATTTCGGCGCGTTTCTCCTGCGTTTCGTTTGTAAGCAGTTGTCGCATAGCAGCCGTGCTCAAACGATAACGTGGTACTAATACCGCCTGTAGGCGATGGATCTCTCGTCGCCCCGCTACGTAACCTCCACGAATTGAAGTTCCAGGGAGCAAAAATGAAGAAAGTTTTCGTGATCCTTGCTGCCACGCTCTCCATGAGCGGCGCGTTCGCACAGACCGCCGCTTCGTCCGCCGCGCCCGCGACTGCCGCAGCGGCGTCGAACGCCGACGCACGCGCCGCACAGCATCAGCAACGCGTGGAGGAGCGCGTTGCCTACCTGCACTCCGCGCTGAAGATCACGGGCGCTCAGGAGTCGCAATGGAAGACGTTCGCCGACGTCATGCGCAGCAACAGCCAGACCATGGCGGGCCTCTACAAGCAGCGCATGGAAGGCGAAGCGCAGCGTAACGCGCTCGACGACATGAAGCAGTACGCGCAAATCACCCAGGCGCACGCGGAGGACATGCAAAAGCTCGTCACGGCGTTCGAGCCGCTTTACAACAGCCTCTCGCCGGAGCAGAAGAAGCTGGCCGACGTCACCTTCCGCCACGGCCAGGAAACGGGCCATGCGAAGTACAAGGGCAAGCCGCACGCGAAGAAGGCGCCAGCCACCGAGGCGGCAAGCGGCACAGAAGCAACGCCGGCACAGTAAGCAGGCGCATCAGTTAGCCCCGCATTCGGGTAATATCACGGCGCAGCGCGCGAACCGTTCGAGCAATCGGCCGGTCCGCGCGCTGCGCCGTTTTCGTTTTCGTAACAGGTAACAAACCCGCAGCCGCACCATGATCGAACTGACCCAACTCGACCTCGCCGCCGATCCCGCCGCGCAACGCGTGGTCAAGGAAGAAACCGTCACCGTGGAATTCGCCGCCGCATCCGGCGAATTGATGAGCCTTGAAGGCCCGAACCGTTACGCACCGGGAGACGCGATCATCACGGGAGCGACGGGCGAGCGCTGGGTCGTTTCGCGCGAACGCTTCGACCCGAAGTACCGGCCGGCCGACGCCGCGCTCGCACATGGCGCGCCCGGCGCCTATCGCAATCTGCCGACTGTCGTGCTGGCCAAACGCATGGATGAACCGTTCACGATCGTGCGCTCGGCAGGCGGCGACCGCCTCGCTGGCGCGGCTGGCGACTGGGTCATGCAATATGCGCCCGGCGACTACGGCGTGGTGAAAGCCGAGCGCTACGCGAAGGTGTACCGGCTAGCCGATTGAGACGATCGAGACGATTGAGTGTCGCTCCCGCGTTCGCGCACCGCTCATGCGGTGCCGGGTGCTTCAGGCAAATTCTTCGTCGAGATCGAGCGTGACGTCGCGAGGCGTCTCCTCGCCCTTCGCGTGCTGGTCCTCCAGCGAGCCGATCGTGGCTTCCACATACGCGCGCAAGACGGCGAAGCTGCGGCCGCGCAAGCGTGGCGGCAGCGCCCGATAGCGCGCGAGCGCGGCCGGCGCGATGGCCACCGTGAGCGTCATGCGGCGCGCGGCGGAGCCCATGCGCATCGCCACCCAATGCACGACGAGCAGCGGCGCGCCGGTTTCGGCGGGCTGCTCGCTAAAGCGCGTTTGCTCGGGGAACAGATCGGCGATCACGCGCGCAAGCTCCTCGAAATCGGGGCTTGCGCATTCAAACAGATAGTCTTCCATTGCTGGCAAAGAGAAATTGATCGAGCGTTGCGTACGCAACGAAATAGCGTTAAACGACAGGCGCGTCGAGTCAGGCCGGGCGCGGCGCACGCCGGTTTCGCACGCATGTTCTGAAGAGGACGACGGCCACCGCGATCGCCACGACCGCATAGAGCGCATCCACCGCAACGAGCGGCAGGAGGCGTGCCTGGAACATCGCAGCGGGCACATCGATCAACGCGTGCAGCGCGATCGCGATCGGCAGGATTGACTTGCGCCCCGCGCGCACGCCGCGCCACATCAGCACCGAAAGTCCGATCTGGAACACGAACGCGGCCACGCGCTCGAGCGCGAACACGCCGGCCACCAGCGGCGAAAGCGTGCCGAGAATCAGATGCACGCGCAGCACGGCATCCATCGAGAGATTGCTCAGATGTTCCTCGAGCTCGCCCCGGTTGGCGAGCACCGCGAAGACAATCCACTGCAACTGCACGAGCACGCCGACGAACCACGCTTCCGCGCCGCCATGGCCAATGCCATAAGCGAGCCCCGTGCTGTCGACCGATGGCGTGGCCAACACGCGGGGCGAGCCCGGTTGTCCCGCCGCGCGCCGTGCGATCAGGCGCATCGCGATGTAGCGCCCTGCTTCTTCGCACACGCCCGCTGTGAGCGCGCCATAGAGCACGAATGCGAGCGGATTGGCGAGCAGCTGCGCCGTAACGGGATTTCCATGCAGCACGTAGCCGTTGAGCACGCGCTCGATCACCGTCGCGAACAGGGCGAAGACCGCGATGCCGGCGATGGTGTCGCGCCAGTCGAATGCGAACGGGCCACGCAGCCGGCGGTACAGCGAGATGGGCAGAACGGCGACGAATAGCGTCGCTAGCGACAGACAGACCAGCGTGACGGGATCGACGTGCATGGGGCTCCTTGTGACGTCCGGCGCGCGAGGCGCGCGCCGCAGCCCGAATCATCGCAGATATCGGCGCGCTCGCGGAACCCCGGGGGCGCAGGCCCTGGCCGGCGCGCCTGGCCGGGGGCGCCTAGCCCGGCGTCGAGGCCCGCACGATCAGCTCGCCCGGGAACGCAGCCGCGCGCGTGGCCAGCGCCACGCCCTCGATGCGATCGTGCAGGAATTCGACGGCCCGGTAGCCGATCGCGCGCGTGGGCTGGCGGATCGTGGTGATGCCGGCCAGCTCGGCCCATTCGGGATCGTCGATGGCGATCAGCGCCGCATGCTGTTGCCATTGGGCGCCGAAACGCGCCTTCAGATGCAGCGCGAGCCGCAAGGCGACCGGCGCATTGGCCGCGAACAACGCACAGCGCGCGCCACGCCGCACGGCGTCGGCGATATGCGCGTCGAGCGCAGCGAGCGCGGCGTCGACGCTTGCCTCCTCGCGCAGGTCGAGTACGTGCGTGGTCGCGCGCACCTCGCGTGCGCCTTGCTTGCCGTGCGCGCATGCCTGAAACGCCGCTTCGCGCTCGCGCCGCGAGCTTACGTGCTCGAAGGGCTGCACGACGAACACGAGGTCGTCGTAGCCGTGCGCGAGCAGATGCTCGACGCCCAGACGCGCGGCGGCCGCATTGTCGAGCCCGACCATGTCGGCGTCGAGACCGTCCACGGTGCGGTCGACCAGCACGGCGGGAATGCCACCGCTCGCCATCGGCTTGAGCATCGGTTCGGGCAGGCCTAGCGCGTTGACGATCACGCCTTCCACGCGATACGTCGTGAGCAGTTGCAGATAGCGCCGCTCCATCTCGACTTCGTTCGCCGCGTGGCAGATCAGCGGCATGTAGCCGAGCGCGTGGCACGCGGCCTCCACGCCTTGCAGCACTTCGACGGAGTACGGGTTCGCCAGGTCCGCGAGCAACAGGCCGAGCAGCCGGTTGCGCCCGCGCTTGAGCCCGCGCGCCATCTGGTTGGGCCGATAGTCGAGCCGCGCGATGGCGGCTTCGATGCGCGCGCGCAGGTCCGGCGAAAGCGCCGCAAGCTCGCCGTTCAGATAGCGCGAGATACTGGTCTTGCCGGTGCCGGCCTCACGGGCGACATCGCTGATGGTCGCGCGGCGCGGCAGCGCGGCCTCGCCTGCGCTGCTGTCTGTGGTGCGGCCTGTGCTGTTGTCTGCGCTGCTGCCGCTGCTCATCGCGCGAGCACCTCGCGATTGACGATGTTGCGATCGAGCGTGCCGGCGAGCGCCGCGACGAGGTTCTCGGCGGCGCAGCGCGCCATCGCGTGGCGCGTCTCGTGCGTGGCGGAGCCGATGTGCGGCAGCGCCACCACATTGGGCATGCGCAGCAGCGGCGAGGCCGGATCGATCGGCTCCTGCTCGAACACGTCGAGGCCCGCGCCGTGGATCGTGCCCGCTTCGAGCGCTGCAATCAGCGCCTTCTCGTCGACGGTCGCGCCGCGCGAGGCGTTGATCAAGATCGCGCTCTTCTTCATCTTTTGCAGTTGCTTCGCGCCGATCATGTGACGCGTAGCGTCGGTGAGCGGCACCTGCAGGCAGACGAAATCGGCCGTGGCGAGCAGTTCGTCGAACTCGACGCGGCGCGCGCCGTAGTCGCGCTCGGCGGCTTCATTTGCGCTGCGATTCGTATAGAGCACCTTCATGTTGAAGCCGAGCGCCGCGCGCCGCGCGAGCGCGCCGCCAATGCGCCCGAGCCCGACGATGCCGATGGTCTTGCCCTGCACGTCCACGCCGAATTGCGCGGGGCCGATGCTCGCCTTCCAGTGGCCCGCCTTGACCCAGTCGGCCAGTTCGACCACGCGGCGCGCGCTCGCGAGGATCAGCGAAAACACCGTGTCGGCCGTCGATTCGGTCAGCACGTCGGGGGTGTGTGCGAGCACGATGCCACGCTTCGTGAGATCGGGCACGTCGAACTGGTCGTAGCCGACCGAGATGGTCGAAAGCGCCTTGATGCGCGAGCCTTCGAGCAGTGCGGGCGCAATCTTGACGCTTGCGCCGATCGCGCCGTCGGCGTCCTTGAGCGCGGCCGCGAACGCCTGCGGATCTTTCGCGTCGACGAACATCACCTCGAAATGCTCGCGCAGATACCCGGTCACATCCTCTGGCAAAGTTTTGTAGGCAACGATTTTTTGCTTCATGAGTGGGCTATTGCTGTCTGCGATGTTCTGTGAAATTTTCTCGAGCGTGATGTTCCGCCCATTACTTGCCGTGCGCCGGCGCGGCGTAGGCAGGGGTCCCGTCGCGACGCGGCTTCACCGCGCGCAGCGTGAGGATCACCGAGACCACGAGCGCCGCGCTCATGAACGCATAAGATGCCGTGGGCGAACCGGTCGCGCCGTTCAGGTAACCGACTACGTAGGAGCCCACGAACGAACCGAGCGCGCCCATGCTGTTGATGAGCGCCATCGCGCCGCCCGCGACGTTCTTCGGCAGCAGCTCGGGCACGATCGCGAAGAACGGGCCGTACGGCGCGTACATTGCGGCGCCCGCCACGACCAGCAGCGCGTAAGAGGCCCAGAAGTGCGTCGTGCCGAGCACGTACGAAGCCGCGAACGCGAGCGCGCCGACCAGCAGGAACGGCCAGACGAACGCGCGCCGGTTGTCGAGCTTGTCCGAGGCCCACGAAGCGGCCAGCATCGCAATGGTAGCAGCCAGATACGGCAGCGCCGAGAGCCAGCCGGTTTCGACCATGCCGAGCGCCGAGCCGTTCTTCACGATCGAGGGCAGCCACAGCACGAAGCCGTACACGCCGATGCTCCAGCAGAAGTACTGCGCCGAGAGCAGCATCACGGCAGGCGAGCGGAACGCTTCGGCGTAGTTCTTGACCGGCTTGATGCCGGCCTGCTCGGCGCGCAGGGCCGCGTCGATCGCACGCTTGTCCTCGTTCGAAAGCCAGCTCACCTGGTCCGGCTTGTCGCGCACGAGCAGCCACCAGCACACGGCCCACAACACGGCGGGCACGCCCTCGGCGACGAACATGTGACGCCAGCCGTACGCATGCACGAGATAGCCCGAGACGATCGACATCCACAGCACCGTGACCGGATTACCGAGAATCAGGAAGGTGTTGGCGCGCGAGCGCTCGCGCTTCGTGAACCAGTTGCTGATGTAAATCAGCATCGCTGGCATCACTGCGGCTTCGACGATGCCGAGCACGAAGCGGATCGCCATCAACGAAGGAATGTTCGTGACGACGCCGGTGAGCGCCGCGCATCCGCCCCAAAGAATGAGACTCACGAACACGAGCTTGCGCACGCTGCGGCGTTCGGCATAGACCGCGCCCGGCAACTGGAAAAAGAAGTAGCCGAGGAAGAACAGCGCGCCGATCAGCGACGAAAGCCCGGGGCTGATGCCCAGATCGTGATTGATGCCGGCTGCCGAAGCGAAGCCGTAGTTGGCGCGGTCGAGGTAGGCCAGGCTGTACGTGATGAACACGATCGGCATGATTGCCCACCAGCGGCGCGGGGCGAGCGAAGTTGAGGTCATCTGTGTCTCCAGTCTCAAGGTGCCTTATGCGGGTCGCAGGCAAGGCTGTTGGTATCGGGTATCTGTGTCGGGCGCCGGCGTGGACCGGCGCCTTGTTGCTCGATTGTTCGATTGCTTGTTTATGCGATTGCAGGCGCCGGGGCGGCGTCCCGGGCTTCGATTGCATCGAGCTGCGCGCGCGTGGGCAGCCCTTCCGAGTCGCCGCTCACCTGCACGGCGAGCGCGCCGATGCGGTTGCCTCGCGTCACGGCCTCGCGCAGCGTGCGGCCTTCGAGCAGCGCGCTCACCACGCCCACCGCGAAGCCGTCGCCTGCGCCAACCGTGTCGACCACGTTCGCCACCGGCTGCGCCCTCACCGGGCCGCGCTCGCCTTCACGCGTCTCGTAGTACGCGCCCTCGGCGCCGAGCTTGACGATCACGCCGCGCGCGCCGCGCTCGAGATAGAAGCGCGCGATCGTCGCGGGATCGTCGGAGCCCGTGAGAATGCGCCCCTCGTTCAGGCCGGGCAGCACCCAGTCGGCGTAGCTCGCGAGTGCGTTGAGCGTCGTGACCATCTCGGCTTCGGAGCCCCACAGCGTCGGGCGCAGATTCGGATCGAAGCTGATCGTGCGCCCCGCCTCGCGCATCGCGCGGGCGAGCGTGAACGCGAGTTCGCGCGAGCTAGCCGAGATCGCGGGCGCCACGCCGCTCAAATGCAGATGGCGCGCGCCGAGCACATAGTCCCGCTTGAAATCGTCGATCGACAGGTGGCTCGCCGCCGAGCCGCGACGGAAGTATTCGACGGTGGGATCGCTGCCGTCGTTGTTCTTCGACTTGAGCTGGAAGCCCGTGGGATAGCGCGCATCGGTTTGCACGCCCTGCGCGTCGATGCCTTCTTGCGCGAGCACGCCGCGCACGAACCGGCCGAACGAATCGTCGCCCACGCGGCTCATCCAGCCCACCTTGAAGCCCAGGCGCGCAAGGCCCGTCGCCACGTTGAGCTCCGCGCCCGCCGCGCGCTTCGTGAAGTGCGCGACGTCGCTGAGCGGGCCGGTCTCGGCGGCCACGAACATCGCCATGGCCTCGCCGTAGGTGATGACATCGAGTGCGTGCGTCATGGAGTGCAGTCCTCAAAAAAACAGATTCTCGGGTGGCCGGGCTGTCAGAGAGTCGGAGCGCCCGGCAGGTGACACGTCAGGCGTTGCCGAGCCACGCCACGTAGCGCGCAGCGTCCTCGTTCAAGCGCGCGGCGTCGAACGGAAACTCGATGCCGCGCGGCACGTCTGCCGGCAGACACGCGAGCGCTGCGCGGCACAGCGCGTCGTCGGTGGCCGGCGCGCAGGCGAACCGGCGCGCACCCGCGCCTTCCACGGCCTTGCAATGGATGTACTCGACGTGCGGCGCGAGCGCGGCGGCAGCCGTCAGCGGTGCTTCGCCAGCCCATTGCCAGTTGCCGATATCGAAGGTCATGCCGATCAGCTTGTCGTGCCCGGCGCCGCGCAACGCATCAAAGAGGCCGACGAACTGGGCAAGCCTGCCGCCCTGCTCGAGCTGGCCGTTTTCGACGACAACGCGCGGCGCCGGAGTGGCCTCACCTGCCTGCAAGGTCGCGAGGCCAAGCGCTTCGAGCACCCCCGCAAGTCGTGCGACCTGCGCATCGCCCGCGAAACCGCCGAGCTGCAGCTTGACGATGCGCGCGCCCAGCGCGCGACCGCAGGCAACGGCGGCGCGCAGCGCGGCCTCGTCGAGCGTGCCGTTCTCGCAATACAGCGTGTCGGGCGTCGACCACACGGGCCACAGTCCCTCGCGCTCCAACGCCATGCCGAGCGCGCGCAGCGCCTGCGGCTGGGCGTCGGCGTCGTCCATCAGTTCGCGCCGCACCTCGAATGCCCTTGCGCCCGCCTGCCGGGTTGCGCCGCACCACGCCGCATGTCCGTCGCGCCGGATCGATCCGGCGCCGAATGCGCTCGCCACTATCGCTACTTCCGCCATCGTTTTCTTCCCATTGCTTGTCCGGTTGCCCTGCCGCCGGGTCTCTCTCCCTGAGGCCTTTGGAACCGGTTCCAAAACAGTACCGAAAAAAAGCGCCTGGGCGCCTGATTGCTACTGATCGATGGGCGGATAGTGCGCTGCCGTAGCGCACCGCGCCATTATGGAAATCCCCTAAATCACGGCGGAAACCTGGCGCCGCCTGCCTCCGCGAGCGGCGCGTCGAGCAGGCATAGCTCGAGAAAGCGCTGGGTAACGCGAGAGGCCGCGCCCGCGTGCGGCACGATGATCGAAAAGCGCCGCGCCAGCGGCTCGGGCTGGATGCGGATCTGCTGGAGCGCGCCGTCCTCATGCCGCATCGACATGGCCGAGACGAAACCGATGCCCATGCCGGCCCGCACCGCTTCCTTGACGCCCTCCACACCGGCGATTTCCAGCGCGACGCGCATCGGCACGGCGGCGCGCGCGAACGCGCGCTCCACTACCTGACGCACGCCCGAGCCGTCCTCGCGCAACACGAGCGGCAGGTCCGCGAAGGCGCCCAGCTCACAGCGCAGCGGCGCCGTACCCGCGCTTTCGCGCGCCGGCTCCTCGCCCGCCGTCTGGGCGTGCGCGGCAAGCGCGTGGCCGCGCGGCGCGATCGCGACGATTTCATCCTCGAGCCATGGGTGCACGGCGCAATCGGCGGGCAACTGCTCGCCCACCGGCCCTTCGATCAGCGCGATATCGAGCTCGCCAAGCATCGCGACGATGTCGGTCGTGTTGCCGCTCGCCGTATCGAGCTTCACTTCCGGGTAGCGCCGATGAAACGCCGCCACCAGATACGGCAGCCGATAGCTCGCGGGCGTCGTGCTCGCGCCGATGCGCAGCGTGCCGCGCTCGAGTCCGCGCAGTGCGTCGCGAAACGCCAGCGCGTCGCGCCAGGTGTCGCGCAGGCGAGCCGCATAGGCCGCGAGCTGCTCACCGGTGGGCGTGAGGCGCACGCCGCGCCCATCGCGCAAATAGAGCGGCTCGCCGAACTCCTCCTGCAGCAGCCGCAATTGCCCCGACACCGCGGGCTGCGACAAATGCAGCGCGAGCGCAGCACGGCTGATGTTCAGGTGCTCGGCAACGGCGGCGAAAGTTATCAGTTGTTCCGGGGTCATTGCAGTTAACTATCTGTTTGACTTATATTTTACGTCGCAAATGACGATTTTTCATATCCTTATATCTAATTTAGGATTGGCGCATTCGTTAGTCAGTCACATTTGCTGCCAAACACCATGTCCACACCCTCGACTTCCCTTGCCTCTGCGTCGTCCGCCGCGCGCGGCCAACTCTATGGCCAACTCAACGGCGTGCTGTTCGTTGCGCTGTTCGCCGCCGCCGTCACGCGCATCGCGGCGCTGCCCGCCATCGCGGGTCTTGGCCTGAGCCCGCTGATCGTCGGCATCGTCGGCGGGGCGCTCTATGGCAACGCGCTGCGCCACGGCATGCCCGAAAGCTGGGCCGCCGGCGTCAACTTCTCGGCGCGCAAGCTGCTGCGCATCGCGGTGGCGTTCTTCGGGCTGCGCGTGAGCCTTCAGGAAATCGCCCAGGTGGGCCTGCCGGGCCTCGTGGAATCGGCGGTGATCGTCTTGAGCACGCTCGCGATCGGCACCTGGGCCGGCATGAAGCTCATGAAGCTCGACCGCGACACGGCTATCCTCACCGCGGCCGGCAGCGCGATCTGCGGCGCAGCCGCGGTGCTCGCCTTCGAATCCACGCTGCAGTCGAAGCCGCACAAGAGCGCCATGGCCGTGGGCAGCGTCGTGCTGTTCGGCACGCTTTCGATGTTCCTCTACCCTCTGCTCTATCGCGCCGGCTGGCTGCATCTCGATACCATGGGCGCCGGGCTCTTCTTCGGCGGCACGATCCATGAGGTCGCGCAGGTCGTGGGCGCGGCGAGCAACGTGAGCCCCGAGGCCACGCATATCGCCACCATCGTGAAGATGACCCGCGTGATGCTGCTCGTGCCGGTGCTGCTTGCGCTCGGCGTCTGGCTGAACCGTTCGGCGCGCGGCGCGGCGGTTGGCAAGCAAAGCGGGCGCAAGCTCGCGGTGCCATGGTTCGCGCTCGGTTTTCTCGCACTCGTGGTGGTGAACTCGCTCCACGTGCTGCCGGATTCGGCAACCCAGACGCTCAACCTGCTCGACACCTTCGCGCTCACCATGGCCATGACGGCGCTTGGCATCGAGACGCGCTTCTCGCAGATCCGCCAGGCCGGCCCGCGCGCCCTGACCACCGGCTTGATCATCTATGTCTGGCTGGTCGGCGGCGGCCTCGCGATTACCTGGGCTGTGGAGCGGCTATTCGGATGATCATCGGCGATGGGCCTTTCCACCGTTTGAGAGACTGCGCACCGGCTTGCCGGGGCGCTTGCCCCGCCCCTGGCGGGGCTTTTTGCGTTTTTCGCGCCGGGAAATTGCATGGCGCCCGTACGCAACGAAGTGCACAAAGAACCACGCAAAAAGCCACACCAAGAAGCGAACAACGAAGCGAACGAAGAAGCGCACGACGAAGTGCGCGAAGCGCAGCACAACGGGAAGTCGCAGCCCGCGCGCCGCAACGTGCCATTGCGCGCGATACTGTCGTCCCATGCCGCTCGCCGTTCGGGCGGCCGTCGAGGCAATCCTTGTCCGGATGGAGACGACCGATGGCATACGAACTGTATTACTGGGACGGCCTGCAAGGCCGGGGCGAATTCGTGCGACTCGCGCTCGAGGAAGCGCGCGCGCCCTACGTCGATGTGGTACGCGGCGCGAAAGAGGACGGCCAGGGTATGGGTGCGATGATGGCCCACCTCGACAGCGACGGTCCGTATCCGCCCTTTGCGCCACCGTTTCTCAAGGACGGCGATCTGATCGTGCCACACGTTGCGAATATCCTGTTCTATCTCGGCCCGAAGCTGAAGCTCGCGCCGCGCGACGAGGCGCTGCGCCTGGTCGCGAACGGTTTGCAGCTTACGATCGCCGATCTCTTGACCGAGGTGCACGACACGCATCATCCCATCGCGAGCGGCCTGTATTACGAAGACCAGAAGGACGAGGCGAAGGCGCGCGCGAAAGACTTCATCGCGCATCGCATGCCGAAATTCCTGGGCTACTTCGAGCGCGTGCTCGCGCAAAACCCGGACGGGCCGCAGCATATGGTCGGCAAGGCGCTCAGCTATGTGGACCTGTCGATGTTCCAGATCGTCGCCGGACTGCGCTATGCGTTTCCGAAAGCCACGAAGCATCTGGCCGACCACTATCGGCACGTGAGCGCGCTGCACGACGCCGTGGCCGCGCGCCCCAACATCGCGGCCTATCTCGCCTCGCAACGGCGGCTGCCGTTCAACGAGACCGGTATTTTCCGTCACTATCCTGAACTCGACCGCGCCGCGCGCTGAATGCGCGGCATCCACTAACCAGAAAAATACCGAACCGCCGTGCTGTCATTCCTGCTGAAACTGCGCACCCGCGCTCGCGATCTCTTTCGCCTCTCCGACGCCCACACGATGCTGATCTGGTCGGTCATCGTCGGTATAGCGGGTGCGTTCGCAACCGTGCTCTTTCGCGAAGGCATCGCACATCTGCAGATCCTCTTCACGGGCAGCGAAGGCAGCTTCGTGGCGATGGCGCGCCGCCTGCCCTGGCACACGCGCATCTGGCTGCCGGCCGCCGGCGGTTTCGTGGCGGGTTGCTGCCTGCTGATCGCGAGGCGCAGCAGCGCGCCCGGCGGCGGCAAGCCGATGCACACCGACTACATAGAGGCCGTGGCGATCGGCGACGGCGTGATGCCGGTCGGCAAGAGCATCTGGCGCAGCGTCTCGTCGCTTTTCACCATTGCGAGCGGCGGCTCGATCGGCCGCGAAGGCTCGATGGTGCAACTCGCCGCGCTCGCGGCCTCGCTGATCGGCCGCTGGGTCCACTTCGATCCGCAGCGTCTGCGCCTGCTCGTGGCGTGCGGCGCGGCCGCCGGTATCACCTCGGCCTATAACGCGCCGATCGCGGGCGCTTTTTTCGTCACCGAGATCGTGCTTGGTGCAATCGTGATGGAAAGTTTCGGGCCGATCGTCGTCGCCTCGGTGGTGGCAAACATCACGATGCGCGAGTTCGCCGGCTACAAGCCGCCGTATGAGATGCCCGTGTTTCCGCCCGTCACGGGCGTCGAGGTGCTGCTGTTCGTCGCTCTCGGCTTGCTGTGCGGGGCGCTCGCGCCGCGCTTCCTGTCGCTGCTCGACCTGACGAAGGTCGGCTTCGGCCGGCTGAAGCTGCCGCTGCCCGCGAAGCTCGCGCTGGGCGGCCTTGTGTGCGGCGTGCTGTCGATCTGGACGCCCGAGGTCTGGGGCAACGGCTATAGCGTCGTGAACTCGCTCCTGCATTCGCCGTGGACATGGACCGCGCTCGCTACGGTGCTCGTGTTCAAGCTCGTCGCGACCGCCGCGACCGTGGGCTCGGGCGCGGTGGGCGGCGTGTTCACACCGACTCTCTTTATGGGCGCCGTGATCGGCTGCCTGTTCGGTCAGGGGATGCAGGCGGTCTGGCCGCATGGCATCTCGGCGCCCTACGCATACGCGATGGTCGGCATGGGCGCATTCCTCGCGGGCGCGACCCAGGCGCCGCTCATGGCGATCCTGATGATCTTCGAAATGACGCTCAGCTATCAGGTGGTGTTGCCGCTGATGCTTTCGTGCGTGGTCGCGTACTTCGTCGCGCGCGCGACGGGCAAGAAGTCGATGTACGAGATCACGCTGCACCGCAATCGCGAAGAAGCCGAGCGCCTGCGCCTGCGCGCCACGCAGATGCGCGAGCTGATCCGCCCCGCCGACACTGTGGTGCGCGCCGACGCCACCGTGCAGGACATGACGCGCGTATTCCTCGAATACCCGGTGAAGTATCTCTACGTAACCGACGACGATAGCCGCTTCCTCGGCGCGGTCGCGCTCGCCGACATCACCGACGACCTCCTGCAAAAGCACGACACCTCGAACAAGCGGGCGCGCGACTACCTGCGGGCCTCGTTCGACGTGCTCACGCCCGACATGCCGCTCGCAGTGGCATTGCAGCACTTCATGTCCTTCCAGGGCGAGCGTCTGCCCGTGATCGAAAGCGCGCAGCATCCTGCGCTGGCCGGGGTGGTCTACAAGACCTCGCTGCTCGACGCGTACCAGCGCATGACGCCTGAACGCTGACGGCCCCGCAAAAAAGCACGCACGTTCGAGACGCGCTGGCACATTTGCTGCCATTATGGGACCGTCGCTTGCGCGTGCGCCCTGGCGGGCATCATTTCCCGCCCGCCGTCTCCGCCTCATTGCACGCGCTGCGGCGCGCCCCGCTCTTCCCGGGTCAGCCGCGAGGCCATGCCCCCGAACCGTGGCCGCCCTGCCGCCCCGGTCAGCCGGATCGTCGCGGCACGGTACTTGCTGCGACCCTTGGGCCGCATGAGGAAAGGAGGTCGAGCGATGAAAACCTCGACACTGATGACCACCGTGCTGTTGTCTGCCTCGTGTTTTGCCGCACCTGTGCACACCCAGGACGCCCAGGTCGACCGGGCAAGCGCCCCGGTCCAGGCCCCCTTCGTGCGCTCGCCGATGAACGACGCCCCCGTGGCGCCGCCCGCGCCCGATATCCCGGTCGCTATCGGCATTCAGCACTGGAAATACCTGACCCTGCCGAAATCCCACCGCCTGGATCAGTCGGTGATCCCGGTCTTGCATCAGCAAACCTGAACACCAGCGCCCGCGCGGGCGGCGGTTCACCGTGACGTGTGAGCGTGACCATGCTGTTGGCCAGGGTGGCCGGCGGCCGGCTGCGCCGGCGCCTCGCACCGTGCACATCCAGTAGCGGCGCCCGGCAAGGATTCGGTATGCTTGATCCGCTACGCCACCCGTCTTTCCCGCCTCGACCCACCTGCCCCACAAAGGATCCGCCAGATGTCCGCCACACCCATCCCCGAAGAGCCGATCGATCTCCAGTTCACCGACGTGCTGCGCGAAGTGCGCTGGCCCTCCAACAAGGACGAACTCGTGGAAGCCGCCCGCGCCGCCGGCGCGAGCAACGAGGTGCTGGCAATCCTCGATGGCCTGCCCGAACAGGATTATCGCGACGTGGCTTCGGTCACGCGCCTGATCGGCAGCAACTACGGTCCTGGCCTCGGCATCTGAGGCTCGGTGCGCGCACGGCTCAGGCGTCGCGCCCGAACACCACGCGCGCAAAGAAGCGGCCAAGCACCTCCGTGACAACCGGCGGCGTGACGTGCTGCGGATCGGCGGCGGCAAGAAATTGCACGCCGTCGCACAAGCCGATCAGCCCGATCACGAGCAACTCGGGCGCAAGCGTGACCGGCGTGCCCGCGCGCGCCGAAAATTCCTCGATATAGGCGGCCAGCTGATCGCGCTTGTCCTTCATGAAGGCGTTAAAGCGCGTACGAAAGCGTGCATCGCGCGCCGCGAGCAACTTGGCCTCGACCCACAGCAAGAACGCCTTGTTGTCCTGCGGCAGGCGGCTGTAGTACTGGATCACGCGCGCTTCCATGTCGTCGCGCGACATGTTTCCGGCAAAAATCGCGCGCAGGTCAGCCTGCATCGCCTCGTGATCGCGCCGCAGCAATTCCACCAGCAGCTCCGACTTGCTGCGGAAGTTCGAATAGAACGCGCCGCGCGTATAGCCTGCCGTCTGAGCGATGTCCTCCACGCTCGCACCCACGAAACCCTTGCGCATGAACATGGCCTGGGCGGCATCGAGCAGGCGTGCGCGCGTCTGATCGCGGCTTTGCTCGCGGGTGAGTCGAGTGCGCTTGGCGGGTTGGCGCGTCATGGCGTGGAGAAATCGGACAGAAATTGAGACGGCGCGATAGTAGCGCGAGTCTAGCACTGAACGATTCCTGTGATTCAGATGAGTATTCAGATACACCGTTGTATTAGAATTCATTGGATTATCTGAGGCCGGCCGCCCGGCGAGGCACGAGACATCGAAGCGCACCACGCGCGACTGGACTCAGCAATGGCGCATATCCCGCCAACTCCGAGGTCATCCGGCCCGGTCAACCCGGCCCTCTCAGCCAGCACGGCGCACTGGGCCTGCGTCAGGGACTGTTCACGCTGATAACAGGCCCTGGTATCGAGGTCCAAGTGAATCATTGCGGTCGCGGCGCATCGAGCGGGATGCGCAATCAATCCGGTGGGTACGTCGAATCGATCCAGTTCCTCCGGCACGCGCTACAGGCGCTGCGGCATGGCCTGGCGCGCCTCGTTAGCCCGCTTGCCCGGGTTACCCTGCTAACCTCCTTAGTTGGGCTCTGCGCGCTCGCGAGCCTCGCGGCTTGCGGGAAAAAGCCGGAAACAGCGCCCTCGCCACGCGCGGTTGTCTCGATGATCGTCCATCGCGACGGCATCACCCCCTCGGCCACCTGGCCCGGCACCGTGCAGGCTCGCTACGCCACGCCGCTTTCGTTCCGCGTGAACGGCAAGATCGTCGAACGCAGCGCCCGTCTTGGCGACACCGTGAAGCCCGGCCAGGTGCTCGCGCGCCTCGACCCCGCCGACTACGAGAAGAATGCGGCAAGCGCGCAGGCACAATACGACGCCGCACAGCACCGCTTTGAATTCGCGAAGCAGCAACTCGATCGCGACACGGCCCAGGCTCAAGCCAACCTCATCGCACGCGCGCAGTTCGAACAAACGCAGGATGCCTACGCTTCGGCCACAGCCCAACGCGATCAGGCGAAGCAACAGCTCGCGCTCGCTCAGGACCAGCGCCGCTACACCCTGCTCACGGCCGATCACGCGGGCGTCATCACTGCCGAAAACGCCGATACCGGCCAGAACGTGCAGGCGGGCCAGCCGGTCTACCAACTCGCGTGGGCGGGCAATGTGGACGTGGTGAGCGATCTTCCCGAGAACGCCATCGCCGCCCTGCACACCGGCGACGCCGCCCAAGTCACGCTGCCCGCATTGCCGGGCCGAAACTACACGGCCAAAGTGCGCGAGCTGGCCGCCGCCGCCGACCCGCAAAGCCGCACCTGGCGCGTGAAGCTGACGCTCGATCAACCGGACGCCGAAGTGCGGCTCGGCATGACCGCGAATGTCGCGCTCGCGGTCAACGCCAGCAATGCCGCCACCGCCGCGCAGCCTGACGGCGGCGCCTTCACGATACCGGCCACCGCGCTCTTTCACGACGGCAACGCGCCCGCGCTGTGGATCGTGCACGGCGCGGACAATGTGCTGCAATTGCGCCGCGTGAGCGTCTCGCGCTACGACGCGCGCACGATCACGGTCACGCAGGGCCTGAAGGACGGCGAGCGCATCGTGCTGCAAGGCGTGCACACGGTCACCGCCGGCGAAAAGGTGCGCCCGGTCGCGCCGCTGCACCCCGAGGATTTCGCGTCATGAGCCAGCGCAGTGACCAGCTCGGTGACCAGGCCCCGGGCTTCGATCACGACGAGGGGCGCTTCAATCTTTCGGCATGGGCGCTACGCCATCAGGCGCTGGTCATCTTCGTGATCGCGCTCGCCACGATCTTCGGCGCGCTCTCCTACTCGCGGCTCTCGCAATCGGAGGACCCGCCGTTCACGTTCCGCGTGATGGTGATCCAGACCGTCTGGCCCGGCGCCACCGCGCGCCAGGTCGAGGACGAAGTCACCGGCCGCATCGGTCGCAAGCTCCAGGAAACGCCCAATATCGACTACCTGCGCAGCTATTCGCGCCCCGGCGAATCGCTCGTGTTCTTCGTGATGAAGGACTCCGCGCCCGTGAGCGAGGTGCGCGAGACCTGGTACCAGGTGCGCAAGAAAGTGGGCGACATCGCGGCCATGCTGCCGCCGGGCGTGCAAGGCCCGTTCTTCAACGACGAGTTCGGCGACGTCTACACCAACATTTACGCGCTCGAAGGCGATGGCTTCTCACCCGCGCAACTGCACGACTATGCCGACAATCTGCGCGAGACGCTCTTGCGCGTGACGGATGTCGGCAAGGTCGACTATTTCGGCGATCCGAACCAGCGCATCTTCGTGGAGATTCCGAACGCGCAGCTCACGCGCCTCGGCCTTTCGCCCACGCAGATCGGCCAGGCGATCGGCGCGCAGAACGCCATCGCGGCGGCCGGCACGATCAACACCGCCGACGACCGCGTATTCGTGCGCCCGAGCGGGCAGTTCACTGACCTCAAGGCGCTCGCGGACACGCTCATCAGCGTGAATGGCCGCAGCTTCCGTCTCGGCGACATCGCCACGATCCGGCGCGGCTACGACGAGCCGCCCGCCACGCAGATGCGTTTCCAGGGCAAGGCGGTGCTTGGCATCGGCGTCACGATGCAGCCGGGCGGCGACGTGATCCAGCTCGGCCACGCGTTGGACAAGCGCATCGAGGCACTGCGCCGCGAACTGCCCGCGGGCCTGAAGCTCGTGGAAGTGTCGAGCATGCCCGACGCGGTCTCGCGTTCGGTCGACGACTTCATCGAGGCGGTGGCCGAGGCCGTGGGCATCGTGCTCGTGGTGAGCCTCGTGTCGCTCGGCGTGCGCACCGGCATGGTGGTCGTGATCACGATTCCGATCGTGCTCGCCGTCACCTCGCTCGTGATGTATCTGTTCGGCATCGGCCTGCACAAGGTTTCGCTCGGCACGCTCGTGCTCGCGCTGGGCCTGCTCGTGGACGACGCCATCATTTCCGTCGAAATGATGGCCGTGAAGCTCGCGCAGGGCTGGAACCGCATGCGCGCCGCCGCGTTCGCGTACACGAGCACGGCGTTCCCGATGCTCACCGGCACGCTCGTCACGGTCTCGGGCTTCCTGCCCATCGTGCTCGCGAAGTCGAGCACGGGCGAATACACGCGCTCGATCTTCCAGGTCTCGGCAATCGCACTGATCGCCTCGTGGTTCGCGGCGGTCGTGCTGATTCCGCTGCTCGGTTATCGGCTGCTGCCCGAGCGCAAACCCGGCGCCGGCGCGCAGGGCGACCATCACGAAGCGGACATCTACGACACGCGTTTCTACCACCGCCTGCGCCGCTGGGTCGGCTGGTGCATCGAGCGCCATCTCGTTGTGCTCGCACTGACTGGAGGGTTGTTCGTGCTCGCGCTCGCGGGCTTCGCGGTGATTCCGCAGCAGTTTTTCCCGAGCTCGGACCGCCCCGAGCTGCTCGTGGACGTGCGCCTGCCCGAAGGCGGCGCGTTCGACGCCACGCTGCGCGAGACGAGGCGCCTTGAAGCAGCGCTGCAGGGCCGGCCCGAGATCGACCACTCGATCGACTTCGTCGGCACCGGCGCGCCGCGCTTCTATCTGCCGCTCGATCAGCAATTGCAGAGCCCGAACTTTGCACAGTTCGTCATCACGACCAAGTCCGTGGAGGATCGCGAGAAGCTCGCGAACTGGCTCGAAACGAAGCTGCGCAACGACTTCCCGGCCGTGCGCACGCGTCTCTCGCGCCTCGAGAACGGGCCGCCCGTTGGCTATCCCGTGCAGTTCCGCGTGAGTGGCGACGACATCGCGACCGTGCGCAGCATCGCCGAGCGCGTGGCCGCGATCATGCGCGCCGACAAACGCGCCGACAACGTCCACTTCGACTGGGACGAGCCCGCCGAGCGCTCGCTGCACTTCGAGATCGACCAGCAAAAGGCGCGCGCGCTCAACATCTCCTCGCAGGACGTCGCGAACTTCCTGCAGATGACCTACTCCGGCTACACCGTCACGCAGTACCGCGAACGCGACAAGCTGATCGGCGTGGACCTGCGCTCGCCGCCGAAAGAACGCGTGGCTCCCGCACATATGCTCTCGCTCGCCATGCCCACGCCGAATGGCCCCGTGCCGCTCGGCGCGATCGGGCACCTCGAGAACACGCTCGAATACGGCGTAATCTGGTCGCGCGACCGGCAGCCCACGCTCACCGTGCAAGCCGACGTGCGCGCGGGCGCGCAAGGCATCGACGTCACCCATGCGCTGCAAAAGCAACTGGAGCCGATGCGCGCAACGCTGCCCTCCGGCTACCGCATCGAAGTCGGCGGCTCGGTCGAGGAAAGCGCGAAAGGCCAGGCGTCGATCTACGCGCAGTTGCCGGTCCTCGCGATTGCCGTGCTCACGCTGCTCATGATCCAGCTGCAAAGCCTCTCGCGCGTCATGATGGTCGTGCTCACCGCGCCGCTCGGGCTGATTGGCGTGGCGCTCGCGTTGATCATCTTCCGCGAGCCATTCGGCTTCGTCGCGATGCTGGGCGTGATTGCCATGTTCGGCATCATCATGCGCAACTCGGTGATTCTCGTGGACCAGATCGAGAGCGACATCCGCGCCGGGCACAAGCGCTTCGATGCCATCGTCGGCGCAACGGTGCGGCGCTTCCGTCCGATCATGCTGACCGCGGCGGCGGCCGTGCTCGCGCTGATTCCGCTCGTGCCCTCGAACTTCTTCGGTCCGATGGCGACCGCGCTGATGGGCGGCATCACGAGCGCGACCGTGCTCACGCTGTTCTTCCTGCCCGCGCTCTACGCCGCCGCGTTCCGCGTGCGCAGCAGCGAGACCGACACGCCACGTCCCCATGCGGAGAACGCATCATGAATCTGAACCGCATTCCGGGCCGCATTTCTGACGATGGCGTGGCGATCAACGCATGCCGGTCGTTCGCATCGAATCCCGCGAGCCTGCGCGCGTGCGCGGCAGCGCTGTGCGCGCTTTTCGCGAGCGCCTGCACCTGGGGTCCGGGCGGTGTGCCACCCGCGATGCCGGAGCCCGCGCACTATGGCGCGCAGGTGCAGCCCGCACAGACCGTCGCTGCTCAGGGCGTCGCCCAGCAATTCGTGACGGGCGCGCAACCGGTGCCGCAATGGTGGACGCTCTACGGCTCGCCCGAGCTCGACGCGCTCGTCGATGAGGGCCTCGCCAACAACCCGAATCTCGCCTCCGCCGATCACAGCCTGCAGGCCGCACGCGAGCAGTTGCGCGGCCAGGTGGGCAGCTCGATGCTGCCCACCGTCGATGCGCTCGGCATCGCACAGCGCAATCGCCTGCCGGGTGTTCCGCAGCTCGGCTTCGACAAGCTGCAATACGACATGTTCGCGGGCCTTGTCCGGGCGAGCTACTCGTTCGACATTTTCGGCGCGACGCGCCTGAACAACACGGCGCTCGCCGCGCGCGTGAACGTCCAGGCATTCCAGTACGAGGCCGCTCGCCGCTCGCTCGCGGCGAACATCGTCGCGAGCGCGCTGGGCTCGGCCACGCTGCACGCGCAGATCGACACGACCGAGCGGCTCGTCGCGCTCGCCAACGCGCAGGCCGACGACGTGCAAAAGCGCTACGCGCTAGGCGCTGCGTCGCACACCGATCTGCTCAACGCGCAGCAAAGCGCCGCTTCGCTCGCCGCCAATCTGCCGGGGCTACGCCAGCAACGCTCGGCGATGCGCCACGCGCTTGCCGTGCTGCTCGGGCGCACGCCCGACGCCGCACCGCCCGACCTCGACCTCGCGAGCCTGACTTTGCCCTCGCAGGTGCCCGTCGTCGTTCCATCGGAGCTGCTCAAGTCGCGGCCCGACATCCAGGCCGCAGGGGCGGCGCTAATCGCCGCATCCGCCGATGTGGGCGCCGCCACGGCGCAGATGTTTCCGAGCATCTCGCTTTCCGCCGGTCTCGGCCAAGGCGGCTTCAGCTGGCCCGTGGTGACCTCGGGCGCGGGTGCGCTCTGGATGATCGGCGCCTCGCTCACGCAGCCGCTGTTTCACGGCGGCGCACTCCTCGCACAGCGCCGCGCGGCCTTGCAGTCCTACGATGCGGCCAATGCGTCGTACAAGCAGACCGTGCTCGCGGCGTTCCAGGACGTCGCCACCCGGCTTGCCGCGCTCGAGCACGACGCTCAGGCGCTCGACGCAGCCAGCACGTCGGCGCAGACCGCACAGGGCGTCTTTGAAGAGACGAACGCACGCTACAAGCTGGGTGCGGTGCCCTACTACGCCGTGCGCCAGAGCGAACAGCAATGGCGCAATGCGCGGCTCGATGAAATCCGCTATCGCGGCACGCGTCTCTCCGATACGGCCGCGCTGTTCCAGGCCATGGGGCAGCCGCCAACGAGCGCCGATGCCTCGGCTTCGAACGCGCAATCTCGTGCCGCGGACGGCAACGGCCACCCTGCCGCGACGACCTCAACGCAGGACTAGAACGCCTGTCCTGCCCCCAAGCGCGCGCAAAAGCAAAAACAACCACTACGCCGCCTGCTTCGTCCAAAGCCTCTTCCATCCGCCTCGCCTCTGTCATCCATTTCCGTCAGAAAGATCTGAGCCCTAATTTCAGGATGCAACTGCTAAACTGCGTCGCAAATTGAGATAAGAGCAAGCAAATTATTTCGGAATGCTACTTAAATCATGAGCATTTCATCAAGCGACCTGCCATCGCCACGTGCGCTATCCAGGCAGCCTGTGTGCGACGGCGCATTTCAACCCCGACGACATTGATCATGGCACTCGTATCGAATCGCGGCCTCTGCGCCGCAGCGCTTCTCATGGCCAGCGTCGCTGCGCACGCCGAGCTCCAGTGCGCCACGGAGCGCAGTGGCTTCCGCGTGGAATCGGATAGCTGGGGCGGCACCGACAAACTCGAGCACTTTGCGGTTTCCGCGCCGTTCGGCGCGCTCGGCGGTTGGCTCACGCGCGACACCGATCATCCCGTGGTCTACGGCACGCTGATCGGCACGGCGCCCGGGCTCGCGCTGCAAGTCCTGAACGGCACCTGCCCCGGCGGCGGCTTCTCGTACAAGGACCTGTTCGCCGATGCGCTGGGCGCGCTCACTGGCGCGTGGCTCACACATTGGGCGCTCACCTATTCGCGCGAGCCGCACAGCCACACAATCGGTTTGCAGTACGACAACACCTTCTGATGCGCCACGCAGTGCTCCAATGTGCTCGTGTCTGCGGACAGCCTTGTGGATCAGTGAGTTAGCTTCGCTCTCCCAACGTTATCAACAGGGCCATCAACAAAAACTGTGGACAACGGAGCATCGGGACGAAGTCAGGCTTATCCCCAATTTTTGTTGAAGGCCCTGTGGAAAAGCCCTGGGCAACCCGCCCAAGTCCTTGATGCAAAAGCAAAACGGCGCGCCCAAACAAAACGCGGCACATCGTTGCCGATGTGCCGCGTTCAGAACAACTCGTCCATCAACGAGCGCCCATCAAGGCTTGTTCGTTTCGAACAGATCCATGATCTGCTTGCGCTCGCTCTGCGTGACCCTCGGCGTCGGCAGTCCGCCCGGCCCCATGCTGCCGGTCGCCCCGCTCGCATCGCTGGCCGCCCCCGCCGCGTTACCCGACTCCATGCCGACCGCCGAGACGAAGCCCGCGCCCGGCGTCGCGTCGGAGTAGTACAGCTCACCGCCGATCGTCGTGAGACCCGCCGGCATCGGCGGCTCTTCCTGCGGCATGCCGCGCAGTGCTTTGCTCATGTACTCGACCCAAATCGGCAGCGCGAGTTGCGCGCCGAACTCGCGGCTGCCGAGGCTCTTCGGCTGGTCGTAGCCCATCCACGCCACGGCCACGAGGTTGCGCTGATAGCCGGCGAACCAGCCATCGTGCGCGTCGTTGGTCGTACCGGTCTTGCCCTGCAGGTCGTCGCGGTGGAGAACGTTGGTGCCCGCGCCCGTGCCCGCCGTCGCCACCGAATGCAACAGGCTGTTCATCACGAAAGCGTTGCGCGGCGAGAGCGTTTGCGGCGCGTTCTGGCCCGCCACGAGCGGCTGTGCGCGCAGGATCGGCTGACCGTGCGCATCGTCGACTTCGGCGATCAGGTACGGGTTGATGCGATAGCCGCCGTTCGCGAACACGGAGTACGCGCCCGCCGACTGCAACGGCGTGACGAGACCCGCGCCCAGCGCCATCGGCAGGTACGGCGGCGTCTTGTCCGCGTCGAAGCCGAAGCGCTGCGTGACATAGTCCTGCGCGTACTTCGTGCCGATGTACGAGAGGATGCGGATCGACACTAGGTTCTTCGACTTCTGCAGCGCGAGGCGCATCGACATCGGCCCTTCGGGATAGTCGTCGTCCTTCGGCTCCCACGCGTCGCCGCCCGGCGTGCTGGGCGGGAAGTACAGCGGCGCGTCGTTGATCATGGTGGCCGGCCCGAGACCCTTCTCGAGCGAAGCCGAATAGATGAACGGCTTGAAGCTCGAGCCCGGCTGGCGCCACGCCTGCGTGACGTGGTTGAACTTGTTCTTGTTGAAGTCGAAGCCGCCAATCAGCGCGCGAATCGCGCCGTCCTGCGGCGTGAGCGAAACCAGCGCGCCCTCCACCTGCGGCAGTTGCGTGATTTGCCAGTTGTTCTTGCTGTCCGCCATCAGGCGCACGATCGAGCCTGGCCGAATCTTCAGCGCAGCCGACGCACGCGCCGAAAGCCCGCTCGCGACAAACCGCAGCCCGTCGCCCGTGACGGTGATCTGCGTGCCGTCGAGCAACTGCGCAGTGACCGACTTCGGGTTCGCATCGATGACCACCGCCGAGACGATGTCGCCGTTATCGGGGTGATCGGTGAGCGCGTCGTCGATCGCCTGATCGCGGTCATCGCCCGCAGCGGGCAGTTGCACGAAGCCTTCGGGACCGCGGTAGCCGTGGCGACGCTCGTAATCCATCACGCCCTTGCGCACGGCCGCGTAGGCCGCGTTCTGATCGGCGGAATCGATCGTCGTGGTGACCGTGAGGCCACGCGTGTAGGTTTCGTCCTTGTACTGCGCATACATCATCTGGCGGACCATTTCCGCAATGTACTCCGCATGTACGCTGTACTCGGTGCCCGCGGTGCGCGTATGCAGCGGCTCCTTGATCGCCTCGTCGTACTGCGCCTGGGTAATGTAGTTCAGGTCGAGCATGCGCTTGAGGATGTACTCCTGACGAATCTTCGCGCGCTTCGGATTGACAATCGGGTTATAGGCGGACGGCGCCTTCGGCAGGCCCGCGAGCATCGCGGCCTCGGCAAGCGTGATGTCCTTGAGGTCCTTGCCGAAGTACACGCGCGCCGCTGCCGAGAAGCCATAGGCGCGCTGCCCCAGATAGATCTGGTTCATGTACAGCTCGAGGATCTGGTCCTTCGTGAGCGCGCGCTCGATCTTGTAGGCGAGCAGCATTTCGTAGATCTTGCGCGTGTAGGTCTTCTCGCTCGACAGGAAGAAGTTGCGCGCCACCTGCATCGTGATCGTGCTCGCGCCCTGCGACGCTCCGCCGTGCATCAGGTCGGCGACGCCCGCGCGCAGGATGCCCACGAAATCCACGCCGCCGTGCTCGTAGAAGCGGTAGTCCTCGATGGCGAGCACCGCTTTCTTCTGCACGTCGGGGATGTCCTGGAAGCGCACGAGCTGGCGCCGCTCCTCGCCGAACTCGCCGATCAGCACGTGATCGGCGGTATAGATGCGCAGCGGCACCTTGGGCTGATAGTTGGTGAGCGCATCGAGCGAAGGCAGTTGCGGGCCCATCACGACAAGCGCGTAGCCGACGATCAGCGCGCCGATCACGCACAGCGTGGCGACCAGGCCGGCGAACCAGAGCGCGATCGTCGCGACGAACGAGCGACGGCGCACTCGCTCGTTGCGCGAGTCCTCGCGGCGCTGCGGCTGACGTCCATTGTTGAAGGAGGGTTCCCGATCGTTCGGGTACTGCGCGGAAGGCGGTCGTTTGATGATAGGCATGACTGGAATGATTGGCGCGTGGGTTCGCGCCCCCGGCTGCGCGCGGCTTGCGCGCATAGATCTCGATCCTGGCGTCATGGCGCCAATGCGGCGTGTGACAGCGCCGCCTGCTTGAGCGCGGCGCTCTGGCGTGACCGGCAACGCCCCCGTTCGGCCACGCGGCGTGCCTGGCCGGCGCGCCGTCGCAAGGTTACTCTTTCAATACCCTTTCGCAGGGGAGCCTCTACGGAAGCACCCGTGCGAAATGTAACAGCGCATTCTAAATAATTCGTGCGCGGGCAGTCGCGCTTTTTTTGTAAGAGTTTTTTGGAAACGGGCCTGCGACCCTCATTTTGCGGGCGCATCTTTGCGTTGCGCATCGCCTGTCACGTCATATGATGGAAAGGCTACTGCACGCTCTGCCCGTTTTGCTTGCCGGCCAATACGCGGGCCAATACGCCCCGCAACACCGGCGTCGTGCGCATGCGGGACCCCGGTTCACTCGAAGCCGATCCAACGGCCAGCCGATCATGAACAAGCCCAGCGAACGCATCGTCGTTTTCGTCACGTCCGCGCAAAAGCGCGCGATCTCCGCCACGGCCGATGAACTCGGCATCAGCATCAGCGAGTTGATGCGCCGCGCCGTGCTCGCTTTTGGCGCGACGAGCGACCCGGTGAAGGCAGCGAGCATCGTCGACCGGCTGAGCGCGACGCGCCAGCCCGACGCGCTCGCGCAAGTGCTGCGCAAAGCCGCGAAGCCGCTGCGCACGGGACGCTCGGCGGCACCGCGGCCGGCTGCCGTGGAGCCCGCAGACGAAGCACAAGCAAACGCTGATGACGCCGCTGCGCTTGCGGCGGGACCTGACGAACGCGCCGACGCGGTGCCTGAGGCCGGACTCGAACCGGACTCCGAACGCGCCGAGCGCGCCTTGGCCCAGGCCGTTGCCCGCCTGTCCGGCGAAGCCGCCGAGGCGGCCGCTGGCCAGCCCGACGCCGAACCGCTGCAGCCGCTGAGCGGCGCCCCGTTCGCGCGCGCGGCACACGATGACGACGACATGCACAGCAGCGACGCCGCCCCCAACGCGGGCAAATTCGCCTGAGCGCCGGACTGCTTTAGTGTTTGAACACGCGGTTTGAACGCGCGCGAATCGCACCAGGGCCGACGGCCCTTTAAGTCCCTTTTAAGAGACCCCGTGGTGTAATATCCGCGAGCGATGCGCCTGGGCAGGATCGATGGCGCAACGGATAATTTAACCGCTTTGGCCTGTTGCAATTGGCCAAAGCGCCCCGAATTTCGCGCTGCATGCGCGGCTTGCACAAAGCGGCGTAAGCTAAATGCGAGATTGCCGGGCGCAACGATCGGATCCGCCGCAATACCTCGCGACGCAACGCGAATGCCGCATGCGTGCAGCGCGGCCCGCTGGAGCATGGTGGGGCCAATCTCATTTCACCGGAGGAATACATGTCGCTTTTCGACTCCATCTCTCGCACGGTCAAGGGTCTCCTGAACGACGCCGCCGACTCCGTGCAAGACCCGTCGCGCGACGCGCGCCAGATCGTGCGCGAACTCGACGACAGCATCGCGAAAGCCGAGAACTCGCTCGTCGAGATCCAGGCGCAGGTCGCGATGCAACAAAGCAAGCGCGACGTGGCCGCCGACAAGGCAAAGAAGTACGAGGACGGCGCGAAGCGGGCGCTGCAATCGGGCGACGAAGCCCTCGCGCGCGAAGCGCTCGGCGCCCAGAGCACCGCTGAAGCCGAACGCGATGCGCTCGCGGCCGAACTCGCCAAGCTCGAACCGTCGGTCGATCAACTGAAGCAGCAGATCGACGACATGCGCTCGCGGCGCAACGACCTCAACGCGCGCTCGAACATCCTGCAGGCGAAGCAGCAGATCGCCCAGGCGAAGGATGTCGCGGCCACGGCGCTCGGCGGCATTGGTGGCAAGAATCTGTCCGAGGACTTCCAGAAGCTCGAAGACAAGGTGAATCTCTCGAACGCACGCTCGGACGCCCGCCTGAACTCGGCGGATACGTCAAGTGGCAAGGCGCTCGACGACAAGCTCGCCGCGCTGAACAAGGGCCCGTCGGTGGACGACCGCCTCGAAGCCCTCAAGAAGCAGCTCAATACGCCGGCACAGTAAATGCGCCGGACGTAACGGATGCGGCGCGGCTGGCCAGTTCCAGTACGCGCCGCATCCACGTTTCGTATGTCATGGAGACGGGTGGCAAACCGCCCGGCCTGCAACATGAAAAAGTTTCTCGTCGCCGTTCTCGCATCGCTCGCACTCGTGAGCGGCCTGGCGTTCGCCGTGCCGAGCGCGCAGCAGATCGAATCCGCGATGTCGCAAGGCGACTGGCAACGTGCGGACGCGGGCCTCACCGAAGTCCTGCAGGCGCACCCCGACAATGCCCGCGCGCATTACCTCTATGCGCAGGTGCTCAATCGCGAAGGCCGCTACGCCGACGCGCTCAAACAAATCCAGCAGGCGAAGTCGCTCGATCCGCAGGTCCGCTTCACGCAGCCGCAGCGTTTCGCGCAGGTCGAAGCGAAGATCCGTTCGGACGCGACGCGCGCCGGCGCTGTCACGACGAACCGCGCGAATAACCCGTTCGCCCAGCAGACCCAAGTGGCCGCGCCGTCGGCGCTCGCCGCAGCCGCGCCGCAAAAACACGGTCCCGGCATGGGCATGTGGATCGGCATTGTCGTCGTGCTGGTGGGCGTGGCGCTCGTGCTGCGCTGGACGCTGCGCCGCGCGAAATCCACGGAAGACGCGAAAGCCGGCGACGACCGCCGCGACCAACTCAAGCGTGCCACCGACCTGCTCAACGCCGTGCGCTCGCTCAAGCTCGACCTGAAGCTGTCGACTGCGGCGGGCCATGAAGCGCTCGAAAAAGAAGTCGAAGGCTTCGAGGCGCAATTGCGCAGCGTGGTCGAAACGCTCTCGGGCAGCACGAATCCAGTGGCGCCGTATCAGATCGAGGCTCTCGAGCGCCAGTTCGCGAGCCTCAAGGCGCGCGCCGAAGGCCGGCCCGATCCGAACGCCCAGGCCGCCGCCGCGCAGCCTTATGGCGAAGGTTCGGCCTATGCGCGCGAGGCGGATGCCGCGTTCGGACACAACCCGCAATATCCTCCGCAGCCCCCCCCTCAGCAGCAGCAACCGCCAGTCATCGTCCAGCAAGGCGGCGGTGGCATGGGCGGCATGGGGGGCCTGATGACCGGCGTGCTGCTGGGCCAGGTGCTCAATCAAGGCCGCGATCGGGTGATCGAGCGCGATGTCCTTGTCGACGACGAAGGCCGGCGCATTGTGCGCGATGGCGGCAATGGCGGCGGTGTCGACTTTGGCCAGGGCTCGAACGACTGGAACGACGGCTCGGGCGGCGGCGTCGATCTGGGCAGCAGCGACAGCTCGGATGACTGGAATACCTGAGCCGCTCCCGGCCGATGGCGCGCCATGACGGGCTCCCTCGCGGAGCCCGTTTTGCATCTTTCGCCTTTTGCCATTGATCTTTTGCGCGGCAACGCCCTCCATTCAGATATGACCACTCACGCGTCCTCGTCGCGGCAAGACACGCAAACCTCACCGCGCATCGCGATCGTCGGCAGCGGCTTTGCCGGCATCGGCATGGCGATCCGTCTGCGGCGCATGGACATCGAGACCTTTACGCTCTACGAGGCGGCAGAGAGTCTCGGCGGCACGTGGCGCGACAACGCTTATCCCGGCGCGGCTTGCGATGTTCCTTCGCACCTCTATTCATTTTCGTTCGAGCCGAATCCGAACTGGACGCGCACCTATGCGCCGCAGGGCGAGATTCTCGATTACCTGCGCCATTGCGCGCACAAATACGGCGTCGAGCGCCACATCCGCTATCGCTCGCGCGTGAACGCCGCGCGCTTCGACGTCGGGCGCAGCGTGTGGATGATCGAGATCGAGCGCGACGGGGTCTTGCATACTGTCGAGGCCGATTTGCTGATCGCCGCGAACGGCCCGCTTTCGCGCCCCGCCCTGCCCGCCATCGACGGGCTCGAGCGCTTCGAAGGCGCGCTCTTTCATTCGGCGCGCTGGAACCACGATTACGCGCTCGATGGCAAGCGCGTCGCCGTGATCGGCACCGGCGCAAGCGCCATCCAGTTCGTGCCGATGATTCAACCGCGCGTCGCACAGCTCACGGTGTTCCAGCGCACGGCGCCATGGATCATGCCGCGCCGCGATCGCCCCATCGGTACGCGTACGCGCTGGGTGTATCGCCATGTGCCGCTTGCACGGCGCCTGGCACGCGCGGCGATCTACTGGCAACTCGAATCGCGCGCACTGGGTTTCGTCGTCGATCGGCGCCTGCTCAATGCACCGATGAAGTTCGCGCGCAACTATCTCGCGCACAAGGTCAAGGACCCGGCGCTGCGCGCAAAGCTCACGCCCGACCATGTGCTGGGCTGCAAGCGCGTGCTGCTGTCGAGCCACTATTTCCCGGCAATCTCGCAGCCGAACGTGAACCTGGTAACCGAACCGATTCGCGAAGTGGTCGCCGACGGGATCATCACCGCGGATGGCGTGCATCGGGCATTCGATGCGATTGTCTGCGGCACCGGCTTTCAGGTAAATGACGTGGACGCGCCGTTTGGCGTGACCGGCTTGAACGGCGCGGATCTGGGCACAGCGTGGCGGCGCGACGGCCCCGAGGCGTATCTGGGCACCACCGTTGCGGGTTTTCCGAATTTCTTCATCGTCGTCGGGCCGAACACAGGCCTCGGGCACAACTCGATGATCTACATGATCGAGTCCCAAGTGCGCTATATCGCTGGCTGCATCGAAGCTCTGCGCAACCGCCGTGCGCGCACGATGACCGTGCGGCCCGAGGTCCAGCGCGCCTTCAACACGCAGTTGCAGGCGCAACTCGCGCACACGGTGTGGACATCGGGCTGCCACAGCTATTACCAGACCATGAGCGGCAAAGTCACGTCGCTATGGCCAGGCTTCACGTTCACGTTCCGGCACCGTACGCGCCGCGTGCGCGAGCGCGACTACGAGTTCGGGCGTTGAGCGCCCATCGGCCTGCCGGCATACACACGCGTTTCATAGGCGAAATTCACGCGCCCGTCACGCTGCGTCGCGTCGAACAGTTCGCGCAGCGCGGCGAGCATCGGCTCGTGGCGCGCATCGCCAGGCTTCGGCGCATACGACGAAGACGCGAGACGCCCGCGCAGTCCGTCGTAGTCGAGCAGTTGCGCATTCGGAAACACGGTCTTGTGCTCGAAGCCGTCGCCGAACCAGTCGGCCATGGCGTCGTCGTCGGGGTACGTCTCGGCCACGCTCGCGTAGTCGGTGCTGAATTCGCGCAGCAGCACTTCATAGCCCTCGAGAAACGCCGAGCCCTTCAAGAGCCGGCTGTTCCAGAACAGCACGATCTTGCCGCGCGGCTTGAGAATGCGCGCGAACTCGCGCCGGGCGTCCGCCTTCTCGAACCAGTGAAACGCCTGCGCTGCTGTCACGAGATCGATGCTCGCGGCTTCGAGCGCCGTGTTCTCCGCAGAGCCGGCCACGCTGCGATAGCCGGGGTTGTCGGCATAGTTCGCGAGATAGCGGTCCGCGGCCTCGCGCATCGCCGCGTTCGGTTCGACGGCCACGACCGGGTGGCCCGCATCGAGAAAGAGTTTCGCCGAAATGCCGGTGCCCGCGCCAACGTCGGCTACCGTGGCGCCTGGCGCAATGCCGCATTCGACATGAGCGAAGGTCGCCACTTCGCGTGGATAAGTCGGCCGGTACTTCACGTAGTCCGCGACCCGATCGGTGAAACGCCGGGTGGAATCGTCGATCATCGTGTGCCCTCGTGTCGTGTGCGCCGCGTTCCGGCCGCCTCGCACTCAGGCGCCGCTCAAGAGCTTGAGCAACCCCCAAAGGAAGCGGCAGACCATGACAATCAGCTCCCAGAGCTGAATCAGTTGTTGCCAGAGCGCTACGATCGCGCCCTCCTTCACTATTGCTTCGATCATCGTGTTTCCGCTGCAGGCCGCACAGGACGCCGTGCTACATGGCGCTGGCAGTCCACCTGTATTTCTCGATCATAGCCCCATAGCCGCCTGGCACGCTAAAGCCCCCGGGAACGCGAACGCGCTGAAAAAAAGAAAACGGCGCGTGAGCCGATGCTCACGCGCCGCCATTTGCAGGGTAACGCCCGCTTGCCCGCGAGTGCGTCAGACCGCCATCGCCATGCGTTTGCGCTCGGCGCGCTGCATGAAGTAGTTGCCGATGATCACGCCCGCCGTCACCACGAGAATGAAGAGCGTCGCGAGCGCGTTCATCTCCGGGTTCAAGCCGAGGCGCACACGCGAGAACACGACGAGCGGCAGCGTCGTCGAACCGGGGCCGGAGAGGAAGGCCGAGAGCACGAGGTCGTCGATCGACAGCGTGAACGACAGCAGCCAGCCTGCCGCAAGCGCCTGCGAGATCAGCGGCAGCGTGATCTGGAAGAACACCTTGAAGGGCGTCGCGCCCAGGTCGAGCGCGGCTTCTTCCAGCGACGGATTGAGCTCGCGCACGCGCGATTGCACGATGATGGCCACATAGGAAATGCACAGCATTACGTGGCCGATCCAGATCGTGAACACGCCACGCCCCGCCGGCCAGCCGAACAGCTTGCCCATTTCCACGAACAGCAGCAGCAGCGAGATGCCCTGAATCACTTCGGGAATCACGAGCGGCGCGTTGATCATTCCCGAAAAGAGCGTGAAGCCGCGAAAGCGCCCCATGCGCGCGAGCACGAAGCCCGCCCACGTGCCGATGATCACCGAGACGAACGCCGTCATCAGCGCGACGCGCAGCGACAGCCACGCGGCGGTGATGAGCTCGTCGTCGGTCGCGAGCGCCTGATACCAGCGCGTCGAGAAATGCGTCCACACCGTCACGAGCTGCGAGTCGTTGAACGAGTAGACGATCAGGCTCAGGATCGGAATATAGAGGAACGCAAAGCCGATTCCGAGCGCGATGAACTGCAGAACACGATTCGGCTTCATTTGCCGCGGCCCTCCAGTTCCTTCGCCTGGAAGTGCTGGAACAGTGCCATCGGCACGAGCAGCAGCAGGACCATTGCGCAGGTAACGGCGGAAGCCATCGGCCAGTCGGCATTGTCGAAGAACTCGTTCCACATGACGCGGCCGATCATCAGCGTGTTCGCACCGCCGAGCAATTCGGGAATCACGTACTCGCCCACCGCCGGAATGAACACCAGCAGGCAGCCCGCAATAATGCCGTTCTTCGAGAGCGGCAGCGTGATCTCCACGAACGCGCGCCACGGTTTCGCGCCGAGGTCATAGGCGGCTTCGAGCAGCGTGAGATCCATCTTCACGAGGTGCGCGTAGAGCGGCATCACGAGAAACGGCAGATACGAATACACCATGCCGATATAAACCGCCGTGTTCGTATGATAGAGCTCGATGGGCGAATGGATGATGCCGAGCGACATCAGGAAATTGTTCAGAAGTCCGTTGTTCTTCAGGATGCCGATCCACGCGTACACGCGAATCAGGAACGACGTCCAGAACGGCAGCATCACCGCCATCATGAGAACGTTGCGCGTGGCCGGATTCGAGCGCGCGATGTAGTACGCCATCGGATAGCCGATCAGCAGACACAGCAGCGTCGAGATGGCTGCCACCACGACCGAATTCACGTAGGTCGCGAAATACAGGCTGTCCTGAAGCAGGAACGCGTAGTGCGAAAGATCCAGCGCGATGTGCCAGACGCCATTCGCGTACGACGTGAGCTCGGTGTATGGCGGGATGCCGAGCTGCTGGTCGGCGAAGCTGATCTTCACCACCAGCACGAACGGCACGAGGAAGAACAGCAGCAGCCAGAAGAACGGGCCCGCCACGACGGCCGTGCGGCCGGTCAGGTTGAAACGCTTCGCCGGCCAGTGCAGCAGATTCTTGAAGCTCAGCGCGCTCATGACGTCAGCACCACCCCGGCCGATGCGCTCCAGCGCACGTAGACCTCGTCGTCCCAGGTGGGCGAGTCGATCTCGGAGAGCGCGAGGCTCGACATGTTCGCGATCACCGTCTTGCCCGATTCGAGCTGGACGTGATAAAGCGAGTAGCCGCCCATGTACGCGACGTTCTTGACGACGCCCTTGCCCCAGTTGAACGCGCCCTCGGGCGGCTTGCGCGTGAGCGCGATGCGCTCGGGCCGCACCGAGATCGTCACGGGCATGCCGAGCGGACCGGTGATGCCGTGGTTCACGTAAAGGCGCACCGTCAGGTCCGGCGACTCGACGAATACGTGATCGGGCTCGTCCTCGACCACGTTGCCCTCGAACAAATTGGTCGAGCCGATGAATTCCGCCGAGAAACGGCTGTTCGGAAACTCATAGACCTCATTGGGCGCACCCAGCTGCACGATCTGCCCTTCGCTCATGACTGCGAGACGGTCGGCCATCGTCATTGCCTCTTCCTGATCGTGCGTGACCATGATGCAGGTGACGCCCACGTTCTCGAGAATGTTGACGAGCTCGATCTGCGTGCGCTGGCGAATCTGCTTGTCGAGCGCCGACATCGGTTCGTCGAGCAGCAACAGCTTGGGACGCTTGACGAGCGAGCGCGCGAGCGCGACGCGCTGCTGCTGGCCACCCGAGAGCTGATGCGGCTTGCGTTTAGCGAAACGCGACATCTGCACGAGTTCGAGCGCGGCGGCCACGCGGTCCTTGAGTTCGGACTTCTTCACGCCCTCCTGGCGCAGCCCGAAGCCGACATTCGACTCCACGGTCATATGCGGAAAGAGCGCATACGACTGGAACATCATGTTGACCGGACGACGGTACGGCGGCAGCATCGCGAGATCCTCGCCGTCGATCAGGATCTTGCCCGAGGTCACTGTCTCCAGACCGGCAAGCATGCGCAGCAAGGTGGATTTGCCGCAGCCCGAGCTGCCGAGCAGCGCGAACAGTTCGCCCTTCTTCACCGACAGGTTGACTCCCTTGACGGCCGTCGTTTCGCCAAACTTCTTGACGACGTCGACGACCTGCACGAAGTTGTCCGCGGCGCTATCCGCCGTGGCGTTGCCCGAAGGCAGCACGCCGGGGGCTGCCGGCGCGCTCGACTGGTCACTCATGATTCTCTCTGCCCTGCCTGGTTCTGCCTTGATGCTGGACGGGGTTGACGAACAAAGCCCCCGGCATCATGCCGAGGGCTCGGGTAAAGCGATCAGAAGACGCTACGCGCACCGCCAACGCAATCTGTCAACGGCGCGCCAGCGCATCAGCGGCCCGACTTGAACTCGGTCCACAGACGCGTCTGCAGACGCTGGATCTCAGGCGGCAGCGGCTTGAGCAGGAACAGCGTCTTCAGGACTTCGGGCGACGGGTAAACGGCCGGGTCGTTGGCGATGTCCTTGTTCACGTACTTGCGTGCTTCGGCGTTCGCACTCGGGTAGTAGACCGCATTCGTGATGGCCGCGTGAACCTGCGGCGTCTCGATATAGTTGATCCACTCGTGAGCGGCTTCCTTGTGCTGCGCGTCCTTCGGGATGGTCATCACGTCAAACCAGATCGGCGCGCCGCCCTTCGGGATGTAGTACTCGATCTTGTACGGCTTCTTCGCGTCGATGGCGCGATGCTTGGCGATCACGACGTCCCCCGACCAGCCGTAGGCAAAGCAGATGTCGCCGCCCACGAGGTCGTTGATATAGCCCGACGAGTTGAACTGCGTGATGTACGGACGGATCTTCTTCATCATCGCGAGCGCGGCGCGATAGTCGTCCGGGTTCGTCGAAAGCGGGTCCTTGCCGATGTAGTGCAGCGCGGCCGCGAACATCTGGTCCGGTGCGTCGAGCACGGATACGCCACATGCCTTCAGCTTCGAGATGTTCTCGGGCTTGAAGAGGATGTCCCAGTTGTCGAGCGGCACGTTCTTGCCAAGGATCTGCTGCGCCTTGGTGACGTTATAGGCAAGTCCGGTCGTGCCGTAGGCCCAGGGCACCGCGTACTTGTTGCCCGGATCCGCGCCGGCGACCAGCGCCATGAGTTGCGGATCGAGATACTTGAGGTTGGGGATCTTCGATTTGTCGAGCGGCGAAAAAATGCCGGCGGCAATCTGCTTGCCCGCATAGTTGCTGGTCGGGACCACGATGTCGTAGCCCGAATTGCCTGCGAGCAGCTTGGCCTGGAGGGTATCGTCGCTATCGTAGTTGTCGTACTTGACCTGAACGCCGGTCTGCTTCGTGAAGTTCGGGATCGTGTCCTTGGCGATGTAATCGGACCAGTTATACACATTCAGTTGCGTATCCTTCGCCACCGACGTCACCCACGGCGCCGCGCACAGCGCGAGTACAGCCAGTTTCGCCAAAACCCGTTTCTTCATCCCGTTCTCCGCTTTTAGCCGATTGATAGCCCGATTGAAGGCCTGATTGTTAACCTGCCTGTTAGCTTGCGTGTTGCTTGTCCCTGCCGGTATTCAGCCTGGCGGCGCCCGCCTGAATATTTCATCGAACCTACCATCAAACCTGCCGGGCGACAAAGAAAGCGCACCGGCCTGTCGCACAAACGGAACAGGACCCGCCGTGCAGCCAGGCCAGCCGCAAGCTGCGCACGCCGCGGTTGGGCGCCACTGACAGTAAATCGCGCGCAATTTTAGCCGTTTATCGGCCCCTGTCCACCAAAAAAACGGCCCGCGCAACATTCGCGCGACGCCGCTCGCCACCAGGCCATCGCCCCTCCGCCAATTGGGCTAATCAGGCGGCGCCCGCAAATCGATTAACATAGCGGGGTTTTCCGCAAAGCCGGTGCGCATGTCCGCGTGCCGGTCATCCTGCCCCCAAGACATATCGATGGCCTCCAATCTCCACGACCTTCCCGACAGCCCCTGTATCGGCGTGTGCTCGACGCTGTTCGACGAAATCTGCAAAGGCTGCGGCCGCACTGCGACGGAAGTTTCGAACTGGGTGTTCCTGAGCAACGAGGAAAAGCGCGCCGTGTGGACGCGCATCGAGCGCGAAGGCACCGCCATGCGCTTCCAGCAAAACCGCGCCTGACCCAGCGGCCCACAGCACGAAAAAACGCCGGGCGAACCGGCGTTTTTTTCGTTTCGATAGCGGGCGGCAGCGGTCAGAACTTCATGCCGATCCCCACGCCCACCACGATCGGATCGATATAGAGCGTGCCGAGCGACGAGCCATTGAGCGACGCACCCGTACGCATCCAGATCTTCTTGACGTCCGCGTTCACGAAGACGTTTTTCGCGACCTGATAGTCGACGCCGAACTGCAGCGCCGGGCCGAAGCTATGGTTGTCGATCGACACGGGCTGGCCACCCGCGTGCAGCCCATTGTTGTAGAACAGCGTGTAGTTGATGCCGGCGCCCACGTATGGCCGGAATACCCCTGCATTGTTGAAGTGATACTGCAGCAGCAGCGTGGGCGGCAGCACGCCGACTCCACCCAGCGCGCCGAGGCTGGACGTGACCTGATTGCGCGACGTGCCGAGAATGAGCTCGGCGCCGATGTTGTTCGTCACCATGTAGGTGAAGTCGAGCTCAGGAACGATCGCGTTGTTGACGCCAGCCTTGAGCGTATTGAGCGCGCCGCTTGAACTCACCTGCGGCGTGATGGCGATCGCGCGCAGCCGCACGAGCCAGTCCCCCGCGTAGATACCCGTGGTGGGCGTATCGGCGGCATGAGCAGCCGATACGGCGAACGCGGCGCCCAGCGCCAATGCGGCAACGGCCGCGATGGTTTTCAATTGCCTCGTCATGATGGTTACCCCTTTTTTCCCCCGCGTAGATTCGCAGGTCCGCAGAGATTCTCTGCGGGAGATCCCATCACGAAATTGACAGCTGTCAGTTCATGGCCAATGCCGGCTGTTGTGCGACCTGAGGCCGCGTAACACCGGTCAAAAGCAGCTCCAGCAGGTCCCTGACGCTGCGAATGGCGTTGCCAAACGGCAACGCTTCACGGCCACGGAAGAACAGGCCGTTTGCCACATCGCCGCGCAACGCCGCCGCCAGGCGGGTGTCGATGCAGAAGTGGCCGAATTTTTCGATGCCGTCGCGCAGGCCGCAGATCGACAGGCATTCGAGCCCGGTCGGGCAGGCATTTTTCTTCGAGCCAATCTTGATGCGGATGCGCGACTCGTTGCGCAGGTAACGATCGAGCCATGGCGTTTTCACCGCGCGCGCGGGCAGGCCGGTCACGCTCACGAACTCGACGATGTCCTCGGGCTTGGCGTCGGCGAGAACGCGCTTGAAATTCGGGTGCGCGTCACCCTCCTCGGTCACGGCGAACGGCGTGCCCACCTGCACGCCGTTGGCGCCCGCCTCCAGCCACTTGCGCACGGCCTCGTGGCTGTTGACGCCGCCCGCCACGATGAGCGGCACCTCGCGGCGCGTGATGCCGAGCGACGCATAAACACCGTCGAGTTCCTCGAAAATGCGCTCGAACCCGAAGCGCTCGTTGTCCATGTCGGCGATGTCGGTCACGCCAAGGTGGCCGCCCGCATGTGCGGGGTGTTCGAGCACGATGGCGTCGGGCAGACGCCCCTTCTTCATCCACTTTTTGAGCACGAGCGAGACGCCGCGCGCATCCGAAAGAATCGGGATGAGCGCGATGTCCATGCCCTGCGTGAGATCCGGCAGATCGAGCGGCAGGCCCGCGCCCATGACGATGGCATCGGCGCCATGCTCGCAGGCCGCGCGCACGTAGTCGGCATGCGCACTGACCGCTTTCATCACGTTCACGGCGATCATGCCGTTGCCCTGCGCCAGCTTGCGCGCAGCCGCGATTTCACGGCCGAGCGCGACGAGATTGGCGCGCTCGAGCGTTTCGTGCCGAGGGTCGGCGCGGCACAGATCGACAAGGTCGGGGTGATGATGGCGCAGGTCGATGCTCGCGATGGTGCCAAGCGCGCCTTCGCGCGCGACGCTGCCCGCAAGCCGGTGCGCCGAGACGCCGACACCCATGCCGCCTTGCACGATGGGCAACAGTTGGCGGCCGCGAATATGGAGCGGCGCGAAAGAATAGTTAGGAAACATGGTGGACCGCTTTGCGTTATCGGTGGCAAAACGTTAATAGTCGCGCGCTGCCCACAGACGATATTGATACATGTCAATAAAAAACGCGGAGCCCCTTGGGAATCCCCGCGTCTTTGACGAAAATCAAAACGTCGCACCAAAACATTTGCAAGGCGCGAAAACGTCATCAGATCAAGGTTTTGGCAGCTTGAACTGCATCGACTTGTACTCGAGGTACTCTTCGAGACCGTATACGCCGTTCTCGCGGCCATGGCCGGATTGCTTGAAACCGCCGAACGGCGCGGCCATGTTCCAGGCGCCGCCGTTGATGTCGATCTGTCCTGTGCGGATACGTCGTGCCACGCGCGCCGCGCGCTCGTCGCTGCCGGCCCACACCGCACCGCCCAAGCCATAGAGCGAGTCGTTGGCGATGGCGACGGCGTCGTCCTCGTCTTTCGCCGTGAGGATCGTGAGCACCGGGCCGAAGATCTCCTCCTGCGCAATCGCAGCATCGCGCGGCACGCGGCCGAACACGGTCGGCTTCACGAAGAAGCCCTTCGTCACACCTTCTGGCATGCCTGCGCCGCCCGTCACGAGTTCGGCGCCGTCGGCAATGCCACGCTCGATGTACTGCTGCACACGTTCTTGCTGCACTTTCGAGGCAAGCGGCCCCAGCTTCGCCTTCTCGTCGCGCGGATCGCCTACCGTATAGGCTTCGACAGCCTCCTTCGCGAGTGCGCGCGCTTCTTCGTAACGGGCCTCGGGCACGATCATGCGCGTGTGCGCCGAGCAGGTCTGTCCCGAGTTCAGGAAGCAGGCGCCCACGGTGCCCTTCACGGCCGCGGCGAAATCGGCGTCGTCCAGCACGACCGAGGCCGACTTGCCGCCCAGCTCCAGCGCGACGCGCTTGACGGTGGCCGCCGCCACTTCCGAGACGCGCTTGCCCGCGCGCGTCGAGCCCGTGAACGAGACCATGTCGACCTGCGGATGACGCGCCAGCAGTTCGCCGACCACCGGCCCATAGCCGGTCACGAGATTGAAGACGCCGGCGGGCAGGCCGGCCTCGTGAATGGCCTCGGCGAGCACGAACGCATTAAGCGGCGCAACCTCGGACGGCTTGAGCACGACGGTGCAACCTGCAGCAAGCGCGGCAGCCACTTTGAGCGTGATCTGATTGAGCGGATAGTTCCACGGCGTGATAGCCGCCACCACGCCCACCGGCTCGCGCACGACGAGTGAATTGCCCACGCGCTCCTCGTACTGGAACTCGTTTGCGAGTTTCGCATAAGCGCCCCAATTGTAGACGGGACCGCCCACCTGAATCGCGCGCGCGAGTTTCAGCGGCATGCCCACTTCACCTGCGATCAGTTGCGCGAGCTCGTCGGTGCGGGCCTTGAGGTTATCGGCGATTTTCTGCAGATAAGCGCCACGTTCCTGCGGGCTCGTCGCGGCCCATTTGTCGAAGGCGGCGCGCGCGGCGGCGATGCCCGCCTCGGCGTCGGCTTCATTGCCTTCAGGGATGCGGCCCATGACGGCTTCAGTGCCCGAATCGATGACGTCGATCGTGCCCTTGCCATGCGGCGCGACCCACTGGCCGTTGATGTAGAGCTGGTCGTAGTTATGCATGCGCGTCTCTCCTGACTCCGTGTTCGTTTGCGGTCTCGTCGCGGCTTGCACCGCGGGAACAGTGCATTCTAGCGTGGTTGACGCAAACGTAAGGTCGGGCTTTCGTGCGCTCAGGCAATTGCGCCGCTCCAAAAACAAATCGGGCGACGCATGCGCGCCGCCCGATTTGTTTCCCTGCCTGCTCTACTCGCTCAACCAGCGCTTAGTGCAGGCCCTGGCTCGCGAGGAAGTCCTCGTAGTTGCCGCTGTAGTCGTTGATCTTGCCGTCGGTCTTCACCTCGATGATGCGGTTGGCGAGACCGTTCACGAACTCGCGGTCGTGCGACACGAAAATAAGCGTGCCTTCAAACTTCTCGAGCGCGATCTGCAGCGACTCGATCGATTCCATATCCATGTGGTTGGTCGGCTCGTCCATGAGCAGCACGTTGTGGCGGCCGAGCATCAGCTTGCCCCAGATCATGCGGCCCTTCTCGCCGCCCGACAGCACCTTCACCGACTTGCGGATGTCATCGGCGTTGAAAAGCAGACGGCCCAGCGTGCCGCGCACCGATTGCTCGTCGTCGCCTTCCTGGCGGTACTGGTCGATCCAGTCCATCAGCGTGACGTCGTTCGGGAACTCTTCGTATGTGTCCTGCGGCATGTAGCCGATGTTCGCGTTCTCGGCCCACTTCACCGTGCCGTTGTCGACGGCCAGGTTGCCCAGCAGCGAGCGCAGCAGCGTGGTCTTGCCCGCGCCGTTTTCGCCGATGATCGCGATGCGCTCGCCCGGCTGCACGCTGATGCTGAATTTATTGAAGATCTTGCGATCATAGGTCTTCGTGATTTCTTCCGCGACCACCACGATGTTATGCAGCTTCTTCTCGAACTCGAAGCGGATGAACGGGTTCTGGCGCGACGACGGCTTGAATTCCTCGATCTTGATCTTGTCGATCATCTTCAGACGGCTGGTCGCCTGGCGCGCCTTCGACTTGTTCGCCGAGAAGCGGCGCACGAAGTCCTGCAGGTCGGCCACGCGCTCCTTCGCCTTCTGGTTCGCGGCCTGCTGACGCTCACGCGCCTGCGCGGAAGCGAGCATGTAGTCGTCGTAGTTGCCCGGCCAGACCTTGAGCGTGCCGTAGTCCATGTCCGCCATGTGCGTGCAGACCTGGTTCAGGAAGTGTCGATCGTGGGAAATGATGATCATGGTCGAGTTGTACTCGTTCAGAACATCTTCCAGCCAGCGGATCGAGTTGATGTCGAGGTTGTTGGTCGGTTCGTCGAGCAGCAGCACGTCCGGCTTCGAGAACAGCGCCTGGGCGAGCAGCACGCGCAGCTTCCAGCCCGGCGCCACGGCGCTCATCGGGCCGTTGTGGAATTCCGTGCCGATGCCGATGCCAAGCAGCAACTCGCCCGCGCGCGCTTCGGCCGTGTAGCCGTCGTACTCGGCGAACTTCGCCTCCAGTTCGGCGGCGTGCATGTAGTCGTCGTCGGTGGCCTCGGGGTTCGCGTAGATCGCGTCGCGCTCGGTCATTGCGGCCCACATTTCGGTGTGGCCCATCATGACGACGTCGAGCACGCGCACGTCTTCGTACGCAAACTGGTCCTGGCGCAGCTTGCCCAGACGCACGTTCGGCTCGAGGATCACGGTGCCCGAGCTTTGCTCGAGATCGCCACCGAGGATCTTCATGAACGTGGACTTGCCGCAACCGTTCGCGCCGATCAGGCCATAGCGGTTGCCTTCGCCGAATTTGACCGAGATATTCTCGAACAAGGGCTTCGGCCCGAATTGCATGGTGATGTTGGCGGTAGAGAGCACAGCGCGTCCCGGAAAGTAGATCGACGAAAAACCTGTAATTTTAGCAGGTTATGCCAGTTCGCGCGCGGCTGCCAGCGCTCCGGCCTTGCAGGCGCACTCAGGAAAACTACCGGAAATTCGTGGCAGATTGGTGCAGGCGGCGCAGGGGCCGCCCGGGATGGGGTCTGATGAAAGCCCTTTGGGCAAGGGCGGCCGCTCGATGCCGCCTTCATCAGTTCACGCCATCAGGCGCGGCGCGGCGTCTGCAGGACGTCGACGAAACCCGACAAGTCCGCCTCGGCCAGGCCCATCGCGGCGCCGAGGCGCAGGACTTGCTGCACGGTGCCCGCGACGGGCATGGGCGTGCCGGTCTGGCGCGCGGCATCCGCGACCGTGTCCACGTCCTTCTGGAACGTTCTCAGTGCACCGATCGGCACGAGGCCGTCCTGCGTCATGCGCGGCACGAACGTGCGCAGCAGCGTGGAGTCGGCCCAGCCGCCCGCGAGCGCCTCAGGCAGCTTGGCGGCGTCGATGCCGCTGCGGCGGGCGAGCCCCACCGCCTCGGCAATGGCCGCAACCGTCGCCGTGACGATCGCCTGGTTGCACAGCTTCGTGGTCTGACCGGCGCCGGGACCGCCCATGTGCGTGACTCGCGCCGCATAGGCAGCAAGTATCGGCGCCACCGCCCCGATGTCTTCCGCCGTCCCGCCCGCCATGACCGCGAGCGAGCCCGCCTGTGCGCCCGCCACGCCGCCCGACACGGGCGCGTCCACCCAGCCCACGCCCAGCGTCGCCGCGCGCGCGGCCAACTCGCGCGTCTGTTCGGGCGGGATGCTCGAATGGTCGACGATCCGGCGCACACGCACGGCTTGGCCGCCCTCGGCCACCGCAGCGGCCAGCAAGCCGTGCTCGCCGAACACGACCTGCTCGACGGCTGCGCCGTCCGCGACGCAAAGCAGCACCACATCCGCGTGCTGCGCCAGCGCCGCGGGGGTGGCCGCGACCTGCGCGCCATCGGCGACCAGCGCCTCGGCCTTCGCCGGAGAACGATTCCACACGTGCACCGTGTTACCCGCGCGCAACAAATGGCGAATCATCGGTGCGCCCATCAACCCCGGCCCGCAAAATCCCAGTTCCTGCTTCTGCATCCTCTCCGTCTCCTGCATCGTGCCTCGCTACATTCGAGTCGGGCACATTTCACATTCCGCGCCGCGTGCGGTCTCTGCCAGGCTCCGGCCGGCACGTCCGATGCGGCGCAATCGCAAGGCGCCATGATACCGGCCGTCGTTGTTCGCCGTTGCCCGCCGTTGCCTATACTCGATTGACACGTGCGCCGAATGCACCGCGCCGCCCCGCAAGAGCTTTGCATGGGACTGGGACTAAGCGCTAAAGCGCCAAGTCCCATCGACACACAGGAGACATTGTCATGAACGACCACGTCTACAAGCAGATCGAACTCACCGGCTCCTCCACCGTCTCGAGCGACGACGCCGTGCGCGGCGCCATTGCGCGCGCCTCGAAGACGCTGCGCAATCTGCACTGGTTCGAAGTCACCGAAACGCGCGGACTGATCGAGAACGACCAGATCACGCGCTGGCAGGTGACCATCAAAGTCGGGCTGCGCATCGACGAGTAAGGTTCGTGCGCCGCCGCGTGGCGCAGCCTGGCCCTGCTTCGGCTTACTTCGGCAACGCGCCGTCCACGCCCTCGACGTACCAGTTCAGGCGCTGCAGTTCCGGATCGGTCAGCGTCTTGCCGGCCGGAATCTTGACCGCGCCGGTCTGATCCTTGATCGGGCCCGTGAAGACGTCCCACTTGCCGCTCGCGATCTGTTCGCGCTTCGCGGCGACGGCCTTTTGCGCGTCGGCGGGTAGCTCGGACGTGTTCATGTCGCCAAGATCGACGGCCTTCTGCGCGATGCCCCACCAGACCGGATCGTTCTTCCACTTGCCGTCCAGCACCTGCTGGATCGCGGCCGTATAGTAGACGCCCCAGTTCGCCTCCACCGAGCCCAGGTGTGCATGCGGGCCGAACTTCTTCATGTTCGAGTCCCAGCCGAAGGCGTGAACGTGCTTCTCCTCGGCGGTCGCGAGCGTCGCGCTTGAATCGGTGTTTTGCAGCAGCATGTCGGCACCCTGGCCGATCAGCGTCTCGGCCGCCTGTTTCTCCTTGCCCGGATCGAACCAGCTATTGATCCAGATGACCTTGGTATGGACCTTCGGATTCACCGAGCGCGCGCCCAGCGTGTAAGCGTTGATGTTGCGCACGACTTCGGGAATCGGCACCGAGGCGACGAAACCCAGCGTATTGGTCTTGGTCGCGTAACCGGCCGCCACGCCTGCGAGATACGCGCCCTGATACATGCGCACGTCATAGGTGCCGAAGTTCGCGGCCTTCTTGTAGCCGGTCGCGTGCAGGAACACGGTATCGGGGAAATCCTTGGCGACTTTCAGTTCGAAGTCCTGATAACCGAAGCTCGTGCCAAAGATGATCTTGTTGCCCTTGTTCGCGAGATCACGGAACACGCGCTCCGAGTCGGCGGACTCGGGCACATTCTCGATGCGCGTGATCTTGATCTTGTTGCCGAACTTCTGCTCGACCATTTTCGAACCCTGATCGTGTGCGAAAGTCCAGCCGGCATCGCCCGGATTGCCGAGATAGACGAACGCGACGCCCGGCGCATCGGCGGCCTGGGCCTGCGGCGCGAGCGCCGCCGCGCTACAGGTTGCGGCTACGGCGAATGCGGTCAGGATGGTTTTTCTCATCGTGGATCTCCTGTCGTGGATAGGGGTACTGCGTGCGTTCGAAGCTTCAATGCGACCACCTGGGCGGCTCCCCTAAGCGGCTCCATAAAATGCCTTGCCGAGCGAGGCCGGCGCGTTCAGGCGAATCGTATTCGGATTACGGGAAATGAGGACCAGCACCACGATCGTCGCCACGTAGGGCAGCATGGCGAGAAACTGCGTGGGCACCGGCACGCCCACGGCCTGCGCATAGAATTGCGCGCCCGTGACAGCGCCAAACAGCAGCGCGCCGATCAGAAGGCGCCCCGGCCGCCACGTCGCGAACACGACCAGCGCGAGCGCGATCCAGCCGCGCCCCGCCGTGATCTGCTCTTGCCACAGGTGCAGTTGCACGACCGAGTAGTAGCTGCCCGCGAGCCCCGCCATCGCGCCACCGAACGCCGTCGCGCCATAGCGCACGCCGATCACCGGAAAGCCTACCGAATGCGCGACCTGCGGCGACTCGCCCACCGAGCGCAGCACGAGCCCCGCGCGCGTGCGATAGAGAAACCAGCCTACCGCGGCGAACATCAGGAATGCGAGGTAATCAACGGGCGTGAGGCTGAAGAGCGCCGGCCCGGCCACGGGCAGATGCGAGAGGCCCGGAATCGGCCAGGCGGCAATCGTCGCCGAGGTGGCAGCGGAAGTGTAGGGCTTGCCCACATACGCCGAAAGCCCGACGCCGAAGATTGTGAGCGACAGGCCGGTGGCGACCTGGTTGGCCTGCATCGTGAGCGTGAGAAAGCCGAACAGCAGCGCCATGGCAATGCCCGCGCCCATGCCGGCCAGCAGCCCGAGCCATGGATCGCCCGTGATGGTGGTGAGCGCGTAGCCGCTCACCGCGCCCATCAGCATCATGCCTTCGACGCCGAGATTGAGCACGCCCGACTTTTCCGTGACGAGTTCACCCACGCCCGCGAACATCAGCGGGATCGCTGCGGTGACGGCGCTCGATGCGAGCGAGCTGGCTTGCTGAATATCCATGTCCTGAGGCCTTTTTGTGGACTTTTTCGTGATGGTCTTTTTCGTGAACCGGTCGATTGGCGGATCAGCGGGCGGCGGCGATGGGATGGCGGCGGCGCACGCGGTAATTCACGAACAGGTCCGCGCCGAGCAGGCAGAACAGCAGCAGGCCCTGAAACACTCCTGACAGCGCCTGGGGCAATTGCAGCGAGGTCTGCACGGCTTCGCCACCCAGATAAAGGAGCGCCATCAGCAAGCTCGCGAGCACGATCCCGAGCGGATGCAAGCGCCCCACGAACGCGACGATGATCGCCGTGAAGCCGTAGCCCGGCGACCACGTTGCCTGCAACTGGCCGATCGGGCCCGCGATCTCGCTCATGCCCGCAAGTCCGGCGAGGCCGCCCGAGAGCAGCAGCGAGGTCCAGATCGTCGTCTTTTCCGAGAAGCCCGCGTAGCGCGCGGCGAGCGGCGCGAGGCCGCCCACGCTCATGCGGTAGCCTGCAAAGCTGCGGCGCATGAACAGCCAGACGAGCGGCACGGCCGCGAGCGTGAGGAAGATCGACGCGTTCAGGCGCGTGCCGCGCAGCCAGTGAATGCGCCAGTCGCCGCCGAAAGTCGGATAGAGCGCGTCGCCGCTGAACATCTCCGAAAGCGGGAAATTCATGCCGTTGGGGTCGCGCCACGGACCGCTCACGAGCCAGATCAGCAATTGCGTGGCGACGTAGGTGAGCATCAGGCTCGTGAGGATCTCGCTGGTGTTGAAGCGGCTCTTGAGCCAGGCGGGAATCGCCGCCCAGGCCATGCCGCCCAGCACGCCCGCGAGCATCATCAGGAACAGGATCCACCAGCCGCTCGATTGATCGAAATAGATGGCCACGCCGCTCGCCGCGATGCCGCCCAGCACCATCTGCCCTTCTGCTCCGATATTCCAGACGTTGGCGCGGTAACCCGCCGCAAGGCCCAGCGCGATCAGGCATAGCGGCGACGCCTTGAGCAGCAGCTCGGACCAGCCGTTGATGCTTGAGAGCGGATCGATGAAGAACGCGCGCATTGCCTGCACGGGATCGCGCCCGACGAGACCGAAGATCAGAAAGCCGATGGCGAGCGTGAGGAGCGCGGCAACCAGCGGCACGGCAATGCGCACCGTGCGGGACGGCGTCGTGCGGGCTTCGAGGCGGTACGGGAAGATCATGATGGCGATATCGTCAAGCGGTCCGGTGATTGTGGTGTTGGCTCTGCGCCAAAGCTTGGGGACGCAGCAGGTGGCGAGCTTCGCTCAGGGATGCATCACAGACTGGGCGGGCGGCGGGCCGCCGTCCGGGCGCCCCGCGCCTTCGCCGCGTTCCCCGAACAGGCCCGCCATCCAGCGGCCAATCTCCTCCGCATTGGTCTCGCCCGTGAGGCGCGCGGGCGAAAGACGGCCGCCCGCAAGCACCGCAATGCGGTCGCAGATGTCGAAGAGCTCGTCGAGCTCCTCTGAAATCACCAGGATTGCCACGCCGCGCGCCGAAAGATCGAGCAGTTGCTGCCGGATGAATGCGGCCGCCCCGACGTCCACGCCCCAGGTGGGTTGCGCGACCACCAGCACCTGCGGCGCCTGCAGGATCTCGCGCCCGACGATGTACTTCTGCAAGTTGCCGCCCGAGAGGCTTTGGGCAAGCGCGTCGGGACCGCCACAGCGCACGTCGAAAGCGTCGATGCAGCGCTCGGCGAATGCGCGCATCGCACCCGTGCGCAGCCAGCCCGGGATGGGCCAGCCGGAGCGCACCATGCCCTGCCGGTGGCCCGTGAGCAGCGCGTTTTCGGCTAGCGACATCGCGGGCACGGCGCCGCGCCCGAGCCGCTCCTCGGGCACGAAAGCGAAGCCGAGCTTGCGCCGCGCGCCGGCGGAAAGACGCGCGGCCGGCTTGCCGCAGATCGTCACTGCATCGGCGGCCACGCGGTGGCGGGCCGCCCGGGACTGGAGCGCATCGCGCGCCTCGCCCGAGAGCGCCGCGAGCAGTTCCGCCTGGCCGTTGCCTGACACTCCGGCGATCCCCAGGATCTCGCCCGCGTGCACGGCTAACGTGACATCGTCGAGCGAGGTGCCGAATGGATCCTCGCTTGGCATCGACAGATGCTTCACGTCGAGCCGCACGTCGCCCGGCGCATGCGCGCGGCGTGTGTAGTCAGGCAACTCGTGGCCCACCATCAGCCGCGCCAGCGAGGCGTGTGTCTCCTCGCGCGGGGTCACGTTGCCCGTCACCTTGCCGCCGCGCAGCACCGTGGCCGTGTCGCAAAGCGCCTGGATTTCGTCGAGCTTGTGGCTGATGTAGAGGATGCTGCAACCTTCCGAGGCCAGCCGGCGCAAGGTGCCGAACAACTTGCGCACGGCCTGCGGCGTCAGCACCGAGGTCGGCTCGTCCATGATCAGCAGGCGCGGGTTCTGCAAAAGGCAGCGCACGATCTCCACGCGCTGGCGCTCGCCGACCGTGAGGCTGTGCACATGACGCTGGGGATCGACGTCGAGCCCATATTGCGCCGACACCTCGCGAATACGCTTGGCCAAAGCCTTGAGGTCGAACGCCTCGTCGAGCGAAAGCGCAATGTTCTCGCCCACCGTAAGCGTTTCGAACAGCGAAAAATGCTGGAACACCATGCCGATGCCGAGCTTGCGCGCAGCAGCCGGACTGGGAATCTCGACCGTCTCCCCTTCCCAGCGGATTTCGCCGGCATCCGGGCGCACCGCACCGTAGACGATCTTCATGAGCGTGCTCTTGCCCGCGCCGTTCTCGCCGAGCAACGCGTGAATCTCGCCCGGCGCGACCGAGAGCGTGACATCGTCGTTCGCGCGCACTGAGGGATACTGCTTGGTGATGCCGGCAAGCGCCAGCCGCGGCACGTGCGCAGCAGCGCGCTCCGCGTGCGGACTGCCGGCCAGACGTGAAGATGAGTCGCCCATGGAGGTTTCGCTGTAGTACGTTATGGCAATCTGTGTTTCGACGTGGTGCGGTGCCGTTCGATGCCGCGGCGAGCCTCCGTGAGGCGTCGCCGCGCGAAATGACGATACTTGTTCACAGTGCCAGAGTCGAGCCGCCAAAAACCCGCGTTTCCCCGCGCGGCACAGGCTCGACAAGCACGCCTGGTAGAAAGACTCCCTTGACGGAGCTTTCAGTTCATATTAAAAATCATATACTGACAAAGCCCATCGATCAGCCTAAACATATAATCCGGAGAGTTCATGAGCCAGCAACGCGAGGCGATCGACACGTACCTCTTGCGCGTCTTGCACACCCTTTTGATGGAACGCAGCGTCACGCGCGCGGCCGTCAAACTGAATCAATCGCAACCCGCGATCAGCGCCGCGCTGCGGCGCCTGCGCGACATCACCGGCGACCCGCTCCTCGTGCGCGGCAAGTCCGGCATGGTCCCCACCGAATACGGCCTGCGCCTGCTCGAACCCGTGCAGAACGCCCTGCGCGAAATCGAGCGCATCCGTTTCCAGCAGCACAATTTCGATCCGGCCACCTCCATCCGCTGCTACCGCATCGGCTGCCCGGACTATCTGAACGTCCTGTTCGTGCCCACCGTGGTCGAGCGTTTCCGCCAGGCCGCGCCCAACGCCACGCTCGAGTTCCATTCGCTCGGGCCCGCGTTCGACTATGAACTCGCGCTCGAGGAGGGCAAGCTCGATATCGTGATCGGCAATTGGCCCGAGCCGCCCGAGCAGCTGCATCTTTCGAATCTGTTCGTCGACCAGATCGTCTGCCTGCTGAACAGCACGCACCCATACGCCAAGCGCGGCGGGCTCACGCTCGATCAGTACCTCAACGCGCCGCACCTCGCGCCCACGCCCTATTCCGTGGGCCAGCGCGGCGCCATCGACGTGCATCTCGCGCGCGAGCGCCTCAAACGCCACGTGGTCGTCACACTGCCATACTTCAACCTCGCGCCCTACGTGCTCATCAAGTCGGACCTCGTGTTCACGACCACGCGCCTGTTCGCCGACCACTATGCGCGCTTCCTGCCGCTCACGGTCGTGCCGGCGCCGCTCGACTTCCCGCCGATGCAGTATTACCAGTTGTGGCATGAACGCTGTCATTACTCGGACGAAGTACGCTGGTTGCGCAGTCTCGTGGCCGAAGCGACGAAGACGCTGATCGACAAGCCCTAAGCGGCAGGCAACGCTGCTGCGGCAAGCGGGCCGCATGAGGTTGCGCCGCCGCATTTTCTACGTTCCTTCCCTGCTTTATCCATTCCTGGACGGGCGGCACGCGCATGCGCACCGCCCCTCCCATCGGATCTTCCCTGCACTTATTCCACTTAGCGCGCCAACTGCGCGAGCTGCGACGCGAGCCGGTTATGCCGCTCGATCACTGGCCCCAGCTCGATGGTCTGCAGCACCCCCTCCTTCACCACAACCCGCCCGTTGATCACCGACAGCGCAACCTGCGACGGTGCGCAGAACACGAGCGCCGCGACCGGATCGTGCAACGCGCCCGCAAAGTGCGGCTGGCGCAGATCGAACGCGATGAAGTCAGCGGCCATGCCCGGTGCGAGTGCACCGATGTCGTCGCGGCCCAGCACGCGCGCGCCGCCCAGCGTGGCAATTTCGAGCGCTTCGCGCGCGGTCATCGCGTCGGGGCCGAAGCCTACGCGTGCGAGCAACATGGCCTGACGCGCCTCCGCCACCATCTGCGCGCCGTCGTTGGAAGCCGAGCCATCCACGCCGAGCCCCACCGGCACGCCAGCCAGGCGCATCTTCTTGATGGGCGCGATGCCCGAGGCAAGCCGCATATTCGAGCACGGGCAATGGGCGACGCCCGTGCCGGTGCGCCCGAACAGCCCGATGCCATGCTCGTCGAGCTGCACGCAGTGCGCATGCCAGACGTCGTGGCCCACCCAGCCCAGATCCTCGGCGTACTCGGCCGGCGTCATGCCGAATTTTTCGCGGCTATAGGCGACATCGTTGACGTTCTCCGCGAGGTGCGTGTGCATGGAGACGCCGTAGTGGCGCGCCAGCGTCGCCGATTCGCGCATGAGGTCGCGGCTCACCGAGAACGGTGAGCACGGCGCCACCACCATGCGCAGCATCGCGTAGCGGCCCTCGTCGTGATACGTCTCGATGAGACGCTGGGTATCGGCGAGAATCGCGTCTTCGTTTTCGACCACGGAATCGGGCGGCAAGCCGCCATCCTTCTGGCCGACGCTCATGCTGCCGCGCGCCGCGTGAAAGCGCATGCCGATCTGCTGCGCGGAGCGAATGCTGTCGTCGAGCCGGCTGCCGTTCGGGTAGATGTAAAGATGGTCGCTCGAGGTCGTGCAGCCCGAGAGCAGCAGCTCGGCCATGGCCGTGAGCGTCGACACCTCGATCATTTCGGGCGTGAGGTTCGCCCAGACCTTATAGAGATTCGTGAGCCAGCCGAACAGCTCGGCGTCCTGCGCGGCGGGAACGGCGCGCGTGAGGCTCTGGTACATGTGATGGTGAGTGTTGACGAGGCCCGGCAGCACCAGATGGCCGCGCATATCGAGTACTTTGTCGGCAGTTTCCGGCAGCTCGCCGGCCGTGCCGACCGCGACGATGCGGTTATCTTCGACGTAGAGACCGCCGCCGCGAATCTCGCGCCGCGCGCCGTCCATCGTCACCAGCATGTCAGCGTTTTTCACCAGCAAGGTCTTGCCGCGCTTTTGATTTGAGCCTTGCGCTGTGCGGTTCGTGGGTTCCATCGTGTCTGTTCGCTCCGTTGTCTTGCCGCGGCGCATGCCGCGCGCCAGTAAGCGCGCCGCACGCCGCATTTGAGATGACCATGAATGTGAAGCAGACGCCCTCGCCGCACGCGCCAGCCAATCCGGGACCCCGGTGCCGACGCGTCCCGACTGCAGACGCCGCTGGCCCGGTTACCCAGCGCCTGGCGCCGTCTTCGGGACGCGCGGCTCAACTCGTGAGCCGCACATAACCGTTACCTTGCGTGGCCAAAATCAGGCTGACAATTCACCCGGACGGGATAACCACATTCACGGAATACGTATAAAGGTCGATTTTTGACTCGTTCAAGATTCATCCATGGGTGAAAACCCCAACCCCTTGCCGCCGTGTAAGCCCCACGGAGCAAGGCTCGGCGCGCGAGGTACATGCTGCCTGGATTATCTTTCCTATCGGTCGCGCGCTTATGCCGCATTGTTCTTAAAATGCGTGCACGGCGCTCATATCGATCCGCCGACGGGTATGTAGCCACAGCTGACGTGGAGCCTCGATCCGCCAAGAACCTTCGGGTTCGACGGATCGGACTGCCGCCGAAACCTCGCAATGACACCAGGAAAAGACAAGGAAAACTGCGAATGGGCAAGCTGACTACCCACGTGCTCGACACCGCGAACGGCCGTCCCGGCGCGGGCATCAAGGTCGAACTCTACGCGCTCGAAGGCGAAACCCGCCGTGCGCTGAAGACCGTCACGACCAACCACGACGGCCGCTGCGACGAACCGCTGCTCGAAGGCGCGGCGCTCGCCAAGGGCGAATACGAACTGATCTTCCACGCGGGCGACTACTTCGCCGCGCTGGGCGCCAAAGTGCCGGAACCGCGCTTCGTCGACCGCGTCGCGCTGCGCTTTGGCATCGCCGACACGGACGCGCACTACCACGTGCCGCTGCTCGTTTCGCCGTGGTCCTACAGCACCTATCGCGGTAGCTGAACGGTCCCGCCAAACCCAAAAACGCATAACAGACTGAAAGCGGCCCGCGCAAGCGACACTCCGCTTTTGACGCGCCGCACTTTCTCTCGGCGTTTGGTGCGAGACCGGATTACCCGGTTCCTGCGCGCCGTCCCCGCAGTCAGCGCGAGACGCATTGCCGTCCGCGCGCATCGAATCAGGATTGGAGGAGTTTCATGGAAGGCTTTATTACCGACTGGCTGAACCTCGCATTGCGCTGGTTCCACGTCATCGCGGCCATCGCCTGGATTGGCGAGTCGTTCTACTTCGTCGCACTCGATAACAGCCTCAAACCGCCTACGGACGCCAACCAGCGTCGCCGCGGCGTCTTCGGCGAGTTGTGGCACGTGCACGGCGGCGGCTTCTACAACATGCAGAAGTACACCGTCGCGCCGCCCGAAATGCCCGAAGACCTGCACTGGTCGAAGTGGCCGTCGTACACGACGTGGCTCTCGGGCGCGTCGCTGTTCACGGTGCTGTATCTGATGGCGCCGAACACGTACCTGATCGACAAGAACGTGCTCGACATGGGCCCGGTCGTCGCGGTCTTCTCGGCACTCGGCTTCCTCGCCGCCGGCTGGATCGTCTACGACACGCTGTGCCGCACACTCGGCACGAACGACAAGCTGCTCGGCGTTTGCGTCGGCATCTATGTCGTGGTCGCGGCCTACCTCGCCTGCCACATTTTCTCGGGCCGCGCAGCGTACCTGATCATGGGCGGCATGCTGGCAACGATCATGTCGGCGAACGTGTTCTTCGTGATCATCCCGGGCCAGCGCAAGATGGTCGCAGCGATGCTCAAGGGCGAAACGCCGAACCCGATCTACGGCAAGCGCGGCAAGCAGCGTTCGGTGCACAACACCTACTTCACGCTGCCCGTTGTGTTCGCGATGCTGTCGAATCACTACGCCATGACCTACGCGCACGCCTACAACTGGGCCGTGCTCGTCGTGATCATGCTGGCCGGCGCGCTGATTCGCCAGTTCTTCGTGATGCGCCATCGTGGTCAGCAGCTGTGGTATCTGCCGATCGGCGGCGTGGTGCTGATGTTCGTCGCACTGATCTGGACGCTGCCGAAGCCGGTCGTGCCGCAGGCCGAAGCCGCGAACGCTCCGTCGATCAAGGTCTCGGACATCCAGCCGATCCTGCAGCAACGTTGCGCGGGCTGCCACTCGGCTCACCCGACGATGATGGGTGCAGCGCCCGCCGGCGTGATGCTCGATACGCCAGACGAAATCTCGCAGAACGCGCAGCGTCTGTACCAGCAGGCCGTCACGCTCAAGGCCATGCCGCTTGGCAACGTCACGCACATGACCGATGATGAGCGTCAGAAGATTGCAGCGTGGTTCCAGGGCGGCGCAAAGCAGTAATCTGCCCTCGCCGCGAAACAGGCAGTCAAGCAAAATGAAAAGCCCGAAGCGCAACGCTTCGGGCTTTTTCTTTTACCGATCAGATCAGCGAACGAACGGCACGTAGCTATTCAAGGCCTGCGCTGCGGGCGCCATGTCGGCCGCCGAAAGCACACGATGCGCTCGCGGCGCAGCCTGGGGCGGTGCGCTTTGTGCCGGCGCCGCCGCCGCTGCGCGTGGTGGAGGGACCGGCATCCAGGCGGGCTCCGGGGGGCGCATGACGGAGGCCTCGTTATCGACGACATCGCGCACGACCGGCTCGGCGATAGGCGCGCTTGCCTGCCTCGCACCGGCCTGGCTTGCCGTGGCCAGCGGCTGCCCGCGCTCGGGCATCGCACCGCTCGCGAAAAGCTGCGCATTGATCCGCCCCACTTCGTCCAGGTCAAGCGTGGCGGTCTGCGAGAGCAGCTTTAGCAACGCGAGCACCGATTCATAGCGCGCGCGGATCAGGTCGCGACGGCTCGCGTAGAACGTATCGGTCGCGCGCAGCACGTCCAGACTCGTGCGGCTGCCCACGCCGAAGCCGATGCGCGTCGCGTCGAGCGCCGTCTGCGAACGCCGCACGACCTGTTCGAGCGCGCTCACGCGCGCCTGGCCCGATGTCACGCGCAGCCACGCATCGCGCGCCCCCGCTCCCGAGTCGCGCACCGCCACGTCGAGATCGTCGCGCGCCTTGTCTTCGAGCGCCCTCGCCTCGTCGACTTTCGCCGAGATCTCGCCGCCCGCAAAAAGCGGAATCGTGACGGCGAGCATGCCGGTCGTCGTCGTCGTGGGTCTCGCATAGCCGCCCGCCGCACCGGCCGGCGTGTGACTCACTTGCAAGTCGACAGTCGGATAACGTTCCGCACGCGCCTTCTCGGTGTCGAACTTCGCGATCTGCAGCGCCACTTCGCCGATCTGCACCGCGTAGCCGTGCGTTTGCGCCTGCGTGACCCAAGGCTCGACATCGGCAGGCTGGAGCATGGGCGCGCCGCCGGGCGGCAGCGGCGCGAGCGTCTCCGCAGATTTTCCTGAAAGCCGTTCGAGCGCTGCGCGCGCAAGACGCGCCTGGCTTTGCGCGTCGAGCAACTGGAGTTGCGCCTGTGCGCGGCTCGCTTCGCCATCCTGCACATCGATGAGCGTCGCCTCGCCCGCTGCCTTCGCACGCTTGACCAGCGCTAGATGCGCGTCGAGCGCGCGCAAATAGTCCGTCGCCCGCGCCACCTCGTCGCCGGCCGCAAGCGCATCGAAATACGCACGCGCTGCGGCAAGGATGGTGTCCTGCGTCGCATTGGCCGCCTGCAGGCGAGCACGCATCACCTCGTAGTCGGCCTGCCGGTACGCAGTCCAGTTCGCCCAGTTGAATAGCGGTTGCGTCAACCCGATCGTCCAGCCGCTCTGCCAGTAATGCTGGGTCGGGAAATCCTCCATCACAATGCCGTTGTAAGCGCGGCCCCAACCGCCCGTGAACCGAGGCAGGAGCCCCGCGCGCGCCTTGGGCACGGCCTGCGCGGCTGCGCGCGTCGCCGCGCGCGAAGCGGCCAGCGCCGGATCGTGATCGAGCGCGTCGCCGACCACGGAAAGCAGGTCTGCGGCATGCACACCGTTCGCGAGCAGGAAGCACGCGAGCGCGAGCGCGCGCACGCCACGGCGGGAACGCGCGCCGCTCATGCCACGCCCTCCATCGCCGCGCCGGCGTGCTCGCGCTCGACGCGCACGAACGCACCATCGACGAGACGATAGTGCCGCTCGAAACCCTCGGCCATGGCAACGTCGTGCGTGATCACCACGACCGTGCGATCGAGCCGCTGAAGCAGCGCCGATATGCGCCGCACCGCAACGGGGTCGAGATTCGAAGTCGGCTCGTCGAGCAGCAGCAACTCGCGCCGCTGATAAAGCGCGCGGGCAAGCAGCAGCCGTTGCCGCTGGCCAGCGGAAATATTCGCGAGCGAATCGCTGATGATCGTGCGCGTGCGCATCGGCAAACGCATCACGTCATCGAGCAGACCGACCTCCTCGAGCAGCGCGAAAATGCGCGCTTCGTCCGGGCTGCCTTCGAAGAGCGAAATATTATCGGCGATCGAACCGTGAAGAATGATGTCGCCCTGGCGCATGTGAACGGCGTGGCGGCGGATTTCGTCGACGCTCAGATTGGGCCAGGCGACGCCGTTAAGCGTAATTTCTCCTTGCTGCGGCACTTCGGAAGCGGCCAGCAATTTGAAGAGCGTGGACTTGCCAGCGCCCGACGGTCCAGTAATCACGATCTTGTCGCCGCGCGCGATGTCGATGCTCGCCCCCGCGAGCACGGGCTGGTCGGAGACGCCATACGCAAAGGTCACATTGCGTACGCCGATGCGCTCGAACTCGCGCACTTCGACGGTCTTGTGCACGTCGGCGAGTGCCGTATAACGCTCGGGCTCGCAGGCAACGATGTCGTCGACCCGCGCGACCGGCACGCTCAGCATGTAGTACGCAAAGCCCGTGTTGATGGTGGAAGCGATCCGCTCCGAAAACAGCGCCTTGTAGATCATGAACGAGTAGAACGCGCCGACTGAAAGCACGCCGCCGAGCATCAGCTTCGCTGCGAACCAGGTGACGACCAGCGTCTCCACATGCATGAGCAGCTTGAGCACCGCGTCGCGCGTCGCCGCGAGCCGGCTGCTGCGGAACAGCGCCGACGCATAGGTGCGAAAGATCTCCATATAACGCGCCACGCGCCGCGTCTCGCCTTGCGACAGCTTGATGAGCGATGCGCCGCGCACGGTCTCGAAGAGTGCGTCGTCGCAACGTGCGCCTTCCTGGAGCACGCGCGCATGCGCGTCGCGCATCGAGGCGAAGATCGCTCCGGAAACGATGACGTAGGCTGCAAAAATCACCAGTACGAGGAGCGATAGTTTGACGTTCTGAACGAACATCAGGAACATCGCCAGCAACCCGACTGTGATGTCGATGCAAAACGACACGGCCTTGCGCGACGCGAAACCGTTGATTTCGTCCTGGGACTTGAAGCGCGTGAAGATATCTCCGACATTGCGCTTTTCGAAGTACGCGATGGGCACACGCAACAGATGCGCAAACAGCCCCTCCGTGGCATTCACGCTCGTGCGCGCGTAGAGCAACTCGACCAGCACGCCTTGCACATATTGGCTGAGCGCGCCCACGAGGAAGATCGATCCGAACGTGAGCGCGAGCACGTTAAGCAGTTCGAGATTGTCCGCGGACACGACATGATCGAGCACGAATGAACCGAAGTAAGGCTGCGCGAGAATCGCGAACTGCGCCCCCAGCGCGACGAAGAGAATCTTCGCGAACTGGCCGCGCATCTGCGGATTGAGCTCACGCACGCGTGCGAGCGCGGCGGGCACCCGCGAGCGCCGCTTGATCTGCGTGAGCGCCGGTGTTGGCGCGCATTCGATCAAATAGCCGGATACGCACGCGAGGAAGGTGTCCTTTGCGATGCGCCGGCGTCCGACAGCCGGATCGAGCAACGTGACGTAATGGCGTGAGGCACGCTCAAACACCACGAAATGCGCGCCGCCGAAATGGATGATCGAGCCGCGCTTGATCTCGCCCACCTGCGAGGCATCGAAGCGGAACGCCTGAACTTCAAGGCCAAAATCGGTTGCCGTGTCGTACAAGTCCATCAACGACAGGCCGTTAGCCGAAATCGGCCGGTACGCCGAAAGCTCGCGGACCTCCGTGGCGCGGCCGAAATGCGAGAGCACCATGGCAAGACACGCGTAGCCGCACTCGGCGACTTCGTTCTGGTAAATCACCTGCATTTCAGCCTCGTACGATCTTGAACAACGGCTCGAGCACCCATTCCGCGATGGTGCGCCGCTCGACAACGACGCTCGCGGTCGCCTGCATCCCCGGCAGAATGTCGAAACGCTGCGAGCCATAGTGGAACGTATTGCCGGGCAGCGTGACCCACGCAACGTACTCGTCGCCCTGCTCCGGCGGCGTGCCGCCGGTAGCCGCGGCGGCTGCATCCGCTCCGGTGGGCGGCGACGCAGCCGTTACCGTCGTGTGCGAAATCGAGTTGATGCGTGCCTCGTATGAGCCGAAGCGTGCGTAGGGAAATGCATCGAACTTCAGGCGCACCGTCTGGCCCTCGTGCACGAAACCGCGCCGACGTGACGGAATGCGCAATTCGGCGCGCAAGGGCTGCTTCGGATCGGTGACGATCACCATCGCTACGTCGTCGGGCTGCAGCGTGCTTCCCTGCACGAGGCGCGAGAACGTCACCATGCCAGCCTTCGGCGCCGAAATCGTCGCATCGCGCCGGTTTTGCTCGAAGCGCACATCCGCTTCCTGGAGTTCGCGCGCATGGCTCGATTCGAGTTCCTTGAGCTGCGCGGCGAGAGCCGTCTGGGTATTTTGCAGATCGGCGATCGCCGCCTGGGCCTGCTGACGCCGCGACGCCGCCTCGGCGCTCGCAATGCGGCTCTGGTGCAAGTCAGCGCGCGCCTGCTCGACACGGTCGGCGGCGACATAATCGGAAACGGATTCGAGACGCGCGAGCTTCTTTTGCGCCTCGCTCACGAGCAGGCTGTTCTGCGCGCCCTGCACGCCCAGTTCAGCGAGCTCAGCGCGGCGGCTGGCTTCGTTGCTGCGCGCCGTGGAGAGCTGCGTCGTGAGTTCGATGTGACGCTGGGTATAGCGCGCGTCGGCAGCGCGGCGCTCCTCGTCGCGCACCTGGGCGTCGAAGGCCGTTCGGCGCGTGCCGTCGGTCGCGAGCGACAAGTCGCGCTCGACGCGAAAAAGCGGCTGTCCCGCACTTACCTTCTCAGGCGGCTGAACGTAGATCGACGAGATCAACCCGCTCGCGCCCTGGATCTTGATTTCAGCCGGCGACACGATTTCGCAGCGCACGTCCTGCTTCAGCTCTACCTCGTGCGTGAAGGCAAACGCCACGCCAAACACCACGATCGTCGATGCCGCGTAGGCAATCCAGCGCCAGCGAATATCCCGGAACTCGGGAAGATAAATCGGTTCCACGTTGTTATCGTTCCCCTGCGGCCGGTCATGCCGGCCGAAGTGTATTTTTTCGACGCCATGCGCCGTTTGGTCTACTCGTGCTTGTACTTCTTAAGGATTTCTAACGGGCTGCCGCAAAGTGATACACCGACGGATGCCCAGCATAGAGCCAATGCGGATAATTTTCGCGACGCGCGATCTCGATATCGTTAGCGAGATATTGAGGCGCAGCGGCATCGGCAAGCGCGATAGGATCGAATATCCTAACGCCAAATCGTCCTTTCTCGAAACTAAGATAAAACGGGAGCAACAGCGCATCCACCGGCATGCCTAGCCGGAATACGCCGTTATGCACGCGCGCGGGCCGGTCCCCGATCGTCACACCGACCGTCTCCATGGGAAACTTGGCCAATGTATAAGGCGGAACATCGGAAAACACCACGGCCACGCCATCGCGACGCAATGCGCGTATGACCCGCAAGCCCAAACCGTTGCGGCTTTCGCGGCCATTCTCGTCGTAGGTGTAAAGCACACGGATCGAAGGAATCATCGCCGCGTCGTTACCGTACATGTCGCGCTGCACGCCGGAAACGACTGCCATTGATTCCATTCCCAGAACGCGACGCACTTCGTCCACCACCCAGATGTTCGCGTACTGCGACACATAGTGAAACGGCGAGAGCACGATAACGCGCCCCGGTTCTTTAGTCCTGATCTGATTGATTCGCAAAACCAATTGCTGAGCTGCCGCGCGCAGATCGGGCCAGGCGTCCCGGTGCAATGCGCGCCCGGCATAGATGCGTTCGTCCAGCCATGCTTCGCGCACGTTCGCACTCATCGTACGTAGCGCTTGAGTGCGTGCGAGGCCCACGTCAATGCGGCCGGTTTCGTAGCGCGATACACCGTTTGCGCGGGTGCCGCCGTCGAAGACCGATCGAATCATCCAGCTGGCAAGCGCCCCCCGCTCGACCGCGACGAATGGCAAACGGGCGAGCAGCCGGCGACGCAGCGCCAGACGCCCACCGGCAAATCGTGCGTAAAGGCGTTTGAAGAATTGTGAGATTGTGCCCGCGGACATTTCTTGGCCCAACAGTATCGGAACGAACCGAAGCCCTAAAAAAGCCGAAAGGGGGGCATTTAACCCCCCTTCGTTCAGATCAGGCGATCAACGCGGAACCGGCGTCGGATCCGGCTGAGGCTGATTCTTCGACTTGCAGCAGCCGCCTGCGAGCTTGGCGTTGGCCAGTTGACCACGATCGATTTTTTCCATTTTGGTTCTCCAGTTTTCGGATGAAAGCCACCCCGTTTTGGTGGCGCGGCTATCTTAACAGCCGGAATAAAATCCAATCCATTATTGACACATTTTCATATTAATTTTCAAATCTCCACAAATTTCTCAATTAAATAAGCAAAAGCGACCAATGAATAAGAATTTTGCTTTTTATGCTGTAGTCAAGGGATAGAAATTTCAGTCCCATCTTTATGTAAAAAATTTCCATTCCAGAAATTACGTCATCCTTAGAACTCGAATTAAGAATATTCGTATTCCTGACACCCGCACTCCCCCCATAGAGTTGCGCAACGCATCGCCGAAACGGGGTTTCCTTTTTCGACGGCCGTGCACTCACACGGAGGTCATTGGCGCATGCGCTGACGAAAATCAACTCTAATATGGTTGCCTGAATGAATAAGACCTATCGCTCTGTCTGGAGCGAAACAGACCAAACCTGGGTCGCCGCGCCCGAAACCGCCACGGCACACCGCAAATCTTCGCGCCGGCTCGCTGTCCTCGCCACCGGTGCTGTTGGATTCGCTGCAGGCCTCTCTTCCGCAACAACCGGTGCTGCAACGCTGACACCTGCGCAGCTTGCCGCTCTCTCCGCCGCGGCTTCGACGGCCAAAACCACGACAAGCACCACAACAGGTACAACCGTTGCGCCGGTGCCGGGAACGGTCGGCCAGGGCGGTCTTGAGATTTGCTCGGGCACCTCGGGATATTCGTGGGGCTCCAGCGGTGGCAGCCAGTCGCTCGATTGCTCCAGTGGCAGCGGCACGTCCGACGGCCTCGCCTTCTCGCTGAACAACGCCGCGGATGCAAAGGGTGGCTACGGATTCGGCGCATCGACCGCACAGGTCGCTGGCTACCAGAATGGCACGCTCGCTATCCGTGGCGCTAGCGTGATGGTTTACGGTCCGACGACGTTCGACAGCGTCGTCACGATGAGCAACCAGAAGATCGTGCAACTCGCGCCGGGCAAGATATCGGCGGACAGCACGGACGCCGTCAACGGCTCGCAACTCTACGCGCTCAGCGTCGGTGTCGGCAACGCCGTGCAGTACGACTCGCCGGAACAGGATTCTGTCACGCTTGGCGGCGCGGCAGCCATGAACCCGGTCGCGCTGCACAACGTCGCCAACGGCGAGCTCTCGGCGGCCAGCACCGATGCAGTCAACGGCGGCCAGCTCTACGCGACGAATTCGAGTATCTCGAACCTCGCAGGCGACGTCACCAACATCCAGGGCGACATCACCAACATCAACGGCAAGCTCGCTGATGCCGTGGTTTACGACTCGTCCGCGCACGATTCGCTGACGCTCGGTGGCACCGATGCAAGCGCACCGGTCGCGCTGCACAACGTCGCCAACGGCGAGCTCTCGGCGGCCAGCACCGATGCAGTCAACGGCGGCCAGCTCTACGCGACGAATTCGAGCATCTCGAACCTCGCAGGCGACGTCACCAACATCCAGGGCGACATCACCAACATCAACGGCAAGCTCGCTGATGCGGTGGTCTACGATTCGTCCGCGCACGATTCGCTGACGCTCGGTGGCACCGATGCAAGCGCACCGGTCGCGCTGCACAACGTCGCCAACGGCGAGCTCTCGGCGGCCAGCACCGATGCAGTCAACGGCGGCCAGCTCTACGCGACGAATTCGAGCATCTCGAACCTCGCAGGCGACGTCACCAACATCCAGGGCGACATCACCAACATCAACGGCAAGCTCGCTGATGCGGTGGTCTACGATTCGTCCGCGCACGATTCGCTGACGCTCGGTGGCACCGATGCAAGCGCACCGGTCGCGCTGCACAACGTCGCCAACGGCGAGCTCTCGGCGGCCAGCACCGATGCAGTCAACGGCGGCCAGCTCTACGCGACGAATTCGAGCATCTCGAACCTCGCAGGCGACGTCACCAACATCCAGGGCGACATCACCAACATCAACGGCAAGCTCGCTGATGCGGTGGTCTACGATTCGTCCGCGCACGATTCGCTGACGCTCGGTGGCACCGATGCAAGCGCACCGGTCGCGCTGCACAACGTCGCCAACGGCGAGCTCTCGGCGGCCAGCACCGATGCAGTCAACGGCGGCCAGCTCTACGCGACGAATTCGAGCATCTCGAACCTCGCAGGCGACGTCACCAACATCCAGGGCGACATCACCAACATCAACGGCAAGCTCGCTGATGCGGTGGTCTACGATTCGTCCGCGCACGATTCGCTGACGCTCGGTGGCACCGATGCAAGCGCACCGGTCGCGCTGCACAACGTCGCCAACGGCGAGCTCTCGGCGGCCAGCACCGATGCAGTCAACGGCGGCCAGCTCTACGCGACGAATTCGAGCATCTCGAACCTCGCAGGCGACGTCACCAACATCCAGGGCGACATCACCAACATCAACGGCAAGCTCGCTGATGCGGTGGTCTACGATTCGTCCGCGCACGATTCGCTGACGCTCGGTGGCACCGATGCAAGCGCACCGGTCGCGCTGCACAACGTCGCCAACGGCGAGCTCTCGGCGGCCAGCACCGATGCAGTCAACGGCGGCCAGCTCTACGCGACGAATTCGAGCATCTCGAACCTCGCAGGCGACGTCACCAACATCCAGGGCGACATCACCAACATCAACGGCAAGCTCGCTGATGCGGTGGTCTACGATTCGTCCGCGCACGATTCGCTGACGCTCGGTGGCACCGATGCAAGCGCACCGGTCGCGCTGCACAACGTCGCCAACGGCGAGCTCTCGGCGGCCAGCACCGATGCAGTCAACGGCGGCCAGCTCTACGCGACGAATTCGAGCATCTCGAACCTCGCAGGCGACGTCACCAACATCCAGGGCGACATCACCAACATCAACGGCAAGCTCGCTGATGCCGTGGTCTACGACTCGTCCGCGCACGATTCGGTAACGCTGGGCAACGCGAGCGACATGAAACCCGTCGGACTGCATAACGTCGCCAATGGTGAAGTCTCGGTTGCCAGCACCGACGCCATCAACGGTTCGCAGCTCTATGACGCCATCCAGAAATTCGACAGCAAGTCGACGCATTACGTCGGCATCAACAGCACGCCGAACGATGGCAACTACAACGGAGAAGGCGCAACCGGCACGGCTGCGATCGCCGTCGGCGCGAACGCACTCGCCAGCGGCGATAATGCGCTCGCCATCGGCACTGGCGCCACGGCCTCGCACAGCGACGCCGTCGCACTCGGCGCGGGCTCGACGACGGAAGCCGCAATCGCCACCACCGACGCCACGATCGGCGGTCAGGACTACACTTTCGCGGGCAGCAATCCGGCAAGCACCGTCAGCATCGGCAGCGTCGGTAACGAACGTACGCTCACGAACGTCGCAGCCGGCCGCCTGAGCGCTTCGTCGACCGACGCCGTCAACGGTTCGCAGCTGTACGCGACCAATAGCGCGCTCGACAACCTCGCGCAGCAAACCAGCAACATCGTGCAGTACGACGATACGAGCAAGAGCACCATCACGTTCGGCGGCGCACAAGGCACGAAGCTCACCAACGTGGCGGCTGGAGACGTGTCGGTTTCGAGCACGGACGCGGTTAACGGCGCGCAGCTGTACGACGTCAAGGAAGGCGCCAATATCGCCATTACGAAGATCAACAACACGCTGACTACCGCGGGCTGGGGTGCGCAGGCTGTGTCGTCGGATCCCACAGGCTATACGTATGGCGGCTTCATCATGGACGCCAGCGGCAAGGTCAGCAATCCTGCCGTCCTCTATGTTCCGAACACCATCGGGACCTCGGCATCGCAGATCGTCCTCGATCCGGGCCAGGGCAATAGCCCGTATTTCGTCAACGGCAGCCGGTCCCAGTACCTGCCCAAGGGCACCGTCATCAGCAACGTGGCGAACGGTCTGGTGGACACCGACGCGGCCAGCGTGGGCCAGGTCTACGACATCGTCAGTGCGGCAACGGGCGGCGGCCTCCAGAGCACCTTGCTGCGCTCACAGGCACCCGACCCCGCGAACGGCAGCTCCGGCGTCAACGCGGCCGGCCTCACGCGGACCTATACGACTGCGGCGTACTACTCGCAAGTCAGCGGCCTCGCGGACAGCTCCGGTTCTCGGGGTCCGTCCGACGCGGCACGCGCTTCGGGCGCCGGCTCTATCGCGATCGGCTCGAACGCCTTTACGCCTTCGGCAAACGGCGTCGCTGTCGGTGTGCAGGCGTTTGCGAGCGCGAAGGACGCGGTAGCGATCGGCGCTGGCTCGGTGGCGAACCAGTCAAACACGGTCTCGGTCGGTAATGACGGTACCGGTTCGTATATCGCCTATGACGCGAACGGCCAGGTGCAGACGATCCAGAACGCCGTCAACACGCGCCGTATCGTCAACCTCGCAGCGGGCCAGGGCGACACGGACGCGGTCAATGTCGGCCAGCTGCGCAGTGTGGCAGCGGCTCTGGGCGGCGGCGCCGGTATCAATGCGGCCGGCGGCCTGATTGCACCGTCCTACTCGGTGGGCGGCACGACGGTCAACACGGTGGGCGACGCCATCGCCAATCTCGACAACCGCGTGCAGAAGAACACGGCCGAGATCGCGGCGCTGGCTGCGGACGCAACGAGTTCGTCGGCAACGGTCCAAAGCGCATCGAGCACGGCAGCGGCTGCGCCCGTGGTGCAAATGGCTGCGGCACCGCGCTCGCTGCTCGGCACAAGCACGGCCGGCAGCAACTCCGTCAGGTCGATGGCCGCCGTTGGCGACACCTCGTCCAGCACCGACGCCGATGCAGTCCATTACGATAACGCCGACCACTCGAGCGTGACGCTCGCCAGCACGAGCGGCGGCAATGTCAAGCTGAGCGGCCTGTCGAACGGCGCCCTCTCGCTGGACAGCACGGACGCGGTGACCGGCCAGCAGCTCTACGCCACGAACCAGCAGGTCGACAGCCTGAACCAGGCCCTGCAGAACATCAGCGTGGGCGGCTCCACGGCAACCTCGATCAACTCGACGAGCGGCGTCGCGGCAGCCTCGGGCTCGCAATCGGTTGCAGTCGGCGGCGGCGCCGTGGCAACGGGCGCGAGCTCGACGGCGATCGGTGACAAGGCCAACGCGTCGGCGAACAACGCCGTGGCGATCGGCGCGAACTCGATCGCGAACCGCGACAACGCGGTCTCGGTCGGCGCCGAAGGCTCCGAGCGTCAGATCGTCAACGTCGCGGCCGGCACGTCGGGCACCGACGCGGTCAACCTGAACCAGTTGAACAACGCGATGGCGCAGCAATCGAACGCGTTCGGTCAGCAGATCGGCAATCTGCAGAACTCGATCAACACGGTTTCGAAGAACGCGTACGCCGGCGTGGCCGCTGCAATGGCCATGCCGAACCTCACGCCTTCGGGTCCGGGGCGCACGGTGGTCGCGGCGGGTGGCGGCTACTACATGGGCGGCAGCGCTGCGGCAGTCGGCGTGACGTATCGTTCGGCGAACGCGCACTGGCTCGTCAACGGTGGCGTCTCTGTCACGAGCACCGGCAACACGGCGGCTCGCGCTCAGGTCGGCTACGAGTTCTGATCGCAGCCAAACTCGCATGACCGGGGCATGTCGCTAACGCGCATGCCTCTTCAAATGCAAAAAACCACGGCCTCGGCCGTGGTTTTTTCTTTCGCCAGCGCGATGCTTCAGCGCATCAGCGTTGCGCTGCGACCATCGCCTCTTCGGTCAGCCAGAGCGACTCCGGCAGATCCTGCTCGTTGAGGTTCAAGCCATCGCCACCGCGATCGACGACGATGAAGTCGCTCACCTCGCCCAGTGCGATCAGCGGGTGATGCCAGACGCCCTTCGCATAGTTCACGCCTTGCCAGCCGTGCGAAACGAATGCGCGAATCTTCGCGACGTCCAGATCGCCCGCCGGCGCCACCACGACGAGATACGGCTTGTCGTTGAGCGGCACGAATGCCTGGCTGCCGAGCGGATGGCGCTCGAGCATCTTGATCTCGAACGGCAGCACGCGCGGCTGGCCGCGGAAGAGATTGACCAGCGTGCGGCCGTTCTCGTCCGTGACGTCCACTTTCGCGAGATCGTGATAGCGGATCGTCGTGCCCAGATTGATCGGAATTTGCTTCGCGCCAGCCAGCTCGATCACGTCGCCGAAGGGCGCGAATGCTTCGGGGGTCAGCAGTTCGATTGCTAGTGTCATGCCAAGATCCTGTGTCGTATCGCTCATATTCGCCTCGTTATCGCTCAAGCGGGTGCACGCGCGAACCCTGGGTTAGCGGCGCCGCGCGGTAGCAGACGCGCCGTCGCGATATGCGAGGCGCGGCGTCAATCTCATGCGTCGATCAACTCGTCGAGCCGGAAGCGCGCGATGCGATAGATCTGGTCGAGACTCGCGCGCATTTCGTCGGCGCGCGTGTTGTTCACACGCGACTCGAAATTCGCGATGATGCTATGGCGGTCATAGCCGCGCACCGCGAGAATGAACGGAAAACCGAACTTCTCGCGATAAGCCTGGTTGAGGGCCTGCAGCTTGTCGAATTCCTCCTGCGTGCACAGGTTCAGGCCAGCGCCACTTTGCTCACGCGTGGATTCGTCGGTCAGCTCGCCGCGCACGGCGGCCTTGCCCGCGAGTTCCGGGTGAGCGTTGATGAGTGCGAGCTGCTTCTCTTCGCCAGCGGTCTCCACGATATTCGACATCGTCTTGTGCAACGTGTCGATGCTCGTGTAGGGGCGCTGCTGCGCCGCTGCTTCCGCCACCCAGGGCGAGTGCTCGAAAATGCCCGAAAGCGCTGCCACGAAGGCGTCGGTCGAGGCGGTATTCAACTGGTCGAGGGTGTATTGCATTGCCTTCATGCGGCGGCCCCGCGGTGGTCGTTCTGCTGCGGTTGATAGGGATGGTGCTCGCGCCAGTGGCGCGCAATGTCAACACGACGCGTGACCCACACGCGATCGTGCAGTTCGATGTGATCAAGGAAGCGCTGCAGTGCGCGGAACCGCCCCGGGCGGCCGAGCAAACGGCAGTGCATACCGATCGAAAGCATTTTCGGCGCTTCGTCGCCTTCTGCGTAGAGCACGTCGAACGCGTCGCGCAGGTAGGTGAAGAAGTGATCTGCCGTGTTGAAGCCCTGCGGCGTCGCAAACCGCATGTCGTTGGTGTCGAGCGTATAAGGCACGATCAGTTGTGGCACCTGCTTGCCGCCGGCGACTTCGACATCCATCCAGAACGGCAGATCGTCGCCGTAATTGTCGGAGTCGTAGAGGAAGCCGCCGTGTTCCGCCACGAGGCGGTGCGTGTTGGGGCTGTCACGGCCGGTGTACCAGCCTAGCGGACGCACGCCCGTCACGCGCTCGATCGCTTCCATGCCGAGCTTCATATGCTCGGCTTCGAGTTCGGGCGTGGCGTCCTGATAGTGAATCCAGCGATAGCCGTGGCATGCGATCTCGTGGCCGAGCTCGACGAATGCGCGCGCAACTTCGGGATGGCGCTCGATTGCCATGCCGACACCGAACACGGTGAGCGGCAGGCCGCGCTTTTCGAATTCGCGCAGAATACGCCACACACCCGCGCGCGAGCCGTACTCATAGATCGACTCCATGCTCATGTGACGCGCCGGATAAGCGGCAGCGCCAACGATCTCGGAGAGGAACTGCTCGGAGGCTGGATCGCCGTGGAGCACGCAGTTCTCACCGCCCTCTTCGTAATTGAGCACGAACTGCACTGCGACGCGCGCCTGACCGGGCCAGTTGGCCTGCACCGGATGCCGGCCATAGCCGATCAGATCGCGGGGATATTGGGGATCGAGTAGCATGCTGATCGAATCTTTCGGAATGGATAACGAAACGTAAAAACCGCGCGGACGGTCCACACTTTCAGAAAGCGGCTGAACCGGCTGAAAGCCTTGCGCCACAAGGCTTTGCGACGCGCCGGGCGAGACTGCTTTTAGAATCGGCTCAGTGTAGCTAAATCACCCGGGCACGCCCATACGCACTGACAGATAGTAGGGGTCAAGCGAGATGTATGTGCCGCGCAAGCCCCGTCCGGCGCGGCACTGGGCCCGTTGCGTGTTTACCCGAACCGCAGCGGCCGCGCCGGCGACGGCGTTTCGGTGGCGCTCGCCGCACTGGTCGGGCTAAAGTGCGCGAATTCTCCATCGTAACGCTTCACGAGGGGCCGCGCGAAGTCGCCCCGCTTGGCCGTCGCGAGACGCAGCGCGACCAGCGCCTCCACCCACTTCACGGCTGCTGTCACGCCATCCACCACCGGTACGCCAAGCGCGTCTTCCACTTGTGCGCAAAGGCTCGTCATGCCGGCGCAGCCAAGCACGATCGCGTCCGCGCCGTCTTCGTCGAGCGCCCGGCGGCACTCGTCAACGATCGCGCGGCGCGCCGCCGAGCCCGGCTCGTCAAGTTCGAGTACGGCCACATCGATCGCCCGCACGTTGCGGCAAAAGCGATTCATGCCATAACGCTCGGCGAGATGCCACGCCATCGCCTTGGTGCGCGAGAGCGTGGTCACGACCGAAAAGCCCGGCGCGAGCACGCTCGCCGCGTGCATGGCCGCTTCGGCGATCCCCACCACCGGCCCGCGCGCGAGCTCGCGCGCCGCGTACAGCCCCGGATCGCCGAAACAGGCGATCACGTAACCATCGAAGCCCTCGCGCTCGCCCGCCTCCACTTCTGCGAGCAGGCCCGGCGTCGCGAGCGCCTCGTCGTAGTAGCCCTCGATAGAGGGCGGCCCCATCGTCGGACTCACGGCGACGATCTCCGTACCCGCCGCAGCCACCGCGCGGGCGCACTGCCCCATCGCAGCCGTCATGCGCTGCGTGGTGTTCGGATTGATCAGTTTGATACGCATGTCAGTTCTCTGGTCGTTTGGCACCTGTTTGGCACCTGTTTCGTGTTACGTGCGTGCCCGTGCACGCTCACCCATCGTCAAGGCGCGATAGAACAGTGCGCCCAGTCCCGCGCCGATGAACCACGAGAAGTTCGCTGCGCTCTCGAGCGACGGCAGCATCACGCAGAGAATCGCGATGACCGCTGCGGGCAGCAGCGCCAACACCGCCCGCCAGTTCACGCCGTTGCTGTACCAGTACGCGCCCTTCGGCGAGACGGTGTAGAGATCGTCGACGGCGAGACGGCCGCGCTTCACGAGATAGAAGTCGACGATCAGGACGCCATACAAAGGCCCGATGAAGGCGCCCAGCACGTCGAGCGTGTAGTGAATCACGGCGGGATTGTTGAAGAGATTCCACGGCGTGATGAAAATCGACGCCACAGCGGCAAGCATGCCGCCCGCACGCCAGCTAATGAGACGCGGTGCCACGTTCGAAAAATCGAACGCCGGCGAAACGAAGTTCGCGACAATATTGATGCCGATGGTCGCGATCGTGAACGTCAGCGCACCGAGAATGACGGCGGTGGGATGATCGATGCGGCTCACCGTTTCCACCGGATCAGTAATCAGTTGTCCGAACACAGGCAGCGTCGCCGAGGTCGTGATCACCGTGACGATCGAGAACGCGAGGAAGTTGACCGGCAAGCCCCAGAAGTTGCCGCGATGCACGCTTCTGAGCGATTTTCCGTAGCGTGAGAAGTCACCGAAGTTGAGCATCGGCCCCGAGAAATACGACACCACGAGCGAGACCGCAGTGATCATCACCGGGATCACCTCCGCGCCGTGATACTTCACGCCACCGAGATTCAGGCCGATGTTGTGCCAGCCCGCGCGATACACCATGTAGCCCGCCAGAATGAACATCACCGCATAGACTGCCGGACCGGCGAAGTCGATGAACTTCTTGATGGTTTCCATGCCGTTCCAGAACACCAGTGCCTGCAGCACCCACAGTGTCATGAAACCGGCCCAGCCCATTGCCGAGAGTCCGAGCATGCCGTGCTTGTGGACGTCCGCGTATGGCATCAGTTGCGGCATGAATTTGAGCACGACGATCACGAGCGCGCTCGACGCCAGATAAGTTTGGATTCCATACCATGCCACTGCAATCAGGCCGCGAATCACAGCAGGAATGTTCGCGCCGAGCACGCCGAAGGTGCCACGGCAGGCGACCGGATACGGCACGCCGTGACGCTGGCTGGGCCGCGCGATGAGGTTGCATAGGACGTTGACGAGCGAGATGCCGACGATCAGTACCAGCAACACCTGCCAGCTCGTCAGGCCGAGAGCGAAGAGACTGCCCGCGAACACATAGCCGCCGACGCTGTGCACGTCCGACATCCAGAACGCAAAGATGTTATAGGCACCCCAGGTCTGCTCCTTGAGCGGTGCGAGGTCTTCGTTGTAGAGGCGTTCGCTGTAGCCGGCCGGCAGACGCATGCCGTCCGCCGTGTCGCTGCTCTCGGAAGAATCGAAGGTGGGCACTGCCGGACTGCCTGGTGATGCGCTGAATTGAGCCATGGTCCGCTCCTTGGGATGGATACGCCGACGGAAAAAAGACGCGTGAAACGCCTCGAAACGCGCGCTGCGCCGCATGCCGCGGCCGCCGCGATATTCCCGGATGGCTCCGGACCCAGGCAAGGGGCGTTGCGCCCTCGCGGCGTCTGGCTCGACGCCCATCGCACCGTGCGGTCGCGCCTACGCGCGCCCTGCCCATGGTGTTGCCCGTCCTGCGGGCGCCGTAGCGACGCCCGCTGCCACATCGATCCTTTCTCTAGCGCGCGGCGGCCCGAATTTCGCAGCGCCGCGCGTGTCTCCAGTTCAATTCAGTGTTGCACTTTTGCCCGGCGCCGCGCTGCTCCGCACCGGTGGGAAATCACTCGATCTTTCGTCAACGCCCAGCCGTGGCTGCGGCGCGCGTGCCGAACACGTCCTGCAGATCCACCGACGCGCCCGCCGGACGGTCGAGCATCCTGAGCTCGACGCCCTGCAGGTGGCACGTCATCAGCGCGGTGGCCTCCTGCACCTGTCCGGCCTCCAGCGCCTGCACGATCGCCTCGTGGTCGTCGAACGAGCATGGGCTGCGGCCCGGCGACTCGTACAGCGCCGAGATCAGCGTCGAGCGCGCCACGAGGCCATTGAGGCAATCGCACAACACGGTATTGCCAGTCAGTGCCGCAAGCTGCGTATGAAATTCGCCCGACAGCCGGATCCAGGCCGGAAAATCGCGCCCTTCGAACGCCTTGCGCTCGCGCCGAATGGTCTCGCCGATGCCCTTGAGCCGCCGGCTGCCATGCTGCGCACTGCAAATGCGCTCCACCACCGCCAGTTCGATGATGCGGCGCATCTCGAACACCTCGTGCACCTCCTGGAGCGACGGGCTGGCGACAAACGCGCCGCGGTTCGGCTCCAGATCGACGAGGTGATCGCCGGCGAGCAGCGAAAGCGCCTGCCGGATCGGCCCGCGCTTCACATTGAACACTTCGCACAACTGCGCCTCCGTGAGCTTCGCGCCAGGCGGCAAACGATGTTCGAGGATCGCGGCGCGGATGCGCGCGGCAATGGCCTCGGGTTTCGTGCCGGTCACGTCGGCTTCGGTATCGGCGTTTCGCATGTCTCTCACCTTGATGTTGTGTATCCTAGTTTGGACATAAAGATTGTCAACAATTTTATCGACAAACCTGGGGAAGATACCCAGATCAGCGTCCGATTCGTATGCCCAATCTTCGCAAAACCCGCGCAAACATGGGGTACAACGCACCGATCCAGTGAGCCCCTACTCCATTCCAGCTCATTTTTTGTCAACAATTTAATGGCGATGACGCTTCCAGAGCAACGGCCAAACTTGTAAGTTTTTGGCTGTTAGTTGCATATATGGCACCTAGAAAAAGCGCCCGAAGGCGCTTTTTCTATCTCGCAATCGTAGAGTCAGGCGAGATATGGATAGTCGCTCACAGTGAGTTCGAAGCCGTGAGCGTCGGCATTCAGGTGAGCCTGGGCGCCGAACGGCAGCGTGACCATGTTGTCGATGTGGCCGAACGGCAGGCCCGTAATAACCGGAATCCCCACCACCGAGCGAACTTGCTCGACCATCGCCAGGAAGTCGTAGCCGTTGTCGTAATCGTAGGATTTGCCGCCGGAAAAATCGCCGAGCACCAACGCATGCTGGCGCGAAAGAATGCCCGATAGATGGAGTTGATAAAGCATCCGCTCCACCCGGAACGGCTGTTCGTTGATGTCCTCGACAAACAGGATCCCGCCCTCCACCGGCGGCATATAGGGCGTGCCGACGAGCGAAGTGAGCATAGCGAGATTGCCGCCCCACAGCATGCCCGAAACGTTGGCGTGCTGCGCCTGCGGCGCGTCGACCTTGAGCGTGAATTCGGGCTTCGAGAGCGTGTTCCAGAAGTGGTCCATCGTGAAGCTGCTCAACTCCGGCGCGCCGAAATCGCTCACGAGCATCGGACCGCCGAATGTCGTGAGCCCGGCTTGTGCGTAGAGCGCAAGCTGGATCGCGGTGAAGTCGCTATGTCCGACGAATGCGATCGACTGTCCGGAGAGGCGCTTTTGCAGGCCGTGGTAGTCGAGGCCGTGCAGGATGCGCACGGCGCCGTAGCCGCCGCGCACGGCGAGCACGATATCGGGCAGGTCGCGCCCGGGATCGGCGAGGCGATTCAGCTCAGCGGCGCGCTGACCATCGGTGCCGGCAAACCGCTGGAAGCGCCGCTCGGCGGCCTCGGTTCCCTCTACGCGGTGGCCCTGCGCGCGAAGACGCGTAATCCCGCGGTACACGGCTTCCTGGTCATGCGGATAGCCCGACGGTGCAATCAGTTCGATGGTGCGATGCATGGTCATGGTCAACAGGTCAGGTAATCGGCGACCGTGCCATGCGCCTGCCACGGCGCGGACGCGTGGCCGCCAGCGGCTATTATCCGTTGTTATCGATTGCTATCGCTTGTTATTGCTTGTTTTCGGGCACACCGGGATCGGCGCCGGCAATGGCCGCGCGGCGCGCTTCGCGGCTCGCGCGGCGGCGCTCCGCGAAGAACGAGCGCAGTGCATCGCCGCATTCGGTCTCGAGCACGCCCCCCGCCACGCGCGTGTGGTGGTTGAGCTGGCCGTTCGAAAAGGCGTCGACGACACTGCCACATGCCCCGGTTTTCGGATCGCGCGCGCCGTACACCACGCGCGCGATGCGGGCGTGCATGATCGCCCCCGCGCACATCAGGCACGGCTCCAGGGTCACATAGAGTTCGCAGCCGGGCAAGCGATAGTTGCTCAGCGCCGTGCCGGCGGCGCGCAGCGCGGCCATTTCGGCATGCGCCGAAGGATCGTGTGCACCTATCGGATGATTGAAGCCCGTCGCGACAACCTCGTCGCCACGCACCAGCACCGCGCCGACAGGCACTTCGCCGGCCGCGCGCGCCGTTTCGGCCGCGTCCAGTGCAAGGCGCATGAAATGGCGGTCGCGCTCGGTGACGGGTTCGCCGACAAGCTCGGCTCGGGCCTCGGCAGCTCCGGTGGATATGGGAGAATCTGTGGATCCAGGCGGATCGCTTTGCGGCGCGCCCTCGCCCGGCACGGGCTCAGGGCGCTCCACGTGGCGCTTCTCGAGCTCGCACAGCGGCGTGGCAGCGGGCACGCCGCTCACGCGGCCCCCGCCGCGACGCCTTGCAGCGTCGCACGCTCGGTCAGACGCTCGGCAATGCGGCGGCGATACTCATGCGGCACCACCAGCGGGCCGCCGCGCAGCGACTCCAGCGCCATGTCGAGCGCCAGCATGCGGGCGCGCAGCCGGCACTGGGCGGCCTTGTCGCTCACCTTGGCGAGTTCTTCCTCGAGATCGCGCAGTGCGCGAAGCTGTTCGACCGCAGGCGGCACGAAACCCGCATTTTTCAGAATGCGGTTCGCCACGCGCACCTCTTCGGGGACGAAGGGGTCGTCGCCGAGCGCCTGCGGCGCTCCGGCGCCCGGCAAATCGTCGAATTCGCCGCGCGCGGCTGCGGCGGCAATCCGTTGTTCGACGAGAGCATCAAGCAATTTCATCAGCAATCCACTACGTTGCGTCGATCAGATTCTATCAGGGTAACACCTGGAAGACCCTGCGCGTCTGTCATGGCTGACGTTCGTTTCCGACGGATTGACAGATGGAGAATTTAATGCGATGCGCATGTGATCGCCGGCAACGCAAAGCCGGATTCGTCTGATTGGAGCGCACATGCCGAGTAGCTTATTTTCGAGCCAGATCCGCAACGGCCGCGATGGAGCGGCGATCCGGCGGCTCAATTCCGCTTTCAGGCTCAACTCGGGCACAATTCGCGCTTAAAAAACCATGAAATCTGCTTCGATTTTCGACGCTTCGCCGGCTTCCGGCGATCGCACCGACGCCCCCCACGCTGGTTCGCGCAGCTACCGCACCGCGCGGCGGCTGCGCCTTGGGGCCGCTTTAATGCTGCTGGCCGCCACCGTTTCCGGCTGCGGCGTGTTTTGCGCCGCGGGCGGCGGCAGCGGCGGCATAGGAGGAGGATGCGGAGTGGGAACGGGAATGAGATTTTGAGGCGCCGCTGAGGGCGCCCCCGGACTGTCAGGCCTTCAGCACCTTGCCCACCGCATCGACCACGATGCTCACGTTGCTTTCGTTGAGCCCCGCGACACACATGCGGCCCGAGCGCAGGATATACACCCCGAACTCCTCCTTCAGACGCTCGACCTGATCCGCGCTCAGGCCCGTGTACGTGAACATGCCGCGCTGCTTCACATAGCGCGAAAGCGCCTCGCCGCTCACGTGCGCCGCGAGCCCGTCATGAATCGCCCGACGCATGCGCGCGATGCGCTCGCACATCGCCGCCAGCTCCGCTTCCCACGACGCCTTGAGCTCCGGGTTCGTGAGCACCCGCGTAACGATCTTCGCGCCGTGCGTCGGCGGATTGCTGTAGTTCGAACGCACCGCGCCCGTCAGTTGCCCGAGCACGCGATCGGCCGCCTGGGCGTCATCGCAGATTACGTGCAGACCGCCGCAGCGCTCGCCGTACAGCGAGAAGTTCTTCGAGAACGAATTCGCCACCAGCGCCGGCACACCGCGCCGCCCAAGCTCGCGCACCGCGAATGCGTCGGCATCGAGACCCGCGCCGAAGCCCTGATAGGCCATGTCGACGAACGGCAGCAGATCGCGCTTTTGCAGCACGTCGATCAGCTGGGCCCATTGCGACTCGTCCAGATCCACGCCGGTCGGGTTATGGCAGCAGGCATGCAGCAGCACGACGCTCTTCGCGGGCAGTGCGTCGATGGCCGAAAGCATGGCCTCGAACTTCAGGCCACCGTTGGCTTCGTCGTAGTACGGGTAGGTGTTCACCACGAATCCCGCGCGCTCGAAGATAAAGCGATGGTTTTCCCACGTCGGGTCGCTCACCCACACCTGGCTCTGCGGGAAATAGCGCTTGATGAAATCGGCGCCTACCTTGAGCGCACCCGAGCCGCCAAGCGTCTGCACCGTGGCGATGCGGTTCGCCGCACGCGACGGACATTGCGCACCGAACACGAGCGCCTGCACAGCGTCGCGATATTGCGCGAAACCGGCCATGGGCAAATACGGCTTCGCGCCCGGTTCGGCCAGGATCGCTGCTTCGGCCTCGTGAACCGCCTTCATCACCGGCAGACGGCCTTCATCGTCGAAATAGATGCCAATGCTCAGATTGACCTTGTTCTGTCGCGGATCTTTCTGGAAGTTCTCGTTGAGCGAGAGGATCGGGTCGCCGGGGTAGGCATCGATATGTTCGAACATGGCGTTGGCTTGCGAGTTATGGATGTTTACGAAATGCTGGCCGGAGCGATGCGACGTGACGTGCGACAGCGTCTAGCGCGCCTGGACGCTGCCTTGCAGCGTCGGCACCGCGCCGCGGCGCCAGAAACGATAGGCGAGCGCGAGCACCGCCAGCCAGACCGGAATCAGATAGACGGAAATCCGCAGATCCGGAATCAGATACATTACAACGAGAATGCCGGCGAGGAACACCAGGCACAGGTAATTCGTGAGCGGATAACCGAGGCTCTGAAAACGCGTCGTCTGGCCCGCGCGAGCCTTCTCGCGGCGGAACCTCAGGTGAATCAGGCTGATCATCGCCCAGTTGATGATGAGCGCCGACACCACCAGCCCCATCAGCAACTCGAACGCCCTGCCCGGCATGAAGTAATTGATGATCACGCACGCCGCCGTCGCGACCGCCGTCACGGCGAGCGCCGCCAGCGGAATGCCGCGCCGGTTCACCTTGAGCAATGCCTTGGGCGCATTGCCCTGCTGTGCCAGACCGTAAAGCATGCGGCTGTTGCAATAAACACCGCTGTTGTAGACCGAAAGCGCCGCCGTGAGCACCACTACGTTGAGCACGTTTGCGACCAGATTGCTGTTCATCGCGTGAAAGATCAGCACGAAGGGGCTGCCGCCAGACACGACCTTTTCCCACGGATAAAGCGAGAGCAGCACGCCCAGCGCGCCCACATAGAAAATCAGGATGCGATAGATCACCTGATTGGTCGCGCGCGGAATCGTGTGCGAGGGGTCGTCGGCTTCGGCGGCGGTGATGCCGACGAGTTCGAGACCGCCGAACGAGAACATCACGACCGCCATCGACATCACGAGACCCGACATGCCATGGGGGAAGAAGCCGCCATGGCGCCAGAGGTTCGACACGCCCGCTTCCGGCCCCGCCGAGCCCGAGAGCAGCAGCCAGCCGCCGAACGCGATCATGCCGACGATCGCCAGCACCTTGATGATCGCGAACCAGAACTCGAGTTCGCCATATGACTTGACGCTCGCGAGATTGACGCCATTGATCACGACGAAGAAAACGAGCGCCGACACCCAGGTCGGCAGCGCCGGCCACCAGTAATGCATGTAGATGCCCACGGCCGAAAGCTCGGCCATGCTCACGAGCACGTAGAGCACCCAGTAGTTCCAGCCCGACAGAAAGCCGGCGAACGGACCGAAATATTTATCGGCGAAATAGCTGAAGGATCCGGCGACGGGCTCGTCGACGACCATCTCGCCCAGTTGCCGCATGATGAAGAACGCGACGATGCCCGCAATCGCGTAGCCGAGCAGCACCGAGGGGCCGGCGGTCTGGATCGTCTGCGCGATGCCGAGGAACAGTCCCGTGCCGATCGCGCCGCCCAGTGCGATCAGCTGGATATGACGGTTTTTGAGGCCGCGCTTCAGGTGACCGTCCTGGTCGCCGGGTTGCGCACCGGGTTGACCACTGCCGCCACGTGTGTCGTTTGAAACCATGTCTCTTCCTGTCTCTTCTTTATCGATGCGTCCGCCGGGGATCCTGGTGGGTTCCCAGCGCGGCCGCGCGAAATAAAATTGCGCGCACAACCTTCTGCGCCGGCGCGCTCTCAAGGCCGTCAGCGTTGACCGACAGTCCCGTCAGGCGAACAAAGTGTATAGGCGGAGCGGAAAAATATGATTTCATCTGATACGCAGGCAAACCCTGATTGGTACAATTTCATTTCGCATTAGCCACCCCCAAGGCAACGAAAGTGCAAAACTTCACCCTCGACTCCATCGACCTGCGGCTCCTTGCCGCGCTACAGGAGCACGGACGCGCCTCGAATCTGGAACTGGCCGCCGCCGTCAAGCTCTCGCCGGCCCAAACGCTGAGACGTCATCGCCGGCTCGAGGAACTGGGAGTCGTCAAGCGCTACGAGACGCGGCTCGACGCCCAGGCGCTCGGCTTTGGCGTGGTCGCGTTCATTCAGGTGACGATGGAGCGCGGGCACATGCGCGAGCTCGTCAAGTTCAAGGAACTCGTCGCGCAGTTGCCCCAGGTGCAGGAGTGCTATTCCGTGACTGGCGATATCGACTATGTACTGAAGGTGGTCGCGCGCGATCTCAAGGCGCTGTCCGAATTCCTGCTCGACACGCTCATGCGCGCGCCCGGTGTGAGCAGCGTGCATTCGATCGTCTGCCTCGATGAACTCAAGGGAACGAGCGCCCTGCCGCTGGAGGCGTGAGCGGAGCGTCAGACGGAGTGAAGCAGGCTTGCTGGGGATAAGTCCAGTGCGAAACGCAATTTTATAGCATTTGCATGCCCCGTATGAGGGATGATTGCGCTCTCGGTGAGGGAAGGCATGCCGGCAGTGGACTTGCGCGCGGGCACGGGAGATCCCGATAACTATCAGCGCTCTCAGTCCGACGGGCCGCTGCACTTCAGCAGCCAACGACCTTTTGTGTCGTAACGCGTCTTGCCGAGGCAGCTATCGACCAGAACGAATTCCCGCACGGTCCATGTGATCGGCTTAATCTCGCGCGGATCGACCGGGCCGTCGTCGCCGTACAGCACGTGAGGTGCAGGCGCTCGGTATGCAGCAGTCTCGTCGTGACATGCATCTCGGTCATCGCGCAAAAAACAACGCCCGGCAAGTATTCCCTGCCGGGCGTTTCTCAGAACACTGGGTGAGCAGCGGTTTGCGGCCAACTACCATTCGATACGTTGGGCGTGCGGCGACGGCCGTTGGCCCGGCCGCGCCGCTGGGGATCACTCCCACTCGATTGTCAACCCAGCGGCTGGAGCCTTGTGGGCACGGCGTGTCGGCCCGGTCACGCGTCGTCGATACCGCCAGCGATACCGAAAATCCCGCTCGGCACTTAGGGGCTCACTTCAGACCACACCAGAGAATCCACGCCCGCTATGTTTCAAAGATCGCGGGAATCAGTGCCTCAGAACAATTTGCTAGCACAATACCGGCTCTGATACCGTCAGGCTCTTTTGAGGGCGGTCCTAGATACCGTATAAGCGCAGGACTCGACGACAATATTAACGCGAGCAAACTGACCCGTGAGCACCACCAACCGACCGCCCATTTGGCAACTCATCCACGAAGCCGTGGCCCCATTGGGCCGCGAGACAAGCAACGCGGAGATTAAGCAGCTCCTGCTGCGCGCGTACCCGGACCTCAACGAAGCAACCATCGCCTGTCAGATCGCCATCTGCACCGTCAACCGGGTCGGTCGGGTTAACTACCCGGAAAACAAGAAGCCCCGTCTGGCGAACGGTCCGTACGACTTCCTCTTTGCCACCAGCCGCGGTCGCGTCGTGTGGTACGACGCAGACAAGCACGGCTTGTGGTCGATCGAGCAGACGTCGGACGGCCTAGCGGTGCGCCGCGTGGACGACGCCATCGAGGAAGCGGCGGCCATGCCCGACATCGACAGCGCGGAACCGGTAGACGATGGGTTCGGCGGCGGTGCGTTCGCGCTCGAGAGCCACCTGCGGGACTACTTAGCGCGCAACCCGCCCAGCACCACGATGCACGGCCCCCTCAGCCTGTTCGTCGACGCCGACGGTCGGGATGGCGTGGAGTACCAGACCGACTGCGGGCCCGCGGATGTCATCTTCCAGGACCGCGAGGGCAATTTCGTGGTGTTCGAGCTGAAACTGGGCCGAGGGCCGGACGCCGCCCTCGGCCAGGTGCAGCGCTACATGGGGCGCTTGGCCAACGGCAAGAACGTGTCCGGGGTGATCGTGGCGAACTTGATCAGCGACAAGCTCAAATACGCGGGCAAGGTCGCCCCGCGCGTTCAGCTCATGGAATACCGCCTGAGCGTCGAGCTGGCGCCTGTCGCTCTGACCGCGCCCGCGCCGGAAGGTCGAACATGATCGCGTGGTTGTCGCCGGCCTGGACCGCAGTGGTGTCGTTCGTCGGGGATCTCAACGAAGGCGAGCTGCGGTTGTTGGCCGGCGCCGTGTCGGTGGTGACGGTGCTCATCTCGGTCTTCGCCATCACCCGCCCGTTGCGCTACCAGAAGAACGCGGCCCTCCTCGACCAGGCCGTCCGCGCGCTCGAACGCGCGTACAACGCCCTGACCGTTGACGGCGCCCAAACGGATCCGGTCCCGGCCGACCGGTTGAACTGGCTGACCGCCGCCCGTAACCTGGAAACGTACAAGGCGCTGAAACACGAGATCGGGGTGAAGGTCCACCGCCGGATCGCCGACGATCACGAGGAACACTGGCGCCACCTGTTCTACCTCGCGCTCCAAGGCAACGCGTACCACCAGCCGACCTACTACCGCGAACCGATCGCCACACCCCGGGCTCAGCGCACCGGCGGGATTGAACCGCATTCCGCCGTCATCGTCCACGCGTTCGCGAAGTGGCCGGACGGTCGCCCGGACCCGGTGGAGCATGCGGACTTCGATCGGATTTTCGAGGAGACGGACCCGCGCCCGGGCAACGTAGGACTGAGATTGTTCCTGGACGACACCGAGAACCGAGTTACCTGCCGCTTCTGCAATCTCCCGGCCCCCTACCCCAAGGGAACATGGTGGAGGCGCTGCGTTCGAACGCTTCGTCCACGCAAACGCCTATGACCTTCGTCTAAACCGCCGACGCTGCTGCCCCACCTGCGCTCAGCGCTCCCACATGGGTTTGGTTGCGGTATTGGTAATCAATCCATGCAGTGCTACCGCCGCTTCGTGGATCTTGGCGGTGACCTCCTTGATGTCGGTGACCCGCACGATCTCAACGTTGGTCTTGAACGTGCCGCGGGCCGACATGTATGCGATGTGAACCAGACCATCCTCGTCCAGAGAAAGCGCGTTGTGCGCGTACTTGTTGCGCCCTGCTTGGGCCGCCCTGACCTTCTTGATGACGATCTCGTAGTCCTTTAAGTGAGGCACCTGATCCACAAGCTGTCCGCACAGGGAGCTTACGATGTCCACCCGCTGCTGGAAGTTGCTGTGCGCCACCATCGCCAACGCGCGGATGTCGGTCGGCGACTCGTAGCCAGCCAGTTTCGAGATCGCGACCGCAGTCGTCGATTCGAGGGAACCCCACACGCTCACCATGCGCCCGAGTTCGAGCAGGTATTCGTCGGGCACTGGCCAGTTAGGGTTGAACTCGCCGCGTTTGGAGGTCTTCTGGGTGGTCATTGCTCGTTTGCCTGGATCTTCGCTTCGATGGTTTTGAGAAAACGGACAAGGCCACCGATGTGACTGACAATCAGTACGGCCTCGTCGTGATTCAGCATGGGGTTGTCGTGCGCCAGGCTTTGGTCGTTGCGCACCGCGTTCATCGCTTCCAGGTTGGATATGCTGACCACCTCACGGACCCGTCGCACCTGCACTGACCGGCGCACCGCAATCCCGTCGCATACGCATGCGGCCAGATACCTGCACCGTACCGCGCGACAGACACGGCAACTGGGCGTTGACCACCGCCTCGTTTCAGACCTGCGGCCTGGTCCGTTGGCAATGGATTGCAACTGGCGCCTGCGCTCGCCACCCGTGTCAACGTCGGGCGCCCCCCGCCGCTTACGCGTCGTGACCGGGCTTTCGCGCTGCGCGTCGAGCCCCGTTCCGCGTCTCGCCCCTGACGGGCATCAATCCCTGGCGCAGCAGTTAGCCCCGTCGCGTTCGAGGAAGATGCCGCATCCGCGGCACCGCTGCCCAGTCCACCCGGGACGCGGCATGCATCCGGCTCCCTGGTTACCGCCCTTGACCCGCGACCGTAGCCGATAGCGGGCAGGCATCAAGGGGCGAGGGACCGTGTTGCCCGCACCCCTCCCTCGCCTTTTTCCTTGACGCCCGCCCGCTATCGGCTCCTTCAGTCGCACGGGCGGAAACCCGGGAGCCTGGCGGCAGCAACGCCAACCCCGAGTTCCACCGGAAGGTGAGCCGCCGCAACGGCAAGGCACACCTCCCCGCCCGGTTCAGGTCCTCAACCTTGACTGTGGAGAACTGCCATGCAACTCGCTTCCTCCTTCCGTTACGGCTCCCCGATGCTGCGCGCCGACTCGCCCCTGTCGGATGACCAGATTCGCCGCGTTGCCCCGTCCATCTTCGCGGATGGCAAGCACGAAAGCCGCTCGGAACGCTACACCTATATTCCGACCATCGACGTGCTGCGCGGCTTGCGTAACGAAGGTTTCCAGCCGTTCATGGTCTGCCAGACCCGCGTGCGCGATCAGGGCAAGCGCGAATTCACCAAGCACATGCTGCGGCTCCGCCATGCCGGGCAGATCAATGGCGACGAAGCCAACGAAATCGTGATGCTGAACTCGCACGATGGCAGCAGCAGCTACCAGATGCTCGCTGGCGTGCTGCGCTTCGTCTGCCAGAACGGCATGGTGGCAGGCGAAAACGTGCGCGACATCCGCGTACCCCACAAGGGCAACATCGTCCAGAACGTTATCAACGGCGCATTCGACGTGCTCGACGGCTTCGACCTGATCCGCGAGCAGAAGGACGGCATGCGTGCTGTCGAACTGAACCGCGACGAGCAACAGGCGTTCGCCCGCTCCGCGCTCGCCCTGCGCTACGACCCGACCGATGCCGAGACACCGGCACCCGTCACTGAAAACCAGCTTCTCTCCCCGCGCCGTTTCGAGGATCGCCGCGACGACCTCTGGACGGTATTCAACCGCGTACAGGAAAACCTCACGAAGGGCGGCCTGCATGGCCGTTCGCGCAGCGGGCGCGCCATGTCCACGCGCCCCATCACCGGCATCGACCAGAACGTAAAGCTCAACCGCGCGCTGTGGATGCTCGCTGACGCCATGCGCCAGATGAAGGCGTAAGCGCCCCTGGGGCGGCAGCGTCCCGCTCCCGCCTCATTCCATCAGGAGTCCTGTCCGGGTCATGTCCTGATGGAATCCGGTAGCACCGACCCGGAACTTTCTTTCCAACTTTCTGGAGTCAGTCATGCAAACCCAAGTCGCAACCATCACGGGAGATACCGCCGAAACGGCCTCTCCGCTCGAAACCAATTTCGGTAACGAGCAGCCCATTGTGACCGTACCCTATTCCAGCCTGTGGCCCTCGCCGCTTAACGCCCGCACGAAACCCCTGTCGGGCATTCCGCCCCTCGCCGCCAACATCCGCGCGAAAGGACTGCTGCAGAATCTCGTCGTCCACGAGATGAAGGGCGGGCGCGGCAAGCAACGCCGGTACGGAGTCTGTGCAGGCCAGCGCCGCGAGGCCGCGCTCGACCTGCTGTACGAACAGAAGCACATCACCACGGGTTATCCCGTGCCAGTGCGGATCGTCAGCGAAGGCGAAGCACTCGCCATCAGTCTGATCGAGAACAGCGAACGCGAAGGGCTCGACCCGTTCGACGTCCTGCGCGCGTACCGGATGCTCGCAGAGGAAGGCCGCAGCGTCGATTACATCGCCGCGCTTTTCTCCGCTTCGCCGCTCACGGTCAAGCGGCGCTTGAAGCTCGCCAACGTGTCGCCGAAGCTGCTCGCCTTGCTGCGCGAGGACGCGATCACGCTCGACCAGCTTGCCGCGCTCGCCCTCGCAGACGACCACGAGACGCAGGAGCATATCTGGTCCGAGGCGAACGAGTGGCAGCGCCAGCCGAACTACCTTCGGCAAGCCATCACGCGCGCCGAGATCGACGCGAGCCGCAGCCGCCTCGTGCGCTTCGTCGGCCTCGCCGTCTATGAAGAAGCAGGCGGCTACGTTCGTCGGGATCTTTTTAGCGACGATGAAAACGCGGGCTACATCGCCGAAGCCGAACTACTGCAGAAGCTCGTCGCGCAGAAGCTTGACGTTGCAGCAGCCGAAGTGCGGACCGAGGGATGGGGCTGGACGGAAACGCGAGTCGAACGGGATTTTTCCGAACTGAACCGCCACGGCAGACTGCGCCCGGTGCGGCGCCCGTACACCGGGGACGAGCAGCGCGAAATGGACGCCCTCACCGCGCAGCAGGACGAACTCGCTGAAAAGATCGAGGCGCTGTCGGAGGACGACGATAACGCCTACGAAGAAGCCGAACGGCTCAACGACGAAATCGAGCGGGTCAATGGCGCAATCATCGCGCTCGAAGGCCGCACGGTGGTATGGGACACGCAGCAGATGGCCGAAGCCGGCGCATTCGTGATCGTCGGGCCACAGGGCGAACTTTTCATCGAACGCGGCCTCGTGCGGCGCGAGAACAGCGCGGCGCTGGACGTTGCAGGGGCGACCGTCACCGGCATCGCCACAGCAGAAGGCCCGGACGCCGAATCCGCGCGGGCTCCGAAGGTCAAACCCGTCCATGGCGCGAAGCTCTGCCAGCGGCTCACCGCGCACCGCACCGCTGCTCTCCACGCGGAACTGGTCACACAGCCCACCGTGGCGCTCGCCGCGCTGCTGCACGACCTGATCCCGAGGGCACTCCCCGAGCACTACGGGCACGCGTCCCCGAGCGGCTATCTGGCGCTATCCGGCGAGAACAACCACGACAGCCTGCTGCGCGCCGCCGATGACCTGCCCGCCAGCCCTGCGTGGAACGCCATCGAAACACAGCGGGCACGCTGGATTGCGGAACTGCCCGCAAAACGGGCCGACCTGCTGCCGTGGCTCATCGAGCAGGAGCCCGGCACGACGCTGCTCGACCTGCTCGCGTTCTGCACCGGCACCCTGCTCGACGGCATTGCGGGCGAGGAAAAGCCGCATGCGATCAACGGACTCGCGGTCGCGCTGAACCTCGATATGACCCGGTACTGGACGCCGACGCGCGCCACCTATTTCGATCACGTCAGCAAGGCGCGTATCGCGGAAGTCGTGTCCGCCGCCGTGTCACCCAAGACCGCATCCGACTTCGACAGGATGAAAAAGGCCGACGCGGCTGCAGCCGCCGAGCTTCGGCTCGCAAAGGCAGCTTGGCTCCCGGAAATCCTCACCGATCGTGAAGTCCCGTCTACGCCGTCATGGGAAAACCGTGACGATGAGGATGAGGACGACAGCGACGACGCGGATACCGGAGCCGGCGCGGATGAAACGCCGGAAGGCGAGGATACTGACGCGGAACCGGATGCCGGCAACGGCACGGAACACGTCAACAACACGCCCACCGACGCAGCAGCCGCGCCCCTCGCCGGTAGCCCGCCGACACCATGGCCCTTCCCGACTGCCGACAGCATGAACGGCACGCAATCCGGCACGCTCGCCGCGTGACCCCACCCATCGCCCCGGCGACGGGGCGAAGCAGGCGGCTAGCCCGCATCTGCCATGCCAGACTGAACCGAAGGAACACATCATGACCAACCGCATCCGCGTAGCCGTGCTGGCCACAAATGCCGAAGGCTTCCTCGACCTCTACCTGTCCTTCGTCGAGGCCACCGACCTGGAATACAGCGAAAGCCAGCAATACGACATGGCACTTGCCCAAGCCGAAGATGGAGGCTACCGGGTACCGATGATTGCCTTTGACCAGAACGACGCGGCAGCAGACGTGCTCCGCCACGCCGACGAATTCATGGAAGGTGATACCGACGAGGTGTAACTCGTGCGGGCAGACGGCGAGCCGTCTGCCCGCACCCAATGCACGCCTGCCCACCATCCGGCCAGCGCACCCACACCCGCCGCCGCCAGCATCACAATCAGGCCACCGACGACCAGTCCATAGCACACCCGCTCGAGCCGCCGCATAGCGATGCGCTCGAATGACGTGAGCGCAGTGTCGATCCGCTTCTGCTGCGCACGTGCAGCGACAGCCGTCGACCCCACGAGCCGGTTTCCGGCAACGTGAGCAATGCGGTTCGCCGCCCGCTGCGTAAGCGCAGCCAGCGCCTCGTCGTTCAGCGCTGCCAGCGCGGCGCGGTAGCGCGCCTCGTGTTCGTCGGTCATCTGCCCAGCCAGTTCAATCGTCGCCTTGCAGCGCGCGAGCGCGTCACGATGCTGCGTCATCAATGCATCCGTCGCTGCTCGTGCCTCCGTCCGCACAACATCCAGACTGCCCGCACCCGCCTGCCGGATGCGCTCCGGCATGGTCTCGTAGAGTCGCCCGTAGTATTCGAGCATAACCAGAACAGACCACAGCGCATCGTTATCGCGCAGGTTGAGCGCACTCGATACCCGCCGCATTCGCAGCACACTGGCGTCGTCCGGCAATTCGCCGGTGACGTCGAGAAACAAAGAGGCAAGCGCATCCACCGGCCTGCCCTGCCTGCTATCCATCGACCGTTACCTTCGCGAACATGGCATCGCATAACGAACGCCAACGCAGTAGCTCGACCCGTTCACCGATATGCATCGTCTCCGCTGCCTTGCGGATCGACATGCGCTGGCTGCGAAGCTCGTCCGCAACCCGATCCGCAAGATCGGGAAAGTCCAGTGAGTGACCGCGCGCTTCGATGGAACGACGAAGCTGCGATCCCTGATACAGCGTGAACTTGTCAGCCGGACCGAAGTAGCCGTTGCGCACGACATTCGTTATCGCGTCCGGGAACGTCTCGCTGAAAGCGCTCAGCAGTTCAAGGCTGTCGCGTTGCCGGTTGATCACCCACAGGACAACAAGCCGACGCCGAAGCTCGCCAAGCGCACCGGCCAGTGTCGCGCCGAACTGCTCAACACCCGTCTGGCTCCGCGCAGCCGTGTTCACAACAATCGCCGCGTCCCGTTGCTCGTCGCAGAAATTAACGAGGCCGATCCAGCCGTCTGCATCGTCCAGGTTATAGGCGATGCAACGCATCTCATCCTGAACCGCTTTCATCACGTCCGGATTGGCGGTATCGGTTTCCACCAGCGCCGCATGAATATCGCGCCGTAGCAGATAATCGGCCAGCGCGAGCGCAACAAAGCTCTTGCCCACGCCGCCCTTGCTGCCACCAACGAGGTAGATGGGGTAAGTCGTCATGTCCATTTGAATCCTCTAAAGGTTCTCGGTGTCAGGCCTGATCTCGAATGAGAATGCGTCACGCATCACCATGCTTCCCGACCTGCTGACTGGCTGTCCCCCATCCTGCTTTTGATCTTCTCTGATAACCTCCGCGCGCGGCACATCGTCCTTGGCTGGCTTCATCGCGCGAGGCGATGGCGCGGCATTACTTCGTGCCGATTCCTTCGCACCCTGTCGAGCCGGCTTGTCTTTCTTCGATGGGTATAACGCGTACTTGACGGAGCCAACGCTAAAATCGACGCCCTTCTTCCTTGCATGTTCAACGATTTCTTCCAGCGTATAGCCCTTCTTCCTCACCGCGCCGATCACCAGACGCATCTCTTTCATCGCATCGGTAATCGACACGCGCTGCTCGGCCTCGGGCTTGACCGGCAGTGACTCCAGAGAGCGGACAAGCTCATCCCATTGCGTCCGGGTATAGCTTTTCGCAACTGGCATGGCTCACTCCGTCGTGCTCTCTTCATCCCATCTTGTTCACTCAGGAAGACGCCGTCAACACCTGTTTTTTGCCGGATTTCGACTATCGGAACGTCATGGAATCAGATAGATTGCGACGGAATAAAAGAAATATTCTGGACGCGTCTGGCAGAAGCAACCGACGTCGGCTGACGTCCCCCCAAAAAATAGAGAGCCTTCCAGGCCGACGCTACGACGGCGCAATCGCGGAACGATCGCTACCAACGTGCAAAATCGCTCTGACCATCACGACAGGAACGAGGAACTGCGCGCCGACGGCGAAACGACAAGACCGCAGATCTACAGACCATGCTTCCCGAACGCCCGATAGCCGTGATGGCATACCCTCGGAAACAACGTGCAGATTTCGGGAGATCAACATTCGCCCGAAGCGAGATCGACCTGACAGATTCAGGGCATGCGATTGCCGACTCCAACTGCGCCCTCGCAGACATCACGCATTCAGATATCGGTCGTGGACCAGATCACTGCGCAGGAATCTGGCCGCCCAGTACGCAGACTCGATCAATCGACATCCTGCACTCACGCGGCGCGGTACGCGATCACGCAAAGAGACACCAGCGGCTTCATTGGGAGCATCCTGCGGACGCCGCTGGTTATCTCACAGAAATTCTCGACCGACCTCGCCGAAAGCGTATAGCCGGAAGATAAAAAACGACATTGAAACGAGGGATGGCAGGATAGGCTACCGCCGGATTTGGGCGCCGTATGCAATGTCTGTAAATCGGGGACGACGGATTTGCGCGTTTAGTCAAGTCGGTCTCGTCGATCATCGATACCGAGGGCCTCGCCCGCAGGTGTCGGCACCGCCCCATCTCGCACCAACAGGGGCGTCTAGCGAAGCTTCCAGTGCATTGATCCGTTGAGAAACCGCACCGCGGGTGATGTTCAATGCACTGGCCGCTCGCCCGAAATGCCCCAGTTCTACGACAACGGCGAAGGTCTCCAATTGCTGGCGATCGAATACCATACTCCCCCTCGTCAGCGTCGTGCACGCGCCCGACGCGGCGCAAGGCTGACGGGCGAGGCCACGTCGGGACTACCGCTCGGGCGCTGCGAACCGGGCTCCATGCGCAAGAAACGGTAGCCCAACGCCACGCCGCCTCCCCCGTGGTATGGCTTGCGCAATCGCCTCGGTCGGCCCTGATGGACGCTCGGCTACAATCAGCGAATCGATACCGTGGGTTAGCGATACGACGCCCACCTCATGAAAGACGGCGCGCGGTACTATCTTCGTCGGCCCCGTCCCGTATACCCCTGTCCCATGGAACTGAAGCAGATCCAGTACTTCATCGCGCTTTTCGAAGAAGGCACCGTCACGCGCGCCGCCAGGCGGCTCAACATCGCGCAACCAGCGCTCAGCATGCAGATCGCCAAGCTCGAAACGGAGATTCGGCAGAAGCTCTTCGAGCGTGGGCCGCACGGCATGGCGCCGACCGAAGCCGCACGGTTGATGTACCGCCTTTACACGCCGATCATGCGCGACATCGATCACGCACGCGAGCACCTGAGTCGTCGCGATGTCATCGTGACGGGCCGCGTGTCGCTGGGCATGGTGTCGTCGGAGGCGCAGAGCGTATTGCCCGAATCGCTCGCCAGATTCGATGCGCTTTTCCCGCAAGTCGAAGTCTCCGTCGCCGATGGCTTCAGCGCGCAACTGATCGACGCTGTCGAATCTGGCCGGCTTGATGCCGCCATCATCAACAAGCCGCGCGGACGGCTGACGCTCCACGTAGAGCCTTTGCTCGTCGAAGAAATGGTGCTGGTGACGAGCGTGGTGCATGGCCCAACGCTGCCCGACGAGATCGATCTCACGCAGCAGTCGGGCATCGAATTCGTGCTGCCCACGCGCCGCAACGGCCTGCGAGGCGCGCTCGATGCCGCGCTGATGGCGGCTGACGTCGTCATCAAGCCGAAGTTTGAGATCGATCTGCTCAGCACCATCGTGCAGTTCGTTGAGCAGAGCAGTTTCGCGACAATCCTGCCGCGCGTCGTCGTGCAGGCGAAAGTGGACGAAGGGCGCTTGCGCGCACGCACGATCGCGTCGCCGCCGATCGTGCGCCACATCATTCAGGTCACGCATCCGAAGCGGCCGATCGGGCCGGCCGCCCAGGCGCTCATCACGATTATCACTGATGAGATAAAGCGCGTGACGACGGGTGTTTTGGGGAAACAAGCGCCTTAGCGGCCGCGTTCCAACGGCTCGCGCGCACTACTCGGAACGTCGCTGCGCGTGCCGAACAGCGTGTCGCAGATCGGGAACGTGAGGTTGAAGTTCTGTGTCGCCATCACTTCGGGATCGTGGTGTGTGGCGTGCAGGCGCCGCACTGTGTTGACGAGCGGAACGCGGTCGAGGAACGGGCTGTCGGTGACGTGTGAGAGCGTATGCAGGCCCTCGTACATCAGAAAGTACGCCGCCATCGTGAGCAGCGCGATGTAGCCTGCGTTGCGGGAGAATACGAACCCAATCACGAGCGCGAACGGCACGGCCGCCAGCACGAACGCAACCGGCGCAAAAGGCGGAAACAGCAGCGCGCGCCAGTGACGGTGACCCTTGTATTCAAGCGTCACATGCGTGAAGAACCGGTGATGGACGGCGCAATGGCGCTTGTAGATCATGCTGAAATACTTCGTCGGACGATGCAGCACGTAGCGGTGCGCCGCCCATTCCGCCCAGTTGCCGAACAGAAAGAGCGGAATGACCGCCAGCCATTCGGCGAGCGTCGGTGCATGAAGCTGCATCAGGCAATACACGATCACGCCGCCGGTGAAGAGCAATGTGAAGCCGAGGTGCATTTCGCCGCGATACCACCATGGCGTGGCATTGACATACTCGTCACGGAACTTGTAGGAACGCGCACGAACGTCTTCTTCGAATTTCATCGATGTCTCCGGCTGTTGTGAAAGGCGTGCGCCCGTTGGCGTCCGCCGTTATGCCCAATGACTCAGGAGGGACTGCGCGCGGAACCGCCTTCGAGCTTGCCGAGCGTCTCGGGCACGACGAATGCGCCCACGAGAAAGATCACGCTGATCGCGCCGACGAAGATGGCTAGCGTCATCGGCAACTGACTCGCGTCCTTCGCCACCAGCGACACGGCCGTCGGCATCACTCCGCCGATCGCGAAGCCGATATTCCAGGAGAGGCCCGTGCCGGTCGCGCGGATCGAGGTCGGGAAGCGTTCGTTCAGGAAGATCAGGACCGGCGCGTAGCCGGCGCTGCCGAGCGCGCTGAGAAGGACTGCATAGACGCCGACCATCATGATGCTGTCTGCGGTAGGCAGCAGCAAAAATAGCGCGGGCAACGCGATGAGCCGGATGATGCCGATCAAGATAAACGCGCCCTTGCGTCCGATGAACGTACTCACGTGCCCTGCCGCGACCGAAGCGATCACCACGGCCGCGCTGCAGATCATCAGGATCGCAGCGGCGGCACCGTTCGGCGCATGACTCACGACTTTGAGGAACGTCGGCAGGTAGCCCGATGTCAGGTAGTAGCCGCTGCCGCCGCCGATAGTCAGCAGCAGATTGACGAACAGCACGCCGCGATATTCACGCGAGAAAAGCGTGCGGATCGGCGAGCGCGCCACTTCGACGGTCGCGCTCTTGACCTGCGCGGTGGCCCTCGCAGCCTTTTCGGCGGCGAGCTTCTTCCACAGAGGCGACTCTTCAAGGCTGTTGAACACGAAGAGACCAAGCACCGAGCTGATGATGCCGGTGAAGAACATGCAGCGCCAGCCCCATACGTCAAAGGCATCGCCGGGGAAAAGCGCCGACATCGCGAGGAACGTTACTGAAGCGAGCAGCGCGCCGAGTCCCGCGCCGCCGCCGCCGATCAGCCCCGACACCGCGCCGCGATACTTCGGCGCGACGGATTCGGTGCCAATGGTATGCGTGGATGCGACCACGCCGCCGACGAACACGCCCTGCACGAGACGCAGCAGCAAGAACAACACCGGCGCGACGATGCCCGCCTGGGCGACCGTCGGCAGCACGCCGAAGGCCGCCGTCGACACGCCGACGCCGACGACCGCGACGATCATCGCGCCCTTGCGGCCGTGACGGTCCGCGTAAGAGCCGAAGAGCGCGGAGCCGAGCGGCCGCATCAACAGCGTCACCGCAAACGACGCGTAGACCGCAGCGAGCGAAAGCATCGCGTGCTCGGACGGGAAGAACAGACGCCCGACGACCGGCGCGACGTACAACAACACGAACAGGTCGAACAGATCGAGCGCCCAGCCCATGCACGACGCCAGCACCGCGCCCATGATCTGCCGCTGATTAACCGGAAGCACGGTGGCCCCGTCTTGCGCTGCTACAGACATTTGTATCTCCTTGTGTGTCACAGGCACGCTTTGTTGGATGCGCGCTCTTGTCGAGGTTGAAAAATCGTCAGTGGGCCGCGGCGAGCGGCGATGCCACGCTCGCCCGTCGCTGGGCAACCATCGCATCGGCGATTTTCTCGGCGATCATGATGGTCGGTATGTTCGTATTCGCCGATGGCAGTCGCGGCATCAGCGATGCATCCACAACGCGCAGCCCTCGTGTGCCTCGCACGCGGCCTTCCGTGTCGGTGACGGCGTCGCAGTCCTGCGCGCCACCCATGCGGCAGGTGCCGCTCGCATGCCACACGCCGAACACGTTCGCGCGGATGAAATCGGCGAGCGCGCGGTCGTCGGCAAGCAGCGCGCCCATCTTCAGCCCGCGCGTGAAGAAGCGTTCGATCAGCAAACGCCTCACGGGCGCGGGCGTATCGAGCAGCGCGCCGAGCATCGAAGTCAGAAGCGCATTGCCTTCGCCTACCTTGCTCAGCGCCTTCACGCGCGGCGAGAAAGCCGCCGGAAAGAAGTCACGTAAATCGCGTCCCAGACCCGATGCATCGACAATGCGGGCCAGCATCCGCACGCCAGCGGCGAGCCGTTGCAGATCGCGTTCGTCGTCGAGCAGATTCAGATCGACGCGCGGCGCAACGGCCGCATCGGGCGATGCCAGTTGCACGCGGCCACGCGAATACGGCCGGTTGCACCACAGGAAAAAGAGGCCCAGCCGGTTGCCGAGCGCATGCCACGCTGCGCGCGTCGCGCTCGACAGATACAGATCCGACTCGTCGCAGCCCGCGACGCCCGAACTCATGCGCGCGGCCATCATGCTCGCGCGGCGTCGCGCGAGCGGCATCCGAAAGCGCGGCTCGAGAAAATGACAGAACGTGAGCGACGGATGATCCTGCAGATTGCGTCCGACGCCCGGCAAATCGACCGTACACGGGATACCCATCGCCACGAGTTGGCGCGCATCGCCGATACCGGCGCGCATCAGCATCGCGGGCGACTGCAACGCGCCCGCGCTCAGCACCACTTCGCCCGCATCGAAACGCACGCGCTCGCCGTTCGCCGCAATCGCGGCGACACCGCGCGCCGTCGCACCTTCCATCACGATGCGTTCGACGCGCAGATTCGAATAGATGCTGAGATTCGGGCGCTTGCGCGTGGCTTCGTCGAGATAGGCGATGGCCGTCGACACGCGCTTGTCGTCGATGTTCGAGAACGCGCCCGGAAAGAAGCCGTCGCCGAATTCGCCGTTCTGGTCCTGAAGTTCCGCGAAGCCGTTCGCGCGCAAACCCTTCGCGAATGCATGACAGAACGCCGGCCAGTCCTTCGGCAAGATGCGGCGGATCGGTACGGGACCGTCGCCGCCGTGCAACTCGCCGCCGGGAAAGTCCACGTCGCGTTCGAGCTTGCGAAAGTACGGCAGCACGTCGCGCCACGACCAGCCTTCGGCGCCGTTCGCGGCCCATTCGTCGTAGTCGCGCGGCAGCCCGCGATTGGCCGACTGCACGTTGATGCTCGACCCGCCGCCCATCACGCGACCCTGCTCGTAGACGCGCGGCGCGGCGTGCTGCGTGGCTTTCGCTTTCAGATCGGGCCAGATGTAGGTGTCGCCGCAGAAGACAGGCATCGGATAGCTGTCGAGTATCGCCGCGGGCACCGCGCCCGGCGGCGTGTCGGCGCCCGCCTCGATCAGCGCGACGCGCACCGACGGCTCCGCCGACAGTCGATGCGCAAGCACGCATCCTGCCGAGCCGCCGCCTACGATCACGTAGTCGAAGCGATCCATCGCGTTGTCTCCTCTTGTCTCGTCCGCCGCGCGGCGTGTCAGGTATCAGCTGCCGCGAAACACCGGCTTGCGCTTCCCATGAAACGCTTCGACGCCTTCACGGAAATCGTCCGACGAGCGCAGACGGCTATAGCAATGGCCTTCGAGTTCGATCGCGATCGACAGCGGCGCGTCTTCCGAATCGTTCAAGAGCTTCTTCGCGGTGCGCTGCGCGAGCGGCGAGAACGCGCGCAGTTCGTCGACGAGCGCATCCGTCGCCGATTCTAGTTCCGCGTCCGCGACGCATTCGACCGCGATGCCCCACTCGTACGCCTGCTTGCCCGGAATGCGGCGCGAGCGCATCACGATGTCCTTCGTGCGGCCGATGCCGACCATCGATTGCAAACGCGCCGAGCCGCCCGAGCCGGGAATCTGGCCGAGCTTCTGCTCCGGCAGCGCATAGAAGGTCGTATCGGTGACGATGCGGAAATCGCACGCCAGCGACAACTCGAATCCCACGCCGAAGCAGAAGCCGCGATTCGCCGCGATGACCGGCTTCGAGCAGCGCGCGGGCGCCGCGATATTCCACGCGAGCTTCGACACGTGTTCCGGCGATGCTTCCAGAAAGCCCTTGATGTCGCCGCCGCTCGAGAAGTGCTCGCCCTTCGCGCGCACGACGATCACGCGCACGCGTTCGTCTTCGTCGAGTGCTTCGAATACGGCGCGCAACTGGTCGCGAGCGCGCATCGAAATAACATTGAACGGCGGGCGATGCAGGATGATGTCCGCGCGCGCGCGCTGCGCGTCGATTTCGACCGAGAAGCCGTCGAGGTCTTGCAGCAGTGTCTGGCCGTGATGGTTGAGATCACTCATTGTGGGTTACTCCTTGGTGGTTTCTGTAGGTTGCGTGGCCTGGGCGTTCGAATCGGGCGTGTACTCGCCCGCTTGCAGCTTGCGGCGCAGAATCTTGCCGACAGGCGACTTCGGAATGTCATCGACGAACACGTAGTCGCGCGGGCGCTTGAAGTTGACGAGGTCGGACTGGCGGCACCATGCATCGAGCGAGTCGGAATCGACGTACTCGCGGCGCTTGATGAATGCAACCACGCGCTGGCCCCAGCGCTCGTCCTTGACACCCGCGACCGCGACTTCATCGACGGAGGGATGCAGCGACAACACCGATTCGATATCCACCGGCGAGATGTTTTCTCCACCGCTGATGATCATGTCGTCGACGCGGCCCGTCACGTACAGATCGCCGTCGCGGTCGAGATAGCCCGTGTCCCCGGTGAAGTACCAGCCCTCGCGCAAGCACTTCGCATTCGCGTCCGGGCGATTCCAGTAGCCTTCGAAGGCCTCGTCGCCGAGCAGGTCCACGATGATCTGCCCTTCTTCGCCGACTTCGGCGACCTCATCGGGCGAGAGCGCATCGAGCCTCACGACGCGCAGCCGCGTATTGATGCCCGCGCGGCCCGCGCTGCCGGGCTTCTTTGTCGCGTCCTGGTCGATGCTGAACGTGTAGACCTCGGACGAGCCGTAGTGATTGACGAAGAGCTCCGGCTCGAACGCGGCCGAGAGGCGCTTGAGCAGGCCGTCGCTCATCGGTGCGCCCGCGAAGCCGAGCTTTCTGACCGACGACGTGTCCGTGCTCGCGAACGCGCTGTCAGCGAGCAGATCGTGATAGAGCGTCGGCACGAGATAGAGGCAGGTGAGCGCGTGCTTCGAGATGCTTTCGAGCGCGAGCTTCGCGTTCCAGCGCCGCACGCAAACGAAAAGGCCATCGACGAGCGCCATCGCGAGCAGCGAGCGCACGCCCATCGTGTGATAGAGCGGCATCACGCCGAGCGTGCGTTCGCCGCGCCTGTACAGGTTCTGCGCGACGTGCGCGAGCGCGCCCGCGCGTTCATGCCGATGCCGGCGCGGCACACCCTTGCCTTTGCCCGTCGTGCCGGACGTGTAAAGGATCAGCGAGATGTCGTCGGCGGTGGCGTGCGTCGTGTCGGTCACGTCGCCGCTGCGCGTTCGTTCGGCGATGAGCGCATCGAAGGTGGTGGTGCGGCCGGGTGCATCGTCGAGTCCGACGCGCGGCACGTTTTGCGCGGCGGCGCTCTGCGCGACGGAATCGGCGCTGACGGGTTCGTAGACGATCGCCTTCGCCCCCGCGTCAGTCACGCAGTAATCGACTTCTTCCGGCTTCGCGCGCCAGTTGAGCGGCACGATCACGATGCCCGCAAACTGTCCGGCCCAATGCAGCGTCGCCATTTCCCAGCGGTTTTGCAGCACGACAAGCAGCCGGTCGCCGCGTTGCAGGCCGAGCTCGCGCAGGCCATCGGCGACATTCAGGATCATGCGATGCCACTGCGCGTACGTCAGTTGGACATCGCCATCGACGAGCGCGAGCACGTTCGGACTGCGCTCGACGCTTTGCAGAAACGTGCGGCCGAGATCAAGCATGTTCGACCTCTTCCGTGCTTGCCTCGGCCCGGCGGCGCGCGGCCACGTCGAGCACGGCGGCTACGATCGGCGTGTAGCCCGTACAGCGGCAGATATGACCCGAGAGCATCTCGCGCACTTGCTCTTCGGACGGATCCGGCACGCGCCGCAGATAATCCGCGCACGACATCAGAATGCCCGCCGTGCAGAAGCCGCATTGCAGCGCGTGATGCCGCTGGAACGCCTGCTGCAGGTCGCCAAGCGTCTGATCGGGCGCAAGGCCTTCGACGGTATCGATATGCCGCCCATCGGCCTGCACCGCGAGCATCAGGCACGAGCGCGCCGCGACGCCATCGACCTGCACGGTACATGCGCCGCACACGCCGTGTTCGCAGCCGACGTGCGTGCCCGTCGCGCCGAGTTCGTGCCGGATGAAGTCCGACAGCAGTTCGCGCGGCTCGCAATGGCCGCTTCGTTCGCGGCCGTTCAGCGTCAGCGCGATGCGCTGCGCTTTGCCGTGCCGCATGATGGTGTCCGACATCTTGCTCACTTTGCCTCCTCGATCACGCGCCATCCAAGTTGCCGGACCAGATTCCGGCGATATTTCGCGCTGATGTGCGCATCGTCCTGCGCGTTCAGTTTCCAGCTCAAATCGTTCAATGCGCCACGCAGGTCGTCGCCCTGCAAACGCGGCCATTGCTCAGTCACCGGCCGGTCAGCGACGCCGCCGACTGCAATGCGGATCGACTCGTCGGTGACCACGGCCGCGCACGCGACGATCGCGAAATCACCGTGTCGCGCGGAAAATTCCGCGAACGCGTAGCGCTCGCCTGCCTTGCACAGCGGGAAGCGGACCGCTTCGACGAGTTCGTCGGGCTCGCGCGCGGTCATCAGCATTCCCTGAAAGAAGTCCTGCGCGGCGAGCGTGCGGCGCCTCTTTCGCGAGCGCAGCATCACGTCGCCGCGGAGCGCCGAAAGCACGAGCGGCAACTCCGCGCTCGGGTCCGCATGCGCGATCGATCCGCACACGGTTCCACGATTGCGAATCTGAAAGTGCGAGATATGCGGGAACGCCATCGCGAGCAGCGGCACTTCGTCGGTGAGCGTGCTGCGCCATTCGACGCTGCCTTGCGTCGCCGCGGCGTTCACGACGAGATGCCCCGCCTGCTTGTCCACGCGCACGGCATCGAGTTCGGCGGTGCGCGAGATATCGACGAGCACCTTCGGCTGCGCGAGCCGCATATTGAGCACGGCCATCAGCGACTGGCCGCCCGCCAGCACGCGGGCGTCTTCGCCGTATTGCGCGAGCGCGTCGAGCGCGTCTTGCGCGGTCATCGCGCGCAGGTAATCGAACGGTGCGGGCTTCATGCGTGTCTCCTGAAACGTGCGAGGAGTCTTGCGATCCACGATCCGTGCGCTTGCACGGGCTTACCCGCCGCCTGGCGTCCGAGCGATTCGAACAACTGCTTGAGCACGACCTTCGCCGCGCCTTCGAGCATGCGGCCGCCGACCGCCGCGACCTTGCCTGACACCTGCGCTTCGTAGTCGTACGTGAGCCGCGTGCCGCTGCCTTGCGGCGTCAGTTCGACGAGACCGCTGCCGCGCGCGCTGCCGAGCGGCGAGATGCCCGCGCCAGCGAGTCGCAGGCGGCGCGGCGCATCGATCTCCGACAAGCCGATACGCGCCTCGAAACGCGCCTTGATCATGCCGACGCCGACGGTCACGTCCGCGCGATACTGGTTCGGCGCCGTCTCTTCGAGCGCGTGACAGCCGGGAATGACGTTCGCGAGTGCCTTCGGATCGAGCAGCACGGCGAACACAGCTTCGGGTGTCGCGGGCAGATCGACAGCGCCCTGCGCCGTCAGTGCGCGTCCGCCGCCTGGCGTCGCGGGCTTCGTGGCGGGCGCTTCGCGATATTCCGGCCGCGACGGTTCGGGATCGTCCACGCCGATCATCGCCATCACTCTGGGCGGCGTGAGCGGCAGGCGAATGTCTTCGACGCCGAGCGCGTCCGCCACCGCATTCGCGATGCACGGCGGCGTGCTCATGTTGTTGCCTTCGCCGAGACCCTTCGCGCCAAGCGGCGTGAAAGGCGAAGGCGTCTCCAGATGGACGATCAGCGGATCGGGCACTTCGCAGGTCGTCGGCATCAGATAGTCGGCGAGCGTGCCGGACTGGAAGCTGCCGTCCGCGCCGTAGCGGAACTCTTCCATCAGCGCCGCGCCGACGCCTTGCGCGAACGCGCCGCGAATCTGGCCATCGGCGAGTGCGGGATTGAGGATGGTGCCGGCGTCGTGCACGGTCACATATCGGTCGATGCGCACGCGTCCCGTCACGCGATCCACTTCGACGCCGCACATGTCGAACGCGAAGCCATACGCCGCCGATGTATTGATGCGGTCCTGTTCGTCGGGCGCATCCATGTGCGGCGGCGACCAGAACACGGTTTCGCGCAGGCCAGGCTCTTCGCCCTCGGGCAAGAGCGCGGGCGCCCAGTGCGGCGCATTGCTCGCGGCGCGCGCGAACGGCAGTGCGCGGTCTTCGGCGTCGTGCGGAAAGACGCGCGCGCCTGCGAAGCGCACGTCGCCGGGCGCGCAGTTGAACTGCTTCGCGAGCACGCGCGCGAGCTTGTCGCGCACGCGCGTCGCGGCGAGATGCACCGTGCCCGCCACTGCGCCCGCGAACCGGCTCGAATAATTGCCCGCCGCGGCGGACCAGGCGTCCTTGTGCGTATCGAATTCGACGTTGACGACGATGTCCTTCGGATCGAGCCCGAGCACATCGGCGACGACTTGCGCACACACCGTCATGTGGCCCTGGCCCGCGGGCGTCGAAGCAATCGTGACGACCACGCCACCGAGCAGATCGACGCTGACGGTCGCGCTCGCGATCGCGCCGTTCTTCGGCCCGGCTTTCCTGCGCGCATCGGCGGGCATCACGGTCGTGATGTAGCCCATGTTCGATACCGACGGCTCGACGATCGCCGCGAAGCCGATGCCATACAGCCGCCCTTCGTTGCGCGCGGCGTCGCGGCGCGCAACGAGTTCCCGGTATCCGCCTTCGTCGAGTGAACGGCGCAGCGCTTCCTGATAATTGCCTGAATCGAGCAGCGCGCCCGCCGCCGCGCGATACGGGAACGCATCGGCGGGAACGAAGTTGCGGCGATACACGTCGAGCACATCGAGCTTCAGTTCGATCGCGATGCGCTGGATCAGCCGCTCCAGCGTGAAGTACACCTGCGGCCCGCCGAAGCCGCGCACGAGCCCCGTCGGCGTCTTGTTCGTCAGCACGACGCGGTTGCGCACGAGCAGATTCGGGATCGCGTACGCGCCCGTCAGGCAGCCGTGCATCCGGTAGAACGTCGCGGGCTCGGGCGCGCGCACGTAGCCGCCGACGTCTTCCAACTGATCGTAAGACAGCGCGACGATGCGGCCATCCGCTTCGACGGCCGCTTCTATCGTTGAAACACGCGCCGTCGCCGATGTCGCCGCGCTCAAGTGCTCGAGCCGATCCTCCACCCACTTCACTGGCACACCCGCCTTGCGCGACGCGAGGCACATCAGCACGACATACGGAAACACGGCCTGCTTCACGCCGAAGCTGCCGCCGGAATCGCGCGGGGCCTTATGACGCAGGCGATTGCCGGGCACGTTCAACGCCATTGCCATGACGGCGTGCAGCGAGAACGGCCCCATGAAATTCGACGTGACGTCGTAGCCTTCATCGCCCGAAAGATACTCGGCGATGACCACGCCGCACTCGATCGGCGCGCACGTGTTGCGCGGATAATGCGCGACCAGCTTCACGCGATGCGGCGCGCGCTCGAAGGCCGCTTCCGGCTCGCCGTAGCGGAAATGCCGGTCGCTGATGACGTTGCTGCCGACGCGTTCGTGCAGCACCGGCGCGTCGTCCTTCGCGGCTTGTTCAATCGACGTCACGGGATCGAGCATCGCGTAGTCGACCTTGATCAGATCGAGCGCGTCTTCCGCGAGCGCACGCGATTCGGCCATCACGACCGCGACCGGCTCGCCGACGTAGCGCACGCGGTCCATCGCGAGCGCCCACTGTTCCATCGGCGATTTCACGCCGACGACGAACGGTCGCGACCACGGACGCAAATCGTCGCGCGTGAGCACGGCGCGCACGCCCGCGAGTTTCGATGCGGCTTGCGTATCGATAGACAGGATATCCGCGTGCGCGTGCGGCGAACGCAGAATCGCGGCGTGCAGCGTGCCCGGCTTGACAGCGATGTCGTCGCCATAGCGGCCACGGCCCGTCAGGATCGCCGGGTCTTCGAGGCGCTCCATCGAGCGCCCGATGTGACGCTGCGGTGCGGTCGCTTCGCGCATCTCTTTGCCGGCGACGCGCGCGTCCATGTCGGCAAATGCGGTTTCGCGCTGATTCATGACGTTACTCCTCACGTGCGGCGCGGCCGCCGAATTCATCGGCGAGACCGCTCCAGCGGCGCGCAATCTCGTCGTGCTCGATGCCGAACAGATCGAGAATGCGCCCGACCGTGTGGTCGACCACGTCCTCGATAGTCTGCGGATGCGCGTAGAACGCGGGCACCGGCGGCATCACGATCGCGCCCATTTCCGTGGCGAGCGTCATGTTGCGCAGATGCGCGAGATTGAGCGGCGTTTCGCGCGCGACCAGCACGAGGCGGCGGCGCTCCTTGAGCATCACATCGGCGGCACGCGTAAGCAGGTTGTCCGCGAAGCCGTTCGCGACGCCCGCGAGCGTTTTCATCGAACATGGCGCGATCACCATGCCTTCGGTCAGAAACGATCCGCTCGCCACGGCCGCGCCGATATCGCGCACGTTGTGCACGACATCGGCAACGGCTTCGAGATCGCCACGCGCGAGGCCGAGTTCCTGTGCGGCCGTCACCGCGCCCGACGACGACACGATGAGATGCGTCTCGTGCGTGCCGAGCCGGCGCAACGCGGCGAGCAAACGCACGCCGATCACCGCGCCGCTTGCGCCCGAAATGCCGACGACGATGCGCTTCTTTCGTTCAGCCATGATCGCGCGACAAATAGGCGTCGAACGCGCTGTTGTCAGCGGCGACGAGTGCGTGCAGGTCGACCGTGTCTTGCCCCGGTATGTGTACGCGCGTGAACACATGCGCGGGATACACGACGGGGCGCGTCGCATCGAGGCCCATCTTCGCGCTCACGCCTTGCAGATGCGACGGCGCATCGTCGGGCTGACCGACCGTCGTCGATGGATCGAGCGGCGAACCTTGCGCGCCTGCTATCACGACGAGATCGCGGTCTGCCTGGAAGCGCGTCGCGATCGCCCATTCGATTTCGGCGGGATCGTGCACGTTCACATCGGTATCGACGACGACGACCTGCTTGATGTCGTAATGCGCGCCGAACGCGCACAGGATGACGTTCTTCGCTTCGCCTTCGCGCTGCTTGTCGAATTGCACCCACAGGTGATAGCGGCACACGCCGCCCACCGACAGATGCACGTCCTTCACGGCGGGATGGCTGCGCTGAAGATGCGCGAGCAACGTGGCTTCGCGCGGAATCGCGCCGAGCAGCAGATGCTCCATTTCGGCGGGCACGATCGTATGAAAAATCGGATCGCGCCGATGCGTGACGGCCGTCACTTCGATGACTTCGCGTGCTTCCTTCGCGCTGTAGTACTTCGGAAATTCGCCGAACGGACCTTCCGGCTCGCGCACGTTCGGCAGAATGCGCCCTTCGATGACGATCTCCGCAAACGCCGGCACGTGCACGCCGTTCGTCATGCATCGCACGACAGGCAGCGGCGCACCGTGCAGCGCGCCCGCGATTTCGAGTTCGTCGTGATCGATCGGCGTGATCGCTTGCGACGCGAGCATCGTCAGCGGATCGACGCCAATCACGATGGCGACGTCGAGGGCATCGCCCGCGGCTTCCGCGTCGCGCTGGAATGCGTAGAGATGACGCGGCAGCAGCAGGATCGCCATGCGATCGGCGCCATGCACCTGAATGCGGTTGATCGAGACGTTCTGCACACCGGTGCGCGGATTGCGCGCGATCACGAGACCGGCGGTGATGTACGGGCCGTTGTCGTGTTCGCTGTGCGTGGGAATGGGCAGCAGCGCGTGAAGATCGATGCCGCTCGTATGCACCACTTGCTGACAGGGCGCGTCCTCACGTTGAATCAGTTTCGATGCGAGCGGCACGGCGGCCGCAGCGGAAAAACGCGCGAGCAACGCGGATTCATCGACGCCCATCGCTTCCGCGATCCACGCGCGCTTCGACATGAAGCCGCTCACGACGGGCATCGCATGTCCGTGCGGCTGCGTGAAAAAAGCAGCTTGGTCGCCGTCGAGCCGCTTCGCAATGGCGGCGAGTTCGTGCTCGAGCGCGACGGGCTTGTCGATCGTCGCGACACGGCCGGTTTTCGCGAGATGCGCGAGCCAGTCGCGCAGCGACAAGCCGGTGTCGGCGTGATCCCGTGCCCAGGCGAATGAGGGAATGCCGTGCGTCGCGGCATCGCGTGTGTTCATCATCGTCTCCATCTGTGAGCGCCTGCCATGGCAAGCGCATGGGATGAAGCGTAGCGAGATCGCGCCATAACATCTAATACTGTTTACTGATGCGACGAATCATTCGTTCTTATATCAGTGTTAGCCCTGATGACAGCGTTCTTACAGTTACGTATCAATAGACCGCTCGCGCACGCCCTTACGGAAGGGCGCGTCACGATAAGCCGCCCTGCACCGTCGACGAACGCAGGGTGATAATGTCATCGCACCCCATTAGCGTAACTGATGCCCCGAGGGAACATGGACCTCAAGCAAATTCAGTACTTCATCGCGCTGTTCGAGGACGGCTCGGTCACGCGCGCCGCGAAGCGGCTGAACATCGTGCAACCGGCCTTGAGCATGCAGATTGCGAAGCTCGAGGACGAACTACATCAGCAGCTGTTCGAGCGCGGCGCAGACGGCATGGCGCCGACCGCCGCCGGACGGCTGATGTACCGCCTGTTTTTGCCGATCATGCGCGATCTTGCCCACGCGCGGCAGCAACTCGTGCAGCGCGACGAAGTGGTGACCGGGCATGTCGGCATCGGGCTGATCGCATCGGTGACGGAAAGCGTGCTCGCGGATTCGCTGTCGCGCTTTCACGCGCGTTACCCCGATGTCGAAGTCACCGTCGCCGATGGCTACAGCGCGACCTTCATCGACTGGGTGGCGGGCGGCCAGCTCGATGCCGCCATCATCAACAAGCCGCGAGCGCGCCTTTCGCTCGACTCGCGCCCGCTGCTCGACGAAGAGATGGTGCTTGCCACCAGCGCCGCGCATGGTCCCGACTTGCCCCATGCAATCGAACTCGCGCAATTGCCCGAACTCGAACTGGTGCTGCCGACGAAGCGCCACGGCCTGCGCGGCGTGCTCGACAGCGCCGCGCAACACGAGGACGTTTTGCTCGCGCCGCGCTTCGAGATCGACGTGCTTTCGACGATTCTGAAGCTCGTCGAGCACACGCGGTTCGCGACGATCCTGCCCCGCATCGTCGTTGAGCGGGCGGCGCGGCATGGCACGTTGCGCGCGTGCCCGATTCTGGCGCCTCGCATCGTGCGGCACATTGTCTGCGTGAGCCATCCGCGCCGCCCGTTGAGCGCGGCGGCAGAAGCACTGATCGAGATCATCGGCGACGAGTTGCACCGCGCGTCGAACATGTCGGGCGACGAGCCCTCACACACCATCAAGGAACGTTCAGCATGAACGCACGACACTGGATTGCCGGTGAATGGACCGGCACGCCCGACATCGACAGCATCGATCCCGCGACGGGCGAGGCCATCGGCCAGTTCGCCGACGGCGGATCGGGCGAAGCCGATGCCGCCATCGCCGCCGCGCGCCACGCGTTCGATCGCACGACATGGGCGCAGGACGCGCGTTTGCGCCAGGACGTGCTGCTCGGCTGGGCGTCGGCGCTCGAAGCCGAACGCGACACGCTCGCAACGCTGCTCACGCGCGAGAACGGCAAGGCGATCACGCAATCGCGCGGCGAGATTGCGGGTGCGATATCGGAAGTACGCTATTACGCGGGGCTCGCGCGGCATATTGCCGGGCACGTGCTCGAACCGGAACCGGGCACGATATCGACGATGCTGCGCGAAGCGGCCGGCGTTGCGGCAATCATCGTGCCGTGGAATGCACCCGCCGTGCTGCTCGTGCGCTCGCTCGCGCCTGCACTGGCGGCCGGCTGCACGGCGATCGTCAAACCGGCGGCGCAGACGTCACTGCTCACGGCCGCGATGTTGCGCTGCTTCGAATGCACGGCGTTGCCTGAAGGTGCGGTGAACCTCGTCAACGAACGGGGACACGCCGCCAGCCAGCGGCTCGTGGATTCTCACGACGTCGATGTGGTGAGCTTCACGGGGTCGACGGCAACGGGCAAGAAGATCATGGCGGCCGCTGCCGACAGCATGAAGAAGCTGTCGCTCGAACTTGGCGGCAAGTCATGCTGCGTCGTCTTCGACGATGCCGATATTGCGGCGATAGCGCCGCGTCTCGCGCGCGCCGCGACGATCATCTCCGGGCAGCAATGCACGGCGGCGCGCCGGGTGCTGGTTCATGCGTCGCGCGCCGCGGAGATGCGCGAGCACCTCGCGTCGGCGCTTGCGTCGCTGAGGGTCGGACCGGGCATCGATCGGGCAACGGATATCGGCGCGCTCATTGACGGCACGACGCGCGATGCGGTGCAACGGACGATCGAGCGCGCGTGCGGGATGGCCGAGCGCGTGCTGCTGCGAGGCACTTGCTCGGGGCATGCGTTTCTGTCGCCGACGCTCGTCGAACATGGCGATCCCAAGGCGTTCTTCTGTCAGGACGAGATCTTTGGCCCGTTCGTCACGCTGGAAGTCTTTGAGAACGAAATGGAAGCGATCGACAAAGCCAACGACACGGTCTTCGGTCTCTCGGCAAGCGTATGGACGCACGACGGGGCGCGCGCGTTCCGCGTCGCGCGTGCGCTGCGCAACGGCACTGTGTGGATCAATGACCACAACAAGCTTTTCGCCGAAGCCGAAACAGGCGGGTATCGCCAAAGCGGACTGGGTCGGCTGCACGGCTACGATGCGCTTGCGGACTTCACCGAGTTGAAGCACATCTGCATGCCGGCCGGCGTTGCGGAACGTATCGCGCCGTTGCGGTGAATGGCAGGGAGGCGAGTCAATGGACAGCGTGGATCTCGAAGTACTGAAAAGCAGCGCGCGATGGTTGGCAGACGGGCATCGCGTGCTGCTGGTGACGGTGGTGAAGACATGGGGATCGTCGCCGCGTCCCGTAGGCGCGATGCTCGCCGTGCGCGCCGATGGGCATGTGGTCGGGTCGGTGTCGGGCGGATGCATCGAAGACGATCTGATCGATCGCGTGCGGCAGCGAGGCATCGAACAGGAAAGGCCGCAGGCGTTGAAGTACGGCGTCAGCGCGCAAGAAGCGCATCGCTTCGGCCTGCCTTGTGGCGGCACCATTCAGCTCGTGCTGGAGCCGTTGATGCTTGCGAGCGGTATCGCCGAGCTGTGTGCAGCGGTGGAGGCAGGCAGGCTCGTCGCGCGCACGCTCGACTTGACGACGGGGGCTGCGCGCCTCGAACCGGCGCAGGCGACGGACGGCGTCCTCTTCGACGGGACGACGCTGCTGACCATCCATGGGCCCCGTTACCGGATGCTGGTGATCGGCGCGGGACAGTTGTCGCGCTATCTTTGCAGCATCGCGGTTGGGCTGGATTATCAGGTCACGGTGTGCGATCCGCGCGAGGAATATACGGACGAGTGGAACGTGCCGGGCACGAGCATCGTTCGCGCCATGCCCGACGACACCGTGATGGACATGAAGCTCGACGAACGCTGTGCGGTGATCGCGCTGACGCACGATCCGAAGCTCGACGATCTCGCGCTGATGGAAGCGCTGAAAACGCCTGCGTTCTATGTGGGTGCGCTCGGTTCGCGTCGTAATAACGCGGCGCGGCGGAAGCGCTTGAGGGAGTTCGATCTCAACGATGAAGAACTCGCACGCCTGCACGGACCGGTGGGCATCTACATCGGCAGCCGGACGCCGCCGGAGATCGCCCTGTCGATACTTGCCGAATTGACGGCCGCAAAAAATGGCGTGTCGTTGCCAGAACTTCTACGGGTCGAAGGCGCGAAGGCGGCCCGCGAGATGGCGGGCAACGTGGTGGGCTGTGGCGCCTTGTAAGCGGAGCAGAAACGAATTTTGCATGGTTTCTGCGTCTGCGAATCGCACACTCTATCAAAGCGTCGATGGTCAGTTTGTTGCTCGCTGGGAAAACGCCCGCCTGCAAGGCTATGCCGCGACGTCTGCGGCCACAATCGCGGGACTGCGGCGCTGCGCGACGATATGCCCGCACATCGGGAATATCGCGCTCCCCTACCCGCATTTCGCGCCGGTGGTAAGACCCAGCCCGACCATTTGAATCCTCTCCTGGAGACAACCAATGTTTGTCCAAATGAATAGGAAACCGATTCATCTAGAAAAGTTTTTTGCCGTATGACGAAATTTTGTTCATTGCCGTCCAGCGTCAAACATGGCGATCCTAATGCAAACGGGTTCATTCTTGAGCACACAGACGTTCGAACTCAAGAGATGTACTCACGAGTCTTAGCTGGGTGTGCCAGCGTTAGGTCGCTCGCCTTTGGATTCGTAGCAATCCAGCCGTCCAGCATATCTGCCCACGCCTGGAGCATCGTCCTCCTCTGCTCTGCATACTCCGCCTTGTTGTAGACCGCGCGCACGCCACGCTGTTCGTGAGCGAGGCATTTCTCAATCCAGTCGGTGTTGAACCCTGCTTCATGCAACAGCGTGCTGGCAGTCCGACGCAGATCGTGCACCGTGAAAGGATTAAAATCTGTCCCATCGTCGCGTATCAGCTTGACCGTGCTGTCAATGACCCGGTTCAGAGTCGCCATACTTATTGGGGATGCCGTCTCATAGCGGCCGGGATGCACGTACGAACTCGCTCCGAAGCACGTCTTGAATGCGACCAGAATGTCCAGAGCCTGTTGGCTCAGATAGACAATGTGGGGGCGACCGGCCTTCATCCGATCCTTCGGAATTGTCCAGACTGCGGCGTCGAAATCTATCTCACCCCACATCGCCAAAATGAATTCGGACTTGCGCACCAGAGTGAGCAGCATGAATCTGATAGCAAGGCGCAGCGTAGGCATCGTCGGCGTCTGTTCCAATGCACTGAAAAACAGATGGATTTCGGAAGGCGACAGGGTCCGATCGCGCGGCTTGAAGGTGGCGATCGCAGACGGGCGGATGGCCTCCGCAGGATTGTCCACCTTTAGTCCCCGCGCCTGCACGAAACGGTAAACCTGCAGAACTATGTCGCGCGCCTGCACGGCAGGGGCCGCAGCGCCCCTCTCCTTGATCTTCTCGCAGCGCGCCATCAGTCGCGCGGGCGTGATCTCTCCCAACTTCAGCCGGCCAAATTCCGACGCGAGATTCCGCTCGTATACTGATTTGCGCATCGCTCGTGTGGAGTCGGCAAGAGCAGTCTCCACAAAGTATTTCTCCGCCCACTTACCAAACGTCAGCGCCTCGGTCGCCTCGACCCGTTTCTCGACTTTCGCACGTGACGGACTCTCGCCACGTTGGATTGCTCCGTAGGCATAGTCGCGTAGAAGCCGGGCTTCCGGGAGGCTAATAGCCATCCCGAATCCGAGTTCGTCTGGCTTGCGTGGCTTCCGTGCGGAAAGTGATGGATCGTAGCGGCCGATAACCAGGGTTTCCCGGCGACCGTTCACCCGGTAGTCGTACCGGAAGCTCACCGCGCCTGACGGCGTCACTGCCGCATATAGCCCCCGCTGATCAGCAACCTTATAGATCTTCTGGGCCGGCTTCAGCGCTCGCAACTGCATGTCTGTGAGCATAGGGACTCCTCGAACGTATACCGTCAACCGATACCGTCAGACTAACTTGACGGTATCGGACAAGGCCGTCCGAGGAAGAAATGTCGGTACCGTCACCGATACCGACATTTCCATCAGGTATTGCCCGGATCACAGCAGACCACACCGGACAATAACCTCATGTTTTTAAACGGAAAAACATGAAAAACCGGACCTCACGGAACGACTTGGGAGCAGTCTAAATCATTCCCACTCAATCGTCGCCGGCGGCTTCCCCGAAATGTCGTAGACCACCCGATTAATCCCCCGCACCTCGTTAATGATGCGGTTGGACACCTGCCCAAGCAGTTCATGCGGCAGATGCGCCCAATGCGCGGTCATGAAGTCGAGCGTCTGCACCGCACGCAGCGCGACCACGTACTCGTAGGTACGGCCATCGCCCATCACACCCACGCTCTTCACGGGCAGAAACACGGCAAAAGCCTGGCTCGTGAGCTCATACCACGACTTGCCGGACTCCTTATCGACGGTGTTGCGCAGCGTCTCGATGAAAATCGCATCGGCACGACGCAGCAGATCCGCGAACTCGCGCTTCACTTCGCCGAGAATACGCACGCCGAGGCCCGGGCCCGGGAACGGATGGCGATACACCATATCGTGCGGCAAGCCGAGCTTCACGCCCAGTTCGCGCACCTCGTCCTTGAAGAGTTCGCGCAGCGGCTCGAGCAGCTTGAGGTTCAGCGTCTCGGGCAGGCCGCCCACGTTGTGGTGGCTCTTGATTGTATGTGCGCTCTTCTTGCCCTTGCCCGCCGACTCGATCACGTCCGGATAGATCGTGCCCTGCGCGAGCCACTTCGCATCCGTGAGCTTGCCCGCCTCGGCCTGGAACACCTCGACGAACTCCGCGCCAATGATCTTGCGCTTCGCCTCCGGATCAGTCACGCCCGCCAGCTTCGACATGAACGCCGCGCTCGCATCGACGTGAACCACTTTCACGCCGAGGTTATCCGCGAACATCGACATCACCTGCTCAGCTTCGTTTAAGCGCAGGAGGCCGTGATCGACGAACACGCAAGTCAGCTGATCGCCAATCGCGCGATGCAGCAGCGCTGCCGCCACCGACGAGTCCACGCCGCCCGAGAGGCCGAGGATGACGTGCTCGCTGCCCACCTGCTTGCGAATCGCTTCGACGGCTTCATCGATGTAGTGGCCCATTTCCCAGTCGGCCTTCGCGCCGCAGATGCCCAGCACGAAGCGCTCGAGCATTGCGCGGCCCTGCACCGTGTGCGTGACTTCCGGGTGCCATTGCAGACCGTAGAAGTGACGTGCTTCGTCGGCCATCGCCGCGATCGGGCACGATTCCGTCGATGCCATCAGCCTGAAGCCTGGCGGCATGTCGGTGACCTTGTCGCCGTGGCTCATCCACACCTTGAGCATGCCGTGGCCTTCGCTCGTGCGGAAGTCCTCGATACCTTCGAGGAAACTCGTGTGGTTGCGCGCGCGCACTTCGGCGTAGCCGAATTCGCGCAGATGGCCGCCGTCGACCTTGCCGCCGAGCTGCTCGGCCATCGTCTGCATGCCGTAGCAAATGCCGAGCACCGGCACGCCCAGTTCGAACACCGCTTGCGGTGCGCGCGGTGTATCGGTTTCGGTGACGGAGTTCGGTCCGCCCGAGAGGATGATGCCCTTTGGCGCGAACTCGCGGATGAATGCGTCGTCGACGTCGTGCGGATGGATTTCAGAGTAGACGTTGGCTTCGCGCACGCGGCGCGCGATCAGTTGGGTGACTTGCGAACCGAAGTCGAGAATCAGGATTTTGTCGTGCATGGCAGCGGACGAGACCTAAAAAAGAACAGATACAGAAAGCCGCGCGCTGGGTGAATCTGGCGCGCGGCGTGAATTCATCGGAAACCTGGCGCTTGATGGCTGCGGCGCAAAACAGTGCATAAACCGGCGAACGAGCCAATAAGCAGGTAGCGCAATCCGGACATAAAGCGACGGGTATTGCCCGCGCCCCGGCTTCTCGCGCGAATCAGCCACGCAGCGGCGGCCGCGGCGCGTCTGCTGCTTCGTCTCGCGCGGCAAGATACGGATCTTGCACTTGCGCAGCCGCACCCGCTGAAGCGGGTGTTGCCGGCGCGGGTTCTGCGCGGGCCGCGCCAGTTGCCACCGCGCCGCCCACAAAAACCGGCTTCGCGTATGCCACGGGCTCTTCGCGCTTCGTCCTGGCCACGGCGCGCGCTTCGCGTTCCTGCGCGGCGGCCTCGGCCGCCTGTGCCTTCTCGCGCCGCTTCACCGCACCGGCAAGCCGTGTGCCGCCCAGCCCGACGATGATCAGCCAGGCGCTCAGTGCTCCAGCCACCAGTTGGCCGAAGCCCGTGAGTTGCGGCGTATGCAGGCCAATCAGCCAGACCAGCATCAGCACGCCAGCGATCCAGTTAACGTGCCCCACCGTGCGCCCGACCGTGACGGTCAAGTCGCCGTCAAAGGCCGCTCGCAGCGCAATCCACGCGAAACCAGCCAGCACCACTCCGAACGCCTGGCCGATGAGCGGCGGCTGCGCCTGCACCAACTGCAAGGCGTTGTAGAGCGAGCTCCAGGGCGTGAGCAGGAACAGCACGCCGAACCCCAGCAGCATCAACGCGTCGACAATCAGCACTATGCGCAGCAGCGGCTTCATCGCGGTTTAGTCCACGTGGTAGTTGGGCGCTTCCTTGGTGATCTGCACGTCGTGGACGTGGGATTCGTTCAGGCCGGCACCGGTGATCTGCACGAACTCCGCCTTCGCATGCAGCTCGTCGATCGTGCGGCAACCGCAGTAGCCCATCGAGGCGCGCACGCCGCCGATCAGCTGGAACAGGATTGCGTTGATCGGCCCCTTGTAGGCAACGCGGCCTTCGATGCCTTCCGGCACGAGCTTGTCGATATTGGCCGAGTTGTCCTGGAAGTAGCGGTCCGCGGCGCCGTCCTTCATCGCACCGACCGAGCCCATGCCGCGGTACGACTTGTACTGGCGGCCCTGGAACAGGAACACGTCGCCCGGCGACTCTTCGGTGCCTGCGAACATGCTGCCCATCATCACAGCGTTCGCGCCGGCTGCCAGCGCCTTCGAAACGTCGCCCGAGTAGCGCACACCGCCGTCGGCGATGCACGGCACGCCCGTGCCCTTGAGCGCTTCCGAGACATTGGAAATCGCGCTGATCTGCGGCACGCCCACGCCCGCCACGATACGCGTCGTGCAGATCGAGCCCGGGCCGATGCCGACCTTCACGCCGTCCGCGCCGTACTCGACGAGCGCGCGCGCGGCGTCAGCCGTAGCGATGTTGCCGCCGATCACCTCGACGTGCGGGAAATTCTGCTTGACCCACCGGACGCGCTCGAGCACGCCCTTGCTGTGGCCGTGCGCCGTGTCGACCACGATCACGTCCACACCGGCCTGCGCCAGCAGTTCGACGCGCTCCTCGTTGTCCGGGCCCACGCCGACAGCCGCGCCCGCGCGCAGCTTGCCGTGCTCGTCCTTACACGCGGCCGGATGCTCGGTCTGCTTGGTGATGTCCTTGACGGTCATGAGGCCGCGCAGCTCGAACGCGTCGTTCACGACCAGCACGCGCTCGAGACGGTGGCTGTGCATGAGCGCCTTGGCTTCGAGAAGCGGCGTGCCTTCCTTGACGGTGACGAGGCGCTCGCGCGGCGTCATGATCGAGCGCACCGGCTCATCCAGACGCGTTTCGAAGCGCAGGTCGCGGTTCGTCACGATACCGACGAGTTGCGCGCCTTCCACCACCGGGAAGCCCGAGATGCCATGCTGCTGCGAGAGGGCGATCACGTCCGCGACTTTCATCTGCGGCGGAACCGTGATCGGGTCGCGCACCACGCCCGATTCGAACCGCTTCACCTTCGCAACCTCGCGCGCCTGCTCGGCCGGCGTGAGGTTCTTGTGGATGATGCCGACGCCGCCCTGCTGCGCCATCGCGATTGCGAGGCGGCCTTCCGTGACGGTATCCATCGCGGCCGAGACAAGCGGAATATTCAGGGAGATATTGCGGGTCAGCCGGGTTTTCAGGCTGGTGTCGCGCGGGAGAACGTCGGAAAAGGCGGGGACGAGGAGCACGTCATCGAACGTGAGTGCTTTCTGGATCAGACGCATGGCAAATCCTATAGGCGCAAAAGCAGATTATACGGGATAGCGCCCTGGAAATCATCAGTGTCTACAGTAGCTTAGCGCCGTTTTCGGGATTTTTTTGAGGTTTGGGGCGGGGCACGCGGGGATATAAGAGCCCTGTGTCAGACCCGATTTTCTGGCCGCCGGCCGAACGCTGCGACTCAGGAATCGGGAGATCGGGAAAATCTGGAATCGCGCCGTGCAGGATTGAACAAGACGGCCACGCGGCCTGTGATTAAGCTTCCACCCATCCTGCAAGGCCAGAATGGCCGGATTGAAATTGTGGAGGCAAGGGAAATGCAGCGTGGTGTGTTGTACGGCGTGCTCGCCGGTGCGTTGTGGGGAACGGTGTTCCTGGTTCCGCGCCAGTTGACGGAGTTCTCGCCGCTGCTCCTGAGCGCCGGGCGCTACGCAATGTATGGCCTCGTGTCGTTCGCCGCCCTTCTGCCCATGCTGCGGCGCGTCTGGCCACGCCTGACTCGCGCGGACCTCGCCGCGCTCGTGAAACTCGCTCTCGTGGGCAACCTGCTGTACTACCTCTTTCTTGCGAGCGCGATTCACCTCGTGGGTATCGCGCCGGCCTCGCTGATTGTCGGCGTCCTGCCCGTCACGGTCACGCTGCTCGGACGCGGCGATCATGGCGCGGTGGCACTCTCTAAGCTGGTTTGGCCGCTCGCCATGATCGCGGCCGGCATCGTGTGCATCAACGTCGATGTTTTCACTGCGGGCGCAAGCGATCACGCCAGCACGCTCACGAAGATAGCCGGCCTTGGCTGCGCGGTTGGCGCGCTCGCTTGCTGGACGTGGTACGCCGTCGAAAATGCCCGCTATCTGCAACGCAACGCCCATTTCGGCGGCAACGAGTGGTCGGTGCTTTGGGGCGTCGTGACAGGCGCGCTCGGTGGCCTGCTCTGGCTCGCGGTGCTCGTCATGCCCGCCGGCATGGTGCAGCACAGCGTGGCCAGCGGACGCTGGACAGCATTCTGGCAACTGAACCTCGTGCTGGCCATCGGCGCGTCGTGGCTTGGCAACGGCCTCTGGAACGCGGCGTCCAAGCGGCTCCCGCTTACGCTTTCGGGTCAGATGATCGTATTCGAGACGCTGTTCGCCCTGCTCTACGGTTTCGTCTACGACCACCGCCTGCCACGCATGCTCGAAGTCGCAGCCATCTTGCTGCTGGTCGTGGGCGTGAGTTGGTCAGTCCGCCAGCATTCGGGCGGCCCGGAAGACACGGCGCATGGAGACGGTATCGTGCCGAAAGGCGATTTGCCGGGAATTCCTGCCATTGGCGAAACGAACGCCTCGGCAAGTAACGGCCCGGAGCGCCGCCGCACGGCGAATTGAAAAGCCCGAGGGCGCAACACGCGCCCTCGGATAGCCACTCATTTGCCCCGTCAACGCCGATTTAGCGCGAATCCTTGTTTTGCCACTTGCGGCCCTCGATCGAGCCTTCCTTGCGCGTCTTGTCGACACGGCGCTGGCGCGCGAGCTTGGGGTCGACCACCAGCGGGCGATAAATTTCCACGCGATCGTGATTGGCGAGCACCGTGTCGAGCGGCTTGAGCTTGCCGTAGACGCCCACCTTCAGTTTCGTCAGATCGATTTCCGGATGGCGGACGAGAATGCCGCTGGCGTCGATGGCCTGCTGCACCGTCGCGCCGGGCTCGAGCTCCACCCCGATGAGCGTCTGCGCGTCAGGCAGTGCATAGCAGACGTCGATGAACAGTTTCGCGCTCATGGCTTGTTCTTGCCGTAACGCTGGTCGGCGCGCTTCACGAACGTGTCGACGAAGGTGTTCGCAATATGGTGGAACACAGGGCCGATGATCTTCTCGAGAAGAATGTTAGAAAACTCGTAGTGCAGCGAGAATTCGATCTTGCAGGCATCGGAGCGCAACGGCGTGAAGCGCCAGGCGCCCGTGAACTTCCTGAACGGGCCGTCGGCGAACTCCATGTCGATGCGCTCGGGCCGCTTGTGCTTGTTGCGCGTGGCGAAGTGCTGCTTGATGCCCTTGAAGTTGATATCGATTTTCGCTTCCATTCCGTTCTCGTCCTTGCGGCGAACCTCGACGCCGCCGCACCACGGCAGGAAGTTGGGATAGTCGTCGACGTCGGTCACGAGGTCGAACATTTGCTCCGCCGAATGGCGAATCAACACGGTTTTCTGAACATCCGCCATAAATTGCGCAATGCGAGGCAAGGGTGAAAGCGCCACGGGCTTTCGGTGGCCCGCTTTGCTAAAATCGTAATTTTAAACGAGTTGGGCGTTTCCCATTTTCCTATGAGCATCATCGACAACAGAAAAGCCTTCTTCGATTACTTCATCGAAGAGCGCCACGAGGCGGGGCTCGCGCTCGAAGGATGGGAGGTCAAGGCCATGCGCGCCGGACGAGCCAACATCAAGGAAAGCTACGTCGTGATCAAGAACGGCGAGCTGTACCTGATCGGCACGCACATCAGCCCGCTGCCCGAAGCCTCGACGCACATCCAGCCCGACCCTACGCGCATCCGCAAGCTGCTGCTCCACCGCGAGGAAATCGACAAACTGATCGGCAAGGTCGAGCAGCGCGGGTTCACGCTCGTGCCGCTGAACTTCCACTACAAGGGCGGCCGCGTGAAGTGCGAGATTGGCCTCGCGAAGGGCAAGAAGCTGCACGACAAGCGCGAAACGGAGAAGCAGCGCGACTGGCAGCGCGAGAAGGCGCGCCTCATGCGCACGCCGACCTGAGCACGCCCAGGCACCCGCTCAGGCGCCCTTCGCCGCATCGCGGCTCAACTGCGTCTCTTTCATGCCCGAGCGGTTCACGATGGTGAGCGCCGAAGCAATCATCGAGCTCAGGTCGCTCATATTGCCGGGCACGATCAGCGTATTGCCCTGCTTCGCGAGATTGCCGAACGCCGTGACGTACTGCTCGGCCACCTTGAGATTGACCGCATCCATGCCACCCTGCGCCTGGATCGAGTTGCCGATCTTCTGGATGGCCTGCGCATTCGCCTCGGCCACCGCGAGAATGGCGGCCGCCTGACCCTGCGCCTGATTGATGGCGGCCTGCTTCTCCCCTTCCGACTTCTGGATCGCCGCTTCGCGCGCGCCCGCCGCGAGGTTGATCTGCTCCTGCTTGCGCCCTTCCGAGGCCGCGATCAGCGCGCGCTTTTCACGCTCCGCCGTGATCTGCGCCTGCATCGCGTGCAGGATTTCCTTCGGCGGCGTGAGGTCCTTGATCTCGTATCGCAACACCTTCACGCCCCAGTTGGCGGCGGCTTCATCGAGCGCCGAGACGACGCTGTGATTGATGAAATCGCGCTCCTCGAACGTCTTGTCGAGTTCCAGCTTGCCGATCACCGAGCGCAGCGTGGTCTGGGAAAGCTGCGTGATGGCGAACACGAAGTTGCTCGAGCCGTACGAGGCCTTCATCGGATCGGTCACCTGAAAGTACAGCACGCCGTCCACCTGGAGCTGCGTGTTGTCGCGCGTGATGCAGATCTGGCTCGGCACGTCGAGCGGAATTTCCTTGAGCACGTGCTTGTAGGCCACGCGGTCGATGAACGGCAGCACGATCGAGAGACCCGGTGTAAGCGTGGCATGGTAGCGACCCAGCCGCTCGAGCACCCAGGCATGTTGCTGCGGCACGATCTTCATGGTCCTCGAGATCAGCACCACGACGATCACGAGCAGAATCACCCCAACGATAGGCACTTGCATACGCATCCCCTTTTTGCTTTGACTTCGGCTTCGATTTGACTTCGTTCAGGCGTGGCGCGTGCCTTCGCGCGCACCCGGCGCCACGCTGCCGGCGCGCCTCGCCGCAACAACGAGGCAACTGCCCCGCACCGCCTTGATTTCGTAGAGATGGGCGTCCTCGGGCTCGCCCGGCGCGAGTTCGACATCCCACTCGGCGCCCCGATACATCGTGCGTGCGCACCCGTCTCGCCACTCGGCGACCGGGACAGTCGAGCCGATGTCGAGATTCACACCCGGATCGGTTGACGCGTCGACCATGCGCCGGCGCCGCCCGAACCGCGAGCGCCGCAGTGCGATCACGGCCATCAACGCCACGAGCGCAGCTGCCACCATTTGGAGTTCGAGCGGCGCGCCCAGCTCATAGGCGAGCACACCCGCGAGGCACCCGAGCGCGATCATCAGCAAATAGAACGTGCCGGTCATCAGCTCGGCGACGATCAGCACGCCTGCGCCGATCCACCAGAACACACCATGCGGACCCACGTCGACCTCCCAAAGTAAAACACCCCGGCTTGACCGGGGTGTTATAGCACGAAGCTGACACTGATTTGCGCAGCGTGCGAAGCAAGGCATAAGCCGCCTCAACTTCCGCACGCTGCGCGTGCCGGAGCGGCAGGGTCAACAGGCGGGCATTACTTCGCTTGCGACTTCGCGAGCGCCTGCCACGTATCGACGATCGTGTCGGGGTTCAGCGACATCGACGCAATGCCTTCGTCCGCGAGCCACTGGGCGAAGTCCGGATGATCGGACGGACCCTGGCCGCAGATGCCGACGTACTTGTTCAGGCGCAGGCAGGTTTCGATCGCGCGCTTGAGCATGAACTTCACGGCCGGATCCCGTTCGTCGAAGTCGACTGCCAGCAGTTCCATGCCCGAGTCACGGTCGAGGCCGAGCGTGAGCTGCGTGAGGTCGTTCGAGCCGATCGAGAAGCCGTCGAAGTACTGCAGGAACTCTTCGGCGAGGATCGCGTTCGACGGCACTTCGCACATCATGATGAGACGCAGACCGTTCACGCCGCGCTTCAGACCGAACTTCTCGAGCAGCCCGACCACACGCTCCGCCTGCTTGAGCGTGCGCACGAACGGCACCATGATCTCGACGTTGGAGAGGCCCATCTCTTCACGCACGCGCTTGAGCGCGAGGCACTCCATCTCGAACGCCTGCGCGAAGTCCTCGGCGACATAACGCGACGCGCCGCGGAAACCCAGCATCGGGTTTTCCTCATCCGGCTCGTAACGCGAACCGCCGATCAGCTTCTTGTACTCGTTCGACTTGAAGTCCGACAGACGCACGATGACGGGTTTCGGATAGAACGCCGCCGCGATCGTGGCGATGCCTTCCGTGAGCTTGTCGACGTAGAACGCACGCGGCGACGCATGGCCGCGCGCCACGCTCTCGACCGCCTTCTTCAGGTCCGCGTCGACGTTCGGGTACTCGAGGATCGCCTTCGGGTGCACGCCGATGTTGTTGTTGATGATGAACTCGAGACGCGCGAGGCCAACACCTGCATTCGGCAGTTGCGAGAAGTCGAACGCGAGTTGCGGGTTGCCGACGTTCATCATGATCTTGACCGGAATCGCCGGCAGCTCGCCGCGCTGCACTTCGCTGACTTCGGTTTCGAGCAGACCGTCGTAAATGCGGCCTTCGTCGCCTTCGGCGCACGACACGGTCACCAGCGCGCCGTCCTTCAGCACGTCGGTTGCATCGCCGCAGCCCACGACTGCCGGCACGCCCAGCTCACGCGCGATGATCGCGGCGTGGCAGGTACGGCCGCCACGGTTCGTGACGATGGCCGAAGCACGCTTCATCACCGGCTCCCAGTTCGGGTCGGTCATGTCGGCGACCAGCACGTCGCCCGGCTGCACGCGTTCCATTTCGGACGGATCGTGAATCACCTTCACGCGGCCCGCGCCGATCTTCTGACCGATCGCGCGGCCCGTTGCGAGAACCTGCGACTGGCCCTTGAGCTTGAAGCGCTGCTCGGCCTTGCCCGCGGCCTGGCTCTTCACCGTCTCCGGACGCGCCTGGAGAATGAAGATCTTGCCGTCGAGGCCGTCCTTGCCCCACTCGATGTCCATCGGGCGCTGATAGTGCTTTTCGATGATGACGGCGTACTTCGCCAGCTCGATCACGTCTTCGTCGGTGATCGAGAAGCGGTTGCGCTGCTCATGCGAAACGTCGACCGTCTTCACGCGGCCCGGCTCGCCCGGCTGCGTGAACTCCATCTTGATGAGCTTCGAGCCGATCGAGCGGCGGATGATCGGCGCCTTGCCCTGCGCGAGCGTGGTCTTGAAGACGTAGAACTCGTCCGGATTCACCGCACCCTGCACGACAGTCTCACCAAGGCCGTAGCTCGACGTGATGAAGACGGCATCCTTGAAGCCGGACTCCGTGTCGAGCGTGAACATCACGCCCGCGGCGCCGCGGTCCGAGCGGACCATGCGCTGCACGCCAGCCGACAGTGCGACTTCGGCGTGGGTGAAGCCCTTGTGGACGCGATAGGAAATGGCGCGGTCGTTGTAGAGCGACGCGAACACGTGCTTGAGGCGATCGAGGACGTCCTCGATGCCCACCACGTTCAGGTAGCTCTCCTGCTGGCCGGCGAACGAAGCGTCGGGCAGGTCTTCGGCCGTAGCCGACGAACGCACAGCGAACGAAAGCTCGGACGGCGAGCTGTTCTTGAGCGTCTCGAAGCCCGCGCGGATGTCTGCCTCCAGCTTCGGCTGCAGCGGCGCGTCGACGATCCACTGGCGGATTTCCTTGCCCGCTTCGGCCAGCGCCTTGACGTCGTCGACGTCGAGCGTCTCCAGACGAGCGGCGATCCGTTCGGTCAGGTTGTTGTGCTTCAGAAAGTCGCGGAAGGCGAGCGCGGTCGTCGCGAAGCCCGTAGGCACACGCACGCCAGCTTCAGCCAACTGGCTGATCATTTCGCCAAGCGAGGCGTTCTTGCCGCCCACGATCTCGACATCGGTCATCCGCAACTGCTCGAAAGGCACTACATAAGCCTGATCCTTGGCAACGGTGTTAGTCATTACAAGCCCCTAAGTGTGAAAAAAATTCACGATTGCGCAAGTGGGCTCGAACGCGGGCCGCCTATTGGGAGCGGATTCGCGTCTTGCGCAACCTGTTGGAGAAGCAATCGCCACCACCCGGGGGCCAGCATCCAGCACAAGGAGAAGCAGGGAGATGCGCGCGATTGCACGAAATTACCCGGAATCGCTGCGAATTGACGTCCAATTGAGCCATGATGAGCTGCGGTTTGGCGCGAATGCACTGCAATTGCTTATCCAACAGGTTGCCGCTATTCTACCGTGCCGACTCTCGAAAATGTGTCTGTCGGTGAGAATCCCCTCTCAGGGCTCATCCACAAAGCTCAGGGAGTCTCTTCCGGGCGCTCCGCCCGTCTGGCCCCACTTACACGCCCAGCCTCAACCGATGTCGCCTACCGTATTCATCGTCTCCGACGGTACCGGGATCACTGCCGAAACTTTCGCGCACTCGATCCTCTCGCAGTTCGACCAGAAATTCCGCCTCGTGCGCGTGCCATTCATCGACTCGGCGGACAAGGCCTACTCGACCGCCGAAAAGATCAACGAAGCCGCAGTGCATGAAGGCCGCCGCCCGATCGTCTTCACGACGCTGGTGGACAGCAACTCCAACGAAATCCTCAAGCGCTCGAACGCGCTCGTGCTCGACATGTTCCAGACCTTCGTGGAGCCGCTGGAGCAGGAACTGGAGCTCAAGTCGAGCCACGCGATGGGCCGTGGCCACCAGAACGCCGACACCGACGAATACAAGAACCGCATCGAGGCCATCAACTTCTCGCTCGCGCACGACGACGGCCAGTCCGACCGCAATCTGAACGACGCCGACGTGATCCTCGTGGGCGTGTCGCGTAGCGGCAAGACACCGACCAGCCTTTATCTGGCGATGCAGTACGGCGTGAAAGCGGCAAACTATCCGCTGATCCCCGACGACTTCGAACGCGGCAAGCTGCCCAATTCGCTGCTACCGTATCGCGGAAAGATCTTTGGGCTTTCGATCGATCCGCAGCGTCTCACGGAAATCCGTAACGAGCGGCGGCCTGGCAGCAAGTACGCGGCGCTGGAGAATTGCCGCTACGAAGTCAATGAAGCCGAGGCCATGATGCGCCGTGAGAACATCAAATGGCTCTCGTCGACGCACAAGTCCATCGAGGAAATCGCCACGACGATCTTGCAGGAAATCCGCCTCGACAAGCCGGTGTACTGAAGATCGCTCCGTGTAGAAACGAATAAGGCCTGCTCACTCGCGAGCAGGCCTTTTTGTTGCATCAGTCACCAAGGCGTGAACCCGTGCTGAGCGCAGCTCAACGCGCGTGGCGCTGCTGACGGCATTGCTCGAAGATGCATACAGCGGCAGCCGCCGCCACATTCAGGGACTCCATGCCGCCCGGCTGAGGAATCGTCACGCGCAACGCCGCCGCGTCGCGCCACAGCTGCGAGACGCCCGCCCCTTCGTTGCCGAAAACCCACGCCACCTGCCCCGTGAGATCGGTCTCGTCGATGGCCCGCGCGCCATGCGAGTCGGTGATCACGACCGGCACCCCCAGCATGGCGATCAGCGTCTCGGGTTCGACATTTTCGAAGACCTGCAGCAGGAAGTGCGCGCCCATAGCCGAGCGCAGCACCTTCGAAGACCACGCGTATGCCGTGCCCGGCGTGCAGAACACCTTGTCGACGCCCGCCGCCGCCGCGCTGCGCAGGATCGAGCCGACGTTGCCCGCATCCTGCAGGCCGTCGAGCACGAGGCAGGTCGATTCGACCCGCTCAGGCAGATGCGCCTCTGGCATATCCACGAGCAGCAGCATGCCCACGCCGTGCACGACGTTCGAAAGCTGGCCAAAGAGCGCATCGGGCAGCGTGATCACACGGCGCTCGTCGACGCGCTCGACGATGGCCTGCGCCTCGGCATGCGCGAGCGCGCCTTCGGTCACGATGCAATATTCGGGCTGCGTGCCACCGTCGAGCCATGCGCTCGCGAGGTGAAAACCCTCGAGCAGAGCTTGATGGCTGCGCCGCTGCTGATGCGTCGAGCCGGCCAGCGCCTTCAGGCGCTTGTAAAGCGGATTGTCGCGCGAAGTAATGGCTTTCACAGGCGGGCCTGGCGATTTGAAAAAGGAAGGTTGAAAAGAACAACGGCGCCGCACGAAGCGACGCCGGACTGCATGAACCCGGGCATTGCGCTGCTCAGGCTGATGCGAAGGCGTCGTCGTCCGGAGCGGCGTCGCCAGCTGTACTTGCCAAGCTCGTCAGCGCGAGGCCATGCAGCGCATACGCGTCGCGCACGGGCGCGAACGTGCGCCGGTGGTGCACGCAAGGGCCATGCTCGCGCAGCGCGGCCAGATGCTGTGCGGTGCCGTAACCCGCGTGCGCATCGAAGCCATACACGGGGAACGCCTCGTGCAACTCCAGCAGCATGCGGTCGCGCGAGACTTTCGCAATGATCGACGCCGCCGAGATGCTGGGCACGAGCGCGTCGCCGCCGATCACGGCCTCGCTGCGCACCGGCAGCACCGGGCAGCGGTTGCCGTCGATCTTGGCGAGCGTGGGTTTCACGCTCAGCCCCTCCACGGCGCGCCGCATCGCCAGCATGGTCGCGTGCAGGATATTGAACGAGTCGATCTCCTCGACGCTCGCCGACGCCACGCACCATGCGAGCGCGCGTTCGACGATGAGGTCGTAGAGCGCCTCGCGCGCTTTCGCCGTGAGCGCCTTGGAGTCGTCGAGACCTGCGATCGGACGCGCCGGATCGAGAATCACGGCGGCGGCGGTGACCGGGCCGGCGAGCGGCCCTCGTCCAGCTTCGTCCACGCCGCAGACGATGTCGTCAGGCGACTCGAACAACAGACCCGCTTGCTCCGCCCACATTTGCCGCTCCGCGCGTTTCTCGGCCGCTTTCGACGGTGCTTTGGAGCTGGCTTGCGCTGCGGCTTTCGCCGCTGGCGCCTTCGCGCGAGTGCGCTTGATCGCGCCTTCGGTCATGCCAGGCTCCTGCGGCGATCCACTACGCTGGCAACCACCTCCGCCGCTCGCTCCGACATGTTCTGCCGCAGCGCATGGTGCATCTGCGTGAACACTTCGGTCAGCGTGCGCCGGTTTGCTTCGTCGTGCAATTGCGTGAGCGTGGCGTCCGCGAGCGCCTCGGGCGTGGCGAAGTGCTGAAGGATCTCGGGCACCACGAAGCGTCCCGCGAGAATGTTCGGCAGACCGACATACGGCAGGTAGCCCTGACGGCGCATGATTTGCCCCGTGAGCCAGGGCACCTTGTACGAGATGACCATCGGCTTCTTGAGCAGCGCCGCCTCTAGCGTGACCGTGCCGCTCTTGACGAGAATCGCATCGGCGGCGGTCATCGCCACCTGCGACTGCCCGTCGATGATCGTGAGCGCCAGGCCCTGGTGCGAGTTGGCGAGCTCCTGCAGCTGCGCGTGGATCGCCGGCGTCGCCGCCGGCATCACGAAGCGCAAGCCCGGCTCGCGCTGCTGCATGATCTGCATCGCGTCGAAGAACGTCGGGCCGATCAGGTTGATCTCGGAGCGGCGGCTGCCCGGCAGCACCGCGATGATCGGTCCGCTGTCTGACAAGCCGAGCGCGCGGCGCGCGCCGGGCACATCCGGCTCGAGTGGGATATCGTCGGCAAGCGGATGCCCCACGTAGGTCGCCGCCACACCCGCTTTCTCGAGGATCGCCGGCTCGAACGGAAACACGCAGAGCATGTGATCCACGGCCTTCTGGATCTTCTTGATGCGGCCGCCGCGCCACGCCCAGATGGACGGACACACGAAGTGGATTGTGGGAATGCCCGCGTCGCGCAGCGGGTGTTCGAGACCGAAGTTGAAGTCGGGCGCGTCCACGCCGATGAAAACGTCGGGCGGGTCCGCGAGTAGTTGATGCTTGAGTTCGCTGCGAATGCGCAGAATCTCGGGAATGTGCTTGAGCGCCTCGACATAGCCCCGCACGGTGAGCTTGTCCATCGGCCAATGCGCTTCGAAACCGGCGGCCTGCATGCGCGGCCCGCCGATTCCGTAGTAGTGCGCAGTATCGGGCAGCCTGCCAGTCAGCCCTTTGAGCATCGACGCCGCAAGCAGGTCGCCGGACGGCTCGCCGACAACCATGGCGAGGCGCAGCGGACGGGTTTGAAGCGCCATCGGTTAGCGGATGATGCCGCGTTGCGACTGCTCGACGAAATCGAGCAGCGCCTTCACGTGTGCGTCACCGTCGCCGCCCGCTTGCGCGAGTTCGGCGATCTGCACCTTCGCCTCTTCGAGCGACAGGCCGTTCTTGTACAGCACGCGATAGGCCGAACGCAGCGCCGAGATCGCATCGGGCGTAAAGCCGCGGCGGCGCAGCCCTTCGACGTTGATGCCATGCGGCACCGCCTTGTTGCCCGCGGCGACCACGAACGGCGGCACATCCTGCACGAGCGCCGATGCGCCGCCCACCATCGAGTGCGCACCGATGCGCACGAACTGATGCACGCCCGTCATGCCGCCGACGATCGCGAAATCGTCGACGATCACATGGCCCGCGAGTTGCGCGTTGCTCGACATGATCACATTGTTGCCGAGCCTGCAGTCGTGACCCACGTGCACATACGACATGATCCAGTTGTCGTCGCCGACAATCGTGACGCCGGTGTCCTGCACCGTGCCCGTATGAATCGACGTGAACTCGCGGATGGTATTGCGATTGCCGATCACGAGCTTCGTGGGCTCGCCCTTGTACTTCATGTCCTGCGGACGGCCGCCGATGATCGCGTAGTGGCCGATCATGTTGTCTTCGCCGATCGTCGTATGGCCTTCCAGCACACTGTGCGAGCCGATTTTGGTGCGTGCACCGATGGTGACGTTGGCCCCGATCACCGCATACGGCCCGATCTCCGCCGATTCATCGACTTGCGCGCCGGTCTCGACGACCGCGGTGGGATGGATCCTGCTCATTCGTCCTGGCTCTCCATTCTGTTGCCGTGCTGGCGCGTCTTACTGCGCCGCGTCCATTTTCTTGACGGTGCACATGAGTTCCGCCTCGCAGGCGACAGCGCCTTCCACTTCGGCCTGCGCCTTGAACTTCCAGATGCCGCGCATGTAGCGCTCGAACGTCACGTTCAGGATGAGTTGATCGCCCGGTTCGACCACGCGCTTGAAGCGCGCGCCATCGATGCCGACGAAGTAGTACAGCGTGTTCTCGAAATCCTGCTCCTCTTCCGAAAACGTGAGGAGCGCAGCGGTTTGCGCCAGGGCTTCGAGAATCATCACGCCAGGCATGACCGGGCGCTGGGGAAAATGGCCCTGGAAAAAGGGCTCATTGACGGTCACGTTCTTCAACGCCTTGATGCTCTTGTGCGGCACGATTTCGGTGACCCGGTCCACCATCAGGAACGGATAACGGTGCGGAAGCAGCGTGAGGATCTTGTGGATGTCGAAGTTGAGTTTTTCGATGTTCATGGTGTTTCTGCTCACGCTGGAATTGCGTGTGACTGTCGAATGCGATGTCCGAAGTGCCTTGCCGAAGCATGGCTCCCGCAGTGCCTCACGGCCCGCGCTTCTGGCGCAGTATGCGCCATGTGCGACACTTCGTGCATGCGGATTGCCCCGGGTCTCGCAGACCAGATCTCGCAACCGGGTCTCGCAGACCGGGACACATGGATAGGCACGCGCCCAAGGCTCGAGCGCTTCACGCCCGAGCCACGAACCTGCCTTACCTTGTTACGCGCCGCCTTGTGCCTTCTGGGCAGCGGCTTCGAGCGCCCTGATGCGATCGCGCAACTTGTCGATATTGCGCAGCAGCGCGGCGCTCTTGTTCCAGTCGGCGTGATCGACCGCCGGGAACGCGCTCGTGTAGATGCCAGCCTTGGGCAACGACTTCGAGACACCCGACTTCGCCGTGACGATAACGTAGTCGCCCAGCGTGACATGTCCCGCGATGCCAACTGCGCCGCCGATCATGCAATGGCGGCCGATCGTGGTGCTGCCTGCAATGCCCGCGCAACCCGCAATCACGGTGTATGCGCCCACCTTGCAGTTGTGACCGATCTGTACGAGGTTATCGATCTTGACGCACTCCTCGATGATCGTGTCGGCCATCGCGCCACGATCGATCGTGGTGTTCGCCCCGATCTCGACATCGGGGCCGATCGAGACGCCGCCCACTTGCGGAATCTTCACCCAGCTGCCCGTGCGTGCATCACCCTCGCCCGTGAAGTCGGGCGCAAAGCCAAAGCCGTCCGAGCCGATCACGGCACCGGCGTGCACGATGGCGCGCGCGCCGATCCTGCAGCCGTGATAAACCGTCACGCCCGGATAGAAGTGCGAGCCCTCGCCCACCTGGGTGCCACGGCCAATGAACACGTTGGCGTCCAGCCACACGTGCTCGCCGATCGTGGCACCCGCCTCCACCGTGACGTTCGGGCCGATCACCGCACTCGCGGCAATCTTTGCCGTGGCATCGACATGGGCGCTCGGGTGCACGCCTGCCTGCACCTTCGGTGCGGCCAGATCGATGAACGCCTGCGCCACGCGTGCGAAATAAGCATACGGATTGGGCGTGACGATGAAATTACGACCGTCGCGGGAAGCCAGTTTTTCGAGATCGTCCGGGCTGATCAGAACGGCGCCTGCGCGAGTCGTCTCGACCTGCGACAGATACTTGGGGTTGGCGAGGAACGCCAGTTGTTGCGGACCCGCCTGATCGAGCGGCGCGAGCGAGCCGACACGTTGCGTCGGGTCGCCAACTACAGCGCCGCCGAAGCGCCCGGCGATGTCCTCAAGCGTAAAAGCCATGCGCGAGATGCTCCTGCCTCAATTGCTGCTGCCAGCGCCGCCAGACGCGAGCGCCTTCAGGACCTGGTCGGTGATGTCGATGCGCGGGCTCACGTACACCGCTTCCTGCACGATCAAATCGTAGTGCTGCTGCTCGGCGATCTGCTTGATCACCTTGTTCGCCCGATCCAGCACCGCCGCAAGCTCTTCATTGCGACGCTGGTTCAGATCTTCGCGAAACTCGCGCTGCTTGCGCTGGAAATCGCTGTCGAGCTGCGACAGATCGCGCTGCTTCTGCGCGCGATCGCCGGGCGACATGCCCGGCCCATTCTTGTCGAGGGAGTCCGACATGGACTTCAAGCGTTGCGCCATGTCCTGCAAGTCCTTGTCGCGCTTTGCGAACTCGGCTTCGAGCTTGGTTTGCGCGGCCTTCGCGGGGGCGGATTCGCGCAGGATGCGATCGGAGTTGACCGCCGCGATCTTCGCTTCCTGCGCATGGGCCGCGCCCGTGCCAACAGCGAGCATCGCCAGCGACAGCGTCAAGGCCCCGATCGTCCGTCTGGAAAACATACCCGTTAGCAAAGTTATCCTCTCGTTTCTGTAAATACCTGTTCCTGCGAGCCTCGTCAGAAGGCCGTGCCAATCTGGAACTGGAACTTCTGGTACTGATCGCCTTCGTGCTTGACGATCGGGAAGCCAAGGCTCAGCTTGAGCGGGCCGATAGGCGAAATCCACGCTAGACCCACACCGTACGCATAGCGCAGACCGTTCGCGCCCGTGCTGGTGTTGCCCTCGTCGCCCCAGACGTTACCGGCGTCGACGAATGTGAAGACGCGCAGCGTGCGATCGTAGCCCGTGCCCGGCAGCGGGAACGTGAGCTCGATGTTGCCGACCACCATCTTCGAACCGCCGATCGGGTCGTTAGTCTTGGCGTCGCGCGGACCCAGCGAGCTCGGCTCGTAGCCACGCACCGAACCGATACCGCCCGCGTAGTAGTTCTTGAAGATCGGGTACGGCTTGCCGTCGAGGCCCTTGCCGTAGCCGGCCTGGAAGTTCATGCCCAGCACGAAGCCGCGTGCGAACGAGTAATAGTACTGCGCCTGCACGTCGGTCTTGACGTAAGGCGTCGAGCCGACCGGCGTACCCCATTCAAAATTCGCCTGCGTAAAGTAGCCGCGGCTCGGAATCAGCGCACTGTCGCGCGCGTCGCGCGACCAGCCGATCGTGAACGGAATGTTGTTCGACACACGGCCGAAGTTTTTCACGTAATCGATGTAGCTCTGCGGCGTGTACGCGTCGGTGTCGAGCGTGTCCTGCTCGAAACCGAGGCCGAAGAAGACCGTGTCCACTTCCGAGAACGGAATGCCGAACTTCAGGTCAGCGCCCGTCGTGATGATCTTGAAGCTCGAATCGGTCGAGTAGTACAGCGGCTGGTACGTGCGGTAGTAGACGTCGGTAATGCGCTTGATGCCGTCCACAGTGAAGTACGGGTCCACCTGCGTGACAGCCAGCGTGCGGTACGTCTTCGCGGTGTTGATGTTCACCGAGAGGCTCGTGCCCGAGCCGAACACGTTGTCCTGCGAGACCCCGGCCGAGAGCACCACCTTGTCCGTGGACGAGAAGCCCGCGCCCAGCGTGATCGCGCCGGTCGGCTTTTCGGCCACCTTCACGTTCACGTCGACCTGGTCGGGCGTGCCTTCCACCGGCACCGTGGTCACGTCGACATCGGTGAAGTAACCGAGACGGTTGATACGGTCCTTCGAAAGCGCGAGGCGGCTCGAATCGAACCACGAGCTTTCGAGCTGGCGCATTTCGCGGCGCACGACTTCGTCACGCGTGCGCGTGTTGCCGATCACGTTGATGCGGCGCACGTACACGCGGCGGCTCGGGTCGATCTGCAGCGTGAGGTCGACCGTGTGGTCGGCCTGATTGATCTGCGGCAGCGCATTGACGGTGGCGAATGCGTAGCCGTATTCGCCGAGCTTGTCGACGATCGACTTGGTCGTAGCCTGCAGCTTCTCGGCCGAGAAGCGGTCGCCCGGCTTGATCTTGATGAGCTTGTTGAGCTCGGCCTCACGGTCGAGCAGATTGCCCGCCAGGTGGATGCCCGAAACCTTGTAGGGCTCGCCTTCGTGGATCCCGATCGTCAGGTACATGTCCTTCTTGTCGGGCGAAATCGAAACCTGCGTCGAGTCGATGTTGAACTCGAGGTAGCCGTGATTCAGGTAGTACGAGCGCACGTTCTCGAGGTCGCCCGTGAGCTTTTCCTTCGAGTACAGGTCGTTCTTCGTGTACCACGAGAACCAGTTCGGCGTGGAGAGTTGCATCTCCGAGAGCAGCGTGCCGCTGCTATACGTCTTGTTGCCGATGAAGTTGATCTGCCGGATCTTCGCGCTCGGGCCTTCGACCACCGAGAACAGCAGGCCGACGCGGTTGCGGTCGATCGGGGTTACCGTGGTCGTGACTTCGGCAGCGTAGAAGCCGCGCGTGAGGTACTGACGCTTGAGTTCCTGCTCGGCCTTGTCGACGAGCGCTTTGTCGTAATAGCGACCTTGCGAGAGACCGACTGCGCGCAGCGCCTTCGTGAGGTTGTCCTTGTCGAACTCCTTGATGCCGGCGAAGTCGATCGTGCCGATGGCTGGCCGCTCCTGCACCTGCACGACCACGACACCGCCTTCGGTGCCGACGCGCACGTCGTTGAAGAAGCCCGTTGCATACAATGCGCGAATGGCATCGGAGGCCTTGTCGTCGGTGAACGTATCGCCCTGCTTGATGGGCAAGTACGCGAACACCGTGCCCGGCTCGACGCGTTGCAGTCCTTCGATGCGGATGTCCTGTACCACGAAAGGCGTTGTCGCCGCGTGAGCGACCAGGCCATGCGCGGCAATCGCCGCAGCCGCAACCGTTTTTGGAACCAAGCGATGAGGTCTAAACAACGTGCTTCCCCAGTATGTATAGCTGCATCAGATCAGGCGGCCCGCCCTCGGACGCCGCCAGACATCTTTAAAAATGGATTAACCGAGCCAGATCGTTGAACAACGCGATCGCCGACAGCGCGACGATGCAGGCAAGTCCCGCGCGCTGCAGGACGAGCTGCCAGCGGTCCGAGACGGCTTTGCCCGTTACGGCTTCAACCGCATAATATAACAGATGCCCCCCATCCAATACCGGAATTGGGAGCAGGTTGAGTACGCCGAGGCTAATGCTGACAAGGGCGAGGAACGACAGGAAGGCGGACGGACCGAGTCTTGCGCTCTTGCCCGCATAGTCAGCAATCGTCACCGGGCCCGACAGATTTTTCAGAGACGCCTCGCCCGTGAGCATGCGGCCGAACATACGCAGCGAATAGATCGCGATATCCCACGTGCGGAACGCACCCAGCCGAACGCTCTCGATCGGCCCGTAGCGGACGTCCACAGTGGGCGCCTGGGCCGCGAGCGCCGCACCGATGCGCCCCACTTCCTCACCTGTTTCGCCGTCACGCTGCGCCATGGGCGTGATCATGAGCGTCAACGTCTGCCCTTGTCCGGACGCGCCGTTCTGCGCAACGATTTGCGTATCCCCACGCACGATGCGCAGGTGCACAGGCTTGCCCGCGTGGGCCTTCACGTAGCCGATGAAAGTGCTTGCGCTGTCAACGGGGCGGCCATCGATCGCAACCAGGCGATCGCCTTTTTCCAGCCCCGCCTGCTGGGCAGCACTGCCCGCCTCCACGCCCGCGATCGTCAGTTTGGCACCGCCGGCCTCGAGACCGAGCTTCGACATGAAGTCGTCGTCGAGATCTTTGCTGGTGAGGCGCGAGAGATCGAGGGGAAAGTCGTAGGTGCCGCCGCCGTCACGCGCGGAGAGCACCACGCGGTTTTGATCGAAGGCCGCCGACAGCAGCTTCCAGCGCAGATCGGCCCACGAGCGCACGGGCTCCGTGTCGCTGCCGTTCGCGTCGCTCACGGCGAGAATGGTCTCGCCGCCCTGGAAGCCGGCCTGCGCGGCGACCGTCTGTGCCGGCGGCACGGCAACGATGGCGGTCGGCTCGGTCACGCCGCTCGCAAACACCGCTGCGAAGAGCACGATGGCAAGAATGAAATTGGCCAACGGCCCGGCAGCGACGATGGCGATGCGCTTGCCAACCGACTGCCGGTTGAACGCGTGCGGCAAATCTTCGGCGGGAATGTCCCCTTGCTTGTCCTGCAACTCGCGCTCGTCGAGCATCTTGACGTAGCCGCCGAGCGGCAGCGCCGAGATCGTCCATTCGGTCCCGCTCTTCTTGCTGACCCACTGCACGAGCGGCTTGCCGAAGCCGATCGAAAATCGCAGAACCTTGACGCCGCACAAGCGTGCGACGCTGTAGTGTCCATATTCGTGCACGACAACGAGTACGCCGATCGCCACGACAAAAGACACCAATTCGGTGAGCAGATTCATATGCGCCTCCTCTGCTGGAAGCAGCGCGCCAATGCGGGTCAACCTCGTTGGCGGGCCGATGGGTCTGCAAGCAGACCCTCACGCCTCCGCGGGCGGCCTGAGCACAGCCCGGGAGCGGCCCGAGCGAGGCTTCAGGCCGGCACCGGCAGGCTGTCGATGATCTTGAGCGCCGCGCGGCGCGCGGCTGCGTCGGCTTCGAGCACGACTTCGAGACTCGCGGCGCGGCGATTGTCCAGCGCGTTGAGCACGGCGTCGACCGTCTGCGCAATCGCCATGAAACCGATCCGGCGGTTGAGGAACGCCTCCACCGCGATTTCGTTGGCTGCGTTGAGCGTGGCGCTCGCCACGCCGCCCTCGGCCAGCGCCTTCATTGCCAGCGCAAGACACGGGAAACGTGCGTAGTCCGGCTTCTCGAAATTGAGCGTGGCCACCTGCGCGAGGTCGAGTTGCGCAACGCCCGAATCCACACGATCCGGGAACGCGAGCGCGTGCGCGATCGGCGTGCGCATGTCCGGGTTGCCCAGTTGCGCGAGCACCGAACCGTCCGCGTACGAGACCATCGAGTGGATCACGCTCTGCGGGTGGATCAGCACGTCGATGCGCTCGCCTGGCAGATCGAACAGATAATGCGCCTCGATGACTTCGAGGCCCTTGTTCATCATCGTGGCCGAGTCGACAGAAATCTTGCGGCCCATGGACCAGTTCGGGTGCTTGCACGCCTCGTCCGGCGTCACGTCGACGAGCGTGGCCGGCTCGCGCGTGCGGAACGGGCCGCCAGAAGCGGTCAGGATGATCTTCGTCACGCCGCCATGCTGCGTGCCTTCGGCGGGCAAACACTGGAACACGGCGTTGTGCTCGCTGTCCACCGGCAACAGCACCGCGCCGTTATCGCGCGCCGCATTCATGAAGATGTCGCCCGACATCACGAGCGCTTCCTTGTTTGCGAGCAGAATGCGCTTGCCGGCCTGCGCCGCCGCGAGTGTGGGCACGAGGCCCGCCGCGCCGACGATGGCGGCAACCACGGTGTCGCATCCATCGCTCTTCGCGACATCGGCGAGCGCCTGCGGCCCGTACGCCACAACCGTCTTCGAACCTGCCGCGCGCAGCTTGCGCTCGACCGCCGCGGCGGTATCGGCATCGCCGACTACGGCCACTTCGGGCGCGAAGCGCAGACATTGTTCGACGAGCTTGTCGCCGTTGCGGTGCGCAGTGAGCGCGTAGACGGAGAACCGTTGCGGATGACGCGCAACCACGTCGAGCGTGCTGTCTCCGATCGAGCCCGTGGATCCGAGCAAGGTGAGTCGTTTTTGCATTTCCATTAGTCTCTAACCGAGCAGCAGCATGGCAAGCGGCAGGACCGGCAGCAGCGCGTCGATGCGATCGAGCACGCCGCCGTGGCCTGGCAAGAGGCCGCTCGAATCTTTTACGCCCGCCTGGCGCTTCGTCATCGACTCGAACAGATCGCCGATCACGCTGAACGCGACCAGCACGGTGAGCACGAAGAGCGCCCGGCCAAGGCCGAGGCGGGTCGCCAGCGCAGAATACAGGGTCGGCTCGAACGCGTGCAGCGCGAGCGCGGCGCCCGACACGGCCATCACGGCCACCCACCCGCCCACGGCGCCTTCCCAGGTCTTGCCCGGACTGATCGCGGGCGCGAGCTTATGCTTTCCGAATGCCTTACCTGCAAAGTATGCGCCGATATCGGCAAGCCAGACGATCAGCAGCAGCGAGAGCACGAACGCCACGCCCACCGTGCGCGCCGCGACCAGCGCGTGCCAGCAGGCGCAGAAAATCACAAGCCCGGCGGCGAGCAGGAAGGCGCGCCAGACGCCGGCGCCGAGCGTCGGCTTGCGCACGAGCACGTAAGGGCCGGCGATGAGCCAGAAGATGCCGGCGGCCTGATAAAGCGGATGAGCCGACTCGAGCCGCTGGCTTGCGATGACAGCCAGCACGGCAATTGCCGCATAGACGATCGAGCCCGCTTTGCCGGCCTTGAGCAGGCGCGCCCACTCCCACGCGGCAAACAACACCACGACGCCGATCAGCACGCCAAACCAGGCAACCGGTGCGAACAGGGTGACCGGCAGGAGGATGGCCAGCAGGACGAGCGCCGTGATGACACGGGTCTTTAGCATGAAAGCGAGTCGGCGTTCTGGGATTGGTTTACGAGTTGGGCGCTCGTGCGGCCAAAGCGGCGCTCACGTTCGGCGTAGGATCCGATCGCGCGATTGAGCGCATCGGCGTTGAAGTCCGGCCAGAACGTGTCGGTGAAATAAAATTCTGCGTACGCGAGTTGCCAGAGCAAGAAATTGCTCACACGCTGCTCGCCACCGGTGCGAATGAAGAGATCGGGCTCCGGCGCGTAGTTCATGGCCAGATACTGGCCGATGGTGTCCTCGGTGACGGGCACCGGCTCGCCGGCCGCAGCGGCAGCCTCGACCAGTTTGCGGGTCGCCTGCATGATGTCCCAGCGGCCACCGTAATTCGCCGCGATGGTAAGCGTGAGCCGCGTGTTGCGCGCGGTCTTGGTTTCCGCGCGGCGAATCAGGTCCTGGATGCGCTCGTTGAACATCGACAGGTCGCCGACCACGCGCAGACGAATGCCGTTCGCATGAAGGCGCGCCACTTCGCGCTCTAGCGCGGTGACGAACAGGCGCATCAGGAACGACACTTCGTCGGTCGGACGCCGCCAGTTTTCCGAACTGAACGCGAACAGGGTGAGGTATTCGACGCCATTCTCGACGCAGGCCTCGACGACCGAACGCACGGCATCGACGCCGCGCGTATGGCCCGCGACACGCGGCAAGCGGCGTTGCGTCGCCCAACGGCCATTGCCGTCCATGATGATCGCGATGTGGCGCGGCACGGCCGCCACGTCGGGCACGCGAACGGTTGAGCTGGTATAGGTCATGGCCGTCAGACTAAAACTACGGATACGGACAAAAGGGCAGGAGAACCCTGGCGGAGCTGAGAACCTGGCGGCCTCAGACCGTCATGATCTCCGCTTCCTTGGTCTGGACGAGCTTGTCGATCTCGGCAACGAAGCGGTCCGTCAGCTTCTGGACGTCGTCGCCAGCGCGGCGCTCGTCGTCTTCAGAGATTTCCTTGTCCTTCACGAGCTTCTTGAGCGTTTCGTTGGCGTCGCGGCGCAGGTTGCGCACGGCCACCTTGGCCGTCTCGCCTTCGCTCTTGACAACCTTGGTGAGCTCCTTGCGGCGCTCTTCGGTCAGCGCGGGCATAGGCACGCGGATCAGATCGCCGTGCGTAGCCGGGTTCAGGCCGAGATCCGACTCGCGGATCGCCTTTTCGATGACCTGCACCATCTTCTTTTCCCACGGCTGCACGCCGATCGTGCGCGCGTCCACGAGCGTGAGGTTCGCGACTTGCGAGATGGGCACGGGCGAGCCGTAGTAGTCGACCTGGATGTGATCGAGCAGACCGGTATGGGCACGGCCCGTACGGATTTTCGCCAGATCGCTCTTGAACGCTTCGATCGAGCGCTGCATTTTTTGCTCAGCGCCCTTCTTGATGTCAGCCACAGCCATTTTGATACCTCCGAACCTTCATTACGGAACGGGCCCGCCAGCGCGCTCGGGGGCGGCGCGGCCCATGTTCGTTTCCCGTTTGAGACGAGAGTTTACACGTGGACGAGCGTGCCTTCGTCTTCGCCTTGAATGATGCGCTTGAGCGCGCCCGGCTTGACGATGGAAAAAACCCGGATGGGCAGCTTCTGGTCGCGGCACAGCGCAAACGCCGTCGCATCCATCACCTGCAGATTGCGGCCGATTGCCTCATCGAAGCTGATCGTCGAGTAGCGCGTGGCAGAAGGATCCTTTTTCGGGTCCGCCGAGTAGACGCCGTCGACCTTGGTGGCCTTGAGCACGACTTCCGCGCCCACTTCCGCGCCGCGCAGCGCAGCGGCGGTGTCGGTGGTGAAGAACGGGTTGCCCGTGCCCGCCGCGAAGATCACGACCTTGCCCTCTTCGAGCTGGCGAATCGCACGCGGGCGAATATACGGCTCGACCACCTGGTCCATGCGCAGCGCCGACTGCACGCGCGCCTCGATGCCTGCGTGACGCATGGCATCCTGCAGCGCGAGCGCGTTCATCATGGTGGCGAGCATGCCCATGTAGTCGGCCGTCGCGCGGTCCATGCCGGCTGCGCCGCCCGCGACGCCGCGGAAAATGTTGCCACCGCCGATCACGACCGCGAGCTGGGTGCCAAGCCGCACCACCTCGGCCACGTCCGCCACCATTCGTTCGATCGTGGCGCGGTTGATGCCGAAGGCATCGTCGCCCATCAGGGCTTCGCCGGAAAGTTTAAGCAGGACGCGTTTATAGGCGGGTGTGGGCATGGGGGTATCCAGGATCGCGCGCAAAGGGCAATAACTTGAAACTGTAGGGGTGAAATACGGCTTGGGGCAAGCGCCGCCAGAATAGCGAAGATTTGCGCCACGGGGCGCGGCGGGAGTCCACCGCGCAAGGCGCCGCTACATCGGGCGTCGCTATGCTGCCCACCGCGGCGGAAACGCTCCGCCGCGGCTTGCTACGGTACTGCTTGGTGCTTTTACTGCGGTACGGCTTGAAGCTTGAAGGCTTGCGCGGCCTTTATTGCTGCTTTGCAGCAGCGACTTGTGCGGCCACCTCGGCGGCGAAGTCGTCCTGGCGCTTCTCGATGCCTTCGCCCACCACGAAGAGGGCGAACTTCTGCACCGTCGTGCCAGCAGCCTTGAGCATCTGCTCGATCGTCTGCTTGTCGTTCTTCACGAACGGCTGGTTCAGCAGCGACACTTCCTTCAGGTACTTCTGAACCGAACCTTCGACCATCTTCGCGACGATCTCAGCCGGCTTGCCCGATTCGGCAGCCTTCTGCTCGGCGATGCTGCGCTCCTTGGCGATCAGGTCGGCCGGCACGTCGTCCGACGACAGCGAGACCGGCTTCATGGCGGCGATGTGCATCGCGACGTCCTTGCCCACTTGCTCGTCGGCGCCCGTGTACTCGACCAGCACGCCGATGCGCGTGCCGTGCAGGTACGCAGCCAGCTTGTTGGCGGTTTCGAAACGCGCGAAACGGCGGATCGAGAGGTTTTCACCGATCTTGCCGACCAGCGCGAGGCGCACTGCGTCGACCGTCGAGCCGTCCAGCGGCAGCGCCGATAGCGCAGCGACGTCAGCCGGGTTCTGCGTAGCGACGAGCTCGGCGATCTGCTTCGCGAATGCGAGGAAGTCGTCGTTCTTCGCAACGAAGTCGGTTTCACAGTTCAGTTCGACCACCGCGCCAGCGTTGGCACCGATGAACGACGAGATCACGCCTTCTGCCGTGACGCGCGAAGCTGCCTTGCTCGCCTTGTTGCCGAGCTTCACGCGCAGCAGTTCTTCAGCACGCGCGAGGTCGCCGTCGGCTTCCGTCAGCGCCTTCTTGCATTCCATCATCGGCGCGTCGGTCTTCGCGCGCAGTTCTGCCACCATGCTTGCGGTAATTGCCGCCATCATTCGCTCCTTGAATCTGTCTGGTACGCGCCAGCCGCATGATTCGATGCGGCCGGCAGGAATTCGTTTCCGTAAATACCGTGCTGAAACGCTTTTTTACAGCTGCTTCTACAGGACTACGGTGCCGCCCATATGACGCGGCTTCGAACGCCACGGCTTAAAAAAAAGGGGCCTATGGAAGCCCCCTTTTCTTGCCGGACACGGGGCGGCTTACGCCTCCGGATTGACCTCGACGAACTCGTCGTCGCCTTCGTTGCCGCGCACGGCTGCAACTACTTCGTTGACCGCGCTGGCACGGCCTTCGAGGATCGCGTCAGCCACGCCTTGCGTGTAGAGCGCGACAGCCTTGCTGGCGTCGTCGTTGCCCGGGATCACGTAGTCGATGCCTTCCGGCGAGTGGTTCGTGTCGACCACGGCGATGACGGGGATGCCCAGCTTGTTGGCTTCCGTCACGGCAATCTTGTGGTAGCCGACGTCGACCACGAAAATTGCGTCAGGAATGCCGCCCATGTCCTTCACGCCGCCGATCGACTTTTGCAGCTTGGCGATTTCGCGTTCGAACAGGAGCGCTTCCTTCTTGCTCATCTTCTCGAGCTCACCGGCTTCCACGGCCGCTTCCATGTCCTTCAGGCGCTTGATCGAAACCTTCAGCGTCTTGAAGTTGGTCAGCATGCCGCCGAGCCAGCGTGCGTTCACGAACGGCATGCCAGCGCGCGCCGCCTCGTCGGCGATCGTGTCGCGCGATTGACGCTTCGTGCCGACGAACAGAATCGTGCCACGGTTCGATGCCAGCTGACGCACGTACTTCAGTGCGTCGTTGTACATCGGCAGCGTCTTTTCGAGGTTGATGATGTGAATCTTGTTGCGATGACCGAAAATGAAGGGAGCCATCTTCGGGTTCCAGAAGCGCGTCTGGTGACCGAAGTGGACACCTGCTTCCAGCATTTGGCGCATGGTAACTGCCATGTTTCAATTCTCCGCTAGGGTTGGGTCTTAAGCCGGCTGCCGTATCGGTACGCCGCCCCGCTTACAGGGCTGACGCACCCGACACCCTGGATGCACCGGCTCGCGATTTCGCTTTGTTACTGCCTTGCTACTTAATGTTGCCGCCGTTATTTTTTGCCCGCGGCGACAGCAGGCATAATCGTGTTCCAAAGCTTCCGCAACCGAAAGATACAGGAAGCGACTTAGCCGAAGAGTATAGCACGTAAAGCTGAGCGCACTCAAGCCAGCTATTACCCTCGGAACGAATGCGCCGGCGCGCGGCGCGCTCGGCCGCCCCCCCTCAAAAGCCAGCGATCGTCCGGATAAGGTGCGATAATTTAATATTCGACTGCATTTTCGGGCGCACACCATGGCCATTTCGATCAAGAACGAACACGACATCGCGCAGATGCGCGTCGCCTGCCGGCTGGCAAGCGAGGTGCTCGACTACATAACACCGTTCGTCGTGGCGGGTGTGACGACGGGCGAGCTCGACCGGCTCTGCCACGAATACATGACCAACGTGCAAGGTACGGTTCCGGCGCCGTTGAACTATCAGCCGCCGGGCTATCCGCCCTACCCGAAGGCCATCTGCACCTCGGTGAACGACGTGATTTGTCACGGTATTCCGGGCGACAAGGCGCTGAAGAACGGCGACACGCTCAATATGGACATCACGGTGATCAAGGACGGCTATTTCGGCGACACGAGCCGCATGTTCATCGTTGGCGAGGGGTCGATTCTCGCGAAGCGCCTCGTGCAGACGACCTATGAATGCATGTGGCTCGGCATCGACCAGGTGCGCCCGGGCGGCCATCTGGGCGACATCGGCCATGCCATCCAGCGCTACGCCGAAGCGCAAGGCTACAGCGTCGTGCGCGAGTATTGCGGCCACGGCATCGGCACGGTGTTCCACGACGAGCCGCAGGTGCTCCACTATGGCCGCGCCGGCACGGGCGTCGAGCTGCTGCCGGGCATGATCTTCACCATCGAACCGATGATCAACGCCGGGCGCCGCGAGATCCGCACCATGCCGGACCAGTGGACCGTCAAGACCAAGGACCGCAGCCTCTCGGCGCAATGGGAGCACACTGTGCTCGTGACCGAGACCGGCTACGAAGTGCTGACGGTTTCGGCCGGCACGCCGGCCAAGCCTGCCATCGTTGCGCAGATGGCCGGTTCGGCCGCCTGATTGCAGGGCGCGCGCTGGGGGCGAGCGCAACAGCAGGCGGCACAATGCAGTTCTGTAAGCAGGCTTCACCCAGGCATCATTCAGGCATACCCCGGACATAAATCAGGCTTAACCCGGCATCGCCCCCCGCCCGCACGGTCCACCGCCCGGCAGTCCGCGCGTGGGCGCCGGGCATTCTCCAACCCGCGCCAACTGTACCAAAGCCCATGAGCGTTCCCGCCGTCGCCGCACCCGATACGTCGTCGCTGAAGTCCGACTACAAGGCCGCCAAGGCCCAGTTGCTCGAACGGTTCAGGAGCGCATCCAATGTCGACTCGCTGATGCGCGCGCTCGCCCGCGCCACCGACGACACCCTGCGCCGCGCATGGAGCCTGTGCGAGCTGCCGGCCTCGCTCGCGCTCGTGGCCGTGGGCGGCTTCGGGCGCGGCGAACTCGCGCCGTACTCCGACGTCGACATCCTCGTGCTGCTGCCTGACGATGAAGCGCTCGCACCGCTCGAATCCCGCCTCGAACACTTCATCGGCCTCGCGTGGGACCTCGGCCTCGAAATCGGCAGCAGTGTGCGCAGCGTCTCGCAATGCCTTGAAGAAGCCGCCGGCGACGTGACGGTGCGCACATCGCTGCTCGAAGCGCGCCGCATCACGGGCAGCCCGACGCTGTTCGGCGATTTTGTCCAGCGCTACCGCGACGCCATGGATCCGCGCGCATTCTTCCAGGCCAAGGTGCTGGAAATGCGCCAGCGTCATGGGCGCTTCCAGGACACGCCCTATGCGCTGGAGCCGAACGTCAAGGAAAGCCCCGGCGGCTTGCGCGACCTGCAACTGATCCTGTGGGTCACCGAAGCCGCAGCCTTTGGCAGCAGCTGGAAAGAACTCGATCAGCGCGGACTCATCACGGAGCGCGAAGCGCGCGAGTTGCGCCGCAACGAGGCGTTCCTGAAAACCCTGCGTGCGCGCCTGCACGTAATCGCCGGCCGCCGCCAGGACATCCTCGTGTTCGATCTGCAGACGAGCGTGGCGGAAAGCTTCGGCTACTCGGCCAGCGCGGCGCGGCGCGCGAGCGAGCAGCTCATGCGCCGCTACTACTGGGCGGCCAAGGCGGTCACGCAGCTTGCGACCATCCTCATCCAGAACATCGAGGCGCAACTCTTCCCGAGCACGAGCGGCATCACGCGTACCCTCTCGGATCATTTCGTTGAAAAACAGGGCATGATTGAAATCGTGACCGACGACGTGTTCGAGCGCGAACCGCATGCGATCCTCGAAGCCTTCCTGCTTTACGAACAGGTGCCTGGCGTGAAGGGCCTCTCGGCGCGCACCTTGCGCGCGCTGTACAACGCCCGCGAGAAGATGGATCAGCACTGGCGCCGCGACCCGGAAAACCGCCGCCTCTTCATGGCGATCATGAAGGAGCCCGCTGGCATTACGCATGCCATCCGGCTGATGAACCAGACGAGCGTGCTGGGGCGCTATCTGCTGAATTTCCGGCGCATCGTCGGGCAGATGCAGCACGACCTCTATCATGTCTACACGGTCGATCAGCACATCCTGATGGTGCTGCGCAATATCCGGCGCTTCGCCGTGGCCGAGCACGCGCACGAGTACCCGTTCTGCAGCCAGTTGATCGCCGATTTCGAGCGGCCCTGGGTGCTTTACGTGGCGGCGCTGTTCCATGACATCGCCAAGGGGCGCGGCGGCGACCATTCGCAGCTCGGCATGGCCGACGCGCGGCGATTCTGCCGCGAGCATGGCATCGCCAGCGAAGACTCCGACCTGATCGTCTGGCTCGTGCAACAGCACCTGACCATGAGCCAGGTCGCCCAGAAGCAGGACACGAGCGATCCCGAAGTGGTGAAGCGCTTTGCCGATCTGGTGGGCTCCAAGCGCCGGCTGTCGGCGCTCTATCTGCTGACGGTAGCCGATATCCGCGGCACCAGCCCGAAGGTATGGAACAACTGGAAGGGCAAGCTGCTCGAGGATCTCTACCGCTCGACGCTCGCCGTGCTCGGCGGCGCCCAGCCCGACGCGCACTCGGAGCTCAAGACGCGCCAGGAACTGGCGCTCGCGCTGCTACGCCTCGAAACCGTGCCGGAAAACGCGCATCGCGCGCTGTGGGACAAGCTCGATGTGGGCTATTTCCTGCGCCACGACGCCGCCGACATCGCGTGGCAAACGCGTGTGCTCTACCGCTACGTGGAAACGCCCTCGCCAGTCGTGCGCGCTCGGCCTTCACCCGTGGGCGAAGCGCTGCAAGTGCTGGTCTATGCGAAGGACCGGCCGGACCTGTTCGCCACCATGTGCGCCTACTTCGACCGCAGCGGCCTGTCCGTGCTCGATGCGCGCGTAAGTACGACGCGCCACGGTTACGCGCTCGACAACTTCATCGTCGCCCACCCCGAAGGCGACGTGCATTACCGCGATATTGCGAATCTGGTCGAGCAGGAACTCGCCCAGCGCCTCGCGGCGTCCGGCAATCCGCTGCCGGAGCCGTCGAAGGGACGGCTCTCGCGCCTGTCGCGCACCTTCCCGGTCACGCCGCGCGTCGACCTGCGGGCCGACGAGCGCGACCAGTACTACATCCTGTCCGTGTCGGCGAACGACCGGCTGGGCCTTCTTTATTCCATCGCGCGCGTGCTCGCCGAGCACCGCATCGGCGTCCAGGCGGCGCGGATCAATACGCTCGGCGAGCGCGTGGAGGACGTGTTTCTGCTCGACGGGTCGGGTCTGTCCGACAACCGCCAGCAGATCCGCGTCGAAACCGAACTGCTGCGCGCGATAGCAGTGTGAAAGCAACATCGAAAGACGTAGAACCATGCGAGCCAAACTGACAGCCAAACATCCGCGCCCGGCCACGCCCGAACGCGCCCCCGTGCGCCGCGGCAGCACGACCGCCCGCAAGCCGGTGCGCTCAGACGAGGCGCGGCCGGCTGAAGGACGGCCCGCACAAGCGCGCCCGTCCATGGCAAAAACCGGCGGGAAGCCCATGTCCGGGAAGCCAGCGACCGCGCGCGAGCGCGACCGTCGAACCGGCCCGCGCGCGCGCGCGCGAAGGCGGCGGCCACGGCGACGAGCGCCGCCGCCGCGACGCGGGCGACGCGCCACACAGCGCCAAACCGTGGGGCCGCGACGTGCGGCCCGCGCGCCGGACTGATGGCGATGAGCGCCCGTTCCCGCGCAATCGAGGCGAGGGCGACGAACGCCGGCCGTTCCGGGCGCGTGATGAGGGCTCCTCCGAGCGCCGTTTTGAACGTAGCGGCAATAACGAAGGACGCCGCCCGTTCCGCCCGCGCGAGGAAGGCGGTGAGCAGCGCCGTTTCGAGCGCAGCGGCAATAGCGAAGGACGTCGCCCGTCCCGCCCGCGCGAGGAAGGTGGCGAGCAGCGCCGTTTCGAGCGCAGCGATAATAACGAAGGACGCCGCCCGTTCCGCCCGCGTGAGGAAGGTGGCGCGCAGCCCCGTTTCGAGCGCAGCGGCAATAGCGAAGGACGTCGCCCGTCCCGCCCGCGCGAGGAAGGTGGCGAGCAGCGCCGTTTCGAGCGCAGCGATAATAACGAAGGACGTCGCCCGTCCCGCCCGCGCGAGGAAGGTGGCGAGCAGCGCCGTTTCGAGCGCAGCGGCAATAACGAAGGACGTCGCCCGTCCCGCCCGCGCGAGGAAGGCGCCGAACGCCGCTTCGAACGTAGCGGCAGCGACGAAGGTCGCCGCCCGTTCCGTGCACGCGAAGAAAACGATCGCCGCGCACCGGGTGCCGCACCACGCGGCGATCGCCCCGCATTTCGCCGCGACCAAGGCTCCGACGAACGCCGCCCGCGTGACGAACGAGGCTTCGCGCGCCCCGTGAAAGCCTCGTGGGACAACGCAAACGAGCGCGGCAACAGCGCCCCGCGCCCACGCAGCCGCAACGAAGGCGAATCGTTCGCGCCGCGTGAGCGCAAACCCTTGGCGAAGGGCTCCAACCGCGCGCCGCGCCGCCCACCCGCCGCGGGCGACCACACTGCTCCGCAACGCACCGCGCGCGTGGAAATCGATGGCGACAATACGCTACGCCTCTCCAAGCGCATGTCGGAGCTGGGCCTGTGCTCACGCCGCGAAGCCGACGAATGGATCGAAAAGGGCTGGGTCTATGTGGACGGCGAAGTCGTCGACACGCTAGGCGCCAAGGTCACGCCGCAACAGCGCATCGAAGTCGACCCGGCCGCGCTCGCCGCACAGGCACGTCAGGTGACGATCCTGCTGCACAAGCCGGTGGGCTACGTCTCGGGCCAGGCCGAGGACGGCTATGAGCCGGCGGCCACGCTCGTGACGGCCGAGAATCATTGGGACGGCGATCACTCGGGCATCCGCTTTTCGGCAAAACACCTGCGGACGCTCGCGCCGGCGGGCCGCCTCGACATCGACTCGACCGGCCTGCTCGTGCTGACCCAGGACGGCCGCGTGGCAAAGCAATTGATCGGCGAGAGCTCCGACATCGACAAGGAATACCTCGTGCGCGTGACCTATGGCGACATCGAGATGGAAGTCGACCAGCACTTCCCGCCCGAGTTGCTGGCGAAGCTGCGCCACGGCCTCTCGCTCGACGACGTGCCGCTCAAGCCCGCCATGGTGAGCTGGCAAAACGGCGAGCAATTGCGCTTCGTGCTGCGCGAAGGCAAGAAGCGCCAGATCCGCCGCATGTGCGAACTCGTTGGACTGAAGGTGGTGGGCCTCAAGCGCGTGCGCATGGGCCGCGTGCTGCTAGGTGCACTGCCGCAGGGGCAGTGGCGCTATCTGTCGGCGGACGAGGCGTTCTGAGCACCGCAAGTTGATGCCAGTCGCAGCAAATAAAACGGGAGCCGCGGCTCCCGTTTTTTTCATGCGCACCCGCTTGTTCGCACACCCGACCTTAATCGTCGCTCTTCGGGTCGAGATCGGGGAACAGGATGTCGGTGAAACCGAACTTCGAGAAGTCGGTGATCCGCATGGGGTACAGCTTGCCGATCAGATGATCGCATTCGTGCTGGACCACGCGCGCGTGAAAGCCTTCCGCCACGCGCTCGATGGAGTTGCCGTACTGGTCGAAGCCGTTGTAGCGGATCATCGAATAGCGGCTCACCGCACCGCGCAGGCCGGGCACCGAAAGGCAGCCCTCCCAGCCCTCTTCCATGTCGTGCGACAGCGGATGGATGACCGGGTTGATCAACACGGTTTGCGGCACCGGCGGCGCTTCCGGATAGCGCTCGTTGTCTTCGAAGCCGAAGATCACGACCTGCAGATCGACGCCGATCTGCGGCGCGGCGAGCCCTGCCCCGTTAGCCGCATGCATCGTGTCGAACATGTCGGCAATCAGCTCGTGCAATTCGGGCGTGTCGAAATGGTCGACCGGTCTGGCGATGCCGAGCAGGCGCGGATCACCCATTCTGAGAATTTCGCGAATCATGTCGTGTGCCCCTCCAGGAGCTTGTGCAACCCTTCTTCGTCGAGCACCGGCACGCCGAGTTCCTCGGCTTTCGCAAGCTTGCTGCCTGCTTCGGCGCCCGCCACCACGTAATCGGTCTTCTTCGACACCGAGCCAGCCACCTTCGCGCCGGCCGCTTCCAGCATTTCTTTCGCTTCATCGCGCGTGAGCGTGGGCAGCGTGCCGGTGAGCACCACCGTCTTGCCCGCCAGCACCCCCACGGGCGCTTTCGGCGCGGGAGGACCGTCCGCCCATCTGACCTTGCCCGGTGCGCGCAGTTGCTCGATTACGGTGCGGTTATGTTCTTCCGCAAAGAACCGATGAATCGACTCGGCCACGATCGGCCCGACATCGTTCACTTCGAGCAGTTGCTCGATGGACGCGTCCATGATCGGGTCGAGCGAGCCGAAATGCTTGGCCAGATCCTTCGCCGTGGATTCACCCACGTGGCGAATCCCGAGCGCGTAAATGAAGCGCGCCAGCGTGGTGGACTTGGCCTTCTCGAGCGAATCCAGCAGATTCTGTGCCGACTTGTCCGCCATGCGGTCGAGCTCGGCCAGCGTGGAGAAGCCGAGATTGAACAGGTCGGCCGGCGTGCGCACGAGATTCTGCTCGACAAGCTGGTCGATGATCTTTTCCCCGAGACCGTCGATATCGAGCGCGCGGCGCTGCGCGAAATGCCATAGCGCCTGCTTGCGCTGCGCCGGACAAAAGAGGCCGCCAGTGCAGCGGGCGATCGCTTCGTCGGGCAGACGTTCGATGCTCGAACCGCACACCGGGCATTCGGTGGGCATCACGAACTCGCGCGCGTCCGCAGGACGCCGCTCGGCGAGCGCGCTCACCACCTCGGGAATCACATCGCCCGCGCGGCGCACGATCACCGTGTCGCCGATGCGGATGTCCTTGCGACGCACTTCGTCTTCGTTGTGCAGCGTGGCGTTGGTGACGGTCGCGCCGCCCACGAACACGGGTTCGAGGCGCGCGACCGGCGTGATGGCGCCCGTGCGGCCCACTTGCACGTCGATGGCGACAACCTTCGTGAGCGCCTCCTGCGCCGGGAATTTGTGGGCGAGCGCAAAACGCGGCGCGCGCGAGACGAAGCCGAGCGTATCCTGCTCGTCGCGCCGGTTGACCTTGTAAACCACGCCGTCGATGTCGTAGGGAAGCGACTCACGCTTCTCGCCCACGGCGCGGAAAAATTCCAGCAGCCCCTGCGCGCCTTTCACGACCGCGCGCTCGCTATTCACGGGCAGGCCCATTTCGGCGTACCAGTCGAGCAGTTCGCTGTGCGTGGCGGGCATGGGCTCGCCTTCGAGCACGCCAATGCCATAGGCGAAAAACGACAGAGGCCGCTGCGCGGTGATCTTCGAATCGAGCTGGCGCAGGCTGCCTGCCGCGGCATTGCGCGGGTTCGCGAACTCCTTGTGGCCCGCTTCGCGCTGACGCTCGTTCATGCGGTCGAAGTCGCGGCGGAACATCAGCACCTCGCCGCGCACGTCGAGCACTTTCGGCACGCGCCGGCCTTTGAGCCGCAGCGGCAGCGAGCGGATCGTGCGCACGTTTTCGGTGACGTTCTCGCCCGTCGTGCCGTCGCCGCGCGTGGAAGCCTGCACGAACATACCGTCCACGTAGCGCAGCGAAATCGCCAGCCCGTCGAACTTGAGCTCGCACGCGTACTCGACCGGGTCGCCTTCGCCCTTGCCGAGTGTATCGGACACCCGCTTGTCGAAGGCGACGATGTCTTCGTCGGCAAAGCCATTGTTGAGCGAGAGCATCGGCACGTCGTGCACCACTTGCTCGAAGCCCGCTGCCGCCTCGCCGCCCACGCGCTGCGTGGGCGAATCGGGCGAGACGAGTTCCGGATGCCCGGACTCGATCTGCTGGAGCTCGCGGAACAGCTTGTCGTATTCCGCGTCGGGCAGCTCCGGCTGGTCGAGCACGTAGTACGCGTGGTTGGCGCGCTCGAGTTCGGCGCGCAACCACGACGCGCGCTGGGCCGCAGTGGACTCTTCGGAAGGACGGGCGGGAGAACGGACCATGCTTGGGGCGGTTTCTTCTGAGTGATCTGGATTGTCAGATTATCTCAGGAAGCCACCGCCGTGGCATCGGCCGAGCGGCCAGCTTCGTGCGTCGCCGAACGGCCCGCGTTTGCAAGCTCGCGTTTGCGCCACGCACAAAAAAGCGCGGCGCCGTGATGGCGCCGCGCTTCTCGCAATGGCAAAGCCTCAGCCCTTACTGGCTGAAGAGCCGCCGCGTGGCCGGCGAACCCGCCGGAATGCCGGCCTGCTCGAGCTTTGCGTAGAGCGTCATGAGCTGCTTGTCGATGGACTGCAGCACGGACTCCGGCAGCGGCCGGCGTTGATCGTCCACCACGCGGCCGCCGATGCGTTCCGCGAGCGAGCGAGCGTAATCGCACATCAGGCGGAACGGCAGGATGTCTTCGTCGGCCACCGGCACGTCGAGAACCAGGGTAATCATCTGGCCGCCCTTGTAGGTGAGATCGTCGCGCAGGAAGTTGGTGTCGCCGAATTGCAGCATGAACACCGGGCTCTGCTTCGAATCGAGCTTCACGAAACGCGTGCCATCGCGCGAAAGCAGCAAGCCGTCCTGGGCGGCCACCGCCTGCACGTAGTTCGCCGACCACGGCGCGCCGTCCGAGAGCACATTGATCGACAGCTGGGCATCGCACTGCGCCGCGAAGCCGTCGAGCTCACGGGCCATCGCAACAGTTTCGGTCATATCGGGGAATTCGGGCAGGCCATCGAGCGCATCCGCGAACTGCTGGACGCCCGCGACGAACTCGGAGAACTCCAGTTCGTTGAGCGGACCGTTGCGATTCGCCAGCTGCGCGGCCGCGCGCAATTCCTCGTAGCGCACGCCGTTTTGCAGCAGTTCCCAACCGTCGCCGCCTTCGGGCTTGCCTTCGATATGCACCGGCTTGCTGCCCGCGCGACGCAAACGCTGCGCAAGCGGAATCACGCGCTCGCCGGGCTGCGGCCCGCCGAGCCGGATCGGCACGATGCAGTCGATGCGCCGATCCACGATGGCGGGCGGCGCCGACGATATCGTCGTAGCGGCCGGCAGCACCGGCTCGACGCGATCGTCTTCCGCGCGCTTTTCGCCCTGCTTTTCATCATGCTTTTCGTCGCGCTTCTCATCCTTCGCGACATCAGCCGCGGGCTCGCCGTGCTCTGTTGAGGACGCAAGCGACTCGTCGGCCTCCTCAGCCTCGTCGCTCGAAAAGCCATTCGACGAAGTTCTCTCCGCCTGGATGTCCACCGGCGTATCCGCGGGCGCCACCGCGCCGAAGCCCGGCTCCATGCGCTCCTCGGCGGCGCTGCCGCCCGCGAGCGACGGCTCGCGTTTGGCCGGCGCGCGGGCTGGCTCGATGAACGGGCTCTGCTCGTTCAGGTCGTCGCGCAACGGCGCCTCGACCGCTTCCTCGGGCATCGGGCGCGGCATGCGCCGGCGCACTTTGGCGTTCTGCCACGCGTTGTACACCACTACGCCCCCGACGACCACGGCACCCGCGCCGATCAACCCGAGAGTCAACTGATCCATGCATGCTCCATCTGCAATTCTTTTCCGGCGGCGCGCCTGGTCCCTTCATCCTTCCTGAACACGCACGCCGCGTGCGTGGCCATCAGGCCGTATTCTGTGCGAAACCCGCCGCCGTTTCCATGTCGACCGCAACGATGCGCGAAACACCCTGCTCCTGCATCGTCACGCCAATCAATTGCTGCGCCATCTCCATCGCGATCTTGTTGTGCGAGATGAACAGGAACTGCGTCTTGTCCGACATCGCGCGCACCAGATTGGCGAAGCGTTCCGTGTTGGCGTCGTCGAGCGGCGCGTCCACTTCGTCGAGCAGACAGAACGGCGCCGGGTTCAACTGGAACATCGCGAACACGAGCGCCGTGGCGGTGAGGGCCTTCTCGCCGCCCGAGAGCAGGTGGATCGTCGAGTTCTTCTTGCCGGGCGGCTGCGCCATCACCTGCACGCCGGCGTCGAGAATCTCGTCGCCGGTCATGATGAGCTTCGCCTGGCCGCCGCCGAAGAGGCGCGGGAACAAGTCGCCGAAATGCCGGTTCACCTCGTCGAAGGTGCCTTGCAGCAGCGTGCGCGTTTCCTGGTCGATCTTGCGGATCGCGTCTTCGAGCGTTTCGATCGCGCTCGTGAGGTCGGCGGACTGCGCGTCGAGGAAGACCTTGCGCTCCTTCGCGGCGGCCAGTTCGTCTAGCGCGGCCATGTTGACCGGCCCCAGCGCCGTGATCGCGTTATTGATGCGCGTAACTTCGCCTTGCAGATACGAAGGTTTGAGGTCGGGCGAAAGCTTCTCCTGCAGCGCGGTTTCGTCCACGCCCGCAGCCTGCAGTTGCTCGACGAACTGCTCGCCGTTCAGTCGCGCGGCCTGCTCCTTCAACTGCAATTCGGTGATGCGGTCGCGCAGCGGTTGCAGTGCGCGCTCGGCGGTAAGACGCATCTCGTCGGCCGCGCGCAGCTTCGCGCTCAGGTCGTCGAGCTCGGCGCGCGCGGCGCGCAGCGCCTCTTCCTTCTCCGCACGGATTTCCAGCGCGTCCTGCAACCCCGTGTGCGCGGTCTGCTCGTTGATCGTTTCCAGCTCGGCGCGCGCGTCTTCGAGCGAGGCGGCCACGCGCTCGCTCTGATCGTGCGCGACCTGGATGTTGCGCTTGAGCTCTTCGATGCGGTTGGCCATGTTGCGCGCCGCGAAACGTGCATCGCCCGCCGCGCGCTCGAGATCGCGCGCCTCGTTGCGGGCGCTGCCCAATTCCTCGTCGAGCGCCTCGAACGCCAGTTGATTGTCTTCGAAGCGAGCCTGCAATTCGGCGAGCTCGACGTCGTGGCGCTCGAAGTTCGCCTCCGACTCCGCGCGCAGCGCACGCTGCTCTTCGATCTGTGCGCGGATCTCTTCGAGTTCCTCGCGAATCTGCGTGCTGCGCGCCGTGTAGCGCTCGTGCGCCTGAGTGAGCTTGAGCACGTCCATCTGCAGCGCGTGCACCCGCTGCGTCGCGCGTTCGGCCTGCTGGCGCACTTCGGTGAGCGCCTGGGCCGCCTGGGTGTGCGCGGCCTCGGCGCGCACGGCGACGGCACGTGCGTCGTCGGCGAGCAGCGCCTGGGCGCGCACCTGACGCGTGAGGTTTTCGATTTCCTGCTGGCGCGCCAGCATGCCCGCCTGCTCCGAGTCGGCGGCATAGAGCTGCACGCCCACGCGCGTCACCACATGGCCGGCCTTCACCACGAACGCGCCGCCTTCGGGCAACTGCGCGCGCTTCGCGAGCGCTTCGGCCAGATCGGCGGCCACGAACGTCGTGCCGAGCCATTCGTTGAGCACCGCGCGCAGGCCCGCGTCGTCGATGCGCACGAGAGAAAGCAGCGGCGTGAGGCCCGCAGGCGCGGCCAGCGCCGGGCCAGCGGGCGGCGGCGCGTAGAACGCGAGCTTGGCCGGCGGCGCGTCGGTCGCGAATGCCTTCACCCAGTCGAGGTTCGACACTTCGAGCGCGGCCAGGCGCTCGCGCAGCACGGCCTCGAGCCCGGTCTCCCAGCCGGCTTCGACATGGAGCTTCTTCCACAAACGCGGCAGCGCGCCCAATTCATGGCGCTCGAGCCACGGCTGGATCTTGCCTTCGGTCTGCACGTTCTCCTGAAGCTGCTTGAGCGCCGCGAGGCGCGCTTCGAGCTGATGGATCTGCGCGCCTTCGGCCTGCACGCGCTCGTGCGCGGCGCGGCGCTCGGCGTCGAGGCGTGGCACGGTTTCCTGCGCATCGGCAAGGCGCTGCTGCGCCTCGTGCAGGATCTCTTCCTGCTCGGCCAGTTGCATGCGCAACTCTTCGAGCTGTGCTTCGTCGGGTGCGTCGAGCCCGCCTTCCTCCGACTTCAGGCGCTCGTGGCGCTGCTGAAGCTGCTGGAGCATCTGATCGGCGTTGCGCTGATGCGCGGCTTCGAGCTTGATCGCCTGCTCGGTGCGCGCGATGCCCGCGCGCTCGTCGTTCAGTTGGGACTGAGCGTCGCGCCAGCGGTTTTCGAGCGCGGGCAGCGCTTCCTGCTTCGCCGCCGCCTGTTCTTCGGCGATGGCTGCCTTCTCCTCGCCCATCGCGAGCTGCTCTTCGGCATCGGCGATGTCGTCCTGGGCCTTCTGCGCCTGCACCTGCCATTGCTCGCGCTGGGCGGTGAGCGCCGCGATCTGCGCCTGCACCCGATTGCGCGATTCGACGATGAACTTGATTTCCGCTTCGAGGCGGCTCACTTCGGCGTTCGCTTCATAGAGCGAGCCTTGCGCGCCCTGCATCGCATCGCTGGCCGAATAGTGCGCGACGCGCAGCGTTTCGAGCTGCGCTTCGACTTCGCGCAGCTGCGCGGTGTGCCGCTCCAGGTCAATCTGCGCCTGCTCGATCGCGCGCTGCTGGCGCTGCTGCTCGCCGGCCGCTTCGTTCTTGCGCAAGAGCCATAGCAAGCGCTGCTTTTCTTCGCCTTCGGCTTGCAGCTCGCGGAACCTGGTCGCCACCACGGCCTGCCCTTCGAGCTTCTCCAGGTTGGTGGAGAGCTCGCGCACGATGTCCTCCACGCGCGTGAGGTTCTCGCGCGTGTCGTGCAGACGGTTTTCCGTCTCGCGGCGGCGCTCCTTGTACTTCGAGACACCCGCGGCCTCTTCGAGGAACACGCGCAGTTCTTCGGGCTTCGCCTCGATGATGCGCGCGATCATGCCCTGCCCGATGATCGCGTACGCACGCGGCCCAAGGCCGGTGCCGAGGAAGATGTCCTGGATGTCGCGCCGGCGCGCCGGCAGATTGTTGATGTAGTAGCTCGAGGTGCCATCGCGCGTGAGCACGCGCTTGACGGCGATCTCGGCATACTGGCCCCACTGGCCCGCGGCGCGCCCGTCGGCGTTGTCGAACACGAGTTCGACGCTCGCGCGGCTGCCGGGCTTGCGCGCGGTGGAACCGTTGAAAATGACGTCCTGCATCGACTCGCCGCGCAGTTCCGAGGCGCGCGATTCGCCGAGCACCCAGCGCACGGCGTCGATGATGTTCGATTTGCCACAGCCATTGGGCCCGACCACCCCGACGAGTTGGCCCGGGACCTGGAAATGCGTGGGATCGACGAAGGATTTGAAGCCAGCGAGTTTAATCGAGGTCAGACGCACGGCGATATCGCTGTTTGAATAGGGAAGTGAACGGGACCGCCCGCGCCGCAAGCCATGCGCCGCACGCGCATGGGTCACGCATCGATTGCTGCGGGCACTTCAGGCACAACACCAGCACTTCGGGCACTACATCTCGGGCAGCTGCCACGGCTCGCCGCGCGAAGCACTGTGTGCGCGCCCGCCCGGCGAGGATCAGCGGCAATCATACCATCGTGCGCGCGCCTTTCTGCCCGCTGCGCGGCGAAGCTCCGGGGTCGCCGGCGTCATGGGTCCCGCCGTCGGCATCGTCGCCTTCGCCGCTTTCGTCGATCGGGCACGCTTGCGCGTGGGCAATCACGCTGGCATCGGCGCTCGCGTGCTGCTCGTGCCTCCCGCCCGCTTTGGCGTCCTGCGCGCGGTGCACCCAGCTCGATAGCAGCGTGGCCAGCACGATGCATGCGCCGCCCGCGCACTCGCGCGGCCCTGGCGTTTCACCCGCGAGCAGCCACGACGAAAGCGCGGTCACCACGAGTTCGAACAGCATGATGATCGACGCGCGGTTCGCAGGCACGCGCGCGAGGCCGTACTGCACCAGCATGTTGTTCGAGCTCAGCAGCAGCCCGAGCACGACCACCAGCAGCACGATGCGCGCCAGCGGCTCGCCGCCGTGCAGCACCGGCGTCGGCTCGAAGCGCGACGCCACGACGCCGCAGATCGCCGCCCCGGCAAAGATCACGGCAGTGCGCATCTCCGGCTTCATCTGCGGCAGCACGCGGCTCGTCTTCACCACGAGCACATTGCTCATCGCGAAGCCCATGCCGCCCGCGAGCCCCGCCCATTCGGCCGCGTTGGCCGGCAACGGCACGCCGAGCTTCGGCGACCACAGCATGAGCGCCGCGCCCAGCAGCGACAGCGCGGAAAGCGCCGCGCCAGCCCCCGTGAGGCGCTCGTTCAGGATGAAATGCGCGTAGATCGCCGTCCATGCCGGCGTGAGGTAGAACAGCAGGAGCACACGCATCACTTCGCCGTGGATCGCGCCCCACACGAAGCCCATATTGGCCACGCCCGCAGCCAGCCCAAGCATCGGCAGCACCCAGTGCCAGCGCACCGTGGCGATCGAGCGATGGCGCAACAACAGCACGAAGAGGCACCCCGCTGCACTAGTGGCCGCTCCGGCGGCCGTGCCGGTCAGCCCGAGGCTAGCGAGCGTGCGCAGCGGATACCAGATCACGCCCCACACCGAGGCGCCGATCATGATGGCGAGCGTCGGCCAGCCGGACTTCAGGCTCGTGTTCATCGCCCGGCTCTCTCACACCGCGCCCGCGCGAAGACAGCGCGCAACGGCTGCTTTTCGGACTGCATACTCCTCCTTTGTTGCTTCTCGTTTGTTACTGACTGTCCTGCCGGTTTGTCTTGCCCGATGCCGTATGTGCGGTATGCGCGTTGCGCCATGCCCGGGCAAGCTTCGTCGCCGAAGCGCGCCCACCGGGCCTTCCGGGTGCATTTCTGGATCATGGTCCGGGCCACATGCCTTGCCTGCGCACACGCCGGAGCGCCCGCAGGCCGTGCATCGCCACGTTATAATCGACGCTTTTCCAGCCGCAGCAGCCTTCATCCCCGACGCGCGACAAGCTCCGTGCCGCCGCGATCCACGCCATCCATGCCGGATCGCGCCGCCAGGCACGGCAGAAACCGGCCCTATCATGGCCACGACATCGCCGCGCCGGGTTACATCGGATCACATCGTCGCCGAAGCCGGGCCGCCGCTGCCGGCCGATATGCCGACCATTGCATCGCGCGCTGTCCAACCGTGTTTCGCCTTTCGCCCGCCAAGCCCGTGAATCCGCTACTCGACACTCTCCAGCCCTATCCCTTCGAAAAGCTGCGTGCGCTCTTCAAGGACGTCGCGCCGAATGCCGGCCTGCGCCATATCAGCTTCGGGATCGGCGAGCCGAAACATCCGACGCCCGCGCTGATCCGCGACGCCATCGTCGCTTCGCTCGACGGCCTGTCGGCCTACCCGGCCACGGCCGGCAGCCCCGCGCTGCGCGAGGCGATCGCGAAATGGGTGACCGAGCGCTACAGCCTGCCCGCCATCGACGCGAACACGCAAGTGCTGCCCGTGTGCGGCTCGCGCGAGGCGCTCTTTGCGCTCGCCCAGGCCGTAGTGAACCCGACGGCGAATCCCTCGGCGGGAGCAAAAGATCCGGCAAAGCGGCCGATCGTACTCTGTCCGAATCCGTTCTACCAGATCTACGAAGGCGCTGCGCTGCTCGCGGGCGCCGAGCCGTACTTCGTGAACAGCGATCCCAGCCGCAACTTCGCCTGCGATTATTCGCAGGTCCCCGAAGAGGTCTGGGCGCGCACGCAGTTGCTCTATGTCTGCTCGCCGGGCAATCCGACGGGCGCCGTGCTCACCCTCGAGGACTGGCGCGAGCTGTTCGCGCTCTCCGAGCGCTACGGCTTCGTGATCGCCTCCGACGAGTGCTACTCGGAAATCTACTTCGACGAAACACATCCGCCGCTCGGCGGCCTGGAAGCGGCGCACCAGCTCGGCCGCGGCTTCGAGCGTCTGATCATGCTCTCGAGCCTCTCAAAGCGCTCGAACGCGCCCGGCATGCGCTCGGGCTTCGTCGCGGGCGACGCGGCACTGCTCAAGCAGTTTCTCCTTTACCGCACGTACCACGGCTCGGCGCTGTCGCCGGTCTGGCAGTCCGCCAGCATCGCGGCCTGGGGCGACGAGGCGCACGTGCGCGAGAACCGCGCGAAGTACCTGCAGAAGTTTTCGACCGTGACGCCGATGCTCGCCGACGTGCTCGACGTGAAACTGCCCGACGCCGCGTTCTATCTGTGGGCCAACGTCGCGCGCACTGGCCTTACGGATACCGCGTTCGCCCAGCGCCTCTACGCCGACTATAATGTGACGGTTCTGCCCGGCTCGTACCTCGCTCGCGAAGCGCATGGCGCGAATCCCGGCAAAGACTTCGTCCGCATGGCGCTCGTCGCCGACGTCGAGGAGTGCATCGAGGGCGCGCAGCGCATCGTCGAGTTCTGCCGCTCGCTCAAGCAGTAACAGTAAAGCCATCTACGTACGCGCGCCCGTCCCCGGATGCGCGAGTCATCGCACTTGAACTCATACGAAACCACCATCATGTCGCAACAACTTCAGCAGATCATCGACACCGCCTGGGAAAACCGCGCCGACTTCTCGCCCAAGTCGGCTCCGAACGACGTGCGCGAAGCCGTCGCCCACGTCATCGCCGAGCTGGACAAAGGCGCGCTGCGCTGCGCCGAGAAGAAGGACGGCGACTGGGTCGTCAACCAATGGGTGAAGAAGGCCGTGTTGCTGTCGTTCCGCCTGGAAGACAACGTGCCGATGCCCGCCGGCGGCTACAGTCAGTTCTACGACAAGGTGCCCTCGAAGTTCGCCAACTACACGGCCGAAGACTTCGCCGCGGGCGGCTTCCGCGTCGTGCCGCCGGCCATCGCGCGCCGCGGCTCGTTCATCGCGAAGAACGTCGTGCTGATGCCGTCGTACACCAACATCGGCGCCTATGTCGATGAGGGCACGATGGTCGACACGTGGGCCACTGTCGGCTCGTGCGCGCAGATCGGCAAGAACGTGCACCTCTCGGGCGGCGTGGGCATCGGCGGCGTGCTGGAGCCGCTGCAGGCCAACCCCGTCATCATCGAAGACAACTGCTTCATCGGCGCGCGTTCGGAAGTCGTGGAAGGCGTGATCGTCGAAGAGAACTCGGTCATCTCGATGGGCGTGTACCTCGGCCAGTCGACCAAGATCTACGACCGCGAAACCGGCGAAGTCTCGTACGGCCGCATTCCGGCAGGCTCGGTCGTGGTGGCCGGCAACCTGCCCTCGAAGGACGGCTCGCACAGCCTCTACTGCGCCGTGATCGTCAAGAAGGTCGACGCGAAGACGCGCGCCAAGGTCGGCCTGAACGAGCTGCTGCGAGGCGACTGATGGCGAAGGCCGCAAAAACCGTCGTCGTCTACGGCATTCCGAACTGCGACACCGTGAAGAAGGCCCGCGTGTGGCTCGAGGAGCACGGTATCGAGTTCGAATTCCACGACTTCAAGAAGGCCGGCGTGTCGAATGCGCTGGTCCAGGACTGGCTCAAGGATGTGTCTCTGGATCTGCTCATCAACAAGCGCGGCACGACCTGGCGCGGCCTGTCCGACGTGCACAAGGCCGAAGCCGACACGACCGCCGGCGCGATCGCGCTGATGATCCACAAGCCGTCGATCATCAAGCGGCCGGTCGTGGCCGTGAATGGCCGTGTGAAGACGCTGGGTTTTTCCGCCGAACAATACGAGGCGCTGTTCGCTTGAGAAAAGCGCCGTTCGCCTGAAACGGTTTTCCGTTGCTGTTGCCGGCCCCTGTTCGATCAGCGGTGCCGGCATTTTTATTGAAAGTGGTTCATTCATGTCCGCCACCCTCGCCCTTACCGAAGCCCTGATCGCCCGCGCGTCCGTGACGCCCGACGACCAGCACTGCCAGCGCATCATGACCGAACGCCTCGGCGCGCTCGGCTTCGCGTGCGAAACGATCGAATCCAACGGCGTGACCAACCTGTGGGCCGTCAAGCGCGGCACGGGCGGCGCCGCGGGCCCGCTGCTCGCCTTCGCGGGCCACACCGACGTAGTGCCCACCGGCCCGCTCGAGCAATGGAGCTCGCCGCCGTTCGAGCCCGCGCACCGCGACGGCAAGCTCTACGGACGCGGCGCCGCCGACATGAAGACCTCGCTCGCGGCGTTCGTGGTGGCGAGCGAAGAGTTCGTTGCCGCGCATCCGCAGCATCGCGGCGCGATCGCCTTTCTCATCACGAGCGACGAGGAAGGCCCCGCCACTGACGGCACCGTCAAGGTCGTCGAAGCGCTGCAGGCGCGCGGCGAAAAGATGGATTACTGCATCGTGGGCGAGCCCACTTCCACGCACACGCTCGGCGACTGCGTGAAGAACGGCCGGCGCGGATCGATGTCGGGCAAGCTCGTCGTGAAGGGCGTGCAGGGCCACATTGCCTATCCGCATCTCGCGAAGAATCCGGTGCATCTGCTCGCGCCCGCGCTAGCCGACCTCGTCGCCGAAAAATGGGACGACGGCAACGAGTACTTCCCGCCTACCACCTGGCAGGTTTCCAACATCCATAGCGGCACCGGCGCCTCCAACGTGATCCCCGGCCATGCCGACGTGATGTTCAACTTCCGCTTTTCGACCGCGAGCACGGTGGAAGGCCTGCAAAAGCGCGTGCATGCGATTCTCGACAAGCACGGCCTCGAATACGATCTGCACTGGAGCGTGAGCGGCCTGCCCTTCCTCACCCCGCGCGGTGCGCTTTCGGATGCGCTCGAACAGGCGATCCTCGGCGAGACCGGCGTGAAAACCGAACTGTCGACCACGGGCGGCACGTCCGATGGCCGTTTCATCGCGCGCATGTGCGAGCAGGTCGTGGAGTTCGGACCGCCCAATGGCAGCATCCACAAGATCGATGAGCATATCGAAGTAAAATTCGTCGACCCGCTCAAGAACGTGTACCGTCGCGTGCTGGAACAACTGATCGCCTGAGCGGCCTATTGCTGGAGTCAATGACATGCCCCATTCACTAGCCACGACCTTTTCCACCGTGCGCGACCTGCTGCGCTACGGCGTCTCGCGCTTTTCGGCCGCGCATCTCGCGTTCGGCCATGGCTCGACCAACGCCTACGACGAAGCCGCGTATCTGATCCTGCATACGCTGCATCTGCCGCTCGACCTGCTCGATCCGTTTCTCGACGCGCGCCTCGCGCCCGAGGAAATCGACAAGGTGCTCGCCGTGATCGAGCGCCGCGCCAACGAGCGCGTGCCGGCCGCCTACATCACGCAGGAAGCGTGGATGCACGGCCTGCGCTTTTACGTGGATGAGCGCGTGATCGTGCCGCGCTCGTTCATCGGCGAACTACTCGAAGACGGTTTGCAGCCCTACGTGGAAGACCCCGAGCAGGTCACCGCCGTGCTCGAGCTGTGCACGGGTTCCGCAAGCCTTGCGATCCTCGCGGCGCACGCGTTCCCGAACGCCGACATCGACGCCGTCGACCTCTCGGCGCCCGCGCTCGAAGTCGCGGCGCGCAACGTGCACGAGCACGGTCTCGACGAGCGCATCGCGCTCTTCGAAGGCGACCTGTACGCGCCGCTGCCCGAGCGCCGCTACGACGTGATCATCACGAATCCGCCGTACGTGAACGCCGAATCGATGCAGGCGCTGCCGCCCGAGTACCGCCACGAGCCGGAGATGGCGCTCGCGGGCGGCGCGGACGGCATGGATATCGTGCGCCGCATAATCGGGCAAGCGCGTAACTGGCTGACCGACGACGGCGTGCTCGTGGTCGAAATCGGCAACGAGCGCGCGAACGTGGAAGCCGCGTTCGGCGGCCTCGAACTCGTCTGGCTCTCGACGAGCGCGGGCGACGACCAGGTGTTCCTGATCCAGGCCGCTGACCTGCCGGTCTGAGCATGGGGAAATAGCGGTCCGGCAGCGCTCGAATGCACTCGGGAACGCTGCCGGGCCGCGGCGCGCCCTCACGCGCTCCCGATTAGCGCAATGCCGGCGTGCAAGCAGACTCGCCGCGGCGCGACAGGGTTCGGTAAGATGAATGTTTCCCGGCTTACGCGGTTCGCACGGCTCGCACTCGCAGCTGCGCCGCACGGCTTCAGGAGCGTCCCGCGCCTTTATGCGATTCGACTGGTCAACTCTGGGCATTCTGCTCGCGATCACCCATTTGCTCGGCCTGATCGCCGCCTGCCACGCCATCCTCAATACGCGCACCTCGCAAGGCGCAATCGCCTGGGCCGTCTCGCTCGCGACGATGCCCTACTTCACGCTGATCCCCTATCTGTTCCTCGGCCGTAGCAAGTTCGAGGGCTATGCGGACGCACGGCGTCTACGCAACGAAACCTTGCGCACGCGCGCGCACATGCCCGCCTGGCGCCCGCCCGGCGGCCCCGATGACGAACTGGCCAATACGGCCGACTGGCCCGTCGACGAACTGAGCACGCGCATGATCCGCTCGTTCTCGCGCCTGGCCGGCATGCCGCTCGTGGCGGGCAACACGGTGCGTACGCTCGTCAATGGCGAAGCCACGTTTTCTGCGATCTTCGACGCGATCGAACAAGCGCGCCGCTACGTGATCGTGCAGTTCTTCATCGTGCGCGCCGACGCGCTCGGCGACATGCTCAAGGACGCGCTGCTCGCCTGCACCGCGCGCGGCGTGCGCGTGCTTTTCCTCTACGACAGCATCGGCAGCTTCGACCTGCCGGCGCGCTACGTGCACGAGCTTCGTGCGGGCGGCATCGAAGTGCATCCGTTCTCGACAAAGCGCCGCTTCGTCAACCGCTTCCAGCTCAACTTCCGCAACCACCGCAAGATCGTGGTGGTGGACGGTGAGCGCGCGTTCGTGGGCGGCCATAACGTAGGCGTCGAATATCTGGGCGCAAAGGCGCCGCTCTCGCCGTGGCGCGACACGCATATCGAGGTGCGCGGCCCGGTGGTGGCCAACATTCAGTTCGCCTTCACCGAAGACTGGTACTGGGTCACCCAGGAACTGCCCGGCTGCGAACCGCCCGCCCTGATGCAGCGAATCGAGCCGCGAGTCGAGTCGCGCGAGCGCAGCGACATGCACTGCCTCGTGATGCCCACCGGCCCCGCCGATCGTCAGGAAACCTGCTCGCTCTTTTTCGTCGAGGCGATCAACGCCGCGAAAAAACGCGTCTGGATCACCACGCCTTACCTCGTGCCCGACGAAGCGGTGTTCTCGGCGCTGCGCCTCGCGGCGCTGCGCGGCGTGGACGTGCGCATCATGATCCCGAGCCGGCGCGATCACTTCGTGGTGTTCGAGGCATCCACGCTCTACGCCTACGACGCGCTGCGCGCGGGCATTCGCATCTTCCGCTACAAGCCGGGCTTCCTGCACCAGAAAGTCGTGCTGATCGACGACACCGCCGCCGCCATCGGCAGCGCGAACCTGGACAACCGCTCGTTCCGCCTGAATTTCGAAATCATGGTGCTGACCGTGCACCGCGGCTTCGCCGCCGAAGTCGAGGCGATGCTGCTGCACGACTTCGAGCAGACCTTCGAGATCGACCGCAGCGAATATCGCAACGCCCACGCGTGGCGCAAGATCTCGATGCATGTTGCCCGCCTCTTCGCGCCGGTTCTGTAGCCCGCCCACGAGCCAGCCGGTACGCCTTTACAGCAGTTGCTCGATGTCCGCAGCAATGGCGTCGGGTTTCGTGGCGGGCGCATAGCGCTTGACGACCTTGCCATCGCGACCCACGAGAAACTTCGTGAAGTTCCATTTGATCCGCCCGATGCCGAGCAGCCCCGGCGCCTCGCCCTTGAGCCACTGGTACAGCGGGTGCGCGTTCGCGCCGTTCACCTCGACCTTCTCGAACATCGGAAACGTGACGCCGAAGTTCTTTTCGCAGAAGGCGCCGATTTGCGCGGCGTCGCCCGGCTCCTGCTTGCCAAACTGGTTGCACGGAAAACCGAGCACCGCGAGTCCGCGTGCGGCGTACTGCTCGTGGAGCTTCTGCAAGCCCTGATACTGCGGCGTGAATCCGCATTCGCTCGCCGTATTGACGATCAGCATGATCTTGCCCTCGTATTGCGCGAGGCTCACTGGCGCGCCACCACCGAGCGGCGTGGCCGAAAACGAATAAACCGTCGACATCTCGCTCTCCCAACGAAAGCGCCAGTCTACGTGAGAAAACCGGCCCGGTTAAAATAGCGCTTTACGTTTTATCCGCGGTTTTGTCCGCGCCAGCGCTCTCGTGATCCGCTTCAATCAATTCAGCCTTGCCCGCGGCACCAAGCCGCTTTTCGACCAGACCTCGTTCACCCTGAATCCGGGCGAAAAGGTCGGCCTCGTCGGCGCCAATGGCGCGGGCAAGTCCACGCTCTTCGCCGTGCTGCGCGGCGAGTTGCATGCGGATGCCGGCGATTTTTCGATGCCGCCGTCGTGGCAGATCGCCCACGTCGCGCAGGAAACGCCGGCCGTCGAGAAAAACGCGCTGGAATACGCGCTCGATGGCGACGCCGCGCTGCGCGAAATCGAGGCGCGCATCGCCTCTGCTTCCGCGGCCCACGACGGCGCGGCCGAGGCCGAGGCGCACGCCGCCTTCGCTGACGCCGACGGCTACACCGCGCCCGCGCGCGCCGAGGCGCTGCTGCTGGGCCTCGGCTTCACCATGGAGCAAACGCAGCAACCGGTGGCGAGCTTCTCGGGCGGCTGGCGCATGCGCCTGAACCTCGCCCAGGCGCTGATGTGCCGCTCGGACCTGTTGCTGCTCGACGAACCCACTAACCACCTCGACCTCGACGCGATCGTCTGGCTCGAAGACTGGCTCCACCGCTACCCCGGCACGCTGGTCGTGATCTCGCACGACCGCGAGTTTCTCGATTCCGTCTGCAACGTCACGCTGCATCTGGAAAACCAGCAGGTCAAACGCTACGGCGGCAACTACTCGCAGTTCGAAATCCTGCGCGCACAACAGCTGGCGCTCCAGCAAAGCGCCTACGAAAAGCAGCAGAAGACCGTCGCGCATCTGCAAAGCTTCATCGACCGCTTCAAGGCAAAGGCCACCAAGGCGCGCCAGGCACAGAGCCGCGTCAAGGCGCTGGAGAAGATGGAGCTGATCGCGCCCGCGCACGCAAGCTCGCCGTTCACGTTCGAGTTCCGCACGCCCGACTCCGCGCCCAATCCGATGCTCGTGATGGACAGGGTGCGCTGCGGTTACCGTGCCGACGACGGCAGCGAAACGCCCATCGTCGAGGGCGTCGCGCTGTCGATCCAGAACGGCCAGCGCATCGGCCTGCTCGGCGCGAACGGACAAGGCAAGTCCACGCTCATCAAGACGCTTGCCGCAACGCTCGCGCCGCTCTCGGGCGAATTACGCACCGGCAAGGGCCTGCAGATCGGCTATTTCGCGCAGCATCAACTGGAAACGCTGCGCCCGGACGACACGCCGTTGCAGCACCTCGCGCGCCTCGCGCCCGACACGCGCGAGCAGGAACTGCGCGACTTCCTGGGCGGCTTCAACTTTCCGGGCGAGATGGCCACGGCGCCCATTGCCCCATTCTCGGGCGGCGAGAAAGCACGCCTCGCGCTAGCGCTCATCATCTGGCAGAAGCCGAACCTCCTGCTGCTCGACGAGCCGACCAACCACCTCGACCTGGAAACGCGCCACGCGCTCACCATGGCGCTCGCGCAATTCGAAGGAACGCTGATCCTCGTGTCGCACGACCGGCATTTGCTGCGCGCCACGACCGACCAGTTCATGCTGGTGGCGAAGCATCGCCTGCAACTGTTCGACGGCGATCTCGACGATTACCGCGACTGGCTGCTCCAGCACGCCGCCGAACAGCGCGCAGCCATCAAGAGCGCGGCGCTCGGCACGGCAAATGCGCTGGATGGCGACACGGGCGACGCCGTGAACCGCAAGGAGCAACGGCGCCAGGAAGCGGAGACGCGCCAGCGGCTCTCGCACCTGAAAAAGCCATTGCAGGCGAAAATCGGCAAGATAGAAAAGGAGATGGATGCACTCAATGCCGAGAAAGGCACGCTGGACGCGTTCGTCGCCGACCCGGCCAGCTATGAGCCGGCGCAAAAGACCCGGCTGACCGAAGCGATCCGCCGTCAAGCCGAAGTCCAGGCGCGCCTCGAAACGCTCGAAGCCGACTGGCTCGGCGCGCACGAGGAGCTTGAGCAGATCGGCTGACGCAATCGGCGCCCCCACGGTCATCCCCATTGTCAGGCGCTAATCAGGAGCAAACGAGTGTCGAATCGAGTGTCGATCCCCCCCGCATTGCAGGGCCTGCGCGTTCTCGATCTGACCCGCCTCCTGCCTGGCCCCGTAGCCACGCTGCGCCTCGCGGAAATGGGTGCCGACGTGCTGAAGATCGAACCGCCCGGCGCCGGCGACGCAGCGCGCAACATGATGCAAAGCGCCGAGGACGAAATCGCGGGCCGGCCAGGCGCGTTCTACCGGCTCGTCAACCGGGGCAAGCGCGAGACGCGGCTCGATCTCAAATCGGAAGGCGGCCGCGCCGTCTTGCTCGCGCTCGCGCGCGATGCCGATGTGCTCGTGGAGAGCTTCCGCCCCGGTGTGATGGAGCGGCTCGGCCTCGGCTACGATACCTTGCGCGCGAATAATCCCAAGCTCGTCTACTGCGCGATCACCGGCTATGGCGCGAACGGGCCGTTCTCCGACCGGGCCGGCCACGATCTGAACTACATCGCGTACGCGGGCGTGCTCGACCAGATCGCCACGCATGAAGGCGAGCCCGTGCTGCCGAACTTCCAGATCGCCGACCTGCTCGGCGGTGCGCAAGCCGCGCTCTCGCAGATCCTCGCCGCGCTCTGGCACGTGGCGCGTGGCGGCGAAGGCCGTTTCGTCGATGTTTCGATGGCGCACCAGGCGCATGCGCACAACGTGATGGCTCACGTCGCACTCGCCAACGACGACGCAGCGGCGCTCCAGCCCGGCGGCGGCCTGCTCAATGGCGGCGTGCCCTGCTACAACCTGTACCGCACGCTGGACGAGCGCTGGCTCGCCGTGGGTGCGCTCGAACTGAAGTTTTGGCAAACGCTGTGCACGGCCATTGGGCGCGAGGATTGGGCCCAGCGGCACTGGAGCCTCGGCCAGACGCCAGGCGGGGCGGACGCAGCGGCGCTCACGCGCGAACTGGCCGCGCTCATCGCGAGCGAAACGCTGCAGACGTGGATCGACCGGCTAGAGGTGATCGATTGTTGCGTCTCCCCCGTCCTCAAGCCCGGCGAGGCTGCCAACCACCCACTGTTCAACCCCGAGGTGCTGCAAGCCCTGCTCGACGACGCCGCTGCCCAGCGCGAGGCCACTGCGCGCAACACAACCAGTCAGGGTACGGCCGCGCCCACCGCAACGGCTGGGAGCAACCCCGCGCCAGCCGGCCAGGCGCCCGGCAAGAAGCCGTTCAACTATGGTCCTTGGGGCTGACTGAAGAAGCCGTAAATGAAAACGGGCGCTTGCCGGCTCCGAAGCGGAGCATCAAGCGCCCATTTTCACAATGAAGATTGAACGGTGCGAAGCCGAGCTGCAGGCTCCGGCCTAACGACGCGGCAAAGTCTGACGTGGCGAGCGCTCGTCGTCGTAAAGCACGTGCTTGCGGCCTTCCACATGATGCGCGATGGTGCTGCGCACCTGAGCCGCGGTCACGTTGCCAGCCACCACCTGACGCGAAATGCGGCCGTCGCTGTCGATCCACTCGACGATGCGACAGCTACTGCCCCAAGGCTGCAAGAGCGGCTCGGAGACCCGGCAGCCGCGCACGACGATCGAGCTACCGCCGATGCCGATGGACGATTCTGTCTGTTTCAAGTCGCTATCCTTTCCGCTGGATGCGGGTTGAGCATCGCGAAAGCATAGGGAAATCACGAAACGAAAAGGTTACAGTGCGTACCAGGGTTGTTACCAATCATTACGCGCCAGACCGCGGCGGCGCGCCGGCCCTACTCGAGCTCGCGCACGCGGTCGATGGCTTCCTCGATCCGCTCCACGGCGATGACGTTCAATCCCTCGATCGGCTGTTTCGGCGCATTGGCGCGGGGAATCAGCGCACACGTAAAGCCGAGCTTGGCCGCTTCCTTCAAGCGATCCTGCCCGCGCGGCGAGGGTCGGATCTCCCCGGCGAGCCCCACTTCGCCAAATACGATCAGGCCCTTTGGCAACGCCTTGTTACGCATCGATGAGTGGATGGAAAGCAGCACGGCGAGGTCGGCGGCCGGTTCGGTGATCTTGACGCCGCCCACCGCGTTCAGGAATACATCCTGATCGAAGCAGCCGATGCCGGCATGGCGATGCAGTACCGCCAGCAGCAGCGCGAGGCGGTTCTGCTCCAGCCCGACCGCGAGGCGGCGCGGATTGGGCACCTGCGCCGTATCGACGAGCGCCTGCACTTCCACGAGCAGCGGCCGCGAGCCCTCCTGGGTCACCAGCACGCAGGAGCCCGGCACGCTTTGCTCGTGCTGCGAGAGAAACAGCGCCGACGGATTGGCCACGCCGCGCAGCCCGCGCTCGGTCATCGCGAACACGCCCAGCTCGTTGACCGCGCCGAAGCGGTTCTTGAACGCGCGCACGAGCCGGAACGACGAGTGCGTGTCGCCCTCGAAGTACAGCACCGTGTCGACGATGTGCTCCAGCACGCGCGGGCCCGCGAGATTGCCCTCCTTCGTCACGTGGCCAACCATGATGATGGCCGTGCCTGACTGCTTGGCAATGCGCGTGAGCTGCGCGGCGCACTCGCGCACCTGTGCAACCGACCCGGGCGCGGAGGTGAGCGCCTCGGAATAGATGGTCTGGATGGAGTCGATCACGGCGACGTCGGGCTTTTCGGCCTCGATGGTCGCCTGGATTTTTTCGAGCTGGATTTCGGCGAGCAATTGCAGCTCGCTCGCCTTCGAGCCCGGATCAAGCAAGGCAAGCCGTTGCGCGCGCAACGCGATTTGCGCCGCCGACTCCTCACCGCTCACGTAGAGCGCGCGCCGCTCGGCCGCGATCTGCGCGAGCGACTGCAGGAGCAGCGTGGACTTGCCGATGCCCGGATCGCCGCCGATCAGCACCACGCCGCCCGCGACCAGACCACCGCCCAGCACGCGATCGAACTCGCCGACACCGGTGGTGAAGCGCGGCACGTCGGACGCCTCGATATCGGCCAGACGCCGCACCGGCGCGCTCTTTGCCAGCGCCTGAAAGCGGTGATTGCCGGCCGGCTCCGCAACGCTCTCGACCAGGGTGTTCCACGTGCCGCACGCGGGGCACTGTCCTTGCCATTTCGGCGCCTGTCCGCCGCATTCGGTGCAGATATAGAGCGTCTTCGCCTTCGCCATGCTTTTTGCCATGGTGGGTTTATTCCGCGCGAACCGGCACGCGCGGCGCGACCGCACACATCAGCTCGTAGCCGATCGTGCCGCATGCTTGCGCGACATCGTCGATAGGCAAATTCGTGCCCCACAGCTCGACGCGCGCGCCCACACCCGCGCCCTGCACCGACGTGAGATCGACCGTGAGCATGTCCATGGAGATGCGCCCGACCACGCGCGTGCGCACGCCTTCGACGATCACGGGCGTGCCTTCGGGCGCGACGCGCGGATAGCCGTCCGCGTAGCCGCAGGCCACCACGCCGATGCGCATCGGCTGGCGCGCCGTGAAGATCGAGCCGTAGCCGACACTCTGGCCTTCAGCGATCGTCTGCGTGGCGATGATCTCGGAGGCGAGCGTCATGGCCGGCTGCAAACCGACGCCATCGAGCGCCGAGGCCACGCCCGAAGGCGAAGCGCCATACAGAATGATGCCGGGGCGCACCCAGTCGAAATGCGATTCGGGATGCCATAACGTGGCCGCCGAGTTCGCAAGGCTGCGCGTGCCCGCGATGCCTTGCGCGCCGCGCTCGAACGCCGCCATCTGCGCGCCGATGCCGCGCGGCGTATCGGCGTCCGAAAAGTGCGTCATCAAGGTGATCTGGCCGATGCCGGGGCAAGCGCGCGCCCGCTCCCACGCCGCACGGTATTTCTCCGGCGTGTAGCCGAGCCGGTTCATGCCGCTGTTCATCTTGAGCTGAACATTGAGCGGCTTGGACAGACGCGCCATTTCGAGCATGCGCATTTGTTCGTCGCAATGGATCACCGTGGTGAGGCTATAGCGGTCGATGACGTCAATGTCGGTCGGCCGGAAGAAGCCCTCCAGCAGCAGAATCGGCCCGGCCCAGCCCAGTTCGCGCAATTTCACCGCCTCTTCGAGGTCGAGCAGGCCAAAACCGTCGGTCGCGCGCAGGCCGGGAAAAGCGCGCGCAAGCCCGTGCCCGTAGGCATTGGCCTTGACCACGGCCCAGATTTTCGACTGCGGCGCGTATTTGCGGACGACGGCGAGATTATTGGCGAGAGCGGTGGTATGAATCGTGGCGGAAAGGGGGCGAGGCATGGGATTTTTTCGCAAAGACGCTTTTGAATCAGGACCTTACAGGGTGATTTCAGCACCCGTCAGGCCCGTCTGACAGGCGGTCAAGGAATGTGCTAGTCCGAATCACGCTATTTTCGTGATATAAAGCCCTGCGCACAACCCATTTCGAACGTAATAAAGCCCGGATGCCTCCCACCCGTCCGGGGCGGACGGACCGCAGCGAGGAAAGCATCGCATCAGATGAAAAAAGGCTTTTACACCATCATGGCCGCGCAGTTTTTTTCGTCGTTGGCCGACAATGCGCTCCTCATCGCTGCAATCGCACTGCTGAAAGACCTCCACGCCCCGAACTGGATGACGCCGCTGCTCAAGCTGTTCTTCGTCCTCTCCTACGTCGTTCTTGCCGCATTCGTCGGCGCCTTTGCTGATTCCCGCCCCAAGGGCCAGGTCATGTTCATCACGAACACGATCAAGGTCGTGGGCTGCGCCATCATGCTCGCCGGCACGCATCCGCTGTTTGCCTATGGGGTGGTCGGCTTCGGCGCGGCGGCCTATTCGCCGGCCAAGTACGGCATTCTCACGGAACTGCTGCCGCCTGAGCGCCTCGTGGCCGCCAACGGCTGGATCGAAGGCACCACGGTCGGCTCGATCATCCTCGGCACGGTGCTCGGCGGCGCGCTGATCAGCCCGCATATCGCCGCCCACATCATTCGCCACACGCCCGCCTCGATCAGCACCCCCGCCGAAGCCGCGATGCTCGTGATCATGGTCATCTACGTGATCGCCGCGCTCTTCAATCTGCGCATCCCCGACACCGGCGCGCGCTATCCGCGCCAGCAGCACGGGCCGATCCGCCTCATCACCGACTTCGCCGAGTGTTTCAACACGCTCTGGCGCGACAAGCTCGGCCAGATTTCGCTCGCGGTCACGACGCTGTTCTGGGGCGCCGGCGCGACGCTGCAATTCATCGTACTCAAGTGGGCCGAAGTGTCGCTCGGCATGTCGCTCTCGGAAAGCGCTGTGCTGCAAGCCGTGGTGGCCGTGGGCGTCGCCGCCGGCGCGATGATCGCCGCCGCGCGCGTGCCGCTCAAGAAGTCGCTCTCGGTGCTGCCAGTAGGCATCATGATGGGCATCGCCGTCATGCTCATGGCGTTTTACACGCGCAGCCTGTTTCCGCCGCACTGGGGCCTGCATGTCGGCCATATGCGCATCCCGGGCTATCTCGTGTTCGCCTATATCTTCCTGATGGTGGTGGGCGCGCTCTCGGGTTTCTTCGTCGTGCCGATGAACGCGCTGCTCCAGCATCGCGGCCACGTGCTGCTCTCCGCCGGCCACTCGATCGCCGTGCAGAATTTCAACGAGAACCTCTCGGTGCTCGTGATGCTGTGCCTCTACGCCGTGCTCGTCTGGCTCGATGTGCCGGTGACCATCGTGATCGTGCTGTTCGGCACCTTCGTCTGCCTGATGATGTGGCTCGTGATGCGACGCCACCAGGCCAATCAGCGCTCGTTCGACTCGGTCGCGCTGATCGGCGAAAATCATCGCCACTGAATCCCGCGCCCGCGCGGCGGTGGCCTGCGGGCCCGGCGCGCGGCACATTAGCGACGCCGCCATGACCTCACCGATTTCCAACGTCCTCACGATCGCCGGCTCCGACTCGGGCGGCGGCGCAGGCATCCAGGCCGACCTCAAGGCTTTCTCCGCGCTCGGCGCCTATGGCGCGAGCGTCATCACCGCGCTCACTGCGCAGAACACCCGCGGCGTTACCGCCATCCACGCGCCCGATGCGGGCTTCGTCACCGCGCAGCTCGACGCCGTGTTCGAGGACATCCGCATCGACGCCGTGAAGATCGGCATGCTGGCCAACGCATCGATCGTGCGCGCCATCGCCGATGCGCTGCGCCGCTACCGGCCGCCGCGCATCGTGCTCGACACGGTGATGATTTCGAAGAGCAATCACGCGTTGCTCGCGCCCGAGGCCGTGACGGCGCTGCGCGAGGAACTGCTGCCGCTCGCGGGCGTCGTCACGCCAAATCTTCCCGAGGCCGCGGCGCTGCTCGGCGTGACGCCGGCCGCCGATGAAGCCGCGATGGTCGAGCAAGGCGAGGCGCTGCGCGCGCTCGGCGCGCAAGCCGTGCTGATGAAAGGCGGCCACCTGGGCGGCGCAGACAGCCCCGACTGGCTGATCGAAGCCGGCGGGACGCTGCGTCTGGGCGGGCCGCGCGTGCCGGTGACGAACACGCACGGCACGGGCTGCACGCTCTCCTCGGCGATCGCCGCGCTGTGGCCGCAGCATGCGACGCTCGCGGAGGCCGTCACGCAAGCGAAGACGTATCTCACCGGAGCGCTCGAAGCGAGCGAGCGGCTCGACGTAGGCCATGGCGTCGGCCCGGTGCATCACTTCTGGCGCTGGTGGTGAATCCGGCGCGGCGCGCTCGTCATTCGTAACGTCGTAGCTGACGTCATGGGCGCGCAAAGGCCTGGGCGCGCGCCGGCCAGTCGTCGGGAACGATGAAACCTCGCGAGCGCTCAACGTAGCTGCCCGCGCCATCGGCCACAAATGCGGCGACCATCACGGGCTCATGAGCCTGCGTGAGGCCTGCGAACAATGGTGCAGCCGGCACCGGCGCGGCCACGGTTCTGCGGGCCGCGGACGCATCGCCCTCCACATCGCGATGGTGCCTGGCGCCGCAGCCCTCGTGCCGGTCACGCTCGTCGTGGGGTATCGACAAGCATTGCCCACCGTCCGGCCCGATCCGCCGTGGTGCAAGCCAGGCGAGCCGCGGCAGCACACTCCAGCCATCGGCGCCTTCACGATCCGCGAAATCGGCCCAGTCCGCCCGCGTGACCCACCAGCCGCGCCCATGCTGCTCTGCGAGTTCGGGCGGGTCGCCCGGCGGCGTGCCCGCCCCCTTGCCCGCGCGATAGAAAAGCCAGCCCTTCCAGAACATCTGCGCGAGCCACGGCCCTGGATAACCGAGCCAGGCGAACTCTTCGCGCGCACTCAGGCGCAGTTGGTGATCGCGCAGATGCGCGAGCTTCAAATCGAAACGATCGCGCAGGTTCGGCCCGACGAAATCGGCAAGTCCCGGCGCACCGTTCTCCGCCATGCCGAGGTGCATGTACCACTTAACCGCCAGTTCCCAATGGAGCCGCTGGCCGTTGCGCGTTTGAACGAGGAAGTCGCATTCGCCCAGCGTGAGGCCCGCGCGCCGCAGTGCGACGTTGGCCGCGACGAGCCGGGGCGCCGGTCCATGTGCGAGAAACCAGCCGAGCAGCGTTTCGGCGTAGCGGCCCAGCCGCGTGAGGCGCGTCGCGTCGAGCGAGGCATGCAAGCGGGCAGGATCGCGATCGAGTTGCCTAAGCCACGCTGCGGCGGCATTCGCCTCCTCATCGCTCGCCCATAGCTCGGCAAGCGGCGCATGTGGTTGCGCACGCAACAAATCGGCACTGAATAGCAGCCACGCGAGATCGCGCACGACTGGGTCAGTGAGATCCCGATAGAGCGAATCGAGCAGCAGCTTGCTGAAACCCGCGGCAGCCAGCTCGCCCGACGAGGCATCCGCGGGCCGCATCATCGTCATCGCTTGCCGCCACCCGCCGCGCGCCAGGTGTCGCGGGCAAGGCACAGGTCGGTCCACGCCTTCGATTTGTCGTTCAGGCTGCGCAGCAGATAGGCGGGGTGATACGACACGATCACGGGCACGCCCTCGTACTGGTGCACGCGCCCGCGCAGCGAGGCGATACTGCCGTCGGTCCTCAGCAGGCTTTGCGCGGCGAAGCGCCCAAGGGCGACGATGATCTTCGGCTTCACGAGCGCCACCTGGCGTTGCAGATACGGCTCGCAGCGCGCGACCTCGTCGGGCTCGGGATTGCGGTTGCCGGGCGGGCGGCATTTGATGACGTTCGCAATATAGACGTTTTCGCCGCGCGCGAGTGACAACGCCTTCAGCATGTTGTCGAGCAGCTTGCCTGCCTGGCCGACGAACGGCTCGCCGAGGCGGTCTTCGTTTTCGCCCGGCGCCTCGCCGATCAGCATCCACTCCGCAGCGCGATCGCCCACGCCGAACACGGTGTTGGTGCGCTTCTCGCACAGACGGCAACGCGTGCAGGAGGCCACGCGTTCGGCGAGCGCATCCCAGTCGAGCGTCGCGACGTCATCGCGCGGAGCCGGAGCAGGCTCCAGATCATGCGGCAACGACGGCTCGGGCATCGCATCGAACCAGGCGAAATCGTCTTCGGTCAGCGGCAGCGGTTCTTCCTGCGCGGCCTGGCCCGCCTGAATGGGCACGGCGGCTGCGCGGCCACGGTCGGGGTCGGTCAGCGGCAGCGGCGAGACCTGCGCTTGCACAACGGCGTGCTGTTGCGGCGCTTGCGCTGCGACGCGTTGCGCAACCGGTTGCGGCGTCGGCGCTGTTCGCGGCACTGTTCGCGGCTCTGCGTTCGGCGCGGCTTGTCCGGCCAGGCTGGCGCTCGCAGCCGTCATCGATTCAGAGGATGACGGTGCCGCCGTAGTCATGTCCCGGCGCACCCAGCGCGGCGCGAGGCCGAGCTCCTCCAGCGCGATCTCATCGAGCGGCATCGGCGCCCTCCATTGCAAAGGTGAAGCGCATCACGATCGCGTCTTCACGGGTGTGATGGCGAGCCGGATAATAGTTCTTGCGACGCCCGATGGTGACGAAGCCAAACTGCTCGTAGAGCCGGATCGCGCGATGATTCGACGGCCGCACTTCCAGCAACAGCCCTTCGAGCTGCTGCGCACGCGCGAGACGCACGCTTTCGCGCAGCAGCGCAAGGCCCGCGCCCAAGCCCTGCGCCTGCGGCGCGACGCACAGGTTCAGCAGATGCATCTCGTCGACGACCGGCATCAGCACGCAATAGCCGATCAAGGTGCCCGTCACATGGCGCATGCACACGCCAAAGTAGCCGTTGCGCAGCGAATCTTCGAAGTTGCCGCGCGACCACGGGAATTCGTACGCGGATTTTTCGATGACCACGACCTCGTCGAGATCGCTCTCGGTCATCTGCGAGAGGTAGCGGTCCGTCATCAGCACGCCGCTCATCGCCCCCCCTCGCCGCTGTTGTGTACCCCGCCCTGCGCAGCTTTTGCCGCCATGCGTTCGGCCGTGGTCTGCGCGACCTTGTTGCGCACGTATTCGGGCGCGGCCTCGTCGGCGCGCAGCGTGCGGCCCGCGCGGAACGCGCGCAGCGCCGCGTGTGCGAGCGGCAGCGCGTGCGGCAGGGCTTCGGCGTCGATGGTGCGCGCGGTCGTCGAGGCGACGAGGCGCGCGCCGAACGCCGCCGCCGCGTTGCCGGCGAGCGTGAACGGTTCGTCGGGCGCCGCGATGGCCTCGGGTGCATCGAGCGACGCCGGGCGCAGCGTGCGCCAATCGTTCGCGGCCGCATCCCACGCGTAATCGGCCCAGTACGCTTCGTCCATGCGCGCGTCCAGCGCCGCGAGCACGCGTGTCGCCGCCGGATCGCGCATGCGTGCGCTCTCGGCACAGATGAGCAGCGTGCTCACCGGCACCACGGGAATGTCGACGCCGAAGGCCAGGCCCTGGGCGACGCCCGTGGCGGTGCGCAGGCCGGTAAAGGAGCCTGGGCCCGCACCGAACGCGATCGCATCGCAGTCGGCCAGCGCGAGCCCCGCTTCGGCCAGCAACTCGCCGATCGCCGGCAAGAGGCGCGTGCTGGAGACGGCGCCGGTGGCTTCATGGCGCATCCAGACGCGCGGCTCGGGCGGCGCCTCGTTGGCGGATCCGGATGCGCCGCTGACGGGCGCGGCGGCGCGGAGCAATGCGACCGAGCAATATTCGGTCGAGGTATCGAGAGCAAGCAGCACGGTTTCAGTCATGAGCGCTATTGTAATGCGCCGCCTTCGTGCAGTCGCCGGCCAGGCATGGCCCATGCGGCGACGCTCAGCCTCCATAGAATGGAGGAACGGTTCCAGCCCGTTACCAGGCGGCGCTGCTACCATCGCCGGGCTGTTCCGATCATCCAGTGGAGGAAAAAACAATGAGCGATGTGAATGCCCAATTCGAGCAGGCCCAGCAAGACGTGCAAAAGCTGCCGGAGCGCCCGGGAAACCTGACGCTGCTGCGCCTGTACGCGCTCTTCAAGCAGGCCACCGAAGGCGACGTGCACGGCGACAAGCCAGGATTCACCGATATCGTCGGCAAGTACAAGTACGAGGCGTGGGCCGCACTGCAAGGCACCGCGCAAGATGCCGCGAAAGCGCAGTACGTCGAGGTCGTCGAATCGCTCAAGAGCGGCGCCGCGAACTAGAAGCAACCGGAAGCGCCGGCGAGCGGCCTCGCCTCAAACCAGACGAAACGATTGCTGGCGCACTGCAACAAAACAAGATACAATACACGCTGCGTTGCGCTCCGGTCGCCCTTGCGATCAGCAATACGCCACGTAGCGTTAAGCTCCAATCCAGTTTAGAACCTGTCCCCCCCTGCCATGGCCCAGTTTCCGGGCCGTCAAGTATCAGGCTGGCGGTTGGCCAATCCCGGCTAAGCCGCACCCAAAACAGCTTCTAACGAAAATCCGCCTTCGCCCTTGTGTGGTGCGGATTGCCCCCGTTTTTCGATTTGCTCGCAAATTCAGACGACTTGGGTATGCCGATTGGCGCCGACGTTCTATTTCCTGTGTACCAAGGATTTTCATGACTTCGAGCAATACCCAAAGCCCCCTCGACGCGATTGCCAACGACGCCCTCGGTCTCAACGCCGCCACCGCTGCTCCTGAAGCCGCCGTGCAGGCCGACGACACGCCCGCAGGCCCGACGTTCGCATCGCTCGGTCTGTCGCCGGAGATCGTCTCCGCGCTGACCGCGGCGGGCTACAAGGCCCCGACGCCCGTGCAGGAACGCGCCATTCCTGCCGCCATCGCGGGCCGCGACCTGCTGGTTTCCAGCCCGACCGGCTCGGGCAAGACCGCTGCCTTCATGCTGCCCGCGATCGAACGCTTCGCGCAGCTGCAAAAAGCCCAGGCCGCCCAACCGCGCGAGCCGCGTCCGCAAGGTCAACCCGGCCAGCAAGGCCAGGGCGACCGCCGCCAGCGCCGTCCGCAACCGGTCGCGCGCCCCGGCCTGCTCGTGCTCACGCCCACGCGTGAACTCGCCATGCAGGTGACCACGGCTGCGTCGACCTACGGCCAGCATCTGCGCCGCCTGCGCACCGTCAGCATTCTGGGCGGCGTGGCCTACGGCCAGCAGCTCATGCTGCTCGCGAAGAACCCCGAGATTCTCGTGGCGACCCCGGGCCGCCTGCTCGACCACCTCGAGCGCGGCCGCATCGACCTGTCCGAGCTGAAGATGCTCGTGCTCGACGAAGCCGACCGCATGCTCGACATGGGCTTCATCGACGACATCGACACGATCGTGGCCGCCACGCCCGAGTCGCGTCAGACGATGCTGTTCTCGGCCACGCTCGACGGCAAGATCGCCTCGATCACGGGCCGCCTGCTCAAGGACCCCGAGCGCATCGAGATCGTGCGCAAGGTCGAAGCGAACTCGAACATCGCGCAAACCGTGCACTACGTGGACGACCGCGATCACAAGGACCGTCTGCTCGACCACCTGCTGCGCGACGAGAGCCTCGACCAGGCCGTCGTGTTCACGGCGACCAAGATGGATGCGGACCAGCTCGCTGGCAAGCTCGCCGACGCCGGCTTCGAAACCGCTGCCCTGCACGGCGATCTGCCGCAAGGCGCGCGCAACCGCACGATCCGTGCGCTGCGCGAGCGTCGCGTGCGCGTGCTCGTCGCCACCGACGTCGCGGCGCGCGGCATCGACATCCCCGGCATCACGCACGTGTTCAACTACGACCTGCCGAAGTTCGCCGAAGACTACGTGCACCGCATCGGCCGCACGGGCCGCGCGGGCCGTTCGGGCATCGCCGTGAGCCTGGTGCATCACGCCGAGCAAGGCGCGCTCAAGCGCATCGAGCGCTTCGTGCGCGCACCGCTGCCGGTCAACGTGATCGAAGGCTTCGAGCCGCGCAAGGCGCCGCCCTCGAACCGCGGCTTTGGCGGCCGTGGCCGTCCGGGCGGCGGCAATGGCGGTGGCCGTCGCTTCGGCAACGGCAGTGGCAAGCCGGGCGGCTACGGCAACCGTGGCGGCGAGCGCAGCTACGGCGATCGTCCGCAGGGCGAGCGCAGCTTTGGCGAACGTTCGTCCGGCGGCGAGCGCAACGGTAATAGCTGGGGCAACCGTCCGGAAGGCTCGCGTGGCGGCTATGGTCAACGCGAAGGCGGCTATGGCGCCTCGCGCGGCGAAGGCAATGCCCGCGGCGGCTACGGCCAGCCGCGCGGCGACGGCTACGGCCGTTCGCGTGAAGGCTACGGCGCGCGCCGCAACGACGGCCCGCGTGGCGCACGTCGCGACAGCTAAATCAGCGCGCGGCGGCGGACGGCAACGTCCGCCCGCCAACTGATGTTGAAAAGGACCGGTGCTCGTCACCGGTCTTTTTTTGTCCGCGCCCAAAATTTCACAATACAAAAAATTTTTTTGCTTCGTAAAAAATCGTGTTGCGGGGCACAAATAGATCCATTGCAAGATGGAAAATTGCGTTTCTTATCGCGAAATAAAATACATAACTTATTGAATTTATTGATTTAAAATTTACCAAAAAAACCCACCCCTTGTCTGTTGCGGGGCGATCGATTTGCCTAGACTCTTATATAAGAGTTCGCGAACCGAAATCCCCTTTGCGAATCTCAGCGGTTCAGCAGTTCCGATCACCGGTTTATCTCCAGGTAAACGAAGGAGCCCATCATGTCGCCCCGTCAACAGCAAGCACAGCAACTTCAACAGCAATGGGAAACGGACCCGCGCTGGAAGGGCATCAAGCGCAACTACACGGCTGACGACGTGGTACGCCTGCGCGGTTCGATCCAGCCCGAGCACACGCTCGCGAAGATCGGCGCTGAAAAGCTCTGGAAAGGCGTGACCACCGAGCCGTTCATCAACTCGCTCGGCGCGCTCACGGGCAACCAGGCCATGCAGCAGGTGAAGGCCGGTCTCAAGGCCATTTACCTGTCGGGCTGGCAAGTCGCCGGCGACGCCAACCTCGCCGGCGAAATGTACCCGGACCAGTCGCTCTATCCGGCCAATTCGGTGCCGCAGGTGGTCAAGCGCATCAACAACACGCTCACGCGCGCCGACCAGATCCAATGGTCCGAAGGCAAGAATCCAGGCGACGAAGGCTATGTCGACTACTTCCAGCCCATCGTGGCCGACGCTGAAGCCGGCTTCGGCGGCGTGCTCAATGCGTTCGAACTGATGAAGGCGATGATCGAAGCGGGCGCCGCGGGCGTGCACTTCGAAGACCAGCTCGCTTCCGTGAAGAAGTGCGGTCACATGGGCGGCAAGGTGCTCGTGCCGACGCGCGAAGCCGTCGCCAAGCTGACGGCCGCGCGTCTGGCCGCCGACGTCTGCGGCGTGCCGACCGTGCTGCTCGCGCGCACGGACGCCGAAGCCGCCGACCTCGTCACCTCCGACATCGACGACAACGACAAGCCGTTCCTCACGGGCGAGCGCACGGTGGAAGGCTTCTTCCGCACGCGCAACGGCCTCGAGCAGTCGATCTCGCGCGGTCTCGCCTACGCGGCCTACGCCGACATGATCTGGTGCGAAACGGGCAAGCCGGATCTCGAGTTCGCGAAGAAGTTCGCGGAGGCGATCCACAAGGAATTCCCGGGCAAACTGCTCGCCTACAACTGCTCGCCGTCGTTCAACTGGAAGAAAAACCTCGACGACGCGACGATCGCGAAGTTCCAGCGCGAGCTCGGCGCAATGGGCTACAAGTTCCAGTTCATCACGCTGGCAGGCTTCCACTCGCTGAACTACTCGATGTTCAACCTCGCACACGGCTATGCGCGCCAGAACATGAGCGCGTTCGTCGAGCTCCAGCAGGCCGAGTTCGCCGCGGCAGAAAAGGGCTTCACCGCCGTGAAGCACCAGCGCGAAGTGGGGACGGGCTATTTCGACGCCGTGACGCAAACGGTCGAACGAGACGCATCGACCACGGCGCTGCACGGCTCGACCGAAGACGAGCAGTTCTTCGACCAGAAGGTGGCGTAAGACCACCCGCAGGGGGCACGCCCCCCGCTTTTTCTGGCGCCGGACGCACGGCGCGGCAGCCGGTTCGCAAGTCCTTGGCGGGGCCTGCCGGACGCCGCCACCGCCGCACGCGCGCCAGAGTGTAGTGAGGCAAGCCACGGAAGGCGCATGGACATCGCGCCGTGCATGTCCATGCGCCGACTGCGGCTATGCACTATCGATAGACGATCACCGGAATCTTCGTATGCGTGAGCACGCGCTGCGTCTCGCTGCCGATCAACAGGCTGCCCAGACCGCGCCGCCCGTGCGAAGCCATGAATATGACGTCGCAGCCGCAGTTTTCGGCGGCTTCGATGATGCCGAGGTACGGGGAAGGATGCACGCTGGTGCAGGAGTCGCAGGTGACGCCCACGCTGTGCGCCGCGTCCTCCACCTCCTGCAGGTGGATGCGCGCCTCGCGCTCGCTGCGGGTCTGAAAGTCGCCGGGCAGCTCCATCACGACATCGGCGTAAGGCGAGTACGGATATTGCGGCAGGCACGCGTAGGCCGTGACGCGGGCGCCCACCGTTCGCGCGAGATCGATCGCGCCGTCAATCGCCTTCTTCGACAGATCGGTGCCGTCGGTTGGAACGAGGATGTGCTTGAACATGGCGCCCTCCGTGTTCCCGTGCTCTCTGCATCCGGGTGGCCTCGCGAACCGCGCCATGGCCTCGCACGGCGCCCCGCTACGCCCTCAGATCGATTGTAGTGCGCGAATAAGCGGTGCACGGCGCGCATGCGGGCATCCCCCCATATCGGAAACGCGGATGCACTGGCCGTGACGCAGAGGCGGAAGCACGAACCGCCAGGACTCAGTCCTGGCCCCAGTAACCCGGCTGGCCGTAGGTATGCTTGAGAAAGTCGAGAAAGAGGCGCACGCGCAACGGCAAGTGCCGGCGCTGCGGAAACACGGCGTGAATGCCGATGGGCGGCGCGGCATAAGCGTCGAGCACGCTCGCGAGCCGGCCCGCTGCAATATCCTCACCGACTTCCCACCACGAGCGCCACGCGAGGCCATAGCCTTCGAGGCACCATTCGTGCAGCACCGCGCCGTCCGAGCATTCCATCGTGCCGGAAACGCGAATCGACACCACTTTGTCGTCCTGCTGAAAGGTCCAGCCGCGCTGCTGGTTCGCGCTGCTCGCGCCGAGCGCGAGACAATTGTGACGCGCGAGGTCGGCCAGCGTCTCGGGCGCGCCGCGCCGCGACAGGTATGCGGGCGACGCCACGCAGACGCGCCGGTTTTCGCCGAGCTTGAGCGAAACGAGCGACGAATCGGGCAGCTCGCCCAGCCGCACCGCGCAGTCGAAGCCTTCGTTGACGAGGTCGACGAGCCGGTCCGAGAGGTCGAGCGTGGTCGTCACGTCAGGGTGCGCGGACGTGAAATCGGGCACGAGCGGCGCGACGTGCCGCCTGCCGAAACCCGCCGGCGCGGACACGCGCAGGTGCCCGCTCGCCTTCACGCCGCCCGCGGAGACGCTGGCCTCCGCGTTCTGCATGTCATGAATGATGCGCTGGCAGTCTTCGAGGAACGCGGAGCCCTCGAACGTCAGCGTAATGCGGCGCGTGGTGCGCACAAACAGCTTCACGCCGAGCCGCTCTTCGAGCGCGTCGATGCGCCGGCCGATGATGGCGGGCGCGACGCCTTCGACCTGCGCCGCCGCGGAAAGACTGCCCTTCGCCGCGACGTTGGCGAAAGTTTCGATTTGTTTGAAGCGATCCATCGGAACAGGAGGAAAACAGGATTACGCAACACCTTTGATAGAAAAAAACCTCTAGAGCGTCAGATTAGGTGGGTAAAAGTAAAAGATCAAGTGATCAATCCCGTCTTTTTCAGCACCCATGATCATGAATACAATTCCCCCCGACCTCTGATGATGGAGTGCAAGGCTATGTCGGCCACAACGACACCACGATTCCCCAAGGCTGTGATCTTCGACGCATACGGCACGCTCTTCGACGTGCACTCGGTCGTTGCCGCGGCCGAGCAGATGTTCCCCGGTCACGGCGACGCGCTCTCGCAGCTCTGGCGCCTGAAGCAGATCGAATACACGCAGTTGCGCACGCTCTCGGACCCCGCTGGCGCGCGCTACCGCCCCTTCTGGGATATCACGCTCGACGCGCTGCGCTACGCGGCGCGCCGCCTGAACCTGTCGCTTTCCGGCGCGGGCGAAAAGCGGCTGATGGACGAATACGCCTGCCTCTCGGCCTTTCCCGACGTGCTGCCCGTGCTGCGCCGCCTGCGTGCGCCGGCCGCTGACGGCACGCGCATGGGCCTCGCCATCCTCTCGAACGGCAATCCGCAGATGCTCGACATCGCGGTGAAAAGCGCCGGCATGAACGGCCTGTTCGACCACGTGCTCTCAGTCGACGCCGTGCGCGCCTATAAACCAGCCGCGGCCGCCTACGCGCTCGGCGCCAGCGCGTTCGACGCCGCGCCGCGCGACATGGTGTTCGTCTCGTCGAACGGCTGGGATGCCGCCGGCGCCGCCTGGTTCGGCTATACCACATTCTGGATCAACCGCCAGCGACTGCCCGCCGAAGAGCTCGGCGTGCCGCCGCACGGCACCGGCGGCGGCATGGCAGAACTCGCCGCCTTTCTCGAAACCGCTGTGCCTGCCGAGCGAAGCCGCCCCGCGCCCCAGCCCGGGCGCGTGACGAAATCGTCCTGACCGGCACGGTAATTACAACAACCACCGCATTCAAAGTCTGACCGACCAAGGAGCAAGCAATCATGGCGAACACGTTGAACCTGCCGCAAGGCATGCAGATCTCGGCTGAAATCAAGCCCGGCTTCGAAACGATCCTCACGCCCGAAGCACTCGAACTCGTCGCGAAGCTGCACCGCGCATTCGAGCCGCGTCGTCAGGAACTCCTCAAGGCGCGCGTCGAGCGCACCAAGCGCCTCGACGCCGGCGAGCGTCCCGACTTCCTGGCTGAAACGAAGTCGATCCGCGAAGGCGACTGGAAGATCGCGCCGCTGCCGAAGGACCTCGAATGCCGCCGCGTCGAAATCACGGGTCCGGTCGAGCGCAAGATGATCATCAATGCGCTGAACTCCGGTGCGGACTCCTACATGTCCGACTTCGAGGATTCGAACGCGCCGAGCTGGGACAACCAGATCACCGGCCAGATCAACCTCAAGGACGCCGTGCGCCGCACGATCTCGCTGGAACAGAACGGCAAGACCTACAAGCTCAACGAAAAGACCGCCACGCTGATCGTGCGTCCGCGCGGCTGGCACCTTGACGAGAAGCACGTGACGGTCGACGGCCAGCGCGTCTCGGGCGGCGTCTTCGATCTCGCGCTCTACCTGTTCCACAACGCGAAGGAGCTGGTTGCACGCGGCAGCGGTCCGTACTTCTACCTGCCGAAGATGGAGAGCCATCTCGAAGCGCGCCTGTGGAACGACATCTTCGTCGTGGCGCAGGAAGCCGTCGGCATCCCGCGCGGCACGATCCGCGCCACGGTTCTGATCGAGACCATCCTCGCCACGTTCGAGATGGACGAAATCCTCTATGAACTGCGCGAGCACAGCTCGGGCCTGAACGCCGGCCGCTGGGACTACATCTTCTCGGCTATCAAGAAGTTCAAGAACGACAAGGACTTCTGCCTCGCCGACCGTTCGCAGATCACGATGACGTCGCCGTTCATGCGCGCCTACGCGCTCGAACTGCTCAAGACGTGCCACCGCCGCAATGCGCCGGCCATCGGCGGCATGAGCGCGCTGATCCCGATCAAGAACGATCCGGCGGCGAACGACAAGGCCATGGGCGGCGTGCGTTCGGACAAGGCGCGCGATGCCGGCGACGGTTACGACGGCGGCTGGGTTGCGCACCCGGGCCTCGTGCCCATCGCGATGGAAGAGTTCGTGAAGGTGCTCGGCGACAAGCCGAACCAGATCAGCAAGCAGCGCCCCGACGTCAATGTGACGGCCAAGGACGTGCTCGACTTCCGTCCGGAAGCGCCGATCACCGAAGCCGGCCTGCGCAACAACATCAACGTCGGCATCCACTACCTGGGCGCATGGCTCGCAGGCAATGGCTGCGTGCCGATCCACAACCTGATGGAAGACGCGGCAACCGCGGAAATCTCCCGTGCGCAAGTCTGGCAGTGGATCCGCTCGCCGAAGGGCAAGCTCGAAGACGGCCGCAAGGTCACGGCCGAGCTCGTGCGTGAATTGATCCCGCAAGAACTCGACAAGGTGAAGGCCTCGGTCGGCGGCGACACCCAGCCGTACGTGCGCGCTTCGCAGATCTTCGAACAGATGTCGACCTCGGAGAACTTCGTCGACTTCCTGACGCTGCCGCTGTACGAGGAGATCTGATCGTTCGAATCACCTGACGACTGATCGATACAAAAGGCCCGGCGGATGCAAATCCGCCGGGCCTTTGTACTTCTATCCAGTGCTTCTACGCCGTGCCGCGCACCGATCAACGCGCGAGACGGTGCGCGATCCAGTCGCCGTCATGAATCCGCGGCCGCCCTTCCACCGCATGACGCGCCACCGGATAGAACAGGCACTCGAGCCGCTCGCCCGCCACTTCCACGCTCACCTTCTGCGAGACGAAGAGCCCGTCGACGCCCGGATACACCTGCTCGATCTCGTCGAGCACGGCCACCAGCGCTTCGTCGATTTCGTAGACCTCGCCGATCACCGGCGTGGCCTGCGCATCGGCCACCATCCCCGGGTACGCCCCAAAGTCGAACAGGTAACCCGCGACCGCCGTACTGCCCACGAGGCGCGGCTGCCGGAGCGCATTGCGTGACGCCGAGAGATGGATGTCGTTGATCTCGCCCGCGCGCAGCGTGCCGTAGATGAATACGTACTTCATTGCTTGTGCTCCTTGCTCCCGGTTGCCGGCTGGCTGCCGGCTAGCTGCCTGTTGCCGATGACTCGTGCAGCAAATCGGCAGCATTATGCGCCTGCGCCCATGCCGATGGGCACCATCGGACAGCCATGCACACGCGCGCCTACAATAATGCGCACAGAAACGCGCAGATCCACCATGCCCTTTTCCTCGCCCGCCGCCTTGCCGCCCGCCGAGCTCGCCGACATCCCGCCCGAATTCGAGCCGACGCCCGAGCACCCGATCCGCGTGCGCTCGCGGCCCATGGCCGCCGGCGTGCGCATCGCGCGGCATACGCACGCGTGGGCGCAGCTCGCCTACGCGTCGCGCGGCGTGCTGCGCATGGCGACGCCCGGCACGACGTGGATGGTCCCGCCTTCACGGGCAATCTGGGCTCCGCCATTCGTCATGCATGAAGTGGCGATCGTCGAGGATGCGTTCCTGCGCACGCTCTATGTCGATGCCTCGGTCATTCCGCCCGGGCTCGACGCTTGCCGCGTGGTGGAGGTGTCCGGCCTGCTGCGCGAGGCGATCGCCGCGTTCGACGAGCGCGGCATCGACCCCGCGCGCGAGCGCCTGCTGGGCGCCGTGGCGCTCGACGAAATCACGCGCTCGGCGCCGCTGCCGCTCTCGGTGCCGATGCCCGAGGAAAAGCGCCTGCACTCGCTGTGCGAGGCGCTGCTCGCCGATCCTGCCGGACCGGGTTCGCTCGAATACTGGGCGGCGCACGTGGGCGCGAGCACACGCACGATCGCGCGGCTCTTCCGGCAGGAGCTTGGCGTGAGTTTTTCGCAGTGGCGCCAGCAGGCGATCCTCGCGCGTGCGATTCCGCTCCTGAACCAGGGCAAGCCGATGGCCGTCGTGGCCCATGAGCTCGGCTACCAGAGCCAGAGTGCGTTTTCGGCGATGTTCCGGCGCGCGTTCGGCGAGAGCCCGCGTGCGTTCATTGCGCGCGGGACAGGCGAGCGGGAATTGGGCCCGCACGAAGACGACATGGCGATCGACACGCCGGCCCTGGCAGCGCCTCTGGGACCGCTGACGGCACGGCACGACGTTTGAGCATGCACGGCGGGGCGAGCGCCACAACGCTGCTTCGCGCTGAGATCTCCGGAAATTCGTCAGACCGGCCGCGTCATGTGACGGATCGAGCCGAGGCGCGCGAGCCGTGGCCCCGCCACCCGGTAGCCCATGCGCAGATAAAGCCGCGCCGCGGGATTGTCGACGAACACGCGCAACTGCAACTCGCGCAGGCCGCGCTCGCGCGCCCAGCGATGCGACATGTCGAGCAGGAAGGTCCCCGCACCGTTGCCGCGATAACCCTCGGCGATCTGCACGTCACGTATATGCAGCGAGTCGGCCTCCTGCGTCACGCGCAGCACGCCAATGGCCTCGCGATCGAGTTCGAGGATGAAATTTTCCGATTCGCGGTAGCTGGCCAGAAAGAGGTCGCCGCGCCAAATCAGATGATGGCGCACGTAATAGCCCCCCATGTTCCTGCGCGTCAGCGACTCGGCGAATTCGAAGTCGTCCATGGTGGCGTGACGCAACTGGAAGCGCGACGGAATGTCGTTCGGTGCGAACATGGCAAGCAACGCGGCAAAACGCGACAATTCGAAGTTCCGACAACGCTACGATAACGCGCCGGCTCAGGCAATGGCCGTTTGTCCGTATCCGCGTGGATGCGGCATGGAGATAGGAGAGAGAAATAGAAAAAGCCCGCTGGAAATCCAGCGGGCTTTGATTCTGGCGGAGCGGACGGGACTCGAACCCGCGACCCCCGGCGTGACAGGCCGGTATTCTAACCGACTGAACTACCGCTCCAGTCCTGCTTTGCTGCACCGGCGGTCGGTTAGAACCCGCTGGCGGCGTCGCCCTGCTGCTTGCTGTACTACGCTGTGGCGCCGCATTTTATTTGGCGTCCCCTAGGGATTCGAACCCCTGTACTCACCGTGAAAGGGTGATGTCCTAGGCCTCTAGACGAAGGGGACAACACAGGCTTGCGCCTTGAACTACATTCCACCCGAGACACTGGGCAGATCGAATCTGGCGGAGCGGACGGGACTCGAACCCGCGACCCCCGGCGTGACAGGCCGGTATTCTAACCGACTGAACTACCGCTCCAGTCCTGCTTTGCTGCACCGGCGGTCGGTTAGAACCCGCTGGCGGCGTCGCCCTGCTGCTTGCTGTACTACGCTGTGGCGCCGCATTTATTTGGCGTCCCTAGGGATTCGAACCCCTGTACTCACCGTGAAAGGGTGATGTCCTAGGCCTCTAGACGAAGGGGACAACACAGGCTTGCGCCTATAACACTTCAACTAAAAGCCCGCTCAATATTTCTGAACGGGCTTCTATCTGGCGGAGCGGACGGGACTCGAACCCGCGACCCCCGGCGTGACAGGCCGGTATTCTAACCGACTGAACTACCGCTCCAGTTCGACATAGACAGATGGGCGTCGGTTGATTCCCACCTGCTGCCTCATCGATATCGCGACGATTTGCTCGATGACGCTCATTTGGCGTCCCCTAGGGGATTCGAACCCCTGTACTCACCGTGAAAGGGTGATGTCCTAGGCCTCTAGACGAAGGGGACATAATCTTTTCAGATAATGCCTTGCTACACTTTACTACGCTGTTCTGATGGTGGAGGTAAGCGGGATCGAACCGCTGACCTCTTGCATGCCATGCAAGCGCTCTCCCAGCTGAGCTATACCCCCTTGCAGAACAGAAGCGAGATTTTAAACATCAATTTCGCTTTCGTCAAGAGTGTTTCGAATCTTTTTTTCATCGCTTCGAGGTTTCTACGAAACATCGTTGCTCGATTCGACCACTCTTTGCGTGAAACTTACCGCTGTTTCGCGCTCCGTATTCAACGGAGCCCGAATACTACAAGAACTCCCGCTCCGGCGCTAGTGCCAGAGCGAAAATTCTTCAATTATTTTTACGCACGCGCCTTTCAGGCGCCCTTCGCAAGACCGTGCTCGATGCGGCTCACGACCACGTCACGGCCGAACAGCGCGAGCACCGCGTCGATTGCCGGCGTGTGCGTCGTGCCAGCCACGAACAGGCGCACCGGCATCGCGAGTTGCGGCATCTTCAGCTTGTGTGCGCCCAGCGTCGTCTTGAAGGCGGCCGAGATGGCTTCCTTGGTCCACTCCGCACTCTTGAGCGCGCTCGCGAGGTCGGCGAGAGCCGGACGCACCGCGTTGGTCACGTGCTGCGCCAGCGCATCTTGTTCGGGCTGCGGCTCGCGATAGAACATCATGGCGCTCTCGGCGATTTCCTTGATGGTCGTCGCGCGATCCTTGAAGAGCGCCACCACGCCGGCGAGCGCCGGCCCCTTCGCGAGTGCCGCACCGTCCACGCCCAGCGCCGCAAAGAAGGGCTTCGAGAGCTCGGCGAGGCGCGCGTTGTCGACTTCCTTCAGGTAGTGGTTGTTGAGCCAATTGAGCTTGTTGTGGTCGTACTGCGCCGGCGACTTGCCCAGATGGTCGAGATCGAACCATTCGACGAACTGCTCGCGTGAGAACACTTCCGCATCGCCGTGCGACCAGCCGAGGCGCGCGAGGTAGTTCAGCACCGCTTCCGGCAGGTAGCCGGCGTCGCGATAACCCATCACGCTCATCGCGCCGTGACGCTTGCTCATCTTTTCGCCCTGTTCGTTGAGCACCGTCGGCAGGTGCCCATAGACAGGCGGCTCGGCGCCCAGCGCGCGCAGGATGTTGATCTGGCGCGGCGTGTTGTTCACGTGATCGTCGCCGCGAATCACGTGCGTGATCTTCATGTCGATGTCGTCCACGACGACGCAGAAGTTATAGGTCGGCGTGCCGTCCGGGCGCGCGATCACGAGGTCGTCGAGTTCTTCGTTGGAGATCTCCACGCGCCCTTTCACCGCGTCGTCCCATGCGACCACGCCCGTGAGCGGGTTGCGAAAACGCAGCACCGGCTGCACGCCTTCGGGCGGCGTCGGCAGGACCTTGCCGGGCTCCGGGCGCCACGTGCCGTCGTAGCGCGGCTTTTCGCCCGCCTCGCGCTGGCGCTCGCGTAACGCGTCGAGTTCTTCGGTCGACATGTAGCACGGGTACACGAGGCCCTGATCCTGCATCTGCTTGAGTACTTCGCGGTAACGGTCCATGCGCTGCATCTGGTAGAACGGGCCTTCATCGAAATCGAGGCCGAGCCATTGCATGCCTTCGAGGATCGCGTCGACCGCTTCGGTGCTCGAGCGCTCGAGATCGGTGTCCTCGATCCGCAGTACGAAAACGCCCTTGTTGTGGCGCGCGAACGCCCACGGATAGAGCGCGGAGCGAATGTTGCCGAGGTGGATGAAGCCGGTCGGGCTCGGCGCGAAGCGGGTACGGACGGGGGTCGTGGTCATGTGCGAATACTCGAGGACGGTGCCGCCCGGCGACCGTCAGGCGCCGCGGCGTGCTCGATACGAGCGGCGCAGCAGGCGAAATACAGGCCGGTGGGCGGCAAAGGTTCGCGCGGGCGTAGCCATGGCGATGCGGGCTTGGAAGCCGCACGACGCAGCGCGACACGGCAAGTGCAAGACGCGAACGGAAAACCGGGAAAATTAGAGACGGGATTATACCCGCCACGCGCCGGTTCGACCGCGCATGGGGGAAGCTCCGGGCCCATCCGCGAGGCGCAGAATGCCCGGCCGCTGTCGATACATCGCATCGAAATTCGCCGGCACATCGCAAACACATCGCGTTACACGCACGCAACGTAAGCGCGCATGGCTTTGCCTTATCATGTCGGCGCGCTGGCGCCCTCGCCTGCGTGGCCCCGCGTGGTCGCAATCGCGGGCCGCAAGAATAGACGCGACGCGCACCGCACGAAAATAGCCTTCGCGCGCGCCGCCTGGAGAATCTGCTTGAAACCCAGTTCGAAGCCGAATCTGAATCCCGCCCAGCAAACGGACCCACAACAGGGCACACAACAGGGCCCGCAACCGGACCGTCACCCGTCGCCGCTTTCATTGAGCCGCCGCCATTTCTCGCTCGCGGCTGCCTCCACCGTCCTCGCCGCCTGCACCACCGCGGGCACGCAACCGACCGACAACAAAAGCGTCACCGCCGCTCCCCCCCCGTCCGCCAAAACGCAGCGCCCGATCCGTGTGGGCCTTGCGCTCGGCGGCGGCGCTGCGCGCGGATTCGCGCATATCGGCGTGATCAAGGGACTCGAGGCGCGCAACATCCAGGTCGATCTGATCACGGGCACGAGCGCGGGCTCGGTGGTGGCCGCGCTCTACGCGTCGGGCATGAATGGCTTCGCGCTCAACAAGCTGGCACTGACGATGGATGAAGCGTCGATCAGCGACTGGGCCATGCCGTTTCGCAACCGCGGTGTTCTGCAAGGCGTGGCGCTGCAGAATTTCCTGAACACGACGCTGCGCGATCGCCCGATCGAAAAAATGGCCAAGCCGCTAGGCGTGGTCTCAACCGATCTGCGCACCGGTCAGGCGATCCTGTTCCAGCGCGGCAATACAGGCATTGCCGTGCGAGCCTCGTGCAGTATTCCGTCGATTTTCGAGCCGGTCCGCATCGCGGGTCACGAGTACGTGGACGGCGGCCTCGTGAGCCCGGTGCCGGCGTCGTTCGCGCGCAAGATGGGCGCGGACTTCGTGATTGCCGTGGATATTTCGTCGCGCCCGGAAACGGCGCCCACGCAAAGCCAGTTCGACGTGCTGATGCAGACCTTCACGATCATGGGCCAGTCGATCAAGAACTACGAGCTCGAGAAGTACGCCGACATCGTGATCCGCCCGAACCTCAACGCCATGTCGAGCAGTGATTTCACCCAGCGCAATGCCGCGATCCTCGCCGGCGAGGAAGCCGCCGCCAAGATCTTCCCCGAGATCGAACGCCGGCTGGCTGCCGCACGCACGGCGACGGCGTAAGCGGCGATCGAAAACAAAAAAGCCTGCTTCGATGAAGCAGGCTTTTTTTGCACCCGTATTGCAACTGATTGGGCGATTAGTTGCCGCTGCTGCCGTCGAACTGCGCGCTCACGCGCTGCTTGAGGCCTTGCTCCTGATCCGGCGTAAACGACGCTTCGATGCGACGCGCACCCGTGAAGCGCTTTTCCCAATAGCCGTTGTCCAGATCGTCGACGCGAATCGTGCTGCCGGTGGACGGCGAGTGCACGAACTTGTTGTCGCCGATATAGATGCCCACGTGCGAGAACGTGCGGCGCATCGTGTTGAAGAACACGAGGTCACCGGGCTTGAGGTTGCTCATGCTCACCTTCTCGCCCACGCGGCTCATTTCCTCTGCGCGGCGCGGCAGGTTCATGCCGAGCGTGTCCTGGAACACGTAGCGCACGAAACCGCTGCAGTCGAGACCCGAATCCGGCGTATTGCCACCCCAGCGATAACGCACGCCGATCATGTTCAACGCGCCCACTACGACGTCGCCGGCCTTGCCGGCCATGCCGGACAGAAATGCCTTCGCACCGCCTTGAGCCGGAGCGGTGGTCTGGGTCGTGGCTTGAGCAGCGGGCTGAGCTGCGGAAAGCGACTGGAGATTCGTCGAATTGCTCGGCGAAAATGAGACGTTCTGATTAAAACTGCTTGCTTCGTCGGCGAACGCGCCGTTAGCTGCAGCCATCAGTGCGCCGATAAACATCCCGGCGACGACGCGCGTGCAAGCCTGGGTCAAGGATCGGTGCTGCATGGGTCGAAATAAATTGCCCGTAAATCAGAGGGTTAGAAGAAAAAGTTTGGACGATAGTAGCCAGTAAGTATTTGTGTGTCAAAACAAATAGAAAAAAACAATTACGATGCAGGCCTCATTGGTGAATTTCACCAAAAAACCCCCTTAAGTTCCGCGATCGTTCATCGATCAAACGCGGCTTTCAGCAACTTTCGCGTGTAAGGGTGGGCAGGCTCGTCGAAGATTCTTGTTACATCTCCGGTCTCGACAATCGCCCCGTTTTGCATGACCGCGACCCGATGAGCCATCGCACCGATGACCTCGAGATCATGGCTGATGAATACGTAGCCCAGATTGTATTTGCGTTGCAAATCAGTCAACAAACGCAACACCTGCTGCTGGATCGAGACATCGAGTGCGCTGGTGGGTTCGTCGAGCACGATCACGCGCGGCTCGAGCACGAGCGTGCGCGCAATTGCAATGCGCTGGCGCTGGCCGCCGGAAAACTCGTGCGGGTAGCGCTGCAAAACCGTGCGGTCGAGGCCCACTTCCCGTAACACGGACACGATGCGCTTGCGGCGCTCGTCGCCGGAAAGATCGGGCCGGTGCAGCGCCAGCCCCTCCCCTACGATGCGCTCGATGGTTTGCCTGGGTGAAAGCGAACTGAACGGATCCTGAAAGACCACCTGCAGGTGCGAACGCAGCCCGAGCTTGTCGCGGCCCTGATAGCTCTCGATGGAACGACCCTGGAACTCGATCGCGCCAGCCGCGGTACGTTGCAGACCCAACACCGCCATCGCGAGCGTCGATTTTCCCGACCCGGACTCGCCGACGATGCCAAGCGTCTCGCCCTGGCGCACCGAGACGCTCGCGTCGTCGACCGCACGAAAGCGGCCGTGCCGCCACCAGCCCGTAAAACCAGGCAGCTTCGTTGCGAAATCGACGCTCACGTCTTTCGCTTCGAGCAGCACCGGCGCGATCGGCAGCACCGGCAGCACGTTGCGCTCGGGCCGGCTTGCGATGAGCCGCTGTGTGTAGGGATGCTGAGGCGATTCGAAGATTTGCTCGACGCTTCCGGTCTCCACGAGCCGGCCCTTCTCCATCACCGCCACGCGCTGCGCGAAGCGGCGCACGAGATTCAGATCGTGCGTGATGAGCAGCACCGACATGCCCCCGCCGGACTTGCCCGCCTCCTCGCGCTGCAGCTCGCGCAAGAGTTCGACGATCTGCCCGCGGATCGTCACATCGAGCGCCGTCGTAGGCTCGTCCGCCAGCAACAGGCGCGGGCGACACGCGAGCGCCATCGCGATCATCACGCGCTGGCGCTGGCCGCCCGAAAGCTGATGCGGATAGCTGAACAGACGCCGGCGCGGCTCCGCAATGCCAGTGCGCTCAAGCAGGCCCGCCGCGCGTTCGTACGCTTCCTTCTTCGTCACGCCATCATGCAGCACGATGGTTTCCGCAATCTGCTCGCCAATCGTGTAGAGCGGATTGAGCGCCGTCATCGGCTCCTGGAAGATCATCGCGATGTCGCTGCCGCGCAAGCCGCGCATGGCGCGCTCACTCTTCGCGAGCAGATCCTCGCCGTCAAGACGGATCGCACCCGAGATGCGTGCATCGCTCAACAGCCGCAGGATCGCGAGCGCGGTCACGGTCTTGCCCGAGCCCGACTCGCCCACGAGCGCCACGCGCTCGCCGCGCTCGATGGACAGCGCGACGTCGTCCACGGCGAGCGTCTCGCCGAAGCGCACGCTCAGATGCTCGATCGAGAGCAAGGGCCCTGCATTCTTCGCATCGACATCCCCTGGCAGCGCGCTCACTGATTGCCTCCGGCCTTCATCGCGTCGGAGATGCGCGTATCGAGCGCGTTGCGCAGCGCGTCGCCCATGAACGTGAGCAGCAGCAAGGTCACGACGAGCACGCCGAACGTCGACATCGAGATCCACCACGCGTCGAGATTGCCTTTGCCTTGCGCGAGCAATTCACCGAGGCTAGGCGTCGGCGGCGGCACGCCCAGGCCGAGAAAGTCGAGGCTCGTGAGCGCGAGGATCGAACCGCTCATGCGAAACGGCAAAAACGTGATGACGGGCGTGAGGCTGTTGGGCAACACGTGGCGCCAGATGATCTGCCAGTTCGAAAGCCCCATGGCGCGCGCGGCGACCACGTAATCCTGATTGCGATTGCGCAGGAACTCGGCGCGCACGTAGTCGGAAAGCCCAATCCAGCCGAACAGCGAGAGCAGCACGATCAGCAGGATGAAGCCCGGCTCGAAGATCGACGCGAAGATGATGAGCAGATAGAGCTCGGGCATCGCGCTCCAGATCTCGATCAGGCGCTGTCCGACGATGTCGACGCGTCCGCCGAAGTAACCCTGGATCGCCCCCGCCAGCACGCCGAGCAGCGTGCCGATCGCGGTCAGCACCAGTGCGAACTCCACCGAGACGCGAAAGCCATACAGCAGCCGCGCGAACAGATCGCGCCCGCTCGCATCCGTGCCGAGCCAGTTATCGCGCGACGGCGGCGCCGGATTCGGCACCTTCGAAAAATAATTGAGCGTGTCGTAGTAGTACGGATTCGGCGGATAGATCGCGAAGTTGCCGGGCGCGTCGAAGCGGTGGCGAATGTACGGGTCGAGATAGTCGGCGGACGTCGGGAAATCGCCGCCGAAGGTCGTCTCGGGATACGACTTGAAAAGCGGGAAATAGAGGTGCCCGTCGTAGCGCACCACGAGCGGCTTGTCGTTGCACCAGAGCGGGCCCGCAAGACTCGCCGCGAAGGCGATCACGAAAACGATCAGGCTCCAGTAGCCAAGGCGCTGCTGCTTGAAGCGCAGCCACACCCGGCGCGCGGGCGTGGGCGACTTGAAGGCGCGTACGCTCTCGGTGCGCAGTTCGGGTTCGGCGCCGGCGCGGGTTCGGTTCAACTCAGCGCTCCAGTTGTTCGAATTGAATGCGGGGGTCGACCCACACGTAACAGAGATCGGAGATGAGCTTGGTCAGGAGTCCGATCAACGTGAAGAGATAGAGCGTGCCGAGCACCACGGGATAGTCGCGCCGCACCACCGATTCGTAGGACAGCAAGCCGAGGCCGTCGAGCGAAAACAGCGTTTCGATCAGCAGGCTGCCCGTGAAGAATGCGCCGATGAACGCAGCCGGAAACCCGACGACGAGCGGCAGCAGCGCGTTGCGAAACACGTGCTTCCACAGCACGGTGCGCTCGGACAGGCCTTTCGCGCGCGCAGTCAGCACGTATTGACGGCGGATTTCTTCGAGAAACGCGTTCTTGGTGAGCATGGTCGTGACAGCGAAACTCCCCACGACCGAAGCCGTGACCGGCAGTGTGATGTGCCACAGGTAGTCGAGAACCTTGCCGCCGAGCGAGAGCGTGTCCCAGTCGTCGGAGGTCAGGTTGCGCAGCGGAAAAAGCTGCAGGAAGGTACCGCCGCCGAACAGCACGAGCAGCAGCACACCCAGCACGAAGCCCGGTATCGCATAGCCGATCAGCACGATAAGACTCGTGACGAGGTCGAATCGCGAGCCGTTGCGCACCGCCTTGGCGATGCCCAACGGCACCGATATCAGATAAGTGAGAAAGAAGGTCCACAAGCCGATGCTGATCGACACCGGCAGCTTGGAGATAATGAGCGACCACACGCTCTGATGGTGAAAATAGCTCTGCCCGAGATCGAAGCGCGCGAAGCGGCCGAGCATCAGAAAATAGCGCTGCAGCGGAGGTTTATCAAAGCCATAGAGCTGCTTGAGTTGCGCGATCTGTTGCGCGTCCACCCCCGAATGCGCGCGCATGCCGAACGGCATGCCCTGCTCCGCGCCGCGCTTGAGCTCGCGCACCGCCTGCTCGACGGGGCCGCCCGGCACGAACTGGATCACCGCGAAAGTCAGCGTGAGCACGCCGAGCAGTGTCGGGATCATCAGCAACAGGCGTTTGACGATGTAGCTCCACATGGTTCTTCGTGTCCGTCAAGAGTGGTCGGGCATCTCAGTGCTGCGGCGCGTGCGCGCCGCCAAGCCACCACGTCGATATGATCCAGTCGACCGCGCCATAGTACAGCGGCAGCTTCGCCGGATAAGCCAAGGTCTTCTTGTACGCCACGCGGTGCGTCGCGCTGTACCACTGCGGCACGACATAGTAGCCGTGCATCAGCACGCGGTCGAGCGCATGCGTGGCGTCGAGCAGTTGCTCGCGCGTCTGCGCAAGCATCAGCGACTTGAGAATCGCGTCGACGGCCGGCGACTTCAGGCCGATCAGGTTGCCCGAGCCCGGCTCGTCGGCGGCCTTGCTGCCGAAGCGGTCCAGTTGCTCCGCGCCCGGGACCTGCACGTCGGGGAACTTGATCGTCGTGATATCGAAGTCGAAGGCATCGAGCCGCTTCTGATAAAGCGCAAAGTCCACCGAGCGATAGTTCACCTGAATGCCTAGCCGAGCCAGCGCTTGCGTGTACTGCGCCATGATTGGCGCCCATTGTGCGGCGGCACTCGTGTCGTCGAGCACCTCGAGCACGAACGGCTGACCTTGCGCGTTGCGCAGCGCGCCGTCGCGATATGTCCAACCCGCCTGTGCAAGCAGCGCACGCGCCTTGAGCAGATTCGCACGCAGAGAGCCCGGCGGATTGGTGCTCGGCTGCACAGGCGGCGGACCGAATACCGCCGGATCGAGCTGCTTGCGCCACGGCTCGAGCAGCGCGAGTTCGCCGGGCGTCGGCACACCCTTCGCCTGCAAATCCGTGTTCACGAACCAGCTGTCGATGCGTTTGTACTGGCTGTAGAACAGCATGCGGTTGAGCCACTGGAAGTCGAGCGCGAGATCGAGCGCCTCGCGCACGCGCACGTCCTGGAACATCGGCTTGCGCAGGTTGATCACGTAGCCCTGCATGCCGGTGCCGTTGTGCTGCGGGAATTCGCGCTTGATGAGCTCGCCGCTGTCGAACTTCTTGCCAACGTCGCGGCGCACCCAGTTGCGCGCCACGTATTCGACGAGCGCGTCGTACTCGCCCGCCTTGAATGCCTCGAGACGCGCGACGTCGTCCGAATAGAGTTTGTAGACGATGCGCTCGAAGTTGTGGGCACCCACGCGCACGGGCAGATCCTTGCCCCAATACGCGGGATCTCGCTTGTAGGTAATCGTGCGGCCATTCGAATAACGCTCGATCACATACGGGCCGCTGCCGATCGGCTCCTCGAACCCGATCTGGTCGAACGCAATGCGCGTGCCGTCCGCGCGCAAGCCCCACTTGTGCGAGAACACCGGCATGCCGCCCGCGATGAGCGGCAGCTCGCGATTGTTGCTGTGAAACTCGAAGCGGACGGTTGCCGGGTCGACCACCACGGCGCGCACGATTTCACTGAAATAGGCCTGCATCGACGGCGCGGCCTGACGGCTCTTGAGCATGTCGAGCGAGAACTTGACGTCGGCCGCGGTAACCGGATCGCCGTTCGAAAAATGCGCGCGAGGATTCAAGTGAAACGTGACCGACAAGCCATCGGGCGCGATGCGGATATCGTCGGCGAGCAAGCCGTACGCTGACGCCACCTCGTCCATGCTGCCCGTCGTCAGGCTCTCGAAAATCATGCCGAGTCCCGGCGCCGAGTTGCCGCGCATCGTGAACGGATTGAACTTGTCGAAGCTCGTGAGCCGGTCAGGATTTGCGAGCACCAGCGTGCCGCCCTTGGGCGCATTCGGGTTCACATAATCGAAATGCTTGAAGTCTTGCGGATACTTCGGCTCGCCGTATTGAGCGATGGCGTAAACCGCGTGCGCCGAAGGCATCGTCGCGAATGCGAAGGCGAGAACAAGCGCCGTGCCCAGCATGCGCCACCCTGCCCGCCCGTTGCCCCGCCGTGCGCAACCCTGATCAGGACGCCAGCCAGGAACCATTGCCCCACGCGCCATGCGCGTTCTCCTGCCTCGCGTTCCTGTCGTCATAGAAAGGGATTTGTCCGGGGTGCGGTGTCAATTGTGAGAGAATTCTACCCAAACCACGCGGCGCCGCCTCTACTGGCGCCCGGTGCATTGAACCTGTTCAGGAGAATTCATGGGCTTCCTCGCTGGCAAACGCATTTTGTTGACCGGCCTGCTGTCGAACCGATCGATCGCGTATGGCATTGCGCAGGCATGCAAGCGCGAAGGCGCGGAACTGGCGTTCACGTACGTCGGCGAGCGCTTCAAGGACCGCATTACCGAATTCGCGCAGGAGTTCGGCAGCAACCTCATTTTCCCCTGCGATGTGGCCGACGACACGCAAATCGAAGCGCTCTTCACCGACCTCAAGCAGCACTGGGGCACGCTCGACGGTCTCGTCCACTCGATCGGCTTCGCGCCGCGCGAAGCCATCGCAGGCGACTTCCTCGACGGCATGACGCGCGAAAACTTCCGCATCGCCCACGATATCTCGGCCTACAGCTTCCCAGCGCTCGCCAAAGCCGCGCAACCGATGCTCGCGGCCAACGCCTCGCTCCTCACGCTCACTTATCTCGGTGCCGAGCGCGCGATCCCCAACTACAACACGATGGGCCTCGCGAAGGCCTCGCTCGAAGCAAGCGTGCGCTACCTCGCGGTATCGCTCGGCGCCAAGGGCGTGCGCGTGAACGGCATCTCGGCTGGCCCGATCAAGACGCTCGCGGCAAGCGGCATCAAGAGCTTCGGCAAGATTCTCGACTTCGTCGAGCACAATGCGCCGCTGCAGCGTAACGTGACGATCGAGCAAGTCGGCAACACGGCGGCGTTCCTGCTCTCCGATCTGGCGGGCGGCGTGACGGCGGAAATCGTCCACGTCGACGCCGGCTTTAACGCCGTGGTCGGCGGCATGGCGGGCCTCGGCGAATAACGCGCCGCCAGGTCCTGCCCGTGCCTCGTTGCGCCGGCAACCGCAGCAAGTAAAAAGCCGCCCCTCGGGCGGCTTTTCTTTTGACCGGGTTCAGGTCCGTCGCGATACGGACGAACTGGCTTAGCGCCAATGTCCGGGAGGACCGCCGTGATCGCGGTCATAGTGACCGCGGCCATGGTCGTAACCGCCGTGATGGCGATACCAGTCGTCACGCGCCCAGTAGCGGCGGCCATCCCAATAGCGATCACCGTACCAGCCGACCACGACGGCCGGCGGCGCCGCGTAGACCGGCGCGGGCTGATAAACCACGGGCGGCGGAGGCGGCGGTACGTAGACCGGTTGTGGCGCGACGTAAACCGGGGCCGGAATACCGATGTTGACGCCGACGCTCACGCCGGCCATAGCCGCACTCGATGCACCGATAGCCAAGCCCGCGACCAGCATTGCAACAACACGAGCGAACTTCATGAACTCACCTTTTGGGGTTGATGTTTTGTTGGGGTCAATATAGCGCAGGCTCCCGGACCGCGTATTTCAATATTGTAATAACTGATGCACAAAACCACCGCGAGTTCGCCAGCGTAACGTCTGGTTACACCCGAGGCTAATTCGCAATCGCGCACGCGCGGCACACAGGCGGCACATAGGCAATTCGCCCCATTCAGCCTTGACTCGGCTCGAATGCGACTTCAAATAAAACATGAAAAGATGAACGGCTGAAACGCAAAAATCATTGCACCACTCAATTCGGCATCCTTATAAAAATTCAAGCAGGCAATGACCCCAGGCGTTCACGCGAAGCTCAATGAAATGAATCGCCCGGTCGAGTATGCGTCCATGAATTCGCGCGGAAAAAACAAAAACCCCGCAAGCCGAGACTTGCGGGGTTTCGCCGCCATAACTGGCGGAGACGGAGGGATTCGAACCCTCGATCCAGGTTTTGGCCCAGATGCTCCCTTAGCAGGGGAGTGCCTTCGACCTCTCGGCCACGTCTCCCGAAAACTTCGTTCGCGCCAGGGAGGCAGCGCAACGAAGCAAAGATAATAGCGGGTTCGAGCGCTCTGGTCAATTTTTAAGACGCACTTTTTTCAAACTTTTTCGTGCGTGCTCACAATTGCCCGTCACACCCGCGTCATACGACACCGGTTCAAGCGTGCTCGAGCTCGAATGCCTTGTGCAACGCGCGGACCGCCAACTCCATATACTTCTCGTCGATCAGCACCGAGATTTTGATTTCGGACGTCGAAATCATCTGGATGTTGATGCCCTCTTCCGAGAGCGTGCGGAACATCTTGCTTGCCACGCCCACGTGCGAGCGCATGCCCACGCCGACTACGGAGACCTTCGAAACTTTCGCATCGCCCAGCACCTGCTCGGCGCTCACGTGGCCCTTCACCTGGTTCGTCAGGATATCCATCGCGCGCTGGTAGTCGCCGCGTCCAACCGTGAACGTGAAGTCGGTCTTGCCGGCCACGCTCTGGTTCTGGATGATCATGTCGACGTCGATGTTCGCGTCCGCCACCGGGCCGAGAATCTGATACGCGATGCCCGGCTTGTCGGGCACGCCCATCACGATGATGCGGGCCTCGTCGCGCTGGAACGCGATACCCGAGATGACTGCTTTTTCCATGGTCTCGTCTTCTTCAAAGGTAATCAGGGTGCCCGACTTCATTTCCTCGTCGAGGTTCATCGCCGGATCGGTCAGGCTGGAGAGCACGCGCGTCTTCACCTGATACTTGCCCGCGAATTCCACCGAGCGGATCTGCAGCACCTTCGAGCCGAGGCTGGCCATTTCCAGCATTTCTTCGAACGTGATGCGATCGAGCCGGCGCGCGTCGTCCACCACGCGCGGGTCGGTCGTGTAGACGCCGTCCACGTCGGTGTAGATGAGGCATTCGTCGGCCTTCAGCGCCGCTGCGACCGCAACCGCCGAGGTGTCCGAGCCGCCGCGGCCGAGCGTGGTGATGTGGCCTTCCGGATCGATGCCCTGGAAGCCCGTGATCACGACCACCTTGCCGTCATCGAGATCGGCCAGCACGCGCTCGCCGTCGATGTCGTTGATGCGCGCCTTGGTGAAGGAGCTGTCGGTTTTGACCGGCACTTGCCAGCCGGTATAGCTGATGGCGTCCACGCCGGCTTCTTGCAGCGCGATCGACAGCAGACCGACGCTCACCTGTTCGCCGGTCGACGCAATCATGTCGAGCTCGCGCGGGCTCGGCTGCGGCGAAATCTCTTTCGCGAGACCGAGCAGACGATTGGTTTCGCCGGACATCGCCGAGGGCACGACGACCATCTTGTGGCCGGCCTTGTGCCATTTGGCGACGCGCTTGGCAACGTTCTTGATGCGCTCGACCGAGCCCATCGAGGTGCCGCCGTATTTGTGTACGATGAGTGCCATTGTCGTTCTGAACTGGAGATGTTACCGCGCTGGCGCACCGAAGACGGCTCCGCCCGGTACCGTTCAGGCCGCGCGAAGGCTTGGCGCGTGCAGCACACGCGGAATTTGCCCGGGCGGCCGCGAGGCAGCCGCATCGGCATCGAAGAGATACTGATACGCGCTCGCGCGCCCTGCCCGCATACCGCTACGACGTCCTTGCAACCGTCGGATACCGCTGAAGGAGACATCGCGTCCTGGCACGGCATACGCCGCTTTTGACGGCGTCCGTGAACGCGAAAAAGCGGGCTGGACAAACAAGTTACCCTACCCGATCAAGGTCAAAATTACAAGGCGAAATTGGGCCATCGGGGGCGAAAAAGGCTTGTGCGGCAAGGATTTGCGCTGGCGCATTTGGTGCTGGCGCATTTGGCGCTGGCGTGCTCACGCAATCAGCAAATCCTCGCGCCATTCGATGCGCCGCCAGCGTGACGCACCGCCTTGCGCGCCGAACGCCGAACGGTTGACGCCGATCCGGGGCACGAACAGCAGCGTCTCGCCGACATACAGCAGCGGCACATCGCGCTCCCACGCCGGCACGCCGCGCGCCTGGAACAGGTTCTTGAGCGTGCGGCTCACGTTCGCGGCTTCGTCGCGCAGGCGCTCGCCACCCTCTCTCGCACACGCCACGAGCGTGCCCTCGCGCAATACGCCTTCGGGTACGGCATCGGGATCGCTCGCATCGGCGGGCGCGAAGACGTAGCTGCCCCGCCATGATGGCAGGCGCCAGACTTCCTCGCCGCGCCAGTTCATGCTGACGGGCCCGCGCCGGGCGCCTTCGCCCGCAACGGTGTCCTCCGTGCTCGCAGGCATCGCTTCCGCTCGTGGCGCTTCCCATGACACGCGGCCCCGATAGCAGCGCAGCGTGCATCCGGCGTGATCGACCCGCAGCGCATGGCCCTCGCCTTCGCGCGCGATCTCGCGCAACTGGCGCAGCGCGTCGGCGAGCCGCGCGGTCGACGCCGCAGGCAAGCCGAGCGCGCGCATCCAGTAGCGCAACAGATTGAGCGCACGCGTATCGTCTAACGCGACGAGCGCGGCATGCGAAAGCGTGCCGGTGTCATCGTGCCCGGCCGCGTGCAAATCGATTCGCGCGAGGTCATCGAGCAGGCGTTGCGCGGAAGCAGCGTGTGCAGCCGTACGCGCGAGCGCATCGCGAAAACCGGGGAAATGCGCGGAAAGCGCAGGCAGCACGTCATGGCGCAATGCGTTGCGCGCATAGCGCGTGTCGGCATTCGATTCGTCCTCGACCCAGTGCACGTGATACGCGCGCGCATAGCGCTCTAGTTGCGCACGCAACAAATACAGCAACGGCCGCACGCGCGAGGCAGCGCCAGTCATCTCGCGCGCGGGCGCCATCGCGGCGAGTCCCGCCAGCCCCGCGCCGCGCAGCAATTGCAGCAGGACCGTTTCCGCCTGATCGTCGGCGTGCTGTGCAAGCCACAGCGACCGAACTCCGTGCGCTTCACACATCGCATCGAGCGCGCGGTAGCGCGCCTCGCGCGCCGCCGCTTCCACGCCCATCGCGCCCATCGCGCCCATCGCATCGTCGCGCGCGAGCGTCACGCGCCGTGCGTCGAACGTCACGCCGCAGGCGCGCGCCGTAGCCTCGCAATGCGCGAGCCACTGATCGGCGTTCGGGCTCAAACCATGATGCACGTGCAGCGCCACGAGCCGCGCCGCGCCCGCCGTGCGCACCGCCGCGTCGAGCAGCACCGACGAGTCGAGACCGCCGCTGAACGCAATGGCGATGCGCGCATCGGCGGGAAGGCTGGAAAGCACAACGCCGAGCGCATCGAGAACGATGCGCCCGGCGTCGGATTCGGGATGGTCGGTCACGGCATGACGGCGGCGCCTCTGGCGCCGGCTCGTGTCAGCGACTTCGCGCGCTTACGCGCCCGACGTCGTTTCCTTGAACTTGCCGTACTCCATCAGGCGCTCGTAACGGCGCGCCTTCAGATCGGCGATGCTCATACCCTGGAACTGGCGCAGCGAGTCGGAGAGCGCGCGGCGCAGCAGCGCGGCCATGCCCTTCGGGTCGCGATGCGCGCCGCCGAGCGGCTCGTTCACGATCTTGTCGATCAGGCCGAGCGCCTTGAGGCGGTGCGCGGTGAGACCCAGCGCCTCGGCGGCCTCGGGCGCCTTGGCGGCGCTCTTCCACAGAATCGATGCGCAGCCTTCCGGCGAGATGACGGAATACGTCGAAAATTGCAGCATCATGACCGTGTCGGCCACGGCGATCGCGAGCGCGCCGCCCGAACCGCCTTCGCCGATGATCGTCGTGATGATGGGCGTCTTGAGTTCTGCCATCACGTAAAGATTGCGGCCAATGGCTTCCGACTGGCCGCGCTCTTCCGCGCCGATGCCGGGGTAGGCGCCCGGCGTGTCGACGAAGGTGAAGATGGGCAGGCCGAATTTTTCGGCAAGGCGCATCAGGCGCTCGGCCTTGCGATAGCCTTCCGGACGCGGCATGCCGAAGTTGCGCGCAGCGCGCTCCTTCGTGTCGCGGCCCTTCTGCTGGCCGATCACCATGCAGGCCTGGCCATTGAAGCGCGCGAGGCCTCCAACGATCGAAAGGTCGTCCGCGAATGCGCGGTCGCCATGGAGTTCATGGAAATCGGTGAACAGCTCGTGCACGTAGTCGAGCGTGTACGGACGCTGCGGATGACGCGCGATCTGCGAGACCTGCCACGGGCTCAGGTTCGCGTAGAGGTCCTTCGTGAGCTGCTGGCTTTTCTTCGACAGCCGCTCGATCTCTTCCGAAATATCGACGGCCGAATCGTCCTGAACGAAGCGCAGTTCTTCGATCTTCGCTTCGAGTTCAGCGATCGGCTGCTCGAAATCCAGAAACGTGGTTTTCATGTGTTGGAATCCTTGCACTATGCGGCAGCGCGTATTCTAACCGCGCTGGCCATCGTCGAAATCTGAACCGAACTATCAAATTCGGATATCGATAGAAAATAGCTTAACAAGCCCGAGTCGCGGCATCGTTTTCACGACGGTTCGAGGCTGCGCCACATATACCAGGTTGCGACGGTTCGCCACGGCTCCCAGTTGGCCGCGACTTCACGGGCTTCGCTGCGCGTGACCGGCTCTCCGCTGAAGTAGTTGACGCTGATTGCCTGGATGAGTCCGAGATCGTCCAGCGGCAGCACGTTGGGGCGCGCGAGGTTGAAGATCAGGAACATCTCGGCGGTCCAGCGGCCAATGCCACGAATGGCCGTGAGCTCCGCGATCACATCCTCGTCTTCCATGCTGGTCCACTTGCCCACATGGAGCGCACCCGAGACGAAGTGCTGGGCGAGATCGAGGATGTACTCCGTCTTGCGCTTCGACAGGCCGCACGCCGCCAGTTTCTCGTGGCCGAGCTTGAGGAACTGTTGCGGCACGAGCTTCGGGCATGCGGATTCGACGCGTTGCCACAACGCCTGGGCCGCCGCGGTCGAGATCTGCTGGCCGACCACCGAACGCGCGAGCGTGACGAACGGGTCGTCGCTGCTCATGAGATGCACAGGGCCGAACTTCGGAATGAGCTTCTTGAGGATGCGGTCGCGCTTGACGAGATCCGCGCAAGCCTTGTCCCAGTAGTCGGGACGCACGACCTCCGGCTCGTTGCCGCGCACGGACGCCGCCGGCGCCTCGATGCCGTCACTGGCGGTGCCACCCTCGGAAAATGCGCTCGCCATCGGTGCGGCGCCGTCGAGCGCGCCATTGCCCTTCGCGCGCGCCGGCCTGGCCGCGGCGCCCGCCTTGACGGCGCCATTGGGCGCGTGATGCTCGGCCTGCGCCTTCGCGCCCGCCTTCTTCGCGCCGTCAACCGCAGCGGTGTCGTCTTGCTGCGCCTTCAGGGCGCCAGTGCGCGCGGCGCGCCTTTTAGCCTCGCCTGCCGCGCCCGTGAGCGACGCAGAGCGCTTTGCCTGCGTCTTCGTGGCCGTTGCCATCCTGCCTCCTGCCTCGCGAATCGATCAGTGGAAACTGGACAGCCCGCTTACACGCGGCGCCACTCGGTCAACCCGCCCGGTTTGTCTTCGAGCGCGACACCGGCATCGAGCAGTTCGGCCCGGATCCGGTCCGCCTCCGCATACTGTTTCGCCTGCTTCGCGGCGGTGCGCGCCGCGATCTTCGCCTCGATCGCGGCCACGTCAAGCGCGCCCGCATCTTGCGCGCCCGCGGCCTGCTGAAGGAACGTGCGCGGCTCACGCACGAGCACGCCGAGCACGCGCGCGAGGCGCTGCAACTGACGCGCCAGCACGGCGTCGCGCGAGCGGTTCACTTCGGTTGCCAGCTCGAACAGCACCGAGATGGCAACCGGCGTATTGAAATCGTCGTTCATTGCAGCCTGGAAACGCTGCGCGTGCGCCTCGTTCCAGTCAAGTTCGCCCGCATCCGGGCTCACATCCTTGAGCGCCGTGTACAGACGCGTGAGCGCATTGCGCGCGTCGTCGAGGTGCACATCGCTGTAATTGAGCGGCGAACGGTAGTGCGCGCGCGCCATGAAAAAACGTACGACTTCCGCATCGTACTTGGCCAGCACCTCGCGAATCGTGAAGAAGTTGCCGAGCGACTTCGACATCTTCTCGTTGTCGATCTGCACGAAACCGTTGTGCATCCAGTAATTGACGAACTTCTCGCCGGTGGCGCCTTCGCTTTGCGCAATCTCGTTCTCATGGTGCGGAAACTGCAGGTCCTGACCGCCGCCATGAATATCGAAATGCTTGCCGAGCAGCGTGCAGCCCATTGCCGAACATTCGATGTGCCAGCCCGGACGGCCGCGGCCGTACTTCGAATCCCAACTCGTGTCGGCGGGCTCGTCCGCTTTAGCCTGCTTCCACAGCACGAAGTCAAGCGGATCCTGCTTGGCGTCGTTCGCCGCGACTCGTTCGCCCGCGCGCAGGTCCTCGATCGACTTGCCCGACAGCGCGCCGTAGCTCGCGAACTTGCGCACCGCGTAATTCACGTCGCCGTCGCTGCCCTGGTAGGCGTAGCCATTGCTTTCCAGCATGCCGATCATGTCGAGCATTTGCGGGATGTACTGCGTCGCGCGCGGCTCGCGATCGGGACGCTCGACGCCGAGCGCATCCGCATCTTCGTGCAGCGCATCGATGAAACGGTCGGTCAGCGCCTTGATCGTCTCGCCGTTTTCCACCGCGCGGCGAATGATCTTGTCGTCGATGTCGGTGATATTGCGCACGTAGGTCACTTTGTAGCCGAGCGTGCGCAGCCACCGCTGCACTATGTCGAACACCACCATCACGCGCGCGTGCCCCACATGGCAATAGTCGTACACCGTCATCCCGCAGACGTACATGCGTACGACGCCGGGCTCGATTGGCACGAAATTTTGCTTGTCACGCGCGAGCGTGTTGTAGATGCGCAGTGATTCCATAGAGACGATGGATACGTGGGTCGAAAGAAATCCGCGACAGCGCCGACAACAGCCCGCGAGTGAATGCACCGCGTTGCCCGAGGCTGCGTACAGTCGCGCTCAATCAGTCATCAGGGCGGAGACGACCACGAGTAGTGAAAGAAAGCCTGGCGTGCCGCGAAGACTGTCCGGAAGCAACACCCCGGGGGCCGGCCACAACAAGCCGCGACGAACCGGAGAGGACGCTCGACAGGCACCCGCTGTCGCGCGGCCAAAAGCGCGCGACGAAAACGCACAGACCTTTTGTTAGAATGGCTCGGAGTATAACACCGCGACCTTCCCCTATGAAATCTTCCAGCGCCTGCGCGCCCCGCGCTGCGACCCTTGCCGCGGCAGCTCTCGCGAGTGTCGCGTTCGTCTTCGGCGGTGCGTTCGTGGTGCATGCCGCGCCGCCTGCCACGGCCGATGGCACACCCGGCGCCGATGCGGCGATCGCCCAGCGCAACTGGGCGGCGGCGCTCACGGAGCTGGACGCGCGCATCAAGTCGAACCCGCGTGACGTGCAGGCGAAGTTCAAGCGCGCGACCATCCTCGCACGCCTTGGCCGCGACAACGACGCCATTGAAGCCTTTACCGAGCTCACGCAAGCCTACCCCGAGTTGCCCGAGCCCTATAACAATCTCGCGACGCTCTACGCGAAGCATGGCCGCTATGAAGAGGCGCGCGTCGCGCTCGAAACGGCCACGAAGGCCAACCCTTCATACAGTCTCGCGTGGGAAAACCTCGGCGATTTGTACCTGCGCATGGCCGACGCGTCGTACCGCCACGCGAGCAGCCTTGGCCACACGAGCGGCGCAACACTGCAGCGCCTGACCGACATTGAGAAGATCGTCAATCCGCCGGCAGCGAAGCAGCGCGCGCGCGCAGCAGCGGCAGCGGCAACACCCGCGCCGGAAGCCGGGACGACGACCGTGAGCCCGATGCTCGACAATCCGGTGTACCAGTTCGGCGGCCCCACCGGGTCGCTCGCGACGCCGCCCTTCGTGGCGCCGTCGCGCTAAGCCGCTGCGCGCTTCGGATTCGTTCGGCGGCGCACAGCGACACGTTTTTCCCGTACTTCCGAGGACACTCATGAAATGGTTGATGTTGGCGCTCGGCAGCGCCGCCCTGATCGCGAACGCGCCCGCCTTTGCGCAAACCGGCCAGCAGGCCGCGCATCCACAGGTGCTCTTCAAGACCAGTGAAGGCGACATCCGCGTCGAACTCTATCCCGAGAAGGCGCCCAAGACTGTCGACAACTTCCTCCAGTATGTGAAGTCCGGCCAGTACAGCGGCACGATCTTCCATCGCGTGATCCGCGGCTTCATGATCCAGGGCGGCGGCTACACTACGAGCTTCGTCGAGAAGCCCACGCGCGCGCCTGTTCCGCTCGAGAGCAAGAACGGACTGAAGAACCTCACCGGCACCATCGCGATGGCGCGCACCAGCGATCCGAACTCGGCCACGGCGCAGTTCTTCATCAACACCGTCGACAACGCCGGCCTCGACTATCCGAACCCGGACGGCAATGGCTACGCGGTGTTCGGCAAGGTCACCCAGGGCATGGACGTCGTGAAGAAGATCGAAGCGGCGCCCACTACCTCGCGCGGCCCGATGTCGGACGTGCCGCAAAAGGAAATCGTGATCCAGTCGGCCACCGTCGTCGGCAAGTAACGCCGCAATTCAATCGTCGCAAAGCTGCCTCACTATTCGTCACGCGGCGCTGCAACGGTACACGCGAGCGGCCACACGCCCCGCCTCGTACCGCTACCGCGCCGCCCTTTCCCCCCAGCCACTGACTAAGGATCCATCATGGTCGAACTGCACACGAACCACGGCGTCATCAAGCTCGAACTGAACGCCGAGAAGGCACCGAAGACGGTCGCCAACTTCCTCAACTACGTGAGGAGCGGCCACTACGACGGCACGGTGTTCCACCGCGTCATCGACGGCTTCATGATCCAGGGCGGCGGCTTCGACGCCAGCATGCAGCAAAAGCCCACCCAGGCACCGATCGAGAACGAAGCGAACAACGGCCTGAAGAACGAGCGCGGCTCGATCGCCATGGCGCGCACCAACGATCCGCACTCGGCGTCGGCGCAGTTCTTCATCAACGTTGCCGACAATGACTTCCTGAACCACTCGTCGCCGACGCCGCAAGGCTGGGGCTACGCCGTGTTCGGCAAAGTCGTCGACGGTCTCGACGTAGTCGAGAAGATCAAGAAGGTCAAGACGGGCTCGAAGGGCTTTCATCAGGACGTGCCGCTCGAAAACGTCGTGATCGAGAAGGCTGTCGTCGTCGAATAACGTCAAGACGCGCGCGCTTCATTCATGCTGCAGGAAAAGGCATTAAGACACGCCGCTGCGGGCGTGCCCGGCGAGGGCAGACGTCCGCACGCGGCGCGTCCGTTTTTCTTCATCTCCGACCTGCACCTGAGCGCAGCCATTCCGCGCACGGTCGCCGCGTTCGAGCATTTCATCAGCGTCACGGCCGATCAGGCCGACTCGGTGTTCATTCTCGGCGACCTCTTCGAATACTGGATCGGCGACGACATGCTCGCCGATCCTTTCGTCGCGCGCATGACCGCGCTGATGCACACGCTCGCCGAGCGCGGCATCGCGCTCTACGTCATGCACGGCAACCGCGACTTCCTGCTGGGCAAGCGCTTCATGAAAGCCACGGGCGCCATTTGGCTGCCCGACCCCATCGCCATCACCGCATTCGGCACGCGCATCGCGCTCGCTCACGGCGACGCGCTGTGCACCGACGATCGCGGCTATCAGTTCTTTCGCCGTTTCGCGCGCAACCGTCTCGCGCAACTGCTTTTTCTCGCGTGGCCGTTCCGCTGGCGCCGCTCACTCGCCGAGCGCATGCGCCACAAGAGCGAGGCAGGCCGCGATCGGCCCGCGCTGCCGAAATACGATGTCACCGCCAAGGGGGTTGCGACGCTCTTCAGGCGCGCACGCGCGAACACGATCATTCACGGGCATACGCATCGTCCCGCGCGCCATCAGGAACCCGGCGGCACGCGCTGGGTGCTGCCCGACTGGGATCTCGATCACGGCAAGTCGCGCGGCGGCTATTTGCGCGTCGACGCTGAAGGGTTCAGGATGTTGCCGCTCGATTGAGCGCGTGCCGGAAAACACGCGCCAGCGACATGAAAAAATACCGTGAGACGCTCAGACGCGTGCCGCTTGTTCTGGTGCATTTCCGGGCTCGCGCGGGGTCGCCCCGCCCTCTAGTCCCTCCGAGAGCCGGCGCAGTTCCGCGAGCGTCGCATCGGCGCCATGTAGCGCCTCGAGCCGCGCGCCCAGCCGCTCGAGCGCGGCGGCCATCGCATCCACGCGCTGCGTCTGCGTGGCGGCATGATCGATCAGGCCGTGAATGGCGAGCGAAACAGGGTCATCGGCATTCGGCGTGATGCCGTAGGCACAGAAGCCCTCACGCGCGCTCCCCGACTTCACTTGCTCCGGCGCGGTTTTCGCGGGCGCGACGATGCGCGCCGGATTACCCACCGCGGTGCCGCCCGCGGGCACCGGCTTCACGACCACGGCGTTCGAGCCGATCTTCGCCTGCGCGCCTACCGTGAAACCGCCCAGCACCTTCGCACCCGCGCCCACGATCACGCCGGGGCCGAGCGTCGGATGGCGCTTCGCGCCGCGCGTGAGCGACGTGCCGCCGAGCGTCACACCCTGGTAAATCGTGCAGTCGTCGCCGACTTCAGCGGTCTCGCCAATCACCACGCCCATGCCGTGATCGATGAACACGCGCCGCCCAATGGTGGCGCCCGGATGGATCTCGATGCCGGTCAAAAAGCGTGCGACCTGCGAGACATAGCGCGCAAGCCAGCGGCGCTTCGCGAGCCAGCAGGCATGGGCAAAGCGATGCAGGAAGAGCGCATGCAGACCCGGATAACAGGTCAAGACTTCCCAGGCGCTGCGGGCGGCGGGATCGCGCTCGCGGATCGTGGCGATGTCTTCGCGAAGTCTCTTGAACATGGCTGTCACACGCTCGACGTGAGGGACATGGGGAAAAGGCCGCGCGTCGCCCTTGGCGCGCACAGGTCATGCACGGCTTTAGCAGCCATCCTTATTTGCTTGTGATCGACAATCGATTGTAGGCGAAAGGCGCGCGCAAGCCAGCAAGCCCCCGCGGGCATCAAGGTCGAACGCGCGGCCGTGACGTCTGCTCCCGGTGCGCCTCCTTAGGGGCGTCGATGCGGGCCTCGATGCGGGCTATTTCCCGCCTTCCCTGCCCTTGCGCATCAGGATGTGCTTGGCGATACCGCGCACGATGTTGACCTCCTCGCGCTCGAGCCCAGAGCGCGCGAACAGCCTGCGCAGACGCGACATCAGCTTCTTCGGATTGGCGGGATCGAGAAAATCGAGCGCGATCAGGGCGTTCTCGAGATGCACATACATGCGCTCGATGTCGTCGCTCGTGGCGAGCGGCGTCCCTGCGGACGGCCCGCCCGGCACCGCCCCCGCGCCCGGCAATGCCATGCCGGGCTCACCCTCGCCGAGGTACGCCAGTCGCAGTTCGTAGGCCAGCACCTGGACCGCCTGCGCGAGATTGAGCGAGCTGTAGGCCGGATTCGCCGGAATGTGGGCGAGCGCGCTGCAGCGCTCGACGTCGTCGTTCGAGAGCCCGGTGCGCTCGTTGCCGAACACGAGCGCGATGTCACCGTGCGCGACCTGGCGGCAGGCATCTTGCACCGCCTGGCGCGGCGCCCCCGGCGGGGGTCCGTATTCGCGCGTGCGCGCCGTGAGCGCCATCGACCATTGCACGCCCGCGAGGGCGTCGGCCAGCGTCGGGACGATGTGGGCGGCGGCGAGCACGTCGTCGGCGCCGCTCGCCATCGCGACGGCCTCCGGATCGCAATGGACCTGCGGCACGCGCGGCGCGACCAGCACGAGGCGCGAAAAACCCATGGTCTTCAGCGCGCGCGCCGCGGCGCCGACGTTGCCCGGATGGCTGGGCTCGACCAGCACGAAGCGGGTGGACGTGAAACCGCCTCGTAGCGGTTCGTGGGCCTCGCCGGCGGGCGACGGGGATGCCGCTGTAGCGGCCGGATGGGCGGGCGGGACGTGTGAATCTGGGGGCACCAAGATGAATCTCTGAGAGCAACAAATATAGAATTTTCTATGTTATCGCGCCTTGGCCTCCCGGCCTATCCGCGCCGTCGACCAGCCTCTACCGGCATGGCTATCGATACAGCGATATAGGAATACATATATTCGGGTAAAATACGAGATTCGCGCGTTTTCGGCCGGCCAGGCCAACGCGCCCCGCTCTTATCCAATTCGTCTCCGTTGGCGGTTCAGGACCTGTAAGCTCAGCCGCAAGCCGTTCGTGGCTCGCGCCCTGTCCAATCGTTAGACGCTTTTATCTTCTGCACCACCGGCGCGCCGCATGCTCGGGCAAGCGCCGGACAACAAGGATCCAGGCACATGCATCCCATGCTCAACATCGCTGTCAAGGCCGCGCGCCGCGCCGGACAGATCATCAACCGCGCGTCGCTCGACCTCGACCTCATCCAGGTCGCGAAGAAGCAGCATAACGATTTCGTCACGGAGGTCGACAAGGCGGCTGAAGCGGCCATCATTGACACGCTCAAGACCGCCTACCCCGATCACGCGATCCTTGCCGAAGAATCCGGCCACTCGGAGAACGAATCGGAATATCAGTGGATCATCGATCCGCTCGACGGCACGACCAACTTCATCCACGGCTTCCAGTACTACTGCGTCTCGATCGCGCTCGCGCACAAGGGCATCGTCACGCAGGCAGTGGTCTACGACCCCACCCGCAACGACCTCTTCACAGCCTCGCGCGGCCGCGGCGCGTTCCTGAACGACCGTCGCATCCGCGTGGGCCGCCGCGACCGGCTCGCCGACGGCCTCATCGGCACAGGCTTTCCGTTCCGCGAAAAAAACGGCCTCGATAGCTACTGCGAGCTCTTCGCCGAAATGACCAACGTCTGCGCCGGCCTGCGCCGCCCGGGCGCCGCCGCGCTCGATCTCGCGAACGTCGCGGCGGGCCGCATGGACGGCTTCTTCGAACAGGGTCTCAACCCGTGGGACGTCGCGGCGGGCGGCCTGCTCGTCACGGAAGCCGGCGGCCTGGTCGGCAACTACACGGGCGACTCCGACTTCCTGCACATGGGTGAAGTCGTCGCGGGCAATCCGAAGATTTACGCGCAAATGGTGCCGGTGCTCTCGAAGTACACGCGCGTGAAGAAGGAAGGCTGAGCGAAGCCGCCTGCGCGCGCAGCTCTGGCGCATCAAGCGGCTTCGGCCGCTTTTTTGTTTCGCGCACGGTGTCTCGCGCGAGGTCGTCGCCCTGACGATCCACGATGGCACCTCAACAGCTCTTCCCCGCGATGAAGAAAGGCTTCTATACGATCATCGCCGCGCAGTTCGTTTCGTCGCTCGCCGACAATGCGCTTCTGATTGCGGCAATCGCGCTGCTCACGGTGATCTCGTCGCCGGCCTGGGTCACGCCGCTCCTGCAGATTTTCTTCACGATCTCCTACGTGCTGCTTGCGCCCTTCGTCGGCGCGTTCGCCGACGCGCTGCAAAAGCGCCACGTAATGTTCGTCTCGAACGCGCTAAAGGCCGCCGGCTGCCTGCTGATGATCGCGGGCGCGCACCCGATGATCGCCTATGGCGTGGTGGGCTTCGGCGCGGCGGCCTACTCGCCCGCAAAGTACGGAATCCTCACAGAATTGCTGCCTGCCGAAAAACTCGTCGCGGCGAACGCGTGGCTCGAATCGGCCACCGTGCTCTCGACGATCGCAGGCACGATGCTGGGCGGTGCGCTCGTCTCTACTTACGCGGAACGCTTCGTCGCCCATCATCCGATGCCATTCATCCGGACGGCCGCCGATCTCGCGATGCTCGCGGTGATGCTTACCTACGCGCTCGCCGCGCTTATCAATATCGGCATTCCCGACACCGGCGCGCGCTACGAGAACCGGCTCAGGGAGCCGGGCCGCCTCGTGTCCGACTTCGTGCATTGCTTCAATGTGCTGTGGGCCGACAAGCTCGCGCAGATCGCGCTATGGGTCACGACGCTGATGTGGGGCGCCGCCGTCACGCTGCAACTGCTCGTGCTCAAATGGGCCGATGCGAATCTCGGCCTGTCGCTCTCGAAGGCCGCCGTGATGCAAGGCGTGACGGGGCTCGGCATCGCGCTGGGCGCGGCGGCCGCGGCCGCCTGGGTGTCGCTGCGCGCGTCGTTGCGCGTGCTGCCGGTGGGCGTGCTGTGCGGCTTGGTGGCCGTGGCGATGGCGTTCTACAGCAAGGCGCTCTTTCCGGCAGGCGAAGGCGTGCGCGTCGGCGCATTCGTCATGCCCTTCTACCTGCTCTTCGCGTATCCGCTGATGGTGCTGCTCGGCACGCTCGCGGGCTTTTTCATCGTGCCGATGAACGCACTGCTCCAGCATCGTGGCGCGACGCTGCTTTCAGCGGGCCATTCGATCGCCGTGCAGAACTTCAACCAGAATCTCGCCGTGCTGCTGATGCTCGGCGCCTACGCGCTGCTGCTGACGGCAAGGATGCCGGTGCAGTGGATCATCGTCGTGTTCGGTCTGTTCGTCGCCGCGATGATCGGGCTCGCGATGCGGCGCAGTGCGGCAAACGCACGCACGAACGACATGCAGGCGCTCGTCGACGGGCCTCGCGCGCACCAGACCATCCGATCAGGTTCGCACGAGCGCGACGCGGGTTAAACTCACGCCCTGAACCCTTAGCAAGACACCGAGGATGGCTACACACACCGCCAGCGCCAGCGACACCGCGCAACACACTCCCATGATGCAGCAGTACCTGCGCATCAAGGCCGACCATCCGGGCACGCTCGTGTTCTACCGGATGGGTGACTTCTATGAGCTGTTCTTCGAAGACGCCGAGAAAGCCGCGCGCCTGCTCGATCTCACGCTCACGCAGCGCGGCGCGTCGGCGGGCAATCCGATCAAGATGGCGGGCGTGCCGCATCACGCCGTCGAGCAATATCTCGCGAAGCTCGTGAAGCTCGGCGAGTCGGTGGCGATCTGCGAGCAGATCGGCGACCCGGCCACCTCGAAGGGACCGGTCGAGCGCAAGGTCGTGCGCGTGGTCACGCCCGGCACGCTGACCGACGCCGCACTCCTTTCCGATAAAAACGACGTCTACCTGATGGCGGTCTGCCCGGGTCACAACCGGCGCGGCGTGACGGTCAACGTCGGGCTCGCGTGGCTGAACCTCGCGAGCGGCGCGCTGCGTCTCGCCGAAGTCGCGCCGGAACAGGCCGCGGCGGCATTCGAGCGCATTCGTCCCGCGGAAATCCTCGTCGCGGAAATGCCGGCGGAATCCTCGGGCTGGGCGCCGCCCGCTGGAACCGGCGCAGGCTCAGGCGGTGCATTGACGCGCGTGCCGGCCTGGCACTTCGACGTCACCTCGGGCAAGCAGCGCCTGTGCGACCAGCTCGACGTCGCAAGCCTCGACGGTTTCGGCGCGCAGGCTCTCACCAGCGCATGCGGCGCGGCCGGCGCGCTGCTGCTGTATGCGGCCGCCACGCAAGGCCAGCAGTTGCGCCACGTGCGCAGCCTCAAGGTCGAAGCCGAATCCGAATACATCGGGCTCGATCCGGCCACGCGCCGCAATCTCGAACTGACCGAAACGCTGCGCGGCACCGAATCACCCACGCTGTGCTCGCTGCTCGACACGTGCAGCACCGCCATGGGCAGCCGTCTGCTGCGGCATTGGCTCCACCATCCGCCGCGCGACGCGGGCATCGCACAGATGCGCCAGCAGGCCATCGGCGCGCTGCTAGAAGCGCCGCCGCCCGCCAGCGTCGACGCATTGCGCGGCGCGCTGCGCCAGATCGCCGACGTCGAGCGCATCACGGGGCGCCTCGCCTTGCTCTCGGCACGCCCACGCGATTTGTCGAGCTTGCGCGACACCTTCGCCAATCTGCCTGCGCTGCGCGAGCAGGTCGCCGCAGCGAGCGGCGCTTCGGCCACGCTCACACACATCGTCGAAGGGCTTGTGCCGCCCGGCGACTGCGCGGACCTGCTGCAGCGCGCGGTCGCGCCCGAGCCTGCCGCCATGGTGCGCGACGGCGGCGTAATGGCGACCGGCTACGACGCCGAACTCGACGAACTGCGCAACCTGTCCGAGAACTGTGGCCAGTTCCTGATCGACCTCGAGGCGCGCGAGCGTGCACGCACCGGCATCGGCAATTTGCGGGTCGAATACAACAAGGTGCACGGCTTCTATATCGAAGTCACGCGCGGCCAGACCGACAAGGTGCCCGACGACTACCGCCGCCGCCAGACGCTCAAGAACGCCGAGCGCTATATCACGCCCGAGCTCAAGGCATTCGAGGACAAGGCGCTCTCCGCACAGGAGCGCGCGCTCGCACGCGAGAAGGCGCTCTACGACGCGCTGCTCCAGGCACTACTGCCCTTCATTCCCGATTGCCAGCGCGTCGCGGCAGCGCTCGCCGAGCTCGACCTGCTCGCGGCCTTCGCCGAACGTGCGCGCGCACTCGACTGGAACGCGCCGGAATTCACCGAAGCGCCCAGCATCGAGATCGAACAGGGTCGCCACCCTGTCGTCGAGGCGCAGGTCGAGCAGTTCATCGCCAACGACTGCACCCTGAGCGCCGAGCGCAAGCTGCTGCTCATCACCGGCCCGAACATGGGCGGTAAATCGACGTTCATGCGCCAGACAGCGCTCATCGCGCTGCTCGCCTACGTGGGCAGCTATGTGCCGGCAAAACGCGCGCGCTTCGGCCCGATCGACCGCATCTTCACGCGCATCGGCGCCGCCGACGACCTCGCGGGCGGCCGCTCGACCTTCATGGTCGAAATGACCGAAGCCGCCGCCATCCTCAACGACGCCACGCCGCAAAGCCTCGTGCTGATGGACGAAATCGGCCGCGGCACGTCAACCTTCGACGGCCTCGCGCTCGCATGGTCCATCGCGCGGCACCTGCTCACGAGCAATGGCTGCCATACGCTGTTCGCGACGCACTACTTCGAGCTCACACAGTTGCCCGCGGAGTTCGCGCAGGCAGCCAATGTACATCTGTCGGCGGTCGAGCACGGACACGGCATCGTGTTCCTGCACGCCGTGAGCGAAGGCCCCGCCAACCAGAGCTACGGGCTCCAGGTCGCGCAACTTGCGGGCGTGCCCAACCCGGTGATCCGCGCGGCGCGCAAGCACCTCGTGTATCTGGAGCAACTCTCGGCCGGACAGCCCACACCGCAGCTCGACCTGTTCGCCGCCCCCGCCTCTGCCGAAGACGACGATTTCGACACGCAACCGTACGTCGAAGACGCACCGGCAGCAGCCGACCCGGGCGCCGCGCTCGTCGCCGAGCGGCTGCGCGCGCTCGATCCGAACGAGTTGCGACCGCGCGATGCGCTCGATCTGCTGTACGAACTGCATGAACTGGCCACCGCGCCGGACGGCAAACGCTGAGCGTCGCCTCGCGACGCCGCCCCGGCCATTTCGACATGGCCGGGGCGGCGTGCGAGATGTTGCTCCGAGTGTCGCTATTTCGCCGCGTCGCGGACTACAGAGCGCGCTCGTCTGCCTGGCGCTGTTCGGCCTGTCCCTCGCCGCGCGAGCGCAAGATTCTTCGTCTTCACCACGCTATTCGTTCGCCGTCGTCGCGAACGTCGTCACCGAGCCGGGCGACGAAGCCACGCTTCAGCGCCTCATCGACGCTATCGGCCGCGATCCGCAGATTTCGTTCGTCGTTTACGATGGCAATCTCAAAGGACCGCACGAGACATGCACGGATCACCTCTACGACCGGCGCCGCGCATTACTCGACGCCTCGCGCGCACCGCTCGTGTTCGTGCCGGGCCAGCGCGACTGGAGCACCTGCGGCAGCGCTGGCGCAGGCGGCTACGATCCTGTCGAGCGGCTCGATTTCCTGCGCCAGAATTTTTTCACCGATACCAATTCGCTCGGCCAATCCCCTCTCACGCTCACGCGCGAAAGCGAGGTCTCGCGTTTTCGGCCTTATCGGGAAAATACACGCTGGCAGTTCGGCGACACGGTGTTCATCGCAATGAATGCGCCCGACGGCAACAATCATTTTCTGAATGCCGGCGGCCGCAACGGCGAATTCGAAGACCGCGTGATCGCCAACGGTTTCTGGTTAGAGCATGCAGCCGAGTTTGCGCGCCGCCGCAATGCGCGTGCCATCGTCATCTTCATGCAGGGCGATGCGATGCCCGAACAGTACGAGCGCAAGGACCGCTTTGCATGGCTACGTTTTCGCCGCACGCCACGCGACGGCTACACCGAGTTGCGGCACAGTCTCACGAAGCTTGCGGAAACGTTCCGGGGCCCGGTGATCCTCGTGCATCCGGAAACGACGAAGCTCGCGCGTGGCTTCGCCATCGATCAGCCCTTGCGCAACGAGAAAGGAATCAGGATTGCTAACGTCACGCGGATTGCATTCTCGCTGCACGACCCGCTCACGCAGTGGCTTCAAATCGATGCGGACATGGCGCGCCGCACACCGCTGCGCGTGAGTGTGCATGAGGTGCCCAGCCACCTGCCGCTGCTGCCGCCTCAACCGCCGGCTCTTCTGCAGGGTGGCAGCAGCGAACCCGCGTTGCCGGAAATGCCCGAAATATCGTCGATGCCCGACGTGACGGAGATTCCCGGGATGCAACAGGCGCCCGATGCAAACGGCACGAGCGGCACAAACGGCGCGGGCGGTGCAAATCGGGCGGGCGACATGGGTGCGCCAGGCGGCGCGAGCGCGGGAACGGTGATGCCCGCGTGGCCTTCACAGCGCACGGCGCCATGAACGCGACGAGGCGAGAAACGAACCGGGACTCGAAGCAAAACGCGCCAGCAGTCACTACGGTCACTACCGGCGCGTTGCCCGGTCAATGCAGGGTGGGCTTGGAGGCGGCTTCGTCGCCGTCTTCGTCATCGTCCTCATCGGCGATTTCGAGACCGTCCGCGCCATGCGCATGTTCGTGCTCGATCTCATCCTCGGTCGCCTGACGCACTTCCTTGACCGACAGCGCGAAGCGCAGCGCCATGCCCGCTAGCGGGTGATTGCCGTCGAGCACGACCTTGTCCTCTGCAACGTCGGTGACGGTGTAGATGAGCGTGTCGAGATCATCGTCGCCCTCTTCGGGCGTGCCTTCGAACTGCATGCCCACTTCGAGCGGTTCCGGGAAGCGGTTGCGCGGCTCGATCTTGACGAGTTCGGGATCGTACTCGCCGAAAGCGTCGGAAGGCTCAAGCTGGATCTGGGTCTCGAAGCCCGGCTCCTTGCCGTCCAGCACTTCCTCGATCTTGGGGAACGTGCCATCATAGCCGCCATGCAGATAGACCATCGGCTCGTCGCTTTCCTCGATCAGATTGCCCTGCGCATCCGATAGCTTGTAAGCGACCGACACGACGGTGTCCTTTGCAATTTTCATTCGATCCTCCAGATTACAGACCACATTATACGATGCCCAAGCGGTCCCCAGACCACCCGGAGGACGCCTGCAAGCGACGCGCCCCCTCCTCCCTGGCATGTCCCGCGCCCGATACGCCCACGCCACTGCTTGGCGGCCTGAGTCCGGCGCAGTTCATGAAGAAATACTGGCAGAAAAAGCCATTGTTGATCCGCCAGGCGATACCCGGCATCGCCGCGCCGCTCTCGCGCGACGAACTCTTCGCGCTGGCCGACCAGGACGACGTCGAATCCCGCCTCATCACGCATTTTCGCAAGCGCTGGGCGCTCGAGCATGGCCCGTTCGCCGCCGACGAACTGCCGACACCGAAGACGCGTCAATGGACCTTGCTCGTGCAAGGCGCGGACCTGCACGACGACCGCGCGCGGGCGCTGCTCGAACGCTTTCGCTTTGCACCCGACGCCCGCCTCGACGACCTGATGATCTCGTACGCCTCCGACGGCGGCGGTGTCGGCCCGCATTTCGATTCGTACGATGTGTTTCTCCTGCAGGTGCATGGCAAGCGGCGCTGGCGCATCGGCGCACAGCGCGACCTGTCGCTGCAGGAAGGGCTGCCGCTCAAGATCCTCGCGAATTTCGAACCCGAAGAGGAATGGGTGCTGGAGCCGGGCGACATGCTGTACTTGCCACCGCACATCGCGCACGACGGCGTGGCCGAGGGCGAATGCATGACCTGCTCGATCGGCTTTCGTTCGCCTTCCACGACGGAACTCACGAGCCAGTTTCTCTACTGGCTGGCCGAGCGCGGCGCAAACGGCGCCGCTGGCCGGAATTCGGGCAAACACAAAGATGCGAACAGCAGCGCAGGCAACCCTACGCTCTACCGCGACCCTGACCAGCCAGCGGTGTTGCATGCGGCACAACTGCCCCCGGCACTTGTGGAGCGCGTCTCGGCCGTGCTTGCTAAAGTGAGATGGGACGGTGCGGATGTATCTTCGTTCGTCGGCTCCTGGCTTTCGGAACCGAAATCGAATGTGGTATTCGACGCTCCCGAGAAACCGCTGGACGAAGCGCGTTTTGTTGCGCGCGCCGCGAAAAATGGGATAAGACTCGACCGCAGGACAATCCTGCTTTACGATGCGCGGTCGTATTACCTGAACGGGGAGCAGTACTTGCTCAAAGAAGTGAGAAAATGGCTGCCGGCATTGGCCGACAACCGCTTTCTGGATGGGAAACGCTTTGTAACACTCTCACACGATTCGTGTGTGACATCGTTGCTACACGAATGGTATTGTGCGGGCTGGTTACGGCTCGGGGTGCTTGCGTAAGCGCTTCGGACTGTTATACCGTACTAATATAGTGCTTGTATGAGAAAGACAACGTATTGTCCCCGGATTTGTCGACGGTCGATACGAAAGTGCCTATAATTTCCGCCCAGGCCGTAGGGAAGATTCACGCTCTTGCAGTGCATCTCCACCAGCGGCTCAGGTCGGTGTTGGGGCACATTACCGGTATTATTTTGCGCTGTTGCTTACCTTTAACCATAAAAGGACGTGATCATGAAGAAATCCCTCCTCGTAGCATCCCTGCTGGCAGCTGTTGCACTGGCTGCGTGCAACAAGAGCAGCGACCAAGCTGCTGCGCCGGCTAGCGATGCTGCTGCTGCTTCGGCACCGGCTGCTGCCGCTTCGGACGCAGCCGCTGCTGCTTCGGGCGCCGCTGCTGCGAGCGACGCTACGGCTGCTGCGAGCGACGCTGCTGCTTCGGCTACCGCTGCTGCTTCGGACGCTGGCGCTGCTGCTCCGGCTTCGGGCGCAAGCCAGTAAGCTGCATTCGCGAGATGCTCGCCCGAAGCTCCGGCTTCAGCGAGCCTCGAAGCGAACCGCCGTGCAGTCTGATGGCCTCGTCAGATGCGCGGCGGGCAAACAAAAAGGCCACGAACCCAGGTTCGTGGCCTTTTTGTTTGTATCTTCTCGATCACTTAACGTCATTTCAGCACACAGACGTATGCGCAACGCATGTAACGACCGTTGCGCATATGCAAGCGGAAATTACACGACGCGCGCTCGGCAGCGTCATTGAGCGCCCTGCTCTTCCTCGCCCGTGAAGAAAGCCCGCACGACCTCGATCTCGCGCGTGCGCTTGAACGGCGGCAAGCTTTGCCAGATGCGCCGCCCATAAGGCTTGTCCACGAGGCGCGTGTCGCAGATCATCAACACGCCGCGATCGGTCTCCGCACGAATCAGGCGCCCGGCGCCCTGCTTGAGCGTGATGACGGCCTGCGGCAGTTGATGAACGGCGAATGGGCTCAAGCCCTTCTTCGCCAGCGCGTCGAGGCGTGCGGCCAGCACAGGATCGTCGGGCGGCGCGAACGGCAGCTTGTCGATGACGACGAGCGACAGCGCATCGCCCCGCACATCGACACCTTCCCAAAAGCTCTGACTGCCCACCAGGATCGCATTGCCATACGCGCGAAAGCGTTCGAGCAATTCAGTACGGCTCGCATCGCCCTGCACCAGCAATGGCGTATTCCAGCCACGTGCCACGATCGTGTCGCGCAGCTTCCCGGCGATCTTGTCGACGGCGCGCAAGGTCGTGCACAACATGAAAACCCCGCCCCCCGACGCTTCGATGGCGGGTAGCGCGGCGTCGAATACCGCGTCGGTGAATTGCGGCGACGACGGCTGCGGCATATTGCGCGGCACGTACAGCAAACCCTGCTGCGGATAATCGAACGGGCTCGGCAACGTCATCGAGCGCCGCGAGCTCAGGCCCATCTGCGCCGCGTAGTGCGTGAAGTCGCCGCGCACGGAAAGCGTCGCCGACGTAAAGATCCACGTGCGCGGCACACCCGCACGCTGCTTCGCGAAAATGGGCGCCACCGAAAGCGGCGTCTCGTGCAACTGGACCGTGTGCGAGAACACTTCGACCCAGCGGACCTTTTCATCGTCGGCGCTGGACTCGCTTGCGGCGTCACCTGGAGCGTCGGGCTGGTCAGCACCGCTGGCAGCCTGCGCGACGCGCGACGACGCGTCACCGGACGCGGCTGGAGCTACCCACCCGGCCAGCACGCCCTGGAGTTCGCGCGCGCGGCGCAGGCACGCCCCCAGCGATTCTGCACGCTCAGCTTGCCCCGCAAGTGCAGCAGCGAGCGCGTCGAGCTCGGTTTGCAAGGCATCGAGCGCGTCGAAGAGCGGATGATCCTCCGGCAACTGCGTGATCGACACGCGCAGCGAATCTTCCTTGAATGCGAGCCGCACATCGCGCGCCGCGCGTTCGAGCGCCGCCCCGAGCTTCACCCACTCCACCGCATCGCGCGCATGGCTCAGGCCTTCAGCCACGCAATCGCGCGCGAGTTCGAGAAACTGCGCAGTCGAAAGCGTCTCGCCGAAAAACAACGTGGCGGTTTCGGGCAGTTGGTGCGCCTCGTCGAAGATAATCGTGTTGGCGCTCGGCAGCAGCTCGGCCATGCCCGTGTCGCGCAGCATGATGTCGGCGAAGAACAGATGGTGATTCACGACAACGATGTCGGCCTGCTGTGCCTCGCGGCGCGCCTGCATTACGAAGCAGTCCTTGTAGTTCGGGCACTCCTGACCCAGGCAGTTGTCGCGCGTGGAGGTGACCATCGACCAGACCGCGGCCGTTTCCGGCACGCTCGCGAGCTCGGCCTTATCTCCCGAACGCGTAATCTTCGCGAAACGGATGATCTCCTGCAGATACGCCGTTTCCTGGCGCGACGGCAAGCGGCCATTGTCGGCCGTGCGCTGCAGATAGTAGTGGCACAGATAATTCGAGCGGCCCTTGAGCATAGCCACGCTCACGGGCACGGCGAGCGCGTCACGCACCGTTGGAATATCGCGAGCGAATAGCTGGTCCTGCAAGTGCTTGGTGCCCGTCGAGACGATTACCTTGCCGCCCCACAGCATGGCCGGCACGAGATAGGCGTAGGTCTTGCCGGTGCCGGTCCCCGCTTCGACGATCAGCGTGTTGTCGCCAGACTCGGTGGCTGCACGCGCGGCATCTTCGGCACGATCCTGCGCGGGGACCGGTGCACCACGCTCGAGACGCCGTGCGGGACGCGACTGCGCCTCGAACATCGCCGGTTCCGGCAAGGCTTGGGCAGCGGCTTCCATCGCTGCGGCCACGGCGCGCGCCATCTCGATCTGCGCGGCGCGCGGGCGATAGCCATCGATCTCGCGTGCGAGCAACCCATTGGCGGCGAAGAGCTCTTCGAGCTCGGCGCCGCGGCGCGCGCTCAATGCAGGTGCAGTCGATGATGAATGGGTGGCGCATGCGTCCCCCTCCTGCGCGCCGCCGTCGCGCGCGGGACGGGATCGGGAAACGGTCGTTGAATTCAAGGCAAGCGGTTCCTGCTCGGTCCTCGGAGCGCGGCCCGACTACAGCCGCGCCCCGGCGCCTGCCAGGACCCGGAATCAGGCGTGCCCGTTCGAGGTCTTTGTTGAATCGGGTTCCAGCTGCAGTTGCAGCAGGATGATGTTGTCCTTCAGCTTGAGCTTGCGCCTCTTCAGCTTCTGCAATTCGAGATCATCGTAGTCCGATGTCTCGCACATCCTCTCGATCAGACGGTCGAGATCGTCGTGTTCCGATTCCAGTTGCAGAATGCGGTCACGAAGGACCTCGCCCTTGACTTCACGATGCTCGCGCATGCTCGCCTCCTCGTCATGATCGGCGCACGCCGTGCGAAAGGTCGCACGCCTGAGGTTGCTGTCCGGCTGAAAAAGCGGGGTGCTGCCTGGTACCGCTGGAGGCCGTTCAGTTCTACTGGCCCTGCGGTTTTTGTTGCTGTTGCTGCTGCGCCTTCTCGGCCGCCTGCTTCTGACGTGCTTCCACATCAGCCTTATGCTTCGCCGCCTCTTCCTGCTTCTGCTGGAAGCGCTCAGCTTTCTTGGCACGCTCTTGCGCCTTCTGCTGGCCTTCGCGGCGAGCTTCGTCCAGTTGCTTCTGATAATCCGACTGTTTCTTGTCGTATGCGGCCTGGTTGGCCGCACGTTGCGACTGAGCCTGCCCGCCCTCGCGCTGTGCCTGCTGCACCGCGTGCTGGCGCTGCTTCTCCTGAAACGCCTGCTCGTTCGCGGCACGTTGCGGCGCTTCTGCCTGACGCTGCGCCTGAGCGAGCGCGTGCTGACGCTGCTTGTCTTCATAGGCCTGCGCACTCGCTGCCTCATTCGCAGCGCGTTGTGGCGCGTCGGCCTGGTCCTTCGCCCGCTGCAACGCGGCCTGCTCGTCGCGTCGGCGCGCATTGTCTGCGCGCTGCTCTTCGTCGAGCGTCAACTGCTCGCGGCGGATATCCGCCTGCACGACGCGCATCGCATCACGCGCCGTGCCGAGACAGTGGTTCACGAAAAACGTGTCGTAGCAATTGTGCTGCGCGACGGCGTACTGGTAATTGTTTTCCGCAGTACGCCGGTCAAGAACCTTCTGCCGCTCGGCGAAGCCATTGCTCGCGGCGGCATCCGGAGCCGTTGCGCCCGTGGCCACCGCCGCTGCACCCGGAGCAGCCCCCAACGCCGCACCCGGCGCGTGCGCCGATTCCACTGCCGACGCCGCACCCGCGCCATCGATCGGTCCGCCGACTTCGACCGGGCGCGTGTCTTGCGCGCCGCTGGCCGTCACTTCTTGCGCGAGGGCCGGAACGCTCGCCGTCGCCAGCAATGCGACAGCGCAGGCCGCCGCTCGGGCGGTGGTCCGCCATGCTGCGCGTTCGCGCGCGTCGGGCTGGATTTGTGTCAAACGGGATGGGATCAACGTCTTCTGAGGGCAACGGAACATGCCTGAAATTCTAACACCCCCCGAGTTGAGCGCCCCGCCATTTATGGCAAAATGCCCCGCTCCGCCAGCCGGCGGGCGCTCGCTCGCTTGACGTCGCCGCCCGCCTATCCGGCCGCAAACCCAGGAATACGAACCCGGGACCGCAAACCGATCCTCGCAGGAATATCCAGACTCTATGACGGAAACCGTAGCACTCAAGATCGTCCAGCGTATCGCCAGCGAACTGACCGTTCAACCGCGTCAGGTGGCGGCCGCCGTCCAGCTTCTCGACGAAGGAGCGACCGTTCCGTTCATCGCCCGTTACCGCAAAGAAGTCACGGGCAATCTCGACGATACGCAACTGCGCACGCTCGAGGAACGGCTGCTGTATCTGCGCGAACTCGAAGACCGCCGTGCCGCGATCCTCGCGAGCATCGAAGAACAGGGCAAGCTCACTGACGAGCTGCGCACCGCCATCGAGGCCGCCGACAGCAAGCAGGTGCTCGAAGACCTCTACCTGCCGTACAAGCCCAAGCGCCGCACGCGTGCGCAGATCGCGCGCGAAGCCGGCCTGCAGCCGCTCGCCGACGCGCTGCTCGCCAATCCGCTGCTCGACCCGCAAACGGAAGCCGCGCAGTACGTGGACGCCGAAAAGGGCGTCGCCGACGTGAAGGCCGCGCTCGACGGCGCGCGCGACATCCTCTCGGAGCAGTTCGGCGAAACGGCCGAGTTGCTCGGCAAGCTGCGCGACTGGCTGTACAACCAGGGCGTCGTGATTTCGAGCGTGGTCGAGGGCAAGGAAAACGAGGAAGGCGAGAAGTTCCGCGACTACTACGAGTACTCGGAAACGATCAAGACGGTGCCGTCGCACCGCGCGCTCGCCCTCTTTCGCGGCCGCAACGCCGGCGTGCTGATGGTCAAGCTCGGCCTCGGCGGCGAGCTCGACGCGCAGGTGCCGCATCCCGGCGAAGCGATGATCGCGCGTCACTTCGGCATCGCCAACCAAGCCCGTCCTGCCGACAAATGGCTCTCCGACGTCTGCCGCTGGTGCTGGCGTGTGAAGGTGCAGCCGCACATCGAAAACGAGCTGCTCACGAACCTGCGCGAGCAGGCCGAAACCGAAGCGATCCGCGTGTTCGCGCGTAACCTCAAGGACTTGCTGCTCGCCGCGCCCGCCGGCCCGAAGGCCGTGATCGGCCTCGATCCGGGCCTGCGCACCGGTGTGAAGGTCGCCGTCGTCGACCGCACGGGCAAGCTGCTCGCCACCGATACGATCTATCCGCACGAGCCGCGCCGGGACTGGGACGGCTCGCTCGCGAAGCTCGCGCGCATCGCCGCGCAAACGCAGGCCGAGCTCATCAGCATCGGCAACGGCACGGCCTCGCGCGAGACCGACAAGCTCGCGAGCGAACTGATCTCGAAGCATCCCGAACTCAAGCTGCAAAAGATCGTGGTCTCCGAGGCCGGCGCCTCGGTCTATTCGGCGTCCGAACTGGCAGCGAAGGAATTCCCCGAGCTCGACGTCTCGCTGCGTGGCGCGGTGTCGATCGCGCGGCGTCTGCAAGATCCGCTCGCCGAGCTCGTGAAGATCGAGCCCAAAGCGATCGGCGTGGGCCAGTACCAGCACGACGTGAACCAGCGCGAGCTGGCGCGCTCGCTCGACGCCGTGGTCGAAGACTGCGTGAACGCCGTGGGTGTCGACGCCAATACCGCATCGGTGGCGCTGCTTGCGCGCGTGTCGGGTCTGAACGCGACGCTCGCGCGCAATATCGTCGATTACCGCGACGCCAACGGCCCCTTCCCCTCGCGCGATCATCTGAAGAAGGTGCCGCGTCTGGGCGACAAAACCTTCGAGCAGGCCGCGGGCTTTTTGCGCATCAACGGCGGCGAGAATCCGCTCGACCGCTCGTCGGTGCACCCGGAAGCGTATCCCGTCGTCGAGCGCATGCTCGCGAAGATCAAGCGCACTATCGGCGACGTGCTCGGTAGCCGCGAGGCGCTCTCGGGTCTCTCGCCGGCCGAGTTCGTCAATGAGCGCTTCGGTCTGCCGACCGTGCGCGATATCCTCTCGGAACTCGAAAAGCCGGGCCGTGATCCGCGCCCCGAGTTCAAGACGGCGACCTTCCGTGAAGGCGTCGAAAAGGTGTCCGACCTCGTGCCAGGCATGGTGCTCGAAGGCGTCGTGACCAACGTGGCGGCGTTCGGCGCGTTCATCGACGTGGGCGTGCATCAGGACGGCCTCGTGCACGTCTCGGCCATGTCGACGAAGTTCATCAAGGACCCGCACGAAGTTGTGAAGGCGGGCCAGGTCGTGAAGGTGAAGGTGCTCGACGTCGATGTGAAGCGCCAGCGCATCGCGCTCACGATGCGCATGGACGACGATCCGGCAAGCGCTGCGCAACGCAGCGGCGCCGGCAGCAATGGCGGAAACCGCAATCAGCGCGGCGGCGATGCGAACCGCGGCGGCCAGCGCTCGCGCGACGCGGAACCAGCAGGCGCAATGGCGGCGGCCTTCGCGAAACTCAAGCGCTAACGCGCCAGCGCGGGATGGCGCGGGAACTGCGAAGCCCCGCGCCGCGCTTCGCAACAGGTAACGAAAAAAAGGCACCGCAGCGGTGCCTTTTTTGTTGTTCACGCAACGATCAACGATCGAAACTTTAAATCTCGATCTTCGTCCCCAGTTCAACCACGCGGTTGGCGGGAATGCTGAAGAAGTCGGTCGGCTTCGCGGCGTTCTGATGCATCCACGCAAACACGCGCTCGCGGAATATCGACATGCCCGGCAACTGCGTGGGCACGACCGTTTCACGCGCCAGGAAGAACGACGTATCCATCATCTCGAACGACGTGCTCTCTCTGCGGCCTATCTCTTCGAGCACCGCCTTCACGTCCGGCGTTTCATTGAAACCGTAGTCGGCCTTCACGAGATACAAGCCACCGCCGATATCTTTGATCTGCACGCGCTCCGAGTCGGCAACATAAGGAATGTCGCGAATCCGGAACGTCAGGAAGATCGTGCGCTCGTGCAGCACCTTGTTGTGCTTGAGGTTGTGCAGCAGGCTCACCGGCACGAGCGTGTCGCTGCCCGTGAGATAAATGGCCGTGCCGGACACGCGATGCGGCGGATGCGCGAGCAGCCCCTGCAGGAATGGCATCAGCGGAATACCGTCGGCGGCAGTGCGCTCCTTGACGATCATGCGTCCCTTGAACCACGTCATCAGCAGGAAGAACAGCAGCGCGCCGATGCTGAGCGGCAGCCAGCCGCCCTCCTCGACCTTCAGCAGGTTCGCGCCGAAGAAGCCGAGGTCGACGATCATGAAACACGCAATGATGAACGTCACGAGCCAGACGTTCCATTTCCAAACCTTCACCATCACGACACTCGCGAGCATGGTGGTGATGACCATGGTTGCCGTCACGGCAATGCCATACGCGGCAGCGAGGTTATCGGAGCTCTTGAAGCCCACGACAATGCACAGAATGATGACGAGCAACATCCAGTTCACGACCGGCACATAGATCTGGCCGATGGCGAGATCGGACGTATGCAGCACCTTCATGCGCGGCACGTAGCCGAGCAGAATCGCCTGACTCGTAAGCGAGTACGCGCCCGAAATCACGGCCTGCGACGCAATCACGGTCGCCACCGTCGACAGCACCACGAGCGGCAGCAGCGCCCATTCCGGCGCAAGCAGGAAGAACGGATTTTCGATTGCGCGATGGTCCTGCATCAGGAGCGCGCCCTGGCCGAAATAGTTGAGCACGAGCGAGGGCATCACGAGCCCGTACCACGCGTAGCGAATCGGCTTGGCGCCGAAGTGGCCCATATCGGCGTAGAGCGCTTCGGCGCCGGTCAACACCAGCACGACCGAGCCCAACACCACATAGGCCTGCAGCAGGTGCGCGCCCATGAACGTGACCGCGTAATACGGATTAAGCGCGGCGATCACGCCAGGCGCATGAACGATGCGCGAAACGCCGAGGACGCCGATGGTCACGAACCAGAGCACCATGATTGGCCCGAACAGGCGCCCTACCAGCGAAGTGCCGTGCCGCTGGATCCAGAACAGCGCAATGAGGATCACCATCGTGAGCGGCAGCACGAGATGCGAGAGCTTGGGCGCCGCAATCTCGAGACCTTCGACCGCCGACATCACCGAGATGGCGGGCGTAATCACGGCGTCGCCGTAGAACATGCACGCACCGAAGATGCCCAGCGCCGTCAGCACCACCGCGGACTTGCTCTTGCGGTCGAACGAGCGCATGGCGAGCGCCATGAGCGCGAGCACGCCGCCTTCGCCGTTGTTGTCGGCCCGCATCACGAAGAGCACGTACTTGACGCTGACGACGATGATGATCGCCCAGAACAGCAGCGAGATCACGCCGAGGATGGAGGTGTTGTTAAGCGGAATGCCGTGGGCCGGGCTGAACGCTTCTTTGAGCGCATACAGCGGACTCGTGCCGATGTCGCCGAACACCACGCCGATAGCCGCTACTGCGAGTGTCGGTAGCGGCTGCTTTGCCACGTGCGTGCTAGTTGTCATATACGCGGAAATCCGTTTGAGGCGGAAAAAACGAGCGCTATTCTAAACTGGCTGCGGACGAAACCCGAGTGATCGTTGTGACCCCGCGACGCCTGCCTGTCCCGCGGGAGTTTAGCATGGCCCCCAGCTGCGCCAACCGGGTCGTGTATCGTGGTTGGCCTGTGCGTACGGCAATAGCGCGAAAAGCGCGCGACGCATAAAAAAACGGAGCCTGAAAGGCTCCGTTCCGGACGGGTATCGCGGTAATGTCAGCGGCTTACAGACGCTTACTTCTGCGCATCCTGCTGGGCCTGCTGCAGACCACGCTTGATCCATGCGCCGAGATTGTGGGGGCGCACCGTATCCCACTCCTCGAACGGCTGATGAATCCAGGGATTAGTCGGCAAATGCTGAACGAAGTAGTCGGGCTTCACCTTCGAGCAGCCCTTGTACCAGAGCACCGCCGAACGCACACCGGTCACGGCCGGGTAGCGTTCCTTGAGATGCTCCTGCACACGCGCAAGCGTGACGCCCGAGTCGACGAGGTCGTCGACGAGCAGCACGTTGCCCGAAAGCTCGCCACGCGTCATCGTGATGTACTGCGCGATGTCGAGATCGCCTTGCTGTGTGCCCGCCGCTTCGCGGTACGAACTCGTCGCCAGGATCGCGAGCGGCAAGTCGTAAATGCGCGAGAGCTGGTCGCCCACGCGCAAGCCGCCCCGAGCAAGACACAGGATCTGGTCGAACTTCCAGCGCGAATCGTGTACCGAAAGCGCGAGCAGCTCGATCAGCCGGTGATACTCATCCCAGCCGACCCACAGATTCTTTTCGTCGTTGCGCGGGTCCATCATCTGAATCATTTTTGCATCTACCTTGTTTCTGCTTATTTCTGCGTCTTTACGCCTTGAACGGATGACGCAGCAGGATCGTTTCGTCGCGATCGGGGCCCGTGGAGACCATGTCGACCGGAACGCCCGCCACTTCCTGCACACGCGACAGATACGCCCGCGCGCTCTTGGGCAGGGCATCCCATTGCGTGATGCCGATGGTGCTTTCCTTCCAGCCTTCGAACGTTTCGTAGACCGGCTCGCATGCGGCCACTTGCGACGCCCCGCGCGGCAGAATATCGACATCCCTGCCGTCGACCTTGTAGCCCACACACAGCTTCACTTCGTCGAGGCCGTCGAGTACGTCGAGCTTGGTAATGCACAGGCCCGTCACGCCGTTGATCTGGATCGAGCGGCGCAGCGCGGCGGCGTCGAGCCAACCGGTGCGGCGCGGGCGGCCCGTGACCGAACCGAATTCCTTGCCCACCTTCGCGAGCGTGAGGCCGACTTCTTCCTGACGGTCAGCGTTATCGGCATCGTACAGTTCGCTCGGGAACGGGCCCGCGCCGACGCGCGTGCAGTACGCCTTGGTGATGCCGAGGATGTAGTTGAGCTGCTGCGGGCCCACGCCCGCGCCCGCCGACGCCGCACCGGCAACGCAGTTGCTCGACGTGACGTACGGATAGGTGCCGTGATCGATGTCGAGCAGCGTGCCTTGCGCGCCTTCGAACAGCAGGTTGCCGCCCTGGCAGTTCACGTCGTAAAGGCGACGCGAAACGTCCGTGACCATCGGCTTCAGACGCTCGGCATACGAGAGCATCGTGTCGAGGGTCTGCTGGAAATCGACCGCGGGCGCACCCAGGTATTGGGTGAGCACGAAGTTGTGATAGTCGAGGTTCTCACGCAGGCGCTCGGCAAAGACTTCCGGCTCGAACAGGTCCTGCACGCGCAAGCCGCGGCGCGCCACCTTGTCTTCGTAAGCCGGGCCGATGCCCCGGCCGGTCGTGCCGATCTTCGCGGCTCCGCGCTTGGCTTCCCGCGCCTGGTCGATGGCGACGTGATACGGCAGGATGAGCGTGGTGGCTTCGGAGATGAAGAGGCGCTTCTGGACGTCGATGCCCGCTTCTTCGAGTTCGCCGATTTCCTTGAACAGGGCTTCGGGCGAGAGCACCACGCCGTTGCCGATGTAGCAGGCGACGCCGGCGCGCATGATGCCCGAGGGGATCAGCCGGAGAATGGTCTTCTTGCCGCCGATGATGAGAGTGTGACCGGCATTGTGGCCGCCCTGGAAACGCACCACGCCTTGCGCGTGGTCCGTCAGCCAGTCGACGATCTTGCCCTTGCCTTCATCGCCCCATTGGGTGCCCACGACGACGACATTGCGCCCCGGGGTTACATTCACTGCGCTGGCAGACATGGTGTTTCGTTAGCTGGTTAAAAACGTATTCTACCTGGGTTCGGCGGCAAGGCCGCCATTTTTTCCCAAAATTCCCAGGATTTCCTTTTGCGCTCAACGGCATGCGTGCAGACCGCGTGCCGTCCCGGCTCCCTGGCTGCGACTCAGGCGCGCGCCTCGACCACCCACGCGCCGTTGCGCTCGACGAGCACGCGGTCGCAGGCGAATTCGTCCATGTCGTGCTCGTGGCCCGGAAGTGCCTGGATCACGACCTCGCCGGCATCGCGCAGCGCCACGACCGCGGCACGCAGCGACTCGCCGTGGGCCCACGGCGCGAGCACCGCGGTGCTGCGTGCCTCGACCGGCGAAATACGCGCCACTTCACGCAGATCCAGCGAAAAACCCGTCGCCGCGCGGGCGCGGCCATACGCCTCGCCCACCTTGTCGTAACGCCCGCCGCGCGCGACCGCGTTGGGCACGCCGTCTACGTAGGCAGAGAACATTACGCCGCTGTGATACGCGTAGCCGCCCAGATCGGCGAGATCGATCATCAGTTCCGCACCCTCGATCTCGCCCATGAGGAACGCGAGGTCGTCGAGCGCGCGCGCAATGCCGGGCAGCGCCGGCAAGCGCTTGCGCGCCTCGTCGATCACGCTGGCGTCGCCGTACAGCGACGGCAGCGCGCGCAGCGCGTCGCGCGACACGGGCTGCAGAGCGGCGGTGAGCTCCGCCAGATGCGGCACGTCCTTGCCAGCCAGCGCTTCATACAAAGCATCGCCGAGCGCCGCGGCGGCGGGATCGGCTTCGAAGATCGCCGCGAGCACGCCCGCGTGCGAAAGATCGAGGCGCACCTTCGCGAGGCCCGCGAGGCGCAGCGCGTCGAGCATCAATTGCTGGATTTCGAGGTCGGCCTCCAGGCCCGCATGGCCATAGATTTCCGCGCCGATCTGAATCTGCTCGCGCGTGGCGTGCAGGCCGCGCGGGCGCGTGTGCAGCACGTTGCCTGCGTAGCACAGGCGCGTCACGCCCTGGCGGTTCAGCAAATGCGCGTCGATACGCGCAACCTGCGGCGTCATGTCCGCGCGCAGTCCGAGCGTGCGGCCCGACAGTTGATCGACGAGCTTGAAGGTGCGCAGGTTCAGATCGCGCCCGCTGCCCACCAGCAGCGACTCGAGATACTCGAGCAGCGGCGGCATGACCATCTCGTAGCCATAGGCGCGAAAGCGGTCCAGCAGGCTGCGGCGCAGCACTTCGATCTTGCGTGCCTCGGAAGGCAGCACGTCGGCGATATTCTCGGGAAGTAACCAGGTCGACATCGAATCAATCCTACAACTACAGCGATAAGGGCCACGCGGCGGCGGAACGCGCCAGCCGCGGGGCCTGAGCGCGCACGCGCGCCTGATGCGCGGGCCGAACGATAGAAACGGCGCATGCCGCGAGGCATGAGCCTTGAATTCAAGTAGCGAGCAACAGCAACACGAGTCCGAGCCCCATCACGATCAGCCCGCCGATCCGGATGTGATGCGGCGGCCGTTCCGCAATTCTACGAAACGTGTCGCGCCAGGCCGCCGGAAAGACGAACGGGAACATGCCCTCGATAATCAGCATCAACGCGATCGCGAGCAACAGGGAACCAGCTATGTTCATGCGAAAAAACGCGCCGCGCAAGTGCGCGGCGCCCGTGTCTCGTTTGTTTAATGTTTGCGCGGCGCAGCAGCAGCGGGAGCCGACTGCGCCTCTCCGTTCGGACTGCGCATGAAGCGGAAGAAGTCACTCGAGGAGTCGACCACGACAACGTCGCCCGGTTTGAAGCTTTCGCGGTACGCCTGCATGCTTTGATAGAAGCGATAGAAGTCCGGATCGCGGCCATACGCCTGCGCGGCGATTGCGGCAGCCTTGCCGTCACCTTCGCCCTTGATGGCCTGCGCCTGGCTGTTCGCATCGGCCAGCGCGGCCTGCTGCTGGCGCTCAGCTGCGTCCTTGATCTTCTGCGCCTCGGCAGCGCCCTTCGCGCGCTGCTCGGCGGCGGCCTGCTCGCGCGTGGCGCTCATGCGCTTGTAGACCACCTCGGCAAGCTCCGCCGGATAGTCGATGCGCGTGAGCTCGATGTCGATCACATCGATGCCGAGCGGCGCCGCAGCCACCTTGAGGGCGTCGCGCGCGCCGTTGGCGATCGCCTCCTGCTGTGCAAGGGCTTCGCTCAAATCGACCTTCGAGAACGCGCTCGACAGCGCATCGCGCGAAAGCGGCGCGAGCCGGTCCGCGAGGGTCTGCGGGTCGCCCTTGGTGGCCGCGAAAAGCTTGAGCGGATCGGCCACGCGGTAACGCACGACCGGGTTCACGAGCAGCTCGGTTTTGTCCGCCATCGTGTAACGGTCAGCATCGGGCGCATCGAACGCCTGGATACGCGTGTCGATGAGCGTGGCGGTCTGAAACGGCGGCGGCAGCTTCACGTGCAGGCCAGGGCCCGCGAGCGTCGCATTGGCGCCGCCCGAGGCGGATACCACCGCAACATGGCGCGGATCGACGACGAACACCGCCGACGACGCCACTAGCACCACCACCACGAAGGCGACGACGAACGCAATGATCTTGTTCATGTCGGCGCTCCGTTATTGCACATCGTCTTCGCGGCCGCGCGAACGCAGCGCGTCGCGCGAACGGAAAGCATCGCTGGCCGCCTGGGCCGCTTCGCTCGCAGACGGCGCCGGTGCCGCGCTCCGCGGCGCGGATTGCGCGCCCTGCTGTGCACCTTGCTGCGTGCTTTGCGGCTGCGCGCTTTGCTGCGCGCCCGGCTGCGCGTCGCTGCTTGCCGCAGGCGCGGCTGCGGCGCTCGCTGCATCCGATGCACCGCTCGCCGGCGCGGCGTCCGTGCCAGGAGCGCCCGTTGCAGCCGCAGCGCGCTGACGCGTCGCGTCGACGATCTTGTCGAGCGGCAGATAGATCACGTTATTGCCTGACTTGCTGTCGACGAACACCTTCGTCGTATTCGAGTAGATGTGCTGCATGGTGTCCAGATACATGCGCTCCCGAATCACGGCCGGCGCTTTCGCGTATTGATCGTAGACGCTGTTAAAGCGCTGCGCGTCGCCCTGCGCCTTCGCCACCACGCGGTCGCTGTAGGCCTTGGCGTCTTCGATCACACGCGCCCCCTCGGTTTGCGCGCGCGGCAGCAACTGATCGGCGTAGGCCTGCGCATCACGTTTCGCGCGCTCGCTTTCCTGGCGCGCCTTCGTCTCGTCGTCGAAGGCGGCCTGCACGCGATCGGGCGCCGAAACGCCCTGAATCGTCACGCCGACCACGCCAAGCCCGGTCTTGTAGACGTCCAGCGCATGCTGGATCGAATCGGCAAGCTGCGCGCGAATCGGTTCACGGTCCGCATAGAGCAGATCGTGGGTGCTACGCGCGCCCACCACGGTGCGCACGGCGGCCTGCGCGGCCTGGCTCACGGCAAGGTCGGGGTCGGCGCTATGGAACAGGTAATCTGTAGGCTGCTTGACCTGGTACTGCACGGTGAAACGCACATCGAGAATATCGCCATCGTGCGTAAGCACCGAGGCGTCCTTCACATTCGACGGACGCACGAGATTATTACGACCGATCTCGACACTGCGGATCTGGCCGACATTCACGATTTCCTGCGACTGGAACGGGAACGGGAAACGCCAGTGCACGCCCTGACCGACCGTGTGGCGATACTGACCCAACTGCAGCACGACGCCAGCCTGCCCTTCCTGGACGACGAACACACCGCTGCCCACATAAATGGCGATCAGCACGCCAAGCACGATACCCACGCCGATGCGCGCATTGCGGCCGTTGTCCGGTCGAGGCCCGAGCCCGCCCGGCCCCTTGTTGCCCTTCTTGCCGAAGAGCGTCGACAACCGGCGATTGAAATCGCGCCACATTTCGTCGAGATCGGGGGGGCCGTCACCCTTGCCGCCGCCGTTGTTGCCGTTATTGCCCGACGGGCGCCGTGCGTCGTCGGTGCGCTGGCCATTGCCCTCGCCACGGCCCCAACGCGGGTCGTTCAACGAGAAAATGGCGCTCGCGCGCTGCCAGCCAGTCCGCTTGTTGTAATCGTTCACCTGTGTTCGTTCACCAGAGTAGACAGCGGGTCATGTGCGTGGAAATACCTCGTCGGCGCACTTCAGTCCGCCGTTCGGACGCACCGCGAGGCGCTTTCCGATAGCGTTCAGCGGCCGAGTTCGGGCTCCCTGCTGGGTTGTTCGTGCGGCGCCGCGCTCCAGTCGGCGGCGAGGAACTGCGACGGCTGGGCGAGCGGCTCGGCAGTCGCGATTTCGGCGATGGCGGCGCGCAGCGCATCCAGTCCGACGCCCGTGCGCGCGCTCAAAAAGACGCGCGAAATATTACCATACTCGTCCCGCTCGACCGTCCCGCCCCGGGCCGCCAGTTCTGGCACGGCGTCGATCTTGTTGAACACCAGCACCTGGCGAATCGTGTCCGCGCCGATCTCGTGCAGCACTTCGTTCACCTGGTCGATCTGATCGAGCCGCACGGAACTCGACGCGTCCACCACGTGCAACAGCAAGTCGGCCTGCACGGTTTCCTGCAGCGTTGCGCGAAACGCCGCAACGAGCTGGTGAGGCAATTCACGAATAAAGCCGACGGTGTCCGACAACACGATCTGGCCGACATCGTCGCCAAGCCACACGCGCCGCGACGTCGTGTCGAGCGTCGCGAACAACTGGTCGGCCGCATAAGCCTGCGCCTTGGTGAGCGCGTTAAACAGCGTGGACTTGCCCGCGTTGGTGTAACCGACCAGCGAAACCGACATCGTGCGCGTGCGCTCGCGCTGACGCCGCTGCGTGCCGTGCTGGCGACGCAGCTTGGCGAGCTTGCCCTGCAGCATCTTGATGCGCTCGCCGATCAGCCGCCGGTCCGTTTCGAGCTGCGTCTCGCCGGGGCCGCGCAGGCCGATACCGCCCTTCTGGCGCTCAAGGTGAGTCCATGCGCGCACGAGGCGCGTGGCGAGATATTGAAGCTGCGCGAGTTCGACCTGCAGCTTGCCTTCGTGGCTGCGCGCGCGCTGCGCGAAGATGTCGAGAATAAGGCTCGTGCGATCCACCACGCGACGATTCAACGCACGCTCCAGATTACGCTGCTGGGCAGGCGAAAGCGCGTGATTGAAAATGACGATTTCGATGTCGTTCGCTTCACAGGCGAGACGCAGTTCCTCGGCCTTGCCGCTGCCGATGAACATGGCGGCGTCCGGGCTGGAGCGGCGCCCGGTAAGCGTGACAGCGGGCGAGGCGCCCGCGCTCTTCGCGAGCAGGCTGAGTTCTTCGAGACTGGCTTCGAAGTCGGTCTTGCCGAAGTCGATGCCGACGAGTGCGGCGTTGATCAAATTAGCAGATATCAAAATGAAAGCGGCCGGGCCGCAAGCGCCAGCGGGGCGCTCCGGACCGGCCGCGTCGAGGATCAGGACGCTTCCGCGTCCGGGTGGAAGTTCACCGGACGCGCCGGGACCACCGTGGAAATGGCGTGCTTGTAAACCATTTGCGTAACCGTATTACGGAGCAACACGACGTACTGGTCGAACGATTCAATGTTCCCTTGAAGCTTGATGCCGTTGACCAGATAGATCGAAACAGGCACGTGCTCCTTGCGCAGCGCGTTCAGAAACGGGTCTTGTAACAGTTGCCCTTTGTTGCTCATAGCAAACTCCGTATTTTTTTGCAGGTTTAACTAAACTGGCGCCGAAGAAAAAGAAATCCGGCGCCAATCGCTACACTATAGCTGATTCTCGTTCCACCGCACCCCTCCACACCGTCCGGCCAGGAGGCCCAGCAGTGCACTTGCGCGCGGTAACGAACGCAGCTCAACTTTTTTCAGTGTAGGGATTCGTCGAAGAGCGAAACTCTATGCGCAATGGAGTCCCGGTCAACGAGAAAGTTTCCCGGAAGCGGTTCTCCAGGTAGCGCTTGTAGGTCTCAGTCACCGCATCGAGTGCATTGCCGTGAATCACGATAATGGGTGGGTTCTGTCCCCCCTGATGCGCATAGCGCAGCTTCGGACGCACAGGGCCACGACGGCGCGGTTGCTGGAACTCCACCGCCTCGATGAGCGCGCGTGTCAGGCGCGGGGTCGGAAGCTTGGACATTGCCGCGGCATACGCCTCGTCCACCGAGCGCATCAGCGGGCCAATGCCGAATTTTTCGGTCGCCGAGATGAAGCGCATTTCCGCGAAGTCGAGGAACTTCAGCTTGCGCTGCAAGTGGTGCTTGGTGCGCTCGCGCGCGTGGTCGTCCATGCCGTCCCACTTGTTCACGCCCACCACGAGCGCACACCCCTGCTCCACCACGAAGCCGGCGATATGCGCGTCCTGATCAGAGATTTCCTGGCGCGCATCGAGCAGCAGGATGACCACGTTGGCATCGGCAATCGACTGTAGCGTCTTCACGACCGAAAACTTCTCGATGGCCTCGAATACCTTGCCGCGGCGACGCAAACCCGCAGTGTCGATCAAGGTGTACTTCTTGCCGCCCCGCTCGAAATCCACATAGATAGAGTCGCGCGTGGTGCCGGGCATGTCGAACGCAATCACGCGGTCTTCGCCAATCAGCGTATTCACGAGCGTGGACTTGCCCACGTTCGGGCGGCCGACGATCGCGATCTTGATGCCATGCTTGCCGGCGTCCTCGTCAACCGCTTCCGGACGATCCGCATAGGCCTGATCGAGCGCTTCGTTGATCATCTCCGTTACGCCGTCGCCGTGCGCCGCGGAAATCGCGCGCGGGTCGCCAAGGCCAAGCTCGTAGAAGTCGGCCGCTACGGCGCTGTACTTCATGCCTTCGGCCTTGTTGACCACGAGAAAGATCGGCCGGCCAGTCTTGCGCAGGTAATCGGCGATGTGCTTGTCCTGCGGCGCGAGACCATTGCGGCCGTCACAGATGAACACGACGATGTCTGCTTCCTCCACCGCCTGGCGCGTCTGACGCGCCATTTCGTGCAGGATGCCGTCTTTCGCGATCGGCTCGAAGCCGCCGGTATCGACCACGAGATAGGCGCGATCGCCCACCCGCCCTTCGCCGTAATGGCGGTCGCGTGTGAGGCCGGGCAGATCGGCCACCAGCGCATCGCGCGAACGCGTGAGCCGGTTGAAGAGCGTGGATTTCCCCACATTGGGGCGCCCGACTAGGGCGATTACGGGTTTCATCTGATCTTTTCTACGGTAAGGCGCGGCGTCGGCACGTCCGGCGCATCGCGCGGCAAGCGTCTGCGTTCAGGCTTGCAGAGCTGCAATAGTTGCAAATTATCACGAATTGGGTCGCGCGCCCGCTGGATGAGCCCTTAGGGGTTCCGGCACGTGCCGTGCCGTAGAGCGGGATTCCCTGCCTGACAGGGGGCGACCATCGGGGCCCAACATTGGTGCGCCCCATCCCCGCCAACCGGCTCGAGGAAAGCAATGCGCAAGCACAAAATACAAGAGGCCGCTGCCTGCGGGCGCGGCCCCTCGATGCGACACCCGGCAGCACGCGCCGGGCGTCCCCGTCCGGTCAACGCGGACGCAGGCCGTACAGGTCGCCGTCCTTCGTTTGCACGACGAGCGTGTTGCCAGCCAGCACCGGCGCGGCGGTGATCGGGCTGCCGTCGGTCTTCACGCGCGAGACGAAGCTGCCGTCGTCGAGCGAAAGAAAATGCACGTAACCCTGGTAGTCGCCAACCACGACTGCGTGGCCGAGCACGGCAGGCACGCTGACGTCGCGGTTCTTAAGCTTGTCCGTACTCCAGACCTGCTCGCCGGTCGAGACGTTATATGCCTTCACGACCGACCAGTCGTCGCCACCGACCACCTCGGTGTCGCCCTGGGCGATACCGCTCGTGCTCGAGAACGGCTTCTCCCACATTGGACGGCCGGAATTGGCGTCGAAGCAGCCCAACTGGCCCTGGAACGTGACCGCGCACGTGGTCGCGCCAACGAGCGTGGGTGGACCACTCACGTCATTGATGCGCTCGACTTCGGTCACACCCTTCGGATAGGACACCGGCGTTTCCCAGAACGCATCGCCACTTTGCAGGTTGATCGCTGCGAAGGAGCCGCCCGGGAAGCCGGCGATCACAGCCTGCTCGCCCGCGAAAGTCATACCGGCGGAGACCCGCAGGTTGAGCGGCACCGCACGGTTGCGATAGACCCACTTCTGCTCACCGGTCTGGCCGTTGAACGCGACGATCTGGCCGTCGATGGTGCGCACGATCACGAGACCATTGCCGACCAACGGCGGCGAAATTATCTCGCCCGGCGCCTTGGCTTGCCACGAGAGCTTGCCATTGGCGTCGAGCACGTAGACGTTGCCCTTCAGGCCGCCGACAGCCGTGAGATTGCCATCGCTGCCAACGCCTGCGGAGATATCGTCCTTGAGCTTCGTACTCCAGACTTCTTTGCCCGTCTGCGCGTCGAACTTTGCGACAGAACCGTTTTCGCCGGCAGCATACACCGCATCGCCCACGGCGACCGGCGAGAACAGATAACGGCCTGCCTTGCCGACGCTCGCCTTCCACACCTGCTGGACGTCCAGCACCGGCTTGAACTCGGTCAGCGGCACCGGTACGCGACGCTCATCTTTCGTCGACGAGCAAGCCGCCAGCGCGAGAACGGTCATCGCACAGGCGACAGGTACAACGGTTCGTTTCAGCAAATTCATCGGTGAACGAAGCATGAATGGAAATGGTTTAGCGTTTATATTCACGGGCGGCACGCGCAGCTTGCTCAGCCACCCAGCGCGTCAAGCTTGAACTGGACCAACTGGCGTTCGGCGGCATCGCTCTTGGGCAGGGTGTCGAGCGCAAGCTTGTAGGCCGCGCGCGCTTCATCCTGCTTGCCCGCTGCCGCGAGCAGGTCGCCGCGGCCATCCGCGACGATACCCTTGAACGGTCCCGAATCCGGTTGCGGAATCAGCGCAAGGCCCTGATCGTAAGCCTTCTCGTCGAGCAGGACGGAAGCCAGACGGATCTTCGCGACCTGACGGAACTCCTCGTCCTTCGCATGATCGGCCGCCCACTGCAATTGAGCTTTCGCTCCCGCGGTGTCACCCGCCATATAGAGCGATTTGGCCACACCCAGCGCGGTCATCTGCGCGTACGCGGTGCCGCCGAAGCGGTCTTCCATGTCAGTCGCGATGCGTGTGAGCATGGCCTTGTCACTGCCAGCGGTCGCCTGCTGCACCTGGTCGTACAACACCGCGGCCTCAGCGGCCTGGCGGCGTTGCCAGAAGTTCCAGCCGTTCCACGCGGCGAGCGCGAGCATAACGATCAGCACGATCCACGTAGTGGCGTTGCCCCACTGCGCCCACCATGCCTTGAAACTCTCGATCGATTCCTGTTCGTCGTGGTAACTCATCGCGTAGCGATTCCTTGTTTATTCTGGAGCCAACTGCCGGGCGCGCCACAGGCACCGGCTGGATGCATCGATCCTGATCGTGAAGACCCCGCGCCCCGAAGTTGCCCGAAGTGGCCCTATCAGTCGTCGCCGTCTTCGGCGGATGCAACCATCGCATTGATTAGATATTCGGTCAAGTCTTCGAGTGCTACCGTCTGTTGCTCGCTGCGAGCCGCATCGGCGCCACCGCGCAGCGCCTTCACGCCCGCTTCGCCCCTGGCCACTTCGTCTTCGCCAAGCACCACGGCGAACGCCGCTCCGCTTGCGTCCGCACGCTTCATCTGCGACTTGAAGCTCGCCGACTGACCGTCCGCGCTGCAGTGAAGGATGACATCGAGACCCGTGTCACGCAGCCGCTCGGCCACGATGAACGCCTGCTCGCGTGCTGCCTCGCCCTGGTGCACGACGTAGACGTCGCAACCTTCCTCTTCGGGCACAAGGTTTTCTTCCTTGAGCAATTCCAGAATGCGCTCGACACCCATTGCCCAGCCGCACGCGGCCGTCGGCTTGCCGCCGAGCTGTTCGATCAGCGGATCGTAGCGGCCGCCGGCTGCCACCGTGCCCTGCGCGCCGAGCTTGTCCGTAACCCACTCGAACACGGTCAGATTGTAGTAATCGAGACCACGCACGAGACGCGGGTTGATCTTGAACGGAATGTTGTTCGCCTTGAGCAGACGTTGTAGCCCGTCGAAGTGGGCGCGCGAGTGCTCGCCGAGGAAGTCGATCAGCTTCGGCGCATTGTTTGCGATTTCCTGGAGCGCGGGGTTCTTCGTGTCGAGCACGCGCAGCGGGTTCGTATACAAGCGGCGCTTGCCGTCTTCGTCGAGCAGATCGACGTGCTGCTCGAGATACTTGATGAGCTCGACGCGATGCGCGGCGCGCTCTTCGGCAAGACCCAGCGAATTGATTTCCAGCTTGATGCCGGTCAGGCCGAGGTCGTCCCAAAGACGCTGGCACATCAAAATGATTTCTGCGTCCGCATCCGGGCCCGCGAAACCGAGCGCTTCTACGCCGACCTGATGGAACTGGCGATAACGGCCGCGCTGCGGACGCTCGTGACGAAACATCGGGCCGACGTACCACAGACGCTTCGGGCCGTCGTAGAGCATATTGTGCTCGATCGACGCGCGCACGACCGCAGCCGTGTTTTCCGGGCGCAGCGTGAGGTTCTCGCCGTTGAGCGCGTCGGTGAAGCTGTACATCTCCTTTTCGACGATGTCGGTCACTTCGCCGATACCGCGCGTAAAGAGCTGCGTATGCTCGACGATCGGCGTGCGGATGTTCTGGTATCCGTACGAACGGAGCATGGACTTCACGGTCGTTTCGAAGAAGTCCCACAACCCTGCGTCCTGCGGCAGGATGTCGTTCATGCCCTTCACGCCGGTCAGTTTTTCGAGCTTTCTTTTCTGTTCAGTCATTGCGTTGCGTATGTGCCTGCGAATAGTGAAATTCGGGCGATATTCGGTTGCGCCAGGAATCGATATCCGAAAAACGAGGCGCTCAGGCCGTCGCTTCGGTCTTGCCGTACTTGCGCACGACGTAGTCGCTCACGATCTGCTGGAATTCCTCGGCAATATGCTCGCCGCGCAGCGTCTTGACCTTCTCGCCGTCGACGAAGACCGGCGCTGCGGGATTCTCACCCGAGCCTGGCAGGCTGATACCGATGTTCGCGTGCTTGGACTCGCCCGGGCCGTTCACGATGCAGCCCATGACGGCGACGTTCATCGTCTCCACGCCCGGATATTCAGCGCGCCAGACCGGCATTTGCGCGCGCAGATAATTCTGGATCTGCGAAGCAAGCTCCTGGAACAACGTGCTGGTCGTGCGACCGCAGCCCGGACAGGCGATGACCATCGGCGTGAACGAGCGCAGACCCATGGTCTGCAAAATTTCCTGTCCGACCACGACTTCGCCCGTGCGCGGAGCACCCGGCTCCGGCGTCAGCGAGATGCGGATGGTGTCGCCGATACCCTGCTGGAGCAGCACCGAGAGTGCCGCCGTCGACGCGACGATGCCCTTCGAGCCCATGCCCGCTTCGGTCAAGCCGAGGTGCAGCGCGAAATCGCAACGCCTCGCGAGTTGCTGGTATACGGCGATCAGGTCCTGCACGCCGCTGACCTTGCACGACAGGATGATCTTGTCACGACCGAGACCGAGTTCGACAGCACGCTCCGCCGAACCAATGGCCGACTGGATCAGCGCTTCGTACATCACGCTCTGCGCTTCCCACGGCGTCGAGCGCGCCGCGTTCTCGTCCATCATGCGCGCGAGCAGATCCTGGTCGAGGCTGCCCCAGTTCACGCCGATACGCACCGGCTTGTCGTACTTGATGGCGGCTTCGATCATCTGCGCGTACTGCGTGTCGCGCTTGGCGCCCTGGCCAACGTTGCCCGGGTTGATGCGGTACTTCGAGAGCGCCTCGGCGCACGCCGGATAGTCACGCAGCAGCAAGTGGCCGTTGTAGTGGAAGTCGCCGACGAGCGGCACCGTCACGCCCATACGATCGAGCTGGTCGCGAACATGCGGCACGGCCGCGGCGGCTTCCGGCGTGTTCACCGTGATGCGCACGAGCTCAGAGCCGGCCTGCGCCAATTCCTTGATCTGGATAGCCGTACCGATCGCATCCGCGGTATCGGTATTGGTCATCGACTGCACGCGCACCGGCGCGTCGCCGCCGATCGTCACCAACTGGCCGCCCCAGCGCACGTGCACCGCGTGCGACTTGCGGCGCGGCGCGTGACCACCGAGGATAGGCTCCCTGGAACATATCTGGCTGTTGCTGGACGGGGATAGCGTTTCGCTTTGCATCGAAGAACCCACATTTACACCTCGCGCGCGACGACACCCTTGACGAGTGCGATGCAGCGCGAATTGAAAAAGCATCGCGGCCCGTCACCTGGCCGCGATGCACGTCATATCTTGATCAGGGCAGCACGAAGCGCGCGACATTGCCACGCGCCGACGCATACTTCGATGCATCGACCGGCTGGCCGTCGATGGTCATCGACTCGATGCCGGCCTTGTTGCCCACCGTGATCCTGAGCGGCTCGACACCGGAAATCTCACGCCCGTCGTTGCCGTGGATCAGCCCGGAGAAGAGCTCCTTACCATCTTTCTGGCGCACGCTGACCCAGGAATCTTGCGTCACGCGAATCGCGAACGTAGACGTGCCGGGCGCCGCCGGCGCCGAAGCCGCTTGCTCCGGTGCGGCTGCCGCTACCGCCGCTGCGCTCGCCGGCGCGGGGGTAGCGGCTGGCGTGGCGCTTGCCGGTGCGGCTGAAGCCGGCTGCGGCGCGCTCGCTGCGCCTTGAGCGCCTGCGGCCTGACCGCTAACTTGACCGTCTGCCTGGGTGTTCGTTGCATTAGCAGCGTTCGCGGCCTCGCCACCTTGCTCCTGGCGTGCACCCTGCTCGACCGCTGCGCCCGCCGTCGAGCCCTCGGCCACCGTGGCCGAAGCAGCGCCCGATTCGTTGCTCGCAGCACTCGTCGCGCCGCCCGCCATCGACTTCAGACGCGCGAACCATGCCGACGATTCGCCGCTATTCGTGTGCCACATCGAAATCCCGATCACGGCGATCACGACGAGCGCGAGGCCCCATAGCCACGATGCACGTCGGCGCGGCGCATGTCCGCCGCCGCCCAGCGAAAGCGAGACGCGGCCGCGCGGCAAATCCGCGCCCGCCGATGCGGGCATCGACAGATCCGGCTGCGGCACGCCGCGCTCGCGGCGCAGCGCCTGGGTAAGCGGCGCGGGATCGGCGCCAAGCAGTTTCGCGTAGGCTCGCACCACGCCGAGCGCGAACGTCGCATCCGGCAAATGACTGATATCGCCCGCTTCGAGCTCGCGCAGCTTCGGCACCGCCACTTTCAAACGCGCCGAGACATCCTCGACCGACCAGCCCTTTGCCGTGCGCAACTGCGCAAGACGCGCGCCTACTGAGGCCAGCGTGTCGGGCACGGCCTGCACCGGCGATGGCGAGCCGTCGGATCCCGAACGGCCTGCGTTGGTCTCTGTCCCGTCTGTCCCGAAAGGGTGCTGCGGCTCGCTCATCCCAAAGTCCTTGCGTCGATTCTTTTCTATCCCGGAACCGGCGGGCGCGCCGCGCCCTGCCTCGGTTCGCAGACCGTTTATAACAAAATGCGCGGCAACTGTGCCGCATCCGATCGCTTCTGCAATGTTTCTTGTCAAATTTGACGGCTATGTTGCGTTATCCCCCGCGCAACCGCGTCGATACTGCCTTTCGCGTTCTCTTACTGCCCCGCTATCACCCTTTTCCGACTTATCCCGGCCAACGGCGTTCAATGTCGAACCGGATGCACGTCGATTACCTTTCGCGCACTGCGCTCGGCGAGGCGCGTCCGGTCCTTGACCTCGCCCGCGAGCTGGCCACAGGCCGCGTCGATGTCGTCGCCGCGCGTCTTGCGCACGGTTGTGACAACGCCCGCATCCATCAGAATCTGCGCGAAACGCTTGATCTGATCCGGCTTCGAGCGCAGCAGGCCCGACTCGGGGAACGGATTGAACGGGATCAGATTGAATTTGCACGGCACGTCACGCGTTACTGCGAGCAACTGTCGTGCGTGCTCTTCGGTGTCGTTGACGCCGTCGAGCATGCAGTACTCGAACGTGATGAAGTCGCGCGGCGCCACCTTCAGGTAGCGCTGGCAAGCGGCCATCAGTTCGCGCAGCGGGTACTTGCGGTTCAGCGGCACAAGCTCGTCGCGCAGCGCGTCGTTGGGCGCGTGCAGCGACACCGCGAGCGCGACCGGCAGGTCGGCGCCAAGGCGGTCCATCATGGGCACGACGCCCGAGGTCGAAAGCGTGACGCGCCGACGCGACAGGCCGTAAGCGTTGTCGTCGAGCATCAGGCGCATCGCGGGCACGACCGCATCGTAATTCAGAAGCGGCTCGCCCATTCCCATCATCACGACGTTGGTGATGACGCGTTCACCCTTGCCCTCACCGCCGGTCGCACGGCCGCCTGCCTCGCCCAGAAGCGAGGCGCGCAGGGCGAACTCCGCCATGCGCAATTGGCCGATGATCTCTGCAGTGGTGAGATTACGTGAGAACCCCTGCTTGCCGGTGGAGCAAAAACGGCAATTCACCGCACATCCCGCTTGTGACGACACGCACAGCGTGCCGCGCGTTTCTTCGGGGATGAACACGGTCTCGACCGCGTTGCCGTTGCCGACGTCCACGAGCCACTTGCGCGTGCCGTCGGAGGAAACGTTGTCGGAAATAATACCGGGCATGCCGATCGAGGCGCGCCCTTTGAGCTTCTCGCGCAGCGATTTGGCCAGATCCGTCATGCCGTCAAAGTCGGTGGCATTGTATTGATGAATCCAGCGCTGAAGCTGTTTGGCGCGAAACGGCTTCTCGCCCAGGCTCTCGCAATATGCGACCAGCCCTTGAGCGTCGAGATCGAGAAGGTTGACGGTGGAACTGCTCGTCATGTCGAATCCTGCCATTTCAGTGCGAGAGCGCGTTCACCGCCGGATTCGAGAGAACCCGGCACCGGACAGTGAACGACATCGCCGTTCGCGACCCTATGCTGCTTGAACTGCTATCGCGCCTTGGTTGCTTAGCGCGAGTAAACGTTGACTTCGGGGAAGAAGAACGCGATTTCGACGCGCGCCGTTTCAACAGCGTCCGACCCGTGAACTGCGTTGGCGTCGATGCTGTCCGCGAAGTCGGCGCGGATCGTGCCCTTTTCCGCCTTCTTCGGATCGGTCGCGCCCATCAGGTCGCGGTTCTTCAGAATTGCGTTCTCACCTTCCAGGACCTGGATTTGCACCGGGCCCGAGATCATGAACTCAACGAGGTCCTTGAAGAACGGACGCTCGGCATGAACAGCATAGAACTTCTCAGCGTCGGCGCGCGAGAGTTGGACCATGCGCGAGGCAACGATCTTCAGACCAGCGTTTTCGAAGCGGCTGTAGATCTGGCCGATCACGTTCTTTGCCACTGCGTCCGGCTTGATAATCGACAGGGTGCGTTCGAGCGCCATAAAAACTCCAGAAAATTAAGAGGTTACAGATTCAAATGAATCCGCAATTGTAGCATGTTCCCATGTATGATTGCGATTGAACCCCGTTAGGTTAGTGGGCGAGGCCCAGCCGGCGCCAAAGCCGCCCTGGCCCACCTTTCAGCGCCAATTAAGCATGGGAGGTTACGCTCCCGATGTAACAAAGCTACGGCCGCAAATCTACCGTAGAAGAACTGCATGCAGCCCCCGTTGAAACTCCGGGACACCACGCATATCTTAAGAATGAGCGGATCGCGCAACTGTCGCACGCCGCCTGCCACGCCTCTCACGCAAGGAGAAAGCATGAACGAGTATCCCTACAACTTCGGCCGCGGCGGCACCGTTGTCTCCGCCGAGACCCGCAACCGCGTACTGCGCAACACCTACTGGCTGCTCGCGCTGTCGATGGTGCCGACGGTGTTCGGCGCGTGGCTGGGCGTCTACACGGGTTTCTCGCTGTTCGCCGCCACTAGCCCCACGATGAGCCTGCTCGCGTTCCTCGCAATCGCATTCGGCTTCATCTTCGCCATCGAGCGCACCAAGAACAGTTCGCTCGGCGTGTTCGTGTTGCTGGGCTTCACGTTCTTCATGGGCCTGATGCTCTCGCGGCTGCTGTCGTTCATCCTCGGCATGTCCAACGGCGCGTCGCTCATCATGCTCGCGTTCGGCGGCACCGGCGTGATCTTCGCAGCCATGGCCACCATCGCGACTGTCAGCAAGCGCGATTTCTCAGGCCTCGGCAAGTGGCTGTTCATGGGCGTAATCGTGATCCTGCTCGCCGGCCTCGCGAACATGTTCCTGCACCTGCCGGCGCTGATGCTCACGGTGTCCGTGCTGGCCATCGTGATCTTCTCGGCCTATATGCTGTTTGACGTGCAGCGCGTCGTGAACGGCGGCGAGACCAACTACATCACGGCCACGCTCGCGATCTATCTGGATCTCTACAACGTGTTCACGAATTTGCTCGCGATCCTCGGTATTTTCGGCGGTAACCGTAACTGAACCGCGCGGGGTCGGCTCCGTTCCGGCCCTCGTGCGCAAGCAAAAAGCCCATGATTCGCATCATGGGCTTTTTTTCGTCCGCGAATGTTCGCCTTGGGCCCTGGACAGCTTGAGACCAGAGTTCAGAGAGCGAGCCAGTCGAAGCCTTCGCCTTGCGTCGCAACCCCGATTTCGGTGGCCGCATTGCCCAGCACGGCCGCCATGGCGGCGCGCGCGAGTTCAGGTGTGTTGTTCTGCTGGCTCAGGTGCGCCGCAACCAGATGGCGCAGCTTCGATCGATCGAGCGCCGCGAGAATGCCGCCCGCGGACTCATTGTTCAGGTGGCCGTGGGAACCGCCAATGCGCGCCTTGAGCGACGCTGGATAACGGCTCGCCGCCAGCATCTCCGCATCGTGGTTGCATTCGAGCACGAGCGCGTCGCAGCCGCTCAGCACGGCGTGGATGTGCGGCGTCGACTCGCCAACGTCGGTCAACACCCCGAGCCGATTCGCACCATCATTGAAGACGAACTGCAGCGGTTCGCGCGCATCGTGCGGCACGGTGTACGGCAGCACGCCTAGCTCGCCGATTTCGACCACCCCATCGCTCCAGAGAACGTTGAGCTCGACGCCGGCATCGTCGGCGCCGACTGCCTGCGCCGTGCCCCAACTCATGTAGAGCGGAATCGACCAGCGGCGCGCCAAAGTCAGCGCGCTGCCGATGTGATCGCTATGCTCGTGGGTGATGAGAATCGCACTCAGCGTATCGGCAGCCAGGCCCGCTCGGGCTAGCCGCCGCTCGACTTCCTTCGCTGAGAATCCGCAGTCCAGCAGCACGCGCGTGGGCGTCGCGCCGCAGCCCGCTTCCACGACCAGTGCATTGCCCTCGCTACCGCTGCCGAGGCTTGCAAAGCGCACGGCGGGATCAGTTCAACTGGGAATGAAGCGCCGTCACGATGCGCTGCGCATCCGCCGACGTATCCACCTGGCCGTTCGCGGAGAGCACCGCGACCTGGGTCGAATTGCCTTTCGAGCGCACCGAGATCATATACTCGGGCCCCTGATTCTTTGCGGCCTTCTTGGGGTTATAGAACAACTTGCCGAGCAGGCCGTCACCCTTGAGCTCCTGCATGGAGTCCGCGTAGCGCACGTAGTAGATGCCCTTCGCGCGGTCGCGATTGTCGACCGTGAAATTGGTCCGATCGAGCGCGAGACCCACACGCAACCACGCAGTGTCGAATGCCTCGGGCAGATCGAGCGTGGCCCCGTCCGAACCGGACGCGACCTTGGCCGCCGCGGACGACGGACGCGCATCGGTCAGCAGCTGCTTGGACTGCGCATCGTTCAAACCGAACTTCTGCATGACCTTCGCGAGGAATGCGGCTTCGAGGGCCGGATCACGCGGACGCTCAACCCATCTCGACGAGGTCTTGTCCTGGCCGGTCAGTACCTCTTCCATCGCGCTGTGCGTGATCGAAATGTCAGTCTGGCCGTTTGCGCCGCGCGTGACCAGCGTACGGAACTTGTCGCGCGTACCCGACGAATAGGCGAAGTCGACCACACGGCCGATGGTGCGACGGAACCAGTCGTCCGGAATATTGGCGCGGTTTTCGGCCCAGTCCGTCGTCATGATGCCCGTGGCCGGCGAATCGGTCGTGAGCGTGAAGCCGTTGTCGGTCCAGAATTCCTGCAGTTGCGGCCAGACGTCGTCAGGCGTGCGGCCGTCGATCACGAGCCAGCGGCGGTCACCGTCACGCTCGACGTGCATGCCGAGCGGATCCTGCGCATTCGGCACGCCGAGCGTGGCATTGCCCGCGCTCGTGACAGTGCGCTGCGCTGCGCCGCCGAGCGCCACGGTGGGCGGCGGCGCGACATACTTCTGGTCGCTCGACACCGTGGACAGATCCTGCGGCACCGCCAGTGCCGGCGCGCTTGGCGTGTCCTTATAGTTGACGCGATCCGACGCGAACATATCGTTCAGCGACTCGCAGCCCGCGAGCGAGCCGAGTGCGAGCGCCAGCACTGCCATACGGGTGGCGTGGAGAGAAAGAACGGAACGTTTCATGTGGACCTTCGTAATACGGTAACGCTAAGCCTTGACCTGCCGGAATTCGTGGCGGCGTCAGTTGAAAATACGGCGTTTTCGGCTGGAAAGAACCCGAGCCGGTTAGCCGATCAGACCCGCTTCGCGCAGCGCGGTGCGCACCACGTCGTGGTAGCGCTCGTCGAGCGGCGTGAGCGGCAGACGGATGCCGCCTTCGATGCGGCCGAGCTCCTGCAGCGCCCACTTCACCGGAATCGGGTTCGATTCGATGAACAGATTCTTATGCAGCGACAGCAGCTTCAGATGGATCGCTCGTGCAGTCTTCGCGTCGCCTTCGAGCGCGGCGCGGCACAGCTCGCTCATCTGGCGCGGCGCGACGTTCGCGGTCACCGAAATATTGCCGTGGCCGCCGAGCAGCATGAGCGCGATCGCGGTGGGATCGTCGCCGCTGAAGATCATGAAGCCTTCCGGCGCATGCTTGATGAGATGCGCGGCGCGGTCGATGTTGCCCGTGGCTTCCTTCACGCCGACGATGCCCGGCACCTGCGCGAGGCGCAGGATCGTCTCGTTCGACATGTCCGCGACCGTGCGGCCCGGCACGTTGTACAGCAGCACCGGCAGGTCCACCGCTTCCGCGATCTTCGCGAAATGGCGGTACATGCCCTCCTGGGTCGGCTTGTTGTAGTAGGGCACGACCTGGAGCGACGCTTGCGCGCCGACATCCCTGGCAAGCTTCGTGAGCTCGATCGCCTCAGCCGTGGAATTGCCGCCAGCGCCGGCGATGATCGGCAAGCGGCCGGCAGTATGCTCAACCGCCGTCTTGACCATCAGGATGTGCTCTTCGACGTCGAGCGTGGCGGACTCGCCGCTCGTGCCGACGACGACGATGGCATCCGTCCCCTCTTCCACGTGCCAGTCGATCAGTTTGCGAAACGCCGGCAGATCGAGGCTGCCGTCTTCGTGCATGGGAGTGACGATCGCGGGAATGCTGCCGCGCAACGTGATGCCGTCCTGAGTTCCGTTAGCCATGAAACTTCAAAAAAATGAGTACGTTAAACCGCGATTGTAGCGGATTAGCCGGTCAGATCGTAACGAACCAGGGGTAGTACCTGAGTCGCTGCGCCATTACCGGTTCTTTCGACTCTATCCGCCTCGTTTGGCCTGGCAAGGTTTTCCACCGCCGGGTGGTGCGCCGCGCGCGTCTCACGCACAGCGCAAATGCGTTGAACAAACGCCTCACGGGGTTGTGGGAGAAATCCGTCCTGATAAGCGATCACACGCAGCGTGCGCGAGCAAACCGCCAGCAACTCGCCCGGCGCCAGCAGGAATGCCGGATTCGAAGGTTTGCCGACCGTCTCGTTGCCTTGCGCGAAGGTTTCGTAGATCAGCACGCCACCCGGCGCGAGTGCGTCGATGAGACGCGGCATGAGCGGACGATGCAGATAATTCGTCACGACGATGGCCGCGAAACGCGCGCCGGCTGGCAGCGGCCAGGGTGCGCCTTCGAGGTCGCACTCGAGCGTGGCGATGCCTGCCACGCCGCGCATCGTCGCGAGCGCCGCGGCGTCGCGGTCAAGCGCCACCACGGAATGTCCGCGGGCCGCGAGCCAGCGCGCATGACGCCCCCCGCCCGAGGCGACGTCGAGCACCGAGCCGCCCGGCGCGATCAGGTGCGCCCACTGGCGCACCCAGCCCGAGGGCTCGGACAGTCCCCCATGGGCCGGCCCCGTGGGTGCCAGCGGCGCGCTGCCGCCAGAAGCGAGCGTCATCGCAATCGGCTCTTAGTTATACGAGAGGCCCATTGCCTCACGCACGTCGCGCATGGTCTCGTTGGCGAACTTGCGCGCCTTGTCGCAACCATCAGCGACGATCGCGCGCAACAGCGACGGATCGTCCATGTACTTCTGGGCGCGCTCGAGCATCGGCTGCTGCTCGCGCAGGATGCCTTCGATCACCGGCTGCTTGCACTCGATACAACCAATGCCCGCCGAACGGCAGCCCTTCTGCACCCAGTCGTGGGTCTGCGCATCGGTGTAGACCTGATGCAGCTGCCACACCGGGCACTTGTCCGGATCGCCCGGATCGGTGCGGCGCACGCGAGCGGGGTCGGTCGGCATGGTGCGGACCTTCTTCGTGATCGACTCGGCGTCTTCGCGCAGGCCGATCGTATTGCCGTACGACTTCGACATTTTCTGGCCGTCGAGGCCCGGCATGCGCGACGCCTCGGTCAGCAGCACCTGCGGCTCCGGCAGGATGATCTTGCGCTCGCCTTCGAGATAGCCGAACAGGCGTTCGCGATCGCTCATCGAGAGGCTCTGCGACTCGGACAGCAGCGCGCGCGCCTGTTCGAGCGACTCTTCGTTGCCTTCCTGTTGCCAGGCATTGCGCAATTCGTGATAGAGCTTCGAGCGCTTGCCGCCGAGCTTCTTCGCGGCTTCGTTGGCCTTGTCCTCGAAACCCGGTTCGCGGCCGTACATGTAGTTGAAGCGCCGCGCCATTTCGCGCGCCATTTCGACGTGCGGCACCTGGTCTTCGCCCACCGGCACGAGCGAGGCACGGTACAGCAGGATGTCGGCGGCCATCAGCACGGGATAGCCGAGGAAGCCGTAGGTGCCGAGATCCTTGTCGCGCAGCTTCTCGATCTGCTCCTTGTACGTCGGCACGCGCTCGAGCCAGGACAGCGGCGTGCTCATGCCGAGCAGCAGCGCGAGCTCCGCGTGCTCGGGCACGCGGCTCTGGATGAACAGCGTCGACTGGTTCGGATCGATGCCGGAAGCCAGCCAGTCGATCAGCACGTCCCACACGTTTTTCTCGATGACCTCGGGCGTTTCATAGTGCGTCGTGAGCGCATGCCAGTCGACCACGCAGAAGAAGCACGGGTACTCGGACTGAAGCCGCACCCAGTTTTTCAGCACGCCGTGATAGTGGCCGAGGTGCAGCGACCCGGTGGGCCGCATGCCGGAGAAGATACGGTCAGGGAACATGATGTTATGAGAGAAGCGATACAAGAGGGGTAAGGATAGCCGTCACCGCGTCGTAGCCAAGCGACACGAGCGGGCGCAGCCAGAAGCGCGTAAAGACGCCGCTCACGAGGAGCGCCATCACGATGATGAAACCATAGGGCTCGAGGCGCGAGAGCGCAATGCTCGCGCGCGTGGGCAGCAGCGCCGCGAGCACCCGCCCGCCGTCGAGCGGCGGCAGCGGAAAGAGATTCAGCACGCCGAGCACCAGATTCACGCCCACGCCGGCAGCCGCCATACGCGTGAAGAACGGCTCCTCGACGCCGAACACGGCCAGCCCCACGCCGACCACGCCCCAAATGAGCGCCTGCACGAAGTTGCAGGCTGGCCCCGCGGCGGCGACCCACAGCGTGCCCCAGCGTGGATTGCGCAGATTGCCAAACGAAATCGGCACCGGCTTGGCATAGCCGAACACGAACGCGCCGCTCGTCAGGAAATAGAGGATGAGCGGCATCGCGATCGTGCCGACCGGATCGATATGGCGCATCGGATTGAGCGACACGCGGCCCAGCACATAGGCGGTATTGTCGCCGAGCAGACGAGCGACGTATCCGTGGGCGGCTTCATGCAGCGTGATCGCGAAGATCACCGGCAAGGCGTAGACGACGAGCGTCTGAATAATGTTGGCGTCCATGGCGGCGTATTGTAACAACGCGCTGTCAATGCGGAACCAATGCCGGAGCCAATGCGCCGACGCGCACGCAGGCCGCGCGCATCAAGCTGGCTCCTTCAGGCCGAACGGCGCAAGATCGCCGAGCCCCGCGCGCACGAGCACGGGCTCGTCGCCGGTGAGGTCGATGACGGTGGACGACTCGCGCGGACACGCCCCACCGTCAATCACGAGATCGAGCTGCTTTTCGAGGCGCTCGCGGATTTCGTCAGGGTCGTTGAGCGGCTCGGTGTCGGGCGGCAGGATCAATGTCGAGGCGAGCAGCGGCTCGCCCAGTTCCTCGAGAATCGCGAGCGGAATCGCATGACCCGGCACGCGCAGCCCGATGGTCTTGCGCGAGGGGTGCGAGAGCCGTCGCGGGACTTCCTTGGTCGCTTCCAGAACGAATACGTAGGGCCCGGGCGTCACCGACTTGATGAGCCGGTATTGGCGGTTATCCACCATCGCGAAATTAGCGAGTTCGGAAAGATCGCGCACCATCAGCGAGAGCAGCGCCTTTTCGTTGAGCGCGCGAATGCGGCGCAGACGCTCGGCGGCCTGCTTGTCGTCGATGCGTGCCGCGAGCGCGTAGCTCGAATCGGTGGGCAGCGCAATCACCCCGCCGTCGCGGATGATCTGCACGGCCTGCTTGACGAGGCGCGGCTGCGGATTTTCTGGGTGAAGCCGAAAAAACTGTGACATGGCAGTAATCAGCTATCAGCTAACGGAGACAGGACGGAACAGGCAACGCGTCGCGCCATGGTGATGCAATTGCACAAACAGCAAAACCAACCGGACGGCACGAAAACGAAGAACTGCGCGAGGAACTACGCGAATAACCGCGCGAAAAACGGCGAACCGCGCAGTGACGCAAGAACGGCGGAGATGGGCCACGCTGCGCGCGCGGCCTAGAGCCATCGCTCCCAGACAGGCTTGAGATCGGAAGGCAGAGGCGGCAGCGAGCCCGGCATGATCGCCTCCTCGCCGGGGGCGTGAAAGTCCGAGCCGCGCGACGCCTCGAAGCCGAAGCGGCGCGCAACGGCGGCGTATTCGCCGTACTGGTCGGGCGTATGGCTGCCCGTGACGACTTCGATGGCCTTGCCGCCGAGGTCGATGAATTCGCCAAAGAACGTGTCGAATTCGAGCGGCGTGTAGTGGTAGCGGCCAGGGTGAGCGACCACGGCCTCGCCGCCCGCGGCCTTGATCCACGCGACGGCATCCGCGAGTTTGGCCCAGCGATGCGCGACATAGCCCGGCTTGCCCTCGCCCAGCCAGCGCGAAAACGCGTCCTGAGTGTGCTGCGCGCGGCCCGATTCGACAAGAAAACGCGCGAAGTGGGTACGTGAAATCAGATCGGGATTCGAGACGTATTGAAGCGCGCCTTCGTAGGCGTCCGGGATGCCTAGCGCTTCCAGACGCTCGCCAATCGCCTCGGCGCGCGCGGCTCGGCCATCGCGCGTGCGAGCGAGTCCGTCGACGAGCGCCGCGCATTCGGGATCGACATGCAGGCCGACGATGTGCACTGTGCGCGACGCCCACGTGACCGAAATCTCGACGCCGTTGAGATAGCGCATGCCGAGCGCCTCGGCGGCGGCTCGCGCCTCGCGCTGTCCGCCCAGCTCGTCGTGATCGGTGAGCGCCCACAATGCCACGCCGCCCGCCTGCGCCAGCTGCGCAACGGCAGCCGGAGCCAGCTGGCCATCGGAGACAGTGGAGTGACAATGGAGGTCGGCGTTCATCGCAGGCTTAAAAACAGGCTTGAAAATAATAACGATCCATTTTACTGCAATGCGGCGAAGACGGTTCGAGACGGCGGAACCGGGCTAGCCTGCGCAGAAGGCCTCGATGAGATGGGCGACCGCTTCCGGCTGATCGTGATGGACCATGTGGCCCGCGTCGTCGATGAAGCGCTCTCGCCAGTCGGGAAAGGCCTCGAAGCGCTTCTTGAAGACATCGATGGGCACCTTGCCCGCGAGGCGCGCCAGCGTCTCCGACTGCGTGGCTTCGACATGCAGCACCTTCGCGCGCACGCATGCCCAGACCGCCATGACCTCTTCGAGGCGGTACAGCACTGGATTGACCATCTTGTGCGCGGGATCGCCGAGCAGCATGTAGCCGCCTTCGCCATGCTCGCCGACGACAGGCTTCGACCAGTGCTGGGCGAGGAAACGCGCGCGCGCCGGCACGAGGCGCGGGTTCGTCTTCACGAGCCGCGCGGCCACATCGTCGAGCGTGGCGTAGGGGCGCAATTGCGGCGGCACACGCATTTCGTCGAGCCATTGGCGCACGCGGCCCGGCGCCTGCGCGGGCACGGTCGCCGGCATGCCGAAGCCTTCCAGGTCGACCACGCGCCGCACGCGTTCGGGCCGCACGCCAGCGTAGAAGCACACGACATTCGCGCCAAGGCTGTGCCCTACCAGGTTCACCTCGCCCGCTTGTGCTTCAGGCGCGTAATGATCGAGCAGCGCGTCCAGGTCGGCGAGGTAATCGTGGAACCAGTAGCCGCCCGCGCCCTGCTGCGCCGCCGGCCAGTCGGACAGGCCGAAGCCGCGCATATCCGGCGCGATCACCTGCCAGTTGCCGCCGAGCGCATCGACGACGAACTGGAACGAGGCGGCCACGTCCATCCAGCCATGCAGCATGAAGAGCGTGGGCGCGTCTTCGGCGCCCCAGCGACGCACGTGCAGGCGGATGCCGTTCACGTCGACGAATTCGGATCGGGAAAGATTCATTGCACGCGCATAAACGAATGATCGTTCGATTATATCGGTACGATCTGACAGATGGGCCAGCGCCCTTTCACTTTTCCTCCGTGCAGCTGCGGGCGGCGGATTCGCTCGCCGCAGCGGCATCCTGCGCCGTCAGCGTGTCGAGTTCGGCCTGATCGAAGCCCGCCGCGCGGCGCGCCTCGAAATTGAACGGCCCGCGCATGCGCGGCGCGTTGTACTGCGCGGCGAGCGCGAGCCATGCCGCGTGGGGATCGAGACCGCGCGTCTCGCACAGATAACGGAACCAGTGATTGCCGATGCGTACGTGCCCGACTTCGTCGCGCAGGATGATGTCGAGGATCGCGGCGGATTCGTCGTCGCCGGCCTGTTTCAGGCGCGCGCGGATGGGCGGCGAGGCGTCGAGGCCGCGCGCCTCCAGCACGCGCGGCACCAGTGCCATGCGCGCGAGCACGTCGTTGCTCGTGCGCTCGCACATTTCCCAGAGGCCGTTGTGCGCCGGGAAATCGCCGTAAATGTGGCCGTAGTCCGCCAGCCGCTGGCGCAGCAGCGAGAAGTGATACGCCTCCTCGGCCGCCACTCTCAGCCAGTCAGCATAGAAGGCGTCGGGCAGGTTGGCGAAGCGCCATACGGCGTCGAGCGCGAGATTGATCGCATTGAATTCGATATGCGCCAGCGCGTGCAGCAGCACGACGCGCCCTTGCGGCGTGCTCATGCTGCGGCGCTGCAAGCTGCGCGGCTCGACCAGTTCCGGGCGTGCCGGGCGGCCCGGGAGATCTGAGGGCGCCACGAGCGTTCGCGTCGCGTCCCAGTGCACGGCGCCTTGGGACGCGGCGCGCAGCACCTCGGAATGGAGTGCGCCAACGGCTTCAGCTTTGGCAAGCGAATCGCGCTCGCGCAGGGCGTCGAGCGCGGCGGCGCGCCAGTTGGCGCGGCTCTGGGCGCCATCAGTCGAGTTGACGGCTTCGGAAAACACGGAACTCATCGCAAAAAAGACCAGAATCGGGACAAAAATCAACAAAAACCACCGGATGCGCGGCCGGCACACTGCAAGCGCGTCAGGCACGCCACCCCGCGCGATTGAGGGGCGGCGAGAGCGCACGGACGCAACCGTTTACAATACGCGATTCACCCGGCCCGCAGCGCCCTTGAGCGCATGCCACAGCCGCCCCCAGCAGATAAAAGGAGACGTAACACCGTGGCCATCTACAAGCTTGGCGAAGCAGCGCCCACCATTCATGAGAGTGTATTTGTCGCCGACAACGCCACCGTCATCGGCAAGGTCGAACTCGCCGAGGAGTCGAGCGTCTGGTTTGGCGCGACCCTGCGCGGCGACAACGAGCCAGTCAAGGTGGGCGCGCGCAGCAATGTTCAGGAAGGCGCGGTACTGCACACCGACCCTGGCTTCCCGCTCACGCTCGAAGCCAATGTGACGGTCGGGCACCAGGCCATGCTGCACGGCTGCACGGTCAAGGAAGGCGCGCTCATCGGCATTCAGGCCGTGGTCTTGAATGGTGCGGTGATCGGCCGCAACTGTCTGGTTGGCGCTGGCGCCGTGGTAACGGAAGGCAAGGTGTTCCCCGATAACTCGCTCATCCTTGGCGCGCCGGCCAAGGTCGTGCGTGAGTTGACCGAGGCCGACATTGCGGGTCTCAAGCGCAACGCGGATGTCTACGCGGAGCGCCGCGAGTATTTCAAGGCGCAGCTCGTGCGGATCGGCTAAAGGCGGCTCGCCTCGCCGCCGCGACTCGCGGGACGCGCTAGCCAAGAATCAAATGAAGGAAAAGACCGTGAACGACCAGTTGCAAAAATTCATGTTCAGCGCAGCCCCCGTGCGCGGCGAGATCGTCTCGTTGCGCAACACGTGGCAAGAGGTGCTGACGCGCCGCCAGTACCCGGCGCCCGTGCGCACCGTGCTCGGCGAAATGATGGCGGCCTGCGCCCTGCTCTCGGCCAACCTGAAGTTCGACGGTACGCTGATCATGCAGATCCTCGGCGATGGCCCCGTGCGCATGCTGGTCGTGCAGTGCAGCTCCGACCTCTCGATGCGCGCGACCGCGCGGCTCGCAGAAGGCGTCGAAGCCAAGGACTTGGCTGCGCTGGCCGTTGGCACGACGCTCGCCGATCTCATCAACGTGAGCGGCCAGGGCCGTTGCGTGATCACGCTCGATCCGGCCAACAAACAGCCGGGCCAGCAGCCCTACCAAGGCATCGTGCCGCTGAATGGCGAGAACGGCCCGCTAGGATCCATCGCGGAAGTGCTCGAGCACTACATGCATCACTCCGAGCAGCTCGACACGCGCCTGTGGCTAGGTGCAAACGACGACCGCGCGGTGGGCATGCTGCTGCAGAAGCTCCCCGGCGATGGCGGCATCGTGCCACACCCGCACGAACTCGACGCCGACACGTGGGAGCGCGTCTGCACGCTCGGCGGCACGCTCACGCGCGAAGAGTTACTCGAGCAGGAGCCCGAAACGCTGTTTCGCCGCCTCTTCTGGCAAGAGAACGTGAACCACTTCGAGCCCGTGTCCACGCGCTTTCTGTGCAGCTGCTCGCGCGAAAAAGTGGGCGCCATGCTCAAGATGCTGGGCCGCGAGGAGGTCGACGGCGTGATCGAGGAGCGGGGCCACGTCGAAATTCACTGCGACTATTGCAATCAGCGCTACGAGTTCGACCCTGTCGACGTGGCGCAACTTTTCGCCACGCCCCGGCTCTCAGAAGGTGTCGCCCCCGCCGAGGACCGGCGCCACTGATCGATTTCGGCGTGCGGGCACGCCGGCCCGCTGGATTGCCTGCGCGGCCGGCGCACGGCAGCAACCCTGAGCCGAAACCGGACCCGCTCATCGGCAGCGTTGCTTAGGCATCCGACAGATGGAGGAAAAGCAATGAACTCGAACAAGTCCTTCGCATGGCAACCGTGCGTACGGGGCTTGCCGCGCACAAGGACGATGCTCGCGATCGCTGCGCTCGCTGCGGGTGTCACGCTCATGAGCGGCTGCACGCTGGATCCGCCCGGACCTTCGCCGATCTACAGCCGCCTGCCCGCGAATCAGGCCGACGCCTTGCAGCCCACACCGCTGCTCACGCCCGAAGGGCGCGCCCGCTATGATGCGATCGACCGTCAGGCGCTCTCCGAATCGGATCAGGCGGCCACCGCCGCAGCCGCCGCGCAAGCCTGGTCGCGCGCCTATGCGCCGCCTGTCAGCGTCTATGGCAGCTATTACAGCGGCGGTTGGGGGAGCGGCTGGGGCACGGGTATCGGCTATGGCTACCCGGGCTGGGGCTGGTAAGCATGCCGCCCCATCACCCACCCTGCACGAAATAAAAAAAGCGCGGCTTCCAACAAACGGAAGCCGCGCTTTTTTGCCCCTCGAGGGCGAGATCTAGCCTGCCTTCTTTGCATCCTTGCTATGCCCGTGCCGCTTCTCCGGCACGCGCGACACCGGGTTGGGCACCACCTTGACCGGCGCCGCTGACATCTCGCCGCGCGTGGAAACGTTCGACGAGCCGGTCGGCGTGGCGGACGACGGCTGGTTGGGCGAAACGAACTGCACGAACACCTCGCCGTCCTTGACCATGCCCATCTCGTAGCGCGCGCGCTCCTCGACAGCCGCCGTGCCGCTCTGGAGATCCTGCACCTCGCCCGCGATGCGTTCGTTGCGCAGTTTCTCTTCGTCGTTCTGCTTCTGCTGTTTGGCAAGCTGCTCGCGCAGTTCATGCACACGCAGCCAGCCGCCATGGCCCCACCAGAGCGGATACTGAATCAGCGCGAGCAGGAGAATCAGGACGACAGTAACAAGCCGCATGTAAGGTGCCGGATAAATACACGCCGCCCTGCGCGTGACGCAGGGCGGCGGAAAGGGATTACGAAGAAGGACAGCAAGGCTGCTGCCGGGAGCGGGTCCGCTTAACGGAGGTTATAGAATGCCGACTTGCCCGGGTAGCTGGCGATATCACCGAGATCTTCCTCGATGCGCAGCAGCTGGTTGTACTTCGAGATGCGATCGCTGCGCGAGAGCGAGCCGGTCTTGATCTGGCCGGCGTTCAGGCCCACGGCGATGTCGGCGATCGTCGAGTCTTCGGTTTCGCCCGAGCGGTGCGAGATCACGGCCGTGTAGCCCGCGCGCTTGGCCATTTCGATCGCTGCGAAGGTTTCCGTCAGCGTGCCGATCTGGTTGATCTTGATGAGGATCGAGTTGGCGATGCCCTTCTCGATGCCTTCCTTCAGGATGCGCGTGTTGGTGACGAACAGGTCGTCGCCCACGAGCTGGACCTTCTTGCCGAGCTTGTCGGTCAGCAGCTTCCAGCCGGCCCAGTCGGACTCGTGCATGCCGTCTTCGATCGAGACGATCGGGAACTTGTCGGCGAGCGTCGCGAGGTAGTCGGCGAATTCCGCCGACGACAGTTGCAGGCCTTCGCCCGCGAGCTGGTACTTGCCGTCGTGGTAGAACTCGCTCGCTGCGCAGTCGAGCGCGAGCAGCACGTCTTCACCGGCGCGGTAGCCGGCCTTCTCGATGGCTTGCAGGATGGTCGAGAGGCACTCGTCGTTGCTGCCGAAGTTCGGCGCGAAGCCGCCTTCGTCGCCCACTGCCGTGCTCATGCCGCGATCCGAGAGGATCTTCTTGAGCGCGTGGAACACTTCCGCGCCGCAACGCAGCGCTTCGCGGAAGGTCGGCTGGCTCACCGGCACGATCATGAATTCTTGAATGTCGAGGCTGTTGTTCGCGTGTGCGCCGCCGTTGACGATGTTCATCATTGGGACCGGCAGTTGCATCGCGCCCGAGCCGCCGAAGTAGCGGTACAGCGGCAGGCCGGCTTCTTCAGCGGCAGCCTTCGCGACGGCCATCGAAACGGCCAGCATCGCGTTCGCGCCAAGACGCGACTTGTTGTCGGTGCCGTCGAGCTCGAGCAGGGTCTTGTCGAGGAAGGCCTGCTCCGAAGCGTCGAGTCCCATGATCGCTTCCGAAATTTCGGTGTTGATGTGCTCGACCGCCTTCAGCACGCCCTTGCCGTTATAGCGGCCGGCTTCGCCGTCGCGCAGCTCGATCGCTTCGCGCGAGCCCGTCGATGCGCCCGACGGCACTGCCGCGCGGCCCATCGTGCCCGACTCGAGGAGCACGTCGCATTCGACGGTAGGATTGCCGCGCGAATCCAGGATCTCGCGACCGATGATATCTACGATTGCACTCATGGTTTCCTCAGGAATTGACTGTATTTCTTGCGCGACCGGAGCCGCCTGATGCATGGACACGGACCCGCGAGGCACAGCTTCTATGCGCTTTCGGGGTACACCGTCATATGGGACAGGCGGCGCGGTCGTCAGGTTCAACTTGCCGCAGCGCGCCGGCTATGCATCTGCTGCACAGCCGGTCTTGCGCCGCTTTGCTCCTCCATCACGCCGCCCATGCAATCGAAGCGGCGCGTACTGCATATTGCTTGCGTACTGCTTGATCCGGCGATCAGTTGAAATCGCTCTCGAGCAACGGTGCGCGCTTGACCGCCTGGTCGAGCGTGACGAGCGTTTCGAGCAGATCAGCCATGCGATTGAGCGGCACGGCATTGGGGCCGTCCGATTTCGCCTCGGCGGGCTTCGGATGGGTCTCCATGAAGACACCCGCGATGCCCGTGGCCATGGCCGCGCGTGCGAGCACCGGCACGAATTCGCGCTGACCGCCCGAACTCGTGCCCTGTCCGCCCGGCAACTGCACCGAGTGGGTCGCATCGAACACGACCGGCGCGCCGGTCTCGCGCATGATCGCGAGCGAGCGCATGTCCGACACGAGATTGTTGTAGCCAAACGAGACGCCTCGCTCGCACGCCATGAAGCGGTCTTCGGAAAGACCTGCCTCACGCGCCGCATCGCGCGCCTTGTCGATCACGTTCTTCATGTCGTGCGGCGCGAGGAACTGGCCTTTCTTGATGTTCACCGGCTTGCCCGAGCGCGCGCACGCATGGATGAAATCGGTCTGGCGGCACAGGAACGCGGGCGTCTGCAGGACGTCCACGACCGACGCCACCGGTCCGATCTCTTCTTCCGTATGCACGTCGGTCAGCACGGGCAGGCCGAGCTGGCGCTTCACTTCAGAGAGGATGCGCAGACCCTCGTCCATCCCGAGGCCGCGAAACGACTTGCCGCTCGAGCGATTGGCCTTGTCGTAGGACGACTTGTAGATGAACGGAATGCCGAGCTTCGCGGTGATTTCCTTCAGGCGGCCCGCCGTGTCGATCGTCATCTGCTCGGATTCGACGACACAGGTGCCCGCGATCAGGAAGAACGGCTTGTCGAGACCGACCTCGAAACCGCACAGATTCATGCTTTCTCCTCCGCGTGCGCCTGCTGGTGGGCGACCGCCGCTTCGACATAGGCCTTGAACAGCGGATGGCCGTCGCGCGGCGTGGACGTGAATTCCGGGTGGAACTGAACGCCCACGAACCACGGGTGCATGTCGCGCGGCAACTCCATCATCTCCGGCAGGTCCTCGGTCGGCGTACGGGCGCTGATGATAAGGCCGCCGGCTTCGAGCTTGGGCACGTAGCCGTTATTGACTTCATAACGGTGACGGTGACGCTCGTTCACGTCCTTGCCATAAATCTCCGATGCAAGCGTGCCCGGCTTGATCGGGCAACGCTGGGAACCGAGGCGCATGGTGCCGCCGAGATCCGAGTCTTCGCTGCGCTGCTCGACCTTGCCTTCGCGGTCCTTCCATTCGGTGATGAGCGCGACCACGCGGTCCGGCGTGTCCGGATCGAACTCGGTGCTGTTCGCGTGCTTCAGGCCCACCACGTCGCGCGCGAATTCGATCACGGCGAGCTGCATGCCGAGGCAGATGCCCAGATACGGCACCTTCGCTTCACGGGCGTACTGAATGGCCTTGATCTTGCCTTCGGTGCCGCGACGGCCGAAACCGCCCGGCACGAGAATCGCGTCGAGATGCTTGAGGCTTTCAACGCCCTCTTCGTCGATCTGCTCGGAATCGATGTATTCGATGTTCACCTTCGTCGAGGTCTTGATCGACGCGTGGCGCAGTGCTTCGATGAGCGACTTGTACGACTCGGTCAGATCGACATACTTGCCGACCATGCCGATCGTGACTTCATGCTGCGGATTCTCGAGCTTCTCCACCATCTCCGACCACACCGCCAGATTCGCGGGACGTGCCGAAAGCTTCAGCGCGTCGCAGACGATCGAGTCGAGGCCCTGGTCGTGCAGCATCTGCGGAATCTTGTAGATGCTGTCCGCGTCCCACACCGAAATCACGGCGTCTTCGGGCACGTTCGAGAACATCGAGATCTTCGCACGTTCGTCGTCGGGAATGCGGCGGTCGGCGCGGCACAGCAGCACGTTCGGATAGATGCCGATTTCGCGCAGCTTCTGCACGCTGTGCTGCGTGGGCTTGGTCTTGAGCTCGCCAGCCGTGGCGATGAACGGCACCAGCGTAAGGTGCACGAAGCACGCGCTGTTGCGGCCGAGGCGCAGGCTCATCTGGCGCGCGGCCTCGAGGAACGGCAGCGATTCGATGTCGCCCACCGTGCCGCCCACTTCGACGATCGCCACGTCCGGCTCGCCACAGGTGGCCGAAGCCGCGCCGCGCTCGATGAACGCCTGGATTTCGTTGGTGATGTGCGGGATGACCTGCACGGTCTTGCCCAGATAGTCGCCGCGGCGCTCCTTGCGGATCACCGATTCGTAGATCTGGCCCGTGGTGAAGTTGTTGGCCTTGCGCATCTTCGTGCTGATGAAGCGCTCATAGTGGCCGAGGTCGAGGTCAGTTTCCGCTCCGTCTTCCGTCACGAACACTTCGCCGTGCTGAAACGGGCTCATCGTGCCGGGGTCGACGTTGATGTAGGGATCGAGCTTGAGGAGGGTGACTTTCAGACCGCGCGATTCGAGGATCGCGGCGAGGGAGGCGGCGGCAATACCCTTGCCAAGGGAAGAAACTACGCCGCCGGTGACGAAAACATATTTGGTCATCGCTGGATGCTCGCGGGAAAAACGGATTATACCGTAAAGCAAGGGCTAACCCTGAATTTTGCGTGAGCTCTTTATCGGGCGACGCGCGGCCATGAAGGACTGATTGCGCCCCTTCCAATGCTTGCCGCGATGCTTGCCGGACCCGCCGCCAGGCGTGCCCGCGCGAAACCATGCAGCTCAGTTGCCGTTGGCCATTGCGTAGAGCATGCGCTGCACTGCGCGCGCCGTCTCGATCGGCCGCTCCATCGGGTAGAGGTGGCTGCCCTCGATCCATTCGAATCGCTCGCCGGCAATGCGCTGCGTGGCCGCCAGCCCGACCTGGCGCACCTCCTTCGAGCGCGTTCCGCCGATAAAGCTGACCGGTACGGGTGAGCCATGCGCGAGCCGCGTGCCGAAGGTGTGCGGCAAGGTTCGGTAGATCAGGTACTCGGTGCGGCGGTCGAACGCGAGCGTGCGCGTGCCGTCGGCCGAGGTCTGAGGAATGCCGAAGTCGATATAGTCGGACAGTACGCGCTCGTCCCAGCGCGCGAACGCGGGCTTCGAATGAAAATGGCGCCAGGCCTCTTCGCGGTTCGCCCAACTGGTGCGGCGCGTGCGCGTGACGGCGGCCGGAGAGAGGCGCTCGTCGAGTCCCGTCCATTGCGAGAATCTGAGCATGCTGCTGCGCCAGCCCGCGATCACCGGCGAGTCGAGCATCACCACGCCCCTCACCCAGTGCGGCTTCCTGAGCGCCGCCATCAGCGAGAGATAGCCGCCGAGCGAATGGCCGACCAGCCAGACCGGATTTTCGTAACGGCGCCCGATGTCCTCGATCAGTTGATCGACGAGATGCGGCCAGTCGCGCGTCACGGGGTAGCGCGCGTCGTGGCCGATGCGCTCGATATAGCGCAGTTCGTGGGTGTCGCCGAGCTCCGCGAAGAGCGTGCGATAGGTCGAAGCCGGAAAGCCGTTCGCGTGCGAAAAGTGGATGACGTTCTTCAATGCCCTGTTGTCTCCGGTCCTCAGTTCTGTTGCTGGATTTGCTGATGCTGCTTCACCGGACTTCCCTGCCCTTGCACGCGCCTCATTCGCCCTTGTCCATCCAGTAGCGCCGCTGCGTATCGCGAAAGCGCTCGACGCCAAGCGCGCCGGGCGCCGCTTCGACTCGAGCCGCGCCATCGGTGTCGCTGCGCGCCAGCACGATGTGGCGCGATTCGTAGCGCGCGAACACCCCCGGGTGCGGATGGTGAAACCGGTTCAAATAGGCTACCTGAAAAATGGCGACGCGCGGCCCGACAGAATCGAGGAACGGCTCGGTCGACGAAGTCTTGCTCCCGTGGTGCGGCACGACCAGCACCTGGGCCTGCAGACGGCTGGGGTCGCGCGCGACGAGCGTGCGCTCGGTGGGTGCCTCGATGTCGGCGGCGAGCAAAGCGGAGACGGAGCGGCTTTCCGTATTACCCTCGGTGCCGCGCCCAGGCGCCGTGGAGATGCGCAGCACGCAGCAATGCGCATTGGGTTTGCCGGAGAGCGCTCCGGCGCTTGGCCAGAGCACCTCGAACGTGACGCCATCCCACTGCCAGCGCTGGCCGGCGGCGCATTGCACGGCGTCGGCGCCCGCGCGGCGCGCGCTCGCCCAAAGTGGATGATCGGGCAGAATACCCGCGACGAACTGATGCACCGGCACAGCATCGAGTACGGCCTGCGCGCCGCCCGAGTGATCGGAATCGTCGTGGCTCACCATGAGCGCGTCGAGCCGCATCACGCCATGCGCCTGCAGATAAGGCACGACGATCCGCTCGCCTGCATGCGTGGATTCCGGCCCAGGGCCGGCATCAAAGAGAAGCGTGTGCCGCGCGGTCTCGACGAGCACTGCCGTCCCCTGCCCGATGTCGAGCGCGCTCAGGCGAAACGTGCCTGACGGCGGGCCGCTCGGCGGAGGCACAAGAAGCGGCAACCAGGTGAATGGCGCGAGCCAGCGCAACGACCAGCCGCGCGGCGCGAGACACCATGCGACGCCCACCGCCGCACAACCCAGCGCCCAGTAGCCGGGCTGGGGCAGGCGCAACACAGCCCACGGCCACCCTTCCAGCGTGGCGAGCGCGGTGGCGAGCGCCTCGATCAACGAATGCGCCGCGCGCAGCGCGAAGGCATCGAGTGGTGCAGGCAGCACGACGCCAGCCAGCACGGTGGGCGTCACGAACAGGCTGACCCACGGAATTGCAAAAGCGTTCGCCAGTGGCCCAATCAGCGGGATCTGCATGAACCAGTACGCAGTGAGCGGCGCGAGTGCAAGGGTGACCGCCCACTGAACACGTGCTCCGTCCCGCATCTTGGTCCAGAGGCTGCGCGCGACTCGACGCCAGCGCTCGTAACTGATGACTGCATGGAGGCACGCACCCAGGCGTGGCGGGCGACTCGCTTCTGGCTGCTCCGTCCTCTCGCGCATCGGATCGGCTTCTTCCGGCGAAAGTTCGATATCGTCGATTCGCCACACGCGCGGCACCCCGCTCGCCGCGAACAGGATGGCCGCCACGGCACCGAAGGAAAGCCAGAATCCAGCCGCTGTGACCGCCCACGGATCGCGCAGCAACACAAGACCGAGTGCCCACGCGAGCACATGGCCGCGCGCCAGTTCGCGCGAACTCCAGAGCGCCGCGGCCGTGACCATGAGCATCCACAGCGCGCGCTGCACGGGGACGTTGAATCCGGCCAGCGCAGCGTAGGCCGCCGCCACGCAGAACGCGCCCGCAACGGCCATTTTCTGTGCCGGCACGAGCAGCGGCGCTTCGACGCCACGCCAGCACGCACGCCGCCAGAGCGCGCCCACGATCCAGCCGGACAAGCCTGCGACGAACGTTAGATGCAGCCCAGAAATCGCCACGAGATGGCTCGTGCCGGTATTGCGCAGCAGCCGCCAGTCGGCGTCGCTCACGGCATCCTGCGCGCCGGTCGCCAGCGCCACGACGATGCCGCGATGCGGCGCATCGGCGAGCACGGCGTCGATGCGCGCACGCACCGCCTCGCGCACCCGCTCGATGCGCACGCCAACGCCTCGTGCATCTACTGCCAGCCGCCGCGCATGCTCGGGGTTGCTGACGTAGCCTGTCGCGCGCACACCCCGCGAGAGCAAGGTGGTTTCCGTGTCGCGCAACCCGAAGTTGCCTTCGCCGTGAGGACGCTTGAGCCGCACGCTCAGGCGCCAGCGTGCGCCGGGTTCGATGCGGGGCAACGGCGCGTCGCGCGCCATCCACGTGAGTTGTATGCGTTGCGGCAGCTTCGCACCAGCGGCGCGGGCGGACCACGACTCCACGGCAAACACGAAGCTTGCCCTGCCTGCGTCGTGCGCGAGCATGCGCGCGACATGTCCGGTCACCTCGATATCGCGTGCCTGCCAGGCCACCGGCAACGCTTCGGCGAGCCGCAGCTCCGCGCGCCAGGCAGCATAGCCGAAGCCTGCGCAGGCCGAGGCCGTGCCCACGGCCACCCAACCGGCGAACCTCCGCAGGCCGCCCGGCGCATCGCCCAGCATCCACATCGCCCCCAGCGCCGCAAGCACTGCCAGCACCACCAACGCGAGCCACGCGCCCCACCCCGGCAATGCCGCCTGGCGTTGCAGCACGATCACTCCGAGCGCGAATCCGCACCACATTGCACGCATCGCGCCTCCTTCGATTCAGGGTGGCGCGCAGGCAAAAGCCGCATGAGTTGCGCTCGCCACCCGATACAGCCGCTTTATCGTGCGATAAAACGCGCCATCCTCGAAGGAATTATGCAGACGAAAGTGCGAGCCGGGGCAGCGCCGCCACAGCGTTGGCCGTTGTGCCAAGGGCGAGTTCTTCGGGCGTCATGCCGCGCAATTCGGCAAGCACGGCGCCGATGCGCGGCACCTGGTCAGGCGTGTTGCGCGCCCGATAGAGCCAGGACGGCGAGATGTCGGGAGCATCGGTTTCCATGACGATCGCCTCGATCGGCAATTGCGCCGCGAGGCGCCGGATCTGCAAGGCCCGCTCGAAGGTCACGTTGCCGCCGAAGCCCAGATGCATGCCGTGCTCGATAAATGCATTCGCCTGCTGGAAGCTGCCGTTGAACGCATGCGCGATGCCACGACGCACGCCTTGGCGGCGCAGGCCCTTGAGCACCTGATCCTGCGACTTGCGCACGTGGCAGATCGCGGGCAAGTCGAACTCGCGGGCAAGACGCAGCTGCGCGTCATAGAAGTATTGTTGGCGCGCGTCGTCGAGACCGGGCACGAAGTAGTCGAGGCCGATCTCGCCAATACCGACGAAGCGCGGATCGTCAAGACTCGCCTCGACCTCGGCGCGCAGCGCGTCGACATCCTCGTCGCGAGCGCGCGGCGTATAGAGCGGATGAATCCCGAGCGCGTAGACCGCGCCCGGCGTGCGATGCGCAAGCGCGCGCACGGTCGCGAAGTTCTCGCGCGCGATGGCGGGGATCACGATGCGTGCGACGCCCGACGCGCGCGCGGCCGACGCCACGGTGTCGCGGTCGGCGTCGAACTCGCCGGCATCGAGATGGCAATGCGTATCTACCCACATAAAAATCCACCTGGCAAACGCGCTCCTGCTACGCACAAGCGACGCACGAGCGTCAAGCCTGCACGACCGGCTCCTCGTGCAGGGTGCCGTCGCGCAGTCGCACGATGCGGTCGCAGCGGGCCGCGAGGTCGGGGTCGTGCGTGACGATCACAAAGCTCGTCTGGAATTGATCGGACAATTCGAGCATCAGGTTGAACACCGTCTCCGCCGTGCTGCCGTCGAGATTGCCGGTCGGCTCGTCCGCGAGGACACAGGCGGGCCGCGTCACCAGCGCGCGCGCGATCGCCACGCGCTGGCGCTCGCCGCCCGAGAGCTCGCCGGGGCGATGCCGCGCGCGATGCGCGAGGCCCACGCGATCGAGCATCTCGAGCGCTTCGCGGCGCGCGTCGTCCTGCGTCATGCGGCGAATGCGCAGCGGCATCGCCACGTTATCGAGCGCCGAAAACTCGGGCAGCAGATGATGGAATTGATAGACGAAGCCCAGCGCGCGATTGCGCAGGTCGTTGCGATCGCGCTCGGAAAGCTCCGTGAACGGCTTGCCGAGCAGCTTGACTTTGCCGGTGCCCGGCTCGTCGAGACCGCCCAGCACGTGCAACAGCGTGCTCTTGCCCGACCCGGACGCGCCCACGATCGCGAGCTTCTCGCCGCGCTTCACCGAGATCTCGGTGTCGTGCAGCACGTTCACGGCCAGCGCACCCTGCCCGAACACCTTGGAAACGCCGTGCCCTTCGAGCACGTACGGATAGTCGCCCGCCGTGGCGAGAATCGATTGACGTTCACTCATAACGCAGCGCCTCCGCCGGACGAACCTTGGCCGCGCGCCAGCTTGGATAGAGCGTCGCAAGCGCGGACAGCACGAACGCAATCGAGCCAATGCGGATCACGTCGGACGCGACGAGTTCCGAAGGCAGCTCGCTGATGAAATAAACCGAAGGCGGCAGGAACTGCACGCCGAGCAAATGCTCGATCATCGGCACGCTCCATGGAATGCTCCACGCGATCAGGCAGCCGAGCGCGATGCCGATGGCGGTGCCCGCGAAGCCGATCGTCACGCCCTGCACGAAGAAGATCTTCATGATCGAGCCGGGCTGCGCGCCGAGCGTGCGCAGGATCGCGATGTCGGCCTGCTTGTTGGTGACGGTCATCACGAGCGACGACACGAGATTGAACGCCGCCACTGCGATGATGAGCGTGAGAATGATGAACATCATGCGCTTTTCGATCTGCACGGCCGAGAACCAGGTCTTGTTCTGCTGCGTCCAGTCGCGGATATAAAGGTCGCCCGAGAGCGTATGCACGAGCTGGCGCGCCACCGCGGGCGCGCGCTGCATGTCCTTCAGGCGCAGACGGACGCCGCTCGGCGCGGAGAGGCGATAGAGCACTTCGGCGTCGCGGATATTGATGAGCGCAAGCGAGCTGTCGTACTCGTAATGCCCCGACTCGAACACGCCGACCACCGTGAACTGCTTCAGGCGCGGCAGCATGCCCGCCGGCGTAATGCTGCCTTCGGGCGCGACCAGCGTGACCTTGTCGCCCTTCGTCACGCCGAGACTCGCGGCAAGGTCACCGCCGAGCACGATGTTGAAGCCCCCTGGCGTGAGGTCGTTCAGGCTGCCCGCCTTCATTTCCTTGCCGATGTCGGACACCTGCGGCTCTTCGGACGGCTCGACGCCACGCAGCGCGACGCCGCTCAGGCTCTCGCCGCGCGTGAGCAGCGCCTGGGCATCCACATAGGGCGCGGCACCGATCACCTCGGGATTGCTCTTTGCCTCTTTGGCGGTGAGCTGCCAGTCGGGCATAGCGCCGGTCGGCGAAAAAATTTCGATGTGCGCCAGCACCGAGAGCATGCGGTCGCGCACGTCGCGCTGAAAGCCGTTCATCACCGAGAGCACGACGATGAGCGCCGCCACGCCAAGCGCAATGCCCGACATCGAAATGAGCGCGATGAACGAAATAAAGCCGTTGCCGGTCGTGCGCTTGCCGGCGCGCGTGTAGCGCCAGCCAATTTGCCATTCGTAGGGAAGTTTCAAGCGAATCCTTTCGTGCGTCTTCGTTGCGCGTGGGGCGCGCCGGCCCGCAAGCTGCTGGATCAAGTTTACGCGCCGCAGCAAACCGGCGGTCAACCGCGAAGTTTGCCACACTCGAGACGTCTCACGGACTTTACGCCGCCGCGGCGCCAACGGCGCCGAAGTACAATGCGCACCATCATGCCCGTCGACCGACTCCATCTCCTCGTGCCGTTCGCGCTGCCATCCGCGGCGGCAGCCTCAACCGCCCTCGCTGGCCTCGAATTCCCGGCACTCTCGAAACTGGTCGCGCGCGCGACGCTGGGCGAGCAGGTGATCGGCGAGGATTTTCAGCGCACGCTCCCGCACGAGCGATGGATCGCGCGCGCGTTCGGCGCGGCCGCGCCCCGGGCGGCCGATAAAGCAGCCGACACAGCGGACAAGAACGGTGTGAGCAGCGCCGACGACGAAGCCCCGCTCGCCCCGTGGATGCTGCTCGCCGACGGCGGCACGCCCGGCGACGCCACCTGGGCCTGCATCCAGCCCGTGCACGTGCGCATCGCCCACGACCATCTGGTGCTGATCGACCCGGCTTCGCTCGAACTCGCCGACGCCGATGCCGCAGCGCTCTACGCCGTGGCCCGACCGCTCATCGAGGAACTCGGCGTGCGCGTCGAAGCGCCCACGCCCCAGCGCTGGTATCTGTCGAGCGATCAGTTCGGCACGCTCGCGGGCGCGTCGCCGCTGCGCGCGAGCGGGCGCAACATCGAGATCTGGCTGCCTCACGAGGCGCACTCGGGCCAGCGCTCGCGTGCATGGATGAAGGTGCAGAACGAGGTGCAGATGGCCTGGTTCGAACACCCCGTGAACGAAGCGCGCGAGGCGCGCGGCCTGCCCGCCGTCAACTCGATCTGGTTCCACGCGCAAGGCGCGCTGCACCCGGTCAAGCGGGCGTTCGCCCGCGTGCGCTCGGACGCGGCGGCCACGCGCGGGCTAGCGCTCGCCGCCGGCGCGGAACTCGGCGCGGCGCCCGAGACGTTCCGCGCGCTGACTGCCGCGCCTGCATCGGCTGGCGACGCGTTGCCGGACAACGTCACGCTCGTCGAACTCGACCCGTTCTCCGCCGCCTATATCCAGCAGGACTGGGGCGGCTGGAACGCCGCGTTCGCGAAGCTCGAGCGCGACTGGTTCGCGCCCGCGCTCGCCGCCCTCCAGGCCGGCGAGCTGGCCGAACTCGGCTTCACGCTGTGCGGCGACACCGGTTCGGTCACGCTCACGGCCACGCGCGGCGACCTGCGCAAATTCTGGCGACGCCGCGAGTTCGCGTCGCTGTTCGTCGAATAACATCCAGCGTTTCTTACACGCGTTTCTTACACGCGCTTCTTACATGACCTCTCACGCATGACCCGAATCGTCACCCGCGCCTGCTCCCCCGCCGATACCGAAGCTCTGGTCCGTCACGGCCTGCACCCAGTGCTCGCCCGGCTCTATGCCGCACGCGGCGTTTGTCAGCCCGACGAGATCGAGACCGGCCTCAACCGGCTGCTCCCGCCCGCCGGCATGAAGGGGCTCGACGACGCCGCGACTCTGCTCGCCGACGCGCTCGAAGCGCAGTGCCGCATGCTCGTGGTCGCCGACTACGACTGTGACGGCGCGACCGCCTGCGCCGTGGCCGTGCGCGGCCTGCGCATGCTCGGCGCGCAAATCGACTATCTGGTGCCGAACCGTTTCGAGTTTGGCTATGGCCTCACGCCCGAGATCGTCGCGCTCGCGGCCCAGCGCAAGGGCGGGCCACCTGATGTCCTGATCACGGTGGATAACGGCATCGCCAGCGTGGAGGGCGTGGAGGCCGCCAACGCGCTCGGCATCGAAGTGCTCGTGACCGACCACCATCTGCCCGGCGACACGCTCCCCGACGCACGCGCTATCGTCAACCCGAACCAGCCGGGCTGTACGTTTGAGAGCAAGTGCATCGCGGGCGTGGGCGTCATGTTCTATACGCTGCTCGCCTTGCGCGCCGAACTGCGTCAGCGCGGCTGGTTCGATGAAACGCGTCCCGAGCCACGTCTGGATGGCCTGCTCGATCTGGTCGCGCTCGGAACCGTCGCCGACGTCGTCAAGCTCGACAGCAACAACCGCGTGCTCGTCGCACAGGGTTTGCAGCGCATCCGCAACGGCCGCATGCAGCCCGGCATCGCCGCCCTGTTTCGCGCCGCGGGCCGCGACGCGAAAAGCGCTTCGGGCTTCGACCTGGGCTTCGCGCTCGGGCCGCGCCTGAACGCGGCTGGCCGCCTCTCCGACATGTCGCTCGGCATCGAATGCCTGACCACCGACGACGTGGGCCGCGCCTGGGAACTCGCCCAGCAACTCGATACGATGAACCGCGAGCGCCGCGAAATCGAAGCGGGCATGCAGCAGCAGGCGCTCGCCGATCTCGCCAGCGTCGATCCGCAGGACAACGCCACGCTCACGCTCTTCAACGAGGGCTGGCATCAGGGCGTGATCGGCATCGTCGCCGGGCGGCTCAAGGAGAAGTTCCACCGCCCCTCCTTCACGTTCGCGCCCGCCGACGACAATGGCGAGCTCGTGAAGGGCTCGGGCCGATCGATCCCCGGCTTCCATCTGCGCGACGCAATCGACCTCATCAGCAAGCGCGAGCCCGGCCTGATCCACAAGTTCGGCGGCCACGCGATGGCCGCGGGCATGACGATCGCCGCCGCCGACGTGCCGCGCTTTGCCGCCGCGTTCGAGCGCGTGGGCCGCGAATGGCTCTCCGCCGAGGCGCTCGCGCGCACGGTGGAGACCGATGGCGAGCTCGAGGACGCGTGGTTCACGCCCGATTTCGTCGAAATGCTCGACGCGGCCGTCTGGGGCCAAGGATTTCCCGCACCCGTTTTCTCGGGTGAATTCGAGGTGGCCTCGCAGGCGCTCGTGAAGGACAAGCATCTCAAACTCCAACTGCTGCGCGGGCGCCAGCGCTTCAACGCGATCTGGTTCAACCATACCGAGACGCTGCCGCAGCATACGACCGTCGCCTACCGGCTCGTGCGCGACACGTGGAACGGCGTCTCGCGCGTGCAGCTCGTGGTGGAGCACGCGGCGCTCTGAGGGGCGCATGGGGCGCGAACCCGGCGCTGCGCACCGTCCGCCGCGCCCTTGATGCATGTCCAATCGGCTATAATTTGATGTTTTACACGCCGGATCACGACACAAATGGAAGCGGAACGTCTCAACGCGATCGAAGCCCTTTTGGCGGACCTGCGCACGCGCGCAGGCGAGCTACGGGGGTATCTTTGACTACGACGTAAAAGCCCGACGGCTCGTCGAAGTCAACAGCGAACTCGAAGACCCTGACGTCTGGAACGACTCCAAACACGCACAGGGTCTCGGCAAGGAAAAGAAGCTGCTCGAAGGCGTGGTGCACGTGCTCGACGGCATCGAGAACGACACGCGCGACACTCAGGACCTCTTCGAGATGGCCCGCGAGGAAGGCGATGAAGACACGCTCGTCGCCATCGAAACCGATGCTCAGGCGATCGAAGCGCGCGTCGCCGACGTCGAGTTCCGCCGCATGTTCGCGAACCCGGCCGACCCGAACAACGCGTTCATCGACATCCAGGCGGGCGCGGGCGGCACCGAGGCCTGCGACTGGGCTTCGATGCTGTTGCGCCAGTACGTGCGTTACTGCGAGCGAAAGGGCTTCAAGACCGAAGTGCTCGAAGAGTCCGAAGGCGACGTGGCCGGCATCAAGAGCGCAACGATCAAGGTCGAAGGCGAATACGCCTACGGCTTCCTGCGCACCGAAACCGGCATTCACCGCCTCGTGCGCAAGTCGCCGTTCGATTCGTCGGGCGGACGCCACACGTCGTTCTCGTCGGTGTTCGTGTATCCGGAAATCGACGATTCGTTCGAGATCGAAGTCAATCCGGCCGACCTGCGCATCGACACGTACCGCGCTTCGGGCGCGGGCGGTCAGCACATCAACAAGACCGACTCCGCCGTGCGTATCACGCACATCCCGTCGGGCATCGTCGTGCAGTGCCAGAACGACCGCTCGCAGCACCGCAACCGCGCCGAAGCCATGGCCATGCTGAAGTCGCGCCTGTACGAAGCCGAAATGCGCAAGCGTCAGTCGGAGCAGGACAAGCTCGAAGCGGGCAAGTCGGATGTGGGCTGGGGCCACCAGATCCGCTCCTACGTGCTCGACAACAGCCGCATCAAGGATCTGCGCACGAACGTCGAAATCAGCAACACCAAGGCCGTGCTCGACGGCGATCTCGACGCTTTCATCAGCGCAAGCCTGAAACAGGGCGTGTAAGCCCGGGCGCCGCCCTCTTCTGCCGCGCCGCGGCCCGTGAGGCACTCCGCCCGGGCCGCAAACCGAAACATCTGCCCGTATCTTCTGCGGACACAAACCGCGAATCCAAGAACCCGAGCCACCATGACCGAACCGACCCAGCCGAACGCGGCCAGCGCCGCGCCCGAAGTCGACGACAACCAGATCATCGCCGAGCGCCGCGAAAAGCTGCGCGCGCTGCGCGAAGCGGGTGTCGCCTATCCGAACGACTTCCGCCCCACCCACCACGCCGCCGACCTGCAGCGCACCTACTCCGACACCGACAAGGACGCGCTCGAAGCGCAGGCCCTCGAAGTGTCGATCGCCGGCCGCATGATGCTCAAGCGCGTGATGGGCAAGGCGAGCTTCGCGACGGTGCGCGACGGCTCGGGCCAGATCCAGTTCTTCATCACGCCCGCCGACGTGGGCGAAACCACCTACGACGCGTTCAAGAAGTGGGATCTCGGCGACATCGTCGCGGCCAAGGGCGTGCTGTTTCGCACCAACAAGGGCGAGCTCTCGGTCCGCTGCACGGAACTGCGCCTGCTCTCGAAGTCGCTGCGCCCGCTGCCGGACAAGTTCCATGGCCTGTCTGACCAGGAAATGCGCTATCGCCAGCGCTATGTCGACCTGATCGTCACGCCCGAAGCGCGCGAAACCTTCGTGGCGCGCACCAAGGCGATCTCGTCGGTGCGCCGTTTCATGGCCGACGCCGGTTTCATGGAAGTCGAAACGCCCATGCTGCACCCGATCCCGGGCGGTGCGGCGGCCAAGCCGTTCGTCACGCACCACAACGCGCTCGACATGCAGATGTTCATGCGCATCGCGCCCGAGCTCTATCTGAAGCGCCTCGTCGTCGGCGGCTTCGAGCGCGTGTTCGAGATCAACCGGAACTTCCGTAACGAAGGCGTTTCGCCGCGTCACAATCCGGAATTCACGATGATGGAGTTCTACGCCGCGTACACGGATTACACGTGGCTCATGGACTTCACGGAACAGCTGATCCGCCAGGCCGCCGTGGATGCGCGCGGCAACGCCGTGCTCACGTACCAGGGCCGCGAGCTCGATCTTTCGAAGCCGTTCCATCGCCTGACGATCACCCAGGCGATCCAGAAGTACGCGCCGCAGTACACGAACGAGCAGCTCGCCGACACGGACTTCCTGCGCACGGAACTCAAGAAGTTCGGCGTGGACACGAACCAGCCTGCGTTCCTGAACGCGGGCGTGGGCTCGCTCCAGCTTGCGCTCTTCGAAGAAACTGCCGAGTCGCAACTGTGGGAGCCGACCTTCATCATCGACTACCCGGTCGAAGTCTCGCCGCTCGCGCGCGCCTCCGATTCGACGCCAGGCATCACCGAACGCTTCGAGCTCTTCATCACGGGCCGTGAAATCGCCAACGGCTTCTCAGAGCTCAACGATCCGGAAGACCAGGCCGCGCGCTTCAAGAAGCAGGTCGAGCAAAAGGATGCCGGCGACGAGGAAGCGATGTACTACGACGCCGACTACATTCGCGCGCTTGAGTACGGCATGCCCCCGACGGGTGGCTGCGGCATCGGCATCGACCGCCTGATCATGCTGCTTACCGATAGCGCCAGCATCCGCGATGTGATTCTCTTCCCGCATCTGCGCCGCGAAGACTAAGCCTCACACGTGCCGAACGGGGCGCATGCGGCTCAGGCCGTATGCGCCCCGTTTGCATTTGTAACCGGCAGTAAATGTGCCCGCCCCACTGCCGGGCGCGCCAGATACATAGGCGGAAAACCCGTATCGTGCGGGGCGACACGCCCCCTGCCTTCGTTCGATCCCTGTTTCGACTTGTGCTCGCACAAGTCAGGTTACAAATTGAAACGTCCGAACGATCGAATTGGCCCAAACTTGTTCAAATAAAGGTAACTCTGCCCAAGACGGAGCCACTCATGAACAATCCTGATCCGAAACCGACCACACCGAACCGCCGTATCCACCCGCTCGTCGCCACTGCGGCGGCGGCTGTCATTGTTGCCAGCCTCGCGGCCACGGCGGCCATCACCGGCGTCTTCCCCAAGGCATCGAGCACGACTGAACAGAACGCGCAAAGCCAGACCGGCCAGACCGAGATGATGGCATCGCAGCCGGTGCTCGACTCGACCCGGCCCGCGACCAGCGCGCAAATCACGCAGAACGCGGCGCAGAATGCCGCACAGAACGAGCAAAACGCCGCTGCTGAGCCGCAGCCTGCGCCAGTGGCCCGGCAACAGCCGGCGGCACCGGCCGCTCCGCCGCCACAGTACGCCCAGCAGCCGCAGCAATACGCCCAGGAAGCGCCACCCCAGCAGGCCGCGTGCGCCTCGTGCGGCGTGGTCGAGGGCATCTCCGAGTCGCGTCAGGAAGGTCATGGCACCGGCATCGGCGCGGTGGGCGGCGCAGTCGCGGGTGGCGTGGTCGGCAATCAGTTCGGCGCCGGCAACGGCCGCACCGCCATGACGCTGCTGGGCGCGCTCGGCGGCGGCCTCGCCGGCAATTCGGTGGAAAAACATCTGCGCAGCACCACGAGCTACTCGGTGCGCGTGCGCATGGACAACGGCAAGACGCGCTACTTCACGTATCACGAAGCGCCGCCGTTCCAGCAAGGCCAGCGCGTGCGCGTCGAACACGGCACGCTCGCGGCAGGATGATGAACGCGTAACTTCGCGCCCCGCTCCTGAAACGAAAAAGGCGATTCACCTTCACGGTGAATCGCCTTTTTGCCGCACGAATCGGATCAGTAACCCGCTTCTTCGATCCAGGCCGCCTGAATGGCCTCCAGGATCTTCTCATTGGAGCGCTCGGGAGCGTCGTCGAAACCTTCGAGCTCGGTGATCCAGCGATGCAGATCGGTGAAGCGCACGTACTGCGGGTCGATCTCGGGATGCGTATCCGTCAACGCCATTGCGATGTCCTGCGTATCGGTCCATTTCATGGCAGCGCGCTCCTCTCTCCGATAGATTAGTGGCTTTCCTTCGCGTGGTTGATCGAGTAACGCGGAATCTCGATCACGAGGTCATCTTCGGCGGGCACGAGGGCCTGGCACGACAGCCGCGAAGTGGGCTCCAGACCCCACGCCTTGTCGAGCAGGTCGTCTTCGGTTTCCTCCGACGGCTCGAGCGCATCGAAACCTTCGCGCACGATCACGTGACAGGTCGTGCAGGCGCACGACTTCTCGCAAGCATGTTCGATCTCGATGCCGTGCTCGAGCAGCGCATCGCACACACTCTCACCCGGCTTGGCGTCGATGACCGCGCCCTCCGGACACAGTTCGACATGGGGCAGCACCACGATTTGAGGCATTGTGATTTCCGTATCCAATAACTTCTGTATCGGGCGCGACCCGCCTGCCGGCGGTGTCATCGCCCATTCTACTGAGCTCGCGCGCCTGGCTGCATCGGGAAAGCACGCACGCGGCGCGCGCTTTACATCTTGCTTCCCGGTGCGTCGGCCGGCGCGCGCCCAATCAACCTTTAACCAATTTCGTCGAGCTTCTTGCCCGCGAGCGCGCGCTTGATGCCCTTGTCCATGCGCCGTGCGGCAAACTCGTCCGTGCCTTCGGCGAGCGACTTGGTCGCCGCTTCGATTGCGTCGGTGTCCTCGCCCTGCACGATTTGCGCGAGCGCTGCGATCAGCGCATCGAGCTGCGCGCGCTCGGCTTCGTCAAGCAGCTCGCCGTCGGCGGCCAGGGCGGAGTTCGTCGCCTCGATCACGCGTTGCGCCTCGACCTGCGCCTCGCGCAGCGCGCGAGCGCGCATGTCGATGTCGGCGGTCTTGAAGCTGTCCTCGAGCATCTTTGCGATGTCGTCATCGGCCAGGCCGTAGGACGGCTTCACCATCACCGACGCCTCCACGCCCGAAAGCTGCTCGCGCGCGAACACGGACAAGAGACCGTCGGCGTCCACCTGGTAGGTCACGCGGATGCGCGCCGCGCCCGCCGCCATCGGCGGAATGCCGCGCAGCTCGAAGCGTGCAAGCGAGCGGCAGTCGGAGGTGAGCTCGCGCTCGCCCTGCACCACGTGGATCGCCATCGCGGTCTGGCCGTCCTTGAAGGTCGTGAAGTCCTGCGCGCGCGCGACCGGGATGGTCGAGTTGCGCGGAATGATCTTCTCGACGAGGCCGCCCATCGTCTCCACGCCGAGCGACAGCGGGATCACGTCGAGCAGCAGCCAGTCGTCCTCGCCGCCGCGGTTGCCGGCGAGCAGGTCGGCCTGGATCGCCGCGCCGAGTGCGACCACCTGATCGGGATCCAGATTCGTGAGCGGCGCCTGGCCGAAGTACTGCTCGACGGCGCGGCGAATCACCGGCATGCGCGTCGCGCCGCCCACCAGCACCACGCCCTTCACTTCGGTCGCGGCCACCTTGGCGTCGCGCAGCGCCTTCCTCGTGGGCGTGAGGGTGCGTTGCACGAGCGCCTGCGTGAGCGCCTCGAACTGCGGCTCGTCGATCGTCAGCGTGATCGGCTTGCCGTTAGAGAGCGTGACTTCAATGCGCGCCTCGGGCGCCGACGAGAGCGCTTCTTTCGCGTCGCGCGCGCGGTCGAGCAGCAAGCGCACGTCTTCGGGCTTGAGCGCCGCGCGCTCGATGCCGGACTGCTCCAGCATCCAGGCGAAGAGCGCCTGATCGAAGTCGTCGCCGCCGAGCGCGGAATCGCCGCCCGCGGCGAGCACTTCGAATACGCCCTTCGTGAGCTTGAGGATCGACAGGTCGAAGGTGCCGCCGCCCAGGTCGTAGACCGCGTAGAGCCCTTCGGCGCCGTTGTCGAGGCCATAGGCGATCGCAGCAGCGGTCGGCTCGTTCAGCAGGCGCAACACGTTCAGGCCAGCGAGGCGCGCAGCGTCCTTGGTGGCCTGGCGCTGCGCTTCATCGAAGTATGCCGGCACCGTGATGACCGCGCCGACGAGTTCGTCGCCAAGCGTGTCTTCGGCGCGCTGGCGCAATGTAGCGAGAATTTCCGCCGAGACCTCGACGGGACTTTTCACGCCGTCGACGGTCTGGATCTGCACCATGCCCGGTGCGTCGACGAATTCGTACGGCGCGTTCGCCGCACCTTCCACGTCGGCCTTGCCGCGACCCATGAAGCGCTTGACCGAGACGATCGTGTTGCGCGGGTCGCTCGCTGCCTCGGCCTTGGCCGAGCGGCCGATGCGGCGGCCGCCGTTCGTGAGATAGCGCACGACCGACGGCAGCAGCACGTGGCCGTCTTCGTCGGGCAGCACGTCGGGCACGCCGCTGCGCACCGCGGCGACCAGCGAGTTCGTCGTGCCGAGGTCGATGCCGACGGCGAGCCGCCGCTGATGCGGCGCCGGCGCCATGCCGGGTTCGGAAATTTGCAGTAATGCCATCTGTGTGATCTGTTGCGGGCCGCCTGGCATCGTCTGGTCGATCTTTTCGACGATGAATCGACAGCCCTGTGCTGTATCCGTTTCCTACGCTTTTTCCACGCGCCCATGGGGCGCCTGGGCGGCCCCGCCTGGGCGGCCCCGCCTAACTCTCCAGCCGTTCGATCTGCGAATCGACTTCGGCCGCCACGCGCTCGACGAACATCAACTGGCGCACCGCTTCCGCCGCCGGCTGATTCGAGCCGCTGTCAAGCAACGCGCCCAGCTTCGCGAGACGCACGCGCTCGTCGTCGCGCAGTTCGGCCGCGAGCGCATCGAGCGCGTCGACATTCTTCGCGCCCACCGCATCCTCGATCGCCTCGCGCCATTCCATCTGCTGCATCAGGAACGCCGGCTCCATGGCCGTATTGTTCTCAGCGCCAACTTCGATGCCGCGCAAATGCAGCAGATAAGTCGCGCGCTTGAGCGGATCGCGCAGCGTCTGGTACGCCTCGTTCGCGCGCGTGGCCCACTGCATCGCCACGCGCTTTTGCGCCTCGCCGGCCGCGGCGAAGCGGTCGGGGTGCACCTGCGCCTGCACGGCGCGGTAAGCGTGAGCGAGCGCGTCGGCGTCGAGCGCGAACTGCTCGGGCAGGCCGAACAATACGAAATGGCTATCGGAGAGCGAAGAAAGCGAGGCCATCGAAATGAACGTTTTGGGGTGCTGTCGTGAAGATCCGGCGATATCGCTCGCCGCATCAAAAAATCAAAAAGGCGGCACAGGCCGCCTTTTCACCGCAATACGCGCGCTCAAATGCGGAAGGACTCGCCGCAGCCGCACTCGTCCTTCACGTTCGGGTTTTTGAACTTGAAGCCCTCGTTCAGACCTTCGCGCACGAAGTCCAGCTCCGTGCCGTCGATATAGGCAAGGCTCTTCGGGTCCACGATGACCTTCACGCCATGGCTTTCGAACACGTTGTCCTCGGGCGCGAGCTCGTCGACATATTCGAGCTTGTACGCAAGGCCCGAGCAGCCCGTCGTGCGCACGCCAAGACGCAGGCCCACGCCCTTGCCGCGACGGGTCAGGTACTTCTGCACGTGCTGTGCCGCTTTTTCTGTCAACGTGATTGCCATAACGTTTCACCGCTTCCCGCGTCGCTCGCTTCAGGCTTGCGCCTGCTTCGCCCCGACGCGGCGCAGGCTCGCCTGCGTCCAAATTCGTTTATTCCGCAGCGGCTAGCTCACCGGCTTGCCACTGCCCCGCCCGCTCGCGCGCCGAACCCGGCGCACGCTGTCGTGAGCCTTAAGCCGCGTCCACCTTGGCTTCCGTCGTATGACGCTGACGGTAGTCGGCCACCGCTGCCTTGATTGCGTCTTCCGCGAGAATCGAGCAGTGGATCTTCACCGGCGGCAGCGCCAGTTCTTCGGCGATCTGCGTATTCTTGATGTCGAGCGCCTGATCGAGCGTCTTGCCCTTCACCCACTCGGTCACGAGCGAGCTCGAAGCGATGGCCGAGCCACAGCCGTAGGTCTTGAACTTCGCGTCTTCGATCACGCCGTCCGCGCCCACGCGGATCTGCAGCTTCATGACGTCGCCGCATGCGGGCGCGCCGACCATGCCGGTGCCGACTGCGTCGTCGTCCTTCGCGAACGAGCCGACGTTGCGCGGGTTTTCGTAGTGGTCCAGAACCTTGTCGCTATATGCCATGATCACACTCCTTCAATTCGTGTTTGCCGCGCTGCATGCAGTGGTCTGCCGATTGCGCTGCGGCCGGGTCGATGTTCGATGCGCCTGAATGCGCCTTAGTGCGCCGCCCACTGGATGGTCGACAAATCGATGCCGTCCTGGTGCATTTCCCACAGCGGCGAGAGCTCGCGCAGCTTGGCGATCTTCGTCTGCAGCAGGTTGATCACGTAGTCGACGTCCTGCTCGGTCGTGAAGCGGCCCACCGTGAAGCGAATCGAGCTGTGTGCGAGTTCGTCGTTGCGGCCTAGCGCGCGCAGCACATACGACGGCTCAAGCGACGCCGAGGTGCACGCCGAACCCGACGACACCGCCACGTCCTTGACCGCCATGATCAGCGACTCGCCTTCGACGAAGTTGAAGCTGATGTTCAGGTTGTGCGGGACACGCTTTTCCATGTCGCCGTTCACGTAGGTCTCTTCGATTTCCGAAAGGCCCTTGAGCAGACGATCGCGCAGCATGCGAACGCGCTCGTTTTCCGTGGCCATTTCTTCACGTGCGATGCGGAACGCCTCGCCCATGCCGACGATCTGGTGCGTGGCCAGGGTGCCCGAGCGCATGCCGCGCTCATGGCCGCCGCCATGCATCTGCGCTTCGATGCGCACGCGCGGCTTGCGGCGCACGTACAGCGCGCCGATGCCCTTCGGGCCGTAGGTCTTGTGCGCCGAGAATGACATCAGGTCGACCTTCAGCTTTTGCAGGTCGATGGGCGCCTTGCCGGTGGATTGTGCGGCATCGACGTGGAAGATGATGCCCTTCTCGCGGCAGATTTCGCCGATCGTCTCGATGTCCTGGATCACGCCGATCTCGTTGTTCACGTGCATCACGGAAACGAGGATCGTGTCGGGGCGGATCGCGGCCTTGAAGTCGTCCAGATCGATCAGGCCATCTTCCTTGACGTTCAGGTACGTGACCTCGTAGCCTTCGCGCTCGAGCTCGCGGCAGGTATCGAGCACGGCCTTGTGCTCGGTCTTCACCGTGATGATGTGCTTGCCCTTGTTCTTGTAGAAGTGCGCGGCGCCCTTGATCGCGAGGTTGTCCGACTCGGTCGCGCCGGAGGTCCAGATGATTTCGCGCGGGTCGGCATTGACGAGCGCCGCGACGTTCTCGCGCGCTTCCTCGACGGCACGCTCCGCGTCCCAACCATAGGCGTGGCTGCGCGACGCCGGATTGCCGAACTGCTCGCGCAGATACGGAATCATCTTGTCCACCACGCGCGGGTCGACAGGCGTCGTCGCGCTGTAGTCCATATAAATGGGCAGGTGGGGAATGTCGTTATTCATCTATCGCTCCGGGGGATTCTGTCTGCTGCTCTGTGTATTGCGCTGGCCGTGGTCGGGATCCGCAATACGGGATCAGGAACCGGCCATGTTGAATATGGAATTCGGCCCGAGCGGCACCGTGCGCACCGGCTCCATCGCCGGCGCCTCGGTGCGGCGGTCGCGCAGGACCGTGGGCGCGGCGCCTTCGCGGGCGCGCTGCTTGTCCACCAGATCCTTCAGCGAAACCGAATCGAGGTACTCGACCATCTTCTGGTTCAGCGTCGACCAGAGCTCGTGCGTCATGCAGTGGCCGTCGTGCTGCTTGGTGCCCTCGCAGGCGCCCTTGCCGCCACATTGGGTCGCGTCGAGCGGCTCGTCCACGGCGATGATGATGTCCGCGACCGTGACGTCCTCCGCGCGGCGCGCGAGGTTATAGCCGCCGCCCGGCCCACGGACCGATTCGACGATTTCATGGCGGCGCAGCTTGCCGAACAACTGTTCCAGGTACGACAGCGAGATATGCTGGCGCTGACTGATACCCGCAAGCGTCACCGGGCCCTGCTCCTGGCGCAGGGCCAGGTCGATCATCGCCGTGACGGCGAAACGGCCTTTGGTGGTGAGTCTCATGATGTAGGGGAACCGCAATTCTCGACAATTTTCGTCAAGTATAAATACATGACTAGTTTAGTCAAGTATCCGCGCCACCATCCGGGTTATTAGGCGCATGACGAAAAGGGAAAACGGCGCAAACCTGCACGGGAGTACGCCGCACGCTCATCTCAGTCCGCCAGTTGAGGGCGCAAGGCCGCCAGCAGGCCCGAACACGCCGTTTCGCACTGGTCGAGTACCGTCTCGAACCCGGCGGCGCCCCCAAAATACGGGTCGGCGACCACGCGCGCCTGCAACTGCGGCGCGAATTCCATCAGCAGCCGGATCTTGTCGCGCCCGGCAGACGGCGCCACTTGCTCGAGTGCCGTCACATTGGCGTCGTCCATCGCGACGATCAAGTCGAATGTGCGAAAGTCTTCCGCCGCGATCTGGCGGGCGCGCAGCGGCGCCAGATCGTAGCCGCGCCTGGCCCCGGCTTGCTGGGCGCGTTCGTCGGGCGCCTGGCCGATATGCCAATCGCCCGTGCCCGCCGAATCGACCGACACGTGCGCGCTCAAACCCGCCTCGTCGACAAGGCGCCGCATCACGGCTTCAGCCGTGGGCGAGCGGCAGATGTTGCCGAGGCAAACGAAGCAGACGGAAACCTTTTTCATCGAGTCGGATGTGAGGCGGCCAACGGTTTGCAACAAGCCTCTACGGCGCGGGCGAATTTTCAATTATACAAAGTGTCGACGATGTGCGCTGGGCGTAGCGTGCGCCATCGCCCATGCCGCGGCGGCTTAGATCGCGTTGGTCCGCGGCAAGGGCACGACGTCGCGGATTGCCTTGACTGGCGCCTTGACGGGCGTAGTCACCTCGCCCGCGCTGCCAACCAGCCCATATGAAACTGCGCGCGCCAACTCGGCGCTCACCTGATCGGCTGCCAGCGGAAACTGCTGCTCGGCGGTATTCCATGCATGGACCCATGCGATCGCCGCAAGCGGCACGATCAGCGCCAACGGCCAATACACCATTATTTTCTTTCTCATGATGCGACTCTCTCTCGACTGTGGAGCGACAGGCTCAGACGCACTATCGCCAGTCGAAATGATATAGATGATCGCAATCAGGAAAAACCCGGCAAAAACGAACATACTGTTGTCTCAGGCTAAACAGTGCGCCGCCAGGTGCGGGTGGACCGGCTGGGAGTGCTTCGTCACGTCTTCCGTGTACGCCCGGTCGCATCCAGATGCGTGTGCCGCGCGGCGTAGAGTTCGCGGAACGTGCGCCCGACCGGAGCCGGCATGTCGCGTCCGTCGGTCCAGCCGCGCGCGAACGGCAACTTGCGAATGAGCTGCGCCTGGCCGCCCATACGCTCCAGCACGCGCACACCGAGCTTCGTGAGCAGCGCATAAGCGCCGGGATTCAGCGCGAACCAGCCCCATACCGCCAGCGCCGCACGTTCGCGCCACGGGCGCAGGCTCCGTTCGGTCTGTTTCTCGCGCAGTTTGCGCAGCAGGTCCGAGAGCGGGATGCCCACCGGACAGACGCTGTTGCACTCGCCGCAAAGCGTGGCGGCCTGCGGCAGATCGAGTGCCTTGTCGATGCCCACGTAGCTTGGCGTGAGCACCGACCCCATCGGCCCCGGATAGACCCAGCCGTACGCGTGCCCACCCACCTTCTGATAAACCGGGCAATGGTTCATGCAGGCGCCACAGCGGATGCAGCGCAGCATCTCCTGAAACTCGCCGCCGATGAGGCCGGTGCGCCCGCCATCGACGAGCACGACATACATATGCTCGGGACCGTCCTGGTCATCCGCCCCGCGCGGGCCCGTGAGAACGGAAAAATAGTTCGAGGTGGCCTGTCCCGTGGCCGAGCGCGGCAGCAGGCGCATTGCGGTGGCAAGGTCTTCGAGCGTCGGCAAGACTTTTTCGATGCCGGTGACCGCCACATGCACGCGCGGCATGACGGTGCACATGCCTTCGTTGCCCTCGTTCGTCACGAGCACGACCGAGCCCGTCTCCGCGATGAGGAAGTTGCCGCCCGTCACGCCCATGTCCGCCGAAAGGAAGTGCGGCCGCAACATCTCGCGCGCCTCGCGCGTCATGTCGGGAATTTCCGTGAGGCGCGGCCTGTGATGGGTCTTCGCGAACAGGTCGGCGATCTCGTCCTTGTCCTTGTGGACGACGGGCGCAATGATGTGGCTCGGCGGCTCGTTGTTGTTGATCTGCAGAATGTATTCGCCGAGGTCCGTTTCGATGGATTGCACCCCCATCTCCGCGAGCACCGTGTTGAGTTGCATTTCCTCGGAGACCATCGACTTCGTCTTGATGACCTTGCTCACCTCGTGCTTGCGCGCGATTTCAGCGACGAGCTTCGCCGCATCACGCGACGTCTCGGCAAACAGGACCGTCACGCCGCGCCGGCTCGCCTCGGCTTCGAACTGCTCGATCCAGACATCGAGATTCTCCAGCGCACGATTGCGGCGCGCCTTGAGCGCCGCGCGCGTGGCCGGAAAGTCGATCGCCGTGATCGCTTCCGCACGCGCGGAAACGAACTTGGTCGAGAGCTTCTTGAGGTTCTGCTGCAGACGCTGATCGGCCAGCTTCTGGCCGGCGCGCGCCTTGAATTGCATCGATTGAACTTGCATGGGGTGGAGTCGGACGTAAGTGCGTTCGTGTGCCGTCGTGTGCGGTCGGATTCAGGCGGATGCTCCGGGCCTCTTGAGTCTTTGATGCCCCGAGGCCCCGGCTGGCGAGCGGCGTCTCAAACGTCGCCGGCGAGCACCTGGGCGATGTGCAAAACCCGGGTGCTGACATCGCCGGTGCGGCGCAAACGCCCTTCGATGTTCAGTATGCAGCCGAGGTCGCCGAGCACCACGGCACCCGCTCCGCTCGCCTGCACGTTGATGCATTTTTCGTCCACGATGGCCGTGGAGATCGCCCCGTACTTGAGCGCAAAGGTGCCGCCAAAACCGCAGCAATGCTCGCAGTCCTTCATCTCCTGCACAGCCACGCCGCGCTGCGCGAGCAACGCGCGCGGCTGGGCCTTCACGCCTAGTTCACGCAGACCAGAGCACGAGTCGTGGTAGGTCACCGGCCCGCGGAATTCGCCTTCGGGCAGCGTGACTTTCGCAACGTTCATGAGGAAATCCGTCAATTCATAGACGCGTTCGCGCAGCTTGCCGTAGCGCGCCATCAACTCGGGATCATCGCGAAAGAGATCGCCGTAATGCGCGCGAATCATCCCGCCACAGGAGCCCGACGGAATCACCACATAGTCGTACTGCTCGAATTCGCGCAGCGTCTTTTCCGCGAGGTCGCGCGCGAGCGGCCGCTCGCCCGAGTTGTAGGCCGGTTGCCCGCAGCAGGTCTGCGCGGGCGGGACGTCCACCTCATAGCCTGCTTCCTCGAGCAACTTGAGCGCCGAAAAGCCGATTTCGGGACGCATGGTGTCGACAAGGCAGGTGACGAACAAACCGACTCGCATGGGAACTCCTGGTGAAAACCGTCCCCGATTATCCGATGTTTCGCCGCTGCCACCAACGCCGGAGTGCTCCAGGATCGATGACCCGGCAGGCCTGGCACAGGCGTGAACGCGGCCGCCGCAGCGGAACACCATCCCGCCAACCGCTGTCTTTTTTCACAATACGAGATACAATGCTCGCTGCCGTGCCGAGTTTCTTATACTCGCCATACGAATCCGCCCCTGGAATCTGCCCCCCATGACCGACACCAATCCGGATCCGAAGACCTCGATTCAGGTGATCGAGCGCATGATGCGCCTCCTCGACGCGCTCGCCGCACACACCGACCCGGTCAGCCTGAAGGATCTTGCGCAACGCACCGAACTGCATCCGTCCACCGCGCACCGCATTCTCAACGACATGGTGAGCTGCCGGCTCGTCGACCGCTCGGACCCTGGCACGTACCGGCTGGGCATGCGACTGCTGGAACTGGGCAATCTCGTGAAGGCGCGCCTCTCGGTACGCGACGCCGCGCTCACGCCCATGCGCGAACTGCATCGTCTCACTGGCCAGACTGTGAACCTCTCGGTGCGCCAGGGCGACGAGATTGTCTATATCGAGCGAGCTTATTCCGAACGTTCAGGCATGCAGGTGGTGCGGGCGATTGGCGGCCGCGCGCCGCTGCACCTCACTTCGGTTGGCAAACTCTTCCTTGCCGCCGACGAAGCCAATCGCGTTCGCGCTTACGCCACGCGCACGGGCCTTTCGGGTCACACCCGCAACAGCATCACCGACCTCGGCCGCCTGGAGCGCGAACTCGCTCACGTGCGTCAGCAATCTTGCGCACGCGACAACGAGGAACTGGAACTGGGTGTGCGCTGCATCGCAGCGGGCATTTACGACGATACCGGCAAGCTCGTTGCCGGGCTGTCGCTTTCGGCACCTGCGGACCGTCTTCAGGACTCGTGGCTTGGGCAACTGAGCAAGACGGCGCTCCTGATTTCCGAATCGCTCGGTTACCACCCGGAGCCGGCGGAAGGCAGCGTGCAGACCGCAGCCTGAGCGACCAGATCGCCTCGAGCACGAACCCGTTTCGCGCAATCGCATCGAAGCTCCCCCGAAGCGCCGGCACATCCGGCGCTTCTCTTTTTCCGGCTTTTCAATCGAAGAACTCAGCCCAAAAGACAACGCCCCGCGATTGCGGGGCGCTCGTACTGGTGCAACGGAAAGCGGCGCAGCGGCGCTGATCAGGTACCCGCGCCTCCCGCATCCGCACTCGTGATGTGCGGCTGCTGGTCAGCGCCGCCGTTGTCGATCCACGTGCGCACGCGGGTCGCGTCAGCGAAACGCGAATACTTGCCGCTCGAATCGAGCAACACCATGATGACCGGACGGCCATGGACCGTCGTTTGCATCACGAGGCACTCGCCCGCTTCGTTGATGAAGCCGGTCTTCTGCAGGCCGATGTCCCACGACGGATTGCGGATGAGCGCGTTCGTGCTGTTGTAGGCAAGATTGCGCTTGCCCGTGTACACGTCATAGCTACGGTCGGTCGAGAACTGGCGAATGAGCGGATACTGGTAAGCCGCGTTCACCATCTTCACGAGATCGCGCGCGGTCGAAACATTGTGGCTCGACAGCCCGGTGGAATTCTCGAAGTGCGTGTCGGTCATGCCGAGTTGCTTCGCCTTCGCATTCATGGCGGCGATGAACGCCGGCCGCCCGCCCGGGTAGTAGCGCGAGAGCGCCGCCGCAGCGCGGTTTTCCGACGCCATCAGCGCGATATGCAGCATGTCTTCGCGCGAGAGCACCGAACCCACCGAGAGGCGCGAGCCGGTGTTCTTCTCGTAATCGCGGTCTTCGTCCGTGACTTCAATCGACTCGGTAAGCGACGCCTTCGAGTCGAGCACGACCATCGCGGTCATGAGCTTGGTGATCGAGGCGATCGGCACCACGGCATGCGAATTCTTGTCGAAGAGCGGTTCCAGCGAGTTCTGGTCCACCACGTAGGCAACGCCCGAGCGCAGCATCAGCGAATCGGGCGTTTCATGGAGACCGAACGCCTGGCCCACCGTCGGCTGACGCGGCTCGAACGCCACGCGGCGCACCGCCGAGCGATGGCGGCCGTTCATGGTGTAGCTGACGCGGCGCTTCTTTACTGCCGGACGCGCATCGCTCTCCTGCGCTGCGGCAACGCTGGGTGCGGCCGCTTTTTTGGCGACCTTCGCGCTGCTTGTGCTCTTCTTGCTTGTCTTGCTAGTTTTCTTTGCCTTGGCCGTCGAGGCCGCAGCGGTGTTCTGCGACGCAGCAAAAGCGCCCTCGGGCACTATGAGCGTTGCACTGATGACCACGGAGACAGCCACCGACAGCGCGGTACTGACAACCGATGAAGGCACCAGCTTGAACGACAGGAGCTTGTCGGATTTCATTGGTGTTCTGGATGGAGCGGCGGGATCGTTCGCCAAGTGTAGTAAAACCACGAAAAATTCGCAAATTGAAGCACTTATGGCTACTCGTTAAACCGAAGTCTGACTTTTGATTGAGATGACCAATGTACTTCGAGCACTCAATGGAGAAAGACAATCGCCCGGGCAGCCACAGCCTGCTGCGCCTGGCGCCGACAACGTCTTCTGTTGCCTACATTGACGGCACGCGCTATGCAAACTTTATGTGGGAGTAATACCGAGGACGACTCTCTAACGCCGATGTCGCCGAATCGCGCGACGCGCATTCGACAGCAATGGATCTTTAACGTTCCATGAAGGAGTTTGGTGGACGCGCGAGGCGCAATCCCGCATCGACCTTCGATGAATCATGCGGCGCACGCCATTTCCGACGCACACCGTCATCCTGAATCTTGCCAGATTGAGCGCACATATGCTTGACATTGTCGGGCAAAGCCTCGCCGCAGGTAGGTTGGCGGACGCTATGCCGCAATTCGTCAAACTCGACAAATACGCCTCATGCCGCACGCATAAGTAGTTGTTTAACAAAAGTTTAATGTAATTGTGCGTCGCACCAAAAGTTCTTGACATTCATCTCCGTCGACCTAAAATCGAGATCAATGCTGCGACGCACCAAAGCGCCGTGCAGATTCCCCAAGAGTCTTGCCACTTACTTCAGGCGGCCCACGAACGAGGCCGCCAAACATCCAGGAGCGTAACCATGAGTCTGCTGACCCCTGAGCAATTCGCCGCTGCCCAGAAAGCCAACCTCGAAACGCTGTTCGGCCTCACCGGCAAGGCATTCGAAGGCGTGGAAAAGCTCGTCGAATTGAACCTTCAGGCCGTTCGCTCGAACCTCGCGGAATCCCAGGAACACGCCCAGCGCGCGCTGTCGGCAAAAGATGCGCAAGAGTTCTTCGCCGTGCAGTCGAGCTTCGCTCAGCCGCTCGCCGAAAAGCTGCTCTCGTACGGCCGTCACGTGTACGAAATCGCTTCGGCCACGCAAGCCGAGTTCGCGAAGGTTGCTGAAGCGCACTACGAAGAACAGAACCGCAAGGTCCAGTCGCTCGTCGACAATGTCGCCAAAAACGCACCGGCCGGTTCGGAAACCGCGGTTGCCGTGATCAAGTCGGCGATCAACGCTGCGAACACGACCTACGAAACGGTCCACAAGGCCACCAAGCAAGCGGTCGAAATGGCCGAAAGCAACTTCAACGCCGCCTCCGCAGCAGCCAGCAAGGCAGCCGCACAAGCTTCGCGCTCGGCTGCCGTCGCTGCGCCCAAGAAGCCGGCCTGAGTGTTACGCATCGGCCTGGGCGCGCTGCAGGTCGTATAAGCCGCGCCCAGTGCCGGACCCGGCGCTCCGGTCCGGCATGCCGCTTGCCCGGTTGCTGGAAGGCCGGGAATTTTTTTGGCTCCAGCGTTTTTGGCTCCAGCGCCTCTCGCAGCCAGACACAGTCGTTATGGCGAGCCAATAAAAACGGCGCACTCCTCGCGGAGTGCGCCGTTTTTTCATGCTCGCGGCAAACTTACTTCTTCTTTTGCGGCGGTAGGTCCGTACAGACGCCTTCATACAGTTCGGCGGCCATGCCCACCGACTCGCCCAGCGTCGGGTGCGGGTGGATGGTCTTGCCGATGTCGGTCGCATCCGCGCCCATTTCCACCGCGAGGCAGACCTCGCTGATGAGGTCGCCCGCGTTCAGGCCGACGATTCCGCCACCGATCACGCGATGCGTCTCTTCGTCGAAGATCAGCTTGGTGAAGCCCTCGTCGCGGCCGTTGGCGATCGCGCGGCCCGAAGCGGCCCACGGGAACACTGCCTTGCCGTACTTGATGCCTTCGGCCTTGCACTGCTCTTCCGTCTTGCCGGCCCAAGCCACTTCCGGATCGGTGTAGGCCACCGACGGAATCTGCATGGCGTCGAAGTATGCCTTCTCGCCGTGCGCCGCTTCCGCTGCCACGTGGCCTTCATGCACGGCCTTGTGCGCGAGCATCGGCTGACCGACGATGTCGCCGATCGCGAAGATGTGCGGCACGTTGGTGCGCTGCTGCTTGTCGACCTCGATGAAGCCGCGATCCGTCACGGCAATGCCGGCCTTGTCCGCGCCGATCTTCTTGCCGTTGGGCGAGCGGCCCACGGCGACCAGCACGAGGTCGTAGCGCTGCGGCTCGGCGGGCGCCTTCTCACCCTCGAAGGTGACGTAGATGCCATCGTCCTTCGCCTCGGCGCCCGTCGTCTTGGTCTTGAGCATGACATTCGCGAAGCGCTTCGCGTTGTACTTCTCCCAGACCTTCACGAGATCGCGGTCGGCACCGGCCATCAGGCCGTCGAGCATTTCGACGACGTCGATCTGCGCGCCGAGCGTCGAGTAGACGGTCGCCATTTCGAGGCCGATGATGCCGCCGCCGATCACCAGCATCTTCTGCGGGATCTGGCGCAGCTCGAGCGCGCCGGTCGAATCGACCACGCGCGGATCTTCGGGAATGAAAGGCAGCTTGACGGCTTGCGAGCCCGCGGCAATGATCGCCTGCTTGAACTTGACGATTTTCTTGCCGCTCTCGCCCGCCACTTCCATGTGGTACGGATCGAGGAAGGTGCCCACGCCGGTCACGACTTCGACCTTGCGTGCCTTCGCCATGCCGGCGAGACCACCCGTGAGCTTCTTGACGACGCCCGACTTGAAGTCGCGCAGGCGGTCGAGGTCGATCTGCGGCTTGCCGAACGAGATGCCGTGCGATTCGAGCGCAGCGGCCTCGTCGATCACGAGCGCCGTGTGCAGCAGCGCCTTCGACGGGATGCAGCCCACGTTCAGGCACACGCCGCCAAGCGTCGAATAGCGCTCGACCAGCACGGTCTTCATGCCGAGGTCGGCCGAACGGAACGCTGCCGAATAGCCACCGGGGCCGGCGCCGAGCACGAGCATGTCGCATTCGACATCGGCACTGCCGCCAAAGCTGCCGGCTTGCGGCGCGGCGGTTTTCGAAACTTCGGCAGCCTTCGGGGCCTCGGCAGCCCTGGGCGCTTCGGCCTTCGGTGCGGCAGCCGGCGCAGGCGCGGCAGCAGCAGCCGACACTTCGACCAGTGCGATCACGGTGCCTTGCGACGCCTTGTCGCCAGCCTTGATCTTCACTTCCTTCACCGTGCCCGCGACATCGCTGGGCACTTCCATCGTGGCCTTGTCCGACTCGAGCGAGAGCAGCGTCTGCTCCTTCTCGATCACATCGCCGGCCTTGATGTTGACTTCGATGACGTCGATGTCCTTGAAGTCGCCGATATCCGGCACTTTCACTTCGACGAGACTCATGGTGTCCCCTATTGGAACGACCGGCCGCGCTCGCCGTGCCGCGCACGCGCATGGACACTGCGCGTGCGACGTGGCGGCGTCAGCCGGTCAATGAAGCGGTTTTACAGAATCACGCGGCGGAAGTCGCCGAGGATCGCGCCAAGGTACGCATTGAAGCGCGCGGCAGCTGCGCCGTCGATCACGCGGTGATCGTACGAGAGCGACAACGGCAGCGTGAGGCGCGGCACGAACTGCTTGCCGTCCCATACCGGCTTCATCGCGCTCTTCGACAGACCGAGGATCGCCACTTCCGGTGCGTTGATGATCGGCGTGAAGTGCGTGCCACCGATGCCGCCGAGCGACGAGATCGAGAAGCAGCCGCCTTGCATCTGGTCCGGCTTGAGCTTGCCTTCGCGCGCGAGCTTCGAGAGCTCGGCCATTTCCTTGGCGATGTCGACGAGGCCCTTCTTGTCCGCGTCGCGGATCACCGGGACGACGAGGCCGTTCGGCGTGTCGGCGGCAAAACCGATATGGTAGTACTGCTTGAAGACGAGGTTGTCGCCGTCGAGGCTCGCGTTGAATGTCGGGAACTTCTTGAGCGCGGCGACGCAGGCCTTGATGACGAACGCGAGCATCGTGAACTTAACGCCCGCCTTCTCGTTTTCCTTGTTCAGCTGCACGCGCAACGCTTCGAGGTCGGTGATGTCCGCTTCATCGTTGTTCGTGACGTGCGGGATCATGACCCAGTTGCGGTGCAGGTTCGCGCCTGAAATCTTCTTGATGCGCGACAGCGGCTGCGTGTCGATCGGGCCGAACTTCGTGAAGTCGACCTTCGGCCACGGCAGCAGGTTCAGGCCAGCGCCGCCGGCAGGTGCTGCCGCGGCAGCAGGCGCCGCGAGCGCACCCGTCATCACGCCCTTCACGAACGCGGTGACGTCGTCCTGGGTGATGCGGCCCTTCGGACCCGTGCCCGTGACACGTGCAACGTCCACGCCCAGATCACGTGCGAACTTGCGCACCGACGGCGATGCGTGGCTCGGACGGCGCGAACCGCCTTCGCCTGCCGGGATGATCGGCGCCTGCGCGAGCGCCGACGGCGCTGCAGGAGCGGCCTTGGCCGGCACGGCCTGGGGCGCGTCCGACGGCACTTCGACCGGTTTCGCAGCCGGTGCGGCGGCCGGAGCCGCTGCGCCTTCAGCTTCCACCACGACGATTTCCGTGCCTTCCGACACGTTGTCGCCGACCTTGACCAGAATCGACTTGACGACGCCGGACACCGGGCTCGGCACGTCCATGGTCGCCTTGTCCGACTCGAGCGTGACGAGCGACTGCTCCTTCTCGACGCGGTCGCCGACCTTCACGCCGATCTCGATGACCGGCACATCCTTGTAGTCGCCGATGTCGGGGACCTTGACGCTTTGCGCGCCGCCGCTCGCAGCGGGCGCGGCTGCCTGCGCAGCGGGTGCAGCAGGGGCTGCGGGCGCAGCAGCGGGGGCAGCGGCAGGCGCTGCAGCCGCGGCCGCGGCAGCGCCGTCCAGCAAGAGCACGAGCGTGCCTTCCGACACGTTGTCGCCCTGCTTGACCTTCACTTCCTTGACCGTGCCCGAAGCCGGGCTCGGCACATCCATGGTCGCCTTATCCGATTCCAGCGTGATCAGCGACTGCTCTTTTTCGACGGTATCGCCCGCCTTCACCAGCACCTCGATCACAGGAATGTCCTTGTAATCGCCGATGTCCGGCACCTTGACTTCGATCGTTTGACTCATTGTTAGTGTCTCCGGGGCCGCATACGACGCGCCTCCTCGCTTCGAGGAGGCGCTCATGCCATGCACAGGGGGATGATGTGTTAGACAGTCATCGGGTTGGGTTTGGACGGGTCGAGCTTGTACTTCGCAATGGCGTCGGCGACGACCTTGCGCTCGATCTTGCCTTCGTCCGCGAGCGCGTTGAGCGCTGCGACCGTCGTCCAGTAACGATCGACTTCGAAGAAGTGACGCAGATTCTCACGCGTGTCCGAGCGGCCGAAGCCGTCGGTGCCGAGCACCACGAACTTGCGCGGCACGAGGCCACGGATCTGGTCGACCAGTGCGCGCACGTAGTCGGTCGATGCGATGACCGGGCCTTCCGTGCCCTTGAGCAGCTTCTCGACGTGCGACTCGCGGCGCGGCTCGCTCGGGTGCAGCAGGTTCCAGCGCTCGACTTCGTGGCCTTCGCGAGCGAGTTCCGTGAAGCTCGGCACGCTCCAGAGGTCGGCCTCGACGCCCCAGTCGTTCTTGAGCAGGTCGGCGGCCGCGATCACTTCGTTGAAGATCGTGCCCGCGCCCATCAGTTGAACGCGCGGACCCTTGGCCTTCGCGTCGCCCTTGCGGAACGAGTACATGCCCTTGAGGATATCGGCCGCAACGTTTTCGCCCTGCGGGATCGCCGGATGCTCGTAGTTCTCGTTCATCACGGTGATGTAATAGAACACGTCTTCCTGTTCCTGGACCATACGGCGCAGGCCGTCCTGCATGATCACGGCCAGTTCGTAGCCGAACGTCGGGTCATAGGTGACGCAGTTCGGCACCGATGCCGCCCACAGGAGCGAGTGGCCGTCTTCGTGCTGCAGGCCTTCGCCGTTGAGCGTCGTGCGGCCTGCGGTGCCGCCCAGCAGGAAGCCGCGCGAACGCATGTCGCCCGCCGCCCACACCAGATCGCCAATGCGCTGGAGGCCGAACATCGAGTAGAAGATGTAGAACGGCACCATGATCTCGCCGTGCGTCGAGTACGACGTCGCGGCTGCGATCCAGTCGCACATGCCGCCGGCTTCGTTGATGCCTTCCTGGAGAATCTGGCCCGTCTGCGATTCCTTGTAGAACATCAGCTGGTCAGCATCTTCCGGCACGTACTTCTGGCCATCCTGATTCCAGATGCCGATCTGGCGGAACAGGCCTTCCATACCGAAGGTACGCGACTCGTCCGGCACGATCGGCACGACGCGCTTGCCGAGCGCCTTGTCCTTGAGCAGGATGTTGAGGATACGCACGAACGCCATGGTCGTGGAGATTTCACGGCCTTCGCCCGTGCCCTTGAGCAGCGGATCGAACGCTTCGAGCGCCGGCACCGGCAGCGATTCCGCCTTCTGGCGGCGCGCGGGCAGATAGCCGCCGAGGTCCATGCGCTTCTGGCGCATGTACTCGAGCTCCTTCGAGCCTTCCTCGAACTTGAGGTACGGCACGTCGACGAGCTGCTCGTCCGTGATCGGCAGACGGAACTGGTCGCGGAACTTCTTGAGCTGGTCCACCTGCATCTTCTTCTGCTGGTGGGTGATGTTCATGGCCTGGCCGGCTTCGCCCATGCCATAGCCCTTGATCGTCTTGGCGAGGATCAGGGTCGGCTGGCCCTTCGCGTGCTGTGCCTGGTGGAATGCCGCGTAGATCTTGTGCGGATCGTGGCCGCCACGGTTCAGGTTCCAGATGTCGTCATCGGACCAGTCGGCGACCAGCGCCTTCAGTTCAGGCGTGTTGAAGAAGTGCTCGCGCACATAGGCGCCCGACTCCGACTTGTACGTCTGGTACTCGCCGTCGACGACTTCCATCATGCGGCGCATCAGCGCGCCCGACTTGTCGCGCGCGAAGAGCGCGTCCCAGCGGCTGCCCCAGATGACCTTGATGACGTTCCAGCCGGCGCCGCGGAACTCGCTTTCGAGTTCCTGAATGATCTTGCCGTTGCCGCGCACCGGGCCGTCGAGACGCTGCAGGTTGCAGTTGATGACGAACACGAGGTTGTCCAGACGCTCGCGGCCGGCCATGCCGATCGCGCCGAGCGATTCCGGCTCGTCCGTTTCGCCGTCGCCGAGGAAGGCCCAGACCTTGCGGCCGTCGGTCTTCGCAATGCCGCGCGCCTGCAGGTACTTCATGAAGCGTGCCTGGTAGATCGCCATGATCGGGCCGAGGCCCATCGAGACGGTCGGGAACTGCCAGAAGTCCGGCATCAGCCACGGGTGCGGGTACGACGAGATGCCCTGGCCGCCCACTTCCTGGCGGAAGTTGTCGAGCTGGTTCTCGGACAGGCGGCCGAGCAGGAACGCGCGCGAGTAGACGCCCGGCGACGAGTGGCCCTGCACGAAAACGAGGTCGCCGCCATGTTCCGGCGACGGAGCACGCCAGAAGTGGTTGTAGCCGACGTCGTAGAGTGTCGCGGCGGAAGCGAACGAGGCGATGTGGCCGCCCACGTTCGTGTTCTTGCCCGCGCGCAGCACCATGGCGATGGCGTTCCAGCGCGTGTACGAGCGAATGCGGTGTTCGATGTCCTGGTCGCCGGGGTTCTTGGCCTGGTTGGCAACGGGAATCGTGTTGATGTACGGCGTGTTGGCCGAGAACGGCAGATGCTCGCCATGCACGCGGGCGAATTCGATCTGCTTCTCGATCAGATAGTGAGCGCGGTCGGGACCAATGGTGGAGATGACGCCGTCCAGCGCCTCCAGCCATTCGGCGGTTTCCTGAGGATCTTCGTCCTTTTCGGTGGCAATGTATTTCAGGACTTCGTCGGGTACAGCGGACATACTCGTCTCCTGGATGTAGGGGAACGCTGTTGATCGGACCATGCGGATGACGACCCTCGCGACGTGACAGGACCCTCCGCATCAGCATTGCGGGCGATTGTAATTACCGCATCTCGCTTCATGCAAGGAATTTTTCGAATTGCGAGATTGATTTTTATAATGTGAAAAATTGCTGCGTCGCACGCTGAATCGTTCATGCCCTTTCGCCGATATCCGCCAGTTCGCACCCGTTTATCGGCGAATTGCTGCTTTTTTCACGGCGTTTGGAACTCTTACGCTGAGCTACAATCCTTGCCATGTTGACCGAACGGCTTTTCGCACGCTCGGCGCGACCGCCCGGTTCGCCCGGCGAGTCATCGCCGTCCCGCTGGCACCACGGACCCTGGTGGTCGAATTCCTATTTGCTGACGCCGCTCCTGTCGATCCTCGTATTCCTGATCGTCATGAGCCTGATCTTGTGGAGCCTGAACCGCCGCGAGCAGCAACAGCAGGAAGACACGCTTTACCGCAACGTCGCCTGGGCCCAGCAGCAGATCCGCCTCTCCATGACGGGCGCGCAGGAGCAATTGCAGGCGCTCCAGCGCGACCTGGTTGCCGGCCACAACGACCCGCAGTACTTCCAGACGTCCACCACGGACATCATGCAGGGTCACCCCGAGATCCTCTATCTGAACTGGTATACGAGCCAGCAGGAGCCGCGCTGGCCCAACACGGCCATGCCGGTGTTCGGCCAGCGCCTGGCCAAGCCCAACGACGCGCAGATGGACGAGGCCGTGAAGGCCGCCTTCGCCGAAGCCCGCTCGACGCGCCGCCAGGTCTACTCGCCGCTCATCTACGACGACGTGGGCAACGGCTATATCACGTTGCAGACGCCGGTTTACCGCGACCGCGAGTTCCTCGGTTCGGTGGCCGCCGTGTTCTCGGTCGAAGGGATCCTCAAGCACGACATCCCCCCTGAGCTGTCCGCCAAGTACAAGATCTCGCTCATCGACGCGAACAACCGCGAACTCGCCACCACCTCGACGCGCCCGCGCCTGCCGCACGACGTCTACTACGACCTGCCGCTCGACCCGCCGGGCCAGGGCGTCTCCGTGCGCGTGTACTCGTATCCGCAGATGACCAACTTCACGAACAATACGCTCGTGTGGCTGGTTGCGGGACTTTCGTGCTTCGTCCTGTGGAGCCTGTGGAGTCTCTGGAAGCATACGCGCCAGCGCTTCGAAGCGCAGCAGGCGCTGTACGCGGAAGCATTCTTCCGGCGCGCGATGGAAAATTCGGTGCTGATCGGCATGCGCGTGCTCGACATGCACGGGCGGATCACGCACGTGAACCCCGCCTTTTGCCGCATGACCGGCTGGGACGAAAGCGACCTCGTGGGCAAGCATGCGCCGTTTCCCTACTGGCCGCGCGACGCCTACCCTGAAATGCAGCGCCAGCTCGACATGACGCTGCGTGGCAAGGCGCCCTCCTCCGGGTTCGAGCTGCGCGTGCGCCGCAAGGACGGCTCGCAGTTCCATGCGCGCCTCTATGTCTCGCCGCTCATCGATAGCTCGGGCCGCCAGACCGGCTGGATGTCGTCGATGACCGACATCACCGAGCCCAAGCGCGCGCGCGAGGAACTCGCCGCCGCGCACGAGCGCTTCACCACGGTGCTGGAGAGCCTCGACGCCGCCGTCTCGGTGCTCGCCGCCGACGAAGCCGAGTTGCTGTTCGCAAACCGCTACTACCGCCACCTCTTCGGCATCCGCCCGGACGGCCATCTAGAACTGGCCGGCGGCGGCGGCTTCGATTCGGCTGCAGCGTCGTCGGATTCGATCGACATGGTGGACGCCTACGCGGGCCTGCCCGCCACCGCGCTCACCGAAAGCGCCGCCGATGCCCAGGAAGTCTATGTCGAGAGCATCCAGAAGTGGTTCGAGGTGCGGCGCCAGTACATCCAGTGGGTAGACGGCCACCTCGCGCAGATGCAGATCGCGACCGACATCACCACGCGCAAGCAGGCCCAGGAACTGGCCCGCCAGCAAGACGAGAAACTGCAGTTCACGAGCCGCCTCATGACGATGGGCGAAATGGCCTCGTCGCTCGCGCACGAGCTGAACCAGCCGCTCGCCGCCATCAACAACTATGCCTCGGGCACCGTCGCGCTCGTGAAGTCAGGGCGCGCCGCGCCCGACAACCTCTTGCCCGTGCTCGAAAAGACCGCGCAGCAGGCGGTGCGCGCGGGCATGATCATCAAGCGCATCCGCGAATTCGTGAAGCGCAGCGAGCCCAAGCGCCAGGCCACGCGCGTAGCCGACATTGTCGCCGACGCCGTGGGGCTCGCCGAAATCGAGGCGCGCAAGCGCCGCATCCGCATCGTGACCGACATGCGCTCGCGCATGCCCGTGATCTACGTCGATCCGGTGCTCATCGAGCAGGTGCTCGTCAATCTTCTGAAGAACGCCGCCGAAGCTATGGCCGAGGCGCGCCCGAATGCGGTCGATCCGGTGATCCGCGTGATCGTGAAGCGCGACGGCGGCAACGTCTGCATTAGCGTGGTCGATCAGGGCCCGGGCGTCGACGAGGCCACCGCCGAGCGTCTCTTCGAACCTTTCTACAGCACCAAGTCCGATGGCATGGGCATGGGGCTGAATATCTGCCGTTCGATCATCGAATCGCATCGCGGGCGTCTTTGGGTGGTCAACAACGTCGAAGCCGACGGCCACATCAGCGGCGCCACATTCCATTGCAGTCTGCCCATCGGCGAAACGGACCGTTCCTCGCGCGACGGATCCGACGAGCCGACTACACAAACCGTTACGGGAGAGCCATGAACAGCCCAGTCACCACCCAGGAAACCGTCTTTGTTGTCGACGACGATGAAGCCGTACGAGACTCCCTGCGCTGGCTGCTCGAAGCGAATGGCTACCGCGTGCAGTGCTTCACGAGCGCGGAAGAGTTCCTCGATGCGTACCAGCCGGCGCAGCAAGCCGGACAAATCGCCTGCCTGATTCTGGACGTGCGCATGCAGGGCATGAGCGGACTCGAGCTGCAGGAGCGCCTGATCGCCGAAAACGCCTCGTTGCCGATCATCTTCGTGACCGGCCACGGCGACGTGCCGATGGCCGTCTCCACCATGAAGAAGGGCGCGATGGACTTCATCGAGAAGCCGTTCGACGAAGCCGAACTGCGCAAGCTCGTCGAGCGCATGCTGGAGAAGGCCCGCAGCGAAAGCACCAACGTGCAGCAGCAGCGCGCTGCGGCCGAGCGGCTCGGCAAGCTCACGGCGCGCGAGCACCAGGTGCTCGAGCGCATCATCGCGGGCCGCCTGAACAAGCAGATCGCCGACGATCTGGGCATCAGCATCAAGACCGTCGAAGCGCACCGCGCGAACATCATGGAAAAGCTCAACGTGAACACGGTCGCCGACCTGCTGCGTCTCGCGCTTTCCAACAAGCCGCAACAGGCGCAGCAGCAATAAAACTGCTGCCAGAACGGCGCGACGGGGAAGGCATGATCTTGCGCGGCGCATGACGCCGCGCGGCGCCTTCCTTACCACATTCCCATCGCTTCTTCCTGTTTCGTTCGGCCCGTGTTTCGTCTGGCCGCGACAGTTCGCGCGCGCCGCGCGGGTATAATGTCGCCCTTTGCAGCCGGCGCCCCGCCTCTCCCTGCGCACGGGCGTCAAACCAGCGTCAAGCGACCCGCCGCGCTCCGGCATGCATCCGCGCATCGCCCACTCTCGATTCGACCGACCATGACAGCCACCCTCATCGACGGCCTCGCCCTCTCCAAGAAACTGCGCGCCGACGTCGCCACGCGCGCCGCCGCCCTCACTGCCCGCGGCCATCAGCCTGGCCTCGCGGTCGTGCTGGTCGGCGACAATCCCGCGAGCGAAGTCTATGTGCGCAACAAGGTGAAGGCCTGCGAAGACAACGGCCTCCATTCGTCGTACGACCGCTACGCCGAAACGCTCTCCGAAGCCGATCTGCTCAAGCGCATCGACGAACTGAACCGCGACCCGAAGATTCACGGCATCCTCGTGCAGTTGCCGTTGCCCAAGCACATCGACAGCCACAAGGTGATCGAGGCGATCGCACCGGAAAAAGACGTGGACGGTTTTCACGTGGCCAACGCCGGCGCGCTCCTGACCGGCCGGCCGCTGTTCCGCCCCTGCACGCCCTATGGCGTGATGAAGATGTTCGAGGAGTACCAGATCCCGCTCGAAGGCGCGAACGCCGTGGTGATCGGCCGCTCGAACATCGTCGGCAAGCCGATGGCGCTGCTGCTGCTCGAAAAGGGTGCCACGGTCACGGTCTGCCACAGCAAGACGCGCGATCTCGCGAAACACACGCGTGAAGCGGACATCGTGGTGGCTGCCGTGGGCAAGCGCAACGTGCTGACCGCCGACATGATCAAGCCGGGCGCCACCGTGATCGACGTGGGCATGAATCGCGACGACAACGGCAAACTGTGCGGCGACGTCGATTTCGCGGGCCTGAAGGACGTGGCCGGCTTCATCACACCGGTACCGGGCGGCGTCGGCCCGATGACCATTACGATGCTGCTCGTCAACACGATCGAAGCCGCGGAGCGTGCAGCTGGAGCCTAGGCACGCCCAGCAACCGCTTGCCAGACCGGCACGCGGTTGCGAACGCTTCACTGAAAACGGCCCTGTGCATTCCTGCTTGGGCCGTTTTTTTTCGTGCATGCACTGGCGATGCGCAGAGCGCGGCGCGTCGATTGCGCCGCCTCGGCCCGACTTCTGTTAATTTGCACGGGTGCTCCGGTTGGAAAGCGCGCACTGCGCCCCAATAACCGGAATATCGGGGCGTGCGAAAGCGCGCGGCGCCCCGGCCCTCCCCCGGCTGCGCATCGGCCCATTTCATTGCGAATCAACCGCGACAGAAGGAACAGGACGCATCATGGCAACTACTCCCTCCGATAATCCGCTGCTCGATTTCACCGGCCTGCCGCGCTTTGGCGAGATCCGCCCCGAACACGTAACGCCCGCACTGGACGTGCTGCTCGCGAACGCGAACGCCGCGGTCGAGCGCGCGGCCCAACCCATGACGCCCTCGCAGTGGAGCGACGTGGTCGAACCGCTCGAGCGCGCCACCGAACCGCTCTCGCGCGCCTGGGGCGTGATCGGACACCTGAATGCCGTAGCCGACACGCCGGAGCTGCGTGCCGCGTATGGCGAGAACCTGCCGCGCGTAACCGAGTTCTGGTCGAGCGTCGGCCAGAATCTCACGCTCTACGAGAAGTACAAGGCCATCGCGAACCACAATTCGTTCCAGTTGCTTTCCACCGAGCGCAAGAAGATTCTCGATAACTCGCTGCGCGACTTCCGCCTCTCGGGTGCGGAGTTGCCCGAAGACCAGAAGCCGCGTTTCGCCGAGCTGCAGGAGCGCCAGGCGTCGCTCGCGAAAGCGTTCTCCGACCATGTGCTCGACGCCACCAACGCCTATGCGTTCTACGCCACGAGCGAAAGCGAGCTCGCCGGCCTGCCCGACGACGTGATCGCTGCCGCGCGCGAAGCCGCCGAGCGCGAGGACAAGCAAGGCTGGAAGTTCACGCTGCACTTCCCCTCGTATTTCCCGGTGCTGCAATACTCGGAAAACCGCGCGATGCGCGAGACGATGTATCGCGCCTACGTCACGCGCGCATCGGAGCTGGGTCCTCAATACGGCGGCGGCAAGCCCGACTGGGACAACACCGCAATCGTCGACGATCAGCTCAAGCTGCGCGCCGAAGAAGCGAAGATGCTCGGCTACAACAACTTCGCCGAGGTTTCGCTCGCGCCGAAGATGGCCGAGTCGCCCGCGCAGGTCACGAGCTTCCTCGAGGACCTCGCCGCGCGCGCACGCCCGCACGCCGAAAAAGACTGGCAGGAACTGCGCGAGTTCGCCGCGAACGAACTCGGCCTCGCGCAGATCGAGCCGTGGGACATGGCCTTCGCAGCCGAACGCCTGCGTCAAAAGCGCTACTCGTTCTCGGAGAACGAGGTCAAGCAATATTTCCCCGAAGACTTCGTGCTCAAGGGCCTCTTCAAGGTTACGGAAACACTGTTCGGCGTGCGCATCCGCGACGACAAAGCCGCCGTCTGGCACCCGGACGTGCGCTTCTTCCGAGTCGAGAACGCGGACGGCACCCTGGTCGCGCAGTTCTATCTCGACCTCTACGCACGCGAAGGCAAACGCGGCGGCGCATGGATGGACGATGCACGCTCGCGCCGCAAGCTCGAGGGCGACAGCGTGCAGACGCCGGTCGCGTATCTCACCTGCAACTTTTCCGCGCCGGTGGGCGGCCGCCCCGCGTGCTTCACGCACGACGAAGTCATCACGCTGTTCCATGAATTCGGCCACGGCCTGCATCACATGCTCACGCGCGTAGACGAACTCTCGGTCTCGGGCATCAACGGCGTGGAATGGGACGCGGTCGAACTGCCCTCGCAGTTCATGGAGAACTTTTGCTGGGAGTGGGACGTTCTCACGGAGATGACCTCGCACGTCGACACGGGCAAGCCGCTGCCGCGCGAACTCTTCGACAAGATGCTCGCCGCGAAGAACTTCCAGAGCGGCCTCGGCACGCTGCGCCAGATCGTGTTTTCGCTGTTCGACATGGCGCTGCACATGGACTTCGACGCCTCGAAGGGCAAGACCGTGAACGATCTCGCGCGCGAGATCAACGCGCGCTATCACGTCATTGCGCAAGCTCCGTTCTCGCGCTGGCCGAACACCTTCAGCCATATCTTCGCGGGCGGCTACGCGGCGGGCTACTACAGCTACAAGTGGGCCGAAGTGCTTTCCGCCGATGCCTACGCGGCGTTCGAAGAAGCCGCGCAAGCCGCGAAGTCGAGCGTGCTCGACGCGGCCACGGGCACGCGCTATCGCAAGGAGATTCTGGAAGTGGGCGGCAGCCGCCCGGCGATGGAATCGTTCAAGGCGTTCCGCGGACGCGAGCCCAACATCGATGCGCTGCTGCGCCATAACGGCATGGAGCAGCCGCCGGCACAACACTAAACGCGCCTCGCGCACCTTCACGAAAAGCCGCGCATGGGAGTGCATTCCATGCGCGGTTTTTCATCGTCCACCGCTCGTTGGCCAATCTATTGGCGAATCTGATGGCGAGTCGCTTACCGGTGCAGCCTGAAATCGACGCTCGTGGGCCGTCCTTCGAGCGCAAGCGCCACGCGTTGCGCCGGCTGGCGACTCACCACCCGACCCCGGCTCACCACAGCAAGGCGCGCTGCACGTAGCCGAATCGCTTCGACAGGATCGCGCGCATCGAGCACCACGAGATTGGCCGCGCTTCCCGGCGCAATGCCATAGCCTTCGAGACCGAGAATCTTCGCGGGATTGACCGTGACCGCGTCGAAGCATGTGCGCGACGCCTCCACGCCCGTCATCTGTGCGACGTGCAACCCCATCTGCGCGACCTCGAGCATGTCGCCCGAGCCGAAGCTGTACCAGGGATCCATCACGCAATCGTGGCCGAACGCGACGTTGATGCCCGCCGCCAACAGCTCGGGCACGCGCGTCATGCCGCGGCGCTTGGGATAGGTATCGGAGCGGCCCTGCAGCGTAATGTTGATGAGCGGATTCGCGATCGCTGCCACGCCGGACTCGCGCATGAGCGGGATGAGCTTGCTCACGTAGTAATTGTCCATCGAGTGCATCGACGTGAGATGCGAGCCCGTCACGCGACCGTGCAAACCGAGACGATGCGTTTGCGCCGCGAGCGTTTCGATGTGGCGCGAGAGCGGGTCGTCGGACTCGTCGCAATGCATGTCCACGCGCAGGCCTTGCTCCGCCGCGAATTCGCAGAGCAGCCGCACCGATTCCGCACCGTCGGCCATGGTGCGCTCGAAATGCGGGATGCCGCCCACCACGTCCACGCCCATCGCGATGGCACGCTTGAGATTGTCGAACGCGCCGGGGCTGCGCAGCAGTCCGTCCTGCGGAAACGCCACGAGTTGCAAGTCGAGGTACGGCGCCACGCGGCGCTTCACTTCGAGCAGCGCCTCGACGGCAAGCAGGCGCGCGTCGCAAACATCGACGTGCGAGCGGATCGCCAGCAGCCCGCGCGCGACGGCCCAATCGCAGTACTGCAGCGCGCGCTCGACGAGCGCCTCTTGCGTGAGCTGCGGCTTGAGCTCGCCCCACAGCGCGATGCCCTCCAGCAGCGTGCCCGACGCATTCACGCGCGGCAGCCCCCAGGACAGCGTGGCATCCATGTGGAAATGCGCGTCGACGAACGGCGCGCTGACGAGCGCACCAGCCGCGTCGATCTCCTCAGGCGCCTGCGCCGCGAGATGCGGCTCGACGGCAATGATGCGCCCCGCCTCGACACCGATATCGACCGTGGGATGCCCGGCCGGATGCGCATGCGCGAGCACGGCGCGGCGAATGATCAGATCCATGCATGGCTCCTTGCTGGCGTTTTCTTGTACTGCGCGTTGATGCCGCTTTTTTTCAGTTCCGCCTTGATTCTATCGGAGCATGAATTCACGCCCCCGCTTCGCGGTCGTCGTCTTCGGGATCGTCGTCGAACAGCGCGAACTGGCCGCGCAGCATGGGATTGTCCTCTTCGAGCCGCACGCCCGCGCCCAGCAGGCGCACCGCGAGCTTGCGCCGCGCCAGCCCCTTCTCGAGCAAAGCGAGCAGCGTGGGCAGATCGGTGGCGTCGGCCACGCATTCGACCGTGGTGCGCTGAAAATTCGCGAAGCGGATCTTCACGAAGAGCTTGCGCACGGCGTGCGCGCAGCCGGCGCGCTCGATGCGCGCGTCCAGTTGCGCGGCAAGACGCTTCAGCTCCTCGCTGCACGCTTCGAGCGTGAGCAGATCGTTCACATAGGTCGTCTCGACACTTACCGACTTGCGCTCCTGATCCGCGCGCACGGGCCGCTCGTCGATGCCGCGCGCCAGTTCGTAGAGCCGCTTGCCGAACACGCCGAAATGCCGATGCAGATCGAACAGCGACCACGTGCGCAACTGCGTGCACGTGGACAGCCCAAGGCTCTCCAACTTGGCCGCCGTGACCTTGCCCACGCCGTGAATCTTGCGCACGGGCAGCGCCGCAACGAATGCATCGACCTCATGCGGACGCACGACGAAGAGCCCATCGGGCTTGTTCCAGTCGGAAGCGATCTTGGCGACGAACTTGTTGGGCGCAACGCCTGCCGATACCGTCACCCCCACGACCTCGCGCACGCGCTCGCGAATCTCGTTTGCGATGAGCGTGGCGCTGCCCTTGCACCGCGTGGTGCGCGACACGTCGAGATAAGCCTCGTCGAGCGAGAGCGGCTCGACGTCCGCCGTGTAATCGCGGTAAATCGCCATGATCTGCCGCGAGGCGATGCGGTACTTCTCCATCGCCGTGGGCAGGATCAGCAGATCGGGACACTTGCGCATGGCGAGCGCCGACGACATGGCCGAGTGCACGCCAAAGCGGCGCGCCTCGTAATTGCAGGTGGCGATCACGCCCCGCTGGTCCGGCCTGCCGCCCACCGCAAGCGGGCGCCCGCGCAGCGTGGGGTCGTCGCGCATTTCAACCGATGCATAAAAGCAGTCGCAATCGCAATGGATGATCTTGCGAGCGAAGCTGGCAGCCGGCGAGAGGTCGGAAGAAAGCGTGTTCAAGGTACCGATACTGTACAAAAACACAGTGCCATTTTCAAGAAAACTGTCCGCGCACCGTGGCCTCGCCGTACTGCGGCACGCGTGCTGGACCGTACCTGTACAGCGGAGCGGACATGCCTATACTCGTCCGATCATTTCAATCCATTGCGGGACTGGCGATGAAAACGATCGGTGTGATTGGCGGGATGAGCTGGGAGTCGTCGGCGGAGTATTACCGGCTGCTGAACCGCTACGCGAAGGCGCGGCTCGGCGGACATCACAACGCGCGCAGCCTCATGGCGACGGTTGATTTCGCCGATATCGAAGCCTTGCAGCGCTCGGGCGACTGGGACGCGCTGGGCGTGCAGATGGCGCAGGCGGCCGCGCAACTGGAACGCGGCGGCGCCGATCTCGTGCTGCTGGCGACCAACACGATGCATCGCGTGTGCGCATCGATCGAAGCGGCGATTGCGATCCCCTTCCTGCATATCGCCGATCCGACCGGTGACGCGTTGCGCGCGGCGGGCGTGACGCGCGTAGGTCTGCTCGGCACGCGCTATACGATGGAACAGGACTTCTACACAGGCAGGCTGCGCAACGTGCACGGCATCGAGGCGCTCGTGCCCGACGAGCGCGAGCGCCTGGACGTGCATCGCATCATCTACGATGAACTCTGTCATGGCGCCGTGAAAGCGGAATCGCGCGGCGTGTATCAGCGGGTGATCGAAGCGCTCGCAGCACGGGGCGCACAAGCCGTCATCCTCGGCTGCACGGAAATCACGCTGCTGATCAAACCCGAGGACTCGGCAATACCGGTGTTCGATACGACCGCACTGCATGCACAGGCGGCTGTGGATTGGGCGCTGGAAAACCAGGGTCGCTGAGGCGAGCTGGATGGCAGGCGGGCACGGATTGCGCGCCCAGAACGGAAAAAGCCTGCATGACTTTCATCATGCAGGCTTTGAGAATCTTTCCTGGTTGCGGGGGCAGGATTTGAACCTGCGACCTTCGGGTTATGAGCCCGACGAGCTGCCAGACTGCTCCACCCCGCGTCCGTCAGAGAAAGCAATTATAGGCACATCCTGTGTTCGCGTCAACACTTTATTTCCAGTCGTCCATGTCGGGAGCGGCCTTGCTCATATCGGCGCATCGAGGTCGATTCGGGATCCAAACTTATTTGCAATGACCATTGCATTGAACGCTACGCCTGGTCGTCATTGAGAAGCGGCTTGAGCTCCTCGGCCCATTCGAGCCACGATTCCTGCGTGCGTATCCCCGCCTTGAGAATCGCATACTGCAACTGCTGCCCGCGCGTGAGCACCGGCGCGCCGAAATCGCGCTGCTCGATCTCGCGATACGTCTTGAGGCGCGCACGCGCTTCCTCGATGAGCCGCGGCACTTCCTCTCCCAGTCCTAGTGGGCCGATCACTGCGTCGGCGCGCAGCTTCAGCAAGAACACGTTGCGGTCGTCGGGGCCCAGACGCGTTTCACGCGCCCAGCGCTCGACTTCTTCGCGGCCTACCGGCAGCACGCGGTAAACCTTCCTGCGCGTGGCGCCGGCGTGTGCGTCGTCCTCCTCCAGAACGGCAACCCAGCCGGCCGTCACCATGCGGCCGAGTTCGCGGTAGATCTGCTGATGCGTGGCATGCCAGAAATAGCCAATCGCCCGGTCGAAGCGCCGGGCGAGGTCGTAGCCGGACGACGGCTTTTCCAGCAGGGCAATCAGGATGGCGTGAGGGGTCGACATCAGGCGATTCTAAACCAGGTCCCTGCGATGCCGCCCCGGTTTCCCGTGTCTCGTCCCGGTCGAGCTTGAATGCGGACACTATGCAACCAGTTGCATAGTGTCCGCCGGTTTGCTATGTTTCATCCTGTTGGCCCGCCAGCACGGGCGCACAACGCAAACAACACAGCGGCGCCCAAATCCGGCCGCCGCCTTCATTCAGCTTTGCATGAGATGGAGTCCGGCGCACACCCGCCCGCTCCCGACAAGGAGATACGCATGGCCCTGCCAGCCGTCCTGCGACGCGGCCTCTCGATTCCCGTCGTCGGCTCGCCGCTTTTCATCATCTCGAACCCCAATCTCGTGATCGCGCAGTGCAAGGCGGGCGTGGTCGGCTCGTTCCCCGCTCTGAACGCGCGGCCCGAGCACGTGCTGGGCGAATGGCTCGACCGCATCACGACCGAGCTCGCCGAATACAACGCGAAGCATCCCGATCAGCCCGCTGCGCCGTTCGCGGTGAACCAGATCGTCCACAAGTCGAATGACCGCCTCCAGCACGATCTGGGCGTATGCGCCGAGTACAAGGTGCCCATCGTGATCACGTCGCTGGGCGCGCGCGAGGACGTGAACCAGGCCATTCATGGCTGGGGCGGCATCGTCTTGCACGACGTAATCAACAACACGTTCGCAAAGAAAGCCATCGAGAAAGGCGCGGACGGCCTGATCGCCGTCGCTGCCGGCGCGGGCGGACATGCGGGCACGCTCTCGCCGTTCGCGCTCATCCACGAGATTCGCGAATGGTTCGACGGCCCGTTGCTGCTCTCAGGCGCAATCGGCAACGGCAACGCAATTCTTGCGGCGCAAGCCGCCGGCGCGGACCTCGCGTATGTCGGCTCGGCGTTCATCGCCACCGATGAGGCGAATGCGGTCGACGCCTACAAGCAGATGATCGTCGAAAGCGGCGCGAGCGATATCGTCTACTCGAATCTCTTCACCGGCGTGCACGGCAACTACCTGCGTTCGAGCATCGTGGCGAGCGGCCTGGATCCCGACGCGCTGCCGCAATCCGATCCGTCGGCGATGAACTTCGGCTCGACCCGCGTGAAGCCGTGGAAGGACATCTGGGGCGCAGGCCAGGGCATCGGCGCGGTCAAGCGCATCGTACCCGCTGCCGAACTGATCGCGCGCCTGAAGCGCGAATACGAAGCCGCGCGCGAACGCCTGGGTGTGGCGAGCGCGAGTGCCGAAGCCGCGGCGCTAGCCTGATCCACGGCAACGTAGGACGAGGGGAACGCATGGTGCAAACACCGGCGTTCCCCGCACCCGCTCGCGAAGCACACGCGCTTCGCACATGCCGCACCTGGCACACTCGCATTCACTCGACGATCCTCACGCGTGCAATCTCCTCTTCGACATCGCGCAAGCGGTCCTTGCCGAAGAATATTTCTCACCGACGAAAAAAGTCCGGCGCACCAAATGCGTCGCGTCGAACCCATCCGCCTCCGGCGTGGCACGGCGGCGGCCCGCCCCGTGTCGTCGGGCGTTATGATTCGGTATTTCGCCGATCCAACGCTCATTCATTCATGAAAATCGCAACGTGGAATGTGAATTCCCTGAAGGTCCGCCTGCAGCACGTCATCGACTGGCTCGGGCAGAGCCAGGTGGACGTGCTCTGCCTCCAGGAGCTGAAGCTCACCGACGACAAGTTCCCGCGCGCCGAACTCGAGGCTCAAGGCTACCGCAGCTGGTTCGCAGGCCAGAAGACCTATAACGGCGTGGCCATTCTCGTGCGCGATGGACTGGCCGTCGACGAGGCCACGATCGTGCGCAACATCCCCGGTTTCGAAGACCCGCAGCAGCGCGTGATTGCCGCCACGGTGGACGGCGTGCGCATCGTCAGTGCGTATTTCCCGAACGGCCAGGCGCCCGGCACCGAAAAATTCGCCTACAAGCTGAGCTGGCTGGACGCGATGCACGACTGGCTCGGCGAAGAGATGGGGCGGCATCCTCAGCTCGCGCTGCTCGGCGATTACAACATCGCGCCGGAAGACCGCGACGTGCACGACCCCAAGGCCTGGGAGGGACAGAATCTCGTCTCGCCCGAAGAGCGCGCGCAATTCCAGCGCCTCATCGCGCTCGGTTTCGTCGACGCCTACCGCCAGTTCGAGCAGCCCGACAAGACGTTCACGTGGTGGGACTATCGCATGTTCGCGTTCCGCCGCAACGCGGGCTTGCGCATCGACCACATCCTGCTCTCGCCCACGCTCACGCCCGCGCTCGTGTCGTGCGAAATCGACAAGGTGCCGCGCAAGTGGGAGCAACCTTCGGACCATACGCCGGTCGTGGCCGATCTGAAGATCGCGGGCTGAGCGCGCCAATCGCGCCAGTCGGGCGCGGGCACTCAGCCCGCGCCGCTCACCACGTTGCGGCGAGCGTGGTCCACAAAAAGCGGTACACGAGCGCGTCGTACTGCGCGCGCTCCAGCGAGTCGCTGCCTGGCCCGTGGCCGCCCTCGGTGTTCTCCAGATACCAGACGTTCGCGTGCCCCTGCTCCTGCATGCGCGCGACCATCTTGCGCGCATGTGCGGGATGCACGCGGTCGTCGCTCGTCGAGGTAGTGAAGAGCACGGGAGGGTATGCAACGCCGGCTTTCACGCGCTGATACGGCGAATATTCGGCAAGCGCCCACCCTTCTTCGGAATCCTCAGGATCGCCGTATTCATCCATCCAGGACGCGCCGGCATGCAGCAGCGGATAGCGCTGCATGTCGAGCAGCGGCACCTCGCACACGACCGCGCCGAACAGTTCCGGACGCTGCACCATGCACGCGCCGACCAGCAAGCCGCCGTTGCTGCCACCCTTGATGCCCAGTTGCGCCGCGCTCGTATATCCCTCTGCGACCAGTTGCTCCGACACGGCGATGAAATCGTCGAACGAGCGCTGCCGATGCTCGCGTTGCGCGCTCACATGCCAGGCGGTGCCATACTCGCCGCCACCGCGAATATGGGCGATGGCGACGATGCCGCCCTGCTCCAGCCAGCCGATGCCCGAGCCAACCAGATACTGGGGCGTGAGTGCGATAGCGAAGCCGCCATAGCCCGTCAACAGGCATGGCAGCGGCTTGCGCGCCGTACCCTCGAGTGCGGCGCGCGGGCCCACTACGGTGAACGGCACCATCGTGCCATCCGCGGAACGCGCATGCGAGCGGATCACCGCAAGCGGCGCGGCATCGAACTGCGTGGGCCAGCGATCGAGCAGCTCCCAGTTCTGCAGGTCCTGCTGCGCGAGATCGGCAAGCCAATATTCAGGCGGCAGCAAATAGTCGTCCACATCGACGAAGACTTCGTCGTTGAGCGTGTCCTCGATCGGCGACACATCCACCTGCGAGCTCGCGCGCGCCGGGAAAAAACGTGATTGCCACGTCCATGCGCCGTCTTGCTGCTGCGGCTGCCACAGCATCGTGCGGCTTTGCACGTCGTCGAGCCACGAGACGATCAGGACGTTTTTCGTCGTGCTCCAGTCGCACGCCGACGTCACCGGCGTGGGCGTGAAAAGCGGTGTGACGGTGCGCTCGCCAGCAAGAAATGCGTCTTCGCGGATCGCGAGCAGCGAACCGCCCGCCCAGGTGTGTTCGCCGAGCGACCAGTCGAGCCTCGGCTCGAGCATCAGCCAGCCATGCCACGCGCCCACTGCCACGTGCGAGGGCACGTCGTAAAGTTGCCACTGCTCGCGCTCGTCGAGCCGGTACGTCAAGGAATCGAAAAAGTCGACGCTGCGCACCACGTCATGACGCTTCTCGACAGGGTCGTAATCGCCCTCCACGCTGATGTCGTCGAACTCGCCGCGGAACACCACGGGTGCATCGGCGAGGCGCGTGCCGCGCGTCCAGCGGCGCACTTCGCGCGGATAACCCGAGCGCGTGAGCGTCTTCTTGCCGAGCTTGCCGCCCGCATCCCAGCCGACGTACACCGTATCGCGGTCGATCCACGAGATGACGTGCTTGCCTTCCTTCTCGATCGCAAAACCGCCGTCGACGAACACACGTCTTTCGAGATCGAACTCGCGCACGGTGACGGCATCGGCACCGCCGTCCGAAAGCTGGATCAGTACGCGGTCGCCGTCGGGATACAGGATGTCGATGCCCGCGCACACCCAGGGCATGCGTTCAGCCGCGCCGAGTGCGTCGAAGTCGATGAGCGTCTGCCACTGCGGCTTGCGCGCGCGCCAGTCAGCCCACTTCGCGCGGCGCCACAAGCCCTTCGGATTGTCCTCGTCTTCCCAGAGATCGTAGGCCCACTCCTGCCAGCGGCTCGGGATCACGGGCCGCTCGCGCGGCAAATAGGCCTGTGCAAGACGCTTTTCCAATGCTTCGAAGCGTTCGCCGCCTTGCCACGCACTGCGCGTGCGCGCGTTCTGGGCCTCGACCCAGACCATGGCGGCGGGGTCGTCGAGCGATTCGAGAGAGAGGAACGGATCGGCCTCGGCGGGCCACGGGGAAGTCACGGGCATATTCGATCATCGACGGAAAAACCAGCGTCGATTATGCCCCACCACGCGCGAAGCGCCTTGCGCGTGGACGCGGCCCGTGCGGGACGGCCCGTGCGGGACGGCGCAAGCCGCCCGCCGCGCACGGTTCATGCCGCGCTCATTCGAGGTCGAGTTCCTGGATCTTGCGCGTGATGGTGTTGCGGCCGATGCCGAGGCGCTCGGCGGCCTCGACCTTGCGGCCGCGCGTATAGTCGAGCGCTTCGCGAATCACCGCGGCTTCGAAGCGCCGCGAGAGTTCGTCCATGACGCCTGCACTGTTCTCGCGCAGCAAGCGCGCGACTTCGGTGCGCAAGCCGCTTTCCCAAACGCCCACCGGTGGCGCCGCAGCACCATTGCTGGTCGCCGGATGCACAGCCGGCATGCCGCCGCTTGCGCCCGGCATGCCTGCGAAACCCGCGGCACCGGCAACACCCGCTGGAGCGGTCAGCGCGCTCTCGCCCCCCGCGAGCGGCATCCCCACCGGAACCGTGGCCGCCGTGGCTTCGCCTGACGCGCCAGCATGCGTGCCGTCGGTTGCCGCGGCATGCACTGGCACCAGATCGGGCGGCAGGTCCTTGATCTCGATGGTCTGCGCGGGCGCCATCACCGTGAGCCAGTTCGCGAGGTTTTCGAGCTGGCGCACATTGCCTGGAAACGCCAGCGACGACATATACGCCAGCGCCTCGTCGGACACGCGCTTGGGCTCGACGCCGAGTTCGCGCGCACTCTTCTGCAAAAAATGGCGCGTGAGCAGCGGAATGTCCTCGCTGCGCTCGCGCAGCGCCGGCAAGCGCAGGCGAATCACGTTGAGGCGGTGATACAAGTCCTCGCGGAACAGCCCCTGGCGCACGCGCGTTTCCAGGTTCTGGTGCGTAGCAGCGATCACGCGCACGTTCGCGCGCAACGGGTTGTGGCCGCCTACACGATAAAACTGCCCATCGGAGAGCACGCGCAACAGGCGCGTCTGCAAGTCGAACGGCATATCGCCGATTTCGTCGAGAAACAGCGTGCCGTTCTCGGCCTGCTCGAAGCGGCCCTGACGCATCGCCTGCGCCCCCGTGAACGCGCCGCGCTCGTGGCCAAACAATTCGGATTCCAGAAGATCCTTGGGGATGGCGGCAGTGTTCAGCGCGATGAACGGACCGTTCGCGCGTGGGCTATGGCGGTGCAACGCGCGCGCGACCAGCTCCTTTCCGGTGCCGGACTCGCCAGTGATGAGCACGGTGGCCGCCGAATGCGAGAGGCGGCCAATGGCGCGAAACATGTCCTGCATCGCAGGCGCCTGGCCCAGCATCTCGGGCGCCTCGGCGGGACGCTCGTCCCAATGATGCTCGCCGCGCATGCTCTCGTCCACGGCGCGGCGGATCAGCTCGACGGCCTTGGCCACGTCGAAGGGCTTGGCGAGATACTCGAACGCGCCGCCCTGGAACGCGGCCACCGCGCTGTCGAGGTCGGAGAACGCGGTCATGATGATGACGGGCAGGCCCGGCAAGCGCTCGCGCACGGTCTGCAGCAATTCGAGGCCCGAGCCGCCCGGCATGCGAATGTCGGAGACGAGCACCTGCGGGCTGTCGTGTTCGAGCGCGCTCGCGGCGTCGCGCACGTTCGAGAAGCTGCGGGTCGCGAAATTCTCGCGCGCCAAGGCTTTTTCGAGCACCCAGCGTATCGATTGGTCGTCGTCTACTATCCAGATCGGCTTCATAAGGTCGGTCAGAAGTCCTGGTGGCTTGCGATGGAAGTAATGGCGGTGAATCAGTTGTCGAGCGGCAGCAGGATCTGAAACTCCGTGTGGCCCGGCCGGCTTTCCACTTCGATCAAACCGTCATGCTGCTGAACGAAGGTCTGCGCAAGCGTGAGCCCGAGACCGCTGCCATCCTCGCGTCCGGAGACGAGCGGATAAAAAATGCGGTCGCGGATCTCCTCGGGAATGCCGGGTCCGTTATCGATGACATGCAAGTCCAGTGCCAGCTTGCACAGGCGCTTGGAAATCGTGACTTTGCGCGCGATGCGCGTGCGCAGCTCGATGCGCGCGTCGCCCTGCGAAATCCGCTCGCGCAACGCCTGCGCCGCATTGCGCACGATGTTCAGCAGTGCCTGGATCAGCTGCTCCTTGTCGCCGCGCAGGTCGGGCACGCTCACGTCGTAGTCGCGCTCGATCGTGAGGCCACGCGGAAACTCGGCGAGAATCACGGCACGCACACGCTCGCACACTTCGTGAACGTTCACGTCGCCGACGATATGCGGATGCCGGTGCGGCTCGAGCAGCCGGTCGACGAGCGTTTGCAGCCGGTCCGACTCCTTGATGACGACCTGCGTGTACTCGCGCAGCTCGTCGCGACCGAGCGTGCCGAGCTCGAATTCGAGCAACTGCGCCGCGCCGCGAATGCCGCCGAGCGGATTCTTGATCTCGTGCGCGAGATTGCGGATCAAATGCTTGTTGACGGTCGCAAGGTCGTGAATGCGCTCCTCGCGATCGCTCTTGAGATGGCGCTCGTTTTCGAACAGCTCGAGCAGCACGTAGTCAGGCGCGCTCTCGAGAAAACCGACGATCGCGTGCACGTGCAGCGCCTCGCGGCCCGGACGCTCGAGCGCGGCGTCGAGGCGCGTCGCATGAAAGCGATGCGCAGCGATCGACGCGATCGTTTCGAGCAGTTCATCCGCGTTGGAGAAAAGATCGGACCACGCCATCTGCGCGAGCTGGCGCCGCGAAAGATCGAGCATCGCCTCGGCCGTGGGGTTCGCGAACGCCACGCGCAAGGTGCGCTTGTCGAGCACGAGCACGACGGTGGGCAGCGCCTCGAAGCCGGGCAACAGCCCCGACTCCACGAGCGCCGTCTCGTCCGAGAGCGGCTCCGCATGACCCTTCCTTGCCTTGATCAGATTCTTGAGCACCATGTCGCAGGCCGGCTTTCAGTCCGGCTTTTAGTCCATTCGAGGCCAACGAAAAAGGGACGGCAGCACCGTCCCTTTGTGATCGATCGCCGCTATCGAAAACGCGCTACGCTGCATTGCGGCTCGCGTAGCGCGTTGCGTCGATTACAGCGAGTAGTACAGTTCGAACTCGACCGGGTGCGTGGTCATGCGCACGCGCTGGAGCTCGCCTTCCTTCAGCTCGAGGTAGGCGTCGAGCATCGAATCCGTGAACACGCCACCGCGCGTCAGGAACTCGCGATCCTTGTCGAGCGCTTCGAGTGCCTGGTCGAGGCCCGCGCAGACGGTCGGGATCTTTGCATCCTCTTCCGGCGGCAGGTCGTACAGGTTCTTGTCTGCAGCTTCACCCGGGTGGATCTTGTTCTGCACGCCATCCAGACCCGCCATCATCAGTGCCGAGAAGCACAGGTACGGGTTGGCCAGCGGATCCGGGAAGCGCGTTTCGATACGGCGTCCCTTAGGATTGCTCACGTGCGGAATGCGGATCGAAGCCGAACGGTTGCGTGCCGAGTAAGCGAGCTTGACCGGCGCTTCGAAGTGCGGAACCAGACGCTTGTACGAGTTCGTGCCCGGGTTCGTGATGGCGTTCAGCGCGCGAGCGTGCTTGATGATGCCGCCAATGTAGAACAGCGCGAATTCCGAGAGGCCTGCGTAGCCGTTGCCTGCGAACAGGTTCTGGCCATCCTTCCAGATCGACTGGTGAACGTGCATGCCCGAACCGTTGTCGCCAACGATCGGCTTCGGCATGAACGTGGCCGTCTTGCCGTACGTATGCGCGACGTTGTGGATGATGTACTTCATCTGCTGCGTCCAGTCGGCGCGCTGAACCAGCGTCGAGAACTTCGTGCCGATTTCGTTCTGGCCCTGGCCCGCCACTTCGTGGTGGTGCACTTCGACCGGAATGCCGATCTGTTCGAGCAGCAGACACATTTCCGAGCGCATGTCCTGGAACGTGTCGACCGGCGCGACCGGGAAGTAGCCACCCTTCACGCCCGGACGGTGACCCGGGTTGCCGCCTTCCATTTCGCGCGACGACGACCACGGTGCTTCATCCGAGCCGATCTTGACGAAGGTGCCCGACATGTCCGTGTTCCACTGGACCGAGTCGAAAATGAAGAACTCGGGTTCCGGACCGAAGAAGGCCGTGTCGCCGAGGCCCGTGCTCTTCAGGTACGCTTCGGCGCGCTTGGCGAGCGAGCGCGGGTCGCGCTCGTAGCCCTTGCCGTCTGCCGGCTCGACCACGTCGCAGGTGAGGACCAGCGTGGACTCTTCGTAGAACGGGTCGATGAACGCGGTGTTCGCATCCGGAACGAGCAGCATGTCCGAGGCTTCGATGCCCTTCCAGCCGGCGATCGACGAACCGTCAAACGCATGGCCCGACTCGAACTTGTCTTCGTCGAAATGCGACAGCGGGACCGAGACGTGTTGCTCCTTGCCGCGCGTGTCCGTGAAGCGGAAGTCGACAAACTTGACGTCTTCGTCCTTGACGAGTTGCATGACGTCGGCCACGGATTTGCTCATAACCTTTTCTCCTGATTAACGATTTCGGCGAACGTTGCCGCCGTGCCAATTCTGTTGATCCACACCGCTGTGAATCGATCGTGACATATAAAGCAGCTTCTGTGCCAGTTTTTCACCCTACCTGAGCAAACCCAATGCGGGCAGGCACCGGAAGCGAAACGGCGCGCGCCGCAAACGTGCCGGCGCCACAAACCACCCGGTGACTCGCACCAAACTCGTGCATCCCCAGATTTGGCGCATGAAACACACTCCATTATGGTGCATAAAAATTTCTACGCACCAATTCGATGCGAAACTGCCGGTGCGATAAATCGCACGCACCGGACACGCGCATGCGAAGCCGGTGCATCAAGGCCCTGCCGGCCCGCCAGCCCTCATTGGCGCGCCACGAACGCCCGCTTCCTGCACCATGCAGCGCGCTAGAATAATCCTTTGGTCCAACACGAGAAATAGGAGATCTGCTGTCATGAGTACGCTCGAACAGTTGTACGCCCAAGCCGAAAAGCGCCGCGTCGAGAGCCAGTTGCCCTACGCGGGCGCGGTCTCGCCCGCCGAGGCGTTCGAGCTTCTGCAACTCGATGCGCGCGTGAAACTCGTCGACGTGCGCACGCGCGCCGAACTCGATTGGGTCGGCCGCCCCGTGGTGGGCGACGGCCAGTATGCCCATGTCGAGTGGACGCGCTATCCCGGCGGCGTGCCCAACGCCGAATTCATCGCCCAGCTCAAGAGCGTCGCCGATCCCGACGCACCTGTGCTGTTCCTCTGCCGCAGCGCCGCGCGCTCGAAGCTCGCGGCCATCGAAGCCGCCAAGGCCGGCTTCACGCATGCGTACGACTTGCTGGAAGGCTTCGAGGGCGACAAGAACAGCGAGGGACATCGCAAGACGGTCACGGGCTGGTGCTTCCGCGGCCTGCCCTGGCTGGGCGCCTGATGCCAAAGCGGCGCGCCGTGCCGGAATCAACCGGGTTTGGGCGGATTTGACTGGCACAAACCCGGCTGATCACTTTGAGCGCCCCATGTGACACGCCGATGATGGACACGCACGCCCCGAAGCGCCAGCCCGGGATCATGCGAATCTCGCGCAGGAACTCGCCGTGGCCGGCGTTAGCGGTTAGTGGCGCGACGCAGCACTCTGGATCTTGGCCGGCTCGGGCGGCTCCACGATGTCGCCGCCCAGCAGATGCACGCCTTCGCGCAGTTTCACGAACGCTGCCGCGACGGCCTCCGGCTCCCCTTTCACGCCCAGATCGATATGCCGGCGCGCATAAACGCCGCCGCGCTCCGTGTCGCCCACGCTCGGCAGACTGAACACGCGCACGCCCGGGAAATCATGCTCGATGCGCTCCATGAGCGGCGTGAGCGTCGACTCCGGCAACTCGAACACGAGCAGCGACTTCTCCGCGTGCGGCATCTGATGATGCAAATGCGCGTACTTCGTATCGAGCACCCATTCGATCATCGGCCAGGCCATCACCGGAAAGCCCGGCACGAAATGATGGTCGCGAATCGAAAAGCCCGGGATCTTGTTGTAGCCGTTCGGGATGATCTCGCAGCCCAGCGGGAACGCGCCCATCTGGAAGCGGTGCTGGTTCTCGAGCGAATCGAAGTCGACCGGACCGGCACCCGAGTGCATGTCGCGGATACGCTCGCGGATCGCGGCCTCCGCGTCAGGATGCAGCGCGAGGGGCACGCCGAGCGCAGCCGCTGCGCACTGGCGCGTATGGTCGTCGGGCGTCGCACCGATGCCGCCCGTGGAAAACACGATGTCGCCTGACGCGAACGAGCGCTCGAACGTCGCCGTGATGCGCGCCGGGTCGTCGCCGACATATTCGGCCCACTCGAGCGCGAGGCCGCGCGTGCCGAGCAGTTCGATGATTTTCGGCAGATGCTTGTCGCTGCGGCGGCCCGAGAGAATCTCGTCGCCGATGATGATGACGCCAAATGCCATGAATGACCTCGTCGTGATTCGTTGTAGTGCGTCGTGGTTTGTCGTAATTCTTCGCAAGCGCGGGAGTCGGGAGCAGCAGGCTCCCGTGCGGATTCAGTTTTAGTGTGTGACGGTCACATCATGCCCCGTCTGCCGTGTTTGCGCCGCGCGCAGACGCTGAAGCGCGTGCAGGCAGTAGTGGCCGAACCAGAGTGCCGTGAACACCAGAATGAACGCATAGATCCACACAGTCGCCATGGCCACGAACGGGAAAAACAGCAGCAGCCACGCAGAGGCGATCCAGATCGCCGTGGGCAGCGAGCTGAGCAGGCCGCTCGCCACACCGATCGCGAGCAGCGGCAGCCGGTACCGGCGCACGAGCTCGCGCCGCTCCTCAGCGCTGGCGTGCAGCGCGAGCGCGTCATAGGTCATCACGCGATAGGTCAGCCAGCCCCACAACAGCGGCGGCACCAGCGCGAAGAACGGCGGAAAGAACCAGAACGGCAGCGAGACGCACAGCAGCACGATGCAAATCACCGTGGTCCAGAGCGAATGAAGCAGGCTGCCGTACCAGCTGCCGCCACGCCGCTCCTCCAGCGTCGAGTACTGCCGGGCCGAGAGATAGCGGATCACGCGCGGCATCGAAATCGCAACGATCAGCAGCAGCACTGTAATGACGATGAGCGGAACCGACAGCACGATCACCACGAATGGTCCGATCATGTTGCGCAGCGCGCCATAGCCGAGCAGGTCGAACAGACGGTAGAGATACGCAGTGGCCCACCAATGTTCGAGCGCTGGACGCAACGCATCGACGAGCGGTTGCCAGAACGCATAGAGCAGGCCGCCCCACACTCCCGCCGCCACGAGAAACGGCACGAAGGTGAGAAACAGCATCGAGGGATGGAACGCGCCCACCAGTGCGCGCCCGAACGAGCGCAACAGATCGTTCATGCGAGGAGGAAAACAGCGGTCAGACGAGCAAGCATCGCGAGGCCCATGGGTTCGGTGCGTCAAATCGACAGCATAAACCACGGCGCGACGGGCCGTCCAAAGTCGTGAAGTATCACGAAGTACCGATTGGATCAGGCGGCGCTGGCGTCGTCGCGCGTATCGCCCTTAGTACGCCGCTGCGCCGCGAGCCGCCGCGCGATGCGCCGGAACGCGAGCCCCTGCTGCGCCCAGAAACCCTCGCCGTAGCGTTCGCCTTCGAGCTGATCGCGGATCCCGGTGGGCTCGATTTCGCGATTGAACGAAGCACTGCCGAACATCATGTCCCACCACGGAAACAGCACGCCGAAATTGCAGCCATAGGTCGTGCCCTCGTGCCCATAGCCGATGGCGTGATGGCGGCGGTGAAAGCGCGGGCTCACGACGAGCCGCTCGCCGAGCCAGCCGAAGTGCCAGCGAATATTGGCGTGCTGCACGTTCTGCACGAAGTTCGTGAGCGCGACGAGCACGACGAACTGTGCGGGCGGCACGCCAATGACCAGCGCAATCGCGGCGAACATGCAGGACTGTCCCAGCACGTCCAGCAGGTGATTGCGGTTATCGCACCAGAACGACATCTTGCGCTGGCTGTGATGGACCGCATGCAGCTCCCACCAGATGCCGAAGCGGTGCGAAAAACGGTGATACCAGTAGCCGAAGAAGTCGAGAACGATCAGATAGATCGCGAACGTGACGAGCGGCACGGTCGTCACGCCGGGCCAAAGATTGTCGATGTCGACGCTCATCACGCCGTGCAGGCGCAACCAGCTCTGCGCGCGGTCGAAAACCGGCTGCAGCGCGAAAAAGAACAGCAGATTGAAGATGCCCAGACGCGTGATCCAGGTATAGACGGCATCCACGCCCACGCTCTTGCGGTCGCGCCATTGCTCCGCCGGCACGAGCGCTTCGAGCGGCCGCAGGATCACGTACATCGCGCCGATCTCCAGCACGCCGACGATCACCCAGTAAAGCGCGTCGAACGTGTCCTCGTCCACGTCCATGAGGCCCGCGTAAAAGAGCAGCGGCTGCAGGACCTTGACGTACGCGAGCGTCTGGAGCCACGACACGAGGTCGTCGGCGCCAGACACGGCCCAATGCACGCAGGAGTTCAGAAAGGCTGGCATGTGCGGCGGCGAATCATCTACGAAACACGACTAGAGGCACGGGCAGAAGCGCCCGGGAAACCACGTAAATCAGGCGCCATTGGGCGACATGACCGGCGCACGGTCATAGAAGTAAATGCCATGGGGCGAGCGCCCCACCGGAATCGTCTTGATGAGCTTCTTCGTCTGCATGTCGATCACGCCAATGTGCTTGGCGAAGCGGAACGTCACCCACAGATAGCGCTTGTCGGCGGTGAGCTCCATGTCGTCGGGTCCCGGCAGCAGGCCGTTGATCTCGCCCACTTTCTCGAGTGACTCTTCGTCGATGATGCTGATGACATTCGACACGCGGCTCGACACCAGCACGTGGCGGCCATCCACCATCGAGCGGAAGTTGTGCGCCGCCTTGCCCACCTGAATCGTCTTGACGACCTTCTGGTTGCGCCAGTCCACCACCGCGACGTAGTCGGCGCCCGTCATGCCGACGAGCAGGTATTTCTCGCCGGGCGTGAGCCACAGGCCCGCAGGCGCCGCGCCCACCTTCATCTTCCAGAGCACGCGCTGGGTGGGCAGGTCGACCGCCGCGATCTCGCCCGACACCTGCAGCGAAACGAACACGGTATTGTTGTCCTTCGTGAACGCGAGGTGGCTCGGCATGGCCGAGAGCGGCAGGCGCTTGGCGAGCGTGAAATTGCCGGCGCCGCCGTAGTGATAAATATCGAGACGGTCGAGCCGCAAGCCCGTGGTCACGAACCACTTGTTGTCGGGCGAGAAGCCGAGTTGATACGGGTCCTCGATATTCTCGATCCAGCGCTGCGGCTTGCCCGTCTTCGGATCGACGAACAGCAGGTTGTTCGACACCGAATTCGCGACGATGAGCGAGCTGTTGTCCGGCGTCGGGAACAGGTGGTGCGGCTCTTTGCCGGTGGGCACGGTGCCGACGACCTCGTGGGTCTTGTCGTCGATGAGGCTCAGCGTGGCCTCGCCCGAATTCAGCACGATGATGTTGTTGGCGCGCGCCGCGGTTGCGCCAATGCCCGCGAACGCGGCGCAGGCCAGCGCCGCGCAGGCGCCCTTCACGAGGAGGCGGCCCGCGGCGCGGCCAAAAGATTGATTACGCATGGAGAGTGGTTCCCGGACTGGTTCGTGATTGTAGAACGTCTACCTTCCTGCAAGGTTGACGTTGGGCCGATGAAATGCGACAGCACGCCGCGCCCAGACTTTCAGCGCAGCATCGACTCCCAGACCTTGTGCAGCCGCTTGACCGATACCGGCATGGGCGTGCGCAACTCCTGCGCGAACAGCGAGATGCGCAGTTCCTCGAGCAGCCAGCGGAACTCGGCCAGGCGCGGATCGAACACGCCGCCGCGCTGCGAAAGCGCGCGCTGATACTGCTGCGCGAGCGGCAGGAATTCGCTCGCCTGGCGCGCGTCGCGCGACGGGTCGGCGCGCAGCTTGTCGATGCGCAGCGCCACGCCCTTGAGATAGCGCGGGAAATGCACGAGCTGCGCGTACGGCGTCTCCAGAATGAAGCGCTTGCCGATGAGCGCATCGACCTGCGCCTGCATGTCCGCCGCCGGCGCGCCGAACGCCTTCGCCTGCACGAGCTTCTTCGCCAGCGACGCGTATTCGGCAAGGATCTGGCCCACCAGCCGCGCGATCTCCTGCGCGAGCAGCGAGAGACGGCCGCGCCCTTCGTCCTTGCGCGCGTGGAAGCTCGCCTCGTCGTCGGGCAGCGGGTCCTGCAGGCAGGCGCGATCGAGCGCGAGTTCGATCAGCTGGTCTCGCAATTCCTCCTGGGTAGCCCGCGCCATGAACTGCATGGCCATCTCGCGCAGCCCCGGCAGATTCTTCTCCATGTAGCGGATCGGCTCGCGCAGCTGCAGCGCGAACAGACGCCGCAGGCCTGCGCGATGGATGCGCGCGGCCTCTTCGGGCGAGTCGAACACTTCGACGTCGCAATGCGCGCCACGATCGACCAGCGCAGGATAGCCGAACAGCGTCTGGCCGCCCCGGCGGATCTCCAGCAGCTCGGGTAGCTTGCCGAAGTTCCACGTCGTGAGGTTCTCGTAGAGCGCGGTGGCCGGCGCCGCGTCGGTGGACGCAGGCGTGTGCGGCGCGTTGCCCTGCCGGGGTGCGCTCGCAGGCGCGTTGACGCCGGGCTGCGGCGCAGATTGCGAATCTTGCGCAGCGGTGCGCGGCTCCCCGCCCCCACGTGCCTCCAGCGCCGCCAGCGCGGTCGCGCTCGCGAGCTTCTGGAACTGCTGCTGCGCCTGCGCGCCGAGCTCGCTGCGCAGTTGCGCGAGATTGCGGCCCATCGCCAGCTGGCGACCGTGCTCGTCGATCACCTTGAAATTCATGAAAAGGTGCGCCGGCAGCAATTCGAGCTTGAAATCGGACGACTTCAGGGCCACCTGCTTCTGCTCTCTCACGTCGATGATGAGCGCCTCCACGAGCCCGCCCGCGCCAAAGCGCTCACCGCCCGCGCGCTCAGCGAAGCCCGCCGCGTATTCGGGCAGCGGCACGCAATGGCGGCGCAGCGTCTGCGGCAGCGACTTCAGCAGCAGATGCGCCTTCTCCTTGAGCATGCCCGGCACGAGCCATTCGCAGCGGCGCGCGTCGACCTGATTGAGCGCGTAGAGCGGCACCGCGAGCGTCACGCCATCGCGCGGCGAGCCCGGCTCGAAGTGATAGGTGAGCGCCATCGCCACGCCCGACATCGTCATGCGCTTCGGGAACAACTCGGTCGTCACGCCGGCGGCCTCGTGGCGCATCAGGTCGTCGCGAGAGAGGTAGAGCAGACGCAGCTTGTCTTCGGGCTCGCCGCTTTTTTTCACCTCGTCGCGATACCAGCGTTCGAACGATGCGCCCGAATAAATGCCCTCGGGAATCGCGTGATCGTAGAACGCGAAGATCAACTCGTCGTCGACCAGCACGTCCTGGCGGCGCGACTTGTGCTCGAGCTGCTCGATATCGGCGAGCAGCTTGCGGTTGTGCGCGAAGAACGCGAGCTTCGTGTCGAACTCGCCTTCCACCAGCGCGCCGCGAATGAAAAGTTCGCGCGCCCGCGCCGGATCCTGCTTGCCGAATGCCACGCGCCGGCGCTGATACACCGGCAGGCCATACAGCACACCGCGCTCGAATGCGCTCACCTGCGCCGCGCGCTTTTCCCAGTGCGGCTCGGAAAGCGACTTGCGCAACAGATGCGCGCCCACTTTTTCGAGCCATTCGGGCTCGATCCTCGCGATGCAGCGCGCGTACAGGCGGCTCGTCTCCACAAGCTCGGCGGCCACGACCCAGCGTCCCGCTTTCTTCACTAGCGCCGAGCCCGGCCACAGGTGGAACTTGATGCCGCGCGCTCCGAGATAATGGGGATCGTCGTCGGCTTTCAGGCCGATGTTGCCGAGCAGCCCGGTGAGCAGTGCGTGATGGATCTGCTCGTAGGTCGCGTCCGCTTCGTTGATGCGCCAGCCGTGCTCGCGCACCACCGTGAGCAGTTGCGAATGGACGTCGCGCCATTCGCGCAGACGCAGGTGCGAAAGGAAGTTCGCGCGGCACGAATCGACGAGTTGCTTGTTCGACTTCTTGTGTGCGACGGCCTCCTCGAACCAGGCCCAGATCTTGAGCCACTGAAGGAATTCGGAGCGCTCGTCGGCGAAGCGCCGATGCGCCTGGTCGGCCTGCTCTTGCGCCTCGATGGGCCGGTCGCGCGGGTCCTGCACCGAGAGCGCGCTCGCGATGATGAGCACTTCGCGCATGGCCTGCTCGTCGCGCGCGGCGAGAATCATGCGGCCCACGCGCGGATCGAGCGGCAGACGCGCGAGTTCGCGGCCCAGTGCCGTGAGCGCATTGTCGTCGTCGACGGCGCCAAGTTCATTGAGCAGCTGGTAGCCGTCGGCGATCGCGCGGCCCGGCGGCGGCTCGATGAACGGGAACGTCTCGATCGCCGTGAGGTGCAGCGATTTCATCCGCAGAATGACCGCCGCGAGCGACGAACGCAAAATTTCCGGATCGGAAAATTTTGGCCGCGAAAGGAAATCCTGCTCCTCATAGAGGCGGATACAGATGCCGTCCGCGACGCGGCCGCAGCGGCCGGCGCGCTGGTTCGCGGCGGCCTGCGAAATCGATTCGATCTGCAACTGCTCGACCTTGTTGCGGTACGAATAGCGCTTCACGCGCGCGAGGCCCGTATCGACCACGTAACGGATGCCAGGCACCGTGAGCGAGGTTTCCGCGACGTTGGTGGCCAGCACAATGCGGCGCGCGTTCGACGGCTTGAACACGCGCTCTTGCTCCTGCGCGGAAAGCCGCGCGAACAGCGGCAGAATTTCCGTGTGCGGCGGATGATGCTTGCGCAGCGCCTCGGCGGCGTCGCGAATCTCGCGCTCGCCGGGCAGGAACACGAGCACGTCACCGGAGCCCTCGCGGCACAGTTCGTCCACGGCGTCGACGATGGCTTCCATCAGGTCGCGATCCGTGTCCCGCTGTGATTTCGCGCCTTTTTCACGCCCTGTCGTGCCCTGTGCGGCTTTCACTGCCGGACTGTCTTCCTGCACGGGCCGATAGCGCACCTCGACGGGATAGAGCCGCCCGCTCACCTCGATCACGGGCGCCGGCTTCTCCTCGCTGCCGAAATGGCGCGCGAAGCGATCGGCGTCGATGGTCGCCGAGGTCACGATCAGCTTCAGATCCGGCCGGCGCGGCAGGATCTCTTTCAGGTAGCCGAGCAGAAAGTCGATGTTCAGGCTACGCTCGTGCGCCTCGTCGATGATGATCGTGTCGTAGGCCTTGAGCAGAGGATCGGTTTGCGTCTCGGCGAGCAGAATGCCGTCGGTCATGAGCTTCACCGACGCGCCCGGCGCAAGATTGTCCGTGAAGCGCACCTTGTAGCCGACCACTTCGCCAAACGGCGTGCCGAGTTCCTCGGCAATGCGGCGGCCCGTGGCCGACGCTGCAATCCGGCGCGGCTGCGTATGGCCGATGAGGCCGGTGCCGCCCGCGCCGCGCCCGCGCCCGAGCGAGAGCGCGATCTTCGGTAGCTGCGTGGTCTTGCCCGAGCCGGTCTCGCCGCTCACGATCACGACCTGGTTTTCGGCGATGGCGCGCGCGATCTCCTCGCGACGGCCCGAGACGGGCAGCGCTTCGGGGAACGTGATTGGCGGAATCGGATTCGGCGCGATGGGCGCGCGCGGTTCCCGCGGCTCACGCGATTCACGCGATTCACGCGGCGGGCGCTCGACGCGCGGCGCGCGCTCGCCTTCGCCTGCGGGACGCGATGCGTTTCCGGATTTCGGCGCGGCGGGCCCAGGCGCGGACGGCTGAGACACGGCCGGATGCTTCGGTTGTTTCGGTTGATTCGGCTGTTGCGCGCGCGGGGGCGGATTGCGCGGCGTCTGCGGTTGCGTCCGCACATCGCGCGGTTCGCCACGCCGCGCTGCGCGCCGATCGTTGCGCGACGCGCCCGGCTGCGCGGCCGGCTTGCTCTCGTTTCGATTTTCCGCGCGCGGTGCGGCTCGCGTTTGTGTTTGCGCTTGCGTCTGCGGTTGCGCGGATGTCTGCGGTTTTTCCTGCTGCGACTGGCCTTGTGCAGGCGTCTGTGCCTGGGACCTTGCTTGCGGTCGTGCCTGCGTTTGCGGCGCCGTCTGCGCTTGCGTTTGCCCTGCCTTCTGGCTGCCCTTGTCCACCGCCGTCTGCGCGCTCTTTTGCGGTTTGCCCGATCCACCGCCCACGAGCGCGGCGAGCCGGTCGGCCGACGCCAGCTTCGGTCCGTCGCCGTACTTCTGCGACGCGCGCTTTTCCTGCGCGCCGCCGTGCGCCGCGTCTTTCCCGCCGGGGGTGTTGCTGCCCTGCGCCGAGGCAGGTCTTTTGGGTACATTCGACATGGGGGCGCATTATAATCCCGGGCATGAATTCCCAAACCGACCTCGTCCCCGCCTCCGCGAGCGCGCCGGCTTCCGCCGCCGCGGACTCCGCTTCGGAGCAAGCTGCCCAGCAAGCCGCGCAGCACGCGCAGTTCGTCGACTGGATGCGATCGGTCGCGCCCTACATCCACATGTTCCAGGGCAAGACCTTCGTGGTCGGCTTCGGCGGCGAAGTCGTGCACCAGAACCTGCTGAACGCGCTCGTCGCCGACATCGCGCTCTTGCAGGCCATGGGCATCCAGATCGTGCTCGTGCACGGTTCGCGCCCGCAGGTCGAAGAGCAGATGAGCCTGCACGGTGTCGAGTCAGAGTTCTCGCACGGCATGCGCATCACCAATGCCCGCGCGCTGGAATCGGCGAAAGAAGCCGCCGGCGAAGTGCGCCTCGACATCGAAGCCGCGATTAGCCAGGGTCTGCCGAACACGCCGATGGCGCACGCGCACATCAGCGTGGTCTCGGGCAACTTCGTGACGGCGCGCCCGGTCGGCATTCTGGACGGCGTCGACTTCCAGCACACGGGCGTGGTGCGCAAGATCGACGCGGACTCGATCCGCCACTCGCTCGCGAGCCGCAAGCTCGTGCTGCTCTCGCCGCTCGGCTTCTCGCCCACGGGCGAGGCGTTCAATCTGTCGATGGAAGACGTCGCCTCGGCGGCGGCCATCGCGCTGCGCGCCGACAAGATCATTTTCCTCACGGAAACGCCGGGTCTCATCAGCGAGGAAGGCGATCTGATCCGGGAAATGTCGCTCGACGACGCCTACAAGCTGCAGGAAAGCGGCACCGTGCTCGGCGACGAAGGCTTCTATCTGAAGCACTCGATCCGAGCCTGCCGCGGCGGCGTGGGCCGTGCGCACATCCTGCCCTACGCGCTCGACGGCAGCGTGCTGCTCGAGCTGTTCCTGCACGACGGCGTGGGCACCATGATCTCGTACGAGAATCTGGAGAGCCTGCGCGAAGCCACGCCGGACGACGTCGGCGGCATCCTCACGCTGATCGAGCCGCTCGAAAGCGACGGCACGCTCGTGCGGCGCGGGCGTCACCAGATCGAACGCGACATCGACCATTTCTCGGTAATCGAGCACGACGGCGTGCTGTTCGGCTGCGCGGCGCTCTACGCGTATTCGCAGGAGCGCATCGGCGAAATGGCGTGCCTCACGGTCTCGCCCGAGGCGCAAGGCTCGGGCGACGGCGAGCGGCTCCTGCGCCGCATCGAGCAGCGCGCGCGAGCACGTGGCCTCACGCGCATTTTCGTGCTTACCACGCGCACCGAGCACTGGTTCTTGAAACGCGGCTTCGTAAAGGCCACCGTCGACGACCTGCCCGAAGACCGCCGCCGCCTCTACAACTGGCAGCGCAAGTCGCTCGTGCTGATGAAACAGCTGTGAGCGTCCCCATCTGCTGAGGACGCAGCGACACGCCGCCACCCGATACGACTACAGGAGAAGCACAGCATGGCCCGTATGATCCAATGCGCGAAGCTCGGCAAGGAAGCCGAGGGACTCGACTTTCCCCCGCTGCCCGGCGAACTCGGCAAGCGCATCTACGAAAACATCTCGAAAGAAGCATGGCAGATCTGGCTCAAGCAGCAGACCATGCTCATCAACGAGAACCGGCTGAACATGGCCGACCCGCGCGCGCGCCAATATCTGATGAAGCAGACCGAGAAGTTCTTCTTCGGCGAAGGCGCCGATCAGGCGTCGGGCTACGTGCCGCCGACCGAAGGCTGAAGCTGCGCCCGACGCACTGCAAAAACCGCGCCCCGGCGCGGTTTTTTATGTGCTTTTCAGGCCATCCATGCCACTCGCGCGACACGCTACAGGGCTGCGTCACTATGGCCGGCAAGATCGCCCAATCCCCCGCCACACAGGGCCTGGCGGGCTCCCCGAAGAACCCCGCCGGACGGGCGGTTTGCACGATCTTACGTTATCGTGCTATCATAACGTCTTGTTCGACATTCATTAGTCATCAATTTCAATCAGGCCGGCGCCCAAAAACGCCTTCTTCCTGCTTGTTTTCATACAAAAAGAATGCTCCGCCACGCGGGCCTTCTTTTTCGTTTCCGCGACGCTTCACTCCGCACCCTCGTGCGAGTCCAGCGTCCTTCTGCGTCCTGCCCCCCAACCACGGCCACGCAAGGCGCAACGCAAACGCACAATTCGACCGAGTGTCGTTTCGCGACACTTCAGCATGCCATTCATGCGTCGCCTGCCTCGCAGGCTCACCGAACGCTCGCACTGTGCGGCGTTCGCGCACGACATGCTTGCCGCTATCGCGAAACGGCACTCTCCGGCAACTGTGGCGAGCCATTGCAGGCCCGTCGCTGTCATTGGAGATGCAGACCTTGACCGCTTCCACTTCCGGTTCATCGGCCACCTCGGCCGATCTTACCCTCGACGAAATTACGATCGTCGATAAAAGACTCCTCAAACGCGCCGTCGGCGCCATGGCACTCGGCAATGCCATGGAATGGTTCGACTTCGGCGTCTACAGCTACATCGCCGTCACGCTCGGTCAAGTATTTTTCCCGTCGAGCAACCCCTCGGCGCAGCTGATCGCGACTTTCGGCACGTTCGCTGCGGCGTTCCTCGTGCGCCCGATCGGCGGCATGGTGTTCGGGCCGCTCGGCGACCGCATCGGCCGCCAGCGCGTGCTCGCGATGACCATGATCATGATGGCCTGCGGCACTTTCGCGATCGGCCTGATCCCGTCATATAACTCGATCGGCATTGCCGCCCCCGTTCTGCTGCTCGTGGCACGCCTGATCCAGGGCTTCTCGACGGGCGGCGAATACGGCGGCGCGGCAACCTTCATCGCCGAGTTCGCCCCCGACAAGCGCCGCGGCTTCATGGGCAGCTTCCTCGAATTCGGCACGCTGATCGGCTACGTGCTCGGCGCCGGCACGGTTGCCGTGCTGACCGCCATGCTCTCGCACGAGCAACTGCTCGACTGGGGCTGGCGCGTGCCGTTCATGATCGCCGGCCCGCTCGGCCTCGTGGGTCTCTATATCCGTACCAAGCTCGAAGAAACGCCAGCATTCAAGCGTGAAGCCGAACTGCGCGAAGCGCAGGAAGATGCGCGTCCGAAGCTCACGCTGAAGTCGCTCGTCACTGAACATCTGCGCCCCTTCCTGCTGTGCGTGGGCCTCGTGCTGATCTTCAACGTGACCGACTACATGGCGCTCTCGTACCTGCCGAGCTATCTCTCGGCGACGCTGCACTTCAACGAAACGCACGGTCTCTTCCTCGTGCTGATCGTGATGGTGCTGATGATGCCGATGACGCTCGCGTTCGGCCGCCTCTCGGACGCCATCGGCCGCAAGCCGGTGATGCTCGCGGGCTGCGTGGGCCTGATCGTGCTGTCGATTCCCTCGCTCACGCTGATCCAGACGGGCGAGCTGTTTCTGGTGTTCTTCGGTCTCCTGATTCTCGGTACGCTGCTCTCATGCTTCACGGGTGTGATGCCTTCCGCGCTGCCGGCGCTGTTTCCGACCGCGATTCGCTATGGCGCGCTCGCCATTGGCTTCAACGTATCGGTGTCGCTGTTCGGCGGCACGACGCCGCTGGTCGCCGCCTGGCTCGTCGAGCACACGCAGAACCTGATGATGCCCGCGTACTACCTGATGGGTGCGGCCGCGATCGGCATCGTCTCGGTGGTGTCGCTGCGCGAAACGGCACGCAAGCCGCTGCCCGGCTCCGCACCGTGCGTCGGCAGCAAGGCCGAAGCCCATGCGGTGATGCGTGGCGTGCATGTCGCCCGCGAAATCGACGAACGCTATGCCGCTCACACTGCGGTTCGGGTGTAACGCAGTCGTTACGCAGCGACGGCGCTTCAGGCGCCGCGGATTTCGCATCGGAAATTGTCGAAGGCCAGCCTCGCGCTGGCTTTTTTGCGTTTCGCCTGAAGTCTCGCGTCGCCCCGCGTCTGCGCAGTTGGCTCAGTCGATCAGCCGCGTGTGCTCGATGTGCAGCGCACCGTCGTTTCCGATCGTCAACATCGCTGCGGAAATGGGCAATTTGAAGCGGCGTGGTCCGGCGCTGCCAGGGTTCACGAAGTGCACGCCGTGGCGAATTTCGTGCTCCGGCTTGTGTGAATGGCCGCTGACCACGACAGCGATGTCCTGCGCCGCCTTGTCGGCGCCGAGGCCACGCAAATCGCGCAGTTCGTGAACGACTGCAAGCGCGATGCCGCCGATTTCGACCACGGTTTGCACCGGCAGTGCCGCAGCCCAGGAGCCACGGTCGTTATTGCCGCGCACGGCGGTCAACGGCGCGATCTGCGCCAGCCTGTCGAGCACGCCTTGCTCGCAAATATCGCCGGCGTGGATGATCGCATCACTGCCCTCCAGGAAACGCAGCAGTTCGGGCCGCAGGAGATTGTGCGTATCGGAAACTAGCGCGACGCGCAACGGACGTTGACGTGACATGGGATGGCGTTTCGTAGCGGAAAGCGGATACCGGTGATTATCGTCGACACGCGGCGCGCCTCGCGTGGGAAAGGAACACCGTCGCAATGCGCCGGCATCACTCGGGTGCATCCACACCCGCGCCAAAATATACGGCGAGCCAGACCGTAGGCGTTGCGGTATCGGTCCACGCCACGCGATGCCGGCAGTGTGCAGGAATATGCACGTAGTCGCCAGGACACATCCGATGGCGCGCGCCGCCTCGCGCCTCGAATTCCAGCACCGCTGCACCCGCGAGCAAAGCGACCCATTCGTCGCGCGGATCGTCGTACCAGAACCCTTCTGGACTCGCCTGCCCCGTCGAGACGATCCGCTCGATCAGGACTCCCGCCTGCCCGGCGAGCCGTTCGAAGCGCTCATCGCGCGCACTGGCTTCGATGCCGGCGTAGAGGTTGCCCGAAAGACTCGCTGCCGGACCTCGAGCGAGTTCCCCGGAACCCGCGTTCTCACCTGACACGCTCATACGAGTGGCCTCAGTCCGTCAAGCAAGGTCGGCACGAGCTCGCTCACCGTCGGGTGAACGTGCATCGCGTATTCGAGCGTCGTATACGGCGCGTCGGCGGTCATCGTGTCAATGAAGGTGTGGATCGCCTCGTCACCCTCCGCGCCGAAGATCGTCGCGCCCAGAATGCGCTGCGTTTGCGCATCCACGAGCGCCTTCATGAATCCATCCGTCTCACCGCGCTCGCGGGCGCGGCCGACGCGCGACATCGGCATGGTCGCGATCAGCGCGGGCCGCCCGCTTGCGCGGACGTCGTGCTCGCTCGCCCCCACCCGCGCAAGCGGCGGATCCACGAACACGGCATAGGCGGGAATACGCGTGTCGGCGCTACGGCGCGCGCCGTCGAGCAGATTTGCCGCGACGATCTGGTAATCGTCGTACGAGGTGTGCGTGAATGCTCCGCGGCCGTTCACGTCGCCAAGTGCCCACACGCCAGTCACGCGCGTACGCAGTTCTCCGTCGACCGGGATGAGACCGTGCTTGTCCCGTTCGATGCCTGCCGCACCGAGCCCGAGATCGTCGGTGTTCGGAATACGCCCCGTTGCGAATAGCAGATGCGAAACGTCGAGCGCTTCGCCGCCGAGTTCGATGCGTATGCCGCCCGGATGCTGGCCTGCATCGCCGCTCGCCCCGAGTGGCGCGACACTGCGTGGCGCGTTGCCGAAGCGAAACTCCACGCCTTCGCGCGCAAGCACGTCCTGCACCGCCCGAGCCACGTCGTCGTCCTCGCGCGCCAGCACGCGGTCCCCGCGCACGAGCACCGTCACGCGGCTGCCGAAACGCCGAAACATCTGTGCGAATTCGAGCGCCACATAGCTGCCACCAACAATCGCCAGATGCACCGGCAACGTCTCCAAAGCGAGCAACGTCGAGTTGGTTTCGTATCGGATATGGTCGAGCCCGGGCACGTCGGGAATGGCGGCGCGCGTTCCCGTGTTGATGAAGATCTCGGGTGCTTCCAGCGTCGCCGTTTCGCCGCCCGCCAACGTCACGCTGACCACATGCGCCGCGCTAAATCGCGCATGCCCCTGCAGCACCGTAACGTTAGAGGCATGGCGCAGCCAGTGTTCGACACCGTCGCGCGACGCGCCAATGATGCGGTCCTTGCGTGCCTTCACGAACGCCAGATCGACGCTCACCTCGGCGTCTTGCGCGGCATTGCCGATCCGCACGCCGAAGTCCGCCGCGTGGCGCGCCACATGCGCCGCGCGCGCGCAGGCAACATAGGCCTTGGTCGGCGTGCAGCCGACATTCACACACGTGCCGCCGAACGCCGCGCGCTCGATCACCGCCGTCTTGCGTCCGCTGGCGCCCAGCCGCACTGCGAGCGGCGGACCGCTCTGCCCTGTGCCGATCACGATCGCATCGAAACGCTGTGCCATGCCGTTCTCCTCGTGCGAAACATCTGCGCGCGTCACGTCCGCGCCATCTTACGCCGGCGCCGCAAATTCCATGCACGGGTAGTCCGCGAATTTCGAATCGGAAAACGAGAAAAAAGAGCCGCCCCGGATCATGGGGCGGCTCAGAGGGTGACGCTGCAACAGCAAACGGGCGATGCCGCTGCGCGTCGGGGGGGAGAATCGTAAAGCAGTACGCTGTCTATCGAGCGTAGGCAAACAGGGTCAATGGACGCGCTCGACAGGCGCCACGCATTCGTGGCTTGCACACCAGAATTCGCGCGAGCGCTGCAGCGCTGCGCGCGCACCGCGCGTCGCCACCATCAGCCCGATCTGACCCATGTTGAAGTCGAGCGACACCATCAACTGCATGAGGTCCACCATCGGCAGGACCAGTGCAGGTTGATACAGTTGTCGTTCGATAAAGGATTTCATGACGGCTCCCACTGAAACCGCCGCGTCTCACTGACGTAGCGTCATTTCCATGAGAGCCATTCTAGGAATGGAGCGTCCGCCGATAAATGGCCCGGACGCGAAGTCACTTGTCGTCAAACACGAACAATCGTGCAAACAGCGGGGCCCGCGATCAACGAGCCTACGGTGCCGGCCCGTGCACGGTTCCGAAGCTCATTCGAGCGGCGTAGCGACAAACTCGGGCAACGCCTCGGCGCGGGCAGCGTGTGCGGCAAGCGCCGGATAACGCGCGGGATCCACCGCGCCCGGCAAGATGTGCTGGGTGAAACGCCAGGCCACCGCGGCCGTGATGTCGGCCTGCGTGATTCGCCCAGCGCACAGCCAGCCAGTGCGGCCGTCCAGCAACTTGTCGAGCACCGTGTACGCGGCGTGCATCTGCGCGGTGACGCGCTGCAGCCACGGTTCGTGCTGACGCTCCTCGGGCCGCAACTGGCGCTCGTACACCTGCTGGACCGTCTTTTCCATGGCGGCCAGCGCGAACCCGTTCACGCGCAGCGCGAAAGTGCGCTCCTGCGATTCCTCCGGCATCAGGCGCCGCGCCGGCGGCACCTTGTGGTCGAGATAATCGAGGATCAGTGTGGAATCGATCAACAGCGTGCCGTCGTCGTCGATAAACGTCGGCGCCTTGACGACCGGATTGATCTGCGCGAACTCGTCGTAATGCCGGAATACCGACACGCTGCGATGCTCGAACGGCATGCCAAGCACGTACAGCGAAATCGCGACACGACGTACATACGGAGAATCCATCATGCCAATCAACTGCATTGCCACACCTCGCACAAGAAAAAGGGGACCGGGCAGCCGATAGTGCAGCATCGGCGCATTCATTTCAAGATTTGCGGATCGTTCCGGGAGCCCATGATCGAACCCCATTATCACCAGGCAACTGCACTGGAAGCGCAGCTACGGCGATGCCAAGGTTTCCCTAAAGCGATTGATAACAAGCAACTAAAACGGCTCCAAATAACGCCGTGTCGATGTGTCGCGAAAGATTCGATTTGCCTGGCGCTACATTTGTTAACTGTCGTCGTGTGTGATGCGACGCGTCATTGCTGCAATGCAACCTTACCGCTTTCCGGGAATAGCGAAGACGCGTCCATGCGTACTGGCACGCCGCGCAAGGCTCGGTATGGCACAAGTCGCAACACAAGGATGCCGAACTATCACTCACCCTGCATTCCAAGCGGTTTTCGTGCGCCGCATGTGTTGCACTGCATCGCCGGGAAACTCCTGGATACATACGCCGAAAGGCTGCGATAGTCTGACTGCACTAGGAGACGAAATCATGAGACAAGCATTCAATGTTGGCGTCGTCATCATCCTCGCACTCCTCCTCGCGAACCGAGCGATGACGCGCGCGCAGGCGCATGAGACCAGCTCGGTAACTTGCGCGCAAGGCTCGGAACTCGTGCGGCTCGACGCGCTCGGGCGCGGCTTCACCGCCATCGGCGCGCGCAGCCAGGGAGAGAATTTCCTCTCGTCGTGCCTCGTCTCCGGACAGGCTCAGGTCGGCAAAATCGTCGCTCACGACTGATTCGGCCGAACCGCATCGAACGCACAGCGCGAGACAAACAACCGTTCTATTCTTCGTGCGGCGTTGCCGCACGGCGTGCGGATCGGCCAGATACGTTCTGTGACATAGCGGCTTGACGCCTTCGCCAGACATAGCGGGGGCGACGCATACGCTCGATTGGGCCGACGCGCGCGCCATTAAACGCAAAACCAGGCGCCACTCCTCTTCGGGCGAGGTCGTTCACCCTCACGCGTCCATACCACTTTCACAGCGCTATTGCCCTGCACGCGCATGACATGCGCGTGCACTCATGCCTCGATATTTCACAAACGTTAATTAACATTCCCCCGAGTTGCCAATGGCCGCGTTTGGCGGCGACAATGGTGCGCGATCAGGAGGAATTTATGAGAGGCAGCATCCTGTTGCTTGGTCTTGGCATGCTAACGGCATGCACATCGGTAACCAGTGTGAACGCGAGACAGGATGGGCATTTTTCAATCACGAGCCGGGCGCGTTGGGACATCGTCTCGTGGAACCACGTGCGCAGCGCCGGTTTCAAGGAAGCGCAGGCTTATTGCCACAAGCAAAATAAAGAGATGCACGCGGTCGACGTGCACAGCGAAGGACTGCGCGGCGTTACTCCGCAATCAGTAGAGGTAATCTTCGACTGCATCTAAATTGCCTTCCCTCATGCCGCACACCCCCGCCCATCAAGCCTTTTGCGGATTCACGCCGGCTTTTTGAGCGATTCCTTGCGCAACAGCAATGGTTTGTTGCCGCTGTCCCTGATACCCAATTCGCATCTTGCAGATACACTGACGAAACATTTTGTTACGGCCTGTATCATGCTTACCGCCTTTTTTCTCGTGGCGCCTTTGGCAATTGCGGCGCTTTTCGGCTTTGCGCGGCTCGTCAATCCGCGCACCGGCCAGATCGGCAGCCGCTGAGCACACGGCGCGCCCCTGACATCGTTGCGATGTCCCGGCAGCCCCTAGGCCCAGCGACAAAAAACCCGCGAGGCGGTACGCCATCGCGGGTTCAGGGGGCTTCTTGCGAAGCCTGTTCGGGTTTCAGGTTGTCCTGGTGCCGGCGACCGGACTCGAACCTCTTTTATCTCCAATATTTGCATAGCCATATGCGCCATTTTTGGGGAGAAAAAACCGGGATTATCATCTTTGATGATGCGAATGAAGACTTATGCTGGTATAGAATCCGCGCGAAGTTAGAAAATACAAAGGACAGGAACAATGAACCGGGCCGACAAGGTTAAAAGCCTCGATCCGCTGACGAGCCTGCGCTTCGTCGCGGCGATGATGATCGTGGTGCACCACATCAAGCTCTATTTCCCGTGGAAGATCGCGACAGACGCGCCATCAACGCTCGTTCACGGGGTCAGCTTCTTCTTTGTCCTGTCGGGCTTCATCCTGACGCACGTCTATACGTCGAAGCCCTTCCCAGGATATGCGCAGTTCATGCGCGCCCGGTTCGCACGACTATGGCCGGTGCACGTCTTCGCGCTCCTTACGCTCATCATCTTCGTGCGCCCGGACTCGATCACGTTCGACGGTCCGGGCATGTTCAGCAAGTGGGCCGTGCTCGCGGCGAATCTGACGCTCACGCACTCATGGGTACCCTTCATCGCCTATGCGTTCTCATGGAACGGCGTATCGTGGTCGATATCGACCGAGATGGCCTTCTACCTCGTGTTCCCGCTGCTGCTGGTCAATATTCGGCGCACCTGGCATTGGAAAATGGCCGGCGCGGCCGCGCTGCTCGCTGTCATGCTCATGGCCATCAGCGCCGCACATCTGCCAGCAGACGGTGGCGTTCAGGACCTGACCGTCTCGTCGCTGACCTACACCAACCCGCTTGTGCGAGTCTTTGAGTTCTGCCTTGGCATGTCGACGTGGGCGCTCTGGGATCGCTTCCTGAAGCCTCTGCGGCTGCACGTGCTGGCATGGACGGCAGTCGAGATCGCAATCGTCGCGGCAATCGTTGTCTGGCTTGGATGGGGTTTCTACGCGGCGGCGCAGCACATTACGAATCCGGCGTCGCTATCCGAGTTCGGTCAGGCTGGTTCGTGCTGGCTGTTCGCGATCCTGATTGCCGTAATGGCATCTGGTCGAGGCCTGCTCGCGCGGGTTCTGAGTCTGCGACCACTGGTATTTATGGGCGAGATCAGCTTCTCGATCTATATGCTGCACCAGATCCTGCTCAAGTTCTTCATGGGCTGGCTACCGGCTGGAGTGACGACGCCGCTGATGTTCTTCTCGGCGATGTTCTTCTGTGCGGCGGCAAGCTTTGTGATGATCGAGCGACCGGCGCAGCGCTTCCTGATGCGCAAGCGCGCGCCGGTATCGGAGCCTATCGCACGCGTCGCGCGCGGATCAATCCATCAACAGTGACCGTGCCGCCTGAGAAAACCGCGATTCCAGTCGCATATACAGTGGTAGTGGCAGATAGGCTGAAGCGGACGACGGGTGAGGCGACATAGACAACTCCAATCGAATTCGTCGCCGAAATACCTGAGTTGAACGTTGTCTGCCCCAGGGTGGCCGCGCCTGCACTTGTCAGGGTTACAGTTGTGCCCGCCGACGTTACGGTGGCGCCAGTGCCGATATTGAATTTGTTGTCGACCTCAACATCCCAATCGCCCGCAGTGAGCGAAATGCTGGTCGAGTTCGCATTCACGCCAGTCGTAAGCGCGGTGCCCGTTGCGGATTGCTGCTGATATTCTCCGAAGCTCCCCGCATTGGCATTGTTGTTCGTCGTGGTGCCGACGATTCCTTCGCCCACCACCACGTCGCCCATGTGCCGGTCATAGGCGCTGGCCACGATAGCGCCCCACGTGGCGGGGCCGGCCTTCACGGTGCAGTCTTCCAGCACATACGCGCGGCCATCGGTGCCTAGCGCCACCACGACGATCCCAATGGCATCGTTGTCGGCGTTGTCCACGTCGCCAGAGCCGGACGGATCGACCGCCACGACCACGCGCACGAAGTCGGGCAGTTCCTGATCCGTGCCGTGCCGCCACTTCTCAATGGTTTCTTCGGCGAAGAGCTGGTTCGGCGTCGCATCGCTGAACTCGCCTCGCAGAAAACGTTTCTGGAGGCGCTGGCTCATGCCCTTGAGCGTATCCAGATAGTCCGCGCTGAGGTTCTGCGCGTTGTCGTTTGGGTTGATCTGGAAACTGGCGTAGTCGTCAGGATTCGAGAGCGGTTCGCCGGTTTCCGGGTCAACCTTCAGCACGAAGCGCTTGTATGTCCAGTGTGCTTTTGATGGGGGATTGCAGTCGAACAGCGCTCGCACCTTCAGCGGCGTGGGGTCACGCCCCTCGATGCGCATCATGGCCTTCTGCGCGAGACGCGTCACAGCCACATCGACCGACGATATGGGGATATGCGAGGACTCGTTGAAATAGAGCGTGCTGAATTCCTTGCCAAGAATCTTTTCGACGCGCTCCGAGTCATCCAGGCCACCAAACCATATCTCGCTGTCCTCCCCGGTGCCGCTATGGATCGTCGCGTAGCCGTCGCCCTTATGCATGGTCCATTCGACCGCCGGGAACGCCAGCTTCATCATCTTCGGCCACGTGTCGAGTACGATCGCCGCCTCTTTTTTTGAGAGAGATGATGAGCGAAGAATTGCGCAAAACGATCATGGACGCTATGCGCAGCGTCTCAGAGCGAGCCGACGAATTTAAAGCCGGTTGCGCGACGTTCGATGGAGAGTGGCCAGACGCTGAAGACAAGGCGATCTATGACGCCGAGGTTGCGTTGGTACGAAGCTTTGATACGGACATCGGATTGAGCGCTGGGCGATCGGCGATCTTCCTGATGCGCCGATGCCGCCCGTCCAGACCCTCGAAGAACGGCGCAGAAAGGACCGTGTGCGCTGGGACATCTGGGGAGCAAAACGTAAGCCATTCTCGAACATGCTGATGCAACTCCAGGGCGAGGCTCACGCACCGAAGGGATCAACTGGACGTGTCTATGCACAGGACATGACCGGCGAGAGCCTGGAAGACCGGAGGGCTGCATGACCGAAGAAACCAAAGCCGCCCTGAAGGCGCTCGAGCTCTACGCGGCGCGCCACCCGCGACCCACCCAGGTCAACCAGAAGCAGGCGGCCGAGATGCTTCACGTGAGCGCGCGCACTGTTCACAACATGCTGAAGGCCGGCACGCTCAAACTGAACAAGTGCGGCATGATCCCCATCGAGTTGATAGACGCAGTGCTGGAAGCGGCCTAGATGCGCGCGGCGATATGCTCGGCGGACTCGCGGTAATAGACGGCGCTGAGCATCTCCAGATCGGTGTGCCCGCTGATCTTCGAGAGCGTGAGAACGTCGACCTTGCGCGCGAGCCGGGTGAGCGCCTCGGCGCGACTGTCGCGAAACGTCAGGCCAGAGATCTTCAGGCGCCCCTTGGTCTTGCGAAAAAGCGCATCAAGGGAGTCTGCGCTGAGAGTGAAGAAGCGCTCCCGATCCGCGACCGGTGCGAGCAGGCGCACCGTGTGGCGCGTGAGCGGGATCTCACGCGGCTTGAGCGTCAGGTATTGCATCTTGTGCTCGACGCGCGCCACGCGCTTTTTCAGGTCACACGTGCCCTTGCCGAGCTGGAGTATCTCCGAAGCGCGCATTGCGGAGCGCAGCGCCACCAGAAAGGCGAGCGCCACCTCCTGACTCTTTGACACTGGCGCGCGGCCCGAGACATACCCAAGCGCGCGGCAGATCGGCCGCACCTCTTTCCATGGGTCGACACGCCGGTCGCGCGGCGGGCCCTCCTGAGGCGACTTGAATCCGGTGAACGGGTTGTGTGTGAGCCAGTGCCACTCGTCGCGCGCGGTGTAGAAGACATTCCGGATGAGGTTGATGTCGCGCACGACCGATCCGGGCTTGACCTTCTTCAGGCGCGCGTCGCGCCACTCGACGAGCTGCGGCGTCTTGAACTCGGCCAGCTTGAGCGCGGCCAGATGCGGGAAATCCTTTTCGAAAGCTTTCAGGCGCAGCGCCTCGGCGCGTGCGCCGGCCTTGCCGGAAGAGACGCGCTTCGCATACTCGCGGAACATCTCGGCGACCGTGTGCAGCTCACCTGGTTCCGCGCCGATCCGCGCTCTGATCTCGGTTTCCCGGTTCGCGGCCCAGGCGCTCGCCTCGCGCTTGGTGCGGAAGGTGCCAGAGTCGCGCACATCGCCAATCTTGATCTGGACTCGCCAACCGTTCTTGTACGGAGTGATGGATGCCACCGTGGGGCCTCGCTTGGGGCTGCGTTGGGGCCTCAAGTGTACAAAGTGCCGTTTGGTTCGGCAAATCCTAGCAAATCAGATAGGTCTATCCCCTTGATTTCCTGTGTTTTCCGTTTATAGTGGAAACGCACGGAAGTATCAGTGGTGCCGGCGACCGGACTCGAACCGGTAAGCCGTGAGGCGGCGGATTTTCGTCACACTACGTCTTTCGACGCCGCCCGCGAAGCTCTCGCGGATGTTCGTGCGCTGGACTATGCCTTCGCCATAGCCTCTTGGCGCTGTAATACCGCGCCAAAGCCTTAGGCGCCCCCCGTCTAGTCTCTACACCTTCCTGGCCGGCGCGAACATGCACCAGCCGGCTTGGCTCGGCGTTGCCTCGGCACAATGCGCGCTTGCGCACTGCAAAGTCCAGGGGTTTCTCCGAATTTGAGGGGTTCTGCACCGGCCGTTTCCGGCTGGGCACTCAATCTAGTTTTAAGTCCGCTATGTTTACCAATTTCATCACGCCGGCAAAGCGGACGCGATTCTACCATTGGCACAGCGATTCCGGCTCAAGCCGATAACGATGCCGTCCGACTCGCTACCCGCGCGTCACGCAACCAAAATGTTGCGCACTCAACGTGTTTAAAGCTCGCCCCCGGCGCGCGTCTGCGCGAGGGGCGGCACGATCGCGCACGCTCCGGTATGATCGGCACGCCCGAACTCATGCAGACGGCGTTTCGCCGGCATGAACGAGGGCAGCCTTTTCAGCATCTCATATCGCTGGGCGCCGCCCGCATACCGTGCACATGTCCACACCCGATTCCGCATCCGCTGGCGAACGCCAGTCGCTGCGCGGCTTGCTGCTTTTGCTCGCGACCATCGCGGGCGTCGCGGTCGCGAACATCTATTACAACCAGCCGCTGCTCGACGACTTCCGCCATACGTTCCCCGCCGGAGCCGCGTGGATCGGCGCGGTGCCCGCCGCCACGCAGCTCGGCTACGCCCTGGGAATGCTCCTGCTCGCGCCGCTCGGCGACCGCATCGACCGACGCCGCATCATCCTCGTGCAGACGGGGCTGCTCTGTCTCGCCTTGCTCGCCGCCGCCGCCGCGCCCTCGCTGCCGGTGCTGATCGGCGCGAGCCTCGCCATCGGCGTGCTCGCCACCATCGCGCAGCAGGCCGTGCCGTTCTCGGCTGAACTCGCGCCGCCCGAGCAGCGCGGCCACGCCGTGGGCACCGTCATGAGCGGTCTCCTGCTTGGCATCCTGCTCGCGCGCACCGCAGCCGGGTTCGTCGGCCAGTACCTCGGCTGGCGCATGGTGTTCGCCGCCTCGATCGTGGCGCTGCTCGTGCTCGCCGTGGTGGTCGTGAAAAAACTGCCGAAGAGCCAGCCGACTTCGACGCTCGGCTACGGCAAGCTGCTTGCCACGCTCTGGCACCTCACGGTCGAATTGCGCGGCCTGCGCGAAGCCTCGGCCATCGGCGCTTGCCTTTTTGCCGCGTTCAGCTTGTTCTGGCCCGTGCTCACGCTGCTGCTCGCGGGCGAGCCGTTCCACCTCGGCTCCGAGGTCGCCGGGCTCTTCGGCATCGTCGGCGCGGCGGGTGCGCTCGCCGCGCCATGGGCGGGCCGCTCCGCCGACAAACGCGGCCCGCGCGCCGTCATCACGCTCTCGATCGCGCTCATCGCCCTCGCGTTCGTGATCTTTGCGTTCTCGGGCACGAGCCTGATCGGTCTCGTGATCGGCGTGATCGTGCTCGATGTGGGCGTGCAGGCCGCGCAGATCTCGAATCAATCGCGCATTTACGCGCTGCGCCCCGAAGCGCGCAGCCGCGTGAACACCGTATTCATGGTCTGCTACTTCATCGGCGGGGCAACGGGTTCGGCGGTGGGCGCGGCCACCTGGCATGCGTTCGGCTGGATGGGTGTGTGCGCAGCCGGTCTGGGTTTCAGCGCGCTCGCGGCGTGGATTCACTACACCACGCGTGCGCAGTCCGACGCAAACACATAACCGTACATGACGCGTTCACCGCGCGGAGCGCGTATGCGCACCGCATCGCGAATTCGCGACAGCGGCCAGGCACGGGATGTGCTGAAAAGGGCTCACTCACTCAGCGGAGGCCCTTCTCATGAAACGCCTGATTGCCTTCTTTCTCATCACCGCGTCGGTTGCCGCGCTGGCCGCCTGCAATACCGTCGCGGGCGCGGGCGAAGATCTGTCCTCGGGTGGCCACGCCATCACGAACAGCGCCGAGAAAGCGAAGTAACCGGCGGCATTCGCGGCGCCGGCACACCTGCCGGCGCCGGAACCGCGCTGCTGCCAACGCGTTAGCGCGGGCGCAAAAACTTCGTGCTGCGAATAATGCGGCAAGTTCAGGACCCACGTCGCCTGTCGTCGAACAGGAACGAGAGTCCAACGCTGCCGAGAATCAGCACGGTGGCAATGATCGTGCCGAGGGTAATCGGCTCGCCGAGCGTAAGCGCCCCGATGATCACCGCGACAACCGGGTTTACATACATGCAGCTGCTCGCCACGATCGGGCTCGTGTGCCGGATCAAATAACCATAGGCAACATACGCAGCCATCGTGCCGATTACCATCAGGTAGACGAACGCGACGACCGGCAGGACATGCAGCGCGCCCATACGCTCGCCGGTGATCCATGCCACCAGCGTCGAGATCGCACCGCCAAGACCGATCTGCAGCGCCGTCGCGATAAAGAGATCGGAGGGCAATTCGAGCCGTCCCGCGAGATGCGCACCGACCGCCCAGAAGAGCGCGCCGCCGAGAATCGCAAGGCTACCGCCCGCCGTGCTGCTCGCCCCGCCGTCGTGGCTGAGAATCGCGATGCCAACAAGACCCAGCGCCACTGCCGCCCATTCGCCCTTCACGACGCGCCGCCCGGCTGCCGCGGCAATGAGCGTGGCGAACAGCGGCACGGTCGCGACCATCACGGCCGCGGTGCCCGTGCCGACCGTGCGCATGCCATAGGCCAGCATGCCGCTCGACAGGCCCACCAGCATCGTGCCGACCACGCCTGCATTGCGCACCTGCGCAAGCGTCGGCATGGGAGGACGCCGGCGCACGGCGAACACAAAGAGCCCGATGCCCGCGAACAGATTGCGCAGGCCCGAAAGCAGCAGCGGCGGAAAAGAGCCGAGCGCCACGTGCACGCCGAGATAGGTCGAGCCCCAAACGAAGTAGACAACCGCGAGCGATAGGGCCACACGACCGCCGCGCGACTGCGGCAAGCGCACGCTGCGCGCGAGACGCCAGCATTGCGCTCCGGTCTGTATCAACGCCTGTAGCAACCCTTGGGTAAGTGAGCCGCCGCTCCAGCGAGAAGGCAAACGGGGAAGCATGGTCATTGCACCGCGGAGAGACTGGGGGCTGACCGCGGACACCCCGCCGGTCGTGGGACGGGACGAATGAAGCGCAACGGCATGATCGAAGCAGCGAAAAGAAAGTGCGAGATGTGCCTCGATGCGCCGCAATGGAGCCACTAAGGACACGAAGAGCCCGAATCGGGCGTCACGCATTATGCAACAAGGCACCTGGTTGCGGACGAAGCGAGCACGCCTTTATGCGCAAGGCGTACAACTTGCGCGCAAACCCGACTGAAACGCCGTGGTCGAACGCCCGCCGCGACGGCCATAGCGTCGCTCTGCGGCAAGACGTCGCCATCCCCTCGCCGACACCGCACGCTTCGCCCGGGACGCGTTGCCGACGCAGGTCGTCCATGAATAACAAGACCGTGTTAACATGCCCTCTGCTTTCAAAAAACTTTCAGTTAACTCTGTCGTCCCCTATGCCTCCGTCGTTCACGCATCTTGCCGTGCATCTCGCCGCACCGTTGCCGCCGCGCACCCAGCGCGGCGCGTCTGCGCGCGCGGGAACGCTTCTGGATGCGCGGTCCGCCGCCCGACGACACGTCCCCGGCTCCCAGGCCCCGCTCGCCGCCGCCCGGCGTCCATACTGAACCACCCTCCGCTTTCCGGAGCCGTTCGGTCGGGCTCCGGGCCGATCCCTCACTTTTTTCAATCCCGGATCGTAAGGAGAACCACCATGTCGAAGAAAATCCGCTATCTGACCGAGCTCGATCTCGCTCGCCTCGAAAAATGCGCCGCCGAGCCCGGTGCGGCCGCCGCACGCCAACCCATGCTCGACGACCTGCTCGAGCGCGCGGAGATCGTCGACTCGCGCAAGGTCGCCGCCAATGTCGTCACCATGAACTCGCAGGTCACGCTCGTGAACGAACGCACGGGCGAGGAAGTCACGTTTACCGTGGTCTACCCGGTGAGCGCCAACCTCGACGCCGGACGCCTGAACGTTTTTTCGCCCGCGGGCCTCGCGCTGCTGGGCGCGAAGCGCGGCGAGTCCGTGCGCTTCACGCCGCCGAGCGGTGCCGTCGAGACGTTCAAGATCGACCGCATCCTGTTTCAGCCCGAAGCCGCAGACGATTTCACGCTGTAAGCAACGCGCGCCCGCGCTTGGCCTGGCACATTTCACATGCCGAAGCACTTGCCAGATCGTCGCAGCACGGTGTATCGTTTGGCCTGCTTACGCGGGGGTCCTGCGTCATGCGCCGCTTCGAATCGTTCACACGAATGTTCAAGCCGCGTATTGCGTGGGTGAGAAATACCCTTTGAACCTGATCTGGATAATGCCAGCGCAGGGAAGCGTCCGGACTTCGCAACGCAAACGCCTCACCTCATCACAGCGAAGTCCGTCCACGTTCCGTCTCATCTCCTGCTAAGCCGCTGTTCCCACATAGCTTTGCATGGAGAGAGGCATGAACGCCAACCCGAAATTCGTTTCCGCTAACGCGCACGTCGACGAAGCTGCAATCGCGCCGCTGCCCAATTCCCGCAAGATTTACGTAACCGGCTCGCAGCCCGACATTCGCGTGCCGATGCGCGAAATCACGCAATCGGACACGCCCACGGGCTTTGGCGGCGAAAAGAATCCGCCGATCTACGTCTATGACACTTCGGGCCCGTACACCGACCCCGAAGCGAAGATCGACATCCGCGCGGGCCTGCCCGCACTGCGTCAAGGCTGGATCGAAAAGCGCGGAGACACCGAAGCGTTGCCCGGCCTCTCCTCCGAATACGGCCGCGAGCGCGCCGCCGATTCGGCCACGGCCGAACTGCGCTTCCCGGGCCTGCACCGCACGCCGCGCCGCGCGAAGGCCGGCAAGAACGTCACGCAGATGCACTATGCGCGCCAGGGCATCATCACACCCGAGATGGAATTCATCGCCATCCGCGAAAACCAGCGCCGCGCCGAGTATCTGGAAAGCCTCAAGACGAGCGGCCCGAACGGCGCGAAGCTGGCCGCGATGATGGGCCGCCAGCACCCGGGCCAGGCATTCGGCGCGGCAGCCTTCGGCGCCAACGCCCTGCAGGAAATCACGCCCGAATTCGTGCGCGAGGAAATCGCGCGCGGCCGCGCAATCATCCCTGCGAACATCAATCACCCGGAAAGCGAGCCGATGATCATCGGCCGTAACTTCCTCGTGAAGATCAACGCGAACATCGGCAATTCGGCGGTCACGTCGTCGATCGGCGAGGAAGTGGACAAGATGACGTGGGCGATCCGCTGGGGCGGCGACACGGTCATGGATCTCTCGACCGGCAAGCACATTCACGAAACACGCGAGTGGATCATCCGCAACTCGCCGGTGCCGATCGGCACCGTGCCGATCTATCAGGCGCTCGAGAAGGTCAACGGCAAGGCCGAGGACCTCACGTGGGAAATGTTCCGCGACACGCTGATCGAGCAGGCCGAACAGGGCGTCGACTACTTCACGATTCACGCGGGCGTGCGCCTGCAGTACGTGCCGCTCACCGCCAACCGCATGACGGGCATTGTTTCGCGCGGCGGTTCGATCATGGCCAAGTGGTGCCTCGCGCATCACAAGGAATCCTTCATTTATGAGCATTTCGAAGAGATCTGCGAAATCATGAAGGCCTATGACGTGAGCTTCTCGCTCGGCGATGGCCTGCGTCCCGGCTCGATCTACGACGCCAACGACGAAGCGCAGCTCGGCGAGCTCAAGACACTCGGCGAGCTCACGCAGATCGCGTGGAAGCACGACGTGCAGGTGATGATCGAAGGTCCCGGCCACGTGCCGATGCAGCTCATCAAGGAGAACATGGATCTGCAGCTCGACTGGTGCAAGGAAGCGCCGTTCTACACGCTCGGGCCGCTCACCACCGACATCGCGCCGGGCTACGACCACATCACCTCGGGCATTGGCGCCGCGATGATCGGCTGGTTCGGCACGGCGATGCTCTGCTACGTCACGCCGAAGGAACACCTCGGCTTGCCGAACAAGGACGACGTGAAGGAAGGCATCATCACGTACAAGCTTGCGGCGCACGCGGCCGATCTCGCGAAGGGTCATCCGGGTGCGCAAGTGCGCGACAACGCGCTGTCGAAGGCGCGTTTCGAGTTCCGCTGGGAAGACCAGTTCAACATCGGCCTCGATCCGGACAAGGCACGCGAGTTCCACGACGAAACGCTGCCGAAGGATTCCGCGAAGGTCGCGCACTTCTGCTCGATGTGCGGCCCGCACTTCTGCTCGATGAAGATCACCCAGGACGTGCGCGACTTCGCGGCAAAACAGGGCATGACCGACGACGAGGCCCTGAAAAAGGGCATGGAAGTGAAGGCCGTCGAGTTCATCAAGCAAGGCGCGGAGATTTATCAGCGCCAGTAAGGCACGCAAGACGGTGTGCTGCGCGCCGCGAAACAATTTCTAACGATTCCGACAACTCGTTGACAAGCGCATACACCCGGATACGGGAGGCGCTTCTACGATAAATGCATTGGAAGCGCATCAGGCACTAAACCGCCTGGTGCGCCTCGCCCGATACAACCGGAGTCGAAAAATGAAAACACTTGCACGCGCACGCACTCTCCTCACTGTGACAACGCTCGTTGCCGTAGTCGGCAGCCTCTCGGCTTGCGACAACATGTCGAGGCGCGACCGCGACACCGCAATCGGCGCGGGTGTCGGCGGCGTCGCGGGCGCGGCCATTGGCGGCAGTGCGCTCTCCACGATCGGCGGTGCTGCGGTAGGCGGCATCATCGGCAATCAGGTGGGCAAGTAAGGGCCACGTCTGCCCTGCCTGACACAGCGAAAAACTCACGACATAACAACAGGCAATTAGCCGGCAATCCGGGTTGCACATGCCGGCTTCAGAGAGGATACGCGGCGCATGTCTCGCAAGAGCATGCGCCGCGTTTGCATTTGGCCGCGACTATGCATGCGTGTGTTTGGGCATGCAGTCATGCAAGCACGCGAAAGATGCGGTGATTCAAGTGCAACACAGGGTGGCGGCGAGGAGCGTAAGCTCGATCGATCAGGTTCCGGGTGCCCAACGCACTTACTGCCGGCCGAGTAAGGAGTCCGCCATGAATCGCCCCTTAGCCGCCCTTGCCTCGCCTTGCAGCGCCTCGATGCGCCAATCCTCGTTGGAGCGCCTCGATGCGCCAATCCTCGTTGGAGCGCCCGTGGGCGCGCGGCGCGCTCAGGCGGAGCTCGATGCTCGCTGCAACGGCCGTCCTGCTCGCGCTTTCCGGCTGCTACTACTATTACCCATACGGCTATTCGCCGTACTACTACGGCACCGTGCCCGCCTCGAGCACGCAGCATGAAAACGCGGTCTTGCAGACCAATCCGCAAGCGAATCTGCCTGCCAACCCCGCACCCGCGGCCGTCCCCGAACAATACCCCGGGCCGCTTTATCCCTCCCCGCCCGTTGCTATCGCGGTGCCGGCCTGGCCGCTCTATTCCTCTTATCCGGCTTTTCCGGCTTACCCCCCGTATTACCCCTATCCCGCGTGGGGATGGGGGGCGCCCGCCATCTCCTTTGGCTTTGGCTACTGGAGCGGTGGGGGCGGCCACTGGCATCACTAAGCGCCAGCCAGCGCCACCCAGCGTTACGCGCGCCGCACGACCGTACTTTCCCTCCCTTGACGCTCCCGAACCATTTTCTATGCTGCTATTGGGTATCGGGTACTGAAGCACGGCCTTACTGAATTCCGCTCCCCATGGCGGCGCGCGGGTCTACCGCGCGCCGCGCGCACTGCCGACGCCACGCCCGGCACACCTTTGCGCCCGCACGCATCGATGCGCCGATACCAATCAGCATAAAGGAGACGTCATGTTCCATCAGCTGTTGACTCCCATCGGCAACTCGCTCTTCCTGTCGTTCATCGTGGCGGTGCTGCCGATCGCCGTGGTGCTCGTCCTGTTGGGCTGGGCGCGCCGGCCCGCGTGGCAGGCTTCGCTCGCGGGCCTCGTCGTGGGCCTCGTCGTCGCGATCGCGGGCTGGCAGTTCCCGGTCAATCTCGCCATCAGTTCGGTGCTCAACGGCGTGGTTTTCGCGCTGTGGCCGGTCATGTGGATCGTCGTCACGGCCATCCTGCTTTACAACATTGCGGTGCGCTCGGGGCGCTTCTCGGCGTTTCGCATGTGGCTGCTCGACAATCTGCCCAACGACCGGCGCATCGTGCTCGTGGTGGTGGGCTTCTCGTTCGGCGCGTTGTTCGAAGGCATCTCGGGTTTCGGCACCCCCGTCGCGATCACCAGTTCGCTATTGATCATGCTCGGCTTCCCGGCGCTCGAGGCACTCACCTTCACGCTGATCTTCAACACGGCGCCGGTGGCGTTCGGTGCGCTTGGCGTGCCGATCACGGTGCTCGGCGCGGTCACCCACCTGCCCGCCGACGCGCTCGGGCAAATGGTCGGCCGCCAGTTGCCGTTCTTCGCGGTGGCGCTGCCGTTCTATGTAATCGCCATCTACGCGGGCGTGGGCGGCATGCTGCGCATCTGGCCGGTGCTGCTGGTCTCGGGCGGCAGCTTCGCGCTCACGCAGTTCGTCACGGCGAACTACATCAACTACAGCCTGACCGATGTGCTCTCCTCGCTCGTCTCGCTGATCCTCACGATCCTGTTTCTGCGCGTGTGGAAACCCGCGCCCGACGCGCGCTTCGAGATCAAGGTCGACCGCGCCAAGGAAGTGCGCGGCGACGTCTCGGGAACGCAGGGATGGTATCCATGGATCATCGTGGCGGTGGTCGTGATTCTCTGGACGATCGCCAAGGTGTTCGCGATCGGCGACCTCAAGGTGCACTGGCCGGTTCTCGACAAGGCCGTCTACATCACGCTGTACAAGACGCCGTATGGCGCGATCTGGGACTTCCAGCCGCTCGGCACGGGCACCGCGATCCTGCTTGCGGCCATCATCACGGCGCTGGTCGTGCGGCTCAAGCTCGCCGACTTCGGCGCCGCGATCGTCGACACCTGGGTACAAACGCGCATCGCCATCCTGACCGTTGCCACCATCGTCGGGCTGGCGTTTTTGATGAACTACTCGGGCCTGACTTATACGCTGGGTCTCGGCGTGGCCTCGGTGGGCGCGTTCTTCCCGCTCGTCTCGGCGTTCCTCGGCTGGGTGGCCGTGTTCCTCTCGGGCAGCGACACCTCGGGCAACGCGCTATTCGGCAATCTTCAGGTGGTGGCCGCGCACCAGCTCAATCTGGACCCCGTGCTCATGGCGGCGACCAATTCGTCGGGCGGCGTCATGGGCAAGATGATCTCGCCGCAAAATATCGCGACGGGCGTGGCAACCACCGACCTCAAAGGGCAGGAAGGCTATGTGTTCGCGAAAACCTTCAAGCACTCGATCCTCCTGACGGTGCTGCTCGGCATTCTCGTGTGGCTGCAGCAAAACGTGTTCACGTGGATGATTCCTCCGCATTGAAGACGGCGTGCAGCATGAATGGAAAAACCGCCTGCGAATCGAGGAATTCGCAGGCGGTTTTTTTGATTGTCCCGGGGCGGCATGGGCGACGCCCCCTGCATTCGAGAATGCTTAACGCAGTTGCTCGACCACGAGGCTCATGATCTCGCGAGCCGGCCGCGACGAGTCGACCTGCCCGTTGTCGTCGACGACCGACACGCGGGTCTGGTTCTCGGTCACGGCGCGCACATTGAGCTTGTACTGCTTCGCGACCTTGTCCTTGTGGCCGTGGAAGAGCTGGCTCCAGAAGCCCTGCTCCGCCGAGCTCAGATCCTGCGGATCCACGTAGCGCAGATAGTAGATGCCCTTCGTGCGGTCGCGGTCGTCCACCGTGAAGTTCGAGCGGTCGAGCGCGACGCCCACGCGCAGCCATGCGCGGTCGTACGGCTCGGAGAGCGTGAGTTCGGTCGACGTGTACTGGCCCCCTGCGGCGTTCGCCGCCGACGCATCGGACGGCGCACTCTGCCCCGCGACAGCAGCGTTCTGCGCCGCGACGGCGGCAGCGGCCGCGTCGGCACCCTTGGCCGGCGTCTTGCCGTTGGCATTCGCTTTCGCGTCGGCCTCGGCGGAGATCTGCGCGTCGGGCACGCCGGGCTTGGCGCGCGCGAGCGTCACCATGAGCCGCTTGAGGTACTCCGTTTCGAGCGCCGGATCGTTGGGCTTCGGCACCCAGTGGGTGGTTTCGTTGTTGGTGCCGGTCAGCTGCTCGCTCAGGCCCTTCTGGCTGATGAAGATGTACGTGCCGCCGGTGGGCGACGTTTCGAGGCGCGTGCGGTACTTGTTGCGCTCGGCCGTGACGTACGAATTGCCCGTGGCCCACGACAGCGTGTTGCGAATGAGGCCGTCGTTGATCTTCGGATGGGTTTCGTTCCAGTCGGTTTCCATCACGCCCTTGTCGCGCTGGTCGACCACCAGCAGGAAGCCCTGCTCCTGCCAGAAGCGGCGCACCTGCGGCCAGACCTGGTCGGGCGTGCGGCTGTCGATGACGAGCCAGCTTTCCGTGCCGTCACGCTGAATGTGCATGCCAGGCACCTGCGGGAGCACCTGGGTCTGGTCGGACACGGGCGCCGCGGCCTGAACCTGCTTGAGCGCGGACAGCGAGGTTTCGCCGCCTTGCGGAGGCAGCGAGCGCTGGTCGCCTGTTTCGTCGAGCAGGTTCGGCGGCACGGCCAGCGACGCCTGCTTCGCCTTCGCATCGCTGCGGTAATCGATCTTGCCGGGCGTCGGCGAACTGCAACCGGCGACCAGCCCGCCCGCCATCAGGAGCGCGAGCGCGCGTGCGGCAAGACGTTGGTGAAAATCACTCATGTTCGGGTAATCCCTTCGGCTAGGCCACGGGCTAGTTTCCGTGGATCAACCAGCCATTTTACCGGTGAGACGCCGCGCTGTGCAAAAACCGGGCGGCGACGGCACTGCCCGGCATGCCTCAGCCCGTCAGACCGGCGCTCCAGACGCTGAATGACGGACCCCGCAGCCCGCTTTTACCCGATCTATGTAACGTTCATCAACATTCCATAAGCCACTCTCCACACCTGCGAATCGAGAAAATTTCTTTTTCTATCAATGCACTAAGGACGCAGACGCGGGACCGCCAGTTTTGCGCCTCTCGACATTTGAAGTTCGCAGATCTTGCAGAAGCGGCCCGATGTTAATTTCCCCGAGAAAAAGAGATAAGCGCAAAGAACAACATACGGAGAGTTGATGAAAACTTACAGCCGCTTGCAGGCGGGCCGCGCTGCGGCCTTCGCCTGCCTCTTCTCGTGCCTCGCGGCCGGTGCCGCGACAGCCCACGCAGCACTCGGCGACATAGTCCCGCCCGAGGCGCCACCAGCCTCCGCGCCCGCTAACGGCCTGACGCTCGCAGGCGGCGCAGCGCGCGTGACGCGCTACGTCGACACGGGCGGCACGCACTTCAACGCGTACATCGCCACCCATAGCGGCCAGATCTTCGCCTACACGTGGCAAGGCCCCACCCCGCCGGACCTCGATGTGCTGCTTGGCCGCTACGCCGCCGACTGGCACAGCGGCGCCGCCGCGCTCCATGCCGCCGGACGCGCCGGCCTGCACGCTGCACGCGTCGATACGCCCACGGTCGTCGTCGAATCCGGCGGCCACATGCGCAGCTATATCGGCCGTGCGTGGCTGCCCGCGGCATTGCCTGCGGGCGTCACGGAAGGGGACCTGCAATGAGCACGCCGGCACGACGCGTTTCGCCCACGGGCGAGCGTGCAGGCGCGCGCTCCGGCGTACTCGCAGGCCTCCTCGCCGCAGTGCTCTCGACAGTGCTCTCGGCAGTGCTCACGGCCTGCGGGGGAAGCGGCAACACCGGCGTAGTAAGCGTCACCACGCCCGCCAGCACGCCCGCTGCCGCCAGTGCGCCGTCAAGTGCGAGTTCGCCGTCTGCGACCAGTCCGGACACATCCAGTACGACCGGCACCGTACCGCAATCGACCACGCCGAATGTCCTTGCGGTCAGTGTCGCAGCCACGCCTGAAGCCGCACGCAACATGCTCATGGCGAGCGTGACGGTATGCGTGCCGGGCACGACGACCTGCGCAACCGTCGATAACGTGCAGGTCGACACCGGCTCGCAAGGCCTGCGCCTGCTCGCCTCCGCGCTGCCCGCCGGATTCGCCCTGCCCGCCGTCAATGCGGGCGCCAGTTCGTCACCCGCTGGTGAATGCGCGGCCTTCGGCACCGGCTATACGTGGGGCGCGGTGCGCAGCGCCGACGTGCGGCTCGCGGGTGAAGTCGCCCCTTCATTGCCGATCCAGGTGATCGCTGACCCATCCGTGCCAGTCACGCCGAGTTACTGCCAGGGCTTCGGGTTCGCGATGATCAACTCCACCGCGCTGCGCTCGAACGGCATCCTCGGCGTCGGGACGTTCAACGCCGACTGTGGCGCAGCCTGTGTCAATCAGCCCAATCGTTCGTGGTACTACGCATGCCCTTCCGGCAACTGCACGGCGAGCGCGCAGCCACTCGCGCAGCAGGTGCGCAACCCCGTCGCGTCGTTTGCCAACGACAACAACGGCGTCGTGATCGATCTGCCCGCGGTGCCCGATACGGGCCAGAGCGCGGTGAGCGGATCCCTGATCTTCGGCATCGGCTCGCAACCGAACAATGCGCTCGGCAGCGCTACCGTGCTGCGCGCGAATACAGTTACGGGCTACGTGACGACCACAACCTCGGACGGTTCGATCTATTCGCTCAGCTATCTGGACAGCGGATCGAACGGCTTCTTCTTCGCGAACTCCGCCCTCACGCGCTGCGGCGTGTGGTACTGCCCGAGCACGCCACAAAGCATCGGCGCATCGATCAAGGGAACGGACGGCATCAGCGCACCGGCCTCGGTTTCGGTCGCGAACGCGCAAACGCTCCTCGCCAGCAGCAACTGGGCGTTCAACGACCTTGCAGGCTACAACGGCAATATGTTCGGCTGGGGATTGCCGTTTTTCTTCGGGCGGCGCATCTATACGGCAATCGAAGCTCAGGTGACGCCGGCGGGAACGGGGCCGTATTTCGCGTTCTGAGTGGCGCGCGCAAGCGCGCGGGTCACTCGTCGTCGACGTCCGGTGCGGGTGTGGTCCGGGCGAGCGCGCCCGGAGAAAGCCAGCGGAACGACGTGAGGCTGCCCGTCTTGTCGTAGGTGCACTCGGCAGCGGTGGACGGGCGCGGGGCCTTGTGCAAACCGAGCTTCACGGCAAGCGCCGCGATCGGCGTGGTGGGCTTGCTCTCCGCGACTGAAGCCGCGAGTGGGTCCGCAACAGGCGCGGACGCCGCGGAGACCCCGGAAGCCGCCGACACCATGGACCCAGCCGGCGGCGCTGACGCGCCACGCGCAGTCGCTGCGCCAGTCGACGTTGAAGTTGCAGTCGAGGTCGGCATGGAACTGGCCGAAACGCTCGCCGCACTCGCATCGGAGGCGCTTGCTGCCGCACCCACGGGCGCGCCCGCCAGAGCGGCGGCGGCCGATGCGCTGAGCCCGCCCGATGCCGGCAATGCGCCGCGATCGAGCAGCCCCTCGACCACGACGCGTTTGCCGCGATACGCCACGGCGGTATGCGTGACGGACAGTGCGCCCAGCGAAGCGCTGGCGAGCCGGCTGCGCATTTCCCGCGCGCACTCACTGGGATTCTGGTACTGCGCGACGCATCCCGCGAGCAGAGTGGCCCCGGCGGCGAGGCCGACGAGGCAAGCTTTCCGTTTGTTCATCGCTCTTGTTGCGCTTCTCGCGCGGTTCGGTTTTCAGGCTGCGGCAATTGTAGCGTACAGGCCGCAAGGACCCGAGGCGCACCGGACTTTGGCGCCGCTGCCGCGACCGGGGGCTCGCGGGCACGCGCCGGCCTGCTATCATCACTGCTGTATATTCATACAGTGCCGCGCGTGCTTCCCGACTCCCCCGATCCGTTCTATTACCTCGCGAACTTCGAGCGCGCGCTCGCCTCGCTCGATGCGCGCTGCGCCGACTTGTTCGACACAGCCGAGCAGCGCTTCATGCAAAGCTTCGGCGCTCTGCCGCGCGGCTCGCGCGCGCTGTTCGTACGCATGCTGATGCGTAAGGGCCCGAATTTTCGCGCAAGCAAACTCGACTACGCCGAGATTGGCTGCCCGCGCGCCGCGGCCGCTCCCCTCGCCGATGCCGGCTGGCTGGACAGTGCGCCCGTGCTTGCGTTCGATGCCCTCGCGGCACTCGTCACCAAAGCCGAATTGCAGGCGCTCAGCGCGCGCCTGCTGGCCGATGCCGTTGCGCCCGGCGCGCGCGCCACGCGTGCCGAAACGCTCGAAGCCCTGCAAGCCGCTGCGCCCGAGGCGCACGGTTGGTCAACGTGGTTTCCGGGCTCGACCGATACCGTCTTCCATTTGGCCGCCGCGCCGCTGTGCGAACGCCTGAGGCTGATGTTCTTCGGCAATCTGCGGCAAGACTGGTCCGAGTTCGTGCTCGCCGATCTGGGCGTCTATCGCTACGAGTACGTCCCGCTCGACAGCGCGTCGCGCGCGTTCCGGCAGCGCGCCGACATCGACGCCTGGCTCGCGCTGCGAGACTGCCGCGAAACCTTCGATCTCGCGCCCGACGCCGCAAGCGCCGTCAACGCCGTCAACGCCGTCAACGCCGTCAACGCCGTCAACGCCGTGAGCGCGGCGCTCGATACGCTCGACATGCTCGCGCCGCACACCCGGTCCAACGACTGGCTGCGCTCGCGTCACGACCGGGTGCGCCACGCAGCGGGTCAGGCTGCAGAGCGGCTGGGCGAACCGGCGCTCGCCTGGCGCGCCTATGTCGGCTGCGGCCATCCCGAGTCGCGCTACCGGCGCGTGCGCGTGCTCGAGCAGTTGGGTCGCCGCGACGACGCCCTCGCGCTCGCGCAGGCGATTGCCGGCGCGCCCGCGAACGAGGAGGAAGCACAACGCGCGACACGCACGCTCGCGCGCCTCGCGCGGCGGCGCAGCACGAGCGCGATACCAGCGGCAACACAGGCAGCGACGCGGGCAGAAATCGCGGCAACTGGCGTAATCGAAGCCAGCGATGCGCCGACGTTCACCAGCGCCGAACTCACGCTGCCCGCCGCCTGCGCGGGCCTGCGCGTGGAGGAAGCCGCGCGCCGGACGCTCGAGTGCGCGGACGCACCGGTCTTCTACGTCGAGAACACGCTCATCAACGGCCTGTTTGGCCTGCTCTGCTGGCCCGCGCTTTTCGCAGCGCTGCCGGGCGCATTCTTCCATCCGTTCCAGCGCGGCCCCGCCGATCTGCACGCCGCCGACTTCGTCCAGCGGCGCGCCGGGCTCTTTGCCGCCTGCCTCGCCGAACTCGAAAGCGGCACGTACCGCGCGACCATCGAGCAGCGTTTTGACGAGAAGCACGGCATCCAGTCGCCTTACGTCGCATGGCCCGCGCTCGACGCCGCGCTCCTCACGCTCGCGCTCGACTGCTTTCCCGCTGCCCATCTGCGGCTATGGTTCGAGCGGCTCCTGCGCGAACCCGCCGCGAACCGCTCGGGCCTGCCAGACCTCGTGCGTTTCTGGCCCCGCGAGCAACGCTACGAACTGATCGAAGTGAAAGGCCCCGGCGACCGGCTGCAGGACAATCAGCGCCGCTGGCTCGCGTATTGCGCCGCGCACGGCCTGCCCGTGACCGTGCTACAAGTGCGCTGGGCGGCGCAGGCCAGCACGAACGCTGCGTCAATGCCATGAGCTACACCGTCGCGGTCCGTACGCTCTGTGAGTTCACCGCAAAACGCGGCGATCTCGATTTGCGCTTCACACCCTCGCCCGATGCAAGCGAAGGCCGCGCCGGCCATGCTGCGATCGCCGCGCGCCGGCCCGCCGGCTACGAAACCGAAGTCGCGCTCACCGGCGTATTCGGCACGCTCACCGTGCGCGGCCGCGCCGACGGTTACGATCCAGCACGCCAACGGCTCGAAGAATTCAAGACCTATCGCGGCGATCTGGATGCGATGCGCGAGAACCAGCGTGTGCTTCATTGGGCACAGTTGCGCGTCTACGGCGCGCTGATGTGCGAAAAGCTCGGCCTCGACGCGCTCGAACTCGCGCTCGTCTATTACGAGATTGGCTCGGGACGTGAGACGGCGCTCGTCGAGCACGCGAGCGCACAGCTATTGCGCGCGGAATTCGAATCGCAGTGCGCGCGCTTCATCGCGTGGGCGGAACAGGAAAGCGCGCATCGCGCGGCGCGCGACTGTGCGCTCGCGGCATTGCGCCTGCCGCATGCTGCGTTCCGCGAAGGCCAGCGCGATCTCGCCGAGGCGGTATGGCGCGCCGCGACGCAAGGCCGCTGCCTGCTCGTGGAGGCGCCGACCGGCATCGGCAAGACCATCGGCACGCTGTTCCCGCAGTTGAAGGCCTGCGCGCGCGCCGGTATCGACAAGGTGCTGTTCCTGAGCGCCAAAAGCTCGGGGCGTCAACTCGCCATCGATGCGCTCAACACGCTTGCCGATGCGCAGGCCGATGGCAAAGCCGGCGCGGGCAGCAGCACGACCGCGCTGCCGCTGCGCGTTTTGGAACTGGTCGCGCGCGAGAAGGCCTGCGAGCACCCCGACCTCGCCTGCCACGGACAATCGTGCCCGCTTGCGCGTGGCTTCTACGACCGCCTGCCCGCCGCGCGCGCCGCCGCCCTCGAGCGCGTGCGGCTCGAGCGCGCGACACTGCGCGAAGTCGCGCGCGAGCACGAGGTGTGTCCGTACTATCTCGGCCAGGAGCTGGCGCGCTGGAGCGACATGATCGTCGGCGACTACAACTACTACTTCGATGTGAGCGCCATGCTGTTCATGCTCGGTGCGCACAATCAGTGGCGCATGAGCGTGCTCGTCGACGAAGCACACAACCTGCCTGAACGCGCCCGCGCGATGTATTCCGCCGAGATCATGCAGACCCGCATGGACGCCGTGCGACGCGCCGCGAGCGCCCCGGTGAAGCGCGCATTGACGCGTCTCGCGCGCCACTGGAATGCGCAAACCGCCATGCAGCCGCAGGCCTGGCGCGCGAGCGAAACGCTGCCCGAAGGTTTCGTCGCCGCGCTCGGCGATGTGATTGCCGCGATTGGCGACCAGCTTGCGCAACCGGCGCTCATGCGCGACGCCGAACTCGAACGCTTCTATTTCGACGCGCTGCACTTCGTGCGCATGGCCGAGCGCTTCGACGCGCAATCGATCTTCGACGTCACGCCGCTGCGCGCACGGGAAGCGAAGCGTCCGCGCTCGACACTCTGCATCCGCAACATCGTGCCGGCGGGCGCGCTGCGCGCGCGCATGGCGGCGGCCCACAGCGTGACGCTTTTCTCCGCCACGCTCGCGCCCACGCACCACTACACCGACATGCTCGGCTTGCCGGAAAACACCGTGAACGTCAAGATCGGCACGCCATTTCGCACCGAGCAACTCGAGGTGCGGATCGCACGCGATATCTCGACGCGCTACAAGGACCGGGAGCGCTCGCTCGACATACTGGTCGCGCGCATCGCCGCGCAATATGCTGCGCGGCCCGGCAATTACCTGTGCTTCTTCAGCAGCTACGATTATCTTCAGCTTGCCGCCGATACCTTCGTCGCGCGGCATCCACATGTGAGCACATGGATGCAGTCGCGCACGATGGACGAAACCCAGCAACAGGCTTTCGTCGCGCGCTTCGTGGAAGGCGGCTGCGGGATCGGCTTTGCGGTGCTCGGCGGCGCTTTCGGCGAGGGCATCGACTTGCCGGGCACGCGCCTGATCGGCACCTTCATTGCGACGCTCGGCATGCCGCAGGTAAATCCCGTCAACGAGGCGATGCGCGAGCGCATGGAAACGCTCTACGGCGCCGGGTTCGACTACACCTATCTGATTCCCGGATTGCGCAAGGTCGTACAGGCCGCGGGCCGCGTGATTCGCACCGAACGCGACAACGGCGTCGTGCATTTGCTCGACGACCGCTTCGCGCGGCCCGACGTGCGTGCATTGCTGCCGGCATGGTGGCAGCTTGGCTGAATGCCATTGATTAACAGGCCTAAACATTCGGATGCGATCCTCTCCACGTGAATTTGCATGACCCAGACGCTTTGCGCAGTGGACTCGAACTCACAGTCGCAACCGAATAGCGGGGTCATGCAGTACACGGTCGGCCTGCACGCCTGAGCCCTAATGCTCCGCAATCCTCAGGATGTCTTGTCGTACTGGTACACGCCCCGACCGGTCTTGCGGCCGAGCTGCCCTGCCGCCACCATCTCGCGCAAAAGCGGGCACGCACGATACTTCGAATCGCCGAAGTCCTTCAGGAACACATCCATCACGGAGAGGCACACGTCGAGGCCGATCAGGTCCGCGAGCGCCAGCGGCCCAATCGGATGATTCGCGCCCAACTTCATGCCGGCGTCGATTTCTTCGGCACTCGCAACGCCTTCGGCGAGCACGAAGAATGCCTCGTTGATCATGGGCACGAGAATGCGGTTCACGACGAAACCCGGCGCGTTCTTGACCGCGATGGGCGTCTTGTCCAGACGCTGTGCGAGATCGCGCACCGCGTCGACCACGGCCGGGCGCGTCTGCAGGCCGCGAATGACCTCGACGAGCGGCATCATCGGCACGGGATTGAAGAAGTGCATGCCGATGAAACGCGCTGGATCGGCAAGCGTCGTCGCGAGCGCCGTGATCGAAATAGATGAGGTGTTCGAGGCGATGATCGCGTCGGGACGCGCAGCGGCTTCGATCTGCTTGAGAATGCGCGTCTTGAGCTCGGCGTTTTCCGTGGCTGCTTCGATCACGAGATCGGCGCTGCCAAGGCGCTGGTAGTCGGTGCTGGTCTCGATGCGCGCGAGGGCTGCATCGCGCACTGCCGCATCGAGCTTGCCCTTCGAAACGAGCCGATCGAGGCTGTGCGTGAGCGTCGCCACACCTTTGGAGAGCGCCGCCTCCGTCACGTCGATCATCACTGCCTTGAGACCCGCCACGGCCACCGCCTGCGCGATGCCATTGCCCATGGTGCCCGCGCCCACGATCCCAACCGTTTCGATTGCCATGCCTGCTCCTCACTCACTGGTCTGCGACGCCGGTGCATCGCCGATGAAAAAAACCGGCCATGCGGTGCGCGTGATGCACCGCATCATGACTCGACAGTGTAAGGCTTATGAAGACAGGCTGAAACCGGTGCGTCGGGGGGTTAAACCATCCCCCCCTCCCCGGACACGTCTGGCTCAAAAGTTGTACTGCACGTAGATCTGGCCGAAGTTCAGACCAGGGTTAGGCGTCTTGATGTCCGCGTTGGAGACATGTTGAAAACGAATGCCAGCCTGAAAGTTCTGGTGCTCGCCGAACTGCGCACCCACCCCCACCAGGTCCGCGAACTGGAATGCCGTCGACATGGTACGGTCGCCCGTGAGCTGTACGTGCGAAAGCAGGCGCACGCCTACGCCGGCCTCGAAGAACGGCCGGAACCAGCCGCTGTCCTTGATGATGCGAAACACCGGCGTCACGCCGAATTCCCAGATGTTCGGATGCGAGGCGCCATCTTCGGTGAGATCCCAGTACGCGACGTGCCCCTCGCCCACCACCGTGAAATGAAAACCCGCGAAATGCCACCATTGAAGCCCTGGATCCCAGACCAGGCCCAGGTCGAGCTTCTTCACTCCATAGCTCGCGACGCCGGCTCCAAGCTGAACGCCGAATTGGTCAGCATGCGCACCTGCCGCTCCACAGGCCAACAGCGCCGCGCATGCCCCACGTGCCATCCGAAGCGGCCACTCTGATCTTTTTTCTGTCATGAATATCCCTGGAAACGAACGACATTTCACGACGCGATATTTAAGCTCGATGTTCCCCTTTGGCGCGCTCATCTGCGGTCATTTGCGAATTCTTCTCGCAGTGTGCATCCAGTGTAATAGCGACCTCTACTTTCTGCTTGTAACCAGGCGCACCTCGCTTGAACGCCCTGACTCAAGGCTTTCACTACGATATGCAATACCTTGCAATCAAATCGAATGACGCATTATTCGGCAGGTTTTACTTTACAAGAAAGTATCGACCTTATCGCTTTTACCTGAAGCGATCGGACCAAAGCGAACCTGCTGGCATTCACTGAACTTTCAGCGAAGCGGATTAGCGCGCCCGTGCGTTCGATCACGTGAATCTGAAGAACCGCATCCAGACAAATCACGCAGGCGCACAAACGCCCCGCACTGATGTCGTTCATCAAGCGTGGCGATGCGAAAAAAATGGGAGGAAAAACGGTAGCGCGAGACGTCGCGTTGCACGACGGCTTATCGTTGCGTACGCAACTAGGTCAATTGACGTACCGCCAGCAGCGCTTACTGTTGTTTGGCGCCCGCGCCTTCCCTGCGCGCCCCCATGCCCGGAAGCCGCTTGATAAAGCCAGTCGCAAGCGACGTGCCCACGAGGATCGCAGCACAGGCCTCGATCATGCCCACCGACACATGCTCATCAAGAAACAGCGCACCCCAGAGGATGCCGAACACCGGGATCACGAACGTCACGGTAATCGTGCGCGCCGGGCCAATGGCGGCAATCAGGCGGAAGAACAGCAGATAGGCAACTCCCGTGCACGCGACGCCCAGGCAGAGCGCCGCGCCCCACGCATGCAAGGAAACCGCGGCATGCGGCCAGGTGGCGAGTGCGAAAGGCGCCAGCACGATGGTGGCGGCCGTCATGGTGCCAGCAGCCACGGTGAGCGGATCGACGCCGGTCAGATGACGCTTCGTGAAACTCGCCGCGACGCCGTAAAGCGCCGCCGCACAAAGCGCAGCGCCGGCGGCGAGCACGGTGGCCGATGTGCCCGCGCCATCGCCGGCGCGCGTGGCAATCTGATCCCAGACCAGCGCGAGCACCCCTGCAAAGCCAATCGCGAGGCCCGCGATGCGCAAGCCGCTCAGCCGGTCCTTGAGCCACAAATACGCGACCACGGCGCCAAACAACGGCGTAGTCGCATTGATCACCGAAGTCACGCCTGCGGAGAGCGTGAGCTCAGCCCACGCGAAGAGGCAGAACGGCGCGGCCGAATTGAGAATGCCGACCACGAAGAGCGGCCACGCGCGCTCGCGCAATGCGCCAAGCGCCTCGCGAGGCGAGCGCCGCGAAAACAGCACGATCAGCAGAAACAGCGCGCCAATGCCAACGCGCAGCGCCATCAGCGGCGCCACGCCCAGATCGGTCACGCCGACGCGAATAAAGAGAAATGACCCGCCCCACAGGGCGGCGAGAAAGACGAGCTGAGCAAGTTCGAGCGGATTCATGGTCGACAGTGCGCGTACGAAAGGGACAACACCGGCAGTCAAGCGCTAATCGTAATGGGCGTGGCACAACCCTCATAGCGAATGATTCTCATCGATATGTGAGAAAAATTAGCACCGGTTGTTGCGCACTTATTCCTGACCGATGGCGGCCAACGCTTTGAATTGAAGGGCTTACGTAGACCGGCGGACCGTGCCGGGTTTCAGGGGGGCTTAGGCGTGAGAGCCCGCGGAGGAACACAACGAGGCGGGTTCGCGTGTGATCGCGCCGAGCCACATTTCTGGCGCAAAAGAAAAAGGCCTTACGATTTTCATCGTAAGGCCTTTTTGACTTCTGGTCGGGGCGAGAGGATTTGAACCTCCGACCACCTGCACCCCATGCAGGTACGCTACCAGGCTGCGCTACGCCCCGAGAGCTAGAAAGTATAACAGAGCGCTTCTCTAATTAGAACCACCTAAATCGCAATTCGCTACAAAGATTGCCGAAGGGTCTTCACTGACCGAGCAGATCGATCACATGCAGCAATTCCTTGCGCAGTTGATCGACGTCGACCAGCGCCATATTGCCCTGCGCAACGCTCTCCTCACCCGCCTCGCCCGGCGCGGCCTCTTCCACCACCGCGCCCGACGAATCGAGGCGATTGCGCGCGCCGTTGATCGTGAATCCCTGCTCGTAAAGCAACTCGCGAATGCGCCGGATCAGCAGGACTTCATGGTGCTGATAGTAGCGGCGGTTGCCGCGCCGCTTGACCGGCCTCAACTGCGTGAACTCCTGCTCCCAATACCGCAGCACATGGGGCTTCACGCCGCACAACTCGCTCACTTCGCCGATCGTGAAGTAGCGCTTGGCGGGGATGGGAGGCAAGACGACCTTTTCGATTGTCGATGTCATCGCCGGGTTGCCGTCGTGGTGGTTGCGCAAATGTGGCGTCGCCGCCGGTCAGTGGTTTCCAGTCACGCCCGCTGCACGATCTGTCGCGTGCGGCCCGTGCGAGCGTGCGCGGGTTCTCCCCGCGCATGATGCCTTGATCGGTGGATCAGCGCGAAAAGCTAGCCTCGGCGCCGCTCTCGACCAGTGCCTTGAGCTTCTGGCTCGCATGGAACGTCACCACGCGTCGCGCAGCAATGGGAATCGCCTCTCCGGTCTTCGGATTGCGGCCCGGCCGTTGCGGCTTGTCGCGCAACTGGAAATTGCCGAAGCCCGAAAGCTTCACGCTGTCACCGCCTTCGAGCGCGTCGCGAATCACTTCGAAGAACGCTTCGACCATGTCCTTGGCCTCGCGCTTGTTGAGCCCGACGTTGTCGAACAGCAGTTCGGCGAGCTCGGCTTTGGTCAGCGTGGGCGTGTCGTTCGTGGCGCTTGCCGACGAGGCAGGAATGTCGCGAATCATGGCGCTACGCTGTGCCGCAAGAAGGGCTTCGAAATCACTCGAGTTCATTTCGTTCATCTATCTATGAAATGGCGCGCTTCCGGTTGGCAGGGTGACTGCAACCTCGCAAACCGGAAGTCGATGTCGGCAGGAGATGAGCCGTAGAGCTTATCCGCGCAACCGGGCGCCAAACACTCGAGCCAGGCGATCCACCAGGGACTTGATGGCCGCATCGACCGTTTCGTCCTGAAGGGTTCCGCCAGTATCTTGCAGGGTCACCCGGAAGGCAAGGCTTTTCTCGTCCGCGCCAAGTCCGGAAGTATTTGATTTTGCACGAAATTCATCGAATAACGCAACCCTCTGGACAATCTTGCAGGGTTCGTCTTGCAGACCCTTCTGGAACTCGTCGAGCAGTGCCTGCACTTCGATCTTTTGATCGACGACAAGTGCGATGTCGCGTCGAACCGGCGGAAATTTCGAGACTTCCGACGGCGCGGGCAGTTCGCGCGCCATCAGCGCGTCCGCTTCGACTTCGAACAACATCGGCGCATGAGGCAGGTCATACTTCTGCATCCAGCGCGGATGCAGTTCGCCAATCCAGCCCACCGCGCGGCCATCGACTTCGATGCGCGCGCTACGACCCGGATGCAGCGCCGGGTGCTCCGCCTTCACGAAACGCGACGCTTTTGCCGCACCCAGCGGCGCAAACAGCGCTTCGAGATCGCCCTTCACGTCGAAGTAATCGACGCCGCGCGTGGGCGCGCCCCACTGCTCTTCGAGCGCGGGACCATAGGCGAGCGCGCCAATCATCTTCGGCTGCGCGAAACCTTCCACCGCCATCTCGCCGGCCTTGATCGACGGATCGTGCAGGAACACGCGGCCTGCCTCGAACACGCGCACGCGATCTGCGCGGCGGTTGAGGTTATGGCGCAGCACATTGATGAGGCTGCCGAACAGCGTCGTGCGCATGACCGAAAGCTGGCTCGCGATCGGGTTCAGCAGCTTTACGGGATTCGCGTTGCCCGCGAAATCCTGCTCCCACTCGGCATCGACGAAGCTGAAGTTGATCGTTTCGGCGTAATCGCGCGCCGCGAGTGCGTGACGAATCGCGTGAACCGAGCGGCGCATTTCGTTCGTTGCACGCATCTCGCTGCGTGCGACAGGCGGGTTCGCGGGAATCTTCTCGAAGCCGTAAATGCGCGCGACTTCTTCGATCAAGTCTTCCTCGATCTCGATGTCGAAGCGATACGGCGGCGGCATCACGCTGAACGTGTCGTCGCCATTCTCCGCACTGCGTTCGAACGCAAGGCCGAGACGCGTGAAGATTTGTGCGATTTCATCAGCACCAATCTTCACGCCGATGATGCGGTTCGCACGCGCGACGCGCATCTTCACCGGCGCGCGCTTGGGCACGTTCACGGTCTGGTCGTCGACCGGGCCGGCTTCGCCGCCGCAAATGTCGAGGATCAATTGCGTGATGCGCTCGATGTGCTCGACAGTCGTGGACCAGTCCACGCCGCGCTCGAAGCGGTGGCCCGCATCGGTCGAGAAGTTGTAGCGGCGCGAGCGGCCACGAATGCTGTCCGGCCACCAGAACGCGGCTTCGAGGTAGATGTTCTTCGTGTCTAGCGAGACGGCGGTGCTGTCGCCGCCCATGATGCCCGCGAGGCTTTCGATCTCGCGCTCGTCGGCGATCACGCCCACGGTTTCATCGACTTCGACGGTGCTGCCGTTGAGCAGCTTGAGCTGTTCGCCCTTCTTGCCCCAGCGCACCTCCATCGAACCGTGGATCTTGTCGAGATCGAACACGTGCGACGGGCGGCCCAGTTCGAGCATGACGTAGTTCGAAATATCGACGAGGGCCGAGATGCTGCGCTGGCCCGAGCGCTCGAGGCGCTCGACCATCCACGCGGGCGTCTTCGCGTGCGCGTTCACGCCGCGAATCACGCGGCCCGAGAAACGGCCGCACAGGTCCGACGCCGAGATCTTCACGGGCAACGTTTCGTTGAGCTTGACGTCGACCTTCGGGAACACGGGCGCTTGCAGCGGCGCACCGGTGATCGCGGCGGTTTCGCGCGCGATGCCGTACACCGAAAGGCAATCGGCCTTGTTCGGCGTGAGCTTGATTTCGAAAATGGTGTCGTCGAGATTGAGCGTCTCGCGGATGTCCTGACCGATGGGCGCGTCTTCGGGCAGGATCATGAGGCCGCTGTGGTCTTCCGAGAGCTTCAGTTCGCGCGCCGAGCACAACATGCCCTGGCTTTCCACCCCGCGCAACTTCGAGAGCTTGATCGCAAAGGGCTTGCCGCCCTCTTCTGCGGGCGGCAGCTCCGCGCCCACGAGCGCCACCGGCACCTTGATGCCGGGCGCCACATTGGGTGCGCCGCAGACGATCTGCAGCGTCGCGCCGGTGCCGGCGTCGACCTGCGTGACGTTGAGTTTGTCCGCGTCCGGGTGCTTGACGACTTCGATCACGCGGCCCACGACGATCTTCGCAGTGGGCGGCGCGGCCGGACGCAGGCCTTCGACTTCGAGGCCGGCCATGGTCAGCGCATGGGCCAGTTCATCGGTCGTGAGCTTCGGATCGACAAAGCTTCTCAGCCAGGATTCGGGGAATAGCATTTCGTTTTACGTTCCAGACAGATTGAGACCGTCGCGTAGCGTTTTCTCGCGCACTGCCCTAAGGCTTGTGGTGCTGCGTGCGCTTCGCGAACCGCGGATGCCGTGCCTAGCCTCAGGCTCAGGCGAACTGGCGCAGGAAGCGCAGGTCGCCTTCGAAGAACAGACGCAGATCCTGCACGCCATAACGCAGCATCGTGAGGCGTTCGAGCCCGCTGCCGAACGCAAAGCCGATATAGCGCTCCGGGTCGAGGCCCATGTTGCGGATCACGGTCGGATGCACCTGGCCCGAGCCCGAGATTTCGAGCCACTTGCCGGCGTTCTTGCCCTGCTCGAACATCATGTCGATTTCGGCGGACGGCTCCGTGAACGGGAAGTACGACGGGCGGAAACGCACCTGGATGTCGTCGCGCTCGAAGAACTTCTTCAGGAAGTCCGTATAGACGCCCTTGAGATCCGCAAAGCTGATGTTCTCTTCGATCCACAGGCCTTCGACCTGGTTGAACATCGGCGAGTGGGTGGCGTCGCTGTCCACGCGATAAGTACGGCCCGGCACGATCACCTTGATGGGCGGCGTGTGCGTGCGCGCGTAGCGCACCTGCATCGGGCTCGTGTGGGTGCGCAGCAAGAGCGGACGGCCTTCGGCATCCTTGCCGTCCACATAGAAGGTATCCTGCATCGAACGCGCCGGATGGTTTTCCGGGCTGTTGAGCGAGGTGAAGTTGTACCAGTCGGTTTCGATCTCGGGACCGTCGGCCACGTCGAAGCCGATCGAGCCGAAGATCTGCTCGACGCGCTCCCACGTCTGCATCACCGGATGCAGGCTGCCCGTGCCGGCGCCACGGCCCGGTAGCGTGACGTCGATCGCCTCGGCGGCGAGACGCTGGTTCAGCAGCGCGTCGGCAAGCGCCTGGCGGCGCGCGTTGAGCGCGGCCTCGACCTGCTGCTTGACGGCGTTGATGCGCGCACCTTCGGTCTTGCGCGTTTCCGGGTCGAGCTTGCCGAGGCCCTTGAGCAGTTCGGTCAGCGCGCCCGATTTACCGAGAAAACGCGCTTTTTCATTTTCAAGCGTGTTGACGTCGGAGGCGGAGGCAAAGGCGCGTTGCGCGTCGGCGACAATCTGGTCCAGATCCATTGATCCCATCTTTTCAGCGTCAGTGTTTGAGACTTGAGCGGCGCAGGAAGCGCTTCGCCAACAAAAACGGGGCTCGGTGAGGAGCCCCGTTTTTGTTGCAGCATCACCGAGACAACCGGAATGTCTGCTGCAACGAACCTGCGCAATACCTTGCTTAGGCAGCGACGGCGGCCTTCACCTGCTTGACGATCGCAGCAAATGCAGCCTTGTCGAACACAGCCATGTCAGCCAGAACCTTGCGGTCGAGTTCGATCGAAGCCTTCTTCAGGCCGTTGATGAACACGCTGTAGGTCATGTCGTGCTGACGCACCGCCGCGTTGATACGCGTGATCCACAGTGCGCGGAACACACGCTTCTTGTTGCGGCGATCGCGGTAGGCGTACTGGCCTGCGCGCATGACCGCCTGCTTGGCGATGCGATAGACGTTATTGCGGCGGCCGCGGTAACCCTTGGCCAGCTTGATGATTTTCTTGTGACGGGCCCGTGCGGTAACCCCACGTTTGACTCGAGGCATGAGTAGCTCCTATGAGTTGTCGGTTGAGGATTACGCGAACGGCATCATTGCGCGAACGGACTTCACATCAGACTCGTGAACGGCCGTTGCACCACGCAGATGACGCTTATTCTTGGTGGTCTTCTTGGTCAGGATGTGACGCTTGAAGGCTTGACCGCGCTTGACGGTACCACCCGGACGAACCACGAAGCGCTTTGCAGCGCTCTTCTTGGTCTTCATCTTGGGCATGACAAAAACTCCATTTATTTGATGGACATGGGTGTGCGGCTGGCTCCCACGCCCGGTTTTCAAAAACCGCGCGCTTCGCCCTCAAACCGCCCTTCGAAACCCACTCCACTTGTTTTGGCAGCTGGCTGGCTTTTAAAAAACAAGCTTGCCGCCGCTTTCAGGAAAAACGCCCGTTTGCCGCACATTGACGTGCGGCGCGCGGGCGCCGTTCCGGAACCTGCTTGCCGTTTCCCCGCGCATTTTACTGCACTCACCGCGTGGAAAACGTCTGACAAAACTACCGTGGCCGCCGCGCATGGAACAACAGAACAACAACGCGCGGCGCGCCAATTACTTCTTCTTCTTGGGCGAAAGCACCATGATCATCTGGCGCCCTTCCATCTTCGGCATCTGCTCGACCTGACCGACTTCTTCGAGATCGGTGCGCAGGCGCTCGAGCATACGCATGCCGATTTCCTGGTGGGCCATTTCGCGGCCCCGGAAACGCAACGTGATCTTCGTCTTGTCGCCATCTTCAAGGAAGCGGACGAGATTGCGCAGCTTGACGTTGTAATCGCCGTCGTCGGTACCCGGACGGAATTTGACTTCCTTGACCTGGATGACCTTCTGCTTGAGCTTGGCCTCGTGTTGCTTCTTCGCCTCCTGGTACTTGAACTTGCCGTAGTCCATCAGGCGGCACACGGGGGGCACGGCCTGCGGGGCGATTTCAACCAGATCGACGTCCTGTTGTTCCGACATGCGGAACGCATCAGCCAGCTTTACGATGCCGAGCGGCTCGTTGTCGATGCCAACGAGACGCACCTCGGGTGCCGAGATTTCACCGTTGATGCGATGCGACTTATCCGTAGCGATGTTACGTTTCCTCTAAAAATTAAAAAAACGAGCCGCGCTGCCAGGTGGCTTACTTGAACGTCTTGACATCCTGCGCCAGACGCTCAGCGAACGCGTCGACCGGCATGACACCCAGATCGACGCCGCCACGGGCACGCACGGCTACCGTTTGTGCTTCACGCTCTTTGTCGCCGACAACCAGCAGGTACGGGACCTTCTCAAGCGTGTGCTCGCGTATTTTATAGCTAATTTTCTCGTTGCGCAAATCGGCCTGCACTCTAACCCCTTGTTTTTGCAACGATTGGGCTAGATTTGTCGCGTATTCGGCCTGACTTTCGGCGATATTCATCACAACAGCCTGCACCGGAGCGAGCCAGGACGGCATCGCGCCCGCATGGTGCTCGATCAAAATCCCGAGGAAACGCTCCATCGAACCGAGAATTGCACGATGCAGCATGATCGGGCGGCGGCGGCTGTTGTCCTCGGACACGTACTCGGCGCCCAAGCGCTCCGGCAGCACCATGTCGAGCTGCAGCGTGCCGCACTGCCACGAGCGGCCAAGCGCGTCCTTGATGTGGTACTCGACCTTCGGACCATAGAACGCACCCTCGCCCGGCAACTCCTCCCATTGCAGGCCACAAGCCGTGAGCGCCTCGCGCAGACCCTGCTCGGCGCGGTCCCACGTCTCATCCGTTCCCGCGCGCGAATCCGGGCGCAGCGAGAGCTTGATGTCGATGTGATCGAACCCGAAATCCTTGTAGACGCTCATCGCGAGCGTGTTGAAGGCGATCGACTCGCTGATGATCTGGTCTTCGGTACAGAAGATGTGTGCGTCGTCCTGAACGAAGCCGCGCACGCGCATCAGACCATGGAGCGCACCCGACGCCTCATTGCGGTGGCACGAGCCGAATTCCGCATAGCGCAGCGGCAGGTCGCGATACGAACGCAGGCCGTGGTTGAACACCTGGACGTGACCCGGGCAGTTCATCGGCTTGATGGCGTAGTCGCGCTTCTCCGACTCCGTCGTGAACATGTTTTCACGATAGTTCTGCCAGTGGCCCGACGCCTCCCAAAGCGAGCGGTCCATGATCATCGGCGTCTTGATTTCGTCGTAGCCAGCCTCGCGCAGGCGGCCGCGCATGTACTGCTCGACCTGTTGCCAGAGCGTCCAGCCCTTCGGATGCCAGAACACCATGCCCGGCGACTCGTCCTGCATGTGGAACAGGTCGAGCTGCTTGCCGAGCTTGCGGTGGTCGCGCTTCTCCGCCTCCTCGAGCATGTGCAGGTACTGGTCCTGGTCTTCCTTCTTCGTCCAGGCCGTGCCGTAGATGCGCTGCAATTGCTCGTTCTTTGCATCGCCACGCCAGTAGGCCCCAGCGACCTTCATGAGCTTGAAGACCTTGAGCTTGCCAGTGGACGGCACGTGCGGGCCGCGGCACAGGTCCGTGAAGCCGCCGTGCGCGTAGAGCTTGATGTCCTCGCTGCCAGGAATCGATTCGATGATTTCGGCCTTGTACTTCTCGCCGATGCTCTTGAAGTAATCGACCGCCTCGCCGCGCGAGACGACACGGCGCGTGACCGGCTCGTCCTTCTTCGCGAGCTCCTGCATGCGCTTTTCGATCTTTTCGAGATCTTCGGGCGTGAAGGGACGGTTGTAGGCGAAGTCGTAGTAGAAGCCGTTGTCGATGACCGGCCCGATCGTGACCTGCGCTTCCGGATAGAGCTCCTTCACCGCATAGGCGAGCAAGTGCGCCGTGGAGTGACGGATGATGTCGAGGCCGTCGGCATCCTTCTCCGTGACGATGGCAAGCGACGCGTCGCGATCGATCAGCTTCGACGTGTCGACCAGCTCGCCGTCGAGCTTGCCGCCGAGCGCCGCCTTGGCGAGGCCGGGGCCAATCGAAGCCGCCACTTCGGCGACCGTGACGGGATGATCGTACTGTCGAACCGAGCCATCGGGCAGACGTATCGCAACCATGTTTTTCTCCAGAAGTGCCGTGGAGGCACATCGTATCGTTCGTGGAAGATTGCCGGTAAAGCCACTCGCTGCAACCCGCGAAAACTTCGCGGCGAAAAAAAATGCGGCCCCGCTTTCGAGGGGCCGCATTCACTTTTCAAACCAGATTGCAGGGCGAAAGAGATCCTCGACTATCAGCGTCGCTCCGAAGTGGTTTCGGTAAACGTTCGCGGTGTCATAACCGTATTCGCCTTAGGCGCTCATTCAGCGCTTTTACTGCACGTGAAGCCTCGATATGCACTACCCGTATCGCGACTTCGATTTCGTTGGTAGGCTCGATTGGACTCGAACCAACGACCCCCACCATGTCAAGGTGGTGCTCTAACCAGCTGAGCTACGAGCCTGAAGAAGCAAGATTGTATGTTGCCTGCGCTGGCTTGGCAAGTATTTTTTGCGGCGGAGCACAAAAGCCAGGCCCCGCCAGAAGCCGGGTCCCGCGCCTCAGTGCTTGCGCGCCGCCCTGAGCACGCCGCCCACCTCGCCGAGCAGCACGCACGCGCGCTGGATCTGCGCCGAATTCGACACCTCGACCGTGAACTGCATGTATGCGGCGTTGCGTCGCGATTGCGTCTTCACGCCGATCACGTTCATCTTCTCGCGCGCGAACACTTCCGAGATGTCGCGCAGCAAGCCCTGACGGTCGCTGGCCTCGATCAGGATATCGACCGGATACACCGATTGGCCACGCCCGCCCATCACGTCCGCGGACCAGGTGGTCTGCAGCACGCGCTCAGGCGCGCGGCCGGCCATGCGCAGGAAGGTCGGGCAATCGCTGCGGTGAATCGACATGCCCTTGCCGCGCGTGACAAAGCCGCAGATATCGTCGGGCGGCGCCGGCCGGCAGCACCGCGCAAGCTGCGTGAGCAGCGCATCCACGCCCACCACGAGCACGCCCGACGAACCGCCGTGTGTCACATTCGCGCCGCTCGCGCGCTTGGTGATCTGCTCGGGTGTCTCGTCTTCGGGTTCGGCGGCGGGCGCATCGTGCAGCGCCTGCTCGACGTGACGCAAGCTGAACTCTTCCTTGCCGACCACGCTAAAGAGCTCGTCGGGCGACTTGAAGCCGAGCTTGGCCGCAAGCTGATCGAGATTCACGGACGTGCGCCCCTCGCGCTGCAGCGTCTTTTCCACCATCGCGCGGCCGTTGGCGATGTTCTCCTGAGCCTCGATGGCGTTGAACCACACGCGCACCTTTTGCCGGGCGCGGTTGCTGTGCAGATAGCCGAGCTGCGGGTTGAGCCAGTCGCGCGACGGGCCGCCCTCTTTCACCGCGACGATCTCGACGGTCTGACCGTTCTGCAACTGCGTGTTGAGCGGCACCATTGCGCCGTCCACGCGCGCGCCGCGGCAGCGATGGCCGAGCTCGCTATGCAGGTGATACGCGAAGTCGAGCGGCGTCGCACCCTGCGGCAATGCAATCACGCGCGCCTGCGGCGTGAGCACGTAGATGTGGTCGTCGTCGAGCGTGGCGTGGCGCAGTTGCTCCCACGGCTGAGGGCCGTCGGCCACATCGTCCTTCCAGGCCAGCAACTGACGCAGCCAGGCGATCTTCTCGTCGTACGCGCTGGCGGCACTGAACTGGCCGCCATAGCCCTTCGAGCCGGCCTCCTTGTAGCGCCAATGCGCGGCCACACCATATTCCGCGAACTGATGCATCTCCTGGGTGCGGATCTGCACTTCGAACGCGCGGCCATCGTCGCCGATCACGACCGTATGCAGCGAACGATAGCCATTGGGCTTGGGCCGCGAGATGTAGTCGTCGAACTCCTTCGGCACTGGCTGCCAAAGGTTGTGCACGATGCCAAGCACCGTGTAGCAATCCTTGATATCGCGCACGATCACGCGAAACGCGCGCACGTCGTAGAGCTCGGAGAAGTCGATCTCCTTGCCGCGCATCTTCTTCCAGATGCTGTAGATGTGCTTGGGCCGGCCGCTCACCTCGGCATCGATATGCGCGGCGGCAAGCTCGTGCTGCAGCCGTTCGATGGCCTCGGCCACATAGCTCTCGCGCTCCACGCGCTTTTCATCGAGCAGCTTGGCGATGCGCTTGTAGGTCGCCGGCTCCTCGAAGCGGAACGCGAGGTCTTCGAGCTCCCACTTCAATTGCCAGATGCCCAACCGGTTCGCGAGCGGCGCGTAGATTTCGAGCGTCTCGCGCGCGATCTCGGGAGCGGGCGTGACCTTCGCCGCCGCGTAGTAGCGCAGCGACTGCACGCGCGACGCGAGCCGGATCAGCACCACGCGGATGTCTTGCGCGAACGCCAGCAGCATCTTGCGCAGCGACTCCACCTGGGCCCGGCGCGCGGCCTGGGCATCGCGGCCTTCGCGGCCGGCTTCGGATGCTGCGTTCTGCGCCGCCGTGCGCAGGCTCACGGTGCCCAGGCGCAACAGCTTGCGCACGTCGAACACGAGCTTGACGACCTCGGCGCCGAAGCGCGCCTCGATCGTGCCCTCGGGGGCGTCGAGATGCGGCGCGATATTGAAGAGCGCCGCCGCCAGCACTGCGGGAGGATCGACGTTCAGGCGGCTCATGACGGAAGCCGTGCCTTGCGCGTGCTCGACAAGCGGCTCGCCCGTGGAAAGGCGCGCGTCGCCGGCGTGTTCGCGCACGAACGCGAGCGTGTCGTCGAGCGACGGCAGCGCGGCGCGGGAGGAGGCTTCGGCGGAAACGGGAGGTACGGTGTCGCTGCTCATGAGACGGCGCCCGCCGGCGTACCGGCCGGGCTGCAAACTACGATGAAACGATTCAGGCCAATGGTCGCGCAACAAGTACTTTCAAGCACGGTCAAGCGTGCTCAGTCACACTCAATCGCGCTGCGCAGCCACCACGACGATTTCGACGAGGCATTCCGGATTGGCGAGCTTCGCCTCGACAGTCGCGCGCGGCGGCGTGGCGCCCTGCGCCACCCACTTGTCCCACTCGGCATTCATGCCCGGAAAATCCTTCATGTCGGCGATATAGATCTGCACCGAGAGCAGCAGCGACTTGTCGCTGTTCGACTCGCCCAGCAGACGGTCGATGTGGCCGAGCACTTCGCGCATCTGGCCGCCGATGTCCTGGTTGGTGTCCTCGGCGATCTGGCCCGCGAGATAGACCGTGCCGTTGTGAATCGCGGTTTCCGAAAGACGCGGGCCGACGTGGTGACGAATGACTGCCATGAAGAGTCCTGTTGAAGTTGAATGTTCGATGCGCCCCCGGCGGGCCGGGAAATCTCGATATTATGACCCGCCGACGGGCCCGCCGTCGAAGAAACGGCGCGCAATCTCGATCTGGTCGGCCGCCAGAAACGCTGGCGCATGCCCGACGCCCGCGATCTCGACACTCGACACCTGCTGGCCGGTTTCGACCATCTTTGCCACGGTTTCGCGCGAGAGCAGATCGGAAAGCGCACCGCGCACCGCGAGCACCGGCCCCTTGAACGCGGCGAGCGAGCGCCATAAAAACTGTTCGCCCTGCTCATTCTGCTCGGGCGTGACGCCCTTGAAACCTTCGGCGATGCGCGGGTCATAGCGGTAACGCCACGCGCCGTCCACCTCGTGCAGCAACGGCGTGTTGATCTCGCGCCACTCCTGCGCGGTGAGCGGGCCGAACGACGACGCCAGCAGCGCCGCATTGTCGATGCCTTCCTGCTGCGAGCCGAAGCGCTCGTCGCGGCCGACGTAATCGCCAATGCGCCCGAGCGCCGCCGGCTCGATATGCGGGCCGATGTCGTTGAGCAGCATGCGGCCGATGGGTGCTCCCGGCAGTCCCGCGAGCGCCATGCCGATCAGGCCGCCCATCGAGGTGCCGAACCAGTCCACCTGCTCGACGCCCGTGCGCGCGATGAGCGTGACCATGTCCGCGACGTACTGCGCGACGCCATAGCCGCGCGGGTCGACGAGCCACGACGAAAGACCGCGCCCCACGACGTCCGGGCAAACCACGCGATATGTTCCGCACAACGCCGCAGCAAGCCTGTCGAAGTCGCGACTCGAACGCGTCAGACCATGCACGCACACCAATACGCGCGGATTGGCGGGATCGCCCCACTCGGTATACGCCATGCGGTGGAGCCCCGAAGGACTAAGGCACTGGACGTAATGCTGACGCGGCACGGAAGACGGTTCGGTCATCGCTCAAGTCTCGCTGGTTCCGCCGTTAGGCTGTGAGGCCATTGTAAACGGCTTTGCCGTGCGCAACCGCCGCGCACGCCGAGGCTCGCGGGCACGTTCGGGCCTATCGGGCACGATGGCGCCCCACGTGCGGTGCCAGGTTCAACGTCCTTACACCGGCCATCCGGTGTATGCCATTCAGCCGAGGTTTCAAATCCGTGCGGGCGCGCAAGAATGGACCCATCCTGAATCAGCCACAAACGCAAAACGGGCGGAACCGAAGTCCCGCCCGTCTAAATCATGCCGCAGCCGTCGACTACCGCATTGCCGCGATCAACTCACCGCGCTCACATCGAGCGGCGCGCCGGTCTTGGCCTTGATCTCGTCCACCGTCACGCCCGGCGCGAGTTCAGTCACCTTCAGGCCCGCATCGGTCACTTCAATCACGCCGAGGTCGGTGATGATCAGGTCGATCACGCCCACGCCCGTGAGCGGCAGCGTGCACGCCTCGAGAATCTTGTGCTGGTCGCCCTTGGCCACATGCTCCATCAGCACGACCACGCGGCCCACGCCCGCGACGAGGTCCATCGCGCCGCCCATGCCCTTGATCATCTTGCCGGGGATCATCCAGTTGGCCAGGTCGCCCTTCTCGCTCACCTGCATCGCGCCGAGGATCGCGAGGTTGATGTGGCCACCGCGAATCATCGCGAACGAGTCCGCCGACGAGAAGATCGAAGAACCCGGCAGCGTCGTGACCGTCTGCTTGCCGGCGTTGATCATGTCGGCATCCACTTCCTCCTCGGTCGGAAACGGTCCGATGCCGAGCAGGCCGTTTTCCGATTGCAGCCACACTTCCATGCCCTGCGGCACATGGTTGGCCACCAGCGTCGGCAGACCGATGCCGAGATTCACATAAAAGCCGTCTTGCAGTTCCTTCGCCGCGCGGGCGGCCATTTCGTCACGATTCCATGCCATGGTCGGTCTCCTTTGTCACTTGCCCGCCGGGTTGTTCGACCCGGTGCGCACGGTGCGTTGTTCGATGCGTTTCTCCGGGTGCGCATTGAGCACGATGCGCTGCACGAAGATGCCCGGCGTATGGATGCTGTCCGGATCGAGTTCGCCGTTCTCGACGATCTCCTCCACTTCCACCACAGTGATCTTGCCCGCCATCGCGCACATCGGGTTGAAGTTGCGCGCCGTGCGCCGATAGATCAGGTTGCCCGACTTGTCAGCCTTCCAGGCCTTCACGAGCGCCACATCGGCCGTGAGCGAATGCTCGAGCACGTAGTGCTTGTCGCCGAACTGGCGCGTTTCCTTGCCTTCGGCGATGAGCGTGCCGTAGCCGGTATTAGTGAAAAACGCCGGAATGCCCGAGCCGCCGGCGCGCAGCTTTTCGGCCAGCGTGCCCTGCGGCGTGAATTCGAGCTCGAGTTCGCCCGAGAGATACTGGCGCTCGAATTCCTTGTTTTCGCCCACGTAGGACGAGATCATTTTCTTGATCTGGCGCGTCTCCAGCAGCAGGCCGAGGCCGAAGCCGTCGACGCCCGCGTTGTTGCTGATGCAGGTAATGCCCTTCACGCCCGAATCGCGCAGCGCGCCAATCAGGGCCTCGGGAATGCCGCACAGCCCGAAACCGCCTACCGCGAACGTCTGTCCGTCCTTGACGATGCCTTCGAGCGCGGCAGCCGCGCTTTTATAGACCTTGTTCATCAGTGTGTCCCTTCCTCGTATGGAAATACGTCGATGCGCCGGTTCGTTGAACCTGTTCGTTGAATTCTTGTTGAATGCATTCGTTCGGCCCAGCGTGCCGGCGCCGCAGCCGCCCGGATGCCTCATTTTAATCACGGCCCGGTGGCGTTGCCGCGAACCCGGCCCGGCATCCGCCAGGCCCTCCGATGGTTGCAAAGCGTACGCTGGGCGGGCATTGCGGCACAATACGCAAAACTACATAAAGCCATACCCGCATCGTCCGCCATGCCAGCACCCGCAAACGCCACTACCGCACTCGACTACCAGACCGCCTTCCATCTCGCGCCAATTGGGCTCGTGCTCGCGCGCGAGCGCATCGTGGAGGACTGCAATGAGGCCGTTTGCGCCATTTTCCGCTGCCCGCGCGAGGCGCTGGTCGGCCAGTCGTTTCTGGTGCTGTATCCGTCGGCAGTCGAGTTCGAGCGCATCGGCGAGCGCATTCCACCCATCATGACAGCCCAGGGCAGCTACGCCGACGACCGCATCATGAAGCGCTTCGACGGCGAACTCTTCTGGTGCCACGTCACGGGCCGCTCGCTCGACCGCGCGGAGCCGCACGCTGCCGGTGTCTGGACCTTCGAGGACCTGAGCGCGACACGGCGCGTGGCGGTCGAGCTCACGCCGCGCGAGCGCGAAATCGCGGCGCAACTGGTCACGGGCAAGACGAGCAAACAGATCGGCAAAATTCTCGACATCAGCTCGCGCACGGTGGACATCTACCGCGCGCGGCTCATGCGCAAGTACGACACGGGCAACGCTACCGAACTGCTGCAGCGGCTACTCGGAAATTGAAGCGCCAGGAACGCCGCGTATTGAAGAGGCGAAGAGGAGGCTGAGAAGCGGCGGAGATGCGGCGGAGATGCGGTGGAGTGCGGCGCGCGCGGGACATGCGCACGCCGTAGAACCCAATCATTGCGCCTTCACGAGCGGCGCGTTTTCAATCGTCGCGCGCAGGCTGTCTGGAATCGGCACGGATTTACCCGCCGTGTAGTCGATCCATACACAGCGCGCATTGCCGCGCGCATACACGGTATCGGGATCGTCCACGCGGCGCAGCTCGAAACCGGTATCGAAACTACTGCGGCCCGGCTCGCCCACCGTCATCGTGCAAACGATATCGCCGGGATAGTGCAACTGCTTGAGGAAATCCATCGACGCGTTCACGATCACAGGCCCCTGTCCATCGCCTCGTTCGCGGCTCTCGCCGCCTACGCCAATGTGCTCGAACCACGAAATCCGCACCTGCTCCATGTAGCGGAAATAGACCGTGTTGTTCACATGGCCGAACGCGTCCATGTCGCCCCAGCGGATTGGCATGATCATTTCAAAAACAGGGTGGTACTCACTCATTGCACTCTTTACATTTGTTGCACTGGAAATTCACATCAGGCCGAAGCCATCGTCGGCGGTGATGATCGAGCCGTTCATGAAGGCTGATTCATCCGCAGCCAGCAGCAGCAACAGGCCGTCGAGATCCGCCGGCGTGCCCACCCGGTGGCGCGGCAGCATCGAGATGAGCTTTTGGCCCTGCTCGGTCGCCCAATGATGATGGTTGATCTCGGTGTCGATATAACCGGGACAGATTGCATTCACGTTGATGCCGTGCCGCCCCCACTCCAGCGCCATGGCTTTCGTCATATGCACGACGGCCGCCTTGCTGATCGAGTAGAGGCCGATCTGCGGCAGCACGTTCAAGCCGGCCACCGAAGCGATATTGATGATGCGGTACGCCGGCTTCGAAGCGCCACCATTGCCGCGCATGATCATGCGTTTGGCCACTTCCTGGGCAACGAAGAAAGCGCCGCGGGTATTGGTGTCGAAGACGTACTCGAAGTCGGCGGGCGTGACCTCGGCCAGCTTCTGGGTGGTCGAGACGCCCGAGTTGTTGACGAGAATATCGATGGTCCCCGCCTCGGTCTCGGCATGCGCGACCGCCGAGCGGATGCTCTGGTAATCCGTCACATCGAGCGAGACCACATGCGCGGCCCCGCCGCCAGCCTCAATTTCGGCGCGCAATTCCTTGAGGCGCTCCACGCGCCGGCTCGCCAGCACGACCTTCGCACCCGCCTGTGAGAGCACCTGGGCAAAACGCTTGCCCAGACCGCTCGACGCGCCGGTGATCATTGCCACCTTACCTTCCAGATTGATCGAACGGCCCATTTTCGCTTCCTGTTCAAGGATGAAAGAGCGCCGGAATACACCACCGGCGGCGCGCCGGGTATTCTGGCACAAAATAGAACGATCGTGCTAAAGTTGGCCCGTTGGGTTGCGGCCTGGGGAACGTTACCCGACAATACGAACCCGAAAAAAGTATTCTAATGGCAAGAGGAGCTTTGATGACCCCCGCAAGTCTTTTGGAGCAATACGGCCCACGCGAGTCGATGGAATACGACGTGGTGATCGTGGGCGGCGGCCCGGCAGGCCTGTCCGCGGCGATCCGCCTGAAACAGCTGGCAGCAGAAAAAGGCGCTGAGATCGGCGTGTGCGTGCTGGAAAAAGGCTCGGAAATCGGGGCGCATATCCTCTCGGGCGCGGTCATGGATCCGCGCGCCATCGGCGAGCTCATTCCCGACTGGAAAGAGCAAGGCGCGCCGCTGAACGTGCCGGTTACCGAAGATCAATTTCTTTTCCTTTCGGAAACCAGCGCGAAAACGGTGCCCAACTGGGCGCTGCCGGACAACTTCAAGAACCACGGCAACTATGTGATCAGCCTCGCGAACGTCACGCGCTGGCTTGGGACAATGGCCGAGGCGCTGGGCGTGGAAATCTTTCCGGGTTTCCCGGCCGCCGAAGTGCTCTACAACGACGATGGCTCGGTCAAGGGCGTGGCCACCGGCAACATGGGCGTCGGCAAGGATGGCGAGCCTACCGAGAATTTCCAGCTCGGCATGGAGTTGCACGCCAAATACACGCTGTTCTGCGAGGGTTGCCGCGGCCATCTGGGCCGTCAACTGAACGAGCATTTCAAGCTCGGCAAGGACGCAGACCCGCAGGTCTACGGCATCGGCATCAAGGAGCTGTGGGAGATCGATCCGGCCAGGCACAAGCCAGGCCTCGTGATTCACACGGCGGGCTGGCCGCTCGAAAAAGACACGTACGGTGGCTCGTTCCTCTACCACACCGACAATAACCAGGTGATGGTGGGTTTCGTCGTCGGCCTCGCGTACCAGAATCCGTACCTCTCGCCGTTCGAGGAATTCCAGCGCTACAAGACGCATCCGGCGATCCGCAAGTATCTGGAAGGCGGCAAGCGCGTTTCGTATGGCGCGCGTGCAATGACGGCGGGCGGGCTGATGTCGCTGCCGAAGCTGGTGTTCCCGGGCGGCGCTTTGGTGGGCGACGACGCGGGCTTCCTGAACGCTGCGCGCATCAAGGGCAGCCATGCGGCGATCAAGACCGGCATGCTCGCGGCGGAAGCGGCGTTCGATGCGGTACAGGCCGGCCGCCAGAGCGATGAACTTGCCGCGTATCCGGAAGCGTTCAAGCAGTCGTGGCTCTACACGGAACTGTACAAGGCGCGCAACTTCAAGCAGTGGATGAGCAAGGGCCTGTACCTGGGCACGCTGATGGTGGGCGTCGAGCAGAAGCTCATGGGCGGCAACGTGCCGTGGACGCTGCATCACCAGCACCGCGATCACGAGATGCTCAAGCCGGCGTCGCAGTGCAAGCCGATCGAGTATCCGAAGCCCGATGGCAAGCTCACGTTCGATCGCCTGTCTTCGGTGTTTATTTCCAATACGAATCACGAAGAGAACCAGCCCGCGCATTTGACGCTGAAGGATGCGAGCGTGCCAGTGAACGTGAATCTGCGCACCTATGCGGGCCCTGAAGCGCGCTTCTGCCCTGCCGCGGTCTATGAATTTGTGAAGAACGACGACGGCAGCGACCGCCTGCAAATCAACGCGCAGAACTGCGTGCACTGCAAGACCTGCGACATCAAGGATCCGACGCAGAACATCGTATGGGTCACGCCCGAAGGCGGCGGCGGCCCGAACTACCCGAACATGTAAGATCGGAAAACGAGAAAACAAAGCCGCTCCCTGGAGCGGCTTTTCGTTTCATGCAGGCGCGGCATCTCGCGACACCCGCCGCTCGACGCGTTCGGGAACGATCAACTCGCCATCAATGCTTCAAGACGCGCCCTCACGCGCGCGCGAGAACGTGCCCCGCTCACCCACCGCGGGCTGCCGAAACAGTTCGATCGAGTCGTACCACGCGTGCACGCCGTTTCGCTGCCCCAAAACCAGGTGGAAATGGTCGACGAGCAGACTCGTCGGCGCCCCGAGCGCGCCAGCCAGATGTGCCGGGCCGCTGTCGATCGTCACCACGCGATCGATGCTCGAGATCAACACCGCCACGTCGCCGAAACCCGCCTCGAGCGGCGCGGTCAAGTCAACCAGCTTCGCGCCACGCCTCCACAACCGCACGGCGACCCGGCGACAACGCGAAGAATGTAATGCCCGGCGCCGTGAGCAGCGCACCGGGTTCGGCATCCGGAATCGAGCGGCGCGCAGCGCGCACATGCCGATGGATTGCCGTTCCAGACCCGCGCGACCGAGCGGCGCCAGCCGGCGGCGCAAGCACGGACTTGCCTCGCGCGCGGCGATCAGGCGTCGCTGGCCGGGATCTTCGGCGTCGCCACGACGACGTCGCCGTTTTGCGCGCGATGGCGCAGCGCATGGTCGATCAACACGAGCGCGAGCATCGCTTCGGCGATCGGCGTCGCGCGGATGCCCACGCATGGGTCGTGGCGGCCGAAGGTCTCGACCGTGGCCGGATCGCCGGTCTTGTCGATCGAGCGGCGCGGCGTGCGGATGCTCGAAGTCGGCTTGATGGCGATCGACACGGTGATGTCCTGCCCGGTCGAAATGCCGCCGAGCACGCCGCCCGCGTGATTGCCATGAAAGCCCTCGGGTGTGAGTTCGTCGCCATGCTCCGAGCCGCGCTGGGCCACGCTGGCGAAGCCCGCGCCGATCTCGACGCCCTTCACCGCATTGATGCCCATCATGGCGTGGGCAATGTCGGCATCGAGGCGGTCGAACAGCGGCTCGCCCCAACCCACCGGCACGCCGCTCGCCACCACGTCGATGCGCGCGCCAATCGAGTCGCCGTCCTTGCGCAACGCGTCCATGTAGGCTTCGAGTTGCGGCACGATGTCGGCATTCGGCGCGAAGAACGGGTTTTCGGGCACATGCTTCCAGTCGACGAACGGCACGTCGATCTCGCCGAGCGCGCTCATGAAGCCGCGCACTTCCACCCCGAAGCGCTCGCGCAGCCATTTTTTCGCGACGGCGCCGGCCGCCACGGTGGGCGCCGTCAGGCGCGCCGACGAGCGGCCGCCGCCGCGATAGTCGCGGATGCCGTACTTCTGCCAATAGGTGTAGTCGGCGTGGCCTGGGCGGAAGGTCTCGACGATGTTGCCGTAATCCTTGCTGCGCTGATCGGTGTTGCGGATCAGGAGCGCGATGGGCGTGCCGGTCGTCACGCCCTCGAACACGCCCGAGAGGATCTCGACCTGGTCGGCTTCCTGGCGCTGCGTGACGTGGCGCGAAGTGCCTGGGCGACGGCGGTCCAGATCGATCTGGATATCGGCTTCGGTGAGCGCCATGCCGGGCGGGCAGCCGTCGATGACGCAGCCGATGGCCGGCCCGTGGGATTCGCCGAAGGTGGTGACGGTGAAAAGCGTACCGAGCGTGTTGCCGGACATGGCGGTGGTCCAAAGTAAATCGGGGAATCCAGCATTATGCCAGCCCGCGCGACGACCCGCCCGCGCTGCTTTTCCGCTGCCGCCCGAGCCAGCCTTCCCCGCCCCCGCCGCACTCAGCGCCGCGCGCCGCGCAACTCGGTCACCTTGCGCTGGAGTTCGTCGACCGTCACGTCTTCGGGCGCCACCGGCTCGCCCACCGCGAGCGTGAGCCGGCTCGTCAGCCCGCGCCGCACCGGCCGCTCCTGGCCCGACGCCCCGTGTCGCGAGAACGCGCTGCCCCACAGCCCGCGCAGCGCCATCGGCACGACCGGCGCCGGGAAGCGCCTGAGGATCTCCGTCACGCCGTGGCGGAACGGATTCACCTCGCCAGTCTTCGTGAGCTTGCCTTCGGGAAAGATGCACACGAGCTCGCCGTCGGCAAGCGTGGCGGCGCAGCGCTCGTAGGCCTCCGTCAGCAGCGCTGCGTCCTCGTGCGCCGGCGCGATCGGGATGGCCTTCGCATGCCGGAACAGCCAGCCGAGCAACGGCGAGCGGAAGATCTGGTGATCCATCACGAAGCGGATCGGCCGCGGGCTCTCTGCCATGATGACCACCGCATCGACATAGCTCACGTGATTGCAGACCAGCACCGCGGCGCCCTCGGCGGGAATGCGCTCGGCATGCACGAGCCGCACGCGATAGACGGTATGCACGAGCACCCACGCCATGAAGCGCAGCAGGAACTCGGGCACGAGCGCGTAGATGTACGCGGCCACGATGATATTGAGCAGCGCCGTCGTGAGAAAAATGCCCGCGATGCCGACGCCCGCGGCCGTGAGCGCCATCGCCATGAGCGCCGAGACGATCATGAAAAGCGAGTTGAGAATGTTGTTCGCAGCGATGATGCGTGCGCGATGGCTGGGCGCGCTGCGGCTCTGAATCAGCGCGTAGAGCGGCACGCTGTAGAAGCCGCCGAACATCGCGAGCAGGAACAGGTCGGCCAGCACGCGCCAGTGCGCGGGCGTGCGCACGAACTCGCCCACCGAAAGCAGATGGGACGCCGCGGGCAGCGCATGGCTCGCGAAAAACAGGTCGATGCCGAAGACGCTCATGCCGATCGAGCCGAGCGGCACGAGACCGATCTCGATGCGCCCGCGCGAAAGCCGCTCGCACAGCATCGAGCCCGTGCCGATGCCCAGCGAGAACATGGCGAGCAACAAGGTCACGACATCGGGATCGGCGGACAGCACGTCCTTGGCGAAGTTGAAGAACGAGGCCAGAAACGTCGCGCCGACGAACCACAGCCACGAAATCCCGAGCAGACTCAGGAACACGGTGCGGTTGCCGTGCGCGAGGCGCAAGTTGCGCCAGGTTTCGGAAAACGGATTCCAGTTGATGCGCAGCTCCGGCTGCGGCGGCGCGCAGGGCGGCACGAACGCGCTGGCCACACGGCCGATCAGCGCGATGGCGATGCACAGGCCGCCGAGCCACCAGGCGCCCGCCGGCGTCGCGGCCGGGACCGTCGTGGAAGCGGCGTTCGACGCAACACCGGACGCAACACCGGAGGCGACGCCGGACACCGCATCGGACACGCCAATGCCAGCCATGAGCCCGCCCACGATCGTCCCGATCAGGATCGCCACGAAGGTGCCCATCTCCACGAGCCCGTTGCCGCCGACGAGTTCGTCGTCCGCGAGCTTTTGCGGCAAATACGCATACTTGATGGGCCCGAACACCGTGGAGTGCACCCCCATCAGGAACGTGCACAGATAGAGCAGCGGCGCGCTGTGCATCCAGAAACCCGTCGCGCCGATCAGCATCACCGCGATCTCGAAGGTCTTGACCCAGCGCGTGAGCACGGCCTTGTCGAACTTGTCGGCGATCTGTCCCGACGTAGCGGAAAAGAGCACGAACGGCGCGATGAAAATCGCCGAGATCAGGAACGCCACGGTTTTCGGATCGACGCCGGAAAAGCGCGCCGCCTGATAGGTCACGAGCGACGTGAAGCCGATCTTGAAGACGTTGTCGTTCATCGCGCCGAGGAACTGCGTCCAGAAGAACGGCGCAAAACGGCGCTGGCGCAGCAGCGCGAACTGCGAGCCATGACCGCTCGCTTCGCTGGCCGCGCGCTGCGCGACGGGCATCGGACTTTCGCTCATCAAGTGAGATCGTGCTGTAGGAATGGAAGACCAGACGCGAAAAAGCGCGCTAAACGCGCGCTTTTCATGCGGATTCGTGCGAATTGGTGCGAGCAGTACGAAAACGGCCCGCGCGCGTGAGTCAGCGCGCGGGGCCAGGATCAACGCCCCGAATGCTGCTCTTCCTCGGGCCAGTCGCGAATATAGGCCTTGAGCAGCTTGTTTTCGAAGCCTTGTGCCTCCACCACGGCCTTCGCCACGTCGTAGAACGAGATCACGCCCATCAGCGAGCGGCTGTCCATGACGGGCAGATAGCGCACGTGATGCTCGAGCATCATGCGGCGCACTTCGTCGACGTCGGTTTCGGGCGTGCACGTGATGGGGTGGTCGTCCATCACCTTGCGGATCGTGGTGGTGCCGACGCCGCCGCCATTCGCGCTCACCGTCATGATGATCTCGCGGAACGTGAGCATGCCGACCAGATCGCCGTACTCCATGACGACGAGCGAGCCGATATCGCGCTCGGCCATGGTATTCACCGCTTCGTGCAACGACGTGTCGGGCGTAACGGTATAGAGCGTATTGCCCTTGACCTTGAGAATGTCGCTCACACGCATGTTGTGTCTCCTGTGCCGATGAGGCCTGGCCATACCGCGCCGAGCCTCATTTCTTGCAAAAAATATGGGGGCGATGCCGAAAAGAATTGCTACCTGTTTTCGATGCTATCGGAAAGGCCGGCAAAAGGAAAGTCGCGGGGAAAGCCGCGGCAAAGCCGGCCGGTCGCCCTATGCGGTTGGGCAAGCAAGCGCCGCGCCCGCGATCCGTTGCCAGGCGCCCGGCAAGCCGGCGCGCCCTCGCCGCCCGGCCCTGCGGCGCGCCCCCGCGAGCGCAGGCCGGTGTTACGATGCCAGCACCTTTCACCCGACGCCGGCTCGCGCCGGCCGTGCTGCCACGATGTCCGACCCACGCTTCGACACGCTCGCGCTGCATGCCGGCGCCGCGCCCGACCCCGTCACCGGCGCCCGCGCGACGCCGATTTATCAGACCACGTCGTTCTCGTTCCGCGACACCGACCACGCGGCGGCGCTCTTCAACATGGAGCGCGCGGGCCACGTGTATTCGCGCATCTCGAACCCCACGGTCGCCGTGTTCGAGGAGCGCGTGGCCGCGCTCGAAGGCGGCGTGGGCGCGATCGGCACCGCGAGCGGCCAGGCCGCGCTGCATCTGGCGATCGCCACGCTGATGGGCGCGGGCTCGCATATCGTGGCGTCCACGGCACTCTACGGCGGCTCGCACAATCTGCTCGACTACACGCTGCGCCGCTTCGGCATCGCCACGACTTTCGTGAAGCCAGGCGACCTGGACGCCTGGCGCGCGGCCCTGAGGCCCGAGACGCGCCTGCTGTTCGGCGAGACGCTCGGCAATCCTGGGCTCGATGTGCTCGACATCGCCGGCGTCGCGCAGATCGCGCACGAGCACCGCGTGCCGCTGCTCGTCGACTCGACCTTCACCACGCCGTATCTGCTGCGCCCGTTCGAGCACGGCGCCGATCTCGTCTACCACTCGGCCACGAAATTCCTCGGCGGCCACGGCACGACCATCGGCGGCGTGCTGGTGGATGGCGGCACCTTCGACTTCGACGCCTCGGGCCGCTTCCCCGAACTCACCGAGCCTTATGCGGGCTTTCACGGCATGGTGTTCAGCGAGGAGAGCAGCGTCGCGCCGTTCCTCCTGCGCGCGCGCCGCGAAGGGCTGCGCGACTTCGGCGCGTGCCTGCATCCGCAGGCCGCGTGGCAGTTGCTGCAAGGTATCGAGACGTTGCCGCTGCGCATGGAGCGGCATGTGGCGAACACGCGACGCATCGTCGAATTTCTCGATGCGCACGAAGCCGTGCAGTCGGTGGCCTATCCCGAGTTGCCCGGCCATCCCGACCACGCGCTCGCCCAACGCCTGCTGCCGCGCGGCGCAGGCGCCGTGTTCAGCTTCGATCTGGCCGGAGGCCGCGAGGCCGGCAAGCGCTTCATCGAGTCGCTGTCGCTTTTTTCGCACCTCGCGAACGTCGGCGACGTGCGCTCGCTCGTGATCCACCCCGCCTCCACCACGCACTTCCGCATGGACGAGGCCGCGCTTGCCGCTGCCGGCATCGGCGCGGGCACCATCCGCCTCTCGATCGGCCTCGAAGATGCAGACGACTTGATCGACGACCTCAAGCGCGCGCTCAAAATGTCACAAAAAGCGCCACAGAAATCCGCCCCGGCCGCAGCGGGCAAGGAGGCGTCATGATCGTCGACGTCGCAGGGCAAGCCGCTTATGCCTATACGGGCGGGCGCCCATTCGATCCGGCCCGGCCAGTGGCGGTGTTCGTCCACGGGGCGCAGCACGATCACAGCGTGTGGGCGCTGCAATCGCGCTATTTCGCGCACCACGGCTTCAGCGTGCTGGCCGTCGATCTGCCAGGCCATATGCGCAGTGCGGGCCCGGCGCTCACGAGCATCGGCGCGCTCGCCGACTGGCTCGACGCCCTGCTCGCGGCGCTCAAGGTGGAGAAAGCGTTCGTCGCCGGACACAGCATGGGCTCGCTGATCGCGCTCGAATTCGCCGCGCGTCACACCGGGCGCGCCTTGGCCATCGCGCTGCTCGCCACCGCCGTGCCGATGGCCGTCTCCCCCGCACTGCTCGAGGCCGCGCGCGAGCGCGAACCGGAGGCCATCGCGCTCGTGAACGCGTGGTCGCATTCGACGCTCGCGGCCAAGCCTTCGAGCCCCGGCCCCGGCTTCTGGCTGCGCGGCATGAACCAGCGACTGATGGAGCGCGTCTCGGCGCGAGGCGCGCCGCAGCTCTTTCACGCCGACTTCGCGGCCTGCAACGCCTACGCCGACGGACTCGCCAGTGCAGCCAAAGTGCGCTGCCCGGTGCGCCTGATCGTCGGCAAGCGCGACATGATGACCCCGCCGCGCGCGGCACACGCGCTCGCGGGCGCGCTCGCGCAGGCCGGCGCCCCCGTCGACACGGTGACGCTGGACGCCGGACACGCACTGATGACCGAGCAGCCCGACGCAACGCTCGATGCGCTCTTCACGTTTGCGGTGCAGCAAGGGACGCGGGTGGGGAACGGCTAGCCGGACTTCACGGCCTGCGCGGACTGCGGCCGGTGCAGGTTGCACGGTCGTGCGGATCGCCGCAGAATGACTGGATGAGCGACCCTTGGTGCAGCGGCACGCAGCGCGCAAAGGAGGAGACGATGATGAGCCATCCCACCGATACCGGGCACTTCGCGAATTTCGCGCAGTTCTATCCGTTCTATCTGAGCGAACACAGCAACGTCATGTCGCGGCGGCTGCATTTCATCGGCTCGCTGGGCGTGATCGGCTGCCTCTCCATGGCGATCGCCACGGGCGACTGGCTCTGGCTGCCCGCCGCTGTGGTGTGCGGCTACGGGTTCGCCTGGATCGGCCACTTCATGTTCGAGAAGAACCGCCCGGCCACGTTCCGGCATCCCATCTACAGCCTGATGGGCGACTGGGTCATGTTCTCGGATATCTGCCGCGGAAAGATTTCGATCTAGTAGCCGCGCGCGTACTCGCCCACGGTTCTTTGCCGGTTCTTTCCCGACACGCCCTCACCTTCAGGCCGCCGGGTGCGGCAACCCCGGGTGGTCCGCGCCCGCCTCGGCAATGCGTGCCAACTCGCGCCGCGCCGCCAGCAACGAAGCGAGCGATATCGAAAGCTTGTCGTTCTCCAGAGCGCCGAGCAGCGTCGCGGCGTCGATATCGCTCGATTTGAGCTGATACGCCAGTTCCTTGCGATCGACCACGAAGCGCGCGTAAATGCGCTCCACCGAAATTCGCGCGGGATTCGCGATCAGAATGTAGTGTGGCTTCTCGCCGTCCTTTTCCAGCCGGCCGATCAGTTCGTCCTCCTCCAGATCCGTCACGAGCCGCGTGACGGTGGCAAGGTCGCGCCGCAGCAGTTGCGCGAGCTGCTCGGCGGTGCTGCCCGGCTGGCCCGCGTCGCGCGCGTCCGCGAGTCCCGCAAGCAATTCGAGCGCATCCAGCAGGTCGCTGCCGGGAAAACGCGGCCGATTGAATCGTCCGGTGCGGATCTCGGGCAGCGCCGACGTGATCATCGCGCCCACGAGCGTGATGAACCAGCTCAGGTACATCCACAGCAGGAACATCGGCGCCGCCGCGAACGCGCCATACACCGCCGTATAGGTCGGGATGCGCCGCACGTAAAGGCCGAAGCCGCGCTTGGCCAGCTCGAAAGCAATGGCCGCCGCGACGCCGCCCACCACGGCGTCGCGCCACTCCACGCGGCAATTCGGCAGATAGACGTAGAGCATCGTGAACGCGAGCGCCGTGAGCGGCAGCGAAGCGCCGATGAGCATCCAGTCGAACACCATCGATACGTGCTGCTCAGTGGCGAGCGCGACCGAGCGCGTGAACAGATACGACGAAATCGACAGACTCACGCCGATCAGGATCGGCGCGAGCGTGAGAATCGCCCAGTACACCAGCACGCGCTGCGCGAACGGCCGCGCCTTGCGCACCCGCCAGATCACGTTGAACGCCGACTCGACCGTCATCATCGTCATGACCGAGGTGACGAACAGCACGATCATGCCCATCGTCGTGAGGCCCTTGGCCTTCGACGCGAACTGATTGAGGTACATGAAGATCTGGCTGTTGATCTGCGCCGGCATCAGATGGTCGGCGAGAAAGTCCTGCAGCGAATTCTGGAACGTCGCGAAGATCGGGAACGCGGTGAAGAGCGCGAACGCAACGGTGGCAAGCGGCACGATCGAGAGCAAGGTGGTGAACGTCAGGCTGCCCGCCACCTGCGGAATGCGGTCTTCGCGGCTTCGCCGCGCGGCGAAGCGCGCGAGGCGCTTCACGATATCCAGATCGATCCGTAATCTCGACAACACGTCCATTGGCCTTGCCCTATCCAGACAGCACACCGCATTTTGCGAAAACCCAGCGAAAAAACAGCGCAAAACTGGCTGAAAACTCGCGGCGAACCCAGCCCCTATAATATCCCGTCCACCGACGAGGCCCGATGAAACCAATTCTTGTGCTCTATTACAGCCGCCATGGCGCGACCCACGAACTGGCGCGCGCCATCGCCCAGGGCATCGACAGCGTGCCTGGCGCCGAAGCGCGCGTGCGCACGGTGCCGCCCGTATCCGCGGTCTGCGAGTCTACCGCGCCCGACATTCCCGACGACGGCCCGCCCTACGTGGAACTGCGCGACCTCGAGCAATGTGCGGGCCTCGCGCTCGGCTCGCCCACGCGCTTTGGCAACATGGCGGCCCCGCTCAAGTATTTCCTCGACGGCACCACGCCGCAATGGCTCTCGGGCGCGCTCGCGGGCAAGCCTGCCTGCGTCTTCACGTCGACCGGCAGCCTGCACGGCGGCCAGGAAAGCACGCTGCTCTCGATGATGCTGCCGCTCCTGCATCACGGCATGCTGCTCTTGGGCATTCCGTACACCGAAAGCGCGCTCACTTCGACGCAAAGCGGCGGCACGCCCTACGGCGCCTCGCATCACGCGCGCGCCGACGGCCGCGGCCACGGCCTCACCGCCGACGAAAAAACGCTGGCCGTGGCGCTGGGCGTGCGGCTCGCGCGGGCGTCGCTCGCGCTGTCGCAAGGCGAGCTTCCATGAACGCCGGCGGCGAGCCGCCCATGCCGGCCTCTTCGCCCCGCACGCAAGCCGACATCGCCGAGCGCCGCACCGGCGCACCCGCCGCGCTCGGCGCGTTCGTCATGCTCGCCGCGCTCACGCTGCTGTGCCTCGCGTGGGAGTGGAAACTCGCGCCGCTGCGCCCCGGCGGCAGCGCGCTGGTGCTCAAGGCGCTGCCGCTTGCCGCCGCGCTGCCCGGCGTGCTGCGGCGCCGTCTCTACACGCTGCAATGGGCATCGATGCTGGTGCTGCTCTACTTCGCCGAGGGCATCGTGCGCGGCATGACCGACCCTGCGCCTGGCAAGCTGCTCGGCTGGATCGAGGTGGCGCTGGCGCTTGGGTTCTTCGGCTGCGCGCTCGCGTATGTCGCGCCGTTCAAGCGCGCCGCACGGCGCGCCAAGCGGGAAAGCGCGTGAGCATGCACAAACGCACAAGCGTGCATCAGTGCGCACACCCGGCGGCCCCTGCGCGCGCCTTGACTATCCGGTCCCCCGGCATGTCACACTAACCCTTTAGCCAGAACCGCAGGCCGGCGCGTTGCGCACGTGGCGCTCGTCAGTGCCCCGGCCCCACCGCCCGGCCCCGCAGACAACTCGCCCGCCATGACCCCAAGCAACGCACTTGCCCGCCAAGCCTTCCTCGACGCCTGCGCCAGCGCCATCGGCGCACAGCACGTGCTGATCGACGCCCACGACACCGCGCCCTACCTCGCCGACTGGCGCAAGCGCTATGAGGGCGCCGCGTGTGCCGTGCTGTGTCCCGCAAGCGCCGACGAAGTCGCCGCAATCGTCAAGCTTGCGCACGAACATCGCATCGCGCTCGTGCCGCAGGGCGGCAACACCGGCCTTGCGGGCGGCGCGACGCCCGACACGAGCGGCCGCCAGGCCGTGCTCAGCCTGCGCCGCCTGAACCGCGTGCGCGAAGTCGACACGCACAACAACACGATCACCGTCGAAGCCGGCGTGATTCTCGCCGAGGTCCAGGCGCGCGCCGCCGAGGCCGGGCGCCTCTTTCCGCTCTCGCTCGCGGCTGAAGGCAGCTGCACGATCGGCGGCAATCTCTCGACCAACGCGGGCGGCACCGCCGTGCTGCGCTATGGCAACACGCGCGAACTGTGCCTCGGCCTCGAAGTGGTGACGCCGCAGGGCGAACTCTGGGACGGTCTGCGCGGCCTGCGCAAAGACAACACGGGCTACGACCTGCGCGACCTGTTCATCGGCGCGGAAGGCACGCTCGGCATCATCACCGCCGCCGTCATGAAGCTGCATCCGCAGCCGGCCGCGCGCGTCACGGCACTCGCGGGACTCGCCTCCGCACACGCCGCACTCGACTTTCTCGCGCTCGCGCAGCGCTTTGCCGGACCGCTCCTTACCGGCTTCGAGCTGATGTCGGACTTCTGCATGCAACTGGTGGGCCGGCACTTCCCGCAGTTGCGCTACCCGTTCCAGCAGCGCCACGCGCAAGTGGTGCTGCTCGAACTCTCCGACAACGAAAGCGAAGAACACGCTCGTGCGCTCTTCGAGCGCCTCATGGAAGCCGCGCTCGAAGCAGGGGTCGTGGAAGACGCCGTGGTCGCGGAAAGCCTCGCGCAGTCGCAGGCGTTCTGGAATATCCGCGAGCACATTCCGCTCGCGCAGGCGCAGGAAGGGCTGAACGTGAAGCACGACATCGGCGTGCCGATCTCACGCATCGGCCATTTCATCGAGGAAACCGACGCCGAAATCGCGCGCATGGTGCCCGGCGCGCGCATGGTGACGTTCGGCCATCTCGGCGACGGCAATCTGCACTACAACGTGCAGGCGCCCGAAGGCGGCGACCCGAAGCGTTTCCTCGCGGAAAACGAGCCCACGCTGAACCGCATCGTCTACGACAGCGTCGCGCGCCATCGCGGCACGATCAGCGCGGAGCACGGCCTCGGCCAGTTGAAGGCCGACGAGAACGCGCATTACAGGAGCGAAGTCGAGCTCGCGCTGATGCGTGCCGTGAAAACCGCGCTGGATCCGCTCAATCTGATGAATCCGGGCAAGGTCATCCGCTGAACGCGGCAATGAACGCCCAGGGAGGCGAAGTGAAAGTTCGTGTGCTATCCGACCTGCATCTGGAAAACGACGAGCCGGACACGATCCCGCACGCGCAGGCCGATCTCGTCGTGCTCGCGGGCGACATCCACAATCACGGGCTGGGCTTGCGCTGGGCCGCCGAAACGTTCGACCCGCAGGTGCCCGTGATCTACGTGCCGGGCAATCACGAGTACTACGACGGCGAGCTCGGCGCGCTCGAAGCAGCCATGCGCGACGCCGCCGCCACGCTCGACAACGTGCACTTTTTGAATAACGGGACGTACGTCGATCCGGCGGGCCGATTTCGGGTGCTCGGCACGACGCTATGGGCGGATTTCGCGCTGTTCGGCGCCGATGAGGCCGCGGTCGAAGCGGCGATCGAGGCCGCGAAGCGCGTGATGCTCGACTTTCGCGGGCTGATTCAGGTGTCGTGGCCCGCGAGCCCCGAATCGGCCGCGCGCGATTTCACGCCCGCCGACTCGCTCGCGCTGCACGCGCATGCGCGAGCCTGGCTCGAAGGGGAACTGGCGAAGCCCTTTGCGGGCAAGACGATCGTCGTTACGCACCATGCACCGCATCGGCTGAGCCTCGCGGCGCGCTATGCGGATGATCTGGTCTCGGCGGGATTCGTGAACGATCTGGGCGCGCTGGTGAGCGCGCCCGCCGCGCTCTGGATCCACGGCCACACGCATACGTGCTTCGACTACACCGTCGATGCCACGCGCGTGGTGTGCAACCCCCGCGGCTATCGCGACCGGCGCACCGGCCAGCCGGAAAATCCGGCCTTCGCGTGGGACAAGGTGGTGGAGATCTGAGCGGCGCTCACCGTGGGTCGCGCGGGCGCTGCGTGCGCAGTGTGATGGGTTGGAGCTGCGCGCGGCGCATGCGCAGCAAGTCACGCGATGCGGCAATGCCGATCAGGCCTATCATCACGGCGATGCCGATCATCGTATGCATATCCATGGAAAACCTCGGGTTCTGGCGGATTGACGTTTCAGTTCCGCTACCTTATCAAGCCGCCGCGACGGCGTGCGTAAGGAAGTGTTGCCATCGTCCGAAGCTGTAACAGGCTGTCACGGCGCGCCGTCAGCGCGCCCGCGTCAAGTCCCTGCTCCCGGCCCGCTCAAGTCCGCGCGAACTGCCGCAGCTCGGCCTGGTCTTCGGCCATCGTCGCGGGCAGGTTCTCGCGCAGCAGTTCGACCCACGTGCGGATCTTCGCGTCGAGGTACTGGCGTGACGGATACATTGCATAGATATTCATCTCCTGCGACTTGTATTCGGGCAGGATCCAGACAAGCTCGCCGCTGCGCAGGCCGCTAATGGCCGAATAGATCGGCAAGAGCCCGATGCCCATGCCCTCGCGCACCGCCACGGCCAGCGCTTCGGCGACATTGACCTGGAACGGGGCCGCGCCGAGGTCGATCGTCTGCTCTCCGTCCGGTCCGCTGAACTGCCACTGCGACGCCGGAAAGACCGGCGTCACCATCTGCAGGCAGCGATGATTCGCGAGGTCGCGCGGCGTTTGCGGCACGCCGTGGCGCTCCAGGTAGGCCGGCGACGCGCACGCAATGCTGAACGCGCTCGTCAGGCGCTGCGAGACGAAACCCGAATCGGGCAGATCGGTGGCCAGCACGAGCGTGACGTCGTAGCCCTCGTCGAGGATATCGGGCATGCGCTGCGCAAGCGTGAGGTCCACCTGCACGTCCGGATACAACTGCTGATACTGCCCCACCGCGGGCACCACATAGTGCTGGCCGAAGCTGGTCATGGCGTGCACCTTGAGCCGGCCCGAGGGCCGCGCATGCGCATCGCCGGCTTCGGCTTCCGCCTGGTCCACATAGGCCAGGATCTGCTCGCAACGCTGGAGATAACGCTCGCCGGCCTCGGTGAGCGCGATGCGGCGCGTCGTGCGGTTCAGGAGCCGCGTGCGCAAATGCGCCTCCAGATCGGAGACCGCGCGCGATGCGTAGGCCGTCGTCGTATTCAGATGCTGGGCGGCGCCGGTGAAGCTACCGGCTTCGACCACCCGCATGAATACACGCATGTTCTGAAGCGTATCCATAACAATCCTTTAGCTGACGGACGAATTGTTACATATTCCGCAAAATCGATTGTCTCAAATCACGTAAGAATGCCTTGCATCCTTACTGGTTATTCGCCAATCCAGCAAAAAATATAATGCGGTACGTCAAACTATGTATGTAAAAGGAGAAAATCGTGCAGTCTCCGGTACCGAAAGGACTAGCCGCACTCACGGTTCTTACGTTCTCGTTGATAATCGCGGGCTGCGCCAGTACCGGGGGCATCGCACCGCAAGCGAAGCACACGGACGCGGCCGAACTGGACGCCGGCTCGGCCATTCGCGCCGCCAACACCGACGCGCAATGGCCCGCCAGCGACTGGTGGCGCGCCTATAACGACCCGCAGCTCAATGCGTGGATCGAGGCGTCGGTCGCAGGCAATCCGTCGCTCGCCGCCGCCCAGGCGCGCGTGCGCGAGGCGCGCTCGATGGCCGGCGTCGCGCAAGCGGGGCTCCTGCCGCAGATCAACGGCAGCATGTCGGTGCAGCGCCAGCAATGGGCCGACAACGTCTTCTACGGCCCCGGCCCGCTCGCCGGCGCCAACACTTGGAACAACACCGCCACGCTCGGCCTCTCGTACCACCTCGATCTCTGGGGCCAGGACAAGAACGCCGCCGAGCGCGCGCTCGACATGGCGCACGCCACGGCCGCCGATGCGCGCGCCGCGCAGCTCGAGCTCGAAGTGAACGTGACGCGCGCGTATATCGATCTGTCGATGAACTACGCGTTGCTCGACATCGCGAAGCAAAACCTCGCCGAGCAGCAGAAAATTCTCGCGCTCGCGCAAAAGCGTCTCGCAGGCGGCATCGGCACGCAGCTCGAAGTGAGCCAGGCCGAAACGCCGCTGCCCGAGCACGAGCGCCAGATCGACGCGCTCGAAGAAAGCATCGCGCTCGACAAGAACCAGCTTGCCGCGCTCGCGGGCAAGGGTCCCGGCGCGGGCGAATCGATCACGCGCCCGTCGCTCTCGCTTGACGCTCCGGCGGGCCTGCCCTCGGCGCTGCCGGCCGAACTGATCGGCCATCGCCCCGACGTGGTCGCGGCGCGCTGGACCGTCGCCGCGCAGGCGCGCGGCATCGACGTCGCGAAGGCCCAGTTCTACCCGAACGTCGACTTGCTCGTCTCGATGGGCGGCTATGCGGCGGCCGGCCCGCTGTTCCAGTTCCTCAAGTCGATGAGCGGCAGCTACGCGGGCGGCGCCGCGCTCTCGCTGCCAATCTTCGACGGCGGGCGCCTGCGAGCGCAGCTCGGCGCGCAATCGGCGGCCTACGACATCGCTGTCGAGCAGTACAACCAGACGCTCGTGAGCGCGCTCAAGCAAATCGCCGACCAGATCGTGCGCATGCGTTCGCTCGCCACCCAGGAAGACGACGCGCATCGCTCGGTCGCGGCCGCGCAGCGCAACTATGACCTCTCGCAGGCCGGCTTTCGCCGCGGGCTCAGCGACTATGTCAACGTGCTGATCGCGCAGACGCAGTTGCTGCACGCGCAGGAAGGCGTCGCGCATATCCAGGCTGCGCGCCTCGCCGCTCATGCGACGCTGGTGGCGGCGCTCGGCGGCGGCATGATCGATCCGGCAGCGGGCCCGACGCAAGCCGAGCAATTACCCGCGCACGGCAAGAAGACGCGCGACGTGCCGCTCATGCCGGCAGCGCTGCTTGCACCGAAGCTGCCGAACGTGGATAAGGCCGGCGTGGATACGGCTCATGCGGGCGATTCGGCCAACGCGGCCGATTCAACCCCTGCGCACTGAGGCCGCGAAGATGGCTGCGTCCTCTCCCACTTCCACGCAAGCCGGCGGCCCACGCGTGTTTCAGGCGTGCGCCGACTGGGCACGCACCGACGGCCTCGTCTGGCTCTACATCCTCAAGGCGATTGCCGCGGCGCTGCTCGCGCTCGGCGTGGCGATGAAGCTCGACCTGCCCTCGCCGCGCACCGCCATGACCACGGTGTTCATCGTGATGCAGCCGCAAAGCGGCCCCGTGTTCGCGAAAAGCTTCTACCGGATCTGCGGCACGCTGGTCGGCCTCGTGGTCATGCTCGCGTTGATCGGCGTGTTCGCCCAGCAGCCGGAGCTCTTCATCGCCACCACGGCGCTCTGGGTGGGCATCTGCACGGCGGGCGCGGCGCGCAATCGCAACTTCCGCTCGTACGGCTTCGTGCTCGCGGGCTATACGGCCGCACTGATCGGCATCCCGGCCTCGCAGCATCCCGATGGCGCGTTCATGTCCGCGATGACGCGCGTGGCCGAAATCTCGATCGGCATCCTGGCGTCGGGCTTCGTGAGCGCCGTGGTGTTTCCGCAGTACACGGGCGAGCTGCTGCGCGCCACGGTGCGCCAGCGCTTCTCGTCGTTCGTCGACTATGTGTCGGCGTCGCTAGGCGGGCAAGTCGAACGCTCGCGGATCGAAGCGACCAACGCGCGCTTCGTGGCCGACATCGTCGGCTTCGAGGCGAGCCGAAGCACGGCCGTGTTCGAGTCGCCCGACGCGCGCATGCGCGCGGGGCGGCTGGCGCGCCTGAACACCGAGTTCATGACCGTCTCGACGCGCTTTCACGCGCTGCATCAGTTGATGAACCGCCTGCGCGAGGCCGGCTCGACCGTCACGGTCGACGCGCTCGAACCGTACTTCCGCGAAATCGCGCCGCTGTTCGACAAGTCCGGCGAACCGGTGCTCAGCGCCGCCGATGCGGTGCACGTGGCCACCCAACTCGAAAACTACCGCGCGACGTTGCCGAGGCGCGTGCGCGAAACGCGCGTGCAGCTCGAAGCCGATCTGGGCCAGCAAGGCAAAAACGCGGACTCGCGCGCCGCGCGCCTGCTCGATTTCGACACGGCCACCGAGCTCTTCTACCGCTTCGTGCACGAGATGAACGAATACACGGCGACCTACGCCTCGCTCGCCGTCGACACCCACTCGCGCGAGAAATGGGTCGCGCGCTATGTGCCGAAGACCAATCTGGTCGCGGCCGCCGTGGCGGGCCTGCGCGCGGCCGTCGTGATGGGCCTGCTCGCCGCGTTCTGGATCGCGAGCGCGTGGCCGAGCGGCGCGAATCTCGTGCTCACCGCTGCCGCCACCTGCGCGCTGGCCTCCGCCTCGCCCCAGCCCGCGCGCATGTCGAGCCAGATGGCGGGTGGCACGATGCTCGCGTCGGTGGTCGGCATGTTCCTCACGTTCGGCGTGTTTCCGCACATCGACGGCTTTCCGTTGCTGTGTGTCGCGCTTGCGCCCGCGCTCGCCTTCGGCGTGTTCCTCACGACTCGCCCCGCGTATATGGGCTACGGCATGGGCTACTGCATCTTCCTGTGCTTCCTCGTGGGTCCGGACAACGTCGTGCAGTACAACCCGGCCGGCTATATGAACGACGCGCTGTCGCTCGTCATGTCGATGATCGTCACGGCCGCCGCGTTCGCGGTGCTCCTGCCGCCCTCCGCGCCGTGGCTGCGCAAGCGCCTCCTCGCCAATCTGCGGGGCCAGGCCGCGCACGCGTGCCGCGCGCGCTGGCTCGGCGCGAGCGGGCTAGCGGGCCTGCGCAATCGCTTCGAAAGCGGCGCGCGCGACCTGATGTTCCAGCTGCACGCGCTCGCGGGCAACGACGACGCGTTGCGCCACGACACCCTGCGCTGGATGTTCGCGACGCTCGAGATCGGCAATGCCGCGCTCGATCTGCGCGAGGAGCTGGCCGCCGTAACGGAGCACCCCGCGCCGTGGCGCGACGCCACCGCGGCCACGCTCAAGGCCGTGAGCGCGCTGTTCGAGCGCCCCGATGCGAACCGCCACGCCACCGCGCTCGCCGCCACCCGTGCAGCCATCGCGGCCTGCCACGGCGTGCTCGAACGGATCGTGCAAGACAACGCGCCGCGCGAAACGCGTCATCGGTTGCAGCGCATCCTGAGCCATCTGCATTTCATCCGCACCGCGCTTATCGATCCGCAATCGCCGTTCGCAGCGTATTTGAACCCACCGATGGATCAACCCGGTACCCCGCAAGGAGCAAACCATGCCGCGTGACGTCGCGTTTCTCGACGCCTACCTTCCCGCGATCGTCCTGCTCTTCATTCTGGGCGCGGCGCTCACGTGGGTGCTCGATTCCGTGCTGGCCCGAACCGGCCTCTACCGGATCGTGTGGCACCCCTCTCTCTTTCGCGTGAGCCTGCTCGTGGTCGTGTGCTGCGTGCTGGGGCTCGCCATCTATCGCTGAACTCGCTGAACTCGCTGAAATAGCGCAAACCGCCGAACCGGATTCAAACGAATCATGACTATCCGAAACATCATTGGCTTTCTCGCGACGGCTCTTATTTTCGCCGTCGCCATTCTGGTCGGGCGCGCCCTGTGGGTGCACTACATGGACGAGCCCTGGACCCGCGACGGCCGCGTGCGCGCCGAAGTCGTGAACATCGCACCCGACGTCTCGGGCGCCGTGGTCGAGCTGCCCGTGCGCGACAACCAGTTCGTGCACAAGGGCGACCTGCTGATGCAGATCGATCCGTCGCACTACCAGATTGCCGTGGAGCAGGCACAAGCCGCCGTGGCCGCGCGCAAGGCCGAACTCACCATGAAACAGGACGACGCGCGCCGCCGCGCCGACATGGACAGCCAGGTCGTCTCGCAGGAAAGCCGCGAGAATGCCTCGCACACCGCGAACTCGGCGCAGGCGCAGTACCAGCAGGCGCTCGCCGCGCTCGATGCCGCGAAGCTCAACCTCGAGCGCACGCGCGTAGTCTCGCCGGTGGACGGCTACATCACCAACCTCCAGGTGTTTCGCGGCGACTACGCGAACGCCGGCCAGGCGAGGCTGGCCGTGGTGGACAGCCACTCGTTCTGGGTCTACGGCTATTTCGAGGAAACCAAGCTGCCGCGCGTGAAGGTGGGCAACAAGGCCGACATCAAGCTGATGAGCGGCGGCACGCTCGAAGGTCATGTGGAAAGCATCTCGCGCGGCATCTACGACCGCGACAATCCGCAAAGCCGCGAACTGCTCGCCGACGTGAACCCGACTTTCAACTGGGTGCGCCTCGCGCAGCGCGTGCCGGTGCGCATCCACATCGACAAGGTGCCGGACGGCATGACGCTCTCCGCAGGCACGACCTGTACCGTGGTCGTGAAACCGGGCGCGTGAGCTCAAGCGCGCCTGAACATTGCTTAAAGGTTTTAACCGTTAATCAAAGGTTGTCCGACAGTCAATCGCCTGAACCTGCAAAACTTATCCCAGCACACGCATAAATTCCTGGCCCCTTGACACACCTCAACACAAAAATGCGCGGCAGCTAAGAATATTCTGAACTCTGTGTCCTTCGCAAAGTGAGTCGCGTGAGCTTTCTCTACGAGCACGTTCCGTTTATCTTCACACGCCCCCTGACGGCGCCGGCCCGCGCCGCCACGCATACGCCGGCGCTGCCGCGCATCGTCGTGCTGGGACTCGGCAATCTGCAATGGGGCGACGCCGGGTTCGGCATGCGCGCGATCGAGCGGCTCAAAGCCGGCTGGCAATGCGCATCGCATGTCGAGTTCGTCGCGGGCGGCACCCAAGGACTCGCGCTCCTGCCGCTCGTCGAGTCGGCACAGCGCATGCTCGTCTTCAACTCGGCCGACTTCGGCCGTGCGCCCGGCACGCTGTGCGTGCGCGAAGGCGATGAAGCCGTGCAGCATCTGCGCACGCGCCCCGTGAACCTGCATCAGATGGATTTCGCCGATGCGCTCGCCTGCGCACAGCTCAAAGGCCGCTATCCGCGCGAACTCGTGCTGATCGGCGTGCAGCCGCACGCGCACGACGCGTATGGCACGGGACTCGGCGCTGCGGTGAGCGCGCAGCTCGATCCGGCGGTGGTGATCGCGTGCCGCCGGCTACGGCGCTGGCATGCGCACCCGCGCCCACTCGCGCAATCGCTCGCGTAACCCCACACCGCGCGCGACGCATCTGTGGGCAGATCTGCGGGCGAATCTGCAGGTCCACCCACGGGTGAACCCGCGTTGCCCGCGCCCATTGCACTGCACTATCCTCGACCCTTCGGAGCCGGGTCCAGCCGCCATACCGGCATCATGCGGGCGCCGTCCCATGCGCCGCGCCCGCGACACCGTACGGGAGGATGGACGTCATGCGCCGTTACCGCGAGTTCCACCGCGAGTCGATCGATCGCCCCGAGGACTTCTGGCGCCGCGAAGCCGCGCGCATCCATTGGCAAACGCCGTTCACCGAGGTGCTCGACCGCTCGAATCCGCCCTTCGCGCGCTGGTTCGTGGGCGGGCGCACGAACCTGTGCTTCAACGCCGTCGACCGGCACCTCGACACCCGCGCACAACAGAATGCGCTCGTCTACGTGTCGACCGAAACCGGCATCGAGCGCCGCTACACCTACGCCGATCTGCACGCCGAAGTGAACCGCATGGCCGCCGTCATGCGCTCGCTCGGCGTGCAGCGCGGCGATCGCGTGCTGATCTATCTGCCGATGATTCCCGAGGCCGTGTTTGCGGTGCTGGCCTGCGCGCGCCTCGGCGCGATCCACTCGGTGGTGTTCGGCGGCTTCGCGGCCCCGAGCCTCGCCGCGCGCATCGACGACGCCAAGCCCACGCTGCTCGTCTCCGCCGACGCCGGCGCACGCGGCGGCAAGGTGATCGACTACACGCCGCTCGTCGACGAGGCCATGGCGCGCGCCGAACATGCGCCGCCGCGCGTGCTGCTGATCGACCGGCAGCTTGCGCCCGAACGCCTCAATGCGCCTTGGCTGGTCGACTATGAACCGTTGCGCGAGCAGCATTACAACGCGCACGTCCCCTGCGAATGGCTCGAATCGAACGAGCCTTCCTATGTGCTCTACACCTCCGGCACGACCGGCAGGCCCAAGGGCGTGCAGCGCGACGTCGGCGGCTACGCGGTGGCGCTCGCCGCGTCGATGGAGTACATCTTCGAGGGCCGCGCCGGCGACACCATGTTCACGGCGTCGGATATCGGCTGGGTCGTGGGCCACAGCTACATCATCTACGCGCCGCTGCTCGCGGGCATGACCACGGTGATGTACGAAGGCACGCCCGTGCGGCCCGACGGCGGCATCTGGTGGCGCCTCGTCGAGCAGCACCGCATCAATCTCATGTTCACCGCGCCCACCGCGATACGCGTGCTCAAGAAGCAGGATCCGGCGCTGCTGCGCGCCGCCGACCTGTCGAGCCTGCGCACCCTCTTTCTCGCAGGCGAGCCGCTCGACGAACCCACGTCCGTGTGGATCTCGGACGCGCTCGGCAAGCCCGTGGTCGACAACTACTGGCAGACCGAGACCGGCTGGCCGATGCTCGCGATCCAGCGCGGCGTCGAAGCGTTGCCGCCGAAGGTCGGCTCGCCTGGCGTGCCGTGCTACGGCTACGACCTCGTGCTGCGCAACGAGCATACGGGCGAGCCCTGCGCGCAGGGCGAGAAAGGCGTGATCACGCTGAGCTACCCGCTGCCGCCGGGCTGCATGCAAACGGTCTGGGGCGACGATGCGCGCTTCGTGAAGACGTATTGGGAGAGCGTGCCGGGCCAGCAGGTCTATTCGACCTTCGACTGGGGCGTGCAGGACGAAAACGGCTACGTGACGATCCTCGGCCGCACCGACGACGTCATCAACGTGGCGGGCCACCGGCTCGGCACGCGCGAGATCGAGGAAGCGATCTCGTCGCACGCGGCGGTCGCCGAAGTCGCCGTGGTGGGCGTGAACGACACGGTGAAGGGCCAGGCCGCGCTCGCGTTCGTGGTGCTGCGCGACGCGGGTGCGGCGGCCGATCGGGCGGCGGCGGACAAGCTCGCCGCCGCGCTCGCGGCCACCGTGGACCGCCAGCTCGGCGCCATCGGGCGGCCCGCGCGCGTGCACTTCGTGTCGATGCTGCCGAAGACGCGCTCGGGCAAGCTCCTGCGCCGCGCAATCGCGGCGCTCGCCGAAGGGCGCGATCCCGGCGATTTGCCGACCATCGAGGACGCAGCGGCGCTGCAGCAGATCCGCGAGGCGGTCGAGCCAACCGGCAAGGCGTGAAGCGGCGATCCAAGGCGCGCCCGCCGCGCCTTCAGGAAAGCTGGGCGCCGCGCTCGGTGGCGCGGCGGGCTTCGCCCTGCGCCGCCTCGCCGCCTTCGTCTGCTTCGACCCTCGCATCTTCTCCCGCCTCAACGCGCACACGCGACGGCAACGCCGCGACCGCCAGCGCCGCCACGAGTCCTGTCACCGCGAACGCCACGAAATTCCACGACCAGTTTGCGCCGACGCTCGCGATGTAGCCGCCCATGAGCGGCCCGCACATCGCCCCGAAACGCGCGAAGGACAGCGCCCAGCCCGTCGCCGCGCCGCGCGCGTGCGACGGATAGAAGTGCGTCAGATAGCCGGTCAGGATGAGCGAAGCCGAGATGCTGCCGATGCCCGCGAGCGCCACGAGCGCATAGCTCACGACGAGCGCGTTGCGGGTCATCAGCGCAGCGATCGCGAGCGCGCCGATGGCATAGGCCAGCGCGACCGTCGCACGCGCGCCGAAGCGGTCGGCGATCTTGCCGAGCACCACGCCGCCGCATGCCGAAGTCAGGCTGAAAACAAGCAGGAAGGCGAGGCTCGAGCCGAGATCGTAGCCTTGCTTGCGCATGATCATCGGCAGCCAGGTGTTGAGGCCGTACACGAGCAACATGCCGCAGAACAGTGCGATCCAGAAGCAGGCCGTCGCGCGCAGACGGCGGCGCGCGAAGATCGCGGCCACGATGTCGCGCAAGCTCGTCCGTCGCTGGGACGCGGCGCCGCGTGCCGCCGGCAGCTCACCGGTCACGCCGAGCCGGGCGGCGAGCACGCTCGCCTCGTCGAAGCGTCCGCGCGCGGCCAGATATTCGAACGATTCGGGCAATGCGAGCGCCATCGGCAGCAGCGCGAGCAGCGGCAGCGCACCCACCGCCATCACACCGCGCCAGCCCCATGCGGGCAACAGCGCCATGGCTGCGAGCGCCGCGCACAGGATGCCGAGCGAGTAGCCCGAGTACATCATTCCGTAGTTGAAGCTGCGCCGCGCCGGCGGCGAATACTCGATCGTGAGCGCGGCGGCCACCGGAATCACGCCGCCGAGACCGAGGCCGCCCAGAAACCGGCACAGGCCGAACCAGAACGGCGTGGGCGCGATCGCGGCGCCGGCCATCGTGAGCGAGAACAGTGCGACGCAGGCCAGCAGCATGCGCCGCCGCCCGAGCAGATCGCCAAGCGTGCCGATCGCCATCCCGCCGAAGAACATGCCCGCGAGCGCGTAGCTGCCGAGCGCGCCGAGTTGCATCGGCGTGAGGCTCCAGTGTCGGTCGGCGGCCAGCGCGGGCAGCACCGCGCCGAGACTGCCGACGTCGTAGCCTTCGAAGAGAACGGACAAGCCGCAGACGAGCAGGACGGCGCGCGTCGTGCGCGCGGGGATGGAGCGGGCATCGGACATGGGCGGGCACGGCGCCGTCCCGTCCGGGCGTCTCCAGATGCCTTGCAGCAAGGCCCCTGGACGCGGACTTTCAGGCGCAGTCGGTCAATGGCGGTTGAACGGCAGGCCAGATTACTTTATATATAAATAATTTCACAGTCATTGTTAACCCGCGCCCACGGGTCGACTGCGGGCCGCCGGCGCCCATCCGCGCCGCTCAGCGGCCCGCCGGGCGGTACGACGCGAGAAAGCGCCGCAGAATGCCCGTCGAATACGTCCCGGCGATGTCGGTGAGGAACGACGAGAACGAGGTGCTCGCATGCTCGTCGGCGGTGTCGGAAATGGTGCGCACGACGGCGCACGGCACCTCGTACTCGTGGCAGACCTGAGCCAGCGCCGCGCCTTCCATTTCCACGGCGAGCGCATCGGGCAAAGCCGCGCGCAATGCGCCCACAGCCGCCGCACTGGCCACGAACTGGTCGCCGCTGATCACGAGCCCGCGATGCACCCCCGGCAGCGCGGTTTCGAAGCGCGGCAGCGCGGCGCTAAAGCGCGCCGCCAGCGCCGTGCCCTCTTCCGCGACGAAGCGCTCGCAGGCGGCGGCCAGCGCATCGGCCAGCGCACGGTCGGCGTCAAAGCGCGAGCGCGCGAGCAGCGGAATCTCGTGGCGAGGGAACAGCGGCTCGGCGTTCATGTCGTGCTGGAGCAGCGTCTCGCCCACCACCACGTCGCCCACGTGCACGTCCGGCCCCACGCCGCCCGCTACGCCCGTGAACACCACCGCGCCCACATCGAAGACGTGGATCAGCGCGCTCGCCGTGGCCGCCGCGGCCACCTTGCCGACGCGCGCGAGCGTCACCACGCACGGCACGCCGTGCACAGTGCCGACGTGATAGTCGCGCCGCCCGAGCGTGCGCGTGACGACACCCGATTCGGCCTGCATCGTGGCGATCAGATCGCCGAGTTCCTGGGGAAGCGCGGCAAGCACGCCAAGCGGGCGCGCCGCTGCGCCGGGCTGTGTGGAAAGGGAGTTCATTGCTTCAAGGGCCTGCCGGGTTGCGTCGATGGGTTATGTCGACCGGTTACATCACTGGGTTGATGCGTTGCACGGAAACGCCGCTCACTCGACCGGCTGCAGCTTCGCCACGGCCAGCGCGAGCCATTTCTCGCCATGGCGCTTGAAGCGCACTTGCGCCTTGGCATCGGCACCGCTGCCTTCGAGCGCCGTGATCGTGCCTTCGCCGAACTTCGTATGAAACACGACCTGGCCCACGCGAAAGCCCGTCTCGGCTGCGCGCTGCTCGTTGGCGAACGCCGGCGCGGGGCTCTTGTCCGCGATATAGGCATCGCGATCGCGACTGCCACCGCCGCCGCTTCCGCCACCCGGACGCGAGAACCAGTCGCGCCCCCAGCCGGCGTTGTCCGAGCGCCCGCCCCAGCGCGCGCCCGCCTCGACCTTCGGCGTGAGCCATTTGAGCGACTCCTGCGGCAGTTCGTCGAAGAAGCGCGATCGCACGTTGTAGCGCGTCTGGCCGTGCAGCAGACGGCTCTGCGCGAACGAGATATAGAGCCGCTCCTTCGCGCGCGTGATCGCCACGTACATCAGGCGGCGCTCCTCCTCGAGGCCATCGGCTTCCATCGCGCTGTTCTCGTGCGGGAACAACCCCTCTTCGAGACCGGTGATGAACACCGCCGTGAATTCGAGCCCCTTCGCGGCGTGCACAGTCATCAACTGCACGGCGTCCTGGCCCGCCTGCGCCTGATTGTCGCCCGCTTCGAGCGACGCATGCGAGAGAAACCCCGCGAGCGGCGTCATGAGGTCGGGGTTCTGCGCGGGATCCGTGATCGCGGGCGCGTCGAGCACTTCGATCTCGCCTTCCTGCGAGACGATCTCGGGCAGCGCGCTCGCGCCGGGGCGCAGCGGAATCGAGCGCGCCGGCGTGTCCATGCCGTAGCCTTCCTCGCTCACGAACGCGGTGGCCGCGTTCACGAGTTCCTGCAAGTTCTCCAGACGGTCCTGGCCTTCGCGCTCGCCCTGATAGAACTCGGCCAGACCGCTCATGCGCACCGTGTACTCGACCGTCTCGGGCAGGCTCATTTGCGCAGTTTCGGCGCGCATCTTCGCGATCAGGTTCGCGAACGAGCCGAGACTCGTGCCGGCCTTGCCCGTGACATAGGGAATCGCCGCCGCCATCGAGCAGTTATAGAGGCGTGCGGCATCCGCAAGCTGCTCGATCGAGCGCGCGCCAATGCCGCGCGTCGGGAAGTTCACGACGCGCGCAAACGCGGTGTCGTCGTTGGGATTGTCGATCAGGCGCAGATAGGCGAGCGCGTGCTTCACTTCCTGACGCTCGAAGAAGCGCAGGCCGCCATACACCTTGTACGGCACGCCCGCGTTCACGAGCGTGTGCTCGATCGTGCGCGACTGCGCGTTGCTGCGGTACAGAATCGCGATCTCGTTGCGCGCGAGGCCCTGATTGATGAGCGCCCGCACTTCCTCGACGATCCAGCCCGCCTCCTGCGAATCGGTGGCGGCCTCGTAGACGCGCACCGGCTCGCCGTGGCCCGCGTCGGTGCGCAGATTCTTGCCGAGGCGCCGCGAGTTATGCGCGATCAGATAGTTCGCCGCATCGAGAATGTGCCCGTGCGAGCGGTAGTTCTGCTCGAGCTTGATCAGGTGCTTCACGCGGAACTCGTTCTCGAAGTCGCGCATGTTGCCCACGTTCGCGCCACGGAACGCGTAGATCGACTGGTCGTCGTCGCCCACGGCGAAGATCGCGTTGCCCGAGCCCGCGAGCAGCTTGAGCCACGCGTACTGGAGCTTGTTGGTGTCCTGGAACTCGTCGACGAGGATGTCGCGAAAGCGCGCTTGATAATGCGCGCGCAGCGGCGGGTTGTACGCGAGCAGCTCGTAGCAGCGCAGCAGCAGCTCGGCGAAGTCGACCACGCCTTCACGCTGACACTGCTGCTCGTAGGCTTCGTAGAGCTCGACGAACTTGCGGTTGTAGTGATCCGTGACGTCGACGTCTTTCGGCCGCAGGCCCTGCTCCTTCGCGTTGTTGATGAAGTGCTGAAGGTTCTTCGGCGGGAACTTCTCGTCGTCGATGTTCAGACCCTTCATCAAGCGCTTGATGGCCGAAAGCTGGTCGGCCGTGTCGAGGATCTGGAAGGTCTGCGGCAGGCCGGCGTCGCGGTAATGCGCGCGCAGCATGCGGTTGCACAGGCCGTGGAAGGTGCCGATCCACATGCCGCGCGTGTCGATGGGCATCATCGCCTGAAGGCGGCTCGTCATTTCACGTGCGGCCTTGTTCGTGAAAGTCACGGCGAGAATCGTCATCGGCGAGGCGAGGCCCTGCTGGATGAGCCACGCAATGCGCGTGATCAGCACGCGCGTCTTGCCGCTGCCGGCCCCGGCCAGAATGAGCGCCGGTTCGTTCGGCAACGTGACGGCGGCGTGTTGTTCGGGGTTCAGGTTGGCGAGCAGTTCAGGCATGAATGAGGGGCGCAAGGAAGGCCGCGAGGAAAGCCGCAAGCAGGGGCGCCATCGCGGCGGGCTTCGAAGTAGACCGTCATTATAAAGGCCATACCGGCTATGGACGGGCCCCGGGCCCGGCCTGACGGCGCTTCCCCTTATAATCGAAGGTTTTCAGCATCTTTTTTCGGCAGATTCCACCCATGAGCGACAGCACGCTAGCGAAAAGCTTCGAGCCGCAGACGATCGAAGCCCATTGGGGCCCCGAATGGGAGCGCCGCGGCTATGCCGCCGCGACCCTCACGCCCGGCCGCGCCAACTTCTCGATCCAGTTGCCGCCGCCCAACGTCACGGGCACGCTGCACATGGGACACGCGTTCAACCAGACGATCATGGACGGCCTGACGCGCTACCACCGCATGCTCGGCGAGAACACCCTGTGGGTGCCGGGTACCGACCACGCTGGCATCGCCACCCAGATCGTCGTGGAGCGCCAGCTCGACGCGCAGAAGATCTCGCGCCACGACCTCGGCCGCGAGAAGTTCGTCGAACGCGTGTGGGAATGGAAGCAGCAATCGGGCTCGACCATCACGGGCCAGGTGCGGCGCCTGGGCGCTTCGATCGACTGGTCGCGCGAGTACTTCACGATGGACGACAAGATGTCGGCCGCCGTGCGCGACGTGTTCGTGCGCCTCTATGAACAGGGCCTGATCTACCGCGGCAAGCGCCTCGTGAACTGGGATCCGGTGCTGCTCACCGCCGTCTCGGACCTCGAAGTCGCGAGCGAAGAGGAAAACGGCCACCTGTGGCACCTGCGCTACCCACTCGCCGATGGCTCGGGCCACCTCACGGTCGCCACCACGCGCCCGGAAACCATGCTCGGCGACACGGCCGTGATGGTCCATCCGGAAGACGAGCGCTATGCGCACCTGATCGGCAAGACCGTGAAGCTGCCGCTCGCGGACCGCGAAATCCCGATCATTGCCGACGAGTACGTGGACCGCGAGTTCGGCACGGGCGTCGTGAAGGTCACGCCCGCGCACGACTTCAACGACTACCAGGTGGGCCAGCGCCACGGCCTGCCGATGATCGAGATCCTCACGCTCGACGCGAAGATCAACGACAACGCGCCCGCAAAATATCGCGGCCTCGACCGCTTCGAGGCGCGCAAGCAGGTGGTGGCCGACTTCGAGTCGCTGGGCCTGCTCGAATCGGTGCAGCCGCACAAGCTGATGGTGCCGCGCGGCGACCGCACGGGCGTCGTGATCGAGCCGATGCTCACGGACCAGTGGTTCGTGGCGATGACCAAGCCCGCACCCGAAGGCACCTTCAACCCCGGCAAGTCGATCACCGAAACCTCGCTCGAGGTGGTGCGCAACGGCCAGATCAAGTTCGTGCCGGAAAACTGGACCACCACCTACTACCAGTGGCTCGAGAACATCCAGGACTGGTGTATCTCGCGCCAGCTCTGGTGGGGCCACCAGATTCCGGCCTGGTACGGCGAGAACGGCGAAATCTTCGTCGCGAAGAGTGAGGAAGAAGCGCGCGCGCAGGCCGACGCCAAGGGCTACAAGGGCGCCTTGAAGCGCGACGAGGACGTGCTCGACACGTGGTTCTCGTCGGCGCTCGTGCCATTCTCGTCGCTCGGCTGGCCTGCGGATACGCCTGAGCTGAAGGCCTTCCTGCCCTCCTCCGTGCTGGTCACGGGCTTCGACATCATCTTCTTCTGGGTGGCGCGCATGGTCATGATGACCACGCACTTCACCGGCAAGGTGCCCTTCGACACGGTCTACGTGCACGGCCTCGTGCGCGACGCCGAAGGCCAGAAGATGTCCAAGAGCAAGGGCAACACGCTCGACCCGATCGACATCGTCGACGGCATCGAGCTCGAAGCGCTGGTCGCCAAGCGCACCACCGGCCTCATGAACCCCAAGCAGGCCGCGACCATCGAGAAGAAAACGCGCAAGGAATTCCCGAACGGCATTCCCGCCTTCGGCACCGACGCGCTGCGCTTCACGATGGCCTCGATGGCCACGCTCGGGCGCAACGTGAACTTCGACCTCGCGCGCTGCGAGGGCTATCGCAACTTCTGCAACAAGCTCTGGAACGCCACGCGTTTCGTGCTGATGAACTGCGAAGGCCACGACTGCGGCTTCTCGAAGCCGGGCGCTACACGGCCAGGATGCCAGCCGGGCGATTGCGGCCCGGGCGGCTACACCGACTTCTCGCAGGCCGACCGCTGGATCGTCTCGCTGCTCCAGCGCGTGGAAGCCGAAGTCGCGAAGGGATTCGCCGACTATCGCTTCGACAACGTGGCCAACGCCATATATAAGTTCGTCTGGGACGAATACTGTGACTGGTACCTGGAGCTCGCGAAGGTTCAGATCCAGACCGGCACGCCCGCGCAGCAGCGCGCCACGCGGCGCACGCTGTTGCGCGTGCTGGAGACGGTGCTGCGCCTCGCGCATCCGGTGATTCCGTTCATCACCGAAGCGCTGTGGCAGAAGGTGGCGCCGCTCACCGATGCTTATCCGGCGGGCGCGGCCGAGGGCGAAGCATCGATCATGATGCAGCGCTACCCGCTGGCCGAGCCGAAGAAGATCGACGAAGCCGCCGAGCAATGGGCTGCCGACCTGAAGGCCGTGATCGATGCATGCCGCAACCTGCGTGGCGAGATGGGCCTCTCTCCCGCCACGAAGGTGCCGCTGCTGGTGACGGGCAACGCGGAGCGCCTCGCGTCGTTCGCACCCTATGCGCAAGCGCTCGCGAAGCTCTCGGAGGTGCAGATCATCGCCGACGAAGCGACGCTCGACGCCGCCTCGGCAGGCGCGCCGGTTGCTATCGTGGGTACGGACAAGCTCGTGCTCAAGGTGGAGATCGACGTGGCGGCCGAACGCGAACGTCTTTCGAAGGAGATCGCGCGACTGACGAACGAAGTGACGAAGTGCAATGCCAAGCTAGGAAATGACAGTTTTGTTGCAAAAGCGCCCCCGGCGGTGGTTGAGCAAGAGCAGAAGAGGCTGGCAGAATTTCAGGCAACGCTGGGCAAGCTGACCGCGCAACTCGCGCGGCTGCCGGCCTGAATCGGCTTAAGGTGAGGTTTGGCGGCGCGCACGGCGCCAGACCCATCAGGACCAGGACTAGAGACATGCTAAAAGTTACCAAAGCGGTATTCCCGGTGGCGGGCCTCGGCACGCGCTTCCTTCCGGCCACCAAGGCGAGCCCGAAGGAAATGCTCCCGGTCGTGGACAAGCCGCTGATCCAGTACGCGGTCGAGGAGGCCGTCGCGGCTGGCATCACCGAAATGATCTTCGTAACGGGCCGCAGCAAGCGCGCGATCGAAGACCACTTCGACAAGTCATATGAGATCGAAGCCGAGCTCGAAGCACGCGGCAAGGAAAAGCTGCTCGAACTGGTACGCAACATCAAGCCGAACAACGTCGACTGCTTTTACGTGCGCCAGCCCGAAGCGCTGGGTCTGGGTCACGCCGTGCTGTGCGCGGAAAAGCTCGTGGGCGACAACCCGTTCGCCGTGATCCTCGCCGACGACCTGCTCTACGGCACCCCGCCCGTCATGCAGCAAATGGTCGAGGTGTTCGACCACTACCACAGCTCGGTGCTCGGCGTGGAAGAGATCCCGCCCTCGGAAACGCGCTCGTACGGCATCGTCGACGGCAAGGAGTGGGAAGACTCGATCGTCAAGCTCTCGGGCATCGTCGAAAAGCCGGCGCCCGAAGTCGCGCCGTCGAACCTCGGCGTGGTGGGCCGCTACGTCCTCAAGCCGCGCATTTTCCAGCACCTGCGCTCGATCAAGCCGGGTGCGGGCGGCGAACTCCAGCTCACCGACGCCATCCAGTCGCTGCTCGCCGATGAACAAGTACTCGCGTACAAGTATCACGGCACGCGCTTCGACTGCGGCAGCAAGCTCGGCTACCTGAAGGCCACCGTGGAATTCGCGCTGCGCCACCCGGAAGTCGCCACCGATTTCGCGGAATATCTGCGCACGCGCAAGCCGGAGCTGGAGGGCTAATCAGTCCCCATCCCGGCAAAGAAAATGGCCCGCAATCTCACGATTGCGGGCCATTTTTTCATGCGATGCGCTCGAGCGCATCCCTGCAGTTATATCAGCGGCGGCGCATCAGGAACACAAAGGTCTTGTCCTGCTGCGAGCTTTCCACGATCTCGTTGCCCGTTTGCTTGGCAAAGGCCGCGAAATCGCGCTGCGAGCCGGGATCGGTCGCGAGAACCTTGAGAATCTGGCCGCTTTCCATGTCGGCGAGCGCCTTCTTGGCGCGCAGGATCGGCAGCGGGCAGGTCAGCCCACGCGCATCCACTTCCTTGTGAACATCAATCTGCATTGGGTTGGATCCTTCGTTGGCGCGCCACCTCGGCGGAGGGCGCAGGGTGTGCACGGATAGCAGCGATTTTACCGCAGCCGCGTACAACGCCGCTTGTGCCTTCTTTGCACCTTCTTTGCGCCTTCAGAGCGTCACCGCCTGGCCCGTGCGCAGCGACTCGCGCAACGCACAGCCGATTCGCGTCGCTTCCAGCGCGTCCTCCAGCGTCGCGCCCTGCTCCGCACTCGCCGTCGCGTCCTCCGCCACGCCGGCCTCACGCGCGCGCACCGCTGCGACAAACGCCTGCGCTTCGATCAGAAACGCCTCCTCGAAGCGGTCGAAGAAGGTCGGCGTGCAAACGCTGCGCACGCCGTGCGCGTCGTAGATCTCCACACGGTTCGCGCGCGGCACATGGCCGATCGCCAGCGCGCCGGCCGTGCCGATCACCTCGCTCGACGTGTCGTTGCCATGTGCCATGGTGCGCGATGCGTAGAACATCGCGAGCTTGCCGCCTTCGAACTCGCAGATCGCCACGCCGTTGTCGATGTCGCCGAATTCACGCAGGCCCTCGTGCAGCGCCACCGCGCCGGCCGCGAACACGCGCGTGGCGCGCGGCTTGCCGAGCAGCCAGCGCGCGACGTCGATATCGTGCACGGTGCAGTCGAGAAAAATGCCGCCGGAGCCGGGCGCGAAGCGCACGAAAAAACCGTCCGGATCGTTGAGGTCGCAGGTTTGCGAGCGCACGAGAAATGGCCGCCCGATCGCCCCCGCGCGCAGCTTCGAAAACGCGTCGTGATAGCTCGGATCGAAACGGCGCATGAAACCGATTGTCACCTGCCGCCCGGAAAAGCGCCGCGCCTCTTCGACCACGCGCTCGCATTCGGCCACGTCGAGCGAGAGCGGCTTCTCGCAGAACACGTGCTTGCCCGCGTGCAACGCAGCGACAATCTGCTGCGCGTGAAGCGCAGAGGGCGTCACGAGCCATACGGCGTCTATCGTTGCATCGGCCAGCAACTCGGCGTAGTCGCGGTATTGCCGCGCTTCGGGTATCGCCTCGAGGGCCCACGCGAGATCGTCGTCGAGCGGGCTGCATGCGGCCGCCAGCTTCGCGCCCGGCACACGGTACGCGAGATTAAGCGCATGCCGCCGCCCGAGCCGGCCCAGTCCGGCCACGCCCACGCGCAACGGCCGGGTACGTTCATTCGCCTGCATCGCCTGTCTCCTTCGGGATCCTCTCTATCTGGCGAGCACGATGCCGCCACGGCCCTCACTCGCGCGACGTGATCACGCTCCCAGCTTCACTACGCGGCCTTCGCGCCACGACAGCGCCGCCGCCTCCGCAAGCTCCAGCGCCTTGAGGCCGTCGGCCACGCTCGTGCGCACGGGCGTGCCCTGCGTGAGAGCCTCGTAAAAATGCGCCATCTCGCGCGCATAGGCGGCCCGGTAGCGCTCGAGAAAGAACGCTTCCGGCACGTCCCGCGCCACCGCTCCTTTGGTCCACGACACCACCTCGGTCGGCGTCATGTTGCCTGCCTGAAGCATGCCCGCGCTGCCGAGAATCTCGAAGCGCTGGTCGTAGCCATAGGCCGCGCGCCGCGACGTGTTGATCTGGCAAAGACGGCCGCGCTTCGTGCGGATCGTGACAGCAGTGGAGTCGATGTCGCCCGCGTCGGCGATGGCGGGGTCCGAGAGACAACTGCCCGTCGCATGCACAGTGTCGGCTTCGTCGTCGAGAATCCAGCGGAAGATGTCGAAGTCGTGGATCAGCATGTCCTTGAAGATGCCGCCCGAGCGCACGATGTACTCCACCGGCGGCGCGCCCGGGTCGCGGCTCGTCACGACCAGCATCTCGGGCGTGCCGATCTCGCCGCCATCCAGACGCGCCTTGAGCGCCGCAAAAGTGGGATCGTAGCGGCGCTGAAAGCCGATCATGGCCACCACGCCCGCGCGTGCCACCGCGTCGGCGCATTCGCGCGCGCGGCCGATCGCAAGATCGACCGGCTTCTCGCAGAAGATATGCTTGCGCGCCGCCGCCGACTTCAAAATCAGTTCGGAATGCGTATCGGTCGATGAGCAGATCACACTAGCATCGATCGAGGCGTCGCCGAGCGCGCCCTCCACATCGGCTACCTGAGCGTCGTGCTGCGCCGCGAGCGCGGCCGCTGCCTCGCGGTTCACATCGACCACGTACTTCAGGCGCACGCCGGGCTGGCGCGCGAGGTTCGCCGCATGAATCCGGCCGATGCGGCCCGCGCCGAATACTGCAACATTGCATGTTCCTGCTTCAGTCATCGTATTCTCCAGGGTCGGTCGATTCTTCCACGTTGAGTTCGAGCCGGTACGCGAGTGCAACGAACAGCGCCTGGCACAGGCAAAACGTGCTCGTCAGCGAGCGGAACGCGAATGCGCTCCCCTCCTTCACATAGAGTTGCGCGTCGGCGTGTCGCGCGAGCGGCGAAAGTTGGCTATCCGTAATCACCAGTGTCTTCGCCTGATGCTGCTGCGCCACGCGCAGGCAGTACTGCGTCTCCTTGCCGTAAGGCGCGAAGCTGATGGCGATCACCACGTCGCCTTTCTTCACGCTGCGGATCTGCTCGTGATACATGCCGCCGAAGCCCGACACGAGATGCACGCGCTTTCTCGTGTGCTGCAATGCGTAGACGATATAGCTCGCCACCGCGAACGAGCGGCGCACGCCGATCACGTAGATGTTGTCCGCGTGCTCGAGCATCTTCACCGCGGCGTCGAACTGCGCATCGTCGAGTCCGGCCTCGAGTTCGTCGAGCCCATTGCGGCACGCGCCGATGAATTCGCGCGCGACCGCACCGCCGAGATCGGGGCTCGCGCTGCCGTCTTTCGCCTCGATCAACTGGCGTATGCGCTGCTGGTAGCTCGTGGGCGACGCCCCCTGCCCCGCATAGGCCTGGCGGAACACCGCCTGCAAATCGGAGAAGCCCGAAAAGCCGAAGCGCTGCGCGAACCGCACCACCGCCGACGGATGCACCGAGCAGCTCGCGGCGATGTCGCTCGTGCGATCCATCATGACGCTCGCGCGGTTCTGCTCGATATAGTTCGCGACGCTCTTCAACTGCCGCGGCAACGCCTCGTACTCGTGCGCGATGCGCTGCATCAATTCGTCCACGCCTGCTACGGCGTCGCTGGTTTCATCGGCCATGATCGTTTTTCCCTGTTGCTTGCTGCAGTGTGGCAAACCCCTGCCACGAAGCCCTGCTGGCCCACGCATGCATGGCATGCCGACGGAGCCGATTATAGGCAGCGGCGCACACGATTGGAACAAATTTTCCATTTTTATTTGCAATGAAATTTCTGTTGCAACTCGCCAGACGATCGCCTACTCTTGTCGTTGAGCGAAGCGGCAACGCAAGCCAGGAAGTCAAGCCGAGAAGCGCGCGTCGCTCACCCCAAGAACGAACGACAGACCGAGAAAGGTGGAGACAATGACGCAACGCAAGGGCAAGACCATGCTCCGAAGGTTGGCCGCAGCGCTCACGCTGGCAGCGGGACTGAGCGGCTTGAGCGCGCTGGGTGCGCAACCGGCGCAGGCCGCCGACGCGCACTTCGTGCTGATCAGCCACGCGCCGGATTCGGACTCGTGGTGGAACACCATCAAGAACGCCATCAAGCAGGCCGACGAAGACTTCAACGTCGAAACCGACTACCGCAATCCGCCCAACGGCGACATCGCCGACATGGCGCGCCTGATCGAGCAGGCCGCCGCGCGCAATTACGACGGCGTCGTCACCACCATCGCCGACTACGACGTGCTGAAGAATTCCATCGGCAAGGTCACGGAAAAGAAGATCCCGCTCGTCACGATCAACTCCGGCACCGAGGACCAGAGCGCGAAGCTCGGCGCAATCATGCACGTGGGCCAGCCCGAATACGTGGCGGGCCACGCAGCCGGCGAAAAGGCCAAGGCTGCGGGCGTGAAGTCGTTTCTCTGCGTGAACCACATCGCCACCAATACGGTGTCGTTCGACCGTTGCCGCGGCTTTGCGGACGCCATCGGCGTGAACTACAAGACCTCGACGATCGACTCGGGCCAGGACCCGACCGAAATCCAGTCGAAAGTGAGCGCGTATCTGCGCAACCATCCGAACACCGGCGCGATTCTCACGCTCGGCCCTGTGCCGGCGGCAGCCACGCTCAAGGCGGTTCAGCAGATGGGCCTCGCGGGCAAGATCTACTTCTGCACGTTCGACTTCTCCGATGAAATCGCCAAGGCGATCCGCGCGGGCACGATCCAGTTCGCCATCGACCAGCAGCCGTATCTGCAGGGCTATATCCCGGTGGCCGTGCTCGCGATCGTGAAGAAGGAACATACGACCGACCCGGCGAAGATCCGCCAGATTCTCGAAGCCAATCCGAAGTTCAAGCAGCGTCTGGACACTTACGGCCTGCAACCCTCGTACGGACCGCGCAATATCCGTTCGGGTCCGGGCTTCATCACCCGGGAGAACCTCGACAAGGTCGTGAAGTACGCGGGGCAGTACCGCTGATCCCGCAGGTTCGAAACGTCTTTTGGTCAGCAAGAGACCGCACCTGGCGCATACCAGGTGTGGTCGAATCAAGGAGCCATCATGGGTGTAGCCGGCAAACACTTCCCCTCGCATGCAACGGACGACACACAGGACCCGCGCGCGGGTCAGCCGTCGTCAGCGGGGCCTGGCGCGACCGACGAGCGCGTGCGGCGCGAATCGTGGTTCGGGCATCTGCTCGGCCGCCCCGAATTTGCCGCGATTTCCGGCACCGTGCTCGTGTTCGCCGTGTTCGCGATCGGCGCGGGCGGCTCCGGCATGTTCGACCTCGACGGCGTGATGAACTGGTCGCAGGTGGCCGCTTACTTGGGCATCCTCTCGGTTGGTGCGTGCCTGCTGATGATCGCCGGCGAATTCGACCTCTCGATCGGCTCGATGATCGGCTTTGCCGGCATGATGGTGGCCATCCCCACCATGTACTTCCATTGGCCCATTGCGCTGTCCATCCTGTTCGCGTTCGCGGGCTGCATCGCGTTAGGCGCATTGAACGGCTACCTCGTGATGCGCACGCGGCTGCCCTCGTTCATTGTCACGCTCGCGTTCCTGTTCATCCTGCGCGGCCTCACACTCGCGCTCTCGATCATGTTCGCCGACCGCACCATCGTCTCCGGCGTGGGCGACGTCGCGAAAGCCGACTATGTGACCAACCTGCTCTTTCACGGCACGGCGTTCAAGGGCCTGTTCGTGGCGCTCGCGCACATCGGCATCGGCAAGATGCTCGACAACGGTCAGCCGCTCGTGCCGGGCGTGCCGAAGGTCATTCTCTGGTGGTTCGCGCTCGTGGCCATCGGTGCGTTCACGCTCGCCAAGACGCGCTACGGCAACTGGATCCTCGCCGTGGGCGGCGACGCCAACGCCGCAAAGAACGTGGGCGTGCCGGTCAAGCGCGTGAAGATCGCGCTCTTCATGCTCACCGCTTTCTGCTCGTGCCTGTTCGCCGTGCTGCAAGTCTGCGATATCGGCTCGGCCGCAGCCGACCGCGGCCTGCAAAAGGAGTTTGAAGCCATCATCGCCGCAGTAATCGGCGGCACGCTGCTCACGGGCGGCTATGGCTCGGTGATCGGCGCCGCGTTCGGCGCGCTCATCTTCGGTGTCGTGCAGATCGGCATCACCTACACGAACATCGACTCGGACTGGTTCCGCGTCTTCCTTGGCGTGATGCTGCTCATCGCCGTGCTTTTCAACCACTATGTGCGCCGCCGCGTCGCGCAATCGTAAGCCGGAGGCCGACATGAACCAGACTGAAAGCGCAAATGCGAACAGCGACACGATCCTCGCACTGGAAAACGTCAGCAAGTACTTCGGCAAGGTCATCGCGCTCAACGGCGTCACGCTGCGTCTGAAGCGCGGCGAAGTGCACTGCCTGCTCGGCGACAACGGCGCGGGCAAGTCCACGCTCATCAAGACGCTAGCCGGCGTGCACGCGCCTACCTCGGGCCAATATTTAGTGGACGGCAAGCCCGTGCGCTTCGATTCGCCCAAGGACGCGCTCGACCTCGGCATCGCAACGGTCTATCAGGATCTTGCACTGGTGCCGCTGCTCTCCGTGGCGCGCAACTTCTTCATGGGCCGCGAACCGCAGAAGAAGCTTTTTGGGTTCATCAACGTGATGGATCTGGATGCGAGCGCAACCATCGCGAAGGATCGACTCTCCGAAATGGGCATCAACGTGCGCGACCCGCATCAGGCCATCGGCACGATGTCGGGCGGCGAGCGCCAGTGCCTCGCGATCGCGCGGGCGATTCACTTCGGTGCACGGGTGCTGATTCTCGACGAGCCAACGGCCGCGCTCGGCGTGAAGCAGAGCTTCAACGTGCTCAAGCTGATTCATAACGCGCGCGCCAAAGGCATCTCGGTGATCTTCATCACCCACAACGTCCACCACGCGTACCCGATTGGCGACTCGTTCACACTGCTCAATCGCGGCCGCTCGCTCGGCACGTACACGAAAGACACGATCAGCAAGAACGAAGTGCTCGACATGATGGCCGGCGGCGCGGAGATGCAGAAGATGATTGCCGAGCTCGACGGCGCGACCATTTGAATACGTGCGGGACCGAATACGACAGGAATGCACATGGCTCTCCCCAGCACCTCCCCTTCGCGCTTCGCGAGCGCGCGCAGCCGCGACATCGTCTGCCTCGGCCGGCTCGGCGTGGATCTCTATGCGCAGCAGGTGGGCGCGCGGCTCGAGGATGTCTCCACCTTCGCCAAGTATCTCGGCGGTTCGTCGGCGAACATTGCCTTCGGCTGCGCGCGGCTCGGCCTGAACGCGGCCATGCTCACGCGCGTCGGCGACGACCATATGGGCCGCTTCCTCACTGAAACACTCGCCAAGGAACGCTGCGATACGAGCCACGTGCGCATCGACCGCGAGCGGCTCACCGCCCTCGTGCTGCTCGGCTTGAAGGACCGCGATACCTTTCCGCTCATCTTCTATCGCGAGAACTGCGCCGATATGGCCGTCGATGCGGGCGACTTCGACGAAGCCTTCATTGCCTCGTCGAAAGCGCTGCTCATCACCGGTACGCACTTCTCGACCGAACATGTGAACCGCGCGAGCCTCGCCGCGCTCGACTACGCGCGCCGCAACAACGTGCGCACCGTGCTCGACATCGACTATCGGCCCGTGCTCTGGGGCCTGACCGGCAAGGCTGATGGTGAAACGCGCTTCATCGCGAGCGCAGGCGTGAGCGAGCATCTGCAACGGATCCTGCCGCGCTTCGACCTCGTGATCGGCACCGAGGAAGAGTTCCGCATCGCGGGCGGCAAGGAGAACCTCCCCGACGCGCTCAAGCGCGTGCGCGAGGTCACGGCCGCCACGCTGCTCGTGAAGCGCGGCCCGCTCGGCTGCCAGATCGTCGAGGGCGCCGTGCCCGATTCCCTCGACACCGTGCCGTTGCAGCGCGGCGTGGAAGTCGAAGTGCTCAACGTGCTCGGCGCGGGCGACGCGTTTGCGGCGGGCTTTCTTTCGGGCTGGCTGCGCGACGCGCCGCTCGAGGACTGCGCCCGTGCGGCCAATGCGTGCGGCGCGCTCGTGGTCTCGCGCCACGGTTGCGCGCCTGCCATGCCCACACCTGCAGAGCTCGACTATTTCCTGCGCGAAGCCGCAATGGACCCCGTGCGCATGCGCCGCCCCGACCGCGACGCGACGCTCGCCCGACTGCATCGCGTGACGCCCGCGCGCAAGCGGTACGATGAAGTGCTGGGTTTCGCATTCGATCATCGCAACCAGTTCTTCGACCTCGCCCAGCAAACCGGCGCCAGCGAGGCGCGTATCTCGCACCTGAAGAACCTGTTCGTCGACGCCGTGGCGCAGACCGAAAGCGAGCTCGGCCTGCAAGGCCGCATCGGCGTCCTGATCGACGACCGCTACGGCCAGGACGCGCTCAACGCGGCAACCGGGCGCGACTGGTGGATCGGCCGGCCGGTCGAACTGCCGGGCTCGGTGCCGCTCGTGTTCGACCATGGCCGCTCGATCGGCACCACGCTCGCAGCCTGGCCCATCGGGCATACGGTGAAGTGTCTCGTGCAGTTCCACCCCGACGAGCCCATCGAGCAGCGCCTCGAACAGGAAGCGCAGCTATGCGCCCTCTACGACGCGGTCCAGGCAAGCGGCCACGAACTGCTGCTCGAAGTGATTCCGCCAAAGCTCGATGGCGAGCCGAACGCCCCCGACACCGTCTATCGCGCGCTCAAGCGGCTCTACAACGTCGGCCTCTACCCCGAGTGGTGGAAGCTCGAACCGATGGACGCGGCGCAGTGGCGCGAGATTGACGCGCTGATCGCCGAACGCGATCCGTATTGCCGTGGCGTGGTGCTGCTGGGCCTCTCGGCGCCCATCGAGCAATTGACGAGCGGCTTTCGCGCGGCGGCGGCTTCGCAGACGTGCCGCGGCTTCACGGTAGGACGCACGATCTTCTACGAGCCGAGCCTCGCCTGGCTCGCGGGAGAAATCGACGACCAGGAACTGGTCGCGCGCGTGCGCCGCGCCTTCGAGGCGCTGATCGCGGCTTGGCGCGCAGCGCGAAGCGAGGTACGAGACCCGACACAGCAGCGCGATGCTCACGCCACGCATGAGGAGAAAGCAGCATGAATCAGCGCATTGCTCCCAACGCTGGCACATCACAGACAACGCCCGACGCCCAGCCCAATACCCCTGCCGCTACGGTGCGCCTCACCACGGCACAGGCACTGGTGCGTTTTCTCGCGGCGCAGCGCGTAGCCTGCGATGACGGCTCAGGCCGTACAGAGCCGCTGTTCGGCGGCGTGTTCGCCATTTTCGGGCACGGCAACGTGGCGGGCCTCGGCGAGGCGCTTTATCACTATCGCCACGAACTGCCCACGCTGCGCGCGCACAATGAGCAAGCGATGGCGCACAGCGCGATCGCCTATGCAAAGGCACATTTCCGCCGCCGCATGATGGCCGTCACGACCTCGATCGGTCCAGGCGCCACCAACCTCGTGACAGCCGCCGCGCTCGCGCACGTGAACCGCCTGCCGCTCCTGCTGTTGCCCGGCGACACGTTCGTCTCGCGCGAACCCGACCCGGTGCTTCAGCAAGTCGAAGATCCTCATGATGGCGGCGTCTCCGCCAATGACGCGCTCAAGCCGGTGTCGCGCTATTTCGACCGCATCGTGCATCCCGCGCAGTTGCTCACCGCCTTGCCGCGCGCACTGCGCGTGCTCACCGACGCTGCGCAGTGCGGCCCGGTCACGCTCGCGCTGCCGCAGGACGTGCAGGCCATGGCGTGGGACTATCCCGCGAGCTTCTTCACACCGCGCCTCGTGAACTTTCATGCGAATGTGCCAGTGCAAAGCGAGATCGACGCGGCGCTTGCGCAACTGCATCGCGCCAAGCGTCCGCTCATTGTCGCGGGCGGCGGCGTGCTCTACTCGCGGGCCGCGGCTCAACTCAAGGCGCTCGCCACCGCGCGCGGCATTCCGGTGGCGGAAACGCAGGCGGGCAAGGGCGCGCTCGCCTGGGACGACCCGCTCAATGTGGGCGCCATCGGCGTGACGGGCTCGCCCGCCGCGAACGCGCTCGCGCGCGACGCCGACTGCATCCTCGCGGTGGGCACGCGCCTGCAGGACTTCACGACCGGCTCGAATTCGCTGTTCGCGCACGCACACGTGATCGGCGTGAACGCGAATGGCTTCGACGCGCTCAAGCACAACGGCCTGACCGTGGAGGCCGATGCGAAGCTCGCGCTCGCGGCACTTGGCGACGAGCTCCTCAACTGGCGCGCGGACGCGAACTGGACCGCCTGCGCGCGGCGCCTCGCCGACGAATGGCGCGCAAGCGTGGACGCGCTCACCCACGCGCCGCAGGAGCGTCACAGCCTGCCCTACGATGCCGATGTGATCGGCGCCGTGCAGCGCTCGTCGAGCCGTTCGTACACTGAAGACATTGTCGTATGCGCGGCCGGCACCCTGCCCGCCGAACTGCACAAGCTCTGGCGCGCAGGTCAGCCGGGCGCGTACCACGTCGAATACGGCTACTCGTGCATGGGCTACGAGATCGCGGGCGGGCTGGGCGCGAAGCTCGCGCGGCCCGATCGCGAAGTCATCGTCATGGTGGGCGACGGCAGCTATCTGATGATGAACAGCGAGATCGCCACCTCGGTGATGCTCGGTGCGAAGCTCATCATCGTCGTGCTCGATAACCGTGGCTATGGCTGCATCAACCGGCTCCAGCAGGCCTGCGGCGGCGCGCCGTTCAACAACCTGTTCGAGGACTGCGCGCAAGGGCCGCTCGGCGCGCCGCGCATCGACTTCGCTTCGCACGCGCGCGCGCTGGGCGCGCAGGCCGAGCACGTCGCCAACATTGCGGAACTCGAAACCGCGCTGCAACGTGCGCGCGCGGCCTCACGCACCTACCTCGTCAGCATCGACACCGACCCTGCACGCACGACCGAGGAAGGCGGCTGGTGGTGGGAAGTCGCCGTGCCCGAGGTATCGACACGTGCTGCCGTGCGCGAAGCGCGCGAGCACTATGACGCGCATCTCGCTGCGCGCGGCCGGCGCGAGCGGACCGGCGATGCACAGCCCGCGACCCCATCCAGGCATGACGAGACGGAACCCACATGAGCGCATTCGACGTACGCATCGGCATCAATCCGCTGTCGTGGATGAACGACGACCTGCCCTCGCTCGGAGGCGAAACGCCGCTCTCCGTGGCGCTCACCGAAGGGCGCGAGATCGGCTACGAAGGCTTTGAGCTCGGCAACAAATTCCCGCGCGAACCGCAGGCGCTCAAGGCATTGCTCGCGCAATACGATCTGTCGCTCGTGTCGGGCTGGTACTCGGGCATGCTGGCGCATCGCAGCGTGGCGGCGGAGATCGAGGCCGTCGGCCCGCATCTGGATTTGCTCGCGCAAAACGGCGCCACCGTGATGGTGTATGGCGAAGTCGCCGATTCGATTCAGGGTGCGCCGCGCCCGCTCTATCAGCGCCCGCGCTTTTTCAGCGAAAAGCAGTGGGACGACTACGCCGCGCGCGTGGAGGGGTTCGCGCGTCATACGCTTTCGCGCGGCGTGCGGCTTGCGTATCACCATCACATGGGCGCGTATGTGGAGACGCCCGCCGACGTCGACAAGCTCATGGCGCGCACGAGCGACGCCGTGGGGCTGCTGTTCGACGCGGGCCATATCACGTTCGCGGGGGGCGACCCCGTCGTGGAACTCGACAAGCACATCGCGCGCGTCTGCCACGTGCACTGCAAGGACGTGCGCCCCGCCGTCGTGAAGCTCGCACGCAACCGCAACTGGAGTTTCCTCGACGCGGTGCTAGCGGGGGCCTTCACGGTGCCCGGCGACGGCGCAGTCGACTTTCCGGCGATCGTCGCGCGCCTGAAACAGCACGGGTATCGCGGCTGGCTCGTCGTGGAGGCCGAGCAGGATCCGGTGATCGCACCATCGTACGAGTATGCACAAAAGGGTTACCGCACGCTGCGTTCGCTGATCGATTCGCCCATTGATTCGGATCACCAGGAAAGTGGCACAAGCAAGGAGGCAGCATGAGCCTGTTGGTCAAGGCCGAGCGCGAAGGCCAGACGATCGCGCGCGTCACGCCCGCCACGGCGGGCTGGCGCTATGTCGGCTTCGCCGCGTACCGGCTCGCGGCGGACGAGTTGGTCTATGTCTACGAGACGGACCGCGAAAGCTGCATCGTCGTGCTCTCGGGCGCCGTGAATATCGAAGCAGACGGCAGGCAGTATTCGAATCTCGGCTCGCGTGACAGCGTATTCGAAGACGCCGCGCCGTACGCACTCTATCTGCCGCCCGGCGTGAAGGCCACGGTGCGCGCCACCCGCGAGGCCGAGCTGGGCGTGGCGAGCGCGCCCGCACAGGGCACGCTGCCGGTGCGGCTCATCGAGCCCTCACAAATGAAGCGCTCCACGCGCGGCAAGGGCGCGAATACGCGCTACGTCTGCGATATTCTTCCGCAGACTGAACCGGCGGAATCGCTGCTTGTAGTGGAGGTGCGCACGCCCTCGGGCCATTCGTCGAGCTATCCGCCGCACAAGCACGACGCCGACCGCCTGCCTCAAGAGAGCGCACTGGAGGAGACCTATTACCACCGGCTCAATCCGCAGCAAGGCTTCGCGTTCCAGCGCGTCTATACCGACCTGCGCGATCTCGACGAGACCATGGCCGTGGAGGATCACGACGTCGTGATGGTGCCGCGCGGCTACCATCCCGTGGTCGTGCCGTACGGCTATGACTCGTACTACCTGAACGTCATGGCCGGTCCCAAACGCGAGTGGCACTTCCACAACGATCCCGCGCACGAGTGGATCATCGAGCGCGACGCGAAGTGAGGCAATGTCACGCGAGCTGAAAAGTGTTCACGAGACGTTTGAGCACCTTGGCCTGATCGTCGAGCGACTGCGCCGCCGCCGTGGCCTCTTCCACCAGCGCGGCGTTCTGTTGCGTGCCTGCATCCATTTGCGTCACCGCGCGATTGATCTCCTCGATGCCGGAGCGCTGCTCGCTCGACGCCGCCGAAATTTCGCCGATGATGTCGTTCACGCGCTTCACGGCCGACATGACTTCTTCCATGGTCCGGCCCGCGTCGCTGGCGAGCGTCGAGCCGTTCGCCACGCGCGCGACCGAGTCGGTAATCAAGGCCTTGATCTCTCTCGCCGCCGCGGCGCTGCGCTGCGCGAGATTGCGCACCTCGCCCGCGACCACCGAGAAGCCGCGTCCCTCCTCACCCGCCCGCGCCGCTTCGACCGCGGCATTGAGCGCCAGAATGTTGGTTTGAAACGCGATGCCCTCAATCACACCGATGATGTCGGCGATGCTCTTCGCGCTCTCGTTGATCTCATTCATCGTGGCCACCACGCGGCCCACCACGGCGCCCCCCTTCTGCGCGATTTGCGAAGCGTTGCCGGCCAGCGTGCTCGCTTGCTGCGCGTTTTCGGCGTTCAGGCGGACCGTGGAGGTCAACTGCTCCATGCTGCTCGCGGTGCGTTCGAGCGCAACGGCCTGCGCCTCGGTGCGGTGCGAAAGATCGAGATTGCCCGTTGAAATCTGTCCCGATGCAGCGGCAATCGCTTCCGCGCTCGCGGCGATCTCGGCCACAGTAACCGAAAGCCCTTTCTGCATGTCCCGCAAAGCGCCCAGCATGCTGGACGCGTCGCGCGCGTGAACCTCGACCGGCTGTGCGAGATCTCCCGAAGCAATACGCGCGGCAATGGCCTTCGCATGGGCGGGTTCGCCGCCGAGTTGGCGCGCGAGTCGCCTCACGACCCATTCGCTCACGACGAACGCGAGCACGAAGAGACCCGCCGTCGCCGCAGCGATCATCACGAACGACGATTCGTAGATGAACGCCGACGCCGCGATCGTCGCCTTGGCGGCAGCGCCGCGCTGTGCAACGAGCCGATCGACGAGCGTTTCGAGCTTCTCTGTTTCGACGAGCAGCGACACGTCCCGCGTGCCGACTTGCCAGTTCATCTGCGATAGGTCGAGCGGCTGCGCCTTCACCAGCGTGACAAACTCGCGCAATTGCCCGCTCCATGTTTGCACCGCCGCCGCGAACTGCTTTTGCTGGGCAAGCGCGTCACTTCCCGACTGAGCCGAATATTGTTCGAGCACTTTCATTTCGGTCACGAGCGCGGCAAGATTCTTTTCGATGTCGGCGCCCAGATCGTCGCGCTCCTTGGCGGTGGTCGCCGTGAGCAGCATTTTCTGCGCGCGGCTCGCCCGCAGCACCTGAGCGCGCGCTTCCTCCGCCGCACGGCTGGCAATGTGGCCCTGCTCGTAGATCGATTCTGTTGAATCGTTCAGACGACTGATCTGCGCGAGCGAAAATGCGCCGATAGCCAGCGTACCGGCCAGCACCACCGCAAACGCAACGCGCAACATCGTCTTCACCGAGAGCGCCCTGCCCGCTCGCGCATCTTGCGGCACGAAACTGGCGTGCCGCCGTCCCTGCAATGCAGCTTTCATGTCTTGACGGTCTCCTTCTTGTTGTCCGGCTGCACGAGAGATTTCCCCAAGTCCGCCTCGACCCCGTCTACGGCAGATTTGCCAAAAACTTTAGCGCGGCGTGCGTCAGGCGTTCGCAATTTACCCATGAGCAAGACGTCTGCACTTCAATCAAGCAATTTCCATATCAATACAATAATTCAGACTGCATATTAATTGCGATAACGAAATTTTTATCCCGATTCAGATACCCAATATGCAGAATGATTAAATTAATTTGGCAACTTGATAATCATCATAAATTTTATCGATTGCCAACCCTCCCCTGACAATCGGCATTACTCTGTCACCACTATATCCAACACATGAAAAGCGGAATGCATTCCGTAGAAAATCTCAGCTTTTAATGCCGAAGCCCCTTGGCCTCCAGCACGCACATCGATTCACATAAAGCAAATCAAGAACGATCGAGACCAAACCTCACGATATCTCGATTGCGAAATATTTAGCCTCTTACTCATAAAGATATTTTTATTAACAAAAAAATATCCAACGTTCATCTGAATTATGGGGAAACACCGTGTGAATACCGATCAGGATTACCCGCTTACCGCCCCGCTCATGGCGCCCGAATCAGCGGGTGCGAGTGAATCAATGGACGATTGCGGCGAAAACCTCGAGTACGACGCGGCGTTCATCGGACTTGAACGTACTGTCGCCGGCGTTGGCGATCAGCAATATGGAGACACGGTCATTGCTGCTGTCGCGCCAGATTGGCATCTCGTCAAGCAACAGGCAGAAGCTCTGCTGCAACGCTCGAAAGATCTGCGCGTCGTGGCGTGGCTCACCCGCGCGTGGATGGAATCCGCCGGATTGAGGGGGTACGCGAAAGGCCTGGCGCTGACTGCTGACCTGCTCGACAGCCATTGGGATGGCGTGCACCCCCGTATTGCACTCGACGACGACGGGCAACCCGACCCGTTCTATCGCACGAATGCGCTGCAAGCGTTCTTCTCACCGGAAGCCCTCGGTGCGCGCGCTCGTGCAGCGAGCCTGCTGCTGGTGCGCGGTGTCGACCTTTCACTGCGCAAAGTGTCGGCACTGCTAGACGGCTCGACCGAACAGGAGGGCGGCGTCACGCGGCAGGAATTGTGCGTGGCGCTCAATGCACAACGGGCCTCGCTCGACGTCGTAGACGAACTGCTCGCTCATATCGAGAATCTCCGCCGCACCGTGTCGGGCCATCTGGACGAGACATGGGCGCCCGACACGAGCGCGGTGGAAAAGCCTTTGCGTGCCGTGTACTCGCTACTGGCGGAAAACACTGCAGATAACGCTGCGGCTGCGCAATCAAACACGACTGCAGCGGCAACGTCACCGGCTGCAAGCAGCAGGCTACTCGCAGACTCGGGCCATGCCGGCGAAGTTCGCTCGCGAGACGACGCGAGCCTGCTGCTCGAAAAGGTCTGTCTCTATCTCGAAGCCTGTGAACCGGCTCACCCGTCGTCGTTGCTGATCCGCCGCGCTCAACGCCTGCTACATATGACGTTTTACGAAATCATTCGCGACATGACGCCTGAGGCCATTCCGCATATCGACCTGCTGGCCGGCCTCGGTGGCAACGCCGTGGCGCAATCCTAGCCATCGATCTTCATGATCAAGCACCTCCCTTATTTATAGGACTCCGAAGATGAGCGATTCGAAATCAACCGGACAAAAATTCATTGGGCGTAATCGCGCACCGCGGGTTCAGATCGAATACGACGTCGAGACCTACGGAAGCAATCAGAGCGTAGACATTCCGTTTGTCATGGGCGTGCTATCGGACCTCGCGGGCAAATCCAACCGGCAGCAGCCCAGCCTGGAACAACGCAAGTTCCTCGAAATCGACGTTGATAATTTCGACGACCGCTTGAAGTCGGTGCAACCGCGGGCGGCCTTCCACGTGCCCAACGAAATCTCGGGCGACGGCCACCTGGCCATCGATCTCACCTTCGAGTCGATGGAAGACTTTTCGCCGGCGAGCGTCGCGCGCATGGTGCCCGAGCTGAACCAGTTACTGATGGCCCGGCGCCAGCTTTCGAATCTGCTCTCCTACATGGACGGCAAGAGCAATGCCGAAGCCATGCTCATGCAAGCGCTGAAGAGCCGCCCGCTGCTCGAGTCGATCGCGCGCCTTACCGACCAAGCCGCCGCCAAAACCCCGGTCCCGGATCAGGACCAGCCAACGGGTTCGCCGTCGGACGGCAAAACCGAAGCCTGACGAAACCAACTGCACAGCAGCCCATCCACCCGCCTTCCGGTGAAACGCACATGAAGACTGCCGAAGCCATACTGCAAACGACGACCATCGACTTTCCATCGCACGATGAGTTCGCCGTCGCGCTCGTCGACGAACTGAATCCGCGCAGCGACCGCGCGCGCGAAGCCATTGACGCAGCCGTCAAGACACTCGCTTTTCAGGCGCTCGAAAACGCGGTTGTCGTATCGGACGACGCTTACCAGACGATCCAGACGATCATTGCGGAGATCGATCGCAAGCTCTCGAATCAGATCAATAGGATCATCCACCATGAGGAGTTCCAGCAACTCGAATCCGCATGGCGTGGCCTGCATTACCTCGTGACGAACAGCGAGACGAACGAGCAGTTGAAGATCCGCTATATGCCCGCCACGAAAACGGAGCTCAACCGCTCGCTGAAGCGCTACAAGGGCGTCGCGTGGGACCAGAGCCCGATCTTCAAGAAGATCTACGAAGAAGAATACGGCCAGTTCGGTGGCGAACCGCTTGGCTGTCTCGTGGGCGACTATTACTTCGACCACGGACCGCAAGATGTGGAAATGCTCGGTGAGATCGCGAAAATCTCGGCCGCAGCACACTGCCCCTTCATTAGCGGCGCGTCGCCGGCCGTGATGCAAATGGAGTCGTGGCAGGAACTGTCGAATCCGCGCGATCTAACCAAGATTTTCCAGAACAGCGAATACGCTGCATGGACGCATCTGCGCAAGTCCGATGATGCGCGCTACCTCGGCCTGACAATGCCGCGCTTTCTTGCCCGCCTGCCCTACGGCGCGCGCACGAACCCCGTGGAGGCATTCGACTTCGAGGAAGACGTCGACGGCGCAAACCATGACCGCTATGCATGGATCAACGCCGCATACGCCATGGCGACCAACATCAACCGATCGTTCCGGAATTTTGGCTGGTGTACAGCGATTCGCGGCGTCGAATCGGGCGGCGCTGTGGAGGATTTGCCGGCACACACGTTCCCGACCGACGACGGCGGCATCGATATGAAATGCCCGACCGAAATCGCCATCAGTGATCGTCGCGAAGCCGAACTCGCGAAGAATGGCTTCATGCCGTTCGTGCACCGCAAGAACTCCACCGTTGCGGCATTCCTCGGCGCACAATCGCTGCAAAAGCCTGCTGAGTACCACGATGCGCTCGCCACCGAAAACGCCAAGCTTGCCGCGCGTCTGCCCTATATCTTCGCTTGCAGCCGCTTCGCCCACTACCTGAAGTGCATCGTGCGCGACAAGGTGGGTTCGTTCAAGGAGCGTGGCGAGATGGAAGCGTGGCTCAACGACTGGATCATGCATTACGTCGACGGCGATCCCCAGAATTCCTCGCAGGAGACAAAGGCGCGCAAACCGCTGGCCTCCGCGCGCGTCGTCCTCGAAGACATGGAGGACAACCCCGGTTATTACAGCGCCAAATTCTTCCTGCGCCCGCATTATCAGCTCGAAGGTCTTACCGTATCCCTACGGCTCGTCTCGAAGGTTCCCGCACTCAACGGGGCCGCCGGTTGAGCCACTTCGTGACGTCCCTTCTCAATCAATAGGAGATCGAAATGTCTGTAGATATGTACATGCTCGTCGATGGCGCCAACGGCGAATCGAAGGATGCCAACCATAAAGGCTGGACCGACATCCTGTCGTATTCGTGGGGTGCGAGCCAGCCCGGCTCGATGTCGACCGGCGGCGGTGGCGGCATCGGCAAGGTCAGCTTCGACGACCTGACGGTGGAAGCCTATGCCGACAAGGCAACCCCGGCCATTCTCAAGTACTGCGCAAACGGCAAGCACCTCCCGCAGATCCAGTTGTCGATCTGCAAGGCGGGCGGTTCGCAAGTCGAGTATAAGCGCGTCACGCTCACGGATGTTCTCGTCGTCGCGGTCCAGCAAAATGCCGACCAGAACTCCGAAGCCGTGAAGATCACCTACCGGTTCCAGGCGGCCAAGGTCAAGCAGCAGTATTGGGAGCAGACCGACCAGGGCGGCAAGGGCAGCGAAAGCGTGCTCTCCTGGAACATCAAGGAAAACCGCGAGATGTAACTCGTCTTTAGTTTTCTGCATCATATTTAGTTATACAAACAGTGCGGGCGGCGTGCCGACCGCACTGTCCGGCTTCTTTTGTATCGACCACCATGAGTCACGTCACGATGCCGCACTCCGCAGCGCTCGAAGATATCCAGCGCCGCTACCCTCCCTGCCTGTTCGATCGACTGATCTCGGGCCGTGAGCCGATGCGCCCGGCAAACGACGCCAGACGCAAGTCGCTCCACGAAGCGGTGCTGCGCGATCTCGCATGGCTGCTCGGCAGCATCAATACGCGCGGCGTGAACAATCTGCGCGACTTCCCGCAGATCGCCACATCCGTGCTCAACTTCGGCATTCCGGCGCTGGAGCACGTGACACTGCAAGCCGAGGCCGCACGACTGCTCGAGGTCGAGGTGCGCGAGGCAATTGTGCGCTTCGAGCCGCGCCTCACCCGCGACTCCCTCGACGTTCAATGCCGGCCGGCGACCACGCCGGGCGGCCAACCTTGTCTTGAACTGCGTATCGAGGGCGACTTGATCACTCTGCCTAATCGCACCCGAATCGTACTCGTCGCGGATTTCGTCGAGGCAGGCGAAGGGCTCGTGTTCAGGTCGCGAGGCAGCTCATGACCCACACGCGCCTGCTTGATTACTACAACCGGGAGCTCGGCTACCTGCGCGAACTCGGTTCGGAATTCGCCTCTGCGTTTCCCGGCGCCGCCGCCCAGCTCGGCATGCGCGACACACAGACTGCCGATCCGTTCGTCGAGCGCCTGCTCGAAGGTTTCGCGTTTCTGGCCGCACGCATCCACCTCAAGATGGATGCCGAGTTCCCCCGCTTTTCCGAGCGTCTGCTGGATATCGTCTATCCGCATTACCTCTCGCCGATGCCGTCGATGGCGATCGTGGCGTTGCAACCCAATCTGCTTGCGGGCTCGATGCATTCGGGCTACATACTGCCCGCAGGTTCCGCGCTGAAGGCGCAGCTCGCCGAGGGCGAGCAGACAGCCTGTGAATTTCGCACTGCGCACGAAGTCACGCTGTGGCCGCTGGAAATCGCCGATATCAAATTGCGCGCCGACGCGAGCGCCTTACCGCTCTCGCGCTGGCCGCTCGGTGGCAAGCACGTAGGCGGCGCGCTCCACATCACGCTGCGCGCTCACAGCGTCACTGATATTCGCGAGCTGCCGATCAAGAAACTGATGTTCTTTGCGAGCGCGCCTGATGCGCTCGCACATCCGCTGATCGAGCGCGTGCTTGCACACAGCATCGGCGCGTGCTGCCACAGCGAAGAGGACGGCCCGCAGCACGCCATATGGCTCGGCTCGGACGCCGTCCGCCACGAAGGCTTCGACGCCGACCAGGCCATGCTGCCCTCGCGGCAAAACGCCTTCGAGGGATACCGGCTCTTGCAGGAGTATTTCGCGTTCCCGGAGCGCCTGGGGTTCTTCAGCTTCAACGGTCTGGAGCGTGCATTGCCCAGCCTGCGCGGCCGCGCCTTCACGCTCACGGTGCTGCTCGATGCGGGCTCGCCCGAGCTGGAACGCGCAATCGACGCGCGCAGCCTCGCGCTCCATTGCACGCCTGCCGTCAACCTCTTCGAGCGGCGCACGGATCACATCGCCATTTCGCCATCGCGCCACGAGTATCACCTGGTCGTCGACCGGATGCAGCCTGCCGATTTCGAAATCTTTTCGATCCGCAAAATCACTGGCCAGTCGCAAGCCGGCGCGGCCAATGTCGACTTCTTTCCGTTCTACGGCGGCCCCGAAAGTTCATCGATGCAGCTCGGCCGCTACTTTTCGATGCGTCGCGAGCCCCGGCCCATTGCGCCAAATGCCGCCCGCTCGGCCACTCGCGCCACCTATCCGGGCAGCGAGGTGTATGTGTCGCTCGTGGACCAGCACGACGCGCCCTGGCCTGACGCCCTGCGCCACATCAGTGCCGATGCGCTCTGTACCAACCGTCATCTGCCGTTGTCGATTCCGCAGCACAACACAACCGATTTCACCTTGCGCGCGTCATGCCCCGTGGACACCGTCAAGGTGCTGCGCGGGCCGACCACGCCGCGCGGCGCGCTCGCAGAGGGCGAATTGACATGGCGGCTCATCAGTCATCTGGGGCTCGACTATCTGGGGCTCGCGGATGCAAGCGAAAGCGAGGGTTCGCAAACTCTACGCGATCTGCTGCGTCTCTATGCCGATGGCGCCCGCCGCAACCTGCTCGCACAGATCGATAGCGTGCGCAGCGTCCGAATCACGCCTGCGTATCGGCGCCTGCCGCATCCGGGGCCGGTCATGGTCGGCCGCGGCGTCTGCATCTCGCTGCTGCTCGACGATCTGGCGTTCGCAGGTGGCAGCACCTATCTCTTCGAATCAGTGCTGGAGCAATTCCTCGCGCGGCATGTATCGATCAACAGCTTCAGCGAACTCGCGGTATCGACGCTGCAACGCGGCGCGATCCGGCGGTGGCCTTCACGCATCGGCAGGCGGCCCGCCGTATGAACAGGCCCACGTTCGACACGCCGTCGTGGTGGCACGAGGTCGAAGCCGCCCCCTATGCACACGATCTCTTTCAACTGCTGCGACGGCTCGACGCTCAATGCGCGCCCCATCCGCGTCTCGGGCATGCATGGTCGCCGCGCGAGGAGCCCGTGCGCATCGGCCAACAGCCGTCGCTTGCGTTCGCCCCCGCAACGGTGGCGAGCGCACACGCAAGCGACGGACAGTTGCCCCATTTGTCGATTCTCGGTTTTGGGCTGTTCGGGCCGAACGGTCCCTTGCCGCTCCATTTGACGGAGTTCGCAAGAAACCGCTTGCGCAATCACGACGATCCCGTCCTGTGCGCATTCGCCGATCTGTTCCATCACCGGCTCGCGCTGCTGTTCTACCGCGCGTGGGCCGACGCGCAACCGACAGTGAGCGCAGACCGGGACGGCCATTCATCCTTCGATCGCTACGTCGCGTGCCTCGCGCACATCGGTCTCGCGTCGTTGCCCCACGGGCACATGCCGGGTCCGCACGCGCTCTACGGCATGACTGGCCGGCTGGTTCGCAAATCACGCGACGCGCACGGATTGCAGCAGATGCTGGGCGCGTGGCTCGGCATGCCGGTGCGCGTCGTCGAATGGGTCCCGCAGTGGATCGCGCTCGAGCAAGGGGACCGCGTGACCTTGGGGCCCGCAGCGCCCGGCGCGCGGCTCGGAGGGGGCGCAATGATTGGCGCGGCCGTACGCGACGCGAGCAGCAAGTTCGAGATCCGCGTGGGGCAATTGACGCTCGAGCAGTTTCGCGCGCTGCTGCCCGGAACCGCCACGATGAAAGAATTGGCGGCATGGGTGCGCGCCTATGTCGGCCGCGAGTTCGCCTGGGATTTGCGGCTGGTGCTCGCGAACGACACCATCGCGCCAATCAGTCTGGGCGACACCACGCCGCTTGGCTGGGGCAGTTGGCTCGGCGCGCGAGCGAGCGCAACCGATACGGCGCACAGCGACGAGTCCTGTGCCGACGACTTCGTCTACTCCCCCGAGCACGCTCTCGCAGCCCGCGCAACGCGTCGTGGCAAACCCCATTCGGCTTCTGGCGTAGCGCCATGAATCGTATTGCTTTCCATCACCCGTTACAGGCGTTGACATGACACGCATCGTTACCGCGAACCTGCCCACTGGCTTCGAAACACTGAGCTTCCGTTCGCTCGAGGGCACCGAGAGACTCTCGACCCTCTACACCTTCGACGTGGAGATGGTCAGCCCCAGTGCCTCCCTCGATCTCAACGCGCTGACCGGCAAGCCGCTCAACCTCGCCATCGCCACCCCCGACGGCACGCCCCGCTATCTCGGCGGACACATCATGCGCTGCGAGTTCGCCGGCCGCGAAACCGACACCTCGCGCAGCTACCTCTACTCCCTCACGCTGCGGCCCTGGCTCTGGTTTCTCACCCGGACCGTCGACTCCCGCATCTTCCAGAATCTCAGCGCACCCGACATCCTGCGCCAGGTCCTCCAACCCTACGGCTTCACCGCCGAAACACGTCTCGCCGCGCGCTACCGCACCTGGGACTACTGCGTGCAGTACCAGGAGAGCGACTTCGCATTCGTCAGCCGCATGATGGAACGCGAGGGCATCTACTACTACTTCCGCCACGAGGCCGACCAGCAGGTGCTCGTGCTCATCGACGACATCGCCTCGCACGACCCGCTCCCCCTCTACCCCACGCTGCCCTGGCTCGCGCCCGACCGGCTCGTGCGCGCCGGCGAAATCGGCGTCGAGGACTGGCGCCCCGCCGTCGAGTTGCGCTCCGGCGTCTTCGCCGTCAACGACCACGACTTCCGCAAGCCCCGCGCCGATGTCTCGCAGCGCCGCGCCAACCCGCTCGGCAACGACCACGCCGGCTACGCCAAGTACGACTGGCAAGCGGGCTACATCAACGCCGACGAAGGCGAGCGCTATGCCACCGTCCGGCTCCAGGAAGAACAGGCCGGCCACGCCCAGAGCCGCGCCAGCACCCACGCTCGCACCATGGCGCCGGGCTACATCCTCACGCTCGAAGGCTGCCCGCGCAGCGCCGACAACGTCGCAAACCTGATCATCGCGGTCACCTACCGGCTCCAGGAAGGCGGCTACGCCACCGGCAGCAGCGAGGCCCACTACGACTTCGACTTCGTCGTGCAGCCCACCTCGCTGCCCTGGCGCGCACCGAGCGTCACGCCGGCACCGAGAGCCACCGGCCCTCAGACCGCCGTCGTGGTGGGTCCGGCCGGCGAGACGATCTGGACCGACGAGTATGGCCGCGTGAAGCTCCAGTTCCGCTGGGACCGCTACGGCCAGGGCGATGAAAACAGCTCGTGCTGGGTGCGCGTGTCGAGCGCCTGGGCGGGCAGCGAGTTCGGCGCACTGCAGGTGCCGCGCATCGGCCAGGAGGTGGTCGTCGATTTCCTGAACGGCGAGCTCGACCGCCCGCTCGTCACGGGCCGCATCTACAACGCCGAGCAGATGCCGCCGTTCAACCTGCCGGGCGCGGCCACGCAAAGCGGCATCGTCACGCGCACGCCGGGCGGCACCACGGCCAACGCGAACATGCTGCGCTTCGAGGACAAGGCCGGTGCCGAACAGGTGATGCTGCACGCCGAGCGCAATCTCGACATCTCCGTCGAGAACGATGCCTCGCACACCGTGGGCGGAGACAAAACCACGACTATCAACGGCGACTCGATCACGCAAATCAACGGCAATTCGATCACCCAGATCAACGGCAACCAGGTCAACAACATCAATGGAAATGCGCTGGCCCTGATCCTCGGCACCAATTCGCAGATCGTTGCCGGCAACAACCTGATCGGCACCATCGGCTCCCAGGAGCTGCTGAACACCAACCAGCTCCTTGCCTCCATCGTCCAGGAACTCGTGATCGGCCTGCAGGTGACAGCCGTCGGATCGACGTTTGGCTCCGTGGGCGTAGCCGGCCTGGCAGCCGGCGTCCAGTTGGGCGCGACAGGCATTCGGGTCAATAAAGTCGACACGGCAGTGGACTCGATCGACACCTCGGTGACGCATGTCGGCTGCTCCGTGAAATTCTGATCCCGTCCTTGGGCTCATGAAACTCATCGAACCCGCAAGCATCGACGCTTTTCCTGAGCCACCTTGCTTCCAAAACCATTACCGACTGAGAGGCTGACATGACGCATAACGTTAACGCGACGACTCTGCCCACTGGCTTCGAAACACTGAGCTTCCGTTCGCTCGAGGGCACCGAGAGACTCTCGACCCTCTACACCTTCGACGTGGAGATGGTCAGCCCCAGTGCCTCCCTCGATCTCAACGCGCTGACCGGCAAGCCGCTCAACCTCGCCATCGCCACCCCCGACGGCACGCCCCGCTATCTCGGCGGACACATCATGCGCTGCGAGTTCGCCGGCCGCGAAACCGACACCTCGCGCAGCTACCTCTACTCCCTCACGCTGCGGCCCTGGCTCTGGTTTCTCACCCGGACCGTCGACTCCCGCATCTTCCAGAATCTCAGCGCACCCGACATCCTGCGCCAGGTCCTCCAACCCTACGGCTTCACCGCCGAAACACGTCTCGCCGCGCGCTACCGCACCTGGGACTACTGCGTGCAGTACCAGGAGAGCGACTTCGCATTCGTCAGCCGCATGATGGAACGCGAGGGCATCTACTACTACTTCCGCCACGAGGCCGACCAGCAGGTGCTCGTGCTCATCGACGACATCGCCTCGCACGACCCGCTCCCCCTCTACCCCACGCTGCCCTGGCTCGCGCCCGACCGGCTCGTGCGCGCCGGCGAAATCGGCGTCGAGGACTGGCGCCCCGCCGTCGAGTTGCGCTCCGGCGTCTTCGCCGTCAACGACCACGACTTCCGCAAGCCCCGCGCCGATGTCTCGCAGCGCCGCGCCAACCCGCTCGGCAACGACCACGCCGGCTACGCCAAGTACGACTGGCAAGCGGGCTACATCAACGCCGACGAAGGCGAGCGCTATGCCACCGTCCGGCTCCAGGAAGAACAGGCCGGCCACGCCCAGAGCCGCGCCAGCACCCACGCTCGCACCATGGCGCCGGGCTACATCCTCACGCTCGAAGGCTGCCCGCGCAGCGCCGACAACGTCGCAAACCTGATCATCGCGGTCACCTACCGGCTCCAGGAAGGCGGCTACGCCACCGGCAGCAGCGAGGCCCACTACGACTTCGACTTCGTCGTGCAGCCCGCCTCGCTGCCCTGGCGCGCACCGAGCGTCACGCCGGCGCCGAGAGCCACCGGCCCTCAGACCGCCGTCGTGGTGGGTCCGGCCGGCGAGACGATCTGGACCGACGAGTATGGCCGCGTGAAGCTCCAGTTCCGCTGGGACCGCTACGGCCAGGGCGATGAAAACAGCTCGTGCTGGGTGCGCGTGTCGAGCGCCTGGGCGGGCAGCGAGTTCGGCGCACTGCAGGTGCCGCGCATCGGCCAGGAGGTGGTCGTCGATTTCCTGAACGGCGAGCTCGACCGCCCGCTCGTCACGGGCCGCATCTACAACGCCGAGCAGATGCCGCCGTTCAACCTGCCGGGCGCGGCCACGCAAAGCGGCATCGTCACGCGCACGCCGGGCGGCACCACGGCCAACGCGAACATGCTGCGCTTCGAGGACAAGGCCGGTGCCGAACAGGTGATGCTGCACGCCGAGCGCAATCTCGACATCTCCGTCGAGAACGATGCCTCGCACACCGTGGGCGCGAACCAGACCACGGTGATCGACGGCGACTCGACCACGATCATCAACGGCAACTCGTACACGACCATCGGGCAGGACTCGATCACGACCATCAACGGCGATCAGTGCACCACCATCAACGGCGACTCGTGCCAGACCGTCAACGGCAATACCAGCTCGACGGTCATCGGCAATACCACTTCGCTGATCGTCGGCAACTCGGGCTCCATGCAAACCGGCAACGTGGCGGGGATGATCGTCGGCACGACGAGCCAGTTGGTCGTCGGCAACTCGTTGCTCGGCACGGTGGGTTCGCAAGAGATCCTGACGACCAATCAGCTCATTGCCTCGATCATGCTGGAGATGGTGGCCGGCCTTCAGGCCTCGGCCGTGGGACTGGCGGTCGGCGCGACCGGCTCATCCATCCAGGTCGTCGGCAGTTCGATGAGCCAGACCGCATTCCGGCTCAGCAACACCCACATGGCCGTCGATGCAATGGATATGTCGGTGACTCACGTTGGCTGCTCATGCACGTATTGATGCAAAGGATCCCTAATGAAAATCATCAAACCCATGGCCGCTGGCATCCTGACACGCATCTACCGGCTCGACGGCATCGAGCGGCTCGGCGTGGCCATGCCGGTCATGACAACGCTCGAAGGGAATCCGTGCATCGTGGGCGAGCAGGAAATGACGCAACTCGCCCCAGTGGTGCTGGGCACGGCCACGCTCGACGCGGGGTATTCCAAGCCGCATGCGGAATTCCTCGTCGCCTCCAGCGCCTTCGCCGCACATTGCGACGCGCAGCGCACGAGCCGCGCCGGTATTGAATTCGGGGGCTATGCGAAGCATCTGGCCGTCGCCTTCCCGGAAACATTCGACGAAGCGAGCATCGCGCTCGACGAGTTCATGCCGGTCGCGAGCGATGCGCCCGAGCGCCGCGCGCTTTACGGCGAATGGGATCAGGCGAGCGCCGCCGCCGATCCATTCGGCTTCCCGCCGGCATTCGAGCGCGCATGGTTCAACGTGGCGCCCGCTGATCAGCAGCGTCGCGATCTGCAGGCCTGGCCTGACGCGATGTCGTGGCGCATCGCCGGCATGCATCCCGTCCACGACCGGCAGCAGGGCTCATTGATGCCGCTGCGCGGCCGATGCTTCGTGATACGGCAAGGCGCTCCGGGCCTCGAACCCGTGCCGATGCGCCTGACGACGGTCTGGTTCATGCCCGACCGTGAACGCGCCGTCCTCGTCTTTCACGGTGAAACCCCCGTCGAGCAATTCGATGCGAACGATATCGAGTGCCTGATGCTTGCCATAGAGACACCGAGCGAGCCACGCAGCGTTGCGCACTATACCCAGGTTCATGCGAAGCGCACGCATGCGCAGGACGCGGCCATGCACTCGCTGGTCGATTCGGACCTGATGCCTTCGAATGTGAATTCCGTCGCCGCTCCGCCCGATCCCACGCCGCCCGCCCCGGCCTGGCAGAACGCCATGCAGCGCTACGGCGAACGGCTGATGCGCGATGCCCAGACGCGTGCGCGCGCGTCGCTGCCAACAGGACGCCCCGGCGCGGCGGCGTCCCCCGTCGCCAGCCTCGACGCGCTCACCATGCCCGATCTGTCACCCGCTTTGCCGCGCATGAGTGAACTCGCCGAGTTCGTGGCAAAGAATCAGGCCATGGCCAGCGAGGCCACGGCGCAGGCCCGCTCGCACGCGACCGCAGCACAGGCACGCATGGCCGCGCAACCCGGCGTGCCGCAAAGCGTCGGCGCAGGCCGCCGCGGTCCGCCCCAGATCAAGCGTCTGATGGATATCCTGCGCGCCACGCCCGCCGCCGAGCCCCTTTTGCCACCCGACCTGGAGAGCAAACTGCTCGCCATGTACCGGCAATCAGCCCAGCATCAGGAGGCCGCCGACGCTGCCACACCGGAAGCTTCGCAGTCCGCGCGGATGCGCGTGAAGGAAAAGCTGGCGCGCGGCGAGTCGCTCGCAGGCGAGGATCTGACGGGCACAGACCTGAGCGAACTCGATCTGCGCGGCGCGGACCTGAGCCGCGCACTCATGGAGAGCGCCAACCTGAGCGGCACCGATCTGCGTGAAGCCACGCTCGCGGGTGCAGTGCTCGTGCGTGCGGCCCTGCATCGCACGCAGCTGGCAGGCGCGAACCTCAGCGAGGCCAATCTATCGCTCGCACATTGCGAGGAAACGTCGTTCAAGGGCGCAACACTCGACCGTGCGACGTGCGAGAAAACGCGCTTTCGTCGCTGCGATTTCAGCACAGCCCATCTGGTGCGAGTCGACCTGCGCGAGTGCGAATGGGAAGCGGCGCGCTTCACCGGCGCAACGCTCAGCGATCTCGTCATCACCGGGCAGACTTTCGCGAACGCCGACTTTAGCGGCACGACGATCCGCAAGATGTCATTCGTCCAATGCACGCTGAACGAAACGTCGTTCGGCAAGGCGGATATCGAGGGATTCGGCTTTCTGGGGACCCACGCGAGCCAACTGCGCTTCGACGACGCGACGATCCGCAAGGCCTGCTTCATCAAGGACACCCGGATCGACGCCACGCGCTTCGCCGGCGCGGCGCTCACGGAGGTCAACTTCCGCTCGGTGGCCGCACCGGGCCTTTGCCTCGAAGGCGCACGCACGAAGCAATGCGACTTCTCCGACGCCGTGCTCACGGGCGCGAGCCTGCGCGGCGCGCAACTGCACGACGCCATGATGATCCGGACCGACCTCACCGATGCCGATCTGTCGAACAGCGACCTGATCGGCGCATTCATGCGCGGCGCGAACCTCACGCGCGCAAAGCTCGCCGGAGCGAACCTGTTTCGCGCCCTGCTCGCTGAGGCGCGGCTCGATGATCTCATCGGGCTCGACGATGCCTATACGGTCCAGACCACCTGGGTCCCACGCGCGAGGGCCGCAGCATGACGTTCACGCGCGACACCCTGCTCCAGCATGTGCGCAACGGCGCGCCCGTGCGCGATGTCGAGTTGCTCGGGCTCTCGCTGGAGGATTGCGACCTTGCCGGCGCGCGATTCGAAGGCGTGACCTTCACCGGAACGTCACTGGCACGCGCATCGTTGCGCGAGTGCCTGTTCCAGCGTTGCGAGCTGCGCGACGTCACGCTCGCGCACGCTGACCTGAGCGACAGCATCTGGCTCGACTGCCGCTTGACATCCGTGGATGCGTCGCATGGCACGCTCGCCACCGCCCGGCTGCACGGCTCGCACGCAAGCGATTGCAATTTCACGTCTGCACGGGCGCACGGGCTGGCCTGCATCGAAAGCACGCTCGAACGATGCCGATTCACCGCCGCCGAACTGGACCGCGCCATGTTCGAACGCACCACACTGGCCGGCGTCTCGTTCAGGCGGGCCCACATCGAGAAAACCGTATTCCACAAGATCGACCTGCGCGATGCGGCCTTTATCGAGGTGCAGTTGATCAGTACGGCATTCATCGGCTGCAAGCTGGACGGGCAACGGCTTCACGATATGACGCTGCAGGCCTGCCAGTTCGCCCAGTGCTCGCTGACGAATGCCGTGTTCGACCGCGCATCGCTGCCCAACTGCAATTTCCAGGGAGCGGAGCTTGCGGGCGCATCGTTCGTGGCGGTGCAAGCTCCGGGCGCGATCTTCTATCAGGCACGCCTGCCGCAAGCCCGCTTTCATCACGCGCACTTGCCCAGCTCGATGTGGATCGAGGCCTTCGCGCAGCACGCGGATTTCAGCAGCGCATCGCTGGAAGCCGCGCAGTTCCAGCGCGCGGATGCAAGCCACGCCTCGTTCGAGGGTGCGCACCTCATGCGCACCGATTTTTCGGACGCCGTCCTCACGGACGCCAACATGCACGACGCGCGTATCGACGGCCTGCGTTGCCAGGGCGCCGTCGACGCGCCCTGCGCCGGGCATCCGGGCATCGCCCCCGACGACGCCGCGCAATTGGCCGCGGAGCAATGGTCGCGCGAGCGCGACGCGCGCCTCGGCGCCCACACCCATGGAGAATCATGATGAAGACCAATCTCGCAGCCTCCCCCGTCAGACGGCCGAGCGCCGCCGAACCGCTTCCCGCCGGCGCGGTCCTCGCACGGCTCGCCGAAGGTCTCTGGCTCGTCGACATGCCGGGCACGAGCGTGTCCTGCCGGCGCGCCTTCTCATGCCTGATCGACCCACGGCCCGGCGATCGCGTCGCAGTCTGCAACAGCGACGGCGAGGCCTTCGTGCTTGCCGTGCTCGAACGCCCGAACCACGACGCCGTGACGCATCTTCGTGTGGACGGCGACCTGCTGCTCGAAGCGACTCGCGACCTGCAATTGCGCGCGGGCCGCGAACTGGCGGGCGCCGCGCAGCAAACGCTGCGGCTCGACACGCAAGCCCTGGAGGTTGGCGCGCGCACAGCGCGCCTGCGCGGCGAAGACATCGAAATGCAGGCCAGCGAGGTCCGCCTGCATACGGGCCTCATGCGCGTCGTCGCCAACGTGCTCGAAAGCGTGGCGAAGCGCATCACACAGGTGAGCCGCACCATGTATCGCAGCGTCGAGACCGTCGATCACCTGCGCGCCGCGAATATCGATCACGCGGCTAGTGCAAGCATGCGCCTGCACGGCTCGACCGTGATCCTGACGGCCGAGCAGCTAACCAAGGTCGATGCCGAACAAATCCATCTGGGGTGAACACTATGGTCATGGTCAATTCGAGCGCCGGCGGCGGCAACGACGCGGTCAGCGTGAACGCCACGCCGCCTTTCGGCACGCCGATCGGTTACGGCAACCACGCAACCCGCAGCGAGGCAATTCCCAACGTCCCCCACATCCAGGTGGGAGGGGGCCCGATTCACAACACCGCAACTGTCATCCCGTCTACCAAGGGCGATGCCGGCGGTTCGATGGGCGGCTGCGCGTCCGGCACGGTGCAGTCGTCCAACCGCAACACCAACGGCTCGGCCAAGGTGTTCGTATGCGGCTGCCAGGTGACGCGCAACACCGACCCCACCACGCAGAACTCCACGAACACGCAAGGTACGGGCACCTCCGCCAGTCAATACATCGTCTACGTCCTGAGTTGATGAGCATTCCAAATCACTTCGCCACCACAGCCGAGTCGCCAGCCGATCCCGAACGCCGTCGCTGGATCGCCGCGCTCGGCGGTCTTGTCGTCACCGGCTGCTCGTCCACCAAGCCGCCCCCGAGCGATGCCACGGCCTACAGCGTGCACATCTCGGTGGACAAGCTCGTGAATCTGGACAGCCGCGGCCGGCCCGCGCCGATTCTCGTGGGCATCTACGAACTCAAGGCCACCGACGCCTTCGACCTCGCGAGCTTCCCCGCGCTCCAGGATCGCGCGAAAGAAACCTTGGGCGAAAACCTCGTCTCGCTCGAACAGATGGTGCTCGTACCCGGCGAGCGCCGCATCGTCAAGCGCCGCGCCAACGAAATGGTTCGCGTGGTGGGCTTCGTCGCCGGCTATCGGGAACTGGAGCAAAGCGGCTGGCGCAGCTCGGTGGAAGTGCACGCCCCGCGCCGCGGCATGCTGGCCTCGATCGTCTGGCCCTTCGCGCCCGATCCTCCCACCGTTGCGTTGCGCGTGGGCGAACGCAGTCTCGTTTCAGAATTGAATGGAAAAAATCAATGAACACATACGATACATTGCACGCCGCAGCATCCGACGCGCCGCCGCTACGCAATCCGCACACCTCGCGCAGCAAGGTCGTCTGGTCGGAAGGCATGTATCTACGGCCTCAGCATTTCCAGCAACTCGAGCGTTACCTGGAAGGTTATGTGCAGCAGCGTTGCGGCGCGCTCGAGGGGGCGTTCTGGGGATTTGCCACCCTCGATCTCGACCCGGACGCCCTCGCGCTCGGCAAGATCGCCGCCCTCGGTGCACAAGGCATTTTCCCGGACGGCACGCCATTCGACCTGACCCATGCCGATGACCTGCCCGCGCCGCTCGACGTCCCGACGAGCGCCGACGGCGAACTCGTCGTGCTCGCCTGGCCGGTCCAGCGCGTCGGCGCCGAAGACATCATCTTTGACGAGCAGTCCGAATCCATTGCGCGGTATGGCGTTTGCACGTCCGAGGTCGCGGACACCAACGCCGTCGCGCTCGGCCCCGCTACGCTGGACCTCGCCCGCCCGCGCGTGCGGCTCGCGCTCGCCTCGCAGCTCGGCGGCGAGTGGCAAACGCTCGGGGTCGCGCGCGTACGCGAACGGCTTGCCGACAACCGGGTGGTGCTCGATCCGCGCTATGTGCCGCCCATGCTCGTTGCGAGCCGCCACCCGGTGCTGCAAGGCTATGCGGGCGAGTTGCACGGGCTGCTGGAGCAGCGCGCCCAGGCGCTCGCCCAGCGCATCGCGCAGCCGGCCCGCGCGGGCGTAGCCGAAGTCGCGGAGTTCCTGCTGCTGGCGCTCGTCAACCGGGCGCTCGCCGATACCTCGCGCGCACTCTCGAACAACCACAGCCACCCGCATAGCTGGTTCCGCGAATGGCTGCGGCTTGCGTTCGAACTCAGCACCTATACGAGCGACGCGCGCACGCCCGCGTTGCGCCCGCTTTATCGACACGACGATTTGCACGGCAGCTTCGCCCCGCTGATGGCGCAGTTGCGCACGGCTCTCTCGATCGTGCTGGAGCAGCATGCCGTGTCGCTGCCGCTGCACGAGCGCGCCCATCGCGTATGGGTCGCCGAAGTGCCGTCGCTGGACTTGCTGCGAGACGCGGGCTTCGTCCTTGCGGTCCAGGCGGAAGTGCCCGCCGAAACGATGCGCTCGCGCTTTCCCGCGCAAATCAAGATCGGTCCGGTGGAGCGTCTCGCCGATCTCGTGCACCTGCAATTGCCCGGCATCGGCCTGCGCCTGCTGCCGGCCGCGCCGCGCCAGATCCCCTATCACGCGGGCTTTCACTACTTCGAGCTGGAAACGGCTGGCGATCTGTGGAAGCAGCTCGAACAGTCGGCCGGGCTTGCGCTGCATGTTGCCGGCGAGCTGCCCGGACTCACGATGACCTGCTGGGCGATTCGCCGCTAGCGCACCCGCGAACATTGCGCCTGGCGCTGCCTCCGCCCTCTTCACCGAGCCATGAACTCCGTTGCCTCGTCGCCCAACGATATGCCTCTCGATGCCGCGCGTAACCCCCAAGCGCCCTCACCCTTACCCTCGGCTGCCGTGCGCGACCCGTACCCGCGCAACCGGCTGGTTTCGCTCGCCAGCCGGCTGCTCGACGCCGTCGTGCAGATCCGGCTGCAAACGCCGACCGAGCCGCGTGCGCTGCGCGAGCAGCTGATGCGGGAGATGCGCGCCTTCCAGTCCCATGCACAGCAGGCCGGGTTGTCGCCGGAAACCATCGTCGCCGCGCGCTACTGCCTGTGCACGGCGCTCGATGAAGCGGTTGCGCTCACGCCCTGGGGACGCGCACATGCCTGGTCGTCCTATGGATTGCTGGTCGCGTTTCATAACGAGACCTGGGGCGGCGAGAAATTTTTTCAGCTGCTCGCACGCCTGTCGGCGCAGCCGCAACTGCACGTCGATCTGATGGAACTGCAGTACGTGTGCCTCGCGTTAGGCTTCCAGGGGCGCTACCACGTGATGCGCGATGGAGCAGCCAAGCTCGAAGGGCTGAGCCACCGCCTCTATCGCCTGCTCAGCACCACGCGTGCGCCCGTGCCCAAGGCGCTATCCGCGCAATCCCGCGCGCCGGACGCCGCGGCGGCAACGCGTCTGCGCTTTGGCCTGCCGCCGTGGGTATGGGTCGCCAGCGCCGCGCTGCTGGCCGCCGTGTGCCTTGCGGGGTTCCGCTTCGCCATCGACTCGCGCGCGGCCCGCACCGAGGCGGCCATCACCGCATTACGCCTGCCCGATGTGGCGGCTCCCGTGCCAAGCGACATCGCCCGCTGGCTCGCGACCGACATCGCCTCGGGCCGGCTCACCGTGCGCAGCACTGACGATCGCACGATCATCGCCATCCGCGGCGACGGCGCCTTCGCCTCCGGCGCCACGGCGGTCGTAGCGGCGTATCAACCCACCGTCGGCCGGATCGCCGCGGCGCTGAACCGCTTTCCCGGCGACCTCACCATCACGGGCCACACGGACAACCAGCCCGTGCGCACGGCTGCGATCCCGTCGAACACGGCGCTTTCCGTGGCCCGCGCCAATTCGGTCAAGGACGCGCTCATCGCCGCCAGTCTCGACGGCAACCGGTCGATCAAAGCCGAAGGCGCCGGCGATTCGCAGCCGATCGACACCAATGCCACGCCAGCAGGCCGCGCGCATAACCGGCGCGTGGACATCGTGTTGTTCCTCAAGCGCGGCACGCCCGCTCCCTCGCCTTCCCGCCCTTCATGAATGTACTGAGACGTTTCTTCCAATTCATCACCTCGTCGCTGCTATGGATCAGCATCGCCGTGCTGCTCCTCGCCGCGTGGATCTGGTTCGACGGGCCGCTCGTCGCATTCGGTGAAAACCTGCCGCTGCAAAGCCGTCGCGCCCGTGCGATCGTGATTGCCGTACTGCTGGCCTGCTGGCTGTGGTGGCTCGTGCGACGCCTGCGCTCGCGCGCGGGCAAGGCCGGGCCGATTGCGCGCTGGCGCGAGCGGCGCCGCCTGCACCGCGAGCAGGCGGCGGCCGAGATCGGGCCCAACGCGGAGCGCCTCGTCGAACTGCGCGCGCGCTTGCTCGACGCGCTCAAGCGGTTGCGCGACTGCGCCCCGTCCACCTCGCGCGTGGCGGCATGGATCGACCGCCTCACCGGCCGCAGCAAATACCGCCTGCCGTGGATCGTGGTCGCGGGCAGCGCCGACTCCGGCAAGACGAGCCTCTTGGCCAGCAGCGGATTGCGCCTGCATGGTCCGCTTCCGGAAGGCGCGCTGGTTCCGCCCACGACGCAGTGCGACTGGTGGTACGCCGACGAAGCGGTGCTCGTCGACACCCCGCGCGACACGCTGGACACGCGCCAGGACGGCACACCGGAACCGCACGGCATCTGGACCACGCTCACCGGGCTGCTGCGGCGTTATCGGCCCCGCCAGCCGCTTAACGGCGTGCTGCTGACCGTCGCCGCCGACACGCTCGTCACCATGACGGCCCCCGAGCGCACGGCGTGCGCCGAGCGGCTCGCGCGGCCGCTGCGCGCCATGCAGACGCGGCTCGACGTGCGGGTGCCCGTGTATATCTGCGTCACGCGGATGGACCGGCTGCGCGGGTTTTCCGACTACTTCCGCAACCTGGGCGATGAAGCGCGCGAGGCGGCGTGGGGCATCGGCTATGCGCTCACGGATCCGCGCCCCGGCAATCCGCTGTGGCCGGCCCACAACGGCCTCGCGGAGCTTGCGAAGCGTCTCGACGATGGACTGTGCGCCGCGCTCGATGCCGAGCCGGACGCCGACGCGCGCGCCCACGCGTACCTGTTCCCTCAGCAGTTCGACGTCGTGCGACAGGCCATTGCGGCGTTCTGCGAAAGCCTCTTTCGCGAGTCGCGCTTCGAAGCGCCGCTGCATTTGCGCGGCATATACTTTACTGCTGCGCGCAATGGCCCCTCCACCACCGACTGCGTGCTGAGCGCCTCGCCCGACATGTCGGCGCCACAGCGCGAATTTGCGGCGCCCGCCGTACCGGCCGGACCCGCCGAGCGCAACGGCTTTTTCATCAAGTCGCTGTTGCGCGACGTGCTGTTCGCCGACACCGGCTTTGCAGGCGTGAGCCGCGCCGAGCGCCGCCGCAACGCGCTCTGGCAAACCGTGCTGGCGATCCTCGCCATCGTGACGCTCGCAGCGCTCGCGGCCGGCTTGATATTCAGTTATGCGAACAACCGTGCCTACCTCGACGAAATCGACGCACGCGTAGCCGCCTTCAAGCGCGACTCGTCCCAGCCGCTCGAAGCCGCCGACCCGCAAACCCTCGCGCCGATGCTCGACGCGCTGAAGGCGCTGCCCGATTCGCCGCGCTTCGACGCCGAATCGCCGCCCTTCTTTCGCTACCGTTTGGGGCTCTTTCAGGGGACGCGCATCCGAGACGCCGCCGAGGATGCCTATCAGCGCGCGCTTCACGAGAAGCTGCTGCCGCTCGTTTCGGCTCATCTGGAGCAACTGCTCTCCGGCGCACCCACCAACGACATCGAATACGATTACGCTGCGCTGAAAGCCTATTTGATGCTGCACGATCCGGCACACTACGACGGCAGTTTCGTCGCCGCCTGGCTTTCGCTCGACTTCCAGCGCACTTTGCCCGCCAGCACGACACAGGCCGAGCGCGCGCAAATCGACACGCACCTGTCGAACCTGTTCGCGTCGCGCAGCATCGCCGCTGCGGGGCCATTCGCGCAGCCGGTCAATCAGGCGCTCGTCGACGCCGTGCGCGCGCGCGTGGCCCGGGTCCCGCTGCCCGAGCGAACCTGGCGCGTCCTGCGCCGCGAGCTGCTGCGCACGATGCGCGCCCCCCCGTTCACAATCGCCGAGGCCGGCGGCCCGCAAGCCGCGCTGGTCTTCGTGCGCGCGAGCGGCAAGCCGCTGACCGACGGCATCGCCCCGCTCTATACGTACCTCGGCTATTGGGACACCGTCGACAAGCGCCTTGGCGAGGTCACCGCTTCGCTCGCCCGCGACGATGCCTGGGTGCTCGGCATCGCGGGCGCGGCGAAAGCGGACAACGCCAAGCTCGCGGGCTGGGCCGAGCAGGCCCGGCGGCTTTATCTAAACGAGTACGTGGCGACATGGGACAGCTATCTCGGCGACTTGCGGCTCGCGCCTGCACCGTCGATGGAGCAGAGCATCCAGCGCGCACGCGTGCTCTCCGCGCCCGATTCGCCGCTGCGCAACCTGCTGCAGGGCGCCGCGAAGGAGACCCGGCTGCTGCGCCCGGAAGCGGACAAACCGCAGCTTGCGGCACGCTGGCGACAGCGCATGGACGTCGCGCGTCATTCGCTCGAAGCGGTATTCGGCAAGAATCCGGCGGATAGCGTACCGGCTGGCCAGGATGCGCCGACCGAAACCATCGTCGATGCGCACTTCGCCGCGCTGCGTCAGCTCGTTGACGGACAGGGGCCGGACGGGCGCGGCGGTGCGCCGCTCAATACGGTCCTGCAAAACGTCGATGCGCTGTACAGCTACCTGACCTCCGCGAGCGCCGCGCTCGCAAGCGGCGGCGTGCCGCCTGCGACCGACGTGTTCGCCAAACTGCAAGCCGACGCGGGGCGGCTGCCCGTGCCGCTGCGCGAGCTCCTGAGCGATCTGTCGCGCAACGCGGTGCAAGGCGTGAGCGCTTCGGCGAGGCAAACGCTCACCGAGCAGACCACCAATGGCGTCGGCAACGTATGCCGGCAGATGATCGCCGGACGCTACCCGTTCGTGCGCAATGTCGCCCGCGATATGCCGCCGGACGAATTCACGCGGCTGTTCGCCTCCGGCGGCGTGCTCGACGACTACTTCCAGAAAAATCTCTCCGCTCAAGCCGATACGAGCGGACCGCGCTGGCGCTTCCGGCCGCTCGCGGTGGCGAGCGCGGACGGCATGGGCTTCGCCGCGTCCGCCGCCCCACGCGACGCCCGGATACTCGACACCTTCAGCCAGGCCGCGAAGATACGCGACATCTACTTCGGATCGAACGGCCGCAGCCCGGCCTTCGAAGTGGTGCTCACGCCGCAGGAAACCGATCCGGACATCCTGCAGTACTCGCTCACCGTGGGCGCCCAGACCCTGCGCTACGCGCATGGGCCAGCCACACCTCTCCTCGTCAAATGGTCCGCCGACAGCACCCAGCGCGCGACGCTGGAGATCAACACGGTAGGCGGACCGCAGACGCTGCTGGGCGAAGGACCGTGGGCGCTGCAGCGCCTGTTCGATAAAGCGCAGCTCGCCCCCGGCGACACAGCGGACAGCCAGAACGCGACTTTCGACATCGGCGGGCGCAAGCTCACGTTGCGCCTTGCAGCGGTCACGGCCGGCGGCGACGCCCTGCACCGCGCCGAACTGCTTGCCTTCCGCTGCCCCGCTTGACGCGGCGCGCTGGCATGCCACGGCATTTCCCTGTTCTGCTCTGCGAGCCCCTTCCATGACTGAACAATCCAGTTTCGGCATCAAGATTTCCGTGCTCGCCTGCAACGGCGCAGCTCCCGTGAATGCCATCGGCACCGAATTTGGCGCCGCCGGAGGCACCATCGGCGCCGGCCCCGCCAACACCCTCGTGCTGCCCGACGACACCGGCGGCGTGGCCGGCCATCACGCGGATCTGCGCTGCGTGGGCGGTGGCTGGCGCTTGCGCAACATCAGCGAGCGCGGCACGCTGACCGTCAACGGCAAGCCGCTCATCCCCGGCGGCGACATGCGCGTGGGCGTGGGCGACTACATCGGCCTTGGCCCGTACGTGCTGCGCGTGGCGCCCGGGCTCGTGGCTCCCGACTGGCGCGCCGACACTGCGCCCCCGCGCGTGGACGCACCCCAAGCGGCACCGGCGCCGCCAGCGCTGCACCTGCCGCGCCACGACGCCGGCCCGCTCGCCGATGCGCCCTCGGCCGAATGGCTCTCGGACGGCAGCACGCTGCTCGAGTCGCCGATCGCATTCGGCGACCTGACGGATATGCCGGTGGATCCGCTGGCGCTGTTCGGGTCCGTCAACCGCGCCTGGCCAGGCGCGCACAATCCGCAAGCCGCCGACCTCTTTGGCGATGAAGTCGGCCTGAATCCACGGGCCGACAGCCCGCCCGCCCCTTCGGAGCCCCGTTTTCATATGAATGAACGACGCATGCCAAACGAACTGCATAGCGCATTCTCGATGAATGTCCCGGCGCCCATGGCCGAGCCTCATGACGACGCCTCGCGAGCGGGCGCGGTGGGCGATGCAGCCGACATCGCGGCCAATATCGCGCCGGACATCGCGCCGCTATCGCGAGATCTCTTCGAGATCCACGGCCTGGCCGGCGAGTTGGACCACGCCGCCCCTGGCGTCCCCGCCGCCCCTGCCAACGCGGCCGGCGGTCAGCCGCCCCCCGACGCCCAGTGGAGCGCTGCTGCAGAACAAGCGCCCGTACCCATGAGGGTCCGCTACGACACACATTTCGGCGCCGGACTGCACGATGTGGCGCCAATGATGTTCGCCGGGCAATCGCTTCGGTCTAGCGGCGCAGCCGCGTCGCGAGCCGCGGTGGCGGCGCCTGCGCCCGCCGCCCGCGCCGCGGAGTCTGGTGCGAACGTCGTCATGTCCGGCATGACGACGTCCGGCGCAGTGGCTCCCAGCGTAGCGACGCCCGGCATAGCGACGCAAAGTGCAAAGCCTCCCGCCGAGCCGGGGCGGCGCGAAGCCATCGACTCGCGGGCGCGCGCCGCGACGCACCCTGCCCCCGAGGCTGCCGACGACCGGTTCGCAGTGCTGCGTGCGTCGTTCCTCGGGTTGGCCGCCTCGGCACACCCCGATAGCCGCACGGCACCGATGCCAGCCGACGTCATCGATCCGCTGGAGCGCCACGCGGCGAGCACCGCGCGGCCGTTGCCGATGGCGCAGGAGGACACCGCCGCAGCCCTCGTCGCGGCGTTCTTCGCGGGCGCGGGCATTGCGCCCCACGAGGCGGCGACAGCCGGGCTCGACACCGAGTTCATGTACGCCCTTGGCGGCGTGGCGCGCACGCTGCTCGCGAGGCGTAGCGGGTCGTTATAGCGCGACGGGCGAGGTCCACGAGAACCGATGTTCGAAAGGTCATAAAAGAGAATCGGCCACGAATGGCCGATTCTCGACAAAATATGTCCGGACTGTTCAGTCAAGACACATTACACTGCGCTTCATAACTCCTATACATGACCTTTTCATGCCATCGCCGCGCCGGGTTCTTCATACCTGTATGAACCCCGCTCCCGACGCAGCGCCCGCGTGAAGCCTTTTCGCTTATCGACATATGGAAACCAGTCTCGACAAGCGCGCCGCGCCTGCGTCCGCGCCCTCGGCGACGCCCGCCTCCAGCGTGCAGCGCACCGTGTACTCCGTGCTCGGCGCGATCAGCTTTTCGCATCTGCTCAACGACATGATCCAGTCGTTGATCCTGGCCATCTATCCGATGCTCAAGGACAACTTCTCGCTGTCGTTCACGCAGATCGGCCTCATTACGCTTACCTACCAGATCACGGCCTCGATGCTGCAGCCCCTCGTGGGCGTCTTCACCGACAAGCGCCCGATGCCGTACTCGCTGCCCGTCGGCATGGGCTTCACGCTGTGCGGCCTGCTGCTGATGTCGGTGGCGCCGAGCTTCCCCGTGCTGCTGGTCGCGGCGGCGCTGGTGGGCTGCGGCTCCTCGGTGTTCCATCCGGAATCGTCGCGCGTCGCGCGCATGGCTTCGGGCGGCCGCCACGGCCTCGCGCAGTCGCTGTTCCAGGTGGGCGGCAATGCGGGCACCTCGCTCGGGCCGCTGCTCGCCGCCGCGATCGTGATTCCGCACGGCCAGCGCAGCATTGCGTGGTTCTCGGTGGCGGCGCTCGTCGCAATGTTCGTGCTCGCGCAGATCGGCCGCTGGTACAAGGCCCATCCGGCGATGAAGAAAAAGCGCGCCGAGGGTTCGCAGGTCGCGCTTTCGCGTCGTCATGTGGCCGCCGCCATGGGCATTCTCGTGCTGCTGGTGTTCTCGAAGTACTTCTACCTCGCGAGCATCAACAGCTACTTCACGTTCTATCTGATCGACCGCTTCCACCTGACCGTACAGGCCGCGCAGATTCATCTGTTCATCTTCCTTGCGGCGGTGGCGGCCGGCACGATCATCGGCGGCCCGGTGGGCGACCGCATCGGCCGCAAGTACGTGATCTGGGGCTCGATCCTGGGTGTGGCGCCGTTCACGCTGCTGCTGCCCTATGCGAACCTGTTCTGGACCAGCGTGCTGACCGTGATCATAGGCGTGGTGCTCGCCTCGGCGTTCTCGGCCATCCTCGTCTATGCGCAGGAGCTGATTCCCGGCAAGGTGGGCATGGTCGCGGGGCTGTTCTTCGGCTTCGCGTTCGGCCTCGGCGGCATCGGCGCGGCGGTGCTCGGCCAGCTCGCCGACGCCACCAGCATCAGCTTCGTCTACAAGGTCTGCTCGTTCCTGCCGCTCATCGGCATCCTCACGGTGTTCCTGCCCGATGTGGAGGGCAAGCGCGCGAAGCAAGCGGCCTGAGAAGGCGCCTGAGCGCCGAAGCGCGTAATGCATGAACGACGGCCGGTTGCCCGCAGGGGCGCCGGCCGTTTTTCATTGCGGCAGTGCATGAAATGGCACAAAGCCCTCGCCTTGGACACGCGGCGACTTCGTACTAGGCTTCTTGAATCACGCCGCTGCCGCGCGGGAGGTCCGCCATGCAATTGTTCACGGTAGAGATCGTCAAGCCCGAAGCCACCAACTTTATCCTCGGGCAATCGCACTTCATCAAATCGGTCGAAGACCTGCACGAAGCACTCTATGGCGCGGTGCCCGGCATCCAGTTCGGCCTCGCGTTCTGCGAGGCCTCGGGCAAGCGTCTCGTGCGCCGCTCGGGCACCAGCGACGCGCTCATCGAGATGGCCACCGACAACGCGCTGCGTATCGCGGCAGGTCACAGCTTCATCGTGTTTCTCGGTGAGGGCTACTTCCCCGTCAACGTGCTCAATGCCGTGAAAGCCGTGCCCGAGGTCTGCCGCATTTTTTGCGCGACCGCCAATCCGACCGAAGTGCTGATCGCCGAGACCGACCAGGGGCGCGGCATTATCGGCGTGGTGGATGGCGAGCCGCCGCTTGGCGTCGAAACCGGGGAAGACGTGCGCTGGCGCCTCGACCTGCTGCGCGCGATCGGCTACAAGGCCTGAGCGCCGATGGCCGCGAGCCTGCTCACGGCCCCCGCGCTGCGCGACGCCATCGCCCAGCGCACGCGCCACGCGCTGCTATGCGCAGCGCTGCAGCCCATCGAAACCACGCTCACGCACATCGACGATGGCGGCGTGCGCTTTGTGGTTCGCGAGGTGTCGAGTCTCGCGCGCAAGGAGGCGGCGCGGCACGCGGGTGCGCCTTCGCAAGATGCGCTGCAAACGCCGACGCCGCCGTCGCGATGCAACCCCTTTCTGCCCTATGACGAAGACCTGTGCGTCGGTGATCTTTCTTCGACGCACGTAGCACTGCTCAACAAATACAACGCGCTCGACGAGCATCTGCTGATCGTCACGCGCCGCTTCGCGCCCCAGGAAGCGCTGCTCGATCACGCCGATTTCGCAGCGCTGCTCGTCGTGCTGCGCGGTTACGATGCGCTGGTTTTTTACAACGGCGGCCCGGAAGCCGGCGCGAGCCAGCCACACAAGCATCTTCAGGCGGTGCCGCTGCCGCTCGACGTGCAAGGGGCATCGGTGCCAATCGAGACGCTGCTCGGCGCGGCTGCACCCAACGAAAGCCGTGTGCCGGGGCTGCCTTTCGCGCACGCCTTCGCGCGGCTCGATCTGGGCGGACATGCCGCTGATGAAATCGCGGATCAGGAAGCACAGCGCGCACTCGACGCCTACTGTGCGTTGTTACGCACGGCAGGCGTCGGCGCGGTTGACGTCGATGGCGTGCCGCATCAACACACGCCCTACAACCTGCTCGTCACGCGCCGCTGGATGCTGGTCGTGCCGCGCGAAACGGAACGCGTCGCGGGCATCTCCGTGAACGCGCTCGGTTTCGCGGGCTCGCTGTTCGTGCGCGATGCGGAACAATACGAAACGCTCGCGCGCATCGGGCCGATGACGGCGCTCGCGCGCGTCGCAAAACCAGATGCGCCGCCGGCGTCAGCCCACGCCTAGCCAGTCGCGCACGATGTCTTCGCGCTGCGCAAGCGTTCCTGGCGTGCCCTCGAACACGATGCGTCCATGCCCCATCACCGCGATGCGGTCCGCGAGCCCTGGTGCAAGTTCGAGGCGCTGCTCGATGAGCAGCACCGCAATGCCGCGTTCGCGCAGCGCGCGCAGGCACGCGCCGACGCGCGCGGCCATCTGCGCGGCAAGCCCCTCGGCGGGCTCGTCGACGATCAGGAGATCAGGATCGCCCACGAGTGCACGGGCCAGCGCGAGCATCTGCTGCTCGCCGCCCGAGAGCACGCCCGCGCGCGCGCTGCGGCGCTCGCGCAGGATCGGAAACAGCGCGCGAGCGTCGTCGATGGTGAAGCGCGGAGCGCCACGCTTCGCGAGACCGAGACTCAGGTTCTCGTCGACGCTCAGGGTCGGGAACACGTCGCGCTGCTCCGCGACGTAGCCCAGGCCCAGCCGCGCGATCTCGAAGGTGCGCAGCGGCGCGAGATCCACGCCCGCGAAACGGCGCACACCCTCGGCTTCGACCATCGACATCAACGCCTTCGCGAGCGTCGAGCGCCCGGAGCCGTTGCGGCCCGCGAGCGTGACGATCTCCCCCGCGCCGATGCGCAGATCGACGCCATGCAGCACCTGGCTCGCGCCGTACCACGCGCGCAGATTCCCGACTTCGAGCAGCGCGGTCATGTCGAGCGCCTCCTCATGTGTTCGGGGGCGTTGAAGCGGGCATTGAAGCGGACATCGAAATGCGCGCCCAGATAGGCGTCGCGCACGGCTGCATCGGTGCGAATCGCCTCGGGTGTTCCGGTCGCGATCACGCGCCCCTGCACCAGCACCGAAACGCGGTCGGCGAGGCCGAACACGGCATCCATGTCGTGCTCGATCAGCAACACCGTCTTGCCCGCCGTGGTCGCGCGGATCAGATCGACGGCGCGCGAAGCTTCGGCGCGATTCATGCCGGCGGTGGGCTCGTCGAGCAGCAGCGTTTGCGCGCCGCCGGCGAGCGCGAGACCCAGATCGAGCGCGCGTTGCTCGGCGTAGCTGAGCGCCGCGGCCTCGCGTTGCGCGGCGTGCGCGAGGCCCAGGGCGTCGAGCAGTTCGGCCACGCGTGCGTCGGCGCGCGCGGAGCCCAACCAGCGCGCCGCGAGCCCCGCACCGCCGCGCAGCGACGCCAGTACCGCGCAGCGCAGGTTTTCGCGCACCGGCAGGCGCGCGAACACGCTCGTGGTCTGGAAGCTGCGCGCAAGGCCGCGCCGGGCGAGCACGGCGCTCGTCAGGCGCGCGACGTCCTCGCCGTGTAACACGATGCGTCCGGCACTCGCGCGCTGCTCACCCGCGATCAGGCTGAACAGCGTGGACTTGCCTGCGCCATTGGGGCCGATCAGCGCGTGGCGCTCGCCCTGGCGCACGTCGAGATCGACGCCGCGCAGCACGGCCGTCGCGCCAAAGCGTTTCTCGACGCCGATGAGTTGCAGCGCGGGCGTCATGCCGCCTCCTTGCGCCGGTCGAGCGTGTCGAGCCGCTCGTGCTGATCGAGCGCGCGCACGGCGTGCCGCGCGCGGCGCGCCGTCCAGAACGCCACGCCCGTCAACACGCCAATCGCCATGGCGAGCCCCCACGCCGCACGTGCCGGGAGCATGGCGAACCACGCGCCCGCAGCGTCGTCGCCGAAGCGCAGCGCATAGGCCCATTGCACCGCCAGCACAAGCGCCAGCGCGCCGCACGCAGCCGCGAGCATGGCCATCGTCCAGTACGCGCCGCATTGCCGCCAACCGTGCCGGGCGAGCGCTGCGCGCTGACGCGCGGCAAGACCCGCGAGCCCGTCCGGCGCCGCCAGCACCACGACGATGAAAAAGAGCCCCACGTACAGCATCCACGCCCGCGACATGCTCGCCACGCCCACGCTGAACGCGACCCACACCAGCGCGCCGAGCACCGGCCCGAAGAACGATGCAGTCCCGCCCGTCACGGTCGCGATCAGCACGGCCGCCGAGCGCATCATGCCGACACTTTCGGCGGCGGCCAGTTCCACATTGATGAGCGTGAGCGTGCCGGCGACACCGGCGAAACCCGCCGCGAGCACGATCATTGCTGTTCGCACACGCGCCGGCGACGCGCCGAGCGACGCGGCGCGCACCGGGTTGTCGCGCACCGCGTTGGCGAGACGCACGAACGGCGCGTGCGACAGCACGCGAATCACGACGCTTGCAACCAGGCACCAGGCGGCAATTACCCAGTATGCCTGACGATCCGGTCCGAAGGTCCAGCTTGCCGCGGCTCGCACCATTGACATGGCCGGCCCGCTGGCGCGGTCGATGGCGACGCCCGCCTCGCCGCCGAACCAGTCGGGCAGCGCCCACGCGGCAGCGGCAACGAGCTCGCCGAGCCCGAGCGTGATCATGGCGAACGCGGTGCCGGCGCGGCGCGCGGCGACGAGCGCGATCACTGCGCCGACCGCAGCGCCCGTCACACCGCCCACGAGCGGCAGCAGCGGCAACGGAATCGCGTAGTGATTGAAGACGTGTGCAGCGGCAAGCGCCCCGAGCCCCGCGGGCGCCGCGTGGCCGAATGACAGCAGCCCGGTTTCGCCGAGCAGGAGGTTGTACGAGAGCGCGAAGACGATCATCGTCGCCGCCTGGGCGAGGCAAGCGAGCAGCCAGCCCTGCGGCACGCCAGCGGGCGAAAGCCACGCGGAAACGAACGGCGGCAGGCCAAGCAGCGCCGCGAGCGCAAGCCAGGGCACGCAGTGGCGCCAACGCGCCGGCCGCTGGCCGGCCGTGTCCACTTCGGTGCGGGATTTATCGGCTTTCATGGCGCGTCCCCGCCACGCTGGCCGCGTTGGCCGAACAAGCCTTGCGGACGCACCGCGAGCATCGCGACCAGCAGCAGATACGGCAGCAGCGGCGCAATCTGCGCCAGCGTGAGCGCACGCCACGCGGGTGCGAGCGTCACCCCCAAATGTGCGGCCACGCCGCCCAGCGATACGTCGCTCGACACCGCGAAGGTTTGCAGCAGGCCTACCGCGAGCGCAGCGACGAACGCGCCGGAGAGCGACCCGAGCCCCCCCGTGACGACCACCACGAACACGATCGAGCCCATCGATTCGGCCATCGCCGGCTCGACCACGAAGAGCGGCGCGGCAACCACGCCCGCCAGCGCGGCAAGCGCGGTGCCGAGCGCGAACACCATTGTCTGCACGCGCGGCACATCGTGGCCAAGCGCTTCGACCGCCTCCCGATGCGTGAGCGCCGCGCGCACCACGAGGCCCGTGCGCGAGACGCGCAGTGCCGCGTGGATCGCGCCGAGCATCGCGATGGCCACGAGCATCGCAAACGCGCGATAGCGCGAGAAAGCCGCGCCGCCGAATCTGAAAAGCGCGCCGTCGAGCCATGCGGGCACGCTCGCCGCGAGCGGCTGCAAGCCCCAGACGAGCTTGACCAGTTCGCCGATCGCCAGGGCAGCGCCAAAGGTCAGCAACAGCGCATTGAGCGGATTGCCCATCGTGCCAGTGTTGGCCGGGTGCGCTCGGCGCAGCAGCGTGCGCTCGAACGCAGCGCCCGCGAAGCCGACGGCGAGCGGCGCGAGCACGAGCGCCCAGCCGAACCCGAGCGTCGCTCCAAGCGTGACGCCCAGATACGCCCCGAGCATGTAGAAGCTCGCATGCGCGAAGTTGAGCACGCCGAGCATGCTGAAGATCAGCGTGAGCCCGGCGGACAACATGAACAGCAGCAGGCCGTAGCTTGCGCCGTTGAGCATGTCGATCACGAAAGCCTGCACGGAGGACGCCTTGGGCGGTGTTGTTGTGTCGCGTGAAGGGCGCGTTCAGGCCGGCGGCGCGCCTGCGCCCTCGGCCACCAGCGGCGCGAGCGCGGCATGCAAGGCATCGGGCAGCGCGCTCACGGGACGGCGCGTAACGCGATCGACGTAGACGTGCACGAAATGTCCCTGCGCCGCAGGCGTGGACTCGCCTTCGCGAAAGAGCCCGACTTCATAGCGCACGCTCGACGAGCCGAGCTGCGCCACGCGCAGCCCCGCCTCCACACGCTCGGGGAACGCGAGCGGCGCGAAGTAGTTGCACTGCGTTTCGACCACCAGCCCGATGGTCGCGCCGTGTTCGATATCGAGGGCGTCCTGGCGAATCAGATACTCGTTCACGACCGTGTCGAAGTAGCTGTAGTAGACGACGTTGTTGACGTGGCCGTAGACGTCGTTGTCCATCCAGCGCGTGGTGATGGACAGGAAATGGCGATAGTCGGAACGCGCGATGGCTACGGGTCGGTTCATCGGAGGAGTCGATTCATCGGACAGGTGAGGTTCATCGGACAGGTGAGGTTCATCAAAGCCGGGAGTCGGGCAGCGTACCGGTGCGCGCTCACTGCCCGGGCCGCTCGACATATTCGAAAGGCAGGCCGCGCCGGCGCATCCAGTCGCCGAGCGCCGGGCCGGTGCCCGCACGCCATGGCCGCAGCTTCGCGGGCTCCACGAGCTGGTATTCGAGCAGCTCCGGCGAAAGCGCGATCGCGCCCGCCGCCTTCACGTGATAAGCGATGATGAGCTCGTTCTTGCGGACGAATTCGTAGACACCCACGAGTTCGACGCTTTGCGCACGCAACCCGGTCTCTTCGAACACCTCGCGCGCGATGCCCTCCTCCGGCGTTTCGCCGTTTTCGAGGAAGCCGGTGATGAGCGCGAACATTCCCTCGGGCCAAGCCGCGTTGCGCGCGAGCAGAATGCGCCCCTCGTACTCGACGATGGCGGCCACGACAGGCAGCGGGTTGTTCCAATGGACATAGCCACAGGCGAGATCGGGACACGCGAGGCGCACGCGGCCGCCCTCATGCTCGGGATCGGCGCGTTCGGTGAGGCGCGACGCGCAACGCGGGCAAAACTGGTATTCGCTCATGAATCGGTCGGGATCGCAGGGTATGCGGCAGCCGTCCGGCGGGTCGCTCCGCAACGGCGCGCAATAGCAAAAAACAGCACAAAACGGCTATTTTAGTGCGCCATCGAGGGCGGCGTGCAGCGCCAATCCCTATCTCTGGCATCCCGGCAAGGGATGACGCCCTCCCTCACTCATCCTCACTCGCCCACGCGCACGCACGGCGCGCCACACGAGCCCCGCTGCGCCCGCGAGCAAGGCCAGCGCCGCGAGCCCGAGCGAAGGCGAGAACGAGCCCGTCGATGCCGCCAGCGGCGCGGCCACGAGCGGCCCCGCGATCTGGCCGATTCCGTACGCGCCGGTCGCGTAGCCCATGAGCGCGGCGGCATGCTCGCCGCGCAGCAGGCGCGCTTCGCGCATGGCGAACAACGTAATCGCCGTGAATGGCAGGCCGATCAGCACGCTGCCGAGCGAGAAGCCCACGGCGTTCGGCCAGACGATGCCGAGCGCGATGCCCAGCGACTGCAGCACATAGCAGGCGGCGAGAATGAGCCGGTTGTCCCAGCGCAGCGGCACGCGCGCCGCCGAAAGCGCGCCTACGATCAGCGCGACGCCGAACATCGGCCAGAACAGGTCGGGCCACACGGAGCCCGGCAGCGCGTGGCGCGCGATCACGGGCAGGAAGGTCGCTGTGATGATGTAGCCGAAGCCCGGCACGCCGTAGAGGAGCACGAGCCAGAATGCGTCGGTGCGCGACCCGTCGGCCGGGGCCGCCGGCGTGGCAGTTCGTGCCGGGGACAGGGGCGCGGCCGCCGCATCAGGCGGCTCGCTTGCATCGTCGCCGAACACCGGCCACACGAGCGCTGCGATCAGCGCGCAGATCAGCCCGAAGCCGATCCAGCCCGCCTGCGCGCCCAGGCCACCCGCCGCGCTCACCATCACCCCCGTCGCGACGATGCCGACTCCCGGCCCCGTGAAGATCACCCCGCCCCACGCGTTCGCGTCGAGTTGCGCGAGGCGCCGCAGGCCCCACTGCGACGCGAACACGAACGTCGCCGCGCTCACCGCGCCCGCCGCGAAGCGCACCATCGCCGAGATCCAGAACGAATGCGTCAGGCCCATCGCGACCATCAAAAGCGCCGTTGCCGCCAGCCCGGCGCGCACGATGCGCGCGGGCGCGAAGCGCAACGCCACGCACCCCACCGCGCCGACAAAATAGCCCGCGTAGTTGAGCGACGCCAGCCAGCCGCCATGGCGCAAATCCAGCGCGCCGCCATGCAGCATCAACGGCAGCAGTGGCGTGAACGCGAAGCGCCCGACGCCGAGCGCCACCGCCAGCACCGCCATGCAGGCGAGCGCGGCGCGCCGCGCGGCGTGCCGACGATGGGCCGGATGCGTGGGAAGCACGCGGGAGGCGTCGGGGCGGGAAGCAATGTCGTTCATGATCGGCAGCGGCTCACTGGAGATGGCGGGGGCATCGCACAGGACGCCGGTGTGAGCATCGTAGTCGCCGACAACGTTCACGAAAAATGAATTATGATGAACAGATCCATCCCCAGGAGAGAATCATGGATCTCGCCGCGCTCGCGATCTTTCGCGCCGTCGTCCGGGAAAACGGCGTGACGCGGGCCGCCGCCAAGCTCAACCGGGTTCAATCGAACGTCACCACGCGCATCAAGCAGCTCGAAGACCAGCTAGGCACGCCGCTCTTCACGCGCGACGGCCGCCGCCTCGTGCTCACGCCCGCGGGCGAGAGACTGCTGCCCTACGCCGAGCGCCTGCTCGCGCTCGCCGACGAGGCGCGCCACGCCGTCAAGGCGGGCACGCCGAGCGGACGCCTGCGCCTCGGCACCATGGAAAGCATGGCGGCCACCCGCCTGCCGGGCATCCTCGCGCGCTACCACCAGAACTGGCCGGAGGTCACGCTCGAACTGGAGACCGGCACCACGGGCCACCTGATCGAGCGCCTGCGCGAGTTCGAGGTGGACGCCGCGCTGATCGCGATGCCACTCGCCGGCCCGCCCGACGCCGAAACCTTCGACTACGTGCCCGTATACCGCGAGGAGCTGGTGATGATCACGCCGCGCGGCCACCGGCCGATCCGCCAGCCCCGCGACGTCGCGCTCTCGACGCTCGTGGCGTTCGAGCGCGGCTGCGCCTACCGCGACTATGTGGAGGCCTGGTATCTGGAGCACGGCATCCGGCCCACGCGCGTGCTGGAGCTCGGCTCGTATCACGCGATCGTCGCCTGCGTGGCGGCGGGTGCCGGTGTGGCCGTTGCGCCTCGCGCCGTGCTCGAACTGCAGCGCAACGCCGACGAAGTGGCGATTCATTCGTTCGGCAAGCTCGGCCGGGTCGATACACTACTCGCGTGGCGGCGCGGGCACTTTTCGCCCGCGCTGGACGTCTTGAAAACCGCACTGCTGGCGCATGCGAAAAGCGAAGCGCGCGCTCGCGACGAGACGGCCAGGGAAGAGCGTTTGCCAACGAGCGCCTGAACGCAACCGGAAGCGACCCAACCCCGCCTGCGGCGCGCACCCAAACAAAAAGGGCCGCCCTTACGGACAGCCCTCTTGCATTGATCCCATCGATCGCCGCGGCTTCCCAGCCGCGCGCGGGCGTTACAGCTTCGCTTCGACCCAGCCCTTCACACCCGCAAGCGCCGCCGGCAGGTTAGCAGGCTCGGTGCCGCCGGCCTGCGCCATATCCGGACGGCCGCCGCCCTTGCCGCCCACCTGCTGGGCCACGAAGTTCACGAGCTCGCCGGCCTTGACCTTCTTGCTGGCCTCGGCGGTCACGCCCGCGATCAGGCTGACCTTGCCGCCGTCGACGGCCGCCAGCACGATCGCCGCGCTCTTGAGCTTGTCCTTGAGCTTGTCCACCGTCTCGCGCAGCGTCTTCGAGTCCGCGCCTTCGAGCGTGGCGGCCAGCACGTGCACGCCGTTCACTTCGATGGCCTGGCCCGCGAGCTCGTCGCCCTGGCTCGACGCCAGCTTCGACTTGAGCGCGCCCAGTTCCTTCTCGAGCGACTTCACCTGATCCTGGACCTGCGCGATACGCTGCGTGAGTTCCGAAGGCTGCGCCTTCAGAGCCGCCGCCGCCGCGTTCACGCGCGCGTCGAGTTCCTGCACGAAACGCACGGCGTTGTCGCCCGTGATCGCTTCCACGCGGCGGATGCCTGCCGCCACGCCGCCTTCCATCACGATCTTGAAGAGGCCGATGTCGCCGCTGCGGTTCACGTGCGTGCCGCCGCACAGCTCGCGCGAGAAGCCGAGGTCGAGCACGCGCACTTCGTCGCCGTACTTCTCGCCGAAAAGCGCCATCGCGCCGCCCTTCACGGCTTCGTCGTAAGGCAGCACGCGCACGATGCCGGGCGCGTTCGCGAGCACTTCCGCATTGACGATTTCTTCGACGCGGCGAATCTGCTCGTCGGTCATCGGCGCGTTGTGCGCGAAGTCGAAGCGGGTTTTATCCGCATCGACGAGTGAGCCCTTTTGCTGCACGTGCTGGCCCAGCACCTCGCGCAGCGCCTTGTGCATCAGGTGCGTGGCCGAGTGGTTGCGCGCCGTGCGGGCGCGGCGGATGGCGTCGATTTCCGCCTTCACGATGTCGCCCACCTTGAGCGTGCCCTGCTCGAGCATGCCGTGGTGGCCGCTCACGTCGGCCTGGACCTTGAGCGTGTCCGCCACCGCGAAGCGCACGCTCGCGTTCGAGATCACGCCCTGGTCGCCCACCTGGCCGCCCGATTCCGCGTAGAACGGCGTGTGGTCGAGCACGACCACGGCGTCCTGGCCCGCCTTCACTTCGTTGACCGAAGCTCCATCCACGTAGAGCGCGACGACCTTCGCGTCGTCGAAGACGATTTCCTCGTAGCCGTGGAACGTGGTCTTCGCGCCCGAGTATTCGAGGCCCTGCGCCATCTTGAACTTGCCCGCCGCGCGCGCCTGCTCGCGCTGACGCGCCATGGCGTCGTCGAAGGCCGGTTCGTCGACCGTGACGTTGCGCTCGCGGCAAACGTCCGCTGTCAAATCGAGCGGAAAGCCGTAGGTGTCGTGCAGCTTGAAGGCGAGTTCGCCGTCGAGCGTCTTGCCATTCTTGGCTTCGAGGTCGGCCAGCGCGGCTTCGAGAATCGACATGCCGTGCTCGATGGTCTCGAAGAAGCGCTCTTCTTCCTGGCGCAGCACATCGGTCACGCGCTGCTGCGCTTCCTTCAGTTCCGGATAGGCCGCACCCATCTCCACGACGAGGTCGTTCACGAGCTTGTGGAAGAAGCCGGTCTTGCGGCCGAGCTTGTAGCCATGGCGGATCGCGCGGCGCACGATGCGGCGCAGCACGTAGCCGCGGCCTTCGTTGCCCGGAATCACGCCGTCGACGATCAGGAACGAGCACGCGCGGATGTGGTCCGCGATCACCTTCAGCGAGTTGTTCGTGAGGTCGGCGGTGCCGGTCTCGCGGCCAGCGGCCTTGATCAGGTTCTGGAACAGGTCGATCTCATAGTTGCTGTGCACGTGCTGCAGCACGGCGGCGAGTCGCTCCAGCCCCATGCCGGTGTCGACGCACTGCTTGGGCAGCGGCGTCATGTTGCCCTGGGCGTCGCGGTTGAACTGCATGAACACGAGATTCCAGATCTCGATGAAGCGGTCGCCGTCTTCTTCAGGAGACCCCGGGGGGCCGCCCCACACTTCCGGGCCGTGGTCGTAGAACACTTCCGAGCACGGGCCGCAGGGGCCGGTGTCGGCCATCTGCCAGAAGTTGTCGGAGGCGTAGCGCGCGCCCTTGTTGTCGCCGATGCGGATGATGCGCTCCACCGGCACGCCCACTTCCTTCGCCCAGATGTCGAAGGCTTCGTCGTCTTCCTTGTAGACGGTGACCGTGAGCTTCTCGGCCGGCAGGCCGTAGACCTTCGTCAGCAGTTCCCAGCAGTAGTGAATCGCATCGCGCTTGAAGTAGTCGCCGAACGAGAAGTTGCCGAGCATCTCGAAGAACGTATGGTGGCGCGCGGTGTAGCCGACGTTCTCGAGGTCGTTGTGCTTGCCGCCCGCGCGCACGCTGCGCTGCGCCGTCGTGGCGCGCGAGTACGGACGCGATTCGGTGCCGAGGAACACGTCCTTGAACTGCACCATGCCCGAGTTGGTGAACAGCAACGTGGGGTCGTTGCCCGGCACGAGGCTCGACGAGCGCACGATCGTGTGGCCCTTCGACTCGAAGAACTTGAGGAATTTCTCGCGGATTTCGGCGGCTTTCATGGCGTGCTGTATTTACCTTCGGGGCGTTCAGTGCTGAATCTTGTGAAGTCGTCGAAGCCCGCGCATGGACCTGGAATGCTCCCGGATGCGCGCGGAATCGGCGATGCTGAATCGGACGATTATACGGGATCGCCGTGTGCTCGCGGCGGCGCGCTCCGCAGTGTGCACGGGCGAGACAGCGTGCCGGCATGCTGGTCCGTCTCGCCCGCCATGTTCCGCATAGCGGAACTTTGTGCCGAAATACAACATCTTCGCGGACAGATCGCTTAAGATGCCCGAATCGGCCGCCACGCTGCCCGCATGGGCGGCCCCGGGCCACAGAACGACATTGGAAGACATAGCATGGGCGCTCTCAGTCATATCCGCGTACTCGACCTCACCCGCGTCCTTGCCGGACCATGGTGCGCGCAGACCCTCGCCGACTTCGGCGCCGACGTGATCAAGGTGGAGCGCCCGGGCGCCGGCGACGACACGCGCCATTGGGGGCCGCCGTACCTGAAGACGCCGGACGGCCAGGACACCGCCGAAGCCGCCTACTATCTCGCGCCGAACCGCAACAAGCGCTCGGTGACGCTCGACATCGCGACGCCCGAGGGCCAGCGCATCGTGCGCGAGCTCGCGGCACAAAGCGATGTCGTATTGGAGAACTACAAGGTCGGGCAGCTCAAGAAGTACGGGCTCGACTACGAGTCGCTGCGCGCCGTGAAGCCCGACCTCATCTACTGCTCGGTGACCGGCTTCGGTCAGACCGGGCCCTACGCGCCGCGCGCGGGCTACGACTTCATCGTGCAGGGCATGGGCGGCTTCATGAGCATCACGGGCGAGCGCGACAGCCTGCCGGGCGGCGGCCCGCAGAAGGCGGGCGTGGCGATCGCCGATCTCATGACCGGCATGTACGCGACCATCGCCGTGCTCACGGCGCTCGCGCACCGCGACCGCACGGGCGCCGGCCAGTACATCGACATGGCGCTGCTCGACGTGCAGGTGGCCATGCTCGCGAACATGAACACGAACTACCTCGCGAGCGGCACGCCGCCGGCGCGCTGGGGCAACGCGCATCCGAACATCGTGCCCTATCAGGCGTTCCAGACGAGCGACAGCTGGATCATTCTCGCGGTGGGCAACGACGGGCAGTTCCGCAAGTTCGTCGAGATCGCGGGCCGCCCCGAGCTCGCCGACGACGAGCGCTTCGCGACCAATCCCGCGCGCGTGCGCAATCGCGACACGCTGGTGCCGATCGTCGCCGATCTGATTCGCACGCGCAGCAAGGCCGACTGGATCAGCGCGCTCGAAGGCGCGGGCGTGCCGTGCGGGCCGATCAACAACCTCGCGGAAGTGTTCGAGAACGAGCAGGTGGTCGCGCGCGGCATGCAGGTCGATGTGCCGCACCCCTCGGGCGCGACGGCGCGGCTCGTGCGCAACCCCATCCGCATGAGCGAGACGCCGCCCACCGTGACGAGCCATCCGCCGACGCTGGGCGAGCACACCGTGCAGGTGCTGCGCGACGTGCTCGGGTATAGCGAGGAGCAGGTGGCGGCTCTGCGCGGCAAGGGCGTGGCCTGAAGCGCGGGTGGCGAGGTGGGGATCAAGCCGCCCCGCCCTTGCGCATCGACATCAGCCATCCGAAGCTGTGCGCCGCCAGCAGCACGCAGCTCTCGCCCGCCGGATCGGCATTCAAGGTGACCTCGAGCGTGCGACACCAAGCGTTGCAATCCGGATGCATCCGGTCGGGCATGCGCACTCGCTCGAACCCCGCGTGTGCGGCCTCCCAGCGCCTTTGCCCATGCCCCGACCCCGAGTTCAGATAGCCCGGCAGCACCCGCGCCCGCGGTTCGTTCATCGTCACTTTTCCTTTTGTCCTTGCGAGACTTCGCAGCGGCCCGCGCAACGCGCCGGCGCGACGCCCGCGAGCCGGGACTGGCAGGCCCCACCTCGTCAGGTAGAATGGAAGACACACTGGGCGCCGGGTTGCGACTTTCCTTATGTACCGCGCCCTCGAACGACTTCCCTTTTCGCATGAATACCGAACGTAAAGACGCCGACCGCACGGACGCGCCTGCGGCATCCAATTTCATCCGCAACATCATCGACGACGACAACCGCTCGGGCAAGTGGGCACAGCGCGTGGAAACGCGCTTCCCGCCGGAGCCGAATGGATATCTGCACATCGGCCACGCGAAGAGCATCTGCCTGAACTTCGGCGTCGCGAAGAGCTATGGCGGCGTGTGCCATCTGCGTTTCGACGACACCAATCCTGAAAAGGAAAGCGTCGAGTACGTCAACTCGATCATCGACGCAGTCAAGTGGCTCGGCTTCGAGTGGAAGAAGGCCAACGACGACCGCGACTACCTCTTCTACGCGAGCGACTACTACGACAAGCTCTACGAATTCGCCGAGCTGCTGATCCAGCGCGGCCGCGCCTACGTGGACAGCCAGTCGCCGGAAGAGATGCGCGCGAACCGCGGCTCGGCCACCGAAGCCGGCAAGAACTCGCCGTTCCGCGACCGCTCCGTCGACGAAAACCTCGACCTGTTTCGCCGCATGAAGGCGGGCGAGTTCGAGGAAGGCGCGCACGTGTTGCGCGCGAAAATCGACATGGCGTCGCCGAACTTCAACATGCGCGATCCGGTGATCTACCGCATCCGCTTCGCGCATCACTACCGCACCGGCGACAAATGGTGCGTGTATCCGATGTACGACTACACGCACTGCATCTCGGACGCGCTCGAGAACATCACGCACTCGCTGTGCACGCTCGAGTTCGAAGATCATCGGCCGCTCTACGACTGGGTGCTCAACGAACTCGCCGATGCCGGCGTCTTCACGCGCCCGCTGCCCCAGCAAATCGAGTTCTCGCGCCTGAACCTCACCTACGCGATCACCAGCAAGCGCAAGCTGCTGCAACTCGTGAACGAAGGCCACGTGGACGGCTGGGACGACCCGCGCATGCCCACCATCGTCGGCGTGCGCCGGCGCGGCTTCACGCCTGAAGCGATCCATCTGTTCTGCGAGCGCATCGGCGTGACCAAGGTGGATTCGTGGATCGACATGAGCATTCTCGAAGGCGCGCTGCGCGACGATCTCGACGAAAAAGCGCCGCGCACCGTGGCCGTGCTCGACCCCGTCAAGCTCATCATCGACAACTATCCGCAAGGCCAGAGCGAGGACTGCACGGCGCCCGTGCATCCGCATCATCCGGAGCGCGGCCTGCGCACGTTCCCGATCTCCCGCGAACTGTGGATCGAGCGCGAGGACTTCAACGAGACGCCGCCCAAGGGCTACTTCCGCCTGTTCCCGGGCAACAAGGTGCGCCTGCGCTACGGCTTCGTGATCGAATGCACGGGCGCGGACAAGGACGAGAATGGCAATGTGATCGCCGTGCACTGCAACTACTTCCCGGACAGCAAGTCGGGCACCGACGGCGCGAACAACTACAAGGTGAAGGGCAACATCCACTGGGTGAGTGCGGCGCATGCGTGCCCGGCGGAAGTGCGTCTGTACGATCGCCTGTTCCGCGAAGAGCAGCCCGACGCGGGCGGCCGCGACTACCTCGACGCGCTCAACCCGAATTCCAAGCGCGTGGTGCAAGCGTATCTGGAGCCGGGCGCGCGCGACGCGGCGCCGGAAGACCGCTATCAGTTCGAGCGCCATGGCTACTTCGTCGCCGACCGCTACGACTCGAAGCCGGGTGCGCCGGTGTTCAACCGCATCGTCGGCCTGCGCGACAGCTGGGGCAAGTAAGCCAGCACGCAAAAGCGGCTGGAGGCTGTGCCGCTTCAGCACCAGATGCAAAAAACCCGCACGTTCATCACGTGCGGGCTTTTTATTTGGCTGGTCGCATCAAGCCGATAACCGCATGGGTCATTCATTCAAAGCCGGCCATGCAACTCCGCGAGCGAGAGCGTCGTGCCGAAGAGCCGCGCGAGACTGCGGCTCGCGTACTGGTCCACGTCGACGGGCGCGACCCATGCCCAGGCGTCCATCTCGGGAATCATCACGCCGTCGTGACGACGCGGGAAAAGCGATACGCAGTGGCATTGCGACAGATCGAGTTCGCCCGCGTCGGCACGCGCGGCGAACAGATGCAGATCCTTGTCGCGCCGATACACGAAGCGCCCGAGATCGACGAGCCGCGACGCGTCGATCGCAATGCCGGTCTCCTCGACCATTTCACGCAATGCGCTTTGCGCCTCGGTCTCGCCGGGCTCGCCCTGCCCCTTCGGAATGTCCCAGTGACCAGTGCCGGTCGCGTGCGCAAGCAGCACGCGGCCGGTCGGGTCGAGCAGCACGATGCCGCACGAGACGGTCTTGTCGTTCACTGCGTGTTCAGTGCTTCTTCTGATAGACCCAGGCGCCGCTGCCGACACGGCAGTATTGCGGGCGCAGCGTCATCGACTGCCCCTTCGCGGTCACGACCACTTCCGAGTCGCGGCAGGTCTTGTCGCCATCCTTCTGGGTCTTGTTCGGCGTAATGGTGGCGCCGATCTTCACGGGGTTGCGCAGGCCATCGTTGTTCCAGTTGGAGGTTTCGCCGTCCGCCTTGTTCGCGACCGAATCGCGCACCGCGCTGGCGAGCGACTTGTAGTCCGCCTGCGTCATCCAGCTAGCCGGCGTGTCATTGAGGAAACCCAGATTGGCAGCCTGCGCGGCCGAACCCGCCGAAAGCAGCAATACGGCGGAAAGGCCGGACAGAATACGGGGCGATTTCAGCATTGAGCGTTCTCCCTGAGCAGAAAATGAGGGGAAAAATAATGAACGAATTTTCGGGGACGAATTAAAGCCAAGCGCCATTAGCAGGCAAAGGTTAATTGCGGAAAAGGATAACACGCGCCCCAATTTTTACCTGCCCGGTGCGGCGAAGCCACGGCACGCCTCGCCCGGCGCAAAGGTCAGTTCTCGAATTGATTCCGCAAGCGTTTCGGATTGATCCGATAGCGATTCAGGCAAGCGGCGCATAAGCTTTGCCCATCAATCACTTACGCACCGCCAGGCCTTTTCTGTCATGACTTACGCCATTGCCCTACGGATCTTTGCCGTCATGCTGTCTCTGCTAGCCATCGGGCTTATGGCCATGATCGCCCAGCACACGCACAAGCCGCGGCCTGAGTCGAACGCGCCGCACTTCGCCATTCACCTCGGCCACGCGCCGCACTGGCCTGAGACCATGTTGCGCGGCGGCGTCCTGTGCCTGCTCGCCTCGTTCGTCGTACTCACAGCCACTTGCATCCTGATCGCGGACACCTGATCCGCCGCACGATACCTGCTCAATGAGCCGACGGCTGCCAGCGTCGGTGAGCGTACCCAGCAGTGCCACCACGTCCTTGATCTCGGCATCGAAAAATGCCGGCGCATCGCCGGGCTTGCGGGCGAACGGCGTAATGAACGGGCAATGGCGGTTGCGGGGAAGCCAGGACAGGCCGCCTCAAAATAGTTTCCCAAACAGAATCCTGTGGATCTGGCCCACAGAAAACGCCAGCTGTTTGAGCAAAAATCGGGCTGTCTGGTGGTTACACGGCCCGTAGATAGCAAAAAGCCCGGTCAGAAAAACCGGGCTAAGTGCTTGAATTCATTGGCGCGACAGGAGGGGCTCGAACCCCCGACCCTCGGCTTAGAAGGCCGATGCTCTATCCAGCTGAGCTACTGTCGCGTGAGTGGCCTGCAAGGCAACGCGCCGCAGGCGCGGCGCAGACGGGCGTGGATTATACCTCGTTCGGCCCGCACCGGCCCTGCCCGATTACGGTGCCGCGCCGCCCACAGCAGCGCGGCACCGGCACAGTCAAACCATCAAAGCGGCTGCGGATGCGTCACGAACCAGCCGAGGAAGATCGCGCCCGCGATTACGCAGTACAAGCCGAACGAAGCGAGGCGGCCGCGCCCTTCGAAATAGCGCATCAGGAACTTCACGCTCAGCCATGCGGCGATACCGGTCAGCACGCCCCCCACCAGGGCCGTCACCAGTTGGTCGTGCGCATGAAAGAGCTTTGGCAGTTCGAGCACGCCTGCCGCGAAAATAATCGGCGTGCCGAGCAGGAACGAGAACTCGGCGGCCTTCTCGGTCGTGAGGCCCGCGGCGTTGCCGGCGATCATCGTCAGGCCGCTGCGCGAGAAACCGGGAATCAGTGCTCCGATCTGCGCGAGGCCAACGAGAAATGCCTGGCGAAACGAGAGCTTCTCGGGCGGCCGATGTGTGCGCGCACGCTGCAACCGGTCGCCGAACCACAGCAGCACGCCGTTCACCATCAGCGCCGCGGCAACGATCCGCAGATCATGAAAGATCGCTTCGATGCGCTTTTCGAGCAAGAGACCCACGAGGCCGGTCGGAATCGTGCCGATGATGAGCGCCCACATCATATGGCCGTCATCGTTCTTGCGGCCCCCGAGTGAAGCGAAAAAACCGCTGATGAGCGCGATCCAGCGCTCGCGGAAATACCAGAGCAGAGCAATCGCCGTACCGAGGTGCAGCGCGACGAGGAACGGCAGAAGTTGCGGAGCATGCTTGTCGATATGCATGCCGAAAAGCGCCGGCACGAGCAAGGTATGGCCAAGACTGCTGACCGGGAAAAGCTCCGTGACACCTTGCAGCACGCTCAGAAATAGCAGAAACGAGAGACTCACGCGGGGATCCTCGAGATGGTTGGACAGAGTGCCGGACCATCGCGGGACAGTGCGGCAAGGCGCACCGATTATGCCGGGGCCGTATTGCAGCGCCAAGCATCGAGACTCATTTGTCTGAAAAGTTACCGCGCCGCAACAAAATTGTGCGGAGAAAAATCGGATTCGCGTAACAAAAAATGGGGGATTCGAGCGCGAACAACCCTGCAGGTAGCCCGTTCGCGAGATAGAAGAGGTGAACTGAAAGTCAGCGCGAAGAACAACGAAAGAATATCGAAAGCGTCGAGACCTGTTGCTCAGGTCGAGTGATCGATCAACGGGCGACCTTATAGAAAAAGTACGCGCTGCTGCCGATAAACAAGCTGAACAGTCCCATTCCCATCGCCATGGCGAGATCCATTTTGGCGCCCTCCTTCTTCGTTTCTTCGTTGCTGTGTGCGCAAACGCACGGTTCAGGGCGATTATGGGCTTGCCCAAGCTTGCGCAACACTCACGATTTCCCGACGAGGGTTTTCACGCATCCGAAAGCGGCGCACAATCCCCGGGCGCGTCGAACACCGACGCAGTCCCGGCTTTGAGCTCATCTCGCCGTTGCCCGCTCCCTCTTTTCGACTCGACGCCCGCCAATGGAATCAAGCCCTCAGCACGACATTCTCGAACTCACCCACGGCGCCTCGACACTGCGTCTGGCACCGCGGGCCGGCGCGCGGCTGCTGTCGTGGCACGTCGACGGCAAGCCGATCATCCGCTGGCCCGACAATGCGAACTGGGATCAGCCGGCGCGCGTACGTGGTGGCAATCCGCTGCTCTTCCCGTTTCTCGGACGCCATTTCGTCGATGGCCAGATCGGCCGCTGGTGCGACGCCCAAGGCGTCGTGCGCGATCTGCCGACTCACGGCTTCGCGCGAGATCTCCCGTTCACCGCCCAGGTCGACGCCGCCAGGCGCGGCGTGACCATGACATTGGTGGACTCTGCGGCCACGCATAGCGGCTACCCGTTCGCATTTCGCTTCGAAGCTGCCTACCGGCTCGTCGACGATCACACACTCGATGTCGAACTCACCGCGACGAACACCGGCGATGCGCCCATGCCCTGGTATGCGGGCCATCACTTCTACTTCGAGTTGCCGCACGAGCAGCGTGCACAGAGCACGCTCGACGTACCGCCGGCACAGCGCCGCCATCAGTTGCCCGATGGATCGATCAGCGCGCCGGAGCCCGGCGAGCCACAGTATCGCCTTGATGATGCGCGCATTCAGGACCGCTTTCACGTGCTCGAGCCGTCAGCGACGGCGCGGCCGGTACGCCTGGTTGCGCCCGGACTCAAGCATGCGGTCACGTTCGACCTCGACCGGCCGGACTCGCTTCCCTGGTACGCGGTGACGACCTGGACCGAAGCGGCCGAGTCCGACTTTTACTGCGTCGAACCATGGCTCGGCCTGCCCGATGCCATTCACAATGGCCTCGGCCTGCGCTGGCTTGCAGCGGGCACCACCGAAGCCGCCGCCTTGCGCTTGCGTTTCGAGCCGCTCGACTGATATGCCGCGCGTTGTCGTCACACGACCTTTGATGAGCGGACACGCCGGTCGATTCGTCAGGGGAAAAACGCAGGCGCGGCGCCAATTTCGCTAGAATTGAACGTTTTGCCGGAACGGCACCTCTCCCGAGGCGAACCGCCGGCAGCGTCTTGCGAGGTTCAACGTTGGCAAAGGGATTTAGACGTTTTGCATGCGCAGCGCTCGTTGCGCTGCTCGCGGCCTGCGGATCTGCGCCGGTCGGCCCCGGGTTCTACCGCGTGGAGCGCGGTGACACGGTCAGCAAAATCGCGCGCAGTAACCGCCAGTCGGTTTCGAATATCGTGCGCTGGAACAATCTGCAGAACCCCGACGCGATCGAAGTCGGCCAGGTGCTGCGCGTCTCGCCCCCGGGCGGCGCGTCGGCGAGTGCCCAGCGCACCGCCCCGCGGCCGGATGCTGCGGACAGCGCGAGCACAACGGCTGCGCCCGCTTCGTCCATTTCGCTTATTTGGCCAACCACGGGTCAAATCGTCCGCAACTTCGACGGGCGCGACTCCAAGGGCATCGACATGGTCAACAGCGCCGGCACGCCCATCGTCGCCGCTGCACCGGGCACCGTCGTGTATGCCGGCAATGGCCTGCGCGGCTACGGCAACCTGCTGATCATCAAGCACGATGGCGAATACCTCACTGCCTACGCGCACAATCAGGCGTTGCTCGTGAAGGAAGGCGAAACCGTGGCGCAAGGGCAAAAGATCGCCGAAATGGGCAATAGCGACAGCGATCGCGTCATGCTGCATTTCGAACTGCGCTATCAGGGACGCTCGATCGATCCGGCTCGCGATTTGCCGCCACGCTAACTAGTTTTGGTAAAAAAAAGCCCGGCATGGTGCCGGGCTAACGGGGGTTTGGCGCATATCGGCAAAGGACCGGTTTACCATGCGCCGAATGGCAATCTATCAACGTGCCTCTGACGGCGCAATCACTTAATTAGATCGAAAATGTGTCGCGGCGCACGGATTATGTGTCGCATCAATTTCGGATGAAGATTAGGGCCGCGGCCGCTACCGGATTCGCGCACAAATGTGCGCATTGCAGCGCGCTATGCATGACCACCTGAAAATGCCGAAAAGGCTTGTTGGACGGGCGCGACGGCATGCCATCAGGTGCACTGGAGAGGCATCGCCTGCTGCATTATCCCGCACTGCAATACTGCACATCGAAGCCGCTTGCTCACCTCGCCATTTGGTGTGCAAACGCACAAATAAATGCAATTATTTGCGTGAGTGGAATTTTTGAAACACCGAATTTCGGCTTCGAAATTTCCGCCTTTTCTCAGACATTTTGTTTATCCGGCTGTTAGCAGTTTTGTCCGATTAATTATCACCAGTCGAATTTTCTATATGCTTTTCTACTGCGAATTCGGGCATCCGACTATTCCGCGTGTGTGAAGCGCGCGTTGGCCCGATCTTCCGTTCGATGCTCGGCCCCGTGTCAGCCAGCAGGCCGCCCATTCGCAAGCTATCGTTTATAGTAACGCCCGCAACTCAATGCCCAAGACCATGACTACCGACGCCACGATTCCCCACGACGACGCCCCTAGCCCGCTTTACGCCAAGTTGCTCGGCGAGACCGCCAAGATCGACTGGCAGGATCTCGAACGATTCTTCGCGCAAGGCAAACTGCTCGCGGTCGCTAGCGACCTCGACCTCGTGAGCATCGCCGAAGCCATCGCAAGCGACAACAGCGCGCAAGTGACGCAATGGCTCTCCGCCGGCCTCATCGAACGCATGCAGGCTTCGACCGCCGCCGACTACGCCGAGCGCAAGCCCGAACTCTGGGCCGTTGTGGTTTCTCCGTGGATCTGCGTGCAGGAACGCCGCAGTTGAGCGAGAATCTGGCACTTCCGACGCGCGGCGGCTGGCATCGGCGCGTGTTGGTGCTGGCCATTCCGATCGTCCTTGCGAATCTCACCCAGCCCATTCTTGGCGCCGTCGATACGGCTGTCGCCGGCCATCTGGGCAGTGCCGCCGGTCTCGGCGGCGTCGCGCTAGGAGGCCTCTTTTTCAACTGTGTGTTCTGGGGCTTCGGTTTCCTGCGCATGGGCACCACCGGGCTCGTCGCCCAGGCTTTCGGCGCCGACGATCAGCCCGGGCTGCGCGCAAATGTCGTGCGCGCGTTGCTGCTCGCCTTCGGCATCGGCGCGTTGATCTTGCTGATACGGGCGCCCCTGATCCGCGATGTCCTCGAACTGATCGGCGGCAGCGCCGAAGTCCAGCGCAATGCACGGCTATACTGCCATGCCCGCATCGGTTCAGCGCCGTTTGCGCTGGCAAACTACGTCGTGCTCGGCTATCTGCTTGGCACACAGCGCGTACGTATCGCCCTGGTCTCGCAGGTGCTCATCAACGTCGTCAATGTGATTGCCGTGCTTGCCTACGTCTATGGATTCGGCTGGGGCATTGCGGGGATTGGCGCAGCGACGGCCACCGCCGACACGATGGGCTTCGCGTTCGGCGCTGCCGTGCTGTGGCAACTGCGGCCGCGCGATCTCGCGCCGCTGGCTTGGCGCACGATCTTCGAACCTGCTGCACTCAAGCGTCTCGTGGCGATCAATCGCGACATCTTTCTGCGCACGATGTGCCTGCTGGGATTGTTCGGCTGGTTCTCGCACGTCGGCGCCAGGCAAGGCGATGTGATTCTTGCCGCCAACGCCTTACTGCTCAATTTCCAGACTTTCATGGCATACGGGCTCGACGGCTTCGCTCACGCCACCGAAGCGCTCGTGGGCGCGGCGATCGGCGCACGTGACCGCGACGCTTTCCGGCAAGCGGTCAAAGTGAACCTGTTCTGGGCGGTGCTGGGTGCGCTTGGGTTTTCGGCGGCCTACTGGGGCGCCGGTATATGGATCATCACGCAATTAACCGATCAACCCGCCGTGCGCGCAGCCGCGCAAACCTTTCTGCCATGGGCGGCGCTGTCCCCACTCATTTCCGTGTGGGGGTTCCTGCTCGACGGCGTTTTCATCGGCGCCACGCGCACTCGCGAGTTAATGCAGGCCATGGCTGCCTCGCTGCTTGTTTTTGTCATCGCCTCGTGGGCGCTTGTTGGGCTGTTCGGCAATCACGGACTCTGGATGGCGTTGCTGATCTTCATGGCAGCACGTGGCTTGACCCTATCCCCTTTACTGCCCCGGATCACTGGCGCAATTCAGGGTCCCAAAGTGCAACAAGCACCCTAAGGCGCCTGTTCTTGCCAGCTGGCGCGCTTACTGCGCCGGCGGCGTTTCGATCATCACCGGTGGGCGATCATCGGTCGGAACGCCGTGATAGTCGGCCGGATCGTGGGGCGGCGGCCCATGATGCTTGCTCGTTGCATCGTCGGCACAAGCAGAAAGCAGTGCGACCATCGCTATGGCCAGGCAGACACGTACCATTAACGCAAACTCCCTCAAATTATGTTGCCATGCAGCAGTCTAACGCGTGCAGACGCATTTGACGGCTCGGGAACATTGCTCTTTTTTTCGTGCCCGCTTCTGTTCTAAGATACCCACATGGCTGCAACCGAAGGAGGCTGCCATGGATGCGGAAACTATTGCGGGGCTGATCGGACTTGCTGTCGGTTTGCTGGTTCTGCTTGGGCTATCGATTTTTGAATCGCGGGCTTACAAGCAGGAACACGACGGTGAAGGCATGATGCATCACTGGCTGGCCGAGCATCATGTGCTCGACCGCATGCGTCGCAGGCACTGAGCTGACTTAGCGAGACCGTCGAACGGTCTCTCTGCGCGCCGCAGTGAGCTTTCTCTTGGCGCGGCTGGGCTCGCCAGCCGCGATGGTCATTTTTTGTCACGCTCGCTTAGTCCAGGAAGACCAAGCGTGCTCCGCTATTTTCCACGCACGTAAACGCCAGAACCCCGGCGCTCATTCTGAGCCACCGGGGTTCTGGACATACTGCATAAGGAGCCTGACGATTACCTACTTTCACACGGGCAATCCGCACTATCATCGGCGTGGAGCTGTTTCACGGTCCTGTTCGGGATGGGAAGGGGTGGGACCAGCTCGCTATGGTCATCAGGCATGACGGGTTGCTGCGTCGCACGGGTTTGGGTCAACCTGGCGCCACAGCCAATCGGGAAGAAGCGTAAAGAGGTGCTGTTTCTTGGGGTTGTGTTGTTTCCGGCACAACACCGATCTCTCAACCGTGCGTCTGTTCTCAAGACACACCTGTTATAGGATCAAGCCTTACGGGCAATTAGTATCAGTTAGCTTAACGCATTACTGCGCTTCCACACCTGACCTATCAACGTCCTGGTCTCGAACGACCCTTCAAGGGGATCAAGTCCCCGGGGAAGTCTCATCTTGAGGCGAGTTTCCCGCTTAGATGCTTTCAGCGGTTATCTCTTCCGAACATAGCTACCCGGCAATGCCACTGGCGTGACAACCGGTACACCAGAGGTTCGTCCACTCCGGTCCTCTCGTACTAGGAGCAGGCCCCCTCAAACTTCCAGCGCCCACGGCAGATAGGGACCAAACTGTCTCACGACGTTTTAAACCCAGCTCACGTACCTCTTTAAATGGCGAACAGCCATACCCTTGGGACCGGCTACAGCCCCAGGATGAGATGAGCCGACATCGAGGTGCCAAACACCGCCGTCGATATGAACTCTTGGGCGGTATCAGCCTGTTATCCCCAGAGTACCTTTTATCCGTTGAGCGATGGCCCTTCCATACAGAACCACCGGATCACTATGACCTGCTTTCGCACCTGCTCGACTTGTCAGTCTCGCAGTCAAGCACGCTTATGCCATTGCACTATCAGCACGATTTCCGACCGTACCTAGCGTACCTTCGTACTCCTCCGTTACACTTTGGGAGGAGACCGCCCCAGTCAAACTGCCTACCATGCACTGTCCCCGACCCGGATCACGGGCCAAGGTTAGAACCTCAAACAGATCAGGGTGGTATTTCAAGGACGGCTCCATGCAGACTGGCGTCCACACTTCACAGCCTCCCACCTATCCTACACAAACCGGTTCAAAGTCCAATGCAAAGCTACAGTAAAGGTTCATGGGGTCTTTCCGTCTAGCCGCGGGGAGATTGCATCATCACAAACACTTCAACTTCGCTGAGTCTCGGGAGGAGACAGTGTGGCCATCGTTACGCCATTCGTGCAGGTCGGAACTTACCCGACAAGGAATTTCGCTACCTTAGGACCGTTATAGTTACGGCCGCCGTTTACCGGGACTTCAATCAAGAGCTTGCACCCCATCATTTAATCTTCCGGCACCGGGCAGGCGTCACACCCTATACGTCCACTTTCGTGTTTGCAGAGTGCTGTGTTTTTATTAAACAGTCGCAGCCACCAGTTTATTGCAACCCCTTCACCCTCGGAGCGCAGGCTCCTCAAGCTACCAGGGCGTACCTTATCCCGAAGTTACGGTACCAATTTGCCGAGTTCCTTCTCCCGAGTTCTCTCAAGCGCCTTAGAATACTCATCTCGCCCACCTGTGTCGGTTTGCGGTACGGTTAATGTTGAACTGAAGCTTAGAGGCTTTTCCTGGAACCCCTTCCAGTTGCTTCGCTTCCGAAGAAGCTCGCGCCACACCCTTGAATTGCGCGCCCGGATTTGCCAAAGCGCCTTCTCCAATGCAGCGACCGGGACTTCCAACACCCGGACAACCTTCCGCGATCCGTCCCCCCATCGCATTCAACACTAGTGCAGGAATATTGACCTGCTTCCCATCAGCTACGCATTTCTGCCTCGCCTTAGGGGCCGACTCACCCTACGCCGATGAACGTTGCGTAGGAAACCTTGGGCTTACGGCGAGGGGGCCTTTCACCCCCTTTATCGCTACTCATGTCAGCATTCGCACTTCCGATACCTCCAGCACACCTTCCGGTGCACCTTCGCAGGCTTACGGAACGCTCTCCTACCATGCACATAAATGTGCATCCGCAGCTTCGGTATATGGCTTAGCCCCGTTACATCTTCCGCGCAGGACGACTCGATCAGTGAGCTATTACGCTTTCTTTAAAGGGTGGCTGCTTCTAAGCCAACCTCCTGACTGTTTTAGCCTTCCCACTTCGTTTCCCACTTAGCCATATTTGGGGACCTTAGCTGGCGGTCTGGGTTGTTTCCCTCTTGACACCGGACGTTAGCACCCGATGTCTGTCTCCCGTGATTGCACTCTTCGGTATTCGGAGTTTGCTATGGCGACGTAATCCGCAATGGACCCATCAACCATGACAGTGCTCTACCCCCGAAGGTGATACACGAGGCACTACCTAAATAGTTTTCGGAGAGAACCAGCTATTTCCAGGTTTGTTTAGCCTTTCACCCCTATCCACAGCTCATCCCCTAACTTTTCAACGTTAGTGGGTTCGGTCCTCCAGCACGTGTTACCGTGCCTTCAACCTGGCCATGGATAGATCACCTGGTTTCGGGTCTACACCCAGCGACTGGACGCCCTGTTCGGACTCGCTTTCGCTACGCCTGCCCTATTCGGTTAAGCTTGCCACTGAATGTAAGTCGCTGACCCATTATACAAAAGGTACGCCGTCACCCCTCGCGAGGCTCCGACTGTTTGTATGCATGCGGTTTCAGGATCTGTTTCACTCCCCTCCCGGGGTTCTTTTCGCCTTTCCCTCACGGTACTGGTTCACTATCGGTCGATCACGAGTATTTAGCCTTGGAGGATGGTCCCCCCATCTTCAGACAGGATTTCACGTGTCCCGCCCTACTTGTCGCATCCCTAGTTCTTCCGTTCCGTTTTCGTCTACAGGGCTATCACCTGCTATGGCCGCACTTTCCAGAGCGTTCGACTAACGGTACAGATAAAGAATGCAGGCTGATCCCATTTCGCTCGCCACTACTCTGGGAATCTCGGTTGATTTCTTTTCCTGCGGCTACTTAGATGTTTCAGTTCGCCGCGTTCGCTTCACGTGACCTATGTATTCAGTCACGGATACTCCATTCGGAGTGGGTTTCCCCATTCGGACATCCCCGGATCAAAGCTTGTTTGCCAGCTCCCCGGGGCTTTTCGCAGGCTACCGCGTCCTTCATCGCCTGTGATCGCCAAGGCATCCACCACATGCACTTGTTCGCTTGACCCTATAACGGGTGTGTCTCGCCGCGGTTTCCCGCTCCGGACTCACTCGCTACAGGCTGAGTTTTCGCGTTGTGCCGTATTCCAAAGCCCTCTTTCGAGGAACTTAAAAATACATCGATACAATCACAACCCTGATTCACCTACTCCACACCCATCTCTAAGTGTGTTTCAGATAAATCTCTTTACTACTTCTTCCTGATTGTTAAAGAACGACAGCCGATATTTTCATACCGCTCTGACTGGCTCAATCGCCAATGCAAAAGGCTCTGCTGAACTTCAGCAGAACGCTGTGCATTAGGGATTGGTGGAGGATGACGGGATCGAACCGACGACCCCCTGCTTGCAAAGCAGGTGCTCTCCCAGCTGAGCTAATCCCCCAGTCACATACTCAAGGGATTGCCTCCGCCTCTGGCAGACAAAGTGGTGGGTCTGGATGGATTCGAACCATCGACCCCCGCCTTATCAAGACGGTGCTCTAACCGACTGAGCTACAGACCCCTGAGTCTGTCTTTTCTACAGCCGACAAGTGTGAGCGCTTCAATGTGCTTCGCAATGAGCTCTGGAAAGGAGGTGATCCAGCCGCACCTTCCGATACGGCTACCTTGTTACGACTTCACCCCAGTCATGAATCCTGCCGTGGTGACCGTCCTCCTTGCGGTTAGACTAGCCACTTCTGGCAAAACCCACTCCCATGGTGTGACGGGCGGTGTGTACAAGACCCGGGAACGTATTCACCGCGGCATGCTGATCCGCGATTACTAGCGATTCCAGCTTCACGCAGTCGAGTTGCAGACTGCGATCCGGACTACGATCGGTTTTCTGGGATTGGCTCCACCTCGCGGCTTGGCAACCCTCTGTTCCGACCATTGTATGACGTGTGAAGCCCTACCCATAAGGGCCATGAGGACTTGACGTCATCCCCACCTTCCTCCGGTTTGTCACCGGCAGTCTCCCCGGAGTGCTCTTGCGTAGCAACTGGGGACAAGGGTTGCGCTCGTTGCGGGACTTAACCCAACATCTCACGACACGAGCTGACGACAGCCATGCAGCACCTGTGTGACGGCTCCCTTTCGGGCACTCCCGGCTCTCACCAGGATTCCGTCCATGTCAAGGGTAGGTAAGGTTTTTCGCGTTGCATCGAATTAATCCACATCATCCACCGCTTGTGCGGGTCCCCGTCAATTCCTTTGAGTTTTAATCTTGCGACCGTACTCCCCAGGCGGTCAACTTCACGCGTTAGCTACGTTACCAAGCCAATGAAGGCCCGACAACCAGTTGACATCGTTTAGGGCGTGGACTACCAGGGTATCTAATCCTGTTTGCTCCCCACGCTTTCGTGCATGAGCGTCAGTATTGGCCCAGGGGGCTGCCTTCGCCATCGGTATTCCTCCACATCTCTACGCATTTCACTGCTACACGTGGAATTCTACCCCCCTCTGCCATACTCTAGCCTTGCAGTCACCAATGCAGTTCCCAGGTTAAGCCCGGGGATTTCACATCGGTCTTGCAAAACCGCCTGCGCACGCTTTACGCCCAGTAATTCCGATTAACGCTTGCACCCTACGTATTACCGCGGCTGCTGGCACGTAGTTAGCCGGTGCTTATTCTTCCGGTACCGTCATCCCCCCGGGGTATTAACCCAGAGGTTTTCTTTCCGGACAAAAGTGCTTTACAACCCGAAGGCCTTCTTCACACACGCGGCATTGCTGGATCAGGCTTGCGCCCATTGTCCAAAATTCCCCACTGCTGCCTCCCGTAGGAGTCTGGGCCGTGTCTCAGTCCCAGTGTGGCTGGTCGTCCTCTCAGACCAGCTACAGATCGTCGGCTTGGTAGGCCTTTACCCCACCAACTACCTAATCTGCCATCGGCCACCCCAATAGCGCGAGGTCTTGCGATCCCCCGCTTTCATCCACAGATCGTATGCGGTATTAATCCGGCTTTCGCCGGGCTATCCCCCACTACTGGACATGTTCCGATGTATTACTCACCCGTTCGCCACTCGCCACCAGGTGCAAGCACCCGTGCTGCCGTTCGACTTGCATGTGTAAGGCATGCCGCCAGCGTTCAATCTGAGCCAGGATCAAACTCTTCAGTTCAATACCTGTTACTGTTTTCTGTCCCTCTCGAGACAGGTCGCTCACTCAAAGCTGACAGGTTCTGAATAAATTCAAAAACCTGACTTACTTTTGTGTGAGACTCTTGATACTTTCGCTACTCCCGGCCATTCCCGAAAGAATCACCAGGTCACGAAACCCATCAAGCGCCCACACTTATCGGCTGTAAATTTTTAAAGATCGCGTCGCACAAGACACCGGAACCACTTCGAACTACCCGGCGTTTTCTGCGTTGCTGCATCAGCAGCAGAGAAACGAGATTATGCAGACTCTTTCGCGTTTCGTCAACATCTTTTTTAACGTCGCCGTTTAAAAACTGATGACTTCACGCCCCGCCGTTTCTCGCGGCAGGCTTCGCTGCCGGACTTCAGCTGGCGAAGGAGCGGAATTCTAGTCACGCGAATGCGATCTGGCAAGGGGTTTATGAGTCGCGGCCGCCGATACCGTCGACATGTGCCAATCTTCTGTAGCGAAGCACAACGCCTCATCTCGCGCCCTCGCCTCCAGCTACTCTGTAGGGCAAACCGATGGCCTGCGCGGAACAGACTAGAATATGAGGTTCTCTGCATCCCAACTCACGGATTTATGCGCTCGCGAATCGCCAAACGCCTTCCTCCCGATGCCGACAAGCTCGTCGGCCTGTCGCTCGCCCTGTTCGCCTCGGGCAGCCGCACCGAAGACCGCTTCTGGGAGGCCAAGCTCGACACGCTGCTCGCGAAGGTCGTGCGCAACGGCAACCAGACTACACTCGACGCCGCGCTCGACCATCTTCAGCAGAACCACCCCGACGCCTATGGCGCGCTCGCCGATATGGCCGAGACCCACAGTGAGTCGTTTCTCATCGAGCACGACGGTACACAGTACGAAGCGCTGCTCGTCGCGGCGCCCGTGCTTGCCTGGACCCGCTACGTCATTCCGTCGGGGCCGCTCAAATCGGATGCATCGGACGCGCTGCGTACGCACCTGCAGGCACATGTGCTGGCGAGCGGCGCGCGTGTAGCGATGGCCCCCTATCTCTACAGCATTGACCAGTTGCCCCGCCACCACGTCGAGACCTGGCGTCTCGCACAGCAGCTTTCGCAAGCTGCCTTGCATGGCACCGCAGCAAAGATCAGCGCGGGCGAGTTGCCCGAGACTTCACCGATCCTCGCCGACCCGCGCTTCCTGCTGGCCGTGGTTGCCGCGCCGGTCGGTGCGCCGCTGTTCCGCTGGCAGGAAGAGGAGCACGGTTCGCGCATCGAGCGTGGCCAGTGCCTCGAGCAATGGGCCACGCAGGGCGGCGCCAATCTTGCTGTCGTAATGCCCGGTTGCGAATTCGAATGTCTGCTGCCGGATGCCTACTACTCGGCCTGCCGCGACGCCGACGAACGCGTGCGCCCCCACACCATCCGCACTGCGGTGCGCTACTTGCTCGATACGATCGATGCAAGCGCCCAAGACCTGCGCGCCGTTGTCGCCGGCTTTGGCGAGCGGCGTATCGACGAATACCGCGTCGGATTCACGAAGCGCGGCAGCAACGATGTCCTGTACGGCGTAGTCTGGCCGCTCTACGGCCGCGAGAACGGTGATGCCGACATCGACGAGGAACCGTCCGAAGAAAATATTGGCACCGGCCCGCTCGAAGAGATCGTCGCGCTACTGAAGGAATCGGGCATCACCGACATCCGCCGCCATGCCGGCCGTTTCGAGCCGGAATACTGCGACGACTGCGGCGTACCTCTATACGCAGACCCACTCGGTGAGATTGTTCATGCCGAGATGCCGGAAGATGCTGAACCCGTTCAGCCACATTTCCACTAAGCAATACGACATATTCCTACCCTGCCCCGCCTATGTGCGGGGCTTTTTTTTGCCCTATGTCCTACGCCATCTGGACAGGCCGCCGCGACGCAAGCTTTTTGTCATCATGGCGCTGTTGGCCCGGTTTTAAGCGGCGCGTGCAGGGCATGCGCCGCACAACATTTCGAGAGGGGCCATTCACGAGAGGAGGGCTATGCTATGCGGTTTGCGGTATTCAATCCGGACGCCGAACGGCGCGAAGGGCTCAAGGCGCTGTTACGACAAATCGATCGACGTGCACGCTTTAACGACGCGCCAGACTGGCGCAGTGCCGAACGTGCGATGCAGCGCTTCACACCAAACCTGCTGGTGATCGACTGGCACGACGGCATCCGCCCCGGCGAGTTGCACAATTTCTCGAGCCGGCATCAGACGCTACCGGTCGCCGTGCTCGTAGACCGCAGCGAGCCGCCACACTCTCTTCGGGCGGTACTTGCCGAAGGCGCACGCGGCATCATCAGGCGCACCACCGACTCAATCCTGATCGTCAAGCTGCTCGAGCTTATTCTGCTCGGCGGCGACCACCTTCCCGCCGACATATTCGGTCCTTCGTTCTGCCCACATGGCTCGTGGCCAGTGCCGCAGCGCCGCCACTGCAAAAGCGCGCCGCATGTGGCCAAGGCGCACCTCAAGACAAGCCTTTCACCCCGCCAGGAACAGATCCTCCGCTGCGTCCACATGGGCGCCACGAACAAGATGATCGCCAGAGCCCTCGGCATCAGCGAGGGCACCGTCAAAGTTCATCTGGCGAGCATCTTCCAGCAACTCGGCGCCCCCAACCGGGCTGCTGCCGTCGCGATCTACAACGGCTTGCTGGCGAATCAACTGCAAGTGCTGCGCACACGCCGGGACAGCGCGCCCAAACCCGCATACGGTGAGCATGGCCCGGTGCCCTTGCGCTCGCGTGCCAAGCGTTCCTTCCGCTATCCGTTGCGACAAGACGACAGTACGGATCCCCTACCGTTAGCCGCGGAACCGGGCGTGCCTTACGGCGACGCGGCGCCAGCCCCACTTGAGCCTCGCTCCGAAGCCGACTCGAACAGCGAAGAGCAGGAGACGCCGCCCAGCTGCGCACACCTTTTGCGCTCCAACGAGTAATATTAAGCACATGGGGTTCCTGTATACACCGCTTCCGCTGTGGGTCATCGTCGGTGCATGGATTGCAGCCGGGGGCCTGCTCGCGCTCGCGTTATGGAATAACCCGTTCAAGCGTCTGCAAGACGCCACGCTCCAGCACGTGTGGCTCGCCATCGTCGTGGCGGTCTCCGTGCTGTGGGCGAGCAATGCCTGGCTCGAGGACGGCACCGTGCTGCATCTGCTCGGCGCCACCCTCGTGGTCACGCTGTTCGACTGGGGGCTCGCACTCGTCGCCATGGCGGTGGTCGTTGTGCTGGCCGCGGTCATCTTCGACACTCCTTGGGACGGCGTCGCGCTAACCTTCCTCGTATTCGGCGCGTTCCCTGTAGCCGTCTCTGCGTTGATGCAGCGAGCCTGCACTGCATGGCTGCCGCGCAATCTCTTCATGTTCATCGTCGGCCAAGGTTTTGTCTCGCCCGCCATCGCGGTCTCGGCGGCAGCCTATCTGGCACTTGGCACCCACGTCGCGCTCAACGGTGGCTCGATGCTCACCGTGCCCCCAGGCTATGCCTTCAGCGTATTCCTGCTCGCGTCCGGCGAGGCCTGGTTTACCGGTATGGCCACGGCGCTGATCGCGGTCTATCGCCCCGCGTGGGTCACGACCTACGACGTGCGGCGCTATCGGCTGGGTGGCCCACGCACCTGACCCGGACACACCGCGGCCACAAGCCGCAGCTTGCACGGCAGGCACGCCAGGAAGCCATTCCGCCAGCCGGCTCCGCGAAATATTTGTCTGGCCCCGGAACTCATCCATGCGGTGCAGCATCTTACGGTGCCTGATGTCCCACCCTCATCCAGAATAATCAGATGGACCGCTACAACGCATCTCGCCAGTTGCTGACTGTAATTGGCCGGCTGGCCGCCTGCGCCGTGAGTCTCACATTCGTTTGTACGCTGCCCGCCCAGGCCGATCAGCTCGATCAGGCCACTCAAGCCGGCCCCATCGATCAACCAGGCGATTTTGCCAGCCGGCAGAGCGAGCTCGCGAATTCCTTCGTGACCCAAATACATGCCGACCCGCTGGTCGCAAGCTGCGCAGCGCACGGCAATTTCATTGCCAGCACGTCGGACGCACTCGATCATGTCGAGTTTCCGCCCAGCTCTTTCGACAGTGCACACTCTACCGTCACGCCCTGGAACGACTCGTTCGACGAAGGCAAGCAGCGCGTGAAAGTCGATACGATCGTAACTGTCGATGGCATCGGCATTCCCAAAGACAGCGGCCACGGGCCCTACGATCTGAAGTTCCGCTGCGGCTACGTAGGCCAGCAGATCCTCGCATTCAGCTGGAACGATCCCGTACCGCCCCTGCGCGCACGCAGCGAGTCCCGCGCCTCGACAGGCGGCACTGCAGCCCACGCCAGCGGCAAGCACAGCACGAAGTCGAAGAAGACCACTGGCAAGAGCAAGAAGACCGCGACTTCGAGCAAATCGGGCCACAAGTCCTCGGCCACGAGTACAAAGAGCACGAAGGGCACGAAGGGCACCAAAAGCGCAACGGGCAGCAGCAAGCCGACAACGAATTCGGCCACCACGTCGACAGCCAGGAAAACGAGCACGAAAAAGAAGTCAACGACGCAATGATGACCCGGCGCGGTCCACACGGCGTGCGCCGCACATGACAAAGGGGGAAGCGGTGCACACCGCTTCCCCCTTTGTCATGCTGCTGCCTTCGCGTCAGGCGAACTTGACGACGTGCTGCAAGATCGCTTGCAACATGGCGGCGCCTAGTACGGCGCTACGCTCCCCGTTCCAGCCCACCCGCTCATCGGGCAGGTTCGCGTTGTCCTTGAACGGCATTTCAAGCGTGAGCGACAGGCAACCGTAGCGATGCCCGATGTACTTCGATGCGAGCTTGAGCGCATCTTCACGATAGCGGCTCGCTTCGTAGCCGTGCTTGTCCTGGAAGTCCGGGCTCGCCACCTTGAACGCTTCGATGAATGCAGCCTGCTCGGCGCGCTGCTGCTCGGTGAAGCCGGGCAGCATTTCCGAACCGGCCACAAACACATAGGGCAGCGTCTCGTCGCCGTGAATGTCGAAGAACAGATCGCAGCCGGTTGTCTCGATTGCATCGCGCACGACGAGCACCTCGGGGCTGCGCTTCGCATCGGGTTCCATCCATTCGCGATTCAGGTTCGCGCCCGCAGCATTGGTGCGCAGGTTGCCGTGCACGCTGCCGTCCGGATTCATGTTCGGCACGATGTGGAAGATCACGCGCTCGAGCAGCATGCGCGCGACCGGATCGCCCGACCAGTCGCCCCAGCCCGCCAGACGCTTCACGAGCCCTTCGACAAACCATTCGGCCATCGACTCGCCCGGATGCTGGCGCGCGATGATCCAGACCGTCTTCTTGGGCTTGCCTTCGGGCGTAGTGTCGCCCGGCATGCCGAGCGAAAGAAGCGTCATCGGCCGACCCTCGACTGTCTGGCCGAGTTCGCTCAGCGTCGCGTGCGGAAGCTGCTGGAGCGCCCCGAGAAATTCGGAATGGCGCTCCTCGCTGTACGGCTCGAAGTACGCGTAATAGACACTGTCGAACTCGGGCGTATGGTCGATGACGAACGCCTTGCCGTCGTACGAGGTCGGTACGCGGAACCAGTTCACGCGGTCATAGCTCGCCACGGCCTGGTAGTCGCGCCACCCTTCGGGAAATGCGCACGCCGAGCCGTTCTCGAACGTCATCACGCAACGCTCGCCGCGCCCGCCCGTGAGGCGGAAATAAAACCACTGCGCGAAATCCGATTGACTGTCGGCACGCACGCGCAGGCGGATATCGTCGGCTTGCTCGCACGAGAGCACTTCAATCGCGCCCGCATCGAACTGGCTGGAAATGGAAATCGTCATGTCTGTTTCCTTTGCTGGATCGGCAATCCGGCCGCTCAATCGGCCAGACGCCGGCGGAACACATACGTCGAATCGTTCGATGCCGCAGCATCGAATGCATAACCTTCCATATCGAAGGCCTTGAGCGCCTCGGGTTCGGCTAAGCGGTTCTCGACCGCATAGCGCGCCATCAGCCCGCGCGCACGCTTCGCGTGGAAGCTGATGATCTTGTAGCGGCCGCCCTTCCAGTCTTCAAACACCGGCGTGATGATGGGCGCCGCGAGCGCCTTTGGCTTCACGGCCTTGAAGTACTCGGTCGATGCGCAGTTCACCAGCACGCGCGCACCTTTCTTCGCTTTTTTCTGATTGAGCTCGAACTGCGCGTTGAGCGCGTGCGTGATGCGCTCGCCCCAGAACGCGTAAAGGTCCTTGCCGCGCGCATTCTCGAAGCGTGTGCCCATCTCCAGCCGATAAGGCTGCAGCAGGTCGAGCGGACGCAGCACGCCGTACAGGCCCGACAGCACGCGCACGTGCTGCTGGGCGTAATCGAGATCGGCGTGAGTGAGCGATTTCGCGTCGAAGCCTTCGTACACGTCGCCGTTGAACGCGAGCACGGCCTGCTTCGCGTTGGCCTCGCTAAAGTGCTTCGACCAGTCGGCGTAGCGCTGGAAGTTCAGGCTGGCGAGCGGATCCGAGATGCTCATGAGCGAGCCGATCTGCTGCGGCGAAAGACGGCGCAGGCCATCGATCAGCTCGGCTGCGTCGTCGACGAAATCAGGGATGGTGTGGGTTTCGATGTGCGCCGGCGTGTCATAGTCGAGCGATTTGGCCGGCGACAGAACGATTATCATAGAGGCTTGCAGGCACGAGCGTGCCGATGTTCAAAGGCGAAAGCCCGATTGTAGCGAATTCACGAATGACCGGTTTTACGCCCTCAGACAGCTTCCCCGCCCCATCCCCCGCCACGGCAGCGCAAGATCCGCTCGCCGTGGTGCTCGATTCGAATGTGTGGCTCGACATTCTCGTGTTCGACGATCCGCATACGCGCCCCATTCGCGCCGCGCTCGAACGTGGCGCGCTCGATGCGCTGATCGACGCACGTTGCCATGCCGAGCTTGCGCACGTGCTCGACTATCCGCAATTCCAGGGGCGCGGCACGGACAAGGCGGCCGCGCTCGCCACGCTGGCGACGCTCGTGCGGCAGATCGCGCCGCCAGCGCTGCCCGCCGACGCCCGTGCGCTACCCCAATGCCGCGATCGCGACGATCAGAAGTTCCTGGAGCTTGCGCGGGCCAGCGGCGCTGTGTGGCTCGTATCGAAAGACCGAGCGCTGCTCAAGCTCGCGAAGCGTATCGCGCGCGATTTCGGCTTTCGCATCGGCACACCCGAAGCCTTTGTCGCCGAAACCTCGGCGGCCTGGGCTGGCGTATGACCAGCGGATCAGCCACTCACGCCCCGGCCGTTCGCGGCCCGACCGATTTGCCTACAATCGAGTTTTCCCGTTCCACCGTCTTCCATCCGCCCGCGCCATGAACGCATCGCATCCCTCGCAAGATCCGTCGCAAACCTCGCTGCTCTCGCCCTCTTTCCCCTCCCGCCTGCCCGACGTCGGCACGACGATCTTCACGGTGATGAGCGCGCTCGCCGCAGAAAAGGGCGCGGTGAACCTTGGCCAGGGCTTTCCCGATTTCGACTGCGATTCGCGCATCGTCGACGCCGTCGCGCAGGCCATGCGCGACGGCCACAACCAGTACCCGCCGATGGCCGGCATGGCCGTGCTGCGCGAAGCCATCGCGGAGAAGGTCGCGAATATCTACGGTCATCGCTACGACGCCAACACTGAAATCACCGTGACGGCGGGCGCCACCCAGGCGCTGCTCACGGCGATCCTGTGCGCGGTGCATCCCGGCGACGAGGCCATCGTGGTGGAGCCGACCTACGACAGCTACCTGCCGTCGATCGAACTGGCGGGCGGCAAGCCCGTGTTCGTGACGCTCGAAGCGCCCGACTATGCGATTCCGTTCGACCGCCTCGCTGCGGCCATCACGCCAAAGACCCGCCTCATTCTCATCAACACCCCACACAACCCCACAGGGACCGTGTGGCGCGCCGAGGACATGCGCAAGCTCGAAGAGATCGTGCGCGGCACCAATGTGCTGATTCTCTCCGACGAAGTCTACGAACACATGGTCTACGACGGCCAGCCGCACGAGAGCGTCGCGCGCTATCCGGAACTCGCGGCGCGCAGCTTCATCGTGTCGAGCTTCGGCAAGACTTTTCACGTGACGGGCTGGAAGGTCGGCTACGTGGCCGCGCCGGCGCCGCTCACCGCCGAATTCCGCAAGGTGCATCAATTCAACGTGTTCACCGTGAACACGCCGATGCAGGTCGGTCTCGCGCAATACCTGCGCGACCCAAAGCCGTACCTGGAGCTGCCCGCTTTCTATCAGAACAAACGCGACTTCTTCCGCGCCGGTCTCGCGAACTCGCGCTTCAAGCTGCTGCCGTGCCAGGGCACGTACTTTCAATGCGTGGACTATTCGGCAATCAGCGACCTGCCCGAAGCCGAATTCTCGAAGTGGCTCACGGCCGAAATTGGCGTGGCGGCCATTCCGGTTTCGGCGTTCTATCACGAGCCGCACGAATCGGGCGTCGTGCGCTTTTGTTTCGCCAAGCAGGAAAGCACGCTCGCGACCGCGCTCGAACGCCTCGTTCGGCTCTGAAGCCCGGCGACGCGCGATGCATCCGCGAACGGCAAGGCGTTCCCGAGCATCGCGCAAGGCGGCGCGCACTCCCGCACGCTGTACCGCGCCGCAAAGCCGCCTGCCGAGCTGCCGATGCCATGCAAGCGCCAAGCTTACGCATTGGCTTCGATATAGGCCTTGCGCTCGGCAGCCACGCGCTGGGCCGCAGGCCGCTCGCCCACGCGCTTCAGGTAGGACTTCCAGTCCACGCCGGCTTCGGCGAGAAGGTCGCGACCGTAAATTTTCTGCGTCGCCATCGCGACAAGCGGCAAGCTCGCGAACGCCACAATGTCCACGATCCCGAACTGCTCCCCGCACACATACGGCGCGAACTTCGCGAGCCGCTTGAAGCTCGCGATATAACGGTTCAGGCGCTTCTCGACGCTCGCCTTGACGTCCGCGCTCACCGTCCCGCCGAAGAACGCTTCGGCATAGAGTTCGCGCACCGAGAGTTCCAGATGCGTCTCGATCACGGCAATGAGCTCACGCTCCTTTGCCGCCGCCCATGGATCGGCGGAGAAAATGCGCTTCTCGGGATAGCAAGCCGCCAGATATTCGACGATCACTTCCGACTCGCACAGAAAGCCGTGCTCGGTCTCGACGAACGGCACCTTGCCCGTGGGCGACTGCGCCAATTGCGCCTCGGCAAGCGGGAGTTTCGCCGTCACTTCCTCGAACGCGATGCCATACTCGAGCATCACGAACTTGACCTTGTTGTAGTAGTTCGACAGCGCAAAACCATGCAGCTTGATCATTCTCATTGCCTCCTTGAAGGCAGCGGCGTCCGTCTTGAACCCGCTGAATCGTTTTCGTTAAATTGTACGACCGTGCTATTCTAGGCCAATCATGGAGCCAGGCTTCCAATGACTTCCCATCATTTCAACATTGAGACAATTGGCATCGTCGGCACCGGCGCAATGGGCCGCGGCATCGCCCAGATTGCCGCGCAGGCGGGCCTCGCGGTGCGCCTCTACGATACCAATGCGCAGGCGGTCGCCGCAGCGAGCGCGTATCTCGCCGATACCTTCACGAAACTCGCCACAAAAGGCAAGCTTAGCGAGACCGATGCCAACGCCGCGCTCGCGCGCATCACGGGCGTGCACACGATCGACGGCCTTGCTGGCTGCGATCTGGTGGTCGAAGCGATCGTCGAGAACCTGGACGCCAAGCGCGTCCTCTTCCGCGAACTCGAAACCGTGGTGAGCGGCAAGTGCCTGCTCGTTTCGAACACGTCGTCGCTGTCGATCACGGCGATCGCCGCTGCCTGCGGCGATCCCTCGCGCGTCGCGGGCTATCACTTCTTCAACCCCGTGCCGCTGATGAAGGTCGTCGAGGTCATCGACGGTCTGCGCAGCGACCCCGCCGCCGGCGACGCCCTCATGGCGCTCGCGCGCCGCATGGGCCACACGCCCGTGCGCGCGAAGGACATGCCGGGCTTCATCGTCAATCACGCGGGCCGCGGCATGAACACCGAGGGCTTGCGCGTGGCCGGCGAAGGCGTGGCGAGCTTCGCCGATATCGACCGCATCATGCGCGAGCAGGCCGGCTTTCGACTCGGGCCGTTCGAACTGTTGGACCTGACCGCGCTCGATGTCTCGCATCCCGTGATGGAGTCGATCTATCACCAGTTCTACGAGGAGCCGCGCTTCACGCCTTCGCCCATCACCGGCGTGCGCCTCGCGGGCGGGCTCGTTGGCCGCAAGAGCGGTGAGGGCTTCTATCGTTATGTCGATGGCAAGCAGCAAGTGCCCGAAGAACCCGCCGCGCCCACGACGCTGCCCGCGCGCGTCTGGGTGAGCCGCCGCAATGCTGCAGCGCGCGAGGCCGTGCTCGCGCTTGCCGCCCAGGCGGGCGTCGCCATCGACGAAGGCGACGCGCCCGGCGCCGACTCGCTCATCGTGATCGCGCCGCTCGGCCTCGACGCCACCACCGCTGCACTCGAAGAGCAACTCGACGCAAGCCGCGTCATCGCCATCGACACGCTGTTCCCGATCGCCAGCGCGAAGCGCCGCACGCTGATGACGACGCCCGCCACCACGCGCGCCGCACGCGATGCGGGCCATGCGCTCTTCGCCGCCGACGGCGTACCGGTCACGGTGATCCGCGATTCCACGGGCTTCGTCGCGCAGCGCATCGTCGCGACGATCGTGAATATCGGCTGCGACATCGCACAGAAGCAAATCGCGTCGCCGCACGATATCGATCTGGCTGTCACGCTCGGCCTCGGCTACCCGCAGGGGCCGCTCGCACTCGGCGACACACTGGGCGCACGCACGATCCTCGCCATCCTGAACAACATTCACGCCGTGCTCGGCGACCCGCGCTATCGCCCATCGCCGTGGCTCGCGCGCCGCGCGCAGCTCGGTCTTGCTCTCACGCAACCCGACGCGGCAGACATCAACACAACAAACGAGGCACAGCAATGAGCGCAGAACTCCGCAGCACTCGCCCGCACGACCACGAATCCACACTCGTGCTGACGCTGTCGAACCCCGGCGCGCGCAACGCGCTGCATCCAGACATGTACGCCGCCGCCATCGAAGCATTCGATGCAGCCGAACGCGACAACTCGCTGCGCGCGATCGTTATCACGGGCGCCGACAACTTCTTTTGCGCGGGCGGCAACCTGAACCGTCTGCTCGAAAACCGCGCCAAGGATCCTTCCGTGCAAGCCGCCAGCATCGACATGCTCGCGCAATGGGTCACGGCCATGCGCCAGTCGAGCAAGCTGGTGATCGCCGCGGTCGAAGGCGCGGCTGCGGGCGCGGGCTTCTCGCTGGCGCTCGCAGCCGACTTGCTGGTCGCCGCCGACGACGCAAAATTCGTCATGGCCTACTCGCGCGTGGGCCTCACGCCGGACGGCGGCGGCTCATGGTTCCTCGCGCGTGCGCTGCCGCGCGCGCTTGCCTTCGAGTTGATGGTCGAAGGCAAGCCCATCGGCGCATCGCGCCTCGCGGACCTGGGCGTCGTGAACCGCGTCGCAAAACCGCAGAAGGCGCTCGATACGGCGCTCGCCTGGGCAGACGATCTCGCGAAGATCTCGCCGAACGCGGTCGCCCGTATCAAGGGGCTGACGAGCGCAGCGGACATGCAGTCGCTCGACGACCACCTCATTGCGGAACGCGAGAGCTTCGTGACTTCGCTGCATCACCGCGACGGGCTCGAAGGCATCACCGCGTTCCTCGAAAAGCGGCAACCGGTGTACAAGCGATAAGCGAATCGTCGCGCCTGTAACGCTTCGACGCGGCCCGACGAGAAGGGAGACGAACATGGCACAAGCCACCCCGAATGCAGGCAAGACAACCGCCAGCGACTCGACCGACTTTTCGGCGTTCGAAGGCACGCGCGCCGTTGCCGAGCGTCAGCGTTTCGACACCGGGGCGCTGACCGCCTGGCTCGCCGCGCACGTCGACGGCTTTGAAGGACCGCTCTCGGTCGAGCAGTTCGCCGGCGGCCAGTCGAACCCCACGTTCAAGCTCGTCACGGCAGAGCGCAGCTACGTGATGCGCGCGAAGCCCGCACCGAAGGCGAAGCTACTGCCTTCGGCGCACGCAATCGAGCGCGAGTATCGCGTGATGGCCGCGCTCGGCGCCACCGACGTCCCCGTCGCGAAGATGCTCGCGCTCTGCGAGGACGAAGCCGTGATCGGCCGCGCGTTCTACGTCATGGAGTTCGTCGAGGGCCGCGTCCTGTGGGACCAGGCGCTGCCCGGCATGACGCGCGAGCAGCGCGGCGAGATCTACGCCGAGATGAACCGCGTGATCGCCGCGCTCCACAACGTGAATCCCAACGCCATCGGACTTGCCGATTATGGCAAGCCCGGCAATTACTTCGCACGCCAGATCGACCGCTGGAGCCGCCAGTACCAGGCTTCGCAAACCGAGCCGATCGACGCAATGAACCGGCTGATCGAATGGCTGCCGCAGCATCTGCCCGACGACACGGGGGCGCGCGTTTCGGTCGTGCATGGCGACTACCGGCTCGACAACCTGATCTTCCACCCCACCGAGCCGCGCGTGCTCGCGGTGCTCGACTGGGAACTCTCGACGCTCGGCGACCCGCTCGCCGACTTTTCGTATCAATGCATGGCCTGGCATGTGGAACCGGGCCAGTTCCGCGGCATCGGCGGGCTAGACTGGCAAGCGCTCGGCATTCCCGACGAGCAGCATTACGTACAGCGCTATTGCGAGCGTACGGGCCTCGAGATTCGCGGCGACTGGAACTTCTATCTCGCCTACAACATGTTCCGTATCGCGGCCATCCTCCAGGGGATCATGAAGCGCGTAGTCGAAGGCACGGCCGCGAGCGCCCAGGCCGCCGACGCAGCGCGACGCGCAAGGCCGATGGCCGAGCTCGCGTGGCAGTATGCGCAAAAGGTGCGCTAGCGCCGCTTCGCCTCCCATCGATTCGATCGGCATTCCATCAGCACTCGATCCTTACGCGGTGCTCCTTATTTGCGAGGTCACGGATGAATTTCGACTATTCCCCGAAAGTGCAGGCGCTTCGCGAGAAACTGCTCGCGTTCTTCGATGAACACATCTACCCGAACGAGACCGTCTATCACGAGGAAGTCGAGCGCAATCGCGCGAACGGCGATGCCTGGATACCCACACAGATCGTCGAGCAACTCAAGCTGAAGGCGCGCGAGGCCGGCCTCTGGAATCTGTTCCTGCCCGATTCGACACGCGGCGCGGGGCTCACCAACCTCGAATATGCGCCGCTGTGCGAGATCATGGGCCGCGTGATCTGGGCGCCCGAGGTATTCAATTGCAACGCGCCCGACACCGGCAACATGGAGACCATCGAGCGCTACGGCACCGAGGAACACAAGCGCCAGTGGCTAACGCCGCTGCTGGAAGGCCAGATTCGCTCGGCCTTCCTGATGACGGAGCCCGAGGTGGCTTCGTCGGATGCGACCAACATCCAGACGCGCATCGAGCGTGACGGCGACCACTACGTGATCAACGGCACGAAATGGTGGTCCTCGGGCGCCGGCGATCCGCGCTGCGCGGTGTATATCGTGATGGGCAAGACCAATCCCGATGCGCCGCGCCACGCGCAGCAATCGATGATACTCGTGCCGTCCGACACGGCCGGCATCACGGTCAGACGTCCGCTCACCGTGTTCGGCTACGACGACGCGCCGCACGGACACATGGAAATCACGCTCGAGAACGTGCGCGTGCCGGCATCGAACATCCTGCTGGGCGAAGGCCGCGGCTTCGAAATCGCACAAGGGCGACTCGGGCCGGGCCGCATCCACCATTGCATGCGCCTGATCGGCGTTGCCGAGCGCGCAATCGAATTCATGGCGCAGCGCGCGCTCTCGCGCACTGCGTTCGGCAAGACCATCGCGCAGCAGACGGTCACTCAGGAGCGTATCGCGGAGGCCCGCTGCATGATCGAGCAGGCGCGCCTGCTCACGCTCAAGACCGCGTACATGATGGACACGGTGGGCAACAAGGGCGCGCGCGGAGAAATCGCGATGATCAAGGTAGTCGCGCCGAACATGGCCTGCCAGGTGCTCGACTGGGCCATCCAGGTGCATGGCGGCGGCGGTGTGAGCGGCGACTTCCCGCTCGCTTATGCTTACGCACACGCGCGCACGCTGCGTTTCGCCGATGGCCCCGACGAGGTGCACCGCAACGCCATTGCCAGGCTCGAGCTCGCGCGCTACACCAATCCGGCGGCGGCTTCGCGTGTGGAGATGCCGATCACGCGTTCATAGACGATCGAGGCCCGAAGCCCGCTTCTGGTCCGCAAGCAAGATCAAGCCCACAAGCGCAGCAGGGGTGCTCATGCGCCCTCTGCGCGGCCCGCCGATCTATGCTAATTTGCGCCAGTCCACGCGCCGCGCAAGTCTGGCGACGCCTTCGTCCAGGTGCCAAGGAGCCACGATGATCGATGTCTACAGCTGGGCCACGCCCAACGGCCACAAAGTCCATATCATGCTCGAGGAGACCGGCCTCGAGTATCGCGTGCATCCCATCGATATCGGAGCCGGCGACCAGTTCAAGCCCGAGTTCCTCGAAATCAGCCCGAACAACAAAATCCCTGCCATCACGGATTCCGAGGGCCCCGTGCGCGCCGACGGCAAGCCGTTTTCGCTGTTCGAGTCGGGCGCGATCCTGATCTATCTGGCCGCGAAAACCGGCAAGTTCATGCCTGAAGACCTCGCGGCCCGCTACGACGTGCTGCAATGGGTGATGTTCCAGATGGGCGGCCTCGGGCCCATGCTCGGCCAGGCACACCACTTCCGCATCTACGCGCCCGAGAAAATCGAGTACGCTGTGAACCGCTACACGAACGAGGCCCGGCGCCTCTACAACGTGATGGAAACGCAGCTGGAAAAATCCGAATATCTGGCCGGCGATGATTACACCATCGCCGATATCGCCGCGTTCCCGTGGACGCGCTCGTGGCAAAACCAGGGCATCGATCTCGACGCGCTGCCCAACGTGAAGCGCTGGCATGAGACCATCGCGGCGCGCCCTGCGGTCCAGCGCGGCGTCGAAGTGCTGGCGAACGCCCGCAAGGCGCTCACGGACGACAAGGCGCGAGAGATCCTGTTTGGCGCGACGCAGTACGCGAAGCACGGCTCGAAAGCAGCCTGACGATCGGCACAAGCCAAAACGAACAAGGGGCGCGCGGCTTGTGGCCGGGCGCCCCTTGTTCATTCCGAGCGTGCGCAAATGGACACGCGCGCTCAGTGATTCAGAAGTAATGCCGTGTGATGAATTCGGCCACGCACGCGGGCCGCTCGCTGCCCTCGCATTCGATGGCGATGTCCCAGACGACTTGGGCACCGCCGCCCTCGACATCGCTCACCTCTTTCACGCCAATACGCGCCCGCACCCGCGCGCCCACGGGCACCGGCGACGTGAAGCGCACCCGGTTGAGCCCATAGTTCACGCCCATGCGCTGACGCATCGGGACCGTCTCCGTGAGCAGCGCCGGCACGAGCGAGAGCGTGAGAAAGCCATGGGCGATCGGCCCGCCGAATGGCGATTCGCGGCGCGCACGCTCCGCGTCGACATGAATCCACTGATGATCGTCGGTCGCGTCGGCGAAGCCCAGCACGCTCGCCTCGCTCACCGTGCGCCAGTCGCTCAGGAGCGGTTGCGCACCCACGAGCGCGCGCAAGGCCGCGACGTCGGCGATTTCCACCGCAGTCACCGCGCTCAAGATGCATCTCCCGGATGGGTCAGCCCGAACAGCCCCTTCGAGCTCACCGTCACGACGATCTCGCCGTGCTGATTGCGGCCTTCCCAGCGTGTCTCGACGATCCCGCGATCCGGCTTGCTTTGAGAAACGCGCTTGCTCACGATGTTGTTGGTCAACGTAATCGTGTCGCCGACGCGCACCGGTTTGATCCAGCGGATCTCGTCGATTCCAGGCGAGCCCATCGACGTCGAGCCCTCGAGGAAGTTGCGCACGAGCAGGCCCATCATGACCGAGCACGTGTGCCAGCCACTCGCGACAAGGCCGCCGAAGTGCGACGCCTCGCCGGCCGCCTCGCTCAAATGAAACGGCTGCGGGTCGAATTGCTGCGCGAACTGCACGATCTCCTCGCGCCCGAACGTATGCGAGCCGACTTCATACGCCTTGCCCACTTCGAGATCTTCGTAACTCACTCCCATCGATGCCTCTCCGTTTCATGTTGCATTTCGACGCGCTTCATAACGCCTTACCCGCACGCGCGCATTGAACCTCAAGCGGCCGCCTGCGCAAATCCAGGCAGCGAAGCAAAACGTTCGAGATGGTGATCGACGTCACCGAGCGTGGTCTCGATGATCGTGAGCCGCTTGAACAAATGTGCTGCCGAGACTTCGTTGGTCACACCCATGCCGCCATGCAACTGCACGGCCTGCTGGCCGACGTAGCGCGCCGCCTGCCCGACGCGAACCTTGGCTGCCGAAATCGCGCGGCGCCGCTCGTCAGCCGAAGCGCTACTGTAACGCGCAGCCGCCAGATATGTGAGCGAGCGTGCCTGCTCGCCATGGATCAGCATCTCGGCCATGCGGTGCTGGAGCGCCTGGAAATGCGCGATCGGCACGCCGAACTGCTGGCGCGTCTTCGTGTACTCGACGGTCGCATGATTGAGGGCGTCGATGGCGCCAACGGCTTCCGCGCACAGCAGGAAGGTTGCGTAATCGGCAATTCTCTCCCACGTGGCCGCGCCCGCGCCAGCAAGGCGGCTCGCACTCGCGCCGTCGAATTTGAGCGTCGCAGCGCGCTGGCCGTCGATCGTGCGATAGTCGCTCACCTCGACGCTCTTCTCATCGCGCCGCACCACGAACAGCGCGACTTCGCCCGCGAGGCGGGCCGGCACGATCCAGTAGTTGGCCTGCGCGCCGTGCTGCACGACCGACTTGCTGCCCGTGAGCGTAAAGCCGTCGCCCGTTTCCTTTGCGAGCGTGCCGAGAGCAAACAGGTCATAGCGCGCATCGGGTTCATGAAATGCCGCAGCGAACTTGATCTCGCCGGCCGCCGCGCGCTCCAGCAGTTGCGCGTTTTGCGCATTTTCCGCGCTCGTAAGCTTTAGCGCCTCGATGCCCACGGCAGTCGCCCAGTACGGCTCGATCACGAGCGCACGGCCCAGTTCCTGCATGACCACGAGCATGTCGAACGGCGAACCGTCGAAACCGCCCTGCTCCGCCGGCACCGGCAGCGCCGTGAGGCCAAGTTCGACGAACGCGTTCCAGTGCGCAGCCGAAACGCCCTCAGGCGTCTTCACGATCGCCTGGCGCGCTTCGAAGCCGTAATTCTTGTCGAGATAGCGACGCAGCGCGTCGGCAAGTTGCTGTTGCTCTTCGGTGAAATTGAAGTCCATTGCGCCGCTCCTCAAATCCCCAGAATCATCTGCGCGATGATGTTCTTCTGGATTTCGTTCGACCCGCCGTAAATCGACGTCTTGCGATAGTTGAAGTAGTAAGCCGCGAGCGGTGCTGCATCATCGTCGCCGCCGGCCGCGTGTGCACGCTCGCCCTCGAGGAACGCCGGATCGAACGGCGCGGCCAGCGGACCGACCGCATCGACCATCAACTCGGTGAGCGCCTGCTGGATTTCGGTGCCCTTGATCTTGAGCATCGACGCCTCGGGCCCAGGGCCCCGACCATGGCCACTGCTCGCGATCACACGCTCGGCGGTCACTTCGAGCCCCATCAACTCGATTTCGACGGCGGCCACGCGCGCCGCGAAAACCGGATCGTGCAGCAACGGCTTGCCGTGCTTCTTCTGCTCCAGCGCGACACGTTTGAGGAACGCGAGTTCGCGCTTCGACGCGCCCACGCGCGCGATGCCCGTTCGCTCATGGCCAAGCAGATATTTCGCATAGGTCCAGCCGCGGTTCTCTTCGCCAACGAGATTCTCGACCGGGACTTTCACGTCTTCGAAGAATACTTCGTTCACCTCATGGTCTTCATCGAGCATGATGATCGGGCGCACGGTGATGCCGGGCGTCTTCATGTCGATGAGCAGAAACGAGATGCCCTCCTGCTTCTTCGCGGCGGGATCTGTACGCACGAGGCAGAAGATCATGTCGGCGTGCTGGCCGAGCGTGGTCCAGGTCTTCTGACCATTCACGACGTAGTGGTCGCCCTCGCGAACAGCACGCGTGCGCAAAGAGGCCAGATCCGAGCCAGAGCCGGGTTCGGAATAGCCCTGGCACCACCAGTCTTCGCCGGAGAGAATGCGCGGCAGATAGCGTCGCTTTTGCGCGTCGTTACCGTACTTCATGAGCACGGGCGCGACCATCGAGACACCGAATGGCAGGACCATCGGCGCGCCAATGCGGCCGCATTCCTCGTCCCAGATGTGGCGCTGCGTTTCGTTCCAGCCCGGGCCGCCATATTCGGCTGGCCACGCTGGCACCGACCAGCCGCGCTGACCGAGCAGCTTGTGCCAGTTGGCGATGTCGTCGCGGCTGAGGCGCTTGTGATTGAGTACTTTTTCGCGCACGGCTTGAGGCAGATTGGCCTCGAGCCAGGCGCGGACTTCGGCGCGAAATGCGTCGTCGGTGGGGGTGTAGTCGAGATCCATGCGGGTTGTCTCCTGGCCGCGGACGGTGGGGAATACACCCCAAGCCACGGCGAAGACCCGCATCACCTTATTGCAGCGGGCCCTTCAACGCGGCCGGAACCGGCAGCGGCATCACATCGATGCCTTCTTCGACGAGAGCTTGCGCATCTTCCGCTGATGCCACCCCGCGGATATTGCGCGCCGGCGCTTCGTTGTAGTGAATGCGCCGCGCCTCCTCGACGAAACGGTCGCCTACGTTCTCCGTCTTCTCCAGGACCTCGCGCATCACCCGCATCGCATGCGCCTGCCATTGCGCCGCCTGTGCCGCTTGAGCGGACTGTGGCGCCTGGCCTGCAGCGGACGATGCCGCGCTCGCGCCCGAAAGATTCAGTCGGGGTGCGGACGGCACGCGGCTTACATTGGTGGCGCCGCACATCGGACATTCAACCAGCTTGCGCGAAAGCTGCGACTCGAAGTCGTCAGCGGAAGCGAACCAGCCTTCAAACCGATGGCCGTCTGGGCACTGTAAATCGAGGACCTTCATGAGAATCGAGGCTTGCGTTGAGTGTAGCTCAAAATGTACATTTGTGAACGATCGTTCGTAACTTTTTACCCAAGGTATTCGCTATCTCCCCGGTACCGAACGGCCGGTTTGCCGGTGATTGTAGCGCCGCCCAGCACGGTGCGCTCAGCGCAAAAAAGCCTGGCTGATATGAATACGGCGGCCTTCGAAAAGCGAAGGCCGCCGTATTCAATGGATTGGCGTGCAGGCGCCGCCAGCGGCGCGCGAAGCTCAGCCCCGCTCAGGCTGCCCGAGCGGCCAGGCGCCCGACAGCGCCTTTTCGAGCCAGAACGTGCCGATGATTGTCTTCACATCGGTGATCTTGCCGGTCCGCACCCATTCGAGCAGTTCGGGCAGCGTTGCCGTGAACGTCTCGAGAAACTCGCCGTCGTCGAGCTTGGCCTCGCCCGCGGTCAAACCGCGCGCAAGATAGATGTCGATGAATTCGGTCGAGTACGAAATCACGGGATGAATCTGCGCGAGATAGACATACTCGCGCGCCGCGTAGCCCGTCTCTTCCTTGAGCTCGCGGATCGCGCAGGCAAGCGCGCCTTCCTGCGGATCGAGCTTGCCGGCCGGGAATTCGGTCATCACTCGCGAAAGCGGATACCGATATTGACGCTCCATCAGCACGCGGCCATCGTCGAAAAGCGGGATCACCATGACGGCGCCCGGATGCTGGACATACTCGCGCGTCGCATGCTTGCCGTCGGGCAAAGCAACCGTGTCGCACTTGAGCGTAAGGAATTTGCCCGCGTGGAGCGTCGTGCTTTCCACACACGTCTCGGCGAGCGCCGGGTCGTGCTTATGATGTTCAGCAGCCATGTTCAACCTCTGGGAAGCGCTTGTACGGATAAATCGCGGGAAACCGCAATGTGATCGAATGGCGTGCTCCTCGTGCGGGACGAGGAGCACGCATTACGCCGGGCGGCGTTTGACGAGATATTGCCAGGTGAAGCCGGGGAACGCGAACACGACAAACAGACTGAACGTGATGGCGTAGAACTGCCAGCCCTGGTCAAAGCGGTTGCCGGCGCGCGCCTCCAGCATGAAGCCGAACGCGCCAACCACAAAATACAGCACGATCATTTCGGCAATGCGAATCCACACGCTTTTCTTCTGCGCGCGCAACGGCACCATACCGAACAATCGCTGATTGAGAAACGGCAGGTTGGCGCCCGCGAGCGCCAGCAACACAATAAACCACCCTGCTGCCGACATTACAGAGGCAGCGTATGCGAGACGGCCCGCAGGCAGAGCGACATCAGCGGTCCGGGGACAATGCCGAGCACCAGCACCGCCACGCCATTGAGCGTGAGCAGCGCGCGATTGCAGGCATGGCTCTCGATCGGCGCGGTGTCCTGCGGCGTGTCGAAGTACATCAGCTTGACGATGCGCAGGTAGTAGAACGCGCCGAACAGCGACGTAATGACCGCGAGCACGGCAAGCCAGGTCAGGCCCGCATTCATGGTCGCTTCGAGCACGGCAAGCTTCGCGTAGAAGCCGACCGTCGGCGGGATGCCGGCGAGCGAGAACATCATGAGCATCATGACGAACGCAAACACCGGGCTGCGCTGGTTCAGACCCTTGAGGTCGTCGAGCGTTTCAGCCTCGAAATCGCGGCGGGCCAGCAGCATGATGACGCCGAACGCGCCAAGCGTCGTGATCAGATAGACGATGCTGTAGAACATCGCCGAGCTGTACGCACTGGCCGCCCCGGTCGCCTTGTTGTCGACGATGCCGGCCAGCAGGCCGAGCAGCACGAAGCCCATGTTCGAGATCGCCGAGTAAGCCAGCATGCGCTTGACATTGCGCTGGACGATACCCGTGATGTTGCCGACGATCATCGAGAGCGCCGCCAGAATGATCAGCATTTCCTGCCAGTCCACGGCCAGCGGCAACAGACCCATGACGAGGAAGCGCACGGCCCACGCGAACGCCGCGACCTTCGGGCCGCCACCGGTGAGCAGCGTCATGGCCGTAGGCGCGCCTTGATAGACATCGGGCACCCACATGTGGAACGGCACCGCGCCCATTTTGAACGCCACGCCCGCGACGATGAACACCACGCCAAACAGCAGCACGATGTCGTTGATGTGGCCCGAGGCAACCGCCTTGAACACGTCGCCGAGGTCGAGCGAGCCGGTCGCACCATACAGCATCGAGATGCCGTAGAGCAGGAAGCCTGACGCGAGCGCGCCCAGCACGTAGTACTTCATGGCCGCTTCGTTCGACTGCGTCGCGTTACGGCGCAGCGCGATAACCGCGTAGAGCGACAGCGACATCAGCTCGAGGCCGAGGTACAGCGTGAGGAAGTTGTTGCCCGAGATCATCACGATCTGGCCAAGCAACGAGAACATGCCGAGCAGGAAGAACTCGCCCCGGAACATGTCGCGGTCTTCGAGGTACTTGCGCGAGTACACGATCGTGACCGCGTAGCCGAGCGTGACCACCGACTTCATGGCGCTGGCGAACGCGTCCACCACGTACATCCGCGTGAAGTAGTAGTACACGTGCGGATCGAACGCGTTCACCGCGAACCAGATGCCGGCGATCAAGGTCGTCAGCAGCGCGATGAAATAGGTCGTGCGCCGGCCCGAAGGGCCGGTGAACGTGTCGTTGAGCCACGCAACGACGACACCGGCCATGACCAGCGCGTCGGGTAGCAGAGCGTTCATAGGGGCGTTTGGCATGATCTTTTGTTCCTCCGCTCGTATTACTGTGACAGCGGCAGCTTCGACACTGCGACGTGGGAGAGGAGGTTTTCCACGGAAACGTGCATCACATCGGTAAAGGGCTTCGGGTAGACGCCCATGAAAAGCGTGAGCAGCGCGAGCACCCCGAGAATCAGGTATTCACGGCTGCTGATGTCCTTCAGCTCGCGAACATGGTCGTTCGCGACGGCGCCGAAGTACACCCGCTTGTACAGCCACAACGTATAGGCCGCGCCCAGGATCAGCGTGAACGCCGCCCCGAAAGCGATCCAGAAGTTGAACTTCACTGCCGCCAGAATCACCATGAATTCGCCGACGAATCCCGAGGTGCCCGGCAGGCCGCAGTTGGCCATCGCGAACAGCATGGCCAGCGCCGCGAATTTCGGCATCGTGTTGACGACGCCGCCGTAATCGGCAATGTCGCGCGTGTGCATGCGGTCATACAGCACTCCGATGCAAAGGAACATCGCGCCCGAGACGAAGCCGTGCGAGATCATCTGGACGATTGCGCCTTCCATCGCCAGTTGGCTCGACGGGCCGAACATAAAGAAGCCGAGCGTGACGAAGCCCATGTGCGCGATCGACGAGTACGCAACCAGCTTCTTCATATCCGACTGCACGATCGCCACGAGACCAATGTAGATCACGGCGATCAGCGACAGCGTGATGATTACCGGCGCCAGATAGTGACTCGCATCGGGCGTGACCGGCAGCGAGAAACGCAGGAAACCGTACGCGCCGAGCTTCAGCATGATGGCGGCCAGCACCACCGAGCCGCCCGTGGGGGCCTCGACGTGCGCATCCGGCAACCACGTGTGGACCGGCCACATCGGCACCTTGACCGCGAACGCGAAGAAGAACGCGATGAACAGCAGGATCTGCGGCGTCATTGCAAGCTTCGCGCCCTGCCACGTAGCAAGATCGAACGTCCCCGTCTCGCGGTAGAGGTACAGCAACGCGATCAGCATCAGCAGCGAGCCGGCCAGCGTATAGAGAAAGAACTTGAACGCCGCATACACGCGGTTCGGACCGCCCCACACGCCGATGATGATGTACATCGGAATGAGCGTGGCCTCGAAGAACACGTAGAACAGCAGACCGTCGGCGGCGCAGAAGACGCCAACCATCAACCCCGACAAGATGAGGAACGCGGCGTAATACTGGGCGACGTTCTTCTGGATCACTTGCCAGCCCGCGATCACAACGATCACTGTGATAAGTGCAGTCAGCACCACGAGCCACAATGAAATGCCGTCGATGCCGAGGTGATACGAAATATTGAACCGCTCGATCCAGACCGACTTCTCCTCAAACTGGAGTGCAGCCGTGGTCGTGTCGAAGCCCGAAACGAGCGGAAGGGTGACGAGGAAACTAAGCACCGAACCGATGAGCGCGAGCCAGCGGTCCGCGCTCGAGCTCCGAAGGGAACCCACTATAAGAACGATGATGCCGAAAACGATCGGCATCCAGATCGCAATACTGAGAATCGGAGTTGCGTGCATGCGTTTTTTTCCTCGCCTTCTTATTTGCCGCTGAGCGTTACAAACAGAGTAAGGAGGCCAAGCATGCCAATGATCATGGCAAATGCGTAGTGGTAGATATAGCCGGATTGCAGGAAACGAATGACCGATGCAAACCAGCCGATAAACTTGGCGCTCCCATTCACGACACCGTCGATCACGACGACATCGCCTTCCTTCCACAGCCCTCGACCGATAGCGACCGCTCCGCGAGCGAAGACGACTTCGTTGATCTTGTCCAGGTAATACGCATTCGTCAGCAGCCTGTACACCGGCGAGAACATGCGCGACACGACGGCCGGCAGATCCGGGCGCTTCATGTAGAAGAACCAGGCCACGATCACACCCGCGAGTGCAAGCCACACTGGCAGACCCGAGAACGCGTGCGTGCCCATCGCGACCCAGCCATGGAATTCTTCACCCATCTCAGCAAGCGCCGGGTGATTTTCGCCAATGAAAATGACTTTCTGGAACGCTACGCCGTGCGCGAAGAAGTCGCCGAACAGCAGCGGCTGAATCGCATAGGCGCCGGCGATCACCGACGGGATTGCGAGCAGGACCAGCGGCACCCAGATCACCCACGGCGACTCGTGCGGCACGTGAACGTGGTGATCGTCGTGGCCATGGCCGTTGCCGTGACCATGCACTGCAGCTTCGGCGCCCATCGGCGAATCGGGATGCTTCGGATTACGGAAGCGCTCTTCACCGTGGAACACGAGGAAGTACATGCGGAACGAGTACAGCGCCGTCACGAACACGCTCGCGACCACCGCGAAATAGGCGATGCCCGAGCCCGCAAGGTGCGATGCCTTCACCGCCTCGATGATCGAGTCCTTCGAATAGAAGCCCGAGAAGAACGGCGTGCCGATCAGCGCGAGCGAGCCGATGAGCGAAGTGATCCACGTAATGGGCATGTACTTGCGCAGGCCGCCCATGTTGCGCATGTCCTGGTCGTGGTGCATGCCGATGATGACCGAGCCCGCGCCGAGGAACAGCAGCGCCTTGAAGAACGCGTGCGTCATCAGGTGGAACATCGCGACAGGATACGCCGACACGCCGAGCGCCACGGTCATGTAGCCGAGCTGCGAGAGCGTGGAGTAAGCGACCACGCGCTTGATGTCGTGCTGCACGATGCCGAGGAAGCCCATGAAGAGCGCGGTAATCGAACCGATCACGACGATGAACGAAAGCGCGGCGTCCGACAGTTCGAACAGCGGCGACATGCGCGCGACCATGAAGATGCCGGCCGTCACCATGGTGGCGGCGTGGATCAGCGCCGAGATCGGCGTCGGGCCTTCCATCGAGTCAGGCAGCCAGACGTGCAGCGGGAACTGCGCCGACTTGCCCATCGCGCCGACGAACAGGCAGATGCACGAGACCGTGAGCAGGTTCCACGAGGTGCCCGGGAACGTCAGCGCGGCAATTTCGTGGCCCTTCGCGAACACGTCGTTGTAATTGAGCGAACCGCCGTACGCGAGCAGCAGGCCGATGCCCAGCAGGAAGCCGAAGTCGCCCACGCGGTTCACGAGGAACGCCTTCATGTTCGCGTAGATGGCGCTTTCACGCTTGAAGTAGAAGCCGATCAGCAGGTACGAGACGAGGCCCACTGCTTCCCAGCCGAAGAACAGCTGCAGGAAGTTGTTGCTCATCACGAGCATCAGCATCGAGAACGTGAACAGCGCGATGTACGAGAAGAAGCGCTGGTAGCCCTCTTCTTCCGCCATGTAGCCGATCGTGTAGATATGCACCATCAGCGACACGAAGGTCACGACGATCATCATCAGCGCCGTCAACGAGTCGACCAGGAAGCCCACTTCGAACTTCAGGCCGCCCACCGACATCCATTCGTAGATGGTCGCGTTGAAGCTCGCGCCGTTCATCACGTCGAAGAACGTGATGCACGAGAGCACGAAAGCAATCGCGACGCCGAGAATGGTGACCGTATGCGCGCCCGCGCGCCCCACCGTTTTGCCGAACAACCCGGCAATGAGAGAACCGGCGAGCGGCGCCAGCGGGATCGCCAGCAATAGGGTTTCGTTGAGTGTCGTTGCCATAAACAGAGCCTGCCTTAACCTTTGAGCTGATCGAGGTCCTCGACATTGATCGTGTCGAGGCTGCGGAACAGAGTCACAAGAATAGCCAGACCAATTGCGGCTTCCGCTGCCGCAACAGTTAGCACGAAGAACACGAAAATCTGTCCGTGAACGTCACCTAGGTAATGAGAAAACGCTACGAAATTGGTGTTCACCGCTAACAACATCAACTCGATCGCCATCAGGATGATGATGACGTTGCGCCGATTCAGAAAAATGCCGACGATCGAGATCGCAAAGAGGATCGCGCCGAGGACGAGGTAATGGGCCAGGGTCAACATAATGCTCTCCTCTACGCTTGGCTCTTGGTGCCGGTCGCGGCCGGGGTCGCTTCGACGTCGCTCGCCTCGGCCACTTCCGGAACTTCCTTGACCGCAGGCATCTTCACGAGGCGCACGCGGTCCTGGCGACGCACGCTAACCTGCTTCGAAACGTTCTGGCGCTTGGCGTTCTTGGGCTCGCGCACGGTCAGCGAAATAGCCGCGACGATCGCCACGAGCAGCACGAGGCCGGCAATTTCGAATGCGAAGATGTAATCGGTATAGATGATCTTGCCGATCAGGTGCGTATTCGACACCGATGCGGCGGCCGCGGCCGAGGTATCCGGCACCGGCGCCGTGGTCGCACCATAGCCGTGCCACAGAATCAGCGCGGTCTCGATCACGATGATCGCTCCCACGATGGTCGCCACCGGCACGAAGCGCTTGAAGTCGCGGCTCAGCACGTCGATGTTGATGTCCAGCATCATCACCACGAACAGGAACAGCACCATCACCGCGCCCACGTAGACGAGCACCAGCAGGATCGCGAGGAATTCGGCCTCGAGCAGCATCCACACCGCGGCCGCGTTGAAGAACGCGAGCACGAGGAAGAGCGCGGACGAGACAGGATTGCGCGAGGTGATCACCTTCAGCCCTGATAGCGTGAGCAGCAGCGCGAAGATGTAGAACAGGACGGTCGTGAATTCCATGATTACTGGTTCATCGTTGAGGCCATCGTAAGGCGGATTGCGCAGCGCAAACTGGCGGCCAGACCAGAAGGCGTCGCGCCGCGGTTCCCGGGCTGCGGCTTTGCGGCGCCCGGCTTTTGCCCAGACACACACGTTCCCCGCAGCGGACCCGAACTGCGGGCCGATACAGCGTCAAACTGAAGATCAACGGTACGGTGCATCTGCTGCCTTGTTCGCCGCGATCTGCGCTTCGTAGCGGTCGCCGACGGCCAGCAGCATATCCTTCGTGAAATACAGATCGCCGCGCTTCTCGCCGTGATACTCGAGAATGTGCGTCTCGACAATCGAGTCGACCGGGCAGCTCTCTTCGCAGAAGCCGCAGAAGATGCACTTGGTCAGGTCGATGTCGTAGCGCGTGGTGCGGCGCGTGTTGTCCGCGCGCACTTCCGATTCGATCGTGATCGCGAGCGCGGGACACACGGCCTCGCACAGCTTGCACGCGATGCAGCGCTCTTCGCCGTTTTCATAGCGCCGCAATGCATGCAGGCCACGAAAGCGCGGGGAGATCGGAGTCTTCTCTTCCGGAAACTGCACGGTGAACTTGCGCTTGAAGGTATAGCGCCCCGTCAGCGCGAGCCCCTTGAGCAGCTCGGTCAGGAAGAACGTCTTGAAGAAGTTTTGGATAGCGGTCATGTTTCCTTCGCCCCTTATTTCCAGATGCTCAGCGGCGACATATACCAGAAGCCGATCACGATCAGCCACACGACGCACACCGGAATAAACACCTTCCAGCCAAGACGCATGATCTGGTCATAGCGATAGCGCGGGAACGTCGCGCGCGCCCAGATGAACACCGACAGGAAGAAGAAAGTCTTCAGCACCAGCCAAAAGACGCCCGGAATGAAATCGAGGAACGCGAACGGTGCGCTCCAGCCGCCGAGGAACAGCACGGACGTAAGCGCCGAGATCACGATCATGTTGATGTACTCAGCAAGGAAGAAGAGCGCAAAGCCCATCCCCGAGTACTCGATCATGTGGCCGGCGACGATTTCAGACTCCCCTTCCACCACGTCGAACGGATGGCGGTTCGTTTCGGCGAGGCCCGAGATGAAGTAGACGACGAACATCGGCAGCAGCGGCAGCCAGTTCCACGAGAGGAACGTGACGCCGTGGCTCGCGAACATGCCTTGCATTTGGCCGCGAACGATGTCCGAGAGGTTCAGGCTGCCCGACACCATCAGCACCACGACCAGCGCGAAGCCCATCGCGATTTCATATGAGACCATCTGCGCCGCGGCGCGCATCGCGCCAAGGAACGCATACTTCGAGTTCGAGGCCCAGCCCGCGAGAATCACGCCGTAGACGCCGAACGACGAAATCGCCATCACGTAGAGCAAACCCGCGTTGATGTCGCCGAGCACCGCGCCCGCCTGGAACGGAATCACCGCCCAGACCGCGAAGGCCGGCACCACCACCATGATCGGAGCGACCATGTAGATCCAGCGGCTCGCCTGCGCGGGCTGAATGACTTCCTTGAGCAGCAGCTTCAGCACGTCGGCGATCGGCTGCAACATGCCGCCGGGACCCACGCGATTCGGGCCGAGACGCACGTGCATCCAGCCGATCAGCTTGCGCTCCCACAGGATCAGGTACGCCACGCACAGCAGGATCACCACCGCGACGACGAGAATGCGCACCAGCGCCCAGACGGTGGGCCATGCCACGCCGAGCAGCTGGCTGCCGCCTGCATTGATCGTATCGAACAAGCTCATTTACGCCTTCTCCACCAGCAGTTCACCGAACAGGCTGCCGAGCTGCGCGGCGGCCGGCGTTGCTGCCGACACGCGCACCGCCGTCGGCGCAAGATTCGCATCGCGCGTCGCGGGCGCGGTCACCGAGAGCTCGCCCTGGCGCACGCGCACGGCGTCGCCCTCTTTCAGGCCGAGCTGGTCGAAGAGCGCGGCCGGCAAGCCGATGGTGTTCGCCACGCGTGCCGCCATTGTGAGCTGCAGCGCCTCGCCGCGACGCACGAGTTGATCGGCGCGGTAGATAGGCACGTCGGAGATGCGCTCGAAGCGGCCAACGGCTGCCTTCGCAAGGCTGCCTCGAGTCACCTGGGCCGTGGCTTTGTTCGACAGGCGCGCAGTGATGTCGCCCTCGCCGAGCGCCTTGCGGCGCACGTCTTCCGATGTTTCGTACTCGAAGCCCTGCGCGCCGAGCAGCGTGCCGAGCACGCGCAGGACCTTCCAGGCCGGCCGCGTGTCGCCGAGCGGACGCACGACGCCGTTGAACGACTGGACCGTGCCCTCCGCGTTGACGAACGTGCCCGAGGTCTCCGTGAACGGCGAGATGGGCAGCAGCACGTCGGCGTAGTCGAGGCCGGTCTTGAACGGCGAGAACACAGCGACCATCTCGGCCTGCGCAAGCGCGGCGCGCGCGGCAGCCGGGTTGGCCGTATCGAACTCGGGTTCGACGTTGAACAGCAAGTAACCCTTGCGCGGCTGCTCGAACACTTCGCGAGCGTTCAGGCCGTTGCTTCCCGGCAAGGCGCCCACGAGGTGCGCGCCGACCGTATTCGCAGCTTCGGTGAGGAAACCGAGCGTCGCACCCATCGTTTCGGCGATGAACTGCGCAGCCGCATGCAGCCGCGCGAATTCCGGATGCTGGACGGCAGCGTTGCCGAGCAGCACGAAGCGGCGCTCGCCGCTCGCGAGCGAGGCGGCCACCTGCTTTGCGGCGTCGTTCGCCTGCGCGCCGGCGAAGCCTTCAGGCAGCGCAACACCCTTCGCCTCCGCAGCCGCCGCGGCAATCGCAGCCAGTTCGTCAAGCCATGCCGAAGGCGCGGCGACGATACGCTGCGCGTTCGGGATCAGCGAGCCGTCAGCCGATGCCTGCAGGAATGCCACGCTTGCGCCGCCCTTGGCTGCCTGGCGCAGACGCGCGGCGAACAGCGCGTGGTCGCGGCGCAGGAACGAGCCGATCACGAACGCCGAGTCGGCATACGACAGATCCGCAATCTTGGTGCCGAGCCACGGCGCGCCCGCGAGCGGCGCCGAGAAGTCGCTCTGGCGCAGCCGGAAGTCGACGTTCGGCGTACCGATCGCGTCCGCGAACTGCTTCGCGAGATAGAGTTCTTCGGCCGTGCTGTGCGGGCTCGCGAGCAGAGCGAGCTGGTTCTCGCCGTGCTCGTCGCTGATGCCCTTGATACCCTTCACCACGTATTCGAGCGCGGTCTGCCAGTCGGTCTCGACCCACTGGCCACCCTGCTTGATCATCGGATGCGTGAGGCGATCCTCGGCGTTCAGCCCTTCATACGAGAAGCGGTCCTTGTCCGAGATCCAGCACTCGTTGATGGCTTCGTTCTCGAACGGCAGCACGCGCATCACGCGGTTGTTCTTCACCTGCACGACGAGGTTCGCGCCCGTCGAATCGTGCGGGCTCACCGACTTGCGGCGCGACAGTTCCCACGTACGCGCGGAGAAGCGGAACGGCTTGCTCGTGAGCGCGCCGACCGGGCACAGGTCAATCATGTTGCCCGAGAGTTCCGAGTCCACCGTCTTGCCGACGAAAGTGCTGATTTCCGAGTGCATGCTGCGGCCGAGCATGCCGAGTTCCATCACACCGGCAATTTCGTCGCCGAAGCGCACGCAGCGCGTGCAGTGAATGCAGCGCGTCATCTCTTCCATCGAGATGAGCGGGCCAACGTTCTTGTGGAACACGACGCGCTTTTCCTCGCTATAGCGCGAGGCCGACTTGCCATAGCCAACCGCCAGATCCTGCAACTGGCATTCGCCGCCCTGATCGCAGATCGGGCAGTCGAGCGGGTGGTTGATCAACAGGAATTCCATCACGGCTTGCTGACCCTGCACGGCCTTGTCGGACGTCGTGCGCACGACCATGCCTTGCGACACCGGCGTCGCGCACGCGGGCACGGCCTTCGGCATCTTCTCGACATCAACGAGACACATCCGGCAGTTGGCCGCGATGGACAGCTTCTTGTGATAGCAGAAGTGCGGAATGTACGTGTCGACCCGTTGCGCAGCCTGGATCACCATGCTGCCTTCGGGCACCTGCACCTTCTTGCCGTCTATTTCAAGTTCAACCATGATGGTTAATCGTCCCTAACCTGTTACCGCTCAATTACCCAGCGGCATGCCCCGTCACATCGCCGTTGCGTTCCGCCACGCGGTTCGCGCCCAACACGCCTTTGCCTTTAAGCCGCCTCATGCAGCCACAGTTTGCGAGGCCGCGTGCGAGCCGGCATGTCCGCCGACCAGGCAACGCTTGTTGTGCACGTGATATTCGAATTCGTCCCAATAGTGCTTGAGCATGCCGCGCACCGGCATGGCCGCTGCATCGCCGAGTGCGCAGATCGTCCGGCCCATGATGTTGCCCGCCACCGAGTTCAGCAGGTCCAGGTCTTCCTGGCGGCCCTGGCCATGCTCGATGCGATTCACGACGCGATAGAGCCAGCCGGTACCCTCTCGGCACGGCGTGCATTGGCCGCACGACTCTTCATAGTAGAAGTACGACAGACGCAGCAGCGAGCGCACCATGCAGCGCGTTTCGTCCATGACGATGACCGCGCCCGAGCCGAGCATCGAGCCCTGCTTGGCAATGGAGTCATAGTCCAAGTCTGTCTGCATCATCAAATCGCCCGGAATGACCGGCGCCGACGAGCCACCCGGAATCACGGCCTTGAGCTTCTTGCCGCCGCGCACGCCGCCGGCGAGTTCCATGAGCTTCGCGAACGGCGTGCCAAGCGGAACCTCGTAGTTGCCCGGACGCTCCACGTCGCCCGAGATGGAGAAAATCTTGGTGCCGCCGTTGTTCGGCTTGCCAATCTCCATGTACGTCTGCGGACCAACGGTCAGCAGGAACGGCACCGCGGCGAACGTCTCGGTATTGTTGATCGTGGTGGGCTTGCCGTACACGCCGAAGCTCGCCGGGAACGGCGGCTTGAAGCGCGGCTGGCCCTTCTTGCCTTCGAGCGACTCGAGCAGCGCGGTTTCTTCGCCGCAGATGTACGCGCCATAACCGTGGTGCGCGTGCAGCTGGAACGAGAAGTCCGTGCCGAGAATGTTGTCGCCGAGGTAGCCAGCCTGGCGCGCCTCTTCAAGCGCGGCCTCGAAGCGGCGATATACCTCGAAGATTTCGCCGTGGATGTAGTTGTAGCCTACAGTGATACCCATCGCGTACGCGCCGATGGCCATGCCTTCGATCACGGAATGCGGATTCCAGCGCAGGATGTCGCGATCCTTGAACGTGCCCGGCTCGCCTTCGTCCGAATTGCAGACGAGATACTTCTGCCCCGGGAACTGACGCGGCATGAAGCTCCACTTCAGGCCCGTCGGGAAGCCCGCACCACCACGACCGCGCAGGCCGCTGGCCTTGACGTCGGCGATGACCTGCTCGGGCGGAATCTTTTCTTCGAGGATGCGGCGCAACTGCTTGTAGCCGCCACGCGCGACATAGTCTTCGAGATGCCAGTTCTCGCCGTTCAGGCCCGCGAGAATCAGAGGTTGAATGTGACGATCGTGCAACGAAGTCATTTCGAAAGCTCCTCGAGCAGCTGGTCGATCTTCTCGCGGCTCATGAAGCTGCACATGCGGTGGTTGTTCACCAGCAGCACCGGTGCGTCGCCGCACGCGCCCATGCACTCACCTTCCTTCAAGGTGAACTTGCCGTCGGGCGTGGTTTCGCCGAAGTCGATTCCGAGCTTCTGCTTCAGATATTCAGCCGTGCTTTCCGCACCGCCATCCGGGCCGAGCTGGCACGGCAGGTTCGTGCAGAGCGTGATCTTGTGCTTGCCGACAGGCTTCGTCTCGAACATCGTGTAGAAGGTGGCGACTTCCTGGACCGCGACAGGCGGCATGCCAAGATAATCGGCCACGAACTGCATGAGTTCGGGCGACAGCCAGCGATGCTCTTCCTGAGCAACGGCCAACGCCGCCATCACGGCAGACTGTTTCTGATCGGCGGGGTACTTCGTCAACGCGCGATCGATTTCTTTCAGGCCTTCAGCTGAGATCATTTTCAGACACGACTCTTTCATTTCCTACCGTTGCAATTCCCGCCACACAAACTCCCGTCGCGCGTGAAGCGTACCTGCTCGCTGCGACAGACGTGGCGTTCCCGGTATTTCGCCATGCGCCCTCTTGCCAGGACGCACCGGCAGTTTGCTGCTTAGCGGTCAATTTCACCGAACACGATGTCCTGCGTGCCGATGATCGTGACCGCGTCGGCAATCATGTGACCGCGCGCCATCTCATCCAGCGCGGACAGATGGGCATAGCCAGGCGCGCGGATCTTCAGACGATACGGCTTGTTGGCGCCATCCGACACCAGGTAGATGCCGAATTCGCCCTTTGGATGCTCCACGGCTGCGTAGGCCTCGCCTTCGGGCACGTGGAAACCTTCGGTGAAGAGCTTGAAGTGGTGAATCAGCTCTTCCATGTTCGACTTCATGTTGACGCGCGACGGCGGCGCAACCTTGTGATTGTCGACCATCACTGGGCCAGGATTCTTGCGCAGCCACTCAATGCACTGTTTCGCGATGCGAGTCGATTGACGCATTTCCTCGACGCGAACGAGGTAGCGGTCGTAGCAGTCGCCGTTCACACCCACGGGGATGTCGAAGTCGAGCTGGTCATAAACCTCGTAAGGCTGCTTCTTGCGCAGATCCCACTCGATGCCCGAGCCGCGCAGCATCGCGCCGGTCAGGCCCAGTTGCATCGCGCGCTCCGGCGTCACCACGCCGATGCCCACGAGACGCTGCTTCCAGATGCGGTTGTCGGTGAGGAGCGTTTCGTACTCGTCGACGCAAGCGGGGAAGCGCGTGAAGAAGTCGTCGATGAAGTCCAGCACCGAGCCCTGGCGCGCCTCGTTCATGCGCGCGAGCGCCTTCTCGTTGTGGATCTTCGAAGCCTTGTACTGCGGCATCGCGTCGGGCAGATCGCGGTACACACCGCCCGGACGATAGTAAGCCGCGTGCATGCGCGCGCCCGAGACCGCCTCGTAGACGTCCATCAGGTCTTCGCGCTCGCGGAACGCGTAGAGGAACACCGCCATCGCGCCCACGTCGAGCCCGTGCGAGCCGATCCACATCAGGTGGTTGAGCACGCGCGTGATTTCGTCGAACAGCACGCGAATGTACTTCGCGCGAATCGGCACCTCGATGCCGAGCAGTTTCTCGATGGCAAGCACATAGCCGTGCTCGTTGACCATCATCGACACGTAGTCGAGACGGTCCATGTACGGGACCGACTGAATGAAGGTCTTGTTTTCTGCGAGCTTTTCCGTCGCACGGTGCAGCAGGCCGATGTGCGGATCGGCGCGCTGGATCACTTCGCCGTCGAGCTCGAGCACGAGGCGCAGCACGCCGTGCGCTGCCGGGTGCTGCGGGCCGAAGTTGAGCGTGTAGTTCTTGATCTCTGACATGCGACCCTCTTAGTGTTTCCTCAGACCACCGTAGCGATCCTCGCGGATCACGCGCGGCGTGATTTCGCGCGGCTCGATCGTGACCGGCTGGTAAACCACGCGCTTCTGCTCCGGGTCGTAACGCATTTCGACGTAGCCCGAGATCGGGAAGTCCTTACGGAACGGATGGCCGATGAAACCGTAGTCGGTCAGGATGCGGCGCAAGTCGGGGTGACCTTCGAAGACGATGCCGAACAGGTCGAACGCCTCGCGCTCGTACCAGTTGGCCGAACTCCAGATGTCGACAAGCGAGGACACGATGGGCACGTCGTCATCCGGCGCGAACACGCGCAGGCGCAGACGCCAGTTATTCGTGATGGAGAGCAGATGCGACACGGCCGCGAAGCGCTGGCCTTCCCAAGCGCCATCGCCGTATGTCTGATAGTCGACGCCACACAGGTCAATCAACTGCTCGAAGCGAAGCGACGGATTGTCGCGGAGCTCCTTCGCCACGCTGAGGTAATCTGCAGAGCTTATGACCAAGGTCAATTCGCCGAGCGCTTCGGTGAGACTGACGACGCGCGCACCGAGGGCCGCTTCGAGGTTCGCTTTCAGGGTCTCGAGTTTGCTTGCCATATTATGGGGAGGCGCTTGGCCTTTATTGACGGGCGATGGTGCTGGTACGGCGGATCTTCGCCTGCAACTGGATGATCCCGTACACGAGGGCTTCCGCTGTCGGGGGACAACCCGGCACGTAGACGTCGACCGGCACGATGCGATCACACCCGCGCACGACCGAATACGAATAGTGGTAGTAGCCGCCGCCGTTGGCGCACGACCCCATCGAAATCACCCAGCGCGGCTCGGCCATCTGATCGTAGACCTTGCGCAACGCGGGCGCCATTTTGTTGCACAGCGTGCCGGCAACGATCATCACGTCTGACTGACGCGGGCTCGGGCGAAACACCACGCCGAAGCGGTCGAGGTCGTAACGGGCCGCGCCCGCGTGCATCATCTCGACCGCGCAACACGCAAGACCGAACGTCATCGGCCACAGCGAGCCGGTGCGCGTCCAGTTGATCAGCTTGTCAGCCGTCGTGGTGACAAACCCTTCCTTCAAGACCCCTTCGATACTCATGTGCTTTCCACTCCAGACGGACGGCCTGCGGCGTGTCCGCAGCGCCACCCATGCTATCCGGCGATTAACCTCTTATTCCCAGTCGAGACCGCCCTTCTTCCAGATGTAGGCAAAGCCCAGCAGGAATTCGAGCAGGAACAGCATCATCGACAGGAAGCCCGGCCAGCCGATATCGCGCAGGGCAACACCCCACGGAAACAGGAACGCCGTTTCGAGGTCGAAGATGATGAAGAGAATGGCCACGAGGTAATACCGTACATCGAACTTCATGCGCGCGTCTTCGAACGCTTCGAAGCCGCACTCGTACGGTGAAATTTTTTCGCTGTCGGGCCGGTTGGGACCGAGGATCTTGCCGATGCTAACCAACGCCACGCCCAGACCAAGACCTACGAGAAGGAATAACAGGACGGGGTAATAGGTAGCGAGATTCAAGGCTATCCTCTTTCGGTTGGTTCTGAGGTTCCGCAGGAACTTCAAGTCGCGCTGCGGGAATCACTTTACGTACTTCGCGCTACGAACGAAACGAACACGACGTATAAAACAAAAATGCCAGCCGAAGCTCAAGCAAGCGGCTGGCATTTTTTAGATAACATTGGTGCCGACGGCGAGACTCGAACTCGCACAGCTTTCGCCACTACCCCCTCAAGATAGCGTGTCTACCAATTTCACCACGTCGGCACTACATGCAATCCGGGACAACAATTTCATGCAACCCGCGAATCGCTTCAAGACTTAAATTCTAACTTGTTCCCGCTCTTTGTTCAATGCACAAAAACAAGTTTTTCAGAATTATTTCGGTACGTCGTTGCTGGCGGCGGCCGGCGCTGCCGCCGGAGCGCTAGCCGCGGAAGCCGCAGGAACAGATGCAGCAACCGGCGCCGTAGCCACGACGGGAGCCGGCGCCGTAGCACCCAGCAAGCCTGCCGAAGGCTTCGAATGATAAGACCCCAAGTAAGTTAATGCAAGCGTCGAGACAAAAAAGACCGTTGCAAGAATCGCCGTTGTGCGCGACAGAAAGTTCGCGGCGCCGGTCGCGCCAAACAGGCTACCCGAAGCACCGCTGCCGAACGCGGCGCCCATGTCGGCGCCCTTGCCGTGCTGCAGCAGAACGAGGCCGATCACCCCGAGCGCCGACAGAATCTGGACGACGATAATCAACGTTTTCAAATACAGCATCACACTCACCTGAGTCCTTGTTGAGCACAGCCTCCCCGGAGGCATGCGCATGTGCGGCCGGCACGAGCCTCGCGGGAGGCGACGTGCCCAAGCCTTACTCTTATCCCGCGACGCTCGCGCCCGCCCCAGCGGCCGCGCAAATCGCGAGGAAATCCCCAGCTTTCAGCGCAGCGCCGCCGATCAGGCCACCATCGATATCGGGCTGACGAAACAACTCCGCCGCATTCTCCGGCTTCACGCTGCCGCCGTACAGCAGCGGCACATCCGCCACCTGCGCGCCCTTCGCGGCAAGCCGCGCACGCAGGAACGCATGTACCTGCTGCGCCTGCTCCGCAGTCGCGCTCTTGCCTGTGCCAATGGCCCAGACCGGCTCATAGGCTACGACGATGCGCGCCGATTCTTCGACCGACAGCACCGCCAGCACTGCGCCCAGCTGCGCGCCGACCACTTGCTCGGTCGTACCGCCTTCACGCTGCTCCAGCGTCTCGCCCACGCAGACGATCGGCGTGAGCCCGGCCGCAAGCGCGCGCTGCGTCTTCTGCGCGACAAGTTCGGAGCTTTCGCCGTGATACGCACGACGCTCCGAGTGACCGACGATCGCGAACCCTGCCTCGAATTCGGCAACCATACCCGCTGCGACTTCGCCCGTCCAGGCGCCCTGCTCGTGCGCGGACACGTCCTGCGCGCCCCAGACTACGCGGCTGCCGCCGAGCAAAGCCTGAGCCTGCGCAAGATAGGGAAACGGCACGCACACCCCGACGCGCACCCCGGCGTGCAGCGACTGCACGCCCTGCACGACGCCTTCGAGCAATGCCGCATTGGCCGCGAGGCGACCATGCATCTTCCAGTTACCGACTACGAGCTTCGATCGTTGATTCGTCATTGTTCCGGTTGCTGTTAAAAGCGGACGCAAAACGCAGAATTTTACTGCTTGCAATCGAGGCGGGTCAAACCGGCCTGCTCCAGACCCGCGAAAAAAGCATCAAAAAAATGCCGAAAAATCAAAGCATGAACCCGCCGTTGCCTCATACAGCGGGCCCGCGCGGGTTCATAGCCGCGCCTTCAGGTCGACTGTCCCCAATCGAGCATGATCTTGCCGATGTGTTCGCCGCTCTCCATCAGCGCGTGGGCCTCGGCCGCCCGCGCAGCCGGGAAGACGCGGAACACGACCGGCTTGATCCGCCCCTCTTCAAGCAGCGGCCACACATTCGCCTTCAATTCCTGGGCGATCTGCGCCTTGAATTCAACCGAACGGGCGCGCAGTGTCGAGCCCGTAATCGTCAGGCGGCGGCGCAAGATTTCGCCCATGTTGACCTCGGCCTTCGAGCCGCCGAGCGTCGCAATCAGTACGATGCGGCCCCCATTGGCCAGTGCCGAAAGCTCGCGCGACACATAACCGCCCGCAACCATGTCGAGAATCACGTCGACGCCACGGTCGTTCGTGAGCGCCTTAACGACCTCCACGAAATCTTCGTTGCGATAGTTGATGGCGCGGTCGGCGCCCAACTGCTCGCAGGCCCGGCACTTGTCGTCCGACCCCGCGGTCGCGAAGACGCGAAAGCCGAGTGCATGCGCAATCTGGATAGCCGTAACGCCGATCCCGCTCGAACCGCCCTGCACGAGCAGCGTCTCGTTCTCGCCGCCCTCGCCCTTGCCAAGCAAGGCGCGCTGGAACACGTTGCTCCACACCGTGAAATAGGTCTCGGGCAACGAAGCCGCTTCAATATCCGTGAGTCCCTTCGGCACCGGCAGGCACTGACCGAGCGGCGCGACCGCGTACTCGGCGTAGCCGCCGCCCGCGATCAGCGCGCACACACGATCGCCGAACTTCAGGCCGAACGGATTGCTCTTTTCGTCGATCGTCCCGCCGACGATCTCGCCCGCCACTTCGAGCCCCGGCAGATCGGAAATCCCCGGCGGCGGCGCATACGAACCCTTGCGCTGAAACACGTCGGGGCGATTCACGCCCGACGCACCCACCTTGATCAGCACCTCGCCGGCCTTCGGCTCGGGCATCGGGCGCTCGGTCAACTTGAGCACGTCCGGCGCACCGAATTCAGTAATTTCCACTGCCTTCATCTCGCGTCTCCGTAGGGCGTAAACCTCAATCTCACATTCTCATAAAAAAACGGCCGGCGCGCTCATCGCGTGCCGGCCGTTTCAGCAATCCGCCTTACTGCTGCGGCTCGCCCTGCGGTGCGCCGTTAGCGGCTGCTTCGTTGAGCAGCGCCTTGGCGGACAGGCGCACGCGGCCCTTCTCGTCCGTCTGGATGACCTTGACCTTCACGATCTGGCCTTCCTTCAGGTAGTCGTTGATGTCCTTGATGCGCTCGTTGGCGATTTCGGAAATATGCAGCAGGCCATCCTTGCCCGGCAGCAGGTTCACGATCGCGCCGAAGTCGAGCAGCTTGAGGACCGCGCCTTCGTACACCTGGCCCACTTCCACTTCAGCCGTGATGTTCTCGATGCGCTTCTTCGCTTCGGCCATACCTTCGCTCGAGGTCGAAGCGATGGTCACGACGCCGTCGTCCGAAATGTCGATGGTCGTGCCGGTTTCTTCGGTCAGCGCGCGGATCACCGAACCGCCCTTGCCGATCACGTCGCGGATCTTCTCCGGGTTGATCTTGATGGTGATCATGCGCGGAGCGTAGGCCGACAGTTCCGTGTTCACGCCCGACACCGCCGAGGTCATCTTGCCGAGGATGTGCATACGGCCTTCCTTCGCTTGCGCGAGGGCGACCTGCATGATTTCCTTGGTGATGCCCTGGATCTTGATGTCCATCTGCAGCGCGGTCACGCCAGCTTCCGTGCCCGCAACCTTGAAGTCCATGTCGCCGAGGTGATCTTCGTCACCGAGGATGTCGGTCAGCACAGCGAATTTGTTGCCTTCGAGGATCAGGCCCATCGCGATACCCGCGACGTGCGCCTTCATCGGCACGCCGGCGTCCATCAGCGCGAGGCAGCCGCCGCACACCGAAGCCATCGACGACGAACCGTTCGACTCGGTGATTTCCGAGACCACGCGGATCGAGTAGCCGAACTCTTCGGCGCTCGGCAGGCACGCGACGAGCGCGCGCTTGGCCAGACGCCCGTGGCCGATTTCACGGCGCTTGGGCGAACCCACGCGGCCCGTTTCGCCGGTCGCGAACGGGGGCATGTTGTAGTGGAGCATGAAGCGGTCGCGGTACTCGCCTTCGAGCGCGTCGATGATCTGCTCGTCGCCCTTGGTGCCGAGCGTCGCGACGACCAGCGCCTGCGTTTCGCCGCGCGTGAAGAGCGCCGAACCGTGGGTACGCGGCAGCACGCCGGTGCGGATCTCGATCGGGCGCACGGTGCGCGTGTCACGGCCGTCGATGCGCGGCTCGCCGTTAAGGATCTGCGAGCGGACGATCTTCGCTTCGAGGTCGAAAATGATGTTGCCGACCGTCGCCTTGTCGGCCGCCGTCGTGCCGGCCGCAGCCGCTTCTTCTTCGAGCTTCGCCGACGTTGCTGCGTAGACTTCCTTCAGCTTGGTCGAGCGTTGCTGCTTGTCGCGCAGTTGATATGCGGCGAGCAGATTGTCGTTGGCGATGGCCGTGACGCGCGCGATGAGCGCTTCGTCCTTCGGCGCCGGCTGCCAGTCCCACTCGGGCTTGCCGCCGTCACGCACCAGTTCGTGGATTGCGTCGATGGCCGTTTGCATCTGCTCGTGGCCGAACACCACGGCGCCGAGCATCACGTCTTCCGGCAGTTGGTCGGCTTCCGACTCCACCATCAGCACGGCGCGCTCGGTACCGGCCACGACGAGGTCGAGACGCGAGTCCTTGATCTGCGCGCGCGTCGGGTTCAGCACGTATTCGTTGTTGATGTAAGCAACGCGTGCGGCGCCAACCGGACCGTTGAACGGCAGACCCGAGATCGCCAGTGCAGCCGACGCGCCGATCAGCGCAGGGATGTCAGCCGGGATTTCCGGGTTGATCGACAGGACGTGGATCACGACCTGGACTTCGTTGTAGAAGCCTTCCGGGAAAAGCGGGCGCAGCGGGCGGTCGATCAGGCGCGAGATCAGTGTCTCGCCTTCCGACGGACGGCCTTCGCGGCGGAAGAAGCCGCCCGGAATCTTGCCGGCCGAATAGGTCTTCTCGATGTAGTCGACGGTGAGCGGGAAGAAGTCCTGACCCGGCTTCGCGGTCTTGGCGCCAACGACGGTCGCGAGCACCACGGTGTCTTCGACGTCGACGATGACGGCGCCGCTCGCCTGACGGGCGATTTCACCGGTTTCGAGGCGCACATTGTGCTGGCCCCATTTGAATTCCTTCACGACTTTATTGAACATGGTCATGGTCACTCACTCCTTACTCATTTGTTATGCATCGCCCGCACACGCGGGCGACACGGCAAGACAGAATCCGGCACCGCGCAGGTAGAGGAGTGTTATGCCATTCCAGCGGACCGCGCGGATGCGACGATGACGCGGCGCGTCTACGACGTGTTGTCGCACGATTCGATGGAATGACACAAAGCTCTGCCCCGAGGCCCGGCCCTGCTGCTCTTACTGCTGCTTTTACCGCTATGGTTGCTGCTTCGTACTGCTATCCGGCGCGCATCGCATGAAGCGGACCGTTCAAAAACAAAATGCCTGCATCAGTGGAACTGACACAGGCATCTTTCGGCAAGACCTTGCGATTACTTGCGCAGACCCAGCTTCTCGATCAGTGCGCGGTAACGATCTGCGTCCTTGCCCTTCAGGTAGTCGAGCAGCTTGCGGCGGCGGCTCACCATGCGCAGCAGACCGCGGCGGCTGTGGTGATCCTTCGCGTGCGACTTGAAGTGGCCGGTCAGTTCGTTGATACGCGACGTCAGGAGGGCAACCTGGACTTCAGGCGAACCCGTGTCACCGGTGCCACGCGCGAATTGCGCGACGATGTCGGACTTCTTGATATCTGCTACGGACATTTTGCTTTTCCTTTAAAACAAACAAGCGGTCACGGAAGAATGGCCGTGCCGTGGTTGTGACTATTGCTGTCTTGCCGTAAATCACGACAAGACGCGCATTGTAGCACAGGCCCGATTCGCCGCGAGCACGGCCTGCGCGGGCCCGGTTCAGGGACGCTTCATCTTGCAGACCGTCGCCGGCACCGTGCGTTCCGCCGACAGCGTCAGCACCGTGCGAAAGCCGTATCCCGACCCCTCGTTGTCGTAGCGCACACCCGGCGCGCCCTGCTTGTCCATCTGCATCACGTAAAGGGGCTGGATCATCTGATGATCCTCGGCGCGCATCCACATCGGATGGAAGCTGCTTTCGTCTCCCGCGTAGCGCATGCCCTCGAGCGCCCTCGCGACCGCTTCCGGCTGCGCCGAGCCGGCCTTCGTCATGGCCTGGGCGAGCATCTCCACGAGCATGCTCATGCGCAGCACCGGATAGTCGTCCTGCGGTGCCTGATAGCGGGCCCGGAACGCCGCATACCACCCGTCGGAGCCCGCGCCGCCCGCGTTCGGATGCCAGTCGGCCACGGCGATCACGCGCTTGACGCCGGCCTCGCCGAGCGCCGCCGGCGCGCCGAGACTGTTGCCGTAGAACGTGTAGAACCGGGTGTCGAGCCTCTGTTCGCGCGCGGCCTTCACGAGCAGCGTGAGATCGCTGCCCCAATTTCCGGTGATGACCGCATCCGCACCCGCCGCGCGAATCTTCGCGACATAAGGCGCGAAATCCTTCACCCGGCCGATCGGATGAAACTCGTCGCCCACCACGGCGATGTCCGGGCGCTGCTTTGCCAGCGCCGCGCGCGCGAGCGTGCTCACATCGTGGCCGAAGCTGTAGTCCTGATTCAGCAGGTAGACCTTCCTCACCGATTTGTCGGCGGCGATCACGTCCGCGAGCGCCTCCATGCGCATGCCCGCGTGCGCGTCGAAGCGAAAGTGCCAGAAGCTGCAATTCGCGTTGGTGAGTGCGGGATCGTCGGCCGAATAGTTGAGGAAGAGTTCGCGATTATCGGGCGCGCGCGCGTTCTGGCGATCGATCGCCGCGACGAGCGCCGCCGCCACCGCCGAGCTGTTGCCCTGCAGGATGAAGCCGATATGGCGATCCGCCGCCGCACGCAGCTGCATCAACGCTGCCTCGGTGCTGCCCTTGCTGTCGAGGACCACCAGTTCGAGCGGATGACGCCCATCGGCCAGCGTGACGCCGCCGCGCGCATTCACGCGCTCGAAGCCGAAACGCAGATTGCGCTCGACGGCCGCACCCGCGTCCGCGAACGGTCCGGACATGCCTTCGATCAGCGCGAGCTGGATCGGCTGCCCAGCAGGCGCTGGTGCGCTCGCCGCATGCGCGCCAGCCGCCGCCAGCGCCACGCCCAACCCTGTCGCCGCCAGCGCCGCCTTCGCGCGCGTCCATCGTGTCTTGATGCATGACTTCATGCGCCCGCCCTCTTCGTCCATGACCCTGTTCATGTGAAGCGCGGATCATAGGACGCCCATGCGCACCCCGGCAAGCCATCGCGATCCCAACGTGTCAAAATAACGGTTCCAGACAATTCGAACCCAGCTTCGAATCCGCACGGCGTCCATCGCGCACGTGTCCATGAGGGACTTCATGCTCAAGCGCTTTTCATCCGCCATCGCCGCGCGGCTGCCGCGCGCCACGTTCCGCGCGCTCGCCGCCAGCATGGGCGCGCTCGCACTCGCCGCCTGCGTGCAGCCGTGGCAGCAATTTCACGCGGGCGACGACGCACAGGCCGTGGTTGCCCGCTTCGGCCCGCCGCGCGAAGTCTACGATCTCCCCAACGGCGGCAAGCGCCTGATGTGGCCCACCCAGCCGATGGGCGAAACCACCGTCGCCGCCGACATCGACGCCAGCGGCAAGGTGCAGAGCGTGCGCCAGGTGCTGCAACCCAACGAGTTCTACAAAGCCGAGATCGGCAAATGGACGCGCACCGATGTGCTCGTGAACTTCGGCCGTCCGGTAGAAACCGCCTACTTCCCGCTGATGAAGCGCGATGCCTGGACCTACCGCTACCTCGAAGACGGCGTCTGGTACATGCTCTACAGCTTCTATTTCGACGACCAGGGCATTCTGCGGCTCACACAAAAGACCCCCGATCCGCTTCACGATCCCGACCGGCGCAGCGTGTTCTAAGTCCGCAAGCGGTCGCCGCGCATCGCCAGCAACCCTGCAAGACAAAGCCCCCGCGCTCACACGAGCACGGGGGCTTGTCATTTGGGCGGCGCGGCGCAGGCAGGGCAAATCGCCCCCGCCGCGCTGGCACCGCCTATGAACGCTGCGGATTGAGCTTGTCGCCCGAATAAAGCTTGTTCAGCGCCGAAATATAAGCCTTCGCCGAGGCGGCAACGATATCCGGATCGGTTCCCACGCCGTTGACGATGCGGCCTGCCTTCGAGAGGCGCACGGTCACTTCGCCCTGCGCCTGGGTGCCCGTCGTGATTGCGTTGACCGAGTACAGCAGCAGTTCCGAGCCGCTGCCCACTTCGGTTTCGATGGCGTTGAGCGTGGCGTCCACCGGGCCATTGCCCGCGGCTTCGCCGGTCACTTCCTTGCCGTCCGCCGAGAACACCACACGAGCGTGCGGGCGCTCGCCCGTCTCCGAGTGCTGCGCGAGGGAAATGAACTTGAAGTGCTCCTTCTCCTGCGCTTCCGCCGACTCCTCGGTCACGATCGCGATGATGTCTTCGTCGAAGATTTCGGCCTTGCGGTCGGCCAGTTCCTTGAAGCGCGCGAACGCGCTGTTGAGCTCAGCTTCGCTCTCGAGCGCAATGCCGAGTTCCTGCAGGCGCTGCTTGAACGCGTTGCGGCCCGACAGCTTGCCGAGCACGATCTTGTTCGCGGTCCAGCCCACATCTTCCGCGCGCATGATTTCGTACGTGTCGCGCGCCTTGAGCACGCCGTCCTGATGGATGCCCGACGCATGCGCGAACGCGTTCGCGCCCACCACGGCCTTGTTCGGCTGCACCACGAAGCCGGTGATCTGCGAAACGAGCTTCGAGGCCGGCACGATCTGCGTGGTGTCGAGGCCGAGCTCCAGGCCGAAGTAGTCCTTGCGGGTCTTTACCGCCATGACGATTTCTTCGAGCGAGGTGTTGCCCGCGCGCTCGCCCAGACCGTTGATGGTGCACTCCACCTGACGCGCGCCGCCAATCTGCACGCCGGCGAGCGAGTTGGCGACGGCCATGCCGAGATCGTTGTGGCAATGCACCGAGAACACCGCCTTGTCCGAATTCGGAATGCGCTCGCGCAGCTTCTTGACGAGGTTGCCGTAAAGCTCCGGAATGCCGTAGCCCACTGTATCGGCGATATTGATCGTGGTCGCGCCTTCGGCGATCACCGATTCGATCACGCGGCACAGGAAGTCCATGTCCGAGCGGCTGCCATCTTCGGGCGAGAATTCCACGTCGTTCGTGAACTTTCGCGCGAAGCGCACGGCCAGCTTCGCCTGTTCGAGCACCTGCTCGGGAGACATGCGCAGCTTCTTCTCCATGTGCAGCGCGGAGGTGGCGATGAACGTGTGGATCCGGAAGTGATCGGCGGGCTTGAGCGCGTCGGCGGCGCGCTGGATATCCTTGTCGTTCGCACGGGCGAGCGAGCAGATGGTGCTGTCCTTGATCATGCCGGCGATCGTGTGGATCGCGTCGAAGTCGCCGTTCGAGCTGGCCGCAAAGCCCGCTTCGATGACGTCGACCTTCATGCGCTCGAGTTGCTTCGCGATGCGGATCTTCTCTTCTTTCGTCATCGACGCACCGGGCGATTGCTCGCCATCACGCAACGTCGTATCGAAAATGATGAGCTTGTCTGCTGCCATTTCGGGTCTCCAGGGGGACTTGTTCAGTGTCTAAAAACGGATTTTGGGTGTTCGCGCCACCGTGGGCGACGCTGACAATGAACGAGGCTTACGGAGGGCGAGCGAGATCAGCGCGGCAGGCGCGCTAGCGCTAGCGTGCTTAGTCGCGCGCCGGCTTGAAGGGAGAAGAAGGGGAACAGGATGGTGTCCATGTCGGCGACTATAGCCGGATTCCACCGATAGCGCAATTGGCAAGGGCCCACGGCTCCGGGAAGCGAATTAAAAGGGCCGCGCTCGTGCGCGGCCCTTCATACGTTTGCCCAAGGCTTGCCTGGAGTCAGGCGCCCTACCGCTCGCGCGGCAAAGAACGCGCCGGGTTCGTGCGCCCGCGCACGCCCTGCCAGGCCCAGAACACATAGCCCGAAAGTCCGTAGAGCACGAAGAGGCCGAACAGCATCAATGGCGGATCGGACGACACGAGCACGAACGCCACTACCACGAGCAGCGTGGCCGCGAATGGGACGCGATGCCTTACATCGAGCGCTTTGCCGCTATAGAACGGCGCGTTCGAAACCATCGTCACGCCCGCATAGATCGTCAGCGCGAAGGCGGTCCAGGGCAGCCACGAAAGCTTCACCGGTACGCGGTTGTCGGTGGCGAGCCAGACGAAGCCCGCGATCAGGGCCGCCGCAGCCGGGCTCGGCATGCCTTGGAAGAAGCGCTTGTCCACCACGGCGATATTGGTGTTGAAGCGCGCAAGACGCAGTGCGGCGCCCGAGCAGTAGACAAATGCCGCGAGCCAGCCCCAGCGCCCGAGATCCTTGAGCACCCACTCGTACATCACGAGCGCGGGCGCGACGCCGAACGAAACCATGTCCGAAAGGCTGTCGAACTGCTCGCCGAACGCGCTCTGCGAGTGCGTCATGCGCGCGACACGCCCATCCATGCCGTCGAGCACCATCGCCACGAAAATGGCGATGGCCGCCACCTCGAAGCGCACGTTCATGGCCTGCACGACCGCGAAGAAGCCGCAAAACAGCGCCGCGGTGGTGAACGCATTGGGCAGCAAGTAGATGCCGCGCTTTTTCAGGAAGTCCTGGCGCGCGGCACGACGGCTCGCGGCAAGGCCCACGGGATCCTGAACCACCGCCTTGTTGCGGCGAAACGGGCGCGGCAGCGGCGCGCCAGCGGGATTGCGGGGTCGACGCGGTTTAAATCCGGCCATCGCTGCCCTCCTTATGCCGATTGCGTCGGCAGTTCGGCGAGGATCGTCGACGAAGCGGACACCTTTTCGCCGATCGACACGCGCGGACGGCTGCCAACCGGCAAATACACGTCCACGCGCGAGCCGAAGCGGATGAAGCCGTAGCGCTGGCCGCGCGAGAGCGGTTCGCCGGCGCGCACGTAGCAGAGAATGCGGCGCGCGATGAGGCCGGCGATCTGCACCGAGGTGACGGTCGTGCCGTCGGCCATCGTCAGGACGACTGCGTTGCGCTCATTTTCGGTCGAGGCCTTGTCGATGGCGGCGTTCAGGTACGCACCCGGGAAGTACTCGACCTTCGCGACGGCGCCGTCCACGGGCGAGCGCTGCGAGTGCACGTTGAACACATTCATGAACACGCTGATCTTGAGCGCTTCACGGTTGGCGTACGGGTCGTGTGCGGTTTCGACCGCAACGATGCGGCCGTCGGCCGGGCACAGCACGGCATTGGCCTGGGTGGGAATCGGGCGCGGCGGATCGCGGAAGAACTGGACGACGAAGATCAGGATCAGCCAGAACGGCCATGCGAGACCGAAGCCTGCGACCGCATGGATCAGGAGCGCAACGACGGCCGCAATGGCGATGAACGGCCAGCCTTCGCGCGCGATGATCGGATGAGGGTAATTCATGGTGGCTTCGCTGTTATTTTAAAAACCGTAGCATAACAAAAGCCGCCCAGGGTTCATCCCACCTGGGCGGCTTTCTTTGATACCGGGCGTCGTGCAATGCGGCAATCCGCACGCACGACCAGAACGGCTCCGTCAGATCAGTTCTTCGACTGGTCGACGAGCTTGTTCGCGGCGATCCACGGCATCATCGCGCGCAGCTTGGCACCGACCACTTCGATCTGGTGCTCGGCGCCGAGGCGGCGGCGCGACTGCAGTGTCGGCGCGCCGGCCTTGTTCTCGAGAATGAAGCTCTTCGCGTACTCGCCGGTCTGGATGTCCTTGAGGACGTCCTTCATGACCTTCTTCGTCTCTTCCGTGACGACGCGCGGGCCCGTCACGTACTCGCCGTACTCGGCGTTGTTCGAGATCGAGTAGTTCATGTTCGCGATGCCGCCTTCGTAGATCAGGTCGACGATCAGCTTCAGTTCGTGCAGGCACTCGAAGTACGCCATTTCCGGCGCGTAGCCCGCTTCCACCAGCGTTTCGAAGCCAGCCTTGATCAGCTCGACCGTACCGCCGCACAGCACGGCTTGCTCGCCGAACAGGTCGGTTTCGGTTTCTTCGCGGAAGTTCGTTTCGATGATGCCGGCACGGCCGCCGCCGTTCGCTGCCGCGTACGACAGAGCGATGTCACGCGCCGCGCCCGACTTGTCCTGGTGGACAGCGATCAGGTGGGGCACGCCGCCGCCTTGCGAGTAGGTGCCGCGAACCGTGTGGCCCGGCGCCTTCGGCGCGATCATGATGACGTCCAGATCCGCGCGCGGGATCACCTGGCCGTAGTGCACGTTGAAGCCGTGAGCGAACGCGAGCGCTGCGCCGTTCTTGATGTTCGCGTGAACTTCCTTCGCGTAGACGTCGGCGATCTGCTCGTCGGGCAGCAGCATCATGACGACGTCGGCGTTCTTCACCGCTTCGGCCACTTCCTTGACCTGCAGGCCGGCGTTCTCAGCCTTGCTCCACGATGCGCCGTTCTTGCGCAGACCGACCGTGACGTTCACGCCGCTTTCCTTCAGGTTCAGCGCGTGGGCGTGGCCTTGCGAGCCGTAACCGATGATCGTGACCTGCTTGCCCTTGATGAGGGAGAGATCGGCGTCCTTGTCGTAGAAAACTTTCATGTTGGTTCCTTGGCGAGATACTTGATGAATTTCGGTATTGCTATCAGCTTGCGCTGCACCGGATGCGTCGCTCTTGCGCTCGGCACCCGGTCGAGTTGCGGTGCATGATCCGACAAACCCGCAAAAAAAGATCGGGGGTCACACCTTCAGAATGCGCTCTCCGCGCCCGATGCCCGAGCCGCCCGTACGAACGGTTTCGAGAATCGCAGCGGCGTCGATCGCTTCGATGAACGCGTCGAGCTTGTCGCTCGCACCCGTCAGTTCGATCGTATAAGTCTTTTCGGTGACGTCGATGATACGGCCGCGGAAAATGTCCGCCATCCGCTTCATCTCCTCGCGTTCCTTGCCGACCGCCCTGACCTTGATCAGCATCAGCTCGCGCTCGATGTGGGCGCCCTCGGTCAGGTCGACCACTTTCACCACCTCGATCAGGCGGTTCAGATGCTTCGTGATCTGTTCGATCACGTCGTCCGAGCCAATGGAAACGATGGTCATGCGCGACAGCGAACGGTCTTCGGTCGGCGCCACCGTCAAGGTTTCAATGTTGTAGCCGCGTGCGGAGAAGAGGCCGACCACGCGCGAGAGCGCGCCCGGCTCGTTTTCCAGCAAAACGGAAATGATGTGTCTCATGATGTGATCCGCGAATTATCCAGTTTGACGAGGCTGCCGCCCTTCCCCGCGAACCCGCACGCCCGTTGTGTGGACGCGCGCCGCGCGAGGTTGGTGCGGCGCCGTGCAAATACCGTTAGAGGTCTTCCGAGCCGAGCAGCATCTCGGTGATGCCCTTGCCGGCCTGTACCATCGGCCAGACGTTTTCGGAAGGGTCGGTCTGGAAATCGAGGAACACCGTGCGGTCCTTCAGGCGCAGCGCTTCCTTGAGCGCCGGCTCCACATCAGCCGTCTTTTCGATCCGCATGCCGACGTGGCCATACGCTTCGGCGAGCTTCACGAAGTCAGGCAGCGCATCCATGTATGAATGCGAATAGCGCTTGCTGTATTCGATCTGCTGCCACTGGCGAACCATGCCGAGGTAGCGGTTGTTCAGCGAAATGATCTTCACGGGCGTGTCGTACTGCTTGCAGGTCGACAACTCCTGAATGCACATCTGGATCGAGCCTTCGCCCGTGATGCACAGCACGTCGGAGTCGGGATGCGCCATCTTCACGCCCATCGCCGCCGGCAGGCCGAAGCCCATGGTGCCGAGGCCACCCGAGTTGATCCAGCGGCGCGGCTCGTTGAAGCGATAGAACTGCGCGGCCCACATCTGGTGCTGGCCCACGTCCGAACACACGAACGCGTTGCCGCCCGTGAGCTCCCACGCCTTTTCCACCACGTACTGCGGCTTGATGATGTCGCTCGAGCGGTCGAATTTCAGGCAGTTCTTCTCGCGCCAGCCTTCGATGTCCTTCCACCAATCGGCGAGGGCCGCCGTATCGGGGCCGTGCTCGGCGTGCTGAAGCTGCTCGATGAGCTCCTTGAGCACTTCCTTCACGTCGCCGACGATAGGGATATCGACCTTCACGCGCTTCGAGATCGACGACGGGTCGATGTCGATATGAATGATCTTGCGCGGACGCGAAGCAAAGTGGTGCGGGTCGCCGATCACGCGGTCGTCGAAGCGAGCGCCGATCGCGATCAGCACGTCGCAGTGCTGCATCGCCATATTGGCTTCGTAGGTGCCGTGCATGCCGAGCATGCCGAGGAACTTGCGGTCGCTCGCGCGGTAGCCGCCCAGACCCATCAGCGTGTTCGTGACCGGGTAGCCGAGCAGGTCGGCGAACTGGTTCAGTTCGCGCGACGCATCAGCGAGGATGATGCCGCCGCCGGTGTAGATATACGGACGCTTGGCCGAGAGGAGCAGCGAAACCGCCTTACGGATCTGCCCCGAATGGCCCTTGGTGACCGGGTTGTACGAGCGCAGCGCGACGTTTTTGATCGGTTCATACGCGCACGGCGTCTTCGACACGTCCTTCGGAATGTCGATCAGCACGGGGCCGGGACGGCCGGTGCGCGCAATGTAGAAAGCTTTTTTGACGGTGGCGGCAAGGTCGCGCACGTCCTTCACGAGGAAGTTGTGCTTCACGCAGGGACGCGTGATGCCGACCGTGTCGCACTCCTGGAAGGCGTCCTGACCAATCGCGGCGGTAGGCACCTGGCCGCTGATGATCACCATCGGGATCGAGTCCATGTAGGCCGTCGCGATGCCCGTCACCGCATTGGTGACGCCAGGTCCCGAGGTCACGAGGCACACGCCGACCTTGCCGGTCGAACGCGCGTAGGCGTCGGCCGCATGCACGGCTGCCTGTTCGTGGCGCACGAGAACGTGCTGGATCTTGTCCTGCTTGTACAGCTCGTCGTAAATGTAAAGTACCGAGCCGCCGGGGTAGCCCCAAATGAATTCGACCTGCTCGTCGGCGAGCGCCTTCATCAGCACGGTTCCGCCGATGGACGTATGAGCTTGGGAGTCAGATTCTTGCGAGGGGGGGACCGACGTGGAGAATTCCGCGCTGGGCATATTCATCATTCACCTTTCGAAATTTCGGCAAAAATTTGATCGGGTGCTCTCTGCCGGGCTTGTGGCTCGGGTTCAAGCGGCGCGTCCAGTTGACAGATGAGCCTCATGGGCCACACCTGAATTGAGACAAGTCACTTATGTTGCGAACCATCGACGATATCGTTTAGTCATTGTTTGGTCAAGCAATTCCTGGAACTTTCGCGCGTATCGGGCATAAATGTTGCGCGCAGGCCCAACCCGCTCGCGGGCCGATGCACAGCGGGCCCCGCCGGGCCGTGTGCGAGTAGTGCCCGCACGGCATCCGCCACGGTGACTTGACGCAGCGGACCGGCCATGGGCTACCCGAACGGCCTGAAAATTTGCTAGCATCCGCGAGTTTTACGACATTTTTCGAACGATTACGCGTACGCTGGTGGCGGCGCCCTGCAACGGATGGCATCAGACAAGGAACTCGCCGACTTCCTGGCGGGCGTCGAAAGACGCGCGTTCAAGCAGACGGTCTACGCCGTGCGCGACGACGACGCCTCGCTCGATATCGTGCAGGACGCGATGATCAAGCTCGCGGAAAAGTACGGAGACCGGCCCGCCGCCGAACTGCCCCTGCTGTTCCAGCGCATCCTGCAGAACACCATGCACGACTATTTCCGTCGGCAGAAGGTGCGCAATACCTGGGTAAGTCTCTTCTCCTCGCTCGGCAATGCCGAGGATGAGGAATTCGACATCCTCGAAACCTTCGAGGCCGAGTCGGGTTCGGCAGGCGCGGAAAGCAGCGAGCAGCAGATCGAGCGCGCGCAGGTGCTCAACCTGATCGACGAAGAGGTCCAGAAATTACCGGCACGTCAACGAGAAGCGTTTCTGATGCGTTACTGGGAAGATATGGATGTCGCCGAAACCGCCGCCGCCATGGGCTGTTCCGAAGGGAGCGTGAAAACGCACTGTTCGCGGGCCACCCACACGCTGGCTCAAGCGCTCAAGGCCAAAGGAATCACGCTATGAGCTCCGCCCTTGACAATAAAGAAACAGAATTCGTGCAGGCAATGCGCCGCGCGCTCGACGAAAGCGCCGCAGGCCTGCCCGCTGCCACTACCGCCCGTCTCGCTGCTGCCCGCAAGGTCGCGCTGAGCCGCAAGAAAGCCGAGCAACCGGTGTTCGTGCGCGTGCCGTCGTTGGCGGCCGCGGGCGCCGGCACGCTTCCCGGCGCCGCGCAAGGCGGCCTCAATCCGCCCCGCCGGCGTTCCGCGCTCGCGCGCTTCGCACTCGCCTGGCCGCTCGCGGCACTGGTGGCGGGGCTGTTCGCCATTGCGTACTTCGAAGACCAACAACGTACCGCGGAACTCGCCGATATCGACGCGGCCATGCTGAGCGACGATCTACCGCTCACGGCCTACCTCGACCACGGGTTCAACGCGTACCTGTCGCGCGCGCACTGAAGCGGGGGATTCACGGGGTGAGTTACAAGCGCGGCTTGGCCGTTGTCATTGGAACCGTAGTCGCGGCGCTCGTATCGTATGTGGCGACGTATCCGCGCTTTCATCCCGCGCCGGCCGCCGGGCCCGTTGCCGCGGCGCCGGTGCAATCCCAGGCTTCCAGCGTCGGGGCCCCGGCTGCCGCGCCTGTGCTGCCCGAAAACGCCGGCCCGCTGTCCTGGGCGCGCCTCACGGACGCCCAGCGCGCGGCGCTCGCGCCCTTTGCCGGCGAATGGGACACGTTCAGCGACGCGCGCAAGCGCAAGTGGCTGAGAATCGCCGCACGTTACCCGAAGATGTCGCCAGAAGCGCAAAAGCGCCTCCAGGAACGCATGACCGAATGGGTGCGCATGACGCCTGAGCAGCGCCGCGTGGCGCGCGAGAACTATCAGGTGTCCAAGGAACTGACCGCACAGGCGCGCCAGCGTGCGTGGAAGGCCTATCAGCAGCTTCCCGAAGAGCAGAAAGAGCACCTCGCCGCCAGCGAGCGCAAGCGCCGCACCGTGGTCAGCGCGCCGCCGAGCGGCAACAAGAGCGAGATTCGCGACATCGGACGGCTCGTGAACGAGCGCGAGCACGGCGTGCGGGCGCGCACGGCGTCCGGCGCCTCTGGGGCGCGAGGCGCGTCCTCGCCGGCGCAGCCTGGTCAGCCGGGTACCTCCGGGCAACTCCCGACGCCGCCCGCTGCCGCGCTCGCAGCCAGCATCCCCGCAGCGGGCAGTTTCGTGCCGGCCATTCCCATACCGGTATCGCCCGCCGAGGCGCCTGCGGCATTCAAGGGATCCTGAGCGCGCGCTTGTACGCTCTGTGCGTCGCCCTTCGCGGGCGCCAGCGCGTTTTCCCGCGTTACTCACCGCAGCGCTTAGCGTTTATCCTCACGGTGTCCCGTCCCTTATCTGCATCGCGACGCCGCCGTGACCGAACCCGTCTCCGCCACCGTGCCCGCCGCAAGCGTTGCGCAACGCTCGCCATCCGCATACGCAGCAACGCCTGACGCACAGCCGCCCTCACCCTTGCCACCCGTTACCGTGCGGCGAAGGCTCGCCGCGCTCGTCTACGAAGCTGTGCTGCTATTTGGCGTGATCTTCGCCGCCGGACTCGCGTTCAGCCTCGTTTTGCAACAGCGCAACGGCTACACCCATCATCGGCTGATGGCCGCGTGGATCGCCTTCGTGGCGGCGGTCTATTTCGTCGGCTTGTGGCATCGCGGCGGGCAAACGCTGCCGATGAAGACCTGGCGCCTGCGCGTAGTCGGCCCCGACGGCGCACCACCCTCGCTCGCCCGCGCCACCCTTCGCTACTTCGCTGCGTGGCTGTGGTTTTTGCCACCGCTCGCGCTACATCCGCTCCTGAACCTTTCGGTACCGCATACGCTCGTGCTCGAAGCCGTCTGGTTCGCGTTGTGGGCCGCGAGCGCGCGCTTCGCGCCCGGACGCCAGTTCCTGCACGACAGGATCGCCGGGACACGCATCCTCGCCCTGCCGAGGTAAGCCCAGACGCCAGCGCCGCCGCGCCGCCCCGTCATCGAACCGTCACGGCACGTCACGGCACGTCGCGCCTGCGCTGCCGTTCGCGCAGGCCACCATGCCGCCGCCAGCCTCCGCGCGGCTTCGCGCGCGCCTCCGGATTCTCACAAGGACTGCGTAACAAGACCTTCTTGTGACTGTCACGTCGACGTCACGGCTTCATGGCGCAATGCGCGTATTGCAACCTGCCGCGTGTGCCATGGCCCAGAAGACGTCCGCGACCTCATTATTCCGGCAGACCACCGGGCCGGGCGCCGACCCCGCCGCCTTCCACCCCGGTCCCGGCGCAACAGCGCCCGCACTGTCCCTGCCTTTGCCCCTGAACGGCGCGCCGTCTCCCGCCGCCCACGACGACGATCACCCCGCCCCGCACCGCTATCGCACGATCTGGCTCTCCGACATTCATCTGGGCACCAACGGCTGCCAGGCGAACTATCTGCTCGACTTCCTGCGCCACAACGAGTCCGAGTATCTGTATCTGGTGGGCGATATCATCGACGGCTGGCAACTGCGCAAGGGCTGGTACTGGCCGCAGGCGCACAACGATGTCGTGCAGAAAATCCTGCGCAAGGCGCGCAAGGGCACCCAGGTGGTCTACATCCCCGGCAATCACGACGAAGGCGCGCGCCAGTTCTGCAACCTCGCGTTCGGCGACATCCACGTGCGCGAGGAGGCGTTCCACACGACGCTCTCCGGCAAGCGCCTGTGGGTCGTGCACGGCGATCTCTTCGATGGGGTGATCCAGCACGCCAAATGGCTCGCCTATCTCGGCGACTCGGCCTACACGATGATTCTGGTGCTGAACCGCTGGTTCAACCGCATCCGCGCGCGCATGGGCTTCCAGTACTGGTCGCTCTCGCAGTACCTCAAGCACCAGGTCAAGAACGCGGTGAACTTCATCTCGTCGTTCGAGAGCGTGATGACCGACGAAGCGCGTCGTCGCGGCTGCGACGGCGTGGTCTGCGGCCACATCCACAAAGCCGAGATCCGCGAGATCGACGACGTGCTCTATTGCAACGACGGCGACTGGGTGGAAAGCCTTTCGGCGCTCGTCGAGACCTTCGAGGGCGAGCTGCGCATCGTCTACTGGACCGTAATGCAGTCGCCCGAAGCCCAGCGCGCGGCGCGCAAGCAGCGCGTGAGCGCGGCCTGAACCACGCTAGAACACGCTTAAGCCTCACCCGCCACAACCCGCCATTCCAACCGACGTAACCCGAGAGCCGACGACCAATGAAAGTGATGATCGTGACCGATGCATGGGAGCCGCAAGTCAACGGCGTGGTACGGACGCTGAAGAACACCACGCGCGAACTCATCGCGCTCGGGCATCAGGTCGAATTGCTCACGCCGCTCGAGTTCCGCACAGTGCCGTGCCCGACGTACCCGGAAATCCGGCTCTCGCTGATGCCGGGACGCCATCTGCGCAAGCGCATCGACGCGTTCGGCCCTGACGCCATCCACGTCGCCACCGAAGGCCCGCTCGGGCTGGCCGCGCGCCGCTACGCCATCGACCACGACCTGCCGTTCACGACCGCCTATCACACGCGCTTTCCCGAGTACGTGCAGGCGCGCTTCGGCATTCCGCTCGAAGCGACCTACCGCTTCCTGCGCTGGTTCCACAAGCCCTCGCTCGCGGTGATGGCGCCCACGCCCGTCGTCAAGACCAACCTCGAGAAGTTCGGCTTCACGAACGTCGTGCTGTGGACGCGCGGCGTCGATCTCGACATCTTCCGGCCAATGGAGTCGAAGGTGCTCAACACGGCGCGCCCGATCTTCCTCTACGTGGGGCGCGTGGCCGTGGAAAAGAATGTCGAAGCCTTCCTCAAGCTCGATCTGCCGGGCTCGAAGTGGGTCTGCGGCGAAGGCCCGGCGCTCGCCGAGCTCAAGTCGCGCTATCCCCTGGCCAACTACCTGGGCGTGCTGAGCCAGCCCGAGCTCGCAAAGGTCTATGCCGCCGCCGACGTGTTCGTATTCCCGAGCCGCACCGATACCTTCGGCCTCGTGCTGCTCGAAGCGCTCGCCTGCGGCACGCCGGTGGCCGCCTACCCGGTCACGGGTCCGATCGACGTGCTGGGCACGGGCGGCGCAGGTGCCATGAACGCGGATCTGCGCGACGCCTGCCTCGAAGCCCTCAAGATCGATCGCACCGCGGCGCGCGCGTGGGCCGAGCGCTTTTCGTGGACGGCCGCATCGGAGCAGTTCGCCTCGCACCTGAAGCCGCGCTCGAGCGCCCGCATGCAGGAATCGGGCGCGGCGGCCTGAGCGCCTCGAATACCGCCTGCAGCCCGCAGCGAAGCCGATGACCCGCATCCGCCCCGCACCTGGCGCCACCGTCGACGCCGACGATGGCGGCCAGACGCTCACAGCCGCGCCCCGCGCAGCGGACGAGGACGCGTGCGATACTGCGGCATCGACTTCGTCTGTTATGGCCCCAAGTCCCTCATCCCCCTCCAAGGCGCCCCCAGCGCTCGCGTCTTCGTGCGCGGGCGAACGCCCCGCGCCGCATCGCGAACCGCCCGGACCAACCGAGCCGCTGGAGCCCGCGCATCTGCACGAGCCGCTCGGCCCGGACGATCCGTTGGCCCCACTGCCGTTCAACCCCTACAAGGGCAACCGCGGCGTGATGCGCGCCTGGCACGCGCTCAAATATTCAATCAAGGGTTTTCGCGTCGCCATCCGCGAGGAAAGCGCGTTTCGCCAGGAGCTCACGCTCGCGGCGATCCTCGTGCCCATCGGCGTGCTGGTGCCGGTCGAGCCGGTCGAGCGCGTGCTGCTGCTCGGCTCGGTGATGCTGGTGCTGATCGTCGAGCTGCTCAATTCGAGCATCGAAAACGCCGTCGACCGCATCGGCCTCGAACGCAACGAACTTTCGGGCCGCGCCAAGGATCTCGGCAGCGCGGCGGTCACGGTCGCGCTCCTCACCTGCGTGATGGCGTGGGGATTGATCCTCGTGCCACGCTTCGGCCCCGCGCTGCTGCACTGGCTCGGCGCGCGCTGAGCCCCGCACCCGTCCCGCACTGCACGCCCCTTTCCCGGCGTTCATGCCCCGCCTGGCGGACAGGGGTGGATAGACGCCGGGATCGTCGGTTTATAATCGAACGACAGTCTTAAAAAACGACCACCCGCGACCGGGCACGCGACGCTTCGCACTTGCGACAGCGTTGCCGGCCCAGCGCCGCACATCCAAGGCCGGACGACATGGATTCAAAACCTCCCCGCCGTACACGCGAACGGATTCTTGAGCTGTCGTTGAAACTGTTCAACGAGATCGGCGAGCCCAACGTCACCACGACGACCATCGCCGAGGAAATGGAGATCAGTCCAGGCAACCTGTACTACCACTTCCGCAACAAAGACGACATCATCAACAGCATCTTCAGCCAGTTCGAGCAGGAGATCGAAAAGCGTCTGCGCTTTCCGGACGACCATCGCGCCACCATCGACGAAATGTGGGCGTACCTGCAATACATGGTCGATTTCACGTGGCGCTACCGCTTCCTCTACCGCGACCTGAACGACCTGCTCGCACGCAATCGCACGCTGGAGATGCATTTCAAGCAGATCATCAGCCACAAGGTGCACTTCGCGAAGCAGTTCTGCGAGCAACTCGTGGAAGACGGCGAGATGGTCGCCACGGCCGCCGAGATCGACGTGATCTCGACCAATATCGGCGTGATAGCCACCTACTGGCTCTCCTACCAGTTCGTGATGAACCCGCGCAAATACAACGACCAGGAAGCGATCCAGGACGAGCTGCACCAGGTGAGCGTGCAGATCATCTCGCTGATGGCGCCTTATCTGCGTGGCCGCGCGCGCCAGCTCTTCGACGATCTCGTCTCGGGCAAGCTGCCCAAGCGGCAGTTCTACGATTACCTGCCGCCACGCGAAGGCGCGTCGGGGACGGCAGGCGCCAAGGACAACAAGGATTCCCGCGCATGAAAGCAGTCTGCGTATATTGCGGCTCCTCGATGGGAGCCAGACCGGTCTATCACGAAGCAGCGCAGGCGTTCGGGCGCGCACTCGTCGAGGCCAATCTCGCGCTCGTCTACGGCGGCGGCAAGGTGGGCCTGATGGGCGTGATCGCCGATACCGTGATGGCCCACGGCGGCCGCGCGATCGGCGTGATTCCCGAGCTGCTGGTGGACAAGGAAGTGGGTCACAACGGCCTGACGGAGCTGCACGTCGTGCCCGACATGCATCAGCGCAAGAAGATGATGGCCGACCTCTCCGATGCGTTCGTCGCGATGCCCGGCGGCGCGGGCACGCTCGAAGAGCTGTTCGAGGTCTACACGTGGGCGCAGCTCGGCTATCACCACAAGCCGGTGGGCGTGCTCAATATCGATCGCTTCTACGACCCGCTCATCGCGCTGCTCGATCACACCGTGCGCGAAGGCTTCATGCGCCAGACCTATTTCGAGCTGCTGCAGATCGACAGCGACCCCGCCGCGCTGATCGGCAAGCTCAGGCACTACCACGCACCCGCCAAGGACAAGTGGGCCGATCAGCGCGAGAACGTTTGAGCATTGGGGCGTTTAGGCACTTTGGGCGCTTTGGGCGGCTGAGCCCGCGCTGATCCGCGCCGCACGCGCATCCCCATGCTACGCATGGACGCCATCGACAGGAGGTGACATCCAGATGGGCAAGGTCGTTCTGATCACAGGCGCGAGCCGCGGCATTGGCCGCGCATGCGCGCGGCTGCTCGGTGCGCACGGCTGGACCGTGGGCGTGAATTATCTGCACAACGAACCGGCCGCGGAGGAAACCGCGGCCGAGGTGGGCCGCGCGGGCGGCCACGCGCGCGTGCTGCGCGGCGACGTGGCCAGCGAGACAGACGTGGTCGCGATGTTCGACACGCTCGAATCGGCGTACGGGCGCATCGATGCGCTCGTGAACAACGCTGGCATTGTCGCGCCCGGCTCGCAAGTCGCCGACATGGACGCCGCGCGCCTCAAGCGCATGTTCGATGTGAACGTCTACGGCGCCTTCCTGTGCGCGCGCGAAGCGGCGCGGCGCATGTCGAAGGATCGCGGCGGCGACGGCGGCTCGATCGTGAATGTGTCCTCGGCGGCGGCGCGCATCGGCTCGCCCAACGAGTACGTCGACTATGCGTCGTCCAAGGGCGCCATCGACACGATGACGATCGGCCTCGCCAAGGAACTCGGTCCGCAGGGCGTGCGCGTGAATGCGGTGCGCCCGGGCCTCATCGACACGGAAATCCATGCGAGCGGCGGCCGGCCCGAGCGCGCGGCCGTGCTCGGCGCGCAAACGCCCCTCGGTCGTCCTGGCAGCGCCGACGAAGTGGCGCAAACGATCGTGTGGCTTTTGAGCGATGCGGCGTCGTACGTGACGGGCGCCCTGCTCGATGTGAGCGGCGGGCGCTGAGCGATCCGCCCAGCGCCCCAGCGCGTTAGAACGACGAGCCTGGCTCGCGCAGAAACGCGGCTTCGTCGCGGGTGGTCGTGCGCCCTAGCTGCACATTGCGGTGCGGGAACCGCCCGAAGCGTTCGATGACGGCCGCGTGGCGCAGCGCGTAATCGTAGTAACCCTTGCATTGCGGATCATCGTGCGCGAGTTCGCCGAACAGCCGCAACGACTCGCGCTGCGCCTCGGCGGATTCCGCGTGCTCGAACGGCAGATACGCGAACACGCGATGATGCGGGCTCGGCAGATGCCGATCGGCGCCGCTCGCCAGCATCGCGCGCGCGATGCCGAGCGCCTTGTCGTCCGAAGAAAACGCACGCGGCGTGCCGCGATGGCAATTGCGCGAGAACTGGTCGAGCACGATCACGAGCGCCAGTGCGCCCTCGGGCGTCGCGCACCACGCATCGAGTTCGCCCGCGCACGCGGCGTCGAGCAGCGCGCCGAAGCGTTCGCGCAGCCGCGCATCGAACGCCCCATCCTTGCGAAACCACATCTTGCGCTCGTAGCCGAATTCCGCCGAGCCCGGCAGGCCGAACCAGAAGTCGAGCACCTCTCTCGCGCGCGGATCGAGCCCGTCGTGTGTGGGAGCGGCGTCGGGCGCGGCGCTCATTCGGCCAGCTCCAGCACGAGCCGGCGCGTGCGCGCGCTCTTTTTTTCGAGCTTCGCCACGCGCAGGCGGCCGATCTCTTCGGTATTGCGCACGTGCGTGCCGCCGCAAGGCTGGAGGTCGACGTTCTCGATGCGCAGCAGGCGCACGCGCCCGAGCCCCATCGGCGGCTTCACGCTCATCGTGCGCACGAGTTCGGGACGCTGCTGCATTTGCTCGTCGGTGATCCATTCGGTGGCGACGGGATGCGCACCGGCCACCAGTTCGGCGAGACGCGCCTCGACACTCTCGCGCTCGATCGGCTCGACGGTCGCAAAATCCAGGCGCGCATAGTCGGTCGTGATGCTGCAGCCGTCCACCGCATAGGGCAGCACCGCGCACATCAGATGGCTCGCCGTATGCAGCCGCATATGCCGATGACGGCGCGCCCAATCGATTTGCGCGCGCACGCGTTCGCCGGCGGCAAGGCGCGCGAGCAGCGCCTCCTGGCCCCGCGCCGGGACGTGCAGCGCGTCGTCGGGGGTCGCGCCTTCGAATTTGGCCTTGCGTGTGTCGGCGATCGTGATGCGCGTGCCGTCCGCAAGCACGAGCGCGCCCGTATCGCCGGCCTGCCCGCCGCCGAGCGGATAGAACACGGTCTGGTCGAGCCGCACGCCATCGTCGTCGACGGCGATCACCGTGGCGTCGCACTGCGTGAGATAGGCGTCTTCGCGAAAGAGCGCGCGGGTGGGAGGTGTCGTCATGGGGATCTGTCTCCTGCCGTCAAGGCCGAATCCTGCATTATGGGAACGCACGCAGCGGACCAAAAGACAGGCTGTGCGCGCGCCACCGCCGGACTGTACCGGCGCGCTTACCGGGCCGATCGAGTCGATCGCTTCACGAAGCCCGCCTCAGCCCGGACGATTGCGCATCCAGTCTGCGGTATCGAAAAACGAATGCAGCAGGCGCTCGCGCAGCGCCTCGGCCAGGCCGACATCCTCCATCGCCCAGGCCATGCAGCGCAGCCACTGGTCGCGCTCGGACGAGGCGATGGCGAACGGCAGGTGTCGCGCGCGCAGGCGCGGATGGCCGAAGCGCTCGATGTAGTGGTCCGGGCCGCCGAGCCAGCCGCACAGGAACCAGAACAGCTTGTCGCGCGAGCCGTCCAGCGTCTGCGGGTGCATCGCGCGGATGCCGGCAAACTCGGGCTCGAGATCCATCAGGTCATAAAAACGGTCGACGAGCTCGCGCACGCGCGCCTCGCCGCCGAGGAGTTCGAAGGCCGTGGGTTGCTGGGGCGCTTCGTCGGCTGGATCGGTCATACGGTTCAATCGTTGCGAAATTCGGTTGCGAAATTCGGTTGCCAAAACGGTGTCGGCAAGACGCCTGACGTCCTGCCGGGGAAGCCGCCATTTTCGCATGGCGGCGCAGGCAATGCGCCGCCCCCTTCCTGCGCCATGCTTGTGATAAGCCGTTAGCGCCCTCGCGCCCACACCCGCATGGCCTCGTCGATGACGAGCGCCACCGCTTCGCCCTCGCGCAGCGCCGTGTCGCTGCGCGCGATCACCACAGGGCCGGCCTCGGCGCGCACGCTGGCGAGATACACGTCGCTCCCGCCCTGGGCTCCCACACGATGGCGCACCACCGTGCTTTCCTCCACCACGCCGCCACCCGCAGCCTCGCTCGCCCAATCCGCCGCGCCACAGCACGGGCAGCGATAGCGCGCCGGAAACACCGCCTCGCCGCACGCGTTGCAGCGCGGAATCATCAGAACCGTCTCGCTCATGCCGGCCTCCTTTCGAGCACGACGGCATTCGCACACATGCCGTAGCGGTACTGCACCATGCCGTAGCCGCTCACGAGCGCGAGCCGCGCCTCATGCACCTGACGCGCACCGGCCAGGCCCTGAAGCTGCCGGATCGCTTCGACAAGCCCGTGCATGCCGCCCGCCGCACCCGCCTGCCCCGCCGAAAGCTGCCCGCCCGAGGTATTCACCGCCAGCTTGCGCAACGCAATGCGCGCGATCAGCGCGCGCAGGTCGCCGCCGGGCGCGTAGCCGAGATCGGCGAGCTGGATCAGCGTCATCACCGGGTAGTCGTCATAGACCGAAATCACGTCGATGTCGGCGGGCGTGGCCGCAGCCTGTGCCCAGAGCGCGCCGGCGAGCGCGGCAAGGCCCGTCTCCAGGCCATCGCCGATCTGATGATCGAGGTTGTAGCGGCATTGCAAGGCGCGTACATGAAGCGGCGCATGCGCGTGTTCGGCCTGCGCTTTCACGAGATCCGCGCGCGCCACCACGACGGCGTTCGCCCCGCACACCACGGGCACGCAATCGAAGCGCCCGAGCGGATCGGCCACGCGCGGCGCGGCGAGATACTCGTCGAGCGTGAGCGGCGCGCGGTACACCGCGCCCGGATTGAGCGCAGCCCACTCGCGCTGCGCCACGCACAACGCGCCGTAATCGCGCGCGTCCAGCCCGTAGCGGCGCGCATGGCGCTGCGTGAGCATCGAGAAGAGGCTGTTCGGCCCACCGTTCTCGAGCGGCCGCAGATACGTGCGCGTCGTGAGGTTGTAGTGCTCGACCAGTTGCCGGAAATCGGCGGCCTCGAAGCGGTCGCCGGACAGCAGCACGATCACCGAGGCGTCGCCGTGCTGCACCGCGCGGATCGCGTGCTGCAGCATGTTGATCGCGCTCGCGCCGCCGTGGCAGTCGTCCATGCACCAGCGCGGGCTGATGCCCAGCCGCCAGGCCATGTCGATCGCATGATCGGGCGCGAGCGTGAACGACGCCACGCCAAGGCCGTCCACCTCGCGCGCATCGAACCCCGATTGCTCGAGCGCCAGCGCAAACGCCTGGGCGAGCAAATCGCCGGTCGTGTGCTCCGGCGCCTGGCGCCGATACGGCACCTCGACGCCACAGACTACGGCAGCGCCTCCGAAATCAGATTCCATGTCCCCTCCTCGCACGGCTTGCCGCCGCGCGTGTCCTGTCCGTGTTCATCTTGCCTCGACTCCTCCGCGCTTTTCCTGCCGCCCCGACCTCGGGCGCACCCGCCTTGACAGCCGGTTTTTTTCATTATCCAATAAAACACATGAATTTTCATATTTTCGAGTCTAAAGGGTTTACGCGGGGGGGTCTCGCGGACGTTCACGCAGATGCGCGCTCGAATCGCCGTCGCAACGCGTCAATCCCGCTGATCGAAACAGGCGGCGCCGCCGTCGCCGCACAAGGAGCCTCGCAATGAGCACCGCGCCCGTCATCGATGCCTTCGACGTCCTCGTCGAAGCCGTCGAGCCGCTTACGACGCACGTCACCGCGTTTCGCCTGCGCGCGCCCGATGGCCGAGCACTGCCCGGCTTCACTGCCGGTGCGCATATCCGCGTGCAAGTGGGCGGTGGCGACTGGCGCGCTTATTCGCTCATCAATCTCGCATCCGAAACCTGCAGCGCGTGCGAGCACGCGCCCGATCACTACCTGGTCGCGGTACGCCGCGAAGACGTGGGCGCGGGCGGCTCGCTGTGGATGCACACGCAAGTGCTCGCCGGCGACACCCTGCGCATCGCGCCGCCCGTCAACGCCTTCGCGCTCGACGCCGACACCGCCGACACCGCCGACACCGCCGACGCCGTGCTGATCGCGGGCGGCATCGGCATCACGCCGATCGCCTCGATGGCCGCCACGCTGGCCGCACGCGCGGCCCGCTACACCCTGCACTACACGGGGCGCTCGATCGCGCAACTCGCCTTCGTCGGCGCACTGCGCGCGCTCGCCGGCGAGCACCTGCATCTCTATGGCGACGATGAAGACAGCGAAGCTAACCGCTTCGACCTCGCGCGCCTGTTTGCCACGCTCACGCCGGGCCAGCCGATCTATGTTTGCGGCCCGCAAGGCCTGATCGACGCAGTCATCGGGCTTGCCACCGAACGCGGCTGGCCGCGCGAGCGCATCCGCTCGGAGCTGTTCGCAGCCGCCACGCCCCACGCCGGCGACGCCGCATTCGAAGTCGAATTGCGCCAGAGCGGCATGACCCTCACCGTGGCCCCCGCGCAGACGATCCTCGACGCCATGCTCGACGCCGGGCTCGATCCGCTCTACGACTGCAAACGCGGCGAATGCGGCGTGTGCCAGGTGGGCGTGATCGAAGGCGCAGTCGATCACCGCGATTACTGCCTGAGCGAAGCGGAAAAGTGCTCGGGCAAGGTGATGCACATCTGCGTGTCGCGCGCCCGCGCGGGCCGCCTCATCATCGACGCATAAACATCCACGCCCCAGCCAAGGAGTCCGTCATGCCCCGCTATCGCGAAGACGCCGCCGCGCTTGCCGCGCTCGTCGAGCCGGACCAGGTCCACCGCGACGTGTATCTGGATCAGGAAGTGTTCGACCTCGAAATGGAGCGGCTCTTTCACCGCACCTGGGTCTATCTCGGCCACACGAGCCAGGTGCCCAACACCGGCGACTACCTCACCGTCGACATCGCAAAAGAGCCGCTCGTGATGGTGCGCCAGGCCGACGGCAGCGTGCGCGTGCTGAAGAACCGCTGCGCGCACAAGGGCGCGAAGCTGGTGAGCGCCCCCACCGGCAACACCGGCAAATTCTTCCGCTGTCCTTACCATGCGTGGACCTACCAGACCGATGGCAAGCCGCTCGCGATTCCGCTGAAGAACGGCTACGAAGGCACGCGCATGAGCGAGTGCCCCTCGGGCCAAGGCCTGACCGCCGTAGCCAACGTACAGACGTATCGCGGCTTCGTGTTCGTGCGCCTGTCCGACGAAGGCCCGTCGTTCGGCGACTATTTCGGCGACTCGCTCTCGTCCATCGACAACATGGCCGACCGCTCGCCCGAAGGCGAGCTCGAAATCGCGGGCGGCTGCCTGCGCTACGTGCACAACTGCAACTGGAAGATGTTCGTCGAGAACCTCAACGACACGATGCATCCGATGGTGGCGCACGAATCGTCTGCGGGCACAGCGAAAAAGCTCTGGGACGGCAAGAGCGCCGATGAGCCGAAGCCCATGGCAATCGAGCAGTTCGTGCCGTTCGTGTCCGACTACGCGTTCTTCGACGGCATGGGCGTGCGCGTGTTCGAGAACGGCCACAGCTACACGGGCGTGAACTTCTCGATCCATTCGAGCTACGCCGCGCTGCCCGAATACGAGCAGCAGCTGGCCGCGGCCTGGGGCGAGGAAAAAGCCAGGCAGGTGCTCGGCACCTCGCGTCACAACACGGTCTACTACCCGAGCCTCACGATCAAGGGCGCAATCCAGGCGATCCGCGTGGTGCGCCCCATCGCGCCGGACAAGACGGTGATCGAGTCGTGGACATTCCGCCTCAAGGGCGCGCCCGAGGTGCTGCTGCAACGCACGCTCACGTATTCGCGTCTCATCAACTCGCCAATGTCGGTGGTGGGCCACGACGACCTGCACGCGTACCGCGCGATCCAGGAAGGCCTCGCCGCGAACGGCAACGCATGGGTGAGCCTGCACCGCGACTATCGCGCCGACGAGAGCGAGGCGCGCGACCTCACCGTCAACGGCACGAGCGAGATCTCGATGCGCAACCAGTTCCGCGCGTGGGCGCGCTACATGGCGCCGCAAGCGTCGAAATAATTCCGGGGGGACCCAGCGATGACTGCAACACCTGACACGGCCCTGCGCGAGACGCTCGCCGATTTCGTCTACCGCGAGGCGCGCCTCATCGACGAAAAGCAGCTCGACGCATGGTACGAGCTGTTCGCCGCAGACGGGCTCTACTGGATTCCGCTCGCGCCCGATCAGCGCGACGGCCTCAATCATGCCTCGCTGATGCATGAGGACCGCCTGCTGCTCAAGCTGCGCGTCGAGCGCCTGAAACAGCCGCGCGCCTTTTCGCAGCAGCCGGAGAGCCGCTGCCAGCACGTACTGCAGCGCCCCGAGATCGAGTCCGCCGGCGCCGACGGCTACCGCTTGCGCACGCCGTTCTTCTACGCCGAAGCGCGCGGCGACGAACAACTGATCTTCACAGGCGTGGTGCGCCATCACCTCGTCGAGGAAGGCGGCGCGCTGCGCATCCGCGAAAAGCGCATCGATCTGCTCAATTGCGACGCGGCGCTGCCGTCGGTCCAGCTTTTCATGTGAGGCACGCGGTGAACCACGAACCACGCCATTCCGATCCATTGCCGTTCGCTTCGGTTTATGCGGCCTTTGCCGCGAGCGCCGCGCGCTATCCCGACCACGACTTCCTCGTCGTGCTGCCGGAGACCGCGCAGATTTACGGCATCGACGCACGAACGCTGCGCTATGGCGAGGCGCTCTCCCAGGTCGACGCGCTCGCTGCGCACTACCGCGCCGCGGGCTTTGGCCTCGGCCATCGTGCGGGGCTGATGCTCGAAAACCGGCCCACGTTCTTCCTGCACTGGCTCGCGCTGAATGCGCTCGGCGTCTCGGTCGTGCCACTCTCGACCGAGTTGCGCGCCGCCGAACTCGAATACATCACAGGCCACAGCGAACTCGATCTCGCAGTCGCGCCTTCAGCGCGCCATGCCGATCTGCGCGCGGCGGCGCTTGCGGCGCAGCGCAGCGTCGCGCTCCACGACGCCGATGCCGATGCCGATGCCGATGCGATCCCGCACGCGGCCGCCGGGGCCCGCGCGCCGGTCCAGGATGCGCCCGACGCCCACACCGAATGCGCGCTGCTCTACACCTCGGGCACGACAGGCCGCCCGAAAGCCTGCGTCTTGCCCAACGAGTACTTTCTGCTCGCGGGCGTTTGGTACAACCGCATCGGCGGCTTGTGCGCGCTGCGGCCCGGCGTCGAGCGCCTCGTCACGCCGCTGCCGATGACGCACATGAACGCGATGGCGTACTCGACCATGGCGATGATTCTCGCGGGCGGCGCCATCGTCGCGCTCGACCGCTTTCATCCGCGCAGCTGGTGGGCGAGCGTACGCGATGCGCGCGCGACCGTGATCCACTATCTCGGCGTGATGCCGGCCATGCTGCTCGGCGCGCCGGAAACCGTGCACGACCGCGACCACGCGGTGCGCTTCGGCTTTGGCGCAGGCGTCGACAAGACCCTGCACGCGCCGTTCGAAACCCGCTTCGGCATCCCGCTGCTCGAAGCCTGGGCGATGACCGAAACCGGCGCGGGCGCAGTGGTGATCGCCAACCGCGAGCCGCGCAACATCGGCATGTCGTGCTTCGGCAAGCCCGAGGCGGCGCTGGAGGTCAGGATCGTCGGCGACGACGGGCAGCCTGTCCTCGTGGGCGAACCAGGCGAGCTGCTCGTGCGCGCGAGCGGCGAGACTCCGCGCCGGGGCTTCTTCCGCGAATATCTCAAGGAGCCCGAAGCAACGGCCACGGCCTGGGAAGGCGGCTGGTTCCATACCGGCGACATCGTGAGGCGGGATGCCGACGGCCAGATGTATTTCGTCGACCGCAAAAAGAACGTGATTCGCCGCAGCGGCGAGAACATCTCGGCGGTCGAAGTCGAGAGCGTGCTGCGCAAGCATCCGGGCGTGGCCGACGTGGCCGTCGCGGCCACGCCCGATGCGCTGCGCGGCGACGAAGTGCTCGCCTGCGTCGTCGCGCGCGAGCCGCTGCGCGAAGCCGAGCGCACTGCGCGCGCCGCCGAGCTCGTGGAGCTCTGCCTCGCACAGCTCGCGTATTTCAAGGCGCCCGGCTATGTCGCGTTCGTCGACGCACTGCCGCTCACCGGCACGCAGAAGGTGCAGCGCGCCGCCCTCAAGGACCTCGCGCGCACGCTGCCCGGCAAGCCGGGCTGCGTCGACACGCGCGCCATGAAGAAACGCCAGGATTGAGATGAAACGCCCCCCACGCTCACTACGGTCGCTGCCCCCCGAGGGGGCCGTCAGTCTCCTTGGGGCGGCCCGGCGGAGACTGACATGAAACAACCCCCACGCTCACTACGGTCGCTGCCCCCCGAGGGGGCCGTCAGTCTCCTTGGGGCGGCCCGGCGGAGACTGACATGACCACGAACACCAACCACCAGGAAGGCGCCCTGAACCGTGCCGCCATCGTCACCGGCGGCAATGCCGGCATCGGCCGGGCGATCGTCGAGCATCTGCTCGAAGCCGGCTATGAAGTGATCTCGCTCGACCTGCGCGCGAACGCGCCGGGCCACGCACGCCTTCGCACCGTCGAGGTCGATCTTTGCGACGCGGCGGCCGCGCGTGAAGCCGCGTCCGAAATCGCGGCGCGCCATGCACCCACCACGCTGATCCACAACGCCGGCGCGATTCGCCCGGCGCTTCTGCCCGACGTCACGCACGAAGACCTGCTCGCACTCACGAACCTGCATCTCGCCGCGCCCATCGCACTCGCGCAGGCGATGCTGCCCGCCATGCGCACGCAGCATTTCGGGCGTCTCGTGCTGATTTCGTCGCGCGCCGCGCTCGGGCTCGCCACGCGCACGGCCTACTCGGCGACCAAGGCGGGCATGCTCGGCCTCGTGCGCACCTGGGCGCTCGAACTCGGGCCGCTCGGCGTCACCGCGAACGCGATTGCGCCCGGCCCGATCCAGACCGACATGTTCCATGAGATCGTGCCCGCCGACAGCCCGAAGGTCGCGCAAATCGCGGCCGGCATTCCCGTGGGCCGGCTCGGCCAGCCCGACGACATCGCGCGCGCCGCAATGTTCTTCGCGGCGGCGGAGAACGGCTTCGTCACGGGGCAAACGCTTTATGTGTGCGGCGGCACGAGCACGGGCAGTCTCACGCTTTGACGAGCCTCGGGCCGCCTCACTTCGCGTGCTGCTCGATCAGCTTGCGCAGCACGTCGACGAATATCTTCGCTGTCTCGGGCTCGAACGGCAGCAGCACTGAAGCCTCGTGCTCCAGCGCGAGCGCCACCAGTTCCGCAGCGAGCGTGCTGCCATGCGGCGTGAGCGCCACGAGCGTGCGGCGGCGGCTCGCTGGGTCTTCCTGACGCACGACCAGCCCCGCCGCCTCCATGCGGTCGATCAGCTTGCTCACCGTGGGCTGCTTCGCGAGAATCACGCGCCCCAGATCGCCCATCGGCAGCGAGCCGTCGGAAAGACACGCGAGCACGCGCCATTGCAATACCGGAATCTTCTTGCGCGCGAGCGTGGCGTGGAATTCGTCGGAAATGAGACTGCTCGCGCGCGCGAGCAGCGCGGCGAGATAGGTGTCGAGAAAGCGCATCGGCGCGGGGGCGCCGGGCACGGCCGGCTGGGTCGTACGCTTCGGTGTGCGCTTGGGAGTCGATTCGGTATTCATGGCATGGGAGAAAAAAGCCCTGGCATCATATGCCGAAATCCATGCCAATGGCAGGCCCTACGCCTGTCTGAGCCGCAGCGCACGCGGCCCTTCACGCATCGCGCAGCGATTGCAGTGCGGGCCGCGCGAGCACATGCCGCAGGCTGATCCAGCCGCCCACGCCCGCGCAGGCCACGCCCGCCGCGACGCCCGCGGGCAGGAGCCACGGATCGAACGCGAGATGGAAGGCGAACACTTTCGTGGCCAGCACCGACCCCACGGCCAGCGCGCCCACCGCCGCCATCAGCCCCGCGAGCGCGCCCACGGCAACGAACTCGGCCACCTGCACCGCGCGCACCTGCGCATGCGAGGCGCCCAGCGCGCGCAGCAGCGCCGACTCGCGCATGCGCTCGTCGCGCGTGCCCGCAAGCGCCGCATAGAGCACCAGCACGCCCGCCGCAAGCGTGAAGAGAAACAGGAACTGCACCGCGTTGATCACCTGCTCCAGCATGCGCTGGACCTGCGCGAGGATCGGGCCGACGTCGATGGCGCTCACGTTCGGATACTGTGCAACGAGCCCGTCCACCACGGCGCGCCGGTTCTCGGGAAGATGAAAACTCGTGATGTACGTGGCCGGAAAATCGCGCAACAGCGCGGGGGGCATCAGCACGAAAAAGTTCACCTTGAACGAACCCCAGTCGAGCTTGCGCACGCTCGTCACCGGCGCCGTCACTTCGAGGCCGGTCACGTCGAAGGTGAGCACGTCGCCGGGCTTCACGTCGATGAGCTTCGCGAGCCCCTGCTCGATCGATAGTTGCGGCGCGCTCGAATCGCCATACCACGTGCCCGCCTCGATGCGGTTGTCCTCGGGCAATTGCGTCGTGTACGAGAGGTTGAACTCGCGATCGACGAGACGGCGCGCATCCTCGCTCTTGTACTTTGCGGGATCCACGGGCTTGCCGTTGATCGTGACGAGACGCCCGCGCACCATCGGTTCGAGATCGGGATTCGCGATGCCGTGCGTCGTGAGCCACGCGGCCACGGCGTTGCGCTGCTCGGGCTGGATGTCGATGAGGAATTCATTGGGCGCATCGGGCGGCGTGGATTTGCGCCAGCCGTCGATCAGGTCGTTGCGCGTCATCGCGATGAGCAGCAGGCACATCAGGCCGATCGCGAGCGAAGTGATCTGCAGCGCGCTCGCGCCGGGCCGCCGCTCGAGCGATGCGAGCGCATAGCGCCAGCCCACGCCCGCGCGCGCCTCGAAGCCGTTGCGCTGGCTGCGCGCCACGCGCGCCGCGCCCCACAGCGCGACCCGCGCGGCGCCGGCGAACACGACGAGTCCCAGCGCAAAGCCGCCCGCAACGATGCCGCCGAGCTTGAGCTCGCCCGCCGCGATCACCAGCAGCCCCGCAAACAGCGCAATGCCGATGGCGTACGCGGCCCACGCCGTGCGGCCCTCGTCGCCCCACTCGCGGCGCAGCACGCGCACCGGCGGCACGCGCGTGAGCGGCAGCAGCGGCGGCAGCGCGAAGCCGAGCAGTAGCACGAGGCCCGCCGCGATGCCTTCGAGCGCGGGCAGCGGCCCGGGGTGCGGCAGCACCACGTCGATCAGCGTGCCGAGCCAGGCGAGCAACGCGAGATGGCCCGCATAGCCCAGCACCACGCCCAGCACGCCGCCCGCCAGTCCGAGGCCCGTGAATTCGAGAACGAAAAGCGCACGCAGCGTACGCTGGCTCGCACCGAGGCAGCGCATCGCGGCGCAGCCGTCCAGATGGCGACGCGTGTAGCGGTGCGCGGCCATCGCGATCGCTACGGCCGCCAGCAGCGCCGTGAGCAGCGAGACGAGCGTAAGGAAGTGGCGCGCGCGGTCGAGCGCCTGGCGCACCTGCGGCTGTCCGTCCTGCAGCGATTCAAGGCCGACGCCGCGCAGCTTGCCGCCGTCCACTCGCGCGTGCGCCCACTCGGCGAACCGCGCGACGGCGGAATCGGGGCCCGCCACGAGCAGCCGGTACGTGACGCGGCTGCCGTAGCCCGTGAGGCCAGTCGAAGGCAGATCGGCGGCGTTGAGCATCAGGCGCGGCGAGAAGTTCACGAACGAGAAGCCGCGATCGAGTTCGCGCGTGATGAGCGCGCCGATCGTGAAAATGCGCGTGCCGACCTTGACCCGGCTGCCCACCTGGACCTTGAGCGCGTCGAGCAGTTGCTGGTCGACCCAGACCGTGCCGGGCGGCGGGATGCCCCGCATCTCGCGCTCGGGCGCGCCAGGCGCGGACGCGAGACGCAACGCGCCGCGCAGCGGATAGCCCGGCGAGACGGACTTGACCGCGGCAAGGCGCGTGGCCGCCCGGGCGTCGGGCGCACCCGCGGCCCCTTCGGCGCTCACCATGCTCGGGAAGATGGCCGTGGTTGCGGTATGCAAGGCCAGCGACTGCGCTTCTTGAGCGAAAGCAGGATCGACCGGATGGTCGGCGCGCACGATGAAGTCCGCGGCGATCATGCCCCGGGCGTCGCGCTCCAGGCCACGCTGGAGCCGGTCGGCGAGAAAACCCACGCTTGCAAGCGCCGCCACCGCCAGCACGAGCGCCAGCAGCAGCATCGTCAGCTCGCCCGCGCGCCAGTCGCGCGCGCTCATGCGCGCGGCGAGGCGCACGAGGTCGGGCCAGCCAAGCGGGGTACGAGGGGTATGTGAAGTGGGGACGGCCGGCGGTGCAGCGCCCGCCCCGCCGCAGTGCGGCTGCTCACTGCCCGCGCGCGGCGGCATGGGCCCGGAACGGTCCGGGTCACCCCCCGGCGCTGCGCTGGAGGCAGGCGAGGAAGGCCCGGCGCCGCTCAATCGTGGCGGCTCCGCAGCGAAAAGCGCGAGACCATATGCGTGGCCATGCCGCGAAACCCGCCCTGCACGCCACGCCATAGGCGCGGCAAGGCCCAGGCAGCCACCAGCAGGAAAGCCACGAGCATCACCAGAAACAGCAACGGCGCGAACAGTGCAAGCAGCACGCCTATAAAGGTCATGCCGTCCTCCGCGCCGGACGCGACGACGTTCGACACCGGCTCGGGCGAGAGATTGATCAGTGCGCGCGTGCCGGCCTTGGCCAGATGCGCCATGCCAGCGAGCGTGCCGCCGGCGAGCGCCGCCACCGTGAGCAGCGCCGGATCGGCATGGCCGAGCGCGCCGACCGCCAGCACAGCGCCGGCGGGAATGCGGATGAAGGTATGCACGGCGTCCCAGAGCGAGTCGAACGCGGGGACTTTATCGGCGAGAAATTCGAGCACCGTGAGCGCGGCGGCAATGCCGATCACCCAGGGCGAGGCGAGAATCGCCAGTGTGTCGGGCAAATGGATGAAGCCGAGGCGCTGCAGCACGCCGGCTATCAGAACCGTGAGGTAGAGGCGCAGACCGCTGCCCCAGGAAAGGCCCGCGGCAAGCGAAAGTGGTTCCAGCATGACTGCCTCCTCGCGCGAGGCGCGTGCGGCGCCGTCCCCACGAACCGGACGTGGTGCGGAGTGTTGGGAGTGATCGGGCTATGGTCATTCCATTATAGCCACGCAAACCTTCGCGTCGCTGCTGCGTTGCACGAGCGCACCAGACGTGGCGCGCCCTGCACGGCAACCCGCACTGAAACAGGCGCCTCAGGCCGCCGACGAAAGCTTGAGCCCGACGAGCCCCAGTACGATCAGCGCGGCGCTGGCCACGCGCGCGACGCTGGCCGCTTCGCCCATCACAATGATGCCGAGGATGAACGCGCCCACCGCGCCGATGCCGGTCCATACCGCGTACGCCGTGCCGAGCGGCAGTTGGCGCATGGCGAGTGCGAGCAGCCAGAAGCTGCCGAGCGCCGTCACGATGGTGAACGCCGACCAGCCGAGCTTGGTAAATCCAATGGACAGCTTGAGACCCGACGCCCATGCAACTTCGAGCACGCCGGCAATGAGGAGGTAAATCCAGGCCACGAGAACGTTCCCCTTGAGAAGTGGGGCCGTCCCCGTTTGAAGATGAGACGCAAGGTCGTCCTTACGCGTCTGTAAGTATATCACGGCGGGGCCTGCAGCCTGGCCGGGCCGGCCACCCGCTTCGGCACGCCAGTGCTACTGCACGCCCACCAGCCGATACCCCACGCCCGTCTCGGTGACGATGTGCTCGGGCTGCGCCGGATCGCGCTCCAGTTTCTGCCGCAGATGCGCCATATAGATGCGCAGATAGTGGCTGCTCTCGACGTGCGAAGGCCCCCAGACCTCGCGCAGCAGTTGCCGGTGGGTCAGCACGCGGCCCGCGTCGCGCACGAAGGTCGCGAGCAGGCGGTACTCGATCGGCGTGAGGTGCACAGGCGCGCCGTCGCGCGTCACCTGGCGCAGGGCCAGGTCGACGGTCACCGCGCCGAAGCTCACCTGCGGCGCTTCGTTCGCGCCGCCCCGGTTGCGGCGGCGCAAATGCGCGCGAATGCGCGCGAGCAGCTCGGAGACGCCGAACGGCTTGGTGAGGTAATCGTCTGCGCCGGCGTCGAGCGCGGCAACCTTTTCGCTCTCCTGCGTGCGCGCCGACAACACGATCACCGGCAGGTCGCTCCAGCCGCGCAGCTCGCGGATCACGTCGAGCCCATCCGTGTCGGGCAGGCCCAGATCGACGATCACGAGGTCGGGCTTGCGCGTCGCCGCCTCGACGAGCCCCTGTTTGCCGGTCTCGGCGTCGTAGACGGCAATGCCCTCCCCCTCCAACGATGCGCGCACGAAGCGGCGGATCTGCTTTTCGTCTTCGATCAGGACAACGGCGAGGCTCGGATCACTCATGGGCGGGCTTGAGATCGGCGGGTTCATCGGTCGGCAACGGCGGCGGCGTCTGCACCGGCAGCGCAAACCAGAACGACGCGCCTTCGACGTGGCCATCGGCGGCCAGGCGGTTGGTTGCGCCGATTGTACCGTCGTGCGCCTCCACGATCGCGCGGCAGATCGCAAGCCCGAGGCCGATGCCGGGCTTCGCCGATTCCTTCTCGCCGCGCGTGAACTTCTCGAATACGCGCTCGCCCATGCCGTGCGGCAGGCCCTGACCCGCATCGTCGATGCTCACGCGCACGAACGGCTGACCGTTCTCTTCGATGCGGCGCGCGGAGATCGTGAGCGGCGTGTCGGGCGGCGTGTACTTCGCGGCGTTTTCCAGCAGGTTCGAGAAGAGCCGCTCCATGAGCACCGCGTCGAGCTGCAGCAAGGGCAAGCCCGCTTCGAGCTGCACCTGTACCGGGTGCCGCGCCAGCACGCGGCGGCACGCGGCCAGCGCCGCGCCCACGGTTTCCTCCAGCAGCGTCCACTGCCGGTTGAGCTTGAGGCTGCCCGCCTGCAGCCGGGCCATGTCGAGCAGATTCGTGACTATGCCGGTCATGCGCAGCGCCTCATCGTGGATCGCCTCGATGAGCTCACCGGAGCGTGCATTCCGTGCGTCGGCCGGCGTGCCAGCCGCATCGGACTCATGCGCCTGCGCGAGCATCGACGAAAAGCCAACGATGGCCGTGAGCGGCGTGCGCAGGTCGTGCGAGATCGCCGAGAGCAGCGAGTTGCGTAATCGTTCGGACTCCATGTTGACGAGCGCGTCGCGCGCGATCTCCACGTAGTGCACGCGTTCGAGCGCGAGCGCGATCTGCGCGGCGAACGCGTCGAGCATGCGCTGCTGCTCGGGCACCTGCATTTCGCGCGCGTCGCGCGTGACCACCGCAAGCACGCCGCGCGTGCGCATCGGCGCCTTGAGCGGCAGATAGAGCGCCGCCGCTGCGGGCAGCGTGTCGGTGCCGCGGCCGGCGGGCTTTTGCTGGTCGTAGACCCACTGGCCCACATCGATGTCGAGGCTCCCCGGTTCGAGCATGATCTGCGGATCGGGGTCCTCGATCTTCTGCTGGACCTTGTCGGCGCTGTCGGGCAGGAGTATCGCCACGCGCGCGCCGAACACCTCGCTCACATGGCGGCTGCCGATCGCCACGATCTGTTCCGTCGCGAGCGCGGCCGCCAGCTCGCGCGCCATCGCGTACATCGCGCCCGTGCGCTGCTCGCGCCGCTGCGCGACGCTCGCCTCGCGGCGCAGGCTCGAAGTGAGATGGCTGATGACGAGCGAGGTGAGCAGCATGCCCACGAAGGTCAGCAGGTACTGCGTGTCGCTCACCGAGAACGACAGGCGCGGCGGCACGAAGAAAAAATCGTAGGCGGCCACGCTCGCGAACGAGAGCAGCACGCCGGGGCCGCGCCCGAGCTTCGTCGCCGTGAAGATCACGCCGAGCAAATAGAGCATCACGAGATTGGCGAGCGCGATGCGGTCCATCACGGTGCTCGCGAGCACCGTGATGGACGCGCAGATCAGCAGCGCCGCCGCGTAGGCGCGCGGCGGCGAGCGATTCGCAGTGCCGCTCGCGATGGCCGCACGCCAGGCGTTGGCCGCGCGCCGCGGCCGACGCCTCACGCTGCGCGCCCGCGAGCCGGTCGTTATCGGCGGCGCTCGCGCGCACCAGGTCAAGTCAGCACCCTCGGCCTTTTCGGCGAGGCGCTCGCCGAACGGCCGGCGCAGCCAGCGCCACCACGATGCGCCGCTGCGCGCCGAAACGCCCGCCACGAGCTTCGAGACGTTGCGCAGCCGCGCATAGCCCGCGAGCGTAACGGCCGCGTCCTCGCCGGCGAGCGTGGCGGTTTCCGCGCCCAGCTCGGAGGCGAGCTTGAGGGCGCCGAGCGTACGCTGGCGCACCTCGTCGGGCAAGCGCTGAAGCCTGGGCGTCTCCACGTACACGGCGATCCAGTCGGCCTTCAGGCTCGCCGCGAGCCGCGCCGAGGCGCGCACCAGCGCGCTCGCCTCGGGGCCCGGGCCCACGCACACGAGCAGCCGCTCGCGCGCCTGCCAGACGTGCTGGATCGAGCGGTCGGCGCGATACTCGTGCATCTGCGCGTCGACGCGATCGGCCGTGCGGCGCAGCGCCAGTTCGCGCAGCGCGATCAGGTTGCCCTTGCGGAAGAAATTGCGCACCGCGCGCTCGGCCTGCGCGGGCATGTACACCTTGCCGTCGCGCATGCGGTCGAGCAGCTCCTCGGCGGGCAGGTCGACCAGCGTGACTTCGTCCGCGCCGTCGAACACGCGGTCGGGCACCGTCTCCCAGACGCGGATGCCGGTGATCTGCCCCACCACGTCGTTGAGGCTTTCGAGGTGCTGGACGTTGACAGTCGTGTAGACGTCGATGCCCGCGTCGAGCAGTTCGTAGACGTCCTGCCAGCGTTTCATGTGGCGCGCGCCCTGGACATTCGAATGCGCGAGCTCATCGACCAGCACGAGTTGCGGCTTGCGCCCGAGCGCCGCGTCCAGATCGAACTCCTCGAGCATGCGCCCGCGGTACGCGATGCGCTGGCGCGGCAATTCTTCGAGGCCGCTCGTGAGCGCGGCGGTCTCGCTGCGCCCATGGGTCTCGACGATGCCGACCACCACGTCCATGCCCTCCTCCTGGCGGCGGCGCGCGGCCTGGAGCATCGCGTAGGTCTTGCCGACGCCCGCCGACGCGCCAAAGAAAATCTTCAGCTTGCCGCGGCGGCGTTTTTCTTCGTCGCGCTGGAGCCGGTCGAGGAGTTCGTCGGGATCGGGGCGGTTCATGCGGGTTTCATGGGGGGATTCGCGGAAGATCGTCTCACCGCGGCACTGAATAAGCAAACAGCAGGCGCCGCATGCTGCCGAGGCGGCATGCGGCGCCCGGCTGCCATCAGCCTTCGGCGTCGCGTCATAGTTCAGCTCGCCGTCTTGCCGTCGAGCGCGAGGTTCAGTTCGAGCACGTTCACGCGCGGCTCGCCGAACACGCCGAACTGGCGTCCCCGGGTATAGCGATCCACGAGCGCCTGCACGTCGTTCGTGCTCAAGTGGCGCGCCCTGGCCACGCGTGGCACCTGGTACGCGGCGGCGGCCGGCGAGATCTCGGGATCGAGCCCGCTCGCCGACGAGGTCACGAGATCGGCGGGAACAGGTTGCGACCCGGGCTGCGAAACATCGGTGCCCGCGGCCTTGAGCGCCGCGATGCGGCCTTTGACTTCGTCGGCGAGCGCCGGGTTGGTCGGGCCGAGGTTCGAGCCGCCGGAACCGGCCGCGTTGTATGGATTCGGCGCCGTGGCCGAGAGACGGCCCCAGAAGTACTGGGGCGCATCGAACTGCTGGCCGATCAGCTTGCTGCCCACCACCTTGCCGTTCACCTCGACAAGACTGCCGTTCACCTGTCGATGAAACACCGCCTGGCCGAACGCGGTCATCACGGCCGGATACACGAGACCGGTGATCGCCGCGAGCACGGCGAAGATCACGATAAGAGGTCGAAACTGCGCTTTCATTCTGGATTCCTGTTCATCAGATAGCATCAGATAACGTGCGACTGTCAAACCCAGCCGAACGCGGTGAGCACCATGTCGATCAGCTTGATGCACGGGAACGGCAGGAGAATGCCGCCGAGGCCGTAGATCAGCAGATTGCGGCGCAGCAGCGTCGCGGCGCCGAGCGGCCGGTACTTCACGCCCTTGAGCGCGAGCGGAATCAGCATCACGATGATGAGCGCGTTGAAAGTCACCGCCGAGAGAATCGCCGACGACGGCGAGCTCAGATGCATGACGTCGAGCACGCGCAACTGCGGATAGGTCGTCGCGAACGCCGCCGGAATGATCGCGAAGTACTTGGCGACGTCGTTGGCGATCGAGAAGGTCGTGAGCGAGCCGCGCGTCATGAGCATCTGCTTGCCGATCTCGACGATCTCGATGAGCTTGGTCGGGTTCGAGTCGAGATCGACCATGTTGCCCGCTTCCTTCGCGGCCTGGGTGCCGGTGTTCATCGCCACCGCCACGTCGGCCTGCGCGAGCGCCGGCGCGTCGTTGGTGCCGTCGCCGGTCATCGCCACGAGCTTGCCTTGCGCCTGGTGCGCGCGGATCGTCGCGAGCTTGGTCTCGGGCGTCGCTTGTGCGAGGAAGTCGTCCACGCCCGCTTCGGCGGCGATCGCGGCGGCGGTCAGGCGGTTGTCGCCCGTCACCATCACGGTCTTGATGCCCATCTTGCGCAGTTCGGCGAAACGCTCCTTGATGCCGCCCTTCACCACGTCCTTCAACTCGATCACGCCGAGCACGCGCGCGACCTTGTCGTGCATCTCCGCCACCACCAGCGGCGTGCTGCCGCGGCGCGCGACGTCGTCCACTGCCGTGTTGACTTCCGTGGGAAAGCGGCCGCCCTGGCCTTCGACATAGTGCTTGATCGCATCGGCGGCGCCCTTGCGGATCTCGCGGGCATGCGTGCCGGGCGCCGTGCCCTCGGGCGACAGGTCCACGCCGCTCATGCGCGTCTGCGCGCTGAAGGCGAGGAACACCGCGTGCAGCCCGCCCATGTCGCGCTGGCGAATGTTGAAGCGCTGCTTCGCGAGCACCACGATGCTGCGGCCTTCGGGTGTTTCGTCGGCGAGCGAGGCGAGCTGTGCGGCGTCCGCGAGCGCTTCCTCGGTCACGCCGGGCGCGGGCACGAACGCCGACGCCTGGCGATTGCCGAGCGTGATCGTGCCGGTCTTGTCGAGCAGCAGCACGTCCACATCGCCGGCGGCTTCCACCGCGCGGCCCGACGTGGCGATCACGTTGGCCTGCATCATGCGGCTCATGCCCGCCACGCCGATCGCCGAAAGCAGCCCGCCGATGGTGGTCGGAATCAGGCACACGAGCAGCGCGACGAGCACCGTGATCGTCACCACGTGGCCCATCTTCGCTGCCTCGACCGAGAACATCGAGAACGGCAACAGCGTCGCGGTCGCGAGCAGCAGCACGATGGTCAGCGCAACCAGCAGAATCGTCAGCGCGATCTCGTTGGGCGTCTTCTGGCGCTTGGCGCCCTCGACCATCGCGATCATGCGGTCGAGAAATGCCTCGCCTGGGTTGGCCGTCACCCGCACGACGATCCAGTCCGAGAGCACGCGCGTGCCGCCCGTGACCGACGAAAAGTCGCCGCCCGATTCGCGGATCACCGGCGCCGATTCGCCCGTGATCGCCGATTCGTCCACCGAGGCCACGCCCTCGATCACCTCGCCGTCGGCGGGAATGGTGTCGCCGGTCTCGACCAGCACCACGTCGCCGCGCCGCAAATCGGACGCGGTCATGATGCGGATCGGCGCCTTCGGATGCGGCTCGTTGAGCTTCTTGGCCATCACGTCTTTCTTGGCCTGGCGCAGCGATGCGGCCTGCGCCTTCGAGCGCCCTTCGGCCAGCGCCTCCGCGAAGTTCGCGAACAGCACCGTGAACCACAGCCACAGCGCGATGACGAGAATGAAACCCGCGGGCGCCTCGGCCTGGCCCATGAGCGCGGCGACCCAGAGGATCGTCGTGAGCACGCTGCCCACGTAGACGCAGAACATCACCGGGTTGCGCAACTGGGTGCGCGGATTGAGTTTCCTGAACGAGTCCACGATGGCCGGGCGCACGAGCGCCGGATCGAACATGGACCGTGTTGCACTATGTTGTGTCATTTGATGATGTTCCCGTTCAATGCACGCCCATCATGATCAGATGCTCCACACCCGGGCCGAGCGCGAGCGCCGGCACATAGGTGAGCGCGCCCACCAGCAGCACAGTGCCGAGCAGCAGCACGACGAAGAGCGGTCCATGCGTGGGCAGCGTTCCGCCCGTCACGGCAATGCGCTTCTTGCCCGCGAGCGAGCCCGCGATGGCGAGCACCGGCACGATGGTGCCGAAGCGGCCGAACCACATCGCGATGCCGAGCAGCCAGTTGTAGAACGGCGTGTTGACAGAAAGCCCCGCGAACGCGCTGCCGTTGTTGTTGGCGGCGGAGCTGAACGCGTAGAGGATCTCGGAGAAGCCATGCGCGCCGGGGTTGGCGATGCCCGCCTTGCCCGCGTCGGCGAGCACGGCGATCGAGGTGCCGAGCAGCACCAGCATCGGCGTGAGCAGCACGACGATCGCCACCATCTTCATCTCGAACGACTCGATCTTCTTGCCCACGTACTCGGGCGTGCGCCCGATCATCAGACCCGCCACGAACACCGCCAGCAGCGCGAACACGAGCATGCCGTAGAGGCCCGAGCCCACCCCGCCGAAGATCACTTCGCCAAGCTGGATGAAGAGCATCGGCACGAGACCGCCGAGCGGCGTGAGCGAGTCGTGCATCGCGTTCACCGCGCCGCACGAAGCCGCCGTGGTCGCCACGACGAAGATGCCCGTCTGCGCAACGCCAAAGCGCGTTTCCTTGCCCTCCATGTTGCCGCCGGCTTGCAACGCGCTGGCGTGCTGATCGACGTTCAGCGACGCCAGCAGCGGATTGCCCGCCTGCTCCGCCGAAAGCTCGACGCCCACCGCGACGGCGAATGCAATTGTCATCACCGCGAGCACCGCGACGCCCTGCCTGCGGTCGCCCACGACATTGCCGAACACGAGACACAGCGCCGCCGGAATGATCAGGATCGCCAACGTTTCGACGACGCTCGAGAACGGCGTGGAATTCTCGTACGGATGCGCCGAGTTCGCGTTGAAGAAGCCGCCGCCGTTGGTGCCGAGCATTTTGATCGCGACCTGCGAGGCGACCGGACCCATGGCGAGCGTCTGCGAAGTGACTTTCGTGTCGACGGTGACGGGATGGCCCTGCGCGTCCTTGACCGGATTGCCCTGCGCATCGACTTTGGGCGCGGCGTAGGTGGTGGTCTGGAGCGTGGGCACCGCCTGATACGGCTTGAAGTTCTGGATCACGCCCTGGCTCATCAGTAGCGCCGCGATGATCGCCGCCATCGGCACGAGGATGTAAAGCGTCGTGCGCGTGAGGTCCACCCAGAAGTTGCCGATGGTTTGCGCCGAGTGGCGCGCAAAGCCGCGAATCAGCGCGATCACCACGACGATGCCGGTGGCCGCCGAAAGGAAGTTCTGCACCGTCAAGCCGAGCATCTGCGTGAGGTAGCTCACGGTCTGCTCGGGCGTGTAGTCCTGCCAGTTCGTGTTGGTCACGAAGCTCACGGCGGTGTTGAACGCGCCGTCCGGCGTCATCGCGCCGAAGCCTTGAGGATTGCCTGGCAGCCGACCTTGCACGCGCAGCAGCACATAAAGAAGGCCCACGCCCAGCACGTTGAACGAGATGGTGGCGAGCGCATAGCGCTTCCAGTTCATCTCGGCGCTCGGGTCGACGCCGGCGATGCGGTAAAGCAGATTCTCGAGCGGCGCGAAGCAACGCACGACACGCGAGCGCCCGTCGAGCACGCGCGTGATATAGCCCGCGACCGGCACCGCAAGCGCCAGCAGGACGACGATGAAAATCCCCGCTTGCAACAAATTGTCGGTGTTCATTCGATATCCTCCGCGCGCAGCAGCGCATGGACGAGATAAACGAACAGCAACAGCGTCGCCGCCCCCGATAGCCAGAAGATCCAGGTCATGAGCGCGCCCCCGTTTCGCCCCGATCCGCGCGGCGGTACTGCATAAGCTTCCCGCAGCCGGCGATCAACGCGTAAGTGAGCGCGGCGAAGACCGCCAGCCCCCCGATATACAGCACATCCATTGTCGTGTTCTCCATTCGCGGATGACGGATGGCGGTAAGGTACGGTGTATCGCGTTAAATCCGGATCAAAGGTTTTGGTGCGCGTATAAAAATCGCGTAAACGCGGACGGGCGCCGTGGATGGCGCCATCCAAGGCTCATGAGGCAAACGGAGCGGCAAGAGAGGTAAAAAGAAAGGCCCTCCGGCTAGTCGACGCTACCCGGCTGGCGACCGAGCGAGGCCGCACGCAGGGCTTCGCCGGGCTCGGTGAAGATGCGTTCACGCAACTGTGCAATCGATGCATCGCGCGCCGCGCCGGCAGCCTGGGCCGCCTCGATCTGCATGCGCTGAGATGCGTACTCGGCATATTTTGCCCGCCACGCGTCGTCGTCCTGCTGCATCCGCGCCACGCGCCCCGCCGCTTGGGCGCCGAGCACGGAGGTCAGTTCCGAGCGCATCTGGTCCGGCGATGCATGGGCGTCCTGCAAGGTGGAAATCTGGTCGAGCACCGCGTCTTGCGCCCTGGCCTGCTCGCGCAGCGCGCGCTCGGCAGCCGGCAACTGTTGATCCAGCGCCGCAAGGCGCGCCCGCTTTTCGGCTTCCGGGAGCGCGCCATCGAGACCGATGGCGAGGCGCTCGACTTCGTAACGCTGCAACGCGAACTGCGCGCCGAAAAATGGCTCGCTCCATTCACCGAGTTCGCGGCTCGCGAGCGCCGCGCGCTGCGCGAGCGTATTGCGCAACGCATCGATGTCGATCCGGGTGGCGCTGGCGGCCGCGCCGGCAGCCGGCTCCGGCAGTTGCGCGAGCGCGGCCCGCCAGGCCTGATAGCGCTGCCAGACGACGAGCCTCGGCTTGGGCCGGCGTACCTTCGAGCTGCGCGGCAATCTCGCGCGCAACGAAGGCGTCGAGCCCGGCCGCGCCCAGATCGGTTTGCGCGCTCACGCAGTAATCGAAGAAGAGGCGCACCTGCGGGTCGCGCGCGAGATAGCCACGGCCATCGGTCGGCAAGCGCGGCGCACTCGCGCCGGCAGCGCGGCCGGCAGCCGATCGGGCCCGGCCCGCGGCACCGCCTCGGAGCGCGCGAGGCCGGCGGCGGTGCGCTCGGCACCGGCCGCCACGCGGTGAGCGCCCCGCCATCGTCACGCTCCACGCGGTTCGCGCCGGTCAATGCAACCCAAGCGGCCACGGCCGCCGCCACCGCAATCGCGGCAACCGCCACGACGCCCCGCCTGCTGCGTCTTGCCCGCGCCATCACTCAGACGCCCTGCAACTTCAAACGGTTGGCGTGCGTACGAATCACGGCGACGGGGTCTTCGGCGTAGGCGCCGCGAATGCCGAACAACTGGTTGATCTCGTCCACGTGATTCCACTTGTAGTTCACGCCAATCACCTGGCCGTACAACGAACTGCACGTCGACACGAGGCCGTCATTCACACCCGAGTTCCGCCCGAGCATCACGGTGCCGGTCAGGAGCAGCGCAGGTGTCGTCATGTCGAGGCCGACGGCCGGATCGATCAGCGGCAGCACGCTCGCGTCCTTCACGACGACCATGCTGCCGAGACGCGCCTGCTGCTGGATGGCCGAGCCCGACCACGAGTACAGTAGGTGCTTGTGGCCGCCAACCGTCTCGCTCGCCGCACCGGTCCGGCACGAACCGGGCGCGCCAAGGCCGGCACTCGGGAAGCGCTGGTTGAAGTGCGCGGCCGAGTCGGTTCTGAGGGTGCGCAGCGCGAGCAGCGCATCCTGGTTCGTGATGTGCGCGCTGTTCGAAAGCACGCCGTACATGTTGAGGAATGCGGCCACGGCCTCCGACGACTTGCCGCTGGGATCGCGGTTCAACTGGTCGACGGCGAAGTCGGCGAACTCGCTGCCGCGATGCGGCGTGCCGATGGTCGTCACGGAGGCGACGAGTTGCGGCGCCACCGCGGCGACGTAACGCGACGTGAGACCGCCCTGGCTATGGCCGATGAGGTTGACCTTCTGCGCGCCGGTCGCGGCGAGCACACGCTTGACGTAGGCGAGGAGCTGCTCGCCACGGCCATTGGGTCCGTCGTCGGCCTGGAAGCTCGACACGTTCGCCGTGTAGACCTGCGCACCGTGGCTTTGCAGATCCGACGCGATGCCATACCAATAGTCGATCATGCCGAAGATCTTGTCGGTGCCGGTCAGGCCGTGCACGAGGATGATCGGATACCTGGTTGCCGCATATTGGTCGACGGCGGGCGCGGCGGCGGCAGGCCTTGGCTGAGAAAGGAACAGAGCGGCGCAGAGCGTGAGCGCGCCCGCCGCGGTACAGAATCTGGTTGAACGTATCATGCTGGATCCCCTTGCCCATGGTCGTATCCGGCGCAGGCCGGCCTCGCAGGATAATCAGGAGCACGGAATGATCCAATTTCAGTCTTGTCAATAACTGATATAAGTCAGCGCCGGAACATGGAAAGCCGTCGGCCCGTTCGAACGGGGCGGAGCCGGCAGCCCCGCCCCATCGGGCATCGTCTATCGCTCAGGGCAGTAAAACGGTCGAGCCGGTCGTGCGGCGCGCCTCGAGATCGGCATGAGCCTGGCCCACGTCCTGCAGCGCATAGCGCTGATTGATCGAGGTCTTGACCTTGCCCGAGGCGACCACCTCGAACAACTCGGCGCTCATCGCCTCATAATCGGCGCGCTTCGCGATGTAGGTGAAGAGCGTCGGGCGCGTGAAGAAGAGCGAGCCGCGCCCTGCGAACTCCGACGAGTCGATGGGCGGCAGCGGCCCCGACGCATTGCCGAAGCTCACGAACAGGCCGAGCGGCGCAAGGCAGTCCAGCGACTTCGTGTACGTATCCTTGCCGATCGAGTCGTACACCACGGGCACACCCGCGCCGTTCGTGATCTCGCGCACGCGCTTGTGGAAGTCCTCGCGCGTATAGACGATCGCATGATCGCAGCCGTGCGCCTTCGCGATGGCGGCCTTCTCGTCCGAGCCCACCGTGCCGATCACGGTCGCGCCGAGCGCCTTGGCCCACTGGCACACGATGAGACCCACGCCGCCTGCGGCGGCCTGGATCAGGATCGTGTCGCCGGCCTTCACGCGGTACGTGCGGCGCAGCAGATATTGCGCGGTCAGGCCTTGCAGCATGATGGAGGCGGCCTGCTCGTCGCTGATCGCATCGGGCAGCCGGATCACCTGGTCCGCGCGCAGCACGCGCTCCTGCGCATACGCGCCCGGCGGACGCCCGACATACGCCACGCGATCGCCCGGCTTCACGAGCGTGACGCCCGGGCCCACCGCCACGACTTCGCCCGCGGCCTCCATGCCGAGCCCGGCGGGCAGCGGCTGCGGATAGAGCCCGGTGCGAAAGTACACGTCGATGTAATTGAGTCCGCAGGCGCGCTGCTTCACGCGGATTTCGCCCTCGCCCGGCGCGCCCACCTCGACGTCCACCCACTTCATCACTTCGGGGCCGCCGGTCTTCTCGTAACGGATTGCCTTGGTCATGCTGCCTCCTTCGTCCTGTGAATGATGGTCGTTCTGCAAACCGGGCGACGCGGCGCTCAGATCTCGTCTTTCAGACGCAGCGTGAGCACGTCGAGGATCATGCGCGCCGTCGAGATGTTGGTCGCGCACGGCACGTCATGCACGTCGCAGGCACGCACGAGTGCGTTGATGTCGGGCTCGTGCGGCTGCGGAGTCATGGGATCGCGCAGGAAGATCACCACGTCGACATTGCCCTCGGCGAGTTGCGCGCCGATCTGCAGGTCGCCGCCGTGCGGGCCCGAAAGCATGCGCTCGACGTTCAGGCCGTGTGCTGCCGCAATGCGCCCGCCCGTCGTGCCGGTCGCGAGCAGTTCGCAGCGGCGCAGCGTGTCGACGTACTCGCCGCTGAGCTTGACGATGTCGTCCTTCTTGTGATCGTGCGCGATCAGCGCGACGCGGGTAGGCATGGCCTTCTTCCTTGTATTTCGATGAGTTTGAGTGTGTCGCGCGCGTGGCCGCGCGCGACACAGAACGTACCGGATCAGAACGTTCCTGGATACGCGCCGCCGTCGATCAGCCAGTTTTGTCCCGTGATATAGCCCGCATGGACGCTGCACAGGAACGCACAGGCGCGGCCGAATTCCTCGGGCATGCCGAAGCGGCCTGCCGGAATCGCTTTCACGCGGCGCGCGCGCACTTCGTCGAGCGACAGATTGCTCGCCTTCGATTGCGCGACGATGGTGGCCTGGATGCGGTCGGTGTCGAACGAGCCCGGCAGCAGATTGTTGATCGTCACGCCCGTCGCCGCGACCTGGCGCGCGACGCCCGCAACGAAGCCCGTGAGGCCCGAGCGTGCGCCGTTCGAGAGGCCGAGCACATCGATGGGCGCCTTCACCGAGGAACTCGTGATGTTGACGATGCGCCCGAAGCCGCGCTGGCTCATGGCGTCGATAGTGGCCTGGATCAGCGCGATCGGCGTCAGCATGTTCGCTTCGAGCGCGGCGAGCCAGGCTTCGTGCGTGTAGGTGCGAAAGTCGCCCGGCGGCGGGCCGCCCGCATTGTTCACGAGAATGTCCGGCGCCGGGCAGGCGGCCAGCGCGGCGGCGCGCCCGGCCTCGGTGGTGATGTCGCAGGCCACGGCCTTGACCTCGACGCCGGTCGTCGCGCGAATCCGCGCAGCGGTTTCCTCGAGCGTTTGCGCCGTGCGCGCGACGATCGTCACGTTCACGCCCTCGGCCGCGAGCGCCTCGGCGCAGCCGCGCCCCAGTCCCTTGCTTGCGGCGCACACCAGCGCGCTGCGTCCTGCGATACCCATGTCCATCTTTACGGTCCTTGTGGTTGGCGTGACGAATCGGTGACGGCGGGGATTGCGAGGCCACCGCGCGCCACTGCGCCATTGCGGCGGCCGGCGCACCCAATTTTGCGATTCTAGAAGAATCGCGCGGCGCGTGGGACGCCGCGAGCCGCGAGCCGCGGGTCGCGGCTCGCGGGTCGCGGGTCGCGGGTCGCGGGTCGCGGGTCGCGCAGCGTGGCCCCGGCGCGCCCCCAGCACGGCACCAATCGCGCTCCGTTCCTGCCCGGTTCTCGTATACTTGCGCCTGTAGCGCGGCCCAGCGCTCGCGCGAGCCCCGCCGAACCCAGGCAGCCGGCAGCGCCGCGGCCGACACCCCCACACCCCTTGCAGCCTCGTGCGCCCCGCCATGAAACAGGACAGCCGCTTTCCGAATCTCTTCATCCTCGATCACCCGCTGATCCAGCACAAGCTCAGCCACATGCGCGACAGGGACACGTCCACTCGCACGTTCCGCGAGCTGCTGCGCGAGATCACGCTGCTGATGGGCTACGAAATCACGCGCGAGCTGCCGGTCACCACCCGCCGCGTGCAAACGCCGCTCGTCGAGATCGACGCGCCGGTGATCGCCGGCAAGAAGCTCGCGATCGTGCCGGTGCTGCGCGCGGGCGTGGGCATGTCCGACGGGCTGCTCGAGCTGATCCCGTCGGCGCGCGTGGGCCATATCGGCGTCTATCGCGCCGACGACCACCGCCCGGTCGAGTACCTCGTGCGCCTGCCCGACCTCGAGGACCGCACCTTCATCCTGTGCGATCCGATGGTCGCGACCGGCTACTCGGCGGTGCACGCAATCGACGTGCTCAAGCGCCGCGGCGTGCCGGGCGTGCGCATTCGCTTCCTCGCGCTGGTGGCCGCGCCCGAAGGCGTCGAAGTGTTTCAGCAGGCGCATCCGGACGTGCGGCTCTACGTGGCCTCGCTCGACACGCACCTGAACGAGCACGCCTATATCGTCCCGGGTCTCGGCGACGCCGGCGACCGCCTGTTCGGCACCAAGAACTGATGCCGCTGGGGGGCAGCGCCCTCGCCGCCCCGTTTCGGGCCTGCGTCGATCCCTCTTCGGGCCCGTTTCGCCCCCATCCAGGCCTGCGTCGATCCCCCTTCGGGCCCGCGTTGGCCCTGCTTCGCCGCCGTTCGCGCGCGCGAAATCCCCGCTCTGGCGCATCCAGGCCGTCGAGGGGTGCGGCCGAGCGAGCCCGGCGTGATAAAATTCAGGTCTGCCCGACCGGGTCTGGCCCGACCGGGTCTGCCTGACTGTCCCCAAAAGTCCCCAGGACTTCGCGAAACGCGCCCCAATGCGCCTGACGCGCCCCCGGCGCGCGTCCCGCACAAAGCGCCACCGGCAAGCCCGGCCGCACGCGCGAGCGCCCGCCGCGCGACGAGTGAGCGACGTGCGACCGGCTGCGGGCGACCGGCATCGGGCAGACAGACACTCACGGATGGACACACCGGCAGGCAAGCATGGGCCGCGCACGCATGAGCGCACCACGCCGGCCCCGGCATCGTATTGAAAACTGCGGTAACGACAACTGCACCATGCACGCGTGAAGCGTGCGACGGAGAAAGGTATGGCGGGTCATTCGAAATGGGCCAACATCAAGCACAAGAAGGCGGCTGCTGACGCGAAGCGCGGCAAGGTCTGGACGCGGCTCATCAAGGAAATCCAGGTCGCGGCGCGCATGGGCGGAGGCGAGATCGACTCGAACCCGCGCCTGCGCCTGGCCGTGGACAAGGCCTATGACGCCAACATGCCCAAGGACAACATCAACCGCGCGATCCAGCGCGGCGTGGGCGGCGTCGACGGCGCGAATTACGAGGAAATCCGCTACGAAGGCTACGGCATCGGCGGCGCGGCGGTGATCGTCGACACCATGACCGACAACCGCACCCGCACCGTCGCGGAAGTGCGCCACGCGTTCTCGAAGTTCGGCGGCAACATGGGCACGGACGGCTCGGTGTCGTTCATGTTCGATCACGTCGGCCAGTTCCTGTTCGCGCCGGGCACGCCCGAAGACAAGCTGTTGGACGCCGCGCTCGAAGCGGGCGCCGACGACGTCGTCACGAACGACGACGGCAGCATCGAGGTGATCTGCCCGCCCAACGACTTCCAGAAAGTGAAGGACGCGCTCGAAGGCGCGGGCTTCAAGGCCGAAATGGCCGAAGTCACGATGAAGCCGCAAACGGAAGTCGAATTCACGGGCGACGACGCGGTGAAGATGCAAAAGCTGCTCGACGCGCTCGAAAACCTGGACGATGTCCAGGAGGTGTATACCAACGCGTCGATCGACGAGGAATAAGCGGCTCGCGCCGGGCGGGCGCCGCGGCTGACCGGCCGCGCCACGCTCGGGCGCACTTGAGTCGCGGGTCTGCGATTCGCCGCACGGCGCGTGGCCGCCCGGCGCTTCGCCGCACCGACGCTTTCACGGCCGGCGCATTGACGCGCCGGCCGCAACTGTTTCTGGTTCTGGTCTTTCGGGGATTTACATGAAGTTACTCGTCGTCGGTTCTGGCGGCCGCGAACATGCGCTGGCGTGGAAGCTTGCGCAGTCGCCGCGCGTCCAGCTCGTCTACGTCGCACCGGGCAACGGCGGCACCGCGCAGGACGAGCGGCTCGCCAACGTCGACATCACGGACATCAACGAGCTCGCCGATTTCGCCGAGCGCGAACAGGTCGCCCTCACCGTGGTCGGGCCGGAAGCGCCGCTCGCGGCCGGCATCGTCAACGTGTTCCGCCAGCGCGGCCTGAAGGTGTTCGGCCCCACGAAGGAGGCCGCGCAGCTCGAAAGCTCGAAGGACTTCGCCAAGGCGTTCATGAAGCGCCACCACATCCCCACGGCCGCCTACGAGACCTTCTCGGACGCCACGGCCGCGCACGCCTACGTCGAGAAAAACGGCGCGCCCATCGTGATCAAGGCCGATGGCCTCGCCGCGGGCAAGGGCGTGGTGGTGGCGATGTCGCTGGAAGAAGCGCATCAGGCCATCGACATGATGCTCGCCGACAACAAGCTCGGCGACGCCGGCGCGCGCGTGGTGATCGAGGAATTCCTCGCAGGCGAGGAAGCGAGCTTCATCGTCATGGTGGACGGCAAGCACGTGCTCGCGCTCGCTTCGAGCCAGGACCACAAGCGCCTGCAAGACGGCGACCAGGGCCCGAACACGGGCGGCATGGGCGCCTACTCGCCCGCGCCCATCGTCACGCCGCAGCTGCACGCGCGCGTGATGCGCGAAATCATTCTGCCGACCGTGGCGGGCATGGAGAAGGAGGGCATCCGCTATACGGGCTTCCTCTACGCGGGCCTGATGATCGACGCGCAGGGCAACCCGAAGACGCTCGAATTCAACTGCCGCATGGGCGACCCGGAAACGCAGCCGATCATGGCGCGCCTGAAGGGCGACTTCTCGAAGGTCGTGGAGCACGCGATTGCGGGCACGCTCGACCAGGTCGAGCTCGAATGGGACCGCCGCACCGCACTCGGCGTCGTGCTGGCCGCGCACAATTACCCGGACACGCCGCGCAAGGGCGACCGCATCAACGACATCCCCGCCGAGACCGATGCTTCGGTTACGTTCCATGCGGGCACGCAGTTCGTGGACGGCAAGCTCGTGACCTCGGGCGGACGTGTGCTGTGCGTGGTGGGCCTCGCCGATTCCGTGCGCAGCGCGCAGAAGGTGGCTTACGAAACGGTGAACCGCATTTCGTTTGACGGCATGCAGTATCGCCACGACATCGGCTATCGCGCCGCTGGACGCAAGCAGTAAGGTGCCAGGCGCAGGCACGGCGCTCGAGCGCGGCCCGGCCTGATTTCGGCCAGGCTGCGCGGCGGGCGCCTCACCGCATGGCGAACTGCCTGAAGCCAGCGCACGCTGGCCGGCGACAGCGGGCGAACCTGCCGTTGCCCGCCACGCAGGCAAGACGAACGCTGTAGCGCCGGCCCGCCCCCGAGCAGCACGGTAAGCGGCACAACAAGCAGTGCAACAAGCGGCCGCCGCATGGGCGGCATAACCGCGAAGCCGCGCCGAACGGCGTAAGCTTGCCGCTAGCGGCCGCGCCGCGCGACCCGCACCCCGATTCCGAACCCAATCCTGGCGCAGTGCCGGCCCCGCCGCCTCGCCCGCCCACCGATGACCGAACCGACTCAAAACGGCTCTAGCCCCGTTACGCCCGCAGGCGCAACCGCAGGCGCAACCCACGATAGCGCCGCCGTACGCGCCTGGCTCTCGGGCCTGCAGACGCAGATCGCCGACACGCTCGGTGCGTTCGACGGCACGCCCTTCGCCACCGACGCATGGCAGCGCGAGCCCGGCGAGAAGCTGCGCGGCGGCGGCTGCACGCGCATTCTCGAAGGCGGCCAGTTCTTCGAGCGCGGCGGCATCGGTTTTTCCGACGTCGCGGGCGACGCCCTGCCGCCCTCGGCCACGGCCGCGCGCCCCGAGCTCAATGGGCGCGGCTTCGAGGCGATGGGCGTTTCGCTCGTGCTGCATCCGCGCAATCCGTACTGCCCGACCGTGCACATGAACGTGCGCATGCTGCTCGCCACCAAAGCCGGCGAGGCGCCGGTGTTCTGGTTCGGCGGCGGCATGGATCTCACGCCCTATTACGGCTTCGAGGAAGACGCGCAGCATTTCCACCGCGTCTGCCGCGACGCGCTCGCGCCCTACGGCGCGGATCTCTACCCGCGCTTCAAGCGCTGGTGCGATGAATATTTCTTCCTCAAGCACCGCAACGAGGCGCGCGGCGTGGGCGGCATCTTCTTCGACGATTACGCCGAAGGCGGCTTCGACCAGGCATTCGCGATGCTGCGCAGCGTGGGCGAAGGCTTCCTGAAGGCGTATCTGCCGATTATCGAAAAGCGCCGCGCCACGCCTTATGGCGAAGCCGAACGCGAATTCCAGGCGTACCGGCGCGGCCGCTACGTCGAGTTCAATCTGGTCTGGGATCGCGGCACGCACTTCGGGCTGCAAAGCGGCGGGCGCAGCGAGTCGATCCTCATGTCGATGCCGCCCTCCGCGAACTGGCGCTACGACTGGCAGCCGCAGCCGGGCACGCCCGAAGCGCGCCTGTACACCGACTTCCTGCCGGTGCGCGACTGGATCTGACGCCGTGACGCAACACCTGTCCGCCACCGCGAGTGCGCCAGCCGGCGCCCCCCCTGCGGCGCTCGCGCGCCGCGTGGGCCTGCTCGGCGGCACCTTCGATCCGATACACGAGGGCCATCTCGCGCTCGCGCGCCATTTCGCGCGCGTGCTCGGCCTGACCGAACTGATCCTGCTGCCCGCCGGCCAGCCCTGGCAGAAGCCCGAAGTGAGCGCCGCCGTTCATCGCCTTGCGATGACGCGCGCGGCGGCGGCCTCGCTCGTGCTGCCGGGCGTCACGGTCAGCGTGAGCACCGACGAGATCGAGCACGACGGCCCCACCTATACGGTGGAGACGCTGCGCCGCTGGCGCGCACGCAGCGAAAGCAACGCACAGGCGGCGCTCACGCTGCTGATGGGCGCCGATCAACTGCTGCACCTCGATTCGTGGCATGCGTGGCGCGAGCTGTTCGCGCTCGCGCATCTGGGCGTGGCGAGCCGGCCAGGCTTCAATTTCGCGGCGCTGCCAGACGCCGTGTCGGCGGAAGTGGCCGCGCGGCGCGCCAGCGCCGCCACGCTCGCGGCCACGCGCTGCGGGCATCTGCTGATCGACGCCACGCTCGCGTTCGACATTTCGGCCACCGAAATCCGGCGCGAACTGGGCGCGCGCGTGGCGGCGCAGACAACCCGGGCGGTACAGGCCGGGGCGCCCGCACACTCGCCCTCGACGACTGAACCACGCGGTGGCCGCGCCGCCGACAAGGTCCCCGCAGCAGTGTGGGACTACATCCTTCAACATCATTTGTACAGGCATCACGGGTAAATATGGACATCCGCAAACTTCAACGCGCCATCGTCGACGGTCTCGAAGACGTCAAGGCACAGGACATTCGCGTCTTCAACACGAGCCATCTGACCGAGCTGTTCGATCGCGTGATCGTCGCGAGCGGCACCTCGAACCGCCAGACCAAGGCGCTCGCCAACAGCGTGCGCGAGAAGGTCAAGGAAGCCGGCGGCGACATCGTCAGCACCGAAGGCGAGGACATCGGCGAATGGGTGCTGGTCGATTGCGGCGACGCGGTCGTCCACATCCTGCAGCCCGCGCTGCGCCAGTACTACAACCTCGAAGAGATCTGGGGCGACAAGCCGGTGCGCGTGAAGCTCGCGGCCAACACGGGCTTCACGGGCGCGCGCCCGAGCGAGCCGATCGACGACGAAGACGACGAAGAAGTCGACCTGCCCGCCGTGAAGAAGCCCGCGCGCAAGGCCGCATCGCGTCGCAGCGCGAAGTAATTCCACCATCCACGCGAAGTGAACGCGCATGCTGAATATACGTTGATGAGCACATCGATCAATACGTTGAGCACGCAGCGATCTCACAAGCGCGCCACATGGGCCACACGCATTCGTTTAGCATCATGAAACTGCATATCGTCGCCGTTGGGCACAAGATGCCGGACTGGGTGGCCGAAGGCTTCGAGGAATACACGAAGCGCATGCCGCCCGAGTTGCGCATCGAGTTGCGCGAGGTAAAGCCCGAGCAGCGCTCGTCGGGGCGTTCGGCCGAAAGCGTGATGGCCGCCGAGCGCACGCGCATCGAAGCCGCGTTGCCGAAGAACGCGCGCATCGTTGCGCTCGACGAACGCGGCAAGGACTGGACCACCATGCAGCTCGCCCAGGCGCTGCCCGGATGGCAGCAGGACGGGCGCGACGTGGCGTTCCTGATCGGCGGGGCGGATGGGCTCGATCCGCAGATCAAGACGCGCGCCGATACGCTGCTGCGCCTGTCCTCCCTCACGCTGCCCCATGCGATGGTGCGCGTGCTGCTTGCCGAGCAGCTTTACCGCGCGTGGACCATCACGCAGAATCACCCCTATCATCGCGTTTGAAGCGCTCGCGCATGGCGTCCGCCGGAATGCGCGCCGCGGAGACCCACGTGCCGCGGCCGCCCTCGCAGGTGCGAACCCGTGTGAAGCTGCGTAAAGCCGCGTGAGCCCGATCCCCGCCTCATCAAGACGTAAAAACGCCCCGATGACCACTACCGCGCCCTATCCGTTCGTCTATCTCGCCTCACAGAGCCCGCGCCGCCAGGAACTGCTGCAACAGCTCGGCGTGCGCTTCGAGCTGCTGCTGCCGCGCCCCGACGAAGACGCCGAGTCGCTCGAAGCCGTGCTGCCCGGCGAGTCCGCCGCCGTCTATGTCGAGCGCGTGTGCGCCGCCAAAGCCGATGCCGCGCGCGCCCGGCTCGTTGCGGGCGCCCACGAGCATGCGCCGATTCTCACCGCCGACACCACAGTGAGCATGGACGGCCATATCCTCGGCAAGCCGCACGACGCAGCCGATGCCTACGCGATGCTCGAACGGCTTGCCGGCCGCGAGCATGAAGTGCTCACCGCCGTGGCTGTGGTCAACGCGGAAGGCGTGTGCCTGCCGCTTGTGCTGTCGCGCTCGCACGTGCGTTTCGCCCCTGCGCTGCCCGCCGCGCTCGCACGCTACGTCGCGAGCGGCGAGCCGTTCGGCAAGGCCGGCGCATATGGCATCCAGGGGCGCGCCGCCGAGTTCGTCGAGCGAATCGACGGGTCCTATTCGGGTATCATGGGTTTGCCGCTTTTCGAAACGGCCGCCCTCCTGCGCGCCGCCGGCATCGACTTCTAAAAGCAATCATGAACGAAGAAATCCTGATCAACGTCACGCCTCAGGAGACGCGTGTTGCGCTGGTCCAGCAAGGTGCAGTCCAGGAGCTTCACGTCGAACGCACGCTGTCGCGCGGACGCGTCGGCAATGTCTATCTCGGCAAGGTCGTGCGCGTGCTGCCGGGCATGCAGTCGGCGTTCATCGACATCGGCCTCGAGCGCGCCGCGTTCCTCCACGTTGCCGATATCTGGCATCCGCGCATCGCGGGCGAGGCGCATGCAAGCGTGCATCATCAGCCCATCGAAAAGACCGTGTTCGAAGGGCAAACGCTGATGGTCCAGGTCGTGAAGGATCCGATCGGCACCAAGGGCGCGCGTCTTTCGACGCAGGTGAGCATCGCGGGCCGCACGCTCGTGTATCTGCCGCAGGAGCCGCACATCGGCATCTCGCAGAAGATCGAAAGCGAGGCGGAGCGCGAAGCCGTGCGCGCGCGCCTGACCGCCGTGCTGCCCGCCGACGAGAAAGGCGGCTATATCGTGCGCACCATCGCCGAAGACGCCACCAGCGAGGAGCTCGCCGCCGATGTCGCGTACCTGCGCAAAACGTGGACGACGATCCTCGCGCAGTCGCAGCGCATGCCGGCCACGAGCCTGCTCTATCAAGACCTCAATCTCGCGCAGCGCGTGCTGCGCGACTTCGTGAACGACGAGACCTCGCGCATTCAGGTCGATTCGCGCGAAACGTTCCAGAAGCTCACCGAGTTCGCCACCGAATTCACGCCCGCCGTGCTGGCGAAGCTGCATCACTACACGGGCGAGCGGCCGCTCTTCGACCTCTACAACATCGAGGCCGAGATCCAGCGCGCGCTCTCGCGGCGCGTGGACCTCAAGTCGGGCGGCTACCTCGTGATCGACCAGACCGAGGCGATGACAACGATCGACGTGAACACGGGCGGCTACGTGGGAGCGCGCAACTTCGACGACACGATCTTCAAGACCAATCTCGAAGCGGCGCACACCATCGCGCGCCAGTTGCGGCTGCGCAATCTGGGCGGCGTGATCATCATCGACTTCATTGACATGGAGAACGTCGAGCACCGCGATCAGGTGCTCGGCGAGTTGAAGAAAGCGCTCTCGCGCGACCGCACGCGCGTGACCGTGAACGGCTTCTCGCAACTCGGCCTCGTGGAGATGACGAGAAAGCGCACGCGCGAATCGCTCGCGCATGTGCTGTGCGAGCCCTGCCCGACCTGCCTTGGCAAGGGGCAGGTGAAGACCGCGCGCACCGTGTGCTACGACGTGCTGCGCGAGATCCTGCGCGAGTCGCGCCAGTTCAATCCGCGCGAATTTCGCGTCGTGGCTTCGCAGCAGGTGATCGATTTATTTCTCGAGGAAGAGTCGCAGCATCTCGCGATGCTGATCGACTTCATCGGCAAGCCCGTGTCGTTGCAGGTGGAGTCGAACCTGAGTCAGGAGCAGTACGATATTGTGCTGATGTAGGGGGCTGCGGGATTACTCGAGTCGGTGTGCGCCCCTAAACGCCGCTAGACGGGGTTCCAGGCACAACGCCGTTTAAAGCGTGAGTTCCGCCGAGAGTGTGTCCCACGGCGCGCGCAACCGCCCGCCTTCGCGCACGATAAGCCCGGCCGCCTCCACTGTCGCCACGTCCTCACGCACGCGCTTGTAGTCGCGCTTCAGTGCCCGCGCGAGCGCTATCACGCTCTCCGCTTCCTCGCGATGCAGATAATGCAGCAGTTCAATGCGCCGGGGCGTCAGCGCGGCGGTCATTTCCTCGAACGACATGAAGGTGACGGGCCGTTCCTCGATGTCCTCTCCCGCCGCCGCACGGTCGAACGCGCGCGCGAAGTAAACCCGGACTCTGCATTCGGCATTGTGCTGACATCGTGGGAGCCGCACGCCGCACCGCCGCCTGCCCCCACACCGCCGTCGGCCTTCGCACCGTATATCATTCGCTATTGGCCCTGCGCGACACCAGCGCAGGGCCGTCGCACGCCCTAACGGAGCACCGCAGTTGAATCACCAGCGCGCCACCCTTTCCCAACTCGGCGAGTTCGACGAGATCATCGACGTGAGAACGCCGCTCGAATACGCCGAGGACCATGTGCCCGGCGCGATCAACGCCCCCGTGCTCAGCAACGAGGAGCGCGTGCTCATCGGCACGATGTACAGGAATTCGCCCTTCGACGCCACGCGCGTAGGCGCGGCTATCGCCGCACGCAATATCGCCATGCATCTGGACACGACTTTCGCCGATCGTCCGCGCAACTGGCGCCCGCTCGTCTATTGCTGGCGCGGCGGCAAGCGCTCGGGGTCGATGACGACCATGTTCAACATGATCGGCTGGCGCGCGCGGCAGCTCGAAGGCGGCTACAAGACCTACCGGAACGCCGTGGTCGAGGCGCTCGGCATGCTGCCCGGTAGCTTGCGCTACATCGTGCTCGCGGGGCCCACGGGCAGCGGCAAGACGCGCCTGTTGCAGGCGCTCGGCCAGGCCGGCGCGCAAACGCTCGATCTCGAAGCGCTTGCCGCGCATCGCGGCTCGCTGCTCGGCGCGCTGCCCACGCGCGCGCAGCCCGCGCAAAAGTCGTTCGACACGGCGCTCGTGCAGCAACTGCGCACGTTCGACCCCGGGCAGCCCGTGTTCGTGGAAGCGGAAAGCCGGCGCATCGGCGCGATCACGCTGCCTGTCGCGCTGGTGGAGGGCATCCACGCGGCACCGTGCGTCATGGTCGAGGTCGCGCTCGAGGAGCGCGTGGCGCTTCTGCTCGCGGATTATGGCCACCTGCTCAGTGACGCGGCCTACTTCCGCGAGCAACTGCTGAAGCTCACGCCGCTGCATGGACGCGAGCGCATCGAGTCGTGGTGCCGTCTGCTGGAGGAAGGCCGCCACGCGGCGCTGTCCGAGACGCTCGTGACCGAGCACTACGATCCCGCGTACTCACGCAGCACGCGCAAACACTATCCAACGCTGGCGACGGCGCTGCGTTTCGTGTTTCATCCGATGACGGGAGAGCCAATCGAAGAAGCGCGCGCGCTGCTCACGCAACTGCACGCCGCGAATCTGCCCGGCGAGATGTCGGTGCGATAGCCCGGCCGGCGTTTGTCTGCGGCCTGGGCAATCGCCAGCGGGCAATCTTCACACGCCGCTCCGTCCTTTGACCGCGCGCCCTCTGGCGGTGCGCCCTCTGGCGGCGCGGCGGTCATCGAGCCGGTATTGGAGCGGCGCCGATGGCTTAGGGATGCGCATACATCGCGTTCCAGTCCTCCGCCGACACCTTCGCGCCGCGCGCCCCCGATTCCGTCGCGTTCGCGACACCGCCGTAGGCGCTGTTGGCATTCATCGCGGCCACCTTGGCCTGGGCGGCCTGAATCGCTTCGGGGTAATGCACCTGATCGCCGTCCCCGACGTGGTAACCGGCCTTCTGCAACTGCACGAGTTCTTCGCGCACCTGAGCGCGGGTGATGGTCGAGTGCGACTGGGCGAACGAAGCGACGGGAGCAACGAGGACAGCGGCAACAGCAACGGCTTGAATCAGGGACTTCATGATTACGACCTCCAGTTGGTTCAGGGCGGCCGATGTGCGACTGTTTGTCTGTGCATGCGGCCGATGTACGCATCGTATGCCTGTCAGAACCCAGGGTTAACGCCTAAAACCATGGAGGACTTTTCCAGACCGCAGAAGAATCACTGAAGACGCCGTGCGTCGTGCGTGGGCGGCGCGAGGCTCGAACTAGCGGGTCGGGGAGATGTCCGCCATGAGTTCGAGCAGCGCGTCCACGTGTGCCTGCACGGTGGCGTCGTACAGGACGGCGGGAGGGGGACCGCATGGGTCACCCGCGTCGGCCGGGTCGACGCGCCGTCCGCGCGCCGCGACGGCCGCCTCGATCGCACGGCGCAGATCGGCGGCATCGCCGGGTCGAAACAGATATTTGGCGCTGTCGCCGATGGCGTCGCAGCAGCCGATATTCGACGAAAAGATCACCGGCGTGCCGCACATCACCGATTCGATGCCAACGAGCCCGAACGGCTCGTAGGTCGACGCGAGGATCGAGTAATCGGCCGCGCGATAGGCGTTTTCGAGATCCTTCACATAGCCGAGATAGCGCACGCGCGCGCTCGCGCGCTCAGGCGGACGCCCCGCCACGGCCACCACGACCGGCAGATCCAGCGCGGCAAGTGCCTGCTCGATGAGCGGCAAGCCTTTGCGCTCATGGCTGCTCGACGCAAACAGCAAGACCGTTTCGTGGTCGCCGAACCCATATTGACGGCGCAGCGCAGCGCGCGTGCCGGCATCCACGGGCGAGAAGCGTTCGCCATCCACAGGCGGACAGAGCACGCGGATCTTCGCCTCGTCCACCCCATACAATTCGCGAAGTTCGGAACGCATCAATTCAGAATGCGCGACGATCACGCGCGATCGCGCATATTGCTGGCTTTCGAGCGCGATTTGCCGGCTGTCGGAGCCGCGCATCGGGCGCCTCATCGCACGCAGAAAGCCGCGGTGCGTGCCGCCGCAAATGGCGATCTCTGAGCCATCCACCCGGTTACAGCCGATCAGCACGTCCACGCCCGCGCGACGGCGCAAGGTGGCCAGCCGCCGCGAAAACCACATGTCGCGCAGCTTTCCCGGCAGCAAGGAAACGTTGATGCGGTGTGGCTCCACGAGCGCGTATTCCGGCACGGAGGGATCGAACTTGCGCGCAAAAAACACGGGCCGCACGCCGCGTGCGGCGAGACCCCGGATAAGGTCCATCGCGTAGCGTTCCAGGCCGCCGCTGTGCTTGAGCGCGTTGCAGGAGATTCCAACCTTCATGACCCGTCCGACATGTGAATTATTTTGTGCGCAGTTCTCGCGTGGGCCGATTATAAGGCGCCAGTTCCACCCAATGCCGCAGCGGACCAGGCGGCGCCTCACCCGATGCGGGACGACGCCCACAATACGGCGGGCCGCATCTCTGTCAGAGCATCGCGCATACCCAAAATCCGCTCCGGTATAATCGATCGGTTTAAGGGCAGTTGCGCCTGTCCGGCTCCGCCGGCATGACCACTGACTGCCCGTCCGATTTGTGCCGGCCGACATGAATTACGATACGACGACCTATCTTCGCCGCCTGGCTCCAATCGTTACCCTGCTGCTCGTGATTGGACCCGCCACGAATCTGGTCTGGCGCGGCGGAACGGGTTACTGCTTTTTCCTGCTGCTCGCGTTCGCGCTTCATGGCGCGTACGTGAATCGGCACGACGGCGGCTATTTCGCACCCTGGCGCGAATACCGCTGGTACACCGCCGCGATGCTCGCGCCGGTCGCCGTGGTCGCGCTCCAGCAGCCGCTGCTCGGCTACTGGGCGCCGCACCAGTTCGACGCGCTTTCGCGCTTCGCGCTCGCGCTGCCGATCTTTCTGCTGCTAAGCCGCCTGCCTTCGCGCCATCTCACGGTCATCGGCTGGGGCTGCGCGCTGGGCGCGCTCGCGGCGAGCGCCTGGGTTTTCATCGACCGCCCCCCAGGCGGCTGGAACGACACCGAGCGCCTCTCGAACTACTACACGAACGCGATTCCATTCGGCGACACCGCCCTGCTGTTCGCTTTCCTCTCGGTGTTCACCTTCGGCTGGGACCGCAAGGCGCGCCCACTCGCGCTCGTCGTCAAGCTCGCCGCGCTCGTCGCGGGCGGCTTCGTCTCCTATCTGTCGGGCACGCGCGGCGGCTGGATCGCGGTTCCCGTGTTCGCGCTCCTGCTCGGCGTGCAGTACGGATGGTTTTCACACTGGAAGCGTGTCGTCGTGACGCTGGTGCTGCTCGCCGCCGCGACCGGCGCACTGTTCGCGACCAACGGCATCCGCCACCGCGTGGCCGACGCCGGCAGCGACTTCGCCCTCATGCAGCGCGGCAACAAGGACACCTCGGTGGGCCTGCGCCTGCAGCTCTGGAACGCCTCGATCATGCTGTTCAAGCGCCATCCGGTCTATGGCGTGGGCAAGGGCCGGCTGGAACACGCGCTCGGCGATCTCGCCCAGCACGGCGAGGCGAGCCAGCAGATCGTCAATGAGCGCGCGCACAGCGACTTCTTCTCGGCCATCGCCGAAATGGGCGCGATGGGCGCGGCGGCCCTGCTGCTGCTTTACTTCGGCACGTCGGTCTATTTCTGGCGCGCGTGCCGCGCCGCGGATTCGGTCATCCGCACTGCCGGCTGCAGCGGCCTCGCAGTGTCGTTCAGCACGATCCTTTTCGGGCTCACCATCGACGTGCTGGTGCCGATTCAGGTGGTCGTCCTGATCTCGCTGCTCACCACCGTTTTCATGGCGATCGTCGTGTCGCGCAAGCGCGAACTCGAAGGCGGCGCGGCAAGCCGCTGATCATTCGGACGACGCGCCTGCCAATCGGGACCAATCGGGACCAATCGGGACCAATCGGGACCAATCGGATAGTCACGATCAGCTAGTCGATCAGACAGCAAGCAAGCGCCCGGCATCGGGCGCCTCTCTGCGACGCCTGTGATCTCTTAAGCGGCGTTCTGCTGGAACTGGATCTTGTGCAGGTGCGCGTACAGCCCGCGCTGTTCGAGCAACTGCTGATGCGAGCCGCGCTCGACAATGCGGCCCGCCTCCATCACCAGAATGCGGTCCGCGCGCTCGATGGTCGAGAGCCGATGCGCAATCACGAGCGTCGTGCGGCCCTTCATCAGCGTTTCGAGCGCCGCCTGCACGTGGCGCTCCGACTCCGAATCGAGCGCCGAAGTCGCTTCGTCGAGAATCAGGATCGGCGCGTCCTTGTAGATCGCGCGCGCGATCGCCAGACGCTGCCGCTGCCCGCCCGAGAGCTTCATGCCGTTGTCGCCGACTCGCGTCTCAACGCCTTCGGGCAGCGCCGCGATCGTGTCCCAGAGGTTGGCCGCGCGCAGCGCTTCTTCCACGCGCGCGAGATCGGCCTTCTCGCCATAGGCCACGTTGTTCGCGACCGTGTCGTTGAAGAGCGTCACGTCCTGGCTCACCATCGCGATCTGGCTGCGCAGCGCATGGATGTCGTACTCGGGCAGCGGCACGCCATCGACCAGAACCTCGCCGCCGCTCGGATCGAAAAAGCGCGGCAGCAGGTTCACGAGCGTGGTCTTGCCGCTGCCCGACGGGCCCGCCAGCGCGATCATCTCGCCCGGCGCCGCGCTGAACGTCACGCTCTCCAGGATCGAGCGCGCACCGGGCCCATAGGAGAACGACACGTTGCGGAACTCGATCTCGCCGCGCGCGCGCTCGAGCGGCTTGCCGCCGCCGGCCGGCTCGACCGGCTCGTCGATGAGGCCGAAGATCAGCTCGGCGGCCGTCATGCCGCGCTGCAACGGCTGGTTCACGTCGATCAGATGCTTGAGCGGCGAGATCACGAGCAGCATCGACGTCACGAACGCGACGAAGCCGCCCACGGTGGTCTGGTCGTGCGAGGCCTGCACCACGGCGATCGTGATGACGACCGCGAGCGCGATCGAGGCAAGAAACTGCGTAAGCGGCTGCGCGAGGCCGCCCGAGATCGTCATGCGCATCTGATAGCCGCGCAGACGCTTGCTCATCTCGCCGAAGCGGTCCATTTCGTACTGCTCGCCGTTGTGAACCTTGACGACCTTGTAGCCGCCCACCGTCTCCTCGACGATGTACGACAGCTCGTTCGTGAGCGCCTGGTGCTCGCGGTTCAGGCGGCGCAGGCGCCGGTTGATCTTGCTGACGAGCCAGCCGATGGCCGGCAGCAGCACGGCCACGATCAGCGTTAGGCGCCAGTTCAGAATGAACAGATAGCCCAGCAGAAAGATCACCGTGAGCGAGTCGCGCACGGACGTGACCAGCACGCTCAGCAGCACGCCCAGGATCTGGTTGACCTCGAACACGATGGCGTTGATGACCGTGCTCGCCGTCTCGCGCTGGAAAAACCCGACGCTCGCATGGATCATGCGCTCGAACATCTTCAGGCGCAGCTCCAGCAGGATTTTGTTGGTCATGTACTGGAGCAGATAGCCGGACGCGTATTGCGCCAGGCCGCGCACGAGCGCGAGGCCGATCACGGCGGCGGGCACGATCCATCTGGCGCTCGTGCTGCCCTTGGTGCCGAAGCCGTGGTCGAGCAGCGGCTTGAGGAGCGCCGGAATGCCGGCCTCGGTCGCGGCCACGATCGCCAGCGTGACGATGGCGGCGACCGCCACCCAGAAGAGCGGCTTGATATACGGCCAGAGGCGCCGGCCAACCGACGAGGCAGTCGACTTCGTGCCGGAGCCGATCGGCTTGCTGAGAGTGGATTGTGGGGAGGTCTCGCTCAAGGAATCCTCTGGAAAAGCGTGTGCTGGAAATGCGAGTGGAAATGCCGGCGGGACTGCATGCGTGACTGGGCCGCTAGCCCAGCCGGCCGGTTCAAGGCAGATCGTCTGACGGATGGCCCGGCGGCGCGGTACGCATTGTATACGCTTGACGCAGCACGCCGTGCGATCCGCCGGGAATGCAACAGCGGCGATCAGGCCCCGCATGCTCGCCCGCCAGCGCCCAGCCCGCTCCGGCACGTCGTCCGGCATCGTCTAGAATACGCACCTCCGCGCCCGGCTGGCCTCCAGCGGGCGCGGCGCGGTACACCGCTTCCGACATTCCTCCAGAACAGGCGTCTTTCCATGTCCGACGGACTTTCTCCGATCCGCCCGAGCGGCTCACCGCATGCCACCCTTTCGGTCATCGTGGTGGCGATGAACGAGGCGCACGACATTCGCGACTGCCTCGAATCGGTGCGCGGGCTCGCGATGGAAACCATCGTGTTCGATTCCGGCAGCACCGACGGCACGCCCGACATCTGCCGCGAGCTAGGCGCGCGCGTGTTCGAAACCGACTGGCCCGGCGACGGCCCGCAGAAGAACCGGGCGCTGGCCGAGGCGCGCGGCGACTGGGTAATCTGCCTCGACGCCGACGAGCGTCTGAGCCCCGAGCTGCGCGCCGAACTGGAACGCCTGCTCGCCGAGGGCACGACGCACGCCGCATTCAGCACGCCGCGCCGCTCGAGCTTCTGCGGGCGCTTCATGAAGCACTCGGGCTGGTGGCCCGACCGCATCGAGCGCCTGTTCCGGCGCGGCAGCGCGCGCTTCACCGACGTGCGCACCCACACGCACCTCGAGATTCAGGGCACGATCGGCCAGCTCAACGGCCCGATCATTCATATTTCGATGCCTGATCTGCACGAAGCGCTCGAAAAGACCAACGCCTATTCGACGGCCGGCGCGCTCACTATGGCCGAGGACGGCAAGCGCTCGTCGCTCGCCAAAGCGCTCGGCAAGGGCTTCTGGGCGTTCTTTCGCACCTGGGTGATACGCGCGGGATTTCTCGACGGCGCCGAGGGACTGATGCTCGCGATCAACAACGCCGAGACCACGTACTACCGCTACGTCAAGCTCGCGCTGCTCACGCGCGACGGCAAAGTCGCGAAGAAACGCTGAATCGGGGCGGAAGGACAGGCAGCGCAAGCAGCAGCCATTGCCGCTCGCGCTGCCAGAAAAGACATCGTCAGTAGACGATTTCGATGGAACTGCCCGCGAACTCGCCGCGCAGCGCCGCAATGAGTTCGTCGGTGGGCTTCACGCGCCAGGCGTCGCCCAGACGCACTTCGCCTTGCGCGCGTTCGTTGCTATAGACGATCTGCACCGCGAGGCCGTTCGGAATGGCCACGTGCTCGCGCTCGCGACCCCGGCCTCCACCATAACCTCCGCCGCCGTCGCGTCCGCCACGCCCGCGCGTTTCCACCACCGGCGCGGGCAGCGAATCATCGGGCTTCGCGCGATGCGCTTCGAGCACCGAGCGCAGCGCGAGCGCATTGGCATTGCCGTTCATCTGCACCTTCACGGCCTGCGCGTAGCGGCTGCGGGCGCGCTCCAGATCCATCACAGTGTCCACCGTGAAGCGGATGCCGCCCGTGAACGCGTCGTTGCGCGCCCCGCCCTGCACGACCAGCAGTTCGTCTTCCTTGAAGAGCGCCTTGTGTGCCTCATACTGCTCGTTGAACACCGTCACTTCGCACTGGCCGGTGCCGTCGTCGAGCAGCGCGATCAGCATCTTGCCGCGCTGGGTCATCTGCGTGCGCAGCGAGGCGATCACGCCCGCGACGAGCTTGTCGCGCCCTTCCTTGAGATCGCCGATCTTCTGGCGCACGAAGCGGCGCACTTCGTCCTTGTAGGCATCGAACAGGTGCCCGGACAGATAGAAGCCGAGCGCGCCCTTCTCTTCCTGCAGCCTGCGCTTGTCGCCCCAGGCGGGTTCGTCCACGAGTTCGTGCGCGGCCAGCGGCGCGTCGCCCATGTCGAAGAGACCCGCCTGCATGGCGTTGGCGCTCGCCTGGTCGGCGGCCTCCATCGCCATCGGCACCGACGCGAGCAGTTGCGCGCGATTCGCGTGGATCGAATCGAACGCGCCCGCGCGGATCATCGCCTCGATCGTGCGGCGATTCACGAGGCGGCGGTCGATGCGCTCGCAGAAGTCGAACAGGTCCTTGAAGAGCCCGCCTTCTTTGCGCGCGCGCAGGACTTCTTCGATGGCGTTCTGGCCGCTGCCCTTGATCGCCCCAAGGCCATAACGGATGGTGCGCGAGCGCTTGCCTTCGGCCACATGAGCATCGGCCACGGGCTCGAAGCGATACGCCGACGCGTTCACGTCCGGCGGCAGCACTTTCAAACCGTTGGTGGCGCAGTCCTCGAACAGGATCTTCACCTTGTCGGTGTCGTCCATGGCGAGCGACATGTTGGCCGCCATGAATTCGGCCGGATGGTGCGCCTTGAGCCACGCCGTGTGATAGGCGAGCAGCGCATAGGCGGCCGCGTGCGACTTGTTGAAGCCGTAGCCCGCGAACTTCTCCATCAAGTCGAAGGTCTCGTCGGCCTTCTCGCGCGTGAGACCGTTCTTCGCCGCGCCCTCCGCAAAGATCTCGCGGTGCTTGGCCATCTCCTCGGGCTTCTTCTTGCCCATCGCGCGGCGCAAAAGGTCAGCGCCGCCAAGCGAGTAGCCGCCGATGATCTGCGCCATCTGCATCACCTGCTCCTGGTAGACCATGATGCCGTAGGTCTCTTTCAGAACCGGTTCGACGCGCGGATCGGGATACTCCACCACTTCACGGCCGTGCTTGCGCGCGCAGAAGCTCGGGATCAGGTCCATCGGGCCCGGACGATACAAGGCCACGAGCGCGATGATGTCCTCGAAGCGGTCGGGCTGCGCGTCCTTCAACATGCCCTGCATGCCGCGGCTTTCCAGCTGGAACACGGCAACCGTGTTGGCCTTCTTGAGGATCTGGAAGGAAGCGGGATCGTCTAGCGGCACCTGCGCGAGCGACCAGTCTTTCTTCGACGGATCCAGCATGCGGATATAACGCTCGGCCCAGTCGAGAATCGTGAGCGTGGTGAGGCCCAGAAAGTCGAACTTCACGAGGCCGACGGCTTCCACGTCGTCCTTGTCGTACTGGCTCACGACGCCGCTTTCGTCGCCCTGGGTGTAGAGGGGGCAGAAGTCTGTGAGCTTGCCGGGCGCGATCAGCACGCCGCCCGCGTGCATGCCCACGTTACGCGTGAGACCTTCCACGAGCTGCGCGAGGTCGAGCAGCTGGTGCACTTCGTCTTCGTTGTCGTAGCGCTCTTGCAGCAGCGGCTCTTCCTTCATCGCATCGGCGATGGTGACGTGCTTGCCCGGCTTGAACGGAATCAGCTTGGCCACGCCGTCCGTGAAGTTATAGCCGAGGTCGAGCACGCGGCCGATGTCGCGCACCGCGGCCTTCGCGGCCATGGTGCCGAAGGTGGCGATCTGCGAGACGGCGTCCGCGCCGTACTTCTCCTTCACGTACTGAATGACGCGGTCGCGCCCGTGCTGGCAGAAGTCGATGTCGAAGTCGGGCATCGAGACGCGTTCCGGATTCAGGAAGCGCTCGAACAGCAGGTTGTAGCGCAGCGGATCCAGATCGGTAATGCCGAGCGCGTAAGCCACCAGCGAGCCTGCGCCCGAGCCCCGGCCCGGTCCCACCGGCACGCCGTTGTTCTTGGCCCAGTTGATGAAGTCCGCGACGATCAGGAAGTAGCCCGGGAAGCCCATCTTGATGATGGTCCCGCACTCGAATTCGAGGCGCTCGTTATAGCGTGCGCGCTCGTTCTCGCGCTCGGCTTCATCGGGATAAAGCTGCACGAGGCGTCTTTCGAGCCCCTCTTTCGAGAGCTGCACGAGATAGTCGTCGAGCGACATGCCGTCGGGCGTCGGGAAGAGCGGCAGCTTCGGCTTGCCGAGCTCGAGCGTGAGGTTGCAGCGCCGCGCGATTTCGATGGTGTTCGCAATGGCCGAGGGAATGTCCGCGAACAGCGCGACCATTTCGTCCTGGGTGCGAAACCGCTGCTCGGTCGTGAAGCGCTTCTGGCGGCGCGGATTCGCGAGAATGTCGCCCTCCGAGATGCATACGCGCGCTTCGTGCGCCGTGTATTCCTCGTCGGTCATGAACTGCATCGGATGCGTGGCCACCACTGGCAGCTTCAGTTCCGCCGCAATCGCCACAGCCTGCTCGATGTACTGTTCGGCGCCCGGCTGGCCGCAGCGCTGCAACTCGATGTAATAGCCGTTCGGGAACAGTTTCGCCCAGCGCTGCGCATGACGCTTCGCGCTTTCGACGTTGCCCGCCGCGAGTGCGAGCCCCACGTCGCCCTGCTGCGCGCCCGAGATCGCGAGCAGCCCTTCGCCCAGCCCGCTTTCGAGCCACGCGACATCGACTTCCGCGCGCCCACGATATTGATTCGTGAGCCATGCCTTGGATAGCAGTTCGCAGAGATTGAGATAACCGCGTTTGTCCTTCACGAGCAGAAGCAGACGCGAAGGTTTGTCGCGGTCGTCCGGATTCATGATCCAGACATCGCAGCCGGCAATGGGTTTGACCCCTTTGCCACGGGCTTCCGTGTAGAAACGAACGAGGCCGAATGCGTTGCCGAGGTCGGTGAGCGCGAGCGCGCCCTGGCCGTCCTTGGCCGCCGCCTTGACGAGGTCGTCGAGGCGCACGATGCCGTCGGCAATCGAGAATTCGGAGTGGACGCGGAGATGGACGAAGCGGGGATCTGACATGGGCGTGATTGTACCTCCACGGCCACGCGATTTTTGCCGTGGCCTGCGTGCCCGACCATTCGGATAAGGCCCAGCGCGGCATCGGACACGCGCAAGGCTTGCGGGGAGCGAGGCAATGCGCTGCAGGCGCTGCACGGCCCGGTTGAGGGATAATAGCGGATTACGCCCGCCGCGCCGCGGGCCCATCGGATTCAGGTTTTCAAGTTGGCCATGCGTATTCTCAATCTCTCCGCCTACCAGTTCGCGACACTCGACAAGACCGCCGAATGGCGTCCGCTCGTGCTCGAACGCTGCAAGTCGCTCGATTTGCGGGGCACCATCCTGCTCGCGCCGGAAGGCATCAATCTGTTCGTCGCGGGCGACGAAGGCAACGTGCGCGCCTTCATGGACTACATCAACCACGATCCGCTGTTCGAGGGCAAATTCGCGACCCTGCAGTTCAAGGAAAGCTTCTCGGAAACGCGCCCCTTCAACCGCATGCTGGTGCGCCTGAAGCGCGAGATCATCACCATGAAGAAGCCCGCGATCCGCCCCGAGGAAGGCCGCGCGCCATCGGTCGCGCCGGTCGTGCTCAAGACGTGGCTCGACCGCGGCTTCGACGACGAAGGCCGCCCGGTCGTCATGCTCGACACGCGCAACGCGTTCGAGGTGGACCTCGGCACGTTCGACCAGGCGCTCGACTACCGCATCGCCAAGTTCAGCGAATTCCCGGGCTTGATCGAGGCCAACCGCGCCGATCTCCAAGGCAAGACCGTGGTGTCGTTCTGCACGGGCGGAATCCGCTGCGAAAAGGCCGCGATCCACATGAAGGAAGTGGGGATCGAGCACGTGTATCAGCTCGAAGGCGGCATTCTCAAGTATTTCGAGGAAGTGGGCGGCGCGCACTACAACGGCGACTGCTTCGTATTCGATCAGCGCACCGCGCTCAACCCGCAGCTCGAAGCGACCGATACCGTGCAATGCTTTGCGTGCCGCGCGGTGGTTACGCCCGCCGGGCAGGCGTCGCCGCTTTACGTCGCGGGCAAGAGCTGCCCGGCGTGCCATCCGGAGCGCGCGGAGCCTGTTCAAGCGGCCGCCGCCACCACGCCGGCACACGCTGCGTGATGTGTGCGTGATGTGTGCGTGAGGCGCGCGTGAGCGCACCGGCTCAAACGCATCAGGGGTATCGCGGGCGCTTCGCGCCCTCGCCTACCGGACCGCTGCATTTCGGCTCGCTCGTCTCGGCGCTCGCGAGTTGGCTCGACGCGCGCGCGCATGACGGCGCGTGGCTCGTGCGCGTGGAGGACATCGACGGCCCGCGCACGGTCCCCGGCGCCGCCGAAGATATTCTCGCGACGCTGGAGCGCTTCGGCTTTCACGCCGACGAGCCGCCGCAATGGCAAAGCCAGCGCCTCGATCTTTACCGCGCGGCGCTCGACCGGTTGATTGCGGCGGGCCATGTGTATCCGTGCGGCTGCACGCGCAAGGAAATCGCCGATTCGCAACTGCACGCGCACCGGCGCAATACCACGCTGATCTATCCCGGCACCTGCCGCGCGGGACTGCACGGCAAGCCCGCGCGCGCGTGGCGTCTGCGCGTGCCGGACGACACGCCCGGGGCCGGGAGCAATCCCGCGCTGATCCGCTTCGACGACCGCTGGCAAGGACCGCAGGCGCAGGATCTGGCGACCGAAGTCGGCGACTTCGTGCTGTTGCGCGCGGACGGCCAGTGGGCGTATCAACTCGCCGTGGTGGTCGACGACGCCGCGCAGAACATCACCCATGTCGTGCGCGGCGCGGACCTGCTCGACTCCACGGCGCGCCAGATCTGGCTCCAGCGGTGCCTCGCCGTGCCCACGCCCGTGTATCTGCACGTGCCCGTCGTTACCAACGAGGAAGGCGAAAAGCTCTCGAAGCAGACCGGCGCGCAAGCGCTCGACGCCGAGCGGCCGCTCGTGGCGCTGCTCGCCGCCGCGCGCCATCTCGGGCTCGAACTGCGCGCCCCCGCGCCCGCGACGCTCGAAGCCTTTCAGGCCGATGCGATCGACGCATGGGGGCGCCGCCTCGCGCAATTAGCGGCCCGATGAAATGAGCGCATAGCCACACGATTGCAGGCAGAAATGCAAAAGCGGCGTGCCGGTCGAAACCGGCACGCCGCTTTTTTTCATCGCGCGAAGCAGAAGCCTCGCCAGGACATCAGCTTCAGGACGACGAAGACGAGGTCGGCTTGTTGCGCCACGACGAACCCAGCCCACCGAGCAGCGCCGCGAGCGGCTGCTTCTGCTTTTGCGACGCGGCGGCGGCCGGCGCGGGCTTGTCTTCGGCCGCGCTGCGCGCGCTCGGCGACGGCTCGTACGGCTTCAGGAAGAAGTCGTCGACGGGCTGCGCCGGACGGTGGTGATGCGGCCGCTCGTACGCACCGGCGCGGCGATGGCCGACGCGCTCCCCGCGTCCTTCGCGGCCTTCATGACTGTCGCGCTCGCGACGCCGGCTGCCGCCTTCGTGATGCGCAACCGGCGTGTCGACCACGAGACGCTCGACCGTCAGCGGCCGCTTGATCAGCTTTTCGATATCGGCGAGCTGCTTCTTCTCGCTCGGGCTGCACAGCGAGAGCGCGTCGCCCGAGGCGCCCGCGCGGCCCGTGCGGCCAATGCGGTGCACGTAGTCTTCGGCGTTAAAGGGCAGGTCGAAGTTGATCACGGCCGGCAATTCGGCGATGTCGAGGCCGCGCGCGGCCACGTCGGTCGCCACCAGCGCCTCGATCTCGCCGCGCTTGAACGCGTCGAGCGCCTGCATGCGCTCGTTTTGCGAGCGGTCGCCGTGAATCGCCGCGGCCACGATGCCCTGCTTCTCGATCTGGCGCGCAAGACGGCTCGCGCCGATCTTGCTGTTGCAGAACACGATCACCTGTTTCAGGCCGCGCTCGCGTATCAGCTGCACGACCGCGCCGGTTTTGTCGCCTTCGGCCACTTCGTAGACGACCTGCGTGACGTTGGTGGCCGTCGAGTTGCTGCGCGCGACCTCGATGGTCTGCGGCGTGCGCAGATAGGTGGCGGCGAGCTTCTTGATCTCTCCCGAGAAGGTCGCCGAGAACAGCAGCGTCTGGCGCTCCTTCGGCAGCAGATTCAGGATGCGCTGGAGGTCCGGCAGGAAGCCCATGTCGAGCATGCGGTCGGCTTCGTCGAGCACCAGCATCTGCACCTGGCCCAGATTCGTGGTCTTCTGCTGCACGTGGTCGAGCAGGCGGCCCGGCGTCGCAATCAGGATTTCCACACCGCGGCGCAGTTCATCCGATTGCGGATTCATGTCGACGCCGCCGAACACCACCGCACTGCGCAGCGCCGTGTGCTGCGCGTAGGTGCGCACGTTGTTGGCGACCTGGTCGGCCAGCTCGCGCGTGGGCGTGAGGATCAGCGCGCGCACCGGGTGGCGCGCGGGCGAGGCGCTCGTGCTTGCCAGCGGCAGCAGACGCTGAATGATCGGCAGCGAAAAACTCGCGGTCTTGCCGGTGCCGGTCTGCGCGGCGCCCATCACGTCGCGGCCCGTGAGGACCACGGGAATCGCCTGCGCCTGAATGGGCGTGGGCGTCGTGTAGCCCTGCTCCTTGATCGCCTTGAGGATCTCGGGTGCGAGGCCGAACTGATCGAAGGTCTCGGTGCTGGGCTTGACGGCTGTGTCGGACATGGTGGCTTCGCTATAAAGGCGCTATGCGCGCGAGGCGCGACGCGCCTCAAATATTCACTGCAGGGTACTGCCGGATTGCTTCGAAAAGTGCGGGCAAACTGGGCGAGCGTTACTGAGTTACGGCGCTGCGGGGCCGCAGCGGCTTTTTCCGCCTGGCTGCCGGCCGCAGCGGCCGCGTTGGCCGTCCAGCGGACGGCTCGCGGAAAATGCCGGCAGATTCGCGCGGGAACGCCGTCGAGTCAACTCATCGCGGTGTGCAGGGAGCGCCGGCTGCACGGCCGCGCTCGACCCGCTCGTTCCCTTGTTGCCAGCCGGTGCGCCCGGCTGTTTCAGTCGATGTCGTAACGCCTGGGCGTCTGCCTCGTCCCGGCGCTCGCGGGCGCGGCAGTCTGCCTCGTCGCCGGCCAGAACCCGCCACGAGAGCAGGCGCAATTCGGCGAAAGGCCGGTATTGTAACACCTTGGCATAAATCCCTATGGCTGGGCAGTCCGGCTTCTGCACGCCGCGCACCGGAACGGCGCGGGCGCAAAGCGCCGGGGGCCTTAGCGCATGATCGTGGCGCAACCGGAAACGAGGGGCTTGGGACTGGCTTCGGACATGTCGTCGTAGAGGTCGGCGCCGGGGCCCTTGGTCCACCAGGTATAGCGGTCGGCGACGTATTTCACGCCCGACGCGGCAATCACGCCGACAAACAGCAGCGTGCGGCCCGCAACGGGAACGAGCGCGAAGCTCTGCCCGTTGGAGCCGTTGATGTAGGTCACCTTGAAGGTCTTGCCGTCCGCGCAGGTATAGCGATAGGTGTGGCGAGACTGGGTCTGGATCTCGCGCACGTCGAGCGAGGCGGCTTGCGCGGCAGTTGCCGCAAGGCTCGCGCCGGCGCCGAGGACGGCGAACGCGAGCACGCCCGCAGCAAATCGGCGCGGCATGCGTAGACGGGCGGCAAGACGAAGGGCGGCGTCGCATCCGCGGATCATGGCGTGTTCTCCCGATACCCGGTTGGACCGGCGCGCTGCGCCGGCGTGGTGATTGGCCGTGTTGCGCCGCTGCACGGGCTTCACGGGTCAGGGGTCGATCACGTCGGCGCAGGCGTCGGTGGGCGCGGCAGCGAGGCCGCAGCCCGAGAGCGCGAAAGCGCACACCACCATCAGCCCACGCGGCCACCACAACGCGATCGACTTCTTCATTCCCAATTTCCTGCAATGGCTTGACACGATAACCCGGCGCATCGCGCCGCGCCCCGTGCATGCCTGGCCATGCACAGCGGCAGCGCGGACCGAGCGGAAAGAACAGCGATTATCCGGCGCTACGACGGCAGCACGAATGCGCCCGATCAACACGGCCTCAAGTCATGCGCCGCCACGCCAGCGCCCGTTACGACGCGCTTCCCGGCACCGGGCGCACCGCCGAGGCCGCCGCGCGTGCGCGCGAACGTGCTTCGTCGATATCGACGCCCGTCGCGAGCGCGACGCCCATGCGGCGCTTCGCGAAGCTCTCGGGCTTGCCGAACAGGCGCAGGTCCGCACCCGGCACGGCCAGCGCTTCTGTCACGCCTTCGAAGGCAATGCCGCGCGCATCCATGCCCCCGTAAATCACCGCCGATGCGCCCGGCCCGCGCGCCGTCGTATCGACGGGCAGCCCGAGAATCGCGCGCGCATGCAGTTCGAACTCGGAGAAGCGTTGCGACGCGAGCGTGACGAGCCCCGTGTCGTGCGGACGCGGGCTCACTTCCGAGAACCAGACGTCATCGCCGCGCACGAACAGCTCGACGCCAAAGAGGCCGCGGCCGCCCAGCGCCTCGGTCACCTTGTGCGCAACCTCGCGCGAGCGTTCGAGCGCCTTCGGGCTCATCGGCTGCGGCTGCCACGACTCCACATAGTCGCCGTCGACCTGGCGGTGGCCGATCGGATCGCAGAAGTACGTCTGCACGGCGCCGCTCGCCGGATCGGTCGCGCGCACGGTGAGCTGCGTGATTTCGTATTCGAAGTCGATAAAGCCCTCGACGATCACGCGGCCGTGATTCACGCGTCCGCCCGCGAGCGCGTATTGCCAGGCACGCTCGACATCGGCATCGCTCTTGAGCACCGACTGCCCCTTGCCCGAGGACGACATCACTGGCTTCACCACGCACGGGTAGCCGACCCTGACAATGCCGGCCTTCAGTTCGTCGAGCGAATCCGCGAATGCGTAAGGCGAGGTCGGCAGGCCCAGTTCCTCTGCGGCGAGACGCCGGATGCCTTCGCGGTTCATGGTGAGCTGCGCGGCGCGCGCGGTGGGGATCACCACGGCTGCGCCTTCGGCCTCGACGGCCGCCAGCGCATCGGTGGCGATGGCCTCGATCTCGGGCACCACGAGGTGCGGCCGCTCGGCGTCGATGAGCGCGCGCAGCGCCTTGGGATCGGCCATGTCGATGACGTGAGCGCGATGCGCGACCTGATGGCCGGGCGCGTTTTCGTAGCGGTCGACGGCGATCACTTCGACGCCGAGGCGTTGCAGCGCGATGATCACTTCCTTGCCGAGTTCGCCGGCGCCGAGCAGCATGACTCGGGTGGCGGAAGCGGAAAGCGGCGTGCCGATGCGAGTGCCGGTCTGCATGATGTCTCCAGGATGAGAGTGAGGCGGCGCGTGATTCGCGCGCTTCAAAGGAATGCGAATGCGAGGGAGCGCCGATGTTAACACCCCGTGCCCGGTCTCGCGCCACCCGTGCGTGAATTGAGCGGGCATTGCGCGAGAAATAGGTCCCACGCAGGTCCCACGCGCCTCGATCGAGCGCGTGAGGCAGGCTTTTGCAGATCTCCAGCGAGCCTTTGCGCTCGCATGCGGCCCCTTGGTGCGTTACGCTTACGCCTTCGCCAGTTATAAGGAACGATGCGATGCCCCACCGCTCGAGCACACGCCCCGCCGCACGCAAGATTGCGCGCCTGCTCGCCTCGCGTGCGTCATACACCGCGCCGTTCGCGGCCGCCGCTGCGGCTGCGCTCCTGCTTGCCGCCTGCAAGCTGCCGGTTCACCAGGACACGTCCGTACCGCCGCCCGACCCGTTCAATCCCGCCACGACTCAATTGCTCGACAACACGCATTGGCAACTCGTCGAATGGAAACGCGCCGACGGCACGCAGCGCGCGGTGCCCGCAGTGCCGAGCGCATCCACCGACAGCGGCGCCCCTGATGTTCGAGCCGCGCGGCCCATCACGCTCGATCTCTCGACCGGCAGCGGCCAGCGCCGTGCGAGCGGCTTCTCGGGCTGCAATCGCTACATGGGCAGCTACTCGCTCAAGAACGGGCTGCTCTCGTTTGGCCAGCTCGCGGGCACGCGCATGGCGTGCATCGGCACGGGCGGCGAAATCGAAGGCCCGTATCTCGACGCACTCGCGCACATCCAGCGTTCGGGCGTGCAAATGCGCGAACCGCAAGCACTTCTGGTCGTGCTCGAAAATGGCGACCGCCTGACCTTCGCCCAAGCGGGTGGGCCCGCTGCGGCCGGTGCGCCCGCAAGCGCGCCGTCCGCAGCGTCCGCCTCCGCCGCCATGCCCGCGAAGCAGGGCAAGTGAGGCACCGCGCCATCCGGCAGCCGCGCCCGCTTGCGGCGCAGCTCTTTTTGGCGCACCGTCTCGCACCTTGCGCGCGGCACACTGGTCCACAGTCTTCTTCCTGCTAAGTACCGCACGGTTTCCGGCGTGGTTTCCCGCAGCGGCCCGCCCTGCTTATAGCCCTGCGCGCCGGGCTTGCAGCACGCTCGCCAGGCGCCTGAGCGGCCACCCCGGTTGCGGCGCGGCAACGCGCATTGCGGTGCGCAGGGGCCTGGCGGTTACACTCGATACGTTGCACATCTTTTAAGCGTTGATCTCTGGCATGCACACGGTAGTCCCTGGCTGGTTCGGCTTATCCGCCATCTGGTTCGTCCCTCTGATCTGGCGTCTCGTGAAGTCGGTGCTGCCTGGCGGCGCGGGCTTGCGCGGCCCTGGCACGATCCGGCTTTGGCTCGGCTTTGTCTGCGTGTTGCTGGCAAGCTGCGCGCTCGAAGCCACGCTCCTGAACATCGACGGCTTCGATGCGCTCGGGCATGCGCTCGCGGGCGGGCTCGGCAAGCTGATCGGGCGTATCGCCGCGCCGCTCGCGATGGCGGCGCTGCTGTTCGTGAGCCTGCCCTGGCTCATCGATTTCCGCTGGCGCGACTTCTTCGCCTGGGCCGACGTCTCGCTCGGCCTCGGGCTCAACATCCGTCCGTCGAACAAAGAAGACGACGATGAACGCCGCAGCCGCCGCGCGTCCAGACAGGACGCCGCGCAGCCGCACGGCGCGGCGCGCTCGCGCTCGGGCTCGGGCTCGGGCTCGGGCTCGGGCTCGGGCTCGGGCTCGCATGGCATGAGCGGCCTGGGCGGCCTCGGCAAGCTGGCTAGCGGCCTTGGCAGCGGCCTGGGGCTCGGGGGCAGGACGGCTTCGGGCGCGAGGCCGGCGCAGGGCATCGGTGCCAGCAGCGCAAGCGGCACGCCTGGTGCAGGCGGCTTTGCCGAACCGCTCGATGGAGCACGCCGCAAACGTCCAACCGTATGGCGTCCGCAGATGCCGGGCAAACGCGCGGCGAGCGCCGCCGGCGTGGCAAGTGCGGCGGCAAGTGCGGCGGCGGGCGCGACGGCTCGGGACGCGGATGGCGCATTCGCGGTGAATGGCGGGACGCGTAGCAGCGCCTCGCCGTGGCGTACAGAACCGGATTTCGCGTCGCCTGAGCCAAGCCCCGCCGCCGCATGGGCGCGCTCCGAACCGACCGCCCCGGCTGGCTGGCTACGCGAGGGTCAACCGATCGATGCGCGCCGCAGCCCGGCAGCGGGCGCGAACGGTGTACCGTCCACTACCCCACCAGCCGGCTTCCCCCCCGACTCGCGCCGCCAGGCATTGGCCGACATCGGCGGCGCACCGTTCGGCGGGGCTCCGGCAGGTGGCGCGGCGCTTGCCGGCGCAGAAGGCAGCACGACGACGCGGCGCACGGCTCGGATCCCCCCGGCTGCCCCCATTGCCGCCCCGCTCTCCTCCGCGATGTCGCCGCCGATTTCACCCATGAGCGCGCCGGGCATGCGCCAGGCGGCAGCCGCCGCCACACTCGCATCGACGGCCGCAGTCACGCCGCGCGGCTTGTCCGCGCCGCGCGATCCGCTGGTTTCGCCGTTTGCGCAACCGGCCCCGGCACGCCGTAGCGCGCCGCCGCCCGTCGCGGGCAGCACCGCCGCGCGTGCAGCGGCCGCAGCCACGCCACAAGCACGCCAGCAGAAACCGCAGCGTCCGTTCGTCTGGCCGGCCAAGGGCGCATCCAACCCGGCACAGCGCGCGCCCGACGCGTCATTCAGCACCCGGTTCGGTGCGCCCGCAACGACGCCGCTCGCGGGCACCGCCACGCCGGCCTACTCCCGCCCGGCGCAGGGCACGGCATCCGCGCCGCAAGCGCCCCTCTCGACCGGCGTGCTCGAAACGCTGCGCTCGATCGAGGAAAACGCCGCGCGCTGGACGACGCTCGCGGGCGCGAGCCTCGCGCGCCGCAACACGATCGACCAGGCTACAACGCAAACGGAATTGCGCGCGAACGCCGATGCCGCCGCTGACCTGCCGGCCAGCGACGCGAGCCTCGCCACGGCAGCGCCGCTTGTCGAATCGCAGATCGCTCCGCTGCCCGAGGCGGCAGCGCTCGATAGCGCGGCTCCCGCAGATGCGGCGAACGAACCGCCTCCGCTGGCTTGCGCAGCCCCTCTGGCGCATGCGCCGGCCGAACTCGCCCAAACGCCCGCGAGCGTGCGCCGCGACGCGTCGCCGGCTCCCGCGCAACCGGAACAAACCGCTGAATCCGGCCTGGCGTCCGCTGCATCGACCGCCGCGATGCCGTCGGTCACCCCCCCCGCTGCCGAATCGGTCGCGCCGTGGACTGACGCCGACGATGCCCCGAACCCGCGCCACCCGAGCGCTCTCCCCGCGTTCCTCATCGATGCGCAAGAGGAAGACGTGCTGCCAGAGCCTGCAGCGCCCGCTGCAACGGCAACGCCGCCCGCACAGCCGCTCGCAACTTCGCCCGTCCACTGGCCGACCTTCGACAACGGCATGCCGTGGGTCATGCTCGACGACGAACCGGAAGCCGCCGAACCAGCCGCCGAACCAGCCGACGCAGCGCCTGGCCAGGCCGCTTCGGCGCCCGAGCCCACGGCTCAAGCCGCGAGCCTTGCGCCGTCGGAGAACGTTGCCCAGACAATCCGCGCCGCGCTGCCGCCTGCCACGCCGCTCCCGCATCACGATGCCGTCGACGAGACGAGCGAGCCGCCGCAGCCTGAAGCAACGCTGGACGTAACGCCCGATGTACCGGAACCGCAAAGCGCCGAAAACGTCGTCCAATTCCCGCGCGTTGCGACGGTAGCGCTGCACGCCGTGCCGTCCACGCCGGCAAGCCATGACGCGATCGCAGAGACATCGCCTGTGAACGCCGTGCAACCGGACGACACGCCAGCCGGCCACGACGCCTCGCTGCCCGCGCACCAGGCCCGCGCTTTTGCACCGGCACCCGCCGTTGAAGTGCCTTCGTTTCTGGCTCGGGTACCCGATACTGCATCCAGCACGATGCCCGACGCAACGCCGGGCGCCATGGCCACGACGCCCATTGCGCCGGCGAGTTTCGCGCCCTGCTCGCCCGTGGCGGCCCGTGCTCTGCCCACGCCGGCCCCGTTCGCTGCCGCGCCTGCCACGCCCGCGGAACCCAAGCCCGAGGCCCCTGCGCAGCCGGCTCCGCCCGCGCAGCCCGCAATCACCGCGACGCCGCCATTTGCATCGATCGGCTCCGCAAGCGCGCCCGCCGTCGCCGCTATTCAGGCATCAGCGGCAGCGCCGTTCGTTGCCCCGGCAGTCGAAGCCACGCAGCAAACCGCCGCGCACGAGGCCCCTGCGCCACTGTCGCCCGCCCCGGTTGCAACAGGCGGCTACGCCAGCATGACACCGCCGTGGGCGCAGGCAACCGCAACCGCGCTCGACCACGGCAACGGCGCGCCCGCTATACCGCCCGAAGTCCAGCCCGAAGTCCAGCCCGACGTCCAGCAAGCCCCCGCGCCGCGCCAGCCCGTGCGCGGCCACGCGCCGACCTCGTTCGAGTTCCAGCCGCTCAGCGCATCGGCGGTCGAGTTGCCCGGCATCGAACTGCTCGAGCGCGCCTCGTCCGAAATCGAGCCCGTCTCCGAGCAAAAGCTCGCCGAAACGAGCCAGCTGATCGAGCAGCGCCTGCAGGAATTCAAGGTGCCCGTGACCGTAGTGGGCGCGTCGGCGGGCCCGGTCATCACGCGCTTCGAAGTCGAGCCCGCGCTCGGCGTGCGCGGCAGCCAGATCGTCGGCCTCATGAAGGATCTTTCGCGCGGTCTCGGCCTCACGTCGATCCGCGTGGTCGAGACCATCCCCGGCAAGACCTGCATGGGGCTCGAACTGCCCAACGCGCGCCGCCAGATGATCCGCCTCTCGGAGATTCTCGAATCGGCGCCGTACCACCGCTCGCAGTCGAAGCTCACGATCGCGATGGGCAAGGACATCGTCGGCCACCCGATCGTCACCGACCTCGCCAAGGCGCCGCACATGCTCGTCGCGGGCACGACCGGCTCGGGCAAGTCGGTGGCGATCAACGCGATGATCCTCTCGCTGCTCTACAAGGCCACGCCCGAGGACGTGCGGCTCATCATGATCGACCCGAAGATGCTGGAACTTTCGGTGTACGAAGGCATTCCGCATCTGCTCGCGCCCGTGGTCACCGACATGAAGCTCGCCGCCAACGCGCTGAACTGGTGCGTGGGCGAGATGGAGAAGCGCTACCGGCTGATGTCGGCGGTGGGCGTGCGCAATCTCGCGGGCTTCAACCAGAAAATTCGCGACGCCGAAGCGCACGAGAAGAAGATCGGCAATCCGTTCTCGCTCACGCCCGAGGCGCCCGAGCCGCTCTCGCCGCTGCCGATGATCGTGGTGGTGATCGACGAGCTCGCCGACCTCATGATGGTCGCGGGCAAGAAGATCGAAGAGCTGATCGCGCGTCTCGCCCAAAAGGCGCGCGCTGCGGGCATTCATCTGATCCTCGCGACGCAGCGCCCTTCCGTGGACGTCATCACCGGTCTCATCAAGGCGAACATTCCGACGCGCGTGGCGTTCCAGGTCTCGTCGAAGATCGACTCGCGCACGATTCTCGACCAGATGGGTGCCGAGTCGCTGCTCGGCCAGGGCGACATGCTGTTCCTGCCGCCGGGCACGGGCTACCCGCAGCGCGTGCACGGCGCGTTCGTCGCCGACGAGGAAGTGCACGCCGTGGTCGAGTATCTGAAGCAGTTCGGCGAGCCCGAGTATGTCGAAGGCATCCTCGACGGCCCCGCCGGCGAAGGCGCGCCGCAGGATCTGTTCGGCGAATCGCCCGATGCGGAAGCCGATCCGCTCTACGACGAAGCGGTCGCATTCGTCGTGCGCACGCGGCGCGCGTCGATTTCCTCGGTGCAGCGGCAGTTGCGCATCGGCTACAACCGCGCCGCGCGCCTCGTCGAGCAGATGGAAGCGGCGGGCCTCGTCTCGCCGATGGGCATCAACGGCAGCCGCGAAGTGCTCGTTCCAGGAGGCCAGGCCGAGTAAGCCTCGCGATGCGTGCCGTGAGGCACGAACGCCTGAACGCAAAGCGCCGCGCCGGAGCGATACAGCGCGGCGCTTTGCTTTTTACGGCGCGACGAACTTGAAGTCGACGGGCGAGCCGATGTCGATGCGCTTCGGATTCGGCTCGAGCAGGCCCGTTTCCTGATTGCGGCGGAACACCCATGCCGTATCGCTGTTCTGATTGCCGACGATGAGCCACTGGCCGCTCGGATCGATCGCGAACTCGCGCGGCGCCTTGCCGAGGCTCGATTGACGGCCCACGCGCCTGAGCTTGCCCGTGTGGGCGTCGACGGCGAAGATCGAAATGTCGTTGGCGTCGCCGCGATTCGAGACGTACAGGAACTTGCCGTCCGGCGACAGATGCAGCGCCGCCGCACCCACCGCGCCCTTGAAAGCCGGCTCCGTCAGCTTTTCGACCTGTTCTAGCGTCAGGCGACCGTCGTGGTAAGCGAACACGCTCACCGTGGCGGCCAGTTCACTCGTGAGGTAGGCGAAGCGTCCGTCGTTGCCGAAGACGAGGTGGCGCGGTCCCGTGCCGGCCTTCACGTCGGTGTAGCGCCACTCGGCCGGGCTCACGAGACCGCGGCTGCCGTCCGGCATGTAGCGGTAGGTCCAGAGCTTGTCGGTGCCGAGATCCTGGGTGAAGAGATAGCGCCCGTCCGGCGAGAACACCGTGGAATGCACGTGCGCGCTGTCCTGACGCCCTTTCACCGGACCGCTGCCCTCGTGATGCACGGTGAGCACCGAGGCCCCGAGCTTGCCGTCCTGCTCAATGGGCAGCACCGCGAAACTGCCGCCGGGGTCCGCCGCCACCGAATAGTTGGCGACGAGGAGATAGCGCCCATCGGGTGAAAGGCTCAGATAGCATGGGTCGTTGCCTTGCGCGGACACCTTGTCGAGGAACGTAAGCTGGCCGCTCGCGGCGTCGAAGCCGAATGCGCTCACGTCGCCGCGCTGGGTCGCCGGGCCATTGTCGCCGGGCAGCTCGTTCACCGCGTAGACGAAGCGCTTGTCCTTGCTGACCACGAGATACGACGGATTCACCGTCTTCGCGACGCTCACCTGCCGGGCGTCGCCGGTTTTCGAGTCGAAGCGATAGACGTAGAGCCCCTCGCTCTTGCCGCCGGTATAGGTGCCGACGATCAAGTCATACACGCCATTGGCTGCCGTATCGGCTGATGCGCCCGCGCTGGTCTGAGCGAACGCCTGGGTGGCGGCGACTGAAGCCATGATGACGATACCCTTGATGATCTGATGAATGAGCGCGCGCCTTTTCGCGTGCGGCGCATAGTTACGATGGCGGCGATCGAGCCGGCGTGCGGGCACGGCGATTGCTGCGTCATGGACCTGAAACATGTCGACCTCCATTTTTCTTGTCGAAGCGCGAGCGCATCGGCGGCGTGAGGATTCGCGGCCCAGTATAGGAGAGCTTGCGCCAGGCTGGCCGCTGGCCGCCAGGCCAGGCCCGCTCTGCCCAGGGAGGAACCAGTCAATGAACATCCATCTTGCGATCGGCCCGCTCGTCTCGCTCATCGCCGGCATTCTGATTCTCGTTGCGCCGCGCCTGCTCAATTACATCGTTGCGCTTTATCTCATCATCATCGGGCTGGTCGGGCTCTTCGGCACCGGCGGCCACTTCGGGCATTTTTGATGCAGGCGTGCATGGCATGCAGCAAAACGCGTTGCGCGAGTCCCCCCGCACCCACTAATCTTGTGCGTGCATCTGCCGTTTCCGCTCCAGGCGCAACGCTGTCAATCTGCTTACCATGCCCGCACTCATCGAAGACTATGCAATGATCGGCGACGGCCACACGGCCGCGCTCGTGTCCCGCGAGGGCTCCATCGACTGGCTCTGCTGGCCGCGCTTCGATTCCGGCGCGTGCTTCGCGGCGCTGCTCGGCACCGAGAACAACGGCCGCTGGCTGATCGCGCCGGTCCCGCCGGCCGACGGCTCCCAGGCCACGATCAAAACCACGCGCCGTTACCGCGGCGAGACGCTGATCCTCGAAACCGATTTCGAAACGCCCGAGGGCGCCGTCACGCTCATCGATTTCATGCCGCCCGGCAATGGCTGGAGCGAACTCGTGCGGCTCGTGGTGGGCCGGCGCGGCACCGTGCGCATGCACTGCGAACTCGTGCTGCGCTTCGACTACGGTTTTTCGGTGCCCTGGGTGAGCCGCCTCGCTTACGAGAGCGGCATCAAGGCGACGGTCGGCCCCGACACCGTCGTGCTGCGCACGCCCGTCGACCTGCAAGGTGAGAACATGCGCACCGTCGCCGAATTCGATGTGAGCGAAGGCGAGCGCGTGCCGTTCTCGATGGCCTACGCGGCCTCGCATCTGCGCCTGCCGCCGCCGCGCGACCCCTTCACGGCGCTCGCGCGCACCGAGAACTTCTGGGAGGAATGGTCGGCGCGCAGCACCGTCGAAGGCCGCTGGGCCGAGCCGATCCGCCGCTCGCTCATCACGCTCAAGGCGCTCGCGTTCGAGCCCACCGGCGGCATCGTCGCCGCGCCCACCACCTCGCTGCCCGAGCAGCTGGGCGGCACGCGCAACTGGGACTACCGCTACTGCTGGCTGCGCGACGCCACCATCACGCTGCTCGCGATGATGCGCGGCGGCTACTACGACGAAGCGCGCGCCTGGCGCGCATGGCTCGGCCGCGTGATGGCGGGCTCGCCCTCGCAGTTGCAGATCATGTACGGCATTGCCGGCGAGCGCCGCCTGCCCGAGTTCGAGCTCGACTGGCTGCCCGGCTACGAAGGCGCGAAGCCGGTGCGCGTGGGCAACAACGCAGTCGGGCAGTTGCAGCTCGACGTTTATGGCGAAGTCATGAACGCGCTGCACCTCGCGCGCGTGGTCGGCCTGCAGGCCGACGAAACCGCGTGGTCGATCCAGTGCACGATGCTCGAGCACCTCGAAAAAGTCTGGACCGAGCCCGATGAAGGCATCTGGGAAACCCGCGGCGGGCGTCAGCACTTCACGTTCTCGAAGGTCATGGCGTGGGTGGCGTTCGACCGCTGCATCCGCTCGGCCGAGAAGTTCGAGCTGCCCGGCCCGCTCGATCACTGGCGCACGCTGCGCGACACCATTCACGCGACCATCTGCGAGCGCAGCTTCAATCCCTCGCTCAATTCGTTCACGCAGATCTACGGCGGCACCGACCTCGACGCGAGCCTGCTGCTGATGCCGCTGGTGAGCTTTTTGCCGGCCTCGGACCCGCGCATCGCGGGCACGGTCGCGGCCATCGAGCGCGACCTGATGGTGGAAGGTTTCGTGATGCGCTACCGCACCACCGACTTCAACGACGGCCTGCCGCCCGGCGAGGGTACCTTCCTCGCCTGCAGCTTCTGGATGGTGGACAACCTCGCGCTCCAGGGCCGCGTAGACGACGCGCGCAAGATGTACGAGCGTCTGCTTGCGCTCGCCAACGACGTGGGACTGCTCGCCGAGGAGTACGACCCGGGGGCGGGCCGGCTTGTGGGGAATTTTCCACAAGCGTTTTCTCATGTGGCCCTCGTTCATACGGGGCTGAATTTGATGCGCCACGAGCAGGACATGGCCCGGGCGACCGGGCATCCGGCCGTTGCCGGGCCTCCGCCGATCGATCCGGATCTCGCGACGGCGGCGAACGAGGCATCGTAAAAGTACGAAATCGATGCCAAACAGGTACGCAAGCGCACGAAAACCCCCATGCGCCTGCGCCAAGTGCGCTACACTTGGGAATTGGGTTGCTGCATTGCACAACGATCCGGAAGCCGCCAGGCACGGGAGGTCCGAGCCTGGCGCCGGGATCCGCATCTGCTTGCGGCAAACCGTACGCCGCGCCGTTCAGGCGGCAGGCTGCAAAGCCGATAAACAGGCTAACCGACCAACTACAGGCCGCGTTCCGTGCCGCGCGGGCGCGAACCGTCCCCGATGCTGGAGCACCCATGCTCTACCAAATCCGTGAATTTCAACGCGCCCTGCTGAGCCCGCTTACTGCGTGGGCGCAGGCCGCCTCCAAGTCGTTCTCGAATCCGGCGAGCCCGTTCTCGCTCGTGCCGGGCGCCACCCGCCTCGCGGCGGGCTACGAGCTGCTCTATCGCCTCGGCAAGGACTACGAGAAGCCCGAATTCGACATCCGCCAGATCGAGAAAGACGGCTTCAACATTCCGATCGTCGAGCAAACCATCATCGAAAAGCCGTTCTGCCGGCTGCTGCGCTTCAAGCGCTTCGCCGACGATACGACCGCCGTCGCGGCGCTCAAGGACGAGCCCGCAGTGCTCGTGTGCGCGCCGCTCTCGGGCCACCACTCGACGCTCCTGCGCGACACCGTGCGCACGCTGCTGCAGGACCACAAGGTCTACATCACCGACTGGATCGACGCGCGCATGGTCCCGCTCGAAGCCGGCCCGTTCCATCTGGACGACTACATCGCCTACATCCAGGAATTCATCCGCCATATCGGCGCGAGGAACCTGCACGTGCTTTCGGTGTGCCAGCCCACGGTGCCGGTGCTCGCGGCCATCTCGCTGATGGCGAGCCGCGGCGAGGCCACCCCGCTCACCATGACGATGATGGGCGGCCCGATCGACGCGCGCCGCAGCCCCACGACGGTCAACTCGCTCGCCACCGAGCACTCGATGGAATGGTTCGCGAACAACGTGATTCACACGGTGCCCGCCAACTATCCGGGCGAAGGGCGCGCGGTCTATCCGGGCTTCCTGCAGCATGCAGGCTTCGTCGCGATGAATCCGGGCCGCCACACCACCGCGCACTGGGACTTCTACAAGAGCCTGCTGCGCGGCGACGAAGAGGATGCCGAAGCACATCGCCGTTTCTATGACGAATACAACGCGGTGCTCGACATGGCCGCCGAGTACTACCTCGAAACCATCCGCACGGTGTTCCAGGAGTTCAGCCTCGCCGAAGGCACGTGGGACGTCGCGGGCGAGCGCGTGAAGCCGCAGGACATTCGCGAGACCGCGCTCTTCACGATCGAAGGCGAACTCGACGACATCTCGGGCTCGGGCCAGACGCACGCCGCGCACGACCTGTGCACGGGCATCGCGGAGCAGCACAAGCATCGCCTGACCGCGGAAAAGTGCGGCCACTACGGCATCTTCTCGGGCCGCCGCTGGCGCACCATCATCTATCCGCAATTGCGCGACTTCATCCGCGTGCACCAGCGCGCGAAGAAGACCGCGAAGGAAAGCGCCGTGGCGTGAGTCGCCTGAGAGGGCGCACGCGCAGCACGCAACGCCCAACCCCGCGCCTGGTTCGCACCGGGCGCGGGGTTTTTCATTTGCGCATCAAGAACGCAAGCAGCATCTCGGTGTTGAGCTGGATGATCTCGGCGCGCTCGGCGGCGGTGCTGAAGTCGCGCCCGAGCGTGGCGTTGAGCGTGTAGCGGTTGGACACGATGTAGTAGCCCATGCCCGAGAGCGTCACGTAAAGACGCAGCGGATCGACGTTCGCGCGAAACAGCCCCGCGGCCTCGCCGCGCGCGAGGATCGCGCCGAGCGTCGCGATGATCGGCGAGATCATCTCGTGTATGCGCGTGGACTTCTGCATGTAGCGCGCCTCGTGGAGGTTCTCGTTGTTTATGAGCCGCAGAAGGTCGGGATGGTCGCGGTAGTAATCCCACACGAAATGCGCGAGCCGCGTGATCGCCTCGACCGGTGCGAGCCCGGCCAGATCGAGCGCGCGTTCGGCCTCGTTCAGCGCGCCGAATGCATGCTCCAGCACGGCAGTGAACAACTGCTCCTTGCTGCCGAAGTAGTAGTACAGCATGCGCTCGTTGGTTTCCGCGCGGCGCGCGATCTGGTCGACGCGGGCTCCGAACAGGCCGCCATTCGCAAACTCTTCCGCAGCAGCAAGCAGGATGCGGCGGCGCGTGCCTTCAGGATCTCTTTTGATTTTCGTCTGATTCATGGTGGCAGGATCGCTCGATAGGCGCGGCTTTCCACGTTGCGCTGCCGGGCCTCTCCAAACCCATCGTGCGGCAGCGTGCATGGAGCGCGCCGGGTTAATGAACCTACACCCTTCGCTTCTCGATTTTTCTTTGTTTGCAGTCGTCTTGACCCCTCGCCCGACGCTGCAGATGTGACGCCGTCCTGCGGACTCGATCCAATGCCATGCGCCGATGATGCAAGCGCTGCGAGAACATTCGAATTAAGCGCTTTGATTATGGCACATGGCCCGCCGATGGCAATGCGGGAAATCGGCGATAATGCGGGCTTTGGCGCGGGGCGAGCAGCCCCTGGGCGTGCAAGCCCGAGGCGTGCGCTCGCGCAGCCACGCCGCCGCCGGCCAAGCAATCGCAACCGTGAACGATTCCAAGACACTCGCAGATCGCATCGAAGATCTGCTGCCCCAGACGCAATGCACCAAGTGCGGCTACGACGGCTGCCGGCCCTATGCCGAAGCCGTCGCCGTCGGCGCCGCGAGCTACAACCAGTGCCCGCCCGGCGGCGCCGAGGGCGTCGCGCGCCTCGCGAAGCTGCTCGGCAAGCCGGTCATTCCGATCAACCCCGTGAACGGCGCCGAGCGGCCGCGCCCGGTGGCCTTCATCGACGAGCAACTGTGCATCGGCTGCACGCTGTGCATGCAGGCATGCCCGGTCGATGCGATCGTCGGCGCGCCCAAGCAGATGCACACCATCGTCAAGGATCAATGCACGGGCTGCGACCTGTGCGTCGCCCCCTGCCCCGTGGACTGCATCGCGATGATTCCGGTAACCGGCGACGCAACGGGCTGGGACGCGTGGACCCAGCAACAAGCCGATGCAGCACGCGTGCGCCACGACCGCCGCCAGGCCCGGCTCGCCGCCGAGCGTCATGCCGCGGAAGCGCGCGCTGCCGCGCGGCGCGCAGCGGTGGCGCCCGCCGAAGCGGCTTCCGATGCGTCCGGCGCTTCGGCCGCGTCAGCCTCGCCGGCTGCGGCCTCGCCCGCCGACGACGCCGAAGCAAAGAAAAAAGCCATCATCCAGGCCGCGCTCGAACGCGCGCGGCGCAAGAAACTGGAGCTCGCCGAACGCGGCGTCGGCCCGCGCAACACCGAGCACGTGAGCGCCGACGTGCAGGCGCAAATCGACGCCGCCGAGGCCCGCCGCCGGCGTCTCGGCATCGCCGCCGACGCGGGCTCGGCCGACAGCAAGGCCGAGGGCGCAGCCACGCCCGAACAGCCCGCGCCGGACGCCGATCAGAACGACAAGCCCGCATGAACGCCACCAAGCGCCGCGCCATCTACGAGACGCTCCAGAGCATCAACCCAAACCCGACGACCGAGCTGGAGTTCACGACGCCCTTCGAACTCCTGATCGCCGTGATGCTCTCGGCGCAGGCCACCGACGTTTCGGTGAACAAGGCCATGCGCAAGATGTTTCCGGTGGCCAATACGCCGCAAGCGGTGCTCGCGCTGGGCGAGGAAGGCGTCGCCGATTACATCAAGACGATCGGCCTCTATCGCACCAAGGCGAAGAACGTCATCGCCACCTGCAAGATCCTGATCGAGCAGCACGGCGGCGAGGTTCCGCAAACGCGCGAAGCGCTCGAAGCGCTGCCGGGCGTCGGGCGCAAGACCGCGAACGTGGTGCTCAACACGGCGTTCGGCCATCCGACCATCGCCGTGGACACACATATCTTCCGCGTCGCCAACCGCACCGGCCTCGCGCCCGGCAAGGACGTCAAGGCCGTGGAAACCGCCCTGGAGAAGTTCACGCCGGCCGAGTTCCGTCAGGACGCCCATCACTGGCTGATCCTGCACGGCCGCTACGTGTGCAAGGCGCGCCGCCCGGAGTGCTGGCATTGCGTGATCGAGCCGCTGTGCGAGTTCAAGCCGAAGACGCCGCCCCCCGAACTCTGACGAACCGGCCCGGCGTAGCGACGCCCGGCGTAACGACGCCCGGCGTAAAATCGAGGCCTGAGCCACCGCATCACATGGAATCAGGCTCCGACCACCCCGCCCTCACCACTGCACGATCCAGCACCCGATGTTCAATCCCAGCCGCGACGAAGTCCGCCATTTTTTCACCGAGACCTGGCGCAAGCAGCGCGCGGGCGAGATTCTCACGCCGCTCGAGGCGATGGCCGCTGACTGGATCGTCGAGCATCCCGAGTACCACGCGCAACTCGCCGATGCCCAAGCCGCCTCCGCGCAGGACTATTCACCCGAGCGCGGGCAGAGCAATCCCTTTTTGCATCTGTCGATGCATCTCGCGATCAGCGAGCAGCTTTCGATCGATCAGCCGCCGGGCATCCGCGCGGCCCACGACCGGCTTGCGGCGCGCCTGGGCTCCACCCACGACGCGCAGCACGCCATCATGGAATGTCTCGGCGAGACGATCTGGGAAGCGCAGCGCACCAACACGCCGCCCGACACCGACGCTTACCTCGCGCGCATCGAGCGGCGCGCCTCGCGCGACTGAGCCCGGGCCGCCGCCGGCGAGCGGGCCGAAAGCGCGCAGGCCCATGCAAAAACACCCCGTGCGAGAAAGCGCCTGAAGCGCGTCTCGCACGGGGTGTTTTTGCATGAATCGCAAGCGCATCGCGCACAAACGCCATGCATGCCGCATGGCGCCTGCCGGATTGCGCTTACTTCTTCTCGACCAGATCGCCCTTGAGCGATTCGACGTAAGCAGCCAGATCCTTCAGGTCACGCTCGGAGAGGCTCTGTACCTGCGCCTGCATGATCGGATTGCTGCGGCCGAAATTCGCGTTGCCGTTGCCCATCTGATATTGGCGCAGCGCCCAAAAGATGTAGTCGGCATGCTGGCCCGCGAGCTTCGGGTAATCGGGGCTTACCGGCTTGTTCAGGTTCACGCCGTGGCAGGCCGCACAGTTGTGGCTGTCGGCGAGCACCTTGCCGTTGGAGGCATCGGCGGCCTGCGCCGATTGCACGCCGAACGCAAGCGTGAGGGCGGCCGCCGAGGCGGCCTTCAGAAGCGACGCGCGCGCAGCCGTATAGGGCTTGTTCATGAATTCTCCTGTGTCGGCCAGAGTTGGCGCTTTAGCGCCTTGCTCTGGTCCCATTGCGCTAGAGCGCCCGTGCCGGTTACTTCTCGGGATTGTTTTTCGTGGCGGCCGTCTGCGACGAGTAATAAGCCGCGATATCGGCGATGTCCTGCTCGGACAGGGACGCCGCGATCGCGTGCATGGTCCCGAAGTGGCGATCACCCTTCTTGTAGCCGTGCAGCGCGCTAGCGATGTACTGCGCGTTCTGGCCGCCCAGGATCGGCACGTGATAGACCTCGGGATAAGCGGTGCGGTAGTCGGGAATACCATGACAGCCGATACACATCGCAACCTTACCCTGCCCTGCCTTCGCGTCGCCCACGACATCCGCGTGGGCCGAGGCCGCGAAGCCCGCCAGCACTGTCAATGCGCCAAACATGACGTGCTTGCTGACAATTTTTTTCATAGCATCCAACCTGGCTTGAGGGGATTCGAACGCCCGAACCGCAGGCCACGGCCTGCGACGCATGACTGCTGTTTTACTTTTGGGTCGCCGTGCAGGCCGAAAAAAATCGGTCCGAGTATACCGCGACGCCCCGCCGCACGTCCACCGGGCTGCCGCCCGGGCAAGGCCCGCTGACGCCCGCCGGACGGGGCTCGGGCGTGAGTGAAATATTCGCGAGCGGCCTGGCGCGTGACGTGCGGGTCATCCCTGATGCGTCTCGCGCGCTGCTTGCGAGCCGCAAACGAGTGGCGCAAAGGTCCACATCGCGGGCGGACCCAACGATACGCGAGCCCCTCCCGGCCCAACACCCCTTCTGACTTATACTGAGATTTTTTTAGCGAGCGGTTCATCATGCGCGCCACGCGTTTCGAAGGCTCTTCGCAGTACGTCGCCACCGACGATCTCAAGCTCGCGGTCAATGCCGCGATCACCCTCAAACGGCCGCTGCTCATCAAGGGCGAGCCCGGCACGGGCAAGACCATGCTCGCCGAGGAAGTGGCCGCCGCGCTCGACATGCCGCTCATGCAGTGGCACATCAAGTCCACCACGAAGGCGCAACAGGGCCTCTACGAGTACGACGCGGTCTCGCGCCTGCGCGACTCGCAGCTCGGCGACGAGCGCGTGAAAGATATCGGCAACTACATCGTGAAGGGCGTGCTGTGGCAGGCGTTCGAGTCGGAGCAGCAAAGCGTGCTGCTAATCGACGAGGTCGACAAGGCCGACATCGAGTTCCCCAACGACTTGCTGCGCGAACTCGACCGCATGGAGTTCTACGTGTACGAAACGCGCGAGCTCGTGAAAGCGAAGCAGCGCCCGCTCGTCATCATCACGTCGAACAACGAGAAGGAACTGCCCGACGCGTTCCTGCGCCGCTGCTTTTTCCACTACATCAGCTTCCCCGACCCGGCCACGATGCAGCGCATCGTCGAGGTGCACTACCCCGGCATTCGCAAGGATCTGCTCAGCGCGGCCATGGAAAGCTTCTTCGAGCTGCGCAACGTCGCGGGCCTGAAGAAGAAGCCATCCACTTCCGAGCTGCTCGACTGGCTCAAGCTGCTGCTCGCCGAAGACATTCCGCCCGACGCGCTGCGCGCGGTGGACGGTTCGAAGTCGATGCCGCCGCTCGCCGGCGCGCTGCTCAAGAACGAGCAGGACATGACGCTCTTCGAGCGGCTCATCTACATGAACCGTCATAACCGCTGACCACGCGCCAAGCGCGGAGCAAGCTCGCAAGGCCGGAGAACCTGCATGCTGATCGACTTCTTTTACACGCTGCGCGACGCGAAGCTGCCGGTCTCCGTGAAGGAGTACCTCACGCTCGTCGAAGCGCTCAAGGAACGCGTGATCGCGCCTTCGCTCGACGACTTCTACTACCTCGCGCGCATGACGCTCGTGAAGGACGAGCAGTACTTCGACCGCTTCGACCAGGCCTTCGGCGCGTACTTTCGCGGCATCGAGAAAAAATCGGAGCTGGCCTTCGAGATTCCCGAAGACTGGCTCAAGAAGCGGCTCGAACGCGACTTCACGCCTGAGCAGCGCGCGCAGATCGAGGCGATGGGCGGGCTCGACAAGCTCATGGAGCGCCTCAAGGAGCTCTTCGAGGAACAGAAGGAGCGCCACGAAGGCGGCAGCAAGTGGATCGGCACGGGCGGCACCTCGCCGTTCGGCAACGGCGGCTATAACCCCGAGGGCATCCGCATCGGTGGCGAAGGCGGCCAGCGCAGCGCCGTGAAAGTGTGGGACGCGCGCGCCTACCGCGACTACGATGACCAGGTCGAGATCGGCACGCGCAACATCAAGGTCGCGCTGCGGCGCCTGCGCCGCTTCGCGCGCGAAGGCGCCGCCGAGGAACTCGATCTCGCGGGCACGATCCGCAGCACGGCGGCCAACGCGGGCTGGCTCGACCTCAAGATGGTCCCGGAGCGCCACAACAACGTGAAGGTGCTGATGCTGCTCGACGTGGGCGGCTCGATGGACGATCACATCAAGCGCACCGAAGAGCTTTTCTCGGCGGCGAAGGCCGAATTCAAGCACCTCGAGTTCTACTACTTCCACAACTGCGTCTACGACTACCTGTGGAAGAACAACCGCCGGCGCCACGCCGAGCGCACGCCCACCTGGGATCTGCTGCACAAGTTCACGCCCGACTACAAGCTGATCTTCGTCGGCGACGCCACCATGAGCCCCTATGAAGTGCTGCAGCCGGGCGGCTCGGTCGAGTACAACAACCCCGAGGCCGGCGCCGTGTGGCTGCGGCGTCTCGCCGACCAATTCCCGCATTTCGCGTGGCTCAATCCCGAGCCCGAGCGGCTATGGGAGTATCGGCAGTCGGTGTCGATCATCCGCGAGATACTCGGGCATCGCATGTATCCGCTCACCGTCGCCGGGCTCGAAACCGCCATGCGCGTGCTGAGCAAATAGCCGCGCGGCCGCACTGCATCGAAACGCCGCGCCGCGCACTCGCGGCCAGACTGTTGCGCACACAACCATAAAACCAGGAGATTTCCAGCATGACCGCGCCTTCGTCCCCGGACCTGCCATCGACATTCCGGCCCGGACCGCTGCGCCCCTTCGCCGACACCTCGGTTGCCACGATCGTCGCGGGCTTCGTCGCGATGATGACCGGCTACACCAGCTCGCTCGTGCTGATGTTCCAGGCCGGCCAGGCCGCGCACCTCTCGCCCGAGCAGATCTCCTCGTGGATCTGGTCGCTCTCGATCGGCATGGGCGTGACCACCATCGCGCTGTCGCTCTGGTACCGCGCCCCCACCGTCATTGCCTGGTCGACGCCAGGCGCGGCGCTGCTGATCAGCTCGCTGCCGCACGTGCCGTATGCCGAGGCGATCGGCGCGTATATCGTGTGCGCGCTGCTGCTCACGGCCGTGGGCGTGACCGGCTGGTTCGACGCGCTCATGAAACGCGTGCCCGCCGGCATTGCGGCGGCGCTGCTCGCGGGCATCCTGTTCGAGATCGGCATCGAGATTTTCCACGCCGCGCAGGTGCAAACGCCGCTCGTGCTCACGATGTTCTTCGCTTACCTGCTGATGAAGCGCTGGGTCGCGCGCTACGCGATCGTCGGCACGCTCGTGGTGGGCGTCGCGGCCGCCGCCGCGCTCGGGCTGCTCGACTTCAGCCACTTCCACGTGGCGCTCGCGAAGCCCGTGTTCACCATGCCCGCATTCTCGGCGTCGGCGATCGTGAGCATCGGCATTCCGCTCTTCGTCGTGGCGATGGCCTCGCAGAACGTGCCCGGCATCGCCGTGATACGCGCCGACGGCTACAACACGCCGTCCTCGCCGCTCATCGCCACGACCGGCATCGCCTCGCTCGTGCTCGCCCCGTTCGGCTCGCACGGCATCAATCTCGCGGCCATCACCGCGGCGATCTGCACCGGCCCGCATGCCCACGAAGACCGCACCAAGCGCTATATGGCGGCTGTCTGGTGCGGCATCTTCTATCTGATCGCGGGTGTCTTCGGTGCGACGATCGCGGCGCTGTTCGCGGCGTTTCCGCCCGCGCTGGTGGTGTCCATCGCGGCGCTCGCGCTGTTCGGCTCGATCATGAGCGGACTCACCAACGCGATGCAGAACCCGCACGAGCGCGAAGCGGCGCTCGTGACTTTCATGGTGACCGCTTCGGGGCTCACGCTGCTCTCGATCGGCGCGGCGTTCTGGGGGCTCGTGGCAGGCGTGATCACCCAGGTGATCCTGAACGCGCGGCGGGCGTGAAGGGGCCTGAGGGCGCGTGAGGGTGGCCGAAGCTCGCGTAATCGCATCGCCACCCGATCCGCCATAAAATGATGAGGTAAGCCGTGCCTTCCGGCACGGCATCGTGTGCCGCCCTTCGCGCCCCGCGCCACGCCAAAAGCGCGAAGCCGTTCAACTCCCACCGATGCCGGCGCACATGCGCCCACAAGGCCTGACATGACTAACGCACTCGATCAGCTCAAGCAGTACACCACCGTCGTCGCCGATACGGGCGACTTCCAGCAGTTCGTCCAGTACAAGCCCGAGGACGCGACCACCAATCCGTCGCTGATTCTCAAGGCCGTGCAGAAGGCCGAGTATCGGCCGCTGCTCGAAAAAACCGTGCGCGATCACGCGGGCGAATCGGTCGAGTCGATCATCGACCATCTGCTGGTCGCCTTCGGCACCGAGATTCTCAAGATCATTCCGGGCCGCGTCTCGACCGAAGTGGACGCGCGCCTCTCGTTCGACACGAAGAAGTCGATCGACAAAGCGCACCACATCATCGATTTGTACAAGCAGGCCGGCATCCCGCGCGAGCGCGTGCTGATCAAGCTCGCATCCACGTGGGAAGGCATCCGCGCGGCCGAGGTGCTGCAAAAGGACGGCATCCGCTGCAACATGACGCTGCTGTTCTCGCTCGCGCAGGCCACCGCATGCGCCGAGGCGGGCGCGCAGCTGATCTCGCCGTTCGTCGGCCGCATCTACGACTGGTTCAAGAAGGCCAAGGGCGCCGACTGGGACGACGCGAAGGACGGCGGCGCGAATGATCCGGGCGTGCAGTCGGTGCGCAAGATCTATGCGTACTACAAGAAGTTCGGCTACCAGACCGAGGTGATGGGCGCGAGCTTCCGCAACACCAGCCAGATCGTCGAGCTGGCCGGCTGCGACCTGCTCACGATCAGCCCGGACCTGCTGCAGAAGCTGCACGACAGCAACGAGAAGGTCGAACGCAAGCTCTCGCCGCAAGCGTTCAAGGACGCACAGATCGCGCGCGTGGCCGTGGACGAGCCGTCGTTCCGCTTCCAGCTCAACGAAGACGCGATGGCGACGGAGAAGCTCGCGGAAGGCATCCGCGCCTTCGCCGCCGATGCGATCAAGCTCGAAAAAATGATCGAGGAGCTGCGCGCGCGTTAAGCGCGCACGAGCACGCGAAAGCGTGCCTGGCCGCAGCAGCCGATTCCTTTTAAAGGGCCGCACATCCACCCTGTGCGGCCCTTTTTGCATGGCACGAAAGCCCGCAGCAGGGCGCAAATGCCATTCCCGCATGCGCTCTCGCAAACCCTGGCGACACCGGCTCCCGAAACGCGCATACGGTCACCCGAAGCGCCTAGAATCAGGCCAGCGGCGCAACATGCCGCACCATCCCCGGCCCCGCCCTGCCGCGCCCGTCACCCAGGTTGCGCGACGCTTCTTCACGGGACCGGCCATCGTGGGACCGCCCACCGGACAAGTCCGCAAGGAAATCGACGATGCAAATCCAGCCCTATCTGTTTTACAACGGCACCTGTGAGCAGGCGATCGCGTTCTACCGCGAAGCGCTCGGCGCGCAGGAGCTGTTCAAGATGCGCTTCAAGGACGCCCCGCCCGACCCCGAGCGCCCGATGCCGCCCGAGTTCGCCGAGAAGATCATGCACGCGACGCTGCAGATCGGCGACGCGCAGTTCATGATGTCGGACGGCGGTTGCATGACGCAGAACGACAAGTTCGCCGGCTTCGGCGTCTCGCTCACGGGACCCGACGCAGCCGCCGCGCAGCGCTACTTCGACGCGCTCGCCAAGGGTGGCCAGGTGACGATGCCGTTCCAGAAGACCTTCTGGTCTCCGGGCTTCGGCATGCTCACCGACAAGTTCGGCGTGCCGTGGATGGTCAGCGCGCCGCATTCCGAAAGTCCCGCCGCCTGATTGGCAACCAGGTAGTCACACCTGAGCGGCCCCGACACGCTCGCGAGCGCGCACGTCACACCATGCGGCGCCAATGCGCGCGCTCGATGTTCCATCTCGGCTCGGTTTCGAGGAGCAAGGCACGCAGTTGTCCCACCTGCTCCTCGAAACGCTGTTCGAGCCAGTAAGGCCCCTGCATCTGCGACGCGGTGTCGGGCTGCTGCTGCGGCACCACTGCGGGCATCGCCCCCGGCGCCGCGTCGAGCGGGCTCGAGCGCAGCGCCCGCGCCGCCGCCTCCGGATGATGCCGCGTGCCGCCAAAACGCAGCGCCCGGGCCGTCGCCAGCAGCGCGACGCGCACGCTCTCGCCGTACCCCGCGAAGGCCGCCCGCACGCGCTGCTGCTCGTAATGGCCCAGGCCGGTAGCCATCATTTCCAGCGAACTGAGCAGCGCGCGGTGCAGGCGCTGCACCTGCTCGAGCCGCGCGAGCGGCACATCGATTTCCCGCGCCACCGAAGGCATCAGCCCGCGCAATTGCACGAGCCGGGCGTTCAGGCGCCGGAAAGCTTCGACCTGCGCATCGGGATCCACCTGCGCGCCGCTCACCACCTGGGCATGAACGCGCGCAATCTCGCGCAAATTGTCGGCGAGCCGGTAGCGCCACGAGTAGGTGGCATGCAGCGGCAGCGCGAACGAAAACGCCAACGCGATCACGATGCCGATCATCACGTTGAGCGTGCGCCACAAGCCCGTGTCGATGAGGTTGTCGCCGTGGCCCGCGACGATGCACATCGTGATGGCCGTGAGGAGCGGCACGTAGCCCTCCTTGCCGATCGCATAGTAGCTGCACACCGCCGCGACGATCGCCATGAGCGAATAGGTGAGCCACGTGAAGCCCGTCACCGCCTGCACGATGATGAGCGTGAGGCCGATGAGCGCGCCGAGCACCGTGCCGAGCGCGCGCTCGGCGGCCTTCTTGCGAATGTTGCCGTGGTGCTGGAGCCCGCCGATCACCACGAGCAGCGTGACCGACGCCCAGATGCCGTGCGGAATGTCGATGCCCGTGGTGGCGAGAATCGACACGAGCATCGCGAGCCCCACGCGCACGCCGTGAATGATTCCGGCGTTGCGATAGCGGTAAAACGGCGAGGTGAGCGCGCGCCAGAAATTCTCCACGCGCACCCGCACGCGCGAGCGCCGACGCGGCGGCTTCCCATACGAGGCAGCGTTGGCGCCGTGGCGCGCTGCATCGCCCGAAGCGGCTGCGGGTTCGGTATCGTGGTCGTGATCGGACGTAGTCATGGTGCGCTAGCAGCCTGCTGGACGTGACGCGAGTTAGCGGAAAAAGCGGCCCCTGCAAGCATCGTGCACCGGAAAAACAAATGCCCGCAACCGTGAAGTTGCGGGCATTGCAGGCGCAACACGAATTGCGCGCCGGATCAGCCTTCCTGCACGTCGAGATAGTCCTCGGGCCGCGTGCGGTCCACGCCCTTCTGCATGCCGAACAGATGCACGAGCACCGACACCGCCACGGCAACCACGAGGTTCACGATCAGCGACCACACCGCCGCATAGCCCGGCACGGCCACGCCGAACAGGTGCACGACGAAGATCGAGCCCTTGAGGTGCAGCGAAATCGCCATCCATGTGCCAGTGACGATGCCCGCCGCCCAGCCGATCAGGAGGCCGCGCCAGTCGAGCATGCGCGTGTAGAGGCCGAGCACGATCGCGGGCAGCGTCTGGATGATCCAGATGCCGCCGAGCAGCTGCAGCTGGATCGCATACGTGAGCGGCAGGCCCAGGATGAACGCCACCGCCCCCACCTTCACGATCAGCGAAACCAGCTTGGCCACGTTGGTCTCCTGCTCGTGATTCATGTTGCGGTTGATGAACTCCTTGTGGATATTGCGCGTGTAGAGGTTGGCGGCCGCGATCGACATGATCGCCGCCGGCACCAGCGCGCCGATGCCGATAGCCGCGAACGCCACGCCCACGAACCACGACGGGAAATACTGCAGGAACAGCGCCGGCACCGCGAAATTCGGGCCGAAAGCCTTGAAGTACGGCGCATATTGCGGCATGTCCTTTACGCCCGAAGCGAGCGCCATGTAGCCGAGCAGCGCGAGCAGGCCGAGCACGAGCGAGTACGCGGGCAACATCGCCATATTCCGGCGGATGCTGTTGCCCGACGACGACGAAAGAATCGCCGTGACCGAGTGCGGATACAGGAACAGCGCGAGCGCCGAACCCACCGCCAGAGTCGCATATGCGCTATAGCCGTTCAGGCTCGTCGCATCCGGAGCCTTGAGCAGCAGCTTGGCCGGCGGCACCGCGCCGAAGATATGGCCGAAGCCGCCCAGCTGCGCGGGGATCACGATGATGGCCGCGATGATCGTGATGTAGATGAGCACGTCCTTCACCACGGCAATCATGGCCGGCGCGCGCAGGCCCGAAGTGTAGGTGTAGGCCGCAAGAATCGCGAACGCGATGATGAGCGGCAGGTCGCCGATGAAGCCCGTGGTGTCGAAACCGAGCCCGCCGATCACCACTTCGATGCCCACCAGCTGCAGCGCGATGTAAGGCATGGTCGCGACGATGCCGGTGACCGCGACGGCGAGCGCGAGCACGCGGCTGCCGTAGCGCGCGCTCACGAAGTCGGCCGAAGTGACGTAGCTGTGACGCTTGGCGATGGCCCAGAGTTTGGGAAACACCACGAACGCGAACGGGTAGATCAGGATCGTATAGGGCAGAGCGAAGAAACCCGTTGCCCCCGCACCGAACACGAGCGCCGGCACCGCCACGAAGGTGTACGCGGTATAGAGATCGCCGCCGAGCAGGAACCACGTGACGATCGTGCCGAAGCGCCGGCCGCCGAGCCCCCACTCGTCGATATGGGCGAGGTCGCCCTTGCGCCAGTGGGCGGCAAGGAAGCCGACGATCGTGACGCCGATGAACAACAGGACGAAGACGAAGGTTGCCGTAACGTTCATTGCGCACCCCCTGCCTTGCCGCTGTTCTTCGAGCGATCCTTGGTCTTGAGATAGACGAACACGGTGATGACCGCGCTGATCAGCACCCAGAGCAGCTGATACCAGTAGAAAAATGGGAAGTCCCACAGCGTGGGCTCGACCTTGTTGTACGACGGCACCCAGATCATTGCGATCCAGGGCAAGATCAACAGCCATAGCCAGTGCTTGCTGGCTTTTGCGGCGTCGGCGTCGTGAGCCATGACGTCTCCTCGTTACTTATGTAGTTATGGGGTTTTCGAGGTGGTCCGCCGCCCGATATCGAGCGGCCCCTGGCCCGCGAGATCGTGCCTCGCAAGGTCCCCGAAAGCGCAGAAAAGAGTAGCGATGCCGCAGCGACGGGTCAAGAAGGGCGGACCCCAATTTAGATCATGTTGTCAAGACACGACTGGCGGTGCGTTTGACCCTGAGTCGTCAGCATTTAGAAAGCTTGGTGATCCGAAACACAAAAAAGCCGGCCCCGTTTGTCATGGGGCCGGCCTTGCGTTGCGCGCCGCGATGCCTCGCGGGGGTGCGCGTCAGATGGCGAACGTGTCGCCGCCCTTGTCGTTCTTGTTGCTCTTGCTGTTTTCGGCGTTGGCTTCACGCAGCGCCTTCACCCACTGGTGCGCCGGCAAGCCGAGCTTGCTTTCGAGCAGGCGCGCGCGCTTCTCGAGCGCCGCCCAGCTCACTTCGAGCGCCGGACCCGAGAACGCCAGCGCAATGCGGTTGCCCTCGTGCACCTCGGGCAGCGCGATCACGCGGCCGTCGAACGCTTCCTTCAGGCGCTTCATGTTGCGCACATAGCTCGGGTGGTCGCCGAACAGGTTGATGGTCGCAATACCGGCATCGGTGAGGCACGCGCGCGCCGCACGATAGAACGCCACGCTGTCGAGCACCGGACCGCGCGCGGTCGCGTCGTAAACATCGATCTGCAGCGCGCCGATCGTGCCGTGGTTCGCGCGGTCGTGCACGAAGTCCCACGCATCGAGTTCGCGCACCGTGAGGCGTGCATCATCATGCGGCAGTTCGAACATCGTGCGCGCGGCCACCACGACGGCCGGGTTCAGCTCGATTGCCTCGACCTTCGCCGGACGCAGGTAGCGATGCGCGAACTTGGTCAGCGCCGCAGCGCCAAGACCCAGCTGCACGATGCGCGCCGGCGTGGCGAGAAACAGCAGCCAGGACATCATCTGCTGAGCGTATTCGAGCTCGATGTGCTGCGGTTTGGACAGACGCATCGCACCCTGGACCCACTCGGTGCCGAAATGCAGATAGCGCACGCCGCCCTCTTCCGAGAACGTCACGGGCGCAAAGCGCGGCTTGCGCGGCGCTTCGATGACCGGTGCGTTGTCGAGGTCGGCATCGGCGTGCTTCGAGGCGTGCTTCGAGGCGGTCTTGCTGCGGGTCTTGCTGAATGCGCGCGCTTCTGCCGAAGCACGCTTGATGAGAGTCGTCATGTGAAGATGTTTTGCTTTCTTGCTTATGAGGAGCAGATGCGGATGCGCAATCCACAGCGTTTTGGGTGCGAGTTCAAACGCAACTTGGGATGCAATGCCGGCCGCAACTGCGCGGGCGACCGAGAGCATAGCATTCGCGGCGCATCGGGCCGGTTTTAGGCGACGGCGAACTCGCCCAGCGCGCGCCATGCCGCGAGCTTCGCGGCAAAATTCATTGACGCATGAGCGGGACTACTGGACGGCATCCGCAAGATGCGAAAGCGCTGCGCGTGCGGCCCGAGAATGCGCCCGCCGATACGCGCCGCCGTGCCGCCGTTGAACGCGATCGCTTCGAGCGCGGGCAGCCCCTCGATCAACGCGATGAGATCGTTGCCTGCGTGGTCGCGGATATTGCCGTCGAGACTGCCCTCACGCCGCGCCTGCGCGACCACGTCCCACAAACCGACGCGATGTTCAAGCAGCGTTTGCAGCCTCGCGTCGTAGGCCATCGCTGGAAGGTTGGCGCCGATCACCTCGCCCACCAGATGCCAAAACCGGTTCTGCTTGTGCGCGTAGTACTGCTGATGCGCCAGCGACGCCTCGCCCGGCAGACTGCCGAGAATCAGTACGCGCGTATGCGCGTCGACGACCGGCGCAAAGCAGCGCTTGATGCTCATCCGCGAAAACCCGCTGGAGGAAGCGGCACATGCGCGGCGCGCGAGGCCGTATGGCCAAGCGGTCCGCGCTCGCGTGCCGAGTGAGTGGCGTGTGCCAGCGCCGCCGGTTGCGCATCGCCCGCCAGACACGCAAGGCGCGCCCACAACGCAGGCAGCATGCATTCCGTCACGAGGAGCGGCGCGCCATAGCGCTCGAACACGGAACGGCGCGCGACAAAGACATGCGGCACATGTCGCTGCGTTTCGCGCGCGGCCAGCGCATGCAGCGGATGCCGCGCATTCACGCGCCGGCTCACGAGCGCCGAGCGCGCGACGCCGCTATCGGTGTAAAGCAACTCCGCAAGCGGGCGTGTGCGCAGGCGGCGCATGGCTTGCCAGATACCGTGGCTCGCCGCGATCGGCGTCGCACTATGCGCGGCCACGAACGGCACGCCGTCGACTTCGAGCACGATCTCGCGCACCCACGCGCGTGCGCGCGGCGCGAGGCCGAGGGCGGCGTATTCGTCGGGCCAGGGCATGTCGACAGCTTCGCGCGTCACGCGCACGACGACATGGCCGAGCGCGCGCAGATGCGCGGTCAGCGAACCGCCGCGGGTAAGCCAGTCTTTCTGGTCGGCACTGAAGGCCGCGAGGGGCGCGACGCGCCAGTGCGCGTCGGCGGCATCGAATCGGATGAGCATGGCGCGCATTATAGGCTGCACGCATTTCAATTCGCTGCGGGGCGAGCGTCGCAACGCAGCGGCGAGAAACCATGCGTCAAAGAAAAATCCCCTTGTCGCACGAGGCTGTAAGGGGATCGGCAATTCAACACACGCCTCCTGCAAGCGAAGCGCGTGCTTTCTACATTAACCCGCCCGCGCCAGCAACAACGCATTAGTCCGCTTCACAAAGCTCGCCGGATCCTCCAGCGCGCCGCCTTCGGCCAGCATCGCCTGATCGAACAGCAGATGGCACCAGTCGCCAAAGTCCGCGCTATCGGTACGCAACGCCTTCACGAGCGGATGCTCGGGATTGACTTCGAGAATCGGCTGCATCTGCGGCGCCTGCTGGCCCGCGGCCTTGAGCATGCGCTGCAGGTAACCGCTCATGTCGCCTTCATCGGCCACGAGGCAGCTCGGCGAATCGGTCAGCCGGAACGTGAGGCGCACGTCCTTGGCCTTGCCCTTGAGCGCTTCCTTCATCTGCTCGACGAGCGGCTTGAGCTCTTCGCCCACCTTCTCCTGCTGCTGCTTTTCTTCGTCGTTGAGCGCGCCCAGATCGAGGTCGCCGCGCGCCACGCTCGCAAGCGGCTTGCCGTCGAAGTCGTTCAGGAACGACAGCATCCATTCGTCCACGCGATCGGTGAGGAGCAGCACCTCCACGCCCTTCTTGCGGAACACTTCGAGGTGCGGGCTGTTCTTCGCGGCCTGCCAGGTATCGGCGGTCACGTAGTAGATCTTCGTCTGCTCGGGCTTCATGCGCGCGACGTAGTCAGCGAGCGAGACAGTCTGCTCATCAGTGTCGTTGTGCGTCGATGCAAAGCGCAGCAGCTTTGCGATGCGCTCGCCGTTCGCCTGGTCCTCACCCACGCCTTCCTTGAGCACCTGGCCGAACTCGGTCCAGAAGGTCGCGAACTTCGCCTTGTCCTCTTCCTTCGCTTCGGCATCGGTTTGCGCCGAGGCGAGCTCTTCGAGCATCGACAGCACGCGCTTGGTCACGCCGTCGCGAATCGCCTTCACGTCGCGGCTTTCCTGCAGGATTTCGCGCGAGACGTTGAGCGGCAGATCGCTCGAATCGACCACGCCCTTCACGAAGCGCAGGTAGTTCGGCAGCAGTTGCTCGGCTTCGTCCATGATGAACACGCGCTTCACATAGAGCTTCAGGCCGCTCTTGTGATCGCGATTCCACATGTCGAACGGCGCATGCGACGGCACGTAGAGCAGTTGCGTGTATTCGCTGCGGCCCTCGACGCGGTTATGCGTCCACGCGAGCGGATTCATGTGGTCGTGCGCGAGGTGCTGGTAGAACTGCTGATACTGCTCGTCGCTGATGTCGTTCTTCGCGCGCGTCCACAGCGCGCTCGCCTGGTTGATGGTCTCGTATTCGTCCTTCGTGACCATCTCATTCTTTTCGGCGTCCCACTCTTCCTTCTTCATCTCGATGGGCAGGCCGACGTGATCCGAGTACTTCTGGATGATCGACTTGAGCTTCCATGCCGAAAGCAGTTCGTCTTCGCCTTCGCGCAGATGCAGCGTGATGGTGGTGCCGCGCTGCGCGCGCTCGATCATCTCGACCGAGAACTCGCCCTCGCCGGCGCTCGTCCAGCGCACGCCTTCGCTTGCGGGCAGGCCCGCGCGGCGCGTTTCGACGGTGATCTTGTCGGCGACGATGAAGCCCGAGTAGAAGCCCACGCCGAACTGACCGATCAGCGCCGCGTCCTTTTGCTGGTCGCCCGAGAGCTTGCCGAAGAATTCCTTGGTGCCCGAGCGCGCGATCGTGCCGAGGTTGGCCACGGCTTCGTCGTGGCTCATGCCGATGCCGTTGTCGTCGATGGTGATGGTGCGCGCGGCCTTATCGAAGCCTACGCGAATGCGCAGGTTCGGATCGCTTTCATAAAGCGCGCTGTTGGCGAGCGCTTCGAAGCGCAGCTTGTCGGCGGCGTCCGATGCATTCGAAACCAGCTCGCGCAGGAAAATTTCCTTGTTGCTGTACAGCGAATGGATCATCAGGTGCAGAAGCTGTTTCACTTCCGCCTGGAAGCTCATGGTTTCTTGTGCCATGGTCGGGAGTCCTCGTTCGTTGCAGTCAGTAGGTCGGCCGCGTGTGCAGCCACGCGACGCGTCGAGCGCGCATATGGGGACGCGCCGCGCCGGTTTCAAGGGTTTTCAGGCAGGTTTCAGGCGAATTTCAGGCGCGCCGCGCCGCCCCGTCCAGATAGCCGGCGAGAAAGGTCGGCAGCGCGGGGTCGCCGCAGTTCGCGATGTTAAAGCGCATCCACGTGGTGGGCGACTGGTGCGGCGAAAACAGGCTGCCCGGCGTGAGCAGGAAGCCTGCCTCGTGGCCCGCGGCCGTGAGGGTGTCGGCGTCCACGCCGGTGTCGGCCCACAGGAACATGCCCGCGCCCGGCGCGACGAAGAGCTTGCAGCCTGCGCGCTCGAGCATGCGCGCGGCCTTGTCGCGCACGGCGTCCAGCCGCGCGCGCAGGCGCTCTACGTGGCGCCGGTAATGGCCTTCGGTGAGCACGCGAAACAGCACCCGTTCGTTGAGCTCGGGGCTCGTCATGCCCACCAGCATTTTCTGGTCCGCGACCGCCTGCGCCACGTCGAGCGCGCTCGCGATGAAGCCCACGCGCAAATTGGGCGCGAGCGTCTTCGAAAAGCTGCCGAGGTAGATCACGCGGCGCAGCTGGTCGAGGCTCGCGAGGCGTGTGGCCGGATAGCCCGCCGGGCAGAGATCGCCGTAGATATCGTCTTCGACGACGAGAAAGTCGTACTGCTCCGCGAGGCGCAGGATGCGAAACGCCTGCGCCGCCGTGAGCGAAGTACCGGTGGGGTTCTGCAGCACCGAGTTAATGACGAGCAGCTTCGGCCGCCACGTCGCCACCAGCGCTTCGAGCGCGTCGAGGTCCGGCCCCTCGGGCGTGTACGGCATGCCCACGAGGCGCGCGCCTTGCGAGACGAAGCGGCCGAACATCTGGAACCACGCGGGGTCGCCCACCACGACGGTGTCGCCGGGCCGCACGTACAGGCGAGCCAGCAGATCGATGGCCTGAGTGACGCCCGAGACCATCACGAACTGCTCGGGCGTCGCGCCGATCTCGAACTCGGCAAGACGCGTCTGCAACTGCTGGCGCAGCGGCAGGAAGCCTTGCGGCGAACCGAAACCGAGCAGCTGCGCGCCGCTCTGGCGTCCGAGCGAGCGCATCGCCCCCGCCAGCAGCTCGCCGTCGAGCCAGCGCGCGGGCAGGTAGCCGAGCCCCGGCCCCTTTTCCGGGTGCGTCGACGAATGGAGCATGTTGCGCAGCAGCCAGACGACGTCGAGGGTGGGCGGCGGCGCGGGGTCGGCCGCCGCATCGACGCCGCTGTCGGGCGCGGCGGGACGGTGCTCCAGCGGCGCCACCACCGCAAGCCGCTCGCGCACATAGAAACCCGAGCCGCGCCGCGAATCCAGGTAGCCCTGCGCGACGAGGCGCTCATAGGCCTCCACCACCGTGAAGCGCGAGACGCCCTTGTCGAGCGCGAGCTTGCGGATGGACGGCATGCGCATGCCGGGGCGGAACACGCGCTCTTCGATGCGGCGGCGGCCCCACTGGACCAGCTGATCGACGAGTGTGGTCGTGGCGGCATCGTGCGGCGCCGGAATCTGGTCGAGAGGGACGGACGCATGGGGTACGGACGACATGGCGGCTCCGACTGTACAGAACACTATCGGAGCGATTGTACCGTTACTGTCTGCGACCATACCGGTACATTTCTTCGAATACCGACCGGTAAGGCTCGATTCCTCTGTCGCGCAATACGTCCGCGCGGGCAGGTTTCGCGCCATAATTGAAAGTTCGGCGCCCGTTCAAGCCCTCGTTCCCGACCTCAACAAGGAGACCTCATGGACCAAAGCGATCTCAAGGCTGCCCCCGCGTGGCAACTGTCCGAGCGTGCGATCAAGCTGACCAGCTCGGCGATTCGCGAAATCCTGAAGGTAACGGAACGGCCCGAGGTCATTTCATTCGCGGGCGGCCTGCCAGCGCCGGCGTCCTTCCCGGTCGAGGAAATGCGCGCAGCCGCCGACCGTATCCTGCGCGACAACCCCACCGGCGCGCTCCAGTACAGCGCGACGGAGGGTTACCTGCCGCTGCGCGAATGGGTCGCCGAGCGTTACTCGGTGGGCGGCGCCAAGATCCGCGCGTCGCAGGTGCTCATCACCACGGGCTCGCAGCAGGCGCTCGACCTGCTCGGCAAGGTGCTGGTCTCGCCGGGCAGCCCCGTGCTGGTCGAAACGCCCACCTACCTCGGCGCGCTGCAATCGTTCTCGCTCTACGAGCCGCGCTACGTGCAGGTCCCCACCGACGAGCATGGCCTCGTGCCCGAAAGCCTCACGCCGGAACTCACCCAGGGCGCGCGCCTGCTCTACGCCATCCCGAACTTCCAGAACCCGACGGGCCGCCGCCTGCCGCTCGAACGGCGCGAGGCGCTCGCCCGCTTCGCGCAGGGCGCGCCCTTCCCGGTCATCGAGGACGATCCTTACGGCGCACTCGACTACGCGGGCCAGCCGCTGCCCACGCTGCTCTCGATGGCGCCCGAACGCATCGTCCATCTGGGCTCGTTCTCGAAGGTGCTGGCGCCGGGCCTGCGCGTGGGCTACATCATCGCGCCCGAGGAGCTGCACTTCAAACTGGTGCAGGCCAAGCAGGCCACCGACCTGCACACGCCGAGCTTCACCCAGCGCGTCGTCCATGAGGTCGTGAAGGACGGCTTTCTCGACACCCATATTCCCAGGGTGCGCGCGCTCTACCGCGACCAGTGCGCGGCGATGCTCGACGCGCTCGCGCGCAACATGCCCGAGAGCGTGAGCTGGAACCGCCCCGAAGGCGGCATGTTCGTGTGGGTCTCGCTGCCCGAGGGCATCGACACCATGAAACTGCTCGAAGCAGCGGTCGCGCAAAACGTGGCCTTCGTGCCGGGCGCGCCCTTCTTCGCGAGCGAGCCGCAGCACAACAAGCTGCGCCTGTCGTTCGTGACCGTGCCGCCCGCAAAGATCGAGGAAGGCGTGGCGACGCTCGCGAAACTCATCCGCGCGCGCCTCTGAGGCGAGCGCGCTGCTCAAACCCATCTTCATTTTCACTTTTACTGCAAAAGGACTCCTGATCATGGCTGACCTCAACGTCTACGACCGCCTCAAAGAACTCGGCATCGAACTGCCGACCGCCGGCGCCCCCGCCGCGGCCTACGTGATGAGCGCGCAAAGCGGCAACACCGTGTACCTCTCGGGCCACATTGCGAAGAAGGACGGCAAGGTCTGGGCCGGCAAGCTGGGCGAGTCGCTCACGACCGAGGAAGGCAAGGCCGCCGCTCACTCGATCGCGATCGACCTGCTCGCCACGCTGCATGCCCACGTGGGCGACCTCAACAAGGTCAAGCGCATCGTCAAGCTGATGAGCCTCGTGAACTCGACGCTCACCTTCACCGAGCAGCACATCGTCACGAACGGCGCATCAGAGCTGATCGCCGACGTGTTCGGCGAGAAAGGCAAGCACGCGCGTTCGGCATTCGGCGTCGCGCAGATTCCGCTAGGCGCGTGCGTCGAGATCGAGCTGATCGCCGAAGTCGAGTAAGCATTCGGTGTATAGCTGCCCGGCCCGGTCTGTCGCGACCGGGCCGGGCTTTTTTTCGTTCTGCTCCCCGTTCTCGCGCCATGGCCCTACGCAACGTCCGCTTCAAACAGATCGACGTATTCACGTCGCATCCCTTCAAAGGCAATCCGCTCGCGGTCGTGTTCGACGCGGACGGGCTCGATACGGCGCAGATGCAAGGCATCGCGCGCTGGACCAATCTCTCCGAAACCGCGTTTCTGCTCGCCCCCACCGATGCGCGCGCCGACTATCGCGTGCGCATCTTCACGACGCAAGGCGAATTGCCCTTTGCGGGCCACCCGACGCTCGGCACGGCGCATGCGTTCCTCGACAGCGGCCCGCAGCCGAAAATGCCTGGCCGGCTCGTGCAGGAATGCGGCGCGGGCCTTATCGAGCTGGCCGCGAAGCAGCGGGCCGGACACGACGACGATGGCGCGCCGCGCTGGGCCTTCGCCGCGCCGCCCGCAACGATGACCCCGCTGCCTGAGGCGCGATACGACGCGCTGCGCGCGGCCCTGCGCACGGATGCGATCGATTTCAGCGCGCCGCCGTGCGGTGTCGACAACGGCGCGCCGTGGCTCGTCGTGCGGCTCGCCTCGGCGCCGGCGGTGCTCGCGCTCGACATCGATTACGAAGCGCTGGCGAGCGTGGCCACGAGTGTGGGCGCGCAAGGGCTCGCGGCCTATGGCGCGCATGCTGCGCAGGGGCCCGCCACCTTCGAGGTGCGCTGCCTCATGACGGATCTGGGCATAGGCGAAGACCCGGTGACCGGCAGCGCCAATGCTGCCATTGCGATGCTGCTCGCGCAGCAAGACCGCCGCCCCGGCAGCGGCTATACCGTGCGCCAGGGCACCGCGATGGGGCGCGACGGCCGCGTCTTCATCGACTACGACGATGCGGCAGGCAAGATCTGGATCGGCGGCGCGTCGCTCACGGTGGTGGACGGCACGATTCAGCTCGCATGAGCGACACGCGATCGGCACCCTTGCGATCGCTCTTCTGAACACTTGGGGCGCGCATTCACCGCGCGCGGCGCGTCCGTGCCCGCGGGCATGCATTCTGCGTGAACTCGCGCCTATCGCCCGATGCGCGGCATCCCGGCTATGCGCGACGAATAACGGGTGTCGACGTTTGCCCTCGATGGGCGCCTCGACTCGCGTATACCCAGGGAGGGATAGCTTCCTAATTCATTGTCCAACCATTAAGATCCAGACATCGGATACAACGATGCATCCGAGGGTTCTCGTTCGCGCACTCCGCGCTATTTCCACAGCCGTTTCGATGCCGCCGATCCAACCGAGCGCCTTGTTGCCGTCCCGGCCGCCGCATCAGCGGCGCGGCGGTGCGCGCGTACGGCGGGCTCCATGAGCACGCACCGGCGCCTCCTCTCGCGCGACGCCGCGCTGCGCGACGCGCCCGGGCCGGCCTACACGCGCCCGCGCACGCTGCTGGCCATCCCGGCGCTCGGCGTGCTGGTGCTGATCCTGCTATGGGCCGTGATCTTCACGCGCCTTGCGGTCGAGAAGGAAGCCGCCCAGCGCGAGGCCACGGCTTCGGCGGCCATCCTCTCGTCGGCGCTCGAGCAGCACACGGTTAAGGCGATCCATCAGGTCGACCAGATCACGCGCTTCGTGAAGTACGAGTTCGAGAAGACGCCCGAGCACTTCAATCTCTCGAGCACGGTCGAGAAAGGCGTGGTGCAGAGCGACTCGCTCGTGCAGGTGTCGATCATCGACGAGCACGGCACGCTCGTCGCCAACACCGTGGACCCGAATCCCAAGCCCATCGACCTCTCCGATCGCGAGCACTTCAAGGTGCACGAGCACGAGAACGACGATCAGCTCTATATCAGCAAGCCGGTGCTCGGCCGCGTGTCGGGCCACTGGACCTTGCAGATGACGCGCCGCCTCAATCACCCGGATGGGTCGTTCGCGGGCGTGGTGGTGGTCTCCGAAGACCCGAGCTACTTCACGAGCGACTTCTACAACAACGCCGCGATTGGCCGTGACGGCGTGATCGCCGTGATCTCGGACACCGGCGCCGTGCTCGCGCGCCGCACCGGCAACGCCGAGCGCGCGAGCGGCGCGTTCTCGGCCAGCGGCGTGTACCCGATAGCCGAGCACGTCTCGGGCACCTACACCGATCCGATCGACCACGTCACACGCATCGTCTCGTACCGCCACATCGACGGCTATCCTCTCGCGGTGCTGGTCGGCCTGTCGCAAGCCGAGCAGTTCGCCGACTACAACCACACGCGCAACGTCTACCTGATGATGGCGACGTTCATCTCGCTCGCCATGCTGTCGTTCTTCGCCGTGGCCACGGGGTTGATCGGCAAGCTGCTCGGACGCGAGCGCGAGATGTCGCAACTCGTGCAGTACGACCTGCTCACGGGCCTGCCCAACCGCTACGCCACCTTGCAGCGGCTGCGCCACGAAGTCTCGCAGCCCGGTAACCTCGGACACCTCGCGATCCTCTTCATCGACCTCGACAACTTCAAGACGGTCAACGACACGCTCGGCCACAACGCCGGCGACATCGTGCTGCAGATGAGCGCCGCGCGTCTCGCCGACGCGGTGGGTGGCGCAGGCACGCTCGCGCGTATCGGCGGCGACGAGTTCGTGGTGATCGTCAAGGGCGACGAGATCGAGAAACGCGCGAGCGCGCTCGCCGAAGTGACCAACGCTGCGTTCACGCATCCGTTCGATGTGCGCGGCAGCGCCTTCGTGCTGCATGCGAGCACGGGCATCGCGCTCTTCGCCGTGGCGCACGAGAGCGAAATCGATCTGCTCAAGAAGGCGGACCTCGCGATGTACGCCGCCAAGGAAGCCGGCCGCAACTGCTTTCGCTTTTACTCGCCGCAGCTCGCGCACCGCGCCGACCACCTGATGAAGTGGGAGCAGCAACTGCGCATCGCGCTCGGCGAAGGGCAGCTCTTTCTCGCCTATCAGCCGAAGATCGATCTGCGCCGCCGCTGCATCACGGGCTTCGAGGCGCTGGTGCGCTGGAATCATCCGCAGTACGGGCTGATTCCGGCGAGCGAATTCATTCCGGTGGCCGAGTCCACGGGCCTGATCGTGCCGGTGGGCGACTTCGTGATCCGCACCGCGTGCGCGCAGCTCGCGCAGTGGCAACAGCAAGGTTATGAAACGCTCTCGCTCGCGATCAATATCTCGGCGGTGCAATTCTGGCGCGGCGACCTCTACGAGACGGTCGCGCACGCAATCGAGGAAACCGGCATCGCGGCGCACAAGCTCGAACTGGAGATCACCGAGACTGCGATGATGGAGTATCCCGAGCTCGTCTCGGAGAAGATCTTCGCGTTGAAGCGCCTCGGCGTGCGAGTGGCGCTCGACGACTTCGGCACCGGCTATTCGTCGCTGTCCTACCTGAACCGCTTCGCCGTCGACACGCTCAAGGTGGACCGCTCGTTCGTGCAGGCGATTCCGGCCGACCGCAGCGTCTGCGTGATGGTCGCGGCCATCGTCAATCTCGCGCGCTCGCTCGGCCTCACCGTGGTCGTGGAAGGCACCGAGACCGAGGAGCAGATCGCGTGGCTCTCCGCGCTCGGTCCGATCGAGGCGCAGGGCTTCCTGTTCTCGCGGCCCGTGCCGGTGGAGGGCGTGCCCGCGCTGATCGAACGCTTCGGCGTGTGCGGCGCGGCGCTGCCGGGCGCGCAAGACGCGCGCAACGAACGCGTGAGCGACGCCCCGCAATCGCGTTGAGCGGCGCGCGGCATGTTGCGCCAGCGCCGCTTTACTGCATGATTTCTTGCGCCCGGCGCCCTATCGCGCGCCCGCCCTCGCAAAGCCCCCGAAGAACGCTTGCGCGTTGGCCTCGAGACTTTCGAGGTGATAGCCGCCTTCCTGCACGATCACCGAAGGCAGGCCCAGCGCGCCAATCGCCTGGCCGAGCTTGCCGACCCCCCCGGTGCTCACCGCCACCTTCGACTGCGGATCGTCCTTGTAGATGTCGAAGCCGAGCGCCAGCACGAGCGCGTCGGGCTGAAAGCGCTTGAGCACGCGCAGCGCCGCGCCCACGCGCTCGAAGAACGCTTCTTCCGACGCGCCGTGCGGCATCGGCAGGTTGACGTTGTAGCCCTCCCCCGCGCCCGCGCCGCGCTCGTCCTCGTAGCCCGCGACCACCGGATAGAAGTTGGTCGGGTCACCGTGGATCGACACGTAGAGCACGTCGTCGCGGCCGTAGAAAATCTCCTGCACGCCCTGGCCGTGGTGCATGTCGGTGTCGAGGATCGCCACGCGTTTGAAGCGGCCGCGCAGCGACTGCGCCGCAATGGCCGCGTTGTTCAGGTAGCAGAAACCGCCCGCCGCATCCGCGCGCGCGTGGTGGCCGGGCGGCCGGCACAGCGCGTAGCTCGCGCGCGCGCCGTCGTTGACGGTCGCCGCCGCCGCCAGCGCGCTCTGCGCCGACCAGTACGCCGCACGCCACGTGTTCGCGCCCACCGGGCAACTGCCGTCGGCGAGATAGCGCGCCGCCTGGGCAAGCACGCCGCGCAGCGGATTCGGATCGCGCACGTAGATGTTCGACATGACTTCGTCGCCCCAATCTTCGGGCATGCGCTTCCACTCAGCATGCGATTCTTCCAGGAAGCGCAGATAGTTCATGTCGTGCACGGCAGCGATCGGCGCGGTGCCGAAGTCGGCGGGCTCGCTCACCTCGAAGCCGAGCGCGTGCGCAGCGGCAACGAGGCGCGCGGCGCGCTCGGGCACTTCCTGCGGCTCGCGCATCTGGCCGCGCGAAAGATAGGTGCGGGGATGATGGAGCAGCTGTTCGGGATGAAACCAGGTCTTCATGTTCAGTAATCCTTTAGATGGGTCTCATGCACTCGCGTGTTCGCGTACGCAGGCGCGCGCGGCAACCGCGTTGAGCAGCACGTTCGTGCCCGCCGTGACATCCTCGGGCAAGGCATCCTCGGCCTCGTTGTGCGAAAGGCCGTCCACGCAAGGGATGAAGACCATCGCCGTCGGGCAATAGCGCGCGAGGTGAATCGCGTCGTGCCCCGCGCCGCTCACGATGCGCTCGTTCGGATAGCCGAGGCGCTCGACCGCGTCGGCCACGAGCGCGACGCACGCCGGGTCGAACGGCGTGGCGGGCGAAGTCCAGCAATGCGCGATCTCCACGCCGAGCCCGCGCGTGCCGCCCACTGCCGCGCACACCGCGCGCAGGTCCTGCTCCATCGCGTCGAGCTGGGCGTCGTCGGGATGGCGCAGATCGACCGTGAAGGTCACGTTGGCCGCGATCGTGTTGCGCGACGAGTTCGCGATCTGCACCTGACCGATCGTCACGAGGCCGAGCGGCGCGTGACGCGCCATCGCGCGCTCGATTTCCAGCGCCATGTGCGCCGCACAAAAAAACGCGTCCTTGCGGTAGCGCATCGGCGTGGTGCCCGCGTGCGCGGCCACGCCCGACACTGTCACGTCGAACCAGCGGATCGCCTGGCCGCCCGTCACCACGCCGATGGTCGTGCCATTCGCCTCCAGGATCGGGCCCTGCTCGATATGCGCTTCGAAGTACGCATCGACGGCCACGCCCTGCACGGGCCGCGTGCCGCGCGCCGCGCATGCGTCGAGCGCCTCGCCCAGCGTCACGCCTTGCGCATCGCGGCGCGCGAGCGCATTGTCCAGCGTCATCGCACCCGCGAACACCGCCGAGCCGAGCATCGCGGGCGTGAAGCGAGCGCCTTCCTCGTTGGTCCACGAGCAGATCTCGATGGGCTTGTCGGTCACCACGCCCGCGTCGTTGAGCGCGCGCACCACTTCGAGCGCGGCCAGCACGCCGTAGACGCCGTCGAAGCGCCCGCCCTCGGGCTGCGTGTCGAGATGGCTGCCCATCAGCACAGGTGCGGCGTGCGGGTCGGCACCCTCGCGCCGCGCGAAGAGATTGCCCACCTCGTCGGTCCACACCGTCATGCCGGCCTCGCGGCACCAGTGCGCGAACAGTTCGCGGCCGCGCTGGTCCTCTTCGGTGAGCGCGAGGCGGCGCACGCCGCCGCCCGCCGTCGCGCCGATGCGCGCCATCTCCGTGAGACTCGCCCACAGGCGCGGGCCGTCGATATGCAAAAGGTCATTCATCTGTAAGCCCAGCTCCGATCTGATAATGGCTCATATCTGCACGGATGCCTCAATGCGAACTGAGCGCTTCGGCAACCGCTTCGTCGTGCGAGTGAGCGGCACGGCGCGCATCGAGCGCGATGATGCACACCAGCGACACGCCTGCGAGGCAGGTATAGAACACCGCGAGCGGCCACCATTGGCCCACGTAGCGATGGGCGAGCCAGGTGCCGACGAGCGGCGTGAGCCCGCCGGCCACCGCGCCGCACACCTGATAGGCGAGCGAGATGGCCGAGTAGCGCACGCGCGTGGGGAACACGCCCGAGACGAAGCCCGCGATCACCGAGTAGAAGCTCGCCATGCAGACCACGGCGATGGCGATGCCGATCACCATCGGCACGACCTTGCCGCTTTGCACGAGCACGAACATCGGGTACGGCGAAAGCATGGCAGCCAGCGCCGCGCACTTGAGGAAGCGCGCGCCGCCCATGCGCTCCGCGATCCACGCCGCAAGCGGCTGCGCGAGGAACTGGATGATCGCCACCGCGAACAGGCAGTCGAGAATGAGCGAGCGCGTGATGCCGACGTACTGCGTCGTGTACGCGATCATGAAGGTGTTGGTGAAGTACACGCCCGCGATGCCGATGGTGTTCGCGCCGATGCACAGCAGCACGAGCCCCCGCGCCGAGCGGAACACTTCCGCGACCGGCAGCTTCACGGTGCGGCGCTGGTCCTTGAGCTTCTCGAACTCGGGCGACTCGTTCACGCCGAGACGGATCATGAGGCCCACCACCAGCAACGCCGCCGACGCGAGAAACGGCAAGCGCCAACCCCACGAGAGGAAGTCGGCCTTGTCGAGCGAGGTGACCGAGCGGAACACCAGCAGCGAGAGGATCAAGCCCGCGGGCGAGCCCAACTGCGCGAACGAGGCGAAAAAGTTACGGCGGCCAGCGGGCGCATGCTCGCCCGCCATCAGCACCGCGCCTCCCCACTCGCCGCCCACGGCCACGCCCTGCACGACGCGCAGCAGCACGAGCAGCACCGGCGCGAGCATGCCCACCTTCGCGTACGACGGCAGCAGACCGACACAAACGGTCGCGACGCCCATCATCATGAGCGTGGTCATGAGCGCCTTCTTGCGGCCGATGCGGTCGCCGAGATGGCCGAAGATCAGACCGCCGAGCGGCCGCGCAAAAAAGCCGACCGCGAAGGTGGCGAACGACGCCATGGTGCTCACGAAGCGGTCTTCGGACGGGAAATAGAGTTCGCCGAACACCAGCGCTGCGGCCGTGGCGTAGATGTAGAAGTCGTACCACTCGATCATGGTGCCGATGAACGCCGCTAGCGCGGCGCGCACCGGTTGGCGGGTGGATGTGTGTTGTCCGGGTGCGGTCATGGGGTTGTCTCCTGGCGCTTTTGCCCTGCTGCTACGTGCCGTAGGACTTGCAATACGCATGAAAGCTTTATCCCCTGCCAGAAAACATTAGTCAAATTTCGAGTTATTATTTAGCGTATAAATTTGACTAATACAAAGCCGGAGACGAACCCAACGCGCGTCCCTGCCACCCCGGAGAACACCCCCATGCGCGCCGATACCGCCCGCTTTCTCAACGACCGGCTCGACTGGAATCTACTGCGCACCTATCTCGCGATCATGCAGGAGCGCAGCCTGAGTCGCGCCGCCGCCCGGCTCTACGTGACGCAACCTGCCGTGAGCCAGGCGCTCAAGCGGCTCGAAGACACGCTCGGCCGCAAGCTCATCGAGCGGCGCGGCACGCATTTCGTGCCGACCCAGGCCGGCGAGGAGGTCTACCGCATCGCGAGCGACATCTACGGCACGATGTCCCAGCTCGAAACCGGGCTCGACGCGCGCACCGCCGACATCACCGGTTCGATCCGCCTGCTCACGGTCAGCCGGATCGAGTCGCGCGTCTACGACGAGTTCCTTGCCGAACTCCACTCGGCGTATCCGCGCGTCGATCTGCAGATCGAAGTGATGCGCTCGTCGGACATCATCTCGTCGCTGCTGCAAAAGACCGCGACCGCGGGCCTGAGCCTGTGCCGCACGCCGGTCGAAAAGCTCGAGATGCGCTGCTTCCTGCGCCAGCGCTATGCGATGTTCTGCGGCCGGCACCACCGGCTATTCGGCCTCTCGCAACTGACGATGGAAGACTTGCTCGCGGAGAATTTCGTGTCGTTCACGAGCGATCAGATTGGCGACAGCCTCTCGCCGCTCACGGTGTTTCGCGACCAGCGCGGCTTTACGGGGAGAATCGTGGCGTCGTCGCCGAGCCTCGACGAGGTGCGGAGGCTCATTTTCGCGGGCTATGGCATCGGCTGCCTGCCCGAGCACATCGTGAAGGACGACCTGGCGCGGCAGCGCCTGTGGCGGCTGCCGCCGGAGGAAGGGCTCGTGGATGTCGACATCCACTTGCTGTGGCATCGCGACCGCAAACAGAATGCGGCGGAAAAAGCGTTCTTCGACGCGATGGAGCGCTGCATGCAGCGTCATGCGCTCGCGGAGCGGCTGTGAAGAAGTGAGCCGGCGAGTGCACTACGTTTGACGACGGGCAGAGTGTTCAGGCAACACGTGTGTCTATGCTGATGCTCCGCTTAACCATGGAAACATTCGGAATGGCCGCCAAGCACGCTCACTCCCACCGCCCAGTAAAGACCGCCCGGCGCGGCTGGACTGAAAAACCCGTTAGCATTGTGCCGCTTCCTGTACAAAGCGCACTACGCGACGGCATGCGCGCCGAGAATATCGCTCCAACAGACTTCAACGATTTATTGTGGATCATGGCGCAGGAATCCGCCGGTGTTGTAAATGCCCGGAATGGCGCATCCACGGCTCGCGGTCTGTTCCAGTTGCTTCGGGCACAATACGGCCTGAATCCCCGCGGCGAAGCATCGTTTGGCAATGCCCAAGAAGAATGCCAAGGCGGTATCCGATACATTTACGGCCGTTATCATTCGGCGCGGGCCGCAAAGGCGTTCTGGAAAAATCACCACTGGTATTGACCCATGCGCACACGAATCCGCATCTTTGCCGCACTTGGCGTGGGCGTGCTGGCGATCTCCGCCCATGCTCAGCGTCTGCCGTCATTCGAGGATTGCCCCGTAACGGTTCAAGCGAAACACGTTACGCCGCGCCTCACATTTGCAGATGCGCGCGGCCGGCAATATAAAACTACCATTCAGGAAGCCGCAAGAGGACCGGTTGATTTTGCCGGCCGATACATCCTCGCGACCTGGGGCTGCGGAGCCGGATGCGTCATGGCCGCAGCCATCGATGCGCAATCCGGCCGTGTTACGTCGCTGCCGTTTACGGTTTCCGACTGGCCCCTCGACGTCACCGGACCGCTTTCGTATCGCGCCGATAGCTGCCTGCTTGTCGTGCGCGGAAGCCGCAACGAAAGCGCTGGGCATGGAACCTACTACTATGCGTTCGACGGCAAGACGTTCCAGCTCCGCGCCTCGACAACCGATTCAAAGCATTAAAACCCCCGCGCCATCACCGCAACGCCAATCGTCACGACGCCCAGCACGAGATTGACGATCACGAGCCGGCGCACGGTGCCCACGGCGCGCGCGCCGTCGGGCCACTTCTGCGCCTGCACCGCGCGGCGGATGCGCGGAAACACGGCGAAGCGGATATGGCCGAAGATCAGCATCATGATCACGCCGAGGCCGGCCATGGCGTGCAGTTGCCAGGTGGCGTGACCGCCGCCGAACTTCATCAGCAGAAAGCCCCCCGTGAGCAGGATCACGATCACGGCGATGCCCACCCAGTTGAAGAAGCGGCTGAACACCGACTCGATGAGCGGCAGCCGCAATTGCGGCGAGAGGTCTTCGAGCGCCGGACGCAGACAGAAGTGTGCGAACACCATGCCGCCCACCCAGACGGCCACGCTCAGCAGATGCAGGAAGAGCGCGATTTCGATCGCGTGAGCCATGCTTGAGATTCCTTGTACGTAGATTTATTGCGCCAGCACCGGACGCATGCCCGTGATGACCTTGAGCCTGGAATCCGGCGCACGGCCCTTGCGCGCGCGCTTGCCGATCTGCGGCGCGAGCACCGCGCCCGCCATCTGATCCTCGCCCGCCTTGCCGCCGCGGCCCGTGCCTTCCAGCACCACGCCCGCCGCCGTGATCGCGAGCGCGCGCACCAGCGTCTCCTTCTCCTCGAGCTGCATCAGAATGACGCCGCGCCCGCCGCCCGAGAGCGTCTTCATCTCGTCGAGGCCGAACACGAGCAGGCGTCCGCCCGACGAAAGGCACGCCACCTGGATCGCATTGGGCAGCATCGGCATCGGCGCGAGCGGCACGCAGCCTTCGTCGATCGTCATGAACGCCTTGCCGGCCTTCACGCGGCTCACGAGGTCGCCGATCTTCGCGATGAAACCAAAACCGTTGCTCGACGCGAGCAGCAGTTGCTGGTCCGCGCTCGCCGCGAAGTAATGGAGCAGATGCGTGCCCGCTTCCAGCTCGATGAGCGAGGTGACCGGCACGCCGTCGCCGCGGCCGCCCGGCAGTTGCGCGACCGATACCGAATACACGCGCCCGTTGCTGCCCCACGCGATGAGCGTATCGGGCGTGCGGCACTGGAATGCCGCATAGAGCCCGTCGCCGGCCTTGAACGTGAAGCCTTGCTGATCGAGCCCGTGGCCCTTGAGCGCGCGCACCCAGCCCTTCTGCGACACCACCACCGTAACCGGCTCGTCCACCACGCGCACTTCGAAGCTCGCGCGCTTTTCCTGCTGGATCAGCGTGCGGCGGTCGTCGCCGTACTGCTTGGCGTCGGATTCGATTTCCTTCACGATGAGCCGCTTCATCGACGACTCGTTCGCGAGCAACTCTTCGAGCTTCGCCTTCTCTTCGCGCAGCTCGGCGAGTTCCTTCTCGATCTTGATCTTTTCCAGCCGCGCCAACTGGCGCAGACGGATTTCGAGAATGTCCTCGGCCTGGCGCTCGGAGAGGCCGAACGCGCTCATCAGCGCGCTCTTGGGCTCGTCCGACTCGCGGATGATGCGGATGACCTCATCGATATTGAGGAAGACGATCATCCGCCCTTCGAGGATGTGGATGCGGTCGTCGACCTTGGTGAGGCGATGCTGCGTGCGGCGCGTGACCGTCGCGAAGCGGAACCCGATCCACTCGCCGAGGATCTCGCTGATGCCCTTCTGGCGCGGACGGCCATCGGCGCCGATCATCACGAGATTCAAAGACGCATTCGATTCGAGGCTCGTGTTGGCGAGCAGCGAATTGACGAACTCGCCCTGGTCGATCTTGCTCGTCTTCGGCTCGAACACGAGGCGCACGGGCGCGTCCTTGCCCGACTCGTCGCGCACGGCGTCGAGCAGCGCGAGCATCGACTGCTTGCTCTGCAACTGCTCGGGCGTGAGCGTCTTCTTGCCGAGCTTGAGCTTCGGATTGGTGAGCTCCTCGATCTCTTCGAGCACCTTCTGGCCCGAAGTGTTCGGCGGCAGTTCGGTCACCACGAGCTGCCACTGGCCGCGCGCGAGGTCCTCGATCTTCCAGCGCGCGCGCACCTTGAGGCTGCCGCGGCCCGATTCATAAGCCGCCGCGATTTCCGCCTCGCTCGAAATGATCTGCCCGCCGCCCGGGAAATCGGGCCCGGGCAAACGCTCCATGATCTCCGCGTGCGAAAGCTTCGGGTTCCGAATCATGGCCACGGCCGCCGCCGCGACTTCGCGCAGGTTGTGCGAGGGAATTTCCGTGGCGAGACCCACGGCGATGCCCGATGCGCCGTTGAGGAGCAGCATTGGCAAACGCGCCGGCAGGGTCTTCGGCTCCTGGAACGAGCCGTCGTAGTTCGGCATGAAATCGACGGTGCCCATGTCGATTTCGTCGAGCAGGAGCTTGGCGATGGGCGTCAAGCGCGCTTCGGTGTAGCGCATGGCCGCCGCGCCGTCGCCGTCGCGCGAGCCGAAATTGCCCTGGCCGTCGATGAGCGGATAGCGCATCGAAAAGTCCTGCGCGAGGCGCACGAGCGCGTCGTAGGCCGACTGGTCGCCGTGCGGGTGGTATTTACCGAGCACGTCGCCGACCACGCGCGCCGACTTCACGGGCTTGGCGTTGTCGCCGAGGCCCATCTCGTTCATCGCGAAGAGAATGCGCCGCTGCACCGGCTTCTGGCCGTCGCAGACGTCGGGCAGCGCGCGGCCCTTCACCACGCTCACCGCGTAGTCGAGGTAGGCGCGTTCCGCGTAGTGGCCGAGCGTGAGCGTATCGTCGTCCGGGGCGCCGGTGTCAGTGACTTCAGCAAAAAGATCGTCCATGTTTCAATCAGTCCGTATTCGTGTGCGTGGGCTTAGATGTCCGCTTCGACTTCGTTGCCCTTTTCTTCGAGCCACGAGCGGCGCGAAGCCGCCTCGCCCTTGCCCATCAGCATCGTCATGCGCGCGACGGTGGCTTCGTAATCGAGCTCGCCAAGCGCGATGGGCGACAGGCGCCGCGTGTCGGGGTTCATCGTCGTGTCCCAGAGCTGCTCGGCGCTCATTTCGCCGAGGCCCTTGAAACGGCTGATGGTCCATTGCGTTTCGCGCACGCCGTCCTTGCGCAGCTTGTCGAGAATCGCTTCGAGCTCGCCTTCGTCGAGCGCGTAGAGCTTCTGCGCGGGCTTCTTGCCGCGCGCGGGCGCATCGACGCGGAACAGCGGCGGGCGCGCCACGCACACGTGGCCGCGCTCGATCAGCTGCGGGAAATGCTTGAAGAACAACGTGAGCAGCAATACCTGGATGTGCGAACCGTCGACGTCCGCGTCCGAGAGAATGCAGATCTTGCCGTAGCGCAGGTTCGAGAGATCGACGGTGTCGTCGGGGCTGTGCGGATCGACGCCGATCGCCACCGAGATGTCGTGCACCTCGTTGTTCGCGAACAGACGGTCGCGCTCGGTCTCCCACGTGTTGAGCACCTTGCCGCGCAGCGGCAGGATGGCCTGATATTCCTTGTCGCGGCCCATCTTCGCGGAGCCGCCCGCCGAATCGCCCTCGACGAGGAAGAGCTCGTTGCGCGCGATGTCGGTCGACTCGCAGTCGGTGAGCTTGCCGGGCAGCACGGCCACGCCCGAGCTCTTGCGCTTTTCCACCTTCTGGCCCGCGCGCGTGCGCGCCTGGGCCTGCTTGATGACGAGATCGGCGAGCTTCTTGCCGTGCTCGACGTGCTGGTTGAGCCACAGTTCGAGCGCGGGACGCGAGAACGACGAAACGAGCTTCACGGCGTCGCGGCTATTGAGTCGCTCCTTGATCTGCCCCTGGAACTGCGGGTCGAGCACCTTGGCCGAGAGCACGAACGAGACGCGCGCGAACACGTCTTCGGGCAACAGCTTCACGCCCTTGGGCTGCAGATTGTGCAATTCGACAAAGCTCTTCACGGCCTGAAAGAGACCGTCGCGCAGGCCGCTTTCGTGCGTGCCGCCCGCGGGCGTCGGAATCAGGTTGACGTAGGACTCGCGCGTGAGCGGGCCTTCCTCGCTCCACGCGACCACCCACGCGGCGCCCTCGCCTTCGGCGAAGGTGTCGTCGGTGGTGCGGGCGTCGGCGTAGCGCTCGCCTTCGAAGAGCGGGATCAGCAAGTCGCTGCCGCCCATGCCTTCGAGCAGATAGCCGCGCAGGCCGTCTTCGTATTTCCACGAGAGGCGCTCGCCGGTCTTCTCGTTGACGAGCTCGACCTCGACGCCGGGCAACAGCACCGCCTTCGAGCGCAGCAGACGCTGCAGTTCGCCGAGCGGCAGATTGGCCGAGTCGAAGTACTTCGCATCGGGCCACGCGGTCACGCGCGTGCCGGTCTTCTTCTCGTCGCGCGCGGCGTTGCGCGTGGTGAGCGGCTTGACGACGTTGCCATCCGCAAAGCCGATTTCGGCGACCTTGCCGTCGCGCCAGACGGTCACGTCCAGCCGCGTCGAAAGCGCGTTGGTGACCGAGACACCCACGCCGTGCAGGCCGCCCGAGAACGTATAGGCGCCGCCGGCGGCCTTGTCGAACTTGCCGCCCGCATGCAGGCGGGTAAACACGATCTCGACGACGGGCACCTTCTCTTCGGGGTGCAAGCCGAACGGAATGCCGCGGCCGTCGTCGTCGACGGAGACGGAATGGTCGGCATGCAGCGTGACGGTGATGCGCTTGCCGAAGCCGCCGAGCGCTTCGTCGGACGCGTTGTCGATGACTTCCTGAATGATGTGCAGCGGATTCTCGGTGCGCGTGTACATGCCCGGCCGTTGCCGGACGGGCTCGAGGCCCTTGAGCACCTTGATCGACGCTTCGCTATATCCAGCGTTTGCAGCGTTTGACTTCTTCGTTGCCATGGTGATCCGCAGGGGGTTATCCGCGCGCTTGTCCACAGGTCCTGTGGACATCTGCGGGGAAAACGCGTTGAGTGTTCAAAAAAACCGTGTCGAAACAACGGGGTGAGCGCGCTGCGCAACGCCCGTGCAAACCTCGCCGGGCCGGCGCGCGCTCCCGCAGTTGTTCGAATGCGCGAGGTATTGTACTGATTTGGGCTTGCGCGGCAATTTGGAAGGGGGTCGGCCGTTCGGCCGAGGGGTAGCGAGGTGCGGGAGTCGCGTAGAATTGGGCACGTGCGGCGTGGTGCCTGCCGCCAGGAATTCAACCGGCCTGTTGCCCTGTTTGGGAGCGTGGAGTTGTTATGAAACCGTCCGAAGCCTTGCGCGCGCATCGCGCCGAAATACGCGAAATTGTCGCAAGCCATCATGCAATGAATGCGCGCGTGTTCGGCTCGTCGGCGCGCGACGAGGACGACGAGGATAGCGATCTCGATTTACTCGTCGATCCGACGCCGGAGACTACGCTTATCGATCTCGCGCAAATCCAGTTGCGCCTGGAAGCGCTCATGGGCGTGCGAGTGGACGTACTTACGCCCAAAGCGCTGCCCGAGACCTTCCGCGCACGCGTAATCGCCGAATCGGTACCGGTATGAGGAAAAAAGATCTGCGCACCCCGGATTACTTGCAGCATATCCTCGACGCCATCGAACGCATTCGCACATACACGGAGCCTCTTTCACACGATAGCTTCGAGGCAACACCGATGGCTGTCGATGCCGTCGTGCGAAACATCGAGATCATTGGCGAAGCGGCCCACAACATCACGCAAGGCGATCCTGACTTTGCGGCCGCGCACCCGGAGATACCGTGGGAGGCGATGTACGGAATGCGCAACCAGGTCTCGCACGGCTACTTTGCCGTCGACATCGACATTGTCTGGAGCACCGTACAGACCTACTTGCCCGACCTGAAACACAAGCTCTCGAAGCTGAAGCGCACATAAAAAAAGCGGCCTTCATCAGGCCGCCTTCTCTGCGCATCACATCACTTGCGCTTGCTCTCCAGCTCTTCCCACCGCTCCAGCGCAACCAGCAATTCCTCGTCGATCGCCGCATAGCGCTCGGTGAGCCGAGCCCCCTCCTGCGCATCCTTCGCGAAGATCGAGCCGTCCTCGATCTTCGCGCCGATATCCTTCTGCTCGGCCTCCAGCGCCTCGATACGTTTGGGCAGCTCTTCTAGCTCGCGCTGCTCCTTGAACGAAAGCTTCACGGTGCGCTGCGCGTTGCGGCCCGCAGCGCTCTCCTTCGGCGCGGCGGCCACGCTCGCTGCTTCCTTCGGCGCGCGCGCCTCGGCAATCTCTTGCGCACGCGCGCTCTGCGTCTGCCAGTCGGTGAAGCCGCCCACGTACTCGCGCCACTTCCCTTCGCCTTCGGAGGCGATCACCGAAGTCACCACGTTGTCGAGAAACGCGCGGTCGTGGCTCACGAGCAGCACGGTGCCGTCGTAATCGGTCAGCAGTTCTTCGAGCAGTTCGAGCGTGGGAATGTCGAGGTCGTTAGTCGGCTCGTCGAGCACCAGCACGTTCGCGGGACGCGCGAAAAGACGCGCGAGCAGCAGGCGGTTGCGCTCGCCGCCCGAGAGCGACTTCACGGGCGAGCGCGCGCGCTCGGGCGCGAACAGGAAGTCGCCCAGATAGCTCATCACGTGCTTCTTCGCGCCGTTGATCTCGACCCAGTCGCTGCCCGGGCTGATGGTGTCGGCGAGACTCTTTTCGAGGTCGAGCTGCGCGCGCATCTGGTCGAAGTACGCCACCTGGAGGTTCGTGCCCACGCGCACGGTGCCCGCGTCCGGCTTGAGCTCGCCGAGGATCAGCTTCAACAGCGTGGTCTTGCCCGCGCCGTTCGGGCCGACGAAGCCGATCTTGTCGCCTCGCATCACCGTGCCCGAGAAGTTGTCGACGATCGTGCGGTCGCCATAGCGCTTCACGACGTCGGTGAGCTCGGCGACGATCTTGCCCGACTTCTCGCCCTGCGCGACGTCGAGCTTCACGTTGCCCTGCACGTTGCGGCGCTCGGCGCGCTCGTTGCGCATCTGCACGAGCCGTGCGATGCGTCCGACGCTGCGCGTGCGGCGCGCCTCCACGCCCTTGCGGATCCACACTTCTTCCTGCGCGAGCAACTTGTCGAACTTCTCGTTTTCCACGCGCTCGACTTCGAGCTGCTGCGCCTTGCGCTCCTGATACTGCGAGAAGTTGCCCGGATACGAAAGCAGCTTGCCGCGATCGAGCTCGACGATGCGCGTGGCCACGCGGTCGAGGAACGCGCGGTCGTGGGTGATGAAGAGCAGGCTCGAGCGCTGCGCGACGAGCAGTTCTTCGAGCCAGCGGATGCCGTCGAAGTCGAGGTGGTTGGTCGGCTCATCGAGCAGCAGCACGTCGGGCTGCACGACGAGCGCGCGCGCCAGCGCCACGCGCTTTTGCATGCCGCCCGAGAGCGCGCCCACGCGCGCGTCGCCTTCGAGGCCGATTTGCGCGAGCGTGGTGGAGACGCGCGTGCGCCAGTTCCAGGCGTCGGCGTGATCGAGCGACGACTGCAGCGCGTTCATGCGCGCGAGCAGCGCGTCGTGTTCCGCGCCTTCGGGCGTGTCCGCGAGCCGGTGCGCGACCCCGTCGAATTCGTCGAGCAGCGCGCGCACGCCCGCGAGCCCCGAGGCGACTGTGTCGAACACGGTGGCGTCGGTGTCGAAATCGGGCTCCTGCGGAACGTAGACGGTCGTGAGATCCTGCTGGCGCGTGACGAGGCCGTCATCGGGTCTCGCGAGGTCGGCGACTATCGTGAGCAGCGACGACTTGCCCGCGCCATTGCGGCCGATCAGCCCGACGCGCTCGCCGGCTTCGAGCGAAAAGTCGGCGTGATCGAGCAGCGCGACGTGGCCGAACGCGAGTTGCGCGCCGGTAATGGTGTAAAGCGACATGAATGGAGAGCGTTGCCTGCGTTGGAGAGCAAGCGCGTATTGTACCGGGGCGCGCGCGGGGCCTATGAGGGGCGCATTGAGCCCCCCGGCGCGCCCCGTCGTGGCGAGGTTCGCGGGCGTAGCCGCCCGCACGGCCTACTTCACATGAACCGTGATTGTCTGGCTCCACTCGGGACCATACGACTGATGCGCGCCGTTGGCGAATTGCGCCGTGAGCGTGTGGTCGCCGGGCGGCAGTGTGACGTCGGCTTCGGACTGGCCTTTGCCGTAGTGGATCGACTTCTCGCTGGCCGGTACGACCGTGCCTTGCGGCAGCGCCGCGCCGTCGATCAGCAGATGGTGATGTCCGGTTTTGGGCGTGGTCGTGCCGGCGGGCGCAACCGTCATGCCATCGACTCCGAATTTCACGTGCACCGGGTTGCTCACCGTTGCACCGTTCTTCGGCTCGACGAAGTAGACGCCCTCGGCGCGCGCGATGCTGCTCATCGCGAGGAGTGCCGTCGTCGAGGCCATCAGCGCTGCGCCGGCCAGCCATGTCCTTCTGGTCATTGTTCGCTCCTGGGGGATTGCCCGGTGGTTGCTCAGTGGGTTGCGGTGCGATGCGTCCGCGTCCCAGCATACACCGCAAGAACTACGCCACGCGCCGCGGGTGCGCCGTTTCCGGTAACATCGCGGGTCGCCGGCCGCTCGCCCCGGCCCGTGCAACGGGGTTCATGGGGCCATATGGTGGGCAAACCAGCGGGCAAAACCGCGTCGAACCGAACGAAAAGGTGTGTGTTGTGAGCGAAGTGATCGAATACAAAAGCTGGGTCTGCCTGATCTGCGGCTGGGTCTATAACGAAGAGGAAGGTCTGCCCGACGAAGGCATCGCGGCAGGCACGCGCTTCGCGGATATCCCCGACGACTGGCGCTGCCCGCTGTGCGACGTGGGCAAGGGCGACTTCGTAGCCGTGGAATTCTGACGCGCGCGGTTCGCGACCCGCGGTGCGCGACCAGGGCACGCGGGAACGACGTTTTCGAGGTGAATGGCGTTTGCTATACTCTTGCGCCTGCACCGACTCCGCGCCATGACGGGTGACTTGGGAAACATGGCGATCCGGCGGAGTGGGAATTCGTGCGCCCCGCAGCGGATTTGACGGCTCCCTGTAGTTCAATGGATAGAACAAGTGCCTCCTAAGCGCTAGATGCAGGTTCGATTCCTGCCAGGGGGACCAGCCGCCCGCACCCATCCCCGCCTTGCCGCGCGCCCGCGCCCGCGCCCGCCTCGCAACATCTTCACTCCAGGCCGATCCCGCATGGACATCAACAAGCAACTCGCCGCCCTCACACATTCCGAACTGCAAACCGCAGGCGCCAGCCAGGCAACCGCCATCGCCGTGAGCGTTCTGCTGCGTCATCTGAGCTCGCCGGAACTCGTCAAGCTACTGTCGTCGGCGTTCGAAAATCATCAGGCCGTGATGCTGCAAACGCCCTGGCCCGAGCAGATGCTCAATTCGTTCGAGGCCACGCGCCGCTTCCTCGAAACCGCCGCGCAAGGGCCCACGCCCGAGACGCCGGCCGAATAAGCCGCCTGCCCGAACCCGCGCCCGACTGCGGGTAAACAGGGAGCCGCCCGGACCTAAAGCCGGGGCCGAAACTGCCGTAATCTTCGGACATGGACCCACTACGTCCCCTTCCGGCCGGCCACCTGATGTCGACTCTCCTCGACCAGGATATCGCCCATATTCGGCGCGTCATGCCGCTTTCGCTCTCGGGCGACCTCGCCGGGCCGATCCTCGCCCCTTCCTACTGGCGCATGCGCCTGCACCGGCTGCTCGACACCGGCCACGTCAATAAAGGCCAACTCGCCGATATCGACAGCCTGCTGCTCCAGATCGAACTGTACGAACTGAATGCCGCATCGGCGGTGACGGCCAGCCCGAAGCGCGCCGTCGGCAACGGCGATGGCCGCCGCTAGTCGCCACTAATCGCCACTAGCCACTGCTAGCGGCCGTGAGCCGCCCATCCGCCGCGCGCGGAAATCCTGGTGTCGGGGTCGTCCATCGGACATAATGTCCGCCAAAATACCCAGAGAGGACTTCGTGCACCCGGCCCATTCGCGAGACCTGCTTCAGCAGGCACGCCAGCGCTTCACCCAGCAGCAGATCGCCGCCCACGTCGGCAAGGACGTCAAAACCGTGCGACGTTGGGAAAAAGGCGAAACGCCGTGCCCCGCCATGCTCGAAGCCGCGCTGCGCGAGCTCTTGCACCGCGCCGAAACGGGCCTGGGCTCCCGCGCGAAATCGTCCAGCCGGCAGCCCGCGCGCTTTCGCTTCGTCGATCTGTTCGCGGGCATCGGCGGCATTCGCAAGGGCTTCGAGGCGCATGGCGGCGCCTGCGTCATGACGAGCGAGTGGAATCCGTTCTCCAAGAAAACCTATCTGGAAAACTACGGGCAGACGGATGGCGAAGACCATGCGTTCGTCGGCGACATCGTCGAGTTTCCCGCCGCCGAGGTGCCCGATCACGACGTGCTGCTCGCGGGCTTTCCGTGCCAGCCGTTCTCGATCGCGGGCGTTTCGAAGAAGAACGCGCTCGGCCGTCCCCACGGTTTCGAGTGCACGACGCAAGGCACGCTGTTCTTCGACGTCGCGCGCATCATCGCCGAGAAGCGGCCCGCCGCCTTCCTGCTCGAGAACGTCAAGAATCTCCTTTCGCACGACCATGGCCGCACCTTCGACGTGATCCTGCAGGTGCTGCGCGACGAACTCGGCTACGACGTGCATTACCGCGTAATCGACGGACGCCATTTCACGCCGCAGCATCGCGAGCGCATCATCATCGTCGGCTTTCGCGAGCCCACGCCGTTCACGTGGGACGCGCTCAGCCTGCCCGAGGAAGGTCCGCGTCTCGGTTCGATCCTGCACCGCACCGATGGCAGCGAGCCCCTCCTGCCATGGGACGGCGAACGCTTCTTCGATCACGCGGCGCGCCGGGTCCAGCCGAAATACACGCTCACGCCGGGACTGTGGGCCTATCTGCAGCAATACGCGGAGAAGCACCGCGCGGCCGGCAACGGCTTCGGCTACGGCCTCGCGTTTGCGGGCAGCGTCACGCGCACGCTCTCCGCGCGCTATCACAAGGACGGCAGCGAGATCCTCGTGCATCAGGGCGAAGGCCTGCGTCCGCGCCGCCTCACGCCGCGCGAATGCGCGCGCCTGATGGGCTTTCCCGACACTTTCCGCATTCCGGTGAGCGACACCCAGGCGTACCGGCAATTCGGCAATAGCGTCGTGATGCCGGTGATGCGCGAAGTGGCGCGCACGATGATGCCGCACCTCGATGCGGCGCTGACGCGCGCTGCGGCTGCGTCCGTCGATTCGGCGCAGGATTCGCCGCCCGCCTCGCCGCTCGTCCCGCCGATCGCGTCCCAACCGGCGAGCGCGCCGGCCTGAGCGCCGGCCCGGGCGAACCGCAAAAGGCGCGCCATGGTCGATGTCGTCGACACCGCCACGCGCAGCCGGATGATGTCGGGCATCCGCGCGCGCAACACGAAGCCCGAAATGCTGGTGCGCAGCCTGTTGCACCGGCGCGGCTTTCGCTTTCGGCTCGACGTGCGCGAGCTGCCGGGGCGCCCCGACATCGTGCTGCCCCGCTATCGCGCCGTGGTGTTCGTGCATGGCTGCTTCTGGCACGGCCATCAATGCGCGCTCTTCAAGTGGCCGGCCACGCGGCCGGAATTCTGGCGCGCCAAGATCGCGCGCAACCGCACCAACGACGCCAAGGCCCTCGCCGCGCTCGCGGCCCAAGGCTGGCGCGTCGCCGTGATCTGGGAATGCGCGCTGCGCGGCGCCGCGCAGGATCCGCAGGCCGTCGTCGAGCGGCTCGCGCATTGGCTCGAAGACCCGGCAAGTAGTTGGTTCGAGGCGCGTGCCTGAGCGCGTCGACGACCCGGGCATGCCCCAGGCACAGCCGGCACACGGCCATGGCGCGAGGCCCCGCAGTGATAAACTGGATCGTCTGCCGGCGCTCCCTGCAACGCGACGCCCGACCTGCGACGCCCAGCGTCCGACGCCCGCCATATCCATATCAGAATTGAACGAGAAGGAGGCAACCGATGGCTGATTTTCGACTCTGGTCCGATGACTTTCCGAGTAACGGCTTCATGCCGAAGGCGCAGGAGTTCGACGATCGGGCCTTCGGCGTCGATGGCGACAATGTTTCGCCCTCCTTGCAATGGGACGCGCCGCCCGCCGACACACAAAGCTTCGCGCTGACCGTCTACGACCCGGACGCGCCCACGGGCAGCGGCTTCTGGCACTGGGTGGTCGTCAACATCCCGGCCGACGTGCGCTCGCTCGCGCTCAACGCGGGCAAGGCCGATGGCAGCCTGTTGCCGCAAGGCGCGGTGCAGGTGCGCAACGACTACGGCACGGTGGGCTTCGGGGGCGCCGCGCCGCCGCGCGGGGACAAGCCGCACCGGTACATCTTCCGCATCCATGCGCTGAAAGTCGCGCAATTGCCGGTCACGCCGGAAACCACCAACGCAGTCGCCCGCTTCATGACGCACCTGAACGAGATGGACTCGACCACCTGGGTCGGGCTCTACGAGCTTAAGTAACGCGGAAGTCACCGCGGCTTGCGCACGCAGCGCGCCGCAACACGACACAACGCAGCACCATGAAAACGCCCGGCGGCGCACGTCAGGCTTGACGCGCGCCGCCCCTCTCATCGATGCCCACATCCACGCTTGCCGCCTCGCGCGCCGGTCCCGCCAGCCCCGTCGATCCCTCCGACGACTTCGAGACCGGGCTGCCCTTCCCGCAACGCTATTACGCGATCCTCGTCGTCGCGCTCGGCATCACGCTCGCCGTGCTCGACGGCGCGATTGCCAACGTCGCGCTGCCGACCATCGCGCATCATCTCAATGCGAGTCCCGCGAGCTCGATCTGGATCGTCAACTCGTATCAGCTTTCGGTGACGATCTCGCTGCTCCCGCTCGCCTCGCTCGGCGACCGCATCGGCTACCGGCGCGTCTACCTGTGGGGCATGGCGCTCTTCACGCTCGCTTCGCTCGGCTGCGCGCTCGCGACCTCGCTGCCTGAGCTCGCGATCGCGCGCACGGTGCAGGGCTTCGGCGGCGCCGGCATCATGAGCGTGAACACCGCGCTCGTGCGCATGATCTATCCGCGCGCGCAACTCGGGCGCGGCATCGCCATCAATGCGATGGTGGTGGCGATCGCCTCCGCAGTCGGCCCGACGCTCGCTTCGGGCGTGCTCGCGATCGCTTCGTGGCCGTGGCTGTTCGCGATCAATGTGCCGATCGGCATCGCGGCCCTCGTGCTGGGCCTGCGCGCGCTGCCCGTCAACGAACGGCACCCCGCGCCCTACGACCTGCTGAGCGCGGTGCTCAACGCCCTCGTCTTCGGGCTCCTGATCTTCGCTGTCGATGGCCTCGGCCACGGCGAGCGCCGCGCGTGGGTCGCGCTCGAATTCGCAGGGGCGCTCGTGATCGGCTGGTTCTTCGTGCGGCGCCAACTCACGCAGCCCGCGCCGCTGCTGCCCGTCGACCTGCTCGCCAACCCGGTGTTCGCGCTATCGATCGGCACCTCGATCTGCTCGTTCTGCGCGCAGATGCTCGCGTTCGTCGCGCTGCCGTTTCTGCTGCAGGAGACCTTCGGCTTTTCGCAGGTGCAGACGGGCCTGCTCATGACGCCCTGGCCGCTCGTGATCATCGGCGCGGCGCCGCTCGCGGGCGTGCTCTCCGACCGCTATCCGGCCGGCATGCTCGGCGGCGTGGGGCTCGCGCTGTTTGCGCTCGGGCTCGTTTCGCTGGCCTCGCTCGCGACGCTGCACGCGCAGCCCACCATCGTCGAGATCAGCTGGCGCATGGCGTTGTGCGGCGCGGGCTTCGGCATTTTCCAGTCGCCCAACAACCGGCAGATTCTCTCCGCCGCGCCGCGCGAGCGCAGCGGCGGCGCGAGCGGCATGCTCGGCACGGCGCGGCTCACCGGCCAGACGCTCGGAGCGGCGCTGGTCGCGCTGATCTTCGGCATCGCGCCGCAGCATGGGCCGACCGTGGCGCTCTATGTGGCGACCGCTTTCGCGGCCATTGCTGCGGTGGTGAGCGTGCTGCGGCTCGTGCCGGGGCGCGGCGCGGCCACGCTGGAATAACGACAGCCCTCCCCGTTCCCAGCCAGGCCCGCTGCATCGGCCGTACGCCGGTAGCCCGCTCGAACATGCACTAACATGGATGCATGGTAGCCGGCCCCCGGCATCCGCCGAGGGTTCGGCGCCGTTCTCCAGGCGAGTCAACCTTGCAAAGGGGGATTCCCATGTCTCTGATCGTCGCTGGCCGGTTCACGACCTTCCCCGCCGCCGAAGCCGTAGCCGAAAAGCTGTTCGCGCGCGGCTTCATCGAAGAAGACGTCAACCTGTTTTTCGTCAATCCGCGCGGACAGCACGCGCGCCATATGGCACATACCGTGCACGCGAGCGCCGCATCGACGCACCGCAAGCGCAATCTCGTCATCGGCGCGGTCGCGGGCGCCGTGGTAGGCATCGCGCTGTTCGGCGCGCTGCTGATGGCATCGCTGCCGTCCACCGCGATTGCAGCGATCGTGGGTGCGTGGCTTGGCGCACGCATCGGTGCGGGCTGGCAGCACCATGCCGAGCACGAGGAGCGCGTGCATCGTGAAGCGCGCCAGTCGGGCGTGCTGCTCACCGTGCACGTGAGCGCCGAGAATCAGGCAACAGCTGCGGAGGTCTTGCGCGAAGCCGGCGCCGATGATCTCGAGCGCGCCTCGGGGCAATGGAGCGGTGGCCACTGGGCCGACTTCGATCCGACCCGGACACCCACTCCCTATAGCCAGACGGGCGCACAGCGGGCCTGAAAACGCCGGCTGCCGATGAAAGCCGGCGGCACGTCGGGCACGGCGCGCGGCCGTGCCCGAATCGTTGCGCTCGCGCCGTGCGCGCCCGGCACACCTGGGGCAATCAGCGCGCGCGGGCTCAGTTCGCCTTGCTCGTCGTAGCGGCCTTCACCGGCGCTGCGCTGCGCGCCTTCGCGGTGACGGACGCCGCCGTCGCCACGCTGCGCAGGTCGGCGAGGAAGTTGTCGCGCCACACCGAGAGATTGTTCTCGCGCAGCAAGGCCATCATGTCCTCGTAGCGCGAGCGGCGCTCCGCGTGCGGCATCGAGAGCGCGCGCTCGAGCGCCTCGGCGGTCTGGTTCAGATCGTAAGGGTTCACGACCAGCGCGCCCGGCAACTGTTCGGCGGCGCCCGCGAACTGCGAGAGCACCAGCACCCCCGGATCTTCGGGGTCCTGCGATGCGACGTACTCCTTCGCAACCAGGTTCATACCGTCGCGCAGCGGCGCGACATAGCCCACCTGCGCCTGGCGGAACAGCGCCATCAGCAGATCGCGCTCGTACTTGCGGTTCAGGTACTGGATCGGCGTCCAGTCGAGCTGCGCGAAACGGCCGTTGATGCGGCCCGCCTCGCCTTCGAGATTGCGGCGGATCGCCTGATAGGTCTGCACGTCGGAGCGCGTGGGCGGCGCGATCTGCAGGAGCGAGACGCGGCCATGCCAGCCCGGACCGTTCAGCAGCATGCGCTCGAACGCCTGGAAGCGCTCGGCAAGCCCCTTCGAGTAATCGAGCCGGTCGACGCTCATGATGAGCTTGCGCCCGCGCATGGCGTCGCGCAGGCTGCGCACCGGCTTGCGGTCGGTGAACTGCACGGCGGACTTCGCGATCGCGTCGGGATAGATGCCGATCGGATAGGCGCCCACCTTCAGGAAGCGGTCCCATGCGTGGACCATGCCATCCTCGCTCGACGTGCCGTGGCCGCCGCGCTCGACGTAGTCGAGGAATGCCTGGCGGTCGGCGTCGGTCTGGAAGCCCACCACGTCGTAGTCGCACATGAAGCGCATCAGTTCTTCGTGCGGCGGCACCGAGCGCATTACCTCCGGCACCGGCAGCGGAATATGCAGGAAAAAGCCAATCGGGTTCTTCACGCCGAGCTCGCGCAGGCTGCGCGCGAACGGGATCAGGTGATAGTCGTGCACCCAGATGATGTCGTCGGGCTGGAGCAGCGGCTGCAACTGACGCGCGAGCGTCGCGTTCACCCGCAGATAGCCGCTGTATTCCTGGCGCTCGTAGCGCGCGAGGTCGTTGCGATAGTGAAAGGTGGGCCAGAGCGTCGTATTCGAGAAACCTTTGTAGTACTGGTCATAGTCGCGCCGGGTGAGGCCCACCGTGGCGTACGTGACGCTGCCCTGCTGCTCGATGACCGGGGCCGCCTGCTCCGTCACGGTCTCGCCGCTCCAGCCAAACCAGACTCCGCCGGTTTCCTTCAGCGCGTCGAGCACGCCGACCGCCAGCCCTCCAGCTGCGGGGCGCCCTTCCTGTGTCGGTGCAACGCGATTCGATACCACGATCAGTCTGCCCATTACGGGTGTACCTCCTGTTTCGTTGGGTCCAGGGGACGGTGCAAGAACAACTCACGCAAGAGTCGTGCCTCCCGTGAACCCAGACGCGAATCGCGGTGAAGAGCGGGCTCGCACGGCAAGTGCAAGCCGCATGCGCTCCACGCCCGGCCAACCCGGCAAATCAGGCGTCCTGTTCCGACCCCAGATCGCGCTGGTAGTCGAGTCCCTCCGCGCGCGCACCGCCCTGATTGTGATCGCCATCGGGCGGCACGCCGGGCGCCGGGCGGTTCTGTCCGGCGGGATCGTGGGTGGCGCCGGAAGCCGGACCGGCAGGGGGATCGCCGCTCTTTTCCGCAGTGTCGCGCGGGCCGCGCTTGCCCGTGTAGCGCGCCGAACGGCGCATGGCGGGATGTCTCATATCGATGCCTCCTGAGGCCTTGGCCGCGAACCGGCGGCCAAGACGGCAGTGTGCTTACAGTCTAGGGGCCGTCGCGTGAAAATGCCGGTAAAAATGGCGAAGCGTTTGTAACTCGTACATAAAAAGCACGAGTATCAGCGAACTTGCCTCGGCGACGCAGCGGTGCCCGGCCCAGCGGCGCGCGGCGCTTCGCCGGGCTCGGGCGGCGGATCGCCGATGGGCGGCGCGTCGGGCGTGTCGGGTTCGCTGGGCGGGGGGTCGTCGGGCTGCGGCGTATGCGCAAGCGAAGGCGGCATGCGCGGCGGATCGGCGGGATTCGGTAATCGGCAGGTCAGCATCGGTTGCTCCTCGTGAAGTTGCACAGAGCAGGTCACAAACCCCATACCAGCGCATCTGTCCGAGCGCAATTCCGTGCAGACCGCGCGCGTGGATGCGCGCGGCCGTCGCCGGGCGCAGGCGCTCAGGCGCCGCCTGCGGCGCGTGCGGGCGCGTCGCCCTTGCCGCTCTCATTGCCGTACTCGACGAGCCGGTTATAAAGCGTCTTCAGACTGATGCCCAGAATTTCCGCCGCACGCGTCTTCACGCCACCGCACTGCTCCAGCGTCGCGAGAATCAACTGGCGATCGGCATCGGCGAGCGAGGTGCCGAACGGGATCGTCACCGCCGTGCCCGCCACGGGCTTCGAAATCGAGATCTGCAGCGGCACGGCCGCTGTGAGATCGCCTTCGGTGCCGGCCATGATGTGCGCGCGCTGCACGTAGTTCTTCAACTCCCGCACGTTGCCCGGCCACGGATAGCCGGCCAGCGTCTCGCGCACCGCCGCGGGGAACTGCTTCTTCGTGCCGTGGCGTTCGTTGAGCTCGTCGAGGAACGCCTGGGCGAGCAGTTCCACGTCCTTGCCGCGCTCACGCAGCGGCGGCAGGCTGATCGGAAACACATTCAGCCGATGGTAGAGGTCGAGCCGCAGCTTGCCCTCCTCGACGGCCTGCTCCGGGTCGCGGTTGGTCGCCGCGATCAGGCGCACGTCAGTCTCGATCTCCTTGGTGGTGCCCACGCGCATGAACATGCCGGTCTCCAGCACGCGCAGCAGTTTCACCTGGAGCTCGATCGGCATTTCGGTGATTTCGTCGAGGAACAGCGTGCCGCCGTTCGCGCGCTCGAAATAGCCCTTGTGCTGACGATCCGCGCCCGTGAACGAGCCGCGCTCGTGGCCGAACATCTCCGACTCGATCAGGTTCGGCGAGATCGCGCCGCAGTTCACGGCGAGGAATTCGTGCTTGCGGCGCAGGCTCAGCTGATGGATGGTCTGGGCCGCCACTTCCTTGCCCGTGCCCGACTCGCCCACGAGCATCACCGACGCGGGCGTAGGTGCGACGCGGCTGATCTGGTCGTAGACCTCCTGCATCGCCGGCGAATTGCCCATCATGAGACCGAAGCGCCCCATGCGGCGCAGCTCGCCACGCAGCGTGCCGATTTCGGCCTTGAGATCGCCCGCGCGCGGCAGGCGGTTGAGGATCGCCTTCACGCGCTGAAGGTTGATCGGCTTGACCAGATAGTCGATGGCGCCCGACTTGAGCGCATCGACCGCCGTTTCCACGCTCGCGTGACCGGTGATGACAACGAGTTCCACGCCCGAACGCGGGTCGAGGTCCTGGAACAGGTCCGTGCCGCTGCCGTCGGGCAGCTTCAGATCGGTGAAGACGACGTCCGGCATCTGCCGGATCAGCTGGATGCGCGCCTCGCGCAGGTCGCCGGCCTGCGCGGTGGTGAGTCCGTCTTCGGCCACCACGGCGGCGAGCGCTTCGCGGGTTTGCGCATCGTCATCGACAATCAATACATGTGGCATCGCGTCTCGTCAGCCCTGAAAGATGAATGGCTCCCATGCGCGGCAAGCACGGGCCGCGAGGCAACGTGAGCCCGCGCCGCAAATTTCGCGGCGCATGCTGTCGCGCTGCAGGGGAGTACGAAACGGTCGGGGGCGCTCAAGACGGCGATTGAGCGGTTTTAGCTGCACTTACGCAACAATACCGCGGCCAGCACGCAACCCGAACCTCGATTGTTGTGGATATGACCATTATAGACTTAATCGAGATAGGCTTGCGCACGTTTGTCGGCGCCCTGTCGACGTACGACAGCACGGCCAGCGCACCCGTTACCCGCATGCGGTTTCAGTGTCGCGTGACCGGGTCGCTGCCTCCGTGCGGAAACGGCCAGGCCGCGCCCGGGTCGTCGTTCGACACGCCGTTGGGGGCCTCGCGCGCCGTCTTGCTGACCGTGCGAGCGGCTTTGATCGGATCGGCCATGCTCGCGCCACCGCTATCCGCAGCAGCCACACCCGGCACGCCTGCGCCGTTCTCAACCAGTGCGCCGCCCTCGCCTTCCCAGCGGCTCAGATCGCGATAAAAACTCTGCCGCTGCATGCGATGCCGTTGCGACCAGCGCAACGCCAGCATCCCTGCCGTCGCGCCCAGCGCACCCACCGCGAACAGGGTTCCAATCAGTCCAGGCTTGTTTCTTGCCATATCGCATTCTCCCAATTTCGTCGCCGGCGAAGCGGGTTCGGAACAGTTCGGCCTGCGCGGCCCAGACGCCACGCAGGATACGCGCCCGCTAGTAGCGTAGACGCGCTGCGCCAGTCCGAGTTGCACAGCATGAGACATGCCATGGGATCGAGTCCATTGCCGTGCAAGGCGCGGCAATGGTTAAATGTTTACGGGATGGAGATTCCGAGGCCGTCGGCGCCGCATCGTCCGCGCACGTCCTGGACGGCCTGTCAGGACAGACTGCGGTATAACCAATGATAGCGGCCTGCCGGCTCCGCTCCCGGACCTCGCCCACGCACCGCGCGCCTCTACGACTGGCATCGCGAGCGTTTTCCGGCTTCTGGCCGCACACCCCAATATGCAGGACGACTACGCCATGGCGTCAATCGAGCCGGGCTTGCCCGCCGCCGAACGAGACGATGAGCGCGCCGAAGGGCGCCACGAGAAGAGCAACGACGCGCGCCGCAGCGACCCGGCCGGCCCGCGTGTTGCCGGCTTGCAGCCGTACGGCTTGCTGTACGGCTCGTCGGCGATCATGCGCGAGCTTTACGGGCAGATCGAGCGCGTGGCGCTCACCGACGCCACCGCGCTGATCGTCGGCGAGTCGGGCACGGGCAAGGAACTCGTGGCGCGCACGATCCACGCGCAAAGCACCCGCCGCGACGGCCCGTTCATCGCCGTGAACTGCGGCGCGATTCCCGACGATCTGATCGAAGCCGAGCTGTTCGGCCACGAAAAAGGCAGCTTCACCGGCGCCGTGCAGGCGCGCGACGGCCACTTCGAACATGCGCGCGGCGGCACGCTGTTCCTCGACGAAGTCACCGAGATGTCGCTGCTGCATCAGGTCAAGCTGCTGCGCGCGCTCGAAACCGGCGAGTACTATCCGGTCGGCAGCAACGAGGCGATACGCGGCGACGTGCGCATCATCGCGGCCACCAATCGCGATCCGGTGACCGCCGTGAAAGAGAACGCGCTGCGCGAGGACCTGATGTATCGCCTCGCCGTGTTTCCGCTGCGCGCGCCGCCGCTGCGCGAGCGCGAGCGCGACCGCGAACTGCTCGCCCAACTCTTTCTCACCGAACTCAACGAGGAAAGCGGCACGCAAAAGGTCTTTAGCAAGCGCGCGCTCGAGACCGTGCGCAACTGGTCGTGGCCCGGCAATGTGCGCGAGCTCAAGAACGCCGTGTACCGCGCGTTCATCCTTGCGGAGAAGACCGTCGAGATCGCCCATCCGCAGCTCGTGCCGCGCGTGAAGAAGCCCGTCACCCAGGGTGACTCGATGAGCGTGTGGATCGGCACGCCGCTCGCCGACGCGCAAAAGCAGATCATCCTCGGCACGCTCAAGTACTGCGGCGGCGACAAGCGGCTCGCGGCGCGCACGCTTGGCGTGAGCCTGAAGACGCTCTACAACCGGCTCGGCAGCTACGGCGCCGAGGACGGCGACACCAGCACGCCCGACGAAAGCACGAGCGATGACGAAACGGACAACGCGCACTAAACCCACTGACGTCGATACCCACACGCCAGCACGAGCGCATCGATTCAAAACGCACACGATGGTGGCGCACGCAAGCATGTAACAACAAACGGCGCACGACGTTTTGCAATTTCTTGCACTTTCCCTATCCCCTTCGTATAGGCCATCCTGCACAATCCGCAGCACGAAAACGTGCTGGAGGCCCGCGCCGGGCAGCTTCCAGCCGCTAGCGGCAGGGAAAATGACATGCAAGAACGAAGTGCTCTGGCGTGCAATGCGCCAACGTCGGCTCCGCGAATCGCGCCTTCAGCCATCGCGGCACGCTCCCGCACCCTCGCTTCGAGTGCCCACTGGCGACGCACGGTATCGCTCACGCTGCTCGCCGCCGTGGCGAGCTTCGCCTGCTCCGCGTGCAGCTCGCTCTACTCCGAAGGCGCACAGGCGGGCGCCGGCATTGCCGGCGCGGCCATCGCCTCGAAGGTGACGAGCAACGCGGCGGTCGCCACCGGCATCGGCCTTGGCGCCGTGGCCGCCGCGAAGGCCGGCGTGCAGTATTCGGAGCGCGTGGTACACCGCAACACCCAGGACAGCATTGCGAAGGCCGCCGGCCCGCTCGACGTGGGCGGCGTGGCGCCCTGGTCCATCAGCCATTCGTTTCCCATCGAGGACGATGCGCATGGCCGCGTCACGGTAAGCCGCACGATCAGCACCGGCGCGCTCGACTGCAAGGAAATCGTGTTCTCCGTCGATCAGGACGCGACCAAGGACGCGGCGGCCTCCAGCGCGTTCTATGTGGCCTCGGTCTGCCGCGACGGCGAGACATGGAAATGGGCGTCGGCGGAGCCGGCGACCGACCGCTGGGGCGCGCTGCAATGAGCGGGGCGCACGACTTCGATGCGCGCAGGCACTGCATCCCGCGCGCCACCGCACACGTCATGCCACGCGCGGCTGCGCGTGTCGTCGCGCTTGCCGCGCTGTGCGTGAGCGTCGCGCTCGCGTCGAGCGGCTGCTCGTCGATCGGCGCGGCCAGCGGCGCGGCGGCGGCGGCGGCCACGGGCATCGTGACGGCGAACCCGGCAGTGGGCCTGGGCGTTGGTATTGCGGTGCAGGCGGCCACCGACGAGGCCGTCAACCGCTTCACGAAGAGCATGCACGCCGACCAGCAGGAAATGCTCGCCGAAACGGCCGGGCGGCTGCCCGTGGGCGGCATGGACATCTGGCGCATCAAGCACCAGTTGCCGGTGGAAAACGGTCACGGCCAGGTGCGCGTGACGCGCGCGTTTGCTTCGGCGCTCGCGCTGTGCAAGGAGTTCGTGTTCTCGGTGCAGGACGGCGAAGCCGCCAACGCGCCCGAGCAGTGGTACACGGCCAGCACCTGCCACGACCAGGGCGGCTGGAAATGGGCGACGGCCGAGCCGGCCGTGGAGCGCTGGGGCACGCTGCAATAGCGCCGGGCGGTGTCTGGGGCGGTGTTTGAATTGCGTCTGATTTGCGCCAGGCGCGTGCCTCGCCCCAACCCGCTCAGGACTCCACGTCTTCGAGACTGAAGATCTCCGACTGGTCGTTGTACGAGAAGATCTCGCCATAACGGCCCCAGTCGATCACGGTGTCGAGCGTCTCTTCCGCGGCGCCGTCCGAAAGAAAATCCTCCAGTTCCTGCTCGAAGCGCACGCGCGGCGCGCGGTGCCCGGGTCGCTCGTTGAGCACCTTCTTGATGCGCGCCGCGAGCGGCACCTGGCGCAGCAGATGCTCGGCGAACATCATCTTGCGCTCCTGCGTCCCGAATTCCGCGAACACGCGCGCGGGCGGCGTAAGCAGCACATCGCCTTCGCGCACGTCGGCGAAACCGAGGTGCTGGAGCACTTCGGCGATCGGGAACAGGTCGTCCACTTCCAGGTGCAGCGAGCGCGCGATTTCCGGCATGTCGGCGCGGCCGTGATAAGGCGCCGCCGCCAGCGTTTCGATCAGACCGGCCATCAGGTTGGTCGACACACGCGGCAGCCAGCTGCCGAGCTCGAGCCCCTTGCGGGTGGCCTCACCGGTCTGGCGGGCGGTCATCTTCGCGTAGATGTCGTCCACGAGCTTGCGGAACGCCGGGTCCAGACGGTTGCGCGGGTGCTTGAACGGCACCTTGATCTCGGCCACTACGCGCCCCGGATTCGACGACAACACCAGAATGCGGTCGCACATGAACACCGCTTCCTCGATGTTGTGCGTGACGATCAGCACCGACTTGATCGGCAAGCGCCCTTGCGTCCAGAGATCGAGCAAGTCGGTACGCAGCGTTTCGGCGGTCAGCACGTCGAGCGCCGAGAACGGCTCGTCCATCAGCATGAGCATCGGGTCCACCACAAGCGCGCGCGCGAAGCCTACGCGCTGGCGCATGCCGCCCGAAAGCTCGCGCGGGTAGGCGTTTTCGAAGCCGTCCAGACCGATCAGGTCGATGGCGGCCAGCGCCCGCTCGCGGCGCTCGCGCGCGCCCACTCCCTGCGCTTCGAGGCCCGCTTCCACGTTCTGCAGCACCGTGAGCCACGGAAACAGCGCGAAGGTCTGGAACACCATCGCCACGCCTTCGGCCGGCCCTTCGAGCGGCTTGCCGCGCCACGCGACCTCGCCGGAGGTCGGAGAAATCAGCCCCGCGATGATGCGCAGCAGCGTGGACTTGCCCGAGCCCGAGCGGCCGAGCAGCCCGACGATCTCGCCTTCGCGCAGCGAGAGATTGGCGTCGTCTAGCACGAGCAACTCGCCCTGGGTCTTGTTGAAGCCCCGGCACACGTTCTGCACGCGCAGGATTTCCTCGCCGACGCGCGGCGGAATCGGGACGCCCTGCGCGTCGCCCAGCGTAGTCGTAGTGCTTAGGGTCTTGGGGTTTTGCATCGCTTTACCTTCGAGCCTTCGATTATTCGATCAGTCGAGCCGCAGCCGGGACTCCGCGTAAGTGTAGAGGGGACGCCAGAGCACGCGGTTGAACAGCGTGACGAACAGCGACATCACGGCAATGCCGAGAATGATCTTCGGGTAGTCGCCGGCTGCCGTCATCTGCGCGATATACGCGCCCAGGCCGTGCGCAGCGACCCTGGTGTCGCCCCACTGCACGAACTCGGACACGATGCTCGCGTTCCACGCGCCGCCCGAGGCCGTGATCGCCCCCGTGACGTAGTACGGAAAAATGCCCGGCAGCATCGCCTGGCGCCACCACTGCCAGCCGCGGATGCGGAAGTTCCTGGCCGCTTCCTTGTAGTCGTTCGGATACGCCGTGGCGCCCGCAATCACGTTGAACAGGATATACCACTGCGTGCCGAGCACGATCAGCGGCGAGAGCCAGATGTCCGGGTTCAGATGGAAGCGCACGATCACGATCACGAACACCGGGAACAGCAGGTTCGCCGGGAACGCCGCGAGGAACTGCGCGAGCGGCTGCACCTTTTCGGCAAGCGCCGGACGCAGGCCGATCAGCACGCCGAGCGGCACCCAGATCACCGAGGCAATCGCGATCAGCAGCACCACGCGCAACAGCGTGATGAGGCCGAGCACGAACACATGGCCGACTTCGTCGAGCGTGACGCCGGTGCGCACGAACGCGACCACGCGCCAGACCACGTAGACCGTGAGCGCGATCACGAACACGGCCCAGATAACATCGCCGATCTTCGCGCGCAGACCTTCGCCGCGCGCCGGAGCGGGCGCCGCGATGGACGTCAGTGACGAGGTCAGCGCGGCGGGCAGCCGGAACGGCACGCGCGCGAGCGTGGCCAGCAAAAAGCCCATCGGCACGAGCGACTGATGAATCAGATGCGTGCGGCGAATCAGGTCGAGCAGCCACGACTCGGGCGCGTCGCCCGAAGAGGTGTTCTCCATGCGGAACTTGTCAGCCCACGCCACCAGCGGGCGGAACAGGAACTGGTCGTAGGCCAGGATCACCACGGTCATCGTGAGAATCACCCAGCCCACCGCGTGCAGGTTCTTCTCCGTGATCGCCTGCGCCAGGTACGCGCCGATGCCCGGCAGCGTGATCGTGTTGTTGCCCACCGTGATCGCCTCGGAGGCCACCACGAAGAACCAGCCGCCCGACATCGACATCATCATGTTCCAGATGAGACCCGGCATCGAGAACGGCACTTCGAGCTTCCAGAAACGCTGCCAGCCCGTGAGGTGAAAGCCGCGCGAGACTTCGTCCAGATCGCGCGGCACCGTGCGCAGCGACTGATAGAAGCTGAAGGTCATGTTCCACGCCTGGCTCGTGAAGATCGCGAAGATCGCCGCAAGCTCCGCGCCCAGCACGCGCGAGGGAAACAGCGCGAGAAAGAAGGTGACCGTGAACGAGATGTAGCCGAGCACCGGCACCGACTGCAGGATGTCGAGGATCGGCACCAGCACCTGGCCCGCGCGCCGGCTCTTGGCCGCGAGCGTGCCGTAGACCAGCGTGAACGCGAGCGAGGCGACCATGGCCGCGAGCATGCGCAGCGTGGTGCGCATGGCGTACTCGGGCAGGTTGGCCGGGTCGAGCGAGATCGTCTGCGTCTTGAGCGTGGCGATGGGCGCCATGGTCTCGTGAAAGCCCACCACGGCCATGGCGATCAAACAGATGATCAGCGGGAACGCCACGAAGTCCCAGCGATTGGGCAGCACGCGCCACGCCGAGGCGTTGGCCGTACGGTTCAGGTTGAAGCTGAAGTCCATTCAGGCGCTCTCCCGTGCTTGCCCGCTTCCGAAACGGCACGACACTACACAACCTTCATGACAGATTCAACCTCGCGTCCGATGCCTGCGCCTCATGGCGAAGCATGCGAGTTGCATCGACACAGTCCGCCCCAAGGCGTCCGCGGGCTCCATCGCTCCATTCGAGAGTTAAAATCGTCGCACGGCAACGGCGGTCACCTGTAAAACGGTTGTCACACGCGGCCCCCTAATGTTTCACCGATTGCCCCCGCTTTACCGGGACGCCGGGCATCCCGCCCGCTAACGCACCATCTGCACCCTGCGCGCCATGCGCCTGACCGAACCAGAAGGCCAATGAACAGGAGACTCTTGCGTCAAGCCGCCTTGCCCCCCGTGGTCACGGTGGCGGCTGTCGTGGCGCTCGCGCTCGTCTGCTGGCTGGTCGCGGGCGGGCTCGCCAACCGCATGATGCGCCAGGAGCTCGACACCGCGCTCCGCGTGCAGCGCCAGATGACGCGCTCGGTCGTCGACAACATGGCCGAGGTCATCGCGAGCGATCTCTCGATGTCGCGCGCCATCCCCGCGACCATGGCCGAAACCCACGTGGTGCAGCAGGCGCTGGTCGAGGCCGAAAATTATGCCGCGTCGCGCACGTCCACGGAACTGGTGCGGCGCGAAGCATTGCAGCACGCACCCACGCTCGCGGCCGTCAACGGCTTCCTGCACGACGCCCAGGGCTTCTCCGGCTTCGACGCCATCTGGCTCGTGAACAACAACGGCATCTGCATCGCGTCGAGCAACGCCATGGAGAAAATCTCCTACGTGGGCGTCGACATGCGGGCGCGCAACTATCTGAGCGACACCCTGCTCGGCGCGTTCTCCGAGACTTATGGCGTCGGCACTTCGAGCGGCGAGCCGGGCATCTTCGTGGCCGCGCCCGTGTACGACAACGGCCTGCTGGTGGGCGCGGTGCTCGCCAAGGTCAGCATCGCGCGGCTGCGCCACTGGGTCACCCACCCGGGCACCTTTGTGTCCGACAGCAATGGCGTGATCGTCATGGCGCACGACAGCAAGCTCGAAGGGCTCGCCATGCCCGGCTCCCATGTGCAGGAGATGAACGCCGTCGACCGCGTGAACACCTATCTGCGCGAACGCTTTAGCGAACTCCCGCTGCATGGCGCCGGCGAGGCGGCGGCGCACGAAGCGCCGTGGATATCGGAAAGTGCGGCACAGGCGCTCGTGGAATTGCCCCGCCAGCGCACCCCGGCGCTTTACGAGCAGCGCGGCGGGCTCAATTCGGGGCTCACCGCCCATCTCGTCGATCCGCTCAATGCGTGGCCCGAACTGCTCGCGAATCACCGGCGCGACCGGCTGCTGATCTTCTTTACGCTGGCGGGTTCGGTCACGCTCGCCGCCGTGATCTCGATCTCGTGGGTTCGCGAGCGGCGCCTGCACCGCGCAAGCCGGGATCTCGCGGAGCAACTGCAGGCCGCCAATTCGCTGCTGGCCGCCGAGGCGCGCCACGACGCGCTCACGGGCGCGCTCTCGCGCCGCTATTTCCTCGACCTGCTGCGCCACGAAATCGACGCGGCCTACGCGAGCGGCAAGCCGCTCTGCATGGCGATCGCCGACCTCGACCACTTCAAGCAGATCAACGACCGCTTCGGCCACCCGGCCGGCGACCGCGCGCTACAGCACTTCGTCGAGACCTGCCGCACCGAGCTGCGCTCCGACGACGCGGTCGGGCGGCTCGGCGGCGAGGAGTTCGGCATCTTGCTGCCGGCCACCACGCTCGCCGCCGGACAAGACGTGATCGAGCGGCTGCGCCGCCAGGTGAAAGCGAACGTCTGCACCGGGTTGCCCAGCGAGGCGTATCTGAGCGTGAGCATCGGCATCACGGAGCTCGCGGCGGCCCTGGACCAGCCCGAACGCCTGATGAGCCGCGCCGATCTCGCGCTCTATATGGCGAAGGCGGGAGGTCGCGACCGCTGCGAAGCGATGGCTTCGGACGGCGCCGCGCCGCCGCGCACCGCCGCGGCGACCTGGTAATCCGCGCCACCGTCCGCGCGCGCTCAGGCGCGCTCACGCGTGAGGAGGGGAAGTCACCACTCACTTAATTGTGGAACCCGTCCAGGGCTTTCCTCTCCAACGCGGTATCATCGAACGATCCGAGCGCGCGGCATCATGCGGCGCGCATCGCCGTGGCAAGTCGCTCAGCACATAGGAGGCATGCATGAAGGGAAATCTGGTCATCGTCTGCCGCGATCAGGATGCTCTCGCGTTCGACCAGCTGATGGTCGAATACGGAGCGTTTCAGACGCGCCTGTCATCGACCGCGTGGTACCTGAAGCTCGAAGCCGCACCCGAGCTGGTTCAGGAAGAAATTCTTGCCCGCCTCGGCAAGTACACGACGCACTACATCTTCGAGGCCGACAGCGTCGTCTACAACACCGTGGACAGCGAGGCCGCCGCCGCGCTCGACACGCTGTTCTCGGCCTGACGCACCCGCACGCATATCACGTGACATCCGGCGGCCTTGCCCGCCGCACTCTCCCCCGCCAATATGCGCCGCACGCCGGCGCTCACCAGATCTGCGCCGCCTCGGCAACCGTGCGTTCGACCACTTCGAACGGAAACGCCATGCGCACTTCGAGGCCGCCGCTCTCGCCATTGCCGATGGCGATCTCCCCCCCCGCGCGCCGCACGAGCCGCTCGACGATCGCGAGACCCAGGCCGCTATGGCCGTTGCCGCCGCGCGCCGGATCGAGCCGCACGAACGGGCGGCTCGCCTGCGTGAGGTCCTGGTCGGCAATGCCCCTGCCGTGGTCGCGCACGGTGAGCGTGAAATCCTGCGCCCCGCGCGCAGTCTCGATCACCACGGGCGGCGCGCCGTAGGCGTGCGCGTTGTCGAGCAGGTTCGACACCACGCGCTCGAGCGTGGCCGCGGGCAGGCGGAACACCGCTCCCGCATTCAGGCGGCGTTCGATCACGAGCGTCTCGCCGCCGACTGTACGGTAGTTGCGCGCGATGCGCTCGCACTGGTCGTCCACTTCAACGGGCTCGCTGCGGTCGGCGCCATCGTGCGCGAACACCAGGAACTGGTCGACGATATGCGCCATGGAAGCCACGTCGCGCACCACGCCGTCACGGACCTTCTGCTCGTCCATCATCTCGGCGCGCAGACGCAAGCGCGCGAGCGGCGTCTTCAGGTCGTGCGCGACTCCCGCGAGCATGACCGCGCGGTCTTTCTCGGTGCGCTCGACCTCCTTCACCATCTGGTTGAAACCGCGCGTGAGCTGGCGCATCTCGCGCGGCCCGCGCTCGGGCAAGGGCGGCACGGGCAGGCCGCGGCCGAAGCGCGCGACCGCCTGGGCGAGCGCGCGCAGCGGCTGCTGGAGCATCCAGGCGGCCACCAGCGCAGCGATCACCGCCGCCGTGAAAATGATGATGAACCACGGCACCGCGCGGTCGATCGGGCGCATCGGGCGCAGCGGCTGCGCCGGCACCACGATCCAGCGCGCATCCTGCGGACCGCGCACCCACAACATGGGCGGATGCCCGGGCGGGCCGATGCGCACGTCGGTGCCGGCCGGCATGCGGTCGCGCAGGTCGTCGATGAAGCGGCGCAGACCGGCGGGCATGTCGGGCTTGATCGCGGGCACCGCGACGCTCGCCGGGTCGACCAGCTGCACGCGCGAGGGCAGCGGCTGATCGGGCTCGCGCTGCACATGCTGACGCACGGCATCGACGAGGAACACGGCCTCTTCCACCGCGTAGCGCGACTGCATCTGGTCGCGCTCGAGGCGCATCAGCGCGAACCATGCGACGTGAGACAGGAGCAGAACGCCGATGAACAGCAGCGCGAACCGCCCAAACAGCGAATCAACCGGCCGGCGCATGGCTGGCCTGCTCGCCATCCGGCACAAAGACGTAGCCACGGCCGCGCACTGTCTGAATGAAGCGCGGCGTGGACGGGTCGGTCTCGAGAATGCGGCGCAGGCGCCACACCTGCACGTCGATGCCGCGGTCGGTGCCGTCGTACTCCGGACCATGCAGCAGCTCGAGCAGGCGCTCGCGCGTGAGCGTGCGCATCGGATGATTGACAAAGATCTTCAGGAGCGCGAACTCGCTGCCCGACAACATGATGGGCTTGCCCTCCTGCTGCAGCGTGCGCGACTGGAAGTCGAGCACGAAGCGGCCGAACGAGAACGGCTCGCGCTGCTCGGGCGCGGCGGCCGAGGGCACCGTGTGGCGCCGCCGCAGCACGGCCTGCACGCGCGCGAGCAGCTCGCGCGGGTTGAAGGGCTTGCCAAGATAGTCGTCGGCGCCAAGCTCAAGGCCGACGATGCGGTCCACGTCGTCCGCGCGCGCAGTCAGCATGATCACGGGAATATCGTCGCCCGAGGCGCGCAGCTTGCGCAGCGCCGTGAGCCCGTCCACGCCGGGCATCATGAGATCGAGCACGATCAGGTCGGGGCGCTCGCGCTCGAGCCGCCGCTCGAGCGAGCCCGCATCGTGCAGCACCGACACTTCGATCCCCTGCCGCGCCAGATAGTCGCGCAGCAGGTCGCGCAGTTCGACGTCGTCGTCGACGACCAGAATTTGAGTAGCCATGGGACGAAGTTTAACGCGCGCGAGAAAGCCGTTTGCTTACACGGACGCGCTTTGGGTTACAGGGTGTTACCGCGAAAGGCGCACGTAATGTTGCGTAATGCCGGCGGCCAGAGCGGTAACACGCGGGGCGGATCTGCTCGATACGCTAGGGACACCGGTTGCGAACGCCATCGACTTCCCTTGGCGCCGTGCCAGACCGGACACCTTCGAGGATTTGTCAGGAGCTTCACCATGAATAAGACCACTTCGCGCCTTCTCGCCATCGCCGCCACGTCGTTTGCGCTCAGCTTCGGCGCCGCCACCGCCGCCAACGCTCAAACACCGCCTCCCCCTGCCGGCCCCGGCATGATGCACGGCGGCCCGGGCATGCATGGCGGCCACGGCATGCACGGCGACTTCATGATGGGTTTCAAGAAGTTGCACGACAAGCTGAACCTGAACGCCGCGCAGGAAAAGCAATGGCAAGCCGCGCTCGATACCATGAGGCACAACCATGAAGCCATGCGCAAGAACCGCGAGCAGCTCAAGCAACAGTTCGATTCGATGAAGAGCCAGCCGATCCTCGACATGAACGCGCTGCACGCCACGCATCAGCAAGTCGAGCAGAAGGACGCGCAACTGCGCGAGCAGACCGCGCAAGCGTGGCTCGCCTTCTATAACGGCCTGAACGATCAGCAGAAGACCACGGTGAGCTCGGCGCTCAAGGAGCGCTTCGCGAAGATGGAACAGCGCCGCGAGAAGATGCGCGAGCGCTGGGAGCAGCACCAGAAGGACAACAAGAGCGCGGCTTCGGCGCCGGCGCAGTAAGCGCCTCTCGAGGCGCAGCACGGGTGGAGCACCGCGCCGGCCCTTGGCAACCACATCGGCGCAACGCCGCGGGATGCGAATCCCGCGGCGTTTTTCTTGGCGAAGCGGTAGCCGACCGCGCCGGCCCGCGCATCGGGTAAAATACCGCGCTTTTCAGCCGCCCGGTTAGGGCGCCCGTTAAGGACAACCCGCCAGGTATCGCCCATCAGGTACGGGCAACCGGCGTTGTCCGCGTCCGACCCGCATTTTTGATCGCCTAAAATGACGGCGCCCTTACTACGCGGCGCCCATGCGGCGTCGCGCCCGTATCCGCTTTGCATGGGACTGGAGTTACGCGCCAAAGCACGAATTCTGGTCTACAGGAGAATGATGAAGAAGTTCGCAGTGTGCCTCGCACTCGCCCTGTTGGCGGGCAGCGCCGCGGCCAAGGAATGGAAGACCGTGCGCATCGGCGTCGATGCGAGCTATCCGCCGTTCGAATCCAAGAACGCCAGCGGCCAGATCGTCGGATTCGACGTCGACCTGACCAAGGCCCTCTGCGCGCGCATGAACGTGAAGTGCGTCTGGGTCGAGAGCGACCTCGACGGCATCATCCCGGCGCTCAAGGCCCGCAAGTTCGACACGATCGTCTCGTCGCTGTCCGTCACCGACCAGCGCCGCCAGCAGATCGACTACTCCGACAAGCTGTTCGACGCGCCCGCGCGCATGCTCGCCAAGGCCGGCTCGCCGCTCCAGCCCACCGTCGCCTCGCTCAAGGGCAAGAACGTGGGCGTCGAGCAGGGCTCGACCCAGGAGGCCTACGCGAAGGCGCACTGGGCCGGCAAGGGCGTGAACGTCGTGACGTATCAGAATCAGGATCAGGTGTATCAGGACCTGATGTCGGGCCGCCTCGATGCGGCGCTCCAGGACGAGGTCCAGGCCGACTTCGGCTTCCTGAAGACGCCGCGCGGCAAGGGCTTCGCGTGGGCGGGCCCGGCCGTGGAGGATCCGGCGACGATCGGCGACGGCACCGCGATCGGCCTGCGCAAGGAAGATACCGACCTGAAGGCGAAATTCAATGCGGCGCTCGCCTCGATTCACAAGGACGGCACGTTCGACCGACTCGCGAAGCAGTATTTCGACTTCGATATCTATAAAGGCAAGTAAACAACAAGACGGGGACACACGGCGCTCATGGGCGCCGCCGTCGCGAAGCACGCGGCCAGCCACGCCGGCCGCGCATGAACCGACTTGAACCGCGGCAGCCTCTGCCGCGCCTTTCGCGGGGCGCCGTCCAGCGTTGCGACGCCCCGTTGAGGACTCACCTATGTTTCTTCAAGGCTACGGACCGCTGATCCTCGCCGGCACCTGGCAGACCGTCAAGCTCTCGGTGCTCTCGCTCGCGCTCTCGTTCCTGCTCGGGCTGATCGGCGCGGCGGCGAAGCTCTCGAAAAACCGCGTCGCGTATGGCGCGGGCACAGCCTACACCACGCTCATTCGCGGTGTGCCCGATCTGGTGCTGATGCTGCTGCTTTTCTACAGCATCCAGATCTGGCTGAACATGCTCACCGATTACCTGGGCTGGGACCAGATCGACATCGACCCGTTTCTCGCGGGCGTGATCGTGCTGGGCTTCATCTACGGCGCGTACTTCACCGAGACCTTCCGCGGCGCGTTTCTCGCGGTGCCGCGCGGCCAGCTCGAAGCGGGCCACGCCTATGGCATGACCAACTGGCAGGTGTTCACGCGCATCATGTTCCCGCAGATGATGCGCTTCGCGCTGCCCGGCATCGGCAACAACTGGCAAGTGCTCGTGAAGTCCACGGCACTCGTCTCGATCATCGGCCTCGCCGACGTCGTGAAGGCCAGCCAGGACGCCGGCAAGGGCACCTTGCGCTTCTTCTTCTTCACCCTGCTCGCAGGCGCGATCTACCTCGTCATCACGACCGTCTCGAACTTCGTGCTGATGTATCTCGACAAGCGCTACTCCACGGGCGTGCGCAAAGCGGATCTCTGAAACGCGCGAGGCCAAGACCATGCAAGACTTCGTCCAACTGATCCAGCAATACTGGCGCAACTATCTCTATAGCGACGGCTATCACTTCACGGGCGTCGCCATTACGGCGTGGCTGCTGGTGATTTCGATCGGCATCGGCTTCTGCCTCTCGGTGCCGCTCGCGGTCGCGCGCGTCTCGAAGCGCAAGTGGCTCGCGCGGCTCGTGTGGCTCTACACGTATGTGTTCCGCGGCACGCCGCTCTACGTGCAGCTGCTGCTCTGCTACACGGGCCTCTACAGCCTCGACATCGTGCGCAACCACGAGCTCACCAGCGCGTTCTTCCGCAGCGGCATGAACTGCACGCTGCTCGCATTCGCGCTCAACACCTGTGCGTACACCACCGAGATTTTCGCGGGCGCGATCAAGGCGACGCCCTATGGCGAGATCGAGGCCGCGCGCGCCTATGGCATGTCGCCCTTCACGCTGTATCGCCGCGTGATCCTGCCTTCGGCGCTGCGCCGCGCGCTGCCCTACTACAGCAACGAAGTCATCCTGATGCTGCACGCCACGACCGTGGCGTTCACGGCCACCGTGCCCGACATCCTGAAGATCGCGCGCGACGTGAACTCGGCGACCTACCAGTCGTTCGGCGCGTTCGGCATCGCCGCCCTGCTGTACTTGATCATTTCTTTCACGCTCGTCTGGCTGTTCCGCCAGGCCGAGCGCCGCTGGCTCGCGTATCTGCGACCTCAAGGTAAATGAGGGCAAGTGAGCCCGCACCGAGGTATTTGATGAATTCCCAGAAGCAAAAACTTTTCGTCGATTCGCTCCACAAGAAGTACGGCGACCATGAAGTCTTGAAGGGCGTTTCGCTCAAGGCGAACGCCGGCGACGTGATCAGCGTGATTGGCTCGTCCGGCTCGGGCAAGAGCACGATGCTGCGTTGCATTAACTTCCTCGAACAGCCCAACTCGGGCCGCATCGTCGTCGACGGCGAGGAAGTGGCCACGCGCGCCGACAAGCGCACCGGCGCGCTGCACGCCGCCGACCTGAAGCAACTGCAGCGCGTGCGCACCAAGCTCGCGATGGTGTTCCAGCACTTCAATCTGTGGTCGCACATGAACGTGATCGAGAACGTGATCGAGGCGCCCGTGCACGTGCTCGGCATCTCGCGCAAGGAAGCCGAGGAGCGCGCGCGCACGTATCTGGAAAAGGTCGGCCTCGCGCCGCGCGTGGAAACCCAATATCCCTCGCACCTCTCGGGCGGCCAGCAGCAGCGCGTGGCGATTGCGCGCGCGCTCGCGATGAACCCCGACGTGATGCTGTTCGACGAGCCTACCTCCGCGCTCGATCCCGAACTCGTGGGCGAAGTGCTCAAGGTGATGCAGAAGCTCGCCGAGGAAGGCCGCACGATGATCGTCGTGACGCACGAGATGGGTTTCGCGCGCAACGTCTCCAATCATGTGATGTTTCTGCACCAGGGCCGCGTGGAGGAAGAAGGCGTGCCGGCCGAAGTGTTCGCCAGTCCGAAAAGCGAGCGCCTGCGCCAGTTCCTCTCGGGCAGCCTCAAGTAAGCCGGGCCCTCATGTAGTCGACTACATGCCGTCGCGACAATGTAGTGAAAGTAGTATTTCAAGGCGCTTTCGGCGCCTTTTCTTTTTGCCTTCGGAATCCCGTTCGAACGCCTCTTTGTGCGGCCAATTTGCGCATTCCGCCTTACGCCTGACGATATTTCGCGTCAATAGTGGCAATCCTGAAGATCCTCCGCCAGCAAACGTGTGTGCCTTGTCCCGCAAGGCTTTAGACATACTTTTCAGATCGTGCGGACCACCATCCAGGAAACACGTATGGCAATTTGGCGACACCCCAGCACCCACAAGCGATTTCGGTCGCCAGCGCCCCTCTTTTTTGCTAAATTAGTAACCAAAGTAGCAAAACGAAGTTCATTAAAAGTAGTTTCACTTCAAATAAGAACGGGAGATGCCAGTCAACCAGGGGATCTGCAAGACGACTCGACCAGGTTGTCCTGCTCGCATCGTTTCCGTACGCCGATCCTCAGGTCACGCTCCCCACGCGACAACTTCTGTCCGCGGCGCCCCGAACGCGCGGACGTCATTGGCAGTACTTAGGTTGACTCTTTGACAGGGTATGGAGGAGAAAAGATGAAGAAAGCTCTGCTCGCCGCAGCGTTGATGTCGGCTGGCGTAGTCGCGCATGCGCAAAGCAGCGTGACCCTTTACGGCCGTCTGGATGCAGGTATCGCATACATGAACGGCATCGGCGCAGGCAGCGACGCCCAAGGCCGCGCCACTCATGGCACGAGCCAGGTTCAGCTCGAAAGCGGCTACTGGGGCACGAGCCTCTGGGGCATGAAGGGCGTTGAAGACATCGGCGCGGGCAACAAGGTGCTGTTCCAGTTGGAAGGCAGCTTTAGCACGGCAACCGGTCAAGGCCCAGGCGGCGGCGGTCTCTTCAATCGCTGGGCAACGGTCGGCATGGCCAACGACAACTACGGCACGCTGCTGATGGGTCGTGAGCTGTTCATCTCGAACGGCATTTGGGACTTCGATCCGTTCGGCCAGTCGAACTGGTCGTCGGCGTCGATGGTCCGTGGCCGCAACTGGCCGCAATCGAGCAACAACATTTCGTACCAGTCGCCGAAGTTCTACGGTTTCGACGTGTACGGCCAGTACTCGTTCTCGAACGCCACGAGCTGGAACGGCAACGGCACCACGTCCCAGGGTCGCCAGGACGGCCTGCAGCTGACCTACACGAACTCGCTGTTCCAGATCCGCGGCCTGTACGACGAAATCCGCAACCCGATCAACGGCCAGCTCAATGGCGACCCGACCGTGACCGACCCGGCCACCGGCCAGACCGGCGGCCCGTTCACCGCGTCGCGCGAATACACGATCATGGCGAACGTGTTCCTGGGTCCGTTCAAGGTCCAGGGCGGCTATCAGGCCATTCGCACGTCGGGAATGAACGGCGCATTCACGATGCCCGGCCAGCCGACCACGCTCGATCACGAGTGGGGTGGCGTGACGTGGCAAGCCACGCCGGCAGCCGCGCTGATCGCGGCGGTCTATCACGTCAATGCGAACAACGGCGGCGGCAATGCCACGCTCTACACGGTTGGTGGCTCGTACAACCTGTCCAAGCGCACACTGCTCGACCTCCAGGTCGCGACGGTGCAGAACAGCAAGTCGGCCAACTTCGGTCTGAACGCGAACAACCCGGGCTTGGGCGCCGGAACGGGCAACCCGCTGCCGGGCCACAGCCAGACCGGCGTGTACGCAGGCATCCAGCACTCGTTCTAATTCGCGAGAAGTCTGGACAGAACAGTTACATCGAAGTTTTCACGCTGCTGCGAGAGGCGCGTATCGGTGCGGTATCCCAACGGGTATCGCACCGTTTTTTATTTTGGGGACGGGCCGTGCGAGCGGCGCCGTCCCCTGCTTTTTCTGATTTCAGACCGCCGCTTCGTTCTCTTCGCCGGTGCGGATCCGGATCACGCGCTCGACGTCGGTGACGAAAATCTTGCCGTCGCCGATCTGCCCGTGCGCGCCGCACCAATGATTGCATCGATCACCTGGTCGGTCTGCGCGTCGGCGACCACCACCTCGATCTTCACTTTGGGCAGGAAGTCCACCACATACTCGGCGCCGCGATAAAGCTCCGTGTGGCCCTTCTGGCGGCCGAAGCCCTTCACCTCGGTCACGGTCAGGCCCGTGAGGCCCACTTCGGCAAGCGCTTCGCGCACTTCGTCGAGCTTGAACGGTTTAATGACGGCTGTAATGCGCTTCATGGCGATCCTCGTCTGTCTCAGTTTGTTTGCGGTTCGTCCGCAGGTTATCCGCGATTTTACGCTGTGCGCGACGATTTCAAGACGCAGCGGCGGGCGGCGGCACGGTCGCGCGCTCCTGATCGGGCACGCGCTCGAGATCCGCGAGCCACACGACCGACTCGGAATCGCTCGGCGCGCGCCAGTCGCCGCGCGGCGAGAGCGAGCCGCCCGAGCCCACCTTCGGCGCGTTCGGAATGCAGGTGCGCTTGAACTGGCTCGTGCGGAAGAAGCGGTCGAGGAAAATCCGCAGATTACGCTTGATGGCCGCGAGATCGTACTGATTGCGCGCGACCTTCGCGTTCTCGGGCCACGCGCCCGTCTCGCGCTCGCGCCACGCATGGCGCGCGAGGAACGCGACCTTCGAAGGCGCGAAGCCGAAGCGCAGCGTGTAGTAGAGATTGAAGTCCTGCAGCTCGTACGGGCCGATCGTGTTTTCGGTCTTCTGCTCCGGCGCGCCGTCGGTCTTGCCCGGAATCAGCTCTGGGCTGATGTCGGTGGCGAGAATCGCTTCGAGCACGTCACGCCCGCGTTCGTCACCCCGGCCGTTCTGGCCGATCTGCCCCGTCTCCGCGACCCAGCGCACGAGATGCGTGATGAGCGTCTTCGGCACGCTGGCGTTCACGTTGTAGTGCGACATGTGATCGCCCACGCCGTAGGTGCACCAGCCAAGCGCGAGCTCGGAAAGATCGCCCGTGCCGATCACGATCGCGTGGTTGAAATTGGCGAGGCGGAACAGGTGATTCGTGCGCTCGCCCGCCTGCACGTTCTCGAAGGTGATGTCGTAGCTCTCCTTGCCTTCCGAATACGGGTGGCCGAGGTCTTCGAGCATCTGCATGCAGCTCTGGCGAATATCGATCTCGCGCGCCGTGCAGCCCACCAGCGTCATGAGCTCGCGCGCCTGGCGCAGCGTGCGCTCACTCGTCGCGAAGCCAGGCATGGTGTACGCGAGAATATTGGCGCGCGGCAGCTCGAGGCGGTCCATCGCCTTCGCGCAGACCAGCAGCGCGTGCGTGGAATCGAGCCCGCCCGACACACCGATCACCACCTTCTTGATGCCGGCCTGCGAGAGCCGCTGCACGAGCGCCTGCACCTGGATGTTGTAGACCTCGTTGCAGCGCTCGTCGCGGCGCTTCGGATCGGCCGGCACATAAGGGAAACGCTCGACGCGGCGTGCGAGCGCCAGCGTCTCCTGCTCCCAGGCGCCCTTGCCTGTGGCGCCCAGCTCGCAATGGATCACGCGGAACTTCGCGATCTCGTCGGCATGACGGCGCACCGAGTCGCCGAAGGTGGTCTGCCGGATGCGCTCCTGCCGGAGCCGGTCGAGATCGACATCGGCATAGATCAGGTGCGAGTCGTCGAGGAAACGCCCGGACTGCGCGAGCAGCTCGCCGTTTTCGTAGACGAGCGCCTGGCCGTCCCAGGCCATGTCGGTGGTCGATTCGCCCTGGCCCGCCGAGGTGTACAGATACGCGGCGAGGCAGCGCGCCGACTGTTGCGAAACCAGTTGATGCCGATACCCGGCCTTGCCCACCACCACGTTCGACGCGGACAGGTTCACGAGCACCGATGCCCCCGCGAGCGCCGCGAACGACGACGGCGGAATCGGCACCCAGACGTCCTCGCAGATTTCCACGTGAAAGCGCAGGCCCGGGATCGGCGCCGCATCGAACAGCAGCGACGCGCCGAACGGCACGTCCTGGCCGGCGAGGCGCACCGTTTCGGTGCTCGCGCAATCGGCAGCGCTGAACTGGCGCGGCTCGTAGAACTCGCCGTAGTTCGGCAGATAGCTCTTGGGCACGACGCCCGCCACGCGCCCGCCCGCAACGACCGCCGCGCAGTTGAACAGCGCATGGCCGACGCGCACCGGCAACCCCACGATCATCGCGAGCGGCAGCGTGGCCGACGCGGCGGCGATCTGCGCGAGCGCGCGCTCGCACGCATCGAGCAGCGCTTGCTGGTGAAAGAGATCATCGCAGCTATAGGCGGAAAGGCCGAGCTCGGGAAACGCGATCAGCACCGCGCCGCCGTCTGCGGCCTCGCGCGCGAGCGCGAGCGTCTGTTCGGTATTGAAGGCCGGATCGGCCACGCGGCAGCGCGGCACGCCCACGGCCACGCGCGCGAAGCCATGCGAATAGAGATTGAAGAAGCGCTGTTTCATCTGGATGACCGATAAGCGATTGGGGGCATGGAGACGCTCAGGCGACGCCCAGTGGACATTCAGTCCGACTCGCGCCCTCACCCGTTCGGATGGTTTGCTTTACCATGACCGTTTGCCGCGGCGCGGCACTGCGACCAAGCCACAACGGGCACGCAAGTTGAATAAGGAACATTTCGATTATCGCACGGGCATTCTCGGCTCACCGGCCGAGGTCGACGCTGCGCAATGGAACGCGCTGCTCGCGCGCCAGGCGCAGCCGACGCCCTTTTTGCGCCACGAATTCCTCGCGGCGCTCGACGCCACGCGCTGCGCCACGCCCGACGCGGGCTGGGCACCCCAGTTCGTCACGCTCACCGACGCGCGCACGGGCCAGCTAGCCGCCGCCGCGCCCGTCTACCTGAAAGGCCACTCGTACGGCGAATACGTGTTCGACTGGGCCTGGGCCGACGCCTACAAGCGCAACGGCCTCGAGTACTACCCGAAGCTCCTGTGCGCGGTGCCCTTCACGCCCGTGCAGGGCACGCGCCTGCTGGCCGCCGACGAGCACGCGCGCCGCCATCTGGCCGCCACGCTGGTCGCGTTCGCCGAGCAGGCCGACGTCTCGTCGCTGCATGTGCTGTTTCCGAGCGCCGAAGACGCGGCCATGCTCACCGACCTCGGCATGATGCAGCGCGAAGGCGTGCAGTTTCACTGGCTCAACGACGGCTACCGCGACTTCGACGACTTTCTCTCGACGCTCGAACAGAAGAAACGCAAGAACATCCGCGCCGAGCGCCGCAAGGTGCGCGACGCGGGCCTGACGCACCGGCGCATTCGCGGCGAGGACATCCGCGACGAGCACTGGCGCTTTTTCAGCCGCTGCTACCGGCAGACCTATCGCGAGCACTTTTCGTCGCCGTATCTGAATCTCGACTTCTTCCGCGCGATTGGCGAAACGATGCCCGAGAACCTGATGCTCGTGATCGCCGAATACGAGGGCAAGCCGATCGCAAGCTCGCTCGTCGTCTACCAGCGCGACGCCGACGGCAGCGGCGGCACGCTCTACGGCCGCTATTGGGGCGCGCTCGAGCACGTGCCCTGCCTGCACTTCGAGACCGCGTACTATCAGCCGCTGGAGTTCTGCATCGAAGAGAAGCTCGCCGTGTTCGAAGGCGGCGCTCAGGGCGAGCACAAGATGGCGCGCGGCTTCATGCCCACGGTCACGCGCTCGACGCATTGGCTCGCGCATCCCGCGTTCGCCGACGCCGTCGCCCACTTTCTGCAAGGCGAGGCGAACCAGATTCATGCCTATGTGCATGAGCTGAACGAACATAATCCGTTTCGCAGCTAGATTCGGCAGCTGAGTCCGGTAGCTAGATTCGCCCCCATCACCGTTCAAACGATCATCGCCCCCCCAGTCATGCCGTGGTTCCTCTACCTGCTCGAATGCGCCGATGGCAGCGTCTACACGGGCATCGCCGTCGACGTCCAGGCGCGTTTCGCGCAGCACGCGAACGGCACCGGCGCACGCTACACGCGCTCGCGCAAGCCGGTGCGCGTGCTCGCGCAGTTCGAGCTGGCCGACCGCGCCAGCGCCCTGCGCGCCGAATACCGTGTCAAGCGCCTCACGCCGCGCGAAAAGCGTGCGCTCGCGGCTGGCGAGCGCACGCTGGAGTCGGTGCTGCCGGCGCCAGCCGAGCCGTCCGGGCGTACGGAGCCGGAGGAGGAGACGCCGGCTTAAGCGTCCACACGGACACACGCCCATCGCCGCCCATCGCCGCCCATCGCCGCCCGTCACTGCCCAAGCCTAAAGCCCGCCCCGCTTGCGCCGTTATCCTTCACAGGACCGCCGAGCGTTTGCCCTCGACGCGAGCCGTCACGTCATTCCGTAAAGCGACCGGAGCGGTAAGGCCTGATGAGACGATTCAAAATGGAGCCCTCGCGGCAGACCCCGGAGTGGCATGGACTGCGGCGCACCACGGCCGTCCTGCTGCCGCTGTGGCTGCTCGCGGTGGTGATGACGGTGATCGCGTCGATCAGCCTCGCGATCATGTCGATCCTGCTCGCCTATGTGGCCGGGGAAAGCACCTGGTCGAAAGGCCAGAAGGATGCCGTATATGCGCTCGACCGCTACGCCCGCCTCGGTGACGAAGCCGACTACCGCTCCTTCCTCGATTGGATCGCCGTGCCGCTGGGCGATCGTGCGGCCAAGCTCGAAATGAACCGGCCGCAGCCCGATGTGGCGGCGATCCGGCGCGGCTTCGAGCAGGGCCGCATCGCGGCCGCCGACGTCGACGGCATGACCTGGGGCTACCGCACGCTCAAGAACACGCCGTGGATGCGACCGGCGGTGGCGTACTGGGACATCGGCGACCGCGACATCCTGCGCCTCGCCGAAACCGGGACGCGGCTGCATGCGCTCGCGCAGGCGGGCAAGCTGCACAGCGCCGAGTCCGCCGCGCTCGTGCGCGAACTGCACGCCATCGACAGCGAGCTCGCGCCCATCGAAAACGGCTTCTCGCGATCGCTCGACGATGCCGCGCGCGCCACGCGCTCGCTTCTCACGTTCACACTCGCGGCTTGCGCGTTCTTGCTGCTCGCCGTGTTCACGCTATTCATCCGCCGCGTGCTCAAGCGCAGCGACCGTCTCGAAGCCGAGGTGCGCAAGAACGAGGAGCGCCTGAGCCTCGGCTTCACGGGCATCAACGCGGGGCTCTGGGACTGGGAGGTCGGCAGCCGCCAGTGCTACTTCTCGAACTGGCTCTACGAGCAGCTCGGCTACGACGCGAGCCCTGCCGCGGGCACCCCGTTCGACAGCGAAACCGGCCTCGTGCAACTCGTGCATCCCGACGATCTGCCTCGCGTGCGCCAGGCGCTGCGCCGTCACCTCGCGCGCGCGACGACCTTCGATGTGGAATTCCGCCTGCACACGCTGGCCGGCGGCTACTGCTGGTGCCGCGCGCGCGGGCAAGCGGTGCGCGACGCGCGCGGCCGCGCGGTGCGCATGGTCGGATGCCTGTTCGACATCTCCGATCTCAAGACGGCGGAAGCGCAGGCGCATACCGAGCACGAACTCGCGGAGGTCACGCTGGCCTCGATCGGCGAAGCCGTGATCCGCACCGACGAAGACGGGCGCGTCACCTACTGCAACGCTGTCGCCGAGCGCATCCTCGGCCGCCGCGCCGCCGCGCTCCTCGACCAGCCCTTCGGGGCTATCTGCGACCTGCGCAACGGCGCCGGCGAGGCCTGCGGCCTCGACATTGCTGGCAGCGCGCCCGCCGTGTGCGCAGCCGATGGGACCAGCGGGATAAGCGGGATAAGCGGAACAGGCGGCGGCGCGGCGGATCTCTACGTCGCGCGCCCGGACGGCTCGCGGCTCGCAGTCGACTACTCGGTCTCGAGGCTGCGCGACGCGCGGGGCGGCACCATCGGCACTGTCATTGTGCTTTACGACGTGAGCGCGCTGCGCGAGCACGCGGCGCGCCTCTCGTATCAGGCCACCCACGACGAGCTGACCGACCTGTACAACCGCCGCGAATTCGAGCAGCGGCTCGGCGCGCTGCTGGAAGGCGGCGCGGGTAGATCAGGTTTCCCAGCCATCACCGGCGAACCGCGCGAGCGCTCCGCGCACTCGGTCATGTTCCTCGACCTCGACCAGTTCAAGGTGGTCAACGATACCTGCGGCCATTCGACCGGCGACGAACTGATCCGGGAAGTCTGCAGCGTGCTGCGCAACACGCTGCGCGGCACCGACATCATCGCGCGCCTTGGCGGCGACGAATTCGGCGTGGTGCTGCCGCACTGCCCGGTCGTGCATGCATGGGCGCTCGCCGAAGACCTGCGCGAGGCCATCGCCGGCATCCGCTTCACGGGCGGCGGCCGCATCGTGCAGACGAGCGTGAGCATCGGCCTCGTCGGCGACGTGGCGAGCCTCGCCTGCGTGAAGGAAGTGATGAAGGCAGCGGACGTCGCCTGCTACATGGCAAAAAAGAAAGGACGTAACCGCGTGCACCTCTTTCGCTTCGACGACGAGGAGCTCTCCGAGGCTCACACGCAAATGGCCTGGGTCGCCGACATCAAGGCGGCGCTAGAAGACGACCAGTTCTGCCTGTTCGGCCAGGAGATCGTGCCGCTCGCACCCGACTCCGGCCCGCAGGACGCGCATGTCGAGGTGCTGCTGCGCATGCGCTCGGCCGCGGGCGCGCTGGTGAGCCCGGCGGGATTCATCGGCGCGGCGGAGCGCTTCGACCTGATGCCTGCGATCGACCGCTGGGTGATCGCGCGCGCGTTCGCGACCATCGCCGCCGGCGCGCACCGCTACGGCACCTGGTCGATCAACCTCTCGGGCGCCTCGCTCGGCGACGAGCGGCTCGCCGACTATATCGAAGAGCAGCAGCGGGTCTGGGACATTCCGTTCTCGCGCGTGTGCTTCGAGATCACGGAGACCGCCGCGATCACGAACATGCACGACGCCATCACGCTCATCTCGCGCTTGCGCGCGCATGGCTGCCGCTTCGCGCTAGACGACTTCGGCGCGGGCATGTCGTCGCTCAACTATCTGAAGCACCTGAGCGTCGACTATCTGAAGATCGACGGCAGCTTCATACGCGGCATCGTCGACAGCCCGCTCGATCAGGCCATCGTCCGCTCGATCAACGAGGTCGCGCACGCGGCCGGCAAGGAAACCATCGCCGAGTGCGTCGAGGACGCGGGAATCGTCGAGTGCATGATCGCCATGGGCGTCGACTTCGTGCAGGGCTATGCGCTCGGCAAGCCCGCGCCGCTCGACGCCCTGCGCGTGCCGCAGGCGCGCGACATGGCCGAGCTCGATTGAGCGGCCGGGCAGACGCGGCGCCAGCGCCTGGCGCGAACGCCGCGGACGAAAAAAAAGCGCCCCTTGCGGAGCGCTCTGGCCAGCGGTGCTGGCTTCGCGATTACTTCTTGAAGTTCGCGACGCCGTCGGTGATTTCCTTGTGGGCGGCTTCGATGCCGACCCAGCCTTCCACCTTGACCCACTTGCCCTTTTCGAGCGACTTGTAGTTCTCGAAGAAGTGCTTGATCTGATCCATCAGGTACGCGGGCACGTCTTCCAGCGACTTGATGTTGGCCGTCATCGGGCAGACCTTGTCGTGCGGAACGGCGATCAGCTTGGCGTCGACGCCCGACTCATCGGTCATCTGCAGCATCCCGAGCGCGCGCGAGCGCACGACCGAGCCTGCCAGCAGCGGGAACGGCGTGATCACCAGCACGTCGACGGGGTCGCCGTCACCGGAGAGCGTCTGCGGAATGAAGCCGTAGTTCACCGGATAACGCATGCCCGTGCCGACGAAGCGGTCGACGACCAGCAGGCCCAGGTCCTTGTCGGCTTCGTACTTGACCGGATCGCTTTGCGCCGGAATTTCGATGATCACGTTGAAGTCTTGCGGCAGATCCTTGCCGGCGGGGACATTTGCGAAGCTCATGAGCGCTCTCTGTTGAGAAGGGAAAAAGCGACGGTTGCATGCGCGGGGCGCGGCGCGGACCGGCACGAATCAGCACCATCGGCCAAAACGCGCACGACGCTCCAGCGTGCAACCGGACGTCGGAAGTTGGCGCCCATTATAGCCAATCGCCCGCCGCGTCCGACGGTTCGGCCCAGGGCTTTCCCGCAAGCGGATGAAGCACCTGCTGAATTGGCGTGATAATGGTCGCGCCGGAGGCTTTGCCCCTTTTGGCGTTGCTCGTTTTGCATTCCCCTTCCCTCGTTTCATCCCCCATTTACGAGGCGCATGCATGGAAGAAGCGAAGCACTTCATTGGCGGCGCGTGGCGCTCGCCCGCCAGCGGCGAGACCCTCGCCGCAATCGACCCCTCCACTGGCCAGCCGTTCGCGCAGCTCGCGCGCGGCAATGCCGCCGATATCGATGCAGCCGTATCCGCCGCGCGCGCCGCGTACGAAGGCGCCTGGGGCGCACTGAGCGCAGCGGAGCGCGGACGCTTGCTGTTCAAGCTCTCGGCGCGCGTGGCCCAGCATCAGCAGGCGCTCGCGCAGCTCGAAGCGCGCGACACCGGCAAGCCGCTCAAACAGGCGCGCGCCGACGCCGCCGCGCTCGCGCGCTACTTCGAGTTCTACGCGGGCGCCGCCGACAAGCTGCACGGCGAGACGCTGCCCTACCAGGCAGGCTATACGGTGCTCACGGTGCGCGAGCCGCATGGCGTGACCGGCCACATCGTGCCGTGGAACTATCCGATGCAGATTTTCGGGCGCAGCGTGGGCGCAGCGCTCGCGGCCGGCAACGCCTGCGTCGTGAAGCCCGCCGAGGACGCCTGTGTCTCGCTGCTCGAAGTGGCAGCGCTCGCGCACGACGCGGGTCTGCCCGCCGGCGCGCTGAACATCGTGACGGGCCTCGGTCACGAGGCGGGCGCGGCGCTCTCCGCGCACCCCGGCATCGACCACATCTCGTTCACGGGCTCGCCGCAAACGGGCAAGCTCGTCGCCCAGACAGCCGCCGGCAATCACGTGCCCGTCACGCTGGAGCTGGGCGGAAAGTCGCCGCAAATCGTGTTCGCCGATGCCGATTTCGACGCCGCGCTGCCCGTGCTCGTCGCCGCCATCGTGCAGAACGCGGGACAGACGTGCTCGGCGGGCAGCCGCGTGCTGATCGAGCGAGCCGCCTATGAGCCGCTGCTCGAACGGCTCGCGGCGGCGTTCGGAGCGTTGCGCGTCGGGCCCGCGAGCGCCGACCTCGATTGCGGGCCGCTCATCAGCGACAAGCAGCGGCGGCGCGTGCGTGCGTTTCTCGACGAAGCCCAGCGCGACGGCATCGCGACCGCTGCGCGCGGCAAGCTCGAAGCCGATGCGCCCACCGGCGGCTTCTACGAAGCGCCGGCGCTGCTGCGCGACGTGCCGCCGCAAAGCCGCCTTGCCCAGGAAGAAGTGTTCGGCCCGGTGCTCGCGGCCATGCCCTTCGACGACGAAAGCGAGGCGGTCACACTCGCCAACGGCACCCCCTACGGGCTCGTGGCAGGCGTATGGACGCGCGACGGCGCGCGCCAGATGCGCATGGCGCGGCGCGTGCGCGCGGGCCAGGTGTTCGTGAACAACTACGGTGCGGGCGGCGGCGTCGAGTTGCCGTTCGGCGGCACGCGCCTGTCCGGCTATGGGCGCGAAAAGGGCTTCGAGGCGCTGTACGGCTTCACGGTGCTGAAGACCATCGCGCTGCGGCACGGCTAGCGCGGCGTAATAGCGCTCGCGCACCTCCGCGCATAGTCAGGAAAACGGAATAAATCCACCAACACACGGAGACATCATGCGACTCAAAGGCAAGACCGCTGTCGTGACGGGCGCCGGCTCGGGCTTCGGCGAGGGCATCGCGAAGACTTACGCGCGCGAAGGCGCGAACGTCGTCGTCAACGACCTGAACGGCGCCGCCGCGCAGCGCGTCGCGAGCGAGATCGCGCTCGCGGGCGGCAAGGCCATCGCGGTGACCGGCGACATCACGCGCGAAGCCGACTGGCACGCGCTGCGCGAAGCCGCTGTCGAGGACTTCGGCAGCGTGCAGATCGTCGTCAACAATGCGGGCACCACGCATCGCAACAAGCCCGTGCTCGAAGTGAGCGAGGCCGAATTCGACCGCGTCTACGCCGTCAACGTGAAGGGCCTCTACTGGAGCGTGCGGGTGTTCGTGCCGCACTTTCGCGAGCATGGCGGCGGCGCGTTCGTCAACATCGCCTCCACGGCGGGCATCCGGCCGCGCCCGGGGCTCGTCTGGTACAACGGCAGCAAGGGCGCGATGATTGTCGCCAGCAAGGCGCTCGCCGCCGAGCTCGGTCCCGACCAGATCCGCGTGAACTGCGTGAATCCGGTGATCGGCGATACGGGCCTGACCGCCGAATTCATGGGCGTGCCCGACACGCCCGAGAACCGCCAGCGCTTTATCGCGGGCATCCCGCTCGGGCGCTTTTCCACGCCGCAGGACGTGGCCAACGCGTGCCTCTACCTCGCCTCCGACGAAGCGGCCTTCATCACCGGCGCCTGCATCGAAGTGGACGGCGGGCGCTGCGTATAGCACGTTCTGGCACGTTCCAGCGCGTTCCAGCGCGTTCCCCAGGCAGCCAGCACGACGATCGAGTCTATGGAGAAACTATGGCCAGTCCAGCGAATCACCTGCCGCAAGCAGGCGCGGGCGCTCCGCCCTCCGCCTTCGAAGAAGCCACCTACCGCAAGGTCGCGTGGCGCCTCATCCCGCTGCTGATGCTCTGCTACGTGGTCGCGTATCTGGATCGCGTCAACGTGGGTTTCGCCAAGCTGCAAATGAGCGCCGCGCTCAATCTCTCCGATGCGGTCTACGGCTTCGGAGCGGGCATTTTCTTCATCGGCTATTTTTTATTCGAAGTGCCAAGCAATGTGATCCTGCATCGCGTGGGCGCACGCGTATGGATCGCGCGCATCATGGTCACGTGGGGCCTCGTCTCCATCTTCACGATGTTCGTGACCACGCCCACCATGTTCTACGTGATGCGCTTTCTGCTCGGCTTGTGCGAAGCCGGCTTCTTCCCGGGCATCATCCTCTATCTCACGTACTGGTATCCGGCGCACCGGCGCGGCCGCATGACCACCTGGTTCATGACGGCCGTCGCGCTTTCGGGCGTGATCGGCGGCCCGGTCTCGGGCTGGATCCTCAAGTCGTTCAACGGCGTGAACGGCTGGCAGGGCTGGCAGTGGCTGTTCCTGCTCGAAGGTCTGCCTTCGATTATCGTCGGCGTGCTGGTGTTTTTCGTGCTCGACGACCGCATCGGCGACGCGAAGTGGCTGAGCGCCGAAGAACGCGCGCTGCTCGAGCGCAACATCGCCGCCGAGGACGCCACCAAGGAAAACCTCCCGCTCGCCAAGGTGCTCATCAACGCGCGCGTGCTCGTGATGAGCCTCACCTACTTCTCGTTCGTGATGGGCCTCTACGGCGTGAGCTTCTGGCTGCCCACCATCATCAAGGCGACGGGCGTAAAGGACGCGCTCATGATCGGGCTGCTTTCGGCGATTCCGTTCGCGGCGGCGGTGGTCGGCATGGTGCTCGCCGCGAAGAGCGCCGACCGCCTGCGCGAGCGCCGCTGGCATATCGCGATTCCGGCCGCGATCGGCGCGATCGGCCTCGTGCTCTCGGTCGCGTGGGCGCACGACACCACGCTCGCGATGACGGCGCTCACGATCGCCACCATCGGCATTCTCACCACGCTGCCGCTGTTCTGGAGCCTGCCCACGGCCTGGCTCGCGGGCGCCGGCGCGGCGGCGGGCATCGCGCTCATCAACTCGATCGGCAATCTCGCGGGCTTTCTGAGCCCCTATGCGGTGGGATGGCTCAAGCAGGTCACGTCGGCGAACGATTCGGGCATGTATATGCTTGCGGCGTTCATGATCCTCGGCGGCTTGCTCGCGCTGTGCGCACCCGCGAAACTGGTGAACCGCTAGCGCTGCCGCGCGCGCCAACATGCAAACGGCCGCTCGAAAGCGGCCGTTTTGCGTTGCGTTGTGAAGCGAAGCGCGCCAGGTCTTAAACGACGTTCATCGCCAGTGCGCTCTCGCGATAGTGCGTGGCCGCCTTGCCGGCGTCGCCGAGCTGCTCGTGCAGGCGTGCGAGCGCGCGATGCGAGCGGATCTTGAGCGGCTCGTTGTCGCTCGCCTCGGCGGACTTGAGCGCGGCCTCCAGGAACGACTGCGCCTTGCCCCAAAGCTGCTGCTTCAGGCACAGGCGGCCCAGCGCGAACAACAGGTCGCCGTCCTCGGGACGCTCCTTGCGCCATGCCTCGGCCTTCTGAATGAGCGGCAGCGCGTCGTTGCCCGCGGTGTCGGGATAACGGCGCAACAGGCGCGCATCCCAGCTCTGCCCCAACGCTTCTTCGACGATCTTGCGCGCCTCGTTCGGGCGGTCGAGCGCGATCAGCAGTTCTGCGGCGCAGTCGGCCAGACGCGGCGAATGACGCTCGACCGGCGTGAGCGCGTGCCAGAGCTCGAGCAACGCGTCCGCGTTGTGGCGCCGGTCGCGCAACAGGTTCTCCGCCGCGAGCTGGCGCAGGCGCACCGCCACGGCCGGATGCAGCGCCTCGCGCTTTTCCAGCGTCTTCACGAGCTTGAGCACTTCGCCCCAGTTCTTGAGCTGCTGCTGCGCGCGCAGCGCGATCTGCTGCGCGTGAATGCGGCGGCCGCCCTGCGAGCGCATTTCGGTGAGCGCGGCGAGCGCCCCGTCCGCGTCGCGCCCATCGGCGCGCATGTCGGCGGTGGCCATGAGGCGCGCTTCCTGGAGGTCGGGGTCGTCCACCTGCGTGAGCCAGTCGTCGCGGCGCGCGTACTCGTGCAGACGATGCGCGGCGTTCGCGGCGATCAGGCCCGCGGCGCCCTTGTTCTTCTCGTCGACGAGCGAATCGCGCGCGGCCTTTTCGGCCCGCGAGAAGCGGCCCGCGTAGAGATTGCCCACGGCGTCGCGCAGCGCCGAGTTGGCCTTTTCCGTGCGCATGCGCGCGCGGTAGGCGGCGACGCGGCGCGGCATCGTCACGATGTTGCGCGCAAAGCGCAAAAGCGCGTAAAGCAGCAGGAACGCGACGACGATGCCCACCACGAAGAGATTGAGCGAGACGTCCACGCGATACGGCGGGTAGACGAGCAACACCTGCCCCGCGTCGAAACGGCCCACGGTGGCGAGCGCGACGGCGACCGCGAAGAGGATCGCCAGCCAGATAAGTCCACGGATCGCCATGTATTACCCCCGGCTCCGGTATTGCTGGAGTGCCTTCAGGCTCGTGTCGAGCGTGGGCAGCGCGACCGCGCCCGAACCCGCATCCACCTGCTTGAGCAGGTCGCGCACGTTCTGTGTTTCCTTCGACGCGCTGTCGAAGTAGCGCGCGAGCGCCGTGTCGGCGGCAGCGAGGTCGGACTTGAGCGTGGGCCCGTTGCGCGACAGCAGCGACAGGCGCGCCGAAAGCAGGCGCAGCTTCAGGTTCTCGCGCACGAAGTAGCCCTGGTCGGGCGAAGTGAGCATGGCGTCGGCGTTGTCGATGCGGCGCACCTGCACGAGGCTCGCGATCTGCTTGCCGATGCCCGAGACGAAGGTGTCGAGCCACGCGCGCCAGCGCGGCTCGCCGGTGGCGGCGGCCACTTTAGCGGCGTCGAGCGGCGGGGCGACTTCGGGCTTGGTGTGCGCGACCAGCGCTTCGCCCGCGAGCGGCAGCGAGTCGACCGCGTCCAGCGCGGTATCGAGCTTGATCGCGAGGCCCGCGAGATCGGTGGATGGCGCGGCCTTGAGCTTGTCGACGTCCTGCGCGATGGCCTTGCGCACGGCGAGCGCCTGCGGGCTGTCCGAGGCGGCGAGACGCGTGTCGGCGCTTTGCAGCGCGAACAGCGCGAGCTGCGTGTTGCCGGTGAGCTGCAGCTGCTCGCTCGCGCTCGACAGCATCTGGCCGACTTCGGCGAGCGTCCATTCGTCGCGGTTGCGCGCGAGATCGGCGTACTGCTGCGCGAGCGCCTGCTGTGAGTTCTGCGCGTCGGCGATCTTGCCTTCGAGCAGCGACATCTGCTTGTCGACCTGCTGGGCGTTCGCGACGGCCTGATCGGTGCGTGCGCGCAGCGCGGCGCTCTGCTGCTCGGCTGCCTGCTGGCGCTGCATGAGCGCTGCGTCCACGCGGTCGAGCTTGCGGTTGAGCGCATAGCCGCCGGCCCCCGCGCCTGCGGCGACCAGCACCACCACGAGCCACAGGACGGCCACGCCCGCACCGCCGCGCCGCACGGGCTGCGATGAAGCGGGTGGCGTGGAGGAATAAGAGGAAGAGGCGGATGCCGGGCGCGCACTCGCGGCGGCAGGCGAAGCGCCGCTGCTGCCCTGGGATGCCGCGCCCCGATTGGAAACCTGGCTGGAATCGTTCGAATCAGTCATGCGTGGTTGTGCCGGCGACGACGCCGGGGTGTTCTGAACCGGTTGAGCTGCCTGTGCCCCACCATGAGGCGCAGCTGAATGCGCTACGGAAGAAACCGAGGATGTTGAAAGGGACAACGCAAGGCCCAGCAGCGTTTCGACGATGCGCTCGTCGCCCGCGCCGGACACCGTAATCCTATCAAAACCCAAACTGCGCGCCGTCTCGCCGATCCGCGCATGGGGCGCGACCAGCGGCGCGTGGCGCAACTCGACGAGTTCGCCTGCAGTAAGATGATCGCGCGCGAGTTCGTCGAGATTGCGCACGCCTTCGGAACTGGTCACGAGCCACGCGTGCGGCGCGCCGCCGAGCAGCGCATGCACGGTCTCCCAGACGCCGATGGGCGGCTCGGGCATGGCGCGGCGGTAGGCAGCGACGGCCTCGACTTCGGCGCCCGCCTCGCGCAGGCGCTCGGCGAGCCATTCGCGGCCGCCGTCGCCGCGCACGATCAGCACGCGCTTGCCCGCGAAAGCGTTCTCGCCGAGCGTTTTTTCGAGCGCGGCGTAGAGCGACTCGGAGTCGAAGCGCGCGGATTCCTCGTCGGCGGGACGCGCCGGGCTGATCACGCGATGCTCGGGCGCCGCGACGCCGTGACGCGCGAGGGCAGCCACGCTGGCCGGCCCCACCACGGCGACGGGCAGCGCATGCGGCCAGATCGACGAAATCGCACTGTAGTGGCCGAACGCACGGTCGACGGCGTTGGGCGAGACGAACACCACCAGCGCGTAGCGGTCGAGCGCGCCGAGCGCTTCGCGCAAGGGCGCGTCGTCGCGCACGGTTTCGATGGCGATGAGCGGGAATTCAAGCGTGCGCAGGCCGCGCGACTCGAGCTGTGCGGCAAGCGAGCGCGACTGGCCGGCCGGTCGGGTAATGACGACGGTGAACGGCCCGGCAGCACGATTGGAAGCAGCACCACCCGCGCCCGCGCGAGGGTCGGCGGGGCCGCCCCACTCATCGGGCTGCGCAGGAGCGCGCCGCGCGCGCGACGCGGCTGCCAGGGGCCGTCATCGCGCGCCCGTCTCGTCCGGCTTGCTGGCCGGCGGCGCGTTCGGCGCACGCGCATCGTCGGCGCTGGCCTCGGAAAGCGCGCGCACGATCTCGAGCGCGCCCTGGCGATCAGTCCGTCCGCGACCCGGCGCCCCAGCGCGACGGCGTCTTCAACGGTGGCCGGCGCCGTGTCGCCTTCGGCGGCGAGCACGCGGCTCGCGTCGGGCGTGGCGATCGTGCCGCGCGCGCGAGCCGCCCGTCGCGCCACTGCGCGTACGCGGCCAGCGGCACCGAGCAGCTGCCGCCGAGCGCGCGCGACACCATGCGCTCGGCCTCCACGGCCTTCGCGGTGGCGTCGTCGTGCAGCGGCGCGAGCCACGCGGCCAGATCGGCGCGATCGGCGCGGATCTCGATGCCGAGCGCGCCCTGCCCCGCCGCTGGCAGGCTGTCCGCCGGCTCCAGCAGCGCGCGGATGCGCGCGCCGAGGCCCAGGCGCTTCAGCCCCGCCGCCGCGAGAATGATGGCCGCGTAGTCGCCGCGATCGAGCTTGGCAAGGCGCGTGTCGAGGTTGCCGCGCAGCGGCTTCACGTCCAGATGCCGATAGCGCGCGCGGATCATCGACTCGCGGCGCAGGCTGGAAGTGCCCACGACGCTGCCCGGCGGCAGCGCCGCAAGCGATTCGTAATCGTTGGACACGAAGGCGTCGCGCGGGTCCTCGCGCTCCATGATGGCCGTGAGCACGAAGCCCTCGGGCAGCTCCATGGGCACGTCCTTGAGCGAATGCACGGCCAGATCGGCGCGCCCTTCGGCCAGCGCCTGCTCCAGCTCCTTGACGAACAGACCCTTGCCGCCGACTTTCGACAGCGTGCGGTCGAGAATTTGATCGCCGCGTGTCGTCATTCCGACAATTTTCACGTCGCAGGATGGATATAATTTGTGCAGCGCAGCTTGCACATGCTCGGCCTGCCACATCGCCAGGCGGCTCTCCCGCGAAGCGATCACAAGGGTGCGGGGCGTGGGCGCGGATAACATCTCGGTGTTCATGGCAAGCACATCGAATGACGGGTTCGAAAAACAGAATCGGATAACGGGCAATGTTAGCACGCGCCCCTTTTTCGGCCTGCCGCCCGCAAGCCGATGGGGCTCACGAAGCCCCTCCCCGGCAACACCGGCCCTGTCCGAACTGTCCGCACGCTGTCTCATAATATGCGCGATGCACGTGCGGCACGCGCAAGATGGCGCATTCATTCCAGGTTACACCCGTTGTACCCCTGACCGCGGCCCGCGCCGCGGCCATGCAGTTGGCAGTTCCCGATCAACTTGTCCATCTCCTGGCTAGTCCTGAGGAAAACATCGTGAAGTCTTCCGGATCGGCGCGTGCAGAGCGCCGCAACAACGCATCGCAACCCGCCTCTTCCACGGCCGCCGAAACGGCCGCCCCGTCGACGGCCAAAAAGGCCAAGTCGACGACCACCGTGAAAGCCTTGACCCCATCGACCCAATCGACGAAGGCGGCAAAGGCCACGAAAGCGGCAGACGCGACGAAGACCACGAAGGCCACCCCAACCCCCAAGGCCCTGAAAGTCACTCGAGCTGCCAAGCCCGCGGCGAAGTCGGCGGCGAAGCCCGCGACCGCCGCGCGCAACGCCCGCGCACGCGACGACAAGGACCAGCCGCTGTTCGAGGACATCCGCTACCTCGGCCGCCTGCTCGGCGAAGTGCTGCGCGAGCAGGAAGGCGACGCCGTGTTCGACGTGGTGGAAACCATCCGCCAGACCGCCGTGCGCTTTCGCCGTGAAGACGACAACACCGCCGCGCTCGCGCTGGAAAAGCAGTTGCGCGCGCTCTCGCCCGAGCAGACCGTGAGCGTGGTGCGCGCGTTCAGCTATTTCTCGCATCTCGCGAACATCGCCGAGGACCGCCATCGCAACCGCCGCCGCCGCATCCACGATCTCGCGGGCTCGGCGCCGCAGGCGGGCACCATCGCGCATTCGCTCGAACGTCTCGCGCAGGCGGGCGCGGCCGCGACGCCCGTGCTCCAGCAGTTCTTCAACGACGCGCTGATCGTGCCCGTGCTTACCGCGCACCCCACTGAAGTGCAGCGCAAGAGCACGCTCGATTCGCAGCACGACGTCGCGCGCCTGCTCGCCGAACGCGACCAGCCGCTCACGCATCGCGAGCGCGAGCAAAATGAGGCGCTGTTGCGTGCGCGCGTGACCTCGCTCTGGCAAACGCGCATGCTGCGCGACTCGCGCCTGACCGTGGGCGACGAAATCGAAAACGCGCTTTCGTACTACCACACGACCTTCCTCACCGAGATCCCAGCGCTGTACGGCGAGATCGAAACGTCGCTGAAAGAGCACGGCGTCGATGCGCGACTGCCCGCGTTCTTCCAGATGGGCAGCTGGATCGGCGGCGACCGCGACGGCAACCCGAACGTCACCGCCGCCACGCTCGAAGAAGCGAGCGAGCGCCAGGCGCAGGTGATCCTGCAGCACTACCTCGATGAAGTGCACAAGCTCGGCGCCGAGCTATCGGTGTCGAACCTGCTCGCGGGCGCGAGCGACGCGCTCAAGGCGCTCGCCGCGGCCTCGCCCGACCAGTCGCCGCACCGCGTGGACGAGCCGTACCGCCGCGCGCTGATCGGCGTCTATACGCGGCTTGCGGCCAGCGCGCGCGTGCGCCTCGGCGAAGGCGTGGTCGCCGTGCGCAGCGCGGGCCGCAACGCCCAGCCCGTGCGCGCGCAGCCCTACGCCGACGCAGCCGAGTTCTCGCGCGACCTGCATATCCTGATGGATTCGCTCGCCGAGCATCACGGCGCCTCGCTCGCGACCACGCGTCTTGCCCCGCTCATGCGCGCCGTCGACGTGTTCGGTTTCCATCTCGCGAGCATCGACTTGCGCCAGAGCTCGGACATCCACGAAGCCGTGATCGCCGAGCTGCTCGCGCGCGCGGGCGTGCAAGCCGATTACGCGTCGCTCTCCGAAGACGACAAGCAGATCGTCCTGCTTGCGCAGCTCGCCGACGCGCGCCCGCTGCGCTCGCCCTGGCTCGACTACTCGGACCTCGTGAAAAGCGAGCTCGGCGTGCTGGAGATGGCGCGCCTGACGCGCGAGAAGTTCGGCGCGCGCGCGGTGCGCAACTACATCATCTCGCACACCGAAACGGTTTCCGACCTGCTCGAAGTGATGCTGCTGCAAAAGGAAACCGGCCTCATGAGCGGGCGTCTCGGCCATGCCGACGATGCCGCGAAGGCCTCGCTGATGGTGATCCCGCTGTTCGAGACGATCCCCGACTTGCGCAACGCCACGCGCATCATGCGCGACCTGCTTGCGCTGCCGGGCATCGACAGCATCGTCGAGCACCAGGGCAACGAGCAGGAAATCATGCTCGGCTACTCGGACAGCAACAAGGACGGCGGCTTCCTCACCTCGAACTGGGAGCTCTACCGCGCCGAGCTCGCGCTCGTCGCGCTCTATCGCGAGCGCGGCATCACGCTGCGCCTGTTCCATGGCCGCGGGGGCACGGTGGGCCGCGGAGGCGGCCCGACCTACAACGCGATCCTCTCGCAGCCGCCGGGCACGGTCGAAGGCCAGATCCGCCTGACCGAGCAGGGCGAAGTCATCGCTTCGAAGTTCGGCAATCCGGAGATCGGCCGCCGCAACCTCGAAACGGTGATTGCCGCCACGCTCGAAGCCACGCTGCTGCCGATGGGCAAAGCCGCCGGCAACGCGCCGGACCAGTTGCCCGTGTTCGAAGAAACCATGCAGATGCTCTCCGATGCGGCGATGGCGGCGTACCGCTCACTCGTCTACGAGACGCCCGGCTTCACCGACTACTTCTTCGCCTCGACGCCGATCACCGAAATCGCCGAGCTCAACATTGGCAGCCGGCCCGCCTCGCGCAAGCTGCAGGACCCGAAGAACCGCAAGATCGACGACCTGCGCGCGATTCCGTGGGGCTTCTCGTGGGGCCAGTGCCGCCTGCTGCTCACCGGCTGGTACGGCTTTGGCAGCGCGGTGGCCGCGTATCTCGACGAAGCGGACAACGACGCGGAGCGCACGCGCCGCCTCGCGCTCTTCAGGAAGATGTACAAGACCTGGCCGTTCTTCTCGAACCTGCTTTCGAACATGGACATGACGCTTGCGAAGACCGATCTCGCGGTGGCGTCGCGCTATGCGCAGCTCGTCGCCGACAAGAAGCTGCGCAAGCTCGTGTTCGACCGCATCGTGGCTGAGTGGGAGCGCACCACGCGCGTGCTCGACGAGATCACGGGCGCGAGCGGCCGTCTCGCGGATAACCCGCTGCTGGCACGTTCGATCAAGAACCGCTTCCCGTATCTCGACCCGCTCAATCACTTGCAGGTCGAGCTGATCAAGCGCTATCGCGCCGGCGACCCGAGCCCGCGCGTGCGGCGCGGCATTCATCTGACGATCAACGGGATTGCGGCGGGGTTGCGCAATACGGGTTGATCTTTACGCGCATCGAGAAACGGCGTCATGCCCCTACGGGCACGACGCCGTTTTTTCTTGCGCCGATTGCGTGAAGGGCTTTAGTCGCGCCGCGTCGCCTCGATCATCAGTGCATCGAGCTTGAACGAGCCATCACTTTGGACATCGAAGTATTGCCTCACTTCATCGGGCGCACGCTCCCACATCGAGCGGATCGCGCTCACGCGCTCGGGCGGCGTGCGCATGCGCGCCACCCACGTGTCGAAGTCGAGCGCGATGCGCCAGCGCTCGGCCACCTTCGCGTCGAACCCCGCGCGATCGAGCATCGCGAGCCACTCGTCGGCGCGGTAGTCGCGAATATGCGAGGCGTCGCGCAACAACTCGATCGCCTGGATATGCGTGTCGTAAAGCGGATCGTCGATACCGGCGATGTCGATGAACTTCAGGCGCCCACCGGGCTTGAGCACGCGATGCACCTGGCGAAGAGCGCGCGGCACATCACGCCAGTGGTGCGCGCTCATGCGACTGATCGCCCAGTTGAAGGTCGCATCGGCAAACGGCAGCGACTCGGCAGCGCCCTGCTGCGTGCGGATAGTCGCGAGGCCGCGCGCCTTCGCGGCGGACTCGACCGTGGCGAGCATCGGCGCCGCAATGTCGTAGGCCACGACTTCGCGCACGTGCGGCGCCACCGCGAAGCTTGCATGCCCCGCGCCGCAACCCATGTCCAGCACCACGGCGTTGCCGCAGGTGGCCGCAAAAGTGGCGGCGAGATTGTCCAGATCCGCACCGCTCGCGTGAACCTGGCTCGTGAGATAGGCGGCGGCGGTCGAGCCGAATGCGTCGGCGACCTGATCGTGATGCTTCATCGCGTGCTCCTGTAGGTGAACGGCCTGCGCGGCAGCGAGTCCAGCGCCGCGTCAGCCGTTACAATAGAGGCCGTTTTGTACCAGTACAAGTTAAGCGATTATTCTGGTATCGCGAGCACCTGCCCCACGCCTCATGAGCCCCGACACCCCTGCCTCCGGAGCGCCGGCCGCCGACCTCGGCGCCGCCAAAACGCTCGACGCCACGCCCGCCCGTGCGCTGGGCGAATTTATCCGCGCCCACCGCGAGCGGCTCTCGCCGCAGGAAGTCGGCTTGCCGCCCGGCCCGCGCCGCCGTACGCCGGGGTTGCGCCGCGAGGAAGTCGCGCAACTGTGCGCCGTGAGCCCCACCTGGTACACGTGGATCGAGCAGGGCCGGCCCGTCTCGGCTTCGGCGGACGCGCTCGCGCGCATCGCCGTCGCGCTGCGCCTCTCGCGCGCCGAGCGCGCCTATTTGTTCGAACTGGCCGCCCAGCGCGATCCCGCCGAGCCCGATCCGTCCAGCGCTGCCGATGCACCCGCCACGCTCCTGCAAACCGTGCAACTGGTGGATGCGCCGGCCTACGTGCTCGACCGGCAGTGGACCGCGCTCGCGTGGAACGCCCACGCGGCGGACCTGTTCACGGGCTGGCTCGATGCCGGGCACGACCGCAACCTGCTGCGCTTCACCTTCACGCAGCCGCTCGGGCGCGAGTTGATCGTCGATTGGGAAACGCGCGCGCGGCGCCTCGCCGCCGAATTTCGCGCCGACTCGATCCGCCATCTGAACGACGCCCCCACGCGCGCGCTGATCGATTCGCTGCTGGCCGCGAGCGACGAGTTCGCGCGCTTCTGGGCCTCGCAGGATGTGTTCGAGCGCGAAGGCGGCCGGCGCGAGTTCAATCATCCGCGCCACGGCCGCATCGCCTACGACCAGATCACGCTCAAGCCCGCGCATCGCGAAGACCTGAAGCTGGTGGTGCTGGTGCGGCTTTGAACGCCGCGGCGCCCGGCGCTTTGCGCGCCGCCGCCGCGCATCGCTTCATGCGGCGCAGCGCCGGGCGGCCCACGCACCGGCGGCCCACTGCGCCGATGGTAAAATCGTCGTCTTTCCCGCCGTGCGCCGCGTCTGGCATCAGAATGCGCTGCTGAGCTTCCTGCCTGAGCACACGGCCCGCTTAATCACGCTCGTTCACGCCCATCACCATGACGTCCCAACTGCACAAAAAAGGCGAAGCCTGGTCGGCTCGCTTCTCCGAGCCCATGTCGGAGCTGGTCAAACGCTATACGTCGTCGGTCTTCTTCGACAAGCGCCTCGCGCTCGTCGATATCGAGGGCTCGCTCGCGCACGCGTCGATGCTGGCTGCGCAGAAGATCATCTCCGCCGATGACCTCGCCGCCATCCAGGGCGGCATGGCGCAAATCAAGGGCGAGATCGAGCGCGGCGAATTCGAATGGCTGCTCGATCTCGAAGACGTGCACCTGAACATCGAGGCGCGCCTCACGGCGCTGATCGGCGACGCGGGCAAGCGCCTGCACACGGGCCGCTCGCGCAACGACCAGGTCGCGACCGACATCCGCCTGTGGCTGCGCGGCGAGATCGACCGCATCGGCGGCCTGCTCGGCGACCTGCGAGGCGCGCTGCTCGACCTCGCCGACCAGCACGCGGGCACGATCATGCCGGGCTTCACGCACCTGCAAGTCGCGCAGCCGGTCACGTTCGGCCATCACCTGCTCGCCTACGTGGAGATGTTCACGCGCGACGCCGAGCGCATGGCCGACTGCCGCAAGCGCGTGAACCGTCTGCCGCTGGGTGCGGCAGCGCTCGCGGGCACGAGCTATCCGATTGACCGCTTCGCGGTGGCGAAGACGCTGGGCTTCGACGGCATCTGCACGAACTCGCTCGACGCCGTCTCCGACCGCGACTTCGCGATCGAATTCACGGCCGCCGCCGCACTGGTGATGACGCACGTGTCGCGCTTTTCGGAAGAACTGGTGCTGTGGATGAGCCCGCGCGTGGGCTTCATCGATCTGGCCGACCGCTTCTGCACGGGCTCGTCGATCATGCCGCAGAAGAAGAACCCGGACGTGCCCGAGCTCGCGCGCGGCAAGACCGGCCGCGTGAACGGCCACCTGATGGCGCTCCTCACGCTGATGAAGGGCCAGCCGCTCGCGTACAACAAGGACAACCAGGAAGACAAGGAGCCGCTGTTCGACACCGTCGACACGGTTGCGGACACGCTGCGCATCTTTGCGGAAATGGTCGCGGGCATCTCGGTGAAGGAGCCGGCGATGCGCGCAGCGGCGCTGCAAGGCTTCTCGACGGCCACCGACCTCGCCGACTACCTCGTGAAAAAGGGCCTGCCGTTCCGCGACGCACATGAAGCCGTGGCGCACGCGGTGCGCATCTGCGTGGACCGCAACTGCGATCTCGCGGACCTCACGCTCGACGAAATGCGCCGCGAGCTGCCGGCCGTTGCGCATCTGCTGGCCGAGGACGTGTTCGCGGTGCTCACGCTCGAAGGCTCGGTCTCGGCGCGCAATCATCCGGGCGGCACCGCGCCGGAGCAGGTGCGTGCGGCCATCGCGGCGGCACGCGCAGCGCTGAAGTAAGGGGCGCGGCGGCGCATCATTCGGGCTGGATGATGCGTCCATGAGGTCACGACAAAGCGGGCGCGCGACGAATACCGTCGCGCGCCCGCTTTGCATTGGAGCGCCGCTGCGCACTGTGTTCCCTGCAAAATGCACGAAGTGAGCGCCCGAGGTTCGCGCCCCTTCGCCTATCATGGCGCATGATCCCGGCTGGCCGACCCGCCGGCCCCCGCCCAACCTCACTCGCCCGACCCGATGATCGTCCGCCCTCACCTGCACTGGTTCCGCATGCTGCTCGCCTGGCGCGGTTCCGTGCTGCCGCAGCTTCTGCCGCGCCTCATGCTCGTGCTGGCGATCTCGATCGTGGCTGTTGCCTCCCACGACCACATCCTCAAGGTCACGGTGAATCTGAGCACGGTGCCGTTCTCGCTGATCGGCATCGCGCTCGCGGTGTTCCTCGGCTTTCGCAACAGCGCGAGCTACGACCGCTACTGGGAAGGCCGCAAGCTGTGGGGGCAAATGCTCAACCAGACGCGCTCGCTCGTGCGCGAGTCGCTCACACTCGTGCAAAGCGATGATTCTCGCGCGCACGTGCGCCCCTTCGCTGCGCTGCTCTGCGCGCTGCCGCATGCGCTGCGCCACCAGTTGCGCCGCACCGACCCACGCGCGGACCTCGAGGCGCGCCTGCCGCGCGACGTGGTGGAACGCGTGATGGCTTCGCGCTACCGTCCCATGACGCTCGTGCAATGCGCTTCCGAATGGCTGCGCGACGAAGCGCACGCGGGCCGCGTCGACGGCTACGCCGTGCTCGCCTTCGAGCACAATCTCAATGGACTTTCCGACGTGATCGGCGGCTGCGAGCGCATCGTCTCCACGCCGCTGCCGTTCGCTTATACGGTGATGATTCACCGCACGGTGTACTTCTTCTGCGCGCTGCTGCCCTTCGGGCTCGTCGACAGCATCGGCGCGCTCACGCCCATCTTCGCGGTATTCGTGGCCTACGCGTTCATGGCGCACGAAGCAATCGCCTCGCAGCTCGAAGACCCGTTCGGCACTGATGAAAACGACCTCGCGCTAAACGCGATGTCGGAGAGTATCGAGGTCGCGCTGCACGACCTGCTGGGCGACCCCACCACGCTCGCGGCGCGCGCGCCCGAGCAGTTCATCTTCGACTAAACGAACCGGCCGGGGCTGACGGCTCAGCGGTTATTCACCGTCTCCGACAAGCGCTTGAGCGTCGCAAGCCGCGCCCCGAGCAGGTCGAGGCGAGCATGCTCGTCGACGAGCGGCGTGGTCGCGTCGCGATACGCGCGCCACGCGCTTTGCGCCCGCGCGAGCGCGGGCCGCGAATGCGCCGGCATGCGCGCATACAGCTTGCGGTAATAGCGATCCAGGTCGTAGCTCACGTGCTCGCAGCGCGCATCGGCGCTACAGGCGCGCACGCGCGGCGGCGCGTCGCCCGATGCCGCCGCGGCCTGCCCGCGCAGCGAGAGCGCGCGGTCGCGCACCGGCTGCAGGCGCATATCCGCCTCGTAAAGCTGATAAGTCGAGCCGCTCGTGCTCGCAAAGGCCGCGCCGAGCAACGTGTCCTCGGCGTCGCGCCACGCTGCCCATTTGGTCTGGCTGAGTCGCCAGCGCTTTTGCTGCGCAGGCGGCAACTGCGAGACCAGTTGCGCGAGCGCCGCGTCGGCGGCGCTGTGCCATGCGGTGCGCGCCTCGTCCATGCACTGGATCTGCCCCGCCGTCGAGGAACGGTCGGCGCGCGCAAGACAGGCGCGCATGCCCGCATCGATCGGGTCGGCGGCCGCCACTTCGGCGTGCGCCGCCGGCGCTAGCGCCACCAGCCCGGCCGCCACCCCCCCTGCCACATTCGCCGCCAGCGTAGCCGCCGTTGCCAGCGCCGTCACGAAAGAACGCACCATCATGCCGCTCGACCTTCTCCTGGCGCTCAAGCGCGCACGCAATCCACGAAATACTCGATGCGGCCGTTGATGGTCTCGCCCACGAGTCCGTGGATGTCGGTGTGGAAGCCCGGGAAGCGCTCGTTGAATTCGCGCGCGAACTTCAGGTAATTCACGATCGTCTTGTTGAAGCGCTCGCCCGGAATCAAGAGCGGAATGCCCGGCGGATACGGCGTGAGCAGAATCGACGTGACGCGGCCTTCGAGTTCGTCGATCGGCACGCGGTCGATCTCGCGGTGCGCGAGCTTGGCGAACGCGTCGGACGGCTTCATCGCGGGCTCCATGTCCGAGAGATACATCTCGGTCGTGAGGCGCGCGATGTCGTTGGCGCGGTAGACGCTGTGGATCTGCTGGCACAGGTCGCGCAGGCCCACGCGCTCGTACATCGGATGCTGCGCGACGAACTCGGGCAACACGCGCCAGAGCGGCTGGTTATTGTCGTAGTCGTCCTTGAACTGCTGGAGCTCCGTGACCATCGAGTTCCAGCGGCCCTTGGTGATGCCGATCGTGAACATGATGAAGAACGAATACAGCCCCGTCTTCTCCACGATGATGCCGTGCTCGGCCAGGTACTTCGTGACGATGGCCGCGGGAATGCCGGTTTCGCCGAAGTCGCCGTCCACGTCCAGACCCGGCGTGACGATGGTCGCCTTGATCGGGTCGAGCATGTTGAAGCCCTCGGCGAGCTTGCCGAAGCCGTGCCAGCGGTCATTCGGCCTCAGCATCCAGTCTTCGCGCGAGCCGATGCCTTCCTCGGTCAGGTCGTCCGGGCCCCAGACCTGGAAGAACCAGTCGTCGCCGTATTCGGCGTCGACCTTGCGCATGGCGCGGCGGAAGTCCAGCGCCTCGGCAATCGATTCTTCGACAAGCGCGGTGCCGCCCGGCGCTTCCATCATCGCGGCGGCCACGTCGCACGACGCGATGATCGCGTACTGCGGGCTCGTGGACGTGTGCATGAGGTAGGCCTCATTGAAGCGGTGGCGATCGAACGCGCTGTCTTCCGAGTCCTGCACCACGATCTGCGAAGCCTGCGAAATGCCGGCCAGCAGCTTGTGCGTGGAGTGCGTCGCGAACACCAGCGCCTTGGTGCGCGGACGGCCCGCGCCGATCGCGTGCATGTCCTGGTAGAACGCGTGGAATTCGGCGTGCGGCAGCCAGGCTTCGTCGAAGTGCAGCGTGTCGAGCATATCGCCGAGCAGGTCCTTGATCATCTCGACGTTGTAGATCACGCCGTCGTACGTGCTTTGCGTGATCGTGAGGATGCGCGGCTTGACGTTCGGGTTCTTCGCGAGCACTTCACGGGCGAACGGATTCGCCTCGATCTTCTTGCGGATGTTTTCCGGCTTGAACTCGTCGCGCGGAATCGGGCCGATGATGCCGAAATTGTTGCGCGTGGGCGTGAGAAACACGGGAATCGCGCCCGTCATGGTGATGGCGTGCAGGATCGACTTGTGGCAGTTGCGGTCCACCAGCACGATGTCGCCCGGCGCCACGGTTGCGTGCCAGACGATCTTGTTCGACGTCGACGTGCCATTGGTCACGAAGAACACGTGGTCGGCGCTGAAGATGCGCGCCGCGTTGCGCTCCGAGGCCGCGACCGGGCCGGTGTGATCGAGCAGTTGGCCAAGTTCCTCGACCGCATTGCAGACGTCCGCGCGCAGCATGTTCTCGCCGAAGAACTGGTGGAACATCTGGCCGAGCGGGTTCTTCAGGAACGCCACGCCGCCCGAGTGGCCCGGGCAGTGCCACGAGTACGAGCCTTCGTCGGCGTACTTCACGAGTTCCTTGAAGAACGGCGGCGCCAGCGCGTCGAGATACACGCGTGCTTCGCGAATCACGTGACGCGCGACGAACTCCGGCGTGTCCTCGAACATGTGGATGAAGCCGTGCAACTCGCGCAGGATGTCGTTGGGCAGGTGGCGCGAAGTGCGCGTCTCGCCGTACAGGAAGATCGGAATGTCGGCGTTGCGCTTGCGCACCGCTTCCACGAACGCGCGCAGCGCGATGATCGCGGGCGCGTGGCCGGGCGCTTCGCCATCGGAACCTTCGACGTAGGGCAGCAGCTCGTCGTCGTCGATGGAGAGGATGAAACACGCGGCGCGGCTCGATTGCTGCGCAAACGACGTGAGGTCGCCGTAGCTCGTCAGCCCGAGGACTTCCGCGCCCTCTTTCTCGATGGCTTCGGCGAGTGCCCGGATGCCGGAACCCGAGATGTTCTCGGAGCGAAAGTCTTCGTCAATGATGACGACGGGAAAACGAAACTTCATGGGCGAATTCTCCAAAAGAAACGACCGCTGCCAGGATGCGCAGCGGTCCCCGTACGTATGCGATGGGTTTGTGGTGCGCTCGAACGTCAGGTCTTCGGCAAGGTGACGCCGTGCTGGCCTTGATATTTGCCGCCGCGATCCGCGTAAGACACCTCGCAGACCTCGTCGCTCTCGAAGAAGAGCACTTGGGCCACGCCTTCGTTCGCGTAGATTTTGGCAGGCAAAGGTGTCGTATTCGAGAATTCGAGCGTCACATAGCCCTCCCACTCGGGCTCGAACGGCGTGACGTTCACGATGATCCCGCAGCGCGCATAGGTGGACTTGCCCAGACACACGGTCAGGACATTGCGCGGAATGCGGAAGTACTCGACCGTGCGCGCGAGCGCGAACGAATTCGGCGGGATGATGCAGACGTCGCCCTTGAAGTCCACGAACGACTTTTCGTCGAAGTTCTTCGGGTCGACGATGGTCGAATTGATGTTCGTGAAGATCTTGAATTCGTCGGCGCAGCGGATGTCGTAGCCGTAGCTCGAGGTGCCGTAGCTCACGATCTTGCGGCCGTCCTCCGACATGCGAACCTGGTCGCGCACGAACGGCTCGATCATCTGCTGCTCTTCGGCCATGCGCCGGATCCACTTGTCGGATTTGATTGCCATGTTGGGCTACGGTCCAGAAAAAACGGGGAACAAAAAAGATAACGCCGGAAACCACGCAGAAACGGCGCGGGAATGGCCCGAAAGCGCGCCTCGCGCGTTCTGCCGCCCGCTTCGGGGCGCACCGCCGCTGTACGAAAGGCGCCTATTTTACGCGATGTGGATCGGCGTGCCTGGAAGTGCACGCGAGGCGCCCCTAGGCGGGGCGTCATCGCGTGCGGTACGGCCGCGCGTCACTGCGCCTTGATCACGCCGCAGGCGAGCGCCGGGCCGGTGCCGCGCGCGGGAAAGGCGTAGGGATCGATGGGGTCGCGATGCACGAGCACCGCGCGTTGCAGCACGGAGCGCACGCCGTCGAGCGAGACCTCCGGCGCCACGATGAAACCGATGGCGACGCCGTTGGAATCCGCGTGGATATTGCCGAGATCGCCCTCCACGCGCACGCCCGGCTTGAGGCGGTCAGCCGCGGGCGCGAACACGCTGCCGGCGCTCGAAGCGTCGGCAGCGTTGCAGTCGCCGCGATCGTGGACCTGGACCGCGTGGTCGCTGTCGGGCGCAAGGCCGATGAGGTTGTAGCTCACCTGCACGCCGTCCGAGCGCTCGACGAACGAGACGGTGCCCCGCACCTGGCTGCCGACGACAGGCAAGACCTGTGCGAGCGCACGCTTGTCCTGCCGGCCCATGAAGCTGGTGCAGCCGGCCAGCAGCATGCACGCCGCCACGGCCAGCACGGCTGCGCGGCCCGCGCGCCTTGCGTCTCCCCTGTCGATTCCTTTGCCCATGCAATCCTCATGTCCGCACGCGGTGCGCCCCTGCGCCCGTCGATCCGGACCCTTGAATGTCACATGATACCGCGCGCGAGGCCTTGTGCGCGCCCCGCGTGAGCGCTGCCGCACGCGCCGCAAGCCTTATGCAGCAAGGCTTAACGAGGTATGCCATGCGGCCTCGGCTCCGTATCGGCTCAAACAGGGACAGTTTGCCGGCCTGGCCCGCCAGCCGCGCGATGCGCCGCTCAGGTGTTTTGCACGACGATGGTCGGGAACTTCGAGCTCATGTCGCGCGCGCGCTCCGCGATCTGGATCGCGATACGGCGGGCGATCGCCTTGTAAGTCGCGGCCACCGAGCCAGCCGGATCGGCCACCACGCTCGGATGGCCCGAGTCGGCCTGTTCGCGAATCCCGATGTCGAGCGGCAGGCTGCCGAGCACCTCCACGCCGTACTCCTTCGCCATGCGCTCGCCGCCGCCCGCGCCGAAGATATGCTCGGCGTGACCGCAGTTCGAGCAAACGTGCACGGCCATGTTCTCGACGATGCCGAGGATCGGAATGCCCACCTTCTCGAACATCTTGAGACCCTTCTTCGCGTCGAGCAGCGCGATGTCCTGCGGCGTCGTCACGATCACCGCGCCCGTGACCGGCACCTTCTGCGAGAGCGTCAGCTGGATGTCGCCCGTGCCCGGCGGCATGTCCACCACCAGGTAGTCGAGCTCGCGCCAGTTGGTCTGGCGCAGCAACTGCTCGAGCGCCGAGGTGGCCATCGGGCCGCGCCAGACCATCGGGTTGTCCTGCTCGATCAGAAAGCCGATCGAGTTGGCCTGCACACCGTGCCCTTCGAGCGGGTCCATCGACTGGCCGTCCGGCGATTGCGGGCGGCCAACGATACCGAGCATCATCGGCAGCGACGGACCGTAGATATCCGCGTCGAGTACGCCGACCGAGGCGCCTTCGGCCGCCAGCGCGAGCGCGAGGTTCACGGCAGTCGTGCTCTTGCCCACGCCGCCCTTGCCCGAGGCCACGGCGACGACGTTCTTCACGTTCGGCAACAGCTTCACGCCGCGCTGCACGGTGTGCGCGGTAATCTCATGGCGCACCGCGACCCGGCTCCCCTTGACGCCGGGCACGCCGGCAAGCGCGCCTTCCACCTGGGCGCGGACCGCGTCGTACTGGCTCTTTGCCGGATAGCCGAGCACGATTTCGACGCCGACCGTATCGCCGTCGACCGTAACGTTTCGCACACCTTTTGCCGTTGCGTACGGCTTGCCCGTGTTCGGATCCACGAGGGCCGCCAGCGCGGCGTCGACCAATGCCCGATCAATGCTCATTCAAACTCCGTGTGCAAGAATGCGCCGGCGCCCGCGCGGCCGGAATGCCGTGAGGTGTCATGTCAGCGCCGGAAATCGCAAGAAATTGTTAAGCTGGATTGCGCAAATGCCCGAGGCAAGGCACGCTTCGCGGCATCGGCCCTTTTTGCACCGCTGCTTGTGCCGAATGTGCACTTGTCAAGCCGTCGCAAAAAAGGACCCATCATTGCCAGACGACTCGCGCATGTGCCCAAGTCGTCATTGTAGTAGTTGCAGCCGCGCGCCGTCCGAAGACCCTGAGCCGAATCGGGCCCAATCGGGAGCAGTGACCGGCACAAGCGACTGTGCAGTTCCACCCAAGAGAGGATTGAAAATGAACACAAGAATCTTGACCCGCCTGTCCGTCTTCGCCGTTGCCGGTGCGCTCGTCGCCGGTTGTGCAACCCAGCAGGGCACCAACACCGCCATCGGCACCGGTGTCGGCGCTGGCACGGGCGCGGCCATCGGCGCGATCTTCGGCGGCGGCAAGGGTGCAGCCATCGGCGCGGGCGCCGGCGCGCTGGTCGGCGGCATCACGGGCTACAACTGGACCGCCATCCACAACAAGCTCTCCGGCGCCACCAAGGGCACCGGCACGCAGATCAGCGAGCAGCCGGACGGCTCGCTCAAGCTCAACATCCCGAGCAACGTGACGTTCGACACCAACAGCTACGCGATCAAGCCGTCGTTCGCGCCGGTGCTCGACCAGGTCGCGCAGACGCTGCAGCAGAACCCGGAAGTGGTCGCGCAGGTCGTGGGCCATACGGACAACACGGGCCAGCCCGCTTACAACCAGACGCTGTCGGTCAACCGCGCGCAGAGCGTGGTCAACTACCTGGGGTCGCGCGGCATCCCGATGCAGCGCATGGCCGCCGAAGGCCGCGGCGACACCCAGCCGATCGCGGACAACAGCACCGAAGCCGGCCGCACCGCGAACCGCCGCGTGGAAATCTATCTGCGCGCGACGGCGCAGCATCAGGGGGGCTAAGCGCGCCTCGCGGCGCCGCATCAGCAATATCGCAGCGCCGGCAACACCATGAAGCGGGACGGCTGCAAGCCGTCCCGCTTGTGTTTTGGGCGTGCGCAAACTGCAGCAGGCAGGCCTTCGGGCAGACCCACGGCGAGCGAAGTTAGCGGATTGAAAAATTTTTCGAACTCTCCCCCAACTCCGCTGTCTTTCTTTACGGTACGTGTGCGGCGACGCCGCCGCGTCACCATTCTCCTCTTGTCGTTGTTGCTCCGGGGCCATCCTGCCCCGGTTTTTTTGCCTGGCATTTTTGCATGCGCGTGGGCCGTCCTTCCCCGGCCGAACGCGCCCCGCCCCCGCCCTGCTAAAATCGTTGTTTCCCCCGCAACATCGGATTCCCCCCAACTTATGTCAGCACCCGCCACCGACCTCGTCGCAGCCGGCGCGTCTACCGTTCAAAGCGGCCGCCGCCAGATCCTCGTCACGTCTGCTCTGCCCTATGCCAACGGGCAGATCCACATCGGCCATCTGGTCGAGTACATCCAGACGGACATCTGGGTTCGCGCGCTGCGAATGCATGGCCACGAGGTCTACTACGTCGGTGCCGACGACACCCACGGCACGCCCGTCATGCTGCGCGCCGAGAAGGAAGGCCTCACGCCGCAACAGCTGATCGCGCGCGTCTGGCAAGAGCACAAGCGCGACTTCGACAGCTTCGGCGTATCGTTCGACAACTACTACTCGACGGACTCCGACGAGAATCGCGTGCTCTCGGAAGCGGTATATCTGGCGCTCAAGGCGGCGGACCTCATCGAGACGCGCGACATCGAGCAGGCCTACGATCCGGTCAAGAACATGTTCCTGCCGGACCGCTTCATCAAGGGCGAGTGCCCGAAGTGCGGCGCGAAGGACCAGTACGGCGACAGCTGCGAAGTGTGCGGCTCGACCTATGCGCCCACCGACCTGAAGAACCCATATTCGGTGGTCTCCGGCGCCACGCCCATCCGCAAGACCTCGACGCACTACTTCTTCCGCCTCTCCGACCCGCGCTGTGAGCAGTTCCTGCGCGGCTGGGTGAGCGGCCTCGCGCAACCGGAAGCCACCAACAAGATGCGCGAGTGGCTCGGCGACGCGGGCGAATCGAAGCTCGCCGACTGGGACATCTCGCGCGACGCACCGTACTTCGGCTTCGAGATTCCGGGCGCCCCGGGCAAGTACTTCTACGTGTGGCTCGACGCGCCCGTCGGTTATTACGCGAGTTTCAAGAACCTGTGCGAGAAGCGCGGCCTCGACTTCGACGCGTGGGTCAAGCCCGACACGAAGACCGAGCAGTACCACTTCATCGGCAAGGACATCCTGTACTTCCACACGCTGTTCTGGCCAGCGATGCTGCAGTTCTCGGGCCATCGCACGCCCACCAACGTGTTCGCGCATGGCTTTCTCACGGTGGACGGCGCGAAGATGTCGAAGTCGCGCGGCACTTTCATCACCGCGCAAAGCTATATCGACACGGGCCTGAATCCCGAGTGGCTGCGCTACTACTTCGCGGCCAAGCTCAATAGCTCGATGGAAGACCTCGACCTGAACCTCGACGACTTCCAGGCGCGCGTGAACAGCGACCTCGTCGGCAAGTACATCAACATCGCGAGCCGCGCGGCGGGCTTCCTCATCAAGCGCTTCGAGGGCCGCGTGCAGGACAGCGCGATGAACCATCCGCTCATCGCGCAACTGCGCGCCGCGATCCCGCAGATCGCCGCGCACTACGAGGCGCGCGAGTATGGCCGCGCGCTGCGCCACACGATGGAGCTCGCCGACGCGGTGAACGCATACGTCGATACGGCCAAGCCATGGGAACAGGCGAAGGACCCGGCCAACGCGGCGGCGCTGCACGAAACCTGCAGCGTGAGCCTCGAAGCATTCCGCCTGCTTTCGCTGGCAATGAAGCCGGTGCTGCCCACGCTCGCCGAGGGTGTCGAGCAGTTCCTCGCAATCGCGCCGCTCACTTGGGCCGACGCCGGCAAGACGTTGTCGTCGCAACAACCGATCAACGCGTACAAGCACCTCATGACACGCGTGGACCCGAAGCAGATCGAAGCGCTGCTCGCCGCGAACCGCGATTCGCTGCAGGCAGCCGAAGCGCCCGCCGCCGATGCGCAGCACAAGGCAAAGGCTGCGAAGGCGGCCGCGCAAGCGAAGGCGAAAGCCGAGCCCGAACCCCCCGAAGTCATCTCCATCGACGACTTCGCGAAGATCGACCTGCGCGTGGCGCTGATCGTCGACTGCAACATCGTGGAAGGCTCGGACAAGCTGCTGCAACTCACGCTCGACGTGGGCGAAGGCAAGACGCGCAATGTGTTCTCGGGCATCCGCTCGACGTACAAGCCCGAGGACCTCAAAGGCAAGCTCACGGTGATGGTCGCGAACCTCGCGCCGCGCAAGATGAAGTTCGGTATGTCCGAAGGCATGGTGCTCGCGGCATCCGCCGCCGACGAGAAGGCCGAACCGGGCCTGTACATTCTCGAGCCGCATAGCGGCGCGAAGCCGGGCATGCGGGTGCGGTAAGGCGTAGCGCGAGGTGCGCTTCGCACCCGTGCTGGAGACGAAAAGGCACACTATGACAGTGTGCCTTTTTGTTGGGTGCTCATCCCTCGCCCGACGTCCCGCAGCGGGAAATAGCGACCTGGCCAACCTCGTTTTAGTTATACGTAAAATTGACCGTCGCCGTGGCCGTCACCGATCCCGCCGTCAACGTACCGAGCCGGTAGAACTGCGCCACCATCGGGATCGTCATCGCACCCGTGCCGTCCACCGTGCCGAGACTGACCGCGCTGTTGATGACGACCGGAGCGCCTGTCGTCGCACCTACGCTCGACGCCTTCAGAATCTGCACCCCCACCTGCGTGGCCGTTCCGGTGTTCTTCAGCACGCTGGACACGGTGTCGATCGTGCCCGTCATCGACATCGTCACGCTCGTCCCCACCGCGCAGTTCACGAGGTTCAGGTTGAACGCCGTGGCATTGCCGGTGCTGCCGACGGCGCTGAAGTCCACGAGCGGCGCGCTTCCGAGCGGCACGATCTTGTTGACTGAGGAGCTGTCCACGTCGCACGACGGCTGCCGGATCGTGCCCGCGAAGTTCAGGTTGGCGTCCGCTGCGAACGCCGATCCTGCCGCCATGGCGGCGAGCAGGGCCACTAACCATTCAAGCCTGCGCATGTTCGTACCTCCCCTCTTCAGTTTATGTGCGATTGCCGGCCACACGAACTTCAGCGCCATGCATCGCTTCGCGAATATGTCCAGGGAAATCATGTCGCTTACCTAAGTTGCCCGTCGCTCACTGACAGCTCGCACCCTCGAACACCGTCGCAGCAGCCTTGCTCTTCTCGGCCACCGGCAGGTCATAGCGCACCCTGCAGCTCTGCCCGATACCCTCGCCCCACTTCACCGTCAACTCGCCGCTCACCGCCTGGGTGTAAAACATCGCTCGGCTGCCCTGGCTCACCGTGCCAAGGTTGCCACCCTTCGCGTCCAGCACGTCCGCGCCAAACGGCACCGCGTCGCCGTTCGCGCGACGCAGGCGCATCACCACTGCGCGCCCGCGATCTTCGGTATCGAACTTCACGCGCACCACCGCGCCCGCCGTCGGCGCGAAACGCTGTTCGGTGCTCTTGAGCGTGACGCCCATCGGCAGGCCCTTCGTGTCGATGTCGATGGTGTTCATCGAGTACGGGTCCATACCGGCGATGGCCGCATGCCCATGCGAGTCCACGCGCACGCCAGGCGAAGTGGACACGCGTGCATTTGCTGCGTCCTTGGCCTCGATGACCGCGAACGTGTCGCCGGTCTGCGGCGAAAGCACCACACCGCCCTCGTAGGCGACGATCGAGCCCGTGAGGCCGCCGCCCGCCTGCATGTAGCCGTTGGTATAGCCGGCGTTCGCCCGCATTTGCGTGTACCGGCTCAAATAGCCCGCATTCATGCTGACGTTGCCGTTGTTCCGGTTGCCCGACGTGTAACCTGCCGTGACGCCGTAGTTAAATGCGTTGTCGGTGCCCGCCGTGCCGGTGAACGTCTCCTGGATCTGGTTGCTGCCGTCGCGAGAATCGTGGGTGTAGCTCGTCGACGTATTGGCGATCTTCGAACCGAGGTCGAGCGGAATGTTCAGCGTCAGCATCACGCGGTTGTCCCAGCGCCCGGAATCGATATCGAGCTCGCGCGACGCGGACACACCCACGCCGATACGGCGGATATTGGTGTTGTAGCCCACCTGGTACGAAGTATCGTTGCCCGACTTGTTCCAGTAGTTACGCGTGTAGCCCGACGCGTACACCGAGCCCCAACTGCCGAGATTCTGGTTGAGCGTGAGCTGCAGACGCCCTTTCTGGACACCGTTGTTCGTATCCGCAATGCCACGCGCCGAAAGATCGCGCAACGTCATGGCATCCGAAAGGTTCAGAAAGCCTCTCGTGGAATAGCGGTAGGCCGCGAGCGTCACGTCCGTGCTGGTGGGCTCGAACACCCGCGAGTATGAAAGCCGCAAGCTCTGCCCGCTGCGACTCCCCTGGCGGGGCAGGCTCGTGTTCGCCTGGGTCACGTCGAACGAGAAGGCGCCCACCGGCGTATCGAGCGCCGTGCCGGCCGCCGCGGAGAAATAGCCATCGCCCGCGATCGTGCCGCCATATAGCGTGACGAAATTGTTCAGGCCGTGCTGTACGGTTGCCTGGAAGACGAACGGATGATCGCCCACGCTCGTGTTGCGATACTGGCCGACGGCCACGTTGTAGCGCCAGCGGCCATCGCGCAGCGCGTTCACGGGCGCTGCATACGGCACTGAGGACACGTGCTCGCTGCCGTCGGCTTCGGTCACGACGACCTGCAAATCGCCGCCGTAGCCGGTCGGATAGAGGTCGTCGATGACGAACGGCCCAGGCGCGACCGTAGTCTCGTAAATGATGTTGCCGTTCTGCCTGACCTCGACCTTCGCGTTGCTGTTCGCGATGCCGCGCACGGTCGGCGCATAGCCGCGCTGCGACTCCGGGTACATGCGGTCGTCGGTGCCGATCTGCGCGCCGCGCACGCCGAACGAGTCGAAGATCGAGCCATCCGTGTACGAATCGCCCAGCGTCAGCTGGCTCTTGATGGGCGTAAACGAGCGTTGCAGATAGGTCTGCATACTCTGGACGTGCGTGCCGGCGCCCGAGTTGCTCGTGATGTTGCCGTTGTAGCGGAAGCGCCAGGCGCCCACGTTGACGCCGGTATTGAGGCCAAGATAGGCCTGAGTATTCGACAGACCGCTGCCGGCCGTGTGGTAGACGTTGGCGTTGTACTGAACGGTCGCCGCCGGCACGCCGTTATCCCAGTACTTTGGATCGACCCAGCCGCGCGCGTTGCGGCTCATCATTGCCTGCGGGATGGTCACGTCGAGCCGCTGCTCGCCCATGTCGAACGTCGCCGTCGCCTGCGGAATCAGTTCGGGCAGCGGCGCGGCGCCATGGTCCGCGGATGCTGCGTCGAGCTTCGCGCGCGCCGCGTCGCCCAGGCGCGTAACGTCCACGCCCGCACGGGTGAGCAGATCGAAATCGAATACTGGCTGGACGTTGTGATTCCGGCCGCCCATGTCGCACAAATTGACGTCCGTCACGCCAATCCAGATCCCGTTCACGTACAGCGCCGCGCGATAGCGACCCGGCGCCGCGACGTTGCCTTTCGCGAAGCGGGAAATGTCCAGATTCTCCGCGCCGCTGCCAGTCAGGAACTGCGCATTGAACTCCACGGCCTGGGGCTCGACCACGCGCGCAGGCACAATCTCGGTGGCCGATACCGCAGGTACTGGAGACCCGGCATTGAGCGCCGCGTGGCGGGCTTCGCTTGCTGCAGCAGGAGCCGTCGGGACCACGGACGCGGTGTCCGTATCGATCGACAACCGTGTGGCAGTGACGACCGGGGCCGCCACACCCATCAGGTTCGGCACGGAGGCAGGCAAGCCATCGGCACTCGCCGGCGGCGTGTCGCGTTGCGCGTCGGCGGACCCGCCCGACTCTGGCTGCGCGGCGCGGAGGGACTCAGGAAGCACGTCCGCCTGGGCATGAACAGCGGCGAACGCGAGCATCACTGCCACGCTGGCCTGACTCAGGGAAGGAGCGTCGGCATGTACGCGCCTGGAGTGACGGGTTTTAGGGTTTCGATTGTCCATGGTGAGTCGGATTCGCGGGCAAAGCTGTCCCCTGCCGGTGGTCGGGCCACCTGCTCCCGGACTGTCTGATTCGCGAAGATTTATGCTGTTATGGGCACACCGGAATACATGCCCTGTCCCGGCAGGCCCTTTCCGACTGACGAAAGTTTCGTAATCCTTCGCAGTTTCAATATGGTTTGCCTGCGACTTTTGCAGGGCACGGCGTTATTGCAACGCCGCTTCGTGCTTCATCGGGCCACCGTAGTCGTTCAGCGTCGTGAACGAAACCTTGCCCCCCGCAGCAGGCGCGGCGGACAGCGGCAGCGCGAGTTCGCCGCCCGGGGCCACCATGCCGCCTGCATCGAACTTCGGGGCATGCAGACCTTCGCCCACCTGGGCTTCGATGATCGTGACGTGATACGGCGTGGGGTTCGAGATCAACAGTACGGGCTTGCCATCCTGCGTGCCGGCACGCCAAACGAGCTTGCCCGGCGCGTCGTCGGCCTTGCCTTGCAGTCCCACGGGACGGAAGAAGAATTTCAGGCGCGAGCGGAAAGCCAGCTGCACATAGTTCGGACCGGCAAGTTCCGCCGTGGGCTTGGGCGGCACTTCGAGCATGTTGAACCACAGCAGGGTCTCGCGGTCTTGAGGCATCGCCTCGCCGGTGTACGCCATGCGGATGGTCTGCGACTTGCCCGGGTCGATGCGCGCGAGCGGCGGCGTCATCACGAAAGGAAGATCGAGCTTGCTCGGATCGGCTTTGGGATCGCCCTTGTCGAGCCACACCTGAATCAACGCGGGCGACTTGCCGACGTTCGAAAGCTTGAGCGTCACTTCGCTATCTGTCGCGTTGTAGATAACGCGCGTACCCGCGATGACGACGGACGCTTGTGCCGCACAAGGCAACATCGCGCCCAGGACCAGCAGGCAGGCGGCCATGGCGCTGCTGAGAAGTTTTCTGATATTCACGGCATTTGACCCGATAGCGAATATTGAGACAGCGGCTGCAACCTTCCTTTCATCAGTTATCCTCATGGACGGATGGCCGATAAGCCCTCCGTCCACTGCCAGCGATTACTCGTAAGCCATCGAGTAAGTGACGTTGGTCGTCACGCTGCCGGCGCTTGCATTGCCGGTCGGCGAGATGTACTGCGCTGCGTACTGCAGGCTGGCCTTGCCGCTAGCGATCGAGACCGACTGCGAATTTTGCGAACCATCGACTTTGCTGACGTCGATCGGCTTCTGGGCGCCGTTGTAGTCAACCAGTTGCACTTCCACGTTCGTGGCCGTGCCGTTGTTCAGCAAGTTGCCGTCCGGCAGCGTGTTCGCGCCGTACTCCCAGAACGTGTGCACCTTGCCGGTGTCCGGCGTGCAGTTCGTCAGTGCGATGTTGAACCCCGTCGAACCCGCGGTTGAGCCCGCCGCGGCAAGTTCCGATGCAGAGAGAGTCGGCAGCGTGACCGTGAAGTTGTTGCCCTGGCCATTGCCGCTCACGTCGCAGGTGTTGGACGTCAGTTGACCGTTGATCGTGAGGACACCGCCGTTGCTGGCGGGTGCGGCATGCGCAACCGAAGCGGCCAGGCCCATCGCCGCGACGATCAGGGGAACAGCGATTTTTTTCATGAGGAATGCTCCAGGATGTCACCGGGGTGACGGAAAACGCATTGTGAAATGAAGTCTATTGATCACCGAAAGCGTGCTGAACCCGAACGTCCGCCGGTGTGCGGTAACGAAGGCATCTACACTCAGCCGCTCGCCCCGATTGATGAGGCCCTCGAATTGTTGTCGGAGACACCATGAAATTTCCATAGGAACATTCTGAAACAAACGCCTTGCAAGTCAGGTTTATCTAGTTTCAGATGTCAATCTACTGCGCTTGTCGTGTTTAATTTTGACGAAAATCTGACGGTAAGCACTACTGATACGTCATGGTCAAGGTCATCGACGTGTTGGCCGTGCCGGCCACCACGGTCGCCGCAGTCTGGTAGTAGCGCGCCCTCATGGCAATCGCGTAGCTACCGCCCGTGCTGGTGTTGTAAGCACTGAAGGTCTTCACCGTGCCCAGCGGAAACACCGCGCCGGCGCCGTCGAGCAACTGGACGCCAACGCCCGCCGCACCGGAACCGCCGTCGAGCGCCACCACGGAATTGCCGGCGTTGAGCACAGCCGTTACGGGATCGATCCGGTACGTGATGCTCTTCATGCCTGCCGGGCAGTTCGAAAGCGTGATATTGAACGATGTCGAAGTTGTGAACGTGTTGATTCCCTTGAACTCCGAAAGCAGGTGATCACCGAGAGGAACCGTCACATCGGGCGTCGTGCACGCCGCGGCCGTCACGACGATGTCGTTGGCAAGCACCATGTCGACGACGTTCAGTCCGCCGATGGCCCCGTACGCAACCACCGTTCCGCCTGGCACGACCGTTCCGGCTGGAACCGTGCCGACCTTGATCAGGCGAAAGGCATGCGGCGTGTTGTATGGCGAGCCGGATCCGCTATAGGTGTAGGTTCCATAGGACGTTGCGGGCGTGCCGTTGTAGATCCACTGAAACGCCAATCCTGTGGGATTGCCATTGGAGTAGATCGGAAACTGGTTCGCGCCTATACCAGGCTGAGGCCCGAGATTGCCCAGAATGCCGGAGGGCGCGGAACTCGGGCAGGTGACGTAGGCATTCCCGCCCGGCGAGACATTGGGCGACGTGTACAAGGTGCCATTCGCCGCATCCCGGCTGACGGTGAGCGTCGCCGGAACCGGCATGACGATGGTCTGCTCGCTGCCGCCCGAGCTGAAATTGCAGGTTGCCGCGAAGACCGGCGCGGATAAGCCTCCCAGAGACAGCGCAAGGACCATCAGACACGTTTTTACTGAACCGGACATACCTGTCTCTCCGTCGCGCAAGCTCGCGCCGCCAGTTTCGTGAAGGAATGACGGCGACGACACGGTTCACGACGGCCAAAGCCTGGATTTCAGCCGCTCGACGCCTCATTGCGAAATGACCTTCAAACTACGGAGCCACACGCCGAGGCACCATGAGACTATTCTGAATTTGTATAGGCCCGCATAAGATTTCTCTTTTATCCCGGTCGAAAAGCCGTGTCAGCATAGCGCCAACATGGCTCAATGCTCCTTTTCTTCTCCCTCGAGACCTTCGGTTTCCCTGCGGTTTCCTTACTGGGCAGACAAGGCTGAACCGGGCCAGTACATTCTCGATCCGCATAGCGCTGCCTCAATCGGCTGGCGGCGGTGGCACGGGGAAGTTCGATTCCACAACGGCTGCTGGTACTGCCCGTTGCCCACCAGAATGACAACGCTGAACCTCCGCTACCACCGGATGCGGTCGTAGCGCCTTGTATAGAGCACGTCCGCGCCATAGAACGTGCCGCCGTAAGCGGTCACCGACCAATAGCGCGTGAGGTTGATGGTGGCCTTGATCGCGTTCGACGCCGACTGCAGCCCTTGCTCGTAGCCGAGCACGAACCGTTCGTTGATGGCTTTGGACACCATCACGACCTCCGGATCGGTGAGGCCGACCTCGCTGCGCCCGATCGAGAATTCGTCGAGCCCGATGCTCTGCGCGATGCGCTTGCCCTGCTCGCTGCCGAGCAGCGCCAGCGCCGTCGTCATCGCGTTCTGCTGGCCGACGTTGTTGCCCTGGTCGGTGCCGTGGCCAAACAGCAGCCACGAAAGCTTGTCGCTGTCAGGCACGTTCGGCTCGGAAACGAGCTTCGCCACCGGCGCCTGGACCGTTCCGGTCACCTGCACGCCCGCCTCGACCTGCTGGTTGCGCCGCATCGCGAGGATGTTGATGCCCGGATTGCCGACCGGTCCGTTGAAGGTGAAGAAGCCGTTCTCGATGTTGAGCTTGGTGCCGAACGCCGTGTACGTGGATCCTTCGGTCACGCGCACGTTGCCGACCGCGCGCAGCGGCACATCGGGCGCGCTATTCACGGTGATCGTGCCGGCCAGTCCCAGGTCCGCGCCCTGGCCATGGAAGCGGAAGTCGCGCCCGAGGCTGATGGCGATGTTCGAGCGCGGCGAGAAGCGCGGCGCGGGTTTTTTCGACGCCGTCTCTTCGATCGGCGGCGGCACGCCGCCCGTGGTCGTGCCGTCGGGGCGCACGATCACGACGTCATCGCCGAGCGCGGGCGCCGCTGACTCGGGCATGTCGAAGCGCGCGTGATCGACGGTGAACTTGCCATCGATCTGCATGCCGCCCAGATGCCCCCCATTGGCGATGGTCGCGCTGCCCGACAGCGACAGCTTGCGGTCGGGCGAAGCAAAAAGCTCGAGCTTGTCAGCGATGATGCTCGCGGTGAGATCGGGCTCCGCATTGTCGAGCCGCACGCGGCCCGTCGCGCGCAGCGTGCCGCTCGTCGCGCCGTGGAACTCGACCTGCTGGAAGTCGACGAGATTCTTCGAGAGCGCGATGCGGATCACGCCGTCCTTCAGCTCGACGCCCTGATCGACGACCGTGGCGGAAATGCCGTCGCCGACGAGCGAGCCCGTGAGGTTCGGCTTCGCGACCGTGCCGCCCAGCGCGAGGTCGAGCGCGAGATGGCCGTCGAGCAGATAGCTCGGGCCCAGCAGGCCGCCGGTGGTCTTGAGCGAGGGCACGTTCGCCTTGATCGTGCCGCCGAGCGGGGCTTCGTCGGCTATCGTGAGGATGCCGTCGCGCGCCACCAGCGTGGTGTTAGTGTCGATGTCGAGCACGCCCACGCGGCTCGCCTGCGCATGCGCCGTGAACGTGAGCCGGTTGCCGCCGCTGAAGGCGGCGCGCGCATGTAGATCGCCGATGCCGAGCGAGGCAAACCCGCGCCCGATCTCGGTCGTGATGTCGCCCGAGCGGCGCTTCAGCTGCACATAGCCGCTCGCGCTCTGGCCGAGCGAGAAGTCCCAGTCGCCATCGAAGATCAGGTCCGATCTGAGCGTGGACGGCACTCCCGTGAACTGCTGGCGCAACTGCAGGATGCGCGCGACCGAGACGTTCGTGAGCGCGCCCGCCGAGCGGATGCGGCCATGATCGAGGTCGAACGACGTCAAGTCGAGCAAGGCGCCAACGGCCGCGATGCGCGTCGCGCCAAGCGTGAGCTTGCCCGGTCCCGCGCTCACCGTCACCGGCGCCTCCAGTTTCACACCCGGCACGCCGCGATTCTCGAGTTGCGTCACCGTGCCGTCCCAGCGCGTGCCTTCGCGGGTGTCCGAGAGCTTGCCGTTGGCCGCCACCGCGACGTCGATCGGCTGCCCCTGCAGCCTGCCCTTCGCGCTCGCGGTGAGCGTGTGCTTCGCGCGCGTGCCGACAAGGCGCGCGCTCAGCGTCGTGATGTCGACGCCCGCCACGGCGATGCCGCTCGCATCGGCGCTGAAGGCGAGCGCGCCGTTCGCGCCGTCGCGCGCCTCGGCGCGGCCCTCGGCGTGGCCGACGCGGTTCTCGCCGAACACCACGTTCTCGGCCTTGTAGTCGAGCATCACGTCGGGATGCGCAAACGTGCCAGTCAGGTCGCCGCTCGCCGCCAGCTGGCCCGCGACGCCGAAGCCGAGCCGGTCGAGCTGCGGCGCGTCCACGCGAAAGCGCAGGCGGTCGCCGCGCGCGCCGAAGCTGCCCTGCAGGTCGACGGTGTTGCCCGCGACCGAGAGGTTCGCGCGGCTCGGCAGGATGCGCGAGCCCGCGAGCTGGACGAGGCCCTCGCCGGTGAGCGGCAAGTCGTCGTAGACGCTCGGGCCGAGCTTGAACTCGGCCTTCGTCGTGAAGGCGGGCGCAAGCATGCCGCTTGCACTGAGCGTGCCGTTCACGCGCGCCGTGATGCGGCGCGCCGGGGCCTTCGGCGCGGCTTTGCGCAGCGCCGCTTTCGGCGGGGGCGTTTTGGGGGCGGCGGCTTGCGTGGCGTTTCGAGTGGCGTTTCGAGTGGCGTTTCGAGTGGCGCTTTGAGTCGCGCTTTGGGTCGCGCTTTGGGTCGCGCTTTGGGTCGTGTTGCGCGCGACATTCTGCGCGTCCGCCTGCTCGCTCGTCTGGGCCGGATTGAGCGCGGGGTTCATCGCCGGATTGAGCGCGAGGTTGCGCTTCGGATTCAGGGCGTTCTTTTCCGCGGCGCGCTGCGCATCGGTAGGCGCCGCGGGCTGCGCCGCCTTGTGCGCCGCGTCTGTGCGCGCCGGCGCCTGCGACGTCAGCGAGAGCGGATCGAAATCGGTCAGCACCGCCTTGAGCGTGTAGCTCGAATTGGCGTCATGCTTGAGCGCGCCCGAGAGGTCGAGACGTCCGGCACCCGAACTCAGCCGCACGTCGTTGAACGCGAGGCGCGCGGGATCCTGCGTCGCCTTGCCTTGCAGGCGCAGCGCGGCCTTCGGATCGGCGAGATCGAGTGCGACGCTCTGCGCGTCGCCGGCGAGGCGCACCGTGACCGGTCCCGCGAGCTGGGTCGGGATCACGCTTGCTTCGATCGCGTTCAGGTCGAGTGCCGCCACCTTGAGGTCGAAGCGGCCATTGCGCCCGCTCAGCACGCCGCCGCCCGTCACCGTGGCGTTCTTCACGAGCCGCACGTTCAGGTTCGAGAGGCGCTGCGTGTGCGCATCGAGCACGACGTTCGTGTGCGCGTCGATGAGCGGCAGCAGATGCGCGTCGATGGCGCCCGGCTTTGCGTTGACGATCGACACCGTGCCCGCGACCGTGAAGCCCGCTGCGTTGGCGTTCTCGTGACGCGCCGCGGCGCTGGAAGCGCCCGATGCACCTGATGCGAAGCCTGCGGCGAGAGCCGGTGCAGAGGCCGACGCGCCGGCAGACGCGCCAGCCGAAGCGACCCGCGCCTTCGCCGGCTTCGCCATCCTCCCCGCCAATGCATCCGACGCGCCCTTCGCCCCGGACGCCGCAGCCTGCGACGCCGCCTCAGGCATGAACGGCTTGACCCCGCCCTGCGCGGGCGCGAGGTCGGCGCGCAGCGCGAGGTCGGCGAACGGCGCGCCCGGCGAAAACGCCTGGGGGTTCACGTGATCGAAGGCCAGCGTCACGCGCTTGAGCGGCACTGCGGCGAACGGCGCCGCCTCGGCGTGGGCTTGCCCCGTCAGCTTCATGCCGCTCGCCGCGATATCGGCGGTGAGCGCCTCCAGCGACCCGCCGAGGCGTGCGCTCACCTGCACGTCCTCCTTGTTGACCTTGCCCGCATAGCCGAGGTCGCCCGAGAGCGCGAACGGCCGCACGCCGTCGAGCTTCGCGCTCGCGTTCACCGCGCCAAATGGCGTGTCGAGCTGCTCGACGGCCGCCTCGTGATGCCGCCCGTCACTGCGCGCGTGGAATGCGAAGTTCGAGAACTCAGTGGCCGAGGCCCCTTCGTGCAATGTGAGCTTCGCCACGCGCAAATCGCGAATCTCGAGCGCGAGCGGCAGCCGCAGGTCGCCCGGCAGCGTCATTGGCGACGAAGGCTTGGTGGACGGCACGATGCGCGCGTCGATGTCGCCCACATGCAGATAATCGAGCACGAAGCGCCAGGGCCGCCCCTCGTGGATCTCCAGCGCCCACTGGCCGCTCGCGCGGTCGACCGCGAAAGTCGTGCCGTCCTTGCCGCGCCAGCGCACGTCGCGCAGGCGCAGGCCCGTTGCGAGCGTGCCGCCATCGAGCCGGCCTGCCAGTTGCCCGCCCAGCGCCTTGACGGCGACGCGCCAGGCCCAGGCCGTGCCGCGCTCGGTCGTCGCCACGCCATAGACGAGCCCGGCCACCAGCGCCACGATCAGCACGGGCGCCGCAACCGCCCACGCAAGCGATTTCCACAGGCGGCGCCGGCGGCGCGGCGGCGGCGCATCTGCGCCACCGCTGCGGTTCGCGCCATCGCCGCCCGGTGGTGTTCCGGAGGGCGGCGCCCCGCCACCCTCCGAGGGCGCGGCAAACGCCACCGCAGGCACGGGCCAGCCCGCGCGACGCCAGCGTTCGCGCGCGCTCATGCGGCGCCCCGCACGGCGGAACGCCCGTTGGCGGAGCGCCCCCTGGCGGGCAGCGGCGTCGAAACAGCGCGAAACGTGGCGAGCGTCATGATCAGAAAGCGATACCGAGAGTCACGTAGGGCCGCACTCGGCGGTCGCGAAAGCCGTACGCGAGGTCGAGATTGACCGGGCCGACGGGGCTGCGCCAGCGCGCGCCGAAACCGGCGCCCGGATAGAAGACCTTTTCTCCCCACGTGTCGGTGGCGGTGCCGACATCGAAGAAGACCGCGCCGCCCCAGTCGTGATTGAACCAGTGCTGATATTCCGCCGACCCGGTCACGAGATACTTGGTCGGCAGAACCGAGCCGTCGACGTTGTCGCCGATGCTCTGGAACGCATAGCCGCGCACCGAGTTCGAACCGCCCGCGCGGAACAGCAGCGACGCCGGCACGTTCGACGAGCTGCTTCCCGTGAAGACGCCGCCCATCTCGCCACGAAACAGCACGATGTCGTCGCGGCCGATCGGCAGGTACTGCTGGCCGCGCATGTAGCCGCGCACAAAGGTGGCGTCGGAGCCCGCGCCCTTCACGCCGAAACCCGCCTCCACGCGCACGAGGTTGCCGGAGCGGGGAAACAGCGGGTCGTCGACGTTGCGGCGCGTCCACGACCACTGAGGCATCAGCGCGCGGGCCATGGTGGGCGGCCCGGCGTTCTGGTAGAGGCGGTCCTGGTAGTAGAGCAGCGAATACGCAAAGTCGATGTTCTGCGACGTGCGCGTGCGCTGCACGCCCGCGCGCAGGCTGTAGATCGTGGTGTCCGAGACATCGGTGGTCGTGTACGACGCGAGCACGCTGTTGGTCCACGCACGCTCGCCCGGCGGCATCGATAGCTGGATCTGGCCGTACTTCTGGATCTGGTCGAGCCGGCCCGAAAGCTGCAGCGGCCATGCCGAACCAAAGGTGTTCAGATACGTGTACGAGCCTTGGACATGCGCGCCGGTATCGGTCGAATAGCCCACGCCGCCGCGGAAATTGTTGTACGGATATTCGCTCACCTTCACGTGCAGCGGCGTCTGATCGGGCTTTTGCGGGTTGTCGTCGACGTCGATGGCCACGCTCGCGTAGTACGGCGTGTTCTGGACCTGGCGCTGCAGTTCGGTCACGCGGTGGACGTCGTAGATTTCGCCGGGCGTGATCGGGTTCACGTTGTTCACGATCCGCCCTGGATAGCGCCGCGTGCCCGAGACGTCGATCTGCCCCATCGTGAAGGTCGGGCCGCTGTCGAATGTGACGGAAAGTTTCGCGTCATGCTTGAGCGGGTCGATGCGCGCCTCGGAGCGCACGATCTTCGCGCCCAGGTAGCGGCGCGCCTGCAGCGCCCTGAGCGCCGCGCTCTTGGCGCCGTTCCAGCCGGATTGCGTGAAGGCTTCGCCCTCGTGCAGCGAGAACGCAAAACGCGTGGCGTTTTCCTGCGCGGGATCCTCGGTCAGCACCGGCCCGGTGAAGGTCAGGCTCACCGCCGCGATGATCGTGCGCGGGCCCGCATCCACGTGCACGATCACGCGACGCTTGCCGTTTTCGCCGCTGCGCACGTCGGTTCGCACGACCGGCGTGAAATAGCCTTCCGTGGACGCAAGGTCGCGCACCTGCTGCGGCGTGGCCGTGATGAGAAAGTCGAACTGGTCGTCGCTGACGCCTGGCCGCGTGGAAAAGCGCGCGATGTCGAGGTGCGCTTCGAGCAGCTTGGCCAGTTCGCGCGGCGAGGTCTGGACTTCGACGTCGTAATAGGTGCGCTTGTGCGACCACGGCAGCAAATCGACCAGATCGGCCCGCGCGGGCGCCGCGCTCATGAGGCTGACGAGAAGGCTCACGGCGAGCCACGCGGCGAAGCGCAGCGAGCGCGTCCGCGCGCGCGCAAGGCGTGCGACGCGCGCGGCGCGTACAATGCGCCCGCCGATGACGCGCCGCGCAACGGCGTGCCCGTGCCGCGTCACCCGCGAGGGACGCTGCTTCACGCGCAACGCTTCGTTCACCCTTCCCGCCAAACAAAACCTCCAGCCGTCGTTCTTTTTCCATTGCACACGCCTGGCGCGGGCGCAAACGTGTTATTTCACCACATCGGCGCTCGAAAACCCCAGGATGCGGCGCAAAAAGGGCCGCAAGAAGCGGGGTAACCGGGCACCATGGCCGCCCGGGGCGCGGCTCCAGCGTCGCCCGTCCGGATGTTCCGCGTCCCGCGCTTGCGGTAAAATTCCCGCCGACACGCGTCAATCACACTGAATCGCACTAATCGCAAACTACCCGCGACGGACATTCGCCATGTATCAGTCGGAAATCACGCAGTTCCTGAATCAACTCAAAGAGCAGAAGCCCGGCCTGGAAGAGCAGCAGCGCAAAGGCCGTGCGCTCCTTTGGGACAAGCAGCCGCTCGACCTCGACGAGCGCGAGCGCCAGCAAGCCTCGCGCGTCAAGCAAACGCCCTACGTCTACTACCAGAACTTCTGATGGCCGAGGCCGACGGGGCCGACATGGCTAACGAGGCCGAAGGGAAGGCCGCCGCGGGTCATGCCCTTCCGGCCGCAGCCGAAGCGCATCACGCTGCGGCGGGCCCGGCCAGCGCGGGTGACGCACTCACCGCTCCCGCCACGGATTCGACGCCCGACACGGTCGACGGCGTCGCTTTCGCACGCCTGTACGGCGAGCCGCTCTTCAAGCTTCCGCAAGACCTCTACATTCCGCCCGACGCGCTCGAAGTCTTCCTCGAAACGTTCGAAGGCCCGCTCGATCTGCTGCTCTACCTGATCCGCAAGCAGAACTTCAACGTGCTCGACATCCCGATGGCGGATGTCACGACGCAATACCTCGGCTACGTCGAGCAGCTGCGCAAGACCAACCTCGAGCTCGCCGCCGAATATCTGCTGATGGCGGCCATGCTCATCGAGATCAAGTCGCGCATGCTGCTGCCGGTCAAGAAGGCCGACACGGGCGAGGAAGCCGAAGACCCGCGCGCCGAACTCGTGCGGCGCCTGCTCGAATACGAGCAGATGAAGCTCGCCGCGCAGCGCATCGACCGTCTGCCGCAGCTCGGCCGCGACTTCCTGCGCGCCGAGGTCCATATCGAGCAGAGCATCACGCCGCGCTTTCCCGACGTGGACAGCAACGACCTGCGCGCCGCATGGGCCGACGTCATCAAGCGCGCGAAGCTGGTCCAGCACCACAAGATCTCGCGCGAGGAGCTCTCGGTGCGCGAGCACATGAGCGTGATCCTGCGCAGGCTCCAGGGCGCACGCTTCATGGAGTTCTCCGAGCTCTTCGACACCACGCGCGGCGTGCCCGTGGTGGTCGTGAACTTCATCGCCATGCTCGAGCTCGCGCGCGAGTCGCTCATCGAGATTACCCAGGCCGAGCCGTTTGCGCCGATCTACGTGCGCCTCGCCTATCTCCCGGCCTAGCGGCCCGCCCGGCGCTCCGCCTGACGCTCGATGAAGGGGCGATAAGACTCCATCAAGGCAGGCCAGGATAACCCCCCATCCGGAACGGCTGCGCCGCGCGCGCAAATCCTCTACAATCGCCCGCGCCTGCCCCTGACGGGCCGGGCACGCCATCCGGGCGGCCGCGCCGCGCGCCATCCGCTTGCCGCAACCCGTCTTGCCCCGTGCGAGGCATAACGCATCCGATCATGAAAGTCATCAGCTCGATTCAGGAACTGCGCGACCAGTTGCGCGGCCAAAACCGCACCGCGTTCGTGCCGACCATGGGCAACCTGCACGAAGGCCACCTTTCGCTGATGCGCCTCGCGCGCCAGCACGGCGACCCGGTGGTCGCCAGCATCTTCGTGAATCGCCTGCAGTTTGGCCCGAACGAAGACTTCGACAAATACCCGCGCACGCTCCAGGACGACATCGAGAAGCTGCAAAAGGAAAACGTCTACGTGCTGTTCGCGCCCACCGAGGCCGACATGTATCCGCAGCCCCAGGAATACCGCGTGCATCCGCCGCACAATCTGGGCGACATTCTCGAAGGCGAGTTCCGGCCCGGCTTTTTCGAAGGCGTGTGCACGGTCGTCATGAAGCTGATGTCGTGCGTGCAGCCGCGCGTGGCGGTGTTCGGCAAGAAGGATTACCAGCAGCTGATGATCGTGCGGGCGATGTGCCAGCAGTTCGCGCTGCCGACCGAAATCATTGCCGCCGAAACCGTGCGCGACACCGACGGCCTCGCGCTCAGCTCGCGCAACCGCTATCTCTCGCCCGCCGAGCGCGCGGAAGCGCCGCAACTGGCGCTCGCGCTGCGCGGGATTCGCGAAGCCGTGCTCTCGGGCCGCCGCGACTTCCAGCAACTCGAACTCGAAGCGATGGCCGCGCTCGCCGCGCGCGGCTGGCAGCCCGACTACATCGCCATCCGCAAGCGCGCGAACCTGCTGCCCCCCGCAGCCGGCGTTGCCGCCGATACGGATGCGCCGCTCGTCGTGCTGGCCGCGGCCAAGCTGGGCCCCACGCGCCTGATCGACAATCTCGAGATCTGAGCGCGGCGCGCCGTTTCATACGTTTTCCAGCCGATTTTTCCCGTATTACCCGTGGCGGGCCGCGCGCCCGCTCGCATGAGGAGACTCACCATGCAACGCCATATGCTTAAGTCGAAGATTCACCGCGTCGCCGTCACGCACTGCGAGCTGCACTACGAAGGCTCGTGCGCGATCGACGAGAACCTGCTCGAAGCGGCGAACATCGTCGAAAACGAGCGCATCGACATCTGGAACATCAACAACGGCGAGCGCTTCACGACCTACGCGATCAAGGGCGAGCGCGGCAGCGGCATGATTTCGCTGAACGGCTCGGCCGCGCGCCGCGCGCAACTGGGCGACCTCGTGATCATCGCGGCTTTCGCGAATGTGGAAGAAGAAGAGCTGAAGGCGGGCTGGAAGCCGGACCTCGTGTTCGTCGACGAGAACAACCGCATCAAGGGCAGCCGCGACCACGTGCCGACGCAAAGCTGGACCTGATCGCGCCAAACCCGGGCGGCCTCGGCCTTGAGCGCCGGCGCCGCCCGCAGGCAAGGCAGGCGCCGCCGGGGTTGCCGCTTATTTGCTGCTCACTTGGCATTTACCCACTCGATAATCGAGCGCCACTGGTCGAGATCCTTCTCCACGCGGCTTTTCGCGACGTCCCATAGCGTGAGGCCGTGGGCGGCCATCTGCACGTAGTTCTGCGTGTCGCGCACATAGCCCAGCACGGGCAAGTCCAGCCCCTCCACGAAACGCTGCAGCTGCTCGGCCGAGCGCGTGCGCGCGTCCACCCGCATGCCCACCACGCCCACCTTGATGGCGCCCTTTCTCACCGCCTTTTCCTTGGCGAGCCGGTCGAGAAAGTCCTTGGTCGCGAGAATGTCGAACATCGAGGGCTGCAGCGGCACGATCACCTTGTCCGCGAGCGCGACGATCGCGGCGAGCCGGTTGCCGTGCAGCCCCGCCGGCGTGTCGATGATGGCGTGCTCGAGCCCCTTGGGCGGTTTCGCCGGGTTATCGAGATCGACGCTCCAGCTCTCGATGGCGGGCAGCGTCTCGGGCCGCAGGTCGAGCCATGCGTGCGCCGACTGCTGCCGGTCGAGATCCGCGAGCGCGACCCACTCGCCTTGTGCCGCAAAATAGCCGGCCAGATTGGTGGACAGCGTGCTCTTGCCAACGCCGCCCTTGGGGTTCGCCACCACGATCACCGTCATGAATGCTCCCGTCAGGATGGCTGGCGCGCGGGCCAGCCGGTTTGCCGATTCTGCCGAATTCTGCCGATTTCGCTTCCGCCGAGCCGCCGCTGCCACGCCGTTGCGCGCGCGAGCCGCCGGGAAGCCGCGCGGCACACCGATGCGCCGACGCAACCGTCCGATAATATCGGCAAATGCGGCGGCGCCGAAGTCCGGGCCGGTGCCTGCGTCGAGCTTCGCCCCTATTTTCCGACAATCAAGGAACCCTCCTGCCATGAGCATCTTGCGCACCGATATCACCATCGATTCCCTGCACCAGCGCCAGCGCGGCCGGCTGCCCGAGCTGATCGGCTTTCGCGCGGTCGCGCTCGACCAGGGTCTGCTGCGCGCCGAACTCGATATCCGCAGCGAACTGCTCGCGCCCAATGGCTTCCTGCATGCCGCCACGGTCATCTGCCTCGCCGATACGGCCTGTGGCTATGGCTGCTTCGCGCACCTGCCGCCAGGCGCGCAGAATTTCACCACCATCGAGCTCAAGAGCAACTTTCTGGGCACGGCGCGCGAAGGCACGCTGAGCGTGGTCGCGACCGGCGTGCATCTCGGGCGCAGCACGCAAATCTGGGATGCCACCGTGACAGGCCCGGACGGCAAAACCACCGCACTGTTCCGTTGCACGCAGATGGTGCTGTACTGAAGCGGCAGGCCTCGCTGAAATGCGCCGTTTTCAGCCCCTCGCGCCGTAAAGGCGTGCCAGGCTACGCGCTCCCGCCGCGCTCGCCGTCAATCTGCCAGAGAAGAGGCTGTTCACATTAGAAGCAGGCTTGCGCGGGCCGCTACAATCGCACGATGATTTCACGCGACTTCACCTTCATCGTCGGCGGCGCGCGTTCGGGCAAGAGCGCCTACGCCGAACGCCTCGCCACCGAAAGCGGCCTGCCAGTCACCTATATCGCCACCGCCAGCATGCCCGGTGGCGCGCATGCCGATGCCGAATTCGCCGCGCGTGTCGCGCATCATCGCGCGCGGCGGCCCGCCCATTGGGGGCTGATCGTCGCGCCGCACGATCTCGCGGGCGCGCTGGACGCCGCGGCCACGCCCGGCCAGTGCGTGCTGATCGATTGCCTCACGCTCTGGCTCGCCAACCTGCTGTGCCCGCCCGAGTCCGAGACGCCGCTGCCCGACTGGCGCGCCCGCCTCGACGCCTTCGCCGCCGCCTGCGAGCGCGCAAAGCGCGCCGACTGCACCGTGCTCGTGGTGAGCAACGAGATCGGCATGGGCGTGGTGCCGATGGGCGCGGCCACGCGCCTTTACGTCGATGAACTCGGCCGCCTGAACCAGCGCATCGCCGCGCTCGCCGACCGCGCGACGCTCGTGGCGGCCGGTTTGCCGCTCGTGCTCAAAGCGCCGCCGTCGTGCTGACAACGCTGAGCCGGCCCGCCACCGCCGCCCTCGCCGTTGCCGGCGTAGTGGTCGACCGCTGGCTTGGCGAGCCGCGCCGCGCGCATCCGCTGGTCGCGTTCGGCGCGCTCGCGAACCACATCGAAAAGCGGCTGAACACCGGCCGGCGCGGCCGCCCGCTCACCCAGGCGCTCTTCGTGGCGGCTTGCGCCGCGTTCGCACCCGGAACCGCCCGTGCCGGCGCGATCAGCGCCGTCGACGACGCCGGCGAAACCGTCACGCTCGCCGCGCCCGCACAGCGCGTCATCAGCCTCTCGCCGCACGCAACCGAGTTGATCTACGCAGCGGGCGGCGGCGCGAGGCTGGTGGGCGCGGTCGCCTACAGCGATTACCCGCCGCAGGCGCGAAGCGTGCCCCGCGTCGGCGACAATCGCGCATTCGACCTCGAACGCATCGCCGCGCTCAAGCCCGACCTGATCGTCGTGTGGCGGCATGGCAATGCGCAGCAGCAGATCGACCGTCTGCACGAGCTGCACATCCCGCTCTTCTTCAGCGAACCGCGACGGCTCGACGATGTGGCGACCTCGCTCACGCGGCTCGGCGCGCTGCTCGGCACGGAAAAAACCGCTGCGGAAGCGGCGCTCGCGTATCGCAGCACCATCGCGCAATTGCGCATGCGTTACGCGCAGCGCGCGCCGGTGAAGGTGTTTTACGAAGTCTGGGACCGGCCGCTCATGACGATCAACGGCGAGCACATGATCAGCGACGTAATCGCGCTATGCGGCGGACGCAACGTCTTTGCCTCGCTGCATCCGCTGGTGCCCACGCTCTCCACCGAAGCCGTACTGGCCGCCAATCCCGATGCGATCGTCACCGCGTCGCAAGGCGCAACGGCGCCGGCCCAGCCGCTGCCCGCGCTCGCGCACTGGCGCGCGTGGCCCCAGATGCATGCAGTGGCGCGCGGCAATCTCTTCGCCATCGACGGCGATCTGCTCACGCGGCCCGGGCCGCGCATCGCACAAGGCGCAGCGCAGTTATGCGAGGATCTCGATCGCGCGCGTTCGCGCGATGCAAACACCAATTAGTCTGGAATCCGAATAAACCGGCAGTGCACATCACGCGTTCCAGCGCGCGAGCTGCCACTCGCCGCCCGACGCCTCGCGGCGCAGCGTGACGATCGCCGCCATGGCGAGCGGCCAGCGTGCGCAGCGCTCGAGCGGAAAATCCAATGCGCGCGCGGCAACCGCGCGAATCACGCCCGCATGCGCCACCGCCCACACGCGCTCGTGCGCCCCGGCGTCGAGCGCATCGAACCACGTCGACACTCGCGCGTAGAACTGCGCGACGCTCTCGCCGCCGTGTGTGCGCGCCTGCGCGAAATCGGCGGCCCAGGCGTCGATCTGCGCACGCTCGATGGCGTCCCAGCGCTGCATCTCCCACGCACCGAAGTCCATCTCCGCGAGACGCGCATCTTCATGCGCAGCCATGCCGTCGTGCATCTGCCCGAGCAAGCGCGCCACGCTCGCGCAACGCACGAGCGGGCTCGTTTCGATACGTTGCGGCGCGCGCACGGCGAGCGCGGCGAGGCGAGCGGCAATCGATGCCGCGCCGGCATCGGCGGCTGCGGCAAGCGCGACGTCGGACTTGCCGTAGCACACGCCTGCCTCCACCGCCACGGCAGGATGACGAATCAGGACGAGATCCAAGCGAGCCCCATCAGATAGATCGCAAGCTCGAACACCTGCTGCGCGAAGCCGAGGCAATCGCCCGTATAGCCGCCGATGCGCCGCACGAAATACCGCCCAAGCCCATAGCGCAGCACGCCGAGCACCGCGAGCGTCGCCACACCCGCACGCCAGTCCGGCCACGCGGGCCAAAAGAGCCACGGCAGGCCGAACACGAACGCGCAGCCGAGCGAGCGCGCGCTCATGCGCTGCGCGAGCGGCTTGGCCTTGCCATCGGGCCGCACGTAATCGAGCGAGACGAGGTAGCTGATGGCGAGCGCGCGGCTCGCGGCATGGCCGGCGAGCATGAGCGTGGCGGCGCGCAACGGCGGCAGCGCGGCCAGCGTCTGCCACTTCAGCGCGAGCGAGATCACGATGCCGATGGCGCCAAACGCGCCGATGCGCGAGTCGTGCATGATGCGCAGCACGTCCTCGCGCTGATACGCGCCGCCGAATGCGTCGATGCAATCGGCAAGACCGTCTTCATGGAATGCGCCGGTCGCGAGGAGCGTCGCGGCCATCGAGAGCAGCACCGCCACGCTCGCGGGAAACACGTGGAGCGCCGCGAGGTACACGAGCGCCGCCAGCGCGCCGATCAACGCGCCGACGAGCGGAAAATAGCGCGCCGCCGCGTTCAGCCATTGCGGCTCGAAACCGACCCAGCGCGGCACCGGCACGCGCGTGAAATAGCCGAGCGCCGTGAAGAAGTAACGCAGTTCCGCGAGCGGATTCAATGCCCACGCTCGCTGCGCTCGTCCACGCCAGCGGACTCGAAGCTCGCCATTTCATTGAGAAACGCCACGGCCGCGCGCAGGAGCGGCACCGCCAGCGCGGCGCCCGTGCCCTCGCCCAGACGCAGATCGAGCGCGAGCAGCTCGCGCGCGCCGAAATGATCGAGCATGCGACGATGCCCCGCCTCGTTCGACGCATGCGCGAACACGCAGTAATCGCGCACGTGCGGCGCGAGCGCATCCGCCACCAGCAGTGCCGCAGTCGCGATGAAGCCATCGACGAGAATCGCCATGCGCTGGCGCGCCGCTTCGAGAAACGCGCCCGTCATCATCGCGATCTCGAAGCCGCCGAAGGTTGCGAGCACATCGATCGGCTCGCGCGCATTCGGGTGACGCGCGAGCGCCGCCGCGAGCACATTGCGCTTGCGCGCGAGGCCCGCGTTGTCGAGCCCCGTGCCGCGCCCCACGCATTCGTCGATGGGCACGCCGCACAGGCGGCTCATCAGGCACGCAGCCGACGACGTATTCGCAATGCCCATCTCGCCGAAACCGATCACGTTGGTGCCGAGCGCCGCGTGATGACGCACGCGCGCCGCGCCCGCCGCGAGCGCAGCAATGGCCTCGTCGCGCGTCATCGCCGCTTCGTGCGCGAAGTTGCGCGTGCCGCGCGCGACCGGCACCGAGACGAGCTTAGAACCCTCAGTTGACGGCGGCAGCGGCGGCAATGGCGTTGCGACGCCGGCATCGACGACCTCCAGCTCGAGCCCGGCCACGCCGCTGAACGCGTTGATGGCCGCGCCGCCCGCGATGAAGTTCGCGACCATCTGTGCAGTCACCGCCTGCGGATACGGGCTCACGCCTTCGTTGGCGATGCCGTGGTCGCCGGCGAACACGATCATCGCGGGACGCTCGACACTCGGGCGCGTAGTGCGCTGGATCAGGCCGAGTTGGCGCGCGAGCGCCTCGAGACGGCCAAGGCTGCCCGGCGGCTTGGTCTTGGTATCGATGAGGTGCTGAAGCTCTTCGCGCAGCGACGGATCGAGCGGCTCGACAGCCAGCAATTCGGAAAGCGTTGAAGTCATGTTGGTTTCAGTTCGGTTCAATGCGCGGTTCAATGCGCTGTTCAATACCGCTCGCGCGCGCAAAAGGCGTCAGCGCTGGCGTGGAAGTTCGAAAGCGGCGACGAGCGCCTCGTGCGCGCCCTCGCGGATCAGCCTGAGCGGGTGGCCGAAGGCCGCGCTCGCGCGCTCCGCCGTGAGCACGTCGCGCACCGCGCCCGCGAAGCAGCCGCCACGGCCGTCGAGCAGCAGGGCGTGCGTCGCGTAGCGCCGTGCAAGATTGAGATCGTGACAGGAAAACACGACCGCGCGCGACCCGGTATTCACCCAGTGCGAAAGCGCTTCCAGGCACGCGATCTGATGATGCAGATCCAGATGCGAGAGCGGTTCGTCGAGCAGCAAAAGCGGCGCGCCCTGGCAGAGCACCGCCGCCAGTGCGACGCGCTGGCGCTCGCCGCCCGAGAGCGAAAGCACGTCGCGCGCGGCGAGGGTCTCGAGACCGAGCAGCGCGAGCGCGGCGTGCGCGGCGGCGCGGTCGTCTTCGCTTTCCCATCCCCAGCCCGCGAGGTGCGGATAGCGGTTGAGCAGCACTGTATCGAGCACGCTTGCGCTGAATGCATCGCGCACGTCCTGCGGCATCAACGCGCGGCGTTGCGCGAGGCGTACCGGCAGCCAGTCGCGCAACGCAATGCCGTCGACTTCGACGTGGCCAGCCGCGCTCTCGCGCAACCCCGCGAGCGTTGCGATCAAGGTGGTCTTGCCCGCGCCGTTCGCGCCGGCCACGCACCAGATCTCGCCCGCGCCGAAGCGCTGCGTGAGGCCTTCGACCAGCGTGCGCGCGCCCGTGCGCAGCGTGAGCGCATGCACGGCGAGCGGCGGCTTTTCGTGAGCCGGGTCGTAACCTGGAGCGCGGCGGCCAGCGTTGCTGCTCATGGCGTGCGCCTTTTGAGCAACATCCACAGGAACACGGGCACGCCCGCGAGCGCGGTCACGACGCCCACGGGCAACTGCGTGGGCGCGGCAATCGTGCGCGCGACGAGATCGGCGCCCATCACCGCGAGACCGCCCGCGAGCGCGGCTGCGGGCACGAGCATGCGCTGGTCGTTGCCGAACGCGAGCCGCAACATGTGCGGCACGACGAGCCCGACGAAGCCGATGGTGCCGCCCGTTGTGACGGCCGCCGCCGCCGCGAGCGATGCCGCGAGATAAACGCCCACGCGCAAGCGCAGCACCGGCACGCCGAGCGCCTGGGCGGCCGCGTCGCCGCGCAGCAGGACGTTCAGGCGCGGCGCGGCGCTCACGCCGAATGCAAGCACGAGCGCAAGCGCCATCAGCGCAGGCCATGGCATGCCGGCGCCATTGAGGTCGCCGGTGAGCCAGAACAGCATGCCACGCAGGCTCGCTTCAGGCGCGAGCGTCAGCAGCAGCGTGATCAGCGCGCCCCACCCCGCCGCCGTCACCGCGCCCGTGAGCAACAGACGCGGAGAACTGTCCTGCGGTTCGCCGCGCCAAAGCTCGCGGCGCGCGAGGCCGAGCACGAGCAGGATCGACACGAAAGCGCCCGCGCAGGCGCTCGTTTGCACGACCCACCACGCCGCGCCCGCGATCATCGCCACCAGCGCGAATGCGGCAGCGCCACCCGAGACGCCGAGCACGTAGGGTTCGGCGAGCGGATTGCGCAACAGCACCTGAAGCAGCGCGCCCGCGAGCGCGAGCAACGCGCCACACGCGAAGCCGCCGAGCGCGCGCGGCAAGCGCAGCGTGCGCACGATCTCGCTTGCCATGTCGTTGGTGCTTTGTGTGGCCGTCGTGCCCGGCGTGGCGGGCACGAGCGCATGCAGCGCCTGCGCGAGCGTCACCGGCACGCTGCCGATCGCAAGCGACGCCACGAACACTGCGAGCGCGGCCACGGCAAGCACACACCAGATCGTTGCCGCGCGGCGCGCATTCATCGTGCGACGCAACACATTGGCGCCAGAAGCGCGCGGCAAGGCCGGCGCAGAGGTGCTGCGCGATTTATCGGAGTTGACGGTTCGCATCGTCGAAAGGAGTCGATCCCGGGACACTGACACGCGCGATCGCTAGAGGGCGAAACGGGGCCGGCAAGTGCAGGAGGGCCCCGTGCGGGCGTCAAGAAAGCGCCATTATTGCGCGAAACGCGGTGACAACCACGATATGAAGGCCGGCCTCGCGCATGGTGCAAGATGCGTTCCCGGGCGTCGCCTGCCCACACATGGCGGTTCAAAAACAGCAAGAAGCCACCATGAAGCGGTGCTGTTACGTCTGGAAACGTCGCAGTTATCGGAATACGCGACAATCCGCGCTAGAATGCCTGTCTTTAGAGGACGCAGCAGATGCTCAACGAACTCGAAACACTCTCACAAAACATCGGGCGGCTGATCGAGATTAATCAGCGCCATCATGAAGCACGCGTGGCGCTCGAAGAGCAACTCGCGCAATTGCAGGCGCAATGCGAAGCGACCCGCGCCGAACTCGAACAGGTGCGCGAAGAGCGCAACGCGCTGCAGGCCGAGCGCGATGGGCTCTCGGCCAAGATCGACGACGCCCAGGTCCGTCTGAACGCGATCCTCGAAAAGCTGCCGCGCGCGCGCACGGGCGCGGAGCGCGACAACCAGCTCGACTTGCTCGAGCCGTCGCAAAACGCCAGCGACGAAGGCACGGGTCAAAACGCGGCTCGCCACGGAGAAAATGCATGACGACCAAACAGATCGAAGCGACGATTCTCGGCCAAAGCTATCGCCTCGCCTGTTCGCCGGAAACCGAAGGCGCGCTGCTCGAAGCCGTGGCGCGCGTGGACGCGGAAATGTCGAAGATCCGCAATCACAGCAACGTGCGCGGCACGGACCGCATCGCCGTGATGGCCGCGCTCTCGATCGCATCGGAATTGCTGCGTTTGCAGACGAGCGTGCGGCACGGCGAAGCATTCCCAGCGGAAGAAATCCGTCGTACAATGCACCAAATGAATGAGCAGCTTGGCGCAGTCATCCAGCAGTACGGGGTTCAATAAAACCCGCTACATAAAGGATTAAAATCGCGCTAAAGTGATGTTCACGAAAACGTCCACAAGACGTTTTCGAACAGCAGCACACAGCAGAGCAACAAACAGTTTAGTCAGCTTCCCTGCCTGGTTCGCCAAGGTCATATATTCCTTGAACCAATGCCATGTGCACGGTTGCGGAAATTTGTAGCACGGGCGTGCGCGTCACTAGTCTGATGTACCCGATGTGCTGCTAACTGCGACCAATTCTGAACCTCCGGTTCAGGATGCCGGCCTAGCGGCTAAGGCGGGGACCTATTCAAACGGCATCGGACTCACGTCCGGTGCCGTTTTCCTTTTGTATTTTCCTTTTTGTGCTTCCCTTTTGGCGTTCCCTGCGCCAACGCTGTTTCCCCCTCCACTTCCGACGTGTTACTTCGAGTCATGCGCTACTGGCTGATGAAGTCCGAACCCGACGAAGCAAGCATCGACGATCTCGCGAACGCCCCGCAGCGCACGCTGCCATGGACCGGCGTGCGCAACTATCAGGCGCGCAATTTCATGCGCGACACCATGCAGATCGGCGATGGCGTGCTCTTCTACCATTCGAGCTGCCCCGAGCCCGGCATCGCGGGTCTCGCACAAGTCTCGTCCACGCCGTACCCCGATCCCACGCAATTCGATCCGAAAAGCCCTTACTACGACGCGAAATCCACGCAGGAAACGCCGCGCTGGATGCTCGTCGACGTGGTGTTCAAGAAGAAGTGCCCGCTCATTGCGCTCGCCGCGTTGCGCGAGCACGAGGCACTCGCCGGCATGCGCGTGCTCGCCAAGGGCAATCGCCTGTCCATCACGCCGGTCACCCAGGCCGAATGGGACTTCATCACCAGGCGGCTGATGTAAGTCTCGACATGAGCCGTTGACGTGCGCGTGCAGCCAATCTTTAATGATTGCAAAGCCGCCCTGCTCCGGCGGGAACCCTGCGCGGCCCACCCCGCCTAACGAACACGCAAACGGCACGCACGTGCCGTTTTGCGAATCTGTTCTGCCAGGAGCCCCAATATGAAGAAAAAAACTGTCGTCACGCTCGCCGCCGCACTCGCAGCCGCTGTACCGCTAGCCATGACACTCGCGCCGGGCGCCGCATTCGCGCAGAGCGAAGCGCGCTATCAACCGGCGGGCGTACTTTCGCTTTCCGCCCAGGCAAGCGCCGAGATCCCCCAGGACGTCGTCACGATCACGTTGTTCTACGAGCAGGAAGCGAAGGATCCCGCATCGCTCACGACCACGCTCAATCAGCGCGCCGACCAGGCGCTGCAAAAAGCCAAGGGCGTCGCGGGCGTGACTGCACGCTCGGGCCAGTTCTCGATCTATCCGTCGACCGATCGCGACGGGCGCATTTCGGCATGGCGCGGCCGCACGGAAGTCGTGCTCGAATCGCACGACTTCGCCGCCGCCTCGAAACTCGCCGGCGATATCGCTTCGGTGATGCAGGTGGGCAACGTGCAGTTCTCGCTTTCGCCCGAAGCGCAGCGCGCCGCCGAGCAAAAGCTCTCGGGCCAGGCGATCGCCTCGTTTCGCGAGCAGGCGGCCGCGAATGCGCGCGCATTCGGCTATAGCAGCTACACGGTCCGCGACGTGAACGTGGGCCATCAAGGCGTAATGCCGCGTCCGATCATGATGATGAACGCGCGCGCCATGTCGGCCGACGCGAAGGCCGCACCGCCGATGCCGCTCGAAGGCGGCACGTCCACCGTCACGGTCAACGTGTCGGGCTCGGTGCAGATGAAGTAACGCGCGCCCGGCGCACAACAAAAAAGAAAGCCACGGCAAAACCGTGGCTTTCTTCATGGTGCGTTCAGTGCAGCGCGAGTCGCATCAACCGCGGCATCAGCTCCTGGCACTCACGGCTTGCTGCGCACCGTTGTCGCGTTTGGCGCGGCGATAGACCCAAATCATCATCAGCACGCCCACGACGATCATCGGCAACGAGAGCCATTGCCCCATCGAAAAACCCAACGCGAGCAAACCGAGGAAATCGTCGGGCTCGCGAGCGAACTCCACGGTGAAGCGCGCGAGACCATAGCCGATCAGGAACATCGCCGAAATCGCGCCCACGGGACGCTGCTTGCGCGCGAACAGAATCAGCACGATGAAGAGCGCAATGCCCTCGAGGGCGATTTCATAGAGCTCGGACGGGTGACGCGGCAGCAAATGATATTGTGCGAACACCTCGTTCAGATGCCACTGCGCAGCCTGTTGCGGATGCGCGGCAAGCCACGCGGCGTCGTCGTTGGCGGCGCCCGGGAACAGCATGGCCCACGGCGCGTCCGGCGAGGTCACGCGGCCCCACAGCTCGCCGTTGATGAAGTTGCCAAGACGCCCTGCGGCGAGCCCCGTGGGCACCATCGGCGCGACGAAGTCGGTGACCTGCAGCCAGGTGCGCCCGCGCTGCCACGCGAACAGGACCATCGCGAAAGTCACGCCGAGAAAGCCGCCGTGGAACGACATGCCGCCTTCCCACACCTTGAAGATGTCGAGCGGATGCGCGAAGTACCAGCTCGCCTTGTAGAACACGACGTAGCCGAGGCGCCCGCCGAGCACCGTGCCGAGCACGCCGTAGAACAGCATGTCGTCGATGTCCTTGACGGTCCAGCCCTGCGCGGCCACGTAAGGCAGACGCAGGCGCAGCCGGCCGATCACGATCGCGAGGATGAAGCCGACGAGATACATGAGGCCGTACCAGCGCACGGCGAGCGGCCCCAGATGAATGGCGATGGGGTCGAAATTCGGGTGGATGAGCATCGTGAAATCAGTGCTTGTCGGCGGTGAGGTTTGAAATCGAGTTGTAAAAATCAGCACAAAAATGCGCGGCGCGTGCGTTGGACGGCTTCAAGGCTGCACAGTTCGCTTCGCGTGCTGCGGCGACACATTATCGCCGAGACGAGCGGGCATGAACCAAAACGCGCCTCCCACGCGGCTCACTGCGGGTTCACTGCGGGTTCGGGGGACAGATGGCGCGGAGAATATATTGGACATTGTGCTCGCGAAACTCCATTCTTCTTCGCACACGCCGGCGCATTCCCCAGAGCCCCCAGCCCGGCAACCGACAAGATTCGAGACACTGTCACGGAGCGTCCCCATGGCCTATAACCGTCGTTCGAAGCACATTACGCAAGGCGTCGCCCGCTCGCCGAACCGGTCGATGTATTACGCGCTCGGCTATGAAAAGGCCGACTTCGACAAGCCGATGATCGGCATCGCCAACGGCCACTCGACCATCACGCCCTGCAACGCGGGCCTGCAGCGCCTCGCGGACGCGGCCGTCGCGGCGGTCAAGGGCGCAAACGCCAATCCGCAGATCTTCGGCACGCCCACGATCTCGGACGGCATGTCGATGGGCACCGAGGGCATGAAGTACTCGCTCGTCTCGCGCGAGGTGATCGCCGACTGTATCGAGACCTGCGTGCAGGGCCAGTGGATGGATGGCGTAGTCGTGATCGGCGGCTGCGACAAGAACATGCCCGGCGGCATGATCGCGCTCGCGCGCATCAACGTGCCCGGCATCTACGTGTACGGCGGCACGATCCGCCCCGGCAACTGGAAGGGCAAGGACCTGACCATCGTGTCGGCGTTCGAGGCCGTGGGCGAGTTCACCGCGGGCCGCATGACCGAGGAGGACTTCGAGGGCGTCGAGAAAAACGCGTGCCCGTCCACGGGTTCGTGCGGCGGCATGTACACGGCCAACACGATGAGCTCCTCGTTCGAGGCGCTCGGCATGTCGCTCCTGTATTCGTCGACGATGGCCAACCCAGATGAGGAAAAGGTCGATTCGGCCGCCGAGTCGGCGCGCGTGCTCGTCGAGGCGGTCAAGAAGGACCTCAAGCCGCGCGACATCATCACGAAGAAGTCGATCGAGAATGCCGTGGCGCTGATCATGGCCACGGGCGGCTCGACCAACGCGGTGCTGCACTATCTTGCCATTGCGCATGCCGCGGAAATCGACTGGAGCATCGACGACTTCGAGCGCATGCGCAAGAAAGTGCCGGTGATCTGCGATCTGAAGCCTTCGGGCCAGTATGTGGCGACCGATCTGCACAAGGCCGGCGGTATTCCCCAGGTGCTCAAGATCCTGCTCGACGCAGGCCTGTTGCACGGCGAGTGCATGACCATCACCGGCAAGACCATCGCCGAGGAACTGAAGGACGTGCCGGCGAAGCCGCGCGCCGATCAAAAGGTCATCTTCCCGATCGACCAGGCGCTCTATAAGGAAGGCCACCTCGCGATCCTCAAGGGCAACCTCGCGCTTGATGGCGCCGTCGCCAAGATCACGGGCCTGAAAAATCCCGTGATCACCGGCCCGGCGCGCGTGTTCGACGACGAGCAAAGCGCAATGGAAGCGATCCTCGCCGACAAGATCAAGGCCGGCGATGTGGTGGTGCTGCGCTACCTCGGCCCGAAGGGCGGCCCGGGCATGCCGGAGATGCTCGCGCCCACCTCGGCGATCATCGGCAAGGGGCTCGGCGAATCCGTGGGGCTCATCACCGACGGCCGCTTCTCGGGCGGCACGTGGGGCATGGTGGTGGGCCACGTCGCGCCCGAAGCGTTCGAAGGCGGCGCCATCGCGCTCGTGCAGGAGGGCGACTCGATCACCATCGACGCGCACCAGCTGCTGCTGCAACTGAATATCGACGACGCCGAACTCGCGCGCCGCCGCGCGGCCTGGAAACAGCCGGCGCCGCGCTACACGCGGGGCGTGCTCGCGAAATACGCCGCGCTGGCGCGTCCCGCGAACAAGGGTGCGGTCACGGGCTGAGAACCGGAGGCCGAGAACCCGCGGAGCTGAGAACGATCAGACCCGCGGCAGGCGCAAAATCGGCGCAACGTAAAGGCGTCGGGGACGCCGTAAGGAGGGCGCACGGACCGTGCGCCCTTTGCTCTTATAATGCGACCACACGGCCGGCGAACAAGCTGGCGGAGACCAGTATGAAACTGAAGTCGCACGCGAAGAACGACACAGCGACGCCCGTTGCCGCGCTGGCGCTGGCATTGGCGCTAGCCACGACGAGCGCCCACGCACAGAACGGTCCGGGCCCGAGCGGGCTTGCCCTCGCGCAACAGCAGAACTGCATGAGCTGCCATTCGGTGACGCGCACCTTCATGGGCCCGTCGCTCCACCACGTCGCGGCGAAGTACGCGGACAAGGCCGACGCGCAAAGCTATCTCGCGCGCAAGATCCTGGAAGGCAGCAACGGCGTGTGGGGCTCGGTGCCCATGCCCGCGAACACCCAATTGACTTCCGCTCAGGCGGCCTCGCTCGCGAACTGGATCCTCACGCTGAAATAATCCATACGGGCCTGCGTGCAGCACGGCCCGCCGCAAAACCGCTTCAGGCCGCCGGAGGCGTCGATTGCGCCGCGCGCGCGGCCAGTTCCTCGCGCACCGCAGCCTTCACCCAGCCCTTCAATTCAGCTTCGAGCGCGAGACCGATTTCGCGTGACACCTGCCCGACGATCCAGTGCGCGTGCTCCTGCATTGCCGCGGCGCAGCGCGCCTCGATCACGTCGCGCCCATCGCCAGTGAGCCAGCTCATGGCCCGTCCGCTCAGCCGTTCGACGAGCGCTTCGGCGTCGGGAGGAAGGGGGCTATCGGGAACTTCGGCGCACACGCCAGCCCTCGGCTCGGGTGTGGATGCCTGTGCCGACACGGTCTCGAACGGCGACCCATGACGACCGCGCAGCAGGTTGCCCTGCACGAGCGGTTCATTCAGCATCGGGATCTCGGGTTCGTCAGCGCGATGAAAATCGGACACGATCACCTCCTTTGGATTTCGATCAAACAATAAAGGAGAGACAAGCAGCCGGCGTGCCGGGTTCAATAGGGGTCAAGCGCCCTGCTTGTAGTTGTTCAACGCATAGCCGCGGTCGCGGTAGAAGCGGTAGCGCTCGCGCCCCGAGGCGAGCTCCTCGGGCGTGTCGCCGATCACTTCGAGCAGGCGCTCGAAGCGCGCGAACTGCGGCGGGACCGCCGAGCCCAGGTTGAGCAGCACGCCATGATGCGGCGCCTGCTCGAGATCCGCGCTCAGCACGATGGGCGTTTGCGCGGCGTGCGCGCTGCCGGCCATGCAGTGCGGCACGAAATCGAGCGGCGAAAAAGTCCACAGCATCTCGTCGAACGCGCGCAGGCGCGCGGGCTCGGCCAGCACGACAGCTTGCTGGCCGGCCTGATACGCCTTGCGCACGAGCCGGCACGCGTACATCAGCGAATCGCCGACGTTCGTGTGGAAGTCGATGCGCGTCATTGCCCTGCGCGACCGTCCGCGGCCCGATCGATCAAGAACTGCGCGAGCAGCGGCACGGGACGGCCCGTCGCGCCCTTCGCCGCGCCGCTCTTCCATGCGGTGCCCGCGATGTCGAGGTGAGCCCACGGATAGTTTTGCGTGAAGCGCGAGAGGAAGCACGCCGCCGTCACGCTGCCCGCCGGACGGCCGCCGATATTGGCGAGATCGGCGAAATTCGACTTGAGCTGGTCCTGGTACTCCTCGTCGAGCGGCAGGCGCCACGCCGGATCGATCGCCTCGCGCGAAGCATCGAGCAATTCGCCCGCGAGTGCATCGTCCGTCGAGAACAGGCCGCTGTTGTGATGGCCGAGCGCGATGATGCAAGCGCCCGTGAGCGTGGCGATGTCGATCACGGCGGCCGGCTTGAAGCGTTCGGCATAGGTGAGCGCGTCGCACAGGATCAGGCGGCCTTCGGCGTCGGTGTTGAGTACCTCGACCGTGAGGCCCGCCATCGTCGTGACGATGTCGCCGGGCTTCGTGGCGTTGCCCGCGGGCATGTTCTCGCAGGTGGGAATGATGCCGATCACGTTGAGCTTCAGGCCCATTTCGGCGACTGCGCGCAGCGTGCCGAGCACCGAGCCCGCACCGCACATGTCGTATTTCATCTCGTCCATGCCCTCGCCGGGCTTGAGCGAGATGCCGCCCGTGTCGAACGTGATGCCCTTGCCCACCAGCACGACCGGCGCGGCCTTCGCGCTCGCGCCCTGGTAGTGCAGCACGATGAATTGCGGCGGCTCGACCGACCCCTTTGTAACAGAAAGAAACGATCCCATCTTGAGCGCTTCGATCTGGCGCTGGCCGAGCACTTCGACCTTGAGCTTCCAGTCGCGCGCGAGCTTCTTGGCCGTGGCCGCGAGGTAGGTGGGCGTGCAGACGTTGCCCGGCAGATTGCCGAGGTCGCGCGTGAGGTCCATGCCGTTGGCGAGCGCCACGGCCTGCTTGCCGGCGAGCTTCGCGGCCTTTTCGTCCGCGGCGTCGACGCTGAAGACCACGCGCTTGAGCGCGCGCTGCGCGAGCTCAGGCTTGCTCTTCATCTGCGTGAAGCGGTAGGTCTCGTTGCGCAGCGCAAGGATTGCAGCGCGCACGCCCCAGTCGCTCGTGCGATCCTTGACGGGCAGCTGTGCGAGCGTGAACGTGACCTGTGCGATCTTGGTGCCGAGAATCGCGCGCCACGCGGCCTTGACGGCCTCGCCATAGGCCTTCTGGCCGAATGCATCCTGCTTGCCGAGGCCGACGAGCAGCACGCGCGAAGCGCCGATGCCGGTCACTTCCGGCAGAAACAGCGTCGAGCCGGCCTTGCCGTCGATGTCGCCGGACTTCACGAGGCGAACGATTGCGCCGCCGATGGCGCGGTCGATCACGAATGCCGGGCCCGAAAGGGTCTGCGCCTCGAAGACGCCCACCACGACGCAATCCGACTTGCCAGTCAGGAAGGGACCTTCCCCGCCTTTGCTCCAGTCACAGGCTTTTATGCTAAAGTCCATCGCGCTTGTCCTCGGATAAAATCAGGGCTTAGGATGAAAGCCGCAATTATCCGCTATTTTTCCCGCGGCGGCTCCCGAGCCGTTGCGCGAGCCGCGCGCCGCCCGGCGCGGGCCGCCCGCCCTCTTCATCAACAATGATCTTCGAACGTTCCCTGCAGCGAGAACTCGCGTATACGGCCGGCGCCGTGTTCATGGTTCTGCTCACGATCATGCTGACGACGATGATGATCCGCATCGTCGGCTTCGCGGCTTCCGGCCAGATCGACCCGCGCGACGTGCTGGTCCTGATCGGCCTGACCGTGATCGGCTATCTCGCGGTGATGCTGATCGTCACGCTCTTCGTGTCGATCCTGTTTGTGCTCACGCGCTGGTACAAGGATTCCGAAATGGTCGTCTGGCTCGCCTCCGGGGTGAGCCTCACGCGCCTCATCAAGCCGATCGCCGTTTTTTCGACGCCGATCATCCTGCTGATCGTGTTTTTCGCCTTCGTCGGCTGGCCGTGGTCGAACGCGCAAAGCAAGCTGATCCGCGCGCGCTTTCAGCAGCGCGATGAAGTATCGCTCCTCGCGCCGGGCCAGTTCCGCGAATCGCCCACCACGCACCGCGTGTTCTTCATCGAGAGCATGAACCCCGACAAGGGCCGCGTGGACAATGTGTTCGTCACGAGCACCGAAAACGGCAAGGTCAACGTGATCGTCTCGAAGACCGGCCACACCGAAACCGAGAAGAACGGCGACCGCTTCGTCGTGCTCGAGAACGGCCGCCGCTACGACGGCGAGCCCGGCCACCCCGACTTCCGCATCACCGAGTTCCAGCGCTACGGCGTCAAGGTCCAGAGCCAGCCCGTGGTCGCCACGCCCACGGCGAGCAGCACCTCCACGCTGGATCTGCTGCGCAATCCGAGCGGCGACAATCTCGGCGAATTCGCCTGGCGCGCGGGCCTGCCGCTCATCGCGATCAACCTGATGCTGCTCGCAATCCCGCTCGCGTATCAAAACCCGCGCCGCGGGCGCACCATCAATCTCGTGATGGCCGTGCTGATCTACCTCACCTACTCGAACTTGCTCAACGTCGTGCAATCGCAGGTCGAGCAGGGCAAGATGCTGTTCGGCGTCGGCCTCGTCGCGCTGCACGTCGTGGTGCTCGCGCTGGTCGTCTTCATCTTCTGGCTGCGCGTGCGCAACCGGCCGCTCTTCACGCGCGCGATGTTCCAGCGCACGTCCCAGGGGAGCTGACCGATGCGCATCTACGAGAAGTATTTCGCACGCCAGGTCTACGTGACCTTCGTGTTCATCCTGTTTGCGTTTTCGGGTCTGTTCTTTTTCTTCGACCTGATCAACGAGCTGAACTCGGTCGGCCACGGCAACTACAAGTTCATGTACGCGGTGCTGCGCGTCTCGCTGCAGGCGCCGTCGCGGCTCTACGAGATCATTCCGGTGGCGGCGCTCATCGCCGCGATCTACGTGTTCGCGCAGATGGCCGCCAATTCCGAGTACACGATCTTTCGCGTGTCCGGTCTCGCGACCGGTCAAGCGCTGCGCTCGCTCCTGAAGATCGGCATTCCGCTCGTGCTGCTCACCTACCTCATGGGCGAAGTGATCGGGCCGTACACCGATCAGCTCTCCGAGCGCGTGCGCCTCGAGGCGCTCGGCTCCGCCGTGTCGTCCGACTTCAAGTCGGGGGTGTGGGTGAAGGACACGCTCACCGCGCGCGCCGACGGCCAACAGGCCACGCGCTTCGTCAACGTGGGCGAACTGCTGCCCGACGCGACGATCACCAACGTGCGCATCTACGAATTCGATTCGCAGTTCAGGCTCTCGAACGTGCGCGTCGCGAAGAGCGGCAAGTATCAGCCGCCGGGGCACTGGCTGCTCAAGGACGTGACGGATACCCAGCTCATCAGCGTGACGCCGCCGCCGAGCCAGCCCACGGATGCGCTCAATCCGGTCTATCGCGCGCAGCAAACCGCCGTGCCCGAGTACTCGCTGCGCTCGGAGCTCACGCCGCAGATTCTTTCGGTGCTGCTGGTCTCGCCCGATCGCATGTCGATGTTCAACCTGTTCCGCTATATCCAGCACCTTGCGGAAAACCATCAGGACACGCAGCGCTACGAGATCGCGTTCTGGCGCAAGCTGATCTACCCGTTCGCGGTGTTCGTGATGCTGGTGCTCTCGCTGCCGTTCGCGTACCTGCATACGCGCGCGGGCGTGGTGGGCATCAAGGTGTTCGGCGGGATCATGCTCGGCATGAGCTTCCAGCTCGTGAACACGCTGTTCTCGCACATCGGTACACTGAACACGTGGCCTGCGCCGCTCACTGCAGCGACGCCGGGTCTCATCTATCTGGCGCTCGGGTTGTTCAGCCTGAAATGGGTCGACCGGCACTAACGTCGATCTGACGCGCGGGTATCGATTAGCGGCCAGACCACGCTCCTCAGGAAAATACGGCGATGGGCACGCACGGCATGATCCTCTTCGGCCACGGCGCGCGCGATGCGCGCTGGAAAGAGCCGTTCACGCGGCTCGCGGGCAAGCTCGCCGCCACGCGCGGCGCGGCGCGGCCCGTGAGTCTCGCCTTCCTCGAACTCATGACGCCGAGCCTGCCCGAGGCCATCGCCGAACAAGCGGCGCTGGGCTGCGACGCCATCACGGTGGTGCCGGTGTTTTTCGGCCAGGGCGGCCATATCCGGCGCGACCTGCCCGCACTCATCGCGCAATGCCAGGCGGCGCATCCGCACGTGCGGCTCTCGTGCGCGAGCGCCGTGGGCGAGGACGACGGCGTGCTCGACGCGATCGTGCAGTACTGTCTCGCGCAAGAGCATGACTAGAACGCACTAACGCCTGCACCAAAGCAAACGGGCCGCTTCATTCAGCGGCCCGTCGCACGTTCTGCTACCCCTGTTGTTTTTCGTTGCCTCATGCGGCCCGACAGCCCGGCATCTCGTCCCGGGTCTCGTCTTCAGCCTGCGACTGCTGCACCGACCGCTCGGCAAAAGCCTCGCCGATCATGAGCAGGCTCGGCTGTGCCGGATCGAGCCAGTCGTGCGCCTCGCCCGCTTCGAGCCCCGCGAGCGTCAGCGTGAGCGTGCGTTCGCGCGCCGTGCTGCAGGCCTCGACGATCGCCACGGGCGTCGCGCCCGCGCGGCCCGCTTCGATCAACTGCCGGGCGATCTCCGGCGCGCTGTCGCGGCCCATGTAGAACACCAGCGAATCGGCATTGACCTGCTCGCGGATCTCCTCGCTGCCCGCTGCGCGCGAGTACGTCGCAAGCGCGACGCTGCGCGACACGCCGCGCAGCGTGAGCGAGCGTTGCAGCGTGGCCGCGCTCGCCAGCGCGGCCGTGATGCCCGGCACGATCTCGTACTCGATGCCCGCCGCTTCGAGCGCGCGCATCTCTTCGTCGGCGCGGCCGAACAGCATCGGGTCGCCGCCCTTCAGGCGCACCACCACGTCGTGCTCGCGCGCCGCATCGACGATCTGCTTGTTGATGAAGTGCTGCGCCGTCGAGCGCTGGCCGCAACGCTTGCCGACCGCGATGAATTTCGCGTCCTGCGGGGCGTAATCCAGCATCGCCGGCTCGACGAGCGCATCGTGCAGCACGACCTGCGCCCGCGCGAGCAGACGCGCGCCGCGCACCGTGATGAGGTCCGCCGCACCTGGTCCGGCGCCGATCAGATAAACCTTGCCCATTTGCCTCGTTGACTCCTGTGTCGGCGCGCCGCCATCGAACCCTGGCGGCGGCGCGCTGTCACCTACGCGCCGTGCCGCGTCAGGCGGCAACCGCGCGAATCATGCCTGCGGCCACCGTGTGGTGCGTCGCCTCGTCGATGAGGACGAACGCGCCGGTGCCGGGGTGCACATCATACAGGTCCGCTACGACCGGCCTTTGCAGCGTGAGCGCCACGCGGCCGATGTCGTTCATCGCGAGGTTGTGGCGGTCGGTGGCGTGCGAGAGCGTGTGCACGTCGAGCACTTCCTTGACCGCGCCGATCTTCGCGAACACCGTGCTGGTGGTCTGCTTGAGCAGATACTTGCGCTGCGACGAGAGCGGCTCTTCGTCGAACCAGCAGAGGTCCGCTTCGAGCTTCTTCGCGGGCTCCACCGTGTCGTTTGCCGGCACGAAAGTGTCGCCGCGCGAAACGTCCACATCTTCGGCGAGACGGATCGTGACGGTCTGGCCCGCGAACGCGCGGTCGACCTGCGCCGTGCCGCCCGGCACCGGCGCGATGATCTCGGCCACCGTAGCCGCACGCCCCGCCGGCAGCACCGTGATGGCGTCGCCAATCTTCACTTCGCCCGCTTCGATGCGGCCCATGTAGCCGCGGAAGTCGTCGGCGCTCGAGCCGTCCTGGCGCGCAACCCACTGCACCGGGAAGCGCAGCGCGTCGCCCGTGGCCTGCTCGACCGGCAGCGCCTCGAGCACGTCGAGCAGCGGCTCGCCCGCGTACCACGGCATGCGCTCGCTCGCGGCCACGATGTTATCGCCCTTGAGCGCCGAAACCGGCACGAAGCGCACGTTCTCCAGACCGAGCTGGCGCGCGAGCGCGACGTAGGCGTCGCGGATCAGATCGAAGGTGGCTTCGCTGTAGTCGACCAGATCCATCTTGTTGATCGCGACGATCACGTGCTGGAGGCCCAGCAGCTTGACGATCGCGCTGTGGCGCTTGGTTTGCGGCAGCAATTGCGTCACGCCGTTCTCGACCGTCACGCGCGTGGCGTCGATCAGGATGATCGCGGCGTGGGCCGTGGAAGCGCCCGTGACCATGTTGCGCGTGTACTGCTCGTGGCCCGGCGTGTCGGCGATGATGAACTTGCGCCGTGCCGTGGCGAAGTAGCGGTACGCCACGTCGATCGTGATGCCCTGCTCGCGCTCGGCTTCGAGGCCGTCGGTGAGCAGCGACAGGTCGATCTCGTCGCCCACGGTGCGCTTGTTCTTCGCGCGCGAGAGCGCCGAGAGCTGGTCGCTCAGGACTGCTTTGCTGTCGTACAGCAGGCGGCCGATCAGCGTGCTCTTGCCGTCGTCCACGCTGCCCGCCGTGATGAAGCGCAGCACGCCGAGGTCTTCAGGTTGGTGCGTCGTAACCATATTCGTTTCTTCCTCTGCGTGCTCTTTAGAAATAACCTTGCTTCTTGCGCTGTTCCATCGCGGCTTCCGACGCCTGGTCGTCCATGCGCGTCGCGCCGCGTTCCGTGATTTCGGTCACGGCCGTCTCGGCGATGATCTTCTCGACGTTGTCGGCATCGCTTTCCACCGGGCATGTGCAGCTGATGTCGCCCACCGTGCGGAAACGCACCTGCGCCATTTCGCTGACTTCGCCATCCTTCATCGGCGTGAGCGGCGTGACCGGCACGAGCAGGCCGTTGCGGCGCACGATCTCGCGCTGGTGCGCGTAGTAGATCGACGGCAGTTCGAGCTTCTCGCGCTCGATGTACTGCCACACGTCCAGCTCGGTCCAGTTGGAAATCGGGAACACGCGCAGATGCTCGCCCTTGTGCAGGCGTGCGTTGTAGATGCTCCACAGTTCCGGGCGCTGCGCCTTCGGGTCCCACTGGCCGAATTCGTCGCGGAACGAGAAAATGCGCTCCTTCGCGCGAGCCTTCTCTTCGTCACGGCGCGCACCGCCGATCATCGCCGTGTAGCCGTATTGCTCGATGGTTTCGAGCAGCGTGACGGCCTGGGCGGCGTTGCGCGAATCGGTTTCGCGGCGCAGGCGCACGGTGCCCTTCTTGATCGAATCCTCGACGTGGCCCACCACGAGCTCGGCGCCGATTTCGGCGGCGCGGCGATCGCGGAAGTCGATCACCTCTTCGTAGTTGTGGCCCGTGTCGATGTGCACGAGCGGGAACGGCAGCGAGGTCTTGCGGTTCGCGCCGAGGCCGAAGGCCTTGAGCGCCAGCGCCAGCACCACCACCGAGTCCTTGCCGCCCGAGAACAGCAGCGCGGGCTTGCTGCACTCGGCAACGAGTTCGCGCAGGATGTGGATCGACTCGGCTTCGAGCCAGTCGAGATGGTCCATGCGGTTCGCCGTGACCTGGAGCGGTGCGTTCACTGCGGAATCGAGCGTCGTGCTCATGTTCGGATCCTTCGTCTAGGCGCCCCCGTTGATGGGACGCGGTGCTCTGTGTTCGACTTCGCGCCGCCTTTGCAGGCATTGGCGCGACAACCTTCAAATCTAGTTCGCCTGGCCGGCGGCTGGCGCTTGCACAACCGGAATCGCGGAAACCGACGTGATGTGCAGCCCGCATTCCTTCGTGTCGCGCGACTCCCACCACCAGCGCCCCGCCCGGCTGTCTTCGCCCGGACGCACGGCCCGCGTACAGGGCTCACAGCCGATGCTCGGGTAACCGCGCGCGTGCAGCGGGTTCACCGGCACGTCGAAGGCGCGCAGATACGTCCACACCTCGGCTTCGGTCCAGTCCGCGAGCGGATTGAACTTGGCGATGCCGCGCGCGCCGTCCTGCTCTTCCTCGTGCAGCTCGGCACGCGTCACCGACTGCTCGCGACGCTGACCCGTGACCCAGGCCGAAACGTCCGAAAGCGCGCGGTTCAGCGGCTCGACCTTGCGGATCTCGCAGCAGCGCTTGCGCAGATCGATGCTCTCGTAAAACGCATTCAGGCCATGCTGCGCGACGTATTCATCGACGGCGTCCTGTTGCGGATGGAACTGCTCGATCTCGTAGCCGTAGCGCTCGCGCACGCTGTCGACCATGCCGAGCGTTTCCGCATGCAGGCGGCCCGTGTTCAGCGAGAAGACACCGATCTTCACGCCGCGCGAGAGGATCGCGTGGGTGAGCAGCATGTCTTCGGCTGCGAGGCTGCTCGCGAGCTTCACGCTGGCGTGGCGCGCGGCGATCGAATCGAGCAGCGCGTCGAGGCGCTCGATCTTCGCCTGCAGTTCAGCCGGGATGTCGTTGGCCGTTGTGTCCAAAGCGGTGCTCATGCTGCAGCGCCTTGTTGGGCTGCCAGCGCGGCACGGCGGCGGAACAGCGGCGACGGCTCGTCGAACGCGCCCTGGTATTGCACCGTGAACTCGGTGAATGCGTTGAGCGCGTCGTTGATGTCCTTGTCGGCGCGCAGCGCGTACGCATCGAAGCCGCAGCGCTCATAGAAGCGCAGCTGGTCGCGCAGCACGTCGCCGATCGCGCGCAGTTCGCCCTTGTAGCCAAAGCGCTCGCGCAACAGACGCGCGATCGAATAGCCGCGGCCATCGCGGAACACCGGGAAGTCCACGCCGATCAGCGCGATCTTCTCGAAGTCGCCGGCGATGTCGGCCGGTTCGCTGTCCGGCGCGAGCCACACGCCCAGTTCGTCCTTGCCGCGCGAAGCGACCAGCGCGTCGCGCTCGGCCTGCCACAGCGCGAGCGGCACCAGCACCTTGCCGGCGGGCAGCGCCGACACTTCAGGCAGGGCGCCGTCTTCGGCCGCACGCACGACTTGCCACGTGTCTTCAACGATCTCGCGATTTTTGATGATCAATGCCATTGCTCTTACTCTCGTGTCTCGTTGCGTTCAGGCGTGGGCCGGCTGGCGCGATGCGTACACGCGCTCCTTGAAGGGCGCGATGCCGATACGGTCGTACGTGTCGATGAAGCGCTCGCCGTCGATGCGGTGCTCGACGAACGTGTCGATCACCTTTTGCACCACCTCGGGCATCTCTTCAGCCGAGAACGACGGGCCGATCACGCGGCCAAGGCGCGTGCCGCTGGCGCCGTTGCCCTGCTCGCCGCCGAGCGTGACCTGATACCACTCGGAGCCGTCCTTATCCACGCCCAGCACGCCGATATTGCCGACGTGGTGGTGACCGCACGCATTGATGCAGCCCGAGATGTTCAGCGACAGGTCGCCCAGGTCGTAGACGTAGTCGAGGTTCTCGAAGCGCTCCTGGATCGCGAGCGCGATGGGGATCGACTTCGCATTCGCGAGCGAGCAGAAGTCGCCGCCCGGGCACGCGATGATGTCGGTCAACAAGCCGATGTTCGGCGTGGCGAAGCCTTGCTCCTTCGCCTTTTCCCACACTGCGAAGAGGTCGCGCTTCTTGACGTCGGCGAGAACCAGGTTCTGCTCGTGCGAGATACGGATCTTGCCGAACGCGTATTCGTCGGCCCAGTCGGCCACGGCTTCCATTTGCTTGTCGGTGGCGTCACCGGGCGCGACCTTGCCCGTCTTGAGCGAGAACGTCACCGATGCATAGCCCGGCACGCGGTGCGGACGCACGTTGCGCTCGACCCAGCGCGCGAACGCGCGGTTCTCGAGCAGATGCTTCTCGTACGAGGCGTCCGTATCGGCGAGCTTCTCGTAGGCCGGCGGCACGAAATATTGCGCCACGCGGTCGAGCTCGGCTTGCGTGAGCGTCGAGGGGCCGTCCTTCAGATGCTGCCACTCCTCTTCGACTTGCTCGGCGAACTTCGCCGGCGAGAGCGCCTTCACGAGGATCTTGATACGCGCCTTGTAGATGTTGTCGCGGCGGCCATAGCGGTTGTACACGCGCAGCACGGCTTCGCAGTAGGTCAGCAGATGCTGCCACGGCAGGTCGCGCTTGATGATGGCACCGACGATCGGCGTGCGGCCGAGGCCACCGCCCGCGAGGATGCTCGCGACCACTTCGCCCTTCTCGTTACGGTCGAGATAGACGCCCAGGTCGTGGATCTGCACGGCCACGCGGTCTTCCTTCGTACCGCAGACGGCGATCTTGAACTTGCGCGGCAGCCACGCGAACTCGGGGTGAAACGTCGACCACTGGCGCAGGATCTCGGCCCACGGACGCGGATCGACGATCTCGTCGGGCGCGACGCCCGCGAACTGGTCGGCGGTGATGTTGCGAATGCAGTTACCCGAAGTCTGGATGGCGTGCATCTGCACCGAGGCGAGCTTGCGCAGGATTTCCGGCGTCTCTTCGAGCTTGATCCAGTTGTACTGGACGTTCGTGCGCGTCGAGAAGTGGCCATACCCACGGTCGTGCTCGCGGGCGATGCGGCCGAGCATGCGCAACTGGTCGCTGCGCAGGTTGCCGTACGGCACCGCGATGCGATGCATGTAGGCGTGGCGCTGATAGTACAGGCCGTTCTGCAGGCGCAGCGGGCGGAATTCTTCTTCGCTCAACTCGCCCGAGAGGCGCCGGCGAACCTGGTCGCTGTATTGCGCGACGCGTTCGTCAACGATGGTCTGGTCGTACTGATCGTATTGGTACATTCGGGGACCCCAGGGTTGTTCATTCGCAGCGTTCCGGTTACGCCGCGCGCTCCGATTCGATTCGACCGTCTTGATCTGGCTTCCGGTTGGCGTGCTTGAAATGCGCCGTTCCTTTGCTAATGACCAAAACAGATATCCATATTGGAAAACTTGGAGGAATGGTAATAAACTCGCCTTATAATTCAAACGATCTAAAAATCAGGTTGATATGCCAAGGGGTTATATATGAACCTCCACCAGTTCCGTTTCGTGCGCGAGGCCGTGCGCCAGAATTTCAATCTCACGGAAGCGGCCAAGGCCCTGTATACAAGCCAGCCGGGCGTCTCGAAGGCCATCATCGAGCTGGAGGATGAACTCGGGGTCGAAATCTTTACGCGCCATGGCAAGCGCGTGCGCTCGCTCACGGAGCCAGGACGCATCATCCTTGCCTCTGTTGAGCGCATCCTGCAGGAGGTGGAAAGCCTCAAGCGCGTGGGCAAGGACTACGCCGCGCAGGATCAGGGCAACCTGACCATCGCCGCCACGCACACTCAGGCGCGCTATTCGCTGCCGGCCGCCATCGCGGAATTCAAGCGGCGCTTCCCGAAGGTCCACCTTTCAATTCTGCAAGGCAGCCCCACCCAGGTGGCCGAGATGGTGCTGCACGACCAGGCCGACCTCTGCATCGCGACCGAGGCCATTTCCGGCTACAAGGAACTGGTGTCGCTGCCCTGCTTCACCTGGCACCATGTGGCGATGATGCTGCCGGACCATCCGCTGCTCGAGCGCAAGCCGCTCTCGCTCGACGATCTGGCCCAATTTCCGCTGATCACTTATGACAATGCGTTCGCGGGCCGCACCAAGATCAACGACGCGTTCCGCCTGCGCGGCCTCTCGCCCGACATCGTGCTCGAGGCCATCGACGCGGACGTGATCAAGACCTACGTGGAACTGGGTCTGGGCGTGGGCATCATGGCCGATATCGCGTTCAACGCCGAACGCGACCGCCATCTGCGCGCCGTGCCGGTGGGGCATCTGTTCGGCAGCAACGTGACGCGGGTGGCCCTCAAACAGGGCGCGTACCTGCGCAGCTACGTCTATACGCTGGTGGAATTGCTCTCGCCGAGCCTGAACCGCAAGCTGATCGAGCAGGCGCTCAAGGGCGAGCACGAGACCTACGAGCTGTAACGGCGCGCGAGCGCCGGAAGAAACCACAACGCAACACGACAACAACGCTTTTCGCTTCATATCCTCCTGGAGACCCATCGCATGAAGCTGCAACCGCGCCTGATTCCGTCCTTGTGCTCGTTTGTGCGCTCGCCCCTCGGCGCGCTACGCCCGCTCGCAGCGGCTGCCGCGCTGGCGACGGCCGCGTTCGCGCCCGCCGCGCACGCCGACCTCAAGGTCGGCATCGATCTGTCGAGCACCGGCCCCGCCGCGGCCATCGGCATCACGAGCAAGAACGCCATCCTGATGTGGCCCCCGGAGATCGCAGGCCAGAAGACCGACTACATCGTGCTCGACGACGGCTCCGACCCTGGCGCGGCGGTGCGCAACATCCGCAAGCTCATCAACGAGGACCACGTCGACGTGATCGTGGGGCCGAACATCACGCCGGCCGCGCTCGCCGCGCTCGACCCCGTGGCCGAAGCCAAAACGCCGATGATCACGCTGGTGGGTTCGGCCTCGGTGGTCGAGCCGCAGCAAGGCGCGCGCGTATGGGCCTTCAAGATGGCGCAGACCGACGCCGCCATGGCCGACGTGATGACGCACTACATGGCCGCGCACGGCGTGAAGACCGTGGGCTTCATCGGCTTTGCCGACAGCTACGGCGACAGCTGGCTCAACGAGTTCACGAAGTTCGCGAAGGACCGCAACATCCAGATCGTGGCGACCGAGCGCTTTAACCGCACCGACGCCAGCGTGACCGGCCAGATCCTCAAGCTGATGGCCGCGAAACCCGACGCCGTGCTGATCGCGGGCGCCGGCACGCCCACGGTGCTGCCGCAGCGCACACTGGTCGAGCGCGGCTACAAGGGCGCGATCTATCAGACCCACGGCATCGCCACGCCGGAGTTCATCAAGCTCGGCGGCAAGGACGTGGAAGGCACGCTGTTCCCGACGCAGCCCGTGGTGGTCGCGCGCACGCTGCCGGCGGACCACCCGGCGCACAAGGCCGCGCTAGCGTTCGTCGATGCTTATGAGGCGAAATACGGCCCGGGCACGGTCACGCAGTTCGCTGGCGACGCCGCCGGCGTCTACCCGCGCCTTCAGGATGCGGTGAAGCGCGCGCTCAAGACCGCCCAGCCCGGCACCGAGGCGTTTCGCGTGGCGCTGCGCCGGGAGCTCGAAGGCGCCCACGAGCTGGTGGTGCCCAACGGCGTGGTCAACACCAGCGAAAAGGACCACGTGGGCCTCGACCAGCGCGCGAGCGTGATGGGCACGATACGCGGCGGCAAGTTCGTGTATCTCGCGCAGTGATTCGGGTTGCCGGCTGGTTCGGCGGGCTCGGCCGGTTCGCTAGCCGGCAACAGCCGGCCAGCGCGGGCGGCGGCCGTTCGAGCTTCAAGTTTTACTCCCGCGAGCGGGCGCAAGGCCCGGCCGCGGGTCTTCCAGCGCCTCGCGCGCCTTCGCGCGGAACCAGGCATCGTGCGTGGCCGGATCGAGCGCGAAGTCGAGGGGCAAAGCGCCTTCGTTCGCGACGCTCGTGAGCAGGATGCGCACGGCGTCCGAAACCGTGAGCCCCATGTTTTCGAGCACCGCCGACGCGCGCTCCTTGAGCGCCGGATCGACGCGCACCTGGACCAATGCGCTTGCGCCCATCCCCCAACTCCTTCGCGTGATGTTCGAAGCCACCCTGTAATTCATCTGTATTACGCCAGACATGCTGTTCCTTTGAAGCGGGTTAGAGACGCTTCGAGTTTCGCTGCCCGATGCGTTCGCGCACATTCGTCCGAATGGCCAGGCGGGCCTCCCCACGCATTCGAGCCAGGACAAATACTGATCCGCTTGTGCATTTCCAGCGCCGGCCGCAAGGCGCGGCGCGAAAGCCCTTTGGTACAATCTCGCGGTTGCCTGGCACCGTTTTCAGCGTGTGTTTGCTGGTTTTCCGAGGCCTGGCCATCTGCACAGAACCCGAACCATAACGCCGAGTCACCATGAATATCGAACAAGCGCGTTTCAACATGATCGAGCAGCAGATTCGCCCCTGGGACGTGCTCGACCAGGACGTCCTGAACCTCCTTTCGATCGTCAAGCGAGAGCATTTCGTCCCCGCGGCCTATGTCGATCTCGCGTTCGCCGACCTCGAAGTGCCACTGCCCAACGGTCAGCACATGCTGGCGCCGCGCGTCGAGGCGCGCGTGCTCCAGGAGCTCGCGGTGAAAAAGCACGAGAGCGTGCTCGAGATCGGCGCGGGTTCGGGCTACATGGCGGCGCTGCTCGCGCATCGCGCTCAGAAGGTGCTGAGCGTGGAGATCGACCCGGAACTCGCCGAATTCGCGCGTGCCAACTTCGTGAAGAACGGCGTGCTCAACGCCGAAGTCGTGCAGGGCGACGGCTCGCGCGGCTGGGCCGCGAATGCGCCCTACGACGTGATCTGCGTCTCGGGCGGCCTGCCGGTGGTGCCGCAGGAACTGCTCGAACAATTGAAGGTGGGCGGGCGGCTGGCCGCTTTCGTCGGCGACGCGCCGGTCATGGAAGCGCAGATCATCACGCGCATGGACGAGAAGCAATACCGCATCGCGACCGTGTTCGAAACGTATGTCGAGCCGCTCGAGAACGCAGTGCAGCCCTCGCGTTTCAAGTTTTAAACCACGGTGTTTCCGGCGGGCCGCATAAGCGGCTCGTCTCATTTCTACGACTGAGTCTCCCATGCAGAATCTGACCGCCCCCGCCCTCGCCGAATGGCTCGCCGACACCTCGCGCGGCGCCCCCGTGCTGCTCGACGTGCGCGAGCCGTGGGAAATCCAGACCGCCAGCATCGCCGGCAGCGTCCCGATCCCGATGGCCCAGATTCCGGCGCGCAGCGAAGAACTGGACGACGAAGCGCAGATCGTCTGCATCTGCCACCACGGCGCGCGCAGCGCCCAGGTCGCGATGTTCCTCGAGTCGCGCGGCTTCACGAAGGTGTTCAACCTGCAAGGCGGCATCGACGCGTGGTCGCGCCAGGTCGATCCGAAGGTGCCCACCTACTGATCGCTCACGGTTCACCGACGAATCGCGCGAGGCATGGCCGGCGCGTGATGCGCTACCCTGCGCATCCAGTCGCCGCCCGCACCTGCCCCATATTTTCCGCATGCCGCTTCACGAAGATCTCGCCGCGCCCGCCAGCCCCGCCTCGCGCAACCCGATTCATCACGAATGGGCCGCGAAACTCGAACTCGGCTTCGAGCTTCGCGGCGAGCGCACGACGCTCGCGCACCGGCTGCACACGGGACCGTTGCGCGTGCAACGACCGCTCTATCCCGAAGGCGATGCGATCTGTCACGCGGTGATCGTGCATCCGCCGGCGGGCATCGCGGGTGGCGACCGGCTCGACATCGACGTGAATGTCGGCGCTGGCGCTCATGCCGTGCTCACCACGCCGGGCGCCACCAAGTGGTACAAGTCCAATGGCCGCGTGGCGCGCCAGCGCATCAAGCTGCGCGTGGGCGCGAACGCCAGTCTCGACTGGCTGCCGCAGAACAATCTCGTCTTCGATCACGCGCACGCCGAGCTCGACTTCTCGCTCACGCTCGCCGAAAGCGCGACGGCGATCGGCTGGGACGCCGTGCAACTCGGCCGCCAGGCCGCCGGCGAGCGCTGGTCGGCCGGCATGGTGCGCTCGCTCACTCGGGTCGCGCGCGCCGCCGCACCCGGTGCTGACGAACAACTCCTCTGGTTCGAACGCGCGCTCATGGACGCCGCCGACCCGCTGCGCGACGCTCCCCAGGGCCTCGCCGGCTATCCGGCGTTCGGCATGCTGTGGGCCGTTGGCCCGGCCTGCAACGAGGCGCTCGCGCAAGACCTCGCGCTCACGCTCCCCTTCGACGACGCGCTGCGCGCGGGCGCCACCTGCGTTGCGCCAGGCGTGCTGCTGGTGCGCGTCATCGCGCGCTCGATGGAGCCGCTGCAGCAAACGCTCGCGCAGTGCTGGAGCCGGCTGCGCCCGATCGTGCACGGCGTAACGGCAGCGCCGCTGCGCCTCTGGACGACCTGACCCCCACCGCCCCTTTCACGCACCACGTCGGCGCGTCTATACGCCATCGAAGCGCATCGATGCATCAACAAGGTGCGCAAATTCCGCGCGAAGGTGCATTCAAAGTGTCCCGTCATTGGCATACACCTTGCGTAATGCCTGCATCGCCATGTCCGCGCGATCCCAAGGAACTGCAAGCTGCCCGTAACCTCGCTGCCGTAAGCTGACGCGGCACGATCGGGCCCGGATGGTTGGCCCCCGGTTAGCCGTTCCAACTTATTAAAAACGATGAAGCTCACGCCACGCGAGAAAGACAAGCTCCTGATCTTCACCGCCGCGCTGCTCGCCGAACGGCGTCGCGCGCGCGGCCTCAAGCTCAACTATCCGGAAGCGGTCGCCTTCATCAGCGCCGCGCTGATGGAAGCCGCCCGCGACGGCAAGACCGTCGCCGAGGTCATGCACTACGGCACCACGCTGCTCACGCGCGACGACGTGATGGAAGGCGTGCCCGAGATGATCCCCGACATTCAGGTCGAGGCCACCTTCCCCGACGGCACGAAGCTCGTGACCGTCCACCATCCGATTCCTTGAGAGTGCCGCTCATGATCCCCGGCGAAATGCTGATCGACGACGGCGAAATCGAGCTCAACGCGGGCCGCGAAACCGTGACCGTGACCGTCGCGAACACCGGCGACCGCCCCGTGCAGGTCGGTTCGCACTATCACTTCTACGAAGTCAACGAAGCGCTCTCGTTCGAGCGCGAGGCCGCGCGCGGCTTTCGCCTGAACATTGCGGCGGGCACCGCCGTGCGCTTCGAGCCCGGCCAGGAGCGCACCGTCGAGCTGGTCGCGTTCGCGGGCGAGCGCGCCGTCTACGGCTTCAACGGCAAGGTCATGGGCCCGCTCTGAGCGCGGCGCCCGCCTCCGAATTCATCAGGATTCCGATATGACATTGAAGATCGGCCGCCGCGCCTACGCGGAAATGTTCGGCCCCACGACCGGCGACCGCGTGCGTCTCGCCGACACCGCCCTGCTCATCGAGATCGAACGCGACTACACGGTCTACGGCGACGAAGTGAAGTTCGGCGGCGGCAAGGTGATCCGCGACGGCATGGGCCAGTCGCAGCGCCTCGCAGCCGAGGTGGCCGACACGGTCGTGACCAACGCCGTGATCGTCGACCACTGGGGCATCGTGAAAGCCGACATCGGCATCAAGGACGGCCGAGTCTGGCGCATCGGCAAGGCCGGCAATCCCGACGTGCAGCCGGGCGTGACGATCCCCATTGGCGCCTCGACCGAAGTGATCGCCGGCGAAGGCCAGATCGTGACGGCGGGCGGCATCGACACGCACATCCACTTCATCAGCCCGCAGCAGATCGACGAGGCACTCGCCTCGGGCGTCACGACGATGATCGGCGGCGGCACCGGCCCCGCCACCGGCACCAACGCCACGACCTGCACGCCGGGCCCGTGGCACATGGAGCGCATGCTGCAGGCCGCCGACGGCTGGCCGATCAACCTCGGCTTTCTCGGCAAGGGCAACGTGAGTCTGCCAAAACCCGCCGAAGAGCAAATCGCCGCGGGCGCGATCGGCCTGAAGCTGCACGAAGACTGGGGCTCGACGCCCGCGGCCATCGACAACTGCCTCACCGTCGCCGACGCCACCGACACCCAGGTGGCCATTCACACCGACACGCTCAACGAAGGCGGCTTCGTCGAAGCGACGGTGAACGCGTTCAAGGGCCGCACGATCCACACGTACCACACCGAAGGCGCGGGCGGCGGCCACGCGCCCGACATCATCAAGGTATGCGGCGAGGCCAACGTGCTGCCCTCGTCGACCAATCCCACGCGCCCCTACACGATCAACACGCTCGACGAGCATCTCGACATGCTGATGGTGTGCCATCACCTCGACCCGTCGATTGCCGAGGACATCGCGTTCGCCGAGTCGCGCATCCGCCGCGAGACCATCGCCGCCGAAGACATCCTGCACGACCTCGGCGCACTCTCGATGCTCTCTTCGGATTCCCAGGCGATGGGCCGCGTGGGCGAAGTCATCATCCGCACGTGGCAGACCGCACACAAGATGAAGGTGCAGCGCGGCGCGTTGCCCGAGGATGGGGGTGCCAACAGCGCGCGCAACGACAACTTCCGTGTGAAGCGCTATGTCGCGAAGTACACGATCAACCCGGCGCTCACGCATGGCATCGCGCACGAGCTCGGCTCGATCGAGCCCGGCAAGTGGGCCGACCTGGTGTTCTGGGATCCGGCGTTCTTCGGCGTCAAGCCGGCGATGATCCTCAAGGGCGGCATGATCGCGATGGCGCAGATGGGCGACCCGAACGCATCGATTCCCACGCCGCAGCCCGTGCATTATCGCGAGATGTTCGGCACGCGCGGGCGCGCGCTCACGCAGACCTCGCTCACGTTCGTCTCGCAGCTTGCGCTCGACAAAGGCATGCCCGAGCGCTACGGCCTGCAAAAGCGCATAGTGGCGGTACGCAACTGCCGCAACGTCACGAAAGCCGACATGATCCACAACGCGTGGCAACCTTCGATCAGTGTCGATCCCGAAACCTATCAGGTGATCGCAGACGGCCAGTTGCTGACCTGCGAGCCCGCCACGGTGCTGCCGATGGCGCAGCGCTATTTCCTGTTCTGAAGCCTGAAAACGCTAGTCCGACATGCGCACGATAGACAAACGACTCAACGCGAAGCTCGCACCCGTGCTGATCAAGCGCGCGCCCACGCTCACGCTGGCGTACGACGCGCGCTGCAAGAGCCGCTTCGCGGCCACGCTCGATTCGGGTGAGGAAGTGGGTGTAGTGCTGCCGCGCGGCACGGTGCTGCGCGACGGCGACATGCTGGTCGCCGACGACGGCGGCCTCGTGCGCGTGATCGCCGCGCAGCAAAGCGTGCTGCTCGTGCGCGCGCCCGAGCGCCTCACGCTCATGCGCGCCGCGTATCACCTCGGCAACCGCCATACGCCCGTGGAAGTGGACATCGACGCACTCAAGCTCGAAGCCGATCCAGTGCTCGAAGACATGCTCAAGCGCCTCGGTGCGCGGGTCGAGCGCGCCGAGTTGCCGTTCCAGCCCGAAGCCGGCGCTTATGGCGGAGGACATCGTCATGGTCACGACGAAACCTTCGCCGAAGACTATGCACTCGCGCAAAGCGTGTTCGACGAGCATCACGGGCATGCCCACCATCATGACCATGGCGACCACGCACACGGCGCCGACTGCGGCCACGATCACGGTCATTGCGACGGCCACGCGCACGACCACAGCCATGAACATCGCTGAGCTCACCGCGCTGCTGCATCTCGCTTCGCCGGCGCTGCCGATCGGCGCGTTCAGCTATTCGCAGGGGCTCGAAGCGGCCATCGACGCCGGGCTCGTCGCCAACGCCGACGACGCCGCGCACTGGATCGCAGGCGGCCTCGCGAACGTGCTCGCGCCCGGCGAGCTGCCGTTCATCGCGCATCAGCTCGAACGCTGGCGCACACACGACGCCGATGCGCTGATCGAAGTGAACGAGGAATTCGTCGCGAGCCGCGAATCGGCGGAGCTGCGCCGCGAGACCTCGCAGATGGGCTGGTCGCTGCGCCAGCTTTGCGCTCAGCTCGAATGGGGCGATGCCGCGCGCCGCGCGACGCTCGAATGCATGACGCCCATCGCGCAGCCCACCGCATTTGCCTTTGCGGCCTTCGCGCATGACGCGTCGGCCGACGCCACGCTCGCGGCCTATGCGTTCAGCTGGGTCGAGAACCAGGTCGCCGCCGCGCTCAAGGCGGTGCCGCTCGGGCAGGTCGCGGGGCAGCGCATCGTGGTCGCGCTGCGGCCAGCCATCGAAAGCGCGGTCGCGCGCGCGCTCGCCACGCCGCCCGACGCGCTCAACACCTTCGCGCCCCAGCTCGGCATTCTGAGCGCACGGCACGAATCGCAATACTCGCGGCTCTTTCGCTCCTAGCGCTCCTAGCCGTCTGACTGAACACACACACACACGCACACGAACCATGAATCCGCACTCCAGACGTACCAGGAAACTGCCGCCGCTGCGCGTCGGCGTAGGCGGCCCGGTGGGCTCCGGCAAGACCACGCTGCTCGAAATGCTCTGCAAGACGATGCGCGAGCGCTACGATCTCGTCGCCATCACCAACGACATCTACACGAAGGAAGACCAGCGCCTCCTGACCGTCGCGGGCGCCCTGCCCGCCGAGCGCATCATGGGCGTGGAGACCGGCGGCTGCCCGCACACGGCAATCCGCGAAGACGCGTCGATCAACCTCGAAGCCGTCGACCAGATGCTCACGCGCTTTCCCGACGCGGACATCGTCTTTATCGAATCCGGCGGCGACAATCTCGCGGCCACCTTCAGCCCCGAGCTTTCGGACCTCACGATCTATGTGATCGACGTGGCGGGCGGCGAGAAGATTCCGCGCAAGGGCGGCCCCGGCATCACGAAGTCGGACCTGCTCGTCATCAACAAGACCGATCTCGCGCCGCTCGTGGGTGCCAATCTCGACGTGATGGCCTCGGATGCGAAGAAGATGCGCGGCGAGCGCCCGTTCGTGATGTGCAACCTGAAGGCGCTCGAGGGCCTCGATCAGGTAATCGCGTTTATCGAAAAGCAGGGACTGCTAATCAATGGCGGATGCAGCGGAACCGGACCACGGTGACACGCACCGGCGCGGGGCCGAATCTGGAGCCCAGACGGGTGCTCAAGCGCTGATCAACGCCGCGCGCGAAACGCCCCGTCGAGCTCCGCCTGTCCAGTGCTCGCGCCACCTGTTCCCCGACCCTCATTCCATCCTGCGGCCTCGCAAAACACGCAGTGCTTTTGCATGGCGATCGCACAATCGTCGGCGTACCTCGCCGCGATAACCCATCCACTCTCCCTCCCCGTTTTCACCCAACCGCCTTCCTTTCAGGCGGAAATATCTGCCGAAAACATTCTGTAATCATCTGATCAAAAAGCCGTTTATAAGGCAAAAACTGGCGCCGCTTTACGCCTCTATTCAACGGATCACATGAATGCGACCGGCAATACGATTCGCATCAGGGAAGGCATTCACACCGGATGCCAGGCCGCGTGCAATGGGCTCAAGCTTGCGGGCCAATTGCCGTTAAAGAGTCTCGGGGGATGAGTTCGTCCTCCTTCGGGGCCAGTCGGCATAGCAAGCATTGTCACGCAAGCGTTACTTCAACAAGGAGTCCTCTCATGCTGCGTTTTATTCGTTCCATCTCGCGCGACGAGCGCGGCGTCAGCTCGCTGGAATATGCGGTTCTTGGCGGCATCATCGTCGCTGTCCTGGTCGCGCTCGGTACGTACCTGTCCGGTAACACGGGTTTCCAGGCGCTTTTCCAGACGCTGATCACCAAGGCAACCAACGCAATCTAGCGCTCGTGATGCTCCGGCACAGCATGAACAGTGCAAGCCGGAGACCGTCTTCCTCGCATATACGGCAAACGATGTTTTACCTGGGCATAGTGAAAGCGGCTGCGAGCATGACTCTCGTCATGCTCGCAGGTTGCGATCTGCGCATGCGGCGTTTGCCAAATACCGCCGTGGCCGCATTCGCCGCCCTGTATTTCGTCAGCGCCGCGATGACAGGGTTCGGCCGAGCCGCGTGCGAGATCCATGTGGCGGCGGGCGTGGCGGCGCTTGTCGTGGCTGCGGTGATGTTTCGATTGGGCTGGCTCGGCGGCGGCGATGTGAAGCTCGCCGCTGCGGTCTTCCTCTGGGCAGGGCCGCAATCGTGGCCGGTGCTGGTAGTCGTTTCGACATGCGGATTGTTTGTGGCCCTTGTCATGCTCGCAGTAGCCTGCATGCAGCGCATTCCCGCCCTCGCGGGTGTGAGCGTGCGGCTTGGCTGGATCGCACCGGCGCGCGGCGTCCCCTATGGCGTTGCGCTCGCGTTGGGCGGCCTGGTCGCGGTCTGGCTGCAGCCCGCATCCGGCCATCGCACGACGCTTGCCATGTTGCAACTGCTTGTTTAGTTCAACCGAAGTCTCGCCCGCCGCGTCTACGCCGCTTGCCCGAATACAACGCCGCCCATATGCAAAATTTCATCAAGCTAGTCGCGCTCGTTGTCATCGCCGCGATTGGCGCATTCATCATCCGCGCGCTGTTCATTGCCGCATCGAACCCGAAAGCCGCGGCTCATGCGTCCACGGTGCACGTGCGCGCCGCAGCCGACGATTTGCCGGACGGATTGCTGCTGCGCGACGCGGACCTCGTATGGAAAGCGGTGCCACGTGATCAGGTTCCGTCCGGCGCACTCGTCGAAGAGGCCACCGAAGCCGGCAACCCCAAAGACCTCAAGGGCGATCTGCTACGGCACGCGGTTCGCGCAGGAACGCCGCTTGGCGTGGCCGACGTGATCTTGCCGGGCGCTCCAGGTTTTCTTGCAGCGGCGCTCAAGCCCGGCATGCGCGCGATCTCGGTTGCCGTCGATGACGTGTCGGGCAACGCCGGGCTCATTCAGCCCGGCGATTATGTCGACATCCTGCTCACACAGCAGATGCGCACCGAAACAGGTATTCATGTCGATCCCGCGCGCGCCGTCGAATCGGAAACGGTTGCCGAGCGCGTGCGCGTACTCGCGGTCGGCACAGCGTTTCGTCGTCCGAAGGATGATGACGGCGCCCCGAGCACCAATGCCCGCACCGTGACTATCGAGGTCACGCCGGCGAGCGCACAGTCGATCACGGTGGCAGCGCACCTCGGCACGCTCTCGCTTGCGCTGCGCAGTTTCGCTACGCGCGACAGGCACGCACCGGACGCCGAGGACATCGCCATGGCGCACACGCCGCCCGTATGGGCCGGAGACGTCTCGCGCGCGCTACGCGGCATGAGCGCGCCGGCAACAGCACCGCGCCAGACGAAAGCACCGGCACAGGCGCCGCATGTCGTCATCTACCGCGGCTCGAAGGTCGAGCAGGCAGACGGCGAATTGCCCGGCAGCACTTCCACTGGCGCGCCGGGGGTGCCGCCGCTGCCTGGCGGCATGCCGCCCGCGGCGCCCACTCCGTCCGGGACACCCGTCACGCCCGCACAGGCGCAAGCGGCCCCCGCCCCTGCCGCAGGATCATAGGACGACACATGTTCAGCCTCACATACGGCAAGCTGCTTTCACACGGTGCGCAGCGCCACGCTAGCGGCCGCCCTGCCGTCACCGCCCTGTTCGGCGCGCTGCTTGCCATGGCCATACTCGCCGGCCCGGGAGCGGATGCTGCACGGGCAAAAGAGCCCGCGGCGCCCGCCGATGTGCTGTCGGTCGCCGCAGGCAGCGGCACGTTAATCGAATTGCCGCAACCCGCTGTTGCCGTCTTCGTTGCCGACCCGAACGTTGCCGATGTCCATGTGCCGACGCCGCGCTCGGTTTTCGTGCTCGGCAAGAAGTCCGGCACGACGACACTCTTCGCACTCGGCCCCAACAATCGGGAAATCCTGCGCAAGACAATCAGCGTGTCCACGGATACGGCTTCGATCCAGCGTCTTATCGACGCGCGCTTTCCCAAACTCGCGGTGACAGTGTCGGGCGCGCCCGGCTCATTGATGGTGACCGGCGCGGTGCCGAGCGCAGCGGATGCCGATGCCATCGTCCAGACGCTGCAGCCGTATCTTCACGCCAACGAGCAACTCGTGAACCGCCTCTCGATCGCGCACCCGATCCAGGTGCTGCTGCGCGTGCGCATTACCGAGGTGGATCGCAACATCACGCAACAGCTCGGCATCAACTGGAATGCCATTGCCGCGAGCGGCAACTTCTTCGGTGGGCTGTTCAACGGGCGCGCCATCCTGGACGCGACGACGAATCTCTTCAACCTCCAGTCCAACGGCGCGTACTCGGTGCTTGGCGGATTCAAGGTCGGCAAGACGAACATCCAAGGCGTGCTCGACGCGCTCGATCAGGAAGGCTTGCTGACCATGCTGGCCGAGCCGAACCTGACGGCGATGTCGGGTCAAACGGCGAGCTTCCTCGCCGGGGGCGAGTTGCCGATCCCCGTGCCGCAGAGCGGCACGACGAGCACGATCACGGTCGAGTACAAGCCTTACGGCGTCGCGCTGAATTTCACGCCTACCGTCCTCGCCGACAACCGCATCAGCCTGAACGTGCGGCCTGAAGTCAGCCAGATCGACCCGAGCAACAGCGTCACGCTGAACTCGATCGTGGTGCCGGCGCTATCGGTTCGCCGCATGGAGACCACCGTCGAGCTCTCGAGCGGGCAGAGCTTCGCAATCGGCGGACTCTTGCAGAGCTCGACAAGCGATGTGCTCTCCCAGCTTCCCGGTGTGGGCAGTCTGCCCGTTCTCGGCAAGCTGTTCTCGTCGACGAAATACCAGAACGACAAGTCGGAGCTCGTCGTCATCGTGACGCCGTATATCGTCGGGCCGACCGGGCCGGGCCAGTTGCACGGCGCGCTGGACGATGTCATCACGCCCAGCAGCGACATCGAGTTTGCCGTGCGCCAGTCGCTCTCGATCGACCCGCTTTCGGGTAATTCGCCGCGCCTTGTTGGCGCTGCGGGCTTCGTTTACTGACACTGACATGGGAACCATGATGAAGCCCCGGCTCTCGCTCGTTGCCACGATTCTCGCCGGCGTGGTCAGCACCGGCCTCGCGTCCTGCATGTCGGCGCAGCCGCCGATTGGCATGCCCGATCCGTCGGTGATCGGCTTTGCCCCCGGCGACGGCGGCCACGCGACGCCCCCGGCGTGCGCGGCGCTCAACCAGCGCTCCGGCATGCTCGATGCCGGACAGGCGCGGCCCGGCGTGGCGTTCGGCTGCGCGACCTACTCGAACCTGGCCGCGATGCTCGCGCGGCCGGCTGACCTCGTCGCACCCGTGCCGTACGCGGGCGCGGACGCGCCGCTCGCCGCGAGCGCAGTGCGGCGCTACGAGGAGGACCGGACGAAACCGCTGAACTCCGACTATTCGAGCGCTACGTCATCTTCGCCGTCCTCGTCGAACTCGTCGACGGGATCCCGATAACGGAGCGTGCACCCATGGGCGTTTTCGAATCGACCATCCTCAAACGCCGGGCACAGCCGTCCGGCGCCGAAAAACTCATCGCCGTCGTCGCCGACGCGCAAAGCACGGAAGTCATCAAAAGCGTCGTCATCGATCAGGGCATCGCGACCTCGCATGTCACGCTCGGCTCGCTCGACGATGCGGTCGCGGTCATGTCTTCGCTCAAGGAGTCGCCGCGTCATCTGATCGTCGATATCACCGGATCGACAATGCCGATTTCCGATCTGACGCGGCTCGCCGAGGCCGTCGATCCTTCGGTCGCCGTCATTGTCGTGGGCGAGCGCAACGATGTCGGGCTCTTTCGCAGCCTGTTGCACATCGGCGTGCATGACTATCTCGTCAAGCCGCTCACTGCGGAGCTCGTGCGGCGCGCGCTCACATCCACGGGCGGCGGCGCGTCGACACGCATGGGCAAGGTGCTCTCGTTCGTGGGCGCGCGAGGCGGCGTCGGCGTCACGACGATCACAACGGCGCTCGCGTCTCATCTCGCCGATGCAACGCGGCGCCGCATTGCCTACATCGACCTCGACCCTTACGGCGGTGCGGCCACTTCGATGCTCGGCGTCGCCGCCAACAACGGCCTCATCGAATTACTGCAAAACCCGCAGCGGCTCGATCAGCAATTGATCAATCAGGCTTTCGTCGCGCAGAGCGACCGCCTTCTCGTGCTGGCCTCGGAACTTCCGTACAACCAGGAGTTCACCCTGCGCCAGGGTGCGCTAGGCGAGCTCGTCGCGATGCTCAAGCACCACTTTCACTACATCATGCTCGACCTGCCGGGGCGCGCCGGCCGGGTCGTCGAGGAAGCCCTCGACGCGAGCTCGACGATCCACGTGGTGGCCGATCTCTCCGTGCATTCGGCACGCGAAGCGGCACGCCTTTGCCGTTTTGCCCAAACGCTCGACAGCACGCCCGCCATCACGGTGTTGCTCAACGAGGCGCGGCAACCCGTGTCAGGACGCGTTCGCGAGGACGATTTCGTCAACGCGCTCGCACGCGGCTCCGTGCATTCGCTGCCCTACGAGCCGCAGAGCCTCGCGCTCGCGGAAAACCTCGGCGAAGCACCAACGCTTGCCAACGCACAACGCTCGCCGTTCGCCGCGGCCATCGTGTCGCTCGCCAATGCGATCACGGGCAGCGAGGCGGCCGTGCCACGCGAGCCGTGGTACAAGCGCCTCGTGCCCACGCGGAGGGCAAGCTGATGTTCGGCCGCCGCAACCCCCTCGCCGGCTGCCCCTCGCCCGCTTCAGGCGCATCAGCGGCATCAGGCGCATGCGCCGCATCCGCCGATGACCCAGGCAGCGCGGCCTGCGCCGCCGCTGCCGCCGAGCCGCAAGAAGGCAGGCGCGAAGCGCCGCTGGCCTCGCTGGCAGGGCCGCACGCCGCCGCCAGCCTCTCGAGCGCGGACCGCCACGAAGCGCTGATCCGCTCCGAGACGTTCAAGGCGATTCGTTCGGCCGTCTTTTCATCGATGAACATGTCGGCGGCGCTCATGATGTCGCGCGCCGAAGTGCGCACGGGCATCGAGCAGATCGCAGCCGAGACGACGGCGCGCGAGCGTTTGTCGCTGACGCTGACCGAGCAGACGCTCGCCGTCGATGAGATTCTCAACGACATGTTCGGCATCGGGCCGATCGAGCCGCTGCTCGCCGACGAGCGGGTCACCGACATTCTCGTGAACGGGCCGGACCAGGTCTACGTGGAGCGCGGCGGCCGCCTCGAGCTCACGCCGCTGAAGTTCCGCGACAACGCGCACGTCATCAACGTGGCGCAGCGCATCGCGGCGGCAATCGGGCGGCGCGTCGACGAAAGCAGTCCGATGGTCGATGCGCGTCTTGCCGACGGCAGCCGCGTCAACGTCGTGCTGCCGCCGATCGCCCTGCGCGGCGCATCGATCTCGATCCGCAAGTTCGCCAAGCGCAACATCACGCTCGGCCGCATGGCGCAGCAGGGCAATATCTCGACGCAGATGGTGGACGTGCTGCGCATCGCCACCGCGTGCCGCCTGAACGTCGTGATATCGGGCGGCACCGGCTCCGGCAAGACCACCCTGCTCAATGCGCTCTCGCGCTTCATCGACGAAGCCGAGCGCGTGGTCACGATCGAGGACGCCGCCGAGCTGCAACTCCAGCAGCCGCACGTCGTGAGTCTCGAGACGCGCCCCGAAAACAGCGAAGGCTTGGGCGGCATCTCGCAGCGCGACCTCGTTCGCAACGCGCTGCGTATGCGCCCGGACCGGCTCATCCTCGGCGAGACGCGCGGCACTGAAGCATTCGACGTGCTGCAGGCAATGAATACGGGCCACGACGGATCGATGACGACGATCCACGCGAACACGCCGCGCGATGCGATCACGCGGCTCGAGAGCATGGTGATGATGGCCAACGGCAATCTGCCGCTAATGTCGATTCGCAGACAGATCGCCAGCGCCGTCCATCTGATCCTGCAGGTCGAGCGCATGCGTGACGGCGTGCGGCGCGTGACCCACGTGACCGAGATCGCGGGCATGGAAGGCGACGTCGTCATCACGCAGGACCTGTTCACCTTCCGCTACAACGGCACCGCTTACGAAGAGCAGGTGCGCGGGACGTTCGAATGCTCGTCGCTGCGGCCCGTGTTCGCTCAGCGCGCTGCTTACTTCGGCCTCGAAGAGGCGCTGCTCACGGCGATGCAATCATGAGATCCGCGGACATCATCGGCTTTGGCGCCTTCTTTGCTCTCGTGATGGTCGGGCTCATCGTCCATTCCTTGCGCAGCATCGCCCGCCAGCAGCCGCGCACGCGCATCCGCGCGCGCGTAATCACGGTACGCGATGAGAGCAAGGCCGCCCTCGTCGAGCACGACGCGAAGCAGCAGGCGCAACTGCTGCAGCCCAAGCGCCGCTTCGCGAATCAGGACGCCCTTTTTGCGATCATCCCGGCCTGGCACGAACGCATCCATACGGTCAGTGGGCCGGGCGGCATTCGTGCGCTTTACGTCGTCGCGATCGTGGCGCTCATGGCGTCGGTGATCGGCACCGCGCTCGCTCCCGTGGGCCCCGTACTGCGTGTGCTCGGCTGCATCGTCATCCCCGTGCTTGTCGTGCGCGCGGCCTACCAGTGGTTGATCGCGCGTTTCAGGAACCGCTTTCTCGCGATCTTTCCCGATACGATCGACCTCATCATCCGCGCGGTGCGCGCCGGCATTCCCGTTGTGCAGGCGATCTGCGTGGCAGGGGTCGAAAGCGACGAGCCGGTTCGGACGACCTTTCGCGCGATGGGCGATGCCCTGCTCGTTGGCGCCGACCTGAAAGACGTGCTCGAACAGGCAGCAGCGCGCATGCGGCTCGCCGACTTCTCGTTCTTTACCGTTTGCCTGATCTTGCAGCGCGAAACGGGCGGCAATCTCGGCGATACGCTCGAGAACCTTTCGGGGATCGTGCGCATGCGGCGCGACATCCGCGCAAAAAGCAAGGCGCTCACGGCGGAGGGACGGCTCGCGAGCAAGATGATTGCAGCCGTGCCGTTCGCGCTCATGGGGTTTATCTACATCGTGAATCGGCCCTACCTGGACATGCTCACGCATACCCGGGCCGGACACAAGATCCTCACCCTCGCCGCCGTGCTGCTCACGATCGGACTTTGGCTCATCAACAAGATTTCGAACCTGGACACCTCGCGATGATGAACGCCGACTTCTGGCGCAATGCCGCCTTGCTCGTCCTGCTTGCCGGCTTCACGCTGTGGCTCGCCATGCGCGACAAGGGCCAGCGCGCGCGCATTGCCCAGCGCACACGGCAAGCCGTGGCCCGCGTGGGCGTCATGGGCGTCGACAGCAGCGCGACGGCCGATGTCGCCAAACGCATGCCGCAGCGCTTCGCAAGACGCATCGCCGCACTCGGCGAGCGGCTGCCGGTCGTGCAGGCCGAAGACCGCGCCAAAGTCGCCATGCGTCTTGCCAGCGCGGGATTTCGCGACCACCGCGCGGTGGCGGTTCTCTCGGGGCTCAAGATCGTCGTGGGCGCCTGTTTCGCGCTCGGCGCCATCGCCCTTGGCGGGCATCTGCCCGCGGCCGGCCAGATATTCGTGATCCGGGCGCTGCTGATGGCGGGCGCATTCGTCATCGGCATGATGTTGCCGGAATATGCGCTCGCGTTCTTCGTCCGGCATCGTCGCCGCGCCATCGCGGCCGCGCTGCCCGATGCGCTCGACCTGCTCGTTGTCTGCACCAACGCGGGCAATAGCCTCGTCGTCGCCATCAAGCGCGTGGCGCGCGAGCTGCGCGTGATCTGCCCGCCGCTCGCCGATGAATTCACGGTCACGGCGGACGAGCTCAGCATCGGCAGCGACACCGCGCAGGCGCTCAATGCGATGTCGGCGCGAGTCGGCCTGTCCACCATGCGCGCACTGGTGACCACCCTCGTGCAGTCGCAAAAGTACGGCACACCGATCACGCAATCGCTGCGCACGCTGTCGCGCACCGAGCGGGCCATGCAGATGGTCGCGCTCGAGGAAAAGGCCGCCAAGCTCGCACCAAAAATGACCATGCCGATGATGTTTTTCATCATGCCGACCGTCTCGCTCATTGCGGCGGGCCCAGCCGTCATTCGGCTCATCGCCGTGTTCCGCGGCCATTGAGCGCTTCAGGAATGCAGGAGTTCAAATTGATCCCATCTCGACCCATGCCTGCGCGCAGGACACTCACCGCGCTGCTGACGCTGCTGGCACCGCTGGCCGCCGCGCTGCTCGCCACGGGATGCGCCAGCAATCACTTCGTGACGCCGCAGCCTGCCGCCACGCACCTGCCCGATGCGCAAGCCGACATGCATGTCGCCGAAAGCGCGCTCGAAGCCGGAGATACGCAGCTGGCCATATCGCTTTTCGGCAAGCAGTTGAAGGCCGATCCGCAATCGAAAGCCGCCCAGCTCGGCCTCGGCGACGCGATGTATCAAAGTGGCGATCTCGCGCGCGCCGGCGTCCTCTATGCGCGGGTTGCAGCCAGTGCGCCGGACGATGCGCGCGCCATGCTCGGGCTCGCACGCGTCGCGCTGCGCCAGCGACGGCTCGACGAAGCCGAGCAGCGCTACCGGAAACTGCTCGCGGCTCACCCTGAGCATGCCGTAGCCGCCGAAGGCCTGGGCGCGACGCTCGATCTCGAAGGCAAGCACCCTCAAGCGCAGGCGGTCTATCGGGCCGCCTTGCAGCAACACCCGGAAGTCGCAGGCCTCAAGGCGGACCTGGGCCTCTCGCTCATCCTGGCGGGTGACGTGCGCGCCGGCGCCAATGTCCTGCTCGATGTCGCGGGCTTGCCCGACGCGCCGCCCCAGGCGCGCGAGAACCTCGCGCTGGCCTACGGATTGCTCGGCAACAACGAGGCCGCGAGGCGTATCCTGGTCACCGACATGCCGCCCGACTCGGCGGATGACAATCTGCGCTTCTACCGGCAACTGCGCGAGCGCCTTGCCGCCGCCGGGCCAGATGCGAGCGCTGCGGGTGCGGCGCAAACCCAGCCGGTATCGGCAGCGAGCGTCGCGCGTGTCGGAGCGCTCCAATGAAGGCGCGCGGGCGCGCGAGCCCCGGCGCCCGCGTTCATGCGCGCGGCGTCGTCTCGCTCGAATTCGTGCTGGTGCTGCCGTTCCTGCTGATGATGCTCTTTGGCATCGTCGACGTGAGCATGCTCCTTTGCGACAAGGCCGTCATCACGAATGCCGCCGGGGAAGCGGCGCGCCAGGGCGTAGTGCTGCGCGTGCCGACCTACACGCAAACCCAGATCAGGAATGTCGCGCTCGCCTATACGAACAACGGTCTGGTAACCAGCGGCACCGCCACGCCTCCAACCGTGACGGTGAGCCCCGCAGGGGGCTGCGCAACGGCCGGCAGCAGCAATCCGCTTCAGGTGAGCATCGCGTACACCTACAACGGGGTCGTGCTCGGCTCGGCGTTGAGCGTGCTGACAGGCCCCATCACCGTTACCGCCGTCGCGGTGAAAAACTGTGAATAACCGCGTGTCTTCCAGCGTGTCTTCCCGCGCGCCGTCCCGCGTGCCTCCGGGCCGGGCAGCAGCCGCCCGCTATCGGTCGCCGGTGCGCCACGGCCGGCGCCCGCACCCGCACCCGTTGGCAACGGCACGATCGCGCTCGCGCGGGGCGGTCACGCTCTGGTTCCTGTTGACGTTCACCGCCCTGCTGATCATTGGCGCCTTTGCGATCGACTTGCCGCGTGTCTTCACGGTCAGCGGCGAACTGCAAAACGGCGCTGACGCGGCGGCACTCGCCGGGGCCGGGGCGCTCTCCCGGGGCAGCACGAGCGGACCGAACTGGACGGCGGCGGCCGCGTCCGCCACGACCGCCATCGCGTTGAACAAGTCGGATGGTGTCACGCTTTCCAGCGGCGCGGTCAAAGCGGGATATTGGGACGTCGCGGCATCCTCGCCCACGCTGCTCGCCCCAAGCCAGGTCACGCTGCCAGCGCCATCGGGGCAAATGCCCGAACCCGCGGTGCAGGTGACGATCGCCCGCAATGCCTCGAGCAACGGCGGGCTGGTGTCGCTGCTGCTCGGCTCGCTGCTCGGCGTACCGACGACGGCCGACAGCGCAACGGCCGTCGCGATCATCGCACCGCCGTCCACGGTGCCGGCCGGATCGCTCTTTCCCGTGGTCATGGATCAGTGCGTGTACAACCAGTACTGGGATTCAAAAACGAATGCGCCCAAAGTCGACGCGAAAGGCCAGCCTTACGAGTTCCAGATCGGCAACGGTCAAACCTATGGCTCGTCGTGCGAGGCGGGACAGTGGACGTCGTTCAACACGATCGCCAACGACACGACCGCGATCATCAATCTGATCAATTCCGGCAATCCGACCTCGCTGTCGATCGGAGACAACATCTACGTCCAGCCGGGCGTCAAGGACGTCGTCTATAGCAACGTCCCCACCGGAACCACTGTCCTCCTGCCGGTCGGCACGCAAATCGCGAGCAAGACGTCCGTCCCGATCGTCGCATTCGCCGCTTTATATATCGACAGCTCGGTCGGTCAGAACAGCAAATACATCCAGGGGCACTTCGTAGCAGGCTACACGATGCGGACCCAGGGAACCGGCGTCTCCACGTCGGACTACGGTGGCTATGTCGCGCCGCGTCTTGCGTTCTGAGCCGACCATTAAAGATCGAACGACGCCGACGCCCGTTCGGGCAACAACGTGGCAAGCACGTCCACCGTGCGCCCCGTGGCGCCGCGATGACGCGCCGCGAACGCCGCTGCCGCTGCGGCCATGGCCACGCGGCGCGGCTTGTCGTTGAAGAGTTCGCGCAAGGCGCGCGCGAGATCGGCGGGATCCTGCACTTGCAGCGCCGCGCCGGCCGCAACAGCGTCGGCAGTGGCCTGGGTGAAGTTGAACACGTGCGGGCCGATCAGCACCGGCACGCCCACCGCGCACGCCTCGATCAGATTCTGGCCGCCCAGCGGCAGCAAGCTTCCGCCGATAAACGCGAGATCGGCGGCGGCGTAATACGCGCCCATCTCGCCCATCGAGTCGCCGAGCAGCACGTTCACGTCCTGCGGCAGCGCGCGCACGCCTTCATGCGGCGCGGCGGAGCCCACCTTCGAAGCGGATGGCGTCGGGTTTGGAGCCGGGTTCTGAACCCAGCGCGAGCGCCGCTCGAGCTTGAGATTCTTGCGCGCGACAAGCGCGGCCACCTCGTCGAAACGCTGCGGATGGCGCGGCACGAGAATCAGCAGCGCATCTTCTACGCCCAGCGCCGCGAACGCCTGCAGCACCAGTTCCTCTTCGCCTTCGCGCGTGCTTGCCGCCACCCACACGGGCCGCGCGCCAATCGCGCGGCGCCAGTCACGCCCGCGCGCCACCACCGCGGCAGGGCTCGCCATATCGAACTTCAGATTGCCGAGCACGCTCACGTTGCGTGCGCCCAGTGCGCAGAGGCGCTCGGCATCCGCCGGGCTTTGCGCGAGCACGCGCGTGAAGCCGCCGAACACCTCGCGCACATGCGCGCCGAACTTCGCCGCGCGCTTGAACGAGCGCGCCGACATGCGCGCATTCGTGAGCACGAGCGGCACGTCGGCGTGCTTGCATTCGTCGATGAGCGTCGGCCACACCTCGGTCTCCATCACGAGTCCGAGCGACGGACGCCATGCGCGCAAGAAGCGCCGCACGGCATGCGGCATGTCGTAGGGCAGGTAGCAGCGCAGCACGCGATCGCCGAACAGTTGCTCGCCCGCCGCACGCCCGCCGGGCGTCATGTGCGTGAGCAGGACGCGCGCGTCGGGGCGCGCCGCCAGCAAGGCGTCGACGAGCGGCTGCGCCGCGCGCGTCTCGCCCACGGATACCGCATGCACCCAGATGAGCGGCGCGTCGTCCTCGGGCACGCGCCCGATGCCAAAGCCGAAACGCTCGCCGATGTGCTCGCGATAGCCGCGCTCGCGCCGCGAGCGGATGAAAAGACGCAGCACCGCGAGCGGCGCGATCAGCCACCAGGCCGCGCGATAGACGGCCCTCAGCATCGGGCCTCCGCGACGCGAGGCATCATGCCCGCCCAGGCGAGCGAACCCGCGATGAAATTCAAGCCCGGCTTCAAACGAGTTCCTTGCCCTTGATACGCTGGAGAATGCCGAGCGGCGCCCATTCCGGATGCACCATGTCTTTCGCGGGCAGGAAGAAGGTCTGCTCCATCATGAACTGGCCGGACATGACCGCATGCGACGCATGATCGGAGAAGCACACCCACACGCAGCCCGGCGGAAAATTGATGGTCTCCTGCGGAGCCGTCTTCTGATAGTCGAGATCGGCCTTCATGCTGTCGTGCAGGTTCAGCATCAGATGGTCGTACTCGCTGCGCGGCGACTTGGTGATGTGCAGCAGGTTCTGCAGCCAGGCCGAGCCCGGCATCTGCGGCTTGATGTTCGGCAGGAAGCGCCGCGCCATGTCCTCGAACGGCTCGCCCACGCGCCATACGCGCGGCACGCCGTGCGGGTTCACGTTGGTGAACACGCGCAGGATGCGCTCGCCATAGTTCGGGCGCGACGGAAAGGCGTCCACGTGCAGGCGCGAATCGTCCTTGCGCCACGAGGTCTGGCGCGTTTCCACCTGATGCAGGCGCAGGCTCGTGGGCGCGACGCGCAGCTTGCCGCTGTATTCCGGAAAGAGCCCGTCGACGAGCGTGCGCGCACAGGCCTGATAGCGCGCGACCATGGCGCGCACCGCCGACTGCGTGACCGTGTCGCCCAGCACGCCGCGCAGCGCGCCGCCGTTCGGGTCGAGGCTGATGTTCTTGCGCTTGGGGTCCGCAATGGCCGGATCGAGCAGCGCGCGCTCGCCGCCCTCGACCGGAAACTCGAGCTTCGGGAAATACAGGACCTTGCCCTGCTCGACGGCATCGAGCAGCGTCTCGCGCGGCTGCGAAAGATATTGGCCGTGCCAGTCGGCGGAAGTGATTTCGATGATCTGGGATTCGTTCATGGTCGCCCCTGGGAAGCGATGGATCGGGTTGCCGGGCGGGATGCCCGGCGCCGACCCTTATACCGCGCGCGCCGCGTGGCGCGCCTTGATGTGCGTTGACGTGCCTTGATGCGACCTGATGCGACTTGATGTGACCTCGGGCGCGCAGCCTGCTCAAAGCAGGCCGAAGCCCGCCAGCGCGCCCTTCACCTGCGCGAGCGTGGGCGGCTGCCCCGCCGTGCCGAGATTGACGACCTTCGGCGACCAATAGCCGCCGGTGCGCCAGGCGGTCGCGAAATTGTACAACTCGACCGTCGGGCGCTTGAGCGCCGCCGCGATGTGCACGAGACCGGTGTCCACGCCCACCGTGGCCGCCGCGCCGTCGATCAGGCCGACCACGGCTGGCAGAGAGAGCCTGGGCGGCACGATGGCCGCCTCGCCGAACTCGCGCGCGAGGCGCTCGCTCGTCGCGCGCTCCGCCTCGCTGCCCCACGGCAGCACGATCGACGCGCCGCGGCGCACGAGCGCCTGGCCCAGCTCGATCCAGTGCGCGTCGGGCCACTGCTTGTCGGCGCGCGAAGTGGCGTGCACGAACACCACATAGGGCACCGGCAGATTCAGGCCGACCGCCGCGAGCGCCTGCGCTGCGCGGTAGGTGTCGAGGCCGAACTCGATGTCGTCGGCGGGCTGCGGCGGCGGCAGCTCCAGTGCGCCCGCAACCAGTTGGCGCGTGCGCTCGACCACATGCGTGCGGGGCTCGATGCGGATCGAGCGCTTGTAAAAGAGGCGCACCGGCCATTCGTAGCCCGCGCCGTCGGTGCGATTTCCGAGGCCAACGAGCGGCCCGCGCGCCCAGCTCGCGACCCAGGCGGTCTTGATGAGCCCCTGGCAGTCGATCACGAGGTCGTACTTCTCGGCGGCGAGCGCGCGGCGAAACGCGCCGATCTCGCGCCAGTTGGCCGCCGAGAAGAGCCCCTTGCGCCAGCGGCGCAGCGAAAACGGAATCGCGCGGCGCACGCCGTGCACGAGCTCGACGAGCGACTGGAAGCTTTCTTCGACGAGCCAGTCGATTTGGGCGTCGGGATACCGCCGCCGGATATCGGCGATGGCGGGCATGTTGTGGACGACGTCGCCAAGCGACGACACGCGCACGATGAGGATCTTTTGCACGCTCAAGGCAGAAATAGGCGGACTGATTAAAAGGTCCGCAATTTTAGCGCGTCAAACGAAGTTAAGCGAAAAAGCGGGAAGAAAGTGCGGATATGGGCGCTGGAATCGGCGCCCGAAGAGCATCGAAGCAGCAAGCCGCGGGCAAGAGAAAGGCGCGGCGCCGATCGCCGCGCCCGAGTTGCCGGGCATGCATGTCGAAGTGTGCTGCCTGGGCTACGGAAAATCCTTCCTACTGGACCAGTCTCGGCGGCGTGTAAGCGCCGTAACTCGGCCCGACCCCTCCCGAATTGGGTGTCTCGCAATGACTCATGTCGTTGCTCATCTGCACGAGCACATAGGGATTCGCGCCGTTACTCGCATCGAGAATGTGCAGGCAAGCAAATGCCAGGACCGGCTGAAACCCGCTCGTCGACGGATCGGCCACCACCACGACCGTCGCCCATGCGCATTGACCATTGCCCGCCGCGCTACAGGCCGCAGTCGCGTTGAAGATCGAGTTTTTCTCGCCCGTCTGAATCCACGTCCCCGGCTGAGCACCGACGGAGAAGCCGGTGCTGTTGCCACTCGTCAGCAGGCTAGTGGCATAGCTGGCACTGTTGTCGTTGACATTGAATGTCGTCCACTGGCCGGATTGACAAGTTCCGTACTGGTAAGCGGACCCTATCCGGAAGATGTACGGCTGTCCCGCGATCTGCGGGTCCGAAAAGCCGGACACGGTGCCGGTGGTGGGCGAAGTCAGCGGTGAATCGGTCGACGAACTCCAGTAGGTGTTGTACAAGCACTGCGACATCGCCAGTGGAAACAACCCGCCTGGCCCCACATTGCCGGGCGAAGAAAGCACGGCCGTCGCCACTGCACTGGCTTTCAGGATATTGACCCCGAGCACGCCGCTCAGAAAGCCCGACACCGCTCCGTTCGCGTTTGACCCGTTTTTATTGATCGTCACCTGCACGGCGGGCAGGTCGTTCGAGCCCGGTGTGAACGGCAGCGCTTCGAGGCCGTAGGGCGTGCCCGTGGCGTTCCAGTATCCGGTCGCTACCGTGCTGGCTTGCACATAGGCACCCTGGACCTGGTTGGTCGAGGTCGACGTCGAGAACGTCGAAGCTGTTGCCGACGCGGTCGTAAAATCCGGCTGGGTCGCGCTGGTATTGCCGCATTCGCTGCGCGGTTTCAGACAACCCGCGCCCGCCAGCGCGGCCGCATCGGCCGCGTTCTGGAGCTCGTTGCGAGCGACCATCAGATTGCCGATGTCGATGGCGAGCGCCGCGGTTCCCAGCAGGAAGACCATGAACACAGCGACCGTGACGGCCACTGCCCCTTTCTGTTTCCCTTTGCTCCCCCTGCGCATGATCGTCCCCTTTATTCGTTATTCATGACAGTGGTGGCGGTCAGCGTAATCGGCCCCGTGATGGGGGCCACCATCCGTCCCAAAGCCAGCCCGCTGTACTGATAGGAGACGGTCACCGTAAGCGGTTGACCGAACGTGCCGCCGGTGCCAGACGTGGTGACCACCGGCGTATTTTGCGAGCCGAACGTCAGCAGGTAGTTCGAGGTGTAGTTCGTCACGACGTTCTGCACGTCGGTCGAGGTGGCCTTCGGACTCTTCAGCACGATTCCGGCGCGCGCGCCCTCCCGGCTGGCGTTGGTAAGGACCGCTTTGTCGTACAGGAACAAGCCCATTTCGATGATGCCGAACACCAGCAGCAGCAGCACCGGCAGCACGACGGCGAACTCGACCATGGCCACCCCGCGCTGCGCGCGCCACAGGCGCCCGCGCACGGGGCTCACTGCCCCCCTTCTTCCTCGTACCGCGCGTAACTGAAGGCGTAGCGCGCCGGTCTTTGCTGGTTCCATAGGTCCCCCGATCAAATCGCCCATACCGGGCCAGGTCCTGCCACATCGTCCGTTACGGCCGCCGGTTAGCCGCCCATTGCCGGAAGCATGGTCCGGTAGATATGCAGCATCGCCGGCCCCATCAGCACCACCAGCAGCGCGGGAAAGATGCAGAACATCAGCGGAAACAGCAGCTTGAGCGCGATTTTCGCGGCCTTCTCCTCGGCAAGCATGCGACGGCGCGTGCGCAGCGTGTCCGAGAGCACGCGCAGCGAATCGCCAATGCTCGTGCCGAAACGCTCCGCCTGGATGAGCATCGTGCTGAACGAATCGACATCGTCCACGCCCGTGCGCAGGGCAAAGTTGCGCAGCGCTTTTTCCTTCGCATACCCCGAGCGCATTTCCAGCAGCGTGAGCTCCATCTCGCTCGCCACCACCGCACTGCGCAATTTGATCTCTTCCGCGACGCGCATCAGCGCAGCATCGAGGCCGAGCCCCGCTTCGACGCAGACGGTCAACAGATCGATTGCGTCGGGGAAGTCCTCGAAAATCACCCGCTTGCGGCGCGCCACAGCGCGCCCGAGGACGAAGGCCGGCAGGTAGTAGCCGAAGCTCACCAGACTCACGAGGACCACCGCGAAGCTCGTGACCGAACTCGCCCCACCGCCGCCGAGCATCCACATGGCCGCCATGGTGGGCAAGAGCAGCGCCAGCACCGTGCGGGTCCCAAAGTAGGTCGCCACGGCACCCGGCGTGCGCCAGCCGGCGTTCATCAAGCGCACGCGCAACGCCGAAACCTCCCAGCCCTCCTTGGGCGCAGAGAGCTTCGAAAGCGGCTCCGTGACGTGCACGAGCTTTTCGTACCAGGGCTCGTCCCCACCGTCCGGCTGGGCACTGGGAGCAGCCGCGCCGCCCCCGCCCGCCTGTTCGATGCGCCTGCGCATGGTTCGGGGCGCGAAGAGATACATGGCGCCCAAACTCAGGCCGAACACACCGGCAAAGAGACAGACCAGCAACATCAACCGCGTCGTATCGAGCGCTAACATGGCTCCCCCTTTTTCGAATTTCCTGCTGGCGCGAAGCCTGACGTTTTCAGACGTGAATGCGCACGATGCGGCGCACCCATATGGTGCCGATCACCATCAGCACCGAAACGCCTTCGAGCAGCATCACGCCTGTCGGGTCCTTCCACAGCACCTCGAGAAAATCCGGATTGAGGAAGGCAATGGCTCCTGCCGTAAAGACCGGCAGCAGACACAGCACCCGCGCCGAGAGCACCCCTTCCGCGGCGAGCACGCGCACCTTGTCGAACAGCTTGAAGCGCTCGCGCACGAGGCTCGCAATGCTGTCCAGCAGCTCTGCCAGGTTGCCGCCGGTCTCGCGCTGGATCAGCACGGCGATGACGAAGTAACGCAGGTCCCCCACCGGCACGCGCTGCGCAAGGCCCAACAACGCGTCGTTGAGCGAGACGCCATAGTTGATCTCGTCGAACGTGACGCGAAACTCGGCGCCCATGGGGTCGGCGAACTCGGTGCCGACCATGTCGATGGCCCCCGTGAACGCATGACCCGAGCGCAGTGCGCGCGCGAGCATGTCGCAGGCATCCGGCAACTGCTTTTGAAAGCGCAGCAACCGCTTTGCGCGCCGACGGCTCACGTACAGCAACGGAAGCAGCGCGGAGGCGCCCGCGGCCGCCGCCAGCATCGCAAACGGCACGCGAACGAACAGCCCCACGACGAGCACGAAAACCGGCATCACCGCACAGAGTGCGATGAGGCGCGCTGCGGTCCAGGAGATGCCCGACTGTTGCACCCATGCCTCGAACGAGCGGATCTTCGGCACGAGCAGCAAGGCGCGGCCGAAAAGTGTCGACCCATCGAGCCGCCGCGCCTTGAGGATGGACATCGTCTCCTTGCGTCCCGTGCCCCCCGTGGCCACGGCCTCGAGGCGCGCTTCGAGACGGCGCGCGACGGCGCCATGCCGGCTGTTCCACCATTCCCACGCGCCTTGGGCTGCGAGCACTACCGCCACGAAGAGCAGCAGGATCGCCAGAAAGAAAGTTGTGCTCATGCCACGCTCCCCCGCAAGAACGTCGAGAACATCAAGCCGTTTCGAAACGGCGGCCCGGTTCGAAAATCTGGTCCGGCACGTTCACCCCAAACGCCGCAAAGCGTTCGCAGAACTTCGGACGCACGCCGGTCGCGCAAAAGTAGCCGCGCACGTTGCCATTTGAATCCATGCCGGTGCGCTTGAACGTGAAGATTTCCTGCATGTTGACGATGTCGCCTTCCATGCCGGTCAGCTCCGAAATGCTCATGATCTTGCGGCGGCCGTCGGTGAGGCGCGCGGCCTGCACGACCACCGAAATTGCCGACGAGATCTGGTGGCGCATCGTGCGCGGCGGCAACGACAGGCCGCCCAGGCTGATCATGTTTTCGAGCCGCGTAAGCGCGTCGCGCGGCGTGTTGGCGTGGATCGTCGCAAGCGACCCTTCGTGGCCGGTGTTCATGGCGTTGAGCATGTCGAGCGCTTCCGCGCCGCGCACTTCGCCAAGGATGATGCGGTCCGGGCGCATACGCAGCGCATTGCGCACGAGCGCGCGCTGGGTGATCTCGCCGCGCCCCTCGATGTTCGGCGGGCGCGTTTCGAGCCGCAGCACGTGATCCTGGCGCAGTTGAAGTTCGGCCGCATCCTCGATCGTGACAATGCGCTCGTCGTTCGGAATGAAGCCTGAGAGCACGTTGAGCAGCGTCGTCTTGCCGCTGCCAGTGCCGCCCGACACGAGAATGTTGACCTTGGCGCGCGCAAGCCCCTCCAGCACCTGGGCCATGGGCGGCGTGAGCGTCTGCAGCTCGATCAGATCCGAGACCTGCAGCGGCGAGACCGCGAACCGCCGGATCGAGACGAGCGGCCCGTCCACGGCCGAAGGCGGAATAATGGCGTTCACGCGCGAGCCATCGGGCAGGCGCGCGTCCACCATCGGGCTCGACTCGTCGATGCGCCGTCCCACGCGCGAGACGATCTTCTCGATCACCTTCATGAGGTGAGCGTCATCGTAAAAGTTGACGTCGGTGAGCTCGAGCTTGCCACGCCGCTCCACGAACGTCTGGCGCCACGTGTTCACGAGAATGTCCGAGACCGTGGGGTCGCGCAGCAGCGGCTCGAGCGGACCGAATCCGAACATCTCGTCATACACGTCGATGGCGAGCTGCTTGCGTTCGATGTCGTTCGCCAGCGCCTTCTGATCTTCGAGTATCCGGCCGACCAGCGCACCGATCTCACTGCGGATCTGCTCCTGAGGCATGCGCGAAAGACGCTCGAGCTCGACGCGTTCGAGCACCGCCTGGTGGATTTCGTACTTCAGCTTCTGATACGCCTCGGTTTTCACCCTGGCAGGCGCGGAGGCTGCGGCTGTAGCGCCGATACCGGCGCCGGCGCTGACGCCGGTATCGGCACGCTCGACGATCGTCGGCTCGAAGCGCTGCGCAAAGATTTGCTCGCGAAGAGACATGTTTTTTCTCCTTTACATCAAGCCGAATTTGGCTGGCGCCTGACGACCGATCAGGCGTGCGAACAACGAGTCGCCTTTGCCGCGCGATGCCGTGTCCGTGGCATTCGAGGCCGCCACACTGGTCGCCAGCGCGCGCAGGCTGCGCGTCACCGCGCTGCCGGGCGCCACCACGGAAATCGGCAAACCTTGGTTGACCGCTTCGGATACGGCACGCGCATCGTCCGGAATGACCTGGAACGGCTTGACGCCAAGCACGCTTTCGGCGGCCTCGCGCACACGCTCGCCGTGTTTGGTCTGGCGGTTGAGCAGCACACGAATCCGTTCAGGCCCATAGCCGAGTGATTGCAGGATCTCCTGCAGACGGCGGCCTGCCCGGAAGTGCGGCATGCTCGCCTGCAAGACGATATGGATCTCGTCACTGCGGTCCAGTGCAAGCATGGAAAGCGGATTGATGGTCTGCCCGAGATCGAGGACCACGCAGTCGTAACGCGGCATCGCGACACCAAGCACCCATTCGAGCCGGTCCTGACGCATTTCGCTCGCCTTGATCGGGTCGCCCGCGCCAGCCAGGATGTCGAAGTTCTCGGCGACATGGATCACGCTCGCATCGAAGAACGCCACGTCCATGCGGTCCACTTCCGCGCACAACTGGGGCAGCGTCGAGGGCGGCGTCTGCTCCGTCACGAGGAACGCGGCGTCCGCGTAAAGCTGGTTCAGATCGATCAGCAGCACGCGCTGGTTCTGCGTCTGCGAGACGATGTGCGCCACGTTCGCCGCGATGAAGCTCGTCCCCACGCCGCCCTTGCACGACATGTACGACACGATGCGCGTCGAGCGAGCACTGCCCTGCGCGCGCTGACCGATCGCGCGCTGCAGCGCATCGCCTATCGCCACGGGGTCCAGCGGCCCCGTGATCACGTCCCGGAAACCCGCGCGCATCGCCGCAATGAGCGCGTCCGGTGACGCCTCCGGAATCAGCAGCATGCACAGGAGCCGGTCGCGACGGCGGCACAGCTCCGTCACGGAAGGCAGCTGCGCCTCCTGCAATCCCCTCGCATCGACGATCAGGACATCGAATGCATCGAGCGTGTCGCCACGCTCGACGAGATCGAACGGCGTGCCAACGGTACGCGTCGTGCGGTAGGGACCGCATCCCGCGATCACGCGCATGATCTGCGCGAGCCGCTCGGTGTCCGTGGAAGTAATGAGTATGTCGATCATGATCGTATGCCCCGGTTTGGTCTCGTTCTCCGGCCTGTCGTGCGTGCCCCGGCTTATTGCCCCGAGCTCACGCCAATCGTGTAGGGCGACGCGGACACCGGCGGCTGCGTAAAGGACTTGTCGTATCGGTCCATCGCCGCCGCAGCGGCCTTGCCGTCCACCCCCGGCTGCGAGCTGACGTGCATGGCCGCGTCCGGGTCGATGATCTGCGCTTGCATCGAGTGGTGCAGCGCTTCGCCGAAATGCGCTTCCCAGATGGGCGAGCTGGTCATGCAACCGCCAAGCGCAACGCCAAGCGGCGCGATCAGCAGAGCCCGGCGAAAGAATGCGAAAGTATCGAGTTTCATGCTGGTCTCCTGATCGCCGGGTCAATGAACGACGGTTTGGTTCGACGCGATACGCGCGGCTTCCTGCTCGATGCGCTGCGCATGCGCTGCGTTGTCGTCGCCCGCTGACGGCGCGAGAGACTGCACGCTCACCTGCTGTGTGGCGACCGGCTGTGTAACCGTTTCCTCGGGCGCCGGCCCGGAGGACGCCGGCGCCTCGCGCCGCGAAGAGACCTGCGGTGCGGGCAGCGCCGCGGGCGCGGCCGGCGCCGGCGCAGGTGCGGCTGGCGCAGCCGGCGTGGCCTGAGTGCCCGCGGGTGCCGCAGGTGCCGCCGGTGCAAAGCGTCCCTCGTTGCGCTTGGCACGGCCTTCCATGTTGCCCGTCGCGTACACGTCGGCCTCGAGGGGCTCCGAGAAGCTGTCCGTGGGCATCTGAAGTTGCGCGATACTCTTCACGGGCTTCACGAGGTGCGGCGTAATGATGAAGATCAGCTCCGAGCGGTCGTGCTGGAACGAAGTGCTGCGCATCAGCGCGCCCAGCACCGGAATTTCACCGAGGCCAGGCACGGCCTTGAGCGAGCCCGTAATGTTGTTGTTGATCAGCCCGCCGATCGCGAACGACTCGCCATCAGCCATCTGGACCGTGGTGGACGCGCGCCGCGTCGTAATGAGCGGCAGGATGCTCACGCCGCTCACGTTCGACGCGCTCAACGTGACGCCCGTGGGCGACAGCTCCGAGACCTCCGGTGCCACCTTCAGGTTGATGCGGCCGTTGCCGAGCACCGTCGGCGTAAACTTGAGCCCTACGCCGAACTCCTCCTGCTGCAGGGTGATCGCCGTGGCCGAAGTGCCGCCGCCGCTTTGCGGCACGGGGATGAAAATCTTGCCGCCGGCGAGGAAAGTGGCTTCCTGACCGCTGATGGTGACAAGGTTCGGCTCCGCGAGGATCTTCACGAGGTTGTCGGTCTTCTGCGCATCCACGGCGAGGTTGAACGGCCGGTTATTCGCCTTGGAGGCCAGGAATGCGCTCGAGACGCCCGCGAGGAGATTGCTCACGAGCGCGCCTGTCCACGACCCGAAGCCGCCCTGGATATTGATTGCCGAGCCAAGCTGATCGATCAGGGTCTTGTCGACTTCGGCGACCTTCACTTCGAGCATGACCTGCTGTGGAGCGTCGACGCTCATCATGTTGATCACGCCGCCCGACTTCGATCCGTTGCCGCCGCTCACGCCGAACACCCTGGCGATTTCCATGACCTGCTGCGCCGCCTGTGCGCTCGACACATGACCGGCGAGCACGATGTTGTCGGCAGCCGTGGAAACCCGGATGTCGCGCTCTTGCGGCATGAGTTGCGCGAGCGCGGTCTGGAGCCCGCCCGAATCGGCGCTGACGATCACGTCGATCACCTGACACGCACCGCTCTTGCCCTGGATGATCATGTTGGTGGTCCCGACCGACTGGCCAACCAGGTAGAGCGTCTGCGGCGAAACCATGGTCGCCTGCGCGATCTCCGGATTGCCGATCGTGCGATTTCGCACCGGCTCGTCGATCGGCACAAGCGTCGACTTGCCAAGCGGCACGACCACGTTGCTCTCGCCGCGAATGGCCCCGACGCAGCTCGGTCCGTGCAGCGGTCCCGCCACGGCCTTGGGCGCGGCGTTGGCGCCCTGCGCGGGTCCCATGCTGATGGTCATCTGCACGGGGCCCTTGCCCACGGGCACCTGGGCAGTCGAAGCGGACTTCTCCTGCGCCGCGTTCCCGGCCTGCTCCTGCGCCCAGCCAGGTGTCGCGTTCATCAACCCCGCGCACACCCAGGCCAGCGTCGCGACGCGCCACGTACCGATGTCCTTGCAGGCCCCCGTGGACCCCACCTTTACTTTGGTATCCATATCGTTATACCCCGTGTTTTACCAGCGTTCTAGTAGCGGCTTCGCCGCTATCGCAACCTGTCCCGGGTGGTCAACGCCGGGCTTGGACGGCCGCTCTGCAGTGCTTCAGAAACACTCCTGACTACCCGTGACGCCCGACAGAACGCCAATGCAATCACGCTTGACCTGCGCATGGGCCACGTACTTCACCCGCACCGGACGAGCCGGCTCGGGCGCCGACGCCGGCAGCGGCGCGGCCTGCCCCAGCAGCGTCTGCTTGGTCACACCGTCCGTGACGAGCTTTTTGTCGTCCACCTGGTTGCGCAGGACGAGTGAGAGCGTCCCCACGCTTCGCGCCAGATCGAGTTTCTCCGCCTGCTCGGGCGTCACCTCGAGGGTCACGGCGTTCACGACCTTCGGCGCGGTGTCGTCGCGGTTGACCTGCTGCGCGACGGCGAGCACCAGGATCTTTTCGAGCACGATCTTCGAGATGCTCTGGTCCTGCGTCTCGGTCTTTTTCTGCGGCTCCTGGGTGTTGACGATCACGTCGACGTAGTTACCCGGCAACGCAAAGCCGGCTACGCCCACCACGTCGTTCACGCGCACCGTAATCGCTCGCCGCCCCTCGCCAATCACTGCGGACAGACCGCCTTTCGTGCCCACGGGCGCCAGCTTCGAAGCGAGCACCGGTTCACCACGCGCGAGGCTCGCGCGCACGACCCGGCCGTCAAGGTCCTTCGGCGCACTGAATGTTCCGGGTGGGAGGCTGTCCTTGGGCCAGTTGACCGTCCGGATCATCGTTTCATTGATTGGCTGACCGAGATTGATGTCGTCGGATGCGACGGCAACGGGTACCGTGGCCCCCGAGGACGTCTGAAGCAACCATTTGGAAGCGAACACCACTGCGGCCAAGCCGGCCAACAGGGCAATCGCGAGCATGGCAAGCGCGCGGCCGTTTTTCATGACAACCCCCATATGCTTTCGAGAAAATTCGATCTCTTTCGAGCCCCAAGTCGCCGCCGGGGCACGTTACCGCCAGACACTGCGCTGCGGCCAGCGCTTTAATGCACCATGGCAAACAGCGCCGCTACCGTTCCCGCGCCGATCGCCACACCATAGGGAATCGACCCGACCGACTCCCGCGTCACCTGCGTGCCAGGCGACACACCCGGCACGCGCATGAACCGGCCGGACCCCGCGAGCAACGCCGCGACGTTTCCGATCAGCCGGACCAACCGCCCTCGCATCAAGGCGACGCCGAATGACCACACCCCACCGATAATGAAGGTGTTCACTGCGATATCAACTGTTGCAGCCGCCCCCAGCCAGGCGCCCAGCATCATCAGCAACTTGACGTCACCGGCAGCCATGCCCCGCAGCAGGTAGAACGGCAGCAACAGCGCGAACCCGGTCGCTGCGCCGCTCAGCCAGATCGCGCTGCCCGAGAGCGCTCCGCGCAGCGCGATCTGGACCGCGAGCGCTGACACAAGCCCCAGCATGATCAGCCGGTTCGGAATCCGGCGGCTGACGAGGTCCGTGCTGGCAGCGAGTATCACCAGCGCGATCACGCACAGCGGAACGGGTTGCGGCGGCAATGAAACCGAAAGCAATGTGAAATCCATTTGTCCGCTCCCCGGCCAGGTTCTTTTAGACTGCTGCGGCAATGTCGGAGAACACGTTCTGGAGCACCGAGCCAATGGTCGCGATGCTGGCGATCAGCAGGACCGTGATCAGGCCCGCGAGAATCCCGTACTCCAGAGCCGTAATACCCTCTTCGTCGCGAATGAAGCCCTTAGCTTGAGCGATGATCCTTTGCATTTCGATCTCCCTGAAAGTGAACTGCTGAGCCCCGTTCCCTGTGGGTTTGAGGGCTGGTTGGACTACCTCGCTGTGGGCAGCTCAGTAGTCGCGTTCGCACTTTGTACCCGTCCGAAACCAATAACTTTGTGCGATCGGCAACATCTGAAGTCATTTCCTGAAACTGCCCTTCCATCGCAAAACCCTATTCGGAAAGCCTTGTGGCGCGGGCCCTGACTCATGACATACGACGCTGTTGCCGGGACGCATGGTCTCCCGACGTTTCCGGATCCGGTCTCGAGTATTTCCAGTTACAAAGGTCCGCTTCTGGTGACACTGGGCGAGTGTGGCGCGCGCGGCAAACCCACTCGCCCATACATCGGTTAGACCGCTGCGGCAACGTCGGAGAACACGTTCTTGAGCACCGAGCCGATCGTTGCGATGCTGGCGATCAGCAAGATGGTGATCAGACCGGCGAGGATCCCGTACTCGAGAGCCGTAATGCCGTCTTCGTCACGAACAAAATTCTTTGCCTGAGCGATGATGTTTTGCATTTTTGATCTCCAAATGGATGTGTACATCGTTAACCCCCGTTCCATGTGGTTTTGAGGGTGATGGGACTACGTCACTCAACCTGGCGGACTAGTCCCGGGTGCAGTTTTACGCGACTCAAATTAATAGCTTTGTGCGATCGACCACGCCTGAAACCATTTCCCGCTCCTGCTCTTGATTGCAAAACCGCATTCGGAAATGCTTCACGTCGCGAACCCGCCTCATGGCACACGACGCTGCTCGAAGGACGCCCGGCTTCCAGACGTTTCCGAATGCGGTCTCGAGCAGTTCCAGCTTCAACGTCCGTTTGTTGTGAAAGTGAGCGAGTGTGGCGCGCGTTGCCAGCCCACTCGCAAACGCGTTCGCTAGACGGCCGAGGCGATGTCGGAGAACACGTTCTTGAGTACCGAGCCGATCGTTGCGATGCTGGCGATCAGCAGGACCGTGATCAGGCCTGCCAGGATGCCGTACTCAAGAGCCGTAATGCCGTTTTCATCACGAACAAAGTTCTTTGCCTGGGCGATGATCTTGTTCATTTTGATCTCCGAATGGATGTGAACATGGTTAACCCCCGTTCCATGTGGTTTTGAGGGCAGGTGGGACTACGTCACTGGCTCGCGCCGTAGCCTCAGGCGCAGTTCTACGCGACCCAAACCGATACATGTGTGCGCTCGGACACACCCGCAACAATGACGCGTACGCCGGCGCTCATATTCGGTACTTTTGACCTTCGACATGTGGGGCACCTCGCTTAACGAACGCGCCGCGACCCCTCATCTCCCGCTCGCGACCGGTCGCGCGCGCACGCAACTTCGGCCCGCAAGTCGAAATATGCGACCCGGACCTTCAGCACGGTCGATCCGTTCCCGCCAGTGTTCGCTCCCGAACGCTGGCGACGCACTCTGTGTTGCTCCGAAAACGCCCTGCTCACCATAATCCCGCAACACGCCAGGACTGCCATGCATCACACCACTGGCGAGTACGGGGCAAAAAAAACGGCGGCGGCGCCGCCAAGCCGAAAAATTCAGCGGGGGCTGAAAAAAATGCGACCACTAGAGTGGAATGCCACACGTTCGCACTCGATAGCGTGCTCCTGGCTTTCTCGGGAACGGCTCATTGTTTACAGCACCGCCATGCTCGTCATGGGCGTCGGCTTCGTGGGGCTGTGGGCGGTGGTGACTCGCGGCTTTTCCGACACAGGCGGATGGAGCCCAGGCTCCGATCTGCGCGTGTTCTGGTCGGCCAGCCACGCGGTCCTTCACGGCCAGGCCGCCACGGTCTTCGACTACTCGGCGTTCTCCCGAATCGTGATCGCAGCAACGGGCGGCCTGCCCAAGAGCGCGTTTGTCCCCTGGCTCTACCCCCCCACGTTTCTGCTATTCATCACGCCACTCGCGCTGTTGCCGCTTCCGCTTGCCTACTTTGCCTTCCTTGCCGCGAGCGCTTCGGCGTATGTCTGCGCAACCGTTCGTGTCTCCGGGCTCGCACAGGGCACGCTCGGCATCGCGACGGCCCGCTATATCGTGCTCGCCATGCCCTGTGTATTGGTGTGCGCCATCTTCGGGCAGAACGGTTTGATTACGGCAGCGCTGGCCGCGCTCGCCATCGCATCGATCGAGCGGCGTCCCGTGATCGCCGGAATTTGCATCGGACTGCTGGCGATCAAGCCGCAGTTGGGCATCTTGTTCCCACTCGTTCTGGTCGCGGCACGGGCGTGGAAGGTGTTCGGATACGCCGCCGTGACAGCCGTGCTCCTTGCTCTTGCAAGCGTGATGCTTTGCGGGCCGGCTTCGCTTCGGCTGTTTGCCGGGAACGTCGGAATGGCACGCGAGCTTCTGCTCGAGCACGACGTCCGTTTCTGGCTCGCTTCTCCGTCCGTGTTCGCTTCGCTCCGGCTCATGGACGCATCGCTGATCGTGGCGAGACTCGCGCAAGCAGTCGTTGCCATCATCGCCATCTGCAGCGCATGGAAGGTCTGGCGCACGACGCGCGACACCGCCATGCGCGCGGCCGCGCTCGCGACTGCCACGCTGATTGTCAACCCCTATGTCTGGCACTACGACCTGACGTGGTTCGGACTGGCATGCGCCAGTCTGCTCGCGACCGGATTGCGTCGCGGATGGCTGGCCGGCGAACAGCCCGTGCTGCTCCTCGCCTGGCTCCTTCCCGCATACGAGTTCTTCAATCAGGTTCTCAGACTGCCGCAAGTCGGCCCGGTCATTCTGTTGCTCATGCTGCTCGTGGTGCTGCGCCGCGCGCGCATCGAACGCACCCATTCCATTACGCGCGAGGCCACTCAATGAACCAGACGACCCTCCGTGAACTGACCGGCACCGCCAAGGCGGCGCCCGCTCAGTCGCCCGACAGCAGCACGCCCCGCTCGCACTGGTTGAGCGGGCAACGCCTGTGGATCTATCCGCTTGCCGCACTCATCTACTACCTTGGGGTTGCGCTTGCGTACCTGTATCACCTGGTGTGGCTGAAGGATCCACAGATGAGCGTGCTCGCCGTGGACTGCCTGCCGTTCTGGAGCGCCTCGCATCTTGCCCTGCAGGGACATGCGGCGGATGCCTATAACCTCAGTATCCTGACGCCCATCGAGGAGCATGTGGCCGGCCGCCCCGTCGGCGTCCTCCCCTGGCTCTACCCGCCGACATTTCTGCTGTTCGTCTATCCGCTGGCGCTGCTGCCGTTCACAATTTCGGCTCCCATCTTCCTGTTCGGCACGCTCGCCCTGTTCGTCAAGGTGACCACGACGATCGTGCCCCACCCGCGCACCGCACTCATCGCGATTGCCTTCCCGGGTTCCGCGCTCGTGCTGACGTCCGGCCAAAACGGATTGCTTACCGCATCGCTGGTGGGGCTCGGTCTGGTGCTGCTGCGCCGCCGCCCGATACTCGCCGGCCTGTGCTTTGCACTCGTTGCCATGAAGCCGCAACTTGCTGTGCTGATTCCGCTTGCGCTGCTCGCTTCGCGCTCGTGGCGCGCACTGGGCGCGATGGTCGCAGGCGTGGCAATTTCAATGGCGCTCGCGTTACTGGCGTTCGGCAGTGAAACGTTCGTCGCGTTCCTTCACAACGTGGCGCTCGCCAACAGCTACGTCGAAACCGGACGGGCACTGCTGTTTCGAGTGCCCACGTTGTTCGCAGCATTCAAGCTGCTCCATGCGCCAACCGCCCTCGCCGCTGCGGCGCAAGCCCTGTCTGTCGTTTGCGCCGCCTCGGCCGTCTGCTATGCATGGGGCCGCCCGAGCGCCTTCGGTCTGCGCGCTGCGGTACTCGTGTGCGCCAGCTTGATGGTGAGCCCGTACCTCTACGATTACGACCTCGCATGGTATGGAATCCTCATCGCATGGATGATCGCGCACGCTAAAGAACACGGTTTCCAGAGCGGACAACGTGAATGGCTGGCCGTACTCTGGCTCGCGCCCATCGCCGGACTCACGCTCGTGTCGAATCTACACGTCCCGTTCACCCCACTCATCTCGATTGCCACGCTCTGGATGCTGGTCGCGCAGATTGCGCGCGAGCGCAACACGCAGGCCATCGCCACTACCGCGAACTCGTTGTAACAAGGGAGCCAACGTCATGAACAGGCCTATTGCAGAGGAAACGCGCCGCTCCAGATCCGCGTTCTCGAACCCTCTCGTCTCCATCGTTGCCCCGTTCTACAACGAGGAAGACGGTGTCGAGGCATTTTTCACGCAAATCATCGCGACGCTGGAGTCGGTCGAATCGATCCGCTTCGAGATTGTCTGCGTGAACGACGGCAGCCGCGATGCCACACTCGACAGACTGGTCCACGTGAGCCAGCGCGACAGGCGCGTGCGGATCATCGATCTCTCGCGCAACTTCGGCAAGGAGGCGGCGCTCACAGCGGGCCTCGACGAAGCCGCTGGCGACGCTGTTATCGTCATCGATGCGGACTTGCAGGATCCGCCTTCGTTGATCCCCCAGATGATCGAGCGTTGGCGCGAAGGCGCCGAGGTCGTGCTCGCCCGACGCGCGAACCGCGCCTGCGACTCCTTCCTCAAACGCACGACCGCGGCGTTGTTCTATCGCGTTCACAACGCACTCTCGGAACTCAAGATTCCCGAGAACGTTGGAGACTTCAGGCTGATGGATCGCCAGGTGGTGAATGCACTGCGCAGCCTTCCGGAGCGTCATCGGTTCATGAAGGGGCTGTTCGCGTGGGTCGGGTTCAATTCGGTGACCATCGACTATGAACGCACGCCACGCACCGCAGGTAAAACCAAGTTCTCGGGATGGCGCCTGTGGAATTTCGCGCTGGAAGGCATTACGAGCTTTAGCACCGTGCCTTTGCGCAGCTGGACGTATATTGGCTGCGCGATAGCAGCACTGGCGTTTTGCTACGGCGGTTTTATGGTCGCTCGCACGTTGCTGTTCGGCAATCCGGTCCCCGGTTACGCTTCCCTGATCTCCGTCGTGCTGTTCATGAGCGGCATTCAGTTGACAGGCATCGGTGTCATTGGCGAATACATCGGGCGCATTTATGACGAGTCGAAAGAGCGGCCCATCTACCTCGTGCGCCGGCGCTACGAGTCGCGTAGCAAGATCAGCACCTTGCCAGTCGAACGTGCAGAAGTCCATTCCAGAGGCGCGGCGCTGGAGCTGGTTCGCGGACGCAGTGCGTCGCAGGTCCGGGCAGCTGGCCGGTGATCATGCGTCGAGCGGGGGTCGCTGTCGACGGGGACGGCCTGGCGACGCGTGTCGTATCCGAGTTCAACCTGCGGCTGTTGCGGCAGGACAGAAAACGTGGCTGCCCCGCGAGCGCCATTGCGCTGTGTAGCGCGGCATTATTTATTCTGCAGGTCACTCTGATCGGAATCTCGGCAGCGGCCTATTCTCATGCATGCCTTGCGCGACCACGCAGGGCATACAGCGCGCATCCTTGAAAGCTCCCACAGTAAAAAGAGCGGAGGGCGGCTTGAAAACTACAAATCGGAGCCTCGAAGGCCTGCGGGGTGCCGCTGCACTGCTCGTCGTATTCTTCCACATCGGCCTTTTATCGCCCTTCTCAGCAATCACCCGCAACGGTTATCTCGCGGTTGACCTCTTCTTTGTGCTGAGCGGGTTTGTGATCTGCTCTGCCTATGTAGACCGGCTGAAAACGGGGCAAGACGTATGGCGCTTCGTCGTGCGCCGCAGCGGGCGATTGTGGCCGCTACATATTGTTTCCGCCATTCTCGCTTGCGCATTCCTAGGCATGATTTTCGCGCTCGGTGGCAGGCCCCCCCATATGCCAACAGGCGGGGAAACGATGGCGATCGTGACCATGACCCAGGGACTGGCTTTTCCCGATCGCGACATTGGCAATCTGGTTGCCTGGAGCACTGGCGATGAGTTCTACGTGTATCTGCTCTTCGCGGTAATCTGTCTGCGTATGCGACGCTGGCGTCGAATAATTTTCGCTGTCGCTGCTGCAACAGGATTTGCCGTAGTCCTTTACGTCGACGCAGGAACTTGCGTTTCGATCCAGCACTGCATGGATCTGCATTCCTCCTTCGGCTGGGCACGATGCCTTGCAGGATTCTTTGTCGGTGCGCTGCTTGCTCTCTCGCGAACCCATCTCCGGTGGTTTGACACGCCAGCCGTCCAGATCGCTTTGGCCATTGGCAGCTTTGTGTTCCTCGCTAGCGCGTCTGAATTTCCTCTCGCAGCCTTCGCGGCGCCCCTCGTGTTCGCCGCACTTATCGCGTCGCTCGTTAGCGACCGCGGGCCACTGGCAACCATTCTCCAAACTCGCCCCATGCAGTATCTCGGGAGAATTTCCTACGCCTTGTATCTAGGTCATGGCGTAATTGTGCTTCCGTTTGCCTCATGGCTGAAACAAAGCAAGTACGCAGTTGATTATCAATTGATTGCTATTGCCGTACTCGTCTTCGTGTCATTTGCGCTTGCCCATCTCTTGCACCGGTATATCGAAGTCCCTTGCCGCGACCGCATCTACGCATGGTCCGACGTGCGTATCGGCCATGACAGGACCACGCTATCGCGGGATTGCCCCGAAGATTGCGGCCGTCATCCTGATAAATCAATCGGATAAAGTAACGGCGTAATCGAGGCCGACTGGTTGGATTGCACTCTTGAACAGTACCGCAGAAAAGAGGGAATCGTAACCGGGAACCCGATTGCCGTAGAGCAACTGATAAGCGAGGCTCAGCGAGAGTGGCTGCGCTCTCCTGCCGCAACCGCGCAGGCACACATGTTAGCGTTTACGGCTCGTTGGCCCATATAGCGCCGCATCACTACCAGCAGCAGTGCAAAAACGATGAACGGCACATAAGCGCCGGCCGCCCAACCTCCGGGCGTATAAGAGACGAGCGGTGACAGCCACGCACTCACCATCACGACGGTGTCGCCCCGAATCCAGCCGTTGCGGGTGCCGTCTCGCACGAGCCACAAAATCGGCAAACCCAGCAATAGCAAGTCGTAGGGCATCAGATAAGTTGGGACCAGCAGCGTCGCGAGCACGAGCGCCGACGCCCGCAACTCGAAACTCGCGCGCGTGGCCCACAGCCAGGCAACGGCACTAGCAGCCAGCGCAGCCATGATCGCGTGAAGTAGATACGCGGTTGGTACAGCCACGCCGAAATGACGTGCCGTGCCGAACACCGTCAAAATCCCGCGCGGCCAGCGATCCGAATACTGAACGACGAACTGGTTAAAGGCGGGGAGCGCCTCGGCAAATCGAGCGAACGTACTGAACCCAAGCACAAGCCCCGAGAGTGCGCAAAACACGCCCACGCTCAGCGCCGCCGATACGAATGCGCGCCAATTCCTGCTGAACAGCAGCGCAACGGGGATCATGAGTCCGAGTTGCGGCTTGATAGCAAGCAAACCGAAAAAAATTCCTCCGAGCCATGGCCGCCTCTCTAGACAGACGAGGCCGAGTCCCATTAGTGCAAACGTCAGAAACGAGTTCTGCCCAGCACCTACCGTCACCCAGATTGCAGGAAACGCGATGACCGGCAGCCACCAGGACAGGTCCCGTACTGGCGGCAGAATGCGTGCGCACGCCTTGAACGCGAAGGCAATCCCGGCCAGGAGGTACGCGATGCACGATACCTGGAACGGCAACAAGGCTGCCGGAAGCATGACAAGCAGGAACGTTGGAGGATAGGTCCACGGGGTGACAAACGGCGACGGCAGCATGTTTTGAAGTGGCAGGGCGATCGGCTCGATCAGAGCGGTGTCGAACGCATTGACTGCCGGACCGTGCAACGCGAGCCAGGAGGCGCTCCAGAATACGGCGAAATCCCAGCCAGGCGGACTGATGTTGGGCACCGGGTCGATCGCCCCAAGCCATATCCGCAGAGAAAAGTAACCGATATTGACTAGTAGCACGAACGCCGCGTAGGCGCGGATACGTTGCGCATCGAGCCAGCGGGGTGGTCGATTCAACGCCCCGGAGGCGGATTGAACGGGATCGTGCATGGTCAGGCTGCCTGATAGGTCCATCGTGCATGCAAAACGTAGGATAGCGCAGGAATGCAGATGACAACAGCGAAGGTAGGCAGCCAGATCGTCTGCCGCCCGCACAGCAACGGAATCAGCGCAGCGGCCAGAAAACCCGCGATCGAGACCGTGGCAAAGCGCAGGAAACGCGCGACGGTCGGACGCGAGGAAAAGCTCCACAGCGTCTGCAGCAAAAACGAGACAATGTTGGCGACAACGAACGCCGCAACGTTAGCGACGGTAGAGTCACGAACCAGCCAGTTGAACACCGACCAGGCGACTGAGACATGAACGCCGGTCGCAATGCCCCCCGAAATTCCAAACCTGATGATCCGCGGCATCCCCCGTCGCTCCTTGAAATGCGCGACGCTTGGGCCGGCAGGTCATGGCGCTCTACCCTTTAGTCAGGTGGCGCGCCTCGTGCCGGTCGTGCCTCGCGATAGCTTGTATCTCGAGTATGAGGGATTCGCGAGCCGCGCAGCAGCTGGAATAACTGCTGGATCGTTCGCGAACCCACACACTGCAGTCAAATCAGCCATGTGCGGGTTCGCCATCCACGTGCCGTCCCTACTGACATGCGTTTGCAAAAGTGTCCGAATTTATGTCGATATCGGAACCCAAGATCAGGGTCATCCGATCAATTTTCGATACTCCGGCCATAGTCGTCGGAGCAATTACGCAAAAGCGGTGCTGCGTTCTCATGCGTGCGAGAGTCCGCCCATGCATAAATCCGGTCACGAAAGGGGATTTCTACGTACTTGTGCATAAAGTGGGTCAGTGTTAACGACGCGAACAAGAACGCCACCGCGCCAGTAAGCTGATAGCCAATTCTATAGTTGCCATGCAAAAGCCATTCCGTGAGCGGCATGACGAATACGGCGTGACTGAGATACATGGCGTAGGAAGTCCTGCCGAGATATTGCATGGGGCGCGCTTGCAGGAGCGTCGCCAGTGGTCCGTTGTCGGAAATGAGAGCCGCAATGAGCGTGCCGAACACTAGAGGTGCCGTAAAAGCCAACAGCGGAATCGCGTATGCACCCATCATGAGCGCAGGAGCGCAGATTGCCACTGCCACCTGAATCTTCGGTGTACATGGCGACCGGAGGCGCTCCCTTGAAAAAGCAATCAATACGCCGATAAAGAAACCGCAAATGCATCGTGCCCATCCAAAGTTGGAAGCCAGATCCATGCAGTGGCGGTTAGATACGCATGTACCGGCGTCGACAAATATGGCGATGGCAAGGCCGATAGCTGCAAAAGCAAATGCAAAAGCAATCTGCACGTGGCGGCGTGCAACCAGGCTGATGGCAGCGAACAGGAGATAGACGTAAAACTCGTCGCTGGTACTCCATGCGTTCGGGTTGCCGAACGAGTGGATGACGATACTCAGACCCTGAGTCATTGTGACAATTGACAGAGCTTCCGCGCCCGTCGGTGCGAATACGCCGCTGTGGGTGAGGATCAGCGGCAATCCGCCGATCACATAATAGAGGACTGCGGTAGAGATATGCAACGGCCACAGCCGCCCGAAGCGGCGCACGACGAAGCGCCACACGTCGTACCCCGACTCCAAGCGCTCCCCGTATGCTGAACAGATGACGAATCCGCTTAGCACGAAAAAAAGATCGACCGCGAGATAGCCGTTTCGAATGACACCGGGGACGTGTGACACCTGGCCCAGATGAAAGAGCACGACGAGCAACGCTGCTGCTCCGCGCAGGCCTTCGAGGCTTCGATTTGTTCTATGCACGTTGGTCTCCCGCTGCGGGCGGTTTCCTCACACATGAATTCTGGGACTTCCCCCGGAAACCGAATGTGTGACAGCGTACAACTGAATCGCAGTTGAATTACCAACCGACGATCGCGCGGTAAAACTGTGCCTGGAAGAACGAGATTAGTCATTCATTCGCTGCCAGCCCGGTCTCGTTTCGGCCCCGGATGGCAGGCATTTTCTCCGCAAAAGCGTAGATCTGCTCCCGTAGTGGAATCTCAATGTATCGATGCAAGAAATGTGCGAGCGCAAAGGAGGCGAATAAGAAGCCTGCACAGCAGCCTGCCCGCCATGCCAATTGATGCCCCGGAACGTCGACCATGTTTATAAAGTAAACCAGGAAGACGGCATGGCTCAGATACAGTGCATAAGATACCTCTCCAAGGTATTGCAGCGGTCGCTTGCGCAGCAGGCCGGCTACGGGCCCACTATCTCGCGCTAACGAGGCGACGAGCAGGCCGAAGACAACCGGCGCCCCGAAGGCCAATGGCGGGACAACGGCTGCAATCTGAAGCAGCACCAGAGCACCAACCGCAGCGATCACCTGGCATTTTTGCGACGTCACTAAATGTAGGGCGTTGCCGTGCCGAGCCACAAGTGCGCCAAGGAAAAAGCCAGCCAGGCAGCGCGCCCAGCCGAAAGAGTAGGTCATGTCATAGCAAGCGCCATGTGTAAAGCAATAATCGGCGTTGATCCGGAAGGCTATCAGGGCGCCTATGATCGCGAAGGCAGCAAACAGCACGAACGCCCGCACGCGCAGTGCAATGCATGTCACCGCGAAAACAACGTAAACGTAAAGCTCGTCCCCTGCGCTCCAGCTGACACTGTTCCCGATGTTGTGGTCAAAAAGATTGAACCCGTTTGTCATCGTGAGCAGCGAAACGAATTCCGCTAGCGTAGGTACCAGAACTGGTTGATGGGACGTGACTGCGTGCAAGGAGAGCAAGCCATAGAAGAGCACGGATGAGAGTACGTGCAGCGGCCAGAGCCGTCCAATGCGACGAACCACGAAGCGGAAGACCTCGCGGCTGTTCGTCACGCGAGATGCGTAAGCAGAACAGATCACATACCCGCTTAGGACGAAGAAGAGGTCGACGCAGAGATATCCATTCTGAACGACTCCAGAGTAGGCGGACAGTATCTTCATGTGAAAAAGCACGACCAGGAGCGCCGCCGTACCGCGCAGGCCTTCGAGGCTTCGGTTCGTTGTATGCAAGTTGCCCTCCCGTCAGGCGGTTTCCTCATACATGGAATTCTGGGCTTCCTTCCAGGGCGTCACGTTCAAGGCACCGACACCCTCCCCGGGCAAACCGTGAATCGCTTGCAGTGCGGCAACTCTGTATCACGACGCGGTGTGGGTAATGCAGGCGTGGTGACGTGACCGCACGCGGATTTCCTGAATGAAGCGCCGGGCGACGACTGTCATCAAGACGACCAGCAAGACCACTGCCCACCGGCTCTTGAAAGGCGTGAACCACGTAATCAGTGACGCAAGAGGGGCGAGCCATGCGAGCACCGCAACGACATATTCCACGCGAGCGGGCCGAGGTGAATTCCGAAGATCATCAGCTAGATAAAGAATGGCTAACAGGAGCCATGCCAGATCGTAGTACAGCAAATAAATCGGCATCAACAATGCGGTCGTAACGGCTGCCGCCTTCGCCAGCGATGAGTGCGGCTTGCGCAGCCATATCGAGATCGTGAACAGCAACGAGCCCAAGGCAACCAAGGCGTGAAGCGCGTACGCGACGCCGATGCTGACCCCTGAGTGACGCGCGATCGCGAAGACCGTAGGCATGGCGTCCCATAGGTTGGCATAGTTGTTCTGGACTGCGGAGTTGAACCATGCGGCCATCTCGAAGAAGCGAAGCCAGAGAGGCATACCGAAAACGATTCTACTCACAAGGCAAAGAAGTGCTGCCGTCACTCCGGCAGCAAAAAACGCCTTGAAGTTCCGGCTGAACAGGAAAAGCAGAGGAAATATGGGCGCGAGTTGCGGCTTGATGATAAGAAGTCCAGCACACACACCGGCTGCAATCGGCCGTTTCTCGAGTAACCCCAGCGCGCCGGCGGCGAGCGCGAGCGTGATCAGCGAATTCTGACCATGAATGGTGGCGACCCAAATGCCGGGAAATGCGATAACGGCCGCCCATGGCAGCGGCCTGGATTTCATCATTGGTGCGCACGCTAACAGACAGCACGCGATGCTAGCGCAGCAGAACAACGCATACGCCGCAGGGTATGGAAGTATCGCGAGCGGAAAGATAAGCAGCTGAAACGGAGGGGGATAAACCCAGAGGGCACACGGGCTTTCCACTCCGGTGCCCTGAAGCAAGGTGTTTTCGACCGCATGCAGGAGATCTGGATTGAATGCAGCAATGGCCCCTTGATGTATGGAAATAAAGGAGGCGCTCCAGAACACACGGAAGTCGAGACCGGGAGGCGGCACGTTGCGAGTGTGCAATAGCCAGCACGATACGACCCAGACCCCGATCACCACGAGTTGCCCGACAAGCAATGCGCTGCTGTACACCGCGATTCTTTCTCGCGTGAAGAAAGCAGATTGCTGGACCTCCCGGCGAACAATGGCTTTCAAGAGGCCCCCGATTGGTATGTTATGAGTGGCGATTCACCCGTCGGGAGATTGTGTAGGGGGAAAACGAAATAAGGTGTGTGCCAGCGAACACCCGTATAGCAAGTTAAACGACCAGCCGTCCACGGGCGGGGTATTTCGGGGTCGTCGCAGGAGGCCCATGAGGAGCCAACCGTAGAAAAAAGCACGGCGCCGGGCGGTGAAACCGCGCGGCGCCGCGTCAGGCTCTACTTCGAATACAGCGTCAGGACGGCGTCAAACGCACACTGAAGCCTCAGAACGGCAGCTTCGCGTCCGGCTTCTCGGCCAGAATCACGCGCTTGAAGTCGGCCTGAATGCGCGCAAGCGCCGCATCGTTATCGGCCTCGAAGCGCATGACCACGACCGGCGTCGTGTTCGACGAACGCGCCAGGCCGAAGCCGTCCGGATACTCCACCCGCAGGCCGTCGATCGTAATGACGTCGTCGGCGCCCGTGAACTTCGCGTTCTGCTGAAGCTTCGCGATCAGCGCGAAGTTCTCGCCCTCTTCGAGCTTGAGCTGGAGCTCCGGCGTGGAGTGCGAATTCGGCAGATCGTTGAGCAGCTTGCTCGGGTCGGCCACGCGCGTCAGGATCTCGAGCAGACGCGCGCCCGTGTACAGGCCATCGTCGAAACCGTACCAGCGGTCCTTGAAGAACACGTGGCCGCTCATTTCGCCGGCCAGCGGCGCGCCGGTCTCGCGCAGCTTCGCCTTCACGAGCGAGTGGCCCGTCTTCCACATGAGCGGCTCGCCGCCCTTCTCCTTCACCCACTTCGCGAGATTGCGCGTGCACTTCACGTCGTAAATGATCTGCTTGCCCGGATTGCGCGAGAGCACTTCCTCGGCGAACAGCATGAGTTGGCGATCCGGATAGATGATCTCGCCGTCCTTCGTCACCACGCCGAGACGGTCGCCGTCGCCGTCGAACGCGAAGCCCACTTCGGCGTCGGTTTCCTTGAGCGCGCGAATCACGTCCTGCAGGTTCTCGGGGTGCGCCGGGTCCGGATGGTGGTTCGGGAAGGTGCCGTCCACTTCGGTGAAGAGCTCGACCAGTTCGCAGCCGAGCGCCTTGAACAGGCGCGGCGCGAGCGCGCCCGCTACGCCATTGCCGGTATCCACGACGATCTTCATCGGGCGCGCGAGTTTCACGTCGCCCACGATGCGCGCCACATATTCATCGGCGATGTCGTAGTCGGCATAGGTGCCCGAACCCGACTCGAAACGCTCGTCGACGATGCGCTGATAGAGCGCCTGAATCTGGTCGCCATAAATGGCCTTGCCGCGCAGGACCATCTTGAAGCCGTTGTAGTCGGGCGGATTGTGGCTGCCCGTGACCACGATGCACGAGTCGATGCTGCGCTCGCCCGAGGCGAGCTTGAGCGGCACGCTGGCCGCGAAATAGCCGACCGGCGTGGGCACCATGCCCACGTTGACGACATCCACGCCCGCGGCGCGCAGGCCATCGGCCAGCGCCGCCGAGAGATCCGGCCCCGAAAGACGGCCGTCCCGCGCGATCACCACCGCATCGCCGCCCTGCGCACGCACCTCGCTGCCGAACGCCCGACCGATCGCGCGTGCGGTGTCGGTGTCGAGCGTCTTGCCGATCACGCCACGGATGTCATAGGCCTTGAAAATCGATTGAGAAATCATGGTGAGGCTCACAGTGCGATAGAAAGTCGGAGTGTATTCGTAACATGGTTCACCCGGCTGGCGGGGCCAGTGGTTACGAAAAGTCGGAATCGTTACAACTATAATTGCCGTTTTTTGGCGTCGGCCGTTGCCCGGCCGAGGCTCTTGTTGGTTACCTGTGGGTTACCTGTCGGTCATTCTGCTGATTACGCACCTATTTTAATGCCTCGCTGTTTCCTTCAGACGACAAAAGCCGCGCCGGGCCCGGCAGGACTGGACCTGGCCGCATGCCCCCGCACGCGGCGTGCCCGCCTCAACGCAAGCGCTACAGGCACCACGGGCACCACAGGCACCACGGGCGCGTTCCGCCGATGCTGACCCTCAAACGCTACGCGAACCCCGACGTCATGCGCGCGGTCGCCAACATCGTGTGGCTCGGCCTCGAGCGCGTCACGCAGATCGCCGTGGCCATCGTCATCAGCGGCGTGCTCGCGCGCTATTTCGGGCCGGATGTATTCGGCAAATGGCAATACGCCAACACGCTGCTGCTCGTGCTCGCGCCCATCACCTGGGTCTGCGGCGCTGAAATTCTCGTGCCGACCATCGTAAACAAACCTCGCGAGGAACTGGGCACGGTGCTCGGCAGCGCCTTCGCGCTGCGCATCGGCGTCTCGGCGGCGGCGCTCGCCGTCACCTGGGGCGGCATCGCGCTGGGCGTGACCGACCCGCTCGTCGGCGCGATGCTGGCCGGGCTCGCCGTCACGATGCTGTTTCGCGAGCCGTTCGTCGGCGTGATCAACGCCTGGCTGCAGAGCATGACGTACAGCAAGCCGCAGTTGCTCGCGAGCATGAGCACGGCCGTGGTCAAGGCGCTGCTCGTGTTGCTGCTCGCGCGCGCGGCCTTCGCGCCCGCCAGCTTCGGCTGGCTCTGGGCGCTCGAGTCGGCGGCCATCGGCGCGGCGCTCGTGCTCTATTACCGGCGCCAACACGGCGGCAAGCTCGGCTGGCACGTGGACCGCGCGCTCCTCAAGCATTTCGCGACCGCGGGCACCGTGTTCTGGCTCGGGCTCATCTGCATGTACCTGTTCCTGAAGCTCGACCGGCTCATGCTCGAGCGCACCATCTCGTTCGCCGATCTCGGCCGCTACTCCGCCGCGCAGCAGCTCAACGAAAACTGGATCACGCTCGCGCTCATGCTCTCGCAGACGATCGCACCCGCCTTCGTCTATCGCGTGCAGCAGACCGCGCAGCTGCGCCGCAACCTCGTGCGTCTCTTCGCGATGACCGCCGCGCTGATGGTTGCGGGCGCACTCGTGCTCGACGCGCTCGCGGGCTTCATCATCGGCCACGTGTTCGGGCCGGACTATGCGGGCGCAATCGGCATCTTCCGCTGGGCCGTGTGGCTTTCGCTGCCCGCGGGCGTCGAGGCGATCGGCAACCTCGTCGTGCTCAAATATCAGGCGAAGTTCGTGCTGCTCGCCAAATGGCTGCTCGCTCTCGCGGTGGCATTCGCCGTGAACCTTGTGGCGATCCCGCGCATGGGCGCCTACGGCGCGCTCGTCGGGCTCGCGTGCGGCTATCTCGCGGCGGCTTGCGTGAACTTCTATTACATCCGCTTCAAGTTGGCTTCATGACGAACTCCCCCGCTGCCGCGCCCGCCGATCGATGGAGCGGTACCCGCACCGGCGCACTCGCCGATGTGGCCGTGCTGATGCCCGCCTTCAACGGCCAGGCCGACGTCGAACGCACGCTCGCCTCGTTCGAGGAAAATGCGCCGGTGTACGCGCTCATCGTCGACGACGGCAGCACGCCGCCGATCGTCGCACCGAGCGTCCCGGGCATGCAAGTCGACGTGCTGCGCATGCCGCAAAACGGCGGGATCGAGCGGGCACTCAAGGCTGGCGTGGAAGCGCTCGCGGCACGTGGCTTTCGCTACGCGGCGCGCATCGATTCGGGCGACCTCGCCGCGCCGCAGCGGCTTGCGAAGCAGCGCGCACGTATGGAAGCGGAGCCCCGGCTTGCCGCGCTGGGGACGTGGACGCAGGTGGTGAACCGCGCAGGGGCCCCGCTCTTCATGCTGCGGCCCGCCGCCGATGCGCGCACGCTGCATCGAACGCGCATGCTGCGCTCGCCGCTCGTGCATCCTTCGGTGATGCTGAGAATCGACGCGGTGTTGGCGGTCGGGAATTATCGCGTGCAGTATCCCGCCGCCGAGGACCTCGATTTGTTTTTGCGGCTGATGCAACGCTATGACTGCGCGAATCTGCCTGAGCTCGGACTTTATTACGAGCTCAACGAAGGCGGTATCAGCGCGACGAAGCGGCGGCGGCAGATTGTGTCCACGCTGCGTTTACAGGTGCGTTATCTGAACGTGCTGAATTGGCGCGACTGGGCGGGGATTGGGAAAAGCCTGCTGCATTTCGTGACGCCGTATGGCGCGTTGCAGAGGATGAAGCGGGCGGTGTTTGTGCGCGGAGCGTGACGCGCCTGCATGATCGTTGCGCGAACAACACCGCTCGATAGAAATACGGCCCTTTGCGCGAAGAATCGAAACGCGCATGTTTCAGGACTGAACGTTTCTATGCACCGCGCTCGCAGTGCGACGCAGCTGAATCAAATCCGAACGATTCCATGCACGCCCCGGCTATGCGGCCGGGGCTCCGGACGCGCGTGTTTCAGCATGGAGTCATTTCCGCCCCCTGCGCCGAAACGAAGAATAATCAAATCAATTCAATGAGTTGCAAGTTAATCAAGGTCAGCCGGCGGCGCTGCTCAGATGACGCGTCGTACATATCTGAAACAAAAACGCGGGGATACGCCGGCGAGTTCGCGCCGTAACGCTCGCGCGCTCGCGGTTTGCAGCGCCTTGGCACATACCGTGCTTGGCCGGATGAGCCGTGCCGCGTGACGCATACAACCGATATCGCGAACGCAGCGGGCCTACGGGGTCGGCAAGACGAGCCAGCAGTCGCTATGGGAAGCGACCAACAACAAGCGGTTCGGCAGCCGGAATGACAAAACACGAAGCGGGAAAAGCCGCTTCGCACGGGGACCAATCATGCTAGCCCTTCAATCGGATCTGCACGGCAACCACTTGCTCGGCGCATTGCCGTCACACGAATGGCACGCACTCGCACCGCACCTCGAACTCGTCCATCTACGTACCGAGCAATTGCTTTGCGATTCCGGCCAGCGCATTCACCACGCTTATTTTCCGACCACGGCAATCATCTCCATACTTTCGACGATGCAAGACGGCAGCTCGGTGGAAATCGCTGCGATCGGCCGCGAAGGCATGACCGGCGTGCCCGTGCTCACGGGCGGCGAAGCCATGCCCAATCGCGTGCAGGTGCAATGCACGGGCTTTGCGTATCGCATGAGTGCACAAGATCTCAGAGAACACTTCGCGCGCTCGGACTTCCTGCGCCGCCTCATGCTGCTCTATATGCACGTACTGCTCACGCAAGTGGCACAAACCGCGGCCTGTAACCGCCATCATTCGCTCAGCCAGCAACTCTGCCGCTGGCTGCTGATCGAAGTGGACCGCGTGGCTTCGAACGACCTGACGGTCACGCAGCAGCTCATCGCCGACATGCTTGGCGTGCGCCGCGAAGGCGTCACCGAAGCGGCCGGCAAGCTGCACAACGAAGGCCTGATCCATCACAGCCGCGGTCGCATCCGCGTGCTCGACCGCAAGGGTCTCGAAGCCCGGGCCTGCGAGTGCTACGGCCTCGTGCGCCGCGAGTTCGACCGACTCTTGCCACTCCTTCACGAAGAAAAGGTGGAGTGAAGCGCTGCACACGAAAGCGGCATCGGTGCGACCAGCGATTGAACCGTTCCACCGCAAAAAGAAGCCGTATTGGTTCGTTTGCCGACAAACATTCATTTACAACGCCCCCAAACTGTCACGATTCACCGTTGGCGGAATCAATGCAGAAGCAGGAATTGCGGGGGAGTCGTTCATGGGCCGCAGTACGCACTGGCTGAATCGGGAGCGAATCAAAATCTACCCGCGAATCGTGCTGGGTCTGATTGTAGTCGTCTTCATTGCCTGGGTTCTGCTGTCGAAGGATATGCTGGACCTGCAAGGCAAACCCCTCGGCGCCGACTTTATTGCGTTTTGGGCTGCCTCTCATATTGCACTTGCCGGGCATGCTGAGGATGCCTACAACCTCTCGTCGCTATTCAAGGCCGTGCAGGTTGCGGTGCCTGCCTCGCAGTCAATCTTCGGCTGGTACTATCCGCCCAGCTTCTATTTGGTCGTGCTGCCACTGGCACTACTGCCCTACCTGGCGGCATATTTGACTTTCATTCTGTCGACACTGACCTGCTATCTGCTGGTCTTGCGTCGCATCGTCTTCAACACGACAGCGAAGTGGTGTCTGGCGGCGTTCCCCGGCTTATGGATGAATGTCTTTCATGGTCAGAACGCATTCCTCACAGCGGCGCTCGCCGGGGCCGCAATGCTTTGCCTCAGGCGGCGGCCCGTCCTGGCCGGCGTGTTCATCGGACTGCTCACGCTGAAGCCTCAACTTGCCGTGCTATTTCCGGTTGCGTTACTCGCGATCGGCGCGTGGCGTACATTGATCTCCGCCGCTTTGACTGCCTTGTGCTTCTTCGGTCTCGGTACCGCAGTGCTGGGGGCCGACACGATCCGTGGATGCATTGCCAGCCTGGGTGATGCGCGGCACTTTCTCGAAAGCGGCGTGCTCCCCTGGGCCAAGATGCCGAGCGTCTTCGCGTTCCTGCGATTACTCGGCACGCCCGTCATCGGCGCGTACGCCGTGCATGGCCTGGTCGCGGCGTGCGCCGTGTTTGCCGTGTGGTATGTGTGGCGCCGTTGCGCTGACTGGGAACTGCGCGGCGCCGCCCTCTTTGCAGCGACGTTCCTTTGCAGCCCTTACATGTATGACTATGACCTCGCATGGCTGGCGTTTCCGATCGGCTGGCTGGCACTGACTGGCTTGCGCATCGGCTGGCTACGCGGTGAACGGGAAGTACTCGTGGCGGCGTGGTTATTACCGTTGGCGATGGACCCGGTCGCGACTGTGCTGCATGTTCAAGTTGCTCCGTTTGTCCTGATCGCGCTGCTGGTAATCGCCGTGCGTCGTGCAGCCAGGTCGCCAAGAACGGCCTCTATGGTCGTTCAAAGCCAAAATAGCGGATTCATTTCGGCACAATAGCTTTCATGCTCGATGCGCTCGCGAGCTTCATCATCGGTCGAGTGCCTGGCCCGGTGGAGCAGGTGTGTTGAGCACGACGAGATCGCGAATTGGCTGCTCGTGGTCGCTGACGAGAACCAGGTTACAGGCCGAGCTATTCGTTATCGAGTGCGATCGACACAAGCAGCAGCAGTACGGACGACCAGACGAACAGATCTCCAAACAGATTGGACGTACCGAATCCAGCACCTGCCATCACGCTCGACAGCCAGAAAGTGAATGCACTCATCATGAGCACAGCATGATGAAGGTTACATTGCGTCGCTTTGCTTCTGCTGTCGCTTTCTTCGCGTCGCTGTGCATCATCGAGTGAAGAACCATTGTCATCAATTTCCGCATTGCGCAGCGGGGACGTGAAATGTTTCCATGTCCGCGCGGGGCGCGTCCGTGCGCAAGCCCATACAGCGTCGTATCTAACATGACTTTCACAATGTTCCCCGTTGGGCAGTAATCAGTAAGTCACGATTCGGCCAGCGCCGGCCCGCTGCATCAAGTCCACAGCATTAACCTGAACGCAATGACCGAGCTGGGCATGCCGGTGACAATGCCGTGCCGCACAGGCTCCGCGGCACCGACTTTGCGGATTAATGGAAGTCGCGTTTTGTGGCGGCCGATGGCCTTGCACAGTCGGCACACCCAACCGTATATGCGTCGCCTGGGCCGGTGACTGTCGGGAATTTTTCGCCGTTTAGACAGCCTCGCTTTCACGCGGAGAGAATGCGCTTCTTCAGGCTGAAATCCTCCGCCCTGAAGGGCGGAGGATTTCGGTAGCAGGCAGCCGCGAGGTGCGGCTGTTCACTGCAATGCCTTTCCAGGCACCCGCAGACGATTGACTTCTAGTGCGTACCGCCGTGCCCGCCGTTGCCGTTGCCGTTGCCGTTGCCGTTGCCTTGACCGCCGTTGCCGTGGCCACCGCTACCCTGGCCACCGTTGCCCTGACCGGCCCCCCCTTGGCCTCCGGTGCCCTGACCACCGGTACCCTGGCCACCGGTACCGTGGCCTCCGCTACCCTGGCCCCCGTTGCCCTGACCACCGGTACCCTGGCCACCATTGCCGTGGCCGCCGCTTCCCTGGCCGCCGTTGCCCTGGCCGCCGTTGCCCTGACCACCGCTGCCCTGACCACCGGTACCGTGGCCACCGCCTCCCTGGCCACCACTTCCCCGGCCGCCGCTACCTTGGCCTCCGCTACCGTGACCACCGCTTCCCTGACCACCACCACCCTGACCACCGCTACCATGGCCGCCGCTACCTTGGCCGCCGCTTCCCCGGCCGCCGCTTCCCTGGCCTCCGCTACCTTGGCCGCCGCTTCCCGGCCTCCGCTACCTTGGCCTCCGCTACCTTGGCCGCCGCTACCTTGGCCGCCGCTACCGTGGCCGCCACTTCCCCGGCCACCGCTTCCCCGGCCGCCACTTCCCCGCCGCCGCTTCCCTGGCCGCCACTTCCCCGGCCGCCGCTTCCCGGCCGCCGCTTCCCTGGCCGCCACTTCCGTGACCACCGCTTCCCTGACCGCCGCCACCCTGACCGCCGCCACCCTGACCACCGCTACCGTGGCCGCCGTTGCCCTGACCACCGCTTCCCTGGCCGCCAGCACCTTGCGAACCGCCACCCTGACTACTGCCACCCTGACCGCCGGCACCTTGCGAACCGCCACCCTGTCCACCGCCACCCTGTCCACCGCCACCCTGACCGCCAGCACCTTGCGAACCGCTACCCTGACTACTGCCACCTTGACCGCCGGTACCTTGCGCCCCGCTACCTTGGCCGCTGCCGGTCTGTGCCCCCGCACCCTGACCACCGGCACCCTGCTGGCCACCGCTGCTTGAACTACCCGCGGTGGTACCTCCCATGCCACTACCGGTTGTTCCAGTGTCACCAGCGCCACCGTTTGCAACTCCTGCGTTGGCTGCCCCCAAATTTGCACCGACACTGCCAGAGAGGCCGCCCCCACTGCCAACACCCGAATTTCCGGTGCCGCCGCCCGTGCCGCCGTCCGTCGCAACGCCTCCCGTGCCGGGCCCACCCGAGCCGCTGCCATCGCCCGGTCCCTGTCCCGGGCTCGCAGCCGAGCCGACGCCTACTCCCGTCCCACGCGCGCCGCCTGGCATCTGCGGACCGGCCGCAGCGAAAGCATCAGCTGCGCCCATAGACCAATCGATACTGCCTTGCCGAAATGACAGACCTACGCCATCTGCGAGGACGTCGGGCGCGTTCCCTGCAGTGGATGGACTGGCCACCGCCGTCGCCGCTTGCAAACTAACCGCCAGCATCGCCAGAACTGGCACCCATTCCTTACCCCCCCGGGCCTTGGTTTTCATTTTGGATTCCCAATTAACCATTCTTCGACGTCGATCATGGACGCCTCTCAAGCAGCGCCACTGATCGCTCAGCGTGGCCGCCCCCCTTTTACGTGTCGTTAAGGTATCCGGGACACAGAGAGCGAACCGTTCGCTACCTCACTGAGCGATTGAAAGCGGGAGGAAATCCGAAATAACGAATCCGACAGGCGAGGGCTGGGTAGCCCAGCCTCAGGAAGTTCGCCGATTCGACAGTTGACACGTTGCGCAGCCAACGATCACTTTGGCAGTGATGTCGCGATTGGGCGTTCGGCGAGTGAAGGAGTGGATCAGCCGTTCGAATGACGGCATGGCGGTGTGTGCGGCCGACAACATTTGGCCGCGGCCGATTGCGCGTAAACGCGAGGCAATCGGCCAATCGGTAGACTTCGGTGCTTTTAGGACCGTCGATCGACGGCAGGACACATGACGAGATGCATCAACCCGCGCCAACAGCGTACCGCGCGACGCGTTTCATCATCGAATCGCAGCCGTGAAGTTGTTCGACCGTCAGATATTCATCGGGTTTGTGCCCTTGATCCATGCTGCCCGGGCCGCACACGACAGCAGGAATGCCCGCGAAGTTGAATAGCCCGCCCTCGGATCCGTACGCTACCGTACCAAACTCCTGGGAGTCGCTTAGCATTGCCAGAATACGCGCCGCTTCGCTGTCTGGCGGCGTGGCGAGCCCTGGATAGGCGCAAAGCAATTCGAAGCGGATCTCGGTATCGGATTTCACGGCGCGCATCTTCGGTAGCAGTTCCGTTCGCGCATACGTCTGCAAATCGTCGGCAACCTGGTTTGCGTCGAAGCCCGGCAGCGCGCGCACTTCGAAATCGAATTCGCATTCCGCCGGCACGATGTTGAGCGCGCGGCCACCTTTGATGACGCCCGTCTGCACCGTGGAATACGGCGGATCGAAGCGCTCGTCATGATGCTCCGGCCGCGCCAGGCGCTCGCCTATCTCCTCCAGGCGACTGATCAGACGCGCCGCGTGCTGAATGGCGTTGACGCCATACGGCGCATACGCGGAATGGCAAGCCGCGCCCTTCACCTGGCAGCGCATCGCGAGTTTGCCCTTGTGGCCCAGCACGGGCTTCAGTTCGGTGGGCTCACCGATCAGACACAACAGCGGCTTGTGCGGACGCCTTTCCAGCTCGGCGAGCATCGGCCTCACGCCGAGGCATCCGACTTCTTCGTCGTAAGAAAACGCGAGATGCACCGGAATCTTCAATTCGCTTTCGAGGAACAGCGGCACCGCCGCCAAAGCCGACGCGAGATAGCCCTTCATATCGGCCGTACCACGTCCGTAGAGCCGCCCGTCTTGCTCGGTGAGCCTGAACGGATCGACACTCCACGCTTGTCCGTCGACCGGCACGACATCCGTATGCCCCGACAGCACGATCCCGCCACGATCGCGCGGCCCGATGGTTGCGAACAGGTTCGCCTTCGTACGCTCCGGGTTGTAGAACAGTTCGCACTCGACGTGCAGTTGCGCGAGGTAATCGCGAATAAACTCGATCAGCTTCAGATTCGAATCGCGACTGACCGTCGCGAAGTCAACCAGACTTTCGAGCAGATCGCGGCTCGTCGTTTCACTCATCGCCAGGGACTCCGTAGCTTGGCGCGGCGGTCGGGTTCAATGCGCGAGTCACGTAGTCCTGCATCTGCGGCTGGTACGCGTGCCAGAGCCCATCGAGCTTGCCGATGGGATCGTCATCGGCCCAATCGACGCGCAGATCGACGAGCGGCCAGCTCTGCTCTCCGGCGATTTTCAGCGCGGCCGAATGCACGGGCCCTGCTTCGCCGCCCGCCGCGAGCGCCGCATGCATCGCCGCAAGCAATCGGTCGGCGAGGTGACGCGACGCATTCTCGAACGCGGGAATCATCGCCTCGATCACATGAACGCCCGAGAGCATGTTGCCCGCCGCGACGCACTGCTTGCCCGCGACCGCGTGATATGTGCCGAGCGCTTGCTTGCCGCTGAAAAACGCGGTGCGTCCTTGTGCATCGACCACCGTCACCTGCCGGTACTCGCTCCATTCGCTCTCGCCCAGCGCTCGATCCAGCGCTGCCGCCGGGTCGAGCTTCGCACTCTCCATATGATCGAGGATCCGCGGCCCGAGCGCGGGCAGCGTGACGTTCTGCGTCGCGACCACGCCAACGCCCGCGCGCACCCACGGACAGCGCGCGCCCACCGCGATGCTCGATGAACTGATCGCAATGCCAAGCTGGCCGGTCCGCTCGCAACGCCCGACGATAGAAAAAGTCATGTCCTCTCCTTTAACGCCCCTTTAACACCCCTTTAACGTCTTTCAGGCCTGCGGCGGCACCCATCCGTCGGGAATGACGGCGATCACGTCGATTTCCATCAGCCATTCCGGCTGCCCCAGCGCCACGACAGTGAGACCGGTGGAAATGGGGAATACGCCCTTGAGCCATTTGCCGACTTCGCGATACACGGGCTCGCGAAAGCGCACGTCGGTGAGATAGGTTGTCGTCTTGACGATATGCGAGAGATCGCTGCCCGCCTCTTCGAGCAACTGCTTCACGTTCTTCATCGCCTGCTCGGCCTGCGCGCGCGGATCGCCGAGACCGACGAGATTGCCGTCGAAGTCCGTGCCGATCTGGCCGCGCACGTAGACGGTGTTGCCGGCACGCACGGCCTGGCAAAGATCGTTGTCGAGCGATTGATTGGGGTACGTATCCTTCGTGTTGAACATGCGGATACGGGTATGCGTAGGTTGACTCATCGATGCACCTTGCTGGATATGTTCGAAATCAGTTCACGCCCATCTCGCTGACCTTGCGGACCTTCGATTCGTCGGATGCGCTCTCGACGCTTTCGACGCGCTTGTCTTCCACATGGCGTTGCGGCGTATCGTAATAGGTCTGGTATTTGCGCTGCGTGACGATGTGGTCGGCAATATGCTTCGCATCGTGCCACACGCCCCAGATAAACGCGGAGCCGCGGCGCGAAAGCCATGGCAGACCGAGGAAATAGATGCCCGGCTCCTTCGCGACGCCGCGCTGATGTTTGGGCTTGCCCTTCTCGTCGAACGTATCGACTTTCAGCCAGTTGAAGTCGACCGCATAACCGGTGGCCCAGATGATCGACGTCACGCCTGCCTTCGCCAGATCGAGTTCGGAAAGCGGATGCGTCATGCACTCCGGATCGGGGCCAATGATGCGCGCTTCGGGCTCCTCGGGAAGATCGAGGCCGTTGCGTCGAGCATAGGCATCGGCTGCATCGAGCAGCGACAGATAGTTCTCGTCGCCGCGGCGGATGTTATCGGCGAGATCGGCCTCGAACGTAACGGCCGTGCCGTTGAACGATTTCGTCAGGCCCACGAGCGTGATGCCCTGCTGCGCGAGGCGCCTGAAGTCGACCGTATGACCGCCGCGCGCGCCGCTCACCGCAATGGTCACGTGCTCGCGGCCCGGCTTCATGACTTCCGCGTCCCATTCGCCGAGCACGCCGAGCCACCAGCAGAAGTCGCGTCCGCGATACCCGCGCGGCGGACGATCGTGCGCGCCCACCGACAAATAGACGCGTCGCCCCGAACGCTGCAATTCATCGGCGATCTGCACGCCCGACGATCCGGCGCCGACCACCAGCACGCCGCCTTCAGGCAATTGCTGCGGATTGCGATAGTCGGCGGAGTGGATCTGCGTGAGTCGATCCGAGGTTGGCGCGATGGGCGGAATCACTGGCCGCTGAAACGGTCCGGTCGCAACGACGACGCGCTGCGCTTCGAACGTTCCGTCCGTTGTATCGACGGTAAAGCCGGGCCGCCCGACATTGCGCACGACCTTCTTTACTTCGACGCCGGTGCGAATTGGCGCGTCGAACTTCTTCGCATAGGCAACAAAATAGTCTGCGATCTGCTCTTTCCCCGGGAAGCCGTCGGGATTGAAATCAGCGAATTCGAGGTTGGGAAAACGATCGTGCCAGGCAGGCCCGTTGGCGACGAGCGAATCCCATCGCCCGGTGCGCCAGCGTTCGGCGATGCGATCGCGCTCGAGCACGATATGCGGGACGCCGAGCTTGCCCAGGTGCTCGCTCATGGCGATACCAGCTTGCCCTGCGCCCACAACGAGCGTGTCCGTTGCCTTTATTTCGACTGTCATGGCTGAGTCCTTCGAAGGAGCAAAGTTCGGTGTGCTTGCGTCGGCTTCGCGCCGCCTCCAGACACCCTGCGTAATCTTTCGGATAGGAATCTACGCCCGCTTGCAAAATCCGAAAAATATATTAAAAAAATGCAGAGCATCGGATTCGGCTATGCAGTGATTTTTGATCACTTCACAATGCGATCCATCTGAGGACGTCAACCCGGAGCGAAGCTTATGGAAAGTCAGCCGTTGCGTTACTCGCTGCGCCAGTTGCGGTACTTCGTGGTGACTGCCGAAGTCCTGTCGTTCACGGCCGCTGCAAAGCGGCTGCATATTTCGCAGCCATCCATCTCGACCGCTCTGGCCGATCTGGAGATTTCATTCGGCGTGCAGTTGTTCATCCGGCATCATGCGAGCGGCCTGTCGCTCACTCAGGCGGGGCGCGATCTTCTCGGCCAGGCACGCAATCTCCTGAAGATTGCCGAAGAACTGCAGATGACCGCCACCGAAATGGACGGTGGCATGACGGGATCGATTGCGCTCGGCTGCCTCGTTTCTCTGGCGCCGCCGCTAATGCCGGGGCTCATCAGCCGCTTTACGAGCGAGCATAGCGGCATCAGTTTTCGCACCGTCGAGGCGCATCAGGACGAGCTATTAAAAGGCCTGCACGACGGTTCGCTCGATATCGTGCTCACCTACAGTCTCGACCTGACCGAAGACATCGCGTTTACCCCACTGCTCCCCTTGCCGCCTTACGCGATCCTGCCGGCCACGCATCGGCTCGCGCGCGCGCGCAAGGTATCGCTGCAGGATCTGATCGACGAACCCTACGTGATGCTGGACCTGCCGCACAGCCGGGACTATTTCGCCGCGCTCTTCGATGCCGTAGGCAGCCGGCCCGTGCCGGCTTTTCGTTCGTCGCAGCCCGAAGTGGTGCGGGGGATGGTCGCCAACGGGCTTGGCTACAGCATCCTGAACTTCCCGCTGAGTTCGACGCGAACCGTCGACGGCAGCGAGTTCGTGATCAAGCGATTCAGGGACAACGTCAACGCAACGACGCTCGGGATCGCCCAATCAAAAACGATGAAAGCGCGCCAGGTAGTGGCCCGGTTCTCATCGTTTAGCGAAAGCTATATACGCCGCCTGAAGCTCGACACGTGACGGACCATCACAACGGCGCGCACTTGCTTCGCAAGCCTGCATAGCCAAATCCTGTCTTTAGTATCCGAAAACAATATTTTGACTGGTAATTTGGCTTGGTAGATTACCTGTCAGACGAGACGATTAAAGCGCAGATTTTCCCCGTAGCGCGAACGCACTCGACATCAGGAGCGCCTCATGGAAAACCCCACCGTGCACACCGTGCAAATGGCAGCCCATGCTTTGGTCGACGCACTTGTGACCGGCTGCGAACGACCATTCAGCGATGCTCGCTCGATGCCTCCCGGCGTGTACACGTCGCCCGAGTTCCTGTCGCTCGAAGAGCGCGCGATCTTTGCGAAGGAATGGCAATGCGTGGGGCGTGCAAGCGCGCTGAAGGCGCCTGGCGACTACCTCACCGCGAACATCGCGTCTCAACCGGTCGTCGTGGTGCGCGACGAAAAGATGGGGCTGCGCGCAATGTCGAATGTGTGCCTGCATCGCATGTCTGTTCTGCTCGAAGGCCGAGGGAACATACGACGGATCATCTGTCCGTATCACGCGTGGAATTATGGGCTCGACGGCGCACTGAAGGGCGCACCCCTGATGGACCAGCAAGTGGGCTTCTGCAAGGAAAGCTACCGGTTGCCGGCGATCCGCTGCGAAGAATGGCAAGGCTGGATCTACGTGACACTCGATCAAGACGCACAGCCGGTTCATCAGCAGCTCGCGCAACTGAGCGACCTGATTGGCGCTTACGGCATGACGGACTACATCGAGACCTTTTATGAAGAGCACGTCTGGGATACCAACTGGAAAATCCTCGCCGAAAACTTCATGGAAAGCTATCACCTGCCGATGCTGCACCGCGCAACGGTCGGGCCGCATTCCAGACTCGAAGAGATGGAATGCCCGCCGGGTTATCCCGCGTTCAACTATCACTGGATCACGAAGGAAGCGTCGCTTCCCATCGGGAACGCTCATCCCGACAACAACCGCCTGACCGGACACTGGCGCAAGACCACCGCGCTGCTCGCGATCTATCCGACGCATCTCATCACCCTGACGCCGGGTTACTTCTGGTATCTGGTGTTGCAGCCGCAGGGCGTCGGCCGTGTGCATATCCGCTTCGGCGGCGGGCTTGCGCCCGAATTCATCGCCGATCCCGAAGCCAACGCGCACATGGCGACGCTCAAGACACTGCTCGACGAAGTGAATGCGGAAGACAAGCGCGGCGTGGAAGCGGTATTTCGTGGCGTGCATGCGCCGCTTGCCAAGCCCGGGCACCTGAGCCACCTCGAACGTCCGAACTTTGACTTCGCCCGTTATCTCGCGTCGAAGCTCACTGCGCGTTAATCGAAGCACCCTCGACAGGACGCTATCACGATGTCTAACCCATCCTTCATTTCGTTCTCAGGTGTGAGCAAGTCGTACGACGGCGTGAATTACGTGGTCGACGATTTGAACCTTGATGTGCGAAAGGGCGAGTTTCTGTCGCTGCTTGGTCCGTCGGGGTCGGGCAAAACGACCACGCTCATGATGCTTGCGGGCTTCGAGTCGCCCACGCAAGGCGAAATACGCCTCGACGGAAAGCGTCTCGACGACAAGCCACCGCACCAGCGTGACATCGGCATGGTCTTTCAAAACTATGCGCTCTTTCCGCATCTCACGATTGCGGAGAACGTCGCATTTCCCTTATCCGTGCGACGTGTGAGCCGCGCAGACCAGAAAGTGCGCGTGAAGCGAGCGCTGGAGATGATCGAGTTGCCGCATCTGGCCAACCGGCGTCCAGCGCAACTCTCGGGTGGACAACAGCAGCGCGTGGCGCTGGCGCGCGCACTCGTCTTCGAACCGAGCGTCGTCCTCATGGACGAGCCGCTCGGCGCGCTCGACAAGCGGCTGCGCGAAACCATGCAGTACGAAATCATGCGACTGCATCGCGAGTTGTCGCTCACCATCGTCTACGTGACGCACGATCAGGCGGAAGCCTTGACCATGTCCGATCGGGTCGCGGTCTTTTCCGATGGTCGCATCCAGCAGGCCGCGTCGCCCACCGAGCTCTATGAAAACGCGCGCAACGCCTTCGTCGCGAACTTCGTGGGCGAGAACAACGGCCTGCGCGGACGCGTCGTGACGGTGAATGACAACTGGGCGACCCTCATGCTCTCGGATGGCAGCGTCATTCGCGGCCGCTGTGAACAAGACCTGAGCGAAGGAAACGAGGCGATGCTCGCCTTGCGTCCCGAGCGCGCGCATATTCGCGGCGCGGAGGAAACAGAAGCCGACACGCATAGCAACGTCGTGCGCGCCAGGGTACAGGAACTCGTGTATTGCGGCGATCACCACCGGGTGCATTTGACGCTCGGCGCGCGCGACGCGCTCGTTGTAAAGGTCCCCAACACGCAACGCCACAGCTTGCCGGCGGCCGGCGACACCATCGAGGTGGCCTGGCGCCACGACGACTGCAAGATTCTCGCTGCGAGCGCACCTCGCAGCGCCCCCGCAGTGCCTCCCCCAGCATCGCCCTCACCTTCCATCATCTCGACCGCACCCGCAGGAGCCAACTGATATGCGCACTCACATCAAAGCACAATGCGCTGCACTCGCTGTAGTCGCCTTCGCTTCCGTTTCGGCGCAAGCTGCGCAGACGCTCAATGTCGTCACCTTCGGCGGCGCCTATGAGGCGGCGGCGAAAAAGGCCTATTTCGATCCATTCACGCAATCGACCGGCGTCAATTTTTCGCTGGAATCGTACGATGGCGGCCTCGCGAAGCTTTCGGCGATGGAGCAGGCGAAAAACACGACATGGGATCTCATCGATCTCGAGAGCAATGACGCGATCACGGCCTGCGACGAAGGGCTCCTCAAGAAGTTCGACAAGAAGAGTCTTGGCAATACGAGCGATTTCATTGCCGGATCCATCAGCGACTGCGCGGTGGCAAGCATGGTGTGGTCCACGGTCTACGCCTACGATGCGAGCAAGCTCAAGACTGCGCCGCAGACCATCAGCGACTTCTTCGACTTGAAGAAATTCCCCGGCAAGCGGGGCTTGCGCAAGTCGCCGAAGGGTTCGATGGAATGGGCGCTCATTGCCGATGGCGTGGATCCGAAAGACGTCTACAAGGTGCTCGGAACGCCTGCGGGCGTCGACCGTGCCTTCAAGAAGCTCGACACGATCAAGAAGAACATCGTGTGGTGGGAGTCCGGTGCGCAGGCGCCTCAGCTGCTCGCCGACGGCGCCGTCGTGATGACACAGGCGTACAACGGCCGAATCGACGACGCCGCGAAGAAGGATCAGAAGCCGTTCAAGATCGTCTGGGACGCGCAGGTCTACGACTATGAATGGTGGGGAATTCCGGCGGGCGCAAAGCATGCCGACGAGGCCGCGAAGTTCATCGCGTTCGCATCGCAGCCGAAAGCCTATGCCGATCTTTCGAAGTACATCGCGTATGCGCCGCCGCGCAAGGACGCGATTGCGCTCGTGGACAAACAACGGCTCGCCGATCTGCCGACCGCGCCGGATAACTTCAAGCGCGCCATCCAGATCAATTCGACCTTCTGGGCCGATAACGCCGACGAGATCAACAAGCGCTTCCAGGTTTGGCTGACGCAGTAATTCCGCAGTAAAACGCCCATCGAAAGAGAGCCCGCTGTGACCGCGACTACCCATAAGCCCATGACGGCCAGTTCTCCGGCCACGGGCTCTCCGACGAGAGCCGCCGGCCGCGCGTCTTATCAAAAGGCGCAACGCCGTGCTTCGATTCGAGCGCTGATGCTGGCGCTTCCGCTCATCGTGTTCCTGCTGTCGACGTTCATTGCACCCATCGCGCTTTTGCTCGCCCGCAGCGTGCAGAACAGCGAAGTGCCCGACAGCATGCCAGCGCTATCCCGCGCGCTCGATGCATGGGACGGCCTTGGCGTGCCCGACGAACACACGTTCGCCCTGCTCGCATCCGGAATAAAGGACGCGCAGCAAAGCGGAGAACTCGGCACTGTCGCGAGACGCATGAACTTCGCGCAACCGGAATTCCGCAGCCTGCTGTTGAAAACGGCGCGCGGCGTTCGCCACGATGCGCCTGCCGCGTGGAAGCCGGCGCTGATCGAAATCGATGAACGCTGGAACTCGCCCGAGACGTGGCGTCTGCTCAAACGTGCCGCCACCTCGCCGACGCCCGACTATCTCTTGAACGCCGTAGACGCGAAGGTGACGCCCCAGGGCTCGATCGTCTCGCTGCCGGCGAACGCCACGGTCTATCGCGAAGCGTTCTTGCGCACGATCTCCATCAGCTTCACCGTCACCTTGCTTTGCTTGCTGCTCGGTTATCCCGTTGCGTGGCTGCTCGCGAATCTGCCCGAGAAAAGCAGCAGCAAACTGATGCTGTTCGTCATCGTGCCGTTCTGGACCTCGCTGCTGGTGCGCACGACGGCGTGGTACGTGCTCCTGCAACCGGGCGGTGTCGTCAACAGCCTGCTGATGAGCCTCGGCCTCGTGACGCATCCTGTAGCGCTCGTTTTCAATCGCACAGGCGTGTTGATCGGCATGACGCACGTGCTGCTGCCATACATGATCCTCGCGATTTTTTCGGTGATGAAAGGCGTTTCGCCAGTGTATCTGCGCGCCGCCAGGTCGCTGGGCGCGCACCCCTTCACGGCTTTCGTGCGCGTCTATATTCCCCAGACTTTGCCAGGCGTCGGAGCGGGATGCTTCCTTGTGTTCGTGCTGGCGCTCGGCTATTACATCACCCCGGCCCTGCTCGGCGGCGCGGGCGACGAGATGATCAGCCAACTCATCGCGAACCAGACGAACACGCAACTCAACTGGGGACTCGCGGGCGCGCTATCGGCCTATCTCGTGATCTTTACCGCGATTTTCTATTTCATCTTCAATCGCATCGTCGGAATCGACCGTTTGCGGTTTGGTTGAGGCATATACCGCACCCGTATAGCCAGAGGAACGATCATGCAAGACAAACGCAATACGGTACTAACGGAGCGCGTCGCTTTCCGCTGGGCACGCGTGCATTGCGCGCTCGTTCTGTTCTTTCTGGTCGCGCCGATTCTCGCGATCATTCCGCTCTCGTTCAACTCCGGCTCGTACTTTTCATATCCGCTGCAAGGATTCTCGCTGCGCTGGTATGAGCAGGCACTCACGAGTGCGGACTGGCAACTTGCGCTTCTGAACAGTGTCGGGATAGGCGCTGCGTCCACGCTGATTGCGACCTGTCTCGGGACGCTGGCAGCGCTCGGCCTGTCGCGAACGCAGTTTCCGCTACGTTCGATCGTCATGCCGATCATCATCTCCCCGATGATCGTGCCGATTGTCGTCGTCGCGGCGGGCTTCTATCTCGTGTTCGCTCCGCTCGGGCTCGTGAATTCGTACCCCGGTGTTATTCTTGCGCACGCCGCGCTCGGCACGCCGTTTGTGGTCATCACGGTGACGGCGTCGCTGCTGTCTTTCGATCAGAGCCTGCTGCGCGCAGCGTCCGGGCTAGGTGCGCCGCCATGGGTCGCGTTCAGGCGCGTGACGCTTCCGATGATCACACCTGCGGTAGCGACGGGAAGCGTATTCGCTTTTGCAACTTCGTTCGATGAAGTGATCGTCATTCTGTTCATCGGCGGCCCCAATCAAAAGACCGTTCCGCGACAGATGTGGAGCGGCATCAGGGACTCCATCGATCCGTCGATTCTGGCCGTGGCGACCATGCTGATCGTGTTCGCGGTGCTGTTGTTCATGAGCATCAACTGGCTGCGTAGCCGCGCTGCAGCCGCGAGTCAGACGCTAATCTGATCTGCCCAGGAAGGGGCGAAACGGCTCAGGAATCGGACATCGAGCGAAATCGGCTCTCGGCGTACTCCAGGAACAATCGAGCGGGCACGGTCAGCTGATTTCGTTTCAACCAGGCAGCCACCAGGGCTGAACCGGCTACCGGCTCCTTGATCTGGACCGCAACGACTTCGTGCCCGTCATAGGTAGTCGGTGCGTGCGGGCGCGTGACCAGAAGGGAATATCCGAACCCCTGACCCACCATGCCGCGAACCAGTTCCAGCGACGGCGAACGGAACCCGACTTTCGGGCTTAGCCCGTAAGGTTCGAACAGAGCGACAAAATAGTCTCTGCTCGGTGCGACATCGAGCAGAATCAGTGGCTCGTCGCATAGATCGAAGAGACTGACCTGCCCTGCTCCAGCCAGCCGGTGCGTCGCCGGCAACAAGACATACGGAGCCTGGCCCGCCGCCAGTATGTGCGTGGAGAGCGTCTCGTCGAGTCCTGGCTCGTACACCACGACAAGATCGAAGCGACCTTTCTCGAGCCCTTGCAAAAGCTCATCCTGATCTCCATCCCGCACCTTGATTTCGATGCCGGGGTAAAGCGTGTTGAAGCCGCGGATCAAACCCGGAAGATACAGCGGTGCGAATGTCTCGAAACAGCCGATGTCCACTCGGCCCGATGAAACATCCCCATCGGCAAGCGCGTTTTGCTCGAATTCGTGTACGGACTGAAGAAGCGCCTTCGCGCGCTCATAGAAGCGCGTGCCAGCCGGAGTCAGTGAAATACCCTGCGCGTGATGCCGGATGATGAGCTGTGTGCCGAACCCTTCTTCGAGGCTCTTGACGGCAACCGATATGGCCGGCTGCGCGATAAAGAGTTTTCGCGAGGCCTCCGCAACGCTCCCGTAGTCCACCGTGGCAACGAAGTATTTAAGCTGGCGCAACGTGAATGGAGGCGACATTCGGGCTCGCTGGGTATGTGCTGAAGCCATGAATGATAGCGGTGGCCGAACTATCTCGGCTACCCAACGCATTCGCCCGTTTCCTGAGGCAGTCCTGCATAGAGAAAAGCTGGGAAGCGCATTGAAAAACAATGGTTTCCCCGTTGTTTTAACCCGATTACTTTATGAGCATCGGCGCTCGACCGGGTCAGGAGATTGAACAGTGATGAATGCGCCAGCAGTTGTAGCTACCGATATCCTTGCGCCAGGCGACCGGGCGCTGCTGGACCGGCTGTCGACATTGTCGCGGCCCCCCGGTCGCGCGACGCACGGCATGCCAGGGGCGTTCTATACCTCCGCTCACTTCGCTGAACTCGAACGACAACGCGTCTTTCGACGCACCTGGGTTTGCGTCGGCCACGCGGGCGAAATTCCTGATGCAGGTGACTACTACACGACTGAAATAGTCGGAGAACCGCTGCTGGTTCAGCGCGACGCGCAGGGTGAAATTCATGTGCTCGCGAACGTGTGCCGGCATCGCGGCAATCTGGTTGCGCTCGGCCGTGGCAATGCGCGCGTGCACGCTTGCGCGTATCACGCGTGGAGCTACGAACTCAACGGCAGGCTCAAACGCGCTCCGCTGATGCAAGATTGCAAGGATCTCGATGCCGCGCGATGCGCGCTGCCAAAAATCCATTCGACGATCTGGCAAAATTTCATCTTCGTGAACATCGATGGCAACGCGCCGTCGCTCGGCGATGCGCTTCGTCCTCTCGAGGCTCATATCCGCAACTATCACAACGAGGGTCGCGAGCTTTACCACTTCCAGGAGGAGGTCTGGAACACAAACTGGAAGTGTCTGGCGGAGAACTTCATGGAGGGCTATCACCTGAACGCCACCCATCCACGAACCTTGAGGCCGGTGACGCCAACCGAGCTTTGCGAATACGTGCCCGGAAACGGCCACTTCTCGGCCTATCGCGCGCACTACACACTCGACTCGCCTCAGCGCGCGCCATTTCACGAAAGCCTCACGCAGATCGAACGGCGATCCAGTTTTCTCTTCAGCGTTTTTCCCAACCTCGTCGTCACCTACATGCCTCATCAGACGATCTATCTTTGCCTGAGGCCAGCTGCAACCGATCAGGTCGCGCTGAGGTGGGGTATCGCCGGGCACGAACGCGCACCGGGAAAGGACAGCATCGAACGATACGTTGCGTTCGCCAACGCGTTCAATGCCGAAGACCGTGCAAAGCTGGAGACGTTGCAAAAAGGGCTGAGTTCGACGTTTTATTCGCCCGGGCCACTCTCCGCCGAGAATCTGGAAGGCACGCTACGCGACTTTTATAGCTTCATAGCGCACCGGATCTGTGACTGATGCCGAATATGCCTTCCACCGCTTTGGCGCCATGCACGATCAGACGACGAACGGAAATTCCTCTTCCGGCAGCGGATCGCCCGGAGCGAGTCGATCGGCCAGATGGCGGTACGGCGGCGAAGTTTCGCCGCCTCTGTCGACATACACTGCATTGTCGCCGAGCCAGCGAAACGACACCACGCGCCGGGAAATGGACCTCGACCGATTTCCCGGGGCACCGTGCACCGTGAGATAGTTAAAGGCCACTGCGTCGCCGGGCTTCAGATCCCAACCAAGAATCTCGTAGTCGCTGCGATGAGCGTCGATGTCCGGCATTTCTTCCAGTGCATCAGTGTTGCGGTCATACGCGATACCCGTAAATTTCCGCGGTCGAAAGAGTTTTCCCCAGCGATGCGAGCCGGCGACGAATTCGAGCGTGGTTTCGCGCGGCACAGGATCGAGCGGCACCCACATGCTCACCGACTGCTCGGCGCTCACGCAATAGTAGGGTTCGTCGTGATGCCAGGGCGTGATCTTGTCCGCGCCCGCCTCCTTGACGAGAACGTGCTCGTGAAAGATGCGCGCGCGCTTCGATGCCATCAGGTCTCTTGCGATGCGTCCCGCCGGGCTTTCCTCGACGAACCGGCGAAACGGCTCGATACGCTGCCAGTTGCAATAGTCTCCGAAGAACCGTCCTGACGACGTGCCCTTGGTGTAGTCGCGAAAGTCTGGCCCGGGGTGCTTTTCGTTGAAGTCCACGCCATCGCGCAAAACGTCCACCCAGTCAGTGAACACGCCCCGCAAAACCGTCACTCCATCGCGTGCAAATGCTTCTCGCTCGGCGCTCGACATGCTTGTCTCCTCTCGGTTCGGTGGTGTAGAGGGAGAGTGACACGACATGTTGCTTCACGAAATTAACAAAATCCTATAACCGAACCAGCAAAGTCTTATGCCGGTGCTGTGCGCGTTTTAGGGGATCCAGCACGCGCTCGCGTTGACTTCGCGGATCAATGGAAACACGTTTTGCGGCGGGGCGTGAGTCTGCCCCGTTGGGACAGCCGGTCGTATATGCGTTGCGCGTACCGGTGGTCGTCTAAAATTTCCTCCCGTCCTTCCGCCCCGTTTTCAGGAGGGGAGAATGAGCTTCTCCCGGTTGAAATCCTCCGTCCCTGTGAGGGACGGGGGATTTCTGGAACAAGCAGGCGCCAGTGGTTGATTGTTTGCTAGTGCAAACCACGTCCGCCGCTACCTTGACCGCAATCGTATGGAATAACTCGACGCAGCCTTGCAGCTCATTTGACACGACGAAGGCGAAGAGGTCCAAGGGACCGGTTGGAGCGTCACGCCGGATACCGGCGACACTCTACAACCACTGCAGAAGCACTGGCAGCAAAACAGGCACGACAAACGCCGTGAACACCCCGTTCAGCCCCATGCCAAGACCTGAGAACGCGCCCATCTCCTCGCTCACCTGAAACGCCCGCGCTGTCCCGATGCCGTGCGAGGCCACGCCGATCGCAAAACCGCGCACCTCGGGCTCGCGCACCTTCACGACATCGAGAATCCAGCGCGCGTTCACCGCCCCAAAAACGCCCGTCGAGATCACGAGCACCGCAGTGAGCGAGGGAATGCCGCCTACCTTCTCGGCGACGGCCATGGCGATGGGTGTCGTGACCGACTTCGGCGCGAGCGACGCAAGCGTTTGATGCGAAGCACCGAACATCTTGGCGATGCCGACTGCTGAAGCGATTGCGGTAAGCGAGCCCGCCACGAGTCCGCCAAGAAGCGGCAGAGCGCTACGCTTGAGCTTGCCCCACTGCCGATACAGCGGCAGCGCAAGCGCCACCGTTGCGGGCCCGAGCAGGAAGTGGACAAACTGAGCGCCCTCGAAATAGGTGCGATACGGCGTATCGGTGATCTTCAGCGCGACGACCACGATTGCCACCGCAATCAGCACCGGGTTGGCGAGCGGGTTGTGTTTCGCGCGGGTGTAGATGCTCAGCGCGATCAGGTACGCGACGAGCGTGACCGTGAGACCGAGCAGCGGCGAGGCTGCGAGATACACCCAGATAGCGTCGAGCTTCGCGAGCGGCAGATGCGGATTCATTACGCGCTCTCCCCTGCGTTATCGCGGCCACGCTGACGCCGCAGCAGCGCACGGGTGACGAGCGCAGTTACTGCGATGCCAAGCGTCGTACTCACGACAAGGCTCGCGATCACCGCAAGCGCCTCGCCGCGCACGGCCTGTGCAGAGACCATGATGCCCACGCCCGCCGGAATGAAGAGCAGCGAAAGATGGCGCAGCAGCTCGAGCGCGGTGGGCTCGAGCGCCTCGGCCGCATCGGGCCGGAATATCGCAAACGCGAACAGCAGCAACATGCCAATCACGGGACCGGGAACGGGCAGCGAGAACACGTAGGAAACGCTCTCACCAAGACACTGGAAGATCAGGAGAGCGGCCAGGGAACGGAGCATGGATGGGACTCGGAGAAAATAGCGCACTGCGGCGGGCCGCGCGGCCGGCAGTTTAGCCGAGGAGAGGCGAACGCGCAGCGCGGCAAGCAACCCACGGTATTTGGCGGGACACGGTTGAGCGCTCCGACGAGGCTCAACCACGCTCGGCTAAAATGGGGCCCCGGCGACGCGGCACGCAAGAGCCATGCCCCAGCCTCATCCATTCATCGACGCTCATCAGCGAACAAGCCTTCGTGAATTCCCCCGCTGCCCCATCCGCACTAGCCCAGCGCGAAGCTCCAAGCCGACGGCTCCCGTTGCACATCGCCCTTGTCTGCAACACCGCGTGGGCGATCTATACCTATCGCCAGGGCTTCCTGCGCGCACTCAACGCAGCCGGCGCGCAAGTCACGATCATCGCGCCGCGCGACCGCACGTTCGAGCCGCTTGCGGCGATGGGCTGCAACTGTGTCGACCTGCCCGTCGCTTCGAAGGGCACGAATCCGCTCGACGACCTGCGCACGCTGCTCGCCCTCTTCAAGCACTATCGCGCGCTCAAGCCTGACGTCGTGTTTCATTACACGATCAAGCCGAATATTTACGGCTCGGTCGCCGCGTGGCTCGCGCGCGTGCCATCGGTGGCGGTGACGACGGGGCTCGGCTACGTGTTCATCCAGAAGAGCCGTGCGGCGCAGGTGGCCAAGCGCCTCTACCGCTTCGCCTTCCGGTTCCCTCGCGAAGTCTGGTTCCTGAATCGCGATGACGAAGCCGCCTTCCAGCAAGAAAACCTGCTCGTGCATCCCGAGCGCGCGCGCCTGCTGCACGGCGAAGGCGTTGATCTGGACGAATATGCGTTCGCCCCGCTGCCGGAGCGCGAAGCGTTTGCATTCGTGCTGATCGGCCGGCTGCTCTGGGACAAGGGCGTGGGCGAGTACGTCGAAGCCGCGCGCCAGTTGCGCGCGCGCTATCCGCATGCGCGGTTTCGTCTGCTGGGCCCGGTAGGTGTCGACAATCCGAGCGCCATTACGCGCGAGGAGGTCGCCGCGTGGGAACGCGAAGGCGTAATCGAGTACCTGGGCGAAACCGCCGATGTGCGCCCTTATATCGCCGATGCGGACTGTGTCGTCCTGCCGTCGTACCGGGAAGGCGTGCCGCGCACGCTCATGGAAGCGAGTGCAATGGGCCGCCCGATCGTGGCGACCGACGTGCCTGGCTGTCGCGAAGTGGTGACGGATGGCGAAAACGGCCTGCTCTGCGCGGCACGTGACGCGGCATCGCTCGCGGGCGCGCTTTCTCGCATGCTCGATATGACCCCATCAGCGCGCGCCGCCATGGCCGAGCGGGGCCGAAAAAAAATTGCAAAAGAATTCGACGAACGGGTTGTGGTACAACGCTACCGGGAACTGATCCGGGAATTGACCGGATTGACGTTTTGAACAGTTAGAGCGATCACACGGGAATATCCAATGGCAGCAATAAACTCCAAAGGCACGATCCTCGTTACAGGCGGCGCCGGTTTTATCGGCTCGCACACGAGTCTTGAGTTGCTCAACGACGGCTATGAAGTGGTCGTGGTCGACAATCTCGTGAACAGCCGCCAGGAATCGCTTGCACGCGTCACGCAGATTACCGGCAAGCCAGTCGCCTTCTACGAAGCAGATGTGCGCGACGCGCAAGCCCTCAATCGCATTTTTGAAGCGCACAAGATCACCGGCGTGATCCACTTCGCGGCACTCAAGGCCGTAGGCGAATCGGTCGCCAAGCCCATCGAGTACTATCGTAACAACATCGACGGGCTGCTCGTGGTGCTCGACGTCATGCGCCAGCACGGCGTCAAGCAGTTCGTGTTCAGCTCGTCCGCAACCGTGTACGGCGTGCCCGAACGCTCGCCCATCGACGAGAACTTCCCGCTTTCGGCCACGAACCCGTATGGCCAGTCCAAGCTGATCGCCGAGCAGATTCTGCGCGACGTCGAGATTTCGGACCCGACCTGGCGCATTGCAGTGCTGCGCTATTTCAATCCAGTGGGCGCGCATGAGAGCGGCTTGATCGGCGAAGATCCGGCCGGCATCCCGAACAATCTCATGCCGTATGTCGCACAAGTGGCGGTGGGCAAACTTGAAAAGCTACGCGTGTTCGGCGGCGATTATCCGACCCCGGATGGGACCGGCGTGCGCGATTACATTCACGTGGTCGACTTGGCCCAAGGGCACCTCAAGGCGCTGGATGCGCTCGTGTCTCTCGACAAGGGCTTTGTCGTGAATCTCGGCACCGGCCAGGGCTATAGCGTGATCGACGTCGTGAAGGCGTTCGAGAAGGCTTCGGGCCGCCCCGTCCCCTATGAAATCGTTGCACGCCGGCCTGGCGATATCGCAGAGTGCTACGCGAATCCCGCAACTGCCGAAAAACTGATTGGCTGGAAAGCGCAGTTCGGGATCGAGCGCATGTGCGTCGATCACTGGCGCTGGCAGGAGAAGAATCCGCGGGGGTTTGAGTAAGGGTGATCCCAATCTACCGGTACCGCCGATCCAAGGCTGAGGCCTCTACCGGTACGAAAGCAGCCCACCAGGAAACGATCGCACAGGGCAGCCACTCATACCTGCATCGCCATGGCGATGCAGGTATGAGTGGCTGCCTACTGAGCGCGCGTACCGTCAGGACGCGCGCCGCGACGAAAACGCGCGCCGCCACCCCGAGATAATTGTTTCGACGATCGCCGCCGAGGGGAACCGCGCCAGTGCGTGCTCGCGTCCGCTTCGGGCCATGGTCTCCAGTTCGAGCTGGCCATCGAACACGCTTTCGAGCATATCGGCAAGCTCGTCTTCCGACTGGTAGGTGAGCATGTCGCGGCCGTGAATGAAATGCGTCTCCAGAATTTCGTTGGGACCGGCGATCACGCCAGCGCCCGCCGTGAATGCGGCAAGCGCGCGTTCATGAAATCCGGTGTGGTGCTGAACCGGACAGACCACGCATTTCGCGTCGCTCATGGTGCGCAACAGGTCCGGAAACGATCTCTCACCGATCGAGTTCATTCGGGTATGCGGGTAGCGCTCGCGCACGTCATAGTCAGATATAACCGTCACCGGCAAGTGATTGAGAGCCCTGACGAGACGATCTCGTCGCTCAAACTTGACGAAGTCCCCAACCGACGTGACCAGGAAGCGCACTTCCGCATCTCGCATGTCGGCGTTAATGCCAGCCTCCTGACACGCCATCAGAACCTGAACAAGTGGATCGATCCTCAGGTCGCTGAGCGAGAAATCCACGACGCTCTCGAAGATTTCGCGAAACACGCGGTCTCTGTAATTGCGCATATAGGTGTACCGCTCGCGAACCTCGTCCGAACGGGAAAGCCCGACAGGAAGCAGAACGTCGATGCTGCGCGACGCGTGTGGACACTCTCCTTCAGTGATCGTGTTCGCAAACGTGATGCTGGGCACGGCTTGCACGTTCTTTGCTCCGAGCAATCGCGCGATGTGAGCGTAGGTGTAATCGGTACAAAGCAGCCGCCTGAATTCGCCAACCGAACCGATCTGATGCGCCATCGATTCATGTACGGGGCAATCATGCATGAAATCGAATAGCGTTTTGCCGTAGTACTCGAACACCGATCCGAGAACGCCAGGCGTTCCCGCCGCGTACATAAGTTCCGAACCGAATCCGTTGAAGCAGACGAAAAAAACACAGTGTTTGTCCCGAACTGCCTCCGACACGGCTCTGACATCGCGAAGGTAATCAAGGCTGAGTACATGCAAGCCTTGCGCGAGAAACGCAGGTGCGAGTTCGCTCGCGAAACATTCGCTATGTCGATACTTGTCCTTGTCGCCACACGTGAGCACGACGGCGTAGTCATCAGCATTGAAGTTTCGTGTGCCCATCGAAGCGCCTGAGTCGTCGTTGCTCATTTATGCACCTTGCGGTTCTGATACAAGCGCCACAAACGATAGCTCGCGCGCGAAGACCCCGCACGCCGCGACATCGCGCAACCCGGACGAAACACCCCAAATTCGGCACGCTCTAGCGTGCCAAGTGGCGCATCGCCGTCCGGCTTCCTCTGTTCCGGCGCCGCGGTACGCAAATGGGACGAAGGCGCATCGAGCACTTGCAACGCCTTGGCCGCATCCGAAGAACGCATAGCCTCAAGCTCGTTAGTGAGAGTAGCAAGACGCGCACTGAGCGAAGCGTTCTCATTGCGCACCGACTCGAATCCTTTGGCGAGGGTCGCGTAGGCGGCTGCGAGATTATCGTGCCGCGTCAAGGCATCCTGCAGATTGACGTTCAGTTGACGCAACACCTCTTTTTCCACTGCGAGCGCCTGCCGCCCATTCTCGCGGACGGACTCTAAAACTTTGGAGTCCATCAGGCTCATCTGCGGCGACGGACGCACGATCAACGCTTCCGGTTGCAGCAGTTGCTCAAGGATCACACGCGAGCGCTGCCATAGCTGGCGGTCTGTGTCGAACACGTCGAGAAACTTTCGCCAGTTCGCATAGGCCATTTCGTAAAGCTTGTCTGGATCGCTCAGCAGCCCTGACAGCTTCCGGACAGTCTCGTCCGTGTCAAAATCGACAAGCACAATGTCCTGGCCGTCCGAAAACGCCACATTGAGGTTCAACGGATCGCTCACGCAATTGAGCACACCGCGAAAGCCGGCTTCCATACATGCACCGGTCGGAAAACCGTCGAATGCGCCTGCGTCGATTTCCGACGGCCTGTTCACGGACAATATGATGTCCATGCGCGGGTAGAACTCTTTGAAGAAGCTGCCCGACTGCTTGCCGTGAAACGTAATGCGATCCGCAGCGCGGTCTAGCGGAATCTGATCCGGTGTGTAGTCACCCACGACATGGAAACGCACCGCCGCGAATTGTGCGCTCAGCGCCTTCGCGACAGCCACGAACTTGTCGTAGCCCTTCTTTTTTGTATCGTCGCCATAACGATGTGCAACGAAGCAGATGTCGAGCGTGTCCTTGTCCCGCGCGAATAGTTTCTTGTCGCGCGTGAAGTCGAATCCGTTGCGCGTGTCGTAGACACCACCATAAATGAGTTTGATCTTTTGCGGATCGCAACCAATCTTCTCCAGCAGATAATCGACCGAAAGCCTTTGCGTCACGATGATCTTGCGGCATAACGGCGAATGTACGATCTCGCGCAGCTTTTCGTCGCTCGAAGCCACATTTGGCTCGAAACCGCCCCCTGGATAAAGCTGCAGCACGAACGGAATCCGGCGCTCCGTCAAATTCGGAAATACTTGCCACGCGTTATTCAGGAACGTAATGTATGCCAGCTTCGGCACAATTGAAGTGAACTCGGAAAAGCGTTCAATCTTCGCCTTGACGGATTCTTCGAGTTCGCTTTGCGCAAGCTGCTCATCGAAGTCAAGATTCGAGAGCCAAGCGTGCCAACCTTCAGTCGACAAAAGCACAGGGGAACTGAAATAGTTCAGATAGTGCCTATACTCCAAGGTTCGGAATGGCGAAAAATCGCACGGCAACATCTCGTCGATGATCAATAAATCGCAATAGCGCAAGCTCACGGTAAATTGTCTATCAAATTGATTTGAATTTACTGTCGCGCAGAGCGCGACAACCTAAGCCGTACGACGTCGAACGATGCGCTAGCGTCCCGAGCATGTTCGGTAAGCGGGCGCATTTATCCTGCAGGAAATGATGGTTGAGTTGCCGCCGGTGTGCTAGCAGCATGCTTCACATTGCATGCCGACGTAGGTTGCCCCTCCACATCCGTCGCTTTTTTGCGCCTGGTATCGTGCTCTATATCCCTGGCCGCCCTTCACGATACACGAACCACATCTTTTAACATACTCGCTGACCACCAAACAAAATGAAGGCCGAGGCGGCAGAGAGGGAGCACGTGATCTGTCACCCTAACTCACGCGGAGCCTCACGGCCATTTTCTGCTTTATTCGTCGAAGTGGCAGAAAGCGTTCTCGTAGGCGTCGAGCATCGCGTCGCGACCAAAACGCTCGTGCGCGAGCGCGAACGAGGTTTGCTTCAATCGTTGCAGGGCTTCAGGGTGTGCGGTCCATTCACGCAGAAGATCTGCAATCCGTGGCGTTTCACGCGGTGACGCGAGGTAGCCGTTGCGTCCCTCTTCGATCATCTCTGGCAAGCCACCAACCGGCGAGGCGATCACGGGCACGCCACACGCGTTGGCCTCCATGACGATATTGGGCCGTCCGTCGAACTTCGACGGTACGACAAGCACGTCAAGGTTATGCAGCGCCTCGGGAGTATGCTCAACGAAGCCCTTGAACCTGATGCGCGAACGCGCCCCGCTTTCCTCGATTCGCTGACGCACAGCATCGGCCTGATTACCGCTGCCGTAGAGTTCAAAGACCAGGCCAGGATCATTTTCAGCGAGCACTTCCGCCATCGACACGAATCCGAGGGGGTTCTTCTCGTCTGACATTCGGCCAACGTAGCCCACCACGAGTGAACGACTCGCCACGCGCAGCTTCGAAGGATGGAACTTCGTGAGATCGACGCCGTTATTTACGACGACTATGTTCGGGCTCTCCTTGAGTGAAGAGCCTTCGACGAAGCGTCGCATGTACTCGCTCTCCACAATCACGCCGTCGTAACAATTTTCGTAGAGGAAGTGATTGATGGTGTGCCCGAACTCGTTGTACAGGGTGTCGACGAGCCGAATTTCCGGGCGTCGCTCCTTAATGTACGGGAGTTGATGGTAGAGGTCATTGGCACCGATTTGCAGAACCAGATCGATCCCGCGATTGTCGATTTCCTTCAGCAGCACTTGCGGCCGATGTGGATGATTCACTCCGATCAGATCGAGCGCGCAGCCATCGGCGGCGAAGTCCTCGAGCGCATCCGGCTTGTATACGGACGACGCGTCATCGCAGAAAGCGATCGTCACCTGGAAACCGCGCGACCGCATCGCGCGCATGACGTTGATCGACAGCGCCCCCTGAACGAGGAACGGAAGAAGTACGAGTATTTTTGGCTTGTTCATTGCTGCAAGCGTAGAGTGACCGAAGATCCGGGCCATTCCGAGTGGACGGGCGCTGATCGCTCAGAGAAAGAACAACAGGCTCAGGAAGCGCGCGCGACGTTCATGTACTCGCGCTCCCAAGTCTGGCTGTGCTGCCGCCAGTATTCGGCTGCAGCAACCTGAGCCGCAACCTCCTTTTGCAGCGTCCGCACGTCTTGATACGGGCCAGCACCGTCGCTGAACAACGCCATCGCGCGGCGACCCGTCGTCAGCCACTCCGCGTCATGTTCAGGACTCGAGAGGGTCGACTTGAAACTCGCGAAATCTCCGATCTCTGTCGCCTGCATCATCATGCCCATCAACCGATAGCGCTGGATCGGGAGAAGGCGGCTCAGTTCCTGATTCCGGCAGACCCAAGCCAGAATGCGCTGAATCGTCGGGTACAAGGAGCGTTGCTCCGCAAGCGGCATCAGGTTGCGCAACATCGCATAGGCAATTTCGAGCAGCGTGCCGAGCGGATCGGCATGCGTCACGCCACTCGAGTGCAACCGCAGAAAGGTGAGCTTCTCGGGTACCGTCGCAATGCCGCAGCCTTCGCGCAAGGCGCGCGTCCAGAGCTCGTAGTCGGGAGCGCGCGCCATGTTCGGATCGTCAAGACCGATGCGCATATGCGCCGAGCGCCGCATCATGACCGATGAGCGGCATAGATTGTTAGTGCCGACCCACGTATCCACGCGACCGAACTCATGCGGCTGATTGACCGTACCTTCGAGGACTTCGGCGTTGGCATGCGGGGCGCCGTCCGCATCGAGAAAAACGACGTAGCTGCCGATGATATCCACATCCGGATGCTTCTCCGCGAATTCGAGCTGAACTTCTGCCTTGTGAGGTGCGATCCAGTCATCCGCATCCAGATTGACGAGCCATTCGCCGCGCGCAGCCGATACAGCGCGGTTGTAGCTGCCCGCGCCGCCAAGATTCTTTTCATTGCACAGCAGCCGAATCCGCGGATCGCGGAAGCTCTTCACGACTTCCACCGAGTTGTCCTTCGAGCAATCGTCGACAACCACGATCTCGAAGTCCTGAATGGTCTGGCGCAGAATGCTTCGAATCGTATGATCGATATAGTGCTCGTAGTTGTAGGACAGAACGATGTAGGAAAGGAGAGGCGTCATGGCAAGCACCGAACGATTCGATCCAGATCGACGTCGGAAAGGAGGTTATGGAAAGGCAGGCCGATCACCCGATGCGAAATCGACTCCGTAGTCGTCAGATCGCCGCGCGGCAAGTCAGCGAATGCCGGATGCTTGTGACAGCCAAAGCCCCACCATCGACGCCATTCGACCTGCTCCTCGTCGAGCCGCGAGATGGTTTGCGTTACCGAATCCGTTGGCAATATCACATTTAGGGTCATCGTGAGCCAGTTTTCGCCCACGTGTTCCTGAAGACGGGAGCGCTTGCCGGAATCAAGGCGCGCACGGTAGCCGTCTGTGAGGCGCTGCAACTCCGCGAGCCGTTCAGGTAATGCGTCGAGCACAGCCAAACCGACCGCGCCAGCGTATTCGGAAATGCGGTAGTTGCCCGCGCGAATGGCCGATACACGCTCTGCGCCGAGGAAGCCGAAACCCGTGATCGCACTTGCGCGCTCGATCAATTCCTTGTCCGAACAGAGGATCGCACCACCTTCGCCGATGCCCAGTGCCTTGGTGGCGTGCAGACTAACGCATAGTGGCTGTCTGCCCACCGATTTGATCGACGTCGTCGCCGCAGCCGCATCGAAGACGACCGGGACTCCGGTCTCTTCTTCGAACGCCTGCCATGCGGCCTGATCGGGCGGCGCACCGAACGCACTCACGACCAGCACCGCCGCGGGTTGCTCGTCGAGTTCGCGCAGCGCGGCTCTCGCCAGTTCCGGCGTCAGCGTAAGCGTCTGCTCGGACACGTCGAGCAAATAAGGCGTGAGCCCGGCGTTGCAGACTGCATGCGCACTCGCGATAAAGGTATAAGAAGGCATCAGGCAATAGCGCGCGCCCGGACGAGCCCGGATTCTCAGCACGACTTCGATCGCCGTCGTGCCGTTGCTCGTGAGGGTGGCACCCGCCGCCCCAGTTAATGCACTCAGACGGTCGCGAAATTCGGTCGCGAGCGGGCCATAATTGCTGTATGTCCGCTTCTCGTCGATACGCCTGAGGTAAGGCAGGATTGCATCGGCCGTCGGCAGTTGGGGAATCAGAACCTTAATCTTTCCGTTACTCATATTTGCTCTATATCTCAGGTCGGTTGAGCATTCGCTCAGACTGCATAATCTCAACTCGCGGCCGTCCGGGCCGCGCCGCCGCGATTGAAGGCGCGTAGCCCAATCAGTGCGTTCATGCGCCCTGCGGCTGTCTTCTGACGATGGGTCGCGCGGGAACGCCTACCACCGTAGCGCCCTGCTCGACGTCGCGGATCACGGCCGCGCCCGCGCCCACGGTCGACCATGCACCTACTACGATACCGGGCGCCACCACCGCGCCGACGCCAAGATTGGCCCCTTCCTCGATCGTCACCCTGCCCGCGAGCGACACGCCCGGGCCAAGGCTTGCGAAGTCGCCAACGCGGCAATCGTGCGAAATGTTGCAGCCCGGATTGATCAGCGCATGCCGCCCGATCGTGACGTCGGTCGTCATGCTGACGCGTCCGATGATCATCGCTCCAGCAGCGATATCGACATACGGGCCGATCGTGGCCGCAGGGTGAATTACGCTCACATAGTCGGCGTGCGGATCGAGCATCTGCGACAGCCTGCGGCGATGACCGTTCACACCAACGGCGAGCACATAACGCGCGTCGCAACGCGTGTCCCCCGCTCCTTGCACAATCTCCCGCACGGAAACTCCACGAATGGGCTCGCCAGCAAACCCGGGCTCGACGAGGAAGCATTGCACTTCATCGCCGAGCAAGCGCAGCGCTGCGAGAACCTCGCGGCCCAGTGCTCCGGCGCCTACGATCTTGACCGGCTTCATTTCACCCCTCGAGATCCGATGCCGACGGCGTGCCCGGCTTAACGTGCGCATCAGCCAGCAGCGCATCGAACGCGCTTTCGTAGGCGCGCAACATGACGTTCATATCCAGACGTTGCTCAGCATAGCTGCGCGCCTTGCGCTTGATCTCGCCGAGCAGCCGCGGATTCACCGCAAGTTCATGCACGCGGTTCGCGAAGGCCGCATAGTCGCCCGGTGCGCACAGGTAGCCGGTAACGCCCTCTTCCACCATTTCCGGCAATCCCCCGACACGGGACGCGATCACCGCCGTGCCACTAGCGAGCGCTTCCATCACGGCATTGGGCCGGCCATCAACGCGCGACGGCACGAGCAGGATGTCGCAGGCGCTCATATAACTCCCTACGTCGCCGACCGGACCCGCGATGATGAACCGATCAGGCGTGAGTCCGGCATGCTGCGCGGCCGCGCGGACGGCGCTCTCCAGCACGCCACCGCCGAGCATGATGAACACAACAGGCAGATCGGCTGGCATCCTCCTGGCGATCTCTACGATGGCCAGCGGGTCCTTTTCCTCCGACCAGCGGCCCGAGAATCCGACGAGGACGGCGTCCGCAGGCACGCTCAGTTCACGCAGGAGCGCGCTATCGTCCAGCACCGGACGGAATGCGTCGAGATCTACACCGCTCATGATGCGCTTGATTCGCTCCGGCGCCTCTCCTGCATCGATCAGCCATTGGCGCACCTCGTCATTTTCGACGAGATGCATATCGATAACGTTCGAATAGCGCCGGTTGTTCGCCGTATGACCCACGGTATTGAAAAGCAGATCGGCGACCTTCAGGTCCGGGAATCGCTGCGTTAGTGCAGGCAGGTAATCGTAAAAAAATATGCTGCCCGCGTTCCACAGGACGTTGATATGGCGACTCGCGAACAGGTAATCGACGAAGTCCTTCCAGCGATCCTGCGGCAGGAAGCGTGGCAAATGATAGATCTCGCTGGTGAACGGCCGGAACCATTCGGTCGTGTCACCGTGAACCGTATCGACCGGCACCGTCGAGACAATAATGATGCGCCAGGCGTGCTCTGCAAGACGACCAGCGATCTTGCTCAGCAGACGTTCCGCGCCGCCGAGGATGAGACACGGCACAGTCAGCACGAGAGTCGGACGCTGCTCATCCACCAGTGCCGTGCGCAGCATGTTGCTAAGCGGCTTGGGGACGCGGCGGTCTTGCGAGATGCGTTGCCGCGACCTGGCGAGCGCCTCGGGCGAAAGTACATCGGCATTGAACTCGCTGACGTAGCTCGCCTGCGCTTCGTTGTCGATGACGGAACTACCCTTGCTCAACGTCTCGCCGTGCGTTCGGTAGAGCAGCAACGGCTCGCGGAAATTGAGGAATCGCGCCCCGAGTGCCGCAAGGCGTGTCCAGAACAGCCAGTCTTCGTGGATATGGCCGTACTGGGGATCCGAATCCCGGAATCCGCCCGCCGCCCTCCACAACGAGCGCGGGTACACTGAGCACGTCAGAATGGAATTTGCCTTGAGTAAGCTGGCAAGATCCGGCTGCTCCGTGGGTGCGAACACATCACTACGTTCACCGAAGTATTCCATCCCCGGCGAGACGACGTCATAGCCGTATTGTTCGAGCAGAAAGACCGCCTTCTCGAGGTATGTCGGATCGAGGCGATCGTCCGCGTCGAGGCAGCACACGTACTTGCCCCGCGCGTGACTGATGCCGAAGTTGCGATTTGCACCGGCTCGATGCGCCTTGTCCTGCAACAGCACGCGGATCCGATCCGACGCACCTTCGATGAGGGAATCGAAGTACCGCCGCGACTGGACCGCAGTCGAACCGCCCTCCACGATGATGATTTCGACGTCCTGAAAGGTCTGTGCCTCGACGGACGCAACCGCCTCGCGCACGAGATGGCCGTAGTTGAAACATGGAATGATCACGCTAACGAGCGGTCGTTCGGCAGGCCATACAGGGCCGCGCACGTCACTTTCCAATTCCGGAGCGAAGTTTTCGACGGGCAGCAGTCTCGCTCGAGGAGCCTCGATCGTTGCGGTCGCGCGCGCCGCAGCAGCCTGCTCTTCGGCGAAAGCGATCCGGCGGCGCTTAACTTCACGCAAGTTGGCGCGCAACTTCAGTTTAGCCGTCCACCACATGACGCGGGCGAATTGGCGCGCACGTCTCGCGGCCTGCGGATACCGAATAAGCATATTACGAATTGGTGCCGTCGCGCGCCAGAACGAACTGTTGCGCATGGCTTCGTAGTCGCCATAGAACGTCAGCAGCCGCTGCTCTGCCTGAATCGCCCGAAGCTCCGCGCCATTCGCCCGCGCTTCGAGGAGGGCCGAGCGTTCCATCTCGTACGCAACTGCCTGGTTCGCTTGTGCGACATTTAGCTTCCCGTCACGCACGACGACATCGAGCTTCGCCACGAGCCGGCCGGTCTGGGCCTCCAGTTGCTCGGACTTCTTCCTCCACGACTGTTCCCATCGCAATGCACGATCGAATTGCTCGTCGCGGCTGGCTTTGAGCGACTCGATCTGCTCGCCGCTGTCATGCAGCTGACGTAAATCGGACGCCCACAGCCGCGCAGCCTTTTCCAGCAGCTCAGCGCTAATCTCGGACGGCTTCACACGCTCGAGGTCACGGATCAACCCACTCGTGGCACGGCGTAGATGTTGAACGTTGAAATACAGGCGCGCCAGCCGCTCCTCGGGTGAAAGGTTGTCCACCTCCGGCTGCAGCAATTTGCCAAGTACGCTTTGCAGCCGCTGTGCAAGATCCGTATTGGCTGTCAGAAAGCCAACGAAAATAGGGGCATAATCGTCCTCAGGCAGTTCTGCCTGAATCAGCTGACATCCGTGTTCGGCGGCAAGCCGCTTAAGGCATGCAGCGTTCGGATAGAAGCGCTGCAACGGCCCCGGCTGTTCATCTTTCAGCGCACGCAGCGTAGCGACGCTCAATAGCGCGACACCTGCAGGCAGAATGCAGTCTACTAGTTGCCCGAACGCCAGACCGAAGTCATCGGCATGACCAAGCACGCCCGTCGAGACGACGATGTCGTGCTGGCTGCTCACTGCTGCAGGCGGCCTCGTAATAGGCTGCAACTCGTCAATGATTTGTGCTCCGGAGTCCACCTCGCGACGGGCGGCGTCGAGCCCTGCGCTACTCGGCGAATATGACACGGCCGCTGGACGGCTCATCACGTCCCCGTTTCCCGCCGCGTGGTCGTACACGCGGCGTCCCGGTCCGCCGACGAGCGCCAGAAGTCGCTCGATCCACTCTGGTCGCTCACCCATCGCGGCAGTCTTCGCCTTGCCAGAATCGTCGCCGACAACGCCAAGGCCGCAGATACGGCATTGAAAGACCTGCGAACCGTCGGATCGAATGGCGAACGGAGCAAATTGCCGGCCTCCACAGCCGGTGCAAGGTAAAAGGTTATATTTCGGCTGACCCATAGTGTTTCGTTTAAACCGAGTTGGAAGCGGCACGCGAGAATTCGGTCTTTTTGCAGCAATTTTCTGGGTAGGCCTGACCGTGCTTTCCAACGTCACACGCCCTACTGGCGCATACGCCTCAATGCCGAGACTGGGTTCTGCGGCAATCCCATGATAGATCGTACCTAAGAACATTCGCACGGGCGACACGCCGCGCGTCGCTCAGTTGCGGCCATCCCTTATGCGCGACAAGCGTAGATTTGCGGGCGGTCGGCTGGATAGGCAAGTTTGTCATTCCCGAATCATCGGTGTGGCGACAAAACACATGCACCCGTTCGACGTAGCATCGGTAACTCAATGCTTCTAAAGGGCCAAATAATCTCACAACTGCCTGACCAGTTCCACCCACAATGCCTACCCGGAAACCCCTGCCGTCAAATCGGGACATGTTCGCGCAAATCCGTGCGTCGCATACCACTGCCGGGTGGTCGCAGCAATACGAGGCGCGCCGCGCTTTACCTCAATCGCAAACTGCAACTGAACAATAAACCCGGAACAGATCGCCACCCGCACCGCCTGCTTTACTTTACCTTCCTGTTCCTTTCGTCCCCCCAACCGACCGAATATTCAAGCGGCCCCGCACGCGCATCTCTGCGTCAATCTGCCGCCCTCGGGCACGCCAACGAGTTCGTATGGTGCCTAGGCTCGCATCATTCCAGCGTACCGGGGTGAGGGACGTGATCGGTTCGGTATCCTTGCGCGTCACGCGCATGTGCATCGGCGGCGACAGAATTTCGCCGAAAGTCGACGCGCGCGAAGGACCTGCGCCAGGCGCCGTCATTCTTGCAAGGAGTTGCCTCGCAATCCCCGCATTCAACTTCAGCCTGCCGCGCGCGCTGGCGCTCCACCCACACTCTGCAGCTTCGGCGCACTCGAAGGCTGATACTCGGGCACCCAACGGCGCAAATCCCGACGCACTTCATCATCGGTGGGCACGCGGTGCTGCATCAACCAAGGCAATAGCTCGTCGAGGAGGTGTTCCGGCACCTCACGTGCGCGTGCAATACGCAGTTTGGGATGCGGCGTGCGCGTCGTGGTTTCATCGTCGGCAAGCAGTTCTTCGTAAAGCTTCTCGCCAGGCCGCAAGCCCGTAAAGGCAATACGAATATGCTCGTCGGTGAATCCGTATAGTCGAATCAGATCACGCGCGAGATCGACGATCTTGACCGGCTTGCCCATGTCGAGAATGAAAATTTCGCCACCATGCCCCATGCTCGACGCCTGCAGCACAAGTTGCGAAGCCTCGGGAATCGTCATGAAAAAGCGTGTGATCTCTGGATGTGTGACCGTGACTGGCCCACCCTTCGCGATCTGCTGCTGGAACTTCGGAATCACGCTGCCCGCACTACCCAGCACGTTGCCAAAGCGCACCGTCTCGAACTGGGTGCGCTCGCTCGTTTGCTGCAACGCCTGGCAGGCCATCTCCGCAAGCCGCTTGCTCGCGCCCATCACGTTCGTCGGGTTGACGGCCTTGTCAGTCGAAATAAGCACAAAATGCCGGACCTGGTGCTTGATGGCCGCCCGCGCCACGCGATACGTGCCCAACACGTTGTTGCGAATCGCCTGCCACGCGTTGAGCTCTTCCATCAGTGGGACGTGTTTGTATGCGGCGGCGTGGAACACGATGTGGGGCGTGTAGCGCGCCATCACTTGATCCAGCAATAATGCGTCCTTTGCATCGCCGATGATGGGAATGACGGAAAGCTCGGGGAAACGCTCGCGAAACTCCTCCGTAAGCCGGTACATCGCATATTCGGAGAGATCGACTGCAACGAGTTGTGCGGGCACGAAGCGCAGAATCTGGCGGCATAGCTCGGAGCCGATCGAACCGCCAGCCCCCGTGACCATGACCACTCGCCCGCTCAAGAGAGCCCCGACATGCGGCGTATCGATGTTGACCGCGTCTCGTCCAAGCAGGTCTTCGAGGTCGATGTTGCGCACCTGCGAAAGGAAACCCTGGCCGGGTGCGAGCTCCGTCAACGCAGGCAGCATCAGCGCCTTCACACCCGCGCGCAGACACTGTGAGGCGACATGCCGCTGCACCTCCGCCGACGCGGAAGGAATCGCGATGATGGCGAATTCGCAGCGCAGCGTGGCAGCCCAGTGTTCGATCTCGCTGATGGGCCCGAGCACCTTGTAGCCGTAGATCTCGCGCCCCTTCTTGGCCGGGTCGTCGTCGAGCAAGCCCACGAGGCGCCACTCTGCCGAACGGGATAACTCACGCGCGAGACTCGCGCCGGCCCCGCCCGCGCCCGCGACGATCACGGGCTTTCCCTGCGCAACGAGACCACCGTACAGATAGAACTCTTTCGACGCGCGATAGAGTGCGCGCGCGCCGCCCATGACGAAAAACAGCAGAAGCGGAGAGACGATCAACACCGAGCGCGGGATGATCGGCGACGGCTGCAGCATGACCGAGGCCACCATGACGATAAGCGCAGCCGAAGCGATCGCCTTCGAAATGCGCATCAAATCGGGCAGACTCGCGAAGACCCACATGCCGCGATACAGCCCAAAAATACGGAACATGACGGCATAGACCGGCAGCACCCAAACGATGTTCTCGACGGCACCGTGCCAAAATTCATTCGGTACGGACGCGTTGAAGCGCAAAAGATAGGCCGTCAGCCATGCAGCGGCGACCGCGCCTATATCGAAGAGAAAGGCGCTGAATGAGAGCCAGGAGGCTTTATTGCGGAGCATCAGCGTTCGACCTCAGGGTTGTCGGGTGAGGGACCGGAAACGGCGCCAGCGCACATCAATTGCCGCTCCCATCAGGACTAGAATGACAGCCCAAACTGCAACGATCCGCCACTGCAGGGCCGTGGACAATGCCAAGGCCCAAAGAGCAAGTATTATGCCGATAAACATGACCAGATACCATGCCAGTGCCGTTGCTGCGTGACCAGCCCCAAGGCGAATCATGCGTTGGTAATAATGTTCGCGGTGCGCTTGCCAAAATTTTTCGCCGTGCAGCAGGCGGCGGATCAAGGTCGCCGAGGCATCGCCGATAAAGGGCGAGAACACGAGTGCCGGGAACCAGATCGGCCAGGCTCCGCTGCGCCAACCCCAGTACCCAAGCGCGCCGGCGAGAAAGCCCGTGGGGATCGACCCGGCATCCCCAAGAAAGATCTTCGCCGGATGAAAATTGAAGAGCAAAAACCCTCCCGCCGCACCGGCGACCGCGGCGCAAGCACAACTCAATTCACGCGTTGGCGCCGGCCCAAGCAACGCTGCAACCGCATACGCGCCGAAGCCAAGCAGCGCCATGCCGCCAGCAAGACCATCGGAGCCGTCCATAAAATTGTAAAGATTGACTAGCCACAACATCAAGAATGCCAAGCCGGCGAGAAACCACCATGGAACCGGGGCCGGATAGATGACGATCAGTGCCAGTACCGCAACGAAATGCGCAGCAAAGCGCGCGCGCGCGGGCAGGCCGCGACGGTCGTCGATCTGTGAGACCGCAGCCAGGAAGGCAACGCCAACGCCAATGAGCCATAGCGACGGGGCAAGAAGGAATATCGCAAGCACGACCACCGGCATCATGCCCCAACCGCCCACGCGGGGAGTCGGCCGCTCATGAAGCGAACGCTCGTTCGGAATATCCGTGGCCAGGCGCCACGCAAGTCCTGTATTAAGCAGTACGCGTAGCACCGCTGCGCATAACGCGGCGCAAGCAACGGCGGTCGTCGCGGCGCATAGAAAAGTCGACATCTGTGCCTGCAACATTAGCTTCAGCGCTCCCCAGTAATTCAATGCATGGAGCGATACCAGCGCGCCGTCGCGGCTAGTCCTTCGTCCAAGGTATAAGGGCCGTTCCATCCGAGCGTCTCGCGAATATGCGAATCGTCGACTCTCAGGCTCTGGGTCAGGCGGTGCATTTGCGCGCTGCGCCCAGTCAGTGCGCCTGCTGCACGCAACAGTGCTACCGGTACAGCCAGGAGCCGCGCAGGACGGCCTAGATGGCCGCCCAATAAGCGCAGAAGCCCGGCTACGGACGGATCCTGGTCATCGCGCACATAGAAGCAGGCGTTCGAAGCACGCGGGTCGGTGGCGCAGTGCAGCAGCGCATCCGCAAGGTTTTCCACGTAGACGAGGCTGCGACGCGCATCGACCGCCCCGAGTGGCAGCGGCAGACGTCGCCACAGCGCATTCATCATCTGCAGGAAGTTTGCGCCCACACCCGGGCCATATACGAGCGGCGGCCGCACGATCACGATCTCAAGACCACTCTGTTCGCCATATTGCCAGAGTGCGTCCTCCGCCTGCAGTTTTGACAGACCATACGCATCATCAGGGGCCGCCGGCATGGACTCTGCAAGCGGCGCGCCGCCGTCAAACTCGGCTGCCGCCTTCACGCTGCTCACGAACACAATGCGCCGTGCTCCACGCTCGCGGGCCGCACGCGCCAGCCGCAGCGTACCTTCGACGTTGGTAGCGCGAAACGCCGCCAGCGGATCCGCCGCCGTGTCGTTCATCACGTGCACGCGCGCCGCGAGGTGCACAACGCAGTCCACCTGCACGTCCGCAGGCCACACAGCGCCGATGCCATCGAAATCGGCAGGCGCATGGACCCATCCGCGCACTCCCGGCACGCACCCACCGGGGCGCCGCACGAGCGCGGTCACGTCATGACCCTGTTCGTGCGCGAGCCTGCTGAATGCGCGCCCGACGAAACCGTTGGCACCACTCACGACGATACGGGTCACCATAGCCTCCAGCCGAAGCGGTTGAAAAACCGGAAAGCCGAAACCCCGAACATCTTGATATGCGCCCAGCCTTTGCGCGACGCGCCGCCGCCGTGGTGAACGACCTGCACGGCAGGGACGTATGCGATCCGCGCGACCTCGTGCGTGCGCAGGCTGAGATCGTAATCCTCAAAATACAGGAAGTAGCGCGGATCGAAGCCCTCGAGGCGCTTGAGAACTTCGGTGCGGAAGAACATGAAGCAGCCGCTGGCGATAGGTGGATCCCAAAGCGGGTCGGATTCCGTGATGACATCTCGCATTTCGTAACGCGCGAGCCGTGCCGAGAAACGCCGTCTCACACCGGCCGGCGCGAAGCCGCGCACGAGCAGGTCAGTGAGCGTTGGGAAGCGGCGGCACAGATACTGCAGCCCGCCGTCGTCGTCGCGAATGCTCGGTGTCAGCAAACCTGTGTCCGGATGCGCGTCGAGAAACCCAAGTGCGACGAACAAGGCAGAAGGCGCAATATCGATGTCGGGATTCAGAACGAGATGATAGCGGCTGGAAGTCTGCTCAATCGCAAGGTTGTGGCCGCGTCCGTAGCCGACGTTGCCGTGTCCCGAAATCGTCGAGGAACTGACACCGCTTGCGCTCAATGCGCGCTGCGCATCCGACACGTCTCCGAGCCCCCCGTTGTCGACAAGCACGAGACGCGCCGCGAAACCCGGCACGCGCTCGCGCACGTACTCGCAAGCCTGCGCGAGGCTCGACATCGTGCGCGCCAGCAGCGCTTCGTTTGGCCGGTATACGACGACTGAAATGGAAAGGCTCGCGGCCTCGGTTGGCGGCAATTCTTTTGAACTCATGCTGGGAGTACCTGATTCCTGTTTAAAGCGCGCGCTCGCGCTAACTGATCGCCCGACATGTTCACGTCTGTCGCTCAAAAGACCTTCGCACCGCCCTTTCCTGCTAATCCATCACATAGCCCCTGCCACATCCGCAGCAACCTGAGCCGTCGCGGCGCGACGCCCAACCCGAAAAACACCATCGAGCCGATCATGCGAACGACCAAAAACGTACGCCATGCGCTCGGCATCGCGTTACTGCGCAACACGAGTATCGTATTGCGGCACATATAGTAGTCACGCATCGGCGAATGTACGAACGCTTCGCGCCAGCGCCCCATCCAGACGGGAATCACCTCATCGCCAAGCGAATGGTCGAGATACGCATCGCGCACCGCGAACAGCTGATAGCGATGACTGGCCGCGCGCAGGCACCATTCGGTATCCACGTGATCGATGAACAGACGTTCGTCCATGCCGCCAACGGCATCGAGCACATCGCCTCGCACCAGCGTGCCGGACGCGATCAGAAAGTCGACGCGCTGCGCGGCATCACCTTCTGCGCTCATCGGCACGCGGGCAAGCCAGAACCGGCCAGCGACGATAAAACGAGCATGTGTGCGCGTCCGACGATCGACCGTAACGGGGCCGACCGCACCGACACGTACGCCGCGCGCACGCAACTGCAGGTCCGACGCCAGCAGGCGCTGCACCATGTCATGGCCCGGAATGCTGTCGTGATCGAGCAGCAGCACATACTGGCCTTCGGGCGGCACGCCGTCGAACAGGCTCCGCATTCGCTCGATACCGCGATTCTGCGCGGTCGCAATGCCCGCGTTGTCGCCGAGCGCGTCCACGACGCAGTCGAATCGGCTCGCAAGTTCGTTCAAGCGCTCTACCACATGCGGCTGCGAACCGTTGTCGACGATCACGATCCGGTCGACCTGGGGCCTCAGCGATGCCAGCATGGCATCAAGCGTCGGTATGTCAGGGTTGTACGTAACAATCACCGCGGCAACGCAGACGCCATCATGCGCGCTGGGTTCCGGCACGATGGCGTGAGTCGAAGTCATCAATTACGTGCACCGTAGAAGCGCTTTGCGGCGCGTGCCATTTTCGCCCTGGCCCGGGCGCGTAGAACCAGCGCACGAATGCGGGTATGCCCGAACCAGCGACGGGCGCGAATGTACGCGACGCCTGCACGGCCTGTCTTCGTGCCGATGTCGACCGCTTTTGACTCCTCCGCGAATTTCAGCAGAAATTCACGCCAGTGGTCTGCAACGACATTCTGTGCGTAGTGCGTGCGGATGTCCGCATACGCGGCATCTGCGATGCGCTTACGCAATGGTGTGTCGGCAATCAGCTTCTCAAGCGCCTGAAACCACGCCTCAGGGCTATGCTCGACCAGCATGCCGGTCACGCCATCAGTCACGCTTTCCTTGTACGGCGACGTGTTCGTGTAGATGCCCGCGATCCGCATGGCGCCATATTCGCGGTACTTGTTGTTGGTCTTGTACAGATTCGACGCGAGGTCAGCCATCGGTGCAAGTCCAATGTCCAGTCCATACGACGCCTTCATACGAATAAAATCCGAATACGACGCGACGTGCGGCACGAACGTGACCCGCTTCCTGCCAACCAGTTCCGGCGGGCAATAGCCGAAGAACACCAGCGTGACATGTGCGAAGGTATCGAGCACGCGCTCGAGCGCCGGCAGAATCTCGATAAAGTCGTCGGCGCGCGTAATACTGCCCGCGAAGCCCACGCGCACCTCACCAGCCGGTTTGACTGGCGCAGGCAGACCGTCGATCAGCGAGAAGTCGAATGGTGCATTCAGTTGCACAAGCCGCGCGGACGGATAGCGCTCCTTGATGTATTCGCCCAGGCGCGGTGCATTGACGATAACGTGCCGAGCCTCCTCGATCGAGCGGTCGAGCGTAGTGCGCACAGGCGCACTCTGGTAGAACTGCGCTATCGGGGTCTCCCCGGTCAGTTCCCAGAAATTGTCGTCGATATAATAGACGAACGGCACGCCGTGCATGCGCATCCAGTCGAGCATCGGCAACGACGCAGGGCTCGCGGTCCGGCTAAGGATCACGAGACCGCCTTCATCGAGCGCTTCCGGCGTGAATTGCGGCAGCAGCAACCGCGTGATCTGTCCGCTCTCGCCGAGTGCCTCGGTGATGAGCCGCTGGATGATCTGATTGGTCGGAATATCACCCTCGACAACGAACTTGACGTCGAGTAGCGCCGGATCCGGCGTGAGCGCTCCGTCGGCGCCTAATAGCGACCGGCCCTTCTTGCGCGTTGGATCTGGCGGCAGAATTTCCATGAACGGGCTCGGCGGCCCGTAAAACATCCCGAGCCCCCTTCGGTTCACGATTTCGTAGACGTAGACGGGCGTCGATGTACGACACCGCACCCGGATGCGCCAGATCGCATTCGCGTCGATCTCCACGGGATCGAACACGAAGCGCACAGGCTGGCTGAGGTCCGCGCGCGCAAGATCGCGCTCTACGCGCGCGACGCGCTGCCCGGCAGGCGAGATCAGATCGACCGTCACTTTGCCCGCCCCAAGCCCATCGGTCGCAAAGGCAAAGGCAACACCGCCGAGCGTGCCGGCGGGCAGCACGACGTCATAGTCACGGTGCGGCACCATGTGCAGGCTGTCGCTAAATTCCAGCGTGCCGCCCCTGCGGCGCCAGCCGTAGTTCGACGTATCGCGCTTGAGCGCCCAGAACGCAGGGCTGCAGTACTCCCAAAGATCCAACGGACGGGCAAGCACGCGGTGGCGCCACGAATAGCGGCGCATATGGCGCAACGCATGCAATTCTTCGAGACTGCGCGCCCAGGCGCCGTTCTGGTCGTGAGCGGCGGCGCCGGTCGACACGCCGTGCATCAGAGCGTCGAGACGACGGACCTGACGCGGCCATGAAGGCACGCCCCACGCAGCCGCGGCGATACTGCGCAGTGTGGCGACGTTGACATCACCAGAAAATTCGCGCATGCAAAAGTCGTCGTTGTTTCGCTTGGTGCGTGCGGCATCGACGCGCCCATCGACGATCCGGCGCAGCACCGCGTACCAGTCGTCTTCTTCGAAAGGCCGATCCACCATCACTGCAAGCGAACCGTCTTCGATATCCATATACGGGTCTGTGCGCGGCAGCACCGCAACCGCATCGACGAGGGCCGCCGTCAGCAGCGGATGCAGCGTCTTGTAGCGGTTGTTGAGCGTCTTGCCAGGCGCAAGCAGCAGGTAATCCGGTGACAACGATGCAAAGCGGCGCAGCGCGAATGCATAGCCGGGATCCCACGGGAGCAGCGTGACGCGCAGCGAAGCCGGCAAGCCGTCGAGTCTGCCGTCGCTGCCGGTGCCCGGAGCAATGAAATGAATGCGCTGCCCTTCACTAGCGATTTTTGCCAGCGCGGGCAGGATGACATCCCATACTGCGCTAGAGCGATGCAGACCGCCCATGAACGCGAACACCACTTCGCCATCGTCGGCGATGCGGCGCCCAGCGGTTAGCTGCGCGCGAGTAAGCTCGACATCGGCACAGACCACCGGGAAATGCAGCAAGCGCGGATGCATGTTGCGCTCGCGGAAATACTCTATGAGGGGTGTGCTGCTGAGCAATACACCGTCGAATTGGCTCAGGTCCTTGCGCAACGCATCGATGGTGAAATCTTCGCCGTCCATACGCGCCTCGCCATTCTCGACGAGTACCGGCATGTTGTCGTCGAGGAAGTAGTACGCCGGCACGGCGACCTCTCGCGCTGCGTCAAGCCAAGCACGGTAGTGGCGGATGGCCCGCGACACGATCAGCACGCTTGCGCCAGCGAGCACGCTCAAGTCGGGATTGGGTCCGTGCTCTACCACTCGTACGCGGTGCTGCCACGGTTCCGGAAGCATGTCGAAGTAAAGCGCGGTGGACGCGTCATACCGCAACGTCACAATCAGGATGCAGCCTTCTGTGCCGCCGGCGGCGGCGTCGCCGCCTACCCGCCCGTGCGCCAAGTCCAGCGCGAGATCCGTGCAGACCTCACGCGTGGTCCGACCGTGTGCCGGATTCGGCGCGATCATGTCGTAACTGCCAATATTTCGCGGCAGAAGGCGCTCATTGCGCCGCGTGCGCATCCACTCTTCGAGCGCCCATCCATCCTGGCCCAAGGGTGCCGCAGGACTGCTCGTCACGCCGACCGCGACATCAACCGCCTTGAGTTCGAAGCGCTCCGACAAACGGCGCCAGAAGTCCCACTCGGCGGCCTGTGCAAGTAGAACATGGGGATCAACGAACCCGATCGCATCGACGGCCTCGCGAGGGATCAGGACCGCGTGCCGTCCGATGAAGTTACGGGTGCGCAGTACGGCCATCGACTGGCCGCCACCGGAAGCCGCCGACACCACGGTTACACCGCTGCCCGCTTCGGCGCGCTCCACTGTTTCGACATAGCCGAATGGAATCACTGCGGGATCGGCACGCGTGCACGCGAGCAACGCGGCCAGCGCATCTTCGTGAAACACGTCGCCGCTACGAGCAAGAACGAACCACGGCGCGCGCGCATGCGTGAATGCCTCGATCCAACCCACGGCCGGAACGCCGATGGCGTACGCACGACGCGATACAACGATGTGCGGATCGCGCGCACGCGCTGTCTCTAGCCACTGCGCCACCTGCGCACTGCCGGAATCGTCGACGATGACAAGCTGGACGGCCGTGAGGGTTTGGCTCAGCACGGACTCGACGCTCAACGCGAGTTCTCGCGTATCGTTCGCCCCCGCGTACAGCAAAACGGAAATGTCGGGCTGCGAGCTATCTGACTCGGCAAACCATCGAGTATCGCGGATTACCGTTTCGATTTTCATTGCGTTTCCTTCCACATCTCTGCACCCTGCATCCCGTTCGCCCTTGCCATCGCCGCCTGCGAACCTTGCTAACTTATTGCCCCGCCTTTCTCTCGTATTCCCCAAGCACCTGCTTCGCGGGGCCATCCATCACGATCTCTCCCTTGCGCAGCCAGATCACGCGCTCACAGAACGATTCCAGCATTTCAAGGCTATGACTGGAGAAGACGAGGATTTTTCCCTGCTCCATGAACTCATGCATCCGCCGCTTTGCCTTGTTCGCGAACTGCACGTCGCCCGCACCCATCACTTCGTCAAGCAGCAAAATTTCCGGGTTGATCGCCGTGGAGACCGAGAACGCCAGCCGGATAAACATACCGGCCGAATACGTCTTGACCGGATAATCCAGAAACTCGCCAAGTTCGGAAAACTCGCCAATCTGCTGGATCCGTTCCTCGACCTGGGCTGGCGTGAGCCCGAGCAACATGCCACGAATGCGGATGTTGTCCCAGCCCGTCTGCGTCATCTCGAAACCGGTCGCGAGCTCGAACATCGCAGACACGTGACCATTGATCACGGTGGCACCCGAAGTCGGCGGATAAATACCCGCCATGACCTTCAGGATCGTGCTTTTGCCAGCGCCGTTAAGGCCAATCAGGCCAACGCGCTCCCCGTGCTCGATTTCAAGATTGATGCCTTTGAGCGCATGCACGTAGCGCTTCTCGCCCCCCCCGTTACGCGCCTTCCTGCCACGCAGCGCATTGAGCATTGTGGATTTCAGGCTGTCGGTACGCGCGGACACGTCGAACGTGACGTCAACGTCACGCAAGCTGATTTTCAGATTCTGCGTCATAGCACGTACACGATCCGCCGAGACATTTTCTTCACCACAACGACCGCGAGAATGCCGACCACAGCACAATAGCCGAGAGCCACGTATATGACCTCGCGTGGAGCAGCTTCGCTGTTGAGCAGCGGATAGCGCATGATCTCGATCAGGTAGTAAAGCGGGTTAAACGCATAGATGAACGACAGACCGCGATCCTTGAGCATCGCAACGGTAAACATCACCGGCGTCATATAAAAAAGGATCTGCATCAGACTGCCGAGAAGGTGCGGCAAATCGCGGAAACGCACACCGACGTGCGCAACAATGACCACATGGAAGAAGTTAATCGCGAGAAACAACGCAAAACCGGGAATCGCCCAAAGCGCCCCCCAGCCAATATGGCGCTCGTAGAAGGCCACCACCACGAAGTAGACCAGCAGCCCTATCATGAACACGATTGTGTATGGGACAAGTGCCCGAAATAGATAGATTGGCTTCGGAAACGGAAACTGCTTGATATAGCCTTCCGCCACCACGAACGCCATCGAGCCTTCGACCAGGGATGAGCCGATGAACGTCCAGATCACGATGCCGAGCGTGAGGAACGGCAAGAACTCATTCATCGGCTGATGAAACAGGCGGCCATATATCAACCCGACGGCGCCGATCACAGCCGCGAGATTCACGAGAATCCACCCCGGCCCGAGTGCCGAACTGCGAAACCGGCTCTTCATGTCCTGAAGCCCCATGTGAAGCCAAACACGCCAAAGCTTGGCAGCGCTGACGAACTCCTTCAATGATGAGCTCGCACTAGCACTGTTATAGGTAACCATTAATTCTCCGATCCATTCGAATCAAACCGTCTGCACGCCCGCGCTCTTCGAAGCCAAGCTTCTCGTACAGGCGGCACGCCCGCTCATTGGACTCGAGCACGTCCAGATAAACGGCAGCGAGCGACAGTTCACTTGCAGCGAATCGCATCAGCACACTGATCGCTTCCTTCATCACCCCTTGCCCCAAAAACTCGGGCGATGCGACAAAACGGCCGATCTCGGCCGTTCGCGCGCCGCGGTCGATCGCATAGATTGCGACCTGGCCCACCCGCTCTCCGGTGGCGGCCAGTTCGGCGATGAAGACGAGATCGTCCGACTTTTCGCTATAGCGCACGAACCATCCATGATGCTGTTCATACGCGAGCAGGTCGGAATTCTTGAACTGCTCGCGCGCACCGTCCCGGTTGCGCCATTCCAGCGTAGCTGGCAGATCGGCCTCGGTGAGCAGGCGCAGCCGGATGCGCCCATGCGTGTACGGTTCGTACGCGTACTTCATGCGGCGTAGCGGATGATGAGGTCGGCGATCAACTCGACGTCCTTGTGCGTTACACCCATGTGCATCGGCAGCGAAAGGATTTCATTCGATGCGGCGTGCGCCTTCGGGCATTGACCCTTGCCGCTTTCGTACATGCGGTACTCTGTGTTGTCGCGGTAGTGGACGCCCGGGTAAACCTCATGCTCGTTCAGCGCGAGCATCAGCTCGTCACGATTCTTGACACGAATCTGGAACAGATGGCGCGACGATTCGCAACCGTCCGCGATCTTGACCAGGCGGATATTCTCGCGGCCTGACAGCAGATCCTCGTACCAACGCGCGAGTTGGCGACGATACGCGTTGTCGTTGTCCAGGTATTTCAGCTGGACGAGGCCGATTGCGGCCATGATCGAATTCCCGTGGTACTTATAGCCGACTTCCTCGACGTCATACATCCACTTGTAGGCACCCTGCGACGCAGTACGGGCGTACGTATCCTTGTTGATGCCGAGCCAGCTCATCTTGCGCACGCGTGCGTCGTCTTCGGCGTCCTGGAAGCAGATCATGCCCGAGTCGGCCGTCGGCAGGTTCTTCACTGCCTGGAAGCTGAAGACAGTGACGTCGGCATCATGGCCGACGTGCTTGCGCTCGTGGCGTGTGCCAGACATATGCGCTGCGTCCAGAATGACCTTGATGCCGCGTTCCCGGCATAGCTTGAGCACGCGCTCATATTGGCCAACGTTGCCGCCGATGCCCACGAAAATGACCGCGCGCGTCTTGTCAGTGATGCGCGCTTCGACGCTCGCCGGGTCGAGGCACAACGAATCGTCAACGTCCGCGAAGACCGGCGTGAGGTTCGAATAGAGGATTGCGTGGTTCGACGACACAAAGGTCAGCGGCGTCGTGATGACTTCGTCACCGTCGGCCCAGCCGTACTTCGTCTTGAACAGTTCGACCGCCAGGTGCAGACCAACGGTGTTCGAGCTCAGGAAGTGAGCGTGCGGCAACCCGGTGTAGGCTTTCCATGCGTCTTCGAACTGGTTGGTCTTGAAGCCGAGTCCCGTCCAGCCCTTTTCCAGGCACTCGCGGATGGCTTCCAGGCACTCGTCGACGCGAAAGTGCGGCACAAACAATTGAATGGCCATGGTAATACTCCTTATCTTTACTCGAAGACTTCGGCGTCTGCCAGCGTGAGCGCCTGCCGGTCTTTCTGTGAGAGGGTCGGCTCGCCGTCGATCGGCCAGTCGATCTTGAGCGCCGGGTCGTTCCAGAGGAGCGAGCGCTCGTATTGCGGTGCGTAATAATCCGTCGTCTTGTACAGGAACTCAGCGTACTCGGAGAGTACAACAAACCCATGCGCGAAGCCTTCGGGCACCCAGAGCTGCCTGCGATTCTCCGCAGACAGTTCAACGCCGACCCAGCGCCCGAAATTCGGCGAGCTGCGACGGATGTCGACGGCGACGTCAAATACGCTGCCGGAGACGACCCGCACCAGCTTGCCCTGCGGATTCTGAATCTGGTAATGCAACCCGCGCAGCACATTTTTTGCCGAGCGCGAGTGATTGTCCTGGACAAATTCGCGTTCTACACCAGTGCATTCTTTGAAAGCCTTCGCGTTGAAGCTCTCGTAGAAAAAACCGCGCTCGTCGCCAAAGCATTTCGGCTCCAGAACGAAGACTTCCGGCAGCGCTGTCGATTGGCAGGTGAAATTCATGCCACTGACTCCTTAAGCAACCGGCTCAGATAACGACCGTACTCGTTCTTCGAGAGTTCGCCAGCAAGCTGCCCCAAGTCATCGGCGGAAATCCACTTGTTGCGGTAGGCGATCTCTTCCGGACACGCGACCATCAGGCCCTGCCGCTTCTGCAGCGTCGAGATGAACGTCGACGCCTCCTGCAGCGAATCGTGCGTGCCTGTATCGAGCCACGCGTAGCCGCGGCCCATGATCTCGACGTTGAGTTGTTGCGCGCGCAAGTATCTCAGATTGACATCGGTGATTTCCAGTTCTCCACGCGCCGACGGCTTAATATCGGCCGCGATGTCGCATACCTGGTTATCGTAAAAGTAGAGGCCTGTCACCGCATAGTTCGAGCGCGGCTCCTTCGGCTTTTCTTCGAGCGACATCGCGCGGAAATTCTCGTCGAATTCGACAACGCCATAGCGCTCCGGATCGTGCACGTGATACGCGAACACGCTCGCCCCGCTTTTGACAGCCGTGGCGCGTGCCATCAGCGCATTGAGATCGTGGCCGTGGAAGATGTTGTCGCCGAGAATAAGCGCCGACGGATCGTTGCCAACGAAGTCCTTGCCGATGATAAACGCCTGCGCGAGACCGTCCGGAGACGGCTGTACCGCATACTGGATGTTGAGCCCCCAGCGGTTGCCATCACCCAGCATGTCCGCGAAGCGCGGTGTGTCCTGCGGCGTCGAGATAATCAGGATGTCGCGGATTCCCGCGAGCATCAGCGTGCTTAGCGGGTAGTAGATCATCGGCTTGTCGTAGACCGGCAGCAACTGCTTCGATACCGAACGCGTGATCGGATAGAGGCGAGTTCCAGAGCCTCCTGCCAGGATAATTCCTTTACGTTTCATCTGTCTCTCGGATAATTGGCCCTACACCCGCATTACGCCATGAGCTGTGCTGCTTCCACCAGCTGATCGATGACGTAGTCCACGCCGCGCTCCCAAGCCGGCAGCGTAATGCCGAACGTTTCACACAGCTTCGCGGTATCCAGTCGCGAATTTGCCGGTCGGGGCGCCGCGCTCGAATACTCGCTCGCAGAAATCGGACGCACCGCGTCCTCGGAGACGCACAACTGGACACCCTTCGCACGCAGTAAGCGGAGCGCATGATCGGCATATCCAAACCAGGTCGTCTCGCCCGCCGGTGCGGCATGATAAACGCCCGACGGGAACTGCTCCGGCGCAGAAAGATACTGCGCGATCATTACGGCGCTAATGTCTGCGATCAGGTGAACCGGGGTCGGCGCGCCGAACTGGTCGGCCACGATCGACAATGCATCGCGGCGGCGCGCAGCGCCAATGATCGTCTTCAGGAAGTTGCTGCCATGCAGGCCGAATACCCAGCTCGTGCGAATAATCGCATGCGTGGCGCCGCTCACCTCAACCGCGCGCTCGCCATCGAGCTTCGATTGCCCATACACCGACACCGGATTGGGCGCGTCGGACTCCTGATACCAACCTTCCTTTGCCCCGTCGAACACATAGTCCGTCGAATAATGGATCACGAGGCTGCCGAGCCGAGCCGCCTCGCGGGCAATCAACGCCGGACCTTCGGCGTTGACTGCATGTGCCAGCTCACGATCGGACTCGGCGCGATCAACTGCCGTGTAGCCAGCGGCGTTCACGACGATCCGGGGCCGCAGCGCTTGCATGACCTGAACGATCTTCGCCTCGTCCGTCACGTCGAGCGCGGCGCGATCCAGCGCCGTCACATCGCCCAAGAGGCTCAACGCGCGACGCAACTCAAATCCGAGCTGCCCCTGTGCGCCCGTCAGCAGAATCGCTGGGCGCATCAACACGCCATCATTAGCCATACTGGCGCGACACCCACTTGACGTACTCGCCCGACGCAACTTCATTGACCCACGCCTGGTTATCCAGGTACCAGCGCACCGTCTTCGCAAGACCCGTCTCGAACGTCTCGGCCGGCTTCCAGCCCAGCTCGCGCTCGAGCTTGCGCGCGTCGATCGCATAGCGGCGGTCATGGCCAGGGCGATCCGTCACGTAGGTAATCTGGTCGCGATACGAGCCCACAGCCTTCGGCCGCATCTCGTCGAGCAGGTCGCACAGCGTGTGCACGACCTCGAGGTTCTTCTTCTCGTTCCAGCCGCCCACGTTGTAGGTCTCGCCGCTCTTGCCGCGCGCGAGCACTTCACGGATCGCGCTGCAGTGGTCGCCCACGTAGAGCCAGTCGCGCACGTTCTGGCCATCGCCATACACGGGCAGCGGCTTGCCAGCGAGCGCGTTGGCAATCATCAGCGGAATAAGCTTTTCGGGGAACTGGTACGGACCGTAGTTGTTCGAGCAGTTCGTGGTGAGCACCGGCAGCCCGTACGTGTGGTGGTAAGCACGCACGAGATGGTCCGAGCCGGCCTTGGTGGCCGAATACGGGCTGTTCGGGGCGTACGGGGTGGTTTCGGAGAATTGCGGGTCGGTTGCAGAAAGCGAGCCGAACACTTCGTCCGTGGACACGTGCAGGAAACGGAAAGCGGCCTTTTCTGCCTCGGGCAGGGTGTTCCAGTACTGGCGCGTGGCTTCGAGCAGCGTGAAGGTGCCGACCACATTGGTCTGAACAAAGTCAGCCGGACCATGGATCGAGCGGTCGACGTGGCTTTCCGCAGCGAAATGCAGCACGGCGCGCGGCTTGTGCTCGGCGAGCAGCGCGTCGAGCGCGGCGCGATCGCAGATGTCCACGCGCGCAAACACGTGCTTCGGATTGCCCTGCAGCGAGCGCAAGGTTCCAAGATTGCCCGCGTAGGTCAGCTTGTCTACGTTCAGAACGGCTTCGTCGGATTGACGGAACCAGTCAAGCACAAAGTTGGCGCCGATAAAGCCGGCACCGCCCGTTACCAGGATCATGGAACTCCCTTTTTTGACGCGAGATTGGAGGCTGGTCTGGCGCATATCCCCGTGGCCAGACGCTCGAAAGAATGCTGTAAAAGTGGGCTTCAGGCAGGATATCGCCTGGTTATAGCCACGCAGCATACTTTGACTCTGATTTTGTAACAGCAATTATACGGACAGCTTGAGCGAAAGCCATACCCCTAACATCTTGAAACAGCTTGACAATTTCTGTCCTTTTCGCTCCGGCACGTAAATATTCGATTGCCGTTCCACAACTCGCCTGCGTCAATTTGCGCCAGAACAAACCCGACAATTCAGCCGCACTCATACCGCAATCGTTTTCCTGTGATACCGTCACTCTCTTGTCCCGACATCCTGTCACGCTCACCCGCAGCTGATCCGCACCTGTTTCCGTTTCGATGACCAAGCTCGCGCCCTTTCCGCCGCCTCTCGCTTTTGGCGATCTTCAAGGCTGTCTTACCCCATTCCGTGAGCTGCTTGCCAAGGCTGGCCCTTCCGCCGACACCCCGCTCTGGTTCGCGGGCGACCTCATCAATCGCGGTCCCGACTCGCTCGAGACGCTGCGCGAGGTGATCGCGCTCGGCGATCGGGCGGTGGCGGTGCTCGGCAATCACGATCTGCACCTGCTTTCCGTCGCGGCGGGCATCCGCAAGTCGAAAAAGGGCGACACCATCGACGACATCCTGAGCGCTCCCGATGCCGAGGACCTTCTGCACTGGGTGCGTCATCGTCCGATAGCGCATTACCAGCATGGCATGCTGATGGTGCACGCCGGCGTGCTGCCGCAATGGGATGTCGAACTCACGCTGGAACTCGCGCGCGACCTCGAAAAGGCGTTGCGCGGCGATAGCTGGAAAGAAGTGCTGGCCGGCCTCTACGGCAACGAGCCCAACCGCTGGTCGAAGAATTTGAAGGGGATCGAGCGGCTGCGCATCACCTGCAGCGCGCTCACGCGCATGCGCTTTTGCGATGCCGATGGCGTCATGGACTTCTCCACGAGCGGCGGGCTCGATTCCGCTCCGCCGGGTTTCATGCCGTGGTTCGACGTGCCGGGCCGCAAGACCGATGACGCCACCGTGGTGTTCGGCCATTGGGCGGCGCTTGGCCTCACGTTGCGCGAAAAGCTGATCGGCCTGGACTCGGGCTGCGTCTGGGGCGCGCGTCTTTCGGCGGTCAGCCTGCAAGCCGATCCCCACCAGCGCGTGCTCACTCAGGTGCCCTGCTCGAACTGCCGCGCGATCTCGGGCTGAACGAGCGGCGCGCAGCGCCCTGCCTCAACCGTCAACCTCGCTGCGCAGCCCCTGCCTGTCCACCCGCCCCGGCGAGCGCAGCACTTCCAGCGCCTCCCCCACCGCTCCCTGCGCTTGCGCCGCGAGCCTGCGGCGATCATCGCCCGGCTCGATCGCCTCGCATACATACACGTGCGCCGTGATCGGCCCGGCCTTGAGCAACATATCGAGCGACTCTTTGAGCGAGACATCGCCGATATACGCGGGTGCCGCCGACTGCCGCCCCTGCGCGTCTTCGTAGAGAATGCAAATGGGCTGCACGGGCGTGCCCGCCGACACCGGCGCCTGGAACATATTCGCGTGAAACGGCTTGATCGCGAGACCGTCGGTGGTCGTGCCCTCCGGGAACACGCACATCAATTCGCCGCGTCCAAGGCGCGCCGCCAGTTCGTGCATGATGCGGTGCGCGTCGCTGCGCCTCTCGCGCTCGATGAACACGGTGTCCAGATTCTGCGCGAACCAGCCGATCAGCGGCCAATTGCGGATCTCGGCCTTCGAGACGAACGGCGTCGGCCGCCACGCGTTGATCACGTAGATGTCGATCCACGAAATGTGATTGCTCACGACGAGCGCGCCCGCATCGAGCCGCGCCGCGTCGTTATGCACGACGATTTTCATGCCGCACAGTTCGAGCATCCGGCGCGACCAGGCGCGGTTCATGGCGTGGCGCGCCTGGGGCGTCGCGCGCGGAAAGCGCACGCCGACGGTCCAGGCGCCGCGCAGCAGGTGCCCGAGCAGCCGGGCTTTACGTATAAAGAGCCTCATGGGGATATGAATGTCGATGGCCGTCGCGAGTGTGCTCGATGATCCTCAATGATGTCCGGCGTCGCGCTCGAAGCCGACGCGCCCCGCCACCAGCGTTGCGCGCACCACGGCGGGCAGTTCGTAGCCGAGGAACGGCGTGTTGTGCCCCTGGCTCTTGAGCGCGCGCGGATCGACGCGCCAGTGTGCGTTCGCGTCGAACACGCAAAGGTCGGCGGCTGCGCCTACGGCAAGGCGCCCTGCCTCACGCTGCATCACCCCGGCGGGCGCCGAAGTGATCGATGAAAGCGCCTTCGCAAGCGGCACGCCCGCTTCCTGCGCCCACTTCACCGTTAGCGAAAGCAGCAGTTCGAGCCCGCTCGCGCCCGGCGTGGCTTCGGCGAACGGCAGCAGCTTCTCGTCGTCGTCCACGGGCGTGTGCTGCGAGCAGATCGCGTCGATGGTGCCATCGGCAAGGCCTGCGCGAATCGCTTCGCGGTCGCGTTGCTGGCGCAACGGCGGGTCGAGGCGGAACTGGGCGTCGAAGTAGCCGATGTCCATGTCGATCAGATGCACGTGGTTGGCCGTCACATCGCAGGTCACTGGCAGGCCTTCGGCCTTCGCCGCGCGCATGAGCTCAACGCCCGCCGCCGACGAAAGATGTTGCACGTGCACGCGCGCACCGGTCACGCGCATCAGTTCGAAGAGCGTGAAGAGCGCGATGGTCTCCGCGCTCACCGGCACGCCCGACAGCCCGAGCCGCGAAGCCAGCGCGCCGCTCGCGGCCACGCCGCCCTTCGCGAGATACGCGTCCTGGGGGCGCAGCCACACGGCGTAGCCGTAGGTGCTCGCATACTGGAGCGCGCGCAGCAGGACCTGGGTGTCGGCAATCGGCTTGTCGGCCTGCGTGAAGCCGATGCAGCCGGCCTCCGTGAGCGAAACCATCTCGGTGATCACGCCGCCCTTCAGGCCGACCGTGAGCGCGCCGAGCGGATATACATGCGCGCGTTCGAGCTTGCCCGCGCGGTACCTGAGCATCTCGACGAGGCCCGCTTCGTCGAGCACCGGATCGGTGTCGGGCGGACACACGAGGCTCGTCACGCCGCCCGCGAGCGCCGCGTTCATTTCCGAGTCGAGCGTGGCCTTGTGCTCGTAGCCCGGCTCGCGCAGCCGCGCGCTCAGGTCGACGAAACCCGGCGCGACCATGAGGCCCTTCGCGTCGAGCGTTCGGTCCGCCTGAAAACCGGCGGGCGCGGCGCCGAGCGCGGCAATCTTGCCGTCGGCGATATACACGTCCTGCTGCGTTTCAGTTCCGCTCGCTGGATCGATCAGCGTGCCGCCTTGAATCTGAATCTTCATGCCCTGCCCTTGTTGTTCTCGCCCGTTCATTCGTTGTTCCCGGCGACGATGCCCATCACCGCCATGCGCACCGCAATGCCGAAGCTCACCTGGTTGAGGATCACCGACTGCGGGCCATCCGCGACCTGCGAGTCGATTTCGACGCCGCGGTTCATCGGCCCCGGGTGCATCACGATTGCATCGGGCGCGGCGAGCGCGAGCCGCTCGGGCGTCAAGCCCCAGCTCTTGAAGTACTCCTGCGCCGACGGCAGCAGCGCCCCGCTCATGCGCTCGTTCTGCAGGCGCAGCATGATGATGACGTCGACGTCCTTGAGCCCCTCGTCGAGGTTGTGGAACACGCGCACGCCCATCTGCTCGAGCCCGCCCGGCAGCAGCGTGCGCGGGCCAATCGCGCGCACTTCGGGCACGCCGAGCGTGGTGAGCGCGTGAATGTCCGAGCGCGCGACGCGCGAATGCAGGATGTCGCCGACGATCGCCACGCGCAGGTTCGTGAAATCGCGCTTGTAATGGCGGATCGTGTACATGTCGAGCAGGCCCTGCGTCGGGTGCGCGTGGCGGCCGTCGCCGGCGTTGATCACGTGCACGTGCGGCGCGCAATGCTCGGCGATCAGGTACGGCGCGCCGCTCGAGGCGTGGCGAACGACGAACATGTCGGCGTGCATCGCCGAGAGATTGCCGATGGTGTCGAGCAGCGACTCGCCCTTGCTCGTCGACGAGGCGTTGATGTTCAGGTTGAGCACGTCCGCCGAGAGACGCTTGGCCGCGATTTCGAAAGTCGTGCGCGTGCGCGTGGAGTTCTCGAAGAACAGGTTGAATACCGACTTGCCGCGCAATAGCGGCACCTTCTTCACGTCGCGGTCGGTGACGCTCACGAACTGCGTGGCAGTGTCGAGAATGTGCGTGAGGATCGCGCGCGGCAGCCCCTCGATCGTGAGCAGATGCTTGAGCTCGCCGTTCTTCGTGAGCTGCGGATTGCCCTTGAGAAAGCCATAGCGAAAGCGCTTGTCGTCCGGTACGTCCGGGGCCGGCGTGGGCTGTGTGTTCATCGCGAAATTCCTGCGCGGGTGTCTGACTGGGTCTGGCCGGGTCGTGTCGGATCCGGCCTGTTGTATGGGGTTCGGTGATGTCGCCCGAGCGTAGCGTTGCTCAGGCAAGGGGTTCAATGCGCGTCGCGAGGTTCGACGCGCAACACGAAGCGGCCATCGTCGGCGCGCTCGAGCACGAGCGTCGAGTCCGGGTCAGTCTGCTGCGCCTCGCCGCCTGTGAAGCGCGCCGCCACGGGCAACTCGCGCCCGCCGCGGTCGACGAGCACGGCCAGCTCGACCGAAGCGGGCCGGCCATAGTCGTAGAGTTCGTTGAGCGCCGCGCGCACGGTGCGCCCGGTGTGCAGCACGTCGTCGACGAGCAGGATGCGGCGGCCTTCCACTTCGAACGGCAGCGCGGTCGGGCTCGCCTGGCTGTGCAGGCCCTTCTTCGCGTAGTCGTCACGATGCAGTGCGACGTTCACCACGCCCCACTGCGCGGCTCCGAGGTCGTGCGCGAGCCGCTCGGCCAGCCACGCGCCGCCGCTATGGATGCCGGCAATCGCCACGCCATCGGGCGCACCGAACGTGCCGGCCGGGTAAGCCGCGCGAATCTGCTCGAGAACGGCGCGGTACAGCGCCTCGGCGTCGGGTGTGTTCATCGGGTGAATTGGGGCGGGGGTTTGTCGACAATCTCGTCGAGGTACTGCTGGAGGATCACACAGGCCGCTTCGGCGTCCACATGCTCCGCGCGTTCGCCGCGCTCGCGCAGGCGCGCTTCGGCGTCGACGGAGGAATAGCGCTCGTCCACCCAGACCACGGGCAGATTGAAACGGCCGTTCAGTTGATTGCCGAAGCGTTTGGCCAGCTTCGTCATGACATGCGGCGTGCCGTCGGGATGGCACGGCAGGCCCACCACCAGCAGATCGGGCTGCCATTCGCGCAGCAGCGCGCTGACGGCTTCGAAGCGATAGTCGATGCTGCGGTTCTGGATCACGGTGAGCGCGCGGGCGCTGCGCGTGAGCACATTGCCGAGCGCCACGCCGATGCGCTTCTCGCCGTAGTCGAACGCCAGCAAGGTCGCCTCGGCGGCGCCTCGCCCCGCGGCCACGCTCATGCGTGGCCCGCCTCGCCCGAAAGCATCGTCGACGAAATGCCGAGCAGCGCGAGCGCCGCTTCGAAGCGTTCCTCGGCGGGCACGTCGAAAACGATCTTCGGATCGGCTTCGACCGTGAGCCAGCCGTTCTTCGAGATCTCGTCTTCGAGCTGGCCCGCGCCCCAGCCGGCATGGCCGAGCGTGAGCAGGAACTGCTCGGGGCCGGTGCCGCTGGCGACGGCTTCGAGCACGTCCTTCGAGGTGGTCATTTCGAGGCCGCCGGGCACCGACATCGACGAGGTGTAGTTGGTGCCGGTCTTGGGCGCATGCAGGACGAAGCCGCGCTCCGTCTGCACCGGGCCGCCGAAATAGACGGGTACGTGCAGCAGCGGTTCGATTTCGAGCTTGAGGTCGATGCGCGAGAACAGCGCTTCCAGATCGATATCGGTAGGACGATTGATCACGAGGCCGAGCGCGCCGCGCTCGGAATGATCGCAAAGGTAGACCACCGTTCCTGAAAACGTGGGGTCCGCCATGTTGGGCATGGCGATCAGGAACTGGTTGGTCAGATTGATGCGATCGTTACTCTTGGACATGGTTTGAATTCTAGCAAAGACGGTACGGAACGGCGGTTGGCCTCAACGCCTTTCTGGGTCCCGGTCGGGCCGAGCTCCGTAGCAAGGAGATGATCACTCTATCATGCGCAGGCTACACGGCTGCAACGCCGCCGGTGCGTGCGCGGACGCACCAGTACGCCAAACGGACGACGGAAAAAACGATGCGCCTCAACGCGGCGCGAGTTGCGCCGCCGCGCCCGTTGCGCCAGCGCCACTGGTTGCGCCCGCCGCAATTGCCGCGCCAAGGGCGCGCACTGCCGCGCTCGCATCGGGTTGCGCGACGCCCGCCGCCACCTTGTGCAACATCGCGCGCAGCGCCTCGTTGGCGTGCTCGATCGCCTGCGCGCCAGGTGCTTCCACGGCCACATGGCCTGAGGCTGCTTGCGCCCCCTGCGCCCCGCCAGCGGCCGAATGCGCGGTGCGCCGCCAGGCCAGGCCGAGCGCGTCGGAGAGCAGGCCCACGTGGCCAAGCCCGAGCGCCCACGCCGCCGCGCCGATGCGATACGCCGCATCCGCCGCCACGAGCGCCGCCGGGGAATTCGCGGGCGCACCGGCAGGCCGCAGCGAAAGTGCGCGAGACGCTGTGCCTAGCTCCAGCATGGCGGCATCGGCGGTCTGCAGGAAATCTTCGTAAGCGTTGCCGTTCACCACGAGCGCGCCCAGCTCGCGCGTGGGCGCCACGCGCGCCGCCAGCGCGTCGGCCTGCGCGCTGCCCGCCTCCCACAGCGCCTCGGACGCCTGGGTGCCCGCAACATGCCAGTCCACGGTCAGGCCGTAGTCGAGCAACAGATCGACATCGGCGGTGTCTTCCGCAGCGGCGCCGAAGAGCGCGTAATCGCGCCACAACACCGCGAGCGCCACGCACACGAACGACTGCGGCGCGACGCGCAGGCCACGCGCCTGCTCCGCAATCAGCAGATTGCAACGCGCGTAAAACGAGCGCATGGGACCATCGCCCCAGATCGTCACGCCGTTGCGCAGCATCCGGGCACAAGCCGAAGCAAGACGCCAGAAGTCGTAGGTATTGGCGCTCGCGAGTTCCGCGATGCAGGCGTCCATCTCGCCGAACGCGGCCTGCGCGAACTGCTCCGCCGCGCGGCTGCCATTGGCCATCCGCGCCTTCAACGCGGGCAGCAAAGCTGCCTCGTAGCGCGCCCGAATCTGCGCGAGCCGCTGCCCCGGTTGCGCGGCCAGCGTGGCGACCGCGACGGGCCGGCCGGACAGCGCGACATCCTCATAAGCAAGCACGACGCCCGCTCCATGCGAGGCGAGCGCCTCGAACAGCACGCGCTGGCGCGCATACAGCACCGGCGAGCACGACAGTTCACGCAGATTGTGACGCTCGAGCGCGGCGACCAGATCCATCAGCGCATCGCGAAACGCCTCGCGAATGTGCCCCTCGTCTGCTCCATCGTGATCGTGCGCGGGGCGCGGCGGCATGCCGGGCGGCGGCGGCGCGGGCACCGATGCCGCCAGCGCAAGCGGCGAGGCCAGCAGCAACGTGTCCGCAAAACGCGCCGCCGCGAACCAGCCCGCGTCGCGCAACGCGCGCGCCGCCTGGCGCAGCGGCCGCGCGACATCGCGCTGCTCGTCGAGCGCGGCAAGCGCCTGGGTGAGCGCCGCATGCGCGAACGGCACTTGCCCGCCACGCGGATTGGGCAACGCTTCGAAACGGGCAACCGACGTCGTATGAAGGCTCATGGGCAGCGCCAGGAACAGTTGTGCGATACGGTGCGAAAAGCGGCTAGCCGGCCGGCTGACCGACTACCGCCTCGCGCGAATACCGGCGGGGTCAGGCAAAAAAGCGCGGGCGCCAGCCACGGACGCCAGGGGCGCCGGTAAAACGTTCGATAACGGTACTAACAACAACTGACGACGATCAGGCCAAAGCCTCGCACGAGACGCCTCAGATCTGGACCATCTCGAAGTCTTCCTTGCGTGCGCCGCACTCAGGACAGGTCCAGTTGATGGGAACGTCCTCCCAGCGCGTGCCGGGGGCGATGCCTTCGTCTGGCAAACCGGCTTCTTCATCGTAGATCCAGCCGCAGATCAGGCACATCCAGCTTCTATATTCCATTCTTATGCCGCGTCGAAAAGTCCAAAAAACCGCCTGCGGACAAGCGCCGCGGACGATCGGGAAAACTGTCTGAAAACAGGAGCCATGATGGTACCGTGTTGCCGATTCCATGCCTAGCAACTGTGGCCGCGCCCGAGTCGCGCGCCTCGCACGCCGTCCCGACGTGAAAATCCCTCGCGTGTGGCAGGTCATCCGTCCCCGGCAACGCCCGCGAGGCCGCATAATCGAACCGTCGGCGCGAGATAGCCGCCGTCACCCGCAGCAACCACGAGCCAACCTAACATTCCCGTCAACGCACATGCCCGGCGACACCCCTCCCATCGTCCTTACCTTCGGCCTTTCCGATCCGACCGGCGGCGGCGGCCTGCAAGCCGATCTGCTCACGCTCGCCAGCATGGGCTGCCACGGCGTGAGCGTGCTCACCGGCTACACCGTGCGCGACTCGGCCGGATGCGACGAAGTCACCGGTCTCGACCCCGAAACCGTCGCGGCCCAGGCACGCATGCTGCTAGAAGACATGCCGGTGTCGGCGTTCAAGGTGGGCGCGGGCACGCGCGCCGAAGTGGTGAGCGCAATCGCCGAAGTGGTCGCTGACTACGACGAGTTGCCGCTCGTTGTCGCGCCCGACTTCACGCTCGACGACGAGCACGTGCTCGCCGCCGACGAGCTGCGCGAAGTCGTCACCGATCTGCTGGTGCCGCAAACCACCGTGCTGGTCGCCGACGTCTCGGTGCTGCTCGCGCTCGCGCAGCCCGACGGCGACGCCGATACGCCCAGCATCGACACCGCGATCTCGCATCTGCTCGCCACGGGCTGCGAATACATTCTCTCGATGGAAACGGGCTCGCACCGCGTGGTGAACACGCTCTATAGCGAAGAGGGACAGTTGCGCCAGGACTTCTGGGACCGCTCGAACCAGCCGATGATGGGGCTGTCCGACACGCTCGGCGCGGCGATCGCCGCGTTGCTCGCGAACGGCCAGGAACCGCCTGAGGCGGTACGCGAGGCGCAGGAGTACCTCTATCAGGCCGTGCAGAATGCGTTCCGGCCGGGTATGGGTGCGTGGATGCCGGACCGGTTTTTTTGGGCGCGGAGTAATGATGCGGAAGGTGACGCCGAGGGCGACGAAGCGTCGCCAGATAACGCCTGATTCCAGACCGCATCCGGACTGCAAAACGAAAAACCCCGCAGCGATAAACTGCGGGGTTTTTCTTTCGGGCTTGGGGAAACGCACCTCACGACGCGTCCCCCGCACTTCAATGTAATCGGGCGTTAAGCCTCGATTACATGTCCATGCCCATGCCGCCCATGCCGCCGGGCATGCCGCCAGGCATCGGAGCATCTTCCTTCGGCACTTCCGCAACAGCTGCGTCCGTCGTCAGCAGCAGGCCTGCGACCGAAGCTGCGTTTTGCAGCGCGGTGCGCGTGACCTTCGTCGGGTCGACCACGCCGGCTTCGACCATGTCGACGTACTCGCCCGTCGCTGCGTTGTAGCCGTAGTTGCCCTGGCCAGCTGCAACAGCTGCCACGACCACCGAAGCTTCTTCGCCGCCGTTCGTGACGATCTGGCGCAGCGGCTCTTCCATTGCCCGCAGGACGATCTTGATACCTGCGTCCTGGTCTGCGTTGGCGCCCTTGACGTTCGCGATTGCCGTGCGTGCACGGATCAGCGCGACGCCGCCGCCGGGGACGATGCCTTCTTCAACGGCAGCACGGGTTGCGTGCAGCGCGTCTTCCACGCGTGCCTTCTTTTCCTTCATTTCGACTTCGGTCGCAGCGCCGACCTTGATCACTGCAACGCCGCCTGCCAGCTTGGCAACGCGCTCTTGCAGCTTTTCACGGTCGTAGTCCGAGGTCGCTTCTTCGATCTGCGTGCGGATTTGCTTCACGCGCGCTTCGATGTTCACGGCTTCGCCTGCGCCGTCGATGATCGTCGTGTTTTCCTTGCCCACTTCGATGCGCTTCGCTTGACCGAGCTCGTTCAGCGTTGCCTTTTCGAGCGTGAGGCCGGTTTCTTCAGCGATGACCTGACCGCCGGTCAGAATCGCGATGTCTTCCAGCATGGCCTTGCGACGGTCGCCGAAGCCCGGAGCCTTCACAGCAACGGTCTTCAGGATGCCGCGGATGTTGTTGACGACCAGCGTGGCCAGTGCCTCGCCTTCGACGTCTTCAGCGATGATCAGCAGCGGACGGCCAGCCTTCGCGACTTGTTCCAGAACCGGCAGCAGGTCACGGATGTTCGAGATCTTCTTGTCGAACAGCAGGACGAACGGGTTTTCCAGGACGGCGACTTGCTTGTCCGGGTTGTTGATGAAGTACGGCGAGAGGTAGCCGCGGTCGAACTGCATGCCTTCGACGACTTCCAGTTCGTCTTGCAGCGACTTGCCGTCTTCGACGGTGATGACGCCTTCCTTGCCGACCTTGTCCATCGCTTCAGCGATGCGATCGCCGATCGACGTGTCGCTGTTCGCCGAGATCGAGCCGACTTGCGCGATTTCCTTGTTGGTCGTGCAGGGCTTGCTGACCTTGCGCAGTTCGTCGATAGCTGCTGCGACGGCCTTGTCGATGCCGCGCTTGAGGTCCATCGGGTTCATGCCCGATGCGACGTACTTCATGCCTTCGCGCACGATCGACTGGGCCAGGACCGTAGCGGTCGTGGTGCCGTCACCGGCGTTGTCGCTGGTCTTGGAAGCGACTTCCTTGACCATTTGCGCGCCCATGTTCTGGAGCTTGTCCTTGAGCTCGATTTCCTTTGCGACCGAGACACCGTCCTTGGTGACCGTCGGGCCGCCGAACGAGCGCTCGAGGACCACGTTGCGGCCCTTCGGACCCAGCGTGACCTTCACTGCGTTGGCGAGAATGTTCACGCCTTCAACCATCTTGGAACGGGCGGAATCGCCGAACACGACGTCTTTAGCTGCCATCTTCTAACTCCTTGAATTCTTGATGAATGAGCGGTGGTCTGAACTTACTTGTTCACCACGGCCATGATGTCTTCTTCGCGCATCACGAGCAGTTCGTTGCCGTCGACCTTGACGGTCTGGCCTGCGTACTTGCCGAACAGGACGCGGTCGCCGACCTTCACGTCGAGCGCGATCAGGGCGCCCTTGTCGTCGCGCTTGCCCGGGCCGATGGCCAGGACTTCACCTTGATCCGGCTTTTCTGCCGCTGCGTCCGGGATCACGATGCCCGAAGCGGTCTTGGTTTCTTGATCCAGGCGCTTGACGATCACGCGATCATGCAAAGGACGAAGGTTCATGGATAGATCCTCTATCTTGGTTGGGACTTGAAGAGACAAAACCTGGCTGACGACAACCACCAGCCAGCGATGTTTGGCACCAGAGTTGTTAGCACTCTCATGCGGTGAGTGCTAATTATATGGACGGGGAATGACAAATTCAAGAACGGGCCGGATGGGTTTTTTTGGCACACCGCGGTGGCCGGCGAGCCCACGATTCCGAGCCTCGGGCACCCGAACCCGAGCTCGCCAAACGGGCGCAAGCCGCGGAATCATGGTCATTTTTATCATTAAAAACAAAGATTTATATTAACCACCCGCTGACCCACGAGTCTTCTGACGATAGCTAACACATGACAGGCTGACGCATCCTTCAAATCATGCCCCAATTTCACGACGCGCCCCAGGGGAATCCCTAAACATCGAGCAAGTATTGAGGTCTTGATCAAATTCCTGGCGAACCCCAGCCTCATTGATCATTGATGTATGACCTGGATCCGCCCCGACTTGACCGCTATCTTCAAGACCTCCCAATCGGCTTCATTGCGGTCGGCGTAAGCGAGCGCGAATCGCTCGACTGCCTCGTCGAAAGCACTCGACTTGCCGATATAGCCGCAGATGAGTGCCGGATCGCCCGCCTTGGCCATCGAATGGGCCAGCGCGTGCGCGCAGGAGACCGCATATTCCCCGAGATCCTCGGCACCGAAGGTGGTGAAATCGAATGCGCCTTTCATGTCCCGCAACTGGCGCACGTAGCAGTCGTTTCCGGTGTGCCGCATCTTCGACCACCCGAGAAAGATATCGCTCGCCGACTGCAGCAGGCGCTGTCCGTTCACCACACGCTGGCCGTGGTTCGGAAAACGGCTCGGCGGCACATAGCCCTCCAGCACGGAGGCGCGCGCCTCCTTCAATTGAAGGAATAGCGGGGACTCGCCATCGGCCATGAACAGCGCCTGATAGCACCGCGTCCCGACCGAGCCAATGCCCACGACCCGAATGGCCACATCCACGAGTTCATAGCGGTCGAACAGTGCGCGCCTGTCATCGGGGAGCGTCAAGCGGTAGTCGGCGAAAAACCGCCGGACCTGCGCCTCGTACTGCTTTTGGTCGTGCGGGCTCGCCAGGGGAACGTGATACACGAGCGGCGCCACGTCCTTGATGCGCAGCTTGCCGTTGACGATCTCGGTGGCATGCCCCATCTCGGAACGCGACGACTGCAGCCGCGCCTTCTCGATCACCGCCAGTTCTTTCTGTTTTTCCTCCAGCGTATCGGCAATCGCGAGCATGCTCGCGGCCCTGAACTGGTAGTACCAGACGTCGAGCGTATCCATCTGGCTGAACCTGACGATCTGCTGCCGAAACGTCTCGCACAGCCGCCGCACCACGGCGCGCTGATCGCGCGTCGCCAATCCGCGTTCGCGCGCGGCGATCACGAACGAGGTCGCCAGCCTGCGCAGATCCCAGTCGAACGGGCCGGGCAGCGTTTCGTCGAAGTCGTTGGGCCCGAACAGGATGCGCCGCTCCGGGCTCGCGAACAGTCCGAAGTTCGCGAGGTGCGCATCGCCGCCCAGCTGCACGGTCACGCCGGAATGCGGCAGCTTCGAAAGGTCATGGGCCATCAGCGGCGCGGCGCCGCGATAGAACGCAAACGGATTCGCGACCATGCGCCCGTAGCGAATCGGTATCAGCTCGGGCACCCGCCCCACGTTGGACGCGTCGAGCAACGCGAGCGGATCCCGATCGTCGAGCCGGCACACCGCCAGCTTCGCGCGCGGCGCCATTTTGCGCGCCGCCTTGCCGCGCCCGATTCGCGACGCCAGCGAGCCGCGCCCGCCAAACAGCATGGACGGATCATCCAGCACAGCCACGGCTCCCGGGCCAGCGGGTTCTTTCGCAGGTTCATTGCGCTTGTCTGCAGCGGTTTTAGCCACGCGTCATCCCCTCTTCCTGTTCGTTGGCTTCAGCCTGGTTTCGCATCGTCGGGCGAAGCCGCCGGTGTGTCCGGAGCAACGTTGCTGAGCGCCTCGATCGCGGCATCGACCGTCGCGAAGATCTCGCGATGCGCGCCTCGCGCACGCAGCGCCTTGTAGCGCTCGATCTCACGGCGCACGCCGGTTGGAAGCGCGACGGCCGCAATGCCGATACCGCGCCGGTCGAGCTCCTCAGCCAACTGGATCAACGCCTTGCCGCCCGTGTAGTCGATGTTGTTGATCACCGACGCATCGATCACCACCCAGCGCGGCGCCGGATTCGCGCCGTTCACGAGCATCAGCACTTCCTCGGTGAAGCGTCCGGTATTCGCATAGAAGAGATCCGCTTCGAACCGGTAGACGACGATGCCTGGCACCGCGAACAGATTCGGCTCGACGCGATGCGGAACCCAGTGGCCGGAGGGACTGCGCGTGAGCACGCGCGTATGCAGGCGGTAGCTATGCCGCACATGAGCGATCAGCGACAGCACGACGGCGGCGAGAATGCCGTGCATCACATCGACGAACACGACCACGCCCGCCGTCAGCGAGGCGACGATCAACTCGTCTTTCTGCATGCGATAGAGCTCGGCCAAACCTTTCGCGTCGATCAGCTTCACGCCGATCATGAAAACGATCGCCGATAATACCGCCGCGGGCAGCAGGCTCAGCGGGCGCGTGAGGAACAGCAGCACCAGCAGCACGATGGCGGCCGTCGTGAGATGCGCGATCTGGGTGCGGCCGCCCGCTTCGTCGACCATCTCGGTCTTGGTCGGACTGCCATTCACGACGAAGGTCCCCGTGAAGGCCGCCGCGGCGTTCGCGGCGGCGAGCCCGACGAGGTCCGCGTTGTCGTCGCCCTTCTCGTTGTAACGGTTGGCATAGGCGCGCGCGGTCGCCGCGCTCTGCGCAATGATGACGATGAAGCACGAGGCGGCCGTGACCAGCACCTCGTTGATATCGGCCGCCGCCAGGCGCGGCAGGAACAGCGACGGCAGGCCGCCCGGCACGTTGCCCGTTACCGCGATGCCACGCCCCGCGAAATCGAAGACGCCGCTCGCGAGGATCGAGCCGATCACGGCAATCAGCGCACCCGGCGCGCGCGGCGCGAAACGCTTGCAGCCGATGATCACCGCCAGCACGCTGAACGAAAGCGCCGCGGTTGCAGCGTGCGCTGCGGGGATGCGCTCGAACGCCGAGACCGCTTGCATGATCGGACCATGCCCCTCTTTCGGCAGCCCGATCAGCCCGGCGAACTCGCCGGCGGCGACCTGCACGCCCACGCCGGTCAGAAAGCCGATCAGTGCGCTGCGAGAAAGAAAGTCGGCCAGAAACCCCAGCCGGAACACTCGCGCGATCACGAGCATCACGGCAACGGTGAGGGCCACCGTGCTGGTGAGCCCGACGTATTTCGGACTTCCCAACGCAGCGACGGTCGTCAGTTCGCCCGCAAGGATCGCTGCGGTTGCGGAGTCCGCGGCGACCACCAGTTGCCGCGACGCACCCAGCACCGCGAACGCGATCAGCGGCAGCAATATCGTATAGAGCCCGGTCACGGTGGGCGTGCCGGAAATCTTCGTGTACCCCATCACCTCGGGAATGCCGAGCGCAGCGAGCGTGATGCCCGCAATGATGTCGTGTGGCAACTGGGCAGGCTTGACTGGCAAAACGCCTTGCAGAAATGGCAGGCGATGCGAACGGGACTCCGTGGCAGCAGCCGGTTTCATTTCGTCGCCTCCACCCGGGTGTCGTGGCGAAATTGCTCCATTCCTGAACGCTGCCCCCTGAAAACCATTTGTCAGGAAATGCGGCAGGGGATGGGATCCGATCGAGACAACAGCAAACCTGATTCGAGACTGACACCGTCGTCTCTTTTATACGAATAGTCAATAGTTCGGGACACTACGCTCCGCTCGGGCACACCGCGAAATGCAGGAACGACACTGGGTTAGCTAGCGAACGGAAACAATCGATAGCTGTTGATAGCTTCCCTGAAAACAACGCGCGTCGAAGAGGCTTTGATCCAAACCCTGCCTCATCTTGTTTGATTCCTGGCCGCGTCCGGTGAATGCCGCCGATCCCGACTTGGCGCTGGACCAACGTCCGCGCTCCCGGCGCGCTTCGATTCGAGCCGGTCGCATTCGTTACGCCGTTTCCGGTATCCGAAGCTATCTTCAACGCGATTCGAGGTCGTTGAGAGATGACGCATTTTATCGATTTCGAAGCAGATGCCGCGTCGCCCATCGGGTGCGAGCCGTTTGATCTCATCGTAGTTGGCAGCGGAGCGGCCGGATTGACCATCGTGCGCGAACTGTCCGGCCTTGGGCTGAAGATTCTACTGCTGGAAAGCGGTGGACTCCAGGAGTCCTCCAGCCACGAGGCGCTGAACAAGGTGGAAGTACAGGGTGCCCTCAACGACGCGAGCATGCGCGAAGCGCGTCAGAAATTCCACGCATATCAATTGAAGTTCTGGAGCGCCGAAATCCAGAAGTTCGGCGTCCGATGCCGTGTGCTGGGGGGATCGACGACTGGCTGGGCGGGCAAGGTTGCGCCCTTCGACACGACGGATTTTATTCAGCGCGACTGGATACCGAACTCCGGATGGCCAATCGATTCCGCCACCATCGCACCTTATATCGACCGGGCGGCCGATTGGCTCGACCTGGGGCCGACCATCCACGACCGCACGTTCTGGGGCACCGCGAAACTAAAGGAACCAGCCGAAGTCTCGCGAATGCAGCACTTGACGTCCTTCTTCTGGCAATTCTCCCGCTCTCGTCACGACGCAAAGGACATCATGCGATTCGGGCCAGACTTCATGCGAGAAGCACATGACAACGTGACGGTCCTTTTTAACGCGACGGTCTCCGCGGTGAATGTCGATGCAGACGGGATAACGGGCGTGCACATCATCTCGTCGCTCTCAGGCAGCAGGAGGCGAACCATTGAATCGGCGCATGTGGTGCTTGCCGCCGGCGCGATAGAAAATGCCCGCCTGCTGCTCATGTCTAAAGATCTCACGGGCGGCGCGCTGGGAAACCAGCATGACGTCGTCGGACGCTACCTGACGGACCATCCGTGCATTGCGCTGGGCGTTGTTTCGCCCGATAGCCACGCTCGTGTCGCCACATTGCTGGGATTTTTTCCACTGCGCCTGAAGTATCGGGCCTTTATGTATTTTCACGGACTCGCTCTTCGCCATGAGGTGCAACAAGGCGAGCGTCTGCCCAACATGGCCGTTTTTGCGCACATGCATATTTCGGATGATGATCCAATGGTCGCGCTCAAGCGCTTGATCAGGCGGCAGAGCGAGCATCCCGTGTCGGACATGCTGTTGGTCGTGAAAAGTTCGGGAATCGTCTTGAGTCTCATCGGTCGCAAAATCCTGGGCAGCCAGAAAGTGCCCTACCGGCTACGCCGCGCGATTGCAGACGCCGCAGTTCTGCTGAATGCCAATTTTGTGGCGCGAGACTATGTGACCAAAGGCACGGCGAGAAAGATCGAAGCGCTGACGCTAAATCTGATCTGCGAGCAAACACCACTGCCCGAAAACCGTATCACCCTCTCCGACAAGCGCGATCGCCTCGAACTCCCGCTTGCCCATGTCACCTGGGAGCCGGGAGTTTTCATGAGGCGCTCCGTGCTGAGGTTCTCGCAACTGCTGAAACAGGATCTATCCGCCGCAGGTATCGGCTTTGAATTTGCTCCGGATCTGGCAACCGGCGACATGACGAAGCTCGTCTTGCACGATATGGCCCATACCGCCGGGACTACGCGAATGGGCATGAACCCCGCGACGAGCGTCGTGGACGACACGTGTCAGGTACATGGCATACGCGGCCTTTACGTGGCAGGCGCTTCTATCTTCCCGACGAGCGGACATGCCAATCCGACGATGGTCATCATGGCTCTCGCGATCCGGTTGGCCGACCATCTTAAAACCCGAGTGGTCGCGCATCGCCTGACACACTTCGAGAGCTGACGCATCCCTGCATTGCTTAAGGGCGGGAATGACGCCGACGCCAGACGCAAAAAGGCCCGCAGTTCATCACTGCGGGCCCTTTTTTGCGCGGGCGGTGGACCGCCCGGGCAACCGTTCTTGTTCGGCCTGGCAGCATAGGGATACGTCTCACGATGCGCCCATGCTTTCAAAGAACCCACATTTATCAAACGTTGAGCCAACTTACAGGAAAGCCTCTTCATCGAATAGGCTAAATCTACCGTTATGCGTGCGACGGCGCACGAACGCACCCATTCCTTGATCTCCACAATATGCGTCACGCATGCAGCGCGACTGTCCTGGGGCATCAATCCGACGCAAACACACCCTCGTTCATACAAGAGCGAAATCAGGAAATCAGGCACGAGATGAGGCGCGACTTCGAAAATCTCTATGGAGTGAGCGTAATAATTCCACACTACAGTCGTGTTGATTTTCTTTTTATCGCCATAGAATCAATATCCAGACAAACCATCGCTCCGCGCGAAATTATTGTTATAGATGATGCATCGGGACTGCAATTCGAATTGCCAAGTCATTGTGGAGACAAGATAGCGTTGCGCCTGATTCGCGAGCCCGAGAATCGCGGAGCGGCGTGGTGTCGAAACAGGGGCATAGAGGAAGCGACTGGTGACCTGATCGCTTTTTTGGATGCGGATGACCGATGGCTACCGGACAAGCTGGAACGATGCATCGCCGCGCTTGGCCCCAAGCCTCCACAGCACGCCGCGCGGGTGTTGTTCAGCAACGTCATGCTCGTCGACGGGAGCCGGCGCATACCTGGCAACCCGTTCCCATACGATGGTCAATCGATGTTTGACTTCATTTTATTGGAAGGCGGATATTGCCAAACTTCATCTATTATGATGTGGCGCCATCAGTATCCGCTGATTAGCTTCGACGCATCTTTGCGTCGTCATCAAGATTGGGATTTTGCAATCAATGCGGAGATGGTGGGCAGCGAATTCATCTATATGCACGAGGCCCTGGTTGAATACTCGTTGAGCGCAAATGCCAAAAGACTATCTGCCGGGACCAATTGCGAGCCAAGCTGGAAATTTCTTAGAAAATACGAAAAATTCATGTCAAAGCAGCACGTGTCCTGGTTCGTATTCAACGTATTGATTTACAAGAACCTCGATTTACTGTCCAGATTTCATATCGCCAGAAAACTTATGGCGAATGAAATAAAACTACCAGGAAAAGGAAAGATATCATATTTTATGCGATTGATTGTCGGGAGAAGCGGAATCAATATGATCAAGCGAATGAAGCAAAAAATTTGAATTCGACGCATTACTCGACCAGGTTATCCATGTCCGAATGTAGACACTCCGGCAGCCTTGCTCCGCGGAGCATCTGGCTGCCAGGACCCTCCGCCAGTTCGCGCCCATCGATCCTGTAGAATCGGCAAGCACCGCCGACAATTGATTCCAGGCATGCAATGTCCTCTCCTCCCCTACCACCGCCCTCGTCACAAGACGTGCATATCTGGCAGTGGGATCTCGATGACTGCGGCGATTTCAATCTGGACTGGCAGATATTGTCCGCACACGAACGCGAGCGCGCCGACAAATTCCGCTTCCCACTGCATCGCCATCGCTACGTGGCGGGACGAGGCGAGCTCAGGCGAATCCTCGGCCGCTATCTGGCGCTACCGCCTCAGGCAATCGCGCTTGGCTACGGCCCGGAAGGCAAGCCTTTTTGCGCGGCCCAGCCGCCCGAGGGGAGAATTTGCTTCAACCTCAGCCACAGCGAGAATACGGCGGTTCTTGCAATCTCGAGTGGTTTCGAGGTCGGCGTCGATGTCGAGCTCGTTCGCCCGATCGAAGAGTCGATGCCCCTTGAAGTCTTTTCCCCCCGGGAACGCGCCGAGTTCACCGCCCTAGCACATGGCGAACGGCAAACCATTTTCTTTGAAACCTGGGTGCGCAAAGAAGCCTGTCTGAAAGCACTAGGCACCGGCTTCATCCTGCCTGCCAGCCACTTCGAGTTCGATCTTTCCAGCCGCGGTGACACGACACCCCGCCTGGTCGGCGGCAACGCACTGGAAGCAACACATTGGCGCATTCGAACCCTCCCGGTGAGTCCGGCCTGTGTCGGAGCGGTGGCGGCCCGGCGCACGGGCTGGTCAATTCTTAAGATGAATTGAGCGGCAGCGCCCGCAGGAGCCGCCCTTACGACTGCGCGCCCATTCGGGCGTTCGCTTTTGCGGCTTCGCCGGCATTGCGTTGCCCACCGAACACAGTCGTGCTGCCTGGGCCGCTAGACTCACTGACAGCTAAGGCCAGAGTGTGAGGCGGCTGCCTTGGGGTTGTGGGTCCCGGACGACAGGGGGTGTGATGGCTCCGAGCAACAGCAGATACGATGCCCTCGACGGTTTGAGAGGCGTCGCCGCCATTGCAGTGATGCTGCTGCATATTACCCAGGGCGCCATATTCAAGAACGCGTACGCGGCGGTCGATCTCTTCTTCATGCTGAGCGGCTTTGTCATTGCTCACTCTTATCGCGCACGGCTCCTCGGCGGCATGACGGCATATGAATATGTAAAAAGACGCATTATCCGACTCTATCCCATGCTCGTGATTTCGTTGCTGCTGGGCTTGCCCGTGTTGATCGAGGCAGGAACGCTCGGCATATCGAACTATCCGATGCGCAGCATCATCTCTGGAACCATCTCCAACCTGTTCTTCACGCCGTACATTGCCCATTACGGCACCGCGAACATGGCGACGGCGGGCGCCGATAGCGCAGCCTATCTCACGGTCGGCGAAATATTCCCGACCAATCCCCCCGCGTGGTCGCTTTTCTTTGAAATGGTGGCAAGCATTGCGTTCGTGTTCATCGTCCGGCTGGGCAGGCCCGCAATGCTCAAGATCATCTTCGCGAGCGGCCTCATGCTTCTAATATCAGGTATCCTTACCAGTTTCGAGATTCATGGGCACTCAATCGTCGATCTCGAGGATGGTTCGGTTGGCAGCGGAATCGATGGCGGATTCTATCGCGTAATATTCGGCTTCACGATTGGCGTCCTGCTCCATAAGACAAAAATCTCCGGCGTCGATCTCCGCGTCATAGATGGACTGAAACAAGTGCTTCGCAATTCATACGGCTTGTATGTCGCGGCACTGCTCCTGTTCATGTTTCCGCTGTCGCTTCGCGGCATGTACCCGGTGTTCGCCATTTTCTGCGTTGCACCCTGCCTGGTGATGGTCGGCGCCAATCTCGCCTGTGCGGGCGTGTTCGAAGCGAAAATCGCGCGGTTTCTCGGCTGGCTCTCCTACCCGATTTATCTCCTGCATTTTCCGATCGGCCGAGCCGTATACATGCTTGTCGGCATGCCCAACGGATCGGTGATCGTTCCGGCACTCGTCACATGCGCAGTCACGCTCGTGAGCGCAATCATCGTGACGCGATACGTCGAGGAGCCCGTGCGCGCTTTCCTGTCGAAGCGATTTACAGGACAACCGGCCATGACACCGAGTGGATTGACGGATCGGAACGCTGGATGAGCACAGCGCATGGGGCGCATGGCTGTGCGAGACGCGGCCCGCCCCGACGTGGCAGGTCCTGCAAGCCATACATCGGGTTCGTGCGTCTTCGCCACGCTGACGTTGCATTGTTCTGGGCCTGGTGCGGCCACTATCTCTTCGATTCCGTTGCCGGCTCGCATTAGCGGCACGCGGGACCATGCCTCGTCGGCACCTTGGTGTAGTGATTGTTGCATCGCAATGTATGTACGAAGGCGAACGGATCGGTAACCCGCAAGAAGATTAAATTTGACTTACAGCACATGCCGCGCTTGAGACACGGATCAGACGCGCATCGCCTCGTGCTGCTTGCACCAGCGTGACCGGCCGCCGATCGGTGTGCGAATAGCGCTCGCATCGCGAGACGTGACTCATTGCAAGGCCCCTCATCACCATCATTGGAGAGCGGCAAATGTCACATAGAGATGGATTGTCAGGCGCCCTGCCGGGCGAAACCGATCGCGGACCTTGCCTGGCAGCACGCTTCGATGCCATATGTGCTGAGTATGCCGATCATCTCGCCGTGATCGACGCAACAGGCGAAGAAAGCTATGCCACACTCGCCGGGCGTTCGGCCCGCCTTGCCACCATCCTGAGCCGCCAGGGACTCGAACGAGGCGAGCGCTGCGCCATCATGGTTCCGCGCAGTCGGGACACGCTGGCTTTGATGCTCGCGATCCTGCGTCTTGGAGCCGTCTATGTGCCGCTCGATCCGGCCTATCCCAGGGCGCAGCTCGATTTCATCGTTTCAGATTGCTCGCCCAAGCTTATCGTTGCCGAAGGCGCGGCTCTCGCAGACGTTGGCGGGCTCGATGGAGTACTAATCGATCTCGCGGATATCGTAGCGTCATCGGAGGCTGCCGAACCCGCCACGCTCCGGGCCTGCGGTGGAGACGATCCTGCCTACATCATGTACACCTCCGGCTCGACCGGCAAGCCGAAGGGTGTGATCGTGCCGCACCGCGCGATTTTGCGCCTGGTGCACGATCAGTCTTTCACTGAGCTCTCGTCGCGCACCCGCTTTCTCAACCTCGCGCCGCTCGCCTTCGATGCAAGCACACTGGAAATCTGGGGTCCGCTTCTCAACGGCGGCTGCGCCGCCATCATCAACGAGGTTCAGCCCTCGCTCGACACGATCGCCGCCGAAATGGCGCGGCTCGGCGTCACGAGCGCCTGGTTCACAGCCGGCCTTTTCAATGCGCTCGCCGACTATCAGCTGGAAGCCTTCCAGCCACTCAAGGAAGTGCTCACCGGCGGAGACGTGCTCTCGCCCGTCCATGTGCGCAAGGTCATGCAGGCGCACGCGGGGCTGCAGATCATCAACGGCTACGGTCCGACCGAAAACACGACCTTCACGTGCTGCTACCGCATTCCGCGCGACGGCGAGGCCCTGGCCCATGGCGAGGCCATTCCCATCGGCGAGGCCATCGCAGGCACGCGCGTCTACATCGTGGACGACAAGCTTGAGCCTGTTGAGGAGGGAGAAGTCGGTGAGCTCGTCACGGGCGGTGACGGCGTTGCGCTTGGCTACCTCAATCGCCCGGAACTGACTGCGGAAAAATTCGTCGACGACGTTTTCAACCCCGGCGCCAAACTCTACCGTACCGGCGACCTGGTCCGCCAGCGCCCGGACGGTGCCATTGCTTTCCTGGGACGCAACGACCGGCAGATCAAGATCGCCGGCAAACGCATCGAGCTAGACGAAATCGAACACGCATTGCGCGTGGCGCCCGGCGTGGCCGACGCCGCCGTGGCGGCATTCGAAGGCCGCACGGGCAAGTCCATCGCCGGCTTCGTGAAGGCCGACGTGGCCGATGTCGCCGAGGGTGCCGAGGGTGCCGTCTTCCTGAGCGGCTTGCGCGCCCATCTCAAGACGGCATTGCCCGACTACATGGTGCCGGCGGAACTGCGCGTCCTCGCGGCCTTTCCCTTGACACCGAACGGCAAGATCGATCGCAAAGCCCTGCTTGCGGGACTTGATACGCAAGCCGAATCACCGGCCGGGCCGCAGCCGGTCAATGACGATATCGCCGACAAGCTCGCGGCGGTTTTCGAGAGTCTTCTCGGCAAACCCGTCGATCGCCGCGCGAACTTCTTCGACCTTGGGCTGCGCTCGCTCGACCTGATGCGCGCGCACGCCATCATCATGCGCGACGTAGCGTCAACGATCGCACTGGTAGACCTGTTTCGTCATCCGAATGTTGACGCGCTGGCCGCCCATATGCGCGCCACGCTCGACAACGCCAACGGTCTCGCAGTCCAGCCCCGCGGTGACACGCATGGCGGGGCGATCGCCGTGATCGGCATGGCGGGACGCTTTCCCGGGGCGCAAAACGTCTCGGAGCTTTGGGGCAATATCCTCGCGGGGCGCGACTGCGTCACGCATTTCGACGTGGCGGAGCTGGAAGACAGTTTCGACGAGGGCGCGAGGCGCGAAGAAAGTTATGTGAAAGCGCGGCCGATTCTTCCGGACGTCGACCGCTTCGACGCCGGCTTCTTTGGAATGCTCGCGCGCGAAGCGGCACTCACCGACCCGCAACAACGGCTCTTTCTCGAGATTGCCTGGGAGGCGTTCGAAGACGCCGGATACGATCCAGCGACGATTGCTGGCGCCGTCGGGGTGTTCGCCGGCACCTCGATGAACACCTACTTCCTCAAGCACGTCTTGTCCGACCGCGCGGTCATCGACGAATTCACGAGCCAGTTTCAGATCGGCGAGTATCAAAAGCTCGTCGGCGCCGGCGATTTTGTCGCCACGCGCACCGCCTACAAGCTGGGCCTGACCGGCCCCGCTATCTCGGTACAGACGGCATGCTCGACCTCGATGACAGCGATTGGCCTCGCCGTCGAGAACCTTCGCGCGGGCCGCTGCGAAATGGCGCTGGCTGGCGGCGTGTCGATCACCTTCCCGCAAAAGCGCGGCTACTTCTACGAGGAAGGCGGAATGGGCGCGCCCGATGGCATTTGCCGCCCGTTCGATGCCGATGCCAGGGGCACGGTGTTCGGCAGCGGCGCCGGCGTCGTCTTGCTCAAGCGGCTTGACGACGCCATCGCCGACGAGGATCCAATCTATGCCGTGATCCGTGGCGTCGGCATCAACAACGACGGCTCCGACAAGGTAGGCTTCACGGCACCCAGTGTCGATGCGCAGGCCCGCGCCATTGCCATCGCCCACGCGGAGGCCGGTATCGATCCGGCGTCCGTTGGCTATATCGAAACTCATGGCACGGCGACACCATTAGGAGACCCGATTGAGTTCGCCGGCCTCGTCCAGGCATTCCGCCTCGGCGGCGTCGAGGGCGGCCAGTTCTGCGCGCTCGGCTCGGCCAAAGCCAATGTCGGACATCTCGACGCGGCGGCTGGCGTAACGGGTTTCATATCGGCGGCACTCGCCCTGCGCCACCATACCCTGCCGCCGCTCACGCATTTTCGCTCGCCCAATCCGGCCATCGATGCAGCCAACAGTCCCTTCTTCTTCAACACGGCGGCACGTCCATGGGCGCAAGGGCCCACACCGCGCCGCGCCGGCGTGAGTTCGTTCGGCGTCGGCGGCACGAACGTCCACGTAGTGCTTGAAGAAGCGCCATGCCGTGCCAGCGCGTGCGAGGCGGAAGAAGGGCTCCAGATCTTGCCGCTTTCCGCGCGCAGCGCACCTGCGCTCGATCGCGCGAAGGCAAGGCTCGCCGGCCATCTGGCGGCCCATCCCGCGCTCTCGCTCGCAGACGTGGCCGCGACGCTCCAAACGGGTCGCCGTGCCTTTACCCACCGCGCCGTGGTCATCGCCGACAGCCTCGATCAGGCACAGGCGAAGCTTCAGAAGGGTGCCATCGAAGCCCAGGCGCCTCAGACCCCGCCAGCGGTGGTCTTTATGTTTCCCGGCCAGGGCGCCCAGTATCCTGGCATGGGAGAAGCGCTCTATCGCACCGAGCCGGTCTATCGCCAGTGGATCGACAAGGGCGCCCAGGCGCTGATGCCGCACCTGGGGCTGGACATCCGCACACTGATGTTCAGCGATGCGGCCCAGGGGGACGACGCCGCGCACCCCATCCGTTCGACAATCTACGCGCAGCCGGCGCTGTTCCTCGTCGAATACGCGCTGGCGCAACTGTGGATCTCGCGCGGCATCAAGCCGGCGGCCATGATTGGCCATAGCATCGGCGAACTGGTCGCGGCCTGCGTGGCCGAGGCGATCGCCTTCGACGACGCGCTGTACCTGATTGCCAGGCGTGGCGCGCTCATGCAGTCGGCCGAACCGGGCGCGATGCTCGTCGTGCGCCTTTCGGAAGCCGAATTGCGGCCGCTTCTGCCCGCCGATGTCGATCTGGCCGCCATCAATGCGCCGACGCTCAGCGTCGTGGCCGGCCCCTTCGCGGCCATCGAGGCCTTCGAGGCCACGCTCAAGGCGAGCGACATCGAGCATCGACGCCTGCACACCTCGCATGCCTTCCACTCGCGCATGATGTCCGGCGTCGTCGAAGCGCTTGCGACGGTCGCCGACAGCCTGTCTTTCGCACCGCCAAAGACCCCGTATGTATCCTCGGTGACCGGGCAGTGGGCGGCCATGGATCAGCCCGTGTCGGGACGTTACTGGGCCAGCCATTGCCGGGACGTCGTGCGCTTTGGCGATGCGCTCACCACCGCGACGGCAGAAGGCAAGCCGCTTCTGCTCGAAATCGGCCCCGGCCGGACGCTGACGACCTTCGCCATGCAAGGGTTGTCGAAGGACCGCTATCTCGCCGCGGTTGCCTCCCTGCCTGATTTCGCCATGCGCGACCGGGAACTTGCCGTCCTCGCCGATGCGACCGGGCGGCTGTGGATCAACGGCGTCACGCCGATCTGGAAAACCGTCCAGACCGAAGGTGCGCGCCGCATCGTGCTGCCGACTTACCCCTTCGAACCCGAACGGCATTGGATTGAAGCGCCCGGAGCCGGGTCTGCAGCTGGATCGGCAGTTCGGTCGGCCGTTGCGCCTGCACCTGCTTGCGCAACCGCGAGCGCAGCGACCACCGCAGCTGCCATTGCCCTTCAACCGACTGCGGAAGCCGCGCCAATAGCCGCGCCGGCCTCGTCCGCCGCCATCACCGACATCGCCCAGACCGCCATGGCCCAAACCGCCCCAATCGACCGCAAACCGCGTCTCGTCGCCGAACTGGCATCGCTTCTTGCCGAGATGTCCGGCGAGGCGCCGGATACGTCCAACCCGGATGTGACCTTCTGGGATCTCGGTTACGACTCGCTCTTCATGGGGCAAGTCTCCCGCCAGCTTCGCCGCCGCTACGATGTCACGATCAGCTTCCGGCAAATCATGAGCGACTATCCCACGCTGCCTGCCCTGGCGGCGTTCCTCGATGGCGCTTTGCCGCCCGATCCCGAGCAGCCGGTCGCGCCCGTCACGGCCGCTGCGCCCGCCGCTGCATCCTCCGCTGCACCCGCCGCTGCCGCAACGGCCGCCGCGAGCGCGCCGCCTGCCGCTGCGGCACCGGCAGCTTCCATCGTTGCCACGCAATTGGCCGGCGTGCCGGCGGCGGGCGACCTCCACGCGGTCATCCGCGACCAGCTCGCTGCGATGCAGTCCCTGATGGCGCGTCAGCTCGAGATGCTTCAAGGGACGCCGCTCGCGCTCCAGCAACCCTCGGCGGCGGCACCCGCCCCGTCTGCGGCGCCAATCCAGCTCGCAGCCGCACCTGCGGCGCCGGTGCACGACGCCGCCTCGCGCGCCACCAGCCCCGAGATCAAGTTCGACGAGAGCCGGCCATCGCGCTTTAACGCGTACAAGCCCGGCGCAACCAGCTCGGCGCAGATGACCGCTGCCCAGACGGCGTTCGTCGCGGATCTGGCGGCGCGCTACTCGGCGAAGACGCTCACCTCCAAGGCGCGCACCCAGTCTTATCGCGCTGTGCTTGCTGACCCGCGCACTGCCAGTGGCTTTCGCGAGGAATGGAAGGAGCTCGTCTATCCCATCGTCGCCCAGCGCTCGAAGGGCTCGAAGATCTGGGACGTCGACGGCAATGAATATATCGATCTGGTCAACGGCTATGGTCAAACCGCGTTTGGCCATACGCCGGATTTCGTGGTGGAAGCGGTCAACGCCCAGATGGCCGAGGGCTTCGCCATCGGCCCGCAGTCCCCGCTTGCGGGCGAAGTCGCCCAGATGTTCGCCGAAATGACCGGGCATCAGCGCGTCACGTTCTGCAATACCGGTTCCGAGGCCGTGATGGCAGCAATGCGTCTCGCACGCACGGTGACCGGCAAGGACAAGGTCGTCTGCTTCGACGGCGACTATCACGGCCAGTTCGATGAAGTCCTCGTCAAGCCAGGCAGCGAAGCGGGCCAGCCGCGTGCGTTCCCGGTCGCGCCGGGCATCCCGCAGAGCTCCGTGGGCAATATGCTCGTGCTGCCCTACGCGAGGCCCGAAAGCCTCGAGTGGATCAAAGCCAACATCGACGACATCGCCGCTGTCCTGATCGAGCCCGTGCAATCGCGCCACCCCAACCTGCGGCCGAGGGACTTCGTGCAGCAACTGCGCGAGCTCACGGCGGCCAACGACTCCGCCCTGATCTTCGACGAGGTCGTGACCGGCTTTCGCGTCCATCCGGCCGGCATGCAAGGCTACTGGGGCATCAAGGGCGACATGGCGACCTATGGCAAGGTAGTCGGCGGCGGCCTGCCCGTCGGGGTGCTCGCCGGCAGCGCGCAATTCATGGACGCGCTAGACGGCGGCCAGTGGCAATTCGGCGATGCATCGGTGCCCGAAGTCCCGCCCACCTTCTTCGCCGGCACGTTCGTGCGTCATCCCCTCGTCCTGGCGGCGATGAAAGCCGTGCTGCTGCATCTGAAGGAGGCGGGCCCGGCGCTGCAGGCAACGCTTGGCGCGCGCATGGACGGCCTCGTGCAGCGTATCAATGCCCATCTGGAGAAAGTCGGCATCGCCACGCGGGCGGAATGCTTCTCGAGCTGGTTCTATATCAACTTTGCGGGCGAGGACCGCCTGGGCAGTCTGTTCTTTGCCTATATGCGCTACCTCGGCATCCACATCATGGAAGGCTTCCCGTGCTTTTTGACCACGAGCCATTCGGATGAGGACATCCGCAGGATTGGTGACGCCTTCATCGAAACCCTCGCGGCGCTCCAGGCCGTGGGCATTCTCGGCGGAACGACGCAAGCCCTCGCTGGCACGCAGCCGGCCGAACGCGAGCCGCTCGTGCAATCGCCGCTCACCGAGCCCCAGAAAGAAATCTGGATGTCGGCTCAGCAGGGTCACGAAGCATCGCTCGTGTTCAACGAGTCATTCACGCTCGAACTCACGGGCAAGCTGAACGAGGCCGCTTTCGAGCGCGCCTTCAATGCGACCGTTGCGCGCCACGATGCGTTGCGCGCGCACTTCTCGCGCATCGGGACCACGATGTACGCGGATGCGGCCACAACCGTTCCGCTCGTGCTCATCGATCTCCTGGGCCACGCCGATGCGGCAGGCGAACTCGCGGAGATTGTCGATGCGGAAGCGCGCGAAGTCTTCGATCTCACCCGCGCGCCGCTCGCGCGCGCCGCGCTCGTGCGCCTTGAAGCCCAGAAGTGGGCCTTCGTGTTCACGGCCCATCACATTGTCTGTGACGGATGGTCGATCAATATCATCCTGCGCGACCTGGCTGCCCTCTACGCAGCCGAAGTGTGGGGCACGCAGCCGCAACTCGACGAAGTGCAGAGCTTCCTCGCCTTCGCCAAGGCACAGGACGAGGCCGGCGTCGATGGACAAACGCGTGAATTCTGGTTGAATCTCCATCGCGACCCGGCACCGCAGCCCGAACTGCCCGGCGACCGCCCGCGCCCGGCGCTCAAGAGCTTTAACGGCGCATCGACCACACGCCATCTCGGTGCCGATCTGCTCAAGCAGGTCAAGACCGCTGCCTCGAAGCAAGGCTGCTCGCTCTTCGCCGCCCTGTTCGGCGCGGCCCAGGTGCTGTTTGGCAGGCTGTCCGGCAATGACGATGTCGTCATCGCTGCGCCCATGGCGGGCCAGTCTCAAGCCGGCGAAGCGCTGCTGGTCGGGCACTGCGTGAACTTCCTGCCCTTGCGCGTGAGGTTCGAGCGCGACAAGCCTTTCGCCACGCACATGAAGGCCGTGCGCGACCATCTCTACGACGCGGGTGACCGGCAGAACTACACCTATGGCGCGCTGGTGCGCGACCTCGGCATCAAGCGCGATTTCAACCGCCTTCCGCTCACCGATCTGCAGTTCAACCTGGAGAAGGTCGACGGCGAGCTCGACATGGCCGGCGTGACGACGCGCTTTACGCCGAACGCGAAGGCCTACAGCAACTTCGATCTGTTCCTGAACGTGATCGAATCGGCGCACGGCCTGCGTCTGGACTGCGATTTCAACACCGACATCTATGACGAGTCGACGATCCAGCGCTGGCTTGGCCACTACGAGACCTTGCTGGGCGCGATCGCGCGCGATCCCGAAACGCCGGTCGCCGCATTGCCGCTCTTGCGCGAAGAAGAGATCCACCATCTTCGCGACGAGCTGAACGCTTCCCTGTGCGGCTTCGATTTGTCGCAGACGGTCCCGGCGATGATCGCCACGCAGGGCCGCCAGACGCCCGATACGACCGCCGTATCTGACGAAACTGCAAGCCTGTCCTATGGCGATCTCGACGCACTCGCGAACCAGATCGCGCGCCGGCTCGTGGCGGCGAACATCGCGCCGCACTCACGCGTCGCCATCGCGATGGACCGGACGGCGTTGACCGTGGCCGCCATGATTGGCGTGTGGCGAGCCGGTTGTGCCTATGTGCCCCTCGACATGACGATGCCGCCTGCACGCGTGCGCCAGATCCTCGACGGCGCTGAGCCCGCCGCCATCCTCAGCGATCAAATCAGTCGCCTCGCGCTCGAAGCGGGCGCACATCGCGTGCTGAATCTCGAGGCCCTCCTCGAGCAAAGCGATGACGAAGCCGTGCCTTTGCCCGTCGTGTCCGATGCGCATTCGGCCTACGTGATCTTCACTTCGGGCTCGACCGGGCAACCCAAGGGCGTAGAGATTGGCCATCGCGCGCTGAGCAACTTCCTGTTGTCGATGGCGCAAGCCCCCGGCTTCACGGCGAGGGACAGCATCGTCGCGGTCACCACGTTCTCCTTCGATATTTCGGGGCTCGAACTATTCCTGCCGCTCATCGTGGGTGGGCAAACCTTCATCGCCGGCCATGCAGAGGTGCGCACCGGCTACGAGCTGGTGACGCGGCTAAAAGAGGAAGCCGCCACCGTCTTGCAGGCGACGCCAACACTTTGGCGCATGCTGCTGGAGGCGGGCTTCAAGGCACCGAAGGGCTTCAAGATCCTTTGCGGCGGTGAGCCGTTGCCACGCGATCTCGCCGACGCGCTGCTCGCAACCGGCGCTCAGGTGTGGAACCTCTACGGCCCGACCGAGACGACAATCTGGTCTTCGGCTTCTCGAGTGGACGCGAACGGACCTGTGGTGATCGGCGCTCCGCTCGCCAATACGGAACTGCATGTGCTGACCGACGACCTGCATCTGGCGCCGCAAGGCGTGAGCGGCGAACTGTGGATTGGCGGTGCGGGCCTGGCGAAGGGGTACTTCAACCGCCCCGATCTCACCGACGCCGCCTTCAAGTCGGTCGCGATCGAAGGCGCCGCGCCGCGCCGGCTCTACCGCACCGGCGATCTCGCCAAGCGGCTCGCCGACGGCTCACTGCAGCACCTCGGCCGTCGCGATCAGCAAATCAAGCTGCGGGGATTCCGGATCGAGATCGAGGAGATCGAGGCGGCCTTGCGTCAGGCGCCGGGTGTTGCCGCGGCGGCCGTCGCGCTGCATACGGTCAGCGGCAATGCCCGCCTCGTGGGCTACCTTGTCGATGCGAGCTCCGGGAAGGCCGACCACGCGGCGGTAGCGGCGCATGTTGGCGCGCAGTTGCCTGCCTACATGGTGCCCACCTTGTGGATGACGCTCGACGCGCTGCCTCAGACCAGCAATGGCAAGCTCGACCGCAAAGCCCTGCCCGTGCCAACGCCGGACATGGTGGCCACGCCCGTGCGCCAGCCGCATGCCGCGCTCAAGGTGGTCCCGCACTCCCCCATGCCGAGCGAAGCGGCGGCAATCGACACTACACTCTCCGAGCCTGTGTCGGCCGAGTCAGTGGCCGATTCAGTGGCCGACTCAGCGGCCGACTCAGCGGCGGACTCAGCGGCGGACTTGGTGGCCGAAACAGCAGCCGATTCAGTGACCGACCCGGTGACCGACTCCGCGGCCAATGCAGCAGCCGAACCCGCTGCCATGACGCCGACTCAGGACGCCATCGCCGCGGTCTGGCGCGATGTCCTCGGCCTGCAGTACATCGACATCGACCAGAAGTTCTTCAGCCTTGGCGCGGACAGCCTCCAGCTCTTTCGCATCGTCGCGCGAATGAACGAACGCGGGCTGGGCGTGGATGCGCGCCAACTCATGAAGAACGTGACGATCGCCGAACTGGCCGCGAGCCTCGATGGCACGCAGGCGCAGGAGCCGACGCAGGCTCCGGCCGTGATGCGGCCTTCGATTCTCAACTTCAAGCGCAGGCATGCCGAGGGGTGAGCGATGAACGGGATAGCCTTGAACATCGCCGATACTCAAGAGCTCGAGACCGGCTACGCCCTCTTCCCGGCAACCGCCTGCCAGGTACGGTTCTGGCATGAGCAGAGGGCATCGCCGAACGCCTCGGCGCTGAACATCGCCTTCCGGCTGCAGCTGTCGGGGCCGCTGAAAGCCGCGAGTCTCGAACAGGTGCTCGGCGAGCTGGTCGCGCGGCACGAGATCTTGCGTACCGGCTTCCTGATGACGGGCGCAGGGCTGCGCCAGCAAGTCTGGAGCGACGTGCCCTTCCAGCTCGAAGTGGTCGACCTCGCGGGCATCGAGGAAAATGCCGCCCTTGCACAAGCCGAGCGAGTCGGTCGGGAGCAGGCCCGCACACCGTTCGAATTGACCTCGCGCTCCTTCTTTCGGGCTGTATGGCTGCCCAGGTCGGTCACGCAGGGAGAGTTGCAGCTGACCTTCCACTCGCTCGTCATGGACGGCTGGTCGCTTGGGATCCTCGTGCGCGAGCTCGTGGAAGGGCTTGCCGCATTGCATGGCGGCCACGCCCCCGAACTGCCCGATGTCGAGCTTCACCATGGCGACTATGCGCTATGGAAGGAAGAGTTCCTGGCGAGCGGCGCGCTCGATCGTGCGCGCGCCCATTGGCGCGAGGAGCTTCGGGATTTCAGCCGCTTCGACGTGCCCGGAGATCGTCCCCGACCTCAGGAGCGACGCTTCCAGGGCGTGATTCGCTCCACGCTGCTGCCCGGCGCGCTGAGCGAGCGCCTGATAGCAGCCGCCAAGGCCCAGGGGGTGACGCTCTTCAGCGTGGCGGCGGCGGGCCTTGCAATGGCGCTGCAAGCGGCGGCGGGCCAGACCCGCGTTGCCATGGGCACCCAGATGTCGCTGCGGGATCAGCAGGAGCTGGAGGGCGTGGTCGGCCCGCTCATCAATACGGTGATCCTTCGCCTCGACGTTCCCGAAGGCAGCACGCTCGCCTCCGTCACCGCGCAGTGTGGCGCGAAGCTCAGTGAAGCCATCGAACATCTCCATTTGCCGTTCGAGGAGATGATGGAGCTGGCTGGCGAAGTTTCCGAAAAGGATCGTCCGCCACTTTGCTCCGTCAATTTCGCTCTGCAAAAGAGTTTTGTCGGCATGGACGATGAAGTCCGCCGGCACGATTTTGCCGCCACGACCTCGCCCTCATTCAATGCGGGCGCGCTCTACGACCTCAATTTTTTCATGGTGCGGCGCCCGGATGGCTGGCGCATCTCCTGTGAAGGCGACACGGATCTCTACGATGTGGAGACGATCGACCGCCATATCGCAAAGTGGCGCGAGGTGCTGGAAACCGTCGAGATCGTGGCGCAACGGCCATTGGCGCCGGTTCACGTCAATGTGCCTGGCAAAGGGACGCCGGGAGCCGTGGCAGGCGTGGGCGCCAGTGGATTCATGAGTCAGGCCGAGCTGGAGGCGAAAGCGCGCAATATCGTTCAGTTCAACGAGCAAGCGCCGGGAACGCCCATCATCGCGCTCAACAACACGGCCGTGCTCTTCGGGCTGGCTCAGCAGTTCGCCTGTGAGCGGCCGCTCATCGACATCCCGATGGTGCCCGAAGGCGCCCCGCGCGAGTTCCCGCAGCGGGCCTTCCAGGATATCGCAGCGGATGCCGTGCGGCTCATCAGGCTCGCACGGCCACGAGGCCCCTATATCCTCATGGGGCACTGCGTGCTGGGCGCGATGTCGCTGGAGGCGGCCCATCAGCTGCGGCGCGAGGGCGAAACGGTGGAGCTCATCATCCTCAACGATTCCTGGTGCCCGGGTTATCGCGAAACGATGCCCTGGTACGACCGGCAGCTGCGCAAAATGCAGGTGCGCGCAGACAACATCCCGCGCGACTTTCGCAAGGCCATGCGCGGCGAGACCTCCATGGCAGCCTTCCTCAACCAGTACCGGATCGTGCGTTGGCTCCACATTGCAGACGTTGCGCTGAAGCTTGGCCTGATCAAGGGCGACGCTTCAGAGCATCTCGTTGCCGAGAATCGCTGGTACATCGAGTATCTGCTGGCTCAGCAGGCGCGATATCGTCCAGCGCCCTATGACGGCGACGTGCAAATCTTCCGCAGCGATCAAGCGCTCAAGGGGAGGCTGTTCGCCTGGGATCTGGGATGGCGATCGGTGGTAACGGGCACTCTGGTCGTGACCCCGGTCCCGGGCATGCACGACCAGATCTTCCGCCCGGCAGGCGCCGCGGTCATTGCAAAACAACTACATGAGCGCCTGAGCGGAATCGGGCCCAACCCTGCAGTCGACGACGCTCCAGGCGAGCAGGATGTTCCCACGGCAGACCTGAATCGCGCCAATGCCTAGAGGCCGGTGGGTTGCCGAGCGGCTTGATAAAGACTGCTGGGCACGCCGTGGCGTGTCCCAGCAGACCGGGCGATAGCTGATTTGCGCGAAGCGTTCGTGAACCGAAGCGCGATCGAAATGAGAAGCGACTGTGCGGGCGACGCATGCGACGCCCGCGTGTGCGCTCAGCGCTTGACCAGCCGCCGGACCGCGTTCAGCGGCGATATCAATCTGCTCACTGGCGAGTAGACAACATCGGAAAAGGACTTCGGATTGCGGTGCTCCAGCGTCGAGATGGCCCGCCTCTTCAAGCTGTCACGCAATGGCGAAAGTCCGGGCGGCAACGGCTTGATGCCCATCTTGCGCAGAAGGTAGTTGGCCTGATAGACCCGGGCACGTCGCTCGAGCGACTTCATGCAGTAGTTGATGCTGAGGCTCACCGAGATATTGTCGCCGTTTTTTACCCAGTGCGGCGCCAATGAGGGGTGATGCACCACCTCCCCCGGGGAGAGCCGATAGACCGTGCCGCGATCCTGCAGTTGCGGGCGATACAGCGCCGCCTCGAAGTTGCCGCTGTAATAACGCTCGATCTCCTGCTCCGGCACCAACTCGCGATCGGTCGCAGGAAAAAGACAGACGTCCTTCGAGCCCTGCAACTGGAAAAGGAAGTTGGTCTCGTGATCGATATGAAAAGGCGTGGCGATCCTGGGCGAGGTGAGCAGCAGTGTCATCGACACCCAGGTCATATCCTTGCGTAGCGGCCAGCCAGACAGGTCCTCGAGTTCGGATGTAACGACATCAAGCACCTGCGCATACTCGGGGTCGTAATCCTGCGCCCGGGTGAGCTTGATCCATGTGCCGTTTTCGCCAAGACGGGAAACCGTCTCGGCCAGTTGCTCGCTGCGCGACAAAGCGCTGAATTTTTTGTCGATGGTGCCGTGCTTAAGCGCACAGAAATGACCATCTTTTCTGTCAATCATCCGCTTGGCGAGCTCGACGAGTCGAGGGATCTCGAACAAGCCGCTTTCGTGCAACGTATGATTGAATTTGAACGGATGCAAATTGAAATTACTTTTGAATTCTTTCTCGCAGACCCGAAGAATGTTCTCATCGGCGCGGAGTTGGTGTGACGAATTCGCCGAGACGGTACCATCGCTGAAAACAGACATGGCACACCTTCATAGGTTGGGGAGCACTGCTTGTTGGAGAGCACTGCTTTCAGGCTACGCCCCCGCATGGCGGCCAGATGTGCGCTGACGAACACCTGTATTCATTTCGGATCACCCTGGCTTGCGCCCACCTCCTCGCGCACCCGCGAAGCTGACTGCGCGCTTTCAGCAAAGCTCGGTTGCAGAAACGCGATGACCTCGGCATCGGTGATCGGCTTGATATGCAAACCCAATGCGGCATTCAGGGAAGCCACGAGGTGCTGCGTCCAAAGGGTATTCCAGACGACCCCGGCATGACTGTCCGACACGACGGCGTTGTGCGGATCGTCGCCGGACGTATTGGTGATTGCCCAGCCTGGTGACAGACGCACCGTCTTGTAATACGGGCGGCCCTGTGGGTCGCGCGTGCCCCACAGGCTCCTGAACCAGGCGCGATCATCAAGAAAGTAGACATGGGGATTTGCCGCGGCCAACTTGCGCAAGCCATCATCGAATAGATCCATGCCAGCATCGATATTGGCCATTTGCCTGGCCGATTGCCAATTATCGAACTCTGCGGACCAGTCCGCGTTGCTGAGTACGCCCACGAGCACAATGTAGGTGTCCGGATGGTGCGCGCGGATCAACGCGACTGCCGCGCCGATTTCCTTGATACAAGCGTCGACGAGAGCCCGGGGATGCGCTGCATTCCGGTCACGGGACAACTCGTCGAGTACGCCGTGCGCACCGATATCGTTGATGCCGATGCGGATCAAGACGATGCCGCCTCGCCAGGCCTGCGGCTCCGTGTTCATCAAGTCCACGAGCCGGATCGCCTCGCGCAGCGGATGTCCCATCAACTGGTTGCAGGTCGCGCCGCTGACTGCAAAGTTGTAGCGGTAGTCGTCTTTGGGGGGCGTGCGGGCAAGCAAGCCGAAGGCTTCGTCGAAATAGGCGCGATATTTTCCGGTTCCCCACGCGCCCCATTTGCCCAGGTCAATCTGGTCGCCGCGCAGTCGCCCAAGCACCTCGGTCCACTGCCAGGTGGTCGCACGCCGGGGGCCCCCTCGCGCGTCAGGATCGCCCAACATCAACGTGTCATGGTAGGACTGGCTATCGGAATCCCCGAGCACGGCAAATCGTATCCTGCCAGAGTCCCCCGCAGCCCCTGCACTCTCTGCGGACCCGACAGCAACGGCGGCTGAAGGCGAGCGCAGCAGACTGGGCACGGCCAGTCGTGCAGCGATGAGGCCGGCCAGGGTCATCGTGCCGCAGACCGCAACCACCACCACTTTACGCAAGCGAGACATAGCACACGGTTTTCCCATGTATCGGCCGTGAACATGCCGGTTCAACACCGGCCGCCCAACTCAGTTTCACGAAGTCAGTACCGGTTGGCGCATTCGCGATCGCTTGCCCTCGAACCAGGCAAGCACCGGTTTTTCGATGTACAGGTGAACACCCAGTGCGAACATGACCGCCATCCCTGCAACGCAGCATGCCGCCACGTAAAGGCTGAGCGCGTGGTGGAAGGTCCCGGATTTGATCGCCTTGGCGAACAGGATCATGAAAAATCCGTGTGTGAGGTAGAGGACATAGGAAGCGTTTCCGAGCACGGTCAAGGCACGCCCCGCCCTGCCGCCGCTATCGACCGATTGCGCGAATGCGGCTACGAGAAGCGTCGCCGGAATCCCCCAGGCCCACCATCTGAGAGAGAACGGCAGGCCCGATGTGGCTTCACTGGGCGAGGCCAGCGCAGCCCACCAAAAGAGCGCGACACACGTCATCGACACGATCCATTTCAAGCGCAGGCCCGATTCCGGCAGCCTCGCGCTTGCCATGCCAAGGAAGATGCCACCCAAAAACTCGATCACGATCGGGTTGCCGTAATACTGGCCTTGTGCGGTGGCCCCTGCCAGATCGAGCGCTATCGGAACACCCGCGAGCAGGGCGGCGATCAGCGCCACGCGGTACCTTTGCCACGGAAGACACAGCACAGCGGTACAAATGAGGTAAAAATAAAATTCATAGACGAGTGTCCACGCCACGCCGAGCACCAATCCAGCCGATGTCGTGGGGGGAAGCAATAGCACCGACTCGCCGAGGCCAACGGCACCGATCTGCACGTGCCGATACGCGATCCCGCTGCAAGACAGCGCAACGACAATGGCAAGACACGCCCAATAGGGCGGCATGATGCGCGTAAACCGACGGGCGAAGAAGCGCCTCGCTGATGCTTGCGATGAAAAGCCTCGCGTCGTGTGCCACATCACCAGCCCACTGATGACGAAGAAAATGTCGACGCCGCACGCGCCCACGCGCTGCACACTCGGGAATACGTGCGTCAGCGAACTTCCCGAAGCCTCTTCAAGGATATGGTGCGCCAACACCGCAAAGGCGGCAACGAAGCGCAGATGTTGCAGGCCATAGAGTCTGGTATGACGTTCCATACGGGCCGCCAATAGAGCGATGCGGTTGGAAATGCGGAAATCACGGGCTCGCGGCTGGGGTTTCTGACCACGAGCCCTATGGGCGGTATTGCCCGTTCGTGAGGATCAAAGAGGCCAAATTCGGGAGCCTCCGTCATTCAAACTCCGTCGACATACGTGGACCGAATTTTTATTCGGCCGCTATGCCAGACACGCAGCGTTTCAACCCAGTAATAAGCGCCGCGCAAAGGCGATTTCAATCTCTCGAGCCAGCCGGCGCGATGATCCGTCTCGGATCGCGCCGCTCCGATATCAGAGGCCATCCCCTTGCCCCCATGTTTTAGCAACATGTCCTGGATGCATGGCGCAGGGTGCCATTGAAACACGGACATTTCGTCCAGATCGCCGTCAAACATGACGAGATCCACTGCGCGATCCGCTCGCGCAAAACGCTCGACCATCCTGCGGCACCCATCTCTCGAAATGATATAGGCGGCGGTGCCCGAGTGATTGCTCCGTAACCGGTGCAGTCCCGTGTGACCCGGCAAATTCACGCCTTGCCTGTCAACGAATATCCCCGCCAGGAATGTCTCCAGCTTTATGATGTCGTAGCAAAATCCTCGGGATATTTTCTCCTGGATGGATTCGACAAGCATTCTTGCGTCCCGGCAGAAGTGAACATCATCCTCGAGCACGAGCGCATGATCGATGCCTTCGTCCAGCACCTTTTTCCAGATGGTGTAGTGACTGAGCGCGAGTCCCTTTTCGGGCGCGGTGCACTTGCCGCGCAGCAATGGCAGCGCCAGTGTTCGACTCATGGCTTCTATGTGCGCGGGCCCCAAAGCGGGAAACCGTTCCCAGGCATAGCCCAGCCTGTCGAGCTGCTCCGCCATGTGGCTTAGTCTGTCGGTGGACCTGTCGAGATTGATGACGAATATCTTCATTGACTCCGGCAACGTGCTGCGTTGCCCCCCCCTTTTTTGCGTCGCATGCGAATATCGGCGTCGGCGCTCGCCTTGACACATGCCGCGCTTAGCCTTGACCAATCGTAAGAAGGCTTTCTATTACCGGTCGGTGGGTTGCCCAACAATTCCGGGCGGGAAAGGCTGTCTCGCGACCACCGCGCACCGCCACTCGTGGCAGTCTGGGAGACTCGGCTGAAAGCCGCCGCTGGGGTACGCAAGCGCACAAACAAGGCCACGATCCACCAGGCACAATTGATCTAACCTGTTTGCCGGGCGGCAGCGCGCTGTTCCGGGATGGCCCAGACTGCCACATATCATGACCGCCAAGCCCACACTCAAACGAAACGTAATCTTCAACTTTCTGGGTAGCGTGCTACCCATTTTTGTTTCGCTCGTCAGTACGCCGGTCTATCTGCATCACATTGGCGCGGAGCGCTTCGGCGTACTCGCCATTCTCTGGATGCTTCAGGGATATTTCGGATTCTTCGATCTCGGCCTGTCCTTCGCCGCATCCAACCGCATTGCACAGCTTTCCGACGCGACGCCTGCCGAGCGGGAATCCGTATTCTGGACCGCGTTGCTGCTCAACCTGGGCTTCGGTCTCGTCGGGGCGCTCCTGTTGTTTGCGCTCATGCACGTCATGCTCGCGCAATTCGACATCGGTCCCCTGCTGAGTGCGGAACTCAGGCCCGCGCAGGCCTGGATCTGCGCTCTCGTGCCGCTTACGAACGTGATTGCCGCATGCAATGGGGCGATGTCGGGGCGCGAACAGTTTGGCATCGCCAATGCCGTGCAGTTTGTCGTCATGATGCTGTTCCAGCTGCTACCGCTATGCGTTGCGATCGTGTTCGGACCGAACCTGCACTATCTCGTGTTCGCGACCCTCTTTGCCAGCGTGATCTCGCTCATCATCACGTTTTGCACAATGGCCTATGTTTTCCCGCTGCGGCTTGCCGCTGGGCCCAACCGCAAGCATGTGCGGCCGCTCTTTTCCTATGGCGCCTGGATCAGCATTACCGGTTTCGCGACGCCGGTGCTCGAGACGGCCGATCGATTGCTGATCGGCCATGTGCTGGGCCCACAAGCCGTGACCTACTATCAGGTGCCGTTCAGCCTTGCTGTACGCGCGCGTCTGGTGCCAACCGTCATCACCCGCACGCTGTTCCCGCGACTGTCCGCCCTCGGCGGTCACGATGCCGCCCAGCTTTCCCTGCTCGCCCTGCGCGGGCTCACGCTCGTGATGACGCCGGCCATCGTGTTCGGCATCTTTCTGATGCGACCGTTTCTTTCGTTGTGGGTGGGCCACGACTTCGCGAACAGTGCATCCTCGGTTGGCGAGACCATTCTGCTCGGCGTCTGGATCAATTGCCTCGCGGCTGTTCTGTCTTGTCATTTGCAGGCTGAGGGGCGACCGGGCGTCGTGGCACGATTTCAGCTAGTCGAAATCGTGCTTTTTATCGCCGGCCTCTGGTGGGCGCTTCATGCCTTCGGCGTACTGGGTGCAGCCCTTGCGTGGAGCGGGCGATGCGCGCTCGATGGCGCCCTGCTCTTTTGGGCCGCGCATTTCGGCCGGCAACACCTTCGCCAAATCGTGGTGCCCGCACTGTTGATTCTCGCCGCCTACGGGAGTTCGTTCGTGCTGGATTCGCTTTCGCTCGCGGGCGTGGCGGCCTGGGCGGGACTCACCTGCGCGGCCATCGCATGGTCGATTTCGGCAGAGCCTGGGGTCTGCGCGCAAATCGTCCCGGTGCTCGCGTCTTTCTTCCAGCGCAATCGCGAGCGCATCTGGAAAAGAAAACGCGCTCAGGTAGCGCGCAACGAGATCGCCCCCAAACGCACAGCGCGCGAAAGCAGTCAGCAGCCCATGTCTTCCGAAGCGATACCCGAAGCTGCGGCTTGCGGCGACACGCGTTTGCGCAGCAATGCATCCAGTGTTACGGAGACATGCATCGGACGGACCCTGCGTTAGGGCAGCCTTGATTTCACGCATCTGGCCATCTGCGGGTCGTCAGCTCCGATCAGGGCATCGGAGCCCTCGTCCGAGCGCACATGACATTTATCGAACGGCGCGCGATCGCCGTGTCCATCGAAAGTGCGTCCTGGAGTTTTCTGGCTGGTGGCCGCGTGGCCAGTTGATCGGTGGCGCATCGCGCTGGGCGACTGGCTGGCTCGCCCGACTATAGGTCAAAGCCCATCTTCGGGAATGATCGCCCTGTCGTGCGCTGCATTCAGGCGAGCCGCCGCGGTTCCAGCGCACGGCTCGGAGCGCTTCGCAAGGCGAGGGCTAGGTCTGCGCTGCCACGCGTTCGAAGTAATAACCGTAGTAACTATCGACTTCGTACTCGGTCTTGAAGGGGATGCGCATGCGGCGCTCGTTCAGGTCCCAGTGATCCCGCACGCGATAGCCAAGGGCCTGCATGTCGGCGACCAGACGCCCGATCGATTCCACCCGGTACGGGCACACCGCAACCCCTAGGTTCTGCAAGGTGAAGAATGCTTTTTGGGGGTGCAAGGGTATGAGATTGAACAAAACGTGGCGCGGCGGATGCGAAAGCTCGCCAATCAGCGTCGGCAAGCTATATCCAAGGTACTGCAACGCGCCGGTGCTGATTAGCACATCAAAGCCGTCCGCTCCGTGAGGCGTTTCGCAGAATTTCAGCGCGCCCAGTTTGTCGCGTTCCGAGGCAAGGCGCCTGCCGGCGGCTACCACGTGAGGCAGGTCATGCACGCACCAAACCAGGTCGGCCGGAAATGAAATGTAATGCTGATATCCGTAGTAGGCGAGACCCAGGTGGCCGCCGATATCGAATATCCGGCGCCCCCCTGCACTCAAGATCTGGTTGATCCAGAAGAGCGCTGGGTAGTCGCATGTCCGCAGCGAATGCAATTGATCCAGATATCTCGTGGTCACTTCTTCGACGTCGTAGGTCGAGGGCAATTTCGCCGAAGAAATACGCTGCGCCTCGTCGAGCGCGTCCTCATAAGTGTCGTAGACGCCAAAGTACAGGTTTCCGCTGCGATAGGGCTCGCGAAAATAGCGTCGGTACAGAGGCGCACTCAAGAGCCTGATGCCAGGCAGCTCCGAGATCTCACGCGCGATGCGCAGTAGCCCACGACGCAGGTGCTGTCGTCTCACGGCGGAATCGTATGTGCTCATACCGATCTCCTGACACGATGTGGATTTTGAGTACCTTCTAAACGGGCGCCAGGTGCCCGGCGGTGCGTCTATCAGGCAGCGCACACAAAGAGGTCGAAGCGCCAGCAGGCGCAGATATGGACCGTGCTTCTAGGCTACTACCCGGCCCATCAGCCAGATGTGCGTTGACGAACATCCGCCGCGCTGGCCCAGGGCGACCCGGTCGAGCGTGGCGTGCCCTGACATGAGGTTGCACCGTGATGAGACGCTCGACCTCCTGGTGCCGAAAGCATTACTGATTGGCCGCTTTCACCGCTTCCAGCAGCTCTCGTGCGGCCCTTTCCCAGGTAAAAGCGGCGGCATGCCGGCGACCTTCGGCGATCAATGCTTCACGCAGCGCTTCATCGTCGAGCACCGTGCGGATCTTCAGACTCCACGCATGCGGATCGAACGGGTCCGCATAGAGCGCGGCGTCGCCACAAACCTCAGGAAGTGCGCCGAGCGGAGCGGCAAGAACCGGGCAGCCGAGCACCATGGCCTCCAATGGCGGCAGGCCAAATCCTTCGGTTAGCGAAGGGAAGGCAAGCGCCCCCGCATTGCTCATCAAGCCCGCCAGTTCCGGGTCGGAAACGCGGCCCGCGAATCGCACATTCGGAGGCACGACGTGCCCGAGCGCTTCGAAGTCGGCTTTTGTCGCCCCCCCGAACAGCACGAGTGCAACGTCCCGAAGCGCCGGCGCTGAAAAGGCCTTGAGCAGAACGGCGATGTTCTTGTGCTTCTGGGTGTTGGCGAGCGCGAGAACATAGCGCCTCGATTCAAGGTTCAAAGCCGCCAGCGGCCGCGCGTCGGGCTGGACGAGCAGGACGTGGTCGCAGCCGTTATGTATGACCGTGATCTTTTCCGCGCTGGCAATGCCGTATCGCACGAGCTCGCCTTTGGAGAACTCCGAGACGGTAAAGATAATCTTGTGCCGTCTGCCTATGAAAAAGAAAAGGAATTTGTACCAGAGCCGAAAACCCGGCGAATAGGAATCCGGCGCGGAATAGACCTGGGCGTCGTGAATCATCGTCGCGGAGTCACGGTGCAACAGGGGCCCGAGGTTGCAGAGATTGAGGATGAAGTCCTTTCTGCGCGCCATCGGAAGATAGCATTGCTCCCACGCTATGCGGTGCATCCTGCGAGCCAGCGCGTTTTCGCGGACGCACAGAATATTGCGGTAAGGTGGAACGTCGATGCGATTTCTCACCACCAGCGCATAGTCGACGCCATTGCCGGTTTGCTTCGCTATCAACGCATCGGTCGCGGCGATCAACTGTTCGGCCACCCTGTGCACACCCGTCGGCGCGGCCCCGAAGAATTTGCCGTTGAACGCTATCGTCCTGTACGGCGCGGCGCTCATAGCTTCTCCGCTCGCTCAGGTGTCAGCCTTCCTCGCATACAGTCCCAAAAGCCGATCAGATTGCCGCTCAGCCGGCCACGGCGGTCGATCCAGGGCTCCGGCGCGAGGCTACGCACCACATTGCTGGCGACGTTGCGCACGACATGATCGAGCGCATCGCGCACAGACATCGTCTTCCTGCTCACCAGATAGAGTGGATTGACGACCTGCGAATAGCCCAGTTTGCGCCCCGACACCCGCCCACCTTTGGTTCCCAGGTGCACGCCGACCGCGCTGGTGATACGCACGACGCGTCCCCCCCGGTTGCGGATCTGGCCTCCGAAATCACGGTCCTCCTGCCAGCCGTAGAGTACAAGGCGCTCGTCAAAACGCAGGCCGGCAATGCTGCTTGCCCGGAACGCCATGTTGCAGCCATAGGGCCCCCGGGTGGGAATCACCGTCAACGCCTGCCTCGCCGTGCTCGCGCGCGCGAGAATAGCCTGCCCCTGTTCAATGGACAGACCCGGCCCGTGGATGCCGTCCGCGAGTAGCGTGCCCGTAACACAGGCGATAGTGGGATCGCTGTTTAGCGCATCGACGATTTCGGAAATCCACGTGCGATGCATGAGGAAATCATCGTCCAGGAAAATCACGACGTCGAAGCCGGCCGGCACATGATTCAGTGCCGTATTGCGTTGAACGGTAAGGCCGGGCCGTCCCTTGACCACGAGTAATCCGGGGCGATCTGCAAGGTCGCCGGCATCCTCGTTCAACACGCAGGAAACGATGATCAGCTCCGGCTTCAGCGTCTGCGCATCCACGGAAGCGATGACATGCTTAAGGAGTTCTGCGCGGCCCCGCGTGGCGAAAATCAGGCAGATTCTTGGCGCTTTTCCGGGCGACGGCCGGATGCATTTTCTCGACACGGTTTCCCCCGGGCTGACACTCGATTCCATCGCTTACCTCATTGTTCAAGAGTCCGTAGCGGACTGTTGTTCGCGGCCTGGGCACGCGTCGTGGCGCCAGCGAGAGCGCGCCTGCCGCAGCCGCAATCAGGTAGAAACACACTCCAAGCTCGAATACCCCGCCAGACGCCGAAGCGACGATCAACGCCGAGATCGTGCTATGCCGGGCTGCGTAGCAAACCGCGCGCTCTGTGAACGGGTACTGGGGCGACACCGGCAAGAACAGCGTTTTGCCGATGAATAGCCCATAGCACACGACCCCCACGATGCCGAGGCTTGCCAGCAGCACCACGAGGAAACTCGACGCGCGAATGCTGCCGAGGCCGACACCGATTCCATAGGTATCGAAGAAGTTGGTCACGCCCTGGGCGTTCCACCCCATTCGCTCGACGCCCGACGAGCTAGCGGCCTTGCTCAATATCGTGGTGTCGACGAATTGCGCGAGCGTGTCGGCCACCACAGGGAGGAAAAGCACGACATAGAGCGCCCCGAGCGCGGCCAGGCACACGCCCATGATCCACATACGGTGCTTGCGCGCGCAAGCGGCACGAGCAACGCGCTGAGGGCGACTAAACAGCAGCACGACCAGATACCCACCGAGCCCGACATAGGCGCTCCCTGAGGTGGACAGCAACAGCAGCGCCCCCGACGCGGCGGCCAGCATGGCGGACCATCTTGGACGAAAGCCGACCAGCCAGAGATTGAGACAAAAGACAAAGAGCGGAACCGTGAAGCCCGAAAAGCCCGACGTTTCGCTGAATGTCCCGCTGATACGGACCAATCCCTCCATCTCGGCGCCGGTCAGGTACGCGAACTGAGCGGTCTTCACGAACGAAAGCGCATCTACGCCAACAGCGTGCGACGCAATGTCGATCACGCCGGCGAGTACATCGAGCGCGGTGAGCAGAAGAATCGCGTTCGCGAGCGTGCGGTACACACCGCGAAATTGCAGAAACGCGTACATGCAGCAATACACGAGCGTGTCTGCAATTAAATAGACTGCCTGCGATAAATTCCCCGAAACAGGCGCGAGCGGACGCAGCAGGATGTCCAGGCCGGCGCCGCTGGCATCGCGGTCGACCGGGAACACCAGCGTAGAGCCGGCCAGCAACCGCGGCAGCACGATGGCGCCTGCGACTCCCCACACGCAGGTGCAGAGCAGCCAAAATCCTGGCTTGTCCAAAGAGAAGGCGTCAGCGAGCTTGCGCCCACCGACGAGATTGAAGGCTCTCAATGCGAAGAAGGCGAGAAAGAGTTGCGCCGGCATCACACCCGTCGCACCCAACGACAGCGCAAGCGCGCATCCGAATAGCGCGTACACCGCCATCCCGTAGATCACGCCGCGATACGACGCATAGAGCGCCGCCAATCCGCTGACGATGACTACGATTCCGAATATCGACAATCCCACTTGCCTCGCCCCCATCCGCTCGCCGCACGCGTACGTGCGCAAGCGCTCTTGTCTCGCGCTGCTTCAGGCAGAACGCCAACGCCGGGCCGGCGGCTCGCTGGGCGCCTCGTTGCCCTCCATTGCGCGCTCGACGACACCCAGGAATTCACGCCTGAAACGGTCCGCCGCAAAGCGCATGGCATTGCGGCGGCACACGTCCGGGCGGAACGGCTGATGTTGCTCGAAGCGCTCCACCGCATCGACAATCGATGCGACGTTCTGCTCGCCGAAAAGGAGCCCGGTACTGCGTTCCGGATCCGTCGAATCGATGACGATTTCCCGCACACCGCCACGGCCAAACGCAATGACCGGCGTCCCGCAGGCTTGCGCCTCGACCACCGAGATGCCGAAATCCTCTTCCGCCGCGAAGACAAACGCCTGTGCGCGCTGCATATAGTCGATCAGTACCGCGTCGGGCTGATAGCCGAGCAGCGTCACATTGGCCGCCGCCGCTGCACCGGCGCGCGCCAGATCGGGGCCTTCGCCGATCACCACGAGACGCCGCGAGGGCATTGCTGAGAACGCCTCGACGATGAGCGGAACGCGCTTGTAAGGCACCATACGCGAGGCCGTGAGATAGAAGTCCTCATGCTGTGTGCGCAATTCGAAGCGCTCGACGTCGACCGGTGGATAAACGACGACAGCTTCGCTACCGTAGGCCTTGCGGATGCGCCGCCCCACGAAGGCGGAATTGGCGACAAAGGCATCGACGCCATGCGCGGTGCGCTGATCCCAGATGCGCATGTAATGAAGCAGGGAGCGCGCGATCCAGCTCTTCACTCCGCGCTCGAGGCCCGCTTCGGCCAGATATTGATGCTGCAAGTCCCAGGCGTAGCGAATGGGTGAATGCACGTAGCTCACATGAACCTGATCCGGACCGGTCAACACGCCCTTGGCCACCGCGTGGCTCGACGAAATCACCAGATCGTAGGACGAGAGATCGAACTGCTCGATCGCCAGCGGCATGAGCGGAAGGTAGTGGCGAAACGCTTTGCGCGCACGAGGCAGATGCTGAATGAACGAGGTCGTCGCATGTTTTCCGCCCAATGCACTGCGCTGCGACTCGGGGAAAAAATCAACGACACTGTAGAGATCGGCGTGCGGAAACAATTGAAGTATCTGCTCGACGACCTTCTCCGAGCCCGCGTAGGCGGTGAACCAGTCGTGCACGAGCGCCACGCGTCCGAAACGGCGCGTGTCGTTCGCAGGCGGAGGAGCGAGGGTTACATTAGCCACGGCGAAATCTCCTCGATCAGTTTGACGACTGTGGCGCGCCAGGTCAGTTCCGCGGTCCGCGCACGACCACGCTCGCGCAGACTCGCACGCAACGCGGCGTCGCCCGTGATCCGTTCGAGCAGGTGCGCGAGCTCGGCTGGATCGTCTGGCGAGGTGTAGAGAATCGCATCGCCGCACGCCTCCTGCACCGCAGGCAAGCGCGAAGCGATGACGGGACAGCCGAGCGCCAGCGCCTCGACGGGCGGCAGCCCGAAGCCTTCGTAGCGCGACGGATACACGAAACATGCTGCGCGCCGGTACAGCGCGGCCAACGCACCATCGCTCACATAACCGAGGTGCTTCACGAACCCGGGCAGCGCATCCTGGCCACTGCCATAGACCCGGGTATCGCCCCCGCCCACGACCACGATGTCGAACTGCGCGTCGGGAATCAGGCGCGCAGCCTCGGCAACGAGTTGAAAATTCTTGTGTCGGTTCATGCTTCCCACCGCGAGCACGAACGGACGCCCGTTCAGCGTAGGCGTGACCTCCCCTTCATCTTGTTGCACGCGCAACATATGTTCGCCGCTCTCAGGCACCACACCGATCTTTCCGGCTGGAATCCGATAAGCGTCGCATAGCTCGCGCCGCGAGAACTCCGACACGGTGATCACCCGCTGCGACACGCGGCCGAGGTGCGGCACCATCAGGCGGTACCAGGCCACGAAGGACCGACTGTAGCTGTCGGGAACGCGTGCTGGCGCCGCATCGTGCAGCACCGTCACCTGGCGCCTGCACAGCAGCGGCCCAGAATTGCATAGATTGAGCAGCAGCCTCCCGCGCGCTGCCTGCGGCAACGCGAACTGCTCCCAGCGCAGGCCGCCGCCTTTACCGCTCGCCCGAAGCCGGACATACCGAAACGGATTCACCATGCCTGCCACGGCTTCCGGCACGACGATTTCAGCCCGCACTTCGGCGACCAGCGGCTCGCGGGCCTCGAGCATCTGGTCAAGCGCACGAATCGTTTCGAAGGCAAAGCGATCGACCCCCGTCGCGCGGCGAGCGAGGAAACGGCCATTGATCAGCAGATTGGGAAAGCCTACGGGTTTCATCGACGGATTCCAGGACATCGTTCAGGCCCGGTCACCTTCCGCCCGCAAGGTCACCTTGCCAAAAACGACCGGAGTAGACGGGCTCACGTGATGCGAGTCATTGATCCAGAGTGTGACCGACGCGCATGAGTAAAAATGTTCGCCGCCGCGCATCCGACGTCAGTTTGCGAACCACGTTGCGCGGCCCTTGCACGGGTCGCGTTCGAGAGCGCTCGGCGGTTGAATCCGGGAGATGAGCTAACGCTCGGGAAATTTTCCGGCTGCATGGCTTGCGCCGCACAGCCGTTGAAATTCGTACTGCGACATAAATCCAGATGCGCTTACCGGTTCGCCGGCCCCACGTCCTTCGCAAACCCGTAGCTAGCGTAGCCGTACGTGCCGTATTGGTTGCCGTAGCGGCCAGGGCGCGATGTCATGTCGTTGAAGATCACGCCGCGAATCGGGACGCCAACCTGTTCCAGGCGACGCACGGACTCGCGCAGATCGGCCACGCTCGTCGCGCCCTGGCGCGCGACCACGAACACCGTGCCCGCGAGCTTGCCGACGATCCCCGCATCCGCGACCGGCAAAATCGGCGGCGCGTCGATCAGCACGAGGTCATACGCGTCATTGGCCCAGGCCACGAACTCAGTGAAACTGTCTTCGCGCAGCAGCTCGCTCGCATTGGTCACGTAGCCGCCCGTCGGGACGAAGTCGACGCCTGGCATGACTTCGCGGCACACCGCTTCGCCAAAGTTCTGACTGCGGTCGACGATGTCCGTCACGCCAGGGGCGCTTGGCACACCCACGTGGCGGTTCAGCGAGCCGCGCCGCAGATCGGCGTCGATCAACAGCACCCGCTTGCCAGATGCGCCAAACACCGCCGCCAGATTGACCGAGACGAACGACTTGCCCACCATCGGCGTCGGCCCCGCCAGCAGCACGACATGATTAGCCGCATCGGCCAGCGAATATTCGAGCGCACTGCGGAAGCTTCGCAGGCTTTCAACCGCTGCATCGAACATGGCCGTACGAGCAAGCACCGTGTTCACGCCCGGAGCCGTGCGCGGCAGACGCCGCGTAAGGGATTGCTGAATGCGGCTGCGCGGCACGGCTGCATAAACGGCCAGGCCGGTGTGCACTTCAATTTCGTCCACCATGGACACGCCGCGGTTGAGCCGTTGACGCAGCAGCACGATGGCGGCACCGACAAAAAGGCCCGTGAAGAACGCCGCGACCACCAGAACGACGCGCTTGGGCCGAACGGGTTGTTCCCCTGGCACCGCAGCGTCGATCATGCGCACGTTCGACACACGGCCGGCCTTGAGCAGACGCATCTGCTCGCGGTTGTTCAGCAGATTCGTATAGATGTTCGTATCGACGGTCACTTCCCGCTGCAGGCGCACAAGGCCCTGTTCTACGGGCGGCAGCGCACGCGTCTGCCCCACGAGGTCGCCGAGCGACTTCTGCGCTTCGGCCAGTTGTCCGTCCACGGCGACCACGGCAGGATTGTCCGGCGTGAAGCGAGCCATCAATTGCGCGCGCTGCTGGCGCAGATCGGCGATGCGCTGCTGGGCGAGTGCCGAGCTTTGCAACAACGCTGTCGCTTCGGCACCCAGGTTCACCGCGCCATGCTGCGAGCGGAACGTGTTGTACTCGTTCTCTGCCTTCTCGAGCTGCGCCTTGAGCATCGGGAGTTGCTGGTCGAGAAAGGCAATGGACTTCTGCGCTTCCTCCTGCGTGCGCTGCGCGTTCTGCCGGATATATTCAGTGCCGATCGCGTTGAGAATGGTACTGGTGAGGACCGGGTCGTCGCCTTCCAGCGCAACGCCTATAACATCGGATTCCTTACCTTTTTCGGAAATCAGCAGCGCGGTTTGCAAGGTCTGGATTGCACGCAGTTCGGACAGGCGCATCAGATCAAAGGTCGCTCCTGGCTGCCCATCGATGCGGTTCACCAGCAGATCGATCGCACCGCCCACAGCCTGCGCGTGAAGGGGTTCGCCCACACGCCCTTCGAGCCTGATGCTGCCGGAGGACAGTGTATAAGCGCCGTCGCCCTGATAGTTCAGGAGGAATGGGCTGCCGTACAGGCGATCCGGCACATCGAATTGCGTCACGTCGATGGCTTCATTGGTCCACGCGTAACCGCCCCATCCCGACCATCCGTTCAGATTCAGATGTCGCGCGGCCCAGCGACCCACGAGCGGAAAATAGTGCGGCGTCGCGCGGATATAAAGTTTCGTCGCATTCACCGCCGACGATACGACCAGCCGCGAGCGCAACACTTCTATCTCTGCCGTGGCTGCGGTCTTGATCGCAAACTGCGCGGAAAGGTCGGCGAGTGCCGTTTTTGCGGGGTTCTGCCCTTCCTCCACCTGGATGAGCATGTCCGATTGGTAGACAGCGGGCGCCAGCAGCGCATACGTGCAGCCGATCAGCGTGAAGATCGCCGTCACGATCAGGATCGTCCGGCGTCCCGCGTACAGCACGTCGAGCAGATTGCTCATATGCCCGCCCTCGGGCGCCTGCGGTAAAACCACCTCGGCAGGGCCCTCAAGCATGTAATCGCGATGAATCATCTTTTCCTCTTTATACGGTGACGCGCTGCCGTGGCGGGCGCGCGTTCATGCCGCTATCAAAAACCCACCGCTCGGCTGGCCGCGGCGGCTTGGGTCGTGGGCAAAATCAGGCTGATGACGCGGCTCCACTTCACGAGCGCTGACGTATCGACGAAAACGACGTCGTTGGGCTTCAGATCAAACGAATCGGCCGTGGCCATCGCGGCGGCATTGCTGGCATCGAGATGAAAAACGACCGGCTTGCCGGTATCGCGACCACGCACGACATAAACCTGCGAGGCATCGCCCGACGCCTGATTGATCCCGCCCGCGTTGCCGAGCGCCTCGTTCAGTGACATATGTCCATTGTTGAAGACCACCCCGCCGGGGCGTTCCACCTCGCCGACCACGAATACCTTGCTGTCCGTCTGCGCATAGACGCGCACGAGGTCGCCGTCGCGCAGAACGACGCGATCAGGATTGAAGCCCTTGCGAATCATGTCGGGCATGTCCACTTCCACGGTGGTGTCCCCGCGCGTCACCGCGACATGCGAACGGTCGGCGTTGTTGGTGAATCCGCCCGCCCGGTTAATCGCCTCCGGCAAAGTCATGGGCCGGTCGTTGAGCACTTCCACGCCCGGCGTTTTGACTTCCCCATCCAGATAAACGCGTTTGCTGCGGTAGGTCTGGATGCGCACGGTGACTTGCGGCTCACGCACGTAGCGCGCGAGCTTCGCCGCAAGGGCATCGCGCACGCCCATTTCCGAGAGACCCTCAACCTTCATGGGCCCTATGTAGGCATACTGAATAAAGCCGTTGGTATCGACGGTATAGCCCGGAGCGACAGAACTGGCGCCATTGGCGGCATCGGCGCCGCCGCCCGCAAAAGGCAGGTTGAGCTCGGGATGGTCCCACACCACGATGCTGAGAATGTCCCCCGGACCGATCTCGTATGGCTTGGGCGTGGCAAAGAGCTTCTCCACATCGGCGGGAATGCCCTTGGGCCGCTGCTCAGCCTCTTTTTCCACAAGATGGCTCGTGATCTCTATGACCTGGCCGGGTGGCGCACCCACGACCCCCTTGGCCACCATGCTATCCGGCACCTGCGAGCCGGGTACCGTACTGGCCGTGGCTGCGGCACCGCCTGGTGGCGCACTGACCGTCATGCCCGGCGCCAACGCGCAACCGCCCAACCCCGCGAGCGCCAGCCAGGCGACGCACGCGGCCTGGCGCCGCAACATTGACGACACTGCGCGATTGTGCGCAACGCACGCGGGAGCCACTCCGCTCGACTGCTTCGCATTCAGTCCCATTGCGATACTCCACATCCCGCTACATCCATCCCCGTTGCCCACACGCGGGGCGTTCCCGATGTTCCAGGAAGCCCGCATCCTTATCTGGCCGCGTCCTTACGCTGCTCAATACGCGCCGTTACCATGAATCACCACGAAGAAGGTCTTGAACAGAATTCCCATGTCCGTGCGGAAGGTCCAGTTTTTCACGTAGGAGACGTCCAGCAGTACCCGTGTCGCGTAGTCGATGTCATTGCGTCCGCTCACCTGCCACAGGCCAGTGATCCCGGGCGTCACCATCAGGTAGTACTGGCTGGCCTCGCCGTAGCGCTCCAGTTCCTGGTCGATAACCGGCCTCGGCCCGACAAAGCTCATTTCGCCGCGCAACACGTTCCAGATTTGCGGCAGTTCGTCGAGGCTCGTGCGCCGCAGAAAGTGGCCGATCCGCGTCACACGCACATCGTTCTTGAGCTTGAATTCGCGCTCCCATTCGGCACGCGCCTCGGGATCGTTCGCGAGTAGTTCCTTGAGCACCTGCTCCGAGTTGACGACCATCGACCGAAACTTCAGACAACGAAATGTCTTGCCGTGACGCCCCACGCGGGTATGCCCATACAACGCGGGCCCGCCGTCGAGCCTGACCAATAGCGCGATGACAAGCAGCACTGGCAAAAGTACGACGATGCCTGCCACCGCAGCGACGATGTCGAAGATCCGCTTCATCGCATGTCCAAGGACGGCACTGCGCACCGCACTGCGCGGCGCGATCTCGAGCGGCTCGCGGCGCCACCACGCACGCGTGAGCCGCAGCACGCTGAATTCCGCAAAGAACAGCGTGTGCGACGCCAGCAGGGCAATGCCGGTCGTCAGCGTCCAGTAGATGAACCACGGCAACGACAGCAGATGATCATGATGGATTGCGTAAAGCAGCACGAGTCCACAGAACTGCACGGCGAGCCAGGCGAGCGCCGTGCGGCCCGCAACGCTGAAAAGCGAACGGCTGCCGCGCGAACCATAGGTCCCACAGGCCGGGAACACCGACAAGGCGAGCGCTGCGCAGAACGCCACCAGCGCTGGGTCAGGGTGATGCACGGCACCTACATGCGCAAAATTCGGGTTCAGGTGGACTGCGCCTACTGCGCCAAGCACAATCAGCGCGATGTCGATCGCGCGCTGCGTTAGTTCAGACATATCCCTACCCCAGTGCGAGTCGTATTCGTCAGACTGTCGTGGTCGGTCGCGATGGGCTGCTGCGAGAGAACGACCTGATAAGCCACAACAACACGATACGAAACGAGCACGCGGGGATCCGTGCGCAATCCCACCAACTTCGCACGATCGTGTTCAGATGCCTTGATGGTTGAATGCGCAGCGTATTCGCCACGTCAATTCTGAATACGAATGCGGTCCGCGCAGCAGCGTGCGAATCCGCAAGCGCGGAGCGCATTTGCATTCATGCGTGCGCCCCTGTGTGCTTCTGTGCACGCGGGCCGGTCGCCAGCGGGAGATGGGTTGCAATTGAATATGCGCATGACTTGTCATGCGCATCCGTTCGCGATCCCACACACGAGGACTCCAGGACACGTCAAAATGTCTGCGCCGCAGAAACAGCGGTTCAGCGACGCCCGCGTGAAGCAAGGTGCTCGAAACCGGCAGTCGCACCACGCGAGGAATGCGCCGTGAAGGATTACTTAGTAACTCGCTCCAGCCTGCTTGCTCGCGCAGCCGTCCGGTATCGTTCCCGATACTCGTGCATCACCCGCTGGCGCTTGCAGCCTGGCACGCGCATGGCGCATGTTTTCGCGATCCTTGGCGCGCTCGCGTGCGCATCGTTGGCGCAGGGAAGCGATGCGATGCGCGTAATGCCCGCCGACGCTTTCCTCGACACGCTTGCCGTCAACACGCACGTCAATTACACGGACGGCGCCTACGCGAATGTGCAGAACATCGCCGACGATCTGGCGTGGCTGGGCATTCGTCATGTTCGCGACGCGTCGCCGGCCAGCGGAGCCGCGCCGTTCTCGAGCTATGTCTATCTCGCGCAGCGCGGCATCAAATTCGACTTCCTCGTACATGGGGACATCAGCGAGTCGATCGAACAAATCGCGCGCCTGAGCACAGCAGTGCCCGGCAGCATCGCGAGCGTCGAAGGCTTAAACGAGATCAATAACTGGCCGCCCACCTATCGCGGCCTTACCGGCACCCCCGCCGGACTCGCCGTCCAGCGCGAGATCTATACGCGCGTACACGCCAGCCCGGAACTCGCGGGCGTGAGCGTCTACGACCTCACTGGCTACGAAACCAAGCCGGTCGAGTCCCGCGCGAACGCCGCCGATTACGCGAACCAGCACTTCTATCCGCAAAACGGCGAACAGCCGTCCTACGAGGCAAACGGCGACAGGTGGCTGGGCAATGCCATCGACAGCGTCAAGAAGTTCCAACTGCCGATCGCGATTACCGAATTCGGATACTTCTCGATGCCTCAGTCTGGCTGGTACATGCTGGGTGTCGATGAGCCGACGCAGGCCAAAGGCATACTCAATGGCTATATGGGCGCGGCGGCGGCAGGCGTGAAGCGGACCTATGTCTATGAACTCCTGGACCAGAAGCCCGATCCGCAGAAGAAAAACAACGAGATGCACTTCGGTCTTTTTCGCAACGACAACAGCCCGAAGCCCGTGGCTCACGCGATCCGCAATCTCACGTCGATTCTGCGGGCGGACGCCGTGCATCGGGCCAACGGGGCAGTGCCGGGCACATTGGCCTGGTCGCTATCTGGCATGCCGGTGTCGGCAAACAGTCTGCTGCTGCAGAAGAAGGACGGCCGCGTCGTGCTGGTACTGTGGAATGAAACGCGGATTTGGGATCGCGCGGCAGGCACCCCGCTCACGAGCCCACCCGCGAATGTGGAAGTCGACTTTGGAGCGACAGCGAGCCGCGTCGACCTTTACGATCCGAGTGTATCGGCGGCACCGCTCGCCACCCACCGGGAGGTGCGCAAGCTCGGCGTGGCCGTACCCGACCACCCGGTCCTGCTCGAAGTAACCCTTGGTGGCCAGCCCCGCTCCTGAGCCTGATGGCGACGTCAACGCTTCACGAAATTGCGCAGCGCGAAAAACGGCCTGTACACGCAGGGGCAGGCGGCGTAGAGGAACATGCGGACCTTGAAGCCCATCTTCACGCCCGGCGTGCGCAGCATCAGCCCGAGCTTCGCGCCGAAGCCGCGCGCCGCGAACACGTCGCGCGCGTAGTGTTCGCGCGCGAGCTTGGGCACGAGCAGCGCGCGCATCGGCTGGCCAACGCCCGCAATCTGCGCATCGTGCTGAAACTGCTCCGACTCGACGAGGCCGAACGCCGTGGTGAGCTTCACGCGCGCAATGAACTGCTCGACGGTGCGATAGCGCCTCTTGCCCGAAAGGCCGCCGCGCCGGTAGCGCACGAGCGGCTCGCGCAGGCTGTGCGCGCCGCCCGACATGATCGCGCGAAACGTCATGATCTGGTCTTCGGCCATGGCGCCCGGCAGCATCGGCCCGAAGCGCTCGAACAGACGCCGCGACCATGCATGCGCCGCGCCCACCAGCCACGGGCGCTCGCGCGCCCAGTCGTCGAAATTCTTGTACTGGTCGAGATCGGTGGGCGCGATGCGGCCCGCCTGCCCCGCAGCGCTCTCGAACTCTTCGAGGTCGGAAGCGATGAGGTCCGGACGCCGCCCCAGCGCGTTCCAGCAATCGACGAGGCGCGCGCAGCGCTCGGGCACCGAGACGTCGTCGCCGGCGGTCACCACGAGCAGGTCGCCCTGGCTCATGGCGGCGAGCTTCGAGAGATGCGCGCTGATGCCCGCGTTCCGCTCATTGCGATTGAGCACGAGCCGATGCGGACCGCGATAATCGCGCACGGCCGCTTCGATGGCGGCCCACGTGCCGTCGGTCGAGCAATCGTCGGAGATCAGGATTTCCAGCGGCGACCAGGTCTGCGCCAGCGCACCGGCGATGGCGTCGGCCACCACATTCGCCTGGTTATAGGCAATCAGCAGCATCGAGACGAGCGGGCGCGAAGCGTCGTTCGCGCGTGGCTCACTGCGTTCGGCGGGTCCTTGATCTTGCGAGTGATCCTGAGGCATCGGCAATGACGAGCCCGCGAGCGCGGGCAAATGAGTTTGAGCGCGGGGTTCGATCGCGCCCGTGATGGGCTTGCGGGGCTCCCGGGGCTCCCGCCCCGGCGCGGGCGCCATACTATCACGCGCGCGCCCCGCCTTTCGGCCCGCGCTACAGCCCGGCCGACTGCACCCCGCCTGCCCCGCCCAAGGCGAACACCGGCTCGCCGTTCACGGCCCGCGCGATCCACTCCTCGGCGCTCGCGAGATCGATGCCCCGGGCCGCAAACCATGCGTCGTCGTAATAGGTCGACCGGTAGCGCTCGCCGCTGTCGCACAAGAGGCTCACGATCGAGCCCGACTCGCCGCGCGCCTTCATGCGCCCGGCCAGCCACAGCACGCCGACAAAGTTCGTTCCCGTCGAGCCGCCCACGCGCTTGCCGAGCCGCCCCGCCAGGTAACGCATGGCCGCGAACGAGAGCGCGTCGGGCACCTTCACCATGGCGTCGATGCAGGTGGGAATGAATGAGCGCTCCACACGCGGGCGGCCGATGCCCTCCACGCGCGAGCCGATGTCGTGCGTGAGCCCGGCCTCGGGCCGCCCCGCCAGCACACTGCGGAAATAGTCGAAGAACACCGAGTTCTCGGGGTCGGCGCAAAGCACGCGCGTGAGGTGCCGCGTGTAGCGCACGTAGCGCCCGAGCGTGGCGATCGTGCCGCCGGTGCCGCCGCTCGACACGAGCCACGCCGGCACGGGATGCTCCTCGGCCGCCATTTGCCGGAAAATCGATTCGGCGATGTTGTTGTTGGCGCGCCAGTCGGTCGCGCGCTCGGCGTAGGTAAACTGGTCCATGAAGTGGCCGCCCAGCGACTGCGCGATGCGGTGCGACTCCTCGTAGATCTCCGAGGCCTTGTTCACGAGATGGCAGCGCCCGCCGTAGAACTCGATCTCCTCGATCTTCTGGCGCGACGTGCTGGCCGGGATCACCGCGACGAACGGCAGCCCGAGCAAGCGCGCGAAGTAGGCTTCGGAAATCGCGGTCGAGCCGCTCGACGCCTCCACCACGGTGCTCTTCCCGTGAAGCCAGCCGTTGCACAGCGCGTAGAGAAACAGCGAGCGCGCGAGACGGTGCTTGAGGCTTCCGGTGGGATGGCTCGATTCGTCCTTCAGATAGAAGCGCAGATCGGGATAGCCCGGCAGGTCGAGCGGCACGAGATGCGTATCGGCGGAGCGGTTGAAGTCCGCGTCGATCTTGCGGATCGCTTCGCGGACCCAGGCGGAATGGGGCATGGGCGGATCCCGTCAAATGAAGGTCCGGCCATCATGGCACAAGGGTGCGCGCCGGGTTTCGAAGCTGCGCGCGGCGAGCCGGCGCCACGCCCGCGCGCCTTCGGCACGGGCCGCGCACCGGACGCGCCGCGCCGCCTTTGTATAATCGTGGATTCCGTCTTCCTGCCCTGCGTTCACCTTTCATGCTTAGTTTCGCACTCGGCTTTCTTGTCTCGCTGCTGGTCACGCTGCTGATCGTGCGTTACGCGCATCTGCATGAAAAATTCTCCGTCGACTCCGACCTCGCCGGCGTGCAGAAATTCCACGCGCGACCCGTGCCGCGCATCGGCGGCACGGGCATCCTCGTCGGGCTCATCGTCGCGGCAACGCAGCTGCATTTCACGTATCCGGCCGTGTCGGGCGGCATTCTCGGCATCGTCGCATGCGGGCTGCCCGCGTTCGCGTCCGGGCTCGTCGAGGACCTCACCAAGAAAGTCTCGCCGCTCGCGCGCCTCGTCTGCACCATGGCCGCTGCCGCGCTCGCGTACTTCCTGCTCGACATCGCGGTCACGCGCATCAGCGTGCCGCCGCTCGACTTCCTGCTCTCATACGCGGTCATTTCCTGCACCATCACCGTGCTGGCCGTGGCGGCGCTCGCCAACGCGATCAACATCATCGACGGCTTCAACGGCCTCGCCTCGATGGTCGCGTTCATGATGTTCGCCTCGCTCGCCTACGTCGCGTTCCAGGTGCACGACGCGGTCGTGCTCTCGGCCTCGTTCATCATGATGGGCGCGGTGCTGGGCTTCTTCATCTGGAACTTCCCGGCCGGCCTGATCTTTCTCGGCGATGGCGGCGCGTACTTCATCGGCTTCATGCTCGGCGAGCTGGCGATCCTGCTCGTGATGCGCAACCGCGACGTCTCGGCGTGGTATCCAGTGCTGCTCTTCATGTACCCGATCTTCGAGACCTGCTTCTCGATCTACCGGAAGAAGTTCGTGCGCGGCATGTCACCGGGCATTCCCGACGGCGTGCACCTGCACATGCTCGTCTACAAGCGGCTGATGCGCTGGGCCGTCGGCGCGCGCACCGCGCGCGAACTCACGCGCCGCAATTCGCTCACTTCGCCGTATCTGTGGCTGCTGTGCCTCGTGGCCGTAATTCCGGCCACGCTGTTCTGGCGCCACACGCTGCACCTGTTCTGCTTCGTGGTGGTGTTTGCGCTCACTTACGTCTGGCTCTATGTGAGCATCGTGCGGTTTCGCTCGCCCAAGTGGCTCGTGGTGCGCAAGCATCAGCGGCGGATCTGAGCGGCCCAGGGGCAAATGCCGCGGAAATATGTGCTTACGCATACGTCCCCACATCGAACGTACAATTCCGGCACGCGCCGCGCTGGCCCCGCCGGGCCAGCCCAGCGAGCGCCCGAACATTCGTCGTAATCCGTCGTCGTCAACATAAAAGGAAAACCAGAATGCGCCGCTATCTCGCGATTGCTCTCGCTCTCTTCACTGTCACGCTGGCCGCCTGCAACACCATGGCCGGCTTCGGCCAGGATCTTTCGAAGGGCGGCAACGCCATCACGAATTCGGCCGAAAAAGCCAAGTAAGCTCGCCTGACCGCCGGAACCGGCCGCCAACGACGCTTGAGCGATGTTTGCGGCCGGTTCCGTTCGTTTTGCCGAGTGCGTTTTTGCGTACCTTGCAGCCCGTTTGACCCTCAGCCGCGCGCGAACTCCCGCAGCCGCGCCACTTCCGCCTCCAGTTCCCGCACGCGCGCCTCGCGCCGCTGCGCCGCCGTCTCCATCTCGCGGATCCGTTCATCGCGCTCGTCGAGCGCCGCCTTCACGTCCTGCGCCTCGAAACGCTGCGGAATATGCTGCGGGCAATTGCTGTCCCACGCCGCGACCGAAAAACGGATCGCCCGTTCGGCGCGCGCCTTGTAGCCCGCCGGCATGAGCCGCTGCACCAGCGCCGCATCCTCTACGACGCGCGCCTCGCCCCAGATCTTGATGCGCCTGCGCCGCGCGTAATCGATCAGGAACAGATACGCCTTCGGGTTGTCCGTCAAATTACCGAGGGTGATGTATTGCTGATTGCCGATGAAGTCCGCGAACGCGATGGTGCGCGCGTCCAGCACCTGCAGGAAACCCGCCGGACCGCCGCGATGCTGGATGTAGGGCTGGCCGTCGGCGTTCGCCGTGGCGAGGAACACGCTGCGCTGCGCCTCGATGAACGTGCTCACGTCGGGCGTGAGGTCGGTGCCGAAGCCGCGCTGCGCTTCCATGCGCGCATAGAGGTCGCGCGAGCCAAGGCGCGCCTGCATGGCCTTCACGGTGGGGGTGAACGCGATGTCGCTCGGATAGCGGATTGCGGACGTATTCATCTGCGGCTCCTTCGCTGCACACTCTGGAGCCTGCAAGATAGATCCTTCCGTTGGGAAACAGAATCCGGCATCGGCTGGAATCATCCTCCCAAAATCCGGAAAGACGCGGACATGCCGCAAACGTGCCGCCCCACCCATGCCGCGGCAGGAGGCGCGCCCGATGCGGCACTCGCCCATGTCGCGCCGCCGCAAACCGCGAACGCGCTACCCTTGAAACTCGCGCCGCGCCGCGCGAGTCCACTCACCGCTTCGGCCGTCCACTGCGCCGAGGCACTGGCAGGGAGACACGCATGTCGAACATGATCTGGGTCGTCGTCGCCAACCGCGTGACCGCGCGCATCTTCGCAACGGAAAACCCGCAAGGAACCATCGAGGAAATCGAAACGCTGCTCCATCCGGAAGGCCGTGTGCGCGAGCAGAGCCTCGTGACCGACCGCTCGGGGCGCACCGAGCGCGCCACCGCCGGCCGCCAGCAGAGCGATCCCGACACCACGCACCACGAACACGAGACCAGCCTGTTCGCCTCGCAGGTCGCGACCACGCTGGGCCAGGCGCGCCACGCGGGCCGCTACGGCACGCTCGTGCTAGCCGCGCCGCCAGCGTTCCTCGGCGCGCTGCGCAAAGCGCTCGACGCGCAGACGCGCAGCCTCGTCACGCTCGAACTCGACAAGGACCTCGCGCTGCTCGACGCGCGCACCTTGCGCACGCATTTTCCGGAGCGCTTCGTACGGGCGCAGACCTGAGGCGCCTCTGCGGACGTCTGCGGACTTTGCGTGCCGGCCTCACTCGCCGCGACGGCAATCCGGTGGCGACAACGCACATTCAGCTCCGGAAATGGACGATGCATGTGCGCACGCAGCCGATGGAATGCTCGCCCGCCAGCTTGCCGAAAAGGCGATCAGCGCGATGGTGCGCGGCGCGGGCGACTTCACGCCGCAGGCTTGTAGTAGCGGATTGCGCAACCCGCGCCGCCTCTCTTCAAAGCGCGTTCAACGGAATCTTGAGATAGCGCACGCCGTTGTCCTCGGGCTCGGGCATGCGCCCCGCGCGGATGTTCACCTGGATCGACGGCAGGATCAGGTTGGGCATGGCGAGCGTGCGGTCGCGCGCGGTGCGCATCTGCACGAAGGCTTCCTCGGTTACGCCGTCGTGCAGGTGGATGTTGGCGCGGCGCTGGTCGCCCACCGTGGTTTCGAAGCACGGGCCGCGCGTCTCAGGCGGATAGTCGTGGCACATGAAGAGGCGCGTCTCGCCCGGCAGATCCAGCAGCTTGCGCACCGAGCGGTACAGCGTGTGCGCGTCGCCGCCCGGGAAGTCGCAGCGCGCCGAACCCACGTCGGGCATGAACAGCGTGTCGCCAACGAACACCGCGTCGCCGATCTGATAGGCGAGGTCCGCGGGCGTGTGGCCCGGCACGTGCATCGCGCGCGCGGCGAGCGGGCCGACTTCGAAACGCTCTTCGTCCTTGAAGAGGTGGTCGAACTCGCGGCCGTCGGCGGCTATCGTGGCGCCCAGGTTGAAGACCGTGCGGAACACGCCCTGCACCTCGCGAATGTGCTCGCCAATCGAGATTTGGCCGCCCAGTTGCTGCTTCAGGTACGGCGCTGCCGATAGATGGTCGGCGTGCGCATGCGTCTCGAGCAGCCATTGCGTCGAGAGCGCGTGTTCGCGCACGAACGCGACCACGCGGTCGGCCGATTCCGTGGACGTGCGCCCCGACTTCGGGTCGTAGTCGAGCACCGGATCGACGATCGCGCACGCCGACCCGCGCCCAGAATGCACCACGTAGGTGACGGTGGACGTGACCGGGTCGAAGAACGGCTCGACGAGCGTGGCGTGCGTGGCGTGCGTAGCCACGGGGACAGAAGTGGGGATGGACTCGGACATCGGGAACTCCATTTGGCCGGATGTGTTGCCGAAAAGGGGTTGAATGAAGGTCGGGTTGCGTGGCGGTTGCGCGGTCGAATACCGGTTTGCCCGGCCCACAATTCATTGACTGACATACTATAAATTTATATAATGTTTGTCAATGAACTGTCAGTTGGCGCACGTCAACCTCAGTGCTCACCATTCCATTGCGTGTCAGACGCCTGCATACATGAACCCATCGCTTACTTCTGAAGCGCGCGAGACACTGCGCGAATCCGCCGAGAAGTGCTGTGCGCTGCTCAAAGCGCTCGCGCACGAAGACCGCCTGCTGCTCTTGTGCCAGCTCACCGAAGGCGAGCGCAACGTGGGCGAGCTCGAAGCGCTCGTCGGCGTGCATCAGCCGAGCCTCTCGCAGCATCTCGGCGTGCTGCGCGAAGAAGGCCTCGTCGAGACGCGCCGCGAAGGCAAGTACATCTACTATCGCCTCGCCAGCCACGAGGTCATCCAGGTCATGCAGACGCTCTCCAGCCTCTACTGCGGCCGGCTGAAGTCAACTTCGGCTTCCTCGACACATTCAGAGCCATCGGTATGAGCCTCGATCTCGCCCACTTCACGCCGCTCGCTTCCCTCGCGGGCGGCCTCATGATCGGCGCGGCCGCCGCGCTCCTCGTGCTCGGCAACGGGCGCGTCGCGGGCATCAGCGGCATCGTCGGCACGCTGCTGCAAGGCGCGCGCACGGAACCTGGGGGCCGCGCCTGGCGCGTCGCGTTCATCGCGGGCCTGTTCGCCGCGCCGTGGCTCTGGCGGCTTGTCGTCGGCATCAGCGCAGGGGCCGGCAGCGCGGCCTGGTTGCCCACCATCGCGCCCACCATCGCCGCCTCGCCCGCCACGCTCGTCGTCGCCGGGCTGCTGGTGGGCCTGGGCACGCGCTACGGCTCGGGCTGCACGAGCGGCCACGGCGTGTGCGGCATCGCGCGCGGCTCGCTGCGCTCGCTCGTCGCCACCGGCGTCTTCATGGCTGCCGGCTTCGTCACCGTGTTCACGGTGCGCCACCTCGCAGGAGGCTGATATGAATCCACGCAACATCACTGCCTTCGCTAGCGGCCTGCTGTTCGGCCTCGGCTTGATCGTGTCGGGCATGGCGAACCCGGCCAAGGTGCTAGCCTTTCTCGATCTGGCCGGGCGCTGGGATCCGTCGCTCGCCTTCGTGATGGTGGGCGCCATCGCCATCGCGAGCATCGGCTTTCGCCTCGCGCGCGCTCGCACCACCAGCGTGCTCGGCGCACCCATGCAATTGCCCACGGCACGCCACCTCGATCCGCGCTTGATCGGCGGCGCGCTCGTCTTCGGCGCGGGCTGGGGCCTCGCGGGCTTCTGCCCCGGCCCCGCGCTCGTCAGCGCCGCGAGCGGCCAGCCGCGCGCGTGGCTCTTCGTGGCCGCGATGCTCGCCGGCATGGCCATCTTCGCCGCACTCGAGCGCGTGGCCGCGAATCGCAGTCAACAGCGCCGTCAATCTACAAGCTAGCCAGGAGTTTTCGAGATCATGCAAATCGTGCAACACGACGCGCGCTTCGCCAGCGCCGACCAGATCACGCCCGCCGACCTCGCCGAGATTGCCGCAGCGGGCTACCGCTCGATCATCTGCAACCGGCCCGATGGCGAAGGCGGCCCGTCGCAACCGGCTTCGGCGCTGATCCGCGAGGCCGCGAAGCAGCTCGGCCTGCAATTCGCGTATCTGCCCGTCACGCCGGGCAAGATCGGCCCCGATGAAATCGCCCGCTTCGAGCAACTGCTCGCCGACATGCCCGCGCCCGTGCTCGGGTACTGCCGCACCGGCAACCGCGCGACCAATCTGTGGCAGTTCGCGCAGGCGAGCACGCAAGCCCATCCCGTCCCCGCGCCGGTCGAGGCGGGCCACCCGGCCGCCGCCGCATGGGATTCGGGCAACGCCGTCGACAAAACCGCTGCGCAAAGCGGCGACAAGGCCGCCGCATCGAGCGGCGCGGGCAAGCGCTGGGACGTCGTCGTGATCGGCGGAGGCTCTGCGGGCATCAGCGTTACCGCGAGCCTGCTGCGCCGCCAGCCGGGCTTGAGCATCGCAATCGTCGAGCCCAGGGATCACCACGACTATCAGCCCGCGTGGACGCTGGTGGGCGGCGGCGCCTTCGACGTGAAGAAAACGCGCCGCCCGATGGCGAGCGTGATCCCGCGCGGCGCGACGTGGATCCGCGCGGCGGCCGAGCGCGTCGAGCCGCATGCCGATCTCGTGCGCCTCTCGAACGGCGAGACCCTGACGTACCGCCAGCTCGTCGTGGCCCCTGGGCTGCGCCTCGCGTGGGAGCGCATCGACGGGCTCGAAGCGACGCTCGGCCAGAACGGCGTCACCTCGAACTACCGCTACGATCTCGCGCCCTATACGTGGGACCTCGTGCAGAAGATGCGCGGCGGCACCGCGCTCTTCACGCAGCCGGCCATGCCGATCAAATGCGCGGGCGCGCCGCAAAAAGCCATGTACCTGGCCTGCGACCACTGGCTCAGAACCGGCGTGCTCGACAAGGTGAACGTGGAATTCGACCTCGCCGGCGCGGTGCTGTTCGGCGTGCCGACCTTCGTGCCGCCGCTCATGGAGTACGTGAAGCGCTACGACGCAAAGCTCGCGTTCACGTCGAATCTGGTCGCCATCGACGGGCCCGCGCGGCGCGCCACCTTCGAAGCAAAGGACGCCGACGGCAACGTCACGCGCATTGAAAAGCGCTTCGACATGATCCACGTGGTGCCGCCGCAGGTGCCGCCCGACTTCGTCCGCGACAGCGAGCTCGCCGACGCGGCGGGCTGGTGCGAAGTCGATCACGCCACGCTCCAGCATCCGCGCTGGCTCAACGTGTTCTCGCTTGGCGACGTGTGCTCGGCGCCCAACGCGAAGACGGCGGCGGCGGCGCGCAAGCAGGCGGTGATCGTCGCGGAGAATCTGCTCGCCGCGCGCGCGGGCCAGCCGCCACGCTACCGCTACGACGGCTATGGCTCGTGCCCGCTCACGGTCGAGAAGGGCAAGGTCGTGCTGGCCGAGTTCGGCTACGGCGGCAAGCTGCTGCCCACCTTCGCGCTCGAACCTGCGCAGCCGCGCCGTCTCATGTGGTTCCTCAAGGCCACCGTGCTGCCGCGTTTTTACTGGAGTGGCATGCTCAAGGGCCGCGAGTGGTTCACCGGGGCGCGGGCGTCCGAGGCGCAGCACTGAGGCGCTAACGCGCTAACCGCGACAGAAAAAGGAGATCACCGCCCATGGACGCCACCACGCTCGCAAGCGCCGCGCTCGGCTCGGTCGTCGGGCTCATCCTCGCGCTCACGGGTGCGGGCGGGGCCATCGTCGCCGTGCCGCTGCTCGTATTCGGCCTCGGGCTCGGCGTCGCGCAAGCCGCGCCGATTGGGCTCTTCGCGGTCGCGCTCGCGGCGGGCATCGGCGCCCTGCTGGCGCTGCGCGACGGCACGGTGCGCTACAAGGCCGCCGCGCTGATGGCCGTCGCCGGCGCGCTCATCTCGCCCGCCGGGCTGTGGGTCGCGCACCGCGTGCCAGACGCGCCGCTCATGCTCGTGTTCGCGCTCGTGATGATGCGCGTGGCGTGGCGCATGTTCCGCCAGCAGCGGGCTCAGGAAAACGGCGCAGCGCGCGCCCCGCAAGGCGAGCCCTGTCCGACCGACCTGCCCTGCCGGCTGAACCTCGAACGCGGCAAGCTCGACTGGACCGCGCCCTGCGCGCGGGCGCTCGCGCTCTCGGGCGCGATGGCCGGCTTTCTCTCGGGGCTGCTCGGCGTGGGCGGCGGCTTCGTGATCGTGCCCGCGCTCAAGCGCGCGTCGGACATTCCGATGCAGGGCATCGTGGCCACCTCGCTCGCGGTGATCGCGCTGGTCTCGACGGCGGGCGTGGCCGCGTCGGCGGCCAGCGGCAATATGCTCTGGCTAAACGCGCTGCCCTTCGCGGCGGGTGCGCTCGCCGGCATGCTGGGCGGACGCGGCTTCGCGCGGCACGTGAGCGGCGCGCGGCTGCAGCAGTCGTTCGCGGTGTTCGCGGGCTGCGTGGCGCTGGGCATGGCCGTGAAGGCCGTTCATGCGATCGCGCTTGCGGGCGCGATCTGAAATCTGAAACCGGCGTGAAAACCCGCGCACGCCTGCCGCATCACCCCTCGAAATCGAGCCCGCCCAGCAGCACTTCCGGCTCGCCTTGCGTGCGCGAGGCGAAGTCCAGCGGGCGCGCAGTCTCCCACGAGGCCAGCTTGCGCCTGAGCGCGTCCAGATAATGCGCGAAGCGCGCCTCGCCGCCAGGCCCCATGAGGCGCTCGACCTCATCGACGTCCCATGTGAGCGACACGTTCAACGCAAACCCATATGGATGCCGAAGCTCGCTCGGCGCGCCCAGGATGCGCACGCGCGTGGGATGCCCGCGCCCCTCGCCCGGCACGACCTCCACGCGCACCGAGGGGCCGAAATGGCTCGCGAGCGCGGCAGCGACACGCGGCGCGAATTCAACTTCGAAACGGTAAGCGGCTACGCTAGTCATGCGCGGGTGTCTCCCATTTTGGGTGTTTCAGGTGCGTTGCGCGTCCGGCGTCAGGCTGTCTCGCGAGCGCGCCGCATCGCGAGAAGCGTAGCGCGCAGCCCCTCGAACGAATAGAGCGCGAGCGCGACCCAGATCGCCGCGTAGCCGATCGCGCGCACCGAGCCGAACGGCTCGCCGTACACGAGCACCCCGGTGAGCAGCTGGAGCGTGGGCGTGACGTACTGGATCAGGCCGAGCATCGACAGCGCAATGCGCCGCGCCGCCGCCGCGAAGAGCAGCAGCGGCACGGCCGTGATCGGTCCGGCGGCGACCAGCAGCAGCTTGATCCCGAGCGACGCATGCCCGAAATGGCTCGCGCCGGCCATGCCGATGATCGTCAGGTAGACGATGGCGACCGGAAACAGCAGCACCGTCTCGAGCGCCAGCCCTTCGAGCGCGCCGAGCTGCGCGGTCTTGCGCAACAGGCCGTAACCGCCGAAGGTCAGCGCCAGCGCGAGACTGATCCACGGCGGCGCGCCGTTCTGCCAGGTGAGCCACGCCACGCCGAGCGCCGCGACCGCCACGGCGCACCACTGAACCGCCCGCAGCCGCTCGCGCAAAAACGCATAGCCGAACAGCACGTTGACGAGCGGATTGATGAAATAGCCGAGGCTAGCCTCGACGATATGCCCTGCGTTCACGGCCCAGATGTAGATGCCCCAGTTGGCCGAGAGCAGCACGGCGCTGGCGGCGAAGCGCGCGATGAGGCGCTTGTCGCTCAGCGCGGGCCGCAGCCATGCCCAGCGGTGCCGCACCAGCAGCACGAGGACGATGAACACGAGCGACCATGCCATGCGATGCGCGAGCATCTCGAGCGCGGGAATCTGGTGGAGCGTCTTGAAGTAGACGGGAAAGAGGCCCCAGATGGTGAAGGCGCACAGGGCGTAGGCGATGCCGGGATTCATGAGTGGATTTATCGTGGCGAGGCGTGGCGAGGCGGTGCAGGCAAGCGGCGATGTTATTCCGCGAATTTGGAAGGGGATTCAAACCAACCCCAGCGCCGATCCGCCGGTTTTGCGACAATAGCGGATTTTCGCCGCCAGCCTTTGCCGCTGTCCAGCCTGACGCGACGCCCAGTTTGGGTATGCGTGAGCGTTGCCGCGTCATCCGCGAGGCGTGAACCCGCGGCCCCGTCGGCCGGCGGCCCACTCTTTTCAACAGGAAAGCTGCGCGTTTTCGCGCGCGCCCGCGATGGTCCTACCTCATATCGATCCGCTCTATTCGCTCTCCGGCCTGCTGGTCGGGTTTCTGGTCGGCCTGACGGGCGTGGGCGGCGGCTCGCTGATGACACCGATCCTCGTGCTGCTGTTCCACGTGCATCCCGCCACTGCCGTGGGCACCGACCTGCTCTACGCGGCGGCGACGAAATCGGCGGGCACGCTCGTGCACGGGCTCAAGGGCTCGGTGGACTGGCGCGTGACGCTGCGCCTCGCGACGGGCAGCGTGCCGGCGGCCACCATCACGCTGATCCTGCTGCACCGCTACGGCATGGACACGCCGCGCGCCGGGCATCTGATCCAGTCGGTGCTGGGAGCGGCGCTGCTCATCACCGCGGTCGCGCTGATCTTCCGGCCGCAGCTCGCCGCGTTCGCCTCGCGCCACCGCCACGGGCCCAGCGAGGCGCGCACGCTGTTCTTCACGATCTTCACGGGCGCGGTGCTGGGCGTGCTGGTGTCGCTGACCTCGGTGGGCGCGGGCGCGATCGGCGTGACCGTGCTGCTGCTGCTCTATCCGACGCTGCCAACGCTGCGCATCGTCGGCTCCGACGTGGCGCACGCCGTGCCGCTCACGCTACTCGCGGGCGCGGGGCACTGGCTGCTCGGCTCCATCGACTGGTCGATGCTGCTCTCGCTGCTGTGCGGCTCGCTGCCTGGCATCGCGATCGGCAGCATGCTGTCCTCGCGCGCACCCGAAAAGCTGCTGCGCGGCCTGCTCGCCGCGACGCTCACGCTAGTGGGCGCGCGCCTCGTGCTCGCCTGACCGGCGCGGCAGCCGGAACAGCTGCGCCGCTCAAGCGTGCGGTGCGCTGCTGAAGAAGCGGCCGTTCAGATCGGTCTCGAACTGGCGCAGCCACTGGCCGCGCGCGTCGATGCGGTAGGCCTGCGCCCAGGCTCCGCGCCGCACGATCACGAGCTCGCTGTGCTCGGGATCGTCCGGATCAGTTTCTCCATGGACATCGAAGTGAATCGGAGCAAAGCCGTGCCGCGCGCACGCCAGCTCGAACGCCGCCCGGTCGACGAGCGGCAAATCGGTGTAGCTGTGAATAATCATGGCATTTCCCCGCGATGAGGCCGCGCGCGCCTCTGTAGAGTCCGCGCAACTACAACGTATACCCCCAATCGCAGGATTGCTGTGTGTCAGTCCACACAGGCGAGCGGGACATCGATGAACGGCGCCTTCCGCGTGACAATAAAACGGGCCCCGGCAACCTGCCGGGGCCCGTCCGCACGGATCGTGCCCGCGCTTTATCCGCATGCGCGGCCAAGCGCGGCTTACCGCGGGTATTACTGCTGCATGACCGTGAGCTTGTTCGACACCGACTTCACGCCGGCCACGCCCTGGGCGACCTCACCCGCCTTGTCGATCTGCGCCTGAGCGGGCACCGAGCCCGTGAGCACGACCGCACCGTTGTGCGAGCGCACAGTGATGTTCGCGACGTTGATGCCCTGGGTCTTCGAGAGCGCCTTGCGCACCGCGTAGCCGAGCTTGCGGTCGACCTTCTTGCTCGAGGTCGGGGCCGCTGCCGCCGGAGCCGCTGCCGTTGCGGCAGCCGCACCGCTCGCCGCCGAATTGTCCTGGGCGTACACGCTGCAGGCGACCGTCACGCAGGCTACTGCCGTCAGCGTCTTCAGAAAAGCGACCGATTTCATGTTTTCTCCTTGTTGCTTTCGCGTTGTTGCTTCGCTCGTTGCGAGGATAGACCGCCTTCCGGGGCGGGCGGACTGGCCGTCCGCCAGACCCGGTTCGGCGGCTTCGTTACGACACCCACGGGCAGCGGGCGAGCACGCGAAGCGCGCCCGGACACTGCCATGGTCCGGACACGCTGCTGCGAGAGGCAAGGATTGAGTGGCACGCGACGGCACATTGGACCGTTGCGACGGCAGTGGCGGCGCGCGGCGGCTGTTCCGGTCTGTTCTCGCCGGTGTGCCGGTAGCCCGCGCCTGCTTCGATTGCCTGATTACGCCAGATAGTTTGTTATGGGTTGCACGGCCTCGCGGCGCGTGCCGCATGGCGCAAGCGCCATGGCGACCCACAATTTAGCCTGGGTGAAGCGCGAGTGCAAAGAGTTTAGCGGCACGGGCCGCGGCGGACATGCCGTTGCAACGTCCAATCTCGGGTAACATCGGCTGGCATGGCGCTGGCGCGCATTCCGGCACGACACCGGACGCAACCCAGGACGCATCGCGCCGCGCAATTTTTTTCCTGAATTTCCCGAGGCCCCAGCCCTTCCCCAATGAAGTTCCCCACCGGCCGCAAACCTCCCACCCATCTCGTCGCGCGCTTCGTGGCGATTTCATGGCGCGATCTGGCGGTCTCGTTCGGCCCCATCCTGTTGATCAGCGCCGCCGCGATCTGGCTGGCCGTGCGCCTGATCCAGCCCGCCCCGCCCAGCACGCTCACACTGAGCGCGGGCCCCCAGGGCAGCACATTCTGGAACGCCGCCCAGAAGTACAAGACGATCCTCGCGCGCAACAACATCACCGTGAACGTGCTCGAATCGGAAGGTTCGGCGCAAAACCTCCAGCGTCTGTCCGACCCGGCCTCGCACGTGGACGTCGCATTCGTGCAGGACGGACTGGCGAGCACGCCGCCCGAGGGCCTGGCTTCGCTCGGCAGCGTGGCCTACGTGCCGCTCGCGGTGTTCTATCACGGGCCGCCCGTGCGGCTGCTCTCCGAGTTCGAAGGCGAGCGCATCGCCATCGGCGCCGAGGGCAGCGGCACGCGCGAGCTCGCGCTCAAGCTGCTCAAGGCCAACGGCATCGAGCCGGGCGGCAAGACCAAACTGCTGCCGCTCTCGGGCGACGACGCCGCGCGCGCGCTCGTCGAGGGCAAGATCGATGTCGCCTTTCTCGCGGGCGACTCCGCGCAGCCGCCGGTCATGGGGCGCCTGATGCGCATGCCGGGCGTGCGCTTCTTCGACTTCGCCCAGGCCGACGCCTACGCGCGGCGCTTCCCGTACCTCACGGCCATCACGATCCCGATGGGCGCGTTCGATTTCGGCCGCAACCTGCCCGCCGCGCCACTGCATTTCATCGCGCCGACGGCCGAGCTGGTCGCGCGCGATTCACTCCATCCGGCGCTCTCCGACCTCCTGATCGAAGCGGCCAAGCAGGTGCACGGCAAATCGTCCCTGTTGCAGCGCGCGGGCGAATTCCCCGCGCCGCGCGCGCAGGACTTCCCGATCAGCGACGACGCCGCGCGCTACTACAAGTCGGGCAAGAGCTTCCTGTACCGCGTGCTGCCCTTCTGGCTCGCGAGCCTCGCCGACCGCCTGATCGTGGTGCTCGTGCCGATCATCGTGGTGCTGATCCCTGGCTTGCGGCTCGTGCCGAGCCTTTACGCGTGGCGGGTAAAATCGCGCATCTACCGCTGGTACGGCTCGCTCATCGCGCTCGAGCGCGCCGCGAACACCGACAACTCGCCCGCCGAGCGGCGCGCGCTCACGCGCCAGCTCGACAAGATCGAGGAGTCCGTGAATGGCATGAAGATGCCGCTCGCCTACGCGGGCCAGTTCTACGTGCTGCGCGAACATATCGGCTTCGTGCGCGAGCGGCTGCTGGCCGTGCGCGAGCGGCTGTCGGCCATGGACGATGAAATGGGCGATGAAAGCGGCAGCCACAGCAGCGGCCACAGCGGCGATGGCGTCCGGACGTGACCCACGCGCCGGCGCGCAAGACCGGCGCGTCTGCGCGGCGAAAAAAAGCAGCACGCAGCAGCCAATTCGATCGATACTCGCGATCACTACTCGAAAAGCGGGCCGCCGACGCGGCCCACAAGAAGCTCATATCGGAGGAACAGCATGATCAGCGGCATCGACGCCAACCGGCCAGCCTGGTTCTACGACTTCGTGTCGCCGTTCTCGTATCTGCTGCTGGAGCAATACGACAAATGGCCGGGCTTCGACTTCGCGCCCACGCCGGTGCTGCTAAGCGACCTGTACCGCCACTGGGGCACGCCGTACGGCTCGACGATTCCGGCCAAGCGCGTGTTCACCTACCGGCACGCGTTGTTTCGCGCGGAGCAGCTCGGCATTCCGTTCAAGATGCCGCCCGCGCATCCGTTCGACTCGGTCAAGCCGATGCTGCTCGCCATCGCCGCCGGCGGCGAGTTCGCGTGCGTGCGCGAGATCTTCCGCTTCATCTGGCGCGAGGGGCGCGACCCGTCGAGCGACGAGGGCTTCGAGCAACTGTGCGAACGCGTGGGCATCGCGCACGGCGAAGCGATGATCGAGCAGGAATCGGTGCGCGCGCAACTACGCCGCAACACCAACGACGCGATTTCGCTGGGCGTGTTCGGCGTGCCTACCTTCTGGATGAACAAGCAGCTCTTCTGGGGCGAGGACACGCTGCCGATGGTGCTCTACTGCGCGCGCACGCCGAACTGGCTCGACTCGCGCGAGGTGAAGCGCATCAGTTCGCTGCCTTCGGGGCTCACGAAGCAGGACAAGGCGTAAGGCGGGTGTAGCGCGGATGCAGCGCACCGCGCTCGGTCACCCAGGCGGCACGGCGCGCGCGCCTGCCCTGCTGATGCCGGTCATACCAGGCGCCCTATGGCGGCTGCGCACTCAGCGGAATATCGTTATATGTCGAGCCGCGCGCACGAAGTGCACCAAAACGCGCGGCACCTCCCCCGAGCATACGCATCGCCATGGACGACACTGCCCTTTCTCTCGACATCTGGCTCGTGCGCGTGCTGCGCACGCTGCTGATCGAGCGCAGCGTCACGCAGGCCGCGCTACGGCTGAATCAAACCCAGCCGGCAATCAGCACGGCGCTGCGGCGGCTGCGCGAAATTCTCGGCGACCCCATCCTCGTGCGCGGCAAGGCGGGCATGGTGCCGACCGAATACGGCGAGTCGCTGCTGCAACACGCGCAACGCGTGCTGCGCGACGTCGACTTCGTGGCCACGCCCCACGGCGACTTCGACCCGGAGCGCTCCAAACGCATCTTCCGCGTGGCCGCGCCCGACTACCTCAACGACTTCTTCATGCCGACGCTGATCGCCTGCTTTCGCGAAGCAGCGCCTTCGGCGCGTCTGGAGATCATCTCGCTGTCGCCTTCGCTCGATCATCACGCGGCGCTGGAGGCGGGCGAGATCGACATCGTGATCGGCAACTGGCCCAAGCCCGACCCGCACTTCTCGCGCAGCGACCTGTTCACCGACAAGATCGTCTGCATGATGCGCGCCGACCATCCGCTCGCGCGCGCGCCGCTCACACGCGACGCGTATCTCGCTGCGGCGCATCTGGCGCCCACGCCCTATACCGGCGCGAACGCGAGCCCCGTCGACCTGGGCTTCGCGAAGGCCGGCGCGCACCGGCGCATCGTCGCGACGCTGCCCTACTTCGGGCTCGCGCCCCAGGTGCTGCTGCAATCGGATCTGATCTTCACGACCACGCGCCGCTTCGCGACGCATTACGCCCGGCTTTTGCCGATCGCGGTGGTCGAGCCGCCGTTGGCGTTTCCGCGCATTCGCTGCTATCAGCTGTGGCATCCGCAACCGGACCGGCCGAGCGATATCGACTGGCTGCGCGGGTTGATCGAGAAGGTGTCGGCGACGCTCACCGAGCCGGTGAGGAAGGCGAAGGCGAAGCCGCGCAAGGCGGATGCCAGCTAAGTCCAGACAAAAAAACACCCCAACCGCAGGATAAGGTCCAGCGTTTGGGGCGCAACTCACGGCAGAAATGAAATTTTTTCGTCCACCTGCCCATGCCCGGGTTCAGGTGGACGCTCGACCTCACACTCGCGCGAACCTGGCCGCGCTCGCGGCCTCGCCCGCAGCGGCGAGCGGCATGCGCATCTGCATCAGCTGCGCAGCCACCGCAATCGCAATCGACGAAGGCGCCTTGTCGACGATGCCCGGCACGCCGATCGGGCAAGTCATCTCGCCCATGCGCTCCGCCGCCACGCCGCGATCGATCAGGCGGCGCTCGAACTTCACCCGCTTGGTCTTCGAGCCGATCAGCCCGAACCACGCGAAGTCGCCGCGCTCCATGATGCGCAACGACAGATCGAAATCGAGCGCGTGATTGTGCGTCATCACGATGAAGTACGCGCCCGGCGGCGCTTCGTCGACGATTGCGGCCGGCGAGTCGGTCGCCTCGACTTGCACGTTGGCCGGCACTTCGTCGGGAAAGAGCTCGTCGCGCTCGTCCACCCACTGCACCACGCACGGCAGCATGCCGAGCAGCGTGACCAGTGCATGGCCCACATGCCCCGCGCCGAACAGCACGATGTGCATCGGCCCATAGTGGGGCACCGGCGTGCCGCGCCGACCGATCACGACGCGCCCCGCGGCATCGATCCGTTCACAGTGGTTCGCGCTTTTATTCGCACTGCTGCTCATCTGACGAGACTCCTTCAAAGCATCACGCTAGTTCACACTCAGCCGCGTGCCATCGTCCGCACCGCGCGCACGCCCTTCAAGATTTCCTCGGCGGTCGCGGGTGCATTCATCGGCGGATTGAAGCGGTGGTCGGCCACGCTCGCCACGGCGTCGCGAATCGCGAAGAACACCGAGAACGGCAGCAAGAGCGGCGGCTCGCCCACGGCCTTCGAGCGATGAATGCTGTTCTCGACGTTGCGGTTCTTGAACAGCTTCACGTTGAACTCGACAGGCGTGTCGTTCACGGTCGGGATCTTGTAGGTAGACGGCGCGTGCGTCATGAGCTTGCCGTCCGGCTTCCACCACAGTTCCTCGGTCGTGAGCCAGCCCATGCCCTGAATGAAGCCGCCTTCCACCTGCCCCACGTCGAGCGCGGGGTTGATCGAGTCGCCCGCGTCGTACAGCGCGTCGGCGCGCAGCACGCGCATTTCGCCCGTGAGCGTGTCGATCACGACTTCGGAAACCGCCGCGCCATACGCGTAATAGTAGAACGGGCGGCCTTGCAGCGTCTTCTGGTCCCAATACAGCTTGGGCGTTGCGTAGAAGCCGTCTGACCACAATTGCACGCGCGCGAAATAAGCCTTCGAAACAAGCGTCTCGAACGGCACGATCTCGTCGCCGACAATCACGGTGTCGTTGGCGAAGCGCACCTCGGCGGCGCTCACGCGGCCCTCGCCCCACGTGGCGGCCGCGAGCGTGGCCAGCCGCTCGCGCAGCTGGCGCGCGGCGTCCTGCGCGGCCTTGCCGTTCAGGTCGGTGCCCGTCGATGCGGCAGTGGCCGAGGTGTTGGCCACCTTGCTCGTGTCGGTGGCGCTCACGCGCACGCGGCCGAACTCGATGCCAAGCTCGTGCGCCACCACCTGCGCGACCTTGGTGTTCAGGCCCTGGCCCATTTCCGTGCCGCCGTGATTCACGAGCACGGAACCGTCGGTGTAGATATGGACGAGCGCGCCCGCCTGGTTGAAGTGCGTGACGTTGAACGCGATGCCGAACTTCACCGGCGTGAGCGCGATGCCCTTCTTCAGCACCTCGTTGTTCGCGTTGAATTCGCGGATCGCCGCGCGGCGCGCGTGATAGCCGCTCGTTTCCACGAGTTCGTCGATGAGCTCGTGAATCACGTTGTCATCGATCGTCTGGCCGTACGGCGTCAGGTTCTTGTCCGTCTTGCCGTAGAGATTGCGCTTGCGCACCTCGAGCGAGTCGAGGCCGAGCGAGCGCGCGACGTCGTCGATGATGTACTCGATCGCGAACGCGCCCTGCGGGCCGCCGAAGCCGCGGAACGCGGTGTTCGACTGCGTATTGGTCTTGCCGCAGTAGCCGGCGATGGAGACGTCGGGCAGCCAGTAGGTGTTGTCGAAGTGGCAGACGGCGCGCGTCATCACCGGGCCGGACAGGTCGGCCGAGAAGCCGCAGCGCGAGGTCATGTCGACCGAAATGCCGTCGATCGTGCCCTCGTCGTCGTAGCCTACTTCATACGTATAGTGGAAGTCGTGGCGCTTGCCCGTGATCATCATGTCGTCGTCGCGGTCCGGACGCAGCTTCACGGGGCACAGCAGCTTCCACGCGGCAAGCGCCGCGCAGCACGCAAAAATGCCCGACTGCGATTCCTTGCCGCCGAAGCCGCCGCCCATGCGCCGGCATTCCACCAGCACATTGTGCGAGTGCACGCCCAGCACGTGCGCGACCAGATGCTGCATCTCGCTCGGGTGCTGCGTCGAGCACCAGACGTGCATGCCGTCGTCGTCCTTCGGCACTGCGTAGGCAATCTGGCCTTCCAGATAGAACTGCTCCTGGCCGCCCAGCAGCATTTCGCCTTCGTGGCGATGCGCGGCGCGTGCAGCGCGCGTGGCGGCATCGCCGCGTGCCAGCTTCATCGGCGGCAGCACGTATTGCTCGGCGGCGCGCGCCTGCTGCGCGGTGAGCACGGCAGGCAATTCTTCGTATTTCACTTCGGCGCGGCGCGCGGCCTGGCGCGCGATGTCGTGCGAGGTCGCCACCACGATGAACATCGGCTGGCCCACGTACTGCACTACGCCATCGGCCAGAATCGGATCGTCGTGGATGATCGGGCCGCAGTCGTTCACGCCCGGAATGTCGCCGGCGGTGAGCACGGCCACCACGCCCGGCGTCGCGCGCACCTTGGCGAGATCCATCGAGACGATGCGCGCATGCGCCTTCTGCGAGAGGCCAAGCGCCGCGTGCAGCGTGCCCGCCACGAGCGGAATGTCGTCGGTGTAGGTCGCGCGCCCGCTCACGTGCAGGTGCGCCGATTCGTGCGCACGCGAGACGTGCACCTGCGCGAAATCTTCAAGCGCCTTCGCTTCTTCCAGGAACGGTTCGGCTTGCTGGTTCATTGTTTCGATCTCCGTATGTTGTCCGTTTCCTGGGGGGTCAAGCAGCGCTTTGTGCACATTCGGCCGCGACGGCGCGCACGTTGAGTGCTTGCGGCGCGAGCGGATTGTTCGGGCGCGTTTCGAGCCAGAAGCGATACAGCGTGTTCTTCGCGGCTTCGAGGCGGTAGTCGCTCGTCGCGCGCATGTCGGAGAGCGGGGCGTAGTCGTTGGCGAGCGCGATCATCGCGGCCTGCGCGGTGGCTTCGTGCCATTGAGCGTCGGCGAGCACGCCTTCGGCGTGGGTCGCACGCTTGGGCGTCGCGGCCATGCCGCCGAACGCGATGCGCGGCTCACGGATCGTGTCGCCGTCGGCGATGAAAGCGTACGCGGCGCACACGGCCGAAATGTCGGAGTCGAAGCGCTTCGAGATCTTATAGGTGCGGAACTGCAGGTTCGCACGTGCGCCGGTGCGGGTCGGCACTTTCAGCGCGAGCACGAACTCGTGCTCGGCCATGTCCTTCTTCTGATAAGCGAGGTACAGGTCTTCGAGCGGCATCTCGCGCACCGTGTCGCCGCCGCGCAGCACCACGCGTGCGCCCAGCGCGATCAGGCCCGGCATCGAGTCGCCGATCGGCGAGCCGTTCGCGACGTTGCCGCCGATCGTGCCCGCGTTGCGGATCGGCAGCGAAGCAAAGCGCTGCCACATCTCTTCGAGCTCGGGATAGTGCTTCGCGAGTTCGGCATAGCCGCGCTCGACGGTGACGCCCGCGCCGATCTCGATCCACGCGTCGCTCACCTCGATCTGGCGCATCGCCTCGACCTGGCCCACGTAGACGATGTCACCGAGTTCGCGCATCTGCTTGGTGACCCACAGGCCGATGTCGGTGCTGCCCGCGAGAATGCGCGCGTTGGGGCGCGCGGCCTTGATCGCGGCGAACGCGTCGACGGTGCGCGGCGCGTCGTATTGCTGGCCGTCGTGCTCGTAGTGGAAGGTCTCGCCGCGCTCGAGCGTGGCGAGCGTCTGTGCGAGCGCCTTCACGTCGATGGGCGCCTTGGGCGCGTCAGCCTTGAACATCTGCTCGGCGGCGTCGAGGATCGGACGATAGCCGGTGCAGCGGCACAGATTGCCGGTCAGCGCGTTGGCGATCTCGTCGCGCGAGGGCACGCTGCATGCGGCCTTGCGGGGACAGCCGTGGCCGGCCTGGGCGCCTTGAGTACCCTGCGCGGCGTGCTCATGGCCATGCTTTTCGTAGAGCGCCCACATCGACATGACGAAACCCGGCGTGCAGAAGCCGCATTGCGAGCCATGGCAATCCACCATCGCCTGCTGCACGGGGTGCAGCGAGCCGTCGGGCTGGCGCAGGTCTTCGACGGTGAAGAGCGCCTTGCCGTCGAGCGTCGGCAGGAACTGGATACAGGCATTGACGGCCTTGAAGCTCACGCCGCCTTCGGCCGTGCGCTCGCCGACGACGACCGTGCACGCGCCGCAGTCGCCTTCCGCACAGCCCTCCTTGGTGCCGGTGCAGTGCGCGTCTTCGCGCAGGTACTGGAGAACAGTACGGGTGACGTCCGCGTCGCTGACTTCACGGATCGCGTTACGGTGATAAAAGCGGATCGGCTGACTCATGGTTTTTCGTCTCGTCGTGTTCTGCGGCTCGCAGGACGCCCCGAATGGAGGTGTGTGCGCCGCGCTTCTGTGGACGGTACGAAAATTAACACTGCCAATATCGCGAACCCATAGGCAGAGGTACATGTGGGTTATATCGTTATCGCGATGAATCGTCGGGCCGGGCGCGGGCTGTGCTTATATGTCTGGAGGGTGGCCGAAACGCGCTATTTTTCGTGAAATTCGTGCGAATCGGCCAGAAAGCGGTGGAAAAATGCCCGGCGTCGCCCCGCTGAACGCTTTCGCGTCACCAGCAAAAGAACCGGTTCCATGGGACAATCTCGCCTTTCCCGCCGTTATCCATCCGTATTTCCCCCATGTCCGCCGAGTCAGCGCCCCAGCGCAATGCCGCATCGACGACCTTGCAGATCATTCCGGTCGTCTTTTTCACCTTCCTCTGCTATCTGACCATCGGCATTCCGCTCGCGGTCCTGCCGGGCTACGTGCACAACGACCTCGGCTTCAGCACGATCGTGGCCGGCGGCGCAATCAGCGTGCAGTACATCGCGACGCTCTGCTCGCGGGCGCTGGCCGGGCGCTCGGCCGATACGCTCGGCCCCAAGAAGACGGTCACCATCGGCATGATCCTCTGCGGCGCGAGCGGCATGCTGCTGCTGCTCGCCACGCTCGTCGCGCACTGGCCAGCGCTCTCGCTCGCGCTGCTCGTGACGAGCCGGCTGGTGCTCGGCTGCGGCGAGAGTCTCGTCGGCACCGGCGCGATTCTCTGGGGCATTGGCCGCGTGGGCACCGCGAACAACGCGCGCGTGATCTCGTGGAACGGCATCGCCACCTACGGCGCGCTGGCGCTCGGCGCGCCGCTCGGCGTGGAAATGGCGCATTTCCTCGGCTTCTGGTCGCTGGGCGTTTCGGTGATCGCGCTGGCCGCGCTCGGCTTCTGGCTCGCGCGCCCGATGGCGCCGGTGCCGATCGTGCATGGCGAGCGCATGCCTTATCGCAGCGTGCTCACGCGCGTGCTGCCGCATGGCCTCGGCCTTGCGCTAGGCTCGGCGGGCTTCGGTTCGATCGCCACCTTCATCACGCTGTTCTACGCGGCTCGCCACTGGCCCAACGCGGCCTTCGCGCTCACGCTGTTCGGCCTCATGTTCATTGGCGCGCGCCTGTTGTTTTCGAACACGATCAAGACCTTCGGCGGCTTTCGCGTAGCCATCGCCTCGTTCTCGTGCGAATGCGCGGGGCTGGTGCTGCTGTGGCTCGCGCCCACGCCCACGGTCGCGCTGATGGGCGCGGCGCTCACGGGCTTCGGTTTCGCGCTGGTGTTCCCGGCGCTGGGCGTGGAGGCGGTCAGTCTCGTGCCGGCCGCTAGCCGTGGCGCGGCATTGTCGGCGTATTCGGTGTTTCTCGACCTCTCGCTCGGCATCACCGGGCCGCTCGCGGGCTATGTGGCCAATCTGTTCGGCTACGGGTCGGTGTATCTGTTCGCGGCCATCGCGGCTGCCGCGGGCGTAGCGCTTTCCGTCTCGCTGCATCGCAAGAGCGTGCGCGGCACCGCATCGCAAGCGGAATAACGGCTCGAAACAAGAAACCGCCCCCGGTGCGCCTGCGCCGGGGGCGGTTCGTTTCCGGGTTCCAGGGCGAAGCGGCATCGCGCCGCCGCGCCCGTCCTCCTTACTTCTTCACGGCATTCGGGTCGAGCTTCTTGCCGGTGGCCTCGTTGTAACGCTGCACGTACTCCTCGGTGAGCTTGCGCATCGCGCGGCCGATCTTGCGGTAATCGGCTTCGTTCAAGTTCGCGAGGGACACGCGGCCCGACGGATGCGCCGTGCCGAAGCCCTTGCCCGGCAGCAGCACGACGCGCGCCTCACTGGCGAGGCGGAACAGCAACTCATTGGGCTGAACCTGCTTGAGGAGCCAGTCGACGAAATCGCGGCCGAAGCGCTTCTCGCCGAAATACTCCATGTCGATGATCGTGTAGTAGTCGACCTGATTCGGATCGCCACCGTCGAAGGGGATGCCCATTTCCTCGTAGAGCGCGCGCTTGCGGCTACGGATCAGGCGCTTCAACGCGTTCTTGTACGCGTCGGGCGTATCCATCAGCGAGAACAACGAGAACAGCACCATCTGCACCTGCTGCGGCGTCGAGAGGCCGGCCGTGTGATTGAGCGCGACGGTGCGGCTGTCCGCGACCAGACGGTCGATGAACTTGAGCTTGTCCGGCTCTGTCGTGATCGACTTGTAGCGCTCGTGCAGGATCTTCTTCTCATCCTTCGGGAGCTTCGCGATCGCGGCGTCGAGCACGTTGTCCTGATGCGTCGCGATCGTGCCCAGACGCCAGCCCGTCGCACCGAAGTACTTCGAGTAGGAGTACACGAGAATCGTGTTCTTGGGCGCGAGCGCGAACAGCGAGACGAAGTTGTCGGCGAAGGTGCCATACACGTCGTCGGTGAGGAGGATGAGGTCGGGGCGCTCCTTGACGATCTCGGCGACGTATTCGAGGCTCTCGTCGCTGATCTTCACCGAAGGCGGATTGCTCGGATTCACGAGGAAGAACGCCTTGATCTTCGGATCGCGCAGCTTGTCCAGCTCCTTCTTCGAGTACTGCCAGTTGTTCTCGACGGTCGCGTTGAGGTGCACGACGTTGAGCTGGTAGTCGTTGAGCTCGGGAATTTCGATGTACGGCGTGAAGATCGGCATGCCGAGCGCGATGGTGTCGCCCGGCTTGATCAGGAAGTTCTCGCGCATCGTGTTGAAGATGTACGTCATGGCCGCGGTGCCGCCTTCCACCGCGAACACGTCGAACTCGCCCACGAACGGATGCTTGCCAACCATCTCGCGCCGCAGGTATTGGCCGACGATGATCTCCGAGAGCTTGAGCATGCGGTCCGGCACGGGATAGTTGCAGGCCAGAATGCCCTCACACATTTCGTACAGGAAGTCGCCCGCCGACAGGCCCAGCTGGTCGCGCACGTACGACACCGCGCCGCCGATGAAATCGATGCCGGGCTGGCCCTTGTTTTCGCGCAGGAACTGGTCGAAGCGCTCGACGATGCCGGCGCGCTGCGGGAAGCCGCCCACCCCCTCGGGCATATAGGAGAACGAGCGCTCCGACTCGCGCATGGCGAACAGGCCCAGTTGCCAGAAGCCGTGACGCGGAATCGTGGCGAGGAAGTTGGGATTGCCGCGGCCCGCATTGAGCATCGAATAATTGGCCGGGCGCTCGGTTGCGCCGCCGCCCGCCGCCTTGATCAGCTCGTCCTTGAGCTCGAACGGGCTCAGTGCTTCGATGCCTGACTTTGCCTTCGATTCAGCTTTACCTTTTGCCATGATGCTCTCCGTTGGAAGACGTTGAGCGTGCCGCCGCTGCATGTGCTCGATGCACAGTGCGAGTGCGGCACGCGACTTCGACTAATCGATGCAAGCGGGCCTGCGTCTTGAGAACTTCCCGCGCGGCCGACCTGCGCGGCCCGCTTGACTTCATGTCACACAAGACCCACCACGAGCGGCCCGAGCAGCGTGAGCAGCACGTTGGCGATCGCATAGGTGATGGCGAACGGCGCCGTGGGCACGGCGCTCTCGGCCTTGTCGAGAATGCCGCCGAAGGCCGGGTTCGCGCTGCGGGAGCCGGACAGCGCGCCCGCGAGAATCGCCGCGTTGTTGTACTTGAGGACGTAGCGGCCAAACAGCATCGTGAGAATGAGCGGCACGATGGTCACGACCACGCCGAGCAGGAAGATCGTGATGCCGCTCTGCTTGATCGTCACCACCGCCTGCAGGCCCGAATTGAGCCCCACCACGGCAACGAACGCCGCCAGACCGAAGTCCTTGAGCAGTTGCGAGGCGGCCGGCGGCATCACGCCGTACATCGGGTGCTTGCCGCGCATCCAGCCGAACAGCAGCCCCGCGAGCAGGCAGCCGCCGCCCGAGCCGAGCGTGAGCGGAATGCCCGCCACGTTCACGACGACCAGGCCGACCAGCAGACCAAGCACCAGACCCACGCCCATGTAGATGAAGTCGGTCTTGTTGCTGTAGGCGAGCTCGTAGCCGGCGGCCTGCGCGACGCGCTTCGTGTCGGTTGCCGTGCCATAGACGGTGACCACGTCGCCGTGCTCGAGCTTCGAGCCCGGCAGCAGCGCCACGGGCTGCCCGGCGCGCTCGATCTTCTCGATGTACACACCGTGACGCAGGTCGCGGTCGACGTTCTTGCGCACTTCGCCGATCGTCGTGTGGTTCATGCCCTTCTTCGTGAACACGATCTGGCGCGTCTGCATCACGAGGCTCATGCCGCCCGAGTCCGGCATTTCCGGACCGATCAGCGCGCCCACTTCGACCATCTGCTCGCGGCGGCCCACGACCAGCACGAGGTCGTCGCGGCTCAGCACGAACTCGGGCGTGGCGTCGACGACCTTGCCCGAGCGGCGGATTTTCTCTATGGCGACGAAATCCTGCTGGGCCAGTTCGATCTGCTTGACCGTCTTGCCGGCTGCAGCTTCCACGCGGAACACGCGGCCGAACAACTCGGGCAGCGCAGTGAGCTGGCCCGGCCCCGCCGAGGCATTGCCGCCCGCCATTTCGCGCTCGGCGTCCATGGAGGCATCTTTGAGGCTGCGGCCCATGAACTTCGGCAGGATGTTCACGCAGACGATGATCGCGCCGAGCGAGCCGAACACGTAGGTCACGGCGTAGCCGATCGCGACATCGGCCTGCATGGCCTTCACCTGGTCGGGCGGCAGGCCGAGACGCGCGATGGCGTCGCCCGCCGTGCCGATGATCGCCGACTGCGTCATGCCGCCCGCGGCGAGACCGGCGGCGAGGCCCTTGTTGAGGTGAAAGAGCTTCGCGCATACGAGCACGGTGACGAGACCCGCGACGGCCATGAACACGGCCATGGCGATTTCGCGCAGCGTCTTGCGGTTGAGCGAGTTGAAGAAGCCCGGACCGGAGTCGTAGCCCACGGCGTAGATGAAGACCGCGAACATCACCGCCTTCACGCCGTTGTCGATCGTCACGCCAACCTGACTGATCACCACGGCGGCGAGCAGCGACCCGCCTACGCCGCCAAGCTGGAACTTGCCGAAGTTGATCTGCCCGACCCAGTAGCCAACGGCCAGTGAGAGGAATAAGGCGATTTCCGGGGATTTGTGAAAGATGTCATGTAGCCATTCCATCGTGCCCTCGCATGGGTAGAAGTGACTGCTTGCTGCCGTTGAAGCAGGACGGCCAGTTGGACAACCGGTTGAAACCGGACGGACGACCTGACGAAAGCGCGTCAAAATTAACGCGGCCATCATCGGCCACGAACGGACCCGGTACGCGCCATGTGCTCAAGCGCGGCACGCACCGCTGATCAGCCGAAATCAGCCGAATTTCGTTGCAAGCGCAACCACCACGGGCCCCATGAGCGGCAACAAAATATTCGACAGTGCGTAGGTGATCGTGTAGCCGATCACCGGAATCGAGTTGCCGGTCACGCCCACCAGCGCACTGATTGCCGGGGTGCTGCACTGCTGCCCCGCGATCGCGCCGAGCAGCATCGGGGTTTCGAGCTTGAGAAACATGCGCCCGATCCAGAGGGACATGAGACCGGGAATCAGCACCATCATGATGCCGACGAGCGGCAGCGCGAGACCGTATTCGCGCACGAGCTTGATGGCGTCCGGGCCAGCGGAGAGACCCACGGCCGCGATGAAGGTCGCGAGGCCGAAATCCTTGAGCACCTGCGCCGCCGCCGAGGGCAGCGAGCCGACCACCGGGAAATGCGAGCGCAGCCAGCCGAAGAACAGCCCCGAAAGCAGGCACCCGCCGCCCGTGCCGAGCTCGAGCGCGACGCCGCCCAGCTTCACGCCGAAGCGGCCGATGATCATGCCCACGAGCACGCCGAGGCCGAGGTAGACGAAGTCGGTCTTCTGGGTCTGCTGGATCACATAGCCGAGGCGCTTCGCGCCGCGCGCGACGTCGCCGGGCGCGCCGATCAGCGTGAGCACGTCGCCGCGGCGCACCATGGTGCCGGGCAGCGCGGGCAGCGCGGCGTCCAGACGCGTGATCGCGCCCACGTAGATGCCGCGCCCGTCTTCGGGCGAAGCGCGCTCGCGCATCTGCGCGAGCGTGAGGCCGTCGGCGTCGCGGCGCGTGAGCATCACGTCCATGCGCTGCGCGAACAGTTTTACGAAACCCTCGCCCGAAACCTCGGCGCCAAGGCTGCCCGACGCCTCCACCACGGCCTCGCGCCGCCCGCCGATGAACACGATGTCGCCCGCCTGCAGCACAGTTTGCGCGACCGCGTCGATCTCCTGCTTGCCGCGCACGATGCGCTCGACCGTGACGTTGTTGCCGAAGCGCGCCTCGAATGCCGAGACATGGGCGCCCGCTGCCTGCCCGACCTCGAACGCGCGCGCCTCGAGCAGCGGCAGCGCGAGCCGCTGGCCTTCGTCGAGCACGCCGTCGCCGCCAAGCTTGCGAAAAAGGCGTGCGGCCTCTTCGCGCAGGTTCACGCGCAACAGGAGCGGCGCGATCTGGCTCGTGAACAGCACGATGGTGATCAAACCAAAGAGGTAGCTCACGCTATAGGCGGTCACCACGTGCGCCTGCAGGGTGCTCACCTGGGCGTCGCTCAAGCCCAGCCTGGAGATCGCTTCGGAAGCCGTGCCGATCACCGCCGACTCGGTGGCGGCTCCGGCCAGCAGGCCGGCCGCGGTGCCCGCGTCGAGCTTCATCACGACGACTGCGATCATGATGAGCGTCATGACCGAGACGATCTCGATGATCGAAAGGAATCCATAGCGCCAGCCGCGCCCGATGTTCGCGAAGAATTGCGGGCCGCCCGTGAAGCCGAGCGCGAAGATGAACAACGCAAAGGCAACGTTCTTGAGATCGGGCGAGATGCGCGCGCCCGTCTGGCCCAGCACGAGCGCGACGATCAGCGTGCCACACACGCCGCCGAGCGAAATCGGCCCAAAACGGATCGAACCGATCAAATAACCCAGCGCGAGACTGACGAACAGGGCAATCTCGGGCTGCGACTTCAGCAATTCGACGATCATGTCTGGTCCGCCGATTTACGTTTTAGTTTTCAGAAAAATGCATTAAGAAAACATGCACTCAGCATGCACGTCTCTGTTCCGGTGCTTCGCAGCTATTTTGCGCGAAGCACAAAAAAACCTCGCCCGACCGAATCAAGCTTGTGTGAAAAATGCTGGACAAAGCCGAAACCAGATTTTCAACGCATCGACAACAAACATTCTGCAACCGCAGCGCCCAAAGGCCGGCTCAGGCCGGATCTGAGCCGGGCGCGGCGAGATTCACTCCGGCAATGTCATCGCGCATGGCAAGCATGCGGGTGAATTATGCAATTGATTCCGCGATCGACGTCGATTGCGTGTCCACTGTTCGCGTCATTGCCCAAATACTCTAATGTATTGCCAGGAATGCTATTCCTTTACGAGCGTGAAACGCCGGCACTGTTTGCGATAAATATTGCAATTCCTTACAACTGTCAATATTATTTTCCTTCCAATATCGCCACCGCAATCGCACAACAGGGCTGAATCTAGCGCGCACATTGACGTCATCTCCGCAATGCCAAACGGAATGCCCTTAATCGGGTAAATGCAATCAGCATACGAGGCGAAATTCCATGAACCAGATACACGCCATGCGCGTCTTCGTCACGGTTGCGCAATCACAAAGCTTTCGCCGGGCCGCGCAGCAACTCGATGTCTCGAATGCCCTGGTCACCCGCTCGGTCGCCATGCTAGAAGCGCATTTGCATACCCGGCTGATCAACCGCACCACGCGCAATCTGTCGCTTACCGAAGCGGGTGAACGCTATCTCGAAGGCTGCCGCAGCGTGCTCGACGAACTGGACCACCTCGAAAATGCGCTCGCGCACACCGAGCGCGAGCCCGGCGGCACGCTGCGCGTGGCCGCGGCCAGCACGCTGTCGCTCGTCACGCTCACGCCGCTCATCGACGGCTACCGGCGGCGCTACCCGCGCGTGAACGTGCGCCTCACGCTCGCCGAGCGGCGAATTTCGCTCGTCGAGGACGGCTTCGACGTGGGCATCGTCTCGGCCTCGCCCACGCGCGACGGCGACCCGGATCTCGTCGAGCGGACGCTCGGCGTGGCAACGTTCGTGCCATGCGCGTCGCCCGGCTGGCTTGCCGAGCATGGCGAGCCGCGCACGCCCTCGCAACTCGCGCGCCACGCGGCGGTCACCCTGCCGCCCGAGGCGCGCAGCGTCACCTGGCAATTCGCAAGGCCCGGCGAGCATGCGCAGCAGGTCACGCTGCGGCCCGCCTATGCCGTCAACAACATGCTGATGGTGCGGCACGCCGCGCTCGCGGGCATGGGCCCGGCTATCGTGCCGACGTCGCTCGTCGCCGAAGACCTCGCCGCCGGCACGCTCGTGCGCCTGTTGCCCGAGTACGAGATCGACGACCCCGACGCCAACATGTCGATCGTCTATCCGAATCGCCAATATCTGCCCGCGAAAACGCTGCGCTTCGTCGACTACGCCATCGAGCATTTCCAGCGTGCGAGCGACGCCTACGAGCGAAACACATTCACGCCCGCGGCACTCCCGGCATCCGGTCACGCCGCCCCGCGGCCCGTGAACGGCACACTCGGCAGCGGTGCGGCGCTGCATATGTCGAACGGCGTCTGAGGGCTCGCCTGGCGCCGGTTACATGTTGCCAGGCGCTAACCCGATACAAGCGCGGCGCAAACCCAACACCGCTACGCAGGCCCTGGTGCCGCGCCCCGCCCGCGTTCTTCCAGTCCGATGGCGCCACACTGTTCGCGCAGCAGCGGCGCTTCGCGCTCATGCACCTCCACCGGCAGCCACTTCGCACCCGCCCACGAGAGGTAGCGCGCACGATGCTGGCCGTTGCGAAACGCCACCACGCCCTCGTGCGCGAGGCCGAGCCACCCCGCGAGCCCGGCCGCGCGCCGCTTCACGATCGTCACGTAGGGCATTTGCGGCACCCGCTCGTTGCGCGGGTCGAGAAATTCGCGGATGCCGCGCACCTTGCCCACGTGCCAGTCATCAACGGGCTTGAGCACGTAATCGGTGTCGTCGCGGTCCGCACAGACCAGCAGCTTGTACAGATCGACGACCACCACCTCGTGCCGCGTGCCGGCGGTCGCAAACACGCGCTTCAAACGTACGTGATCGTAGGGATGACGTCCGGGCACCGGCACGATCCAGAAAGGTCCGGACGCAGACGGCAGCAGCGGTGGCGGAATCGATGGCATTTCGATGGGCGTGGACAGGGACGTCTGCGGCATGCGTCAGGCACATCCTCTTGTAGCGGTGAAAAGGGGCCTAAGCTACGGGGGATATGTGAATCCCTCGTGACCTATGCGCGGCGAATGAAGGCTGCCCGCACCCCGGAAAAAGCTGACGAAACACGCACCCATCGCATGCCGCAAACACCGCTCGCTGCTTCTTGAAGGTCGCCGTGCGAGCCGCTAAATTTAAATTCGACAGCCGCTTCGAGCCCCCCACCGATCGACCGGCTGCCTGCATCGCCCGCACCGAGCGCCGCCAGAATCGCCTACGTCATCTGTTGCACGATGGTGCATTCCCTGGACGAAACATCGCCGCGCACGACCCATGATGCTGCATCAGGGGACCTCCCATGCCGACGGATCGAATCATCCGGTTCGCGGATTTCGAGCTCGACGTCGAGCGCTACCAGCTTCGCCGCGCGGGCGAAGCGGTGCGGCTGGAGCGGCTGCCGATGGACCTCCTGATCCTGCTCGCAACGCGCCATGGCGAGTTGATCTCGCGCGCGGACATCGTCGAGCGGCTATGGCACGGCAATCCCTGGCGCGACACCGAGAACGGCATCAACACCGCGATCCGCAAGATTCGCATCGCGCTCGCCGACGACCCGGCGCAGCCGCGCCATCTCGTCACGGTGAAGGGCAAGGGCTACCGGCTCGACGGCGCCAGCTTCGCGGACCCGGCAGCCGCCGCGGAGCCCAGCGTCGTGCACAACGCGGTGCGCGTGCTGGTGCTGCCGTTTGCAAACCTCACCGGCGACGGCAAGGAAGAGTCGCTGTGCAGCGCGCTCGCCGACGAAATCTCGGCTACGCTCGGCGCGCTCGGCGCGGACCGTCTGCGCATGATCGCGCGCACGACTGCCGCGCGCTATCGCGACACGTCCAAGAGCATCGGCGAGATCGCGCGCGAGCTCAAACTCGACTACGTGCTCGAAGGCTCGTTCTCGCGCGAAGCGCACAAGGTGCGCATTCTCACGCGCCTGATTCGCTGCGCGGACGAAGTGCAGATCTGGAGCCGCGCACACGAACCGGTTTCGCAAGGCGCGCTCGACCTCCTCAAGGAGGCCGCCGACGCGCTTGCGCAGGAGCTCGCCTCCAAGCTCTCCGAACAGCAGCGCTCGCTGCTCGCGCGGCGGCTGCCCGTCGATCCCGCTGCGCACGACGCCTATGTGCGCGGGCGTTACTTCTGGTACCGGCGTGTGCATTTCGATGCGGGGTTCTGCGCCCAGCACGGCGTCGACGGCGAAGACTTCGCGCGCAGCCGCGCCTATTTTGAAGCGGCACTCGAGCACGACCCGAACTATGCGCTCGGTTACGCCGGGCTCTCGAACTACTATGGGGCGTCGGTCGTGCACGGCCTGTTCGCGCCCGACGACGGCTGGCCCATCGCACGCGCCCTCGCACAAAGCGCGCTCGAGCTCGACCCCGATCTGCCCGAAGCCCATCACGCGCTGGCTGCGGCGCGCTACTTCTTCGACTGGGACTGGCCGCGCGCCGAGGCCGGCTTCAAGGAAGCACTGCGGCGCAATCCGAGCTACCCGGAGGCACACCGGCTCTACGCACGGCTGCTGCTCGCAGCGGGCCGCCATGCCGAAGGCCAGGCCGCGATGGCGCGCGCCGAGAAAATCGATCCGCACGCATTCCAGGGCTCGCGCGCGTTCGGCATGGTCCTCGCGGGGCAGCACGCGCAAGTCGTTAGCGAATATCTCTCGCCGGGCCATATGGAACATTCACCGCTCGTGTACCAGGTGCTGGCAACCGCGTTCGAAGTCAAGAAACTCTTTGCGCAGGCCGTGGACGCAACCGCGGAAGCGCTCGATTGCTGCAATCTGCACGCACGCTCGGCGGCCGTGCGCATGCATTGGGAAACGGGCGGCTATGACGCGGTGCTGCACTGGTATCTGGACGACCTGCTGGCGCGACGGCGCAGGCAATACACCTCGCCCTTGCTGATTGCCGAGGCCTATGCGCGGCTCGCCCAGCCCAAGGAAATGTTCCAGTGGCTGGACGCGGCGCTCGCCGAGCGCAGTTCGCGCCTGTGCGAGTTGCGCATGAATCCGTGGTTCCAGCCGTATCGCGCAAGCGGGCGCATGCGGCGCATCGAGCAGCACATCGGCGACGGGTCCATGCATTGAACTGCGCGAAGGAACGGATCTTAAGCGATCCTCACGGACGCACAAAGGGCGCTTTTTCAAGCGCCCTTTGTGCGTCTATTGGCCGGTTCGGCCGGGGTTTCGTTCGAGGTCTCCGTGCTCGTCTCAATTGCCGTGATAGAGGCCGTTGTTCAGGCGGTCGCGCTCACCCGACTTGATCGAGCGTTCCAGGTCCTGATACACCTGCGCATGCGACATCGATAGCGGCGCCCCCGCGGCGCTATTGGTCATGGGCATACCGCCCACGTCCTGCGAAGCCGACGGCCCGCCCTGTGACGGATCGGACGACGTATCGGCAAGCGCGATTCCTGCGAAGAAAGCGGCCGAGCAGGCCACTGCGATGCGTACGGTGCTCATCGTGTTCATGTCATCGCTCCAGGAGAAAAGCGCATGCACCCCACCCGCCATGCGCAACGCGGACGAAACCAGTAGTCCCCCCGCAAGCTGAAGAATGGGCATTGCACCGGATAACGCGCACTGGATCGTAGGCCAATGGTGCGGCCCGTCTGCGGGGCGCACCATGGACGCAACCTGAAGAAATCGTCAAGGCCATCCGCAGCAGGACGCTGTTACGTAAGAAGAACGCAAGCCACGCGGAACGCTCGCGCCGCGCCAACCGCACCCGTAGTAGGATCTCGCCCGATGAAAACCATCTTCACCCGCGACTTCCTCGCACTGATCCTGAGCGTGGCCGTGGTCGGCCTCGGTTCCGGCGCAACCCTGCCGCTCACCGCCCTCGCCCTCACCGACGCCGGCTACGGCGCCGCCATCGTCGGCTTGCTCACCGCCGCGCAAGCGTTCGGCGGGCTGCTCGTGGTGCCGGCCACGGCGTGGATCTCCACGCGCTTCGGCTCGCGCCAGGTGATCGTGGGTTCGGTGCTGGCCGCCGCCGTCGCCACCGCGCTCATGCAGTTCGGCTCGAACCTGTGGCTCTGGGCGCTCTTGCGCATGGCCTGCGGCGCGGCGCTGATGCTGCTGTTCACGATCAGCGAAGCATGGGTGAACGAGCTCGCCGACGACACCAATCGCGGCCGCGTGGTCGGCATCTACGCGACTACCTTCACGCTGTTTCAGATGTCCGGCCCGGTGCTGGTGAGCCAGATCGAGGGATTCACGGCGTGGCGCTTCGCGATCTGCGGCGCAATCTTCCTCGTCGCACTGCCGACGCTTGCCGCCATCCGCACGAGCGCACAGACCGCCGACCTGCGCGAACCGCACGGCAGCTGGCGCCATATCCTGCCGAAGATGCCCGCGCTCATCGTCGCCACGGGGTTCTTCGCGCTCTTCGACACGCTCGCGCTCTCGCTCTTGCCGCTCTTCGCGATGGGCCACGGCATCGACAGCGAAACGGCGGTGCTGTTCGCCTCGGTCGTGCTGCTCGGCGACACGACGATGCAGTTCCCGATTGGCTGGCTCGCCGACCGGCTCGGCCGCGAGCGCGTGCACGCGCTGATGGGCGTGCTCGTGGCGGTACTCTTGCCGTTGCTGCCATTGGCGGTCGCGGCGCCGTGGCTGCGCTGGCCCCTGCTTTTCGTGCTGGGCGCGGCGGCAGGCTCGATCTACACGCTCGCCATCGTGGCGTGCGGCGAGCGCTTCGAAGGCGTGGCGCTGGTATCGGCAAGCGCTCTCGTGAGCGCCTCGTGGAGCGCGGCGAGCTTCGGCGGGCCGATCGTCACCGGGGCACTGATGGAGCGCGCAGGTCACGACGCCATGCTGTGGGTGCTGTTCGCATGTGCATTGATGTTTCTCGGGACGCTGCGCTGGGAACGCGCGCGGGGAATCATGCGCGCGAAGGCTTGATGAGCCGACGCCAAGCCGGCGCCGGCGCGCTTTCCTCGTTACTTCAACGCCGGCAAAATCTTGCCGACGCACTCTCCGAACCCCACGCGATAACCTTCGCCCTGGCACCAGCCCGCGAGCGTGAGTTCGTCGCCGTCTTCGATGAAGCCGCGCGTGCCGCCGCTCTTCAATTCAAGCGGATGCTTGCCGTTCCACGTGAGTTCGAGCAGGCTGCCGAACGAATCGGGCGTGGAGCCCGAGATCGTGCCCGAGCCCATCAAATCGCCCACGCGCGTGTTGCACCCGGCCACCGTGTGATGCGCGAGCTGCTGCGCCATCGTCCAGTACATGTGCCGGAAATTCGTGCGCGCGATCGAGGTGGCCTCGCTCGCCCCTTCGGGACGCAGCAGCACTTCGAGCGCGATGTCGAACGCATGATTGCCCGCATGACGCAGATAGTCGAGCGGCTGCGGCTCCTGCGCCGGCTGCGCGACGCGAAACGGCTCCAGCGCGTCAAGCGTCACGACCCACGGCGAGATCGTGGTGGCAAAGCCCTTCGAGTTGAACGGCCCGAGCGGCACGTATTCCCACTGCTGGATATCGCGCGCGCTCCAGTCGTTGAGCAGCACCATACCGAAGATATGCGCCTCTGCGTTCTCGCATGCGATCGGCTCGCCAAGCGCATTGCCACGCCCGACGATGAAGCCCGTCTCCAGTTCGATGTCGAGCTTGCGGCACGCGCCGAACACCGGACGCTCCTGGTCGGGCAGCTTCAGCTGGCCATTGGGGCGGCGCACCGGCGTGCCGCTCACCACCACCGACGAAGCGCGCCCGTTATAGCCGATCGGCATCTCGGACCAGTTCGGCAGCAGCGCATTCTTCGGATCACGAAACATCGAGCCTACATTCGTCGCATGCTCCTTCGACGAATAGAAGTCCGTATAGCCGGGAATCTCCACGGGCAGATGCAGCTTCGCATCGGCGAGCTTCACGAACGCGCGTTGGCGCAGACCCGCATCGTCGCGCAGCGTGGCGCCGCTCGTCGTGTCGCGCGCGAGCAGCGACGAAAGCTGCACGCGCACACTGCGCCACGCATCGCGGCCAAGCGCGATGAAATCGTTCAGCGAGGCACGCGCGAAAACGTTCTCGCTCCCCGGGGATCCGGCCGGCACGCGCAGCAATCCGGCCTCGTGCAGCACCGCCAGGTCCATGACCGAGTCGCCGATCGCTACGCCCACGCGCGCGTTCTCCTGGCTTGCCGTGCTGAACACGCCGAACGGCAGGTTCTGAATCGGGAAATCACAGGCCGCATCGTTTGCGCTTTCGATCCAGCTCTTGCGCTGCGGATCGAGCGTTGCCTGCACATCGGCGGGAATGGGATTGCTCATTGCTGCTCCGGATTGAAGTGTTTCTTGAGGCCTTGCCAGCACTCGTAGTAATGCGCCTGCAGTTGCGCCGTTTCGAGCGCGAAGCGCGTCGGGCGAATCAGCGTGCGGGTTTCGAACATGAACGCCATCGTGTCGGCGACCTTGTTGGGTTTGCTCGTATCGATGCTCGAAGCCTTCTCGAAGGTCTCGGCATCGGGGCCGTGGCCCGTCATGCAGTTGTGCAGGCTCGCGCCGCCCGGCACGAAGCCCTCGGCCTTCGCGTCGTACACGCCGTGCACGAGGCCCATGAACTCGCTCGCGACGTTGCGGTGATACCAGGGCGGACGGAAGGTGTTCTCGGCCGCGAGCCAGCGCGGCGGGAAGATCACGAAGTCGATCGCGTCGACGCCCGGGGTATCGGTGGGCGACTGCAGCACGAGGAAGATCGACGGATCCGGGTGGTCGTAGCTGATCGAGCCGATGGTGTTGTAGCGGCGCAGATCGTATTTGTACGGCGCGTAGTTGCCGTGCCACGCGACCACGTCGAGCGGCGAATGACCGATGTCGGCGCGCCAGAGCTCGCCGTTCAGTTTCGTCACGAGCTCGAACTGCCCTTCGCGGTCTTCATAGGCCGCGCGCGGCGTGAGGAAGTCGCGCGGGTTCGCCAGCCCGTTCGAGCCGATCACGCCCAGGTCGGGCAGACGCAGCAGCGCGCCGAAGTTTTCGCAGATATAGCCGCGTGCCTCGCCATCGGGCAGTTCGACCGTAAAGCGCACGCCGCGTGGAATCACCGCGATCTCGAAGGGCTCGACGTCGAGGCGGCCCATCTCCGTGCGGATGGCAAGGCGCCCTTGTTGCGGGACGATCAGCAGCTCACCGTCGGTGTTGTAGAAGAAGCGGTCGGTCATCGGGCGGTTCGCCGCGTACAGATGAATCGCACAGCCGCTCATCGAGGCCGCCGAGCCGTTGCCGGCCATCGTCACCCAGCCGTCGATGAAATCGGTGGGCGCCGTGGGCATCGGCAGCGGATCCCAGCGCAATTGATTGGGCGGCGTAGGCGGCACGCCGCCGAAATCGGCAACGAGGCGCGGCGCGCGGCCTGCGTCGCCATCGACGTTCGTACGGGCCGCAAGCGGCGTAAACGGCTGATGCACCGCGCCAGGGCGGATCCGGTAGAACCACGTCCGGCGATTGTGCGCGCGCGGCGCGGTGAAGGCCGTGCCCGAAAGCTGCTCGGCGTAGAGGCCATAAGCGCAACGCTGCGGCGAATTCTGGCCATCAGGCAAGGCGCCGGACAGCGCCTCGGTCGCAAACTCATTGCAAAAGCCGCTCATATAGCGATCGGCCGCCGTGTCTGACCCGCTTTTTCCTGGTGCTCTCTGAGTTACGTCCCGCAAGGGTGCATTCATCACTGTCTCTCCACGTTTTACCGGCGAAGGTTGCCGCGCGATTTACGAATAGTAAAACGGATTATGATTAGTGAAATTACATGTAAACCCTGGTTTCCTCGGGCGCAGCCCCGGAAATGCGTCTCTGCGTGGATATCGTTATCACTAATCGGTGCATGCCGAAGCGTCCCAGGCTGCTACCATCAAGCCATACGGCCCTGTCGCCGCGACAACACAACCGGCGCGGGCCGCCCGCGCATTCCCGTTACGCCACATTCATCGCGTCATGATCGCTCCAACCATTCCCGAGCTCGTCGTTCGCGCTGCCAATCACCCATTTCTCGGCGAGCACCTGACGATGGGCAGCGGCACGCATCACGCGGAGGCCGTCGCGCACCGCAAAGGCGTGGAGCTCCTGAGCGCCTACGAGCCGATCTACGACATCAGCGTGCACGGCGGCGCGCAGTCGCTCACAGCGGACCTTTCACTGGCTTCGCGCTTCGGCGACGAACTCGGCTTCCAGGCGGTGACGCTGCGCGAGCACGACGGCAAGACCGAGCTCTTCGATCCATTCGCCACCACGGTCGACGACCCGGAGCTCGTCGCGCTCGACCGCTGCGTGCGCGCGCTCCACGCGATCAACTTTCTCGGCTCGCAGCAGCACGGGCTGCTGTTTCTGCGCGTGCACGAGCAACTGCTCAAGAGCGTGAAGTACGACCACGGGCGGCACTTTTCGAATGTGCTGGTCTCGTTCGGGCTGAACCCGGGGCGCGTGGTGATCGAATTACCGGAGGCGGCGGTCGCGCACCGGACCTTCGTCGGTTATCTGACGAAGAGCTATCAGCGCTATGGGTTCAAGGTGGCGGGCAATCTGCCCAACGCGGGGCAGATTCTTTCCGTGTCGGACATGGCGCGGCTCGACTTCCTGAAGATGGATGCGAGCGCGGCGCTGCGCGATTCGATGGTGAAGCCGCTGGTGAGCTACGCGGCGCGGCTGCGCATTCCGCTGATCTTCAATCGCGTGGTGGACGCCCCGCAGTTCGAGCAGTTGCAGCAGTACGACGTGCGCTTCGTGCAAGGGCCCGTCTTCGCCACGCAGCACAGCGCGGCGTAGTGCCGATACACGAAGGGTTGCGAGGGTCTACAGGCTGAGAGGTTCCTGCTCCAGCTCCACGCCGAAGCGCTCGAACACGTCACGGCGGATCGCCTGTGCCAGCTCGATGATGTCGTTGCCGGTGGCGCCGCCGAGATTCACGAGCACGAGCGCCTGCCGCTCATGCACGGCCGCCCCGCGCAGCGTGCGGCCTTTCCAGCCGCATTGATCGATCAGCCAGCCTGCGGCGAGCTTCACGCGGCCATCCGCCTGCGGGTACGAGACGATGCGCGGCTCGCGCACGACGAGCGAGTCGAACTGCTGCGCGTCGATCACTGGATTCTTGAAAAAACTACCCGCATTGCCGAGCGCGAGCGGATCGGGCAACTTCGCGCGGCGCACCGCGACCACGGCGTCGAATACGTCGCGCGCGCACCGCGCCTCCGACAGCCCGCGCTGCGCAAGCTCGCGCGCGAGGTCGGCATAACCGGCGTTGGGTCGCCACGCCTTCGGCAAACGAAAGGTCACCGAGGTAATCAGGAAACGGTCGAGCCCTTCCTGCTTGAAGAAGCTGTCGCGATAGCCGAAGCGGCAATCGGCGGCGTCGAACTCGTATGGCGTGCCGGACTCGATCTCGATCGCGCGCACGCTCGCGCAGCGCTCGGCCATTTCCAGTCCATAGGCGCCGATGTTCTGAATCGGCGCCGCGCCCACCGTGCCGGGAATCAGCGCGAGGTTTTCGAGGCCCGGCATGCCCGCGTCGAGCGTCCACGCCACGAAGTCGTGCCAGTTCTCGCCGGCGCCGGCTTCGACGTACCAGGCGTCGCTGTCCTCGCGCGTCACGCGCTTGCCCGCCAGCGCGACGAGCAGCACGAGGCCATCGAAGTCGCGCGTGAGCACGACATTGCTGCCGCCGCCCAGCACCAGCCTGCGCAGGCCCTGGGCACGCGGATCGCGCACGGCGGCGGCCAGATCGGCCTCGCTCTCGATGCGGCAGGCAAAGCGCGCGCGCACGTCGAAGCCGAAGGTGTTGTGCTCGCGCAGCGGGTAGCCGGCGGCGAACCACACCGGGGACGGAACGACGGACGTGGCGGAAGCAGGCATCGAGGATGGATGTGACACGAAAATACCGGAGACGAAAAAACGGGCGCTGAAGACGAACGACGCAAACCGGAAAACACACACCCGCGCGATGCGAAGCAGCAGGCACGCCGGCTGCGAAGCCGCCGGCACACAACGCCGCGCCGCCTTGGGCAAACGCGGCGGCGCCGGTAAAATGGCGTCGGTCCGTGATTATAGCGAGTACAGGGCGCCGCACCGGCGAGCCCCGCTGCGGCCCGCGAGCCGCACAATACGTGCCGCTCGTGCACCACTCGCACTTTTGGGAGAAAGCAATGCCATCGTTTGACGTCGTCAGCGAAGCCAACATGATCGAAGTAAAGAACGCCGTCGAGCAATCCAACAAGGAGATCTCCACGCGCTTCGACTTCAAGGGCTCGGATGCGCGCGTCGAGCAAAAGGAACGCGAACTGACCGCGTTCGCCGACGACGATTTCAAGCTCGGCCAGGTCAAGGACGTGCTGGTGTCGAAAATGGCCAAGCGCAACGTGGATGTGCGCTTCCTCGACTACGGCAAGATCGAGAAGATCGGCGGAGACAAGGTCAAGCAGGTCATCACCGTGAAGAAGGGTGTCTCGGGCGACCTCGCCAAGAAGATCGTCAAGCTCGTCAAGGAAAGCAAGATCAAGGTTCAGGCCAGCATCCAGGGCGATGCCGTGCGGGTAGCCGGCACCAAGCGCGACGACCTGCAAAGCGTGATTGCCATGCTGCGCAAGGACGTGACCGATACGCCGCTCGACTTCAATAACTTCCGCGACTGATTCGTCGCGCCGGGCCGCATGTTTTGCGGCCATTCACGGCTTTCCGCGGTTTTTCACACGATCGCTCGCCACGAGGCGGCTCGCACCGCCTCGTTCTCACGCCCCCTTCTGTCTGCCTAGTCGCTCGTCGTGACGAGCGGCATCAGCGTCTCGCCCGTCTCCAGCAGCGTCTTGAGATTCGACAGGATGCGCGGCCAGCCGCCCGACACGGCCTCGATGAACTTCGAGCCCGGACGCTCCATGCGATGCGTAACCGTGAGCTTCACGGCGTACTCCACCTGCTCGATCTGCAACGTGCACAGGGAATCGCCCTCGGCGTTCAGTTCCGGGCGGAACATGTTGCGCCAGCGGATCACGAGACGATGCGGCGCGTTCGACTCGACGATCTCGCCCGAATCGGCCACCCGGCCATCAGAAAAGCGCAGCGACCACGGCGAGCCGGCCTGCCAGTCGCACTCGTGATGCATGCCGAACCAGTACCGCTCCGTGAACGCAGGGCTGGTGAGCGCGTCCCATAGCCCTTGTGGCGTGGCGCGCATGAACGTGACGTAGACGAACACGGATTCGCTCACCGCGCCGCCCTTTTCGCTCTTTTCACCCTTGCCACTCACGTGGCCTTCACTGTTGCTCATGATGGCTACCTCCGTTTCCTTCGAGCGCGCGGCTGGGTGCGACGAGTGCATCCGCAACACGCCAGTCGAGGTCTCCTGAGCGCACAAGGCAGGCGGCTACTTGCGCGGCCGGACTTTCCCGTGCCGCCCGGGTCGCGGCGTCGAACTGCTCGTAGCTGATATCGACCATGTGTGCAGTTCTCCATGCTGCAATACTTTGCCATTCCCTGCACAAGCGCCCGACTTCCGGTTCGATCGCGCCAGCAAGGCGCACGGCCGGCGTCAACGCGCAGGCAAAAAACGGCGCCGTAGCGCCGTCCCTTTCCTGCCGCTCTCTCGCACACCTTCCCGCGACTGGTGGCGTGCTCAATCGAGCCTGAACTGCCCCACCGTCTGCGCGAGGTTCGCGGCCTGTCCGCGCAGCGCGGCGGCGGCGGCCGTCGACTGCTCGACGAGCGCCGCATTCTGCTGGACCATCTCGTCAAGCTGGCTCACCGCGCGGTTCACCTCCTGGATGCCGCGCGTCTGCTCGCCGGCTGCCTGGGTCACCTCGGAAATGATGGTGGTTACGTTCGACACGTTCGCAAGGATCTCGTCCATCGTCTCACCAGCGCTGCGCACGAGTTGCGAGCCCGAATTCACGCTCGCCACCGTCGACTCGATCAGCGCCTTGATCTCGCGCGCGGCCTGCGCGCTGCGCTGTGCGAGGCTGCGCACCTCGCCCGCCACGACTGCGAAGCCGCGCCCCTGCTCGCCGGCGCGCGCCGCCTCCACCGCCGCGTTCAGCGCGAGAATGTTGGTTTGAAAAGCAATGCCGTCGATCACGCCGATGATGTCGGCGATTTTCACCGAGGCGTGCTCGATCGCGCCCATCGTGTCCACCACGTCCGAAATCACCGCGCCGCCGCGCGAGGCCACCGCCGAGGCCGACGACGCCGTCACGTCCGCCTGCTGCGCCGCGTTGGCGGACTGCGCCACCGTCGCCGTGATCTGCTCCATCGAGGCCGCGGTTTGCTGGAGGCTCGCCGCCGCCGACTCGGTGCGGCCCGAGAGATCGACGTTGCCTGCGGCGATCTCGTCGCTCGCCGTGCGCACCGATTCGCTCGCATCACGGATGTGGCGCATCACGTCGCGCAGCTTGTCCATGAACGCGTTGAACGCGCGCGCGATCTGCGCGACTTCGTCGTCGCCCGCCGCGGGCAGGCGCTGCGTGAGATCGCCCTCGCCCTTGCCGATGGCGTCCATCGCATCGCGCACGCGCGAAAGGCGCTGGAACGACACCGCCGTCACCGCGCCGACCACCAGCGCCGCCACCACCGCGATCACCACCAGCGCGGCGAGCGAGGCCGTGAGGAGCGAGCGCATGCCCGCCGTGGCCTCGGCGCGATCGAGCGCGACCACCAAGCGCCAGTCCGTACCCGCGATCGGCTGCGCGCGCATCAACCGGGCATCGCCGCCCGCCTCGACCACGAGCGGCGCACGCGCCGCGAACAGCGCGGCCAGCTTGTCGCCCGTGAGCGCGGGCGCGATTTCGGTGACGGGCTTGAGCGTGAGCTTCGCGTCGTTGTGCGCGACGATCTGGCCCGCGCTGTCGATCAGCATGCCGAAGCTCGCGGGCGTCGGACGAATCGCGCGCACGTTGGCGATCACGCTGTCCATGACGACGTCGCCGGAAACGACGGCCTTCACGGCGCCCTCGCGGATCACGGGCTGCGCGAACGACACCACGAGCTTGCCCGTGGCCGCATCCACGTACGGCGGCGTCACCACGCCCTTGCCCGCCGCCACCGCCTGCTGGTACCAGGGCCGGCCGGTCGGATCGTAACCGGCGGGAATGCCGGCGCTGTCGGCGAACTTCGCGCTCTTGTCGGGGTAGCCCACGTAGACGTCGAGGAAGCCGCCGGCGGCGGCGACCTGCTTGAGCATGGGCACGGGATCGGGTTGCAGCACGGCGTCCTGCAGGGAATCGATCATGTGCGCATGGCTTGCGACCCATTCGCCGATGCCCCGCGCGTGGCTGTCCTCGACGGCCGTGAGCGTGGCGTCGATCGAATCCCGGTTGTGCGAATCTGCAACGATGTAGTCGAGCGCCGTGTTGGCCGCCAGCGCGGCGACGACGATAACGACGCATAGCGCGACGATGCGCGCCCGAATGGTGGTGAACATAGAACGAAAGGCGCCGTATGAAGATGAGTGAATCGAGCTGCGGTATCGATCTGCGATACCTGCGGCAAAAATCGAAGATCCACGCGTTTACGGCGTCCAGCGCACAAGACTTGAGCCCGGTTTATCGGAGCGCGCGCAACGACGCGGCCCCTTCCCGGTTTCCTCCCGGTTTATTTGCTTGCCGCGGCTTTCTTCTTGTCGCCGATACGGCTCTCAGTGCCGCTCACGAGCTTCGAGATATTGGTCCGATGGCGCCAGAACAGCAGCACGCTCATCGCGAGAATCGCGAGCGCCATCACGTGTGCGCCGAACATGAGCACGCAAAAAAACGGCGCGAACACCGCGGCCGCGAGCGCCGCCAGCGACGAATAGCGCGTGAAGAACGCGACGATCAGCCAGGTGAGCAGCGTGGCGCCCCCCAGCACCGGGCTCACGGCGAGCAGCACGCCCGCGGCGGTCGCCACGCCCTTGCCGCCCTGGAAACGGAAGAACACCGGATACAGGTGGCCAAGGAACACGGCAATGACCGACACGGCCACGGCCGTCTCGCCCAGACCGAAACGCGGCCCGAAGCGCATCGTGAGCCAGACCGCGAGCCAGCCCTTGAACGCGTCGCCGATCAGCGTGAGGATGGCGGCCTTCTTGTTGCCGCTGCGCAGGACGTTGGTCGCGCCCGGGTTGCCGGAGCCATAGGAGCGCGGGTCGTCGAGGCCCATGACGGCGCTCACGACCACGGCAAACGAAATCGAGCCGATCAGATAGGCAGCAACGGCAACAAACAGGTTGTACATGCACGAAACCCGAAGGAAGAAAAACAAAGCGCGGCGCCCCGGTGCGGATAAGCGGGGGTTGCGCGCGCGAAGACGCTCATTCTACCGAAGCGCGGGCGGCTCTTGCCGCCACCCCAGGGCAATCAGGGAACGCGGGGGGCGGCCTGCGCGTGCCCGGACACCGCCATCACTCAACTCCGGGCGTCGCCACGCCGGGCGTCGCTACGCTTGCGCACTGCACCGGTTTAGCCCCCAGCAGCGCCGTGAGCACGGCGGGCGCAAGGCTCACGAGATAGCCGCGCCGGCCGCCGTTGAGCCAGATCTGGTCGAGTTCGAGAATGCTCGATTCGACGTACACGGGCATCGTTTTCTTCGTGCCGAACGGCGAGGTGCCGCCCACGAGGTAACCCGAGTGGCGGTTCGCGACCTCGGGCTTGCAGGGCTCGACGCGCTTGGCGCCAATCTGCCGCGCGAGGTTCTTGGTGGAGACCTTGCGGTCGCCGTGCATGAGGACGATTAGCGGCTTTGCGTGCTCGTCCTCCATCACGAGGGTCTTGACGACGCGATGCTCGTCCACGCCGAGCTGGCGCGCGGATTCGCCCGTGCCGCCGTGCTCGACGTACTCGTAGGGATGCTCGCCGAACGCCACGCCCGCGCGGCGCAGCATCTGCGTGGCGGGCGTTTCGGAGACATGTTTCGATTTGCTCATGGCGCGCATTTTAATGTGCAACGGCGCCCCGTGGTGGCGTTGCAAGCGGCGTTGCATGTGCCGTTGAAGGCCCGCACCACGGCACCCTACCCGCGCGGATGATGCGCTTCGTGCAATTGCCGCAAGCGCTCGCGCGCGACGTGCGTATAGATCTGCGTCGTGGAGATGTCGCTATGGCCGAGCAGCAGTTGCACCACGCGCAGGTCCGCGCCGTGATTGAGCAGATGCGTGGCGAACGCGTGGCGCAAGGTGTGCGGCGAAAGCGGCGCGTGCACGCCCGCGTTGAGCGCGTGGCGCTTGATGATGTTCCAGAACTGCTGGCGCGTCATGCCCTCGGCGCGCGCGGTGACGAACAGCGCATCGGCCGGGCGCGCACCGAGCAGCGCGGGCCGCGCCTCGCGCAGATAGCGGGTGATCCATGCCGCGGCCTCTTCTCCGAAAGGAATCAGGCGCTCCTTCGAGCCCTTGCCGAGCACGCGCACGACGCCTTCGTTCAGACCCACCTCGACCGTCTTGAGCGTGACGAGCTCGGTCACGCGCAGGCCGCTCGCGTACATCAGCTCGAGCATCGTGCGGTCGCGCAGGCCGAGCGGCGTGGCCACATCGGGCGCGTTCAGCAACGCTTCGACCTGCGCCTCGCTGAGCGTCGACGGAAAGCGCGGCGCCTGCTTCGCCGAGCGCACGCGCACGGTCGGGTCCACGCTCACGCGCCGCTCGCGCAAGGCCCAGCCGAAGTAGCGCCGGAATACCGAAAGACGCCGGTTCGCCGAGGTCGATTTGTCGTCCTTGCGGCGCGCGCTGTAGGCGAGCAGATCGTCCTCGCGCACTGTGTCGAGGCCGTGCGAGCGCGCCTGCGCGAGCCACTCGGCAAAGAGGCGCAAATCGCGCCGGTAGGCGTCGAGCGTGTTGCGCGAGAGGCCGTGCTCGAGCCACATGGCGTCGCAGAAGGTGTCGATGGCGAGCAGGCTTGCGGAAAGCGCCTGCGCGGAGGCTGGAGCCAGCGCGGGAGCTTCGGCTTCCTGCATGCCGTTCATCGCGCCTGTCATCGCGCCTGTCATCGGATCGTTACGCCTTCATGGTTAAGCAGCCAGCGCTTCACGTCGCGAAAGAAGCCGTCGCCGCCGTGATGCGCGAAGCCGCCGATGCCGCTCGCCGACACCACGCGGTGACACGGAATCACGATCGGAAAAGGATTCGAGCCGCAGGCCTGCCCCACCGCACGCGCGCTGATGCTGCCGATGCGCTTCGCGAGCGTGCCGTAGGTGAGCACCTCGCCCGCCCCGATCGCGCTGATGCCGCCCCATACGCGGCGCTGAAACGCCGTGCCGAGCGGCGCGAGTGGCAAGTCGAAGTCTGTTTGCGCGCTCGCGAAATAGCGCGTGATCTGCACGGCCGCGCGCTCGGCGAGCGGGCAATCGGGCGCGAGCGCACGTGTAGATTCGGGCAGATAGACGATCTCGCGCACCGCGCCATCGCCGGTGCGAATGCCGACCTTGCCGAACGGCGCTTCGATTACTGCGTTGAACATCGCTTCTCCTTACCTCGATCCCGTGCAAGCTCGATACGTGCGCCAGTCTAAGCCGCTTCCAGCGCCCATTGCACATGCTCGCGCACCAGCGCAGAAGCATCGTGCTCGCGCGCGCGCAACGCCGCCACGATCGCCGCCCGGCCTTCCTGCCGATCCTGCCGATCCTGCCGATCCTGCCCATCGTGGCCGTCACGCGGCGCACGCAGCGCATTGCCCATCGCCACGGCGAGATTGCGCAACCACGCCTCGTGGCCGATGCGCCGGATCGCGCTGCCCTGCATGCGCTCGTCGAACTGCGCGGCACTCCAGCCGAAAAGCTCGACGAGACTCGCCCGGTCGAGCCCGTGGCGCACATCGAAATCCGCGACCGGCGCGGCTTGCGCGAACTTGTTCCACGGACACACGAGCTGGCAGTCGTCGCAGCCGTAGACACGATTGCCGATCAGCTCGCGCAATTCCAGGGGAATGCTGCCCTTCAATTCGATCGTCAGATAGGAAATGCAGCGCCGCGCATCGACGCGGTACGGCCCGACGATCGCCCCCGTCGGGCAGGCGCCGATGCAGCGCGTGCAGCTGCCGCAATGCGCGCCGGGCTGCTCGGGCGCCTGCGAGGCGTGATCCCGCGCGCCCTGCACGTTCTGCACCTGCACGTGTTGCGCCGCGTCCGCATCGATGGGCAACGGCACGTCCACGTAAATTTCGCCGAGAAAGAACAGCGAGCCCGCATCGCGTTGCAAGAGCAAGGTGTGCTTGCCGCGCCAGCCGATGCCGGCCTTCTGCGCGAGCTCGACTTCGAGCACCGGCGCGGAATCGGTGAACACGCGAAAGCCAAACGCGCCGATCTCGGCCTCGATGCGCTCGGCCAGCTGCTGCAGCCGCGCGCGCAGCACCTTGTGATAGTCGCGGCCGCGCGCGTAGATCGACACCACGGCCGCGTGCGGATCGTCCAGCCGCGCTCGCTCGTGCTGCCGCCAGTCCTCCGAAAGCATTTTGTCGGCGAGCGTGGCGGCGGGCAAATAGGCCATGCGCGCAGTGATGACGCGTCGCGTACCGGCCACAAGCTCTGCGGGCCTTGCGCGTTTCATCCCATGTTTGGCCATATAATCCATCTCGCCATGGCAGTCTGCTTCGAGCCACGCAGCAAGGCCCGCCTCGGCATGAGATAGATCGGTGTCGCTGATGCCGATCGCACCGAACCCCAGTTCGCGTCCCCATGCGCGGATGCGATCCGCGAGTGCGGCCAGCGCCGCTTCATCGAGCGGCGCAGTCTCATCGCGCGGCGCTAACCTGCCGGCTCCCGACATGGCACCGCCCGCTGCAGCCGCTTGTGCTGTCGACGGTGCAGCCAACGGCGCGGGCGAATTCGCCGATGTCTCGACCGGCGTGCGCGCATCGACCAAATCGTGCGCTTCGTGCTGATCGTGCGAATTGTCGTGCATCGGGTTCGAAGGGGAATGCGAGGGATTCATTACGCTATTTTACGAGAATGCCCGGAACACCCGACATGCCCGGACACGACCACGCGAGCCTGCCTGGCGCGCCCATTCTGCTCGAACGCCGCTTCGCGCTCGCGGATGAAGCCGCCACCGATGCGTTCGGCGCGCGCTTCGCGCACGCGCTCGAAAGCCTGTGCACGCAAGAATCCGGCCTTGCGCAGTTCAGCGGCCTGCACGTGCAGCTTTTCGGCGACCTGGGCGCAGGCAAGACCTCGCTCGTGCGCGCCGCGCTGCGCGCGCTCGGCCATGCCGGACGGGTGCGCAGCCCGACCTATACGCTCGTCGAGCCCTATACGGTGGCCACGGCGAGCGGGGAACTCCAGCTCTATCACTTCGATCTCTATCGTTTTAGCGACCCGGCCGAATGGGCCGACGCCGGCTTTCGCGAATATTTCGCGCAAGGGGCGGTGTGTCTCGTCGAATGGCCGCAACGCGCGGGCGGCCTGCTCGGCGTGCCGGACCTCGTGTTCCATCTCGAACCGGGTCCGTACGGTGAAGGCCGCGTGCTCACCGCGTACGCATACAGCGCATCAGGAAAGGCATGTCTAGAAAGATGTTAATCAAACCGTTCCGCTCGATCGAATCCGCGGCCACCGCCACCCACAACTGGCGGCGCAGGCAGATTCTGAAAGCGGGCGCGTCCACGCTGATGCTCGGCCTCACGGTCGCGGCGCCACGTCTCGCGTGGGCAACATCGGTGATCGGCGTGCGCGTGTGGCCCGCGCGCGACTACACGCGCGTCACCATCGAGTCGGATCAGCCGCTGCAGAACTCGCAGCAATTGCTGCAAGGCCCCGACCGGCTCGTCGTCGACCTGAACGGCCTCGACCTCGACGACGCGCTCAAGAATCTCGTCTCCAAGATCACGCCGAACGATCCGCAGATCCAGGCCGTGCGCGTGGGCCAGTATCAGCCGCACGTGGTGCGCATGGTGTTCGACCTCAAGGGGTCGGTCAAGCCGCAGGTCTTCAATCTGCAGCCCGTGGGTTCGTACAAGTACCGGCTCGTGTTCGACCTCTATCCGGCGGTCGCGCCCGATCCGCTCATGGAGCTGCTTGCCCAGACCGAGCGCAAGCAGCAGCAACTCGACTCGCGCGAAGCGATGGGCAACCAGGCGCCGCCTGCGCCACCCTCTACGCTCGCGGGTCCCAACAACCCGCCCGTGCACGATAACAGCGATGCCTTTTTCGAGCGCTACGCGCAGAACGATGCGGGCTCGAACACGCCGGGCACGCCAGCAACGCCGTCCTCGCCGCACCCGACGGTGCCGCCAGTCGTGCCGCCGGCGACGATCCTGCCACGCCCGAAGCCCGCGCCGAAGCCACCCGTCATCGCGCAGGACAACGACAGCGGCCCGGCGGACGACAATTACGGTTTCACCACGCCGAAATCCAGCAAGGGCGGCACCACGCGTCTCCTGACGGTGGCGATCGACCCCGGCCACGGCGGCGAGGATCCCGGTGCAATCGGCGGCGCAGGCACGTACGAAAAGCACATCGCGCTCGACATCGCGAAGAAGCTGCGCGTAAAAATCGACGCGCAGCCCAACATGCGCGCGATGATGACGCGCGACGCCGACTTTTTCGTGCCGCTGAACGTGCGCGTGCAGAAAGCGCGCCGCGTGGGCGCCGACCTGTTCGTGTCGATCCACGCCGACGCGTTCACCACGCCGGAGGCGCGCGGCTCGTCGGTGTTCGCGCTTTCCGAGCACGGCGCGTCGAGCGCGGCCGCGCGCTGGATGGCGAACAAGGAGAACTCGTCGGACCAGATCGGCGGAATCAACGTGAAGACGGCAGACGCATACGTGAACCGTGCGCTCTTCGACATGTCGACCACGGCGCAGATTCGCGACTCGCTGCGCTACGGCGGCTTCGTGCTCAACGAAGTCGGCTCGATCAACAAGCTGCACAAGGGCTCGGTCGAGCAGGCGGGCTTCGCGGTGCTCAAGGCGCCCGACATTCCGTCGATCCTCGTGGAGACGGCTTTCATCAGCAATCCCGAGGAAGAGCAGAAGCTCAACGACAACGCCTATCGCGACAAGATGGCGAACGCCATCCTCAAGGGCATCACGCGCTACTTCGCGGCGAATCCGCCGCTCGCGAAGAGCCGGATGACGTAAGCCAGGCCACACGAATTGCCGCGAACTTCCGAAGCGAGCGGCAAGTGGCGACCAAGCGGCGAACGTCTGCGTTCAGGAACGCGCGGCCAGCATCGACGCCAGCCGCGCCCCGACCCGCCCGCCGAACACATTCACGGCCAGCCCGGCCATCACGAGCGCCGCGCCGCCGATCTGGGCGGCGGAAAGACGCTCGCCGAGCAGCAGCGCCGCGGCCGCCAGCCCGACGATCGGCACGAGCAGCGAAAACGGCGCGACCTGGCTTGCCGGATACTTCGAGAGCAGCCGGCTCCAGAGGCTGTAGCCGAGTATCGTGGCCACGAACGCGAGATAGACGATGGCGCCGATCGAATCGACGCCGATGCCGCCGAGCGCCGCCTCGATGCGCTGCGGCCCCTCGACAAGGTACGAAAGCGCGAGAAACGGCAGCGGCGGAATCAGGCTCCCCCATACCACGAGCCCGACGAGATCCACTTTCCCCGCCTTCTTCGTGACGATGTTGCCGAGCGCCCACATGCAGGCCGAGCACAGCGTGAGCAAGAAGCCGGCCACGGTCATCGCCTGCGCGCCTGGGCCCGCGGCCGCGGAAGACGATTGCAGGCCGATCACCGCCAGCCCGCACGCCGCGATCAGCAAACCGAACACGTTCTGCGCGCGAAAGCGCTCGCCAAGGAAAATCGCCGCGAACACGAGCGTGAAGAACGCCTGCGCCTGCAGCACGACCGAGGCGAGCCCGGCGGGCATGCCCACGTACATGGCCGTGAAGAGAAACACGAACTGGCCGAACGAGATCGTCGCGCCATAAGCGAGCAGCCAGCGCAGCGGCAATTTCGGGCGCTTGACGAACAGCACCGCCGGAAACGCCGCCAGCAGAAAGCGCAACGCGCCGAGCAACAGCGGCGGCACGCCGTGCAGCCCCACCTTGATCACCACGAAATTCACGCCCCACGCGAGTACGACCACGAGCGCACTCAGCAAGTCCTTCGGTGACATCTCCGGCTCCGCTTATTGTTCAGTCGAAACTGCGAGTTTACCGGCCAGCGCGCGCTCGTGCTCGCGTCCCGCGCGGCGCCCCGGCGAGGCCGGCGTTAGAATGAGCGCCTGCTCGCGCGCCGCGCCCTCCGCACTGCCCTCCGCCGTGCCTCCCCGCCGTGCCTCCATTCGTGCCGTCCAACTTATCAAGGAAGTGTTCATGTCCTCATCGATCAAAGCGGTTCTCAAGCCCCATCAGCGCGACATCGGCAATCTCTATGTGCGCCGCGTGCTGCCCGCGATGGCCGCGCGCCTCGTCGGCCCGTTCATCTTCTTCGACCACATGGGGCCGGCCACGCTCGCGCCCGGCGCCGGCGTCGACGTGCGCCCGCATCCGCATATCGGTCTCGCCACCGTCACCTATCTGTTCGACGGCGCGCTCATGCATCGCGACAGCATCGGCTCGGCGCAGAAGATCGTCCCCGGCGACGTCAACTGGATGACGGCCGGGCGCGGCATCGTCCATTCGGAGCGCACGCCCGATGAAGCGCGCCAGAGCGGCTTCACCATGCACGGCATCCAGACCTGGGTGGCGCTGCCGCTCGAGCACGAAGACACCGAGCCGTCGTTCTTCCATCACGCCGCCGACACGCTGCCGAACCTCGAGCGCAACGGCGTCTCGATGCGCGTGATCGCGGGCACGGCGTTCGGCGCGACCTCGCCCGTCGCGACCTTCTCGGGCACGCTCTACGTGGCCGCCGACTTCGCGCCCGGCGGCGCCATCGCGCTCGACGCCGAGCACGAGGAGCGCGGCGTCTATCTCGTCGAAGGCGACCTGTCGATCGACGGCACGCCGCTCGAGCAATACACGATGGCCGTGCTGGAACCGGGCGAAACCGTCACGCTCGCGAGCACCGGCGGGGCACGCGTGATGCTGCTCGGAGGCGAGAAGCTCGCGGGCGAGCGCTTCATCGAATGGAATTTCGTCGCCAGTTCGCGCGAGAAGATCGAGGCCGCCAAGCACGCGTGGACACGCCAGGAAATGGGGCACGTTCCCGGCGAGACCGAATGGATTCCGCTGCCCGAAAAGAAACCGCAGCATTGAAGCGCGCCGATCCGCCCTCATCTTATGCCCATCGTGCGCAATGGATTTTCCCCAACGAGGACCTGATGGATACCACCCTGGCCACTTTTGAAAAGGACGTGATCGAAGCGTCGGCGCTCGCGCCGGTGCTGGTCGACTTCTGGGCGCCCTGGTGCGGCCCGTGCAAGACGCTCGGACCGTTGCTCGAAAAACTCGAAGCCGAATACGCAGGCAAATGGAAGCTCGTGAAGGTCAACGTCGACGAGAACCAGGAGCTCGCCGCGCACTTCCAGGTGCGCAGCATTCCGCACGTCGTGGCGTTCGTCGACCAGCAGGCGGTCGACCAGTTCATCGGCATGCTGTCCGAGGGGCAGTTGCGCGAGTTCCTCGACCGGCTGATCCCGGATTCCGCGCTTGCCGCGCGCCAGGCCGCCGAGCAAGCGCTGGCCGAAGGCCGCCGCGAGGATGCTTACGAGGCGCTGCAAGCCGCGCTCGCGTTCGACCCGGGCATGGAAGACGCCCGCATGGACCTGATCGAGCTGCTGCTCGCCGACAACCGCGCCGATGAAGCGCACAAGGAAGTCGAGCTGCTCTCGCCCAAGACCACGCAGGGCATCGACCCGCGCTTTAACGCGCTCAAGACGCGTCTCGACGCGCTCGACGCCGCCGCGGACCTGCCGCCCACCGATGCGCTCGAAGCTCGCGTGGCCGCGCACCCCGAGGACCTCGAAGCGCGCTTCGACCTCGCGAGCGCGCTGATCGCGCGGCGCAAATACGCGGGCGCGCTCGAACACCTGCTCGAGATCGTCAAGCGCGACCGCGCGTTCCGAGAGGACATCGGCCGCAAGACCATGCTCTCGGTGTTCGATCTCGCGTCGCATCAGCCGCAGCTCGTGAGCGAATGGCGGCGCAAGCTGAGCGCCACGCTGAACTGAGCACGCAGTACTCAGCACGCGAATGCAAAAAAGCACGGCCAGATGGCCGTGCTTTTTTTACGCCCACACCCGAGGCAACTTCATAGGCAACTTCAGCCCGCCGCGCTCCGATGTGCAAGCGTGCGCAGCACATACGCCGCAGCAGCAAAACCGAAGCTCGCCGTCACGCACACGCTCGAACCAAAGCCCGCGCAATTCAGGCCCACGGGCCCATGGTGGCCCGGCGAAGTGCTCACGTGCTCGGCCTCGTTGTCGATGTCGCACACGGCCGCTTCGGGGTAGATGAGCGGCTCGTCGGAATACACGGCGCTCACCTTGAAACGCGCCTTGGGGCCGCGCGGAAAACCATGGTGCTTGCGCAATTGCCCGCGCACCTTCGAGAGCAGCGGGTCCTGAATCGTGAGCGCGAGGTCGTCGATGCGAATGCGCGTGGGATCGAGCTGGCCGCCCGCCCCGCCCACGGTGATGAGCGGCACGCGGTGCTCGACGCACCAGGCGATCAGCGCGGTCTTGGTGCGCACGCTGTCGATGGCGTCCACGACGAAATCGAAGCCGCCGCAGAGCAGCGCATCGAAATTCGACGGCTCGACGAAATCCTCGACGAGCCGCACGTCGCAGGCCGGATCGATAAGCTTGATGCGCTCGGCCATGGCCTCGACCTTCGGCTTGCCGTAATTGCCGTCGAGCGCGTGAATCTGCCGGTTGGTATTGCTCTCCGCGACGTTGTCCAGATCGATGAGCGTGAGCGTGCCGATCGCGCTGCGCGCGAGCGCCTCCGCGACCCACGACCCCACCCCGCCAATGCCGATCACGGCAACGTGCGCGCGCTCGAAGGCTGCCAGCGCGGGTGCGCCGTAAAGCCGCGCCACGCCGCCAAAGCGGCGCGCCCGGTCGGCAACATCGGTTGAAGCGGGCGCGGTAAGATCGGCGAGGCCGGTCGAACCGGCTGCAGCGGAAAGCGGAGTACTGGACATGGCGATAGCGGGTCGAAAGCGGACCGATCGCGCACTGCCACGGTCCCAGGCAGCCGGTATTTTGCCCGATCGCGATCAAACGCGCGCGGCCCCGCCCGTTCGCCACCGCCTTCGCAGTATGTTCGCGCTGTCTTCTGTATATACTTGTCCGCATTGAAGCGTTTGCATAAAAATGACCTCGCTCGCCCACCTCCGCAAGAATTACTCACTCGGTTCGCTCGACACCTCCGACGTCGACCCCGACCCGATCCGCCAATTCCAGACCTGGTTCAGCCAGGCGCTCGACGCCAGGCTGCCCGAACCCAACGCGATGACCGTCGCAACCGTCGACCAGCAAGGCCGCCCCGCCGCGCGCATCCTGCTGATCAAGGGCGTGGACGAGCGCGGTTTCGTTTTCTTCACCAACTACGACAGCCGCAAGGGCCGCGAGCTTGCCGCCAATCCGCACGCGGCGCTGCTGTTTCACTGGATCGAGCTCGAGCGCCAGGTGCGCATCGAAGGCCGGGTCGAAAAAACCAGCGATGCGGAAAGCGATGCGTATTTCCACTCGCGCCCGCTCGGCTCGCGCATTGGCGCGTGGGCCTCGGAGCAGAGCGAGGTGATCGGCAGCCGCGCCGAGCTCGAAGCGCGCGAGCGCGAGATCAGCGCGCAGTACGGCGAGCAACCGCCGCGTCCGCCGCATTGGGGCGGCTACCGGCTCGTGCCGAGCGCCATCGAGTTCTGGCAAGGACGTCCGTCGCGGCTGCACGACCGCATCCGCTATACGCGGGACAACGCACGGGACGGCTCAACGTGGCACATCGAGCGGCTAGCGCCCTGAGCGGACCGGACAAGCCGGCGCACGTCCCGAAGGTTCCACCAGCCTGATCCGCAATACCACGCAGTACTGTGCAGCACTCTGCAACACCCCAGCATCACGCGCGCCGCGCTTCGCCGCGGCGCAGCGCCAGTCAGTCAGTCAGTCAGTTTTGCCTCGTAACACGCCTTGCAATTCGCTTTTGTCTTTGAGCCTCAATCGTTCATCTGACACGGAGAGAAACGCATGTTCTGGGAGAAAAAACTCGCTCAATGGGTCGACGAAGTGCGCCACAAGGCCAACCTGCCCGCGCGGCTCGTGCTGTGGAGCGGCCAGCAATATGATTTCGGCCACTTCGCTGCCCCGCAGGTCACGCTGAAGGTCAATAGCGCGGCAGCGCTGCCGCTGCTGCTCGAGCCGAGCCTCGACAATCTCGGCGAGGCCTACGTGAAGGGCAAGATCGACATCGAAGGCAAGCTCGCCGACATCATCGCCATCGGCTACTCGCTCGCGCACAACACCATCACGAGCGCAGGCAAGCTCGCGCGGGTGCGCCGCTACTTCACGCACTCGAAGCACTCCGACCAGAGGGCCATCCAGTACCACTACGACGTCTCGAACGCGTTCTACAAGCTGTGGCTCGACGAAAACATGGTCTATTCGTGCGCCTACTTCGAGAACGGCGACGAAGACCTCGCCGCCGCGCAACTCAAGAAGATCGACCACATCCTCACCAAAATCCAGCTGCAGCCGGGCCAGACGCTGCTCGACATCGGCTGCGGCTGGGGCGCGCTCGTGCTGCGCGCCGCGCAGAAGTTCGGCGCGCGCTGCGTGGGCGTGACGCTCTCGCAAAACCAGTTCGACCTCGCCACCGAGCGCGTAAAGGCCGCGGGCCTCGCCGATCGCATCGAGATCCGTCTGCAGGATTATCGCGATATTCAGGGCCAGTTCGACCGCATCACGAGCGTAGGGATGTTCGAGCACGTCGGGCGCAAGAACCTGCCTGGTTATTTCACCAAGGTGCGCGAACTGCTCGCCGACGATGGCATCGCCATGAACCACGGCATCACGTCGACCGATGCCGAGAGCGGCGAGGCGGCGCTGGGCGCTGGCGAGTTCATCGACCGCTATGTGTTCCCCGACGGCGAGCTGCCGCACATCGGCCTCGCGCTCGAAGCGGCGCAGCGCGGCGGTCTCGAGGCGGTTGACGTGGAGAGCCTGCGCCGTCACTATGCGCACACGCTTGGAATCTGGGCGGAGAACTTCGAGGCACACGCCGAGGAAGCGAAAACGCTCGTCGACGACGAGAAGTTCCGCATCTGGCGCGTCTATCTGGCCGGCTGCGCCTACGCGTTCGAGCACGACGACGTGTCGATCTACCAGATCGTCTGCCGCAAGGCCGGCCGCAATGCGAATACGCTGCCGTGGTCGCGCCGGTATATGTACGAGAAGCCGCTTTGACGCGGCTTTGGCGTCAGGCAGGTGGGGTGGCAGCCGCGCTGCTGCGTTCGCGCCGGACGTAGCCGGACGTAGCCGGACGTTTTGCCGGACGGCGCGCATCGGCTCGGCCCACCCACGCGCATCGCTGCGAGCGGCTTCGGCTACACGATCGCCATCACGACTCACACGCATGAACGAAAGCGACGACGGCCTTTTCGGGGCATTGGAAAACGATAGCTCCGGCGCGGGGCGCAACCCGGCGCAGGCCTCGCCGCGAACGGGCGCCACCGGCCGCCGCACGCCGCGGAGCACGCGCGAGAACTCGCCACCCGATACCCAGACGGACCTGTTCGGCTTCGTGCCGCCCGAGCCATCGGCGGGGCGTGCAGCGCGCAGAAACACCGATGCCGACGCATCCGCGACAGAAGCCGACGACAGCGCACAGCAGACAATTACGGCAAAGCCCGCCAAAGCGCCGAAATCGACGCCCGCCGCCGACTCGCCCGCCCCGCGCCGCCGCGCGAAAGGCGTGCTGCCGGCGGTTCCCGGCCAAGACGTGCTCGACCTCGCCGCGGAGCTGCCGCCGGGCGTGCGCCTGGGCACGTCGTCGTGGTCGTTTCCGGGCTGGCGCGGCATCGTCTACGGCGACGACTACAGCAATTCGAAGCTCGCGCGCGATGGGCTCGCGGCCTATGGCGCGCATCCGCTGCTGCGCTCGGTGAGCATCGACCGCTCGTTCTACGCGCCGCTCACCGTCACCGATTACCTGCGCTACGCGCAGCAGGTGCCGGACCACTTCCGCTTCATCGTGAAGGCGCCCGCGCTCATCACCGATGCGAGCGTGCGCGGCGATCGCGGCGAGCCCGTCTCGGCCAACCCCTGCTTCCTGAACGCCGATCTCGCCGCCCGCGAATTCGTCGAGCCGTGCCTTGCAGGGCTCGGCGCGAAAGCCGGTGCGCTCGTGTTCCAGTTCCCGCCGCTGCCCGATCAACTGCTTGCGGATCCAGCCGCGTTCATCGAGCGCCTCGCGGCGTTTCTCGCCGCGCTGCCGCCACTGCCCGCAGTTGCTTCGGCACCGCCGGTAGACGCCGAAGCCGGCGAAGCGGCTTCAAGCGGCGCACTCCCTAGCGACGGCCCCTGTTACGCGGTCGAGATCCGCGACGGCATTCTGCTCACACCGCGTTTCGTGCGCGCGCTGCGCGCCGCGGGCGTGCGCTACTGCGTGGGATTGCACGCCCGCATGCCGGACCCGCTGCGCCAGGCTGCAGCGCTCGCGCTGATGGACGGCGAAGCGCCCGCAGGCCCGCTGATCGTGCGCTGGAGCCTGCACAGCGGCTTCAAGTATGAGCAGGCGAAGGCGCGCTACGAGCCCTTCGACAAGCTCGTCGACGAAGACCCCCACACGCGCGACGCCCTCGCCGAACTGGCCGCGCGCTATGCGATCGCCGGCCAGCCGGTGCTGATCACGACCAACAACAAGGCCGAGGGCTCGGCACCGCTGACTTGCGCGAAGCTCGCGCGCGCCATCGTCGACGAGATGCTGCGCATGCGCGGCGACGGCGCCTGAAGCGCTACGTCACTCGGCCTTGAGCCGGTGCGCGAACTTCTGGCGGAACTTGGCCACCTTGGGCGCCACCACGAACGCGCAATAACCCTGATTCGGGTGCTGCGCGAAGTAGTTCTGGTGATACGCCTCGGCCGGGAAATAGTTGCCGTTGAGCGGCAGCACCTGCGTGACGATCTCGCCGTCGTACACACCCTCTGCTTTCAACTCGCGAATGGCCTGCAGCGCCGTCTCGCGCTGCGCCTCCGAGTGCGTGAAGACCACCGAGCGGTACTGGGTGCCGACGTCGTTGCCCTGGCGGTTCAACTGGGTCGGATCGTGAATCGCGAAGAAGATGTCCAGAATCTCGCGGTAGCCGATCTTCGCCGGATCGAAATCCACTTTCACGACTTCGGCGTGGCCGGTGTCGCCATCGCACACCTGCTCATAGGACGGGTTCGGGGCATGGCCGCCCGCGTAGCCCGATTCCACCGCCATTACGCCATCCACGCGCAGAAAAACCGCTTCCAGGCACCAGAAACATCCGCCGCCGAGCGTGGCGGTTTCGATCGTCTGAGTCATGCTGAACTCTCCATTGTTGCCGCGCGGGCCCTCCCGCTTCGGGGCCCTCGCACATTTGCGGGGATTGCCGCTCCGTCCCTGCGCCGTCTCGCGCAACCAGGCCGATGAGCCGTCGCCCGCCGCTTTTCGTTAAAATTGGGACAATTCGCCGAAATTACACATGACGTTCACATCGACTTCCGCTTGCGCCGCCGGTACCGCTCACGCCGCGTGCGCCGCCATCCCCGTCCAGCCCGCGCCGGACACGCGCCCCAACGCCCGGGGCCTGCGCTCATGACCCGCCGCGCCAGCCCGCCCAACTTCGACGACGGCGCGTTCCGCCGTGCGCTCAGCCAGTTCGCCACCGGTGTGACGGTCATCACGACGCGCGCGCCCGACGGCCAGCTGATCGGCATCACCGCGAGCTCGTTCAACTCCGTCTCGCTCACGCCACCGCTCGTGCTGTGGAGTCTCGCCACGCGATCGGCTTCGATGCCGGTGTTCCGCAGCAACAGCCATTATGTGGTGAATGTGCTCGCCGCGTCGCAGCTCGACTTGTGCAAGCGCTTCGCCACCGTGAAGGGCGACCGCTTCGAAGGCGTCTCGCATGCGGCCGGCGACTCCGGCATGCCCGTGCTCGACGGCGCCATCGCCTGGTTCGAGTGCCATAACCGCAGCCGCTACGACGAAGGCGATCACGTGATCTTCGTCGGCGAGGTTGAGCGCTGCGGCGTTCGCGAACCCGGCAAGGACGACCAGGGCAGCGCCGCGCCGCTCGTCTTCCACGGCGGCGCATTTCACCAGCTGCAACCGCTCTAGACCCGCTCCAGGCGAGCCAAACGCAACCGAAGCGGCGTTATGAAGCCTTCGGCTCGCCGCGATGGGCGATCAGGTCGACCGGCAGCCCCGCCTCGACCTTGAGCGTCGTGAGCACGATATTCGAGCGGATATCCATCACGCCCGGCGCCTTGTAGAGCTTGTTGAGCACGAAGTCCGAGTAGTGCTTGAGGTTGTGCGCGAGCACGCGCAGCAGATAGTGCGTCTCGCCGGTCACCACATAAGCGCCCACCACTTCGGGCCAGTCGCGCAGCGCGGAGACGAAGCGCTCGTGCCAGCTCTCCTGGTCGTTGCGCATCGAGACCTGCACGAAGGCCTCCATTTCGAAGCCGAGCACTTCCCGATTCAGGCACGCGCGATAGCGCTCCACCACGCCCTGCTCCTCCAGCAAGCGCAGCCGCCGCAGGCACGCGGAAGGCGACAGCGAAATACGCTCGGCCAGATCGAGATTGCTGATGCGCCCCTCGTTCTGAAGCACCGCAAGAATCCGGCAATCGGTTGCATCAAGCGAGATAGCGTTCATATTTGGTCTCCGTTCCCGTCTTGAATCAAATTATGTGCCAAGAACTGTAGCGTATGACGTTTTTTTCGCAAGCACATTTCGCGACGAGTTGCCTATCATTCGAAAAACATTGAGACAACCTCGTCAACGCGATGAACGACCTCTGGGACATTTCCCCGCCCATCCGCCCCGAAACGCCCGTCTGGCCAGGCGACACGCCCGTTGGCGTCGAGCGCGTCTGGCGCATGGAAGCCGGCTCGCCGGTCAACGTGGCGCGCGTGACGCTTTCGCCTCACACCGGCGCGCACACCGACGCCCCGCTGCACTACGACGAAGCGGGCGCGCCCATCGGCGCGGTGCCGCTCGACGCCTATATCGGCGCGTGCCGCGTGATTCATTGCGTGGGTGCCGCGCCGCTCGTGCGGCCCGAGCATGTGCAAGCGGCGCTCGCTGGCATCCCGCCGCGCGTGCTGCTGCGCACCTACGCCAAGGCCCCGCAGGAGCGCTGGGACAGCGCGTTTTGCGCCGTCGCGCCCGAGACGATCGACCTGCTGGCTGAGCACGGCGTGCGCCTGATCGGCATCGACACGCCCTCGCTCGACCCGCAGGAATCGAAGACGATGGACGCGCACCACCGCATCCGCGCGCACCGCATGGCGATTCTCGAAGGCATCGTGCTCGACGCCATCGCGCCCGGCGACTACGAACTGATCGCGCTGCCGCTGAAATTCGCCACGCTCGATGCCAGCCCCGTGCGCGCCGTGCTGCGCACGCTGTCCGAGCGCCAATGAACCTTTGCTACCTCCGCCCCAACACCTCACTGCCCCGAAGAACCCCTATGAACGACCGTAACGAAGCCCTGGCGCTCGATCGCGCCGATCCGCTCGCCGCGCTGCGCGAGCAATTCGCGCTCGCGCCCGAAACCATCTATCTCGACGGCAACTCGCTCGGCGTGCCGCCGCGAGCCAGTGCCGCGCGCGCACAAGCCGTGATCGGCGGCGAATGGGGTGAGGGCCTCATCCGCAGCTGGAATACGGCGGGCTGGTTCGCCATGCCGCGGCGCCTCGGCAACAAGCTCGCCCCGCTGATCGGCGCGGCAGAAGATGAAGTCGTGGTCACCGACACCATTTCCATCAATCTCTTCAAGGCGCTTTCCGCCGCGCTGCGCGTCGCAAACGCGCGCGATCCCAAGCGCCGCGTGATCGTCTCCGAGCGCTCGAATTTCCCGAGCGACCTGTACATCGCGCAAGGGCTCATCGAGCAGCTCGACCGCGGCTATGAGCTGCGCCTCGTCGACGACCCGAGCGAGCTGCACGCTGCCGTCCGCGAAGACGTGGCCGTCGCGATGATCACGCACGTGAACTACCGCACCGGCGAAATGCACGACATGCGCGCGCTCACCGCGCACATTCATGCGCAAGGCGCGCTCGCGCTGTGGGACCTCGCGCACTCGGCGGGCGCGGTGCCCGTGGACCTGAACGGCGTGAACGCCGATTACGCGGTCGGCTGCACGTACAAGTACCTGAACGGTGGCCCAGGGTCGCCCGGCTTCGTGTGGGTGGCCAAGCGCAATCAGGACACGTTCTCGCAGCCGCTTTCGGGCTGGTGGGGTCACAAGTCGCCGTTCGAGATGAACCCCGTCTACCGACCGGACAACGGCGTCGGCCGCTATCTGTGCGGTACGCAGCCGATCGTTTCGATGGCGCTCATCGAATGCGGCCTCGATGTCTTCCTGCAGACCGACATGCAGGCGATCCGCCGCAAGTCGCTCGCGCTCACCGACCTCTTCATCGAGCTCGTAGAGACGCGCTGCAAGGAATACCCGCTCACGCTCGTCACGCCGCGCGAGCATGCACGACGCGGCTCGCACGTGAGCTTCGAACATCCGCACGGCTATGAAGTGATGCAGGCGCTGATCGCGCGCGGCGTGATCGGCGATTATCGCGAGCCGCACGTGCTGCGCTTTGGCTTCACGCCGCTGTACCTGCGTTACGTCGATGTGTGGGACGCCGTCGAGACGCTGCGCGACGTGCTCGCGACCGAAAGCTGGCGCAAGCCCGAATTCGCCGCACGCGGCGCGGTGACCTGAGGAGCGCGAAATGACCGATCACATGCACATTCCCGGCGTGCCCGACACCGACTCCTCCCGCACGCCTTCCAGCGCCCCGAATGCCAGCCCGAATGCCAGCGAGCCCGCGCGCGGCGGCTGCCCGTTCGGGCATGGCGCAGCGGCTTCCGCCGCGCCCGTCGCTGCGCAGCCAGGCGAAGGCTGGCACGACGCGCAGCTCGACTTCTCGAAGTCGATGAGCTATGGCGATTACCTCTCGCTCGACTCGGTGCTCAACGCGCAGCATCCGCTCTCGCCCGATCACAACGAGATGCTGTTCATCGTCCAGCATCAGACGAGCGAACTGTGGATGAAGCTCGCGCTCTACGAATTGCGCGCGGCTCTCGCGTGCGTGCATCGCGACGAACTGCCTCCTGCGTTCAAGCAGCTCGCGCGCGTCTCGCGCATTCTCGAACAGCTGGTGCAGGCATGGAATGTTTTGTCCACGCTCACGCCGTCCGAGTACACGGCGATGCGGCCGTATCTGGGCGCTTCGTCGGGGTTCCAGTCGTATCAATACCGGCAGATCGAATTTCTGCTGGGCAACAAGAATGCGCAGATGCTCAAGCCGCACGAGCATCGGCCTGAGGTTCTTGCGCAGGTCAAGGCCACGCTAGAAGCGCCTTCGTTTTATGACGAGGTGATTCGCCTGCTGGCGCGGCGCGGCTTTGCGATCGCGCCGGAACGCCTCGCTCGCGACTGGACGCAGCCGACGCTGCACGATGCGTCGGTGGAAGCGGCCTGGCTCGAGGTCTATCGCAATCCTTCGCAGTACTGGGATCTGTATGAAATGGCCGAGGAACTCGTAGATCTCGAGGATGCGTTCCGGCAGTGGCGGTTCCGCCATGTCACGACGGTCGAGCGGATTATCGGCTTCAAGCAGGGAACCGGTGGGACGAGTGGCGCGCCTTATCTGCGGAAGATGCTGGATGTCGTGCTGTTTCCGGAGCTTTGGCATGTGAGGACGGTGTTGTAAGGCCACGCACACACCAGAAATGAATTCGCGCCGGCCGGCGGGACTTTGGTAAGCCCGCTGGACCGGCGCGAATGTTTTGTGCCGCCAGGAGTGCGCGCGTCAAACCACTACAGTCTGCGCCTCGCCTTCCTTGCTCTCACGCACCACGCCAATCTTCCACACCTGCTCGCCCGCGGCAGCCAGCAGCGAAGCCGCCGCGTCGGCCTGATCGGCCGCCACGATCACGGCCATGCCGATGCCGCAGTTGAACACGCGGTGCATTTCCGCATCGGCCACGCCGCCATGCTTCTGCAGCCACGAGAACAGCGGCGGCAGCGGCCATGCCGCGTGGTTCAGCTCTGCGGTGAGGCCCTCGCGCAGCACGCGCGGGATGTTCTCCACCAGACCGCCGCCGGTGATGTGCGCCATGCCCTTCACAGCAATGGTTTCCATCAGCTTGAGTAGCGGCTTCACGTAGATGCGCGTGGGCGCCATCAGCGCGTCCGCCAGCGAGCGGCCGTCGAAGTCGGCGTTCATGTCCGGGTTCGCACGCTCGATGATCTTGCGCACGAGCGAGAAGCCGTTCGAATGGATGCCGCTCGACGCGAGACCCAGCACGACGTCGCCGGGGACGATCGTGCTGCCGTCGATGATCTTGCTCTTCTCCACCGCGCCAACCGCGAAGCCCGCGAGATCGTATTCGCCGTCGGGGTACATGCCCGGCATTTCCGCCGTTTCGCCGCCGATCAGCGCGCAGCCCGAGAGCTCGCAGCCCTGGGCGATGCCCTTCACGACCGTGGCGGCCGTATCCACATCAAGCTTGCCGCAGGCGAAGTAGTCGAGGAAGAACAGCGGCTCGGCGCCCTGCACGAGGATGTCGTTCACGCTCATGGCGACGAGATCCTGGCCGACCGTGTCGTGTTTGTTCAGATGAAACGCGAGGCGCAGCTTGGTGCCCACGCCGTCGGTGCCCGACACGAGCACGGGCTCCTTGTACTTCTTCGGCACTTCGAAGAGCGCGCCGAATCCGCCGATGCCGCCCATCACGCCTTCGCGCAGGGTCTTCTTCGCAAAGGGCTTGATGCGATCGACGAGCGCGTCGCCCGCGTCGATGTCCACGCCCGCGTCACGGTAGGAGAGGCCTTGCTCCTGCGCTTGGTCCTGATTAGCGGGGCCGGATTTCGGTTGATTCATGGGGAAGAGGCAGAAGGTCGGTAAAATGCGATTTTAACCGATTGACGGCTCCCCGCCGCCGCCGCTTGCGTCAGGACGCGCGAGTTTTTGGTCGTAGCGGGATGGGCCTGTCAGCGGGAAACCACGTTTTGTCGCCGAACCTGCCTATTTTCAAGCGATAACTGACACACCGCCTTCGGCCAGACACACCGTGCAGCGACAGCTAACGCTCGATCTCGGCACCCCGCCGCCATCGACCTTCGACAACTTTCATACCGGCGCCAATGCGGAGCTGGTCGCGCGGCTGCGCGGGCTCGACGCCGCGCTCGCGGCAGGCCCCGCCGTGGACCCGAAGACCGACCGCACGTTCTATGTCTGGGGGGAGCCCGGCAACGGCCGCTCGCATCTGCTGCACGCGCTCGCGTTCGAGGCGCCGCCTGGCCACGTCCGCTACATCGGGCCGAAGAGCGGTCTCGCCGCGTTTACGTTCGATGCCCGCGTGCCGATTTACGCGGTCGACGACTGCGACGCGCTCTCGGGCGCCCAGCAGATCGCCCTGTTCAATCTGTTCAACGAGGTGCGTTCGCACCCGAACACGGCGCTCGTCGCGACCGGTAACGCGCCGCCGATGGGGCTCGCCGTGCGCGAGGACCTGCGCACGCGCCTTGGCTGGGGTCTCGTGTTCCACCTCGCGCCGCTCTCGGACGCGGGCAAGGCTGCCGTGCTCAAGCAGGCGGCGCGCGAGCGCGGCATCAATCTCGCCGACGACGTGCCCGCTTACCTGCTCACGCACTTCCGGCGCGACATGCCGAGCCTGATGCGCCTGCTCGACGCGCTCGACCGCTTCTCGCTCGAGCAAAAGCGCGCGGTAACGCTGCCGCTGCTGCGCACGATGCTGGCGAATAGCGAGGCGGGGCCGGGCGAAACGGATGCCGCCGCCGTTGCGCGCATCGAAGCCGCAACGGCCGCTGACCATCTGGACGAGGCCAGAACGACGCCGCAGACGGAAGAACACAACGCGCCCGCGCATGCCGGCAACCATGCGCAAGGCGTCGAGCTGGAGCTATTTCCGTCTCACGACACACCGAACGCCGCAGCCCCGGCGGAGCCGTCCAGCGCTGCGTACGAAGCGCCGCGGGCGCCCGCGCTGCAACCGCGCGCGCCGCTCGGCGCGCCGCCGTTCCAGCCGCCGACCGACAATGTCGAAGGCGAACTGGGGGCCAGATTCCGCGACGTCGTCCACCGCGAGCTGGGCGCCGAACTCCAGGGTGAAGTGGAAGCCGATGTCAGCGGCGAGATGAACGGCGAGCTCGATGGCGACCTCGATCCCTCCACCGAGCCTGCCGATCCCGCCACGTCCACCGAGCCCGCCGCGTCCACCGAGCCCGCCGATCCAGCACCGCCCGGCGCCACGCGCGAAGCCCCGCCCGCCGAGCCCGCGGCGGCGAATCCACCGGCGTCGGCGCCGGCGTCCGAACCCTCTTCCGTATCGCCGGACGCCGCAGCCGGCGCCGGCAACGGCATCACCCGCTTCAAGTAAAATGAGCGCCCATGGCTAATCTCGCACTTTTTGATCTCGATCACACGCTGATCCCCACTGACAGCGACTACGAATGGGGCCGCTTCATGGTGAAGCTTGGCATCGTCGACGCCGAACGCTTCGCGGAGCAGAACGACCGCTTCTACGCCGACTACAAGGCCGGCCAGCTCGACATCCAGGCGTACCTGCTCGCCATGCTCACGCCGCTCGCGAAGTATTCGCGCGCGCAGTTGAAGGAATGGCACGACCAGTATATGCACGAGGTGATCAACCCGACCATCGTGCCGGCCGCGCTCGAACTCGTGAAACAGCACAAGGAAGCGGGCGACCTCTGCTGCGTGGTCACGGCCACCAACGAATTCATCACGGCGCCCATCGCCGGGGTGTTCGGCGTGGACAAGCTGATCGCCTGCGAAGTCGAAACCGTGGACGGCCATCCGGCGTCTGCCTTCACCGGCCGACCGACCGGCACGCCGAGCTACCGCGAGGGCAAGATCGTGCGCGTGGAGGCCTGGCTGGCCTCGCTCGGCAAGCGCTGGTCCGATTTCGAGCACAGCTACTTCTATAGCGACTCGCACAACGACATTCCGCTGCTCGAAAAAGTCACCGACCCGATCGCGACCAACCCCGACGACACCCTGCGCGCGCATGCGCAACAAGCAGGCTGGCGCATCCTCGATTTGTTCCAGGCATCGTGATCAAGAAATTCATCCGCAAACTGTTTGGCCAGGACGACGCCTCCGCGACCCAGGGCGCCCCGGCCAGCGACACCGCATTGGCTGCGGCGTCGCATGAAAGCGAAGCCGCGGGCGAGGCCACGACGCGCCCGCGCCGCAAGACGGTCACCGCGAAGAAAGCCACCAGGCCCGGCGCGGGCCAGGGCGCCGGCGACCCGGCCACGCCCGTCGTCCTCTCCGCCGATATCCACGGCATCGATCCCTCGCTCATCTCGCGTAACGCCGTACGCGTGACCGACGGCCTGCAGCAAGCGGGCTTTCGCGCGTTCATCGTGGGCGGTGCGGTGCGCGACCTGCTGCTCGGCGTCGCGCCCAAGGACTTCGACGTGGCCACCGACGCCACGCCCGATCAGGTGCAGAAGCTGTTCCGCCGTGCCCGCATCATCGGCCGGCGCTTCCAGATTGTGCACGTGCAGTTTGGCCAGGAGATCATCGAAGTCTCGACCTTCCGCGCGCTCGTGGACGCTCCGCCCGCCGAGGCCGCCGGTGGAGCGGGCCACAAGCGCCTGCGCCGCGACGAGCTCGACCGCAAGACGCACCACGTGGACGCGAGCGGCCGGGTGCTGCGCGACAACGTCTGGGGCGAGCAGCACGAAGACGCCACGCGCCGCGACTTCACGATCAACGCGATGTACTACGACCCGTCCACGCAGACGGTGCTCGACTATCACAACGGCATGGCCGACATGCGCGCGCGCCTGCTGCGCATGATCGGCGACCCGGCCACGCGCTTCCGCGAAGACCCGGTGCGCATGATGCGCGTGGTGCGTTTCGCGGCGAAGCTCGGCTTTGAGATCGAAGCCCACACGCGTGCGCCGATCCAGGAGCTCGCGGACCTCATCAACAACGTGCCGGCGGCGCGTCTGTTCGACGAGATGCTCAAGCTGCTGCTCTCGGGCCACGCGCTCGAGTGCCTCAAGTGGCTGCGCAAGGAAGGCCTCCATCACGGCCTGCTGCCCCTGCTCGACGTGATTCTCGAGCAGCCGCAGGGCGAGCGCTTCATCACGCTCGCGCTCTCGAACACCGATGCGCGCGTGCGCGCGGGCAAGCCGGTCTCGCCGGGCTTCCTGTTCGCGACGCTGCTGTGGCACGACGTGCAGCAGCGCCTGCAGCAATACACGGCCGAGGGCGAATTCCCCGTGCCGGCGCTGCATCGCGCGATGGACGACGTGATCGACGCGCAAACCGAAAAGCTCGCGATCCATCGCCGCTACTCGTCGGACATGCGCGAGATCTGGGGCCTGCAACTGCGCCTCGAAAAACGCGGCCGCAGCGCGATCAAGCTGCTGGAACACCCTCGCTTCAGAGCGGGGTATGATTTCCTCCTGTTGCGCTGCGAATCGGGCGAGCTCGACGCCGAAGTGGGCCAGTGGTGGACCGACTTCATCAGCGGCGACCCGGCCGCACGCGAGACGCTGCTCGCCCAAGGCGGCAGCAAGGAACGCGCGCCGCGCAAGCGCCGCCGCCGTGGCGGCGCGAAGAACCGCAAGACGGGCGAAGCCGCCGCGGGCGCCGAAAGCGCCGCAGCGGCCTCCGTCGATGGCGGGGGCAACGACGAGCCGCACGAGGACTGAAGCCATGCAGCACGCAACCCGGCGCAGGCAGGTCGAATGCACTCGCGCAACACAGGAAGTGAAGCCATGACGGTTGCCTGGCTCGGAATCGGCGCGAATCTGGGGGATGCTCGCCAGACCCTCAAGGACACGGTGGTGTGTCTCGCGCAGCAGCACACCATCACCGTGCTCGCCAAATCGAGTCTGTACCGCACCGCGCCCATCGACGCGGGCGGCGACGACTATTTCAACTGCGTCGTGAAGCTCGATACACGGCTAACGGTGCGCGAGCTGCTCGGCCTGTGCCATCGCATCGAGCACCACTTCGGCCGCGAGCGTCCGTTTCGCAACGCGCCGCGCACGCTCGACATCGACATCCTGCTGTACGGCGAAGCGATCATCGACGAGCCCGACCTGATCGTGCCGCATCCGCGCATGACGGGCCGCGCGTTCGTGCTCGCGCCGCTCGCCGAGATCGATCCCGAGCTCGCCATTCCGGGCCAGGGCGTGGTCAGCAGCTTCTTGCCCGCCGTCGCGCAACAGCGCATCGAAAAATTGAAGCCGCTGTGCCAGTGTCTCGCCGACCCCGAAGCGGGCAAGTCCACGGGCGTTGCGGCCGATCCCAGCGATTCCGCCGCCTCCGCCGATAACACGCCGCGCTCTTCGGGCACCTGCCGATGAGCACGCCTCTGTCTTTCGCCACCACGGTCTCCGCACGCCCCGCCGCGCTCCAGTACATTGCGATCGAAGGGCCGATCGGCTCGGGCAAGACGCCGCTCGCGACGCGTCTGGCCGAGCGCTGGTCGATGCAGACGCTGCTCGGCTCGCGCGCGGACAACCCGTTTCTCGAACGCTTCTACCGTGACACGTCGCGCCACGCGCTGGCCGCGCAACTCGCGGTGGCGCTGCAGCGCGAGCATCTGTCGCGGCAAGTGGCTGCGCAGCTTGCCGCCGGCACCCCGCTCGTGACGAATTTCCTTGCCGAGCGCAACGAGCTGTTCGCGCGCCTGACGCTCGCCGAAGAAGAGCTGCAGCTGTTTCAGGCACTCGCCGCGCGCCTGCGCGTGGCGTCGCCGCCGCCCGACCTCGTGGTGTATCTGCAGGCGAGCCCTGAAGCGCTCTATGCGCGCATCCAGAAACGCGCGGTGGCGGCGGAGCAGCACATCTCCGACACCTTCCTGCGGGCGCTGTGCGACAGCTACAACGAATTTTTCTATCATTACGACCGTGCGCCGGTGCTGACAGTGGGCGTCGAGAATCTGAACCCGCTCGACTCCGACGCGGACCTTGCGCTGATCGTCGAGCGTATCGAATCGATGCGCGGCCGCAAGGAATCGTTCGTCAAGGGCGCGACGCTTTGAGCGGCGCGCCGTCCGGCATTCCCTTTCCCTAACGGACTCCCCATGACTTACCTGCAGGAAACGAGCCGTAGCGCGGTCACCGTGCCCAAGCTCCAGGCGATGCGCGACGCTGGCGAGAAGATCTCGATGCTCACGTGCTACGACGCGAGCTTCTCGGCGCTATGCGACCGCGCAGGCGTGGATACGGTGCTGATCGGCGACTCGCTCGGCAATGTGCTCCAGGGCCATGCCACGACGCTGCCCGTCACCATCGACGACATCGCCTATCACACGGCCTGCGTCGCGCGCGCGCAACCGAAGGCGCTGATCATCGCCGATCTGCCGTTCGGCACGTTCGGCACACCCGAGGACGCCTTCGCGAATTCGGTGAAGCTCATGCGTGCGGGCGCGCAGATGGTGAAAATCGAGGGCGGCGAGTGGCTCGCGCCCACGGTGAAAATGCTGGTCGAGCGCGCGGTGCCGGTGTGCGCGCACATCGGCCTCACGCCGCAATCGGTGCACGCGTTCGGCGGCTTCAAGGTGCAGGGCAAGACCGATGCGGCCGCCGTGCAGCTCGTGCGCGACGCGCTGGCGCTCGAAGCCGCGGGCGCTCAGCTCGTGGTGATCGAGGCGGTGCCGGCGACGCTCGGCGCACAAGTCACGAAGCAGTTGCGCATTCCGACCATCGGCATTGGCGCGGGCCTCGATTGCTCGGGCCAGGTGCTCGTGCTGCACGACATGCTCGGGATCTTCCCCGGCAAGCGTCCGCGCTTCGTGAAGGACTTCATGGCGGGACAGCCCGATATCGAATCGGCCGTGCGCGCCTATGTGACGGCGGTGAAGGAAGGCACGTTCCCTGGACCCGAGCACGCGTTCTGATCGCGTGCTGCCTCAAAAGAAAAAAGCGCGCCCTTGCTGGGCGCGCTTTTTTTATGCCGGTGCGTCTACCACGCGCTCATCGAATCAAGCGCAAATCAAGTGCGTATCAAGCGCGTATCAAGCGCGCCGCCACGGCCCCGCGCAGCGCGTTGGTCAGCACGAGCGCCTCGGCGTTCAGCACGTCGTCGCGCGTAAGCACACGCTCGCGCGCCCCGAACGCCGCATCGTCGAGCAGCACGCCGCGCATAACGCCGGGCAACAGCCCCGACGCCAGCGGCGGCGTCCACCATTGCCCATCGCGCTTCACGAACACGTTCGAGCGCCCGCCTTCGGTCAGCTCGTCGCGCTCGTTGAAGAACAGCATGTCGAAGCCACCCTGCGTTTCGGCCTCGCGCCATGCGCGGTCGAACTCGGCGCGCCGCGTCGACTTGTGCAACAGCAGCGCATCGCCTGACGCAACTGGCGCGAAGCCGTGATCCGGCGCGAGCAGCACGCCAACGGTGTCGTGAGCGAGCGGGGCAAGCGGCGCGCTGGTCAGCGTTGCCACGCCACTCTTGCCGAGCGCGAGCCGCAGCCGATGCGGCACGTCCGCTTCCGAGAACGCAGCACACGCCTCAACGAGACGCTCGCGCAACGCTTCCACATCGCACGGAAAACCGAACCAGGCCGCCCCCGCCGCAAGCCGCGCGAGATGGCGCTCGATATGACGCACGCCCTGCGCGCGCGTCGCATACATCGTTTCGAAGAGTTCGATGCCGGGATCGGCCTCGGTGAGAAAACGCGCTTTCAAGCGGCACTCGTCGTATTCATCGGCCGCTACGCTGTCCAGCACGATGCCCGCGCCCACGCCCATCTCGCCGCGCCGCATTGCGCCATCGCCGGCGCTGGGGGCGTCGAGCGTGAGCGTGCGGATCACGACCGAGAGACAGAAATCACCACAGGCCTCGCCTTCTCCAGGAGCGTCCAGCCAGCCGATGGTGCCCGTGTAGAGCCCGCGCGGGCTATGCTCGAGCGCCTCGATCAATTCCATCGTGTGGTGCTTGGGCGCGCCCGTGATCGAGCCGCATGGGAACAGTGCGCGCATCGCGTCGGCGAAGGTCGTGCCGGGGCGCAGTTTCGCCTCCACCGTGGAGGTCATCTGCCAGACCGAGGCATACGGCTCCACGCTGAAGAGCGCGGGCACGCGCACCGATCCCGTCTGCGCGACGCGTGACACGTCGTTGCGCAGCAAGTCGACGATCATCACGTTTTCGGCGCGATTCTTGGGGTCGCTCGCGAGGAATTGCGCGGCGGCGGCATCTTCGGCGGCATCGGCGCGACGCGCGGTGGTGCCTTTCATCGGCTTCGCGCGCAACGTTTCGCCGTGCTTCTCGACGAACAGTTCCGGCGAGCACGAGAGCACCCAGCGATCGCCCGGCAACGCGATGAGCGCGCCGTAACGCACGCGCTGGCGCTCGCGCAGGCGCCGGTACAACGCCACCGGTGCGCCGAACGCCTCGAAGCCCAACCGGTACGTGTAGTTAATCTGATACGAGTCGCCGATGCGAAGCGCGTCCTGCACCGCACCGATGTCGCGCTCGAAGCGCTCGCGGTCGACGCCCATCGTCACACCGGCAATGCCAGCCGGCGCGGGGGCCGCGCTGCCCTCGCGCGCGGCGAGCCACGCGTCGGTCTCGTCGCGCGAAAGCCGCTCGCAGCGCGCGAACAATAAAAAACGCAACGCGGCGTGGCCGTGCTGCGTTTCGCTAGATGAGGCGTCGCGCTTCGCGAATTCGAGCGCGCGCCCGAATTCGTAGTCGCCGAGCACGAGCGCATGAAGGGCCGCGCCTGCTCCTGCACTCAATGCTGCATTGACTTCGCGGCACGCCGCGTCGAGATCCGCCGCGCGCTCGCACGCGATCTCGCGCACGAACCCCGTATACAGGCGGCTCGAACGGCTCGCCGCCGTCGAGTCGCCATCGTCGAGCAGCGCGAAAATCGCGTCGCTGGCCGCGCCGCCTTGATTCACTGCCATTGAACGTTACCGCCTGCCTGCTACCGCACGAAATCCCGACGCGTGCATTAATCGAAGAAGCTCTTTACGCGGTCGAACCAGCTCTTGCTCTGCGGACTGTGGCGCGAGCCACCTTCCACGAGCGACTTCTCGAACTGCTGGAGCAAATCGCGTTGCTGCTCGGTGAGCTTGACCGGCGTTTCGACCTGCACATGCACGTACAGATCGCCGGCGATACTCGAACGCAGACCCTTGATGCCCTTGCCGCGCAGACGGAAAGTCTTGCCCGACTGCGTGCCCTCGGGCACCGTGAAGCTCGCGCGGCCTGCCAGCGTCGGCACTTCGATCTCGCCGCCGAGCGCCGCCGTGGTGAACGGAATCGGCATCTGGCAATGGAGGTCGTCGCCGTCGCGCTCGAAGACCGCGTGCTGCTTGATGTGGATCTCGACATAGAGATCGCCCGACGGCCCGCCGTTGATGCCCGGCTCGCCGTTGCCGGCCGAGCGAATGCGCATCCCGTCGTCGATGCCCGCCGGAATCTTCACTTCGAGCGTCTTGGTTTCCTTCACCTTGCCCGCGCCGTGGCAATTCGTGCAAGGCTCGGGAATATAGGAGCCCGTGCCGTGGCACTTCGGGCAGGTCTGCTGGATGCTGAAGAAGCCCTGCGACATGCGCACCTGGCCCGAACCGTGACAGGTCGGACAGGATTCAGGCTTGGTGCCGGGCTTCGCGCCCGAGCCGTGGCAGACCTCGCAGCTGCTCCAGCCCGGCACGCGAATTTGCGTCTCGTAGCCGTGCGCCGCCTGCTCCAGCGTGATTTCCATGCTGTAGCGCAGGTCCGCGCCGCGATACACCTGCGGGCCGCCGCGCGCGCCACGGCCACCGCCGGCCGCCTGGCCGAAAATATCGCCGAAGATGTCACCGAAAGCGTCCGCGAAACCACCGAAGCCCTGCGCACCCGCGCCGCCCATGTTGGGATCGACACCCGCATGGCCGTACTGGTCGTAAGCCGCGCGCTTTTGCGAGTCCGACAGCATCTCGTAGGCTTCTTTCACCTCCTTGAAATGCTCTTCCGCATCCTTGCTGTCCGGATTGCGGTCGGGGTGATACTTCATCGCAAGCTTGCGATACGCCTTCTTGATTTCGTCGTCGCTCGCGTTCTTCGCGACGCCCAGAACCTCGTAGTAATCCCGTTTCGCCATATCGGTTCAACGCCGGCCGCGCACCTTTCCCGCACGCGCCGGCTCCTCTTGAATGCTGGATCTCGTGACCCGTTTGCCGCTCCTTCGCACCTTCCGCGCGCGGGCGCTTTCGCGCCCCGGCGGCCCCTGCAAGAGAACGGCCTCCATAAAACAAATGTGCCCGGAGAGCCAAAAGGCCCGCCAGGCGCTGCAATGCCGAAGCGCATCGTAACCGATGCGGCCGGGCTTGGGTCGGCTCAGTCCTTTCGATCCGGGCCGCTGATCGAAGCATCCAGAGCGAAGCGCGCCGGATGCCCTGGCCCTGAACGAGCAGACTTAGTCCTTCTTGACTTCCTTGAACTCGGCGTCGACCACGTCTTCGGCGGCATGCTGCGGGTTGGCTTCGGCGCCCGCGGCACCTGCAGCCGCACCCGCCGCGCCTTGCGCCGCCTGCATGTCGGCGTACATCTTCTCGCCGAGCTTCTGCGACGCTGCCGACAGCGCCTCGACCTTCGCTTCGATCGTCGCCTTGTCGGCCGACGTGTCCTTCAGCGTGTCTTCAAGTTCCTTCAACGCGGCTTCGATCTTTTCCTTCTCGCTGGCGTCGATCTTGTCACCGTACTCGGCCACGGCCTTCTTCGTGCTGTGAACCAGCGCGTCGCCCTGGTTGCGTGCGTCGGCCAGCTCGCGCAGACGGTGATCTTCTTCCGCGTTCGCTTCGGCGTCCTTCACCATCTTCTCGATTTCGGCTTCCGACAGGCCCGAGTTCGCCTTGATGGTGATGCGGTTTTCCTTGCCGGTCGCCTTGTCCTTCGCGCCGACGTGCAGAATGCCGTTCGCGTCGATGTCGAAGCTCACTTCGATCTGCGGCACGCCGCGCGGTGCGGGCGGAATACCTTCGAGGTTGAACTCGCCCAGCAGCTTGTTGCCAGCCGCCATTTCGCGTTCGCCCTGGAACACCTTGATCGTCACGGCGCCCTGGTTGTCGTCGGCCGTCGAGTAGACCTGTGCGTGCTTGGTGGGGATCGTGGTGTTCTTGTTGATCATCTTCGTCATGACGCCGCCGAGCGTCTCGATACCGAGCGAGAGCGGAGTGACGTCGAGGAGCAGCACGTCCTTGCGGTCGCCCGAGAGAACCTGACCCTGAATCGCAGCGCCCACGGCCACGGCTTCGTCCGGGTTCACGTCACGGCGCGGATCCTTGCCGAAGAATTCCTTCACCTTCTCCTGCACCTTCGGCATACGCGTCTGGCCGCCGACGAGAATCACGTCGTCGATGTCGCCGACCTTCACGCCCGCGTCCTTGATCGCCACGCGGCACGGCTCGATGGTGCGCTCGATCAGGTCTTCGACCAGCGCTTCCAGCTTGGCGCGCGTGATCTTGAGGTTCAAGTGCTTCGGGCCCGAGGCATCCGCCGTGATGTACGGCAGGTTGATTTCGGTCTGCTGGCCCGACGACAGTTCGATCTTGGCCTTTTCAGCAGCTTCCTTCAGGCGCTGCAGCGCGAGCACGTCCTTCGAGAGGTCTACGCCCTGCTCCTTCTTGAACTCGCCGATGATGTAGTCGATGATGCGCTGGTCGAAGTCTTCGCCGCCGAGGAATGTGTCGCCGTTGGTCGAGAGCACTTCGAACTGCATTTCACCGTCAACGTCTGCGATCTCGATGATCGAGATGTCGAACGTGCCGCCGCCCAGGTCGAACACGGCGATCTTGCGGTCGCCCTTTTCGGCCTTGTCCAGACCGAACGCGAGTGCAGCCGCGGTCGGCTCGTTGATGATGCGCTTGACTTCCAGCCCGGCGATGCGGCCGGCGTCCTTGGTGGCCTGACGCTGGCTGTCGTTGAAGTACGCGGGAACCGTGATCACGGCTTCGGTGACCGGCTCGCCGAGGTAGTCTTCAGCGGTCTTCTTCATCTTGCGCAGCACTTCGGCCGACACCTGCGACGGCGCGAGATTGTTGCCATGCGCCTGGACCCATGCGTCGCCGTTGTCGTGCTTGACGATCTTGTAGGGCATCAGGTTGATGTCCTTCTGCACTTCCTTCTCGTCGAAGCGGCGGCCGATCAGGCGCTTGACCGCGTACAGCGTGTTCTTCGGGTTCGTGACCGACTGACGCTTGGCCGGCGCGCCGACCAGCACTTCGTTGTCGTCCATGTAAGCGATGATCGACGGCGTCGTGCGAGCGCCTTCCGAGTTCTCGATCACCTTGACCTGATTGCCTTCCATCAGCGCCACACACGAATTGGTGGTGCCGAGGTCGATGCCGATGATTTTGCCCATTTTGTCAATTCTCCAGATTTTGATCGCTGTGCGTTCGCCGCGTCTCGCGTGGTGCGGGGGCGTTCGCCTCAGCTCAATTCGGTTTGTTTCAATTCACTGTTGCCCAAATAGGTGCCGCAAGGATGTTTTCAAGAGCTTTGGGCTATGAATTCCTTAATTTTTTTCGATCGGCGGCGTGTCGCTCGAAACAGCGCCGCCCAGACTTTCCAACGCCTTACAAAACAACGGCGAATCGACCGGCAGACGCCTTACTTCGGCTGCGAAACCGTGACCAACGCAGGGCGCAGCACGCGGTCGGCAATCACATAACCTTTTTGCAGCACCGCGACGACCGTGTTCGCCTCCTGCTCCGAAGGCACCATCGAGATGGCCTGATGGCGATGCGGATCGAACTTCTCGCCCACCGGGTTGATCTGCATCACCTTGCCCTTCTCGAGCGCGCCGATCAGTTGCTTGAGCGTCAGCTCGACGCCTTCGTTGACCTTCGCGAGGTCGTCCGAACCATGCGCCAGCGCGGCTTCGAGGCTGTCCATGACCGGCAGCAGATGCTCGGCGAAGCTCTCGATGGCGAACTTGTGCGCCTTGGCAACGTCTTCCTGACCGCGGCGGCGGACGTTTTCCGTCTCGGCCTTGGCGCGGATGAATGCATCCTGCAGTTCGGCGACCTTCGCCTGGGCCTCTGCCAGCGCTGCTTGCGCGTCGCCTTCGGGCGCCTGCGCGGCGCCTTCGGCCGCGGATTGTTGCGGCTGAGCAGCGGCTTGCGACGCCTCGTCCGCGGGCGTGGGGTTCTGGCTCGTCGGGTTCTCTTGCGTGTTTTCCATGTCGCTGAACGTCGTTGAATAGTAAAAGGGGAAACAAGGCGCGGACCGTTCTGGCCAGCTCGTTTGCTACGCCGGCGCGCGTTGCGCCAACGCTACAGCCGCCCTTGTCCATCGCGACAGCACGTGGGTGCCGGATCATTTATTTCAAGGGCCTCGCGAGGTTTTTTTATACATGGATCAAACCGCCGAAATCGCTCGTTACAACCATTACTGCAGTGCCGCAACAATGAAATTGAGTACGGGGCAACCCTGACCTACACTCAGGAACAGGTGCTGCTCACAGGGCGTTTACCCTGAGTCCGGCACCGCACCGATGGGGCCCTGCTGTTGCGTCTGTGGCCCATGTATTGGCCGTTTTGCAGCTTTTCTTCCCTTGGGGGAGTACCGTGAAACTGACCTTTGCCATCTCGGTGGTCGCTTTGGTACTCATCGCCGGGACCACCACCATCTGCATGTCCGGCGTCGTGAACGAAAATACGACGGAATACGGGGGCGTTCACGCCACAATGGAAGCGCTCTTCAATCCTCACGCGAAAGTTTGTCGATAGTGCGACGGTCGCGCTTGGTGGGCCTGCCGTGCAGCACGGCGGCGGGCTCGCGAAAGAGCCGCCTGCGCTCCTGTTCGGCCGTGCGCTGCGCACGGCCGGCCTCTGTCTCCGCATAGAGCGTCTGGGCAATGCTCGCCGGGCCGCGCACCTCGCAGATGCCGAGCACCTGCACCTCCCATACCGCGTGATCGATCTCGATCTTCACGAAGTCGCCTACGCGCACGTCCCGGGAAGCCTTCACGACATCGCCGCCGATCCGCACGCGGCCTTTGCCGATGGCGTCCGACGCCTGCGAGCGCGTCTTGAAGAAGCGCGCGGCCCAAAGCCATTTGTCGATGCGCAGACGCGCGCCGGGTTCGGTCGAAATCTTGTAATTCATGGATGCTTCCTGATTGAGCGCCGCTAAAGTCCCGCGCTCAGGCCGTCGCGCCGGCTGGAACCGGCGCCCGCACCGGCCAGCCCTGCAGGTTCTGCGCAACGATTTCGCCGAGCGCTGCGATCCACGCAGGCGACGCGTTCAGGCACGGAATACGGTGGAACTCCTTGCCGCCGCCATGCAGGAACTCGTCGCGGACCTCCATGCCGATTTCCTCGATGGTCTCGAGGCAGTCCGCCGTAAAACCAGGACAGAACACGTCGGCGCGGCGCACGCCGCCCTGTCCGAGCTCCTTGAGCGTCGGCGCGGTATAGGGCTGCAGCCACTGCGCGCGCCCGAAGCGGGACTGGAACGTGACGCGGCATTCCACCGGCGTGAGTTCGAGCGCATGCATGAGGAGCGAGGCCGTCTGCTGGCATTGATCGTGGTACGGGTCGCCGAGATCGAGCGTGCGGCTCGGCACGCCGTGAAAACTCAGCACGAGGCGATCTCCCGCCGCGAAGTCGGGGCGGCCGTGCGCCTGCCAGTACTCCCGCACCTGCGTCGCGAGCGCCCCGATATAAGCCGGATGGTCGTGATATGCGCGCACCGTGCGAATTTCCGGCTGGTTGCGCATGCGCCGCAGTTTGGCGAACGCCGCGTCGAAAGCCGTGGCCGTGGTCGACGCCGAGTATTGCGGATACATCGGCATGAGCAAAATGCGCTCGGCGCCGGCGAGCTTGAGCTGGCTGAGCATCGCCGCGATATCGGGCGTGCCGTAGCGCATCGCATGGTCCACGAGCACGGCGTAGTCGTTCAGATGCAGCAGATGGCGCAAGCCGTCGGCCTGCTTCTGCGTGTGCACGCGCAGCGGGGAGCCTTCGGGCGTCCAGACCGCCGCGTATTTCTTCGCCGACGAACGGCTGCGAAACGGCAGGATCAGCCCGCGCAGGATGACCTGCCAGATGGGCGCGGGAATCTCGACCACGCGCGGATCGGAAAGGAACTGCGCCAGATAGCGGCGCACGGCGCGCGGCGTGGGCGCGTCGGGCGTGCCCAGATTGATGAGCAGCACCGCGACGCGATGCGCACCGGCTGACTGCAGGGGTCGCTCCAGGTCGAAACGCATAGGCGGTCAGGGACGCCGCGCTTCAAGGCGCGGCAAAGGTTGCACCAGTGCGCATTATAGCGGGCGTGACTTGCGCCGGGCCGGCTCCAAAGCCCGCTCACGAGGCGCGGGATGCACGGCGGCGGCGCACGCCAACCCCCCACCGTTAGCCATTCGGCCAGTGGCGCGCGGCCCGGCTCCGGGCGATGATCGGTGCAAAGGGAAACGCGGGCAAACCGCGCGGCAAGCGCTTTCAGCTCTGGCTAAGCGTGAGCGAGAGCAGGCGCGCGGTGATGTCCACGATCGGAATCACGCGGTTGTAGGCCATGCGCGTCGGGCCGATCACGCCGAGCGTGCCGACAATCTTGCCGTTCACTTCGTAGGGCGCGGTCACCACGCTCATTTCCTCGATCGGCACGAGGTTCGACTCGCCGCCAATGAAGATCTGCACGCCCTGGGCGTGGCTCGACACGTCGAGCAGCTGCAGGAGACTCGTTTTCTGGTCGAACACGTCGAAGAGCTTGCGCAGGCGCGCCATGTCCGACGACAGATCGGCCACTTCGAGCAGGTTGCGCTCGCCGGAAATGAGCACGGTCTCGCCAGTATCGGTTTCGTCGGTGCTCGCGGTCACGGCAGCGTGCATGAGCGTGGTCATGTCGCCGCGCAGCGCGTCGATCTCTTCGCGCAGGCGCCGCCGCACCTCGTCGAACGAAAGTCCGGCGAAGTGCGCGTTGATGTAATTGGAGGCTTCGATGAGCTCGGAAGGCGTGAAGTCGCGCTGCGTCGCCATGATGCGGTTCTGCACGTCGCCTTCGGGCGTCACGATGATGAGCAGGATTCGCTTGTCCGACAGGCGCATGAACTCGACCTGCTTGAACACGTGCGTGCGCCGCGGCGTGAGCACCACGCCAGCGAACTGCGAGAGATTCGAGAGTACGCTGGCCGCCGCCGCCACCACCTTTTGCGGCTCGCCGGGGCGCAGCGTGGTCTTGACCGCCCGCGTGAGCGCGTCGTCGTCGGCCGAGGGCTCGACGGTGAGCAGGGTGTCGACGAACAGGCGGTAGCCGCGCGGCGTGGGCACGCGCCCTGCCGAGGTATGGGGGCTCGACACAAGCCCCAGCTCCTCGAGGTCCGACATCACGTTGCGGATCGTCGCCGGGCTCAGCTCCAGGCCGGAAAAGCGCGACAGCGTGCGCGAGCCGACCGGCTGACCTTCGGCGATGTAGCGCTCAATCAGCGTTTTGAGGAGGGTTTGTGCGCGAGGGTCTAGCATGACTGAAAATTCTAGCCTAATGCCGGGTTGGCGGCGAGTCCGCCCGCGCTCGCGCCTGCGGCCCGGCCGTCCGGAAACCGTGGCAGCCTGCGCACTGTTTTGGCCGGTCTGTCATCGCCGCGTCACGCCGGCCTGCAAAAAAGGGGCGCAGCCCCTGCCCACGCCCCGTGGACAAGGGCTGCCAGGTTCTTTTCGAGACCCGACTATGGTGTAATGCCGGCATGCAGATCCAGAAGATCCAGAGCCAGTTCAAAACGGTTGCGCTCGTCGGGCGCAGCAATACGCAAGGCATCGGCGAGCCGCTGATGGCGCTCGCCCACACGATTTCGCAGCGCGGCTTCGACGTGGTGTTCGAAGCGCACACCGCCCAGGAAATCGGCGCCACCGGCTATCCTGCGCTGCAGATCGCCGAAATCGGCGCGCGCGCAGACGTAGCCGTGGTCCTCGGCGGCGACGGCACGATGCTCGGCACCGGCCGCCAGCTCGCGCCCTACCGCACGCCGCTCATCGGCATCAACCACGGGCGTCTGGGCTTCATCACCGACATCCCGTTCGCCGACATGCAGGAAGTCGTGCCGCAACTGCTCGCGGGCAGCTTCGAGCGCGAGGAGCGCTCGCTGCTCGAATCACGCATTACGCGCGGCGGCGACCCGATCTACCACGCCCTTGCGTTCAACGACGTGGTGGTGAACCGCAGCGGCGTTTCAGGCATGGCGGAACTGCGCGTGCACGTGGACGGCCGCTTCATGTACAACCAGCGCTCGGACGGGCTGATCGTCGCCACGCCCACTGGCTCGACCGCCTATTCGCTCTCGTCGCAGGGGCCGTTGCTGCATCCGCAGTTGCAGGGCATCGTGCTCGTGCCGATTGCGCCGCACGCGCTCTCGAACCGCCCGATCGTGCTCCCCGACGACTGCAAGGTCAGCATCCAGATCATTGCGGGACGCGACGTCAACGTGAACTTCGACATGCAGTCGTTCACGGCCCTCGAACTCAACGACGTAATCGAGGTGCGCCGCTCGCGCCATACCGTGCCTTTCCTGCACCCGGTCGGCTACAGCTATTTCCGGACGCTGCGCCAGAAGCTGCACTGGAACGAACACCCCTCGCTGCAAGACGACCCGGAAGACTGACGCCGCCATGCTCCGCCATCTTTCGATCCGCGACTTCGTGATCGTCGCCGCGCTCGACCTTGAATTCGATAACGGCTTTTCCGTTTTCTCCGGCGAAACCGGCGCGGGCAAGTCGATCCTGATCGACGCCCTTGCGCTCACGCTCGGCGCGCGCGCCGACGCCGGCGTGGTGCGCACGGGCGAAAGCCGCGCCGACATCACCGCCGAGTTCGACGCCGCGCCGCACGTGGCGCAGTGGCTCGACGAGCAGGCGCTCGCCACGCCCGACGGCGAGGACACCGTAATGCTGCGCCGCGTAGTCGACAGCGGCGGGCGCTCGCGCGCGTTCATCAACGGCACGCCGGCCACGCTCGCGCAACTGCGCGAGGTGGGCGAGCGCCTCGTCGACATTCACGGCCAGCACGCACATCAGTTGCTCATGCGCCCCGACGCGCAGCGCGAGCTGTTCGACACGCACGCGGGCCTGGTCGACACGGCTACCGCCGTCACGCGCGCGTGGCGCGCCGCCCGCGACGCGCGCCTCGCCGTGCAAACCGCGATGTCGCGCGACCGGGAACTCCAGCTCGAGCGCGAGCGCCTTGCCTGGCAACTCGCCGAACTCGACAAACTCGCGCCGCAGCCCGGCGAGTGGGAAGAGGTGAACGCCGAGCACGTACGGCTCGCGAATTCGGCGAATCTGATCGAAGGCGTGCAAGGCGCGCTCGCGGCGCTCTCCGAATCCGACGAGGCGATGATCTCGCATCTGAACTCGATCGTCTCGAAGCTGCGCGATCTCGCCGAAGTCGATCCCGCGCTTGGCGACGCGCTCGCCGCGCTCGAACCCGCGGCGATCCAGTTGCAGGAAGCGGCCTACTCCCTCTCCCATTACGCCCAACGGCTCGATCTCGATCCGCAACGGCTCGCGCAGGTCGAGCACCGGCTCGACGCGCTGCACTCGGCGGCACGCAAGTTCCGCCTGCAGGCCGAATCGCTGCCCGAGGAACACGCGGCGCGCCGCGCCCAGCTTGCGGCGCTCGACGCCGCCTCCGACCTCGACGTGCTGCGTGCCGCCGCCGACAAGGCGCACGAGGCGTATCTCACCGAGGCCCGCCAGCTTTCGAAAGCGCGCGCGAAGGCCGCCAAGGCGCTTGGCGCGGCGGTCACGCAGGGCATGCAGGAATTGTCGATGGCGGGCGGCAGCTTCGAGGTCGCGCTGGTGCCGCTCGGCAGCAGCGCGAACGGCGAGCCGATCGGCAGCGCGCATGGTCTCGAGCAGATCGAATTTCGCGTGGCCGGCCACGCGGGCGTGCCGCTGCGCCCGCTCGCGAAGATCGCCTCGGGCGGTGAACTCGCGCGCATCAGCCTCGCACTCGCCGTGATCGCGAGCGCCGCGAGCCCCACGCCCACGCTGATCTTCGACGAAGTGGACACCGGCATCGGCGGCGGCGTCGCCGAGGTGGTCGGGCGCTTGCTGCATCAGCTCGGCCGCCAGCGCCAGGTGCTGTGCGTCACGCACCTGCCCCAGGTTGCCGCGCGCGGCGATCACCACTTCCAGGTCTCGAAGTCCGGCGACGGCAATGGCGGCACCGTCTCGGTCGTCACGCCGCTCGACAGACCGGGCCGCGTGGAGGAAGTCGCGCGCATGCTCGGCGGGCTGGAGATCACCGCCACCACGCGCCGGCACGCGAAGGAGATGCTGGCGGCTTGAGCCCGCCCGAAGGCCAGCGCAAATGCGCTGACGCACAGCGCGCGCTTCCTGCAGTGCAGGCGTGGCGGCAATCGCCACGCCAGTGAGCTTCCTTCCCTAACTGTTTTCCGCCCTCACCGGCTGCGGCGCCGCGCGCACCGCCTTGCGCACCTTCGCGACCTCGGCGGCGCTCACCGCCGGCGCACGATTGCCCCAGCTCGAACGCACGAAGGTCAGCACGTCGGCGATATCGCGGTCGGTGAGACGCTCCGCAAAGCCAGGCATGCCGAACTGTGTCGGCGCAGCCTTCGTCCACGGCATCCGGCCGCCCTTGAGCACAATGTGGATCAGCGAGGTCGGATCGTCGCTGTTGACCACGGAACTCAAGGCAAGCGTCGGGAACGTGCTCTCGTAACCGCTGCCGCTCGTGCGGTGGCAAGCCGCGCAGTTGTCCACGAAGGTCAGCGCACCATTGCTACGATCCGCGCCCGCGCGCAGCTTCCGGGTGGCGGTGGGGTCCGCTGCCAGCGCCGACCCATCCGCATGAGCAGGCGAAAGCGTCTTGAGATAGGCCGCAATCGCCGCAAGATCCGCATCGCTCATGTTCTGCGTGCTGCGCCCGACGACTTCCGCCATGCCGCCGAATGCCGCCGCGTGGGCATTGCGCCCGCTCCTGAGGAACGCGACGATCTGCTCCGGCTCCCATTCGCCAAGACCGTCCTTGCGGTCGCCGCGCAGGTTCTTCGCCAGATAGCCATCGACCACGCCGCCGGACAGGAACAGCCGGGAATCGTCGGTCAGCGCCTTCTCCTGGAGCCCGAAGCCGCGCGGCGTGTGGCAGGTGCCGCAATGCGCGGGGCCTTCCACCAGATAGCGGCCGCGCGCGACCATGCCATCGGTGGCGCCGGGTGCGCTGTCGTTCACGACATCGGGCGCGAACGCCATGCGCCAGAAGCGCAGCGGCCAGCGCATCGAAAGCGGCCACGCAATGCCCGTAGCCTTGTTCTGCTGCTCGACTGGCGCGACGTCGTGCATCAGATACGCGTACAACGCCTTGACGTCCGAGGGCGGCATCTTCGCGTAGGAGACGTAAGGCATCGCGGGATACAGCGTCGAGCCGTCCTTCGCGATGCCGCGACGCACGGCGCGGTCGAACGCTGCGAAGCTATAGCCGCCAATGCCCGTCGTCCTGTCGGGCGTGATATTGGGCGAGTAGATCGTGCCGATCGGCGAGGCGATGGCCACGCCGCCCGCATACGGCTTGCCGCCTTTGGCCGTATGGCAGGCGATGCAGTCGGCGGCCGTCGCGAGGTAGCGTCCCTGTTCGATCAGTTGCGCTTGAGCGCCCGCTGACAGCGCGAGAGGCTGCTGTACCTTCGCCGGCACGCTGGCCGGCTGCGGCTGCTCCTGGGCAAGCCCATGCGCGGCCCACGCAGCGGCGGCCAGCAGCGCGGACGATACCGCCGCCATCGTCATTTTCTTCATCGTCATGGCCTTCTCCTCAAGCCTGCACCAGCGGTGCGGGATGCTTCAGGTATTGCTCGCGGATTGCCTTCGCCGCGTGCCAGGCGAGCGCCACCACAAGGCCGGTCGGGTTGTAGCCCATGTTCTGCGGAAACGCCGATGCGCCCGTGACGAACACATTGGGCACGTCCCAGCTCTGCAAATACTTGTTGACCACACTCGTTTGCGGCGACGCCCCCATCACCGCCCCGCCCGTCGTGTGCGTCGATTGATAAAGGCGCGTGTCGTAGTGCTGCCCCTTGACGCGCACCGCCTTGAAATACGCCTCGGGCTTCATCGCCTTCGCGACCTCCTCCATGCGGCTGCCCATGTAGCCGAGCATGGCGTACTCGTTGTCGTGCCAGTCGAAAGTCATGCGCAGGAGCGGCAGGCCGTGCGCGTCGCGATAGCTCGGATCGAGATCGAGGTAAGCGTCGCGGTACGGCATGACCGAGCCCGAAATGCCGATCGACATGAAACGCTGATACGCATCGGCCACGCCCTCCTTCCATTTCGCGCCCCAGGCGGGCGTGCCGGGTACGGTCGCCGCCTGCTGGATCGGACGCCCGCCGGAGCGCGCGTGACGGATGTTCGCGCCGCCGACGAAGCCAAGCGGACCGTGATCGAACTGGTCGCCGTTCAGGTCGTCCAGGGCGACGCCGCCCGCGCCCGTGCCAATGAACGGGTTAAGCTGCGTGCCCTTGGGCAGCAGCACGTTCACCGCGCCGTTCATCTGGTACGCGTAATTGCGGCCCACGACGCCCTCGCCGGTCTTCGGGTCGTATGGCTTGCCGATGCCGGACAGCAACAGAAGACGCACGTTGTGCATCTGGAACGCCGAGAGGATCACGAGGTCGGCGCCCTGCTCGACCTCGCGGCCCTGGGCGTCGATGTAGGTCACACCGGTTGCCCGCGTCTTGTCCGCATCGAGCAGCACCTTCGTCACATACGCATTGGTTCGCAGTTCGAAGTTGGGCTTTTTCAGCAGCACCGGCAGGATAGTGGTCTGCGGCGAGGCTTTCGAGTACATATAGCAGCCGAAATCCTCGCAGAAACCGCAGAAGTTGCACGGTCCGAGACGCACGCCGTACGGATTCGTATACGGTTGCGAGCAGTTGGCGGCGGGCGCCGGATAGGGATGAAACCCCGCTTCGCGCGCGGCCTGCTCGAACAGCGTCGCGCCATAGCCGTTCTTGAGCGCGGGCGTGGGATATTCGCTCGTGCGGCGTCCCTCGAGCGGGTTGCCGCCCGCCTGGATCGTCCCGTTCAGGTTGCCGGCCCGGCCGGACGTCCCGAACACCTTCTCCGCGTAATCGAAGTGCGGCTCGAGTTCGTCGTAGGTCACGCCGAAGTCCTGCACCTGCATGCCTTCGGGCATGAACCGCTTGCCGTAGCGCTCCTCATAGCGCGTGCGCAACTGCAACTCTTCCGGCAACACGCGATAGTGCATGCCGTTCCAGTGAAAGCCCGCGCCGCCCACGCCATTGCCGAGGTAGAACGAGCCGTGCTGGCGATACGGCACGGCGAGATCGTTCACGCCGTGCCGTATCGTCACCGTTTCCTTCGAGAGATCCTGGAACAGCTTGCCGCGCACGGCGTACTTGAGTTCGTCGATGACCTTGGGGTAGGCGGCGTCGGTGGGCGTATCACGCATGTCGCCGCGCTCCAGCGCGACGACGTCGAGACCCGCATCGGTCAGTTCCTGGGCGAGAATCGCACCGGTCCAGCCAAGCCCCACGATCACGCAATCGACATGCTTCTTCTTGATGCTCATTTCGCTTCACCCCCGTCTTCCGTCGATCGACACCGGCCCGTATGGGTACTTCGCCCCAGGCTGATCGATCCAGTCCGCGTAATCTGCGCGCGTGCCCGGAAAGCCAATCGTCTTCCAGCCCACCATGCCCTTGTTGCCGCCATAGATCGGATCGGCAAAGAAGCCTTCCTTCGTATTACTTAACAAAAATGCAAAGAAGGTGGCTGAAGGAACCGCTTCGAATTCGATCTTTCCATGCTCCATCTGGCCGAGCACGGCGTCCTGATCGGCCGCTGCGAGTTGCGCGAATGGCTTGCCGCCATAGTGCCGGCGGCAGTGCTCGTCGCAGGCTTTGATGCCGTGACGATAAATCTCGCGTGGCGCGAGATTCAACTGGAAGCCGAGTTCCGGCGGCTGGTCCGGATGGAACGGGCCATGCATGTACCAGATCTTGCCGTGCCCGTATGGCGTATCCATCTGGTTGTCGATGTACTCGGGCACGCCGGCCTTGAGCGCGCCGGGACCCGAGGCGTCTTCGGGAATCAGGCGATCGACGGCGGCCTGGAGAAAGCGCCACTCGTCGGCGGTGAAGTATTCGGGATGCGATGCATGGCCGGCGCCGTCGTCCGCCGCGGCCGTCGCGGCGGACGGCGCCGCAGCATCGCTGCAAGCCGTGAGCGACAGCGCGCCGCCGGTGGCGACCGAAGCAGCAGGCACGACGGCCAGCATCTGCCGCAAGAAGCGGCGACGCGGTTCGTGAGTGTTTGACATGACGTGTTCCGGTTTGGCCTGCGACGCGGGGAAACCGGCGCCGGCACCGCGAAGCGCGGGCCAGTCGCGACGCACTTGCTGTGCGTTTTTCGATTTGGATGCGCAGGCAACGATCGATATGAGGCGTTGATATGCCAGTGGCGTCAGCACCTTAAACGATGCGCAGGCCTTTGCGAGTGGCCAGCCGGGTGTTTCATCCAGATGGATTGATACAAGTCAGACGGCGCCCGACAAGTCACTCGGCGGACACCGTCAAATCCGACGGATAAATGTTAAATATAGGAGCGAAACCGATGGAGATATTTCAATGGCAAATCCGATGCAATTACATTGCATACCTAAACATCTAGAAGCCGCTTCCGAAAACTGGAAATCGACGGCGACGCGGCGTGCGCAAACAGCAAGCCGCGTCGCTCGCCGCTCCTTAGCCCTGCTCCCCAAACACCCGTTTCCAGAGCGCCAGCACGGCTTGGCGCTCGCGCTCGACCCGCGCGGGATCGACGCGCGCCGCCTCCATGCCGTCGAGCCTTAACTGGTGCTGGAGCTTGCGATAGAGCCGGTAAGCCGAGCCGATCGTGTCGGCCTCCTCCTCGCTCATCAGCCCGAAGCGCGAGACCTCGCGCAGGAGCGCGATATTGCCCGTGTTGCGGATCAGCTCGGGGTCCTGCGCCGCGTGCAGCAGCACCCAGTACTGCACGAGGAATTCGATATCGACCATGCCGCCGCGGTCGTGCTTCAGATCGAATAGCTCGGTGCGGTTCGGGTGGCCGTCTTCCACGCGCTGGCGCATTTCGACGATCTCCCGGGCGAGCAGCGCCGCATCGCGCGGTGTCGTGAGCACCTGCACGCGAATCGCCTCGAAAGCATTGCCGATGTCCGCGTCGCCCGCCGAAAAACGCGCGCGCGTGAGCGCCTGGTGCTCCCACACCCACGCGGTATTTGCGGCGTCGCCCTCGCGCAACTGGTAGCGCCGGAACGAGCCGAGATCGGTGACCAGCAGCCCCGATTCGCCGTTGGGCCGCAGGCGCAGATCGACGTCGAACAGCGTGCCCGCGCCCGTGGAGGTCGTGAGCCAGGTGATGAGCCGCCGCGCGAACGTCGCGTAGATCTCCGAGGCGCGCTCGTCCTCGTCGTCGTAGAGGAAGATGAGATCGAGATCCGACGCGTAGCCCAGTTCCTTGCCGCCGAGCTTGCCGTAGGCGATCGCGGCGAAGCGCGGCACCTCGCGGTGGCGCTTCGCGAACTGCTTCCACACGGTTTCGATGGTCACGTCGAGCACCGCGTCCGCGAGCTCGGAGAGCCGGTCGCTCACGTGCTCGACCGACAGCCGGCCCGCGAGGTCGTTGAGCAGGATGCGGAACACCTCGGCCTGGTGCGCGTGGCGCAGCAGGTCCATCTGCTGCTCGACGTCGGCAGCGGCCGCCAGGCGCGCGCGCAGCAGACGCGAAAACGCCGGCCAGTCGAACGGCGTGGCGACCGCTTCGTCGTCGAGCAACTCGTCGAGCAGTTGCGGATGGCGGACCAGATAGCCCGCCGCCCAGCGCGACGCGCCCAGCACCTTGAGCACGCGATTGAGCGCATCCGGATATTCGGTGAGCAGTGCGAGATACGCGCCGCGCCGGATCACGGCTTCGAGCAGATCGAACATGCGCGCGAGCGTGTCGCCGCGCCGCTCGCGCGGTTCCAGCGTGCGCGCCGCTTCGAGCGCGCGCTGCGCGACGCTGTCGAAGCGCTCGCGGCTCTTCTCGGGCAGCCCCGTATAGCGCGACGACTGCCACAGCCCGCGCAGGCGCGCGAGCAGCGGCGCGGGATCGTCGATGCCGAGTTCCGCGAGACGTTCGAGCAGCGTGCCGTCGGCGCCCTCTTCGGTTAGCGCGTCGCTCCAGACCCAGGCGGCCGCGCCGTCCCCGGGCGCGCCGCAGCCGCTGTCGCCGCTCACTTTGTCGGAGAAAATCTGGTCGAACTGGCGCTCGACCTTCTCGCGATGCGCGTCGAGCACCGTCATCAGCGCGGCGTAGTCGTCAAAGCCCATCGACTTCGCGAGGGCCACGCGCTCTTCGGGATCGACGGGCATCGCATGGGTCTGCGCGTCATCGCGGTATTGCAGCCGGTGTTCGAGCTCGCGCAGGAAGTTATAGGCGCTCGTGAGCTCGCTGCAAACCTCGGGCGCGATCAGCCCGCGCGCCGCCGCGTAGCCGAGCACCGCGAGCGTCGGGCGCACCCGAAAGCCCGCGTCCTGGCCGCCGCGAATCAACTGGAACACCTGCGCGCTGAACTCGATCTCGCGGATGCCGCCGCGCCCGAGCTTGATGTCGTCGGCCTTGTCGGGGCGCATGGAGGCGCGGCGCTGCGCTTCATGGCGGATCTGCATGTGCAGCGAGCGGATCGCGCTGATCACGCCGAAGTCCAGATAGCGCCGGTAGACGAACGGCTTCACGAGCCCTTCGAGCTGCGAGGCGAGCCGCAGCGCGCTTTCGCTCGACGTCTCGGAGACGAGCCGCCCCTTGATCCACGCATAGCGCTCCCACTCGCGGCCCTGCACGTAGAAGTACTCCTCGAGCATGCCGAGGCTGCATACGAGCGGACCCGAGTCGCCGTTGGGGCGCAGCCGCATGTCGACGCGAAACACGAAGCCGTCCGCCGTCACGTCGGAGAGCGCGCCGATGAGGCGCTTGCCCACGCGCGCGAAGAAGTCCTGGGTGGCGATGGGCGAGCGCTGGCCGCCCGTGGTTTCGCCGTCGTCCTCGTAGACGAAGATCAGGTCGATGTCCGACGACACATTGAGCTCGCGCCCGCCGAGCTTGCCCATGCCCACCACGCCCAGCGTCAGGCGCTCGCCGTTCGGCCCGCGCGGCTCGCCGAAGACCGCCTCGAGGTCCGCGCTCACGACCGCCAGCGCGCGCTGGATCGTCAGTTCGGCGAGATCGGTCATGGCGCCGGTGACCTCGACGACATCGGCCGCGCCGGCGAGGTCGCGCTCCATCACCGCGCCGATGACCTCGGCGCGCAACTGGCGCAGCGCCTTCTTCAACTGCTCGTCGGTGAGCGGCGCAGCGGCGACGGGGATGGCATTATCCACATTGGCCGCATTGGCCGGGCCGCCGCGCGCCTCGTCGCACAACGCATCGAGCCGCGCGGACAGCGTCGCGCGCGTGAGCGGCGCAGCCGCAAGCGCCTGAACCTGATCGGCCAGGCCAGCGCGGGCCGCATAGGCACGCGCCGCATAACGCGAATATTGGGAACTCAGAAGGGAAATGTCAGTCATGGTGGATCTTTGCCCGGCTCGTGGAGCGGGGGTTGGGTGGAGGATGGGTCAACACCGGCATTGCGTCAGCCGCCCCCGCCGCCGTGCCAAAAACCCCGTGCACCAGCGCGCGACAGGCCATCCCGGCTTCCCCGGATGGCCGGCTCCATGGCCCCCTGTGATACATTTCGACGTCAGAACGCAACGCTACCATACCCCACCCGCCGCAGCATGTCCGAGCGTAACGACCCCGCGGGCCAGCATCAAACCGGACATGCCAGCCGGGAAAATGCAGGCGTGGGCTCACAGCACCATCACCCTGTCCTGCGCCACACGTTCCGCGTGCTGGCCGGCATCGCACTCGTCCTTTATTTCATCGTCGCGGTGCTGCTGCTCGGCCTGCGCTATGTCGTGCTGCCTTACGTGGACGATTTTCGTCCGCGCATCGAAAAGCTGGTCTCCGACAAGATCCACGCCGAGTTTCGCATCGGCAAGCTCTCGCCTCACTGGTCGGGCTTCCAGCCCGGCATCGACGTCGCGGGCCTGACGATCCGCGACCGCCACGGCAACCTCGCGCTGAACGTCCCGCACGCAACCGCCGCGGTCTCGTGGCGCTCGCTCGTGAGCTTCGAGCTGTTGCTCTCCAGCGTCGTGGTCGAGCGCCCCGACGTGCTGATCGCGCGCGAGGACGACGGCATGCTCACGGTCGCCGGCGTGCCGGTGCCCACGGCGCATACGGGCAACGCCACCTTTACGACCTGGCTCATGCGCCAGCAGGCCATCGTGCTGCGCGGCGGCACGCTGCGCTGGCACGACGCCACGCGCGACGCGCCCGAGCTCAAGCTCTCGGACATTCGCCTCGCCATCCTCAACGACGGCTACGACCACCGCGTCGCGCTGCAAGCGCCCGCCGAGGGCACGGTGCTGCACGGGCCGCTCGACTTCCGCGCGCACTTCCGGCACGCGCGCAACGCGCAGGCGGGCAAGCCGCTCGACTGGAGCGGCGACGCCTACGTCTCGACCGGCCCTGTGGACCTGCCCACGCTGGCACGCTACATCGCCTTGCCGCTCACGACCTATGCCGGGCGCATCAACAATGCAATCTGGGCGCACTTCGAGGCGGGCCGCATCAAGTCCGCCGACGGCGTGCTGAGCGGCAACGACATCGCGCTGCGCGTGAAGGCGACCCAGCCGCGCCTCGACCTGCCGGTCGCGCAATTCAGTTGGCGCATCGCGGCCGAGCCCGGCGACTACACCCTGCAAATGCGCGATTTCCATGCCGAGCTCGGGCAACCGCCGCTCGACGACGGCACGCCGCTCACGCGCTCGCTCGCGTTCACGACGCTGGACGGACATATGCGCCAGCAGTCGCTGCAGCACGGCCAGCTCCTTTCGGTCAATGGCGACCGCATCGATCTGGGCATCCTCGCCGAATTCATGCGCGCGCTGCCATTGCCGGGGCGCGTGCAGAACGCGCTCGTGCGCTTCAATCCGCAAGGCGTGATCGCCAATTACGATCTCGCGCTGGAGCGCGCAAGCCCCGAGGGCGGCGAAGCGGCCGCCGAGCAGCGCGACAAGAGCGTCGAGCCCATCGTCCACTATCGCTTCAAGGGCGACCTGCAAGGCATCAGCGTGGCAGCCCAGGAGCCGGGGCCCGGCCTCACGCCGCGCGGCCATCCGCGCGCGGGCCTGCCCGGCATCGAGAACCTCTGGGGGAAAATCGACGCCGACGAATCGCGCGGCTCGCTACACCTCGACACGGCCGCGAGCACGCTCACGCTGCCGGGCGTATTCGACGATCCGCGCCTGAAGTTCGACCGCCTGTGGGGCGCGATGACCTGGACGATCGCCGCGCAGCGCCAGCCCGGCGACAAGCTCAAGGCGTTCGCGGTCAACGTGAGCGAGCTGGGCGTGCAGAACGCCGACGCGCGCGCGACCATGACCGCGCACTACACGAACCCCGGCCACGGACGCGGCGCGCTCGACCTCGTCGCCAAATTCGATACGGCGCAGGTCAAGGCCATCGCGCGCTATCTGCCCACCAGCATCCCTGAGAAGACCCGCGTCTATCTGGGCCACGGGCTGCAGGCGGGGGTCTCGAAAGGCGGGACCATCGAGATCCATGGAGATCTCGCCAAATTCCCCTACTCGCGCGACCCGGAGGCGGGCCAGTTCCGCATCGTCGCGCCGTTCCAGAACGGGCGCTTCGAGCCGACGCCGTTTCCGCCGCGCACGCTGCGCAACGGCGCGCCGAACGTCTGGCCCGCGTTCGACGGCATCGACGGCGTGTTCCAGCTTCACGAGAACAAGCTGCGCTTCGACGTCGCGCGCGGTCATTACCGCAACTTCGTGCTGCGCGACGTGACCGGGCGCATCGACGAACTCGGCATCAAGGGCTCCGACATCGTGATCGAGGGCGCGGGGCGCGGGCCGCTCGCGGACCTGCTCGATTATGCGGACAACAGCTCGATCGGCGCGATGTCGAAACACGCGACCGAGAAGGTGCAGGCGCAGGGGCCGGCCACGCTCGCGCTCAAGCTCACGATCCCGCGCAAGCCGATGCCCACGGTGAAGGTGGCTGGCGCCATCGGCTTGGAGAACGACACGCTCACGGCCAATAACGTGCCGCCGCTGTCCAGCCTCACCGGCAAAGTGCACTTCACGAACCGCAGCGCGCAGGTGGAGCGGCTCACGGGACGCTTCCTTGGCGGCGAGGTGCGCGCGAACGGCGGCCTGAGCGATGACGGCCGCTATCACGTGAACGTGGCCGGCAACGTGGCCGTCGACGCGGCGCGCGGGCTGAACCTGCACGGCACGGCGGCGGCGGTGCTTGGCCGCTTTTCGGGCTCGGCGCCGTGGTCGCTCTCGGTGGCGGGCGAGCGCGGCCATCTGCCCGACGTGAAGGCGCACTCGGATCTGACCGATCTCGCGATCGACTTGCCCGCGCCATTCGGCAAGACCGCGGGCGCGCCCATGCCGCTGCGCTTCGAGCTGCAGCCCGGCGCCGGCGACGGCAGCGACACGGAGACGACGGCCGCCGCCGACGTCCCGCTGTACGAGCATGCCGATCTCACGCTCGGGCCGCTCGCGGCGCGCTACGTGCTGCGCCGCAATCCGGGCCACGTGCCAGGCGTGGTGCGCGGCGTGATCGCCATGAACCGGCCCGCCGATCTGCCCAGCGAAGGCGTGGTCGCGGTGGTCGACGTGCCCACCTTCAACGCCGACGCATGGCGCGGGGTGGCGCAGGAGCTGCGCGGCAGCGCGGCAGCAAGCGAAGCCGCGGCTGCAGCGGCGCCGCCCGCATCGCAGGCGGCGGCAAACGCCCGCCCGCCACAACCCGCATCGCAGACAACGGCGAGCGCCGGGAACACCGCAAGCGCAACGAGCACAGCAAGCGCGCCCCAAGCCGCATCGACAGCAAGCGCCGAAAGCCCAACCACCGCGCCCGTCCCCGGCGGCGCGTTCGCATCCTATCTGCCCTCGCGCTTCGCGGTCCACGTCGGCATGCTCACGCTGCTCAAGCGTCACTGGGAAAACGTGATCGTGGGCGCCACGCGCACCGGCAAGCAATGGCAGGCCAACGTCGCGTCGAATCAGGTCTCGGGCCACGTCGCGTGGAAGCCGGGCCCCGTGGCGGGCTCGCCCGGCACGCTCGAAGCGCAGCTCGCCCGCCTCGTCGTGCCCGCCGCGACCGAGAACGATCTGCTCGGCCAGGCCATGTCGCAGCGCGCCCAGAACATGCCGTCGATCGACCTCGTCGTGAACCAGCTCATCGTGCGCGACCACGACTTCGGCCGCCTGCAGATGAGCGCCCACAATTACGTCGACAACGGCGTGCCGGTCTGGCAGCTCGACAACCTCGACATCACCAACCCTGACGCGCACTTCACCGCGACCGAGAACTGGCGAGCCGTGGGCGACGAAGCACCCCCCGCCGACACCGCGGGCGGCGCGAGCGAAACACCGCGCCGCACCGCGCTCGACTTCCACCTCGACATCAAGAACGCGGGCTCGCTGCTCGAACGCGCGGGCGTCGCGCATGTGGTCAGGGACGGGCAAGGCACGTTGAGCGGCAAGCTCGCGTGGCGCGGCGGCCCGACGGCGCTCGACTATCCGACGCTTGAAGGCAGCCTCGCGCTCGACCTGCACCACGGCCAGATTCTCAAGATCAATCAGGGGGTGGCGTCGCTGCTCGGGGTGCTGAGCCTGCAAAGCTTCGCGCACTTTCCCGAGATGGATTTCCACGACCTGTTCGGGCCGGGCCTGCCGTTCACGAGCGTGACGGGCACCGGACAGATCCAGAACGGCGTCGGCCGCACCGACGACTTCAAGCTCGTGACTGCGCCGGGCCGCGCGCAGATGGCCGGCACCATCGACCTCGCCCACAAGACCCAGGATCTGCGTGTGCACGTCGTGCCCACGGTGAGCGCCGGCGCGGGCGTGATCGCCGCGACGATCATCAACCCGTTCTTCGGGCTTGGCGCGCTGATCGCCGATATCGTGCTCCTGCATACCGTCGAAGTGGCATTCGCGCGAACCTATGCGATCACGGGTTCGTGGTCCAAACCGCATGTCGAGCGACTGCCGGACGATCAGGGTAAGATGAATACGCCGGTTCCGGCGGCGGCGCATTGAGCGGCGCAGCGGCTTGCCGCGCGCCTTCGTGCCGTGTACCGCAACCGGCCCCCCCCGTCTCTCTTCTCAAGAGCCGTCGATGAGCCATCCCCCCTCTCCCGCAACGCCCGTCCCCAGTAGTCTCAGTGACTCTGGCAGCACGCGGTTTCGCGTCGCCGCGTTGCAGATGGTCAGCACGCCCGATCGCGAGCGCAACCTGGCCGACGCCGAGGGCCTGATCGGAGAGGCCGCCAGTCAGGGCGCGCGCCTCGTGCTGCTGCCGGAATACTTCTGCTTCATGGGCCACAAGGACACCGACAAGCTCGCCATCCGCGAAGCTTACGAAGACGGCCCGATCCAGCGCTTTCTCGCCGCTGCCGCGAAGCGCCACGGCGTCTGGATCATCGGCGGCACGCTGCCGCTGAAAGCGCCCGAAGAAAACCGCGTGCTGAACACCACGCTCGTGTTCGATCCGAGCGGCGCGGAGCGCGCACGCTACGACAAGATTCACCTCTTCAGCTTCGAAAAAGGCGCCGAATCGTTCGACGAAGCGCGCACGATCCGCCCCGGCGCCGAGGTGCGCACCTTCGACGCGCCGTTCGGCCGCGTCGGCCTGTCGGTCTGCTACGATCTGCGCTTTCCCGAGCTTTACCGGCGCATGGGCGACTGCGCGCTGATGGTGGTGCCGTCGGCGTTCACGTACACCACGGGCCGCGCGCACTGGGAGACGCTGCTGCGCGCCCGCGCGGTCGAGAACCAGTGCTACGTGCTCGCGGCGGCGCAAGGCGGCCAGCACGAGAACGGCCGCCGCACATGGGGCCATAGCATGCTGATCGACCCGTGGGGCGAGATCCTCGACGTGCGCGACGAAAACCCCGGCGTGGTGATCGGCGACATCGACCTGGAACGCATGGCCGCCGTGCGCGCAAGCCTGCCGGCCTGGCGGCATCGCGTGCTGGGCAACCCCTGAGACGCCATCCACGAACCGTAAACGAGGCGCTTGAATTCAAGGCGTTTCACCCGAACCTATTCCGACAGACACCGCTAACTGAGATTGCTAACTGAGCGCATGAACATCATCGAACCCGGCATCCGCAATCTGGCGACCGCGAAGGACCTGCTCCTTACGCCCTACGGCCTCGACGAGGCAGTGCTCACGCGCACGCTCGGCGAGATTTTCACGCACCGCGTCGACTACGCCGACCTCTACTTCCAGACCACGCGCAGCGAGGCCTGGAGTCTGGAAGAAGGCATCGTCAAGTCGGGCAGCTTCAGCATCGACCAGGGCGTGGGCGTGCGCGCCGTGTCCGGCGAGCGCACCGCCTTCGCCTACTCCGACGACCTCTCGCCCGAGGCGATCCGCCAGGCCGCCATCGCCACGCGCTCGATCGCGCAGGCCGGCGGCGGCAAGCAGAAGATCCAGGCGGCCACCTCGCTCAAGGGCATCGCGGGCCGCGACCTCTACCTGCCCGCCGATCCGCTCAACTCGCTCGACGCCACCGAGAAAGTGAAGCTGCTCGAGCGCATCGAGCAGATGGCGCGCGGGCGCGACCCGCGCATCAGCCAGGTGATGGCCGCGCTCGCGGGCGAATACGACGTGGTGCTGGTCGCGCGCAGCGACGGCGCGCTCGCCGCCGACATTCGCCCGCTGGTGCGCGTCTCTGTCACAGTGATCGCCGAGCAGAACGGTCGCCGCGAGATCGGCAGCGGCGGCGGCGGCGGTCGCTTCGACTACGCGTATTTCACCGACGAGGTGCTCTCGAAGTACGTCGACGATGCCGTGCACGCGGCGCTGGTCAATCTGGAAGCGCGTCCGGCCCCGGCTGGCGCGATGTCGGTGGTGCTCGGCCCGGGCTGGCCCGGCGTGCTGCTGCACGAAGCCATCGGCCACGGGCTCGAGGGCGACTTCAACCGCAAGGGATCGTCCGCGTTCGCGGGACGCATCGGCGAGCGGGTGGCGGCCAAGGGCGTCACCGTGGTCGACGACGGCACGCTGCCCAACCGCCGCGGGTCGCTGAACATCGACGACGAAGGCAACCCCACGCAGTGCACGACGCTGATCGAGGACGGCATCCTCAAGGGCTACATTCAGGACTCGCTCAACGCGCGCCTCATGAAGATGCCCGTGACCGGCAACGCGCGCCGCGAGTCGTACGCCGCGCTGCCGATGCCGCGCATGACCAACACCTACATGCTCAACGGCGACAAGGATCCGCAGGAGATCATCGCCTCGGTCAAAAACGGGCTCTACGCCGTGAACTTCGGCGGCGGCCAGGTCGACATCACCAACGGCAAGTTCGTGTTCTCGGCCTCCGAGGCCTACATGATCGAGAACGGCAAAGTCACCTACCCCGTGAAGGGCGCGACGCTGATCGGCAGCGGCCCGGAATCGCTCAAGTACGTGAGCATGATCGGCAACGACATGCGCCTCGACTCAGGCGTGGGCGTGTGCGGCAAGGAGGGCCAGAGCGTGCCGGTGGGCGTGGGCCAGCCGACGCTGCGCATCGATCGCATGACGGTGGGCGGCACGGTCTAAGCGTCCAGAACTGCAGGATTCATGCGCGGCGATGCGGAAAAACCGCATCGTAGCGCGGATTTTCTGCAGCTAGCGCTGGTAGCGCGCGGATAATCCGCATTTTTTCACGACCCAGCTTGTCAGCCACGAGAAGCTCGGGTTATAAAGGCATTCACCCTTTTCGACGTAACGAACGTTTTCGAGTCCGAATCCGCCATGTTCGCCACGAAGTTTTATTTTTACTTTTTTTGGTATCTCAGACCGCTGGCGGATCGAGAGGGTTGACAGTACGCGCAGGAACCCGAATACACGAAAAACCGCCAGCAAAGCCTGGCGGTTTTTTTTCGCCCCACAGTTTCGTCATCGAGCACGACGCACGCTACACACCGGATCAGGAGAAAACGACCATGCCCCCGCACAACACCGACGATGTCCGCATCCGCGAACTCAAGGAACTCACGCCGCCCGCTCACCTGATCCGCGAATTCCCGTGCTCGGAAGCCGCCTCCACGCTGATCTTCGAGTCGCGCCGCGCCCTGCACCGCATCCTGCACGGCATGGACGACCGCCTGATCGTGATCATCGGGCCGTGCTCGATTCACGACACCAAGGCCGCGCTCGAATACGCGAACAAGCTCGTGGAGCAGCGCACGCGCTTCAAGAACGAGCTCGAGATCGTGATGCGCGTGTACTTCGAAAAGCCGCGCACGACGGTGGGCTGGAAGGGCCTCATCAACGATCCGTACATGGACAACAGCTTCAAGATCAATGACGGCCTGCGCACCGCGCGCGAGTTGCTCGTCTCGATCAACGAGCTCGGCCTGCCGGCGGGCACCGAGTACCTCGACATGATCAGCCCGCAGTACATCGCCGACCTCGTTTCGTGGGGCGCGATCGGCGCGCGCACGACCGAGTCGCAGGTGCACCGCGAACTGGCCTCGGGTCTCTCGTGCCCGGTCGGCTTCAAGAACGGCACCGACGGTAACGTCAAGATCGCCGTGGACGCGATCAAGGCCGCCTCGCAGCCGCACCATTTCCTCTCGGTGACGAAGGGCGGCCATTCGGCCATCGTCTCGACAGCCGGCAACGAGGACTGCCACGTGATCCTGCGCGGCGGCAAGACGCCGAACTACGACGCGCAAAGCGTGGACGTGGCGTGCAGCGACATCGGCAAGGCGGGCCTCGCGGCGCGCCTGATGATCGACGCGAGCCACGCGAACAGCTCGAAGAAGCACGAGAACCAGATTCCCGTGTGCGCCGACATCGGCCGCCAGGTCGCGGCCGGCGACGAGCGCATCGTCGGCGTGATGGTGGAGTCGCACCTCGTGGCGGGCCGCCAGGATCTCAAGGAAGGCTGCGAGCTGACCTACGGCCAGAGCATCACCGATGCCTGCATCGGCTGGGACGAAAGCGTGGGCGTGCTCGAAGGGCTCGCCGAAGCGGTCAAGCAGCGCCGCGTCGCGCGCGGCAGCGGTAACTGAGCCGTTTTTCGCGCTGCAACGAAAAATGCCCCGGCGCTGAACGGCACCGGGGCATTTTTTTGTCCGCGGGAAACGCGGCTGCGAGCGCCGCAGTGCTTCAGTCGAGCATGCCCGAACCGAAGATCTCCGTGTAGATGCGCGCGGGATCGACGCCGCGAGCGACCAGCGCGTCGCGCTGCGCGCGCATGAACGCGACCGGGCCGCAAACGTAGTAATCGGCATCCGGCAGGATCGCTTCGGCGGCGATGCGATCGAGCTCGACGCGGCCTTCGAAGTCGTAGTCGATGCCCACGCGGTCCTGTGCGCCCACTTCTTCGTAGAACACCGCGACCTTCACGTTCGGATGCTCGGCCGCGGCGCGGCGCATCCACTCGCCGAACGCGTGCACGTCACGGTTGCGGCAGGCGTGCACGAAGGTCACCTTGCGCTCGCTGCGCTCGGCCAGCAGCGTGGCCAGCATCGACGCCATCGGCGTGATGCCCACGCCGCCGCTCATCAGCACGACCGGCGAGGCCTTCTTGCGATCGAGCTTGAATTCACCCATCGGCGCGCTCACGTGCACGACCGCGCCTTCCTCCACGCCGTCATGCATCAGGTTCGAGACGTGGCCCGGCTCGACTTCGCCCCGGCCGTCCTCGCGCTTGACCGAGATGCGCAGCCAGCGGCCGTGTGGTGCGTCGGAGAGGCTGTACTGGCGCGGCTGGTCGACGCCCAGCTTGTCGACATAGCGTGTCACGCTTACGTACTGGCCCGGCTCGAAGCCGCCCGCCGGCGCGCCGTCCGCGGGCGCGAGGTAGAACGACGTGATCTCGTCGCTTTCGACGTGCTTGCGCATCACCTTGAACGGACGGAAGCCGCTCCACGGCGCGGCTTCGTAGAGCTTCGCCTCGGCGCCGATCATGATGTTCGCGAGCTGCTCGTAAGCCACCGCCCACGCGTCGAGCGTGGGTTGATCGACGGCGTCGCCCAGCACGTCCACCACCGCGCCCAGCAAATGCCGCCCGACGATCGGATAGTGCTCCGGACGGATGTTCAGGCTCGCATGCTTGTTCGCGATGTGCGAGACCGCGCCGCCGAGCGCGCCGAGGTTGTCGATGTTCGCCGCGTAGGCATAGACCGCGCGCGCGAGCGTCTCCGGCTGGCTGCCGCTCTTCTGGTGCGTCTGGTTGAAGAGGTTCTTCAGTTCTGGATGCGCATTGAACATCCGCGTGTAGAAGTGCTTCGTGATGGTGGTGCCGTGTTCGGCGAAAACAGGCGCGGTGGCCTTGACGCGGGCGATCTGGTCGGCGGTGAGCGCAGTCATTGAGGCTTCTCCTTGTTAAACATGCGGATACGATACATGTTTAATGAGATACGCCGCCCCAGGCATTTTGTCGCACCACAGCATTTTCCGCGTTGCGGGATGCGGGCAGCATGGCGGTCCGGCTTTGCAGGCCGGCCGCCCGTATTCCACGCCCGTGCTTCGGTCCCGTTATTTGCTGGAGCCGGTGTCGGGCTCGCTGCCCGGTTTATCCGCTGATTCACCCGACGCCGCGCCGCGGTCGTGAAGCCAGAGCACATCGGCGCCGCCGGCCGCGCGGTTGAGCACGCGCGCGAGCACGAACATCAGGTCGGAGAGCCGGTTCACATAGCGGCGCGGCGTTTGCGCGAGCGGCGCGGCCGATTTCCCCGCCCCGTCTGCCCCACCCGCCGCGCTCGCGTCCTGCGCCGCGCCGAGCGCGACGATCATGCGCTCCGCGCGCCGGCACACGGTGCGGCAGACGTGCGCGAGTGCCGCCGCGCGCGAGCCTCCCGGCAAGATGAACTCCTTGAGCGGCGGCAGCGTGGCGTTGTACTCGGCCAGCCAGCCATCGAGGCGCTCGAGTTGCGCGTCCGTGACGATGGTGTGCCCGGGCATGCACAACTCGCCGCCCAGGTCGAACAGGTCGTGCTGGATGTCCGTGAGCGCGGCGCGCACGTCGTCCGGCAGCGTCTCGCACAGCAGCACGCCGATGTGCGAATTTAGTTCGTCGACCTCGCCGATCGCAGCGATGCGCGCGTCGTCCTTGCGCACGCGGCTGCCGTCGCCGAGGCCCGTCGTGCCGTCGTCGCCGGTGCGCGTCACGATCTTGCTCAGGCGGTTGCCCATGGTATGTCTCTCCGAATAGCAAACTGATTGAAGCGCAATTGTGCCGAACCCGGCCTGCATGGGCCAAGGCCTGTTTGCGGGCCTGTTCGCGAGCGAGCCGTGGGCAGCGGACCGCGTCCTCAAACGTTGGGCGTAAAATGAACCGCGCTCCGAATTCCACCACGCGTTACGTTCAAATGAAGGAGACCCCCGCGTGAATCATCCCGCGCCGCCGGCCTTTGCACGCCGCCCGTTCCCCACCGATCTCCTCGACAAACTGCGCAGCGCGTTCGGCGAACGCGTCTCCACGTCCGAAGCCGTGCGCGCGCATCATGGCCGCGACGAATCGCGCTTCGACCCGCAACTGCCCGACGCCGTCGTGTTCGCGCAGAACACCGAGGAAGTCCAGTCGATCGTGAAGCTGTGCGCGCAATATGGCGTGCCCATCATTCCCTACGGCAACGGCTCGTCGCTCGAAGGCCATCTGCTCGCGGTGCAGGGCGGCGTCTCGATCGACCTCTCGCAGATGAACCGCGTGCTCTCGATCAACGCCGAAGACCTCACCGTCACCGTGGAGCCCGGCATCTCGCGCAAGGCGCTCAACGAAGCGCTGCGCGACACCGGCCTCTTCTTCCCGATCGACCCGGGCGCGGATGCGAGCATCGGCGGCATGTCGGCAACGCGCGCTTCCGGCACCAACGCCGTGCGCTACGGCACGATGCGCGAGAACGTGCTGGGCCTCACCGCCGTGCTTGCGGACGGCCGCGTCATCAAGACCGGCACACGCGCGCGCAAGTCGTCGGCGGGGTATGACCTCACGCGTCTCTTCGTGGGCTCCGAAGGCACGCTCGGCGTGATCACCGAAATCACCGTGCGGCTTTATCCTCAGCCCGAAGCGGTGTCGGCGGCGGTATGCGCGTTTGCCTCCATGGCCGAGGCCGTGCGCACGGTCATCGAAACGATTCAGATGGGCGTGCCGATCGCGCGCGTGGAATTCATCGACTCGCTCGCAGTGCGCGCGATCAATCGCCACTCGAACCTGACGCTGCGCGAAAAGCACACGCTGTTCTTCGAGTTCCATGGCACCGAAGCTGGCGTCGCCGAACAGGCACAGCTCGTGCAGGAACTGGCCGCGCAAAACGGCGGCGAGGGTTTCGAATGGGCGACCCGCCCCGAAGACCGCAGCCGCCTGTGGAACGCGCGCCACAGCGCCTACTTCGCGATGCTGCAACTGCGGCCCGGCTGCCGCGCCGTGACGACCGACGTATGCGTGCCGATCTCGCGCCTCGCCGAATGCGTGGTGGAGACGGAGGCCGACCTCAAGGCCTCGCCGCTACCCTGCCCGATCGTGGGCCACGTGGGCGACGGCAACTTCCATGTCGCGATCCTGATCGACCCGGACAAACCCGAGGAAATCGAGGAAGCCGAGCGCCTGAACCACCTGATCGTGCAGCGCGCGATCAGGATGGACGGCACCTGCACGGGCGAGCACGGCGTGGGCCTGCACAAGATGGACTTCCTCGTGGAAGAGCATGGCGCCGACACGGTCGACACGATGCGCGCCATCAAGCACGCACTCGATCCGCACAATCTGATGAACCCCGGCAAGATCTTCAGCTGGGCGGCATAACACGCAGTCAACAATCATCCTGCATGGGAGCGGAGAAGACATGAACGCACCGGAGGCGAAGTTGCCGGAACTCACGCCGGAAGTGCTCGCGCAGCGACAGCGCGAAGTGGTTCAGGCGTTGATGGCGGTACTGCCAGCGCACTGCCTGCTGCACCGCGAAGAAGACACGGTAGCCTATGAATGCGACGGTCTTGCGGCCTACCGGCGCCTGCCGCTTGCCGTGGCGCTGCCGGAAACGGAATCGCAGGTGCAGCGCATCGTGCAGATCTGCCGGCGCCTGGACGTGCCTGTCGTGCCGCGCGGCGCGGGCACGGGCCTCTCGGGCGGCGCCATGCCCATCCGCCACGGCATCGTGCTCTCGCTCGCGCGCTTCAAGCGCATTCTCGAAGTCGATCCCTACGCGCGCACGGCCACGGTGCAGCCCGGCGTGCGCAACCTCGCGGTGTCCGAAGCGGCTGCGCCTTACGGCCTTTATTACGCGCCCGATCCGTCCTCGCAGATCGCCTGCACGATCGGCGGCAACGTCTCCGAGAACTCGGGCGGCGTGCATTGCCTCAAGTACGGCCTTACGGTGCACAACGTGCTGCGCGTGCGCGCGGTGACGATGGATGCCGAGATCGTGGAATTCGGCTCGCTCGCCCCCGACGCGCCAGGCCTCGATCTGCTCGCGGTGATGATCGGCAGCGAGGGCATGTTCGCCATCGTCACCGAGGTCACGGTCAAGCTGATTCCGCGCCCGCAGACGGCGCAAGTCATCATGGCGAGCTTCGACGACGTCGTGAAAGGCGGCGACGCGGTGGCGGGCATCGTTGCCGCAGGCATCATTCCTGCCGGCCTCGAGATGATGGACAAGCCCGCCACGCGCGCCGTGGAAGAGTTTGTCAACGCGGGCTACGACCTCGACGCCGCCGCGATTCTGCTGTGCGAATCCGATGGCACCCCCGAGGAAGTCGCCGAGGAGATCGCGCGCATGACGGTCGTGCTGCGCGAGCACGGCGCGACCCGCATCCAGATATCGCGCACCGAGGAGGAGCGGCTGCGGTTCTGGTCCGGCCGCAAGAACGCGTTTCCGGCGGCGGGCCGTATTTCGCCAGACTATTACTGCATGGACGGCACTGTGCCGCGCCGCGCGATTGGACCGCTGCTTGCGCGCATCCACCAAATGGAAACGCAATACCGGCTGCGCTGCATCAATGTGTTCCATGCGGGCGACGGCAACATGCACCCGCTCATCCTCTTCAACGGCAACGACCTCGACGAGTGGCACCGCGCCGAGGCGTTCGGCGCGGATATCCTCGAAGCCTGCGTGGAACTGGGCGGCACGGTCACGGGCGAGCACGGCGTGGGCATCGAGAAGATCAATTCGATGTGCGTGCAGTTCTCGCGCGAGGAGCGCGACGCGTTTCATGCCGTGAAGCACGCGTTCGACCCGGCCGGCCTGCTCAATCCCGACAAGGGCATTCCCACGCGCGCGCGCTGCGCCGAGTACGGCAGGATGCACGTGCGTGGAAACCTGCTGCCGCATCCGGATCTGCCGCGCTTCTAAACCGCACCTTCAGGCCGCGCTTTCAAGCCGCATTAGCAGGTCCGGCGTGCGCACCGCGAGCCGGTGCGCACGCTGAAATGCAAGATGCATGACCCATGCGGGCCTGCCCCGGGTTGCCAGAGTGAGGCGCGTCAGTACAATCGAGCGAACCACAACGACAAACGCGCCATGGAAATCATGGAAGAGGACGATATCGTCACGACGTGGTCCGAGCGCATTCGCGCGGCCACCGCGGACGGACACACGCTGCGCATACGCGGCGGCGGCACAAAAGACTGGTATGGCCAGACACTCGAAGGCGAAGTGCTGGATACGCGCTCGTACCGGGGCATCATTTCTTACGACCCGGCCGAGCTCGTCATTACCGCGCGCGCCGGCACGCCGCTCATCGAAATCGAGCACGCGCTCGCGACGCACGGCCAGATGCTCCCCTTCGAGCCGCCCCACTTCGGCCCGCAGGCCACCTTCGGCGGCTGCGTCGCCGCTGGCATTGCCGGGCCGCGCCGCGCAAGCGCGGGTGCCGCGCGCGACTTCGTGCTGGGCGCGGTCGTCATGAACGGCCACGGCGAGGTGCTGCATTTCGGCGGCCAGGTCGTGAAGAACGTGGCCGGATATGACGTCTCGCGACTGATGGCAGGCTCGCTCGGCACGCTTGGCCTGATTCTCGAGCTATCGGTGAAAGTGCTGCCCTTGGCGCAAGCCGAGACCACGCTCAAGTTCGACATGAACGGCACGGACGCCGTGCGCAAGCTCAACGAATGGGGCGGCCGGCCGCTGCCGATGACCGCGAGCGCCTGGCGCAACGGCACGCTGGCCGTGCGCCTCGCGGGCGCGGAGGCCGGCGTGAAGGCCGCGCGCGCGCTGCTGGGCGGCGAAGTCGTGGATGCCGTGGAAGCCGAGCGCTTCTGGGCGGGACTGCGCGAGCAGACCGACCCGTTTTTTGCCTCGATCGCGCCGGACGCCGCGCTGTGGCGTCTCGCCCTGCCCTCGATTGCCGAGCCGTTGCAACTGCCGGGCACGCAACTGATGGAATGGGGCGGCGCGCAGCGCTGGTGGATCACCGAAACCGATGCGCAAACGGTGCGCATCAGCGCGAAGCAGGCCGGCGGCCATGCCACGATGTTCCGCACGGGCGCCAACTACGACCGCAGCGCCGGGGTGTTCACGCCGCTGCCCGCGCCGCTCATGAAGATCCACCGCGGCCTGAAGGCTGCGTTCGACCCGGCCCGCATCTTCAATCGCGGACGCCTTTATTCCGACTTCTGACAAGACCTTCACGCCGCAATGCAGACGAACCTCGCGGACTTCATTCGCAACACTCCCGACGGCGACGAAGCCGACGCGATCCTGCGCAAGTGCGTGCACTGCGGCTTCTGTACCGCGACCTGCCCGACTTATCAGTTGCTTGGCGACGAGCTCGACGGCCCGCGCGGACGCATCTATCTGATGAAACAGATGGTGGAAGGCGCGCCGGTCACGAAAAGCACGCTCACCCACCTCGACCGCTGCCTGACCTGCCGCAGTTGCGAGACCACCTGCCCTTCCGGCGTGCAATACGGCCGGCTCGTGGAAGTGGGCCGCAAGCACGCCGAGCAGATGGTGTCGCGTCCGTTGCGCCAGCGTCTCGTGCGCCGCTTCCTCGCGGGCTTCCTGCCCAGCCGCATGCTGTTCTCGCCTACCATGCGCGTGGCCCAGCAAATGCGCGCACTGCTGCCGCGCCGCCTGCGCGACAAGGTGCCGGTGCGCCAGCGCGCGCTCGCATGGCCCACCACGAAGCACCCGCGCAAGATGCTGATGCTCGCGGGCTGCGTGCAGCCTTCGATGATGCCGAACATCAACGCGGCCACGGCGCGCGTGCTCGACGCGCTCGGCATCGAAACCGTGGTGGCGCCGCAAGCCGGCTGCTGCGGCGCTATCCGCCTGCATCTGGGCTACGTGGACGACGCGCTCCACGACGTGCGCGCGAACATCGACGCCTGGTGGCCGTACGTCGAGCAAGGCGTGGAAGCGATCGTCATGAACGCCTCGGGCTGCGGCGCGACGGTCAAGGAATACGCGCACCTGCTGCGCAACGATCCGGCCTATGCGGACAAGGCGCGGCGCATTGCCGGGCTCACGCGCGATCTCTCGGAGATCCTGCCCGCGTTCCAGGACCAGCTCCTCGCCGCCACGCGCCGGCGCGGCATTCACACCGTGGCGTATCACCCGCCCTGCACGCTGCAGCACGGCCAGCAACTGCGCGGCGGCGTGGAGAAGGTGCTCGCCGCGCTGGGCATCGACGTGCGGCTGCCCGTGGACAGCCACCTGTGCTGCGGCTCCGCCGGCACTTATTCGATCACGCAGCCGCGCCTGTCCTACACGCTGCGCAATCAGAAGGTGGAGCGGCTCAAGGCGCTGGAGCCGCAACTGATCGTTTCGGCGAACATCGGCTGCATCGCGCACCTGCAAAGCGGCACGACCATTCCGGTCACGCACTGGATCGAACTTGTGGAACATATGCTGGCGGCCAATTGAATCCCGCGGTTTCGATGACGATCCAGCATAGCGAGACGCAACGCTCGCCAACAGTCGGCCAATCGGCATAGGGCTTTCGACAAGCCGCAAAGCGGATTTCATGCGCCGGGCGCGGTCCGAATGGTCCGTATAATTGCCCTTTCGCACCCATGCGCCACTTGCGGCTGCGCAGCCAGCCTCCATGCCGATGACCGATTTCGCCCACAATCTCGAAGCCGTCCGCCAGCGCATCGCCGCCGCCGCGCGCAATGCCGGCCGCGCGCCGGAATCCGTCGCGCTGCTCGCGGTATCGAAAACCTTTCCGGCACAGGACGTGCGCGCCGCACACGCAGCGGGCCAGCACGCTTTCGGCGAGAACTACGTGCAGGAAGCCGTCGACAAGATCGAGGCGCTCGCCGACCTGCGCGCCAGTCTCGAATGGCATTTCATCGGACCATTGCAGTCGAACAAGACGCGCCTCGTGGCCGAGCGCTTCGACTGGGTGCATTCCGTCGACCGCCTCAAGATCGCGCAGCGCCTGTCCGAGCAGCGCCCGGCCGGCATGGCGCCGCTCAACGTGTGCCTGCAGGTGAACGTGAGCGGAGAGGCCACCAAGAGCGGCGTCGCCCCGCAGGAAGCCGCGCAGGTCGCGCACGCGATTGCCGCGCTGCCGAATCTGCGCCTGCGCGGGCTGATGTCGATCCCGGAGCCCGAAGCCACGCTCGAGGCGCAGCGCGCGCCGCATCGGCAGTTGCGTGAACTACTCGACTCACTGCGCGACTCACTACACGATTCGTTGCGCACCGACGGCCTCACGCTCGACACGCTCTCGATGGGCATGTCGGCGGACCTCGAAGCCGCCGTGCTCGAAGGCGCGACCATCGTGCGCGTCGGCACCGCGATCTTCGGCACACGCGATTACTCCCACTGATTCACTGACGCTCACCATCACCATGAAAATTGCCTTCATCGGCGGCGGCAACATGGCCGCTGCAATCATCGGCGGCTTGATCCGCAAGGGCGTGTCCGCCAGCGACCTGTACGCGATCGATCCCAACCAAGACGCGCGCAAGCGCAGCGCGGATCAGTTCGGCATCCGCACCGGCGCGGCCCCTGACAGCACGCTCGCCGAATACGACGCCATCCTGCTCGCAGTGAAGCCGCAGATCGCCAAGGCGGTGGCGCAATCGCTCGCGCCGCACCTTGGCGCGCATCAGGTCGTGATCAGCATCATGGCGGGCATCCGCATCGAAGATCTGTCGCGCTGGCTGGACGGCCACGCGCGCGTCGTGCGCACGATGCCCAACACGCCCGCGTTGATCGGCATGGGCGCGACGGGCCTCTGTGCCGGCAGCGGCGTCGACGCGGCAGGCCGCGAACTGGCGTCGAACGTGCTCGGCGCAGTGAGCCAGACCGTCTGGTTCGACGACGAGAGCAAGATCGACGCCGTCACGGCCATTTCGGGCAGCGGCCCGGCCTACGTGTTCTATTTCATCGAAGCGCTCGAAGCCGCGGCCCGCGAACTCGGCATGGACGAGCAGCAAGGCCGAGCGCTCGCCATCGCCACCTTCACGGGCGCGGCGCAGCTCGCGCTGCAGTCGGACGAGCCGCCCGGCGTGCTGCGCGAGCGCGTGACGTCGAAGGGCGGCACCACCGCCGCGGCGCTCGCGTCGTTCGACGCGTCGGCCATCAAGGACGCGATCGTGCGCGGCGCGCTGGCCGCCGACGCGCGGGCGAAGGAGATGGGCGAAGAATTCGGCAAGCAGTAATTCGCCGGGCCTGCCAGGCCGCCCACGTAAAAAAGCGCCCATGGGCGCTTTTTTAACAACTGGTCCGGGCGGAGCCGGATCGGCTACATCGCGCCCGCAGCGTAGTGCGCCGCGATCCCCGCAAACAGCGCGCCGCCCAGCCAGTTGTTATGGCGGAACGCTGCGAAGCACGGCATGCGCTCGCGGTCCTTGATCAGCGTGTAGTGGTAGATCGCGCAGCCCGCCGCCGCCGCCCAGCCGAGCCAGTACAGCGCGCCCAATTGCAGCGTCGCGCCCACCCAGACGTAGATGCCGAGCGTGGCCGCATAACAGAGCATGACTGCGAGCACGTCGAACCGGCCGAACGTGAGCGCGGAGGTGCGGATGCCGATCTTGATGTCGTCGTCGCGGTCGACCATCGCGTATTCGGTGTCGTAGGCCACCGACCAGAACACGTTCGCGACGAGCATGATCCACGCGAGCATCGGCACCTGATCCTGGATGGCGGCAAACGCCATCGGAATGCCAAAGCCGAACGCGATGCCCAGATACGCCTGCGGAATTGCGAAAAAGCGCTTCGTGAACGGATACGACCCCGCCACGAACAGCGCCACCACCGAAAGCTGCTTGGTGAGCGCATTGAGCGGCAGGATCAGCAGGAACGAAACGAACGCGAGCACGATGGCAATCGCCACCGCTTCCCATGCGTGGATGCGGCCCGAGGTGATGGGCCGCTCGGCCGTGCGCTTCACGTGGCGGTCGAAGTCGCGGTCGGCGTAGTCGTTGATCGCGCAGCCCGCCGAGCGCATGAGCACCGTGCCCACCGTGAAGATCACAAGCAGCGAGAGCGACGGATGGCCATTCGAGGCGATCCACAGCGCGTTGAGCGTCGGCCACAGCAGCAGCAGGCTGCCGATCGGCTTGTCCATGCGGACGAGCCGCAGATAGAGCGGGAGTCGGGCGAACATGATGGGAACGGGAAAAACAATGCCGCCTATTGTAGGCGAGAGCGGCGATGCGCCGCCGCCCGCCCATCATCGGGCCCGCAATCGTCCCCCACGCCGGCGGGCCAGCATCGATCCCCGCATCAAGGCCAGCATCAGCCCAGCATCGAGCGCAACATCCACGCCGTCTTCTCGTGCGTCTGCATGCGCTGCGTGAGCAAGTCGGCGGTCGGCTCGTCATTGGCGGCTTCCGTCGCCGGGAAGATCGCGCGCGCGGTGCGCACCACGGCTTCCTGGCCTTCCACGAGCTGGCGAATCATGTCCTCGGCGGCCGGCACGCCATCGGCTTCCGGAATCGACGAGAGCTTCGCGAAATCCTTGTAGCTGCCCGGCGCGTGCACGCCCAGCGCGCGAATACGCTCGGCGATGGCATCCACGGCCAGCGCCAGTTCGTTGTACTGCGTCTCGAACATCAGATGGAGCGTGTTGAACATCGGCCCCGTGACATTCCAGTGGAAGTTGTGCGTCTTCAGATACAGCGTGTAGGTGTCCGCGAGCAGATGCGAAAGCCCCTGCGCGATCTTCTTGCGATCCTTGTCGCTAATGCCGATGTTCACGTGCTGCACAACAGGTTTCTTAGCCATGAGAACTCCTTTCGGTTATTCGGGCTCAATGGCCCATCAGGGTGACGAGGTGCGCGAGCCCTTGCGTAGCGGGCGCCAATGCAACGCCGCGCCCCATCTCTCTTTCGCGACTACCGCGCCGCCTTGCGCGTCTCGGCGAGCGCGGCCATCGCCGCGATCACGCCTTGTGCGTATGCCGGATCGGCGCGGCGGAAATGCTCGATCTGCCGCTGCACGACGTCGTCGGGCACGCCCTTGATGGCTCGCGCGATATTGCCGAAGAGCCGTTCGCGCTGGCCCGCATCGAACAGGCGGAACAGCGCGCCTGGCTGGCTGTAGTAATCGTCGTCCTCGCGGTGATCGTAGTGACCGACCGCCCCCGCCGCGAGCGCCGGCTCGCCGGTCTGCGGACGCTGCGCAAAGTCGCCGAAGCGGCTCGGCTCGTAGTTCACGGTGCCGCCGAGGTTGCCATCGGTGCGCAGCGCGCCGTCACGATGGAACGAGTGGAACGGGCAGCGCGGCGCGTTCACCGGAATCTGATGGTGATTGACACCGAGGCGATAACGCTGCGTATCGCCATACGAGAACAGACGCCCCTGCAACAGACGGTCCGGCGAGAAGCCGATGCCCGGCACTACGTTGGCGGGCGTGAACGCGGCCTGCTCGACATCGGCGAAATAGTTCTCCGGATTGCGATTGAGCTCGATCGTGCCCACGTCGATCAACGGGTAATCCTTGTGCGGCCACACCTTCGTGATGTCGAACGGGTTGTACGGAACCCTGGCGGCATCGGCCTCGGGCATCACCTGAATACGGAAATGCCACTTCGGGAAGTTCCCCTTCTCGATCTCGTTGTAGAGATCGCGCTGCGCGGACTCGCGGTCTTGCGCGACCACCTGCGCCGCTTCGGCGTCCGTGAAGTTCTCCACGCCCTGCGCCGACTTGAAGTGGAACTTCACGTAGAAGCGCTCGTTGTTCGCGTTGATGAACGAGAACGTGTGCGAGCCGAAGCCATGCTGCTGCCGGTAGTTCTTCGGAATGCCGCGATCGCTCATGACGATCGTGACCTGATGCAGCGACTCCGGGTGACGCGACCAGAAGTCCCACGCGGCGACGTTGCTGCGCAGGTTCGTGCGCGGATCGCGCTTTTGCGTGTGGATGAAATCCGGGAACTTGAGCGGATCGCGAATGAAGAACACCGGCGTGTTGTTGCCGACGACGTCCCAGTTGCCCTCTTCCGTGTAGAACTTGATCGAGAAGCCGCGCACGTCGCGTTCGGCGTCGGCGGCGCCGCGCTCGCCCGCGACCGTCGAAAAGCGCATGAAAAGCGGTGTTTCCTTGCCGACTTCGCTAAACACTTTGGCCTTCGTATAGCGCGAGATGTCGTGCGTGACCTTGAGCGTGCCGAACGCGCCGGAACCCTTTGCGTGCACGCGGCGCTCGGGAATCACTTCGCGGTCGAAGTGTGCGAGTTTTTCGATGAGCCACACGTCCTGCAGCATCACGGGACCGCGCGGGCCGGCGGTGAGCGAATTCTGGTTGTCGACGACGGGCGCGCCTGCTGCTGAGGTAAGGGTACGGTCTGTCATTCTGGACTCCTGATAAGAGTGGGTAGGTCGGTCAGGCGGCGAGCGCCCGGTCAACGAGCAACGAAAACGCGACAGTACGCAGACCCTTAATGACGCTCGCTGAGGCGGGCGCCTGAGTCATTACGGCGACGGTATTGGGAACGTTGGTTTGCATCGCTTTCTCCAGTTCGTCCTGAGTGGATCGGTGTGAAGAACTTTATCAAACGCTATTGACAATAGAAATTTGATTTATTTAATCTATCGAATAGGCGTGACTTATTGGGGGTCGCGCGATAGAAAGCGAAGGGGAAAGTCGGGAAGGTAAGCATGGCCCCACGCGCAATGGACGCGCGGGGCGATAAAACCCAGGCGTGCCTCAAGCCGCCTCGGCGGGCGCTTCGACCCGCTTCACGCCCGGCAGCTCGCAGGCGTGAATCGCATCGACAATCGCCTCGATTGCCGGCATCCGCGTGAAGCTCTTGCGCCACGCCAGCACGACCCGGCGGTCCGGCACCGGCTCGTCGAACGGCACGTACGAAAGCAGGCCCGAATCCACGCCGCCCGCATGCGGCTTCACCTCGGTGACCGACATGCGCGGCAGCACCGTGATGCCCACGCCGCTTGCCACCATATGGCGGATCGTCTCAAGCGACGAGCCTTCGAAGGTCTTCTGGATGCCGTCGGCGTTCTGCGAAAAGCGCATCAGCTCGGGACAGACGCCCAGTACGTGGTCGCGGAAGCAATGGCCGCTGCCGAGCAGCAGCATGGTTTCCTGCTTGAGGTCGTCGGGGTCGATCTTTTCGCGCTGCTCCCACGCATGGCCCGAGGGCAGCGCGACCACGAACGGCTCGTCGTAGAGCGCACGCAGCGTAAGCCCGGTTTCGGGAAACGGCAGCGCCATGATGGCCACGTCGATCTCGCCTTGCTTGAGCAGCTCGATCAGCTTGAGCGTGTAGTTCTCCTGCAGCATCAGCGGCATCTGCGGCACGCGCTTGATCATCTGCTTGACGAGCGTGGGCAGCAGGTACGGGCCGATCGTATAGATCACGCCCAGACGCAGCGGGCCAACGAGCGGGTCCTTGCCCTGCTTCGCGATTTCCTTGATGGCGAGCGTCTGCTCGAGCACGCGCTGCGCCTGCGTCACGATTTGCTCGCCGATGGGCGTCACGCTCACTTCGCTCGTGCCGCGCTCGAAAATCTGTACGTTCAGCTCGTCTTCGAGCTTCTTGATTGCCACTGACAAGGTTGGCTGGCTCACGAAGCACGCCTCGGCGGCCCGTCCGAAGTGGCGCTCGCGGGCAACAGCAACGATGTATTTCAGTTCTGTGAGCGTCATTTCTTTGGGGACCAATCAAAAGAGGTGAATCAATAGTTTGTACTTATACACCTATGGCGGTCATTCGCCAATAATCAACACCCCTATGCGGGGCGGGATCACATGAACGCTCAGACGGCACAGCGGCGCTCGGGTTCCGCGCATGTGTCACTTGCGCTGGCGACGACGTCCGCAGTCAGCCCGGTGCCTTCGTCAGGCCTTCAGGTACTGCTCGCGCGCACCGAGCCAGCGGTTCAGATGCTTCGTGACGACGTGCGGCCATTCGCGCAGCAGACACTCCGCCGCGTCTCGCGCGGGGTCGATCAGCCAGGCGTCGTTTTCGAGGTTCGCGAAGCGCAGCATGGCCGCGCCCGACTGGCGCGCGCCGAGGAACTCGCCGGGACCGCGAATCTCCAGATCGCGGCGCGCGATCTCGAAGCCGTCGGTGGTCTCGCGCATGGTTTGCAGCCGCGCGCGTCCGGTCAGCGAGAGCGGCCCGCTATAAAGCAGCAGGCACACCGACGCCGCACTGCCGCGCCCCACTCGTCCGCGCAACTGGTGCAGTTGCGCGAGCCCGAAACGCTCGGCGTGCTCGATCACCATCAGTGAGGCGTTGGGCACGTCCACGCCCACTTCGATCACCGTGGTCGCGACCAGCAGCTGCACTTCGTTGCGCGAAAACGCGTCCATCACGGCGGCCTTGTCCACCGACGCAAGCCGCCCGTGCACGAGCCCGACCGTGAGCTCGGGCAGCGCGGCCACGAGCGTTTCATAAGTCTCCACCGCGGTCTGCAGCTGCAGCGTCTCGCTTTCCTCGATCAGCGGACACACCCAGTACACCTGGCGCCCTGTGAGCGCCGCCGCGCGCACGCGCGCGATCACCTCTTCGCGGCGAGAGTCTGAGATCAGCTTCGTGAGAATGGGCGTGCGGCCGGGCGGCAGCTCGTCGATGGTGGAGACGTCGAGGTCCGCGTAATACGTCATGGCGAGCGTGCGCGGGATGGGCGTCGCCGACATCATCAACTGGTGCGGCTGGAACTCGCGCGCGGGCGCGGCAGCCGTTCTCTGCCCCGTGGCCTGCTCCGGCGTCTTCGCGTTCTGGGCCTTGGCGCGCAGCGCGAGTCGCTGCTCGACGCCGAAGCGATGCTGTTCGTCGACGATCACCAGACCGAGCCGCGCGAATTCCACGGCGTCCTGAATGATCGCGTGCGTGCCGATCACCAGTTGCGCGGTGCCCAGCGCCGCGGCTTCGAGCGCGGCGCGCTTTTCCTTCGCCTTGAGGCTGCCCGAGAGCCACGCCACCTGCACGCCGAGCGGCTCGAGCCAACCGCGCAGCTTGCGCGCGTGCTGCTCCGCGAGGATTTCGGTGGGCGCCATGAGCGCGGCCTGATAGCCAGCGTCGATGGCCTGCGCGGCCGCGAGCGCCGCGACGACGGTCTTGCCGCTGCCCACGTCGCCTTGCAGCAGACGCTGCATCGGGTGCGGCTCTTCGAGGTCGCGCGCGATCTCCTCGACCACGCGCTGCTGCGCCCCGGTGAGCGTGAACGGCAGCGCCGCGCGCAGGCGCGCGAGCAGCGCCGTGCCCGAATCGCGTCCGGCCACGTGGCGCGCCATCGCGGGCGCGGCGCGCGTGCGGCGCTCCTCGTGCGCGCGCTTGAGCGAAAGCTGCTGCGCGAGCAGTTCGTCGAACTTGATGCGCGTCCACGCGGGGTGCGTGCCGTCGATCAACTCGTGCTCGTCGGCGTCCACGGGCGGATGGTGCAGCGTCTTCACCGCATCCATCAGTTGCGGCAGATTGAGCGGCGCCAGGAACTCGCGCGCAACGGCTTCGGGCAGGAGTTCAGGCAGCGAGGCGCGCGAGAGCGCATTGTCGATCGCCTTGCGCAAATACGCCTGGCTCACGCCGGCCGTCGACGGATAAACCGGCGTGAGCGCCTGCGGCAGCGGCGTCTCGCCTTCCACGACCTTCACCGCCGGATGCACCATCTCCATGCCGAAGAAGCCGCCGCGCACGTCGCCGCGCACGCGCAGGCGCTTGCCCACGGCCATTTGCGTGACCTGCGAGCCGTAGAAGTTCAGAAAGCGCAGATGCAGTTCGTCGCCGCCCGCGCGCTCCGGGTCGCGCAGCTTCACGAGCAACTGGCGGCGCGGGCGATAGGCGATCTCGTTGTCGAACACCACGCCTTCGGTCTGCGCCATGCCGCCCGGCAACAGCTCGCCGATGGGCGTGAGCGTGGTCTCGTCCTCGTAGCGCATCGGCAGATGCAGCACGAGGTCGATGTCACGCGTGAGGCCGAGCTTGGCGAGGCGGTCAGCGGTTTTGGCGAGCTTGGGCTTGGGCTTGTCCTTGGCCGTAGCGCCCTCGCCGCCTTTCGCTGTGGCTTTGTCCGTGGCTTTGTCGGCGGATGGCTTGCGGGCCGCGCGTTTGCGCGGCGCTGCGGTTTGCGGCGCTTGCGGCTCGCGCACGTCGTCGTGCGCTTCGCTCGTGGCATCGGCTTGGGAAATCAATCGGCTAACGGACGAGGGCATGAGCAGCTTCGCAAGTACAATATCGGCTTTCCGGCAAGGCGCGGCGCGTAACGCGCGACTCGCGCGTTCCACGGGCATGTCCCAAACGCGCGGGCACGTCCCGCAATCATAGCCGCTCGCTGTACGCAGGCGGCCATTGCGGCCGCATTTTGGGGCGCAACCGCGGGCCATCGCCCGGCGGTTCATCGGCTCGAAAGCAGCGCACCCCGGGTCTTAAGCCGTATTTCCGTTTCATCAGTCCGCATGTTCAAGCTTTCCGATTTCGACTTCGATCTCCCTGCCGAGCTGATCGCTCAAACCGCCCTGCCCGAGCGCAGCGCGAGCCGTCTGCTGGAGGTGGACAACACCGCGCAGTTGCCACGCCAACCCGCGCGCCTCACCGACCGCCGCTTCGCGGAGCTGCCCGCGTGCATCGCGCCCGGCGACCTGCTCGTGTTCAACGATACCAAGGTGCTCAAGGCGCGCTTCTTCGGCCAGAAGGCCAGCGGCGGCAAGATCGAGGTGCTCGTCGAGCGCCTGACCGGCGCGCGCACGGCGCTCGCGCAGATCCGCGCGAGCAAGAGCCCGGGGCCCGGCACCGTGCTGCGTCTGGCCGATGCGTTCGACGTCACGGTGGGCGAGCGCGTGGAACCGTTCTACACGCTGCATTTCCCCGACGACTGCCTCACGCTGATCGAGCAATTCGGCCGTCTGCCGCTGCCGCCCTACATCACGCACGACGCCGACGCGAACGACGAGACGCGTTACCAGACCGTGTTCGCGCAAAACCCGGGCGCGGTGGCCGCGCCCACGGCGGGCCTGCATTTCGACGACGCGCTCCTCGCGCGGCTCGACGCGCAAGGCGTTGAGCGCGCCACGCTCACGCTGCACGTGGGCGCGGGCACGTTCCAGCCGGTGCGCGTGGAGAACATCGCCGATCACACGATGCACAGCGAGTGGTATCAGCTGCCGCAATCGCTCGTCGACAAGATCGCCGCCACGCGTGCGCGCGGCGGCCGCGTGATCGCGGTGGGCACCACCTCGATGCGCGCGCTCGAAGCCGCCGCGCGCGATGCGGCGAACGCGGGCCGGGAACTCGCCGCCACGTCCGCCGAGACCGACATCTTCATCACGCCGGGATACCAGTTCCGCGTGGTGGACCGGCTCGTCACGAACTTTCACCTGCCGAAGTCGACGCTCCTGATGCTGGTTTCGGCGTTCGCGGGCATCGAGACGATCCGCGCCGCCTATCGTCACGCGATCGAAGAGCGTTATCGCTTCTTCAGCTATGGTGACGCGATGCTGCTGAGCAGAACCGAAAACGCGCTCAGCGCCTGACAGGGTTCGCACACTTTTCCCAAGCCGTCGCGCGTAACACATACGTGCGACGGCGTTTCACTATCTGCGCCGGACTGTTTTCCGGTTGCACAGGAGTTACCGCATGACCGACGGTCATCCAAACAACGCACGCGCCGAACACGGCGCATACCTGGGCGAACGCCCGCAAAACGGCCTGAAATTCGAACTGCTCGGCACCGACGGCCAGGCACGCCGTGGCCGCGTCACGCTCAATCACGGCGTGGTCGAAACGCCGATCTTCATGCCGGTGGGCACCTACGGCACCGTGAAGGCCACCCAGCCGCGCGAGCTCGAGGAGATGCAGGCGAAGATCATCCTCGGCAACACCTTCCACCTGTGGCTGCGCCCGGGTCTGGAAACGATCGAGGCGCACGGCGGCCTGCACCGCTTCATGGGCTGGAACCGGCCGATCCTCACCGATTCGGGCGGCTTCCAGGTGTTCTCGCTCGGCGACCTGCGCAAGATCTCGGAAGACGGCGTGCGCTTCGCCTCGCCCGTGAACGGCGACAAGCTGTTCCTCTCGCCCGAAGTGTCGATGCAGATCCAGAAGGTGCTGAACTCGGACATCGTCATGCAGTTCGACGAATGCACGCCCTACGCGACCAACGGCGTGCCGACCACGCACAAGGAGGCGGCCGATTCCATGCGCATGTCGATGCGCTGGGCGCAGCGCTCGATCAACGAGTTCAATCGCCTTGGCAATCCGAATGCCCTCTTCGGCATCGTGCAGGGCGGCATGTTCGAGGACCTGCGCGACGAATCGCTCGCCGGCCTCTCGCAGATGCCGTTCCACGGCTACGCGATCGGCGGACTTTCGGTGGGCGAGCCCAAGGAAGACATGATGCGCGTGCTGGAATACATCGCGCCGAAGCTGCCCGCCGACAAGCCGCACTACCTGATGGGCGTGGGCACGCCCGAAGACCTGGTGGCGGGCGTGGCCTCGGGCGTCGACATGTTCGACTGCGTGATGCCCACGCGCAACGCGCGCAACGGCTGGATCTTCACGCGCTTTGGCGACATCAAGATCCGCAACGCCGTGCACCGCAACTCGCTGCGCCCGCTCGACGAGCAATGCGGCTGCTACACCTGCCGCAACTTCACGCGCGGCTACCTGCACCATCTGCACCGCGTGGGCGAGATTCTCGGCGCGCAGCTCAACACGATCCACAACCTGCACTACTACCTCGAGCTGATGAGCGAGATGCGCACGGCCATCGAAACGAAGACGTTCGAGGCGTTCAGGACGCGTTTTGCCGAAAACCGCGCGCGCGGCGTGGATTGAGCGCGGTCGTGGCGGAAGTGTTGGCCGCGGCGCTTTCGAAGCTTTCCGATATCGGAATACGACGAGCGCCGCCAGACTTTACAATTACCTTTCGCTTCGATGGTGCTTCATGAGCGCTTTTCCGGCCAGGCCAAACGCGTCGCATCCCACCCAGGCGGGCCAATACGTGATAACAGCTTGATCGGAAAGCCCATTTTGCGCCGTCGTCGCGTATCTTGCCGGTGGTAGAATATCCGGCTCGCTTTTTGATCGTATCTTTGATCGTAGTGATCGTATAAACGGAGAGACCAACGTGTCGTTCATTTCCAATGCCTTCGCCCAAGGCTCCGCAGTCGGCGGCGCAGAATCGAGCCTGATGAGCTTCCTGCCGCTCATTCTGATGTTCGCCGTGCTGTACTTCATCATGATTCGTCCGCAGATGAAGCGCCAGAAGGAACACCGCAACATGCTCGCCGCCATGGCCAAGGGCGACGAAGTCATCACGAGCGGCGGCATCGTCGGCAAGGTGACCAAGGTTAGCGAAGCCTACGTCGGCGTCGAAATCGCGGACGGCACGGAAATCACCGTGCAGAAGTCGTCGGTCTCGACCATCCTGCCGAAGGGCACGATCAAGTCGCTGTAAGCCTTTAGCGATCGTCTTCTCCAGGCCGCTGCGTTTATCGGTGGCCTTGCGCGTCCGGCCCTGCCGCTGAAACGCCCGCAAGGGCATCATGAAGGCGCGGTCGGACGCGCGCACATCGTGCAGGCCATTTCCCTCCCCCGTTGGGCCAACCAATGAACCGTTACCCCCTCTGGAAATATGTCGTGATGCTGGTGGCGCTCGTCATCGGCCTCGTGTACACATTGCCCAATTTCTTCGGCGAAGCGCCGGCGGTCCAGGTATCGAGCGGCAAAGCCACCGTCAAGCTGGACTCGGGCACGCTCGCGCAGATCGAAGCCGCGCTGCCCGCGAACAACATCAAGGCCGACGACGTCACGTTCGACAACTCGTCGCTGAACGCGAACATCCGCGTGCGCGTCGCCGACACGGACACGCAGCTGCGTCTGAAGGACGTGCTCGCGAAGACGCTGAACCCCGACCCGAACGACCCGAGCTACATCGTCGCGCTGAACCTGCAAAGCGCCTCGCCCCGCTGGCTGACGGCGCTGCACGCGCTGCCGATGTACCTCGGTCTGGACCTGCGCGGCGGCGTGCACTTCCTGCTGCAGGTCGACATGAACGGCGCGCTCAACAAGAAGCTCGACTCCGACGCTTCGGACGCACGCACCATCCTGCGCGACAAGAACATCCGCGACGGCGGCGTGAACCGCGTCAACCAGAGCGTCGTGATCAACTTCGCCGACCCGGCCGTGGCCGAGCAGGCGCGCAAGGTGCTCTCGGGCTCGAGCGGCGTCGCCGAGCTCGTCTGGGCCACGCAGAACGCGCCCGATGGCGGCGCGCAGCTCGTCGGCACCTTCACGCCGGCCGTGAAGAAGTCGGTGCAGGACGCCGCGCTCAAGCAGAACATCACCACGCTGCATAACCGCGTGAACGAACTCGGCGTGGCCGAGCCCGTAATCCAGCAGCAAGGCAACGACCGCATCGTGGTCGAGCTGCCGGGCGTGCAGGACACCGCGAAGGCGAAGGACATCATCGGCCGCACGGCCACGCTCGAAGCGCGTCTCGCCGACCCGAACGGCCTGCATCCGAACCCGTCCGATCCGGTGCCGCCGGGCGACGAGCTCTTCACGCAAGGCAACGTCGGCCCCGTGCTGCTGCGCAAGCAGGTGATCTTCACGGGCGACCGCATCATCGACGCCTCGGCGGGCTTCGACGAGCACAACCGCCCGTCGGTGAACATCCGTCTCGACTCGGCGGGCGGGCGCTCGGTGCGCAGCGTCTCGCGCGACAACATCGGCAAGCCGATGGCGATGGTGCTGTTCGAGAAGGGCAAGGGTGAAGTGCTCACGGTGGCCACGATCCAGTCGGAGCTCGGCGACCGCTTCCAGATCACGGGCCAGCCCACGCCGCAGGCGGCCGCCGACCTCGCGCTGCTGCTGCGCGCGGGCTCGCTCGCCGCGCCCATGGACATCATCGAGGAACGCACGGTCGGTCCGAGCCTGGGCGCGGACAACATCCGCAAGGGTTTCGACTCGGTGGTCTACGGCTTTGCCGCGATCGCCGTTTTCATGATCTGCTACTACCTGCTGTTCGGCCTGATCTCGATGATCGGCCTCTCGGTGAACCTGCTGCTGCTCGTGGCCGTGCTCTCGCTGATGCAGGCCACGCTCACATTGCCGGGCATCGCGGCTATCGCGCTCGCGCTCGGCATGGCGATCGACGCGAACGTGCTGATCAACGAGCGCGTGCGCGAAGAACTGCGCCACGGCGCGCCGCCGCAACTGGCCATTCAGAACGGCTATGCGCACGCCTGGGCCACGATTCTCGACTCGAACGTGACCACGCTCATCGCCGGTCTCGCGCTGCTCGCGTTCGGCTCGGGCCCGGTGCGCGGCTTCGCGATCGTGCACTGCATCGGCATTCTCACTTCGATGTTCTCGGCGGTGTTCTTCTCGCGCGGCATTGTGAATCTCTGGTACGGCGGCAAGAAGAAGCTCAAGTCGCTGGCCGTGGGCCAGGTGTGGCGTCCGGAACCCGAAACTGCAGGTGCGCCCGCGCTGGGCGCGTCCGACGCCGGCACGGATCTCGGCCGTGCCATGGCAACGGCTGCGAAGCCTCGCGAAACCGGAAAAGCCGCGGCGAAAGCCGGCTCCAAGGGCGCCGTGCGCGCCAAGCCGGTCGTGCGCCGCCGCAACAATCCTGGCGACCCCGGCACGCCGGGCTCGTCGCGCTGACACGGAGTCGAGAACATGGAATTTTTCCGCATCCGCAAAGACATCCCGTTCATGAAGCACGCGTTGATCTTCAACGCGATTTCCTTCATCACGTTCATCGCGGCGGTGTTCTTCCTGTTTCACCGCGGCCTGCATCTGTCGATCGAATTCACGGGTGGCACGGTCATCGAGGTGCAGTATCCGCAGGCGGTCCCGCTCGAGCCCGTGCGCGATTCGCTCGCGAAGATCGGCTATAACGACGCCCAGGTGCAGAACTTCGGCACCTCGCGCGACGTGTTGATCCGCCTGCCGATCAAGCAGGGCCTCTCCTCGGCGCAGCAAAGCGACCAGGTGATGTCCACGCTCAAGGCCGACAATGCGCAGGTGCAGTTGCAGCGCGTGGAATTCGTCGGCCCGCAGGTCGGCAAGGAACTCGCCACGGACGGCCTGCTGGCGCTCGCGTGCGTGGTCGCCGGCATCATCATCTATCTGTCGTTCCGCTTCGAGTGGAAGTACGCCGTGGCCGGCGTGATCGCCAACCTGCACGACGTGGTGATCATTCTCGGCTTCTTCGCGTTCTTCCAGTGGGAGTTCTCGCTCTCCGTGCTCGCTGCGGTGCTCGCGGTGCTCGGCTACTCGGTGAACGAGTCGGTGGTTATCTTCGACCGGATTCGCGAGACCTTCCGGCGCGAGCGCAAGATGACCGTCATGGAAGTCATCAACCACGCGATCACCAGCACGATGTCGCGAACCATCATTACCCACGGCTGTACGGAAATGATGGTGCTCTCCATGTTCTTCTTCGGCGGCCCGACGCTGCACTACTTCGCGCTTGCGCTGACGGTGGGCATCCTGTTCGGCATCTACTCGTCGGTGTTCGTGGCCGCGTCGCTCTCGATGTGGCTCGGCGTGAAGCGCGAGGATCTCATCAAGGACAAGAAAGAGAAGTACGATCCGAACGATCCGAACGCGGGCGCCCAGGTTTAAACCCTGCCCGGCGTCGCATACGATCGAACGCGATCGAACGCGATCGAACGCAATGGAAAGCAAAAAGCCGGTTCTCGCGAACCGGCTTTTTTTTCGCGCGTTGCTCACTCGTTGGCCGCTACTTGCGCGTAACGACGATGTGAAACTTGATCAGCACTTCGTCCGCAACGGTCGAGGTGTCCTTCCACTCTCCCGTGCCAATGTCGAACGCGAGCCGATGAATGGGCAGCGTGCCGTCGAAGGTCTGCGTCGCGCCCTGCTGGGTGAGCACAACCGGCGCCACGACGGGCTGCGTATGCCCCTTGATCGTCATGTTGCCGCTCACGCTGTACTGGTTCGGACCCGTCGGCGTGATCGACGTGGAGACGAAAGTGGCCTGCGGGTAGGCCTTCGCGTCGAACCATTGGGGACCGCGCACCGAATCGTTGTAGCTCGCGTCGCCGAGATCGTAACTGCCGGTATCGACCGTCAGGCGCGCCGTGCCCGCCGCCGGCTTCGCCGGATCGAAGTTGATCTGCGCATCGAACTTCGTGAAGCGGCCCTCCACGGGCACGCTCATTTGCCGCGAGACGGCCACGATCGTGCTCTTGCCCGCGTCCATTTGCGCCCAGACCGCACTGCTCGCGGCCAGCAGCGCCGGCACCACGAGCACGCGGGTCACGATGGCCACGGCGCGTGCGAGCGCCGCCCGCACCTTGCCCGCGCGCGCCCGGCCTCCAGCCAAACGCGCGATTGCGATCAATGCTTCCATGCTCTTCCCCACCCCGGGCGCCGGGAGCCTCCGCCAATGGTACCCGCCGCCCGCGCGAGCCCCTGGAGGGATGGCCGGTCACTCGGCCGCTCAGAACGAAAGATAACCTGGCGGCGCGCATGCATGCACCTGCGGGATCGCGCGTTGCTCCGCCCGCGTGATGCGGCGCAACACGGGAATGCGGCAAGACCCGCGACGGGAAGCCCGCTTGCCTACTTGCGTTGGCGCACAACTGTGGCACAGCCGCGGTACGCAATAGCAACAAACATGGCACACTCTCGCGCCGCTCGGGCGGTGACGCAGCCCGCCGCCTCCGCTCGCCGAAGCACGTATTGCCGGCCTCCTTTGGTAACATGGCCGGCAGTGCAGATGCCGTGCCGTTGCGGCACCAGCGCTTTTCGTTCCTTTCACGTCGTTTTGCGTCTTCTGCCCGCATGGCCCTGGACAATCTGATCGCGTGTCACGAATGCGACGCGCTCTACCAAAAGCCTCGCCTGCTCGGGCGACAAAGCGCACGCTGCACGCGTTGCGGCGCCACGCTCTATAGCAGCGCGTCGTCGCAGCTCGACCGCATCTGCGCCATCACCGTCGCCGCGCTCGTCACGTTCGTCATCGCCCAGTCGTTTCCCATCATCGAGCTCGATGCCAACGGAATCGTCTCGCAGTCGAGCCTCTTCGGCGCGCTCGTGGTGCTGTGGAACGAGAACATGCAGATCGTCGCGGTGATGGTCTTTTGCGCCACCATCCTTAGCCCGCTCACGGAACTGGTCGCGCTGCTCTATGTACTCCTGCCGATCCGGCGCGGCGTCATTCCACCGGGATTCAACCTCGTGCTGCGCACGATCCAGTTCGTGCGTCCCTGGGGCATGCTCGAAGTCTTCATGCTGGGCGTGCTCATCACCATCGTGAAGATGGTGAGCCTTGCCCGCGTGATTCCGGAAACCGCGCTGTTCGCGTTCGGCACGCTCACGCTCATGATCACCGTGGTCCTGACCTTCGACGCACGCACGCTATGGGACATCGCCGACGACCTGCGCGAACGCCAGCGTGCCGCGCGACTGGGCGGCGCAGGGCCGGCGGACAGCGGAACGGGGTCGGGCGGCGGACCCGACATCGGCCCGGACGGACCAAGCGGACCAAGCGGACCAAGCGGACCAAGCGGACCAAGCGGACCAAACGGCCCGAAGCTCCCGAACCACCCGCTCTCCAGCCCCGAAATTCGCGATCCGGCCGCGCCGAAGCAGCCCGGCGGCAGCGCCGACGCCTCTGGCTTGAGCCCTCGATGAACCCAACGAACCCCCAGCGCACCGAGGCAACCCGATGAAATTCGTCACCGCCAGCGACGCCGGCCTCGTCTCCTGCCACGCCTGCGGCCACGTGCAACCGCGCGAGCGCCAGGCCGCCCATGTACGCTGCGCGCGCTGCCACTCGCCGATGCACGTGCGCACCCCCGACAGCCTCACGCGCACCTGGGCACTGCTGTTCGCCGCCGCGATCCTGTACATCCCCGCGAATCTGCTGCCGGTGATGCACACGGCCTCGCTCATCGGCGATGAGGACGACACCATCATGAGCGGCGTCGCCTACTTCTGGACCTCGGGCGACGCGCCGCTCGCGGTGATCGTCTTCATCGCGAGCATTCTCGTGCCCATGCTCAAGCTCTCCGTGCTCGCGCTGCTTTGCCTCACGGCGCAGCGCCGCTCCCGGTGGCGCCCCGCCGAGCGCACGAAGCTCTACAGGCTCGTCGAGTTCATCGGCCGCTGGTCGATGCTGGACGTGTTCGTTGTCACACTGACCGTCGCGCTGGTACGCTTCCAGTCGCTTGCGGTGATTACGGCGGGGCCCGGCGCGATTGCGTTCGGCTCGGTCGTGATCCTGACGATGCTGGCGTCGATGCAGTTCGATCCGCGCCTCATCTGGGATCCGGTAGACGAAGACAAACAGCAACCGCCGCAACACTCTCAGGATCGCCCTCATGATTAGTCCGCAAGGACCGAACCCGCCTTCAGGAGGCGGCTCGCTGCCGCCTGACCTCCCCGAGCCGGACATCGTCAAGCCGAGGCGCTGGCTCCCTTCCCTCGTCTGGATCGTGCCGCTCGTCGCGGCGTTGATCGGCATCGCACTCGTGGTGAAATCGGTGACCTCGCGCGGCCCGACCATCACGATCAGCTTCCTGAGCGCCGAGGGACTGGAGCCCGGCAAAACCAAGGTCAAATACAAGGACGTCGATATCGGCTCGGTGCGCGCCATCAAGCTTTCGCCGAATCTCTCGCGCGTGCTGGTGACCGTGGAGCTCACCAAGGACGCAGAAAAATTCGCCAAAAAGGACAGCCACTTCTGGGTCGTGCGCGCGCGCATCGGCGCGAGCGGCGTCTCGGGTCTCGGCACGCTGCTCTCGGGCTCCTACATTGGCGCCGACCCGGGCCGCTCGGAAGATACCGCGAGCGACTTCGTCGGGCTCGAGACGCCTCCCGCCGTGACCATCGACGAAAAGGGCCACCGCTACACGCTGCATAGCGAAGCGCTCGGCTCGCTCGATATCGGCACGCCCATTTTCTACCGGCGCATCCAGGTGGGCCAGGTGACGGGCTACTCGCTCGACAAGGACGGCAACGGCGTCACCGTGCAGGTGTTCGTGAGCGCGCCCTACGATCAGTACGTGGGCACCAACACGCGCTGGTGGCACGCGAGCGGCGTGAATGTGCAGCTCGATTCGAACGGCATCAAGATCAACACGCAATCGCTCGCGACCGTGGTGGTAGGCGGCCTCGCGTTCCAGGCGCCGTCGGGTCAGGGAATGGGCCCGCAGGCACCCGACAACTCGACCTTCACGCTCGCCGCCGACGAGGCCGAAGCCATGCGCGAGCCGGACGGCGCGCCGCAGCGCGTGGTGATGTACTTCAACCAGTCGCTGCGCGGCCTTTCGGTGGGCGCACCAGTCGACTTCCGCGGCATCGTGCTCGGCCAGGTGACGGGCATCGGCATCGAGTACGACCCGAAGGAGCGCAACTTCACGATGCCGGTGACGATGGACCTGTATCCGCAACGCCTCGCACGACGCGTTCACGGCGAGGCGCCCGTACCGGGCACGCCGCAAGGCCAGGAGCTCGTCAAGCGGCTGGTCGCGCGCGGCCTGCGCGGCCAGTTGCGCACCGGCAACCTGATCACCGGCCAGCTCTACGTCGCGCTCGACATCTTCCCGAAGGCGCCGGCCGCGAAGGTGGACTTCGACCACGTTCCGATGGAACTGCCGACGATCCCGAACTCGCTCGAGGAACTGCAGGCACAAGTCGCCGACATCGCGAAGAAGCTCGACAAGATCCCGTTCGATCAGATCGGCAACAACCTGAACGACTCGCTGAAGAACGCGAACCAGTTGTTCGGCAAGGTCAACGACGAGATCCTGCCGCAGATGCGCGGCACGCTCGACCAGGCGCAGAAGACCTTCAACGCCGCGCAGTCCACGCTGCAGCAGGATTCGCCGCTGCAATCGGACGTGCATCAGGCGCTGCAGGAACTCACGCGCACGCTGCAATCCCTCAACGCGCTCTCCGACTATCTGGAGCGTCATCCCGAATCGCTGCTGCGCGGCAAATCAGGAGACAAGCCATGACGTTTCGCCGGCTCCCCCTGCGGCTCCCGGCAGCCCCAGCCCTCGCAGCGCTCGCCCTCGTGGCCGCGCTCGCGGGCTGCGCCTCGCCCGGCAGCCGCTTCTACACGCTGAGCCCCACTGACGACGCCGCACACGCGAGCGTCGCCTCGACCACGGGCAATCAAGCGTTGCTCGTGGCGGTGGCGCCGGTCGACGTCCCGCCGCAGGTCGCAAAGCTGCAGTTCGTCGTGCAGAACGACGCCAACCAGGTCAAGGTGCTCGAGCAGGAACGCTGGGCCTCGCTGCCCGGAGACGAAATCCGCCGCGCGCTCTCCGGCGATCTCACGCAGCAGCTCGGCGCCATCGACGTGTACGGCTCGCCGCATCCCGAGGACGTGCCGGTCTATCGCGTGAGCGTGAACGTTCAGCGCTTCGAATCGTGGCCGGGCTCGCATGCCCTCATCGACGCGGTCTGGAGCGTGCGCGCACTCGACTCGCAGACGGTCATGACCTGCCGCAGCGTGCTCAACGAACCCATCGGCGACGGCTATGACGCGCTCGTAGTCGGCCACCGGCGCGCGGTGGCGGCGCTCTCGCAGGCCATCGCGAGCGGCGTGCGCACGCTCGCCGCCGCGCCGCAGGCGAGCGCGACGTCCAGCACCAGGACCACGGCGAAGAACGGCGCGAAGGCCTCTTCCGCGCACCTGCCGCCCGCGACCAGCATCGCCTGCCCGCAGGCCGTGTCCACCGCCGCAACGGCGGGCTGAGTCCCAGCGCGGACACCCGAGCGGACGCGGCCCGCCGCGTCCGTATTCGCGTTCCCTCCCGCTCCTCGCATGCGCACTAGCACACGCTAATACGCAATAGTGCGCATTAGCGCGCACAACGCCATGATCACCCCACGGCGCCCGCCGGCTTGGCCGCCGCCCCTGTGCGCCAACGCTGCCACGGCGCGCGCTCGCTCCCGTGTGCCGCCAAACGGCTCGCATCGGCCGCTTTCGCGCTGTCCAACTCGAACCGCCCAATCCGCGCGAGCCGCGATAATGCCGCTTTACCCTACTGCCTGACGCATTGGTATGTTTCGTTCGCTCAAGACGCTCTGGAAGAAATGGCGCGCTTCGCGCAGTGCAGTTCAGCAACTCGATGCGTTGCTCGCCATCGCGGATGCCGATGCCCCCTACGCGGAACGCAGCGACTGGCTGATCGAACTCGCACACTGGATCCACCGGCGCGGCCAGCTCGACACCGATGCCCCCGCAGCCGCCGCCACCGCGCCCGATGCGCCGCTGCGCGCGCCGCCCGAGCATGCGCGCGTGCGCTACCTGCTGCACGTGCTGGACCGCAATCCGGCATGGAAGGCCAACGTCGGCGCGATGGTGCGCAAGCTGATGCGCGAAAGCGACAGCATCACCCTGCTCTGCGACGCAGGCATGCCGGTCCACTCGAACCTGTTCGGCGCGCTCGTGGGCCGGATGCAGGCGCAGTTGATCCCGCCCGCGCCGAACCGCCGCGACCTCGCAGCGCTCTTCACGCTGATGTTCCCGTCGCCCCACGACCCCGAGTGGATCGCCACACTGCCGCGCGACCTGCTCGCCCGGCTGCGGACCCTGATCGCCGAGCCCGGCGCGGTGCAGCCGGAAGCGGCGGTCGAACCCGCCGTCGCCCCGGCCCAGCTTCCCGACGAAGACGGCGCGGGCGCCGCGCGCCCTGTCGCTTCAGCAGCGCTGCCCAACGAGTTCTCGCTGGACCTGCTCACGGCGCTGCACAACCTGACCTGCCAGATCAGCTCGACGGGTCTCTCGCCGACGGTGCGCAGCCGCCTTTCGAACGAAGACGCGCACGTCGCCGTCGAAAAGCTGTCGTTCTTCCGGCTCACGCGCGCGATGCTCGCAGTGGAAAACGCACGCGACGCGGGCGAGCCCACGCGGCTGCTGCAGGAAGTGACGTGGCTGCGCCTCTTGCTCGACGACTGCCGCAAAGCCACCGACGGCGTCTTCGCGCATCTCTACCGCCACGGCGTGCGCGTGGACACGGTGTTCCAGGTCCAGCGCATGCGCATGCGCATCGTGCGCGCGGAGCGTCTGCTCGACGCGTGGATGGCCGCCGACGATCCCGCGACGCAGGCGCGCCTCGTTGCCGATCTCGTCCGCGCGAACCAGAAAAGCCAGAGCATGGCCCACCTCGTGCGCAGCAACTTCGCGCTGCTTTCGCGCAAGGTGGTGGAGCTCTCCGCCGACACGGGCGAGCATTACATCGCGCGCGACCGCGCCGAATACCTCACGATGCTGCGCATGGCGGCGGGCGGCGGCCTCGTCACGGCGGTGACGGTCTACGTGAAATTCGGCATCACGGGCGCGCACCTGCCCTCGATGATCGAAGGACTCTTCGCGGGCATCAACTACGCGCTGAGCTTTCTCGTCATGCACTTCTGTCACTTTTCGCTCGCGACCAAGCAGCCCGCGATGACCGCGCCCACGCTCGCGCGCGAACTCGACGGCGCCAACGAGCCCGCGGGGCGCGCGCGCTTCGTGTCGTCGGTGGTGGCGCTGATCCGCACCCAGGCCGCCGCCGTGCTCGGCAACGTGCTGCTCGTATTCCCGGCCTGTCTCGCGATCCAGCTCGCGTTCGGCTGGCTGTTCCACGCGAACCTGATCGCGCCGGCGAAGGCGCACGCAACGCTCCAATCGTTCTCGCTAATCGGCCCGACGCCGTTCTACGCCGCGCTCACCGGCGTGCTGCTGTGGGCGTCGAGTCTGTTCGCCGGCTGGGCCGACAACTGGTTCGTGCTGCATCGCGTCGAGGACGCGCTCGCGTGGAACCGGCGCCTGCGCATGACGCTGGGCGCACCGGGCGCCGCGCGCCTCGCACGCTTTTGCCGCGTGAACGTGGCGGGCGTATGGGGCAACGTCGTGCTGGGCATGATGCTCGGCCTCGTGCCGGCGATCGTTTCGGCCGTCGCGTTCCACTTCGAAGTGCGCCACGTGACGCTCTCGGCGGGCTCGATCGGCGTGGCGCTCGGCGTGCTCGGCACGGCTACGCTCAAAACCGGCGAGCTCTGGTGGGCCGTGGCCGGCGTGGCGAGCATGGCCGTTCTCAACGTGACGGTGAGCTTCGCGCTCGCGCTGCACATGGCGGTGCGCTCACGCGACCTCGGGCGTCAGGACGTGCGTCCGCTCATGCGTGCGTTCTGGCGGCGCGTGACGCGCCATCCGATCGATCTGGTGTGGCCGATCCGGCGGGGGCGCGGCGCGAATCAGGAGGGCTGAAAGCCAATGAAAGGCATCGTGCCGTGAGCTGCCGGACGATAAGACGGGATGGGCGTGGAAGACGCCCCGAGCAATGGCGCGGCATGCAAACCCAGTGGAATCTTTGGCAAGTCCGCCGGCCCTCGCGTGAGAATCAGGCCGCTCGCACGGCCGGCCGCCTGAAGGGACTCACGCCAACCCGCGTACAATAGCGCCTTCCTCGCAGCGTCCCCTCTCTTCTCATGTCTTTCGATTTCTTTGCTCCCTGCCCGCGCGGCCTCGAAGCCCCGCTCGCCGCCGAACTGGCCGAAATCGCGCAGCGGCGCCTGCCGCCCGGCGCGCTCCAGGTGGGCGCCGAAGTGCCCGGCGGCGTGCATTTTCGCGGCAACTGGGCCGGCGGCATGGCCGCGAACCTGCATTCGCGCATTGCCAGCCGCGTGCTCCTGAAAATCGCCCAGCGGCCCTATCGCGGCGAGCAGGACATCTATGCGCTCGCGCGCGAGCAGCAATGGGAAAAATGGTTCTCGCCGAACGAGACCATCCGCATCGACATCACCGCGATCAAGTCGCCGCTGCGCAGCCTCGAATTCGCCACCCTGCGCGTGAAGGACGCGATCTGCGACCGCATGCGCGACAAGGCCGGCGCGCGCCCCAGCGTCGATACCGCCTATCCCGACGTGCGCGTGTTCGCCTTCCTCACCGCGAACGATTGCACGCTCTACCTCGACACCTCGGGCGAGCCGCTCTTCAAACGCGGCTGGCGTCTGGACAAGGGCGCCGCGCCCCTGCGCGAGAATCTCGCCGCCGGCATCCTGCGCCTCACGGGCTGGACGCCCGAGATGCCGCTCTATGACCCGATGTGCGGCAGCGGCACGTTTCTGGCGGAAGCCGCCCAGGTCGCGCTCGACATCGCGCCGGGGCTGTCGCGCAGCTTCGGCTTCGAGCGTCTGAAGCAGGCCGACACCGCCGCGTGGCGCCATCTGAAGAGCGAGGCGAACACGTTGCGCAACACCGCCATGAGCCGCGCGACGGAGCTGCGCATTTTCGGCAGCGACATTTCCGACGTCATGCTGGAGAAGGCGCGCGCCAACTTCGCGCGCGCGGGTCTTGGCGAGGTGCCGCTCAAGCAGCTCGATGCGCGCAACATGACGCCGCCCGCGGAAGGCAACGGGATTCTCGTGGCGAATCCGCCGTATGGCGAGCGTATCGAGGTGCGCGGGCGCAACGCGCGCGGCGAAGCCCGCGCGCCACGCAGCGACGACTACGAGGAGCAAGAGGCCTTCCGCCGCGTCCATACCGACGCACCCGACGCCGAATTCTTCCAGGCGCTCGGCGACGCGCTCAAGCAGCGCTTCACGGGCTGGCGCGCGTTCTTCCTGACCTCGGACCGCAAGCTGCCTGGGCAGCTGCGTCTGCGCGAAGCGGCCAAGACGCCGCTCTTCAACGGCGCGCTCGAATGCCGCCTGTTCCGCTTCGACCTGATCGCGGGCAGCGTGCGCCAGCGCCCTGCCGGCGCCGGCCAGGACGCCGCCGCTGGCAAGAACCCGGACAGCGCCGGCCCAAACAGCTAACGAGCCGCACGATGTAACCCCTGCGCCGCGTCCGCGTTTCAGACGCGCGCAGGCCCGACCGCCGCTCCGCCCGGTTCGACGGGCAGCGGATATCCTTGGTACTCCGGAAAGAGTCTCGGCAGCAGGAAGACCGGCAGCGAATACCGCGAAAAGCAGCGCGACGTGGAAGCCGGGTGAATCAGATGCAGGCAGCTCGCCTGGGTGTCGTCGGCGGCGAGCACTTTCTGTCCCGACTCCACCACGCGGCGGATGAAGCTCTCGTCTTCGCCGAGGTTGACGTCGTCAAAGCGCGCGATGTCGAAGAGCGCCTTGCGGTAAACGTATGCGAAACCATAGAAAAGAATGAAATCGGCGCCGATCTGCATCTTCTCGTGGAAGGTCACCGTGCCCACTTCCTTGCCCTTGAGCACGTAATGCAGGCCCACGCGCGCATTCAGGTCCATATAGCCCAGAAACTGCGTATGCGGCGCGTACATCCAGAACGTCGATAGCTTCATGAGCTGCGCGCCGCTTTCGCGCAACAGCCGCGCCATGGTCGCGAGATAGTGCGAGGCGTAATGATCGTCGTCGTCGAAATGGGCGATCAACTCGCCGCGCGACTCGCCCACGAGGAAATTGCGCTTCGCGCCGATCGACATAGGCATCTTCGACCAGTAGTAGCGCACGCGCGGGTCGGTGTCGGCGAGCTGGCGCATGAAGGCGCTGGGCTGGGGGCTGTCGTCGAGCACGAGCCACTCCCAGTCGACCTGCTGACGCGCCACACAGCGCGCGATCGCCGGCAGAAAGGCCGCGCGGTTGGCCGTGGGCGTGATGATGGAGATGTTTGGAGACATGAAGCGCAAGGCAGGCCACGAGCCGCCGGATCGAAAGAACAAGGAAGAATCAATCCGTCGATTACAGCAGATTTGCGCGCGCCTCTCTCTCGAAAACGCCTGCCGGCATAGCGCGGCGCAGCGCGGTGAACGTGCTGTCAAAGCTACTGACAACACGTTGTCAGCAGCCCCACGGCACACTCCTTCCTACGCCAGCCCGCGCGACATCACGTGCGTTGCGGGCAGGCCGGCGCCACGGCATCCCGCCAGCCGCCGCCATTTCACCGCATCCGTCATCGACACCATTGGCATCCGAGGAGCGCATCATGTCGACCGAAGTTTCCCGTGTCATCTCGTGGTTCGAAATCCCCGCACACGATCTGGACCGTGCCGCCACCTTTTACGAAACCGCCCTCGATACGTCGCTGCAGCGCGAAGTGGTCGGCGGCGTGCCGATGGCGCTGTTCTCGCATACGGAAGCCGAAACCGGCGGCTGCATCGTGTTCAATCCGCGCGACGCCAAGCCGGACCCGAAAGGCGTGCTCGTGTATCTGAACGCGCAGCCGTCGATCACGGCCGTGCTCGAGCGCGTGGAAAAGGCCGGCGGCAAGAAGCAAGGCCCTGCCGTGGAGCTGCCCAACAACTACGGCTATATCGGCTTCTTCATCGATACCGAAGGCAACCGCGTCGGCTTGCACGCTGCCAAGCTGGGCTGAGCGCTGGGGCGCTATCATCCTCGGGACCGTTTCCGGTCATGCTTGCGGCCACACGGTTCTTCGCTGTCCGGACCGGCCGTTTTAAGCGGCCGTTTCAAGCGGCCATCCCAACTGGCCGTCCGAGCTGCCCGTCCGAACCAGTCGACCGTTCTGGCCCACCCCCAACGACCCACCCATGACCCGCCGAGCCGACCGCCTGTTCCGCATCGCCGAGCTGCTGCGCGGCCGCCGTCTCACTACCGCGCAGCAGCTCGCGCAGTGGCTCGAGGTGTCGCCGCGCACCGTCTATCGCGACGTGCGCGACCTGCAGCTTTCGGGCGTGCCGATCGAAGGCGAAGCGGGCATCGGCTACCGGCTCGCGCGCACGGCAAGCCTGCCGCCGCTCACCTTCACGGCCGACGAGCTCACCGCGCTCGCCGTGGGCGCGCGCATGGCCGAATCGTGGGGCGGCGCGGTGCTCGCGGGCGGGGCGCGCGGCGCGCTCGCGAAGATCGCCGCGGCCATGCCCGCCGACAAGCGCGCGGTGCTCGAACGCATCGCCGTGTTCGTGCCGTCGTATCACGTCGATCCCGCGTATTCGGAGAAAGTGGACGCGCTGCATCGCGCCGTCGATTCGCGGCTGGTGGTGCGCTTCGCGTATTGCGACCGCATCGGCGCGCATACGCAGCGGCGCATCTGGCCGCTCGGGCTCGTGTACTGGGGGGCGCAGTGGACAGTCGGCGCGTGGTGCGAAATGCGGGAGGATTTCCGCAACTTCAACATCGCGCGGATGAACGACGTGGAAGTGCTCGAGCCGTTTCCCGACGTGAGCGGGAGACGGCTCGGCGATTATTTGCGGCGCGTAGAAGCACCGTCGACGTAACACCGCGCGGGGTACGCGTGACGGTCTGATCCAGGCGTAAAAAAAGCGCGCATCGCTGCGCGCTTTTGTGTAGCCAGGAAACTTCGGCGATGGCGCTTATTCCACCGCCTTCACCATCTCCTCGATCACCTTCTTCGCGTCGCCGAATACCATCATGGTCTTGTCCATGTAGAACAGTTCGTTGTCGAGCCCGGCGTAACCCGCCGCCATCGAGCGCTTGTTCACGATGATCGTGCGCGCCTTGTAGGCCTCGATGATCGGCATGCCCGCGATCGGCGACTTCGGATCGTTCTTCGCCGCCGGATTCACCACGTCGTTCGCGCCCAGCACCAGCACCACGTCGGTCTGGCCGAACTCGTTGTTGATGTCCTCCATCTCGAACACCATGTCGTAGGGCACTTCCGCTTCCGCGAGCAGCACGTTCATGTGGCCCGGCATGCGGCCCGCCACGGGGTGAATGGCGTAGCGCACGTCCACGCCCTTCTCCACCAGCTTGTCCGTGAGCTCCTTCAAGGCATGCTGCGCGCGCGCGACCGCCAGCCCGTAGCCCGGCACGATCACGACGCTCTCGGCATTGCCCAGCATGAACGCGGCGTCGTCCGCCGAGCCCGACTTCACCGGACGCTGCTCCTGCGCGCCGCCCGCCGATGCCCCGCCCGCCTCGGCGCCAAAGCCGCCCAGCAGCACATTGAAGAACGAGCGGTTCATCGCGTGGCACATGATGTACGAGAGAATCGCGCCCGACGAGCCCACCAGCGAGCCCGCGATGATCAGCATCGCGTTGTTCAGCGAGAAGCCGATACCCGCCGCCGCCCAGCCCGAGTACGAGTTCAGCATCGACACCACGACGGGCATGTCCGCCCCGCCGATCGGGATGATGATGAGCACACCGAGCGCGAACGCGATCGCCGTCATGATGATGAACGGCAGCCACGACTGCGTGAGGAAGAACAGAATGCCGAAGCCGATCATGCCCAGCGCGAGCATCAGGTTGATCAGGTGCTGCCCCGGATAAACGACCGGTGCGCCCTGGAACAGGCGGAACTTGTACTTGCCCGAGAGCTTGCCGAAGGCGATCACCGAACCCGAGAACGTGATCGCGCCCACGAAGGTGCCGATGAACAGTTCGATGCGGTTGCCGTAAGGCAGGAAGCCCGGATACGGCGCGTCCTCGGCCACGAGCCCGAACGCGGCCGGCTCCGAGACCACCGCATACGCGATGCACACCGCCGCGAGACCGATCAGCGAGTGCATGGCGGCAACGAGCTCCGGCATCTTGGTCATCTCGACGCGCGCGGCCACGAATGCCCCCAGGCCGCCGCCCACCACCAGCGCCCCGAACAGCAGCCCGAGGCCGAGCCCGAGGTTCGAGCCGAACTGGGCCGACTGCTTCGCAATCAGCGCAACCGTGGTGAGAATGGCGATGGCCATGCCCACCATGCCGAACATGTTGCCGGCGCGCGCGGTGCGCGGGTTCGAGAGACCCTTGAGCGCCTGGATAAAGCAGACCGACGCCACCAGATAGAGCAGCGTAACGACGTTCATGCTCATCATGCGCCCTCCTTGCTGCCGGACGCGGCCTTCTTCGGCTCCTTCTTGCGGAACATTTCGAGCATGCGCCGCGTGACGAGGAAGCCGCCGAACACGTTCACCGCGGCGAGCAGCACGGCGAAGGTGCCGAAGAACTTGCCGGCGCCGCCCACCGTGAGGCCGGTCGCCAGCATCGCGCCCACGATCACGATGGCCGAGATCGCATTGGTCACGGCCATGAGCGGCGTATGCAGCGCGGGCGTGACGTTCCATACGACGTGATAGCCCACATACACGGCCAGCACGAAGATGATCAGGTTGATGACGGTATGGTTGATCAGTTCCATTGCCGGGTCTCCTCAGGTCTTGCGCGTGACGGTGCCGTCGCGGGCCAGCAGCGTGGCCGCGACGATGTCGTCCGCGAGATCGATATTGAGCGCGCCTTCCTTCGTGACGATCAGCTTCAGGAAGTCGAGCAGGTTGCGCGCGTAGAGCGACGAGGCATCGGCGGCCACCATCGACGCGAGATTCGTGTAGCCGCAGATCTGCACGCCGTGGTGCGTGACCACCTTGTCGGCTTCGGTGAGCGGACAGTTGCCGCCGCGCCGGCCGGTGGCCGGATCGGCGACGGGGCCGCGCCCGGCCGCGAGGTCGATCACGACCGAACCCGGCTTCATCGCCTGCACGGTGTCGGCGGGCAGCAGCGTGGGCGCGTCGCGGCCCGGGATCAGCGCGGTCGAGATGACGATATCGGCTTGCTTCGCGCGCTCGTGCACCAGCGCCGACTGGCGCGCGAGCCACGAGGGCGGCATCGGGCGCGCGTAGCCGCCCACGCCCTGCGCCGCTTCGCGCTCCTCATCGGTTTCGTAGGGCACGTCGATGAATTTCGCGCCCAGCGACTCGATCTGCTCTTTCACCGCCGGACGCACGTCCGAAGCCTCGATCACGGCGCCCAGACGCTTCGCGGTGGCGATCGCCTGCAAGCCCGCCACGCCCGCGCCGAGGATCAGCACGCGCGCGGCCTTCACCGTGCCGGCCGCGGTCATGAGCATCGGCATGAAGCGCGGATAAAGATTGGACGCCACGAGCACCGCCTTGTAGCCGGCGATGTTGGCCTGCGAGGACAGCACGTCGAGACTCTGCGCGCGCGTGGTGCGCGGCGCGGCTTCGAGCGCGAACGCCGTCACGCCCGCTTCGGCGAGCTTCTGGGCATTTTCCGCATTGAAGGGATCGAGCATGCCGACCAGCACCGCACCGCGCTTCATGAACGCGAGCTCGCTGACCGAGGGCGACTGGACCTTGAGCACGAGCTCGGCGCCGAAGGCGGCGGCCGCGTCGGCAATCTGCGCGCCCGCGGCCGTGTAGGCATCATCGGGAAAGCTCGCGCCAACGCCGGCGCCTGCCTGAATAGTGACCGTGTGACCCTGCGCGACGTACTTCTTGACTGTCTCCGGCGTCGCGGCCACGCGGGTTTCGTTCGCCCGCGTCTCTGCGGGCACTCCGATATGCATCGCTGTTTCCTCCTCGACCTGCTTTCTTTCTAATCTGGCTCTAATCGAGCGGAGTGAAGCCGGCGAGACCCGCCGGCTTTCTATTGCAACGGCAAACTGCCGCACCACTTTAACCGAAACCGCGAGCGCGACTGAAGCCGAAATTGCGCGTTTTTGTGCACTGCACACAACACTTTTAGATGTCCGACCGGACGGTCGACGATACCCCGCATAGGGCGCCTTCGTGCCCCCATGCGCACTGGATAGCGGGACCGGGCGCGCGATCCGGCCCCCGGCAGTCTTGGGCGGGTGCCGGTAAAATAGCGGCCCATGAATGATGAAACCTGGGCACCCCACGTCACCGTGGCGTCAATCGTCGAGCGCGACGGGCGCTTTCTGCTCGTCGAGGAGCACACGCCGGCCGGCTTGCGCCTGAATCAGCCCGCCGGGCATCTGGAAGCCGGCGAGACGCTCCATGAGGCGGTCGTGCGCGAAACGCTCGAAGAAACCGCTTATATGTTCGCGCCCGAGGCACTGGTCGGCATGTACATGACACATTTCGGCAAGCCCGGTGAAAGCGGCACGACATATCTGCGCTTCACTTACTGCGGCAGCGTCGCGAGCGAGCCGCAGCCGCGCGCGCTCGATCCGGACATCGTCCGCGCGCTGTGGATGAGCGCCGATGAGCTGCGCGCCGCGAGCGCGCGCCACCGCACGCCGCTCGTCATGCAATGCGTCGACGATTACCTCGCGGGCAAGCGCGTGTCGCTCGATTTCGTGCACACCCACGCGGTCGGGCCGAAGGCAGGTCCGAAAGTGAAACCCCGGGATTGAAAGCAGCAACAAGGCAGCAGACAAATGAGCAAACGTAAGGTCGTGGTAGGCATGTCGGGCGGCGTCGATTCGTCGGTTACCGCATGGCTGCTCAAGGAGCAGGGGTTCGACGTCGTCGGTCTCTTCATGAAGAACTGGGAAGACGACGACGACGGCGAGTACTGCTCGACGCGCCAGGACTGGATCGACGTGGTGTCGGTCGCGGACCTGATCGGCATCGACGTCGAGGCGGTCAACTTCGCCGCCGAGTACAAGGACCGCGTGTTTGCGGAGTTCCTGCGCGAATACTCGGCGGGCCGCACGCCGAACCCCGACGTGCTCTGCAACGCCGAGATCAAGTTCAAGGCCTTCCTCGATCACGCGATGTCGCTGGGCGCGCAAACCATCGCCACGGGCCATTACGCGCGCGTGCGTCAGAACGAACGCAACGGACGCTTCGAACTGCTGAAGGCGCTCGATCACACGAAAGATCAGTCGTACTTCCTGCATCGCCTGAACCAGGCGCAGCTTTCGAAGACGATGTTCCCGCTGGGCGAAATTCCCAAGACGAAGGTGCGCGAGATCGCCGAACAGATCGGCTTGCCGAACGCGAAGAAAAAGGATTCGACTGGCATCTGCTTCATTGGCGAGCGGCCGTTCCGCGATTTCCTGAACCGCTATCTGCCCACGAAGCCCGGCCCGATGATGACGCCCGAAGGCAAGGTCGTGGGCGAGCATATCGGCCTCGCGTTCTATACGTTCGGGCAGCGCAAGGGCATTGGCCTGGGCGGCAGCAAGGACGGCAGCGGCGACCCGTGGTTCGTGGCGGGCAAGGACATGGCCGCCAATACGCTCTACGTCGTGCAGGGCCACGATCATCCGTGGCTGCTCGCGCACGGGCTGCGCGCGGGCAATGTGAGCTGGGTCGCGGGCGAGCCGCCCGCCGACGGCCATGCATGCGGCGCGAAGACGCGTTACCGCCAGACCGACGCGCCCTGCACGTTCAAGGCCGCGTGCGTAGATGGGGAAAGCGGCGAAGGCCAGTTCGCGCTGCACTTCCCAAGCGCGCAATGGGCCGTGACACCGGGCCAGTCGGCGGTGCTCTACGACGGCGACGTGTGCCTCGGCGGCGGCATCATCGAAGCCGTGACGACGCTGGAGCCGCATGTGCCCGCCGTGCCGCCCCCCGTCGCGCCGAAGAAAAAGCGCACGCCGCGCAAGAAATCGGCACAGTTCGCTGCCTCGGCCGCGCGAGATTTGGCTTAATTTCTGGCTTATTGTCTGGCTTACTTCCTGGCTTACTTCCTGGCTTAAGGCCTGACACGAGCGCACTCGCGCGGCGCACCCGGTGCCGCGCGTTTTCCCCTCCTTACGATCGTACGATCGGCCCCTTCGGTTTCACGCCGGCTTTTTGTCTTCCTGCCGGCCAGATTCACCAACTTGCGGCATCATTCGGGCACCGTCGCGCCTCACCCGGGCGCGGCCGGCGCGCGCGGCCGCAACCCGCCTCGCGCAGCGAATCAAAAGATCGAGGAGTCCCCACCCATGTTTTCCCGACGTTACCTTGCCATGTGGTGCGCGGTGCTGCTGCTGGCAGCCTGCGTGCTTGCAGCGGCGCTCCATCATCTGTCGTGGCTGTGCGCCGTCGTGCCGGCGCTCATCGTCGCGCTCGGCATCTGGGACATGACCCAGCAGCGCCACGCCATCCTGCGCAACTATCCGCTCTGGGGTCATCTGCGCTTTCTGTTCGAGTTCGTGCGTCCCGAAATCCGCCAGTACTTCGTCGAAGACGACACCGACGAAAAACCCTTCTCGCTCGTGCAGCGCAGCGTGGTCTACCAGCGCTCGAAGAACGTCGTCGACAGCCGCCCGTACGGCACCGAGCTCGACGTGAAGGCCGTAGGCCACGAGTGGATCAGCCATTCGCTCGCGCCGACCAAACTCGCGGGCAGCGACTTCCGCGTGCTGGTGGGCGTGCAGCGCGCGCAGCCGTATTCGATGTCGATTTTCAACATCTCGGCGATGAGCTTCGGCGCGCTATCCGCCAACGCCATCCGCGCGCTCAACCTGGGCGCGAAGAAAGGCGGCTTCGCGCACGACACCGGCGAAGGCTCGATGTCGAAGTACCACCGCGAGAACGGCGGCGACATCATCTGGGAAGTCGCCTCGGGCTACTTCGGCTGCCGCAACGACGACGGCACCTTCAGCGCCGAAAAATTTCAGCGCCTCGCCCAGGAGCCACAGGTGAAGATGATCGAGGTGAAGCTCTCGCAGGGCGCGAAGCCGGGCCACGGCGGCATGCTGCTGGCCGCCAAGGTCACGCCCGAGATTGCCGAGACGCGCGGCATTCCGATCGGCCAGGATTGCGTCTCGCCCGCGCGCCATTCGGAGTTCTCCACGCCGCGCGGCCTGCTCGAATTCGTCGAGCGCCTGCGCAAGCTCTCGGGCGGCAAGCCCACCGGCTTCAAGCTGTGCATCGGCCACCCGTGGGAGTTCTTCGGCATCGCCAAGGCCATGCTCGAAACCGGCATCTTGCCCGACTTCATCGTCGTGGACGGCGCCGAAGGCGGCACGGGCGCCGCGCCCATCGAGTTCACCGATCACATCGGCACGCCGCTGCAGGAGGGCCTGCTGCTCGTGCACAACACGCTCGTGGGCATCGGCCTGCGCGACAAAATCAAGATTGGTGCAAGCGGCAAGATCATCACCGCATTCGATATCGCCAAGACGCTCGCGATCGGCGCGGACTGGATCAACTCGGCGCGCGGCTTCATGTTCGCGGTGGGCTGCATCCAGGCGCAGAAGTGCCATTCGGACCGCTGCCCCACCGGCGTCGCGACCCAGGACCCGGCACGCCAGCGCGCACTGAACGTGCCGGACAAGGGTGAGCGCGTCTACTACTTCCATCGCAACACGCTGCACGCGCTGCAGGAAATCCTCCAGGCCGCGGGACTCGAGAGCCCCGCCGATCTGCGCGCGCATCACATCGTGCGCCGTGTTTCGTCGTATGAAGTCAAGCTGATGTCGGAACTGCTCAAGTACCTGAAGCCTGGCGACCTCATCGAAGGGCGTTACCGCTATCAGCTGTACGAGAAGTGGTGGCCGGTCGCGCGCAGCGATTCGTTCGTGCCGGATATCGACAAGATGGGCTGACGCCCGGATGGTTGCGCGCGCAACGCCATGGCGGCGTGCGCGCGTCCTGCGTAACGAGGTGTTTGACGTGTTTCACGCCTGCGGCACGGTATCGGCGAACGACGGCCGCTGCATGAGCTTGTCGAAATGCCGGGCGAGATTCGGATGCGGCTCGCGCCAGTCGAGCTCCGGCATGCGGAAGTCGAGATAGCCGAGCGCGCAGCCCACCGCGATGTCGGCGAGCGTGTAGCGGTTGCCCGCGCACCACGCATTGCCCGCAAGACCCTTGGCCATCGCGTTCAAGCCCTCGCGAATTTTGCGCTGCTGGCGCGCGACCCATGCCTCGCTGCGCTGCTCGGGCTCGCGCTGCGTGCCTTCCAGGCGGATCAGCACGGCGGCGTCGAGCATGCCGTCGGCGAGCGCCTCCCAGCACCGCACCTCCACGCGCTCGCGCCCGCCCTGCGGAATCAGCTTGCCGACCGGCGAGAGCATGTCGACGTACTCGCAGATCACGCGCGAATCGAACACGGCTTCGCCGTCCTCCATCACGAGACACGGCACCTTGCCGAGCGGGTTGAAATCGTGAATCGCCGTGTCGGCGCCCCACACGTTTTCAAGCACCAGCTTGTAGTCGATTTTCTTTTCGGCGAGCGTGATCCGCGCCTTGCGGACGTACGGGCTGCCGAGCGAACCGATAAGTTTCATCACACCTGCCTTTTCTGGAATCCGGCGAAAGTATACGTTGGAATGCCCTGATTCTGACGGGTCGCCTTCGCTAGCAGCAGATTTCTCCGATCAGCGTTGTCGGCTCGATGCAACAACGCACGCGAGCGGCCCCCGGCGACGCGCGTGCTGCACAGAAGCCACTGCGCAGGCGCAACTACGCAGGCGCTACAATCGCAAGATGGACACGACCCTCACGGAAAGCGCCTCGGCCGCCTCGCGCGCCGCAGCCGATGCGCCGCGCGGCCCCGATGGCGGCGCCGCGCTGTACCGCGCGCGCCGCGAACGCGTGCTCGCCGCGCTGCGCGCCAAAGGCGGCGGCGTGGCGCTGGTGCCCACCGCGCCCGAGGCGCTGCGCAACCGCGACACCGAATATCCGTATCGGCACGACAGCTACTTCTATTACCTCACCGGCTTCACCGAGCCCGAGGCGCTGCTCGTGCTCGACGCGAGCGCGGGCGAGAACCAGCCCGCCACGATCCTGTTCTGCCGCGCGAAGAACGTCGAGCGCGAGACGTGGGAAGGCTTTCGCTTCGGGCCCGACGGCGCGCGCGAGGCATTCGGCTTCGACGCCGCGTTTGCCGTCGACGATATCGACACCCAGGTGCCGCGCCTGATCGCCGATCGCCCGGCGCTCCATTACGCGCTGGCGGCCTCGGACCGCTTCGACGCGCAGGTCAAGCGCTGGATCGACGCCGTGCGCGCGCAGTCGCGCAGCGGCGTTGCCGCGCCGGCTGCCGCGTACGACCTCGTGCCGCTGCTCGACGACATGCGCATCGTCAAGGACGCACACGAGCTCGACACCATGCGCCGCGCCGCGAAAATTTCGGCGCTCGCGCACGTGCGCGCCATGCAGGCGTGCCGCCCCGGCATGCGCGAATACGAGCTCGAAGCCGAGCTGCTCTACACATTCCGCAAGCACGGCGCGCAGGCGCCCGCCTACGGCTCGATCGTCGCGACGGGCGCGAACGCCTGCGTGCTCCACTACCCGGCCGGCAACGCGGTGGTGCGCGAAGGGGACCTGATCCTGATCGACGCCGCCTGCGAGCTGAACGGCTACGCCTCGGACATCACGCGCACCTTTCCCGCGAGCGGGCGCTACACGAGCGCCCAGCGCGAGCTCTACGAGATCGTGCTCGCGGCTCAGCAGGCCGCCATCGACGCCACGCGCGCGGGCGTGAACTTCGAGGCGCCGCACGAGGCCGCCGTGCGCGTGCTCGCGCAAGGGCTGCTCGACACGGGCATCGTGGACAAGCAGCGCTTTGCCAGCGTCGACGACGTGATCGCGGAGCGCGCCTACGCGCGCTTCTATATGCATCGCACCGGGCACTGGCTCGGCATGGATGTGCACGACGCGGGCGACTATCTTGAGCGCGGCGAACGCGACGCGAATGCCGCCTCTGCCAATACCAATACCAATACCAATACCAATATCAATACCCCTGCCGCCGCCGCGCCACCCTGGCGCACGCTGCGGCCCGGCATGACGCTCACGATCGAGCCCGGCCTCTACGTGCGCGCCGCCGAAGACGTGCCCGAGCGCTACTGGGACATCGGCATCCGCATCGAGGACGACGCCATCGTGACCGCCGCCGGCTGCGAGCTGATCACGCGCGACGTGCCCGTGGCCGCCGACGAAATCGAGGCGCTGATGCAGGACGCGCGACGCGGCGCGTGAGCGCACTTAAAATGCCAACGATCTGAAGCGAACGCAGCGACATGAATGCAGCGAACACCCCGGCAGGCGGGGCCACGAGCGGGATGATGAGCGGGACCGCAAGCGCAGCCACGCACGCGCCCAACGAATATGACGTGATCATCGTCGGCGCGGGTCCGGTCGGGCTCGCGCTCGCCGGCTGGCTCGCGCGGCGCAGCGCGACGGCGGCCCTCTCGGTCGCGTTGATCGACGCGCGCGAACCCGACGACAGCGCCGGCGACCCGCGCGCCATCGCGGTCTCGCAGGGCAGCCGCACGCTGCTGCAGGCGCTCGCGTGGCCGCAGGACGCAACGCCGATCGAGCGCATCCACGTCTCGCAGCGCGGCCACTTCGGCCGCACGCTGATCGACCGGCACGACTACGACCTGCCCGCGCTTGGCTATGTCGCGCGCTACGGCGCGATCGTGCAGTCGCTCGCGCAGGCGGTGCGCGGCACGCGCGTGCACTGGCTGCACCACACGCACGCGCACGCACCGGTCGTCGAACACGACGGCGTGACGCTGCCCGTGCAAAGCGCGGGCGTCATGCGCACGCTGCGCGCGTGCATTCTCGTGAACGCGGAAGGCGGGCTCTATCGGGCGCAAACCGCGCACCAGCCGCCGCGCACCGGCACGGACGGTAACGACGAACAAGGCGAAACCGCCGATGCTTCGGGCGAGGCCGGCTCCGCCACCGCCACCGCCACCGCCACCGCCACCGCCACCGCCACCGCCACGGACACGGACACGCGCAAGCGCACCCGCGACTACGGCCAGACCGCGCTGGTCGGCGTGGTGACGGTTTCTTCGCCGCAGCCGCACGTGGCTTGGGAGCGCTTCACGAACGAAGGCCCGATCGCGCTATTGCCGATCGGCGGCGTGCGCGGCGCGGACTACGCGCTCGTGTGGTGCTCGTCGCCGGTCGAGGCCGAGCGCCGTGCCCAGCTTTCCGACGCCGATTTCCTCGCCGCGCTCGGCGCCGCCTTCGGCACGCGGCTGGGGCGCTTCACGCAGATCCATGGCCGCGCGGCGTTCCCACTCGGCCTGAACGCGCTCGACACGCTGGTGAGCGGCAACAACCGCATCGCGGCCGTGGGCAACGCGGCGCAAACGCTGCATCCGGTGGCCGGCCAGGGCCTGAATCTCGGCCTGCGCGATGCCCACGCGCTCGCCGATGCCCTTGCGCAACACAGCGCGACCCCGCATGCGCTCGCCGACTTCGCGGGCCGCCGCGCGTTCGACCGGCGCATGACGATCGGCGCGACGGACATGCTCGCGCGCCTGTTCACCATCGATTTCGCGCCGCTCGCTGCGCTGCGCGGCCTCGCGCTCACGGCGCTCGAGCTCGCGCCGCCGGTGAAGACGGCGCTCGCGCGGCAGATGATGTTCGGGCAGCGGAATTAACAGGACGAATCGGCGCTCACTCTGAAAGGGTCGAATCGCGTTTCATATCAAGGTGTTGCGCCCGAGCCTTGGCCCGTCTGCCAGAACAACACCAGGGTCCACAAGCCGAGACCGCCCATCTCGTTAACGCTAAAATATGCGTTTCCCCTTTTCGAGCCGCCGCCGCGCCGATGCCTTCGACGTTCATCGAAGCCAGCCGGGCGCGCTGCCGCTTTCGTCCGTGCATCATGTTCACAATTGGCCGACACACCCTGCGCAACAACCTGTTCGTCGCCCCCATGGCGGGCGTCACGGACCGGCCGTTCCGCCAGCTGTGCAAGCGGCTGGGCGCGGGCTATGCGGTTTCGGAGATGGTCGCGTCCAACGCGCAGCTCTGGAAGAGCGAAAAGACCATGCGCCGCGCCAATCACGCGGGCGAGGTCGAGCCCATCGCCGTGCAGATCGCCGGCGCGGACCCGGAGATGATGGCCGAAGCGGCGCGCTATAACGTAGCGAACGGCGCGCAGATCATCGACATCAACATGGGCTGCCCGGCCAAGAAGGTCTGCAACGTGGCGGCCGGCTCCGCGCTGCTGCAAAACGAGCCGCTCGTCGCGCGCATCGTGAAGGCCGTGGTGGACGCCGTGGGCATCGGCCCCGACGCCGTGCCCGTCACGCTCAAGATCCGCACGGGCTGGGACCGCGAGCACCGCAACGCGCTCACCATCGCGCGCATTGCGGAGGAAAGCGGCATTTCCATGCTCACCATGCACGGGCGCACGCGCGCCGACCTCTACCACGGCGAAGCCGAGTACGAAACGATTGCCGCAGTGAAGGCCGCCGCGCGCATTCCGGTGGTCGCCAACGGCGACATCACGAAGCCGCAGAAGGCGTGCGACGTGCTCGCCTTCACCGGCGCCGACGCCATCATGATCGGCCGCGCGGCGCAGGGCCGCCCGTGGCTCTTTCGCGAGATCGAGCATTTTCTCGCGACCGGCGAAGTGCTGCCGCCCCCGCGCGTGGACGAGATCCAGGCGATCATGAACGAGCACCTCGAAGACCACTACGCGTTTTATGGCGAATTTACGGGTGTGCGTACTGCGCGCAAGCATATCGGCTGGTACACTCGCGGCCTTTGCGGCGCCAATGCGTTCCGGCATCGCATGAACACGCTGGACACCACGCGCGACCAACTCGCCGCCGTCAACCAGTTCTTCGACGAGCAAAAGGCCGTTTCCGAGCGCCTCGTCTATGTCGACGACGAAACCGGCGCCCACGGCGAGCGCGAACCCACCGATCGACTGGCAGCATGAGCAAGCACAATATCGAACAATCCGTCCGCGAGAGCCTGGGGATTTATTTCCAGGATCTCGACGGCAGCAACCCGCACGACGTCTACGAAATGGTGATGGCGTGCGTCGAAAAACCGATGCTCGAGGTGGTGCTCGAGCAGGCAGGCGGCAACCAGTCGCTGGCCGCCGAGTATCTCGGCATCAACCGCAACACGCTGCGCAAGAAGCTTCAGCAGCACGGCCTGCTGTAACGGCCCCTGCAACAACCGTCATCGCTCCACGGACGGTACTGGACTTCCGGCGCGGACTCCTCGATCCCTCGGCAAATTCTCCCCATCATGATCAAGCAAGCGCTCATCTCCGTTTCCGACAAGGCTGGCATCGTCGATTTCGCGAAATCGCTGTCGGACCTCGGCGTCAAGATCCTGTCGACCGGCGGCACCGCGAAACTGCTCGCGGACGCGGGCCTCAACGTCACCGAAGTGGCTGACTACACTGGCTTTCCGGAAATGCTCGATGGGCGCGTGAAGACGCTGCACCCGAAGGTTCACGGCGGCATTCTCGCGCGCCGCGACCTGCCCGAGCACATGGCCGCGCTCGAAAAGCACGACATCCCGACGATCGACCTGCTGGTGGTGAACCTCTACCCGTTCGTCCAGACGATCTCGAAGGACGAGTGCTCGCTCGAAGACGCGATCGAGAACATCGACATCGGCGGCCCGACCATGCTGCGCTCGGCCGCGAAGAACCATCGCGACGTGACCGTGGTGGTCGATCCCGCCGACTACGCGAAGGTGCTCGAAGAAATGCGCGCGAACGGCAACGCCGTGAGCTACGCCACCAACTTCCGCCTCGCGACCAAGGTGTTCTCGCACACGGCGCAGTACGACGGCGCGATCACGAATTACCTCACGAGCCTCACGAATTCGCTCGAGCACAGGGAGCGCAATACCTATCCGGCCGTGCTGAACCTCGCGTTCGACAAGGTCCAGGACCTGCGCTACGGCGAGAACCCGCACCAGAGCGCCGCGTTCTACCGCGATCTTTCGACGCCGGCCGGCGCGCTCGCGAACTACATGCAGATCCAGGGCAAGGAACTCTCGTACAACAACATCGCCGACTCGGACGCCGCGTGGGAATGCGTGAAGACCTTCGACGCGCCGGCCTGCGTGATCATCAAGCACGCGAATCCGTGCGGCGTGGCCGTGGGCGCGGACGCGCTCGAAGCGTATTCGAAGGCGTTCCAGACCGACCCGACCTCGGCGTTCGGCGGCATCATCGCGTTCAACCGCGAAGTGGACGAAGCTGCGGCGCAGGCAGTCTCGAAGCAGTTCGTCGAAGTACTGATCGCGCCGTCGTTCTCGGCAGCCGCCAAGGCCGTGTTCGCCGCGAAGCAGAACGTGCGCCTGCTCGAGATCGCTTTGGGAGAAGGCCATAACGCATTCGACTTCAAGCGCGTGGGCGGCGGCCTGCTGGTGCAATCGCTCGACGCGAAGAACGTGCAGCCGCACGAGCTGCGCGTGGTGACCAAGCGCCACCCGACGCCGAAGGAAATGGACGATCTGATGTTCGCGTGGCGCGTCGCGAAGTTCGTGAAGTCCAACGCCATCGTGTTCTGCGCCAACGGCATGACGATGGGCGTGGGCGCGGGCCAGATGAGCCGCGTGGACTCGGCACGCATCGCCAGCATCAAGGCCGAGAACGCGGGTCTGAAGCTCGCGGGCACGGCCGTGGCGTCGGATGCGTTCTTCCCGTTCCGTGACGGCCTCGACGTGGTGGTCAACGCGGGCGCGACCTGCGTGATCCAGCCGGGCGGCTCGATGCGCGACGACGAGGTGATCGCCGCCGCCGACGAGCACAACATCGCCATGGTGATGACGGGCATCCGCCACTTCCGTCACTAATCGCCCCGGCGCGCGAGACGCGCCGATACTGCGAGAAGCCCGCCGGACCTCGCGTCCCGCGGGTTTTTCTTTACGCCGCGCCCGGCGTTCCCGCGTGCCGCCAAGGCTCGCGGCCGCTGTGCCGTTCGTTGTACCATCGCAGGCACATCCTCGACACACAGCGCTTTCCCCCGCATTTCATGAGAATTCTCGGCATCGACCCCGGCTTGCGCGTGACCGGCTTCGGCGTGATCGAGCGTCACGGTCACCAGCTCACGTATGTCGCAAGCGGCGTCATCCGCACCGCCGATGCCGATCTGCCCACGCGCCTCGGCACCATCTTCGAAGGCGTCTCCACGCTGATCCGCCAGCACGCGCCCGACCAGGCCGCCATCGAAAAGGTCTTCGTCAACGTCAATCCGCAGTCGACGCTGCTGCTCGGCCAGGCGCGCGGCGCGGCCATCTGCGGGCTCGTCTCGGGTGGCGTGCCGGTGGCCGAATACACCGCGCTGCAACTGAAGCAGGCCGTCGTGGGCTATGGCCGCGCGACCAAGGAGCAGATGCAGCAGATGGTCGTGCGCCTGCTCGCGCTCACGGGCACGCCCGGCACCGATGCCGCCGACGCGCTCGGTATGGCGATCTGCCACGCACATAGCGGCGACACGCTCGCGGCGCTCGGCGGTATCGCGCCCACGCTCGCGAAGAAGGGCGTGCGCGTGCGGCGCGGACGGTTGATCGGCTAAACAACGCCCCTGGCCATCAGGCCAACGTTCAGAGGAAGCGCGCCGCGCAGCAGCGCGCTCCGCTACACTCTGCCCTTTCCCACATCACTGAACTTGCCATGATCGGTCGCATTGCCGGCGTATTGCTGGAAAAGAACCCGCCGCACCTGCTCATCGACTGCAACGGCATCGGCTACGAAGTCGACGTGCCGATGAGCACGTTCTACAACCTGCCCGGGACCGGCGAAAAAGTCGTACTGCTCACGCAGATGATCGTGCGCGACGACGCGCACCTGCTTTACGGCTTCGGCACCGCGCAGGAGCGCGCGACGTTTCGCGAACTGCTCAAGATCACCGGCATCGGCGCGCGCATGGCGCTGGCCGTACTCTCGGGCATGAGCGTGCACGATCTCTCGCAGGCCGTGACGCTGCAGGACTCGGCGCGCCTCACGCGCGTGCCCGGCATCGGCAAGAAAACCGCCGAGCGCCTGCTGCTCGAACTCAAGGGCAAGCTCGGCGCGGATCTGGGCGCGATGGCCGCGGCGGCGTCGCCCTCGGACCACGCGAACGACATCCTCAACGCGCTGCTCGCGCTCGGCTATTCGGAGAAAGAAGCGCTCGCCGCCATCAAGAGCGTGCCGGCCGGCACGGGCGTCTCCGAAGGCATCAAGCTCGCGCTGAAGGTGCTCTCGAAGGCGTGAGGGCCGCGTGATGCCGCATGATGGCTGCGTGATGGCTGCGTGATGATGCTGCCTTGTGGCGGCGCGCGGTGCGTGCGATACGCGTGGTACAGCGCGGTACAATCGCTGCATGATCGAAACCGACAAACTCGCCGCTAGCGGTGGCGCCAGCCCCAGCCGCGTGATCGCCGCCACGCCGGCCTCGTCCAACGAGGAGGCGTTCGAGCGCGCGCTGCGCCCGCGCCAGCTCGACGAATACGTTGGCCAGGAAAAGGTGCGCGGCCAGCTCGAAATATTCATCGAGGCCGCCAAACGCCGTTCTGAACCGCTCGACCACGTGCTGCTGTTCGGGCCGCCGGGCCTCGGCAAGACCACGCTCGCGCACATCATCGCGCGCGAAATGGGTGTCAATCTGCGGCAGACCTCGGGCCCCGTGCTCGAACGCGCGGGCGACCTCGCGGCGCTGCTCACCAACCTCGAAGCCAACGACGTGCTGTTCATCGACGAAATCCACCGGCTCTCGCCGGTCGTCGAGGAAATTCTGTATCCGGCGCTCGAGGACTATCAGATCGACATCATGATCGGCGAAGGGCCGGCCGCGCGCAGCGTGAAGCTCGACCTTCAGCCCTTCACGCTGGTGGGCGCAACCACGCGCGCGGGCATGCTCACGAACCCGCTGCGCGACCGCTTCGGCATCGTCTCGCGGCTCGAGTTCTACAACGCAAGCGAGCTCTCGCGCATCGTGCAGCGCTCGTCGGCGCTGCTCGGCGCGCATATTCATCCTGACGGCGCGCTTGAAATCGCGCGCCGCTCGCGCGGCACGCCGCGTATCGCCAACCGCCTGCTGCGCCGCGTGCGCGATTACGCCGAAGTGAAGGCCGACGGCACGATCACCGCGCAAGTGGCCGACGCCGCGCTCAAGATGCTCGACGTCGATCCTGTGGGCTTCGACCTGATGGACCGCAAGCTGCTCGAAGCGATCCTGCACAAGTTCGACGGCGGCCCGGTGGGCGTGGACAATCTGGCGGCCGCCATTGGCGAAGAGCGCGACACGATCGAGGACGTGCTGGAACCGTACCTGATCCAGCAAGGCTTCCTGCAGCGCACGCCGCGCGGACGTGTGGCCACCCAGCTCACCTACCGGCACTTCGGCCTCGTCGTGCCCGACGACGCATCGACGGGCGGCGACTGGAGCCCGGACGCGTCGTAAGGCGCGGCAAGGCGCACAGCGCGAACGAGAGCACGATGTCCGATCACGCCGGCCGTCCCCCCAACGCTCCCGAACCGACTGGCCTCGTCGGCCAGATCGCGCGGCGCCTGCGCATGACGCTCGCCGAAAACGTCACGCATCTCACCACGGGCAGCGGCCCGAAGCTCGACTACTCGTCGCCCCCCGGCGACCCGGGTCTGTTCGGCCCGAACGCCATCTGCTGGAAAGTGCATGCCGACTTCGCCGCGATGATGGCGGGCGGCATCAGCGCCCTGCTGCTGCAAGCGCTGCACCCGCTCGCGCTCGCGGGCGTGTGGGACCACTCGACGTTTCGCAGCGACATTCTCGGCCGGCTGCGCCGCACCGCGACCTTTATCGCCGGCACCACCTACGGCAGCCGCGCCGATGCGCTCGCGCTCATCGAGCGCGTGAAGACCATTCACCTCGCGGTGACGGGCACCGCACCCGATGGCCGCGCGTATCGCGCAAGCGACCCCGCGCTGCTCACGTGGGTGCATGTGGCCGAGGTATCGAGCTTTCTGGCCGCCTATTTGCGCTACGTGAATCCCGCGCTGCCTGGCGAGGCGCAGGATCAGTACTACTCGGAAGTCGCGCTCATCGCACAGTTGCTGGGCGCGACCGAAGTGCCGCGCTCGCGCGCTGAAGTCGCGGCCTATCTGCAAGCGATGCAGCCCGAGCTCGTCGCCAGCGAGCGCACGCGCGAAGTCGTGCGCGTGCTGATGGAAGTGCCGGTGCCGCGCCCGGCGATGCGCCCCGCAGGCGCGTTGCTGCGTAATGCGGGCATCGACCTCCTGCCGCCGTTCGCCCAGCAGATGCTCGGCTTCGACCGCTTCGCGCTCGCCCGCCGCGCGATGGTGCAGCCGGGCATGCGCGCGGTCGCGCCCATGCTGCGCTGGGCGCTTGTCAATGGCGTCTCGAAACGCGCGCGCCGGCGCGCAGCCGCGCCACCAGCGCCCTGAATCTCTCCTCGTTGTGCTCGCCATGAAAAAACGGCCAGGCTGCTTGCGCAGGCTGGCCGCTTCATCGGAAACCTCATCCGGTCGAGGACCGGACGTTGCTTACATCTTCACCACGTCGAGCAGCGACTTCTTGCCCGCCTTGTAGTTGTAGAGCGAAATCACGCCGTGCTTGAGGTCGCCCTTCGAATCGAACACTGTCTCGCCGATCACACCCTTGTAGTCGGTGCCCGGGATCTGCGCGAGGACCTTCGCGGGATCGGTCGAGTTCGCGCGCTTCATTGCGTCGACGACGATGTACACCGCGTCGTAGGTGAACGGCGCATCGTATTCGACCGCGTGGCCAAAGCGCTTCTGGTATTTCGCCGAGAACGCCGCTCCGCCTTCCATGCGCTCGAGCGCCATGCCCGCTTGCGAGCAGACGATGTTGTCGGAAGCCGAGCCCGCGAGTTGCGCGAGGCTTTCCGTGCACACGCCGTCGCCGGCCAGCACCTTCGCGCGCAGGCCAAGCTGGCGTGCCTGCTTGGCGAACGGGCCGCCGGTGGCGTCCATGCCGCCGTACATGATCGCGTCGGGATTCTCACCCTTGATCTTGGTGAGAATCGCGCGGAAATCGACGGCCTTGTCGTTGGTCGCATCGTGCGAGACGACCCTCATGCCGAGCGACTTCGCGGTCTTCTCGAACTCGTTCGCGAGGCCCTGGCCGTAGGCGGTCGAATCGTCGACCACGGCCACCGTCTTCACGTTCAGGCTTTTCGCGGCGTAGTTGGCCAGCGCGGGACCTTGCTGCGCGTCGGTCGCAACCACGCGATAGGTGGTCTTGAAGCCCTGCTGCGTGTAGGTCGGGTTCGTCGACGAGGGCGAGATCTGCACGATGCCCGCGTCGCTATAGATCTTCGAGGCGGGAATCGACGCGCCCGAATTCAGGTGGCCGATCACAGCCACGACCTTGTCGTCGACGAGCTTCTGCGCGACCTGGGTCGCCTGGCGCGGGTCGGCGCCGTCGTCCTGGCCGTCGAGCGCGAGCGTGACCTTCTGGCCGCCGATCGTGAGGCCCTTGGCGTTGATCTCTTCGATGGCGAGACGCGCGCCGTTTTCGTTGTCCTTGCCGAGGTGCGCCGAGCCGCCCGTGAGCGGGCCGACATGACCGATCTTGACGACCTGGTCAGCGGAAGCGTTGGCCGACGCAGTGGCCAAACTCGCCGCGAACGCCACGACAGCGGCGCTCACCGGCAACAGCTTGTGAAGCTTGAACGTCATTAAGAATCTCCTGCGGTTGTTCTTGAAACTGCGCTTCGTTTTTTCGTCTGCAAACCTGGCCTTGCCAACACCGCATGCACGGGGTGCGCGCATCCCTCTTCAACGCACGGCAAAGCGCAATGGTCTGGCAAATGGTATCAGGCGCTCCCGCTTTGCGGTTGGCCTTTGGAAAGCAATTGAAAGCAACAGGTAAGAGACTTGACGTCCGCAGCGGGCGCTGCACGCGCGAAATGCGCCGGTCGAGCGACGAGCGGCGCGGCGAACCTCTTGGGGCTCAGCGGTTCGCTCAGGAGGAACGCTTGAAGCTGTCGTCGTCGCTTGGGCTCGGCAGATGCATGACGTCGCCCCACGCGAGCACGCGCGCTTGCGTCGCCGCGCCGTCGCGCTCGAAATCGACGACGTTCACGCTCGTGTTCAAGAGCGGCCACGCGCGCGGCGCGTCGAGCGCGAGACCGTTCGCGAAACGATAGATGCAATCGAGCACGCCGCCATGCGCGACGCAGGCGATGCGCCCCCCGGTGTGCTTCGCGAGGATCGGCTCGAGCGCGTGCAGCACGCGGTGGTAGAACACGCGTTGCGACTCGCCCTCGGGCGGCGAGAAACCGGGGTCGCGGGTTTGCCAGTGTGCGTATTCGTCGGGAAAGCGCTCGGCGATCTGGTCGCTGTCATGGCCCTGGAACGCGCCGTAGTTGCGCTCGCGCAGGCCTTCGGTGAGCTGGAGCGTCAGTCCGAGCGCATCGGCGACCGGCTGGGCCGTTTGTTGCGCGCGCATCAGGTCGCTCGACCAGATCGCGTCGAGGCGCACGCCCGCGCACGCCTCGTTCGCACAACGCGCGGCGAGCAATTGGGCCTGCTCGATGCCGCTCTCGGCGAGCGGGATATCGATGTGCCCCTGAATGCGCTTGATGCGGTTCCAGGCTGTTTCGCCGTGGCGGATAAAGAGGATCTGCGTGGTCATGATGAATTGCGCACTTTCAATTGCGCGCTTTAATTGCGCACTTGCAGCCAGAACGTAACGGGCCCGTCATTGACGAGCGAAACCTGCATGTCGGCGCCGAACTCGCCGGTCTCGACCGTGGGGTGCTTTGCGCGCGCGGCGGCAACGAAGTAGTCGAATAGACGCCGCCCCTCGTCGGGCGGCGCGGCGGGCGTGAAGCTCGGGCGCAGGCCGCTGTTGGTATCGGCGGCGAGGGTGAACTGCGAGACCAGCAGGAGGCCGCCCGCCGCACCGTTGCCGTCGATGTTCTGCACCGGCAGATTCATCTTGCCCGCGGCGTCGCTGAACACGCGGTAGCCCAGCAGTTTCGCGAGCAGCTTGTCGGCGTTTGCTTCAGTGTCGCCGCGCTCCGCGCAAACCAGCGCGAGCAGGCCCTGGCCGATCGCGCCGGTCACGCGCTCCGCAGGGCCATCGGCGACGCGGACTTCGGCGCGGCGCACGCGTTGAATCAGCGCAATCATCGCGTGCGCTCCACGTCCAGAACGCGAATCGTCATCACGCGGTCAGCGTCACGCGCGCGAAGCGGCGCTTGCCCACCTGCACGACGAACTCGCCCGCGTCGACCTTCAGGCCCTTGTCGGACACGGTGGCGCCATCGATCTTCACGCCGCCCTGCTCGATGTTGCGCAGCGCCTCGCTCGTGGACGGCACGAGCCCCGCCTGCTTGAGCAGCTGGCCAATGGCGAGCGGCGCGCCCGCGAGCGTGACCGACGGGATATCGTCGGGCACGCCGCCCTTCGCGCGGTGGTTGAAGTCTTCGAGCGCGCGCTCGGCGTCGGCCTGCGAGTGAAAGCGCGCAACGATTTCCTGCGCGAGCAGCACCTTGAAGTCGCGCGGGTTGCGGCCCGCTTCGATCTCGCTCTTGAAGCCTTCGATTTCGTCCATCGGACGGAACGAGAGCAGCGTGAAGTAACGCCACATCAGCGTGTCCGAGATGCTCATGAGCTTGCCGAACATGTCGTTGGGCTTCTCGCTGATGCCGACGTAGTTGTTCTTCGACTTCGACATCTTCTCGACGCCGTCGAGGCCTTCGAGCAGCGGCATCGTCAAAATGCACTGCTGCTCCTGACCGTACTGCTTCTGCAATTCGCGGCCGACGAGCAGGTTGAACTTCTGGTCCGTGCCGCCGAGCTCCAGATCCGCATTGAGCGCGACCGAGTCGTAGCCCTGCATCAGCGGATAGAGGAATTCGTGGATCGAGATGGGCACGCCGCTCTGGAAGCGCTTGGTGAAGTCCTCGCGCTCGAGAATGCGCGCGACCGTGTAGCGCGACGCGAGCTTGATCATGCCGTCGGCGCCGAGCGGCATCGACCATTCGCTGTTGTAGCGGATCTCGGTTTTTTCGCGGTCGAGCACGAGCGCGGCCTGCTCGAAGTACGTTTTCGCGTTCGACTCGATCTGCTCGCGCGTGAGCGGCGGACGCGTGGCGTTGCGCCCCGACGGGTCGCCGATCAGCGAGGTGAAGTCGCCGATCAGGAAGATCACGGTGTGGCCGAGATCCTGAAGCTGGCGCATCTTGTTGAGCACGACCGTGTGACCGATGTGGATGTCGGGCGCAGTCGGATCGAGACCGAGCTTGATGCGCAGCGGCTTGCCCGTGGCGGCGCTGCGGGCAAGCTTCTGCTGGAATTCTTCTTCGATCAGCAGTTCGTCGACGCCGCGTTTGGTGACGGCGAGCGCGTGACGGACTTCGTCAGTGACCGGAAAGGCGTCTTTGGCGCCGCTGTTAGGAGTGGACTCGGTGCTCATGCTTCGATCGTTTCGTTGGGTTTAGACCGGGATTTTACGTGATTCGCGCGACAAGGCGGCTTACGCTCAATGGCCATTGCCGCGATAATCACCGTCAGAATCCCTTCCCGCACTCACGAAAGGAGCATCAACGTGGCGCCCGCACGCAAAGACAGCGCATACCCAGCCGACGGCGTGTATTTCGGCCTGATGTCCGGTACCAGCATGGACGGCGTGGACGGCATCGCCGTGCGATTCGAACACGGCAAGCGGCCCGTGGTGCTCGCGGAGGCCTTCGTGGGCTTCGCGCAGGGCCTGCGCGACGCGCTCTTTTCGCTGCAGCAGCCCGGTGAGAACGAGATCGTGCGTGCCTCGCTCGCGGGCAATGCGCTCGCGGCCCGCTATGCGGTCTGCTGCCACGAGCTGCTGCGCTCGGGCAATCTCTCCTCGGACGAGGTGCGCGCCATCGGCGCCCACGGCCAGACCGTCCGCCATCGGCCCGAGAAGGGCTTTACGGTGCAGATCCAGAATCCCGCGCTGCTCGCGGAGCTCGCACACATCGACGTGATCGCCGACTTCCGCAGCCGCGACGTCGCTTCGGGCGGTCAGGGCGCGCCGCTCGTGCCGGCGTTTCACGCGACGCTGTTCGGCTCGCTCGACGAAACGCGCGTCGTCTGCAATCTCGGCGGCATCAGCAACATCACGGTGCTCTCGTCGACGGGCGCGGTGCGCGGCTTTGACTGCGGGCCGGCCAACGCCCTGCTCGACCTGTGGGCCGAGCGGCATCTGGGCAAGCCCTACGACGACAACGGCCAGTTCGCGGCGAGCGGCGCGCTGCATCAGCCGCTGCTGAACGTGCTGCTCGACGAGCCGTTCTTCGAGCAGCCACCGCCCAAGAGCACGGGGCGCGATCTTTTCAACGCGCAATGGCTCGATCAAAAACTGAAGGGCTTCGAATCGCTCGCGCCGGCCGACGTGCAGGCTTCCCTCGTCGCGCTCACGGCGGTGAGCGTCGCGCGCGAAATCGAGCGTCATGCGGGGGATTGCCGGACCGTTTACGTGTGCGGCGGCGGCGCGCGCAACAAGGCGTTGATGAGCGCACTGCAAAAGGCGCTGGAAACCAGCGGCGTGGCCGGCGTGCCGGTCGCGACAACCGGGGCGCTAGGCGTGCCGCCGCAGCAGGTCGAGCCGCTCGCCTTTGCGTGGCTCGCGATGCGCTGCGTCGCACGCGAGCCGGGCAACCTGCCGGCCGTAACGGGCGCGGCGGGCGAACGCGTGCTGGGTGCGATTTATCCGAAATAGAAAGCCCGCGCATGAATTCGCGAGCGCAGAAATGAAAAACGGGGCTTGATGCCCCGTTTTTTTACTGCCGGACGTGTGCGCTCAAACCGAGAACGACGAGCCGCAACCGCAGGTGGTCGTGGCGTTCGGGTTCTTGATGACGAACTGCGCACCGTTCAGATCGTCCTTATAGTCGATCTCGGCGCCGATGAGGTACTGATAGCTCATCGAATCGATCAGCAACTGGACGCCGTTCTTGTTCATCACGGTATCGTCTTCGTTGACGGCCTCGTCGAACGTGAATCCGTACTGGAAGCCCGAACAGCCGCCGCCCTGCACGAACACACGCAGCTTCAGCTCCGGATTGCCTTCCTCGTCGATCAGTTGCTTGACCTTGTCAGCCGCTGCGTCGGTAAAGACGAAGGGACCGGGCATTTCAGTCACGGGGGTCTCGGTGACAGCGTTCATTCGAACTCTCCAAAAAAGCTTCTAGTCGCTATTGTAGGGCTCTTCCGCAGTTCGTGCTGAAACCCACGAAATCAAGGGGTTTTCGCCACTTGTTTGCGGCCGGGCATAAATGGATGCCCATCAAACGAAAAAGCCGTCCGGCGCATGAGCGCGGACGGCTTTTGCAGCAGCGCTGCGCCCGGTGAAGAGCGCCGCGCCGAAGCGCAAATTAACGCTTCGAGAACTGCTTGCGGCGACGTGCCTTGTGGAAACCGACCTTCTTACGTTCCACTTCACGTGCATCGCGGGTCACGAAGCCAGCTTGCGACAGTGCCGGCTTGAGCGTTGCGTCGTAGTCCATCAGCGCGCGCGTGATGCCGTGGCGAACTGCGCCGGCCTGGCCGGTTTCGCCGCCGCCGTTCACGTTCACCTTGATGTCGAACGTCGTGGCGTGGTTCGTGAGTTCCAGCGGCTGACGCACGATCATGAGCGACGTTTCGCGCGAGAAGTAGTCGGCGATGGGCTTGCCATTGACGATGATGTCGCCCTTGCCCGACTTGATGAAGACACGAGCGACGGCGCTCTTGCGGCGGCCCGTACCGTAATTCCAGTTACCGATCATGTGGGCTCCCCTTAGATCTCGAGCGCCTTCGGCTGTTGTGCCGAGTGCGGGTGCGTTGCGTCTGCGTAGACCTTCAGCTTCTTGATCATCGCGTAGCCGAGCGGGCCCTTGGGCAGCATGCCCTTCACGGCCTTCTCGAGCGCACGGCCCGGGAAGCGCTCTTGCATCTTGCCGAACGTCGTTTCGTAGATACCGCCCGGGTAGCCCGAGTGACGGTAGTACTTCTTGTCGGTGGTCTTGTTGCCCGTGACCTTCAGCTTGCCGGCGTTGATGATGATGATGAAATCACCCGTGTCGACGTGCGGGGTGAACTCAGGCTTGTGCTTGCCGCGAAGACGGCGTGCCACTTCGCTGGCGACACGGCCGAGAACCTTATCCGTCGCGTCAATCACGTACCATTCGCGCTGCACTTCATGTGCCTTGGCGGAAAAAGTCTTCATGATCGATCCAAAAAATATGCTGTGCCCTGTTTTTTGGTCCTGCTTGTGTAGTGACGCTCGTTGACGTCGGCGCAGGCTCTCCCTGGTTCGGGTTGCCCCGTCTCCGCTCGGACATGGATGCGGAGAACCTACGATTATAAAGGGAAAATTGGCGCGTCGTCAAAGTTTTCGCGCGCCGGCGCAGGGGCGGCGCCAAAAACAGCGGACGAAAAAAAGCCCAAGCGCGTTTGCCTGGGCTTAATCCACCTTTTGGAGGAGGGTGGAGGAGACATGCTGAGGTGTCGTGAAACACGACAACCAATGAGACGAATTATACGGATCGACCTTGTGCGACGCAAGGGAATTTGCATCATGAAAACATACACCATAATATGAAATAAAAGTGCGGCGCGCATCCATATTTTCCATATAAAAATCAACGCGTTAAAAATAAACATAGGCAAAACGACATGCATCGACTAGAGCACCCCCCAATTACACGAGGGAAATCCGACTTATTCGGAAGATGTCGCGCCGCAGCATTCAAGCCGGGCGCATGACTCGCATGCACCCTGTCCTCCCGGACATACCAGTAGGGCCGGGCTACAATGCCGGCTGAATCGAGAAATTTGCGCAGGGGCAAACGCATGGAATGCAAAGTAAGCTGGATGGGTCAGGATGGCATGGCATTCGCAGCCGAAACGGGTAGTGGCCATCTCGTCAACATGGACGGCGCGCCGGAAGGCGGCGGCCACAATCTCGCGCCGCGCCCGATGGAAATGGTGCTGCTCGGCACGGGCGGCTGCACGGCCTACGACGTGGTCCTGATTCTGAAGAAGAGCCGCCAGGAAGTTACCGGCTGCAACGTGACGCTGAAGGCCGAACGCGCGAGCGAAGACCCCAAGGTCTTCACGAAGATCCATTTCCACTTCACCGTGACCGGCAAGAACCTGAATCCGGCCACCGTCGAGCGCGCGATCAATCTCTCGCACGACAAGTACTGCTCGGCGTCGATCATGATCGGCAAGACTGCCGAGATCACGCACTCGTTCGAGATCGTCGCAGCCTAAGATCTGCGGCGAAAATCGGCGGCAAAAGAAAAAGCCGGCGCGGTTCTTCAATGAACCGCGCCGGCTTTTTGCGTGAATGAGGCGGCAAAGCAGGCCGATAAGCCGGATTCTGTGCACGCGCCGCGCCCGAAGGCACGCCGCGCGTGGCAGCCATTCCTCTAGGCGCGCCATTGCTGACGCGCTCAAGCTTCCTACCCGCAGACGAGACGGGGGCCCCGTCCTGCATCTCGAAGATGCGCGCCTGCCTACTTGGAATTGCTCCGGGTGGAGGTTACCGTGCCGTCTACGTCGCCGCAGACGCGGTGCGCTCTTACCGCACCGTTTCACCCTTACCTGATCCCGACCGAAATCGGGCCATCGGCGGTCTGTTCTCTGTTGCCCTGTTCCGCGTGTCGCCACGGATGGCCGTTAGCCATCACCCTGCCCTGTGGAGTCCGGACTTTCCTCGCCCCCTCGGCGTGAACCTCGGGGCCGCGACTGCCTGGCCTGCTTTGCGAGGCGCGATATTAGCACGGGTGAGTCCGTCGCGCGCAGTGCCTGCCGAATGCGCCGGGCACCTCACGCGACGCACTTAGCGTGCGCGCCGGCCCGGGCGAAATACGGCGGTGTCGTTGTAGAACGACGGGTCTTCGTTCGGCGCCCACCAGCCCGGAATGCCCAGCACTGGCAGCGGCGAGAAGCTGCGCCCGTTCAGATGCGCGTCGGCGGCGAGCGTCGCGCTCACCGTTTCGTCCAGATACGCGTTTCGCTGCGCGCGCGGCCACGCAAAGTACGCCGGCGGAACGTCGATTACCCACGCGTGCGCCGTGCACGCGGCATAGGGCACGATCAGCTTCTCCAGCAACGCATGGCCGAATACGTGGACCTCGCAGCGCACCAGCGGGTGTGCCACGGTGGCCGTTGCCCCCGTCGTCATCGCCGCGGTCTCCCATGCAGAGAGTCCCTCGACGAACAACGCGCGCCAGTCGAAGCCGCGCAACGCCTGTGTGAGCGCAGGATCGGCGCTCGCGAACAGCACTGCGTTCTCGTCGAATAACGTCAGCGCGTCGCGCACGCCGCCGCGCGTGGGCCCCACGCCGAGCACGTCGATCGCCGCCGCCTGGCGCGCGTTGAGCGCCGCCTTGATGCGCGGGAACGCAAACCAGGCCAGCGCGTTAAAGAAGTCGTGGAGATTGTGGCGCGTGGGCACGCACCCCGTCGCGGCAATGTGGGCCTCGTAGGCGGCGCCTTCGGGCAGATCGTCCTGCGCGATGAATGCGAGCCGCTGGCCGCGGCCCGTGAACTGTTGCGCGGCGCACGCATCGGCGTTCAGCTCGTCGAGATAGTGCGCATAGCCCGCCAGCGCGGCTTGCTGCCAGCGCCGGCCGCGCGCCTCGTGCTGGGCGAACCAGGGGCGCGCCCAGTCGATGTCGGCGAAACTGCCTTCTGGCAAAGTCCGGCGCGCCGCGCCGGGCTTTGGCGCTCCGGGCGTCGCTGCGCCGGGCATCGCTACGTTCAAATCAGCTTCCAGCCGATCGTCTCGCCGCCACGCAGCGGCACGACGGGCGCGTCGCCAACGCTGATTTCCGCCGGCAGCGTCCATGGCTCGCGGCGCAGCGTGACGGTTTCCGCACTGCGCGGCAGCCCGTAAAAATCGGCGCCGAAAAAGCTCGCAAAGCCCTCGAGCTTGTCGAGCGCGCCGGCGTTGTCGAACGCCTCGGCATAGAGTTCGAGCGCGTGCAGCGCCGTATAGCAGCCCGCGCAGCCGCATGCGTGCTCCTTCAGGCCCTTCGGGTGCGGCGCACTATCGGTGCCGAGGAAAAAGCGCGCGTCGCCCGAGGTAGCCGCCTCGACGAGCGCCACGCGATGCGTCTCGCGCTTGAGCACCGGCAGGCAGAAGTAATGCGGACGAATGCCGCCTTGGAACAGCGCGTTGCGGTTGTACAGCAGGTGGTGCGCCGTGATCGTCGCGCCCAGCAGGCCGGGCGCCGCGTGGTCCGCGCGAATGTAATCGACGGCGTCCTTGGTCGTGATGTGTTCGAAGACCACCTTCAGGGCCGGAAAATCGCGGCGCAGCGGCGTCATCACGCGGTCAATGAAAATCTTCTCGCGGTCGAACAGATCGATGTCGGCGCTCGTCACTTCACCGTGCACCAGCAGCGGCATGCCCACTTCCTGCATCGCCTCGAGGGTCGGCGCGCATTTGCGGATGTCGGTCACGCCCGCGTCCGAATTGGTGGTCGCGCCCGCCGGGTAAAGCTTCACGCCATGCACGAAGCCGCTCGCCTTCGCGAGGCGGATTTCCTCGGGCGGCGTGTTGTCGGTGAGATAGAGCGTCATTAGCGGCTCGAACTTCGCGCCCGCGGGCAACGCTGCGAGAATGCGCTCGCGGTAGGCCGCGGCCTGCGCGGTCGTCGTGACCGGAGGCTTCAGGTTCGGCATGATGATCGCGCGGCCGAACTGGCGCGCCGTATGCGGCAGCACCGCTGCAAGCATCGCGCCGTCGCGCACGTGCAGGTGCCAGTCGTCAGGGCGGGCTAGCGTGAGAGTCGTGGGTGTGGAAGCGTTCATGGCTAGTGTGAGGCGCGGTGCGCCACGGATGATCGGACTGCGAAATCAGGGTGCAAAGCACGGGGCTGCAAGGCGTTGGACGCCAGGCGCGGCGTCGCGCGCGCACGACAGTCCGCGCGGCAACCCGCACGCGGCCATCATGCGCCAATGCCGCGCCGGTGCGCTTAAGCGAGCGCCGGGAATGTGTCCGACAAATTTCGTACTGGCGCGCCGCAGCCCGGTGATATGCTTGGAAAATCGTCATTGTACCGGGTCGCCCTTCACGGGGAGCACGCCAGAGCTCCCGCACCCCGTACCTGCGTTACGTACGTACCATAAGCATCATGTGCCAACTTCTCGGAATGAACTGCGCCGCGCCAACGGACGTCACGTTCTCCTTCACAGGATTCGCGGCGCGCGGCGGCGCCACCGACCACCATGCCGACGGCTGGGGCATCGCATTCTTCGAGGACAAGGCCTGCCGCCTGTTCATCGACCACGAGGCGTCGGCGCGCTCGCCCATCGCCGAAATGGTCAAGCGCTACCCGATCAAGTCGCGCAACACCATCGCCCACATCCGCAAGGCCACCCAGGGGCATACGTCGCTCGAGAACAGCCATCCGTTCCAGCGCGAGCTCTGGGGCCGCCACTGGATCTTCGCGCACAACGGCGACCTGCAGGACTTCAATCCGGTCATGACGGACGTCTATCAGCCGGTCGGCACCACCGATAGCGAACTGGCTTTCTGCACGCTGTTGCAAGGCCTGCGCAAGGCTCATCCGGGGACCCAGCCGCCGCTCGACGAACTGTTCGCGACGCTGGAATCGCTAACGCGCGAAATTACCCAGTTCGGCGTGTTCAACTTCCTGCTGTCGAACGGCCAGGCGCTGTTCGCCCATTGCTCCACGCATCTGTACTACCTCGTGCGCAGTTGGCCGTTTTCCACCGCGCATCTGGTCGATGCCGATGTCTCGATCGACTTCGCCAAATACACCACGCCCGAAGACCGCGTGTCGGTGATCGCCACCGCGCCGCTCACCGACAACGAGATCTGGACGCGCTTCGCCCCCGGCGATCTGCTGATGTTCCAGCATGGCGACGTCGTCGCGCGCAGGAGCGTGCCGGTGCCGCAAAAGGTGCTCGACAAGCTCAAGAATCCGTCGACGGACGCCTCGGCGAGCGCATCGCGCGTGGCCGCCCAGCCGGGTGCGGTGGACCCGCAAGTCGTCGCCGCCTTGCAGACCTGGGGCGAATGACGCGGCGCTCATGCCCGAACGAAAAAACCGCGCAAGGCTCGAAGGCCTGCGCGGTTTTTTTATGCCTCGCGGCGCGAAACACTCAGTGCAGGATCTTCGCGAGAAAGTCCTTCGCGCGGTCCGACTTCGGATTCGCGAAGAAGTCTTCCTTGCGGTCGTCCTCCACGATGAGCCCCTTGTCCATGAAGATCACGCGGTGCGCGACCTTCTTGGCGAAGCCCATTTCGTGCGTCACGCACATCATGGTCATGCCTTCCTGCGCGAGCTCCACCATCACGTCGAGCACCTCGTTGATCATCTCGGGGTCGAGCGCCGAGGTAGGCTCATCGAACAGCATCGCGATGGGATCCATCGACAGCGCGCGCGCAATCGCCACGCGCTGCTGCTGACCGCCCGAGAGCTGGCCCGGGAATTTGTCCGCATGCGCGCGCAGGCCCACGCGGTCGAGCAGCTTCAGGCCCTTCGTGGTGGCCTCGTCCTTGCCGCGACCAAGCACCTTGATTTGCGCGAGTGTGAGGTTCTCGGTGATCGACAGGTGCGGGAACAGCTCGAAGTGCTGGAACACCATGCCCACTTTCGCGCGCAGCTTCGAGAGATTGGTGCGCTTGTCGCCCACCGACTGGCCGTTCACGAGGATCTCGCCCTGCTGGAACGGCTCGAGTCCGTTGACGGTCTTGATGAGCGTGGATTTGCCCGAGCCCGACGGCCCGCACACCACCACCACCTCGCCCTTCTTCACTTCCGTCGTGCAGTCGGTCAGCACCTGGAACGGGCCGTACCACTTCGAAACGTTCTTAATTGAAATCATCTTGCGACCTTTTTCTGAAGACTTTTCACAAGGGTCGACGCGATCACGCAGATCACGAAATAGCATGCGCCCGCGAACAGTACCATCTCGACCATCGTCCCGTCACGGTCGCCGATATTGGTGGCGGTGCGGAAGAAGTCAGCGAGGCTGATCACGTAGACGAGCGAGGTATCCTGAAACAGCACGATGGCCTGCGTGAGCAACAGCGGCACCATCGCCCGGAACGCCTGCGGCAGCACCACGTAGCGCATTGCCTGGCCGTAGCGCATGCCGAGCGCGAACGAGGCATTCACCTGCCCGCGCGGCACCGCCTGAATGCCGGCGCGGATGATCTCCGAATAATACGCGGCCTCGAACAGCGAGAACGCGACCATTGCGGAAGCCAGCCGAATGTCGATATCGGGCGAGAGGCCGAGCACATTCTGCAGCAACTGCGGCACGATCAGGAAGAACCACAGCAGGACCATCACGAGCGGAATCGAGCGGAACACCGTGACATAGCCCTGAGCGAACCAGGCGAGCAGCTTCACGCCCGAGAGGCGCATGAGCGCGATCAGCGTGCCCCACAGAATCCCCACGACGATCGCGCAGACCGTGATCTTGAAGGTGACGATGGCGCCGGTCCACAACGTCGGCAGCGCGCCCGGAATACCGCTCCAGTCGAAATGATGCATCACTTGCCTCCGATATAGCCGGGCAGCCTGGACTTCGCCTCGACCCAGCGCATCAACGCCATGACGATCAGGTTGATCAGCACGTAGGCGAGCGTGACCGAGATGAACGACTCATAGCTTTGCGCGGTGTAGTCGACGAGCTGGCGCGCCTGCGCGGAAAGATCGAGCAGGCCGATGGTCGACGCCACCGCCGAGTTCTTGAAGATGTTGAGAAACTCGGAGGTGAGCGGCGGCACGATGATGCGGTAAGCCACCGGCAGCAGGACGTAACGATACGTCTGCCACTGCGTGAAGCCCATCGCGAGACCGGCGGCACGCTGGCCGCGCGGCAACGCGTTGATGCCCGAGCGCACCTGCTCGCACACGCGCGCCGCCGTGAAGAGCCCGAGACAGATCACCGACGACGTAAAGAACTGCACGCCGGGCGGCAGTTGCTTGAACGCGTTGCCAAGCGACGGCGGCACGATTTCCGGCAGCACGAAGTACCAGATGAAGAACTGCGCGATAAGCGGGATGTTGCGGAAGATCGCGACATAGACGGTGCCCGCGGCGGCCGCGTACTTGTTCGGCACCGTGCGCAGCACGCCGAACAACGAGCCGACGATGAGCGCGATCACCCACGCGCAGAGCGACACCGACACCGTCACCCAGAGGCCCGAGATGATCCAGCCGAGATAGGTGGTGGGTTCGCCCGTCGAGACCGGGCTGAGCAATATGCCCCAGTTCCAGTGGTAGGACATGAAGAGCCTCCAACAAAAAGAACGGAAGAAGCGCGGCTTCTTCCGTTCTGTTTTACACGCCGATCAGGCTTCTCGCCCAGATCAGTCGATTGCCTTGTCGTTCGGGCTCTTGAAGAGCGCCTTCATGTCGTCGCTTTCCGGGAAGTTCAGGTTGAGGCCCTTCGGCGGAATCGGCGATTCGAACCACTTCTTGTAGATCGCATCGGCTTGTCCCGAGGTCTCGACCTTCGCGATGGCGTCGTCGGCGACCTTCTTGAACTCCGGGTCGTTCTTGCGCATCATGCAGCCGTAGGCCTCATGCGATTGCGGCGTGCCGACGATCACGAAATCGCCAGGATTGTTCGACTTCGCGCGCTCGCCCGCGAGCAGTGCGTCGTCCATCATGAATGCGGCTGCGCGGCCCGTGGAGAGCGTCATGAACGACTCGCCATGGTCCTTCGCGCTGATGATGTTCATGCCCAGGCTCTTGTCCTGGTTCATCTTGCGCAGGAGGCGCTCGGACGTCGTGCCTGCCGTCGTCACGACGGTCTTGCCCTTGAGGTCGGCGAAGTCCTTGATGCCCGAATCCTTCTTCGTCATGAGACGCGTGCCGATCACGAAGATCGTGTTCGTGAAGGCGGCCTGCTGCTGGCGTTCGGCGTTATTGGTCGTGGAGCCGCACTCGATGTCGATCGTGCCGTTCTGCACGAGCGGAATGCGGTTCTGCGAGGTGATCGGCACCATCTTGACCTTGAGGTTCGGCATATTCAGCTTCTGCTTCACCGCCTCGACGATCTTCATCGCGAAGTCTTGCGAGTAGCCGACCACGTTCTGCTTGTCGTCATAGTACGAAAACGGAATCGACGATTCACGGTGACCCAGCGAGATGACGCCCGTGTCCTTGATTTTCTTGAGCGTGCCCGAGTCCTGCGCATGTGCGCTCACGGCAACGAAACCGAGGGTGGCGAGAACGAGCGCAGCCTTTTTGATTTTCATCCTTGATCTCCTTGGCAAGAATCGCCGCCAGTGTAGCAAAGTAATTTTATTGAAAGAATTAAGGTGGACCCTGGCGCTGGCATGAATGTTTTATACACCGCCAATGCAAAAGCAGGCGGCCCTTTTTGAGGGCCGCCTGCCTTCTTTCAGCAACGATTCAAAACGTAATTTTTACCGCCGCCGGATGATTTGCGCTTCGGGGGTGCGCTCCGAAGTTGCGCTTCGATCAGGGGTACAGGCCGCGCATTTCGCGCGCCATCAAGATGCGCTTACATGCAACGATGAACGCCGCCGTACGCATCGACACGCCCTGCTCGCTCGCCACCTGCCAGACCGCCGTGAATGCTTCGCGCATCACGCGCTCGAGACGCTCGTTGATCTCGGACTCGGTCCAGAAGAAGCTCGAGAAGTCCTGCACCCATTCGAAGTACGAAACGGTCACGCCACCCGCGTTCGCCACGACGTCCGGAATGATGAGGACGCCCTTGTCGTGCAGGATGTCGTCGGCGGCCGTCGTGGTCGGGCCGTTCGCGCCTTCCACGATGATCTTCGTGCGGATCTTGCCCGCGTTGTGCTCGGTGATCTGGTTTTCCAGCGCGGCCGGAATCAGGATATCGGTTTCGATGGTCCAGAATTCTTCGTTGCTGAGCATGTCCGCGCCCGGGAAACCTGCCACGCCACCCGTCTTGCCCACGTGCTCGAGCAGCGCTGCTGCGTCCATGCCGGTCGACTTGTAGAGCGAGCCGGTGTGATCCTGCACGGCCACGATCTTCGCACCCGCTTCCTGGAACAGACGTGCGGCGATGCCGCCCACGTTGCCGAAGCCCTGCACGGCGATGCGTGCGCCTTCGATCGACAGACCCTTGCGGCGCGCCGCTTCGCAGCCCACGACGAACACGCCGCGGCCGGTTGCCTCGCGCCGGCCCAACGAGCCGCCGAGCGAGATGGGCTTGCCCGTCACGACGCCCGTGGCCGTCTGGCCCTGGTTCATCGAGTAGGTGTCCATCATCCACGCCATGATCTGCTCGTTCGTGTTCACGTCCGGCGCAGGAATGTCAGTGTTCGGTCCGATGATGATGCCGATCTCGCTGGTGTAGCGGCGCGTCACGCGCTCGAGTTCGCCACGCGAGAGCGTGCGCGGATCGACGCGGATACCGCCCTTCGCGCCGCCGTATGGCACGTTCACTGCAGCGTTCTTCACCGACATCCACGCGGAGAGCGCCATCACTTCGGAGAGCGTAACGTCCTGGTGGTAACGCACGCCGCCCTTGCCGGGACCGCGTGAAACGTTGTGCTGCACGCGATAGCCTTCGAAATGCGCAACGGTGCCGTTATCGAGTTCGATCGGGCAGTCCACGATCAGGATGCGCTTCGGACGCTTGAGCGTTTCGAGCCAGCGCGACAGCGAGCCGAGATACGGCGCCACGCGGTCGACCTGACGAAGATAGTTGCCCCACGGACCAAGATCGTCCGCGTGAAGGTAAGAAGGAACCGACGACACTGCAGACTGCGATTGGGAAGACATGAACGCTCCGGCGATCGATGAAGTGGAGCCATTGTCAGAAAACGCCCACACGAAATCCAATGCCGTTTGATCATCCCGTTATGCATTTCATGCATAACGTTTTCAAAATCGAAAAAACGTGTCGCGCCCGGTTGGTGCTCAGTTGCGCGCAACCTCGTCGCTCACGACGTTCCACAATGCGCGCACGAGCGCTTCGCGCGCGTCCTCGCCCTGCGAGGCGAGCTTGTCGCGGTAGAGCCGAATCTCCATGTCGATCGTGAACTGGCCCTCAGGCACGCCGCGCGTGCCGCGATCGAGCCGGATCAGCTTGCCCTGCGCGACGGCGTCCTCCACCGCGCTATGCGGCAGGAACGCGATGCCGTGGCCCGCGAGCGCCATGGCCTTGAGGCCTTCGGCCATGTCGGTTTCATAGACGCGGTCCAGATACAGCCGCCCCGGCGCATTGGAGACGATCACCTCGGTCATGCGGCCCAGATAGGCGTTCGGCGTATAGGAGAGATACGGTGTGGGCGCATCGGCCGTGCCGGGCAACGTATAGCGCGCGCGGCCCGCGCGCTGCGGCGCCGAGTACGGGCTGATGGGTTCGATGCCGAGCGTGAGCGTGTCGTAGCGCGCGGGGTCGAGCGTCACCGGGTGGCTCGGATGGTGATAGCCCATCACGAGATCGCAGCCGCCCTCCACGAGCGAGAGCACCGCGTCGTGCACGTTCAGCGCGCGCAGGCGCGTATGGATCCGGCCGAGCTTCGCTTCGATACGTTGGAGCCAGCGCGGGAAATACGTGAGCGAGAGCGTATGCGGCACCGCGAATTCGATCGTCGCGGCGGGCGTGGCGGTATGGCCGCGCAGCACGGTGCGCGCTTCGTGAAACTGCGAAAGCATCGCGAGCGCCTGCTCGTAGAACACCTGGCCCGCGGAAGTCAGCCGTGTGGGATAGACCGAACGATCGATCAGTTCGGTGCCGAGCCACGCTTCGAGTGCCTGGATACGGCGCGAGAATGCCGGCTGCGTGACGTGCCGCAGCTCGGCCGAGCGGCTGAAACTATGCGTCTCCGCCAGTGAAACAAAGTCTTCGAGCCATTTGAGTTCCATGCGAAGCCACAGTGCGGATGAGAAGTCCGCATTCTAGGCCCGCTCGCGCCTGCATGGGATGCTTTCAGCCCGGTACGGCTCGGTTCGAGCGGTCGTGAGCGCCGCCTTCAGTTCGGTCACCACGCTGTCCCAATCGCCGAGCGTGGTTTGCCGGAACAGCCGCGCCGATGGATACCAGACCGAATCGGTGCGCTCCATGCCCCAACGCCAGTCGGGCTGTGCGGCAAGCAGCACCCACACCGGCTTGCCGAGCGCGCCCGCGAGATGCGCAACCGAGGTATCGACGGTAATCACGAGATCGAGGCTTTCGATGAGCGCCGCGGTGCTCGCAAAATCGTGGAGATCGTCGCCGAGCGCGTGCAGCGGCCAGCGCCCTGCGACCTCGGCGAGCTGCGCGGCACCGGGCCCCTTCTGGATCGCCAACCACGCGTTGCCCGCGAGCGCGGCGAGCGGCAGCAAGGACGTGAGCGGCACCGAGCGGAACGTGTCGAACAGGTGAAGCGGATTGCCGGCCCAGACCAGCCCGATGCAGCGCGGCGCGCCGCCAGCGAGGGCCTCTACGCGCGCGCGCCAGGCGGTGGCCTGCGCGGCATCGGCGTGCATGTAGGGCACCGGCGCATGGATCGGCCGGCCAGGAAACTTCAGCGGCAAGCTCATCACATCGCACCAGTAGTCGTAGCGCATACTGATCGCTTCGTCGGCCGGCGCGGCGTCGAGCACATTCGCCACGCCCGGCACGGCCGCGGCGAGCGCGGCCAGTTCCGGCGCGACCCACGCGTCGACCTGCGCGCCCATCTCCGCCAGCAGACCCGCATAGCGCACGAACTGGATCTGGTCGCCCACGCCCTGTTCGCGCGCAATCAGGAAGCGCTTGCCCGCGAGCGGCTCACCCTGCCATTCGGCGCACGGCAGCTTGCGGTAATTGGGCTTGCCGGTCGTCGTGGTCTTGCGGTGCTCGAAAAGCGGCCAGCCCCCGGCATATTCGCCGCGGCGCAGCATCAGCATGCCGAGCTGGAACTGCGGCTCCGGCAAGCCCGGACTGATTTCGAGCGCGCGGCGATAGTTCACCTCGGCCTCGTCGTAACGTGCGAGCGCTGTGAGCGCGAACGCGAGATTGTTCACGGCGCCCGCTGCGTCGGGCTTGAGCGCCATGGCGCGCCGATAGTGAGGAATCGCTTCCGCATAACGATGCATTGCGTCGTAGACGTAACCCAACTCGAAATGCGCATTGGCGTTCTCCGGCTCGAGCACGACCATCCGCTCGAAGCAGGCGGCGGCCTGTGCGTGTTCCTTGGCCAAGCGCAGGAGCTTGCCGAGATGCGTGAGCGTTTTCGTATCGTCTGGATCGAGTGCGCGCGCATCCTGATATTGCGCGACCGCCTCCGGCGCGCGGCCGGCCTTTTCGAGCGCGCGGCCCAGATTGAACGCGAAATGCGCCGAGTGCGGGTCGAGCAAGCGAGCCCGCCGATAGTGCTGCTCCGCGCAGGCGAGATCGCCGAGATCCATCAGCGCATTGCCAAGATTGTTGTGCGCATTCGCAAACTCGGGCGCGATCTCGATGGCCTTGCGTTGCAGCGCGGCAGCTGCCGCGTGATCGCCCAGCCGCGCCGCGACCACGCCACGATTGCCCAGCAACTCGGCGTCGCCGGGCGCCTGCGCAAGCGCGCGATCCATCAGTTGCGCGGCGCGTTCGGGGTCGCCGTGATTGAGTGCCAGCACGCCGAAGTAATGCAGCGCGGCGGGATGATCAGGCTGCAGGTCGAGAATGCGCGCGTAGAACGCCTGCGCGTCGCCCAGCCGGCCGGCGCGGTGATGCGCAAGGCCGGCTTCGAGCAGCGCGGCAATCTCATGGCGGGGCGCGGGAGAGATATCGTGGTTCATGCGAGGTGCAAAAACAAAAAGCGACCGAAGCCGCAAACCGCGCCACTCTATATCCGTCTCGTATATCACCATCGTCCCGTGCGGCATCCGATGGCACCCAACGGCACCCCGGTGCGTCACGCTTGGGGGAATCGCTCCGGCCCCTGTCAGCGTGGTGATAAAATATGCGGCTCCCCCCGGTTCCTTTCTGACCGTAACGCCATACGTTACGTCCCCATCATGTCCGATACTCGTCCCGATACCCTCTTCGCGCTCAACGCGCTCTCCCCGCTCGACGGCCGCTACGCCTCGAAAACCGAAGCCCTGCGCGACTGGTTGTCGGAAGCCGCGTTCATGCGCAACCGCGTGACCGTCGAAATCCACTGGCTCATCGCGCTCTCGCAAGCCGGTTTCGCGGAAGTGCCGCGCTTTTCGGCAGCCTCGGAGCAATTCCTGCTCAAGCTCGCCGAGAACTTCACGGCGCACGACGCCGCGCGCATCAAGGACATCGAGCGCGTGACGAACCACGACGTGAAGGCCGTCGAGTACTGGCTCAAGGAATCGGTGAAGGGCCAGCCGGAACTGGAGCGCGCGAGCGAGTTCATCCACTTCGCCTGCACCTCGGAAGACATCAACAACACCTCGCACGGCTTGATGCTCGCGGGCGCTCGCGAGCACGTGATCCTGCCGGCGCTGCGCTCGGTGCATCAGCGCCTCGTCGCGCTCGCGCACGCGCAGGCCGACCAGCCGATGCTCTCGCGCACGCACGGCCAGCCCGCCAGCCCGACCACGCTCGGCAAGGAAGTCGCCAACGTCGCGGCGCGTCTTGCGCGCGCGATCCAGCGCATCGAGAAGGTCGAACTGCTCGGCAAGATGAACGGCGCGGTGGGCAACTTCAACGCGCATCTCTCGGCGTATCCGGAATTCGACTGGGAAGCGTTCTCGAAGGACGTCGTCGAAAAGCGCCTGAAGCTCACCTTCAACCCGTACACGATCCAGATCGAGCCGCACGACTACATGGCGGAACTGTTCGACGCCATCGCGCGCGCCAACACGATCCTGCTCGACCTCGACCGCGACGTGTGGGGCTACATCTCGGTCGGCTACTTCAAGCAGAAGACCAAGGCCGGCGAGATCGGCTCGTCGACGATGCCGCACAAGGTCAACCCGATCGACTTCGAGAACTCGGAAGGCAACCTCGGCCTCGCCAACGCCACGCTGCGCCACCTCGCGGACAAACTCCCGGTCTCGCGCTGGCAGCGCGACCTCACCGACTCGACGGTGCTGCGCAACATCGGCGTCGCGTTCGGCTACTCGCTGCTCGCGTACGACTCGCTGATCCGCGGTCTGGACAAGCTCGAAGTGAACCCGCTGCGCCTGAACGAAGATCTCGACGCCACGTGGGAAGTGCTGGCCGAGCCGGTGCAGACGGTCATGCGCCGCTACGGCATCGAAAACCCGTATGAGCAGTTGAAGGAGCTCACGCGCGGCAAGGGCATCACGCGCGAAGCGCTGCAGACCTTCGTGAGCGGTCTTGCGATTCCGGAAGACGCGAAGCAGCGTCTGATGGCGATGACGCCGGCTTCGTACGTCGGCAAGGCGGCGGAACTGGCCAAGCGTATTTCGTAAGCCAACTACCCGCCGTCTCAACAAAAAGGCGCTTCGTTCATTGCGAACGAAGCGCCTTTTTTACATCCACACAAAGCGCAGCGATCAACTCGCGCGGCGCGTCTCCAGCTGCGTGATCACCTCATCGACGATCTGTTCGGGCGTGTGCTCGATGCTCACCTCGATCGCCTCGTCCGGTCCCGGCGCTTCGAGCGTGTCGAGCTGGCTTTGCAGCAAGGACGGATCGAAGAAGTGGCCCGTGCGCGACGCGAGGCGCTCGTGCAGCACCTCGAAGCTGCCCTTCAGATAAACGAAGAACACGTCGCGGTCGCTGCCGCGCAGGATGTCGCGATACGACCGCTTGAGCGACGAGCATGTGAACACTGCCGTCTCCTGCGCGCGCTGCTTTTCCTCGATGGCTGCGCGGATCGTGCGCAGCCACGGCCAGCGGTCGTCGTCGGTGAGCGGGATGCCGTCGTGCATCTTCTTCTTGTTGGCTTCGCTATGGAAAGCGTCGCCGTCGGTGAAGCTGCAGTGCAGGCGCTCGGCCAGCAACTCGCCGATGCGGGTCTTGCCCGCGCCCGACACGCCCATCGCGATCAGAATCATTGCTGCGCCCTCTTCTCTTTACACCACGCTCGCCAGCACAAAGGTCAGCCCGAGACCCATCAGCGAAATAATAGTCTCGCACAGCGACCAGGTCTTGAACGTCTGGCCGACCGTCATGCCGAAGTATTCCTTGATCAGCCAGAAGCCGCCGTCGTTGACGTGCGAAAAGATCAGCGAGCCCGAGCCCGTCGCGAGCACCAGCAGCTCGGGGCTCACAGCCGCGCCGCTCGCGGCCGCAACCGGCGCGACGATGCCGCAGGCCGTCGTCATGGCAACGGTAGCCGAGCCGGTCGCGAGACGGATCAGCGCCGCGACGAACCAGCCGAACAACAGCGGCGAAAGATGCGCCGACTGCGCCACCGCGACGATCTCCTTCGAGATGCCGCCGTCCATCAGCACGCGGCCGAAGCCGCCGCCCGCGCCCACGATGAGCGTGATGCCAGCGATCGGTGCGAGGCAGTCGCCGCAGAACTTCTGGATCTGCGCGCGGTTGAAGCCGCGTTGCGCGCCGAAGGTCCAGAAGCTGACCAGCACCGCAATCAGCAGCGCGACGTCCGAAGTACCGACAAAGTGCAGCAGACTGTTCGGCAGGGTCTTGGGCGTGAACACGAGGTCGGCCCAGCTGCCGATCAGCATCAGGATCACCGGCAGCAGAATCGTGAAGAGCGTGATGCCGAAGCTGGGCAGCTCGTGATCGGCCTTGATCTTCATGTCGCCGATGAACTGGTCCGCGAGCGGATTGTTCTCGGGCAGCTTGACCGCGCGGTGAATGAGCAGCGCGAACAGCGGGCCGGCGACGATCGCGGTCGGAATCCCGACGATCAGGCCGTACGCGATGGTCTTGCCGATGTCGGCGTGATACGCCTGCACCGCGAGCAGCGCGGCCGGGTGCGGCGGAATCAGGCCGTGCACGACCGACAGGCCCGCGACCATCGGCAAGCCGACGAGCAGCAGCGATTTGCCCGTGCGCTTGGCGACGTTGAACGCGATCGGAATCAGCAGCACGAAGCCGACTTCGAAGAACACCGGCAAGCCCACGATGATCGCGACGAACATCATTGCCCAGTGGATGTTCTTCTCGCCGAACCAGCTGATCAGCGTCGTGGCGACGCGCTCGGCGCCGCCCGATTCGGCCATCATCTTGCCGAGCATGGTGCCGAGGCCCACCACGATGGCAATGTGGCCGAGCGTATTGCCGTTGCCGGTTTCGAACGATTTGACGATCGTATCCATCGGCATGCCGGCAGCAAGGCCGAGCAGCAACGAAACGATGATCAGGACAAGGAACGGATAAACCTTCCAGCGCGTGATCATGAAGATCAGCGCAGCGATCGCGACGACCGCGTAAATCAGCAGCGTACTGCCGTGGGCCACTCCCATGAGGCTCTTCTCCTGTTAGTTGTCTTTGTTCTTCCGCAGCGGCGCGAGCACGTCACCAGGCTGCACGGAAGGGCTCGGCTGTCGAGGGGCCGAGGTCGTAGAGGTTATAGCGGCTTTCTGAGCCGCGTGCGTGAAAAACGGGCGCAAGACAGTCGAGCCGCGCAGGCCATGCGCCCCGAAGGGCGCTGCCTGCGCGGCTCGCGGATGCAGCAGAACGAAACCGGGGCGCGAACGTCCGGAATACCGCCCGCCACATGCAACGTCAGCGCACCGGGCGCGACAGCTCGCTCGCGGCGCGCGCAAGGCGCGTCACTTCAGCCCAGTCCTGGGCGGCGAGCGCCGCCTTCGGCGTGAGCCACGAGCCCCCCACGCAGACCACATTGGGCAGCGCGAGGAAGTTGATCGCCGATTCGGCGGTGATGCCGCCCGTGGGGCAGATCTTGAGCGTCGGGAACGGGCCATGGAAGGCCTGCAGCATGTTGAGGCCGCCCGCAGGCACCGCCGGGAAAAACTTGACGATCTCGTAGCCGAGCTCCATCGCCACGATGATGTCCGTCGGCGTCATGACGCCGGGCAGCAGCGGCAGCCCCGCATCGAGCGATGCCTGATGAATCTCGCGCGTGAGGCCCGGCGAGACGCCGAACTGCGCACCGGCCTTTTTTGCGAGCGCGCAATGCTCGGGCTTCGTGATCGTACCCACGCCTACGACGATGTCCGGCGCGATCTGCGCAGCACGCTCGATTGCCTGGAGACCGGCCGCCGTGCGCAGCGTGATCTCCAGCACCTTCACGCCGCCCGCATGCAGCGCGCGCGAAACGTGCTCGCCTTGCTCGGGCGTGTCGAATGCCAGCACCGGGATCACCGGGCCGAGGCGGACAATGTCGGCCACCGTGCTTGTTGCCATGATCAGGCTCCTTGATGATGAATTCAGTTTGTCGTGCTGTTCGCGCCGCTCAGTGCGTCGCTCAGTGCGGCGCGCGTGCTGCAGCGGTGGCAGCAGCCGGCGTGGCCCGCGCTTCACCGACGAGCGATCCGAACACCGACGCGCCCAGCTCCGCGGGCGCGGCAGCAGCGCGGAACACGCCGAACAGTTCGCGGCCAAAGCCCACTTCGTTGCTTTCCTGGTGCGCGGGCTGCGCGACGGGGCGCGCGTTCCACTCGGCCTCGTCCACCTCCACGTCCAGCACGCCCGCGACCGCGTCGATCACGACGATGTCGCCATTGCGCACCTTGCCGATCGGCCCATGCAGCAGCGTTTCGGGCGAAATGTGGATCACGGCCGGCACCTTGCCTGACGCGCCCGACATGCGCCCATCGGTCACGAGCGCGACGTGGAAGCCCTTGTCCTGCAGCACGCCGAGCAGCGGCGTGAGGCGGTGCAACTCCGGCATCCCGTTGGCGCGCGCGCCCTGGAAGCGCACGACGGCCACGAAATCGCGCTCGAGTTCGCCGCGATCGAACGCTTCCTGCACGGCCTCCTGCGATTCGAACACGATGGCCGGCGCACGCACGAGGCGATGGTCGGGCGCCACCGCCGAAATCTTGATGACGCCGCGGCCGATGCGGCCTTGCATCAGACGCAGGCCTCCGTCGGGCTGGAACGGCTCGGCAAGCGGACGCAGCACGGCCGTATCGGCGCTCTTCTCGACCGCCGGCACCCACGCGAGCTTGCCGTCGAGCAGCTTCGGCTCTTCGGTGTAGTGGCGCAGGCCCTCGCCCGCCACCGTCTTCACGTCTTCATGCAGCAGGCCGCCGTCGAGCAGCTCGCGCACGAGGAAGGCGATGCCGCCCGCCGCATGGAAATGATTCACATCGGCCTTGCCGTTCGGATAGACGCGCGCGAGCAGCGGCACCGCAGCCGAAAGCTCGTCGAAGTCGTTCCAGTCGATGATGATGCCCGCCGCGCGCGCCATCGCCACGAGGTGCAGCGTATGGTTGGTCGAACCGCCCGTCGCCATCAGCGCGACGATGCCGTTGATCACCGCCTTCTCGTCGATCACGTGGCCGATCGGCGTGTAATTGCCGCGCTCGACTGTGAGCTCGAGCACGCGGCGCGCAGCCGCTGCCGTGAGTTCGTCACGCAGCGGCGTGTGCGGATGGATGAACGCCGAGCCCGGCAGATGCAGGCCCATGACCTCCATCAGCATCTGATTGCTGTTGGCCGTGCCGTAGAACGTGCAGGTGCCGTGGCCGTGGTATGCCGCGGCCTCGGATTCGAGCAGCGCCTCGCGGTCGCACTGGCCCGTCGCGAACTTCTGGCGCACCTTCGCTTTGTCGTCGTTCGAGATGCCGCTCGTCATCGGGCCGGCGGGCACGAAAATCGTGGGCAGATGACCGAATTGCAGCGCGCCGATCAAGAGGCCCGGCACGATCTTGTCGCACACGCCAAGGCACAGCGCCGCGTCGAACATATTGTGCGTGAGCGCCACGGCCGTGCTCATCGCAATCACTTCGCGCGAGAATAGCGACAGCTCCATGCCGGCATTGCCTTGCGTGACGCCGTCGCACATCGCGGGCACGCCGCCCGCGAACTGCGCGACGCCGCCCACTTCGCGAGCGGCCTTCTTGATGATGTCGGGGAAATCTTTGTAGGGGGCGTGCGCCGAAAGCATCTCGTTATAAGACGAGACGATGCCGATGTTAGGCTCGCGGATCGCCTTGATGGCGATCTTGTCGCGCCCTTCGAGACCGGCGAAACCGTGCGCGAGATTCGCGCACGACAGCGCGCCGCGCGCCGGGAAATGGCCCTGCGCCGCTGCAATGCGCGCGAGATAGGCCTCGCGTGTCGGCTTGCTGCGCTCGATCACGCGCCGCGTGACCTTCATCAACTGCGAATGCGGGGAAACCATCGAATCTCCTTCCATTTTTATCTCGCGGGACGCTCGGGGACACATCGCGCGATCCGGTCAGCGATGCGGCGATGTTAGTAGAAAAACTACAAGCCCGCAATCCCAGTTTTGCCTGGAAAGTTGAATCATGCAAACGCTGAACACCCAATACCTACGGGAATACGCCTTGCTCCGGTTAAACCCCGCTTGCAACTTCCCAGCGATCCTTGTAGTTTTTGTACAAACCAATCGACCCGCTATTGTCAGCGGATCTTTCAGCATAGTGCGAGTTTCCCGATGCTGCTGTCCCAAGTGAAGGCCATCCACGAACAGTTGCGCCCGTCCGAGCGCAAGCTCGCCGATTACATCGTCGAAGCACCGCGAGAACTGCTCGACCTTTCCATGACCGAGGTCGCGCAACGTGCGGGCGTGAGCCAGCCGACCATCGCGCGCTTTTGCCACGCACTCGGGTTCTCGGGATTTCGGGAGTTCAAGATTCGCCTCGCGCAAGCCGTGGCCGCCGATCTGCCCACGGAAATGCCTGCGGTTTACCGCGACGTGAGCCCGGACGAGCCCGTGTCCGGTGTCGCGGCCAAAGTGCTCGACCGGACGATCGGCGCACTCGTGCAGGTGCGCAACAACCTGTCCACGGACGCGCTCGGCGCCGCGATCGACCTGCTCGCCAAGGCATCGCGCATCGAGTTCTATGGCGCGGGGGGTTCCGGCATCGCGGCGCAGGACATGCAGCACAAGTTCTTTCGACTCGGCATGCCGAGCGTCGCTTATTCCGATCCGCACACATTCCTGATGTCGGCCGCGCTGCTCGGGCCGGGCGACGTGGTCGTCGCCATCTCGAACACCGGACGCACGCGCGACGTGGTGGATGCGGCGCAAACAGCGCTCGACCGCGGCGCGAAGGTGATCGCGATTACGCACGGCACGTCGCCGCTTGCGCGCCTCGCGAGCGTGGGCCTGCACGCGAATGTCGACGAAGACACCGACGTCTTCTCGCCGATGACCTCGCGCACCTCGCACCTCGCGATAGGCGACATTCTTGCGGTGGGTGTGGCGCTGCAGCGAGGCCCGGCACTAGCCGAAAAGCTCGCCAACGCGAAGGACATCATCGCGCGGCGCCGGCTGGACGCGAACAGCTAAACACATCGCGCGACGGGCTGCGCCGAAAATCGTGCCCCCAATAGAAAAAGCGGACTCACGAAGGAGTCCGCTTTGTTTTTTCGGCTGAAACTACGGGCCTGGCAATAGCAGTGTCCTGGCTCACCAGAAGCGGATGTCCCGCTCCTGGATTGCCATCAGACACTTACCACTGGTACGACATACCCGCGCCGTAGGTAGCCCCGCCACTTGCTGCATAGCCACCGCCCAGCTTCACCTTGATGTTCTGGGTGATGCGGGCCGTTGCCCCGATTGCAGCCGCCTGGTAGCCCTGGAAGTTGGCCGTACCGACACCGACCGCAATGGTCTTGCCCTGGTCGACGTCCGGGATCATAGTCAGCGCGGTTGCTGCCGCGACACCACCGTAGGCATTACGCGCCACGGAACTCAAGCCGCTCTGGAGCGAATTCATGCCGCTCTGGAACTGCCCCATGTTTACCGCGTCAGTCGGGTTGACGCCCGCTGCGACATTGGTGATCCGGCGCTCGTTACCCGCCGAACCAACAGACACCGTGTTCGCTTCGTCCGCCACCGAGTTCGCACCCAGCGCGACCGAGTTGTCCGCCTTAGCCGCGGCCTTGTCGCCCATTGCGGTCGAGTTCGCGCCCGTTGCCGTTGCGCCGCCGCCCGCCGCGATCGAGTTGGAGCCCGTGGCCGAAGCCGGGCCGCTCGTCGAGTTGGTCGACATGTATTCAGAACCGGTGATGTTGATGTTCTGAATGGCCTGGTTCAGGTTCGAGACTTCCACGTTCGTCGCGTACAACTGCGCACCCGTGACAGCGTCCGTGCTGCTGGCCGAAAGTTCGCCATCCTGCAGGTTGGTCAGCTTGACCGCCGTGGACGCGTCCGTGCCGCCCAGCGTGATCTTGTCGTGAGCCGACGAGTCATACTGAACCGCATTGGCCACCGAGCCCGCGATGTTGGTCACCGTGTTCTCGATGTTAGTCACGCGGCCGTCAAGACTCGTAAGCGCACCACCCACGTTGGTGTACGTGCCGCCGCCGATCACGAAAGTCGGTGCCGAGATCGAACCGTCAGCGTTGACCGTCGAACCACCGCCCAGCGAGTCGGCCGTGCTCGACGCAACGTTGTACAGCTGTGCGCCGTTGATCGCGTCGGTGCTGCTCGACGTGACGGCGCCCGCGGCGACGTTGTGCAGCTTGACTGGCGCGGTCGCGCCGATGCCGCCGAACGTGACCGAACCCTTCGTGGCGTCGTCGTAGGCAACGAACGAATTCGTCACGTTACCCGAGCTGTCCACGATCGCGCCCATCGCCTGAAGCTGTGCGACGTTCACGGCATCGTTGGCTGTCACACCGTTCGCCACGTTATGGATGGCAACCGGCGTGGTCGAACCCTTGCCGCCCAGGGTGATCGAGGACTTCGACGTGTCGTCGTAGGCCACGAACGCATTCGTCACGTTGCCGGAGGTGTCGACAGTCATGCCCATCGCTTCGAGCTGAGCGAGGTTCACTGCGTCGCTGGCTTCCGAGGCGTTTGCGAGGTTCGTTACCTTGACAGGACCGCTCGTGGAGTTTTTACCGCCCAGCGTGATCTTGTCGTGCGCCGATGAGTCGTACATTACCGCATCAACACTGCCACCACCGGCGTAAGCCGCGACTGCGTCGATTGCCGTACCGACGTCGTAGTACGAACTACCGTCCACGACATAGGTAGGTGCGGTGATCGTGCCGTCGGCGTTGACCTTCGTTTTGCCACCGAGCGCGGTAGCCGTCGAGTTAGCCAAGCCAAAGAGCTGCGAGCCATTCACCGCGTCGAAGCTCGCCATGCTCACCGTGCCGTTAGCCACGTTGTGCAGCGCCACCGGCGTGGCCGAACCCTTGCCGCCAAACGTGACCGAGCCCTTCGACGTGTCGTCGTACGCTACGAACGCGTTCGTCACGTTGCCCGAGCTGTCCGTCGTTGCACCCAGCGCGTACAGCTGTGCGCCATTCACCGCGTCGTAGCTCGATGCGCTCAGCGCGCCGTTTGCCACGTTGTGCAGCGCTACCGGCGTGGTCGAGCCCTTGCCGCCGAACGTGACCGAGCCCTTCGACGTGTCGTCGTACGCTACGAACGCATTCGTCACGTTGCCCGAGCTGTCCGTCGTCGCACCCAGCGCGTACAGCTGTGCGCCATTCACCGCGTCGTAGCTCGATGCGCTCACCTGGCCATTCGCCACGTTCGTCAGCGTGACCGGTACGGTCGAACCCACGCCGCCAAACGTCACCTTGTCGTGTGCGGGCGTGTCATACACCACGCCATTCACGTTGCCTGAGCCGGCCTTTGCATTGATGGCATCCAGCGCCTTGCCCACGTCGGAGTATGAGTTGCCGTCCAGCACGTAATTCGGCGCAATGATCGAGCCGTCCGTTGAGCTCACGCCCGCACCGCCGCCTAGCGCAGTCGTGATGCCCTTGAGCTGCGAGACGTTCACGGCGTCATTTGCCGTGACCCCGGCCGCAACGTTGTGCAGCGCCACCGGCGTGGTCGAACCCTTGCCGCCAAACGTGACCGAGCCCTTCGACGTGTCGTCGTACGCTACGAACGCGTTCGTCACGTTGCCCGAGCTGTCCGTCGTCGCACCCAACGCGTACAGCTGTGCGCCGTTCACTGCGTCGTAGCTCGATGCGCTCACCGCGCCGTTTGCCACGTTGTGCAGCGCCACCGGCGTGGTCGAACCCTTGCCGCCAAACGTGACCGAGCCCTTCGACGTGTCGTCGTACGCTACGAACGCGTTCGTCACGTTGCCCGAGCTGTCCGTCGTTGCACCCAGCGCGTACAGCTGTGCGCCATTCACTGCGTCGTAGCTTGACGCGCTCACCTGGCCGTTCGCCACGTTCGTCAGCGAGACCGGCGCATGGCCCGTGCCACCAAACGTCACCTTGTCGTGTGCCGGCGTGTCATATACCACGCCATCCGGCGAGCCGCCTCCCTTTGCGTTGATAGCCGCCAGCGCAGAGCCCACATCCGAGTATGAACTGCCGTTCAGCACGTAATTCGGTGCAATGATCGAGCCATCCGCTGAGCTCACGCCCGCGCCGCCGCCGAGTGCATTCGTGATGCCCTTGATCTGCGAAACGTTCACAGCGTCGGTATCGTTCTGGCCTGCCGACATGTTCACAATACGACGCGTATTGGCCTGGCTCTGAACCGTGGTAACAGAGTTGTCCGGATTGACCACTGTACGCGTAGCCGTGCCATCGCTACCCACCGAAACCGTGTTCGCGACATTGGCGACCGAACCCGAACCCAGCGCCACCGAGTCGCCTGCCGTGGCCAGCGACTGGATACCCACCGCCGTGCTGCCGCCACCGTCCGCTTCCGTATTCGAACCGATGGCAATGCTGCCGGCACCGTTCGCGCGCGCGACGTCGGTCGGTGACGTCGAGCCAACTGCGTTACCGGTACCGCGGACCTGCGAGTAATATGCCGCCGTCTTGTACGGAGCCCCGGTCGCCGTCGAGAGATCGACCCCCGACCCCTGCGACGCACCCAGCAGCATGCGCGACGATCTGAGCAGCATATTCGGCGCCATCACGCTGGCCTCGCCCTGCCCATTCATGATGTCCCACACCTGGCCAACGTTTGCCGCGTCCGTATCCTGAATACCGGATGCAACGTTACTGATGACCGTGCCCTTGGGCAAGAATCCGTCATTACGGTTGCTGTTGCGGTAGTAGATGCTGTTGCCGGTGCCCGGCTCCAGCGTAACGGTCGGCGAACCCGAAGCAATCGAACTCTGGTCGTACGTAACCGCCTTGTTCAGCACGGATCCCGTCGACGAATCGACCTGGAACCCTGCCGAGGTCAATTGACCCACGTTCACGGCGTCATTGGTCGTGATACCGGCCGCAACGTTGTGCAGCGCCACCGGCACGGTCGCGCTCGTGCCGCCGAGCGTCACCGAGTTGTGTGCGGACGAGTCGTAGACCACCGCATCAGCGATCTTGCCGTTGATGTTGGTGATGTCACCCTGGATGTTGGTGACGTCGCCCGCGAGGTCCGAAATGCTCGAGTTCGTGGCGTAGAGTTGGCCGCCGTTGACTGCGTCGGTGCTGTCAGCCGAGAGTGTGCCGTTCGCGACGTTGTGCAGCGCGACCGGCGCGCTTGCGTCCTTACCGCCGAGCGTCAGCGAATCGTGCGCGGACGAATCGTAGGTCACCACATCAGCGATTTTGCCATTGATGTTGGTGATGTCGCCCTGGATATTGGTGACGTCGCCCGCGAGGTTCGACACGTTCTGATTGGTAGCGAACAACTGCGCCCCGTTCACCGCGTCGGTGCTCGATGCGTTCAGCTTGGCGTCCGCAACATTGGTGAGCGTTACGGTCTTGCTTGCGTTCGTTCCGCCCAGCGTCACCTTGTCGTGCGCCGAGGTGTCATACATCACCGCGTTGGCCACCTCGCCCGCCAGGTTTGTCACGCCCTGGTCCACCGCGCTCAGCGCTGAGCCCACGTCCGTGTATGTACCGCCCGACAGCGCATATGTCGGAGCCGCGACCGAGCCGTCGGCATTCACGGTAGCGCCACCACCCAACGCACTCGTCACGCCCTTGAGCTGCGACACGTTCACCGCATCGGTGTCGCTCTGGCCAGCGGCCATGTTTACGACACGGCGCGCGTTGGCCTGACTCGTCACATAGCTCGTGCTGCCGTCCGGGTTGACCACCGCACGCGTGGCCGTGCCATCGCTACCCACCGAAACCGTGTTCGTTAGATTGGCGACCGAGCCCGAACCCAGTGCCACCGAGTCGTTCGCCGTTGCCAGCGACTGGATACCCACCGCCGTGCTGCCGCCACCGTCCGCTTCCGTATTCGAGCCGATGGCAATGCTGCCAGCGCCGTTCGCGCGCGCGACGTCGGTCGGCGATGTCGAGCCAGACGCGTTGCCGGTACCACGAACCTGGGAGTAGTACGCCGCGGTCTTGTACGGCAGCCCGTCCGCGGTGGAAAGATCAACGCCGGAGCCCCCCGGCGATGCGCCCAACCGCATGGCGCCGGCCTTGAGCAGATTCGGCGTCTGTTGCAGGCCGCCCGGGATTTGGGAGGCGATCATGTCGGCCACCTGGCCCACGTTGGTCGCATCGGTATCCTGAATGCCGTCCGCCACATTGCTGATGACCGTGCCCTTCGGCAAAAAGCCCTGGGTACGATCGCCATTCACGAAGTAGGCGCTGTTACCCTGGCCCGGATCGAGAACGATCTGTGCGTTCGCCGTGCCAATGGTATTCGGCACATAGAGGACCGCCGGGTTGCTCACCGTGCCGTCGGCTGCGACGTTGAAACCGCCATAGGTATAACCGGTCGGATTCGACGACGAGGCCTGTGCGCCCCAACCAGCCGTGGTCAACGTGTTCTGGATCTTGGTGACGCTGTTGTCGATGTTCGTGACCGATGTGCTTACGTCATTGAGCTGCGCGCCGTTCACCGCATCGGTGCTGTTGGCACTCACGACACCGTTCGCCACGTTGTGCAACGCGACCGGCGCCGTAGCGCCCACCCCGCCCAAGGTCACCGACGTATCTGCCGGCGAATCGTAACGGACCGCGTCTTTGACCGCTCCGTCACCAAGTGCCGCCAGAGCCGACCCTACATCGTTATAGGTGGAGCCGGAAAGCACATACGAGGGCGCGCTAATGGAGCCATCCGCCCCGACAGCCGCCCCGCCGCCGAAATTCTTCGCCACGCTCGAGATCGAGCCGTAGAGCTGCGAGCCGTTGACCGCGTCCGCGCTGGCCGACGAGATTTCGCCGGGCGCAAGTTGCACGATCTTCTGGTTGCTCATCGTGACGACATCATGGAACGTCGTGGGCCCGTAGACCTGGACGTCCGTTCCCTTGATGTTGAGCAAGCCGCTTTGATAGCCGGCAACTTGCGCCGTCGAAGCGTCAAAACCGTAGCCGCCCTTGGTATCGCCTGCATTGTTCAGGGAGAAAGCGAGCCCGTCACTCGTGCCCGTGCTGCCGGACGAACAATTCAGCGACTGGCTGCCGCCCGACGAGCCCCAGGAATAGCCGCTCGAGCCCGAGCAGATTTCCAGACCGCCTTGCCCGACGGTGCCGACAGTTGCCGAAAACGCGTGCGCCGACAGCAGGCTAGTCGCAACTCCCATCGCTCCGGTGGCCAGAACAATCGGCTTCGACGAGCGCTTGCTCCGCGATGCGACGTTTTCCTGGACGGCAACCCACGTCCCCGTGGACTCATTCCAGATTGATCGATATGTCTTGTTCATTCTTTGCCTTACCTTGATTAAAGACGGGATCCCAACCGGCGCCTACGCACCCCACGCAGACGCATTACGAGCGGATTCACAAACCGCCCTAATGCAACTCCCTTGAGCCGGAAAAATCGCCGCGTTATACGAACGACGAACGAAAAATCATTTCCCGGGCGGGCTTAAAAATCTGACGCCGTCAGATTTAACTGAGAATTTTCGGCGCAGCCCATTACTCAAGAGGCATTAACAAGGCGTAACTCTATTAACCAGGCAAAACAGCGAATATAAGAAAATTCCCAAACCAACAAGCCGATCAAAAATGCGGACAACCCATGCGGAATAAGGCCATTCAGTGTGCCGAGGATGCTAACAAATCATCCAAATCGGGCTTGATCATTGAATGAAAATAAAACAGAGGGGCTACAGATTTAACTGAGCAACAACAACCACCAGATCAGTCAATCCCTATCAGAATCTCTCACACACGAAGCTAATACGTCAGAAATAGCCCTACAGATTCTTATTTTAAAACCGCCAAAATGAGAGCACTCCATATAAAATCATATTATTTATTTATATATTCTGATATCTCCACAGAAGACGCTATCACACTTAAACACGCAGACCACCCTCGGTTATTCGCGAAATAGCGGCGCAATGTCGCATGACGCTTCGTGTTGCACATTGGCCACGCGAGCCGCTTCTCCGTTTTTGAGACTCGTCCTATATCTGACGATCCGTAGGATAAGTACACTTTCTACGTCGGGAAACGCAGACACCACGTCCTGCGTGCCACGTATGGCTTTCGCGCTCAGTGCCTCTTTGGCCGGCTACCGCCGGCGATCATGCGATCGTTTCCCGTTTTTGCGAACCGCAGGGTTCGCCGGATCGAACCAGGAAACGCCATGAAACATCTGTTCGCCGTCGCCGCCTCGTGCGTGGCAGCCACTACCGTTTTCGCCTCCGTCCCGAGCAATCCCGTTGCGAGCGAAGCGGTTCAACTGCAGATCCTCGAGCAGCAATGGACCAGGGCGGCCGCCACGGGCGACCGCTCCATGCTCAACGATCTGCTGGACGATAAGTTCCTCGAAGTCCTGCCTAATGGCATGCATCGCTCGAAGCGCGATTTGCTCGCCGCCGCGGCACTTGCGCCGGGCGGCTCGCAGGTGCTCGAGGACGTACGCGTTCAGGTGCTTGGCGATCTGGCCGTCGTCACCGGCATCAACCGCTATACGCCCGCGCCGGGCTTCAAGCCGGTCGAATACCGCTTTGCCGATGTTTTCATGAAGCGTGACGACGGCTGGCGCGTCGTCGGCGCGCGCATGCGCCGCAAGGAGTCGGGCACCATCTGAGAGCGCCCGTCAGGGGGAAGGATGGAAGCAGGGAAGCGCGAATCAGAACGGCTTGATGACGACCAGCGCCACCGCCGCCAGCATGCCGAGCACCGGTAGCTCGTTGAACATGCGATACCACTTGTCGGAGCGTCGGTTCTCGCCGCGCTCGAAGGTCTTGAGCAAGCGCCCGCAATACGCGTGATAAACGATGAGCAGCAACACCACGCCCACTTTCGCGTGGATCCACCCCTGACCGCGGCCGATCCCCACTACGAGCCACAGCCATAGCCCGCACAACAGCGCGGGCACGGCGATCATCGTCATGAAGCGGTAGAGCTTGCGGGCCATGATCAGCAGGCGCTGGACGGCTGCGGGTTCGGTTTCCATCGCGAGATTCACGAAGATGCGCGGCAGGTAGAACAGGCCAGCGAACCACGAGGCAATCAGAACGATGTGAAACGTCTTGACCCAGAGCATCGGCGATCCTTGTTGTTATTGGCGTATCGAATTAAGGAGGGCGGCGCGCCCCGCATTGCACGCGCCGTGCGACTTATTGCCGCCCTTCGCCGTGGCCCAGCACGACGTACTTGAGCGAGGTCAGCCCTTCCAGGCCGACCGGGCCGCGCGCGTGCAGTTTGTCGTTGGAGATGCCGATCTCCGCGCCCAGGCCGAACTCGAAGCCATCGGCGAAACGCGTCGAGGCGTTCACCATCACGCTCGCTGAATCCACTTCGCGCAGGAAGCGCATCGCGCGGTCGTGATCTTCGGTGACGATGGCGTCGGTGTGATGCGAGCCGTAGTGGTTGATGTGCTCGACAGCCTGATCGAGGTTGTCGACGATCTTGACCGCCAGCACCGGCGCGAGATACTCGGTGCGCCAGTCTTCCTCGGTGGCGTCCACGAGCGGGCCGATGTTCGCGTCCGCGAAAATCGCGCGCGCGCCGGCATCCACGCGCAGTTCCACGCCCTTGTCGCGATAGAGACGGCCAAGCGGCGGCAGCACCTCGTGCGCGATGCCGCGCGCGACCAGCAGCGTCTCCATCGTGTTGCAGGTGCCGTAGCGGTGCGTCTTGGCGTTGTCGCAGACGGTGAGCGCCTTCGCGAAATCGGCGCGATCGTCCACATAGACGTGGCATATGCCGTCGAGGTGCTTGATCATCGGCACACGCGCTTCGGCCATCAAACGCTCGATCAGGCTCTTGCCGCCGCGCGGCACGATCACGTCAACGAACTCCGTCATGGTGATGAGCTTGCCGACCGCCGCGCGATCGGCGGTTTCCACCACCTGCACCGCGTCCTGCGGCAGGCCGGCCGCCGCCAACCCTTCGCCGATCAGCTTCGCGAGCGCCGTATTGCACTCGAGCGCCTCGGAGCCGCCGCGCAGAATGGTCGCGTTGCCCGACTTCAGGCACAGTGCTGCGGCGTCGATGGTCACGTTCGGGCGCGATTCGTAGATGATGCCGATCACGCCCAGCGGCACGCGCATCTGGCCGACCTGAATGCCGCTCGGACGGAACTTGAGGTTGCTGATCTCGCCGATCGGGTCGGGCAGCGCCACCACCTGGCGCAGGCCTTCCACCATGGTCTTGAGCGCCTTGTCGGAGAGCGTGAGGCGATCGATGAACGCCGCATCGTGGCCCTTTTCCTTCGCGCGCGCGAGGTCGCGGGCATTGGCGTCCTTCAGTTGCTGCGCCTCGCGCTCGATCGCCTGCGCAACGGCTTCCAGCGCAGCGTTCTTTGCGGCCGTCGAGGCCCGGGCCATCGCGCGCGAAGCATTGCGGGCGCGGCGGCCGAGGTCGGTCATGTACTGGTCGATATCCATGGTTTCTGTCGTGATGCGGCGCAACCGGTCGATGCTGTATGAGGCTGCGCGGTTCAGGTTAGGTCGATTTTAAGGCCAGCCGGCCGGCTTTGCTGAGCATGCGCCGGTATGGGGTACGGCTGGCGCGGCGCACCGGCGGGCTGGAACAGGCGGCGCGGCGCGCCCCCTTGCGATGCCGATAGCAGCTGCCGGAACGGGACGTCCGGCCAGCACAACTAGCCTGGCCTGCGCCCCGGCCCTGCGGTGCGCGCGTCGGGAGGCGGCAGCGGCCGCCGCAGCCGCCGCGGCTGGGCTCGCCGCCGGGCCGCCGGTTGCGCGCGCCCCGAAGCCCCGGCGCCGCGCGCGGACGGCCCTGAACGCGCCGGCGCGCCGGTGCCGCGTGGCGCGGCGACCGTCATCGCCAGCTCGAACAGGCCGTCCCAGGCATCGGGCGGCAACGCGTCGCGCCAGTCGGCGCGCGAATGCCCGGAAAGCCCCTTGACCTGCCGGTCGAGCCGCGCCGCGAGCGCGAGGCCGCGTTCGAGCGTCGCCTCGGTCAGCCTCGAGAGCGCGGGTCCGATGAGCCGCTCGCGCGGCCCCCAGACACGGTTCTCGCGCAACAGCATCGCGAGCGGCTTGCCCGCTGCGACACCGCGCTTGATGCGCAAGAGCGTGCGGACTTCTTCGACGACGGCCCACAGCACCAGCACCGAAGCCTCGCCTTCGCCTTGCAGGCCATCAAGCATGCGCGCGAGGCGCCCGACGTCGCCGGTGAGCATCGCTTCGTTGAGCTTGAAAACGTCGTAGCGCGCGACGTTGAGCACGGCGTCGTGAATCTGCTCGAAGCTCAGCACGCCCTCGGGGTACAGCAGCCCAAGCTTCTGGATTTCCTGATGCGCCGCAAGCAGGTTGCCTTCCACGCGTTCCGCAACGAATTGCAGCGCACGCCGTCCGTCCTCGCCAGGCGCCACGCGTTGTCCCTGAAGCGCGAGACGCTGACCGATCCAGTTCGGCAGCGCCGCGCGCTCGACCGGATCGATCTTGATCGCCACGCCGCTGTCCGCCAACGCCGTGAACCACGCCGACTTTTGCGTGGCGGCGTCGAGGCGCGGCAGGGTGATGAGCGTCAGCACGTCGGGGTTCGCCGCCGCTTTTGCCGATGCGGCGAGTGTCTTGAGCGCATCAGCGCCTTCCTTGCCGGGCTTGCCCGATGGAATGCGCAACTCCACCAGTTGGCGATCGCCGAAAAGCGACATCGACTGGCTTGCGCCAAGCAGCGCACTCCAGTCGAATCCGCGCTCGACCGTGAACACCGAACGGTCGGTAAAGCCCGCGGCGCGCGCACTCGCGCGGATGCGGTCGCACGCTTCCTGGGCGAGCAGATGCTCGTCGCCGAAGACGACGTACAGACCCGCCATCCCTTTGGCGAGGTGCGGCTCGAGTGCGTCCAGTCGCAGTTGCATAAGGTGCGCTTCAGGAGAAGGACGAGACGCGCATCACAGCGGCGGCGGCGGCAGCGGCGCGCGGGGCGCGACGCCCGGCACGACCTGGGCCGGCGTGGGGTGCAGGGTCTTCAGAACCGCAAGACGGCGCGTGAGCTGGTCGACGGCGTCGTTCTGCATGTCGGCGTAGAGCAGATCGGATTCGGAGACCTTCGCGGTCGCGTACTGGTCGCTATAGGTCATCGCGCGATTGAGCGCGATCGTGCTCGGCTGGATCAGCGGGGAGCCATCCGGCGCCGTGAGCGTGTAGTTCAACGAATAGTTGACCTGATATTCCTCGACCACGCCGAGCGAATTCAGCGTAAGCGTGCTGAAGCTGCGCGATTCGGTCACGCGCAGCACGGCGTCGGCATTGGCCGTCGAGTCGACCACCACCGAATCGCTGCCGCCTTCGACCATGCGCGTGAGGCGCGCCGTCACGGGCGCCGACGCGCCAACGACGGCGAGGCGCTTGAACGCGTAATTCTGCTCGCCACGCAGCTGGAACCCGCACGCCGAAAGCATCAGCGCGCTGCCCGCCAGTAACAGGAACGATCTGCGAATCACCTGGACTCCCTGGTTCAGAACGGCGGTGGCGCTGTTGATCGCGCGCCGCCGCCAGCACGTCATGTCAGACCACGACGTTCACGAGACGGCCCGGCACGACGATGATCTTCTTCGGCGCGCGCCCTTCGGCGAACTTCGCGAACATCTCGTGTGCGAGCGCGGCCGCTTCGATTGCGTCCTTCGGCGCATCCTTGGCCACGGTGACGGCGCCGCGCACCTTGCCGTTCACCTGCAGCACGAGCTCGATCTCGGCCTGCTCCAGCGCCCTTTCGTCGACCTTCGGCCACGGCGCATCGAGCAGCGTGCCGTATTCGTCGGCATAGCCGAGCGCCTTCCAGAGCTCGAACGTGAGGTGCGGCACGACCGGATACAGCACGCGCAGCAGCACGCCGAAGGTCTCGCGCTGCACGCCCGCGCCCGCCCCCTTCGCGCTTTCGATCGCGTTGAGCATCTTCATCGCCGCCGACACGACCGTGTTGTACTGCAGACGCTGATAGTCGAAGTCGGCCTGCTTGAGCACGCCATACACTTCGCGGCGCACCGTCTTCTCGACATCGCTGAGCGCCGCTGCGTCGAGCGGCGCGCGCGACTTGATCGCCGCAGCGTTCGCATAGCCGAACGTCCAGACGCGGCGCAGGAAGCGGCTCGCACCCTCCACGCCCGCGCCCGACCATTCGAGCTGCTGCTCGGGTGGAGCGGCGAACATCGTGAACAGACGCGCCGTGTCCGCGCCGTACTGGTCGATCAGCACTTGCGGGTCGACGCCGTTGTTCTTCGACTTCGACATCTTCTCGACGCCGCCCAGCACCACGCTCTGGCCATCACTGTTGAGCGTCGCGCCAACCGGGCGGCCCTTGTCGTCGTGCGTGACGGTGACGTCGGCCGGGTTGTACCAGGTCTTCTTGCCCGACGCATCTTCGCGGTAGAACGTCTCGTTGAGCACCATGCCCTGGGTGAGCAGGTTCTTCGCGGGTTCGCCGAACTTCACGAGGCCGAGGTCGCGCGAGACCTTCGCCCAGAAGCGCGAATACAAGAGGTGCAGGATCGCGTGCTCGATGCCGCCGATGTATTGGTCCATCGGCATCCAGTAGTCGGTGCGCTCGTCGACCATGGCCTTCGCGTCGGGTGCCGCATAGCGGTAGAAGTACCACGACGAATCGACGAACGTGTCCATGGTGTCGGTTTCGCGCTTCGCATCGGCGCCGCACGTCGGACACTTGCAGTTCAGGAATGCTTCGGACTTCGCGAGCGGGTTGCCCGTGCCGTCCGGCACGAGGTCTTCGGGCAGCACGACTGGCAGATCCTGCTCGGGCACCGGCACGTCGCCGCAGCTCGGGCAATGGATGATGGGGATCGGCGTGCCCCAGTAGCGCTGGCGCGAAATTCCCCAGTCGCGCAGACGCCACGTTACCTGCTTGTCGCCGTAGCCGTGCGCCTTGAGGTCGGCTGCGACGGCGTCCACGGCCTGCTGATAGTTCAGGCCATCGAACTTGCCGCTGTTGATGCAGACCGCGCGCTCCTTCTCGCCGTACCACTCCTGCCAGCCGTCGAGCGAGTAGGTCTCGCCTTCCGCCGCGATCACCTGCTTGATCGGCAAGTCGTACTTCTTCGCAAACGCAAAATCGCGCTCGTCGTGGCCCGGCACGCCCATCACCGCGCCTTCGCCATAGCTCATCAGCACATAGTTGCCGATCCACACCGGCACTTGCTCGTTCGTGATCGGGTGGGTGACCGTGAAGCCCGTGTCGACGCCCTTCTTCTCCATCGTCGCCATATCGGCTTCGGCCACGCCGCCGCGCTTGCATTCGTCGATGAACGGCAGCAGCTCCGGCTTTTCCTGCGCGAGGCGCGTGGCAAGCGGGTGCTCGGCCGCGATCGCGCAGAAGGTCACGCCCATGATGGTGTCGGCGCGCGTGGTGAACACGCGCAGCAGCTTCTTCTCGCCGTCGAGCTCGTACGGGAAGCCGAAGTTCACGCCGAAGCTCTTGCCGATCCAGTTCTGCTGCATGATCTTGACGCGCTCGGGCCAGCCGAGGCCGTCGAGATCGCCCAGCAGCTCATCGGCGTATTGCGTGATGCGCAGGTAGTACATCGGGATTTCGCGCTTTTCCACGAGCGCGCCCGAGCGCCAGCCGCGCCCGTCGATCACCTGCTCGTTGGCGAGCACGGTCTGATCGACCGGGTCCCAGTTCACCGTGCCGGTCTTCTTGTAGGCGATGCCCTTCTCCAGCATCTTCAGGAAGAACCACTGGTTCCACTTGTAGTAGTCGGGCTTGCAGGTGGCGATTTCGCGCGACCAGTCGATCGCGAGGCCCATCGACTGCATCTGGCCCTTCATGTACTCGATATTGTCGTAGGTCCACTTCGCCGGCGGCACGCCGTTGGCCATCGCGGCGTTTTCGGCGGGCATGCCGAACGCGTCCCAGCCCATCGGCATCAGCGTGTTGTAGCCGTTCATGCGCAGATAGCGGTACATCACGTCGTTGATCGTGTAGTTCCGCACGTGACCCATGTGCAGCTTGCCCGACGGATACGGCAGCATCGAGACGCAATAGAACTTGGGCTTGTCGGCCGTTTCGGCCGTCCGGTAAGCGTCGCTGACGCGCCATTCGCCTTGCGCGGCGGATTCGACGTCGGAGGGAACGTATTTTTCGAGCATGGTGTGGATGGGGAACGCGGATTCGGGCGGATTCAGCCGGGCCGGTCGTGCGCGGCCAGGACACAAGCCCGGGCGGGGCGCTCGCTGGCTGCGGCAGGTTCAGCAGCCCCGCTTTTTTCAGGGAAACGATGATTATACCGTCGAGTTGGCCGCGCTTTCCGCTGCCGCTTCGCATGGCGGGATTCCGGGCCGGCCGGCGCGGCTGGCGAGGACTCGGTGCTGGCCGCTCAATGCTGACCGGACGGCGGCTCGGTCACGAAGCCGATGCGCGCCAGCCCGGCCTGCTGCGCGGCGCCCATGACCTGGGCGATCACTTCATAACGCGTTTCGCGCGCGGCGCGCAATTGCAGTTCGGGCTGCTGCGCCTCGGACGCCTTGCCCGCGGCGGTGAAGCGCGTGCGCAGCTCGTCGAGCGAAATGCGCTGCGCATTCCAGTAGAGCTTGCCCGTTGCGTCGATGGAGAGCGTGACGGTCTGCGGCGTCTGCTGCACGGGCGCAGCCGCGACTTGCGGCAGATCGAGCCGGATGGCGTGGGTGAAGAGCGGCGCCGTAATGATGAAGATGACGAGCAGCACGAGCATGACGTCGATGAGCGGTGTCATGTTGATATCGGCCATCGGCGCCGAGTCGCGCTTATTCTCGAGTCCGCCAAATGCCATGTGTGTCGTTCCTCGCGGGTTGCCGGCCGGGCAGTCCAGCCGATGAGCGGATCAGAACGATCCGGCACGCACGTCTTCGCGCGGCACGCCTTGCGCGCCTTCGCGGCGCGGCGCGGCACCCTCGGGCGCGCAGGCCCAGGCATGCAGATCGTGCGCGAAGCCGTCGAGATCGTCGCCGAGCTGGCGCGCGAGGCGGCCCAGCACGTTATAGGCGAGCACCGCGGGAATCGCCACCACAAGGCCGAACGCCGTCATGATGAGCGCCTCGCCCACGGGCCCGGCCACGTTTTCGATCATCGCCTGGCCGCTCGTCGCAATGCTGCCGAGCGCGTGATAGATGCCCCAGACCGTGCCGAGCAAGCCGACGAAAGGCGCCGTGCTGCCCACCGAGGCCAGCAGCACTTGCCCGAACTCGAGCCGCCGCTGCGACGCCTGGAGCGCGCCGCGCAGCACCCGCAGCACGCGTTCGCCGCGGTCCACGCGCGCGAGCAGCGCACCGGTCGTGTCGGCCTCGGCGCAGGCGAGCGCCGCCTCGGCAAGCGGCAGGAACACGCGCTCGCGGTCGAGCGCGCGCATTGCGCTCACACCGTCAGCAAGCGAATGCGCCTGCCAGAACCGCGCGACCGCGCGAGGCCCCTGACGCTTCGCGCGCACCAGCACCCAGCTCTTCACCAGCAGAAAGCACCAGCTCGCAATCGACATGGCCAGCAGCACCCACGCCACGGCGTGCGTAACCGCGTCGCTCGTCTGCAGATAGTGGATGACCCCAGTACTCGCTGCCATTGAATCTCGCCTGCCTCCGTGTCACTTGCCTGCTGTTGCCGGCCCCGCGCGGCGCGCACGCGGCGCCACACGCGCCAATGTCGCTCAGCGCAAGCCGAGCACGTCCTGCATATCGTACAGGCCCGTGGGCTTGTCCTGCAGAAAGCGCGCGGCGCGCAAGCTGCCTTGCGCGTAAGACTGGCGGTTCGACGACTTGTGCGTGATCTCGATGCGCTCGCCGATGCCCGCGAACAGCACGGTATGGTCGCCCACGATGTCACCGCCGCGAATCGCCGAAAAGCCGATCGTCGAAGGATCGCGCTCGCCGGTCACACCATGACGGCCGTACACTGCGCAGTCGTCGAGATCGCGCCCGAGCGCACGCGCCACGGCTTCGCCCATCGCAAGCGCGGTGCCCGAGGGCGCATCGACCTTATGGCGATGGTGCGCCTCGATGATCTCGATGTCGTAACCGGTCTCGAAAAAGCGCGCCGCGTATTCGAGCAGCTTGAGCGTGACGTTCACGCCCACGCTCATGTTGGCCGCGAACACGATGCCGATCTTCTGCGCGGCGGCGCCGAGCTGGGCCTTTTGCTGCGCGTCGAAACCCGTCGTGCCGATCACCATTTTCACGCCGTGGCGCTGCGCGGCCTCCAGATGGACGAGCGTGCCTTCGGGGCGTGTGAAGTCGATCAGGCAGTCGCTTTGCGCAAAGACCTGCTCGATGTCGTCGGTGATGTGCACGCCGGTTTCCTTGCCGAGGAACGCGCCCGCGTCCTTGCCGATGGCGGCCGAGCCCTTGTGTTCGAGCGCGCCCGAAAGCGTGATTTCGGGGGTATTCAGGACCGTTTCGATGAGCATGTGGCCCATGCGGCCCGATGCTCCGGCGATTGCGATTTTCATGGCTCTTCCTGCGAACGTGAAACCGGCAGCCCCGCCAGCGCAAACCCGTCGATGACCGTGCAGCGATCAAGCAGACGCGCCGCCGAGGCGGGGGCATTGCCAAAAAGCACGGCGGCCCGAAGCCGCCGATGGAATGCCTGGCGCGTGGCCAGGCCCTTGTATTACCCGAGTCACCCGAGCCGAATCGCTGCGGATCGACCCGAGTCGGCGCGCAGCGACATCAGCCGCCCGATCCCGACGTCGAATTCGCGGGCGGCGCGGTGAGCGGGGCGTTCTGCGACGGCGGCAGCGGATTCGACTCGGTATCGCCGGTGCCCTGTGCGCCCGGGGCCGGGCCCACGGGATTCGTCGGCGGCACGCCCTGGATCTGCGGCATCGGCTTGCGCTGCAACTGAATCTGCGACGGCATCGTGCCCACGCCCTGCGGCAGCGCGGACGAAGTCGGCGTGCCCGCACGCACCGACGGCGTCAGGCTCGAAGGCATCTGCACCGCTTCCGTGGCGCGATTCGCGGCTGCGGCGGCCTGTGCGTTCGCGTCGAGCGGCAATTGCGAGGTCGCGGTGCCGAGTTCCGAGGACGGCGTGCGCGCCGTGTCGCCGACAGTCGGGCCCGTGGCGCTAGAGGCCGAGGCCTGCGCGGCCGCAGGCGCCGATGCACCCGAAGCCGGCGCAGCCGCGACGGCCTTGACCTTCTTGCCCGATTTGTCGCCGTCGATTTCGGCCAGCAATTCGAGATTCGACGGCAGATCTTCGCCGCCCGACCAGCTCGCCACGCGGTCGCCCTCGAACATCACGACGAAGTCGCGCTGCTGGACCACGGCGGTCGAGCCCCGCTTGAAGTAGAAGACGTAGTCCCAGCGATTCGCATGGAACATGTCGGTCAGGAGCGGCGTACCGAGCAATTGCTTGACTTCGGCGCGCGACATGCCCGCATGCATCTGCGCGGCGGCTTCCTTCGAGACGAAGTTGCCCTGCACGATGGTGATGCGATACGGCGTGATGCTTTGGGCAAAACGCTGGGTCACGCTGTCATAAGTACTGCAACCGGCGAGCGTTGCGAACGCGGCCGCAGCCAGCAGGGTGCACGCCACGCGGCGGCCGCTCAGGCGGCGGCCCATCGTTGTGAATTCTGGAATCATTTCCCTCACCGTGCGGGCTTGTCGCGAAGCCGCGCGTATCCTGTAGACGTTCGTTTGAGTTCCGCCAAAAATGCCCGGGACGGCAAAAACCCGTTAACATAAGAACCCAGCATTGTACTCCAGGGACTTATCGTCATGACCAATCCAACCGATCTCAAGAACATCGGCCTCAAGGCGACACTGCCTCGCCTGAAGATCCTGGAGATTTTTCAGCATAGCGCCGTGCGTCACCTCACCGCCGAAGACGTGTACCGCAACCTGCTGAACGAAGAACTCGACATCGGCCTTGCCACGGTTTACCGGGTGCTCACGCAATTCGAGCAGGCGGGCCTGCTGACCCGCAGCAACTTCGAATCGGGCAAGGCCGTCTTCGAACTCAACGAAGGCAGCCACCACGACCATCTCGTATGCCTCGATTGTGGCCTCGTCGAGGAATTCTTCGACCCCGAAATCGAAAAGCGCCAGCAATCAATTGCTAACGAACGTGGCTTCAAGCTGCAGGAGCACGCACTCGCGCTGTACGGCGCGTGCACGAAGGAAAATTGCCCGCACCGCAAGCACTGAGCGGGCCGCGCGTGGTCGCGGGGCGGGGAACCCGACCCGCACGCATCAACAAAAACACCACAGCAAGACCCGCTGTGGTGTTTTTGTTTGGCGCGAAGATTTTAAGAAGCGTTGAGGCTGGTGCGATTTAGCGCGTGCGCCGCGGGACCCAGCCTTGTCCCGAGGGCGCATTGCCGCTGCGCCGGAACTCAGGCAAGCACGGCAGCCTCGGTCGCATGCACGAGCCGCCAGACCCCATCCAGCGCCACCTCATCGCAATTCGGCTGCTGGCCGCCACGGTCGACCACGAGAAAATCGCTCACGCGGTCGAACGCGAGCAGCGGGTGGTGCCAGACGCCTTTCGCATAATTGACGCCCTGCCCGCCCTCGACCCAGAACGCGCGCAGTTGCGTCGGATCGAGTTCGCCCGCCGGCGCGACGACCACGGCGTAGCGCACCTCGCCGAGCGGCACGAACGCCTGGCTGCCCAGCGGATGCCGCTCCATCATCGAGATCTCGACCGGCCAGGCGCGCGGCTGGGCGCGAAATACGCTGACGATGGGCCGGCCGCCGGCCTCGCATGTATCGATCGACGCCAGATCGTGAAAGCGCTCGGTGGTGCCGCCGTTGATCGGGAAATGACGCGCGCCGTCGAGTGCGATCACGTCGCCGAATGGCGCGAAAGCCTCGCGCGTCAAAGGTTCCAGCAGCAGGGTTTTCATGCGTGCTCCTTGTTCAAAAGCCAGTGCGCGGCTTCAAAGCGCGTGGGCAGGCTTGCCGCCGAGCGCCGAAGCGTCCTCGGCAGCATCGTCCTCGCCCGCCGGCACATACAGGTAGCCCGGCTCGAGGTTGAGCACGCGCTTCGCACGCGCCTTGTCGATGTCACGCTCCCACACCGCGACCACCACCGTGGCAACGCAGTTGCCGATCAGGTTCGTGAGCGCGCGGGCGATGCCGACAAACCAGTCCACCGGCAGAATCAGCACGAGGCCGAGCACGGGGATCGCGGGAATCGCGGACAGCGTGGCGGCGAGAATCACGATTGCCGAGCCCGGAATGCCGTGCGCGCCCTTGGACGTGATGAGCGACACGAGCACCACCACGATCAGGTCGTGCACCGAAAGCGGCGTATTGGTGGCCTGCGCGATGAAGATCACCGCGAGCGTGAGGTAGATCGAAAAGCCGTCGAGATTGAACGAATAGCCGGTCGGAATCACGAGGCCGACGGTGGAATCCTTCACGCCCATCCATTCGAGCTTGCGCATGATCTGCGGCAGCACGGCGTCGGACGATGCGGTGCCGAGCACGATCGACAGCTCTTCACGCAGATAGCGGATCAGCTTGAATACGTTGAAGCCCGCGAGGCGCATCACAATGCCGAGCACGACTGCGACGAACACGATGCAGCTCGCGTAGAACACGACCACGAGAAAACCGAGCTGCTTGAGCGAAGCCACGCCATAGGTGCCGGTCGTAAACGCGATCGCGCCGAGCACGCCGAGCGGTGCGAGCTTGATGATGAAGCCCATCACGCGGAAGAACACCTGCGAGAGCTCGTCGATGAGCACGTTCACGCGCTGGGCCTTCGGGCCGAGCAGCGAGAGCGCGCTGCCGAACAGCACCGAAAACACGAGGATCTGCAGGATATCGCCCTTCGCGAAGGCATCGAACGCCGTGTCGGGAATGATCTTCAGCAGAAAGCCCGCCGTGTCCTTCAGGCTCTTGGCATGCTCGGTGTAGGTCGCGAGCGAGGCCGCGTCGAGCGAATGCAGGTCAACGTTCATGCCGGCGCCCGGACGCGTGACATACGCGAGCACGGCGCCGATCAGGAGCGCGATGGTCGTCATAATCTCAAAGTAGACCACCGACTTCAGCCCGACCCGCCCCACCTTCTTCAGATCGCCCGCGTGCGCCATGCCGCTCACCACTACGCAGAACACGATGGGGCCGATCACCATCTTGATGAGCTTGAGAAAGCCGTCGCCGAGCGGCCGCAGGGATTGGGCGAAATGGGGAAATACCGCGCCGACTACGATGCCCAGCACAAGGGCAATCACTACGCGGCCAAACAGGGAATTGAGGAACTTCGTCACGACTTTCTCCTTCGAGCAGGGGGAGCGGGCAACTGTTCTTACTGGTCTGACCAGTACTGTTATGGCAAATAGTAGAAAGCCGATATACTGGAGTCAAGAATGCGCTGCGCGGTGTTTACCCTTGCGTCGCCTGCCCAGCCCGCTGCTCCGGACTACAATACCGGTCAGACCACGCGAGGGTTCCGAGCCGTCCGATGAAGAACGTTCCGCACACCGTCACCGATGCCGCCATTGCCACGATCCGCACCCGGATCGAAGCTGGCCTGTATCCGGTTGGCAGCCTGCTGCCCGCCCAGCGGCAACTCTCCGAGGAGCTGGCGATCAGCCGCGCGTCGCTGCGAGAGGCGCTCTCCACGCTCGAAGCGCTCGGCATGTTGTCGATCCGCGCGGGCAAGGGCGTCTACGTCACGAGCGCGCAGGCCACGAGTGCTCACCCGTGGCGTTTTGCCGACCAGTCGTCGCTGCCCGACACCTACCAGATGCGCTACGCGCTCGAAGGCTTCGCCGCGCGCATGGCGGCGCTCGCGATCAGCGACATCGATATCGCCTGGCTGGAGCACAACACCGACACCCTCCACGAAGCACTCGCCTGCGACGAACTCGACGAAGCCGCGCAACTGGACTTCGAGTTCCATATGCGCATCGTGAATCTCGCGGGCAATGCGGCGATCGAATCGATCCTGCGCAACAGCGCCGACATCATGAAAGAGAGCCAGCGCATGCCGTTCTACCGGCGCGAGCTCGTGCTCTCTACCCATCGGGAACACAGCCTGATCGTGGCGGCGCTCAAGGCGCGTGACGGCGCCGCGGCGGGTTCGGCCATCGAGGCCCACATCGCCAATGCCGCCCAGCGCGCGGGCGTCTATTTCCCGAGACCGCCCGCGCCCGCCGCTGTTCCCGCTCCTTTTCCCGCTCCTGCCGCCGCCATCGACGAAAAAAAGTAGGGGCGAAAAAAAACCGCCCGGTCGATGGGCGGTTTCTTCATCGCGCGCACCGGACCGCGAGGCCCGGTGGCACGGCAATACAGACTTACTTCGCGTTCGCGAGCGCAATCGCCGTGTCCAGCATGCGGTTCGAGAAGCCCCACTCGTTGTCGTACCAGCTCGACACCTTCACGAGACGGCCCGAGACCTTCGTGAGCGTGGCGTCGAACGTCGACGATGCCGGGTTGTGGTTGAAGTCGATCGAAACCAGCGGTGCGTCGTTGTAGCCGAGGATACCCTTGAGCGCGCCTTCCGAAGCTTCCTTCATGATCGCGTTGACTTCTTCAACCGTCGTGTCGCGCTTGGCGATGAACGACAGATCGACGACCGACACGTTGATGGTCGGGACGCGGATCGCGTAGCCGTCCAGCTTGCCGTTAAGCTCCGGCAGCACGAGGCCGACTGCCGCAGCCGCGCCCGTCTTCGTCGGGATCTGGCTTTGCGTGGCCGAACGCGCGCGGCGCAGGTCCTCGTGGTACACGTCGGTCAGGACCTGGTCGTTCGTGTACGCGTGGATCGTCGTCATCAGGCCGGTTTCGAGGCCGATCTTGTCGTTCAGCGGCTTGACGAGCGGCGCCAGGCAGTTGGTCGTGCACGATGCGTTCGAGATGACCGTGTGCTCGGCCTTCAGCACGTTGTGGTTCACGCCGTAGACGATCGTTGCGTCGACGTCCTTGCCGCCCGGCGCCGAGATGATCACCTTCTTCGCGCCGCCCTTCAGGTGGGCGCTGGCCTTTTCCTTGGTCGTGAAAAAGCCCGTGCATTCCATTACGACGTCGACACCCAGCTCGCCCCACGGCAGCTCGGCCGGGTTGCGGTTGGCCAGCACGCGGATCTTGTCGCCGTTCACGACGAGGTAGTCGCCGTCCACCGAAACTTCACCCGGGAACTTGCCGTGCGCGGTGTCGTATTGCGTCAGATGCGCGTTGGTCTTCGCATCACCGAGGTCGTTGATCGCAACGATCTGGATGTCGTGCTTCTTGCCGTTCTCGTAGAACGCGCGAAGCGTGTTACGGCCAATGCGGCCGTAGCCGTTGATAGCGACGCGGATCGTCATGGTTCATCTCCTGATGAGTAAAAATTCTGGTGCCGCTGCTGCAGGCGCTATGGCGCGTACAGCAAAAGGCCCGCGCAAGGCGGGCCGTATAGCAATACTTAGTTGTCCAGCGCAGCCTTGGCCGTCGCGACAACGTGTTCGACCGTGAAGCCGAAGTGCTTGAACAGCACGCCTGCCGGAGCCGATTCGCCGAACGTGTCGATGCCAACCACGCCGCCTTCGAGGCCCACGTACTTGCGCCAGAAGTCGGTCACGCCGGCTTCGATCGCGACGCGGCGCACGCCCTTGGGCAGCACGCGCTCCTTGTATTCGGCGTCTTGCTTGTCGAACACGTTGGTGGACGGCATGGACACCACGCGTGCGCCAATGCCTTCGCGCTGCAGCGCCTCGACGGCCTTCATCGCCAGTTCGACTTCCGAGCCCGTCGCGATCAGGATGATCTTGCGGCTCGGAATATCGTCGTTCCAGTCCTTGAGCACGTAGCCGCCCTTCGCGATGTTGGCGATCTGCGCATCGGTGCGCTCGTTGAACGCGAGGTTCTGGCGGCTGAACACGAGGCTCGACGGGCCATGGTGGGCAATCGATTCGGTCCAGGCCACCGCGGTTTCGACCGTGTCGGCCGGACGCCAGAGCGTCATGTTCGGAATCAGGCGCAGGCTCGCGACCTGCTCGATCGACTGGTGCGTCGGGCCGTCTTCGCCAAGGCCGATCGAGTCGTGCGTGAACACGAAGATCGACGGGCACTTCATCAGCGCGGCCACGCGCAGCGCGTTGCGGCTGTAATCCGAGAACGTCAGGAAGGTGCCGCCGAACGGCTTGTAGCCGCCGTGCAGCGTGAGGCCGTTGAGCGCCGCGCTCATGCCGAACTCGCGCACGCCGTAGTTGATGTGGTTGCCCCACTGAATGCCAGTCTCGCCCGCCTTCGGCGCGCGCACGGGCTTCGAGGCCTTCCAGTTGGTGAGGTTCGAGCCGGTCAGGTCAGCCGAGCCGCCGAGCAGTTCCGGCAGCACCGCGGCAAGCCCTTCGATGGCTTGCTGCGAGGCCTTGCGCGTAGCGACGGTTTCCTTGCGCGAATCCGCGCCGGCGATGATCTGGGCAGCCTTCTGCGCCCAGTCGGCGGGCAGCTTGCCGGCCATGCGGCGCGTGAACTCCGCGGCTTCGGCCGGGTACTTCGACTGGTACGCGGCGAACGAATCGTTCCACGCGGCTTCGAACTTCGCGCCGGAAGCCTTGGCGTCCCAGTCTGCGTAGACTTCCTGCGGCAGCGTGAACGGCTCCCACTTCCAGCCCGCGGCTTCGCGCCACTTTGCGATTTCTTCGCCGCCGAGCGCCGCGCCGTGCACGTCGTGGCCGCCCTGCTTGGTGGGCGCGCCCTTGCCGATGATGGTCTTGCAGCAGATCAGCGTGGGCTTGTCCGAGGCCTTCGCCTTCTGGATGGCTGCGTCGACGGCGTCCACGTCGTGGCCGTCCACGTGCGGGATCACGTTCCAGCCGTAGGCTTCGAAGCGCTCGGGCGTGTTGTCGTGGAACCAGTTGACCACGTCGCCGTCGATCGAGATGCCATTGTCGTCGTAGAGCGCGATCAGCTTGTTCAGCTTGAGCGTGCCGGCGAGCGAGCAGGCTTCGTGCGAGATGCCTTCCATCAGGCAGCCGTCACCAAGGAACACGTAGGTGTGATGATCGACGATCTTCGCGTCCGCCTTGTTGAACTCGGCGGCGAGCAGCGCTTCAGCCAGCGCCATGCCGACCGCGTTCGCAATACCCTGGCCGAGCGGGCCCGTGGTGGTCTCGACGCCCGGCGTGATGCCGAATTCCGGGTGGCCCGGCGTCTTCGAGTGCAGTTGACGGAAGTTCTTCAGTTCCGCCATCGGCAGGTCGTAGCCGGTCAGGTGCAGCAGCGAGTACAGCAGCATCGAGCCGTGGCCGTTCGACAGCACGAAACGGTCGCGGTCGCTCCAGTGCGGGTTGGCCGGGTTGTGGCGCAGATGACGCGACCACAGCGCGACGGCGATCTCGGCCATGCCCATGGGCATGCCGGGGTGACCGGAGTTCGCTTGCTGAACGGCGTCCATGGACAGCGCGCGAATCGCATTGGCCATCAATTGGGTGGTAGCGGGGGAGGACGAGGTCGTCATGTCGAGTCCGGGGAACGAGGGCAAAAACGGCTTGGGCGACTGCATTCAGCAGCGTTCGCGCGGCAGCGCACGGTTCCGGAAGCTCGGCAGAAATGTTCGCTGCGGCGCGCGATGCGGCGCCAGGAAGACGCAAACGGCCAGAGCAAATGGACAGGGCTGCAAAGGGCGATATTCTAACAGATCGTGCGGATTTTCCCTGGCTGCAGGACCTGGCGATGTACGCCACTGCCCCGAAATCGGCAGCAGACCCGCCCGGGTTACATTTCATCGCACCCGATGCGCGCCGCGAGGCGGCGGTCGCCCTGCCGGCTGCCCGTATAATGTGGCTACTACCCTGATTTACACCCCAATCAGGCCCGATTTATATTCATTTGTAACGTGACGCCGACATTGCGCTCGCCGGTTTTGTGCGCACGCTGCATGAGCTGGGCCGAATGCACCGCCAGCCCCCGTTTCACCGGCTCTCCCCTCGCTCGATACTACCTTGACCTTGCCGCGCCTCCTTCGCCCCTCCCCGATACGCAGTAAGGTTTTCCCGACACGCGCACACGCGCCCGCCCACGTCCGGGGCGTGGTTGTAAGCCGCACGCCCGCGCGCAGCGCGCCTGACGGCGCTTCGGTCCTCCCGCGACAAACTAGGCCAATTCCTACAGATTTAGGATGTGCAACGTTGGAGAATCGCAGCGTTCATCACATTTTCGCGTGCCATCCGACCCAGACAGCCTCCAACAACCCGCTCGTCCCTCAACCCGAATCTGGAGATATCCGATGACCCCACCCCGCCCCGCAGGCGTGCCGTGGCTGACGCCGTATCTGACGGTGCGCGACGCGCGCGACGCAATCCAATTTTTTCGGGCGGCGTTCGGTTTTGCGGTGCGCGATTGCGTGGAAGACGACGGTGCGGTCATGCATGTGGAAATGACGTATCACGATCAGCTGATCGTGATGTTCGCGCCGGAGGGCGCATTCGGTTCGACGGCGCGCACGCCGAAGAGCGCGAACGCGGTCGCCCCCCAATCCTTTTACCTTTACGTCGACAATGTCGACGCGGTGTATGCGCGAGCGCTGGACGCTGGCGCGAAATCGTTGAGCGAGCCGCAGGACCAATTTTGGGGTGACCGTTTTGCTCAGGTCGAAGACCTCGACGGCTACCGCTGGGCGCTTGCTCGCCATCTGTCATGAAGCAATGAGAACTTGTCTTATGCCCCGTTTTTTCGTCGGAAACTCCCTGCAGTCCGGCGACGTCTTCACTCTCCCGGATGAAGTGACGCGACACGTTCAGGTGCTGCGGCTGCAGCCCGGCGACACGATCGTGCTGTTCAACGGCGTGGGTGGTGAATACAGCGCCGAAATCATCTCCATGGAGCGCCGCGACACACAAGTGCGCGTAGGCCCGTTCCGCGACGTCGAGACCGAGCCGCCGTACCGGCTCACGCTCGCGCAAGGCATTGCCGGCAGCGACAAGATGGACTGGCTGATCGAAAAGGCTGTCGAGCTGGGCGCGACGAACTTCGTGCCGCTCACCACCTCGCGCAGCGTCGTGCGCCTCGTGGGCGAACGCGCCGTGCGCCGCCAGGTTCACTGGCAGCGCATCGTCCAGGCGTCGTGCGAGCAATGCGGACGCAATCGCATGCCCGAAGTCGCCGCCACCCGCGAAATCGGCACCTGGCTCGGCTCACTGCCCAAAACGCCTGCCGAAGGCGAGTTGCGCGTGCTGCTTTCGCCGCGCGCGAACGTCTCGTTCGCCACCCTGCCCAACACCCCGCCGCAAGGCGAGATCACGGTGCTGGTCGGCCCCGAAGGCGGGTTCTCATCGCCCGAAGAAGCGGCGGCGCTCGATCACGGCTTTATCGCCGTGGGGCTCGGGCCCCGCATCCTGCGCACCGAGACGGCAGGCATCGCCGTGCTCGCGGCGCTGGCCGCGCGCTGGGGTGGCTGGTAAAAATGACAAGGCCCGCCGCATGGGATCATGCGGCGGGCCTGCGTATTTTTGTCGCGAGAATGCGACGATATTCAGATAGCAGACGAATTGGCCAGCAGCGCCGTCAAAAGCCACGCATCGCTCAGGCGAACGAATAAAAGACGCGGAACGGCACCTTGCGCTCGCCCCAGTACTCCGAAGCTTCGCGGAACACGTCGAGCAGCGTCTCGCGCCCGTCTTTGTCGAACTTCTGCGCGATCGGCAGGCCATCGAGCACGATCACAAAACCGGGTTGTTCACCGGCTTTTTGCACCAAATCGGTCAGGCAGTCGTACAAGCCATCGTAGTTCTTCCCGAAATGCTTCGGAAACAGAAACGATGTGGCAATGGTTTCGAGCACTTCCTGCTTGGTCTGCGCACTGGCGCAATACGCATAGAGGAAATGCTGTTGCAGCCGCTGCGCCTCGTCGGCGAGATCCTGCACGCGGAACGCACGGATCGATTGGACGATATTCGGCCGCACGGTCGCAAACAGGTCCATGGCCTCCTCGTTCGATGAATTTGCCTCACCCCTGCGCGCGGCTTCGCGCTGCTGGTCGTCGTGATGCATCTGCATAACGCGCTGGAACAGGTTGCCCTCGCCGGACGCGAACAGATCGCTCGCGACCCGCGGGTCGTGCGCGTAAGTGTTATCGCTCATGCCGCTTTTCCCGGTGTCATTCAACAATTCGCTTAAAACTGGCGTAGTGGTCGTCGGTGTAGTAGCAGTTGTCCGTGCGCCTGAGCGGACCGCCGCAGACAATGCGCCGCGCGCCGCGGTTGTGTGCTCGGGGCGTCGGGACAGTGTATTCGTGGTAATAACCGCGCCGATGCTTCGGCAACTGCTGCTCGTAATTGCCGAACACGATGCCATCCTTCTCAAACGGATAAGGCCCGCCTTCGGCAACCAGACTGAGTGTATTGACCGCTTCGCGCGGCAATTCGCCCACGCTCACGGTGCCTGACGACACCCCCGATGCTCCGGCATCGTCCGGCGCCTGAGTGCGCGCCACTGCGCCTTGCGAGCACACCAGCGCCGCCGCCAGAAACGCTGCCGACGCAACGGATGCCAGCCGCTGAATATCGCGCGAACGACGCCAGAAATTCCCGCAAAAACAATGACTTACATGTACAGACTCGGCCGATGCAGCAGTGTTTTCGAGCGTTGAAACAGCAGGCAGTCCTATGCGTACCATCTTTGGATTCCTGCCTCTCCGATCACGCGCTCGACGATCATTAAAGATGTAAGGGTATCGCTAATGGACCTTGGAAGCAATCTCGCACCGGCGACGACAAACAGGGCTTGACCGCGCACAAGCGGCCAGATGGTAAATTTTACAATTAGGGAGAGGGTGCCGGAACGCGGCCGGACATTGGCCTGAAGGGCGCCGGAATACCGGCGGCGAGCAGTGCCGCCGGTGTAAAACCCAAAGCCGCGGAGATACGGCTTGACGAAAACCCGACGCGGAAAACTTAACGCGTGGCGTTCACATCGGCGACCAGCAGCGCGGTCATGTTGACAATCCGGCGCACGGTGGCCGAAGCAGTCAGGACGTGCACCGGCTTGGCCGCGCCGAGCAGCATCGGGCCAATGGCGATGTTGTTGCCCGCCGCCGTCTTCAGCAGGTTGTACGAAATGTTCGCCGCATCGATGTTCGGCATGATGAGCAGGTTCGCGTCGCCCTCGAGCGTCGAATCCGGCAGGATCTCGCGGCGCATGTTCGCGTCGAGCGCGACGTCGCCATGCATCTCGCCGTCCACTTGGAGGTCCGGCGCGCGCTCCTTGAGAATCTCCAGCAGATCGCGCATCTTCTGCGCCGACGGCGCGAGGCTCGAGCCGAAGTTCGAATGCGAGCACAGCGCGACCTTCGGCTCGATGCCGAAGCGGCGCACTTCCTCCGCCGCCATGATGGTGATTTCGGCAAGCTGCTCGGGCGTCGGGTCGACGTTCACGTGCGTGTCGACGATGAAAATCTGCCGGTTCGGCAACACCAGCGCGTTCATCGCCGCGTAGACGTTGCAGCCCTCCTTCTTCCCGATCACTTGATCGATGAAGTGCAAATGGCGGTGCGTCGTGCTGACCGTGCCGCAGAGCATGCCATCAGCCTCGCCCTTTTCCACCAGCATCGAGCCGATCAGCGTGGTGCGGCGGCGCATTTCGAGCTTCGCCATTTGCTGCGTGATGCCCTTGCGCGCCATGAGCTTCGCGTAGCTCTGCCAGAAGTCGCGATAGCGCGCATCGTGGTCGGTGTTGACGACCGTGTAGTCGTGCCCCGCGACCAGACGCAGCCCATAGCGCGCGATGCGCTCCTCGATCACTGCCGGACGGCCGATCAGGATGGGCGTCGCGAGTTTCTCGTCGACCACGATCTGCACCGCGCGCAGGATGCGCTCCTCTTCGCCTTCGGCGAACACGATGCGCTTCTTCCCCGGCTCGGCGGCGCGCGCGAGCTGGAAGATCGGCTTCATGGTCGTGCCGCTGTGATAGACGAACTGCTGCAGGTGCTGCATGTAGGCATCCATGTCCTCGATCGGACGGGTCGCCACGCCCGAATCCATCGCGGCCTTGGCGACGGCCGGCGCGATCTTCACGATCAGGCGCGGATCGAACGGCTTCGGAATCAGATATTCGGGTCCGAATTGCAGGTCCTGGATGCCGTAAGCCGTGGCCACGACATCGCTCTGCTCCTGGCGCGCCAGTTCCGCGATCGCATTCACGGCGGCGATTTCCATCTCGCGCGTGATGGTGGTCGCGCCCACGTCGAGCGCGCCGCGGAAGATGAACGGGAAGCACAGGACGTTGTTCACCTGGTTCGGGTAATCCGTGCGGCCCGTGGCCAGCACCGCGTCCGGGCGCACCTCGAGCGCGAGCTCCGGCAGGATTTCCGGCGTGGGATTGGCGAGCGCGAGAATGAGCGGCTTCTCGGCCATCTGCTTGACCATGTCCTGCTTGAGCACACCGCCCGCGGACAGGCCGAGGAAAATGTCGGCCCCTTCGATTACTTCGGCGAGCGTGCGCGCGCTGGTTTCGCGTGCGAAGCGCTCCTTGTCCGGATCCATCAGCTCGGTGCGGCCCTTGTAGACCACGCCCGCGAGATCGGTCACGTAGATGTTTTCGAGCGGCAAGCCGAGGTCGACGAGCAGGTCGAGACACGCCAGCGCCGCCGCGCCCGCGCCCGAGGCCACGAGCTTCACCTGCTTGATGTCCTTGCCCACGACCTTCAGGCCGTTGGTGAACGCAGCCGCCACCACGATGGCCGTGCCGTGCTGGTCGTCGTGGAAGACCGGAATCTTCATGCGCTTGCGCGCTTCACGTTCGACGATGAAGCACTCCGGCGCCTTGATGTCTTCCAGATTGATGCCGCCGAAGGTGGGCTCGAGCGCGGCGATCACGTCCACGAGCTTGTGCGGGTCCGTCTCGTTCAGCTCGATGTCGAACACGTCGATGCCGGCGAACTTCTTGAACAGCACCGCCTTGCCTTCCATGACCGGCTTCGAGGCGAGCGGCCCGATATTGCCGAGGCCGAGCACGGCCGTGCCGTTCGACACGACGCCCACGAGGTTGCTGCGCGCCGTGAAGCGCGCGGCGTTCAGCGGATTCTCGACGATCGCCTCGCACGCGAACGCAACACCCGGCGAGTACGCGAGCGAGAGGTCGCGCTGGTTGATCATTTGCTTGGTCGGCGCAATCGCGATCTTTCCCGGCGCAGGAAATTCGTGATAGTCGAGGGCGGCTTCGCGAAGCTTGTTCGTGGCGGAATTCGACATGGCGGGCAGGCCTTGAGTGCGGACTAGAATGGCAAAATCTGGATCGATCGCATTGTAGCGCCAATCCCTGAAGGCATTCCTTACAGTTCGGGCGCGCCTGCTGCGACCGCAATGAGGGGAACGCCCCTGCCGGCGCGGCTCGCGCCGGACCACCCAAGTCATTCGTCATAGACCATTCGTCATGCTTTCCGAGTTTTCCCTGATCGACCGTTATTTCGCGCGACGCGCACGCACGAACACGCGCCGCGCCGCGCTCGGCATCGGCGACGACTGCGCGCTGATCGCGCCCGCCGCCGGCGAGATGCTGGCCGTCTCCACGGACATGCTCGTGGAAGGCCGTCACTTTCTTCCCGATGTCGACCCTCGCGCGCTCGGCCACAAGGCGCTCGCCGTGAATCTCTCCGATCTCGCCGCGATGGGCGCCGCGCCGCTCGGCTTCACGCTCGCGTTCGCGCTGCCCAAGCCGCGCGAGGACTGGCTCGAAGCGTTCAGCCACGGGCTTTTCGAGCTGGCCGACCGCTACGGCTGCGAATTGATCGGCGGCGACACCACTGCCGGGCCGCTCAATCTATGCATCACGGTGTTCGGCTCGGTGCGTCCGAACGATGCCCTGCGGCGCGACGCGGCCCAGCCCGGCGACGACATCTGGGTGTCGGGCACGCCGGGCGACGCCCGCGCGGGTCTCGGCATGCTGCGTGGAGAGTGGCCGCAAACGCCGATCGATCGCGCCGATGCCGCGCATTTTCGCCATGCGCTCGAATATCCCGAGCCGCGCGTCGCGCTCGGCCTCGCGCTCGCGGGCGTTGCGCGCGCGGCGCTCGACATCTCCGACGGCCTCGCGGGCGACCTGCGGCACATCCTCGAGCGCTCGCGCGTGAATGCCGAGATCGACGTGGACGCGCTGCCGCTCTCGGCCGCGCTCACGCGCCTGCCGCGCGCGCTGCAACTGCAATGCGCGCTGGCCGGCGGCGACGACTACGAACTCTGCTTCACGGCAGCGCAAGCGCAGCGCGAGGCCGTCGAGGCAGCGGCGCAACAGGCCAGCGAACGCGTGACGCGCATCGGTACAATCACTTCATCCGAGACGGTTGGATCGCCCCTCGCGCCCGCGATCACGTGGCGCGACGCCTCGGGTGCGCCGCTCAACCTGACGTTGCAAGGCTTCGACCACTTTCATGCAGACTGACCCTACGCCCTCGCCCGTCGACAAACTCGCGACGGCCGGCCAGCCCGCCCCTGCCGGCGCGAGCGCCGCGGCCGCGAGCGCGGAACCCCGCCGCGCCGACGCGCGCTTCATGCTCACGCATCCGCTGCATCTGATCTCGCTCGGCTTCGGCGCCGGACTCTCGCGGCTCGCGCCAGGCGCGGCCGGCACCCTCTTCGCGTGGGCCGCCTTCGAAGTGCTCAACCGCTACTTCACGGTGCTCGACTGGGGCCTGTTGATCGTCGTGGGCTTCCTCGGCGGCATCGGCATCACCGGGTTCACCGCGAAAATGCTGCGCAGCGAAGATCCGCCCGCCATCGTCTGGGGTGAAATCGTCGCGTTCTGGCTCGTGCTGCTGATGATCACGCCCATCGACTTCATGGGCAAATTCTGGGCGTTCGTCGTGTTTCGTTTCTTCGACATGGTGAAGCCGCCGCCCATCCGCTATTTCGAGCGGCGCTTCACGGGCGGCTTCGGCATCATGCTCGACGACCTCATTGCCGCATTCTTCACGCTGCTCGTGATCGCGCTCTGGCGCATGTCGGTCTGAGGCCGCGCACGCCGCCGCCCCCAAGCCACACTCGAAAAAACACAAACCGGCACACCGCTACGGACATTTCCCCATGCCTACCGACTCCGTCGTTCACCAACTCGCCATTCGCGCCGGCAATAAGCTGCGCGACGCACGGCTTATGCTCGCCACGGCCGAATCCTGTACCGGCGGCATGGTCGCCACTGCCATCACCGATATTTCCGGCAGCAGCGGCTGGTTCGACCGCGGCTTCGTCACGTACTCGAATCAGGCGAAGACGGAGATGATCGGCGTGCCCGCCGAGCTCATCGAAAAACACGGCGCCGTGAGCGAACCGGTCGCGCGCGCGATGGCCGAAGGCGCGCTGCGCAACAGCCGGGCACAAGTTTCGCTCGCCATCACGGGCATTGCCGGGCCGGGCGGCGGCACGCCGGAAAAGCCGGTCGGCATGGTGTCGTTCGGCTGGAGCAACCGGCTGCACACGAGCGTCGAAACGCTGGTCTTCAAGGGCGACCGCGAGCAGATCCGCGTGCAGGCCGCCACCCACGCACTGCGCGGGCTGCTTGCGCTGATCGACGAGAAGGAGCGCTAGAAGCGTCTGGCCGGGTCGAACGCTGGACGCCCGCGGATAACCGCCCCGACGGGAACCCAACCGCTTCATGCAATCGACAAGGAGCCCAGCACCCATGACTACCGTCAAGTCAACCGAACTGGCCAGCGCCGGCAATCCCGTCGACGAACTGATCCGCCACTTCGGGCTCGAACCCCATCCTGAAGGCGGCTACTACAGCGAAACCTACCGTTCGGACAAGTTGATCCGCCGCGACGGCGCACCGGCCAGCGAAGGCCCGCGCACGGCCTCGACCGCGATCTACTTCCTCCTCGCGAACGGCGCTTACTCGACCTGGCACCGGATCCGCTCCGACGAACTCTGGCATTTCTACGCGGGCTCGCCCATCGAGATTCACTCGATCGACGAGCGCGGCGTGCTATCCACGCGCAAGCTCGGCCAAGCGCTCGACCATCCGGGCACGGTTTTTCAGGCCGTGGTGCCGGCGGGACACTGGTTCGCGGCGCGTTGCTGCGACCCGTCCACGTATGCTCTCGTGGGCTGCACGGTGGCGCCGGGGTTCGAGTTCAGCGAGTTCGAGATTGCGGATGTGAATGCGCTCGTCGACAAATATCCGCTGCATCGCACGATTATCGAGCTATTCAGAAAGCCGGCGGCGGTGATGGCAGCTTCAAAGGATTGAGCTGCGCACAAAAAAAGAAGCGGCGCTCCCATGGATGCGCCGCAAAAGCCCTGCCAAATGTGCAGACGGTGACCTAAACCATCCGCGACACGCTCCCTACAGCGTGTTCCGTTTCACCGCCGCCTGACTGGCGACGATCGCCATTCGTCGACCGGGAACGAGATGTTTGCTGACGGAGGAAATCTCTCTTCCTACATCTCGCCCCGTGTTGACTCAGATATTACTGAGGGACTGCTGGGCTTTTAATAAGAATGCTCTTAAAAATTTTTAAGGGACAAGGACACTTCTTGATATCCGGAGACCCGAATACAGACTTCAGCGTACAGCACCGATGCGGACCGGCTCCATGCACCGGTCCGCGTCCGCATCAGCGATACGCATTGATCTTGTCGCGCGTATCCTGCGCGGCTTTTGCAGCCGCCAGCGCATAATCCTCGCCCTTGCTCGCGTAGATGATCGCGCGCGACGAGTTGATGAGCATGCCCGTGCCATTGGCACTGCGGCCCGCCTTCACCGTGGCTTCGACGTCGCCGCCTTGCGCGCCGATGCCGGGAATCAGCAGCGGCATGTCGCCGACGAGCGCGCGCACCGTCTCGATTTCCTTCGGGAACGTCGCGCCCACCACGAGGCCGAGCTCGCCGCTCGCGTTCCACTTTTGCGCCGCGAGCGAGGCCACGATCTGGTAGAGCGGCTTGCCATCGACGGTGAGGAATTGCAGATCGGAGCCGCCGGGGTTAGAGGTGCGGCACAGCACGATCACGCCCTTGCCCTCATGCGCCAGCCACGGCTCGATCGAGTCGAAGCCCATATAGGGATTGACCGTCACCGCATCGGCCTTGAAGCGCTCGAACGCCTCGCGCGCGTACTGCTCGGCGGTGCTGCCGATGTCGCCGCGCTTGGCGTCGAGGATCACGGGCAGGCCCGGATGCTTCTCGTGGATATGGGCGATCAGCGCTTCGAGCTGGTCTTCGGCGCGATGCGCGGCGAAGTACGCGATCTGCGGCTTGAACGAGCATGCATAGGGCGCCGTGGCATCGACGATGTCACGGCAGAATTCGAAGATCGCGTCGCTGCGGCCCGCCAGCGCGGCCGGGAATTTCGTGGGCTCGGGGTCGAGGCCGACGCACAGCAGCGAGCCGGTGCGCTGCCAGGCGGCACCGAGGGTCTGTGTAAAGGAAGTCATGGTGAAGACTCGCGGTGAGCCGGTGTAGGGAAAACGGCGCGTATTTTACCCGGCTTGGCGGCCGGCATCGCGCCGCGCCACGAACACCGCGGCCCCGGCGGCATCGGTCAACAACAGTCAGCCCGCCGCGCGCCGTCCGCGCGACCCCTTCGCGCCTCGCGCCCCGGCCCGTCCACGCGCGCCCTCGCGGTGCGGATTCGCCGTCGCACGCATATCCATGCGCTCGACGGTGAAGCTGAATGTGCGCACGAGCCGCTCGCCGTGACCCAGCACGGTCATCCCATGCGCCCCGCCGCCGCCTTCGAGATTGACCGCGTTGATCGGATGATCGACGGGCTCGAAGCAGAAGAAGCGCTCGCCGGGCGGCGTGTAGAGCACGTAATAGTCGGTGTTCGCGCAGATCGAGAGCGACAGCCGGCGGCGTTCCCAGACCACGGCGGCGCGCCCGCTCCAGCCGCTGAAGGCGTGGTTCACCAGTTGCGCCGGCAACGGATACGCCACGCCGAACTGCCACGCGGGCGGGGCGGGCACGTGGCGCACCGGCAGCCAGTCGGCGCCCGATAGCCACAGGCCGCTCGCGGGCGCCGAAAGCTCGGTGCTCGCGTCGCGTGCAAGGAACGGATGCACGCCCAGGCCGAACGGCAACGCTTCGCGGCCCGTGTTCTCCACTTCCAGCGTCATCGCAAGCGTCGCGCCGTCGAGCGCATAGGTGAGCACGGCGCGATAGGCGTAGGGCTCGCCGTCACTGCGATCGAGCACGAGGCGCACGCGCTCGCGATCGGCCTCCTCGATACTCCAGTGCGCGAGCCACCCATCGCCGTGGATCGGCAACGGCTCGCTCGCGCGATTGCGCGGCACTTCGATCTTCCGTCCGCCAAACTGAAAGCGCCCCGCGCCGATACGATTCGAATACGGCAGCAGCGGGTAGCACGCAAGTTCGTTCGGGTCCATGCGTGCGTTCACGCGCTCGCAGCGCCGGAATACCGGCTCGAGCGCGCCTTCGCTGCGCCAGTCGAAGCGCGTGATGCCGCCGCCCAGTTGCGGCGCGACGTCGAGTCTCAGATACGCGTTCGCCAGCGTCACACAGGCCACGTCGCCCGTGCCTGCCGCACCAATCGCCACCGCCGAGGTGCTCGGCCCCGCGAGGACTGGATGGGTGGCGGCTTCGAGCCGCGCACGCCGTGCAGCGGCAGGTGACACCGCGGAAGCCGTTGAGGCGGACGAGGCGCCAGGCCGACGCACAGCGGAATTCGCAACGCTCATGAGATGCTCCTCGAGAGGCTTGATCGATCGCCGCCGCAACAGGCGGCTCACCGGTGGCCTGCCGGCACCGTGCTCGCGCGTCTTGCCTGCTCGTGCACGGGTCCTGCGGCCGCTTCTTGTGTTCGCCCTGCTCTTTCTTTATCGGGTGCTTTCTGTTGCCGAACTACAACGCGTCTACACGCGCTGGCCACCTTGCAAAACGGTTCCAGCGCGATTCCGGCGCAACGCTCGATACCTTCAATCAAGCGCGCCGAGCGCCTTGAAACGGCGGCTCAACAAGACCCGCATGGCTGATTCGGACTGCGAAGACACCGCCCGCATACGGCTCACGCGCCAGCGTCGCCGGTTCCATTTCCGCACGCGCGCTCGTGACATAAAGCGTGTCCAGCAACACTCCGCCGAGGGTAACGCAGCTAGGCTGCGCTGTGGGAATCTTTACGCGCGTAGTTTCCACGCCATCCGCACCGTAGCGCACCACGCGCCCGCCGCCCCATTGCGCGTTCCACAACCCGCCTTCTGCATCGACGGTCGAGCCGTCCGGCACGCCGGTCTCGTCCGTCAGCGTGGTAAAGACGCGCAGGTTTGCAATCGTCCCGTCCACACCGCCCGCGTTGTAATCGCACGCACAGATCTTGCGCGTGAGCGAATCGCAGTAATACATCGTCGATCCGTCGGGGCTGAACGCGATGCTGTTCGAAATCGCCGGCGCGGGCAACGGCAGGCGCTCGAGCGTAAGGTCGCGATTCAAACGATAGAACCCGCCGATTGCCTGCATCGGCGTTGCCTCGTACTTCGTGCCGAACACGAAACGCCCCTCGCGGTCGCAGCGCCCGTCATTGAGGCGCGTGGGCACGCCCGGCTCGACCTCGACGATGGTGTCGACCACGCCCGTTTCCAGATCGAAGAACGCCAGCCGCGACTCGAGGCCCAGCAGCAGCGTGCGCGCGTCCTCGCAAAGCGCGAAGCACGCGAGGCGCTCCGGCATCGCCCACGTCACGTGCTGGTCCTCGCGCACGTCGTAGCGCCACAAACGCTTGCCTTCGATGTCGGTCCAATACAGCCGGCCGCTGCGCGCGCACCATGTCGCGCCTTCGCCCAGCTCGCATTTCGCATCCACCAGCAGCGCGGCCGACGCGTTGTCCGGTGCCTTTGCGTGATCGCTTCGGTGACCGCTTCGGTTCGCGCTCAAGCCCAGCCTCCGTCCACCACCATCTCCTGTGCGGTGATCATGCGGCTGTCGTCGGCCGCGAGAAAAAGCGCCATGCGCGCGAGGTCCTCGGGCCGCAGTTCGGCGTCGATGCATTGCCCGCGCTTGATGTTCTCGCGCCCTTCGTCGGTGAGCCACAGGCGTCGCTGCTTCTCGGTCATCACCCAGCCCGGCAAGAGCGAATTCACGCGGATGCCGTATTGCCCGAGGTCTTTCGCGAGCCCGCGCGTGAGCCCCTGCACCGCCGATTTGCTCATCGTGTAGACCGGCAGATCGGCCTGCTTGAGCATCCAGCTGATCGAGCCGAGGTTGATGATCGAGCCCGCGCGTGCGGCCTTCATGTCCTCCGCTACTGCCTGCACCGCGAAAAGTTGATGCCGCAAGTTCACGGCGACCCCGGCGTCGAACGACTCGGGCGTGACTTCGGCGAGCGTATGCCGGCGGTCATTCGCGGCATTGTTCACGAGCACCTCGATGGGCCCGAGTGCCGCTTTCACATCGGCGATGGCCGCGCGCAGCGCGGCGATATCGGTGAGGTCGCAGGCGAGAAAGAGCGGCTTGTGGCGCGAATCGCCGAGCGTATCGGCCAGCGCCTGGCCCGCGCTCACATCGATATCGAAGAACGCCACGCGCGCGCCCTGGGCGGCGAAGTGCTCGACGAACGAGGCGCCGATGCCAGTCGCACCGCCCGTTATCAACACCACGCGGCCCGCGAGGCTCGGGTAGCGTGCATAGCCTTCATGCGCGTTGCTGGAAGACATTGTCATATCGATTCCTGATTAATCGCTCCGTTAATCGCCCGATCGCAGGCTTCAATCACGCGCGCCACGATTCTTCAACTGGTCGAGCAGAACCGCCGCGAGCAGGATCGCGCCACGCACCAGGTACTGGTAGAACGCGTCAATGTTGAGCAGGTTCATCACGTTCTCGACCGTGCCCATGATGAGCACGCCGATCACCACGCCCGAGATCGTCGCGCGGCCACCGAGCAGCGACACGCCGCCCAGCACGCACGCGGAAATCACGTTCAGCTCGAAGCCTTCGGCTGCGTTCGGCTGCCCCGAGGTGATGCGCGAAGCGAGAATCACGCCCGCGAGCGCCGTCACCGCGCCCTGGATCAGGAAGATCCACACGCGCGTGCGCTCGACCTTGATGCCCGCGAGCCGCGAAGCTTCCGGATTGCCGCCGATGGCGAGCGTATTGCGCCCGTACACGGTCTGGTTGAGCATCACGCCGAACACGATGAAGCACACGAGCGTGACCCAGATCGGCAGTTGCACGCCGAAGAACGATGCCGTGCCCATGGCGATGAAGGTGTCTGAGGACACGCCCACGGCCTGGCCATGCGAGACGATGAAGCCGAGCCCGCGCACGATCTCCATGGTCGCGAGCGTGGTGATCAGCGCATTGATGCGCAGATACGCGATCACCGCGCCGTTCACGAAGCCGATCGCGGCCCCCGCAGCCACGGCGGCAACGATCGCGATGAAGGTGTTATTGGTGGCGTTGAGCACCATCGCGCAGAGCACGCCAGCGAACGCGACAGTCGAGCCCACGGAAAGATCGAAGTCGCGCGAGGCGAGACAGAACATCATCGTGCAGGCCACCATGCCGATCTGCGAGATCGACAGCGCGAGGCCAAGCATGTTCTCGATCGAGAAGAAATGATCGACGGTCAGCGACATCGTGATGAACATGATCGCGAAGATCACGATGAGGCTGTACTCGGTGATCTGCTGCCACCACTTCTGCTTGTCGCTGGCCTTCGGAATCAGCGCTTCGGCGGCGCTGTGCGCGACGCTCTTCGCTGCATCGGCGGCTTCGGCCGCCAGGTTTTCTCTCGCTTGCATTTCAGTCACTCCTCCCCGTCCACTCATGCGGCTTTTGCCTGCGCGCCCTGCGGCAGCGCAAGGTCCAGCACCGCATGTTCGCTCGCCGCGCTGCGCGGCAACTCGCCGGAAATGCGGCCTTCGCGCATGACCACGATGCGGTCCGACACGCCAAGCACCTCCGGCAATTCCGATGACACCATCACGATCGCGCAGCCGCGCGCAGCCAGCTGGTAGATCACGTTGTAGATTTCGTGCTTCGCACCGACGTCGATGCCGCGCGTGGGCTCGTCGAGAATCACCACTTTGAGGTCGGGCTCGGCGAGCCAGCGCGACAGAATCGCCTTCTGCTGGTTGCCGCCCGAAAGAAAGCGGATCTTCTGGCGGCGGCTCGGCGTCTTGATCTTCAGCAGCTTGATGAAGCGGTCGGCCGTTTCGGCTTCCTTCTTGCGATCGAGAAACATGCCCGCGCGCAGGAAATGGCGGCGGCAGCTGATGTTGATGTTCTCCGATACCGTTGCCATCGCAACGATCCCCTGTTCCTTGCGGTCTTCCGGGCACAGCACGATGCCATGGCGAATCGCGTCGCTCGCGCACTTCACGCGGACCGGCTTGCCGTCGAGTTCGATCTCGCCCGCACGCCGCTTGTGCGTGCCGTAGATCAGCTGCATGAGCTCGCTGCGACCCGCGCCCACGAGCCCGAAAAAGCCGACGATCTCGCCCGCCTTGACTTCGAAGCTGGCCGCCTCGTTGAGCGGATGCCCTTCGATGCCGCGCACCGCGAAGCGCACCTTGCCATGCTCGCGCGGCGAGTAGTTGTAGATGTCGCTGATCTCGCGACCCACCATTTCGGCCACGAGCGTCGTGCGCTTGACCTCTTCGAGCTTCTCATGCGAGGCGATCTTGCGGCCGTCGCGGAAAATCGTGCAGGCATTGCAGAGCTCGTAAATCTCGTCCATGCGATGCGAGATGTAGATAAGCGCGCGGTTATCGGCACGCAGCTCGCGCACGAGCTTGAAAAGCACTTCGGTCTCGCGGTGCGAGAGCGAACTCGTGGGCTCGTCGAGCGCGAGCACGCGCGCATTGCGCAGCAGCGCCTTGCAGATTTCCACCATCTGGCGCTGCGCGATGGAGAGCTTGCGCAGCTTCGCGGCGGGATCGAGATCCACGCCCATCGCGCCAAGCCGCTCGCGCACGAACCGGCGCGCCTCGCCGCGCTTCACCCAGCCGAGCGCATTGGGCAGCGCGCCCAGCAACAGATTCTCCGCGACCGTGAGGTCGGGCACATATTGCAGCTCCTGGTGAATCACGGCAATGCCCGCGCCGATCGACGCGGCCGCATCGGCGAAGCGCACCTCGTTGCCATCCATCAGGATGCGGCCCGAATCGGGCTGATACTCGCCGCCGAGGATTTTCAGCAGCGTGGACTTGCCCGCGCCGTTCTCGCCCATCAAGCCATGCACTTCGCCCGCATGCACGTCGAACGACACGCCATCGAGCGCGCGCACGCCGGGAAACACCTTGCCGATATTGTCAAAACGCAGTGTCGCTGACACTTCGGTTTCCTCTCATTCGATTCACTGCCGATTCGCCGCATACGGCCGGCGCGCGCGCTTCGCCTGCTTCGCTCGCACGCCGGCCGCCCTGCAGTGGGAAATACCTCAAACCCTTTCCTTCGCGTGAAAGCTTTTCTTTCCTACTTCGAGGCAAGTCCCATCTGCTCGCGCACCTGACCCACGTTGTCGCGCGTCGCCAGCATGCCGGTCGTGAGCGTGAGCATCGGCGGGGTCTTGCCTTGCGTGATCCACGCGTACATGAGCTCCGACGTCTCCTCGCCGTGGCGCTTCGGGCTGATGATGACCGTGCCGAAGAAGCCGGTCGGCTCGGGCTTCTTGAACTCGTTGAGCGCGGAGTCCGAGCCGCCGATGCCGATGCCGATCATGTTGTCGGCCTTGAAGCCGCGGCCTTCCGCAGCGCGCACGGCGCCCAGCACGGCTTCGTCGTTCAGGCCGTAGGCCACCCAGTGCTTGAACTGCGGGTTCTTGGTGAGCGCGATATTGGCGGCGTTGAAGGCGTTCTCCGTATCGGTCTTGGCCTGCGGCGCGGCGATGATGTTGGCCTTCGGGAAGCCCGCGGCCACCAGCGCGTCGGTCGCGCCCGTCGTGCGGTCATGCGCGGTCGGCAACTGCTCGTAGGTCACGTCGATGGCGCCCACGTCCTTCATGTCCCAGCCGCGCTTCTTGATCTCGGCAGCAATGCCGTCGCCCACCTGCTTGCCGATGTTGTAGGCGGAGATGCCCATGTGCGGCACGGCTTCGATCGGTTTGCCCGCGCCGTCGACGAGGCGGTCGTCCACGGTCATCATCTTGAGCTTGTCGGCCTTGGCCTTGGCGACGATGCCCGGCCCGAGCTTCACGTCGGGCGTGCAGATGATGAAGCCCTGGGCCTTTTGCGCCGCGAGATTGTCGATCGCGCTCATGACCTTCTCGCCCGAAGGCGCGCCGATCTTCACGAGCGTGAAGCCATCCTTCTTGGCAGCCATCTCGGCAAACTTCCACTCGTCCTGGAACCACGGCTCTTCGGGCTGCTTCACCAGAAAGCCGATCTTGACCGGGTCGGCGGCCTGCGCAACAGGGGCCTGTGCGAGCATCGCGGTCGTTGCGGCGGCCAACAGCGTGAGGAAAATCCTGCGTTGCATGGTGTCTGTCTCCTGTCTTCTTCAGTCACGGGAAGGTAGCGGCCGCTTTTTCTTCATCCGCCCGCGCGCGGCCAGCGCTGCGGCGAAGGTCCTGCGTGTTCTTTTCTTCTCTACTCGTGATGCAGCGCCGTGCGTCCGCCATCGATCGTGATGCAGCTCGCGTTGATGAACGGCGCTTCGTCCGAGGCGAGGAACACGGCTGTCATCGCGACCTCCTCCGGCCGGCCGATGCGCTTCATCGGCGGCAATTCGAGCGTCGCGCGGCGTGCCGCCTCGGGGTCGGGCTGCGCGTTCCACCAGTCGTGCGTGAGTTGCGTTTCGATGTAGCCCGGCGCGATCGCGTTCACGCGCACGTTCTTCGGCGCGTATTCGATGCCGAGGGCCCGCGTGAGGCCGATCACGCCGTGCTTCGCAACCGGGTACGGGAAGCAGCCCGGAATGATCTGGAACGCGTGCGTCGAGGCGATGTTCACGATGCTGCCTGCGCGGCGCTCGATCATGCCGGGCAGCACGGCGCGGCAGCCGTTCCAGACGCCGTCCAGATCGACGGCGAAGCAGCGGCGCCAGTCGTCGTCGGTCATCGTGAGCGGGTCCGCGAACACGTTGATGCCCGCGTTGTTCACGAGCACGTCGACGGGGCCGAACGCGCGCCCGGCGGCGGCCACTGCTGCTTGCATCGACGTTGCTTGCGTGACGTCGGTAGGCACCGCGAGCGTGCGCGCGCCGGGCTGCGCCTGCGCGATCTCGCGCGCCGTGGCCTCGGCGCTCGCGCCGTCGAGCTCGGCAAGCACGACCGCCGCGCCCTCGGCCGCAAACGCGCGCGCGATCGCGGCACCGATGCCGCGTCCCGCGCCGGTCACGATCGCGACCTTGCCGTCCAGGCGGTTCACGCTTTCGCTCCTTGCACGCCGGCTTGTGCGTTTTGGGTGGCGCGCCAGCCCGCGATGAACGCGAGCGCATTCGCACGCGTCGCCGCCACGTCCTGGCCCGGCTTGTAGAGCGCGGACCCCAGGCCGAAGCCGCTCGCGCCCGCCGCCAGCTGCGGCCCCATGTTGTCCGGCTTCACGCCGCCCACGGGCAGAAGCGGCACGACGCCGGGAATGACCGCGCGCCATGCCTTCGTCACCTCGGGGCCCAGTTGCTCGGCGGGGAACATCTTGAGCGCATCGGCGCCGTATTTGAGCGCCGCGAACGCTTCGGTCGGCGTCGCCACGCCCGGCACGCAGGCGAGGCCTTGCAGTTTGGCCGCGAGAATCACGTCGGTGTCCGCGTGCGGCATCACGATCAGTTCGCCGCCGGCAGCCTTGACGTCGCGCACGTGCGCCGTCGTGAGCACCGTGCCCGCACCGATCATGGCGTCGGCGGGCAGCGCCGCGCGCAGCGCCGCGATGCTCTCGAGCGGCGACGGCGAATTGAGCGGCACCTCGATGAGCCGGAAGCCTGCCTCGTAGAGCGCGCGGCCATGGTCGGCAGCTTCGGCGGGCTGGATGCCGCGCATGATCGCGACCATCCGGCAGGCGCCAAATGCGGCCATGAAGCCTGCGTGAGGCGTGTACGGGGCCGGCAAGTTCAAGTCGGGTTCCATCGTGCGTAGTCCTGTGAGTTGCTTTCTGCCCGGCTCACGCCGTCTGGTTCGTCTGGTTCGTTGGCGCCACGAGGCCCGCGCGCACCGCGATGCGCCACAGCCCGCGCTCGGTCGCCCGATGCACGATCTGCGCGCCGCCGCAGCCGAACTGCGCGAGCGCGAGCCGATAGCGCTCACACAGCGCATCGGCGCCAATCAGGCGCGGCGCGCATGCCGCCAGCTCCACGTCGCGGCGCGCGAGCACTGCGTCGAGCCCCGCCAGTTCGTGACCAATCAGGAGGCCCGAGAGATAGTCGGGCTGCTCATCGGCGGCAAGCTGATCGGTGAGGCCCAGCGTGCGCGTGCTGAACGCAGTCGCCAGCACGCCCGCACAACCGTGTTCGCGCGCCACCGTCACGCCGCGCAGGAACGCCGCCGTATCGGGCGTGGCGGGCCGCTTCATGGTGCGGCCGAGGATCGTGTGCGCCGTGAGCGCCGCGTAGACTTCGCCCGTCATGAAGGTGTAGAAGCGCGCAATGCGCGCGCCCTCCACCACCACCCATTTCGCGTGCGTGCCGGGCAAGCCGATCAGCGCCGGCTGCGCCGAAGGGTGTTTCGTGGATGGGCTCGACTGATCCGCATCGATCTGCGCACCCAAAGCGCCAAAGATCTGCGTTTCCTCGCCGCGCATGACATTGGGCAACGCGCCCGGCTCCAGCACGCCCGGCACCACGGCCACCTCCACACCGCTGGCCGTGCGCACCCTGACGATGCCGGCCACCAGCGCGTCTTCGCCTGCGGGCGTTTCCACATACGGCGCCGACACCCAGCCCTGTGCGCTGCCGACCATGCCCGCCGCGAGCACCGGCAGCGCGCTCGACTGCGCGAGCCACACGCCGCAAGCCTCGTCGAACGCGGCGTCGAAACCGCCTTCTTCTGCCGGCACCGGCAGATTCATGATCCCAGCCGTCGACATGCGCGTGTCGAGCACTTCGCCCGCCGCATCGAACAAATACGCGCGCAGCGAAGTCGTGCCCCAATCGAGCGCGATGAGCGCCGCTGGTTTCGCCCTGGCGGCATCCGGTTTGCCCTGCGCCCTGCGCGCCGCCGTGGTATGCGCGCTCATCGTCGGATCCGGCGCGTCGCGGGCTGCGGCACGCGCCAGCCGAGCTCCTGCGAGATCGCGCGCGCCTCGCGCTGCACGACCGCAATCAGTTCGTCCATGCGTTCGAGCGGCATGTAGGGAATCGTGCTCGCCACGGATAGCGCCGCCACGATCGCCCCCGACGCATCGCGCACCGGCGCGGCCACGCAGCGAATCGAAATTTCGTTTTCCTCGAGATCGAACGTGTAGCCGCCGGCCGAGTACGTGGCCATGCGCTTGAGAAAGGTATCGGGATCGAGATTGTGATCGGGGCGAAAGCTCACGCCCGCCAGCGCGCGCCGCGACGCCTCGAACAAGTCGCGCCACGACTGCGGCGAGAGATCCAGCATCATCGCCTTGCCGATGCCCGTGGACGCGAGCGGCATGCGGTGCCCCACGCGCGAGCGCATTTCGAGGCCGCGCTGGCCGGGGATCTTGTCGATGTAGAGCACGTCGTCGCCATCGCGCACGCCGAGGTGAATCGTGTCGAGCGTCGCCTCGGCGAGCGCTTCGAGATGCGTGCGCGCGACGGCCGTGAGCGGCATTTGCTCTAGCGCGATCGTGCCGAGTTCGATGAGCTTGGGTCCGAGCAGATAGCCGCCCTGCACCTGGCGCAGATAGCGCGCCTGCACGAGGCTGGAAACAAGCCGGTGCGTGGTGCTGCGCGTCGTGCCGAGCACGGCGCCGAACGAGCGCAGATCGCGCACGCCGGCAGCGGCGGCTTCGAGAATGGCGAGGCCGCGCAGGAGCGTCTGCGTGCCGGCTTGCGCCGAGCCGTCGAGCAGCGCGCCCGGCAGGCCGACGATTTCGTCGGCGCCGGCGCGGGATTTGGCTTGTGATTGCGCGCGGCCAGCGGCGCCTGGAGCGTCCGCGGCGGATTCAGCGGCCGACTCTGCCTCGGCATTCGTAAAGCGTTCGGCGAAATTCGGGGACATCGCTTTGTTCATGGCGAGGCCGTTCAGAAAGACGGGGATAAACGCACGGCGTCAAGCGACAGCCTGCGGACCATGGTGCGAATCGCTGGGGCGCGCTTTTGCGCGCGACGGTGGACGGCACAAGGCCACGCGATTCGCGGACTGGAACATGGCTGACGTCTCCGATGCTTGCCCGCTGAACCGCACGCATTGCGCGGCCGCGAGCTTTTGTCTGGGCTATGCCGACTGCCAACTGCCACCCGCTGTCTGGGGCGTGTGGCGCGTCATGTCGGATGGATCGGATTGTAGATCGGTTTTTCCGCGATCTCCAATATGTGATTGGGGCGCTCACATATTGGGAATTTCATCCCATGACCGGGTGGCTAACGGCATGTCGCTGGACGTCCAAAGATGCCGGCAATGAGAATAAAAAAACGGCCGCCAGATCGCCGGGCGGCCGCTTGTACGGTTTTTGCGTGCTTGTCGCACAGTGATCAACGACATTCACGAAGCGCTCTCACGCGCCACCCGCATTACTTCCCTGCCGGCGCCTTGTAAGCGACGCAATCGACTTCGACCTTGCAGTCCACCACCATGCTCGACTGCACGCAGGCGCGCGCCGGCGGATGCTCGCCGAAGTACTCGCGGAACACCTTGTTGAACGACTGGAAGTCGCGCGCATCGTCGAGCCACACGCCGCAGCGCACCACGTGCTCCGCGCCATAGCCCGCTTCCTTCAGGATTGCGAAAAGGTTCTGGATGGCTTTATGCGATTGCTCGACGATGCCGCCGTTGATCACCTCGCCGCCTTCCATCGGCGTCTGGCCCGAGACATACAGCCAGCCGTCGGCCTCCACCGCGCGCGCGAACGGCAGATGTTGTCCGCCCTGGCCCTTGCCGCCTTCTGCTCCAATTCGTTTCATCGTTTGCTCCTTTGAGTTCGCCTGGCGCGCAACCATGTGCGCGAAAAAATAACTTAGAAAACCTGAGCGTCACGCGTGCCCCGCGCGACAAAGTGGCCCGCGCGTTCGCCGGTTGGCTGGCCGTCGCGGTACGACAGCACGCCGTTCACCCACACTGCGTCGATGCCTTCCGCCACCTGCTGCGGCTGCTCGAAAGTCGCGGCGTCGCGCACCTTCGCGGGATCGAACAGCACGAGGTCGGCATGCCAGCCCACGTGCACCTCGCCGCGCTGCGTGAGACCGAAGCGCCGCGCCGACAAACCCGTCATCTTGCGCACCGCCTCTTCGAGCGGCAGCAGCGCAACGTCGCGCGCGTAATGGCCCAGCACGCGCGGGAATGCGCCCCACAGGCGCGGATGCGGCAGCGGGTCGTTGGGCAGGCCGTCCGAGCCCACCATCGTCGCGGGATGCGAGAGGATGCGGCGCACATCGTCCTCGGACATGTTGTGATAGACCGCGCCCGCTGGCTGCAAGCGCTTGCCGGCCTCCTGCTGCGAGACGCCCCACTCGGCCGCGATGTCCTTGATGAGCTTGCCCGCCTGCTCGGGATGCGGCGTCGACCACGTGATCGTGATGTCGATGTCGCCCGTCACCTGCTTGAGATCGAGCGTCGATGAACTGCGGCTGTACGGATAGCAATCGCAGCCCACCGGCTGATACTTGCGCGCGCCTTCGAGCGACGCGAGCACTTCCGCGCTGCGCCCCCAGTTCGACGGGCCCGCGCATTTGAGGTGTGAAATGACGACCGGCACGCGCGCGTGCTTGCCGATGTAATACGCCTCCTCCATGGCTTCGAGGATGGCGTCGAATTCGGTGCGCATGTGCGTCGTGTAGAGCGCGCCGGCGGCGGCGAGCGGCTCCGCAAGCGAGAGGACTTCTTCGGTCGACGCCGCGAAGGCGTTGCCATACGCGAGGCCCGTGGAGAGTCCGAGCGCGCCATGCGTGAGCGCCTCTTCGAGCTGCGCGCGCATGGCCGCGATCTCGTCGCCGGTGGCGGCGCGCTTGAGATCGTCCATGTGGTTGCTGCGCAGCGCCGTATGACCGATCAGCGCGCCCACGTTCACCGCGGGCTTCGCGGCGTTCACGGCGTCGACGTACGCCGCGAAGGTCGGGTACTGGAACGCGTCGCGCTCGCCGAGCAGATTCATCGGATCGGGGGGGCCGCCATCGGCAGGATCGCCCTGGAGCGACACCGGCGCAGCGCTGATCCCGCAGTTGCCGACGACCACCGTGGTCACGCCCTGGCTGATCTTGGGCAACATCTGCGGCGAGCGGATCACGTGCGTGTCGTCGTGCGTATGGACGTCGATGAAGCCTGGCGCAAGCGCGCGCCCCTCGGCCTCGATCACTTCCTCCGCCAGCCAGTTCGACAGATTGCCGATGGCGGCGATGCGCCCGTCGCGCAGCGCGACATCGCGCTCGACGCCCGGCGCGCCCGTGCCGTCGTACAACATGGCGCCGAAGATCAGGGTGTCGGCGGCTTCCGGATGCGAATGCATGGCACAGTCTCCTGTCGATAGCGCGTGCGGCGTTGGCGGCTCGCGCGTATTGGGGTTCAGTCGCCCAGTGGTTGACGCTCGCCGCCGCGCCCGGCAATGCCGCGATGCGTGTCGAGCGTAAGCTTCATGCGGCGCAGCAATTCGCGGCTCGCTTCAGGCTGCGCCAGCGCGAGCTCCGTCACGAGCACGTCGATCGCCATCATCATCGCGTATCGCGAGGACGAGGGCTTGTAAATGAAATCGGTCTCGCTCGCGACGAGCGGAACGAGCCAGTCGGCGAGCGCGGCCAGCGGCGATGCCGGCGCGGTAAGCGCGACCAGCTTCGCGCCGTAGTCGCGCGCGATGCGGCACGCATCGAGCAGCTCGGGCACGCGTCCTGTTACGGAAAGCGCGATCACGACACAATCGGACGATAGCGTGCTTGCGACCATCCGCTGCAGCAAGCTGTCCTGATACGACGCGACCGGCCGGCCGAGGCGCACGAGGCGAAAGCGCATTTCGTCGGCGAGCGCGCTGGAACCGCCGCCCATGCCGAACACATAGATCATGCGCGCCTTGGCCAGCTCAGCGGCGACCTCGGCAAACGGCGCGTGGCGCAGCAGCCCATGATTGCGCGCGAGCGCTGCGTGGATTTCGTCGTAGACGCGCGTGGCGAGCCCATCTTCGGGCTGTGCCGCCGGCGACGCCGCCCCGCGGCGTGGTTTGCCAGATCCGCCTTTGCCCGCGCCCCGGCGGCTGCCTTCGTCCTGAGCCGCGCGCAAGAATCGCTCGCCCACGGCGGCGGCCTGGGCGAGCCGCAGCTTGAGCTCGCGCACATCGTGACAGCCCACCGCCTTCGCAAAGCGTGTGACGGAGGCCACGCTCACGCCCGCGCGCCGCGCCAGCTCGCCGATGCTCGCCCGCGAGGCGGCAGCGAGGTCGTCGAGAATCAGGGCCGCGACATCGCGCTCGGCCGGACGCAAATCCGGCGCGCATTGCGCGATTCGGGCGACGATGTCGAAACGTCCCGGTTCGGCGGCTGAATTCATGTTTTGTTAATAAATAACATTTCCCGAACCGATGGTACTTTGTGTACTATCTCCAAGTCAACGCCGGACCTGCAATGCATGCACGGTTTCCTTGCGGGCCGGCGCAACGGACCGTAGATGGAGCGAACGGAAATGAAAGTTACAAACTATCAGAGTGCAACGATCGACCCGAACAGCAAGGGCCTTGGCAACCTGCCGGGCGCAAGCGTGCCGCTGGGCGACGCTGCGCGCCTCGAATGGAATCTGCTCGCCGAGGACGTGAGCTTGCCGGCGGCGGTCCTGTATGCGGACCGCGTCGAGCACAACCTCAAGTGGATGCAGGACTTCGTCACGCACTACGGCGTGAAGCTCGCGCCGCACGGCAAGACCACGATGGCGCCGCAACTGTTTCGCCGCCAGATGGAAACGGGCGCGTGGGGTATCACGCTCGCCACGGCGCATCAGACGCGCGCCGCGTATCGCGGCGGCATCTCGCGCGTGCTGATGGCGAATCAGCTCGTGGGCCGTCACAACATGGCGATCATCGCCGAATTGCTGAGCGATCCCGATTTCGAGTTTTTCTGCCTCGTGGACACGGTGGAAGGCGTCGAGCAACTGGGCGAATTCTTCCGCGCCTCGCATCGCACGCTGCAAGTGCTGCTCGAACTGGGCGTGCCGCGCGGACGCACCGGCGTGCGCGACGCGGACTCGCGCCGCGCCGTGATCGACGCGATCGCGCGCTATCCGGATTCGCTCCAGCTCGCGGGCGTGGAGATCTACGAGGGCATCCTCAAGGAAGAGAGCGAGGTGCGCACCTTCCTGCGCGACGCGCTCAACGTAACCGAGGAACTCGCCGCCGCCGGCCGCTTCTCGCGTTCGCCGGCACTGCTTTCGGGCGCGGGATCCGCATGGTACGACGTGGTGGCCGAGGAATTCGCGAAAGCCTCGCAGGCCGGCACAATCGACGTCGTGCTGCGCCCCGGCTGCTATCTCACGCACGACGTGGGCGTCTACAAGCAGGCGCAGTCGCAGATCCTCACGCGCAATCCGGTCGCGCGCGAGATGGGCGTGGCGCTGCTGCCGGCGCTGCAGTTGTGGGCCTATGTCCAGTCGATTCCGGAGCCGGGGCGCGCGATCATCGGCTTCGGCAAACGCGACGCCGCCTTCGACGCAGGCTTTCCAGAGCCGACGCGCCACTATCGTCCTTCACGCGATGGCGCAAGCATGCCGCGCGAAATCGCCGCGAACGAGGGCTGGGAAATCTTCCAGATGATGGATCAGCACGCCTATCTGCAGATTCCGGGCGGCGCGGACATCAAGGTCGGCGACATGATCGGCTTCGACATTTCGCACCCCTGCCTCACGTTCGACCGGTGGCGCCAGGTGCTGATGGTCGACGGGCAATATCGCGTGACGGAAGTGATCGAAACGTTCTTCTGATCGTTCTGCGGTTCGATTCACTCCGGCCCACGGCGGCCAGGCGCTTGCAGCCTGGCCGGCTGATGGCCGGTGACTTGAGCGCTCGACTCAAGCGCCTTCCTTCGCTTCGGCGGCCTCGGCTTGCGCCACTGCCACGCTAATCCGTTCTTCCATCATCCGCAGTGCGCTCGACAGCGCCGTGAGCGCATCGTCAGGCAATGACATCGTCTGGTTCAGGAACGCGTTGCGCCGCGGCAGACTCGCCTCGACAGCATCGTGCCCCGCCTGGGTGAGCTGCACATTGGTAATGCGGTTGTCGCGCGCGTCGGCGCTGCGCGCGATCCAGCCCAGCGCCTCAAGCGGCTTCAATTGCCGCGTGAGCGCGCCCGGGTCCACGCGCAGACGCTCGACGAGCCGCTTCTGCGACGACTCGCCATTCTGCTCATGCAGCGCCATCAAAATGCGCCAGCGCGGCAGCGGATGCCCCACCTGCGCCTCGAACGCGGACATGAACGTGCGGTAGGTTCGTCCGAACTGCTGGACGATGGCGACGCGATCCTGTGTTTCCATGCTGTGTGTTCCTGCCTGTCTTCCTGTCTCTGGCGGCGAGCCGTGCGTGCCTCACTGCCTTGTTCTGCGTCCCGACGCATCGCCAGCCCTCAGTCGGCGTGGATCACGGGCTCGATCTTGCGCTGAAGCCTGATGGGCGGCACGCGCCGCGTCTGCCAGATCGACACCAGCGCGATCACTGCAGCCACCGCAATCCCCAGATGAATCGCGCCCACCAGCGCCTCGCGCGCGGCCTCCAGCAACGGCGCGCCATTGTGCCCGGCCTTGGCGAGTTCGCCAATCAGCACGTGCTGTGCGTCGCGGTTGATGAGGATCTGCGGGTCGGCGAGCTGGGCGAACCAGTGCGTCGCGTGATCGGCATCCAGTGCCTTGTGCACGCCGCCCTTGTAAAGCTGCGTGACCATCGTGCCGGTCAGCGCGGTGCCGAACATCCCGCCGATCATGCGCAACGACTGCAGCAGCGCCGTGGCAATGCCCAGATGCTCGCGGCCCGCGGTCTGCTGCGCGAACACGGTGAGATTCGGCATCACGAAGCCGAGCCCGATGCCGCCCACGATCATCAGCGCCATCAAGAGCACGCGCGGCGTGTTGTGCGACGCCAGGGCGACCGCGAAGCAGGCGAACGCGAGCATCCCAAAGCCGATGTAGAGCATCCGGTTCGGATTGCGGATGCGCGACACGACGCGTCCGTTCGCGATGCTGCCGATCGTGATGAACACCACGAGCGGCGTGATGACCATGCCAGCCTCGTTCGGCGTCATGCCAAAGCCGCCCTGGAACAGCAGCGGCGCATAGAACAGCAGCGAGAACATGGTGAAGCCGCCCAGCACCGCCAGCTTGAAGAGCGCGTTGAGGCTCGCGTTGCGGAACATGTCGACGGGCAGGATCGCCTGCGGGCAGCGCCGCTCCCACTGCCACAGCGCCCAGCCCGAGGCCGCGGCCAGCACGAGCAGGCCCAGCGCGGAAAACGTCACGCCGTGCGCGGGTAGCCGCTCGACGAACAGTTGCAGGCTACCGAGCGTCACGGCGATCAGCAGCGCGCCTGGCCAATCGAGCCGCATGCGCTCCTTATGCACGACATGGCGCAAATGCGGCAGATAGCGCCAGACGAAGAACAGCGAAAGCAGCCCGACCGGCAGGTTCACGTAGAACACCGAACGCCAGCCGTAATACTGCGTGAGAAAGCCGCCGAGCGAAGGCCCCACCGCGTTGGCGATGCCGAACGCCGAACTCATCAGCACCTGCCATTTCAGGCGCACGACCGAATCAGGAAAGAGATCGGGAATGCACGCGAACGCCGTGCCCACCAGCATGCCGCCGCCGATGCCCTGCAGGCCGCGCGCGAGCACGAGGAACATCATGCTGTTGGCCGCGCCGCACAGAACCGAGGCGCCCGTGAAGACGACGATCGACGCGATCACGAATGGCTTGCGCCCGTAATAGTCGCCGAGCCGACCAAAAATAGGGACGGTGATGACAGAGGTGAGCAGATAGGACGTGGCGACCCACGCGTAAAGCTCGAAGCCGCGCAGTTCGGCGACGATGGTGGGCAGCGCCGTGCCAACGACGGTCTGGTCCAGTGCAACCAGCATGCTCACAAAGGAGACGCCGAGCATCGCCAGCAGCGACTCCCGGAACGGCAGCACCTGCCCGCTCGAATGATGGGCGGCAGTACGGACGGCCATTTTTGATCCCGCAATGATTGATACGTCAAAGAATTGAAATCATAGCACGATGCGATCCACTACACTGGGCGTCGAGGAGCACTTGCCGAACCGCTTTCCCGGGAGATTTATGGGGCCGTATTCTGATTTTTCCGAAGCCGATCTTGCCGCGCTCAAGCGCGCGAAGCACGAATTGGAAACGCCGCCGCTCGGCATGAAGCTCGCCGCGATCGTCGGTGCGCCGGTCGAGAAACTGATCGCCAAGCTGCCCGCCGTGGCCAACGACAAGGTCAACGACGCCACCCAGGCAGCGCTGCGCAAATGCCTGCAGCTGGCGCTCAAGACACTTGGCAAACCGGGCGAGCGGGCGCCCGGGATCGCCGATGCAAGCGCAGCCGCTGAATCGACATCAATCGCCACAACAATCGCACAGCACGCAGGCCCACCGGGCGCGAAGCCGAGCAACCTGCTGCACAAGTTCGCGGTCGCCACGACGGGCGCGGCGGGCGGCGCGTTCGGCCTGTTCGCGTTGCCGGTGGAGCTACCCGTCACGACGACGTTAATGTTCCGCTCGATTTGCGACGTCGCGCGCAGCGAAGGCGAGGACCTCGCGAGCGCCGACACTCAACTCCAGTGCCTGACCGTGTTCGGCATGGGCGGACGCTCGGCCGCCGACGACGAAGCCGATTTCGGCTACTTCATCGTGCGCGGCGCGCTGGCGCAGGCGGTATCGAAAGCGTCGTCGGAAATGGCGACCAAGGGCTTCGCCGCGCACGGCTCGACTGCGCTGCTCAAGCTCATGCAGACCGTGGCCGCGCGCTTTTCCGTGCAGGTCAGCGAACAGGTGGCCGCGAAATCGATTCCGGCCATCGGCGCGGTGCTCGGCGCCATGGTGAACACCGTGTTCATCGATCACTTCCAGAACGTCGCACACGGCCATTTCACCGTGCGCAGGCTCGAGCGGCGCTACGGCGAAGCCACCGTCCGCGCGGCCTACGAAGAGATCGACGTCACGCTCGATTGAGCCGCTCGATGCGCGCCCGGTGGTGTGCTCAATTGCGCCCCCGCCCCAGGCTCCGTTTGCATGTGTGCGCTCTTCTGCGCACGGGCGGTGTCGTCGGCCGTCGTCACGCGCTTCACGAAGCGCGCGGTCTCGTCGAGCGCACGCCGCGCCTCGGGCATGAACGGCGCGTAAATCGGCCAGACATGCGGTAGACCGCGCCCGATCTTGCACTCGACACTCACGCCGGCAGCCTGTGCGCGTTCCGCCACCCGGCGCGTGTCGTCGAGCAGCGTCTCGGTGCTGCCCGCCAGCATGAAGAGCGGCGGCAAGCCGTGGAGATCGGCGTAAAGCGGCGAAGCATGGGGATCGGTCGCGCTCGTCTCGCCGAGGTAAAGCGGCGCAACGCGCGCGAACACGTCGCCGCAGAACATGGGATCGCGCCCGTCGTTTTCGCGTATCGACGCGCCTGTGACGGCGAGATCGGTCCACGGCGAGTAGAGCACCGCGCCGGCCGGCAGCGGATCGCCGGCGTCGCGCAAGGCGACGAGCGTGGCGAGCGCGAGCCCGCCGCCCGCCGAATCGCCCGCGATCACAAGCGACTGGGCACGCGCGCCGTCAGCCAGCAAGCGCCGATAAGCAGCCACTGCGTCAACCAGTGCCGCCGGAAACGGATGCTCGGGCGCAAGACGATAGTCGAGCGAAAAAAGGTCGGCTTCGGCGCGTGTGGCGAGGCCGAAGGTGATGGCACGGTGCGTCTTCGGCGAGCAGAAGTAATAACCGCCACCGTGCAAATAGAGGATCGTGCGCGGCGCCCCACCCTCGCGCACGAGCCATTCGCCACTCGATGGCGCGTCGGCTGCGCTGCGCTCGCTGGCGGCCCGATACTGCTCGCGTAATTGCCAACCCTTGGGGACCTGAGGCAGCCATACGCGTTTCGCGGTTTGCGCGCGTACGCGTGCGACATCGATCGGGCCGCGCGTCGCCGGAAGAAAGCTGCGGCGCAAGAACCAGCAGATCAACCTGCTTTGCAAACTCATGGGGCACGGCTCCTCGCAATGCGCTCACTACGCGCGCAACCCAGCGGATGCTCAGTTCGCCGGCAGCACCTGCCCGCGAATTTCGCCGGACGGGTTCTGTTGCGTATGCACGTTGAAATACCACTGGCCGGCCATCAGATCGGTGACCTGCTTTTCGTTGAGCGTTGCGGAACCCTTGATCGGAGTGGCAAGTTCACCCTTCGGAATCGGCACCTGTACGTTCGCGTTCTGGCCGACGGGCGCGGGACCATGGAAATGCGCACCGGTCACCGGCCCCGACAGGCCTTCGTAAGTGATGGTCCAGTTCAGCGATTTTGTCGAGGTGTCGAACGTGGCATTGAGCATGCCGTGGCCGTGACTCACACGCGGCGGCACTTCGCTGGAAGGTTCGAGATCGGCCTTCAGCGCAACGGTATCGGCAAACGCGGCACTGGAAGCAAGGACACACAGGGCGAGAGCAAACTGCAGCGGACGAAGCGCTTTCATGGGAATTCTCCGTTTGTTGTGGCGCGCTGCACCATCAGGCGGCAGCCACCTCGTCACATGCTAGAGCAAATCCGGAAAAGGCGTCCGATCCGGCATGATCGACGGCCATGAAAACGCTGGAATGAAAAGTGCGGGACAAAAAAAGAGCGCCGCGAGCGGCGCTCTTAACCCAAGTACTACCTTCTACTGCTTTTCTTCGTAATGGGTTCTGCAGCCCGGAAGCCGGGCCGCCCGCATCATTAGAAGCGGTGACGGATACCGGTCGTGACGATACCCTGATTCTTCGACGACGAGTAGTTGTCCGCGCCCTGGTAGCCCACCTGCGTGATACCCACTGCAGCCTGACCGGCACCCCAAACGCCCACGCCCTCGAGGTACACGTCCGTGCGCTTCGAGAGCGCGTAGTCGGCTTGCAGGCCGAACTGGTTCCAGTGCGCGGTTTGGCCACCGCCCGCGTTGGAGAGGATCGAACCGTTCGCGTTGGTATAGGTGTACATCGCGCCGATGCCGAGTGCCGGCGTCAGGTTGTAATGCACGTTGGCTTCGATGTTGTTGTAGCGGATCGACAGGTTGTCGTTCAAGCCGTTCAGGCGCGATTGCGTGAACACCACGCCACCGACAGCAGGACCATAGGTATAGCTCACGCCACCGCCCCAAACGCGCGCGCGCTGGGCGCTGCCGAACAGGCCGAACTGGTCGTTGGTGACCGCACCATTGGGGTTGTTCAAGGTGCCCGTGTTGTTGGCCTGCAGGTAAGCCGCAGCGACGCGCAGGCCGCTATTGGCGTAGCTCATGCCGGCGCTATACGCGCGGTTGTTCGCGAAGCCTGCCTGGTTAGAGAACGCGTACGCGCCACCGAACTGGAAACCCGAGAGATTTGGGCTGGTGTACTTGATCGCGTTGTTCAGCGAGAACGTGGCATTTCCGTTGTCGTTGTCGCCCACGTGTGCCGTGTACGTGCCGCCCCACGTGCCGACAGCCATGAGCGGGCCAAGGTAGTCGACCACGGAGTCGTACTGGCGGCCGAACGTCAGCGTGCCGTACTGATCCTGCGTGAGACCGACGAAAGCCTGACGGTTGAACAGGCTGCTGTTATTTGCCTGACGGCCGTTCGCCACGTTAATGCCGCTTTCGAGGGTGAAGATCGTCTTCAGGCCGCCACCGAGATCTTCCGTGCCACGCAGGCCCCAACGGCTCTGCTGAATGTTGCCGCTGCCCAGAGCGTATTTGGTGTTGCCATCCACGTTGGTCGTGTAGACGAAGCCGGCATCGACGATGCCGTAGAGCGTCACGCTGCTTTGCGCGTACGACGCCGATGCGAAAGTCGCGACAACTGCGGCCGCGATAGCCAGACTCTTTTTCATATGCTTCCTTAGATGCAAAGCCTTTCGGCAAAAATAGACGCCGTCGCCGGCAATACGCCGGCTCGCTTGATCCCACAGCACCGCAAACGTTAGTGCCGCATTGATACGCAGCCCAAAGTTTATTGGCGTCACTTTCAAGCCAGCCATCCCGATCCAAGGCAAAAGTTTTTTTGAAGAAGTCGAATACTGCCGTGACGCTCGCCGCAATCGCTTGCCACTCAATGCGCGCGCTTAATCTTGAATTCACGCGCGCGAGAATCGATCACACACTATCCCGATATAACGTTGCCGCCCAGCAACATAATTAATTCAAGACAATTAACGGTTTAGGAACAGTCTCATTCCTTAGGGCATAGCCCTGTCGGTACTATCCGGCAACGCTCGCGTCGCAGTCCTGCGCCGAGCCTCATGTGTACGCAGGAAAACATCGCTTCAACGCAGCCAATCCCGTCAGCCCCATGTCAATGCGACCCAAAGCCATGAATCAGCTTCAGGCGATGCGCGTATTCGTGAGCGTCGCCGAACACGGCTCGTTCGGTCGCGCTGCGGCAAGCCTCGATCTTTCGAACGCCGTTGTCACGCGCTATGTCGCACTGCTGGAGGCGCATCTTCACACCCGCCTCATCAACCGCAATACGCGCAGCATTTCGCTGACCGAGGCAGGCAACGCGTATGCCCAGGCGTGCCGTCATATGCTCGAGGACCTGGAACGCGTCGAAACGCAGATCGCGCATGGCGTGTCTGTGCCCTCGGGCACACTGCGCGTGGTCGCGCACGCCTCGTTCTCGCTGCATGACCTCACGCCCCTGCTCAAGCAGTATCTCGCCGAATTCACACAGGTCCGGCTCACGCTCACGCTGTTGCACCGCCCCGTCGATCTCATCGAAGAAGGCTTCGACGTGGGCATTGTCGCGCCGCGCCAGGTCAGCGGCGGCACACTGATCCGGCGTCCGCTCGTTTCGGTCACGCCGGTTGCGGTCGCCTCGCCCGCCTATCTCGACGGCCGCCGCGCACCGCGGCATCCCGCAGAACTCACGCACCATACGCTGCTTGCGCCGTCCATCGACATTCACGGCAACGAATGGCAGTTCGCGAGCGCCGATGGCGTGCGTGAGGCGGTGCGGATCGAGCCGGCCTATGCCGTCAACAATTCGGTGATGCTGCGTCAGGCGGCTCTCGCGGGGATGGGCATCACGATCCTGCCGGCAAACCAGGTGGACACCGATCTCGCGCTGGGCACGCTCGTGCGCGTGCTCGACGACTACCAGATCCGCGACGCCGATAAGGAACTCTCGCTCGTCTATCCCGGGCGACGTCACATCCCCGCGAAAACGCGAACGTTCGTGGACTTCACCGTCGAGTGGTTTCGCGGCCAGGACGCTTCTCGCCAGACGATTACCGAGATATCCGGCAATAAATAATTGATCGCTTTTATCTCGATTTCTGGCGGCGTGCGAACTATGCTTTCTTTTGCGAGAAGTGACTCTTCATCGAAGGGTCTCCAACCTTGAACGCGGCTTCGGCCGCGTTTTTTTCGCCGGCTTTCCGCCCGTGGCCCGGTCCGTGCGCAGGCGGAGCGCTCAGGCGAGCAACGCAGCCTGCTGCTCGATGCCGTCGAGCATCGCGTGGCAGGTGCGGATGAGCGCGAACCCTTCCTCGCGCAATTGCTCCGACGTATGCGTGTTCATGTGAGCGCGCCAGGTTTCGAGCACCGCGAGCAGTGCAGGATAGTGCAGCACGCCCACCGCACCCGCGAGCCGGTGATGCCATTCGCGCAGGCGCGCGATGTCGATGTCCTTCAACAACTCCGGCAGCAAATCCAGATCGTCGCGCATCGCGCTGACGAACGAGCCCAGCAACGTCTTCACCGTCGCCTCGCTGCCCCACACCTCGATCATATGCGCGAGATCGAGCGGCTCGGCCACGCCCGCTTCGCCGGCTTCGTCCGACATGGCGGCATCGTCGCGCGTTCCGGCGCCGGCGCGCGGACACGGCGCGGCTTGCTCCTGCGCGACACGCAGCGCGTTCTCCGCGCCGAACCAGCGCGCGAGCTGGTCGCGCAGCGTCGCGACACGCGTGGGCTTAATGAGGCACTCGTCGATGCCGGCCTCGCGGCACAGCCGCAAGTTTTCGGGCGCGGTGTTCGCCGTGATGGCGAGAATCGGCAGACGCGGCGTCGCGCACGCAGCCTTGCCTTTCTTGCGCGCCTCGGCCGCTTCGACCTCGCGTATCCGCCGCGCAAGGTCATAGCCCGATACATTCGGCATATGGCAATCGGTTATCAAACAACCGTAGCACTCCTTCTCCAGCGCCTCGAGCGCCTGCGCACCGTCGTCGACCACGTCGCATGCAAAGCCCAGCAGCGCGAGCTGATGGCGAATCAGCTCCTGATTCACCGGATGGTCCTCGGCGACGAGAATCAGACGCCCCGCCGCGCGCTCCTTCTCGCGATCGGGCGCCGCGAGCACCGTTTCCGCCGCCAGCGCGGGCCGCACAGCGACCGCGGGCAGACCGGTGAGCGCCATCGCACAAGCGGCGCCTAAACCGCGCCACGAAAGCGGATTGACGCTCACCCGCACACCGCTCTCCACCACCCGGTAGCCGCTCGGCTTGGGATTCTCGGTCAGACAGACGACCGGCACGCCCAGCCCGTCGAACACGCCCGCGAGCGCCTCCGAGACGAACACGAGATCGACGCCGCCATGGGCCGTCAGCTTGCGCATGGCGGCGTGGCCGCGCGGGCCTGATTCGATGCGCGTCATCTTCATGCCGAGCGACACGCCGAAATGCATGAGCGCGCCGGCCACGCGGGCATCGTCACACACCACGAGCGCGCGCTTGCCGCGCAAGCCGTTCGCGTGGCCGGCCTGCGCTTCGAGCGGCAATTCGATATGCAGTTCGAGACTGGTGCCCTTGCCGACCTCGCTGCGCAACTCGAGCGTGCCGCCCATCAGGGCCGCGAGCTTGCGACTGATCGTCAGGCCCAGTCCGGTGCCGCCAAAGCGCCGCGTGGTGGACGTTTCCGCCTGCACGAACGGCTCGAAAAGCTGGGCCTGCGCCTCGGGTGCAATGCCGATACCCGTGTCGGTCACCGTGATCGAGATGCGCTGGCGCCGCGCCTTGCCGCGCGGGCTCGCCACGTCGCGCGCCGTCACGCTCACGCTCACCTCCCCATGAGGCGTGAACTTGATCGCATTGCTGAGCAGGTTGAACAAAATCTGCCGCAGACGCACGCTATCGCCGCGCAGCAGCGCCCCCACGCTCGCCGTGACGTCCACGCGCATCTTGAGTCCCTTCTCGTGCGCCCGCCCCGCCAGCAAGCCCACGGCGTTGTCGACGAGCTCGCGCATGTCGAACGGCTCCGAGGCAATCGCGAGGCGCCCGGCCTGAATCTTCGAGTAGTCGAGCAGGTCGTCGAGGATCTGCAAAAGCGCGCCCGCCGACTCGTGCACCATGCGGACCATCTGCGTCTGATCGGGATTGAGCGGCGTGCGCTCGAGCACCTCCACGAGACCGAGCACGCCGTTCATGGGCGTGCGGATCTCGTGGCTCATCATCGCGAGAAAGTCATCCTTGGCGCGCGACGCGGCCTCGGCAAGGTCGCGCGCGCGCGCGAGTTCGTCGGCACGGGCATGCTCGACATTCGCGTCCACCGCGTAGCCGCTCCAGACCACCGTGCCGTCTTCGCCGCGCCGCGGCACGAATTCCGCGCGCACCCAGAGCAATCCCGCCGCACCGTGGAAGCGGAATTCGGTGTTCACCGGCGTGAGCAAACGCGCCGATCGTTCGAGCGCCGCCGCAAGCCGCGCGCGATCACGCCGATTCACCCGCGCGAGATCGAGCGCGCTCGCACGCATGAGTTGCGCGGCGGCGTCGCCGAGCAAACGCTGCGTGTCGCCGCCGAGGTATGGGAATGCGTAGCGGCCATCGGTGCCGCGCCGCAGTTGAAATACGATCGCGGGCAGCGAGCGCGTGACGTCCGAGAGCAGCCGTTCGGACGCGCGCGCGCGCATCTCGGCGCGGCGAATCTCGGTGATGTCGATCATCGTGCCGAGCACGCACAGCGGCGCATTGCGTGCGTCGCGGCACAGGCGTGTCCAGAAGATGCCGTGACGTTTGCCGGCTTCGGGTGCGCCGGAACAGCCCGGGCCGTCGAATACGAACTCGATGCGCTGGCCCTTGCCTTCTTCGAGCGTCTTTTTGTAGAGATCGTCCACCCGCAGACTGTTTTCCGCGCCCCACGCCGCCACCGCGGTCCCGGTGCGGCCAAGCACCTCGCCGCGCCGCACGCCGGTCATCTCTTCGTATGCGCGATTCACCGACAGGTAACGGTTTTCGAGGTCGCGCACACCTAGCGGGTACGGAATCATCTCCATCATGGTGTCCTGCAACTCGACCTGCTTCGCGAGCACGTGCTCGGCGCGGCGGCGGCGGCGCATTTCGCGCTGCAAGAGCACGTAGGCCCGCAGCGTCACGAGCAGCACCACGCCGAACGCGATCAGGAGCGGCAAGAGCCTGAGCGCATTGACGCTCCACCCGCCGCTGCGCTCGGCGGCCACCGCCGTCCAGCGGTTGCGAATCTCCTGCTGCTCGACGGGCGACATCGCGTCGAGCGCGCGGTCGATGAGGGCCTTGAGCGGCGCGAGGTCGGTGCGCACCGCGAAGGCCGTCGCGCCATCCGTGCCGATCGCGCCCACCACCTTGAGCGATTCGAGGTACTGGCGGCTGAGCGGTCCGTCGAGTGCCGCGGCGTCGCCAACCAGCAAGTCCGCGTCGTTGCGCTGGACCAGCGCGAGCCCTTGTGCGAGCGTGTCGGCGCGCACCGCGCTCATGAGCGGCACCTCGCCAAACAGCACCTGCGCCGCCGGCGCGTGCGGCGCCAGCACCACCCGGCGACCGGCGTAATCGTTCAGGCTGCGCGCCATCGGCTCGTCTCGGCGGCCAACGATCACGAGCGGATAGCGTTCGAAGGCCTGGGTATAGAGCGTGTCAGCGGGCAATCCGCCATCGCCCACCGTGGTCGCCAGCATGGCAAATTCGCCACGCTGGAACGCGCTGTCCGCATCCGGCCAGCTGGTCGCCGGCACGCGCTCAAAACTCACGCCCAGCTTGCGGCTCAGATAATTGAGGTAGTCGCTCGCCATGCCCGTGACTTCCCCGCGCCGGCTCGCATGGCTAAACGGCAGCCAGTCCGTGTCGATTCCCACCTTCAACGGCGGCAGCGAACGCAGCCATGCGCGCTCGCCGGCGTCGAGGACGAACGGCGGCGAATGCCGCTCCGCACCGAATCCAGCGCCCTCGGCACTGTCGAGCCAGCGCGCCCGCAGCGCAGCCGCCACGGCTGGCCGCACACCGCCTGCGGCCAGGTTCAACCGATCGCGCAACGCCATCTTCGAGACCGGCACCGCGAAGCGCAGCTCGCGCACCTTGATGCGCTCCTCGTAGGCGACCCGCAAACCGCGGTAGTCGTTGTGGCGGGCGAGCTGATAGCGCACGGCGGGCGCGAAACCCGCGTAGACGTCGGCGCGGCCCTCGGCGACGGCATGCATGGACAGGCTCGTGTCGGCAAACGCAAGAATTTGCGCTTGCGGAAAGCGCTCGCGCAACAGTGGTTCGAGGACATAGCCGCTCTCGACGGCGATGCGCGCGCGCGCAAAGCGGTTGGGCGTGGTGGCGATCGCCTCGTTGCCCACGCGCGTGACGAGTGCAACATTACCGCTCAGATAAGGCACGCTGAACGCGAGGCAGCGCTCGCGCTGGACGTTGCGCGCGAGGCTCAAGACGATATCGAATTCAGCGGCGCACGCGCCCGCGAGCAACGCGGTCATATTGGGATAGACGCGCGGCACGAGCTTCACCCGCGAGCCAACGACGAGCCGCAGATAGTCGGCGCTGAAGCCGCTCAAAGTGTTGCCTTCGAGCAGCTCGAACGGCGCCCAGCCTCCCGCGACGACGCCGACGACGAGCACCTTGGGAAAAACACCCGGCTCGCTCGCCGGGGTTGAGAAATCGACCGTCAGGCCCGACTGGAGCGGTGTGTGGGCCGATGATCCGGCGGACTGCGCCGCGCCGGTTTGCCCGGCGCGCGCAGGACCGCCCATCGCGAGGCAAAACAGAAAGCACGCGAACAGCGTCAGGCGAAGCATCTGGGCAAGCGCAGCAATCGGCGCGCGGGTCACCGGCGGCAAAGACGGCAAAGGCAGCACACACCGGACAACCAGTCGAACCGGCGACATCGCTTTCATGGAGGCGTGGGCAGCTGCGCTCAAGCGTCGCCGAGCGCCCCGCCCGCGCTCGCGTCCGGATTTGTCCGACGTTGCATCAGCAACCTGTAACAAACACCCGCAATCACGCCGCCCAGCATCGGCGCCGCCCAGAAAAGCCAGAGTTGATCGAGCGCCCAGTCGCCGACGAAAAGCGCTGGCCCCGTCGAGCGGGCAGGATTCATGCCGCCGTTGCTCACCGGAATGGCAATCAGGTAGATGACCGCGAAACACGCGCCCAGCGCGGCGGGCGCCGACTTGCGGCGCTGCGGTGCTGCCGACACGACAAGATGAACGAGCACGAATGCAAACGTCATGACCAGTTCGACGGCAAACACCGCGGCGAATGCGTACTCGGAAGGCGAATGCTCGTCGTAACCATTGCTGCCGAAGTCCGAGACCACGAAGGCGAAGCCCGGCCGGCCGCTCGCGACGGCGGCGAGCAGCGCCGCACCCGCGAGCGCGCCGACGGTTTGCGCAGCGACGTACGGCGCGACGTCACGGGCGGGAAAGCGACCCGAAATGGTGTAGCCGATCGTGACAGCGGGATTGAAATGCGCGCTCGACGCGCGCCCCGATGCATAGCTCGCGACGGCAAGCGCAAGACCAAATGCCGCCGCCATGTCGAAGACGTTCCAGCCCTGTGCCGGCGCGCTGGCATTGAGCGCGGCGCTCGCACAGCCCACGAACACGAGCCATGCCGTGCCTGCGCCTTCCACTGCCAAACGCCTACCGAGCTTCATTGTCTTGCCTCCGTGCCCCGCCGCTCCTACCTGCAAACCGGCGCGCGACCCTCTTGCAGGCATGCACGGCGGCTCGCCAGCGATGTCAGAGGCGGAATCGAATGAGAGTCGCGCTGTACGACAGTTCGCGCGTTGAGTGGGAAATTATGATCAGACGACTCTCATTGCCGGATAGGACAACTCTTAAAAATCGGATGACATGACGGGCTTCAGCATGACAAATTCTGACAAACGACAACATGCGCGCCTGTCAGGTTCGCCTCAACCCTTTGAGAAACCGCGGCTATGAGGCGCGTGCGGCCGCGCCCTCATCAGGAGGTCTCGTCTTGGACGACACCGCACTCGATCGCGAATCGATACAGCTCGATGTCGCTGTTGAGCGCGAGTTTTTTCATTGCCGCGCACTTCTGGGCGCTGATGGTTTTGACGCTGCGCCCGAGCAGGCTGGCAATTTCCGTGACGCCGAGCCCACCGGCGTAGTGCGTGAACACTTCGAACTCCCGCCGCGACAGCACCTGATGCACGTGAGCCCGCCGCTGCTCACGCGACGCCTTTTCCAGCAGATCGCGCACCACGGGACCGACGTATTGCTCGTGCGCCATGGCCGAAGCGATGGCAACAGGAATCAGGTCGATGCGGTCGCGCTTGCTGAGCACTGCCTCGACATCGAGTTCGATCGCGCTGCGCAGCGCAGTGGCATCGTTTTCCATGGTGAGCACGACCACGGGCTTGCCCGCATGCTCGCCCTGGAAGCTGCGGATTGCATCGTGTCCCTCCTCGCGCCCTTCGCCTGGCATGTAGAGATCCATCAGCACGAGGTCGAACTCATGCCGGGCGGCCTCTTGAAAGAGTTGCGCCACCGATTGCGCGCGAGCGACGATCCGCACGTTCGGCAGCGTGGCGATCAGGTTGTCGAGCGCGAACAGCACGAGCGGATGATCGTCGGCGACGATGACGCGCACAGGCAACGCCCGATCGCCTACATCCGGCAACGCCAGCTCCTGCAGGCTGCGCACGCCGCCCTCGCGGCCGAATCCCGACGTCAGGTGGGCAGGCCAGACACGGGCCTGGGTAGTTGGCGGCGAGCTCATAGGAGTCCGTGGGCCCGCACGAAGGCGAACAGGCCTGCATCGTTGTTCACGCCAAGCTTCGCCATGGCATCGCGCTTCTGGCGGCTCACGGTGCGCACGTCCCGATCCAGCGCCCGTGCGATCTCGGTGATCGTACGGCCGTGGACGAACTGACGGACCACCTCAGACTCGCGTGGCGAGAGGCGCGGCGCGCGCGTGCTTTCCGCACGTTCCGCTCCTGCAGCGGCGAGCGCTTCGAGGATCGGCGGACTCACGTAGCGCAGGCCGCTACCCGCGCCGCGCACCGCGCCGGTGAGTTCGTCGATGGGCTCGCTCTTGCGGATCAGCGCCGTGACACCCGTGTTCATCACGGCGCGCAGGATGGCGACGTTCGTGATGCTGGTCAACACGACGATGCGGTACTGCGGCCAGTCACGGCACAGGCGCCGCACAAGATGCAAACCATCTTCGGCCTCGCCGGCATCGCCCGGCATGGTGAGATCGGTCAGCACGATGTCGCACGGTACGCATTCGAGTGTGCGAAAAAGCGCGCCCGGGCCTGACGCTTCGCCGACGACCTGTATGTCTCCCGTTGCTTCGAGCGCGGAGCGTACGCCCAGCAGAACGAAAGGGTGATCGTCGGCAAGGACGACTCTTAGTTTCAAGGTGGCTCTCTCTCGATGTAGTAGGGGTATCGGATCGGCCCAGGTGTGCCCGATCTTGTAGCCGGGACTCACGATGCCTGTGTTGCGCGAGGCACAATCTTTCTGGAGCCGTCATCTGAACATCGATTAAAGATTCCCTGAATCAGAGATTTCCGAAACGTCAAAGCTTCTTTAACCGCAAAAAAGATTCAGTTATACGAATCAAATTTAAAGCCTTATTCCGGATTGCATCGAACGTCTTTCGTTATGTCGGAGTATGCCGCACGCAGCGACGGTCAACATGCCGCTTCCACCTTCGCCTTTCCCTTCGACTTGTGCGAATGCGTGACGACTGTGCTGACGGTATCTGACGGACACGACGAGCGTGCAAATGCGGGCCACGCCAGTGCCGCACATGCGGATGCCCAAAGCCAGACAGCGGGTGGCCAGCCCAATGCCGATTGCAGTACCGGAATAGCCGAAGGTGCGATCCTCGCCTGTGCCGTCATGTGACGGTATCGCCGAGCGCCGTGATCGAAAGCAGTGCTGATGAAAATGTTTTCGACATCGACCTTTCGCTGCGCATGGTGGACACGCGCGGCAAGCGCGCCGGGGCTAGCGCGCAGCCACGTGGCGCCCGATCACGACGCCGCGCCCGTCAGTGCCGCGAAGCGCAGCAGATCGACATTGCCGCCCGAGATCACGATACCCACGCGCTTGCCGCGCACGTCCACCTTGCGGTGCAGGACCGCAGCCGCCGCGAGGCAACCCGTGGGCTCGACCACGAGCTTCATGCGGCTCGCGAAAAACTTCATCGTCTCGACGAGTTCCGTGTCGCTCACGGTCACGATCTCGCTCACGCGCTCGCGGATCACCGCGAACGTATAGCCGCCCAGATGCTGCGTCTGGGCGCCGTCGGCAATGGTCCTGGGCGTGTCGATGTGGACGATCGAGCCCGCCTGCAGGCTGCGCTGGCCGTCGTTGCCCGCCTCGGGCTCGACGCCGATCACCGTGCAGCGCGGCGCGAGCGCATGCGCCGACGTTGCGCAGCCCGAGAGCAGCCCGCCGCCGCCAAGCGGCGTGAGCAGCACGTCGAGCTCGCCCGCGTCCTCGAATAGCTCCTTCGCCGCGGTGCCCTGCCCCGCCATCACGTGCGGGTGGTCGTAAGGCGGAATGAGCGTGAGGCCGCGCTCGGCGGCAAGACGCTGGCCGAGTGCTTCGCGGTCCTCGGTATAGCGGTCGTAGAAAACGACTTCGCCGCCATAGCCGCGCGTTGCCTCCACCTTCACCGCAGGCGCGTCCCGCGGCATCACGATCACGGCCTTCACGCCCAGCAGCTGCGCCGAGAGCGCGATCGCCTGTGCATGATTGCCCGACGAAAACGTGATCACCCCGCCCGCCTTCTGCTCCGGCGTGAACTGCGCAATGGCGTTATAGGCGCCGCGGAACTTGAACGCGCCCATACGCTGGAGGTTCTCGCACTTGAAGAACAGCGCCGCGTCCGCGAGCGCGTTCGCCGTGCGCGAGGTCAGCACAGGCGTGCGGTGCGCGACGCCGCGGATACGCTCGTGCGCGGCGGCCACGTCATCAAAGGAAATCGGCAGTGTGCTCATGGTCGGTGCTCATTGGGTAGGTGGAAGCAGACGGCGGAATGCGCCTCGCGGGGCAGCGAAATTGCCATGATAAAAAAAACCTCGCCCACGGGCGAGGTTCAAGGCAAGACACGAGGCCGAGCGTCAGACCGCAAAGCGTTCGCTGGCAAATTGCGCGGCAGGCACGCCTGCCGCTGCCGCCACTGCCTGTGCGGCACTCACCATGCCGGGCGGGCCACAGACATAAAGATCGGGCGGCTCGTCAGCCGATGCGAGCGCCACTTGCAGCGCCTCGACCGGCGTGCCGTGAAAGCCTCGCCACGCCGAGCCGCCCTCGCGCACGCATAGTTCGACGTGCAATTGCGCAAGCTCCGCCTGCAGCCGCCCGAGTTCTTCGGCCATGAAGAGCTCGCTCTCACGGTTCACGCCGAAGAACAGCCGCGCGTCGTTCATTTCCTGAAACTCGGCCATGCGGCGCAGCATCGAGAGCACCGGCGCGAGCCCCGTGCCGCCCGCCACGAACCAGCGCGGGCGCAGGCTTTCCGCAAAGAGGCCGAAGCCGCCCTGCGGCCCATGCACGGTGAGCGCGTCGCCCACCTGGGCACGCTCGCGCAGGTATGACGAAAACACGCCTTCAGGACGCAGGCGGATCAGCAGCTCGAGCCGCCCATCCCAGTTGCTCGTGTTGGCGAGCGAGAACGGCCGGCGCACGCCGCTTTCAGGCAGCTCCAGTTCGACGAATTGCCCCGCTTCGAACTCGGCGGCGCTGCCGTGGGCGTCGTCGGGTTCGAGACCCAGTTCGAGGCGGAGCGTATCGTCCGCGAGCGTCTCCAGTGCGGCGATGCGCGCACCACGCACGGCGACAGGCTGCAACAGTACCTTCGTGCCGTCATAGGGCGCGGCAATGCTCAAGTCGCTGCGCGGCGTCGTGCAGCACAGCAAGACCGCGCGCGGATCGGCTGGCGGCAGCGCATCCACACTGTGCGCGCCGAGCGTGTAGTCGCCTTCGGCCACGCTCGCATGGCACGCGCCGCAACTGCCGCGCCGGCACTGCGACGGCAGCGTGATCTGCGCCGCCGCGGCCGCCGCCAGCACGTCCTGCTCCGGCTCGCAAGCAAACGCGAACGCCTGGCCGTCGCGCGTGGTGATTTCGATTCGATAGCTCATGAATGCCTCAGCGCCGGTGCGTTTTTACGCTGCTTTGCGTTCGAGCGCGGCGGCAAGATCGGCATGCGCGTCGCCGATCGGCTGAATCCCGAACTGCTCGACGAGGATCTGCAGCACGCCCGGCGTGAGGAAAGCCGGCAAGGTCGGTCCCAGGCGGATGTTGCGAATGCCGAGCGAGAGCAGCGTCAGCAGCACCGCGGCGGCCTTCTGCTCGAACCACGAGATCACGAGCGAGAGCGGCAGGTCGTTCACGCCGCACTCGAAAGCGTCTGCAAGCGCGACGGCAATGCGGATGGCCGAATAGCTATCGTTGCACTGGCCGAGGTCGAGCAGACGCGGAATGCCGCCGATGTCGCCGAACGCGTGCCGGTTGAAGCGGTACTTGTTGCAGCCCAGCGTCATGACGACGGTGTCGTCGGGCGCGGCCTCGGCGAAGTCGGTGTAATAGTTGCGGCCGGGCGCTGCGCCGTCGCAACCGCCGATCAAAAAGAAGTGGCGGATCTGGCCGGCCTTCACGGCGTCGATTACCTTGTCAGCCACGCCGAGCACGGTATGGCGAGCAAAGCCGATCGTGATGGTTTCCTCGGGCGCCGTCTCGTGAAAGCCGGGCAAGGCGAGCGCCGCCTGCACGAGCGGCGCATACGCGCCATGTTCGAGATGGCGCACGCCGGGCCAGCCCACCGGACCGGTCGTGAAGACGCGCTGACGGTATTGCGGCAGCGGCTCGATCAGGCAGTTCGAGGTCATCAGCACGGGGCCGGGAAAGTTTGCGAAATCCGCCTGCTGGTCCTGCCACGCGCCGCCGTAGTTGCCGGCGAGGTGCGAGTAGGCCTTGAGCTTCGGATAGGCGTGCGCGGGCAGCATCTCGCCGTGCGTGTAGATCTGCACGCCGCTATCCCTGGTGGCTTCGAGCAAGGCTTCGAGGTCGCCCAGATCGTGGCCGGAAACGAGGATCGCCTTGCCCGCCACCGGCGTCATGCGCACGACCGTGGGCTGCTGGTTGCCGAAGCGGCCCGTATTGGCGGCGTCGAGCAATTCCATCACCTTGAGGTTCAGGCTGCCGAGCGCGAGCGAATGCTCGAGCAGTTCGCTGGCCTCCTCGGGCTCGCGCGCGAGGAATTCGAGCGCGGCTTCCACCCCTGCATACACTTCTTCGCTTTCGTAGCCGAGCACGCGGGCGTGATGCGCATAGGCGCAAACGCCCTTCAAGCCGTAGAGCACCAGTGCGCGCAGGCCGACGATGTCGGCGCCCAGCGTGTCGAGCCCCGCATTCACGCCCACGAGCCTTGCTTGCGCCTGCAACTCCGCGATGTTCGCGCCAGGTTGCCAGCGCGCCGGGCCGGCCGGCTCCTGCACCGCCACGCCCTGCGCAGAGGCCTGCGTCTCGTAGGCCTGCTTCACGCGGTCGCGATGCTGTGCGGCTTCGCGCAGCATTCCCACGAAGCGCGCCGCATTGAAGTTCACATTGGTCAGCGTCGTGAACATGGCGTAGAGGATAAAGCGGTCGGCTTCGCGGTCGGCGCTGCCGACGCCGCGGGCAAGCGCGTTGTACTGGGCGATGCCCTTGGCCGCGTGGATCAGCAGGTCTTGCAGGTCCGCCGTGGTGGCGTCCTTGCCGCAGTTGCCCTTTGCCGACGCGCAACCTGGCGTTGCGTTGCTGCGGTCGGTCTGTTCACATTGATAGCAAAACACGGCTTTCTCCTTTTCTTGTGGGTGACGGCGCTGGTGCGATGTCGATGGGATGTATCGACTGTCAGATCGCGATGAAGGGCCTTGTAAGATGCAAATTTGAAGCATCTTTTAAATGGTCACTCCGGCGAGAAAGTTCTGCCGTGATGTAGATCAAAAAAACAGGTCTGTCATAGAACCATTTGGGTGTGCAAAAACGCCGCAGTTGCTGTGCGCAACGCGGCTCTGTGCATCAAGACCCTGGCGATAGTTTGAATATGGGCTGCAAGAATTCGGAGAATCCGGTCAGCATGATCTGCACACCGATGCACAGCAGCAGAAAGGCCGAGATGCGCTCGGCGATACGCGTTCCCTCAATGCCCAAGTGCCGCGCGAACCACCCCGCGCGACCGAAAAGCTGCCAGATCACGCCGGCCACCAGCACCGCCACGACCACCGAAATCAGGCTGCTCAGCAAGAAGTCCTCCAGTTGCTGCGAGTACCTCGCGTTCAGCGCGATGGCGGTGGCAATCGTTCCCGGGCCAATGGTCAATGGCATCGTGAGCGGGAAGAACGCCTTGTCCAGCGGACTGGCGGCTGCGATCGGTCGCGCCTGAACGGCATCGTCAGGGGGGATGTCGGGCGCATTGAGCATCTGCCAGCCGCTCACGGTCACCGTCAGGCCGCCGCCAATGCGCAATGCCGCCATCGATATCCCGAAGAAGTTCAGGATGCGCGTGCCCACGAAAAACGTGACGAGCAGCACGATCATCGAATTGATCGCCACTCGCCTCGCGAGCTTCACGCGGCCATCGTCGCTCAGCGATTGCGTGCGATCGAGAAAGACAAAGGCCATGCCGAGCGGATTGATGATGGCGATCAGACCGGTAAATCCAAACAGGATCTGCGAGACGACGTTAGTCATGAGGCGCAAGGGAGGCGGTTGACGTGAAACCGGCCGCCTTTCATGACGGCGAGCCGCTTTTTCTCGTCCTGAAGGAGCGCGAGGCCATCCAGCGGATTGCCGTCGAGCACGAGCAGATCGGCAAACGCACCCGGCACGATCTCCCCCACCTGGCCCGCAAGCCCCATGATCCCGGCGTTGACGGCGGTGGCGCTCCTGAGAATCTGCGCTGGCGACATGACGCGTTCGCGCAAGGTCAGCTCTTCGAGTTGATCGACCATCATGTCGCCCAGCAGGTCGGTCCCAAGACCGATTTTGACGCCGGCGTCCTGGGCGATTTTCAGCGCATGGAGGCCCTGATCCGTCACGATGGCCGTCTTGTGCAGCATGGCGTCGGACCAGCCCAGCGCCTTGCCGCGACGCGTGATGGCCGCATACGTGGAAAGCGTGGGCACGAGACAAGCGTCATGATCCACCATCATGCGCGCCGTGTTCTCGTCGATCAGATTGCCGTGCTCGATCGAGCGCACCCCGCACTGCACCGCGCGCTGAATCGCCTCGGGCGAATAGGCATGCGCCATGACATAAGTCTTCGCGGCCCGCGCCTCCTCGACGATCGCCCGCATCTCCTCGATGGAGAACTGCGTGCCATCGAGCGGATCATTCGGCGTGGAAACGCCCCCGCCAGCCATGACCTTGATATGGTGCGCGCCATTGCGAATTTCCTCGCGCACGGCGCGCCGCACGGCGGGAACGCCATCGGCGACATGGCCCAGCAGGCCGAGCGCGCCGCAGCACACGCAACGCATTCCCTGGAAAAACTCCGGACGCGGGTCGCCATGGCCGCCGGTCTGCGAAATGGCGCGGCCCGCAATGTACAGGCGCGGCCCGGCGAAATGACCGTTTTCGACGGCGCGCACGAGGCCGCTGTCGGCGCCGCCCGCATCGCGCACGGTCGTGAAGCCACGCGAAAGCATCGCATCGAGCACGTCCTTCGTTTGGGCCGTGATCAATGATTGTGGAATCAACGTGAGCTGAAAGAAGTCCGACACGGTCGCAGTAACGTGGACATGCGCATCGATCAAACCGGGTAGCAGCACGCGGCCGTCCAGGTCGAAAACCTGGTCGTCGTGCAAGGCGGGCATGGGAGGCGACGAGAATGACACCGCCTCGATCTTTTCATCTTCGACGACGACCGTCGCATGGGGCTTGAGCGTGGCCTCTGCACTGTCGAACAACCGTGCATTGCGGAAAACGATGCGTGACATGGCGTGATGGACTCCAAAGCTCGACACAGGACTTTCAGGCTAATTCCCGGCCGGGCGCGCCTCAATAACATCGTTCGCGCGGTCTCGTTGCGTTGAAGACAACAGCCTCGGAGGTATGCAATGAAATCCTGCTCTGGCCAGCCGAATATGGATGGCATCACGATTGGCCGACTTCGCTACCTTCACGAGGTCGTGAATCGCGCGGGTGTGCGCAAAGCCGCCGACCATCTCGGTGTCGCGCCGTCGTCAGTCAGCCGGCAACTGGCGCAACTCGAACACTCGGCACGCATGCCCCTGCTGGAGCCTGACCGGCGCGTCATCAAACCCACCGAAGCCGGCAAGCTTCTGCTCGACTACTACACCGGCTACATCGCACGGAGAGAAACCCTGGCCGCCCGCCTGGCCGGCTTGCAAGCCGGCGACGACGGCCATGTCGAGATCGGCCTGGTACAGGGGCTCGCCGGCGGCCTCATGCGCGACGCGCTCTATCGTCTGCATGAGCGGCACCCCGCGCTTACCGTATCGCTGCGGCTGGGCGGCATGGACGACATCGTGCAATGGCTCGAACAGGACGCCATTCATCTGGGCATTACTTACGGGCCGCCGCTCGATACGCGTCTGGCGCAAGTGAAAAAGGCCATCAGCGTGACCCGGCCGATGTGCGCCGTCGTTCCACCGGGCCATGTGCTGGCCAGCCTGCGGGAAGTCTGCGTCGACGCACTGCTGCCGTATGCTTTTGCGTTGGCTGGGTCCGCTTATGGCACGCGAAAAATCATGCAGCAAATCGAGCGGGAAGAAGCCTGCACGTTCCAGTTGCTGCTCGAGACCAATCATCTGATCGGGTTACAGAACTTTGTTGTCGCCGGTCTCGGCGTAACCGTGCTACCCGCTTTTGCGGTGCAAAACGAACTGGATCAGGGCAAGCTCGCGGCTCTGCCTGTCGCACACGCGCTAGCGCGACGCGCGCAGATGCAGTTGCTCGTGCGGCCCGGGCGGGCGTTGCCCGAGAGCGCGCAAGCGTTGCAGCGGCTGTTGACACGGCAGTTGCGGGGGCGGCAGGCATAGGCAGCAACGCCGGCCCCCGCCTGCACGCACACCGCAAATAAAAACCCCCGCACGAAGGCGGGGGTTGATCTTTACAGCGTCGGGCTATCGGACCTAGAACGGAATATCGTCGTCCATCTCGTCGAAGCCGCCGCCAGCGGGCGCGCTCGAACGGCCGCCGCCGCCGCCGCCACCACCGCCACTCGCGCGCGGCGCGCCACCACCCGCTGCGCGGCCACCGCCGCGCGGAGCCGACTGCTCGCGGCTATAGCCGCCGTCGTCGCCCATGTCGCCGCCCGACGAGCCGCCGCCGCTGCTGCGGCCGCCCAGCATCTGCATCTGGTCAGCGACGATTTCCGTCGAATAGCGGTCGGTGCCGTCCTGCGCTTGCCACTTGCGCGTGCGAATACGGCCTTCGATATACACCGACGAACCCTTCTTCAGGTATTCGGAAACGATCTCGGCCAGACGGCCGAAGAACGCCACGCGGTGCCATTCGGTCATTTCCTTGAACTCGCCGGACGCTTTGTCCTTGTAGCGGTCGGTGGTCGCGAGGCGGATGTTCGCCACAGCGTCGCCGCTGGGCAGATAGCGCACTTCCGGTTCGGCGCCGAGGTTGCCGACGAGGATCACCTTGTTCACGGATGCCATGAGTTTCTCCTGTTGATTCCGTTGCGAGGAGCGGCCACGCGTTTTCGCGCATCGGCTTGAGATTGCGATGCACCGCGCGCGGACCGCCTTTCGCGAAAATTGTTGCTGCGAACGCCGGGTTCGCTTCAAAGCATAGGGCGGGCACGACCGTGGCCCCGGCCCATCAGGCGCGCTTGGTCGGCGCCTTCAGCGGCACTTTCATATAGGCCGCGATTATAAGCCAGCAGAACACGAGCCCCGAGCACGTATAGAACACCGCGCTCGCGCTGCCGTGCTTGAGCAGCCAGCCGCCCACCACGCCGCCGAGCGCGAGCCCGATCGACTGGGTGGTGTTATAGACGCCCGTGGCCGCGCCCTTGCGGTTGCCCGGTGCGAGCTTGGACACCAGCGAGGGCTGCGAGGCTTCGAGAATATTGAACCCGAGAAAGTACACGAACAGCACGGTCGCCACGATTGCTATGGTATGCGCAAGCGAGCCGAGCAGAAGCTGGCCGATCAGGATAAGCCCAATGGCCGAGCACAGCACAGCCTTCATCTTGCCCCGCTTTTCCGCGGCGATGATGGCAGGCACCATCAGGACGAACGAGACGCCCATCACCGGCAGATAAATTTTCCAGTGTGACGCCACAGGCAGGCCCGCGTCCACGAGCAGGCGCGGCACGACGAGAAAGAGCGCGGTCTGCGTGGCATGCAACACGAGCACGCCGAAGTTCAGGCGCAGCAGTTCCACGTTGTGCAGGACTTCGGCGAACGGCGCGCGCACATGCACGGGTTTGGGCGCATCGGGCACGATCCACAGCACGACGCCCACGGCGAGAATCGAGAACACGCCCACGAGGGCGAACAGGCCGCTCATGCCGACCCAGTGGAACACGATGGGCGCGCCCACGATCGCCACCGCGAAGGACATGCCGATCGAGCCGCCCACCATCGCCATGGCCTTGGTGCGGTGCTCCTCGGAAGTGAGGTCGGCGATGAACGCGAGCACCGCCGAGGAAATCGCCCCCATGCCCTGAATCACCCGCCCGACGATGATCCACGTGATGTCGTGCGCGAAAGCCGCCACGAAGCTGCCGAGGGCAAAGATCACGAGGCCGATGACGATCACCGGCTTGCGGCCCATCTTGTCCGAAAGCCAGCCATAAAAGATATACAGGAGCGATTGCGTGACACCGTAGGCCCCGAGCGCAATGCCGACGAGCAGCACGTTGTCGCCGCCGGGAATGGTTTTCGCGTAGACCGAAAATACCGGCATGATCATGAAGAGGCCGAGCATGCGCAACGCGAAGATCGCGGCGAGCGACACGGTCGCGCGCATTTCCGGCGCGCTCATGCGTGAAGAAGTAGCGGGTGAATTGGAGGACATCGGAGCGTTTTCTGATTGCGCCGCCGCTGCGCGCGCGTTTTCTGGCCTTGGGGCAGGCGAAGCGGGCATCGGGCGAGCTTCGCGGCGTTGTCATTGCGGCCGTGGCGGCCTTGCAGGGACGACAGCGATGCGGGCAGCCCCCATGTCGGCCAGAATTCGCGCTTCTGCGCTTACGCTGGCCCCACGCCTGAAACGATCCCCGGCTGCTTCCTGTCGATCTTCTTTCGCGCCCCATGCGCAGCCTCGCTATGGCCATCCGGGACCTTTCAAAGACCTTCAGCAAGCCGTAACGGCGGTCTGGAAAAGTCGTTATAGTAGCAGGTTTAGCCTCCCTTTCTCCCGCAGGTTCATGGAACAAATCCGTATCCGTGGGGCCCGAACCCACAACCTGAAGAACGTCAATCTGGACCTGCCGCGCCACAAGCTCGTGGTGATCACCGGGCTTTCGGGCTCGGGCAAGTCGTCGCTGGCGTTCGACACGCTTTACGCGGAAGGCCAGCGGCGCTACGTGGAAAGCCTTTCGGCCTACGCGCGCCAGTTCCTGCAACTGATGGAGAAGCCCGACGTCGACCTGATCGAGGGCCTGTCGCCGGCGATTTCCATCGAGCAGAAGGCCACCTCGCACAACCCGCGCTCGACGGTGGGCACGGTCACCGAGATTCACGACTACCTGCGCCTGCTCTACGCGCGCGTGGGCACGCCCTACTGCCCCGACCACGAGATTCCGCTTGAGGCACAAAGCGTCTCGCAGATGGTGGACGCCGCGCTCGCGCTGCCCGAAGAGACCAAGCTGATGATCCTCGCGCCCGTGGTCGCCGACCGCAAGGGCGAGCACGCCGAGCTCTTCGACGACATGCAGGCGCAGGGCTTCGTGCGCTTTCGCGTGCGCTCGGGCGGCGGCACCGCCAATGAAGGCGAGGCGAAGATCTATGAAGTCGAGTCGCTGCCCAAGCTCAAGAAGAGCGAGCGCCACACCATCGACGTGGTGGTCGACCGCCTGAAGGTGCGCCCCGACATGAAGCAGCGTCTGGCGGAGTCGTTCGAAACTGCGCTGCGCCTCGCCGACGGCCGCGCCATCGCGCTCGAAATGGACACCCACCGCGAGCACCTGTTCAGCTCGAAGTTCGCCTGCCCGATCTGCTCGTATTCGCTGCCGGAACTGGAGCCGCGCCTCTTCTCGTTCAACAACCCGATGGGCGCTTGCCCCGAATGCGACGGCCTCGGCCAGATCACGTTCTTCGATCCGAAGCGCGTGGTCGCGCATCCGTCGCTCTCGCTCGCCGCGGGCGCGGTGAAGGGCTGGGACCGGCGCAACCAGTTCTACTTCCAGATGCTGCAAAGCCTCGCGGTGTTCTACGATTTCGACATCGACGCCGCGTTCGAGGACCTGCCCGAAAAGGTGCGCAAGGTCCTGCTCTACGGCTCGGGCAAGCAGGAAATCCCGTTCTCATACATCAACGAGCGCGGCCGCACCTCGGTGCGCGAGCATGTATTCGAAGGGATCATCCCGAACCTGGAGCGCCGCTACCGCGAGACCGATTCGTCCGCGGTGCGCGAGGAACTGGCGAAATACCAGAACAACCAGGCCTGCCCGCACTGCAAAGGCACGCGCCTGCGCCGCGAGGCGCGTTTCGTGCGGATCGGCTCCAGTGAAGACGCGCGCGCGATCTACGAGGTGAGCGGCTGGCCGCTGCGCGACACGCTCGGCTATTTCCAGACGCTGCGCCTCGAAGGCGCCAAGCGCGAGATCGCGGACAAAGTCGTCAAGGAGATCGTCGCGCGCCTGATGTTCCTGAATAACGTGGGCCTCGACTATCTCTCGCTCGAGCGCAGCGCGGAAACGCTCTCGGGCGGCGAGGCGCAGCGCATCCGCCTCGCCTCGCAGATCGGCTCGGGCCTCACCGGCGTGATGTACGTGCTCGACGAGCCGTCCATCGGCCTGCATCAGCGCGACAACGACCGTCTCATCTCCACGCTCAAGCATCTGCGCGACCTGGGCAATTCGGTGATCGTCGTCGAGCACGACGAGGACATGATCCGTATGGCCGACTATGTCGTGGACATGGGCCCGGGCGCCGGCGAGCACGGCGGCATGGTGATCGCCGAAGGCACGCCGAAGGAGGTGGAGAACGACCCGGCCTCGATGACCGGCCAGTACCTCTCGGGCGCGCGCCGCATCGATTATCCGGACGAACGCATCGAACCCGGCGAGCGGCGCCTGCGCATCGTCGAAGCCTACGGCAACAACCTCAAGCACGTGACGCTCGACCTGCCGGTGGGCCTGCTCACCTGCGTGACGGGCGTCTCGGGCTCGGGCAAGTCCACGCTGATCAACGACACGCTCTATCACGCGGTGTCGCAGCATTTGTACGGGTCGTCGGCGCAGCCCGCGCCGTTCGAGGCCATCGAGGGGCTCGAGCATTTCGACAAGGTCATCAACGTCGACCAGTCGCCGATCGGCCGCACGCCGCGCTCGAATCCGGCCACCTACACGGGGCTTTTCACGCCCATCCGCGAGTTGTTCGCGGGCGTGCCGGCGGCCAAGGAACGCGGCTACGAATCAGGCCGCTTCTCGTTCAACGTGAAGGGCGGCCGCTGCGAAAGCTGCCAGGGCGACGGCGTGCTGAAGGTCGAAATGCACTTCCTGCCCGATGTCTACGTGCCCTGCGATGTCTGCCACGGCAAGCGCTACAACCGCGAGACGCTGGAGATCCAGTACAAGGGCCGGAACATCAGCGAAGTGCTCGACATGACGGTCGAGGCGGCCTATGAGTTCTTCAAGGCCGTACCGGTCGTGGCGCGCAAGCTCAAGACGCTGCTCGACGTGGGCCTTGGCTATATCCGTCTCGGCCAGTCGGCCACCACGCTGTCGGGCGGCGAGGCGCAGCGCGTGAAGCTGTCGCTGGAGCTCTCGAAGCGCGATACGGGCCGCACGCTGTATATACTCGACGAGCCGACCACGGGCCTGCATTTCCACGACATCGCACTACTGCTGGAAGTGATCCACCGGCTTCGCGACCAGGGCAATACAGTGGTGATCATCGAGCATAATCTCGATGTCATCAAAACCGCCGACTGGATCGTGGACATGGGCCCCGAAGGCGGTGCGGGCGGCGGCCAGATCGTGGCCCAGGGCACGCCCGAGCAGGTCGCGAAGGCCAAGGCGAGCTTCACGGGCCGCTATCTCGCGCCGCTGCTCAAGCGCCAGGTGGCCGCGCTTGACGCGGCTTCGGGGAAATAGGCCATCGAAATGGTTGCGGCGGCCATGGCCGCGGCAACCCCGGCTGTAGCAACAACAGAGCGGGGGCGCTGGCGTCCCCGCGGTCTGAAGACGGAATACACCCAACATGGTCAAGCGCAACGAAGCGACCGACGATAAACAGGTGCGCGACCTGCGGCCAAGACCGGTCAGGCTCACGAGCGACATGAGCCTGCCGAAACTCTCGGCGGTGGAAATTGGCAGCTATGTGGCCGCGCTCGCCGGATTGTGGGCGGTGCTGCACCTGAACCTGCTTGGCGCGCTGCTCGCGGGGATGCTCGTCTTTCAGCTCGTGCACACCATCGCGCCGCTGATCGAGCGGCGCATGTCGAGCCAGCGCGCGCGCTGGCTCTCGGTCGTGCTGGTTTCCATTGTGATCGTGGGCGTGCTCACGGGCCTCACCGTGGGCGTCATCGAACAGTTTGAAAACGACGTGCCGAGCGTCCAGAAAGTGATGGCGCAGATGATGACGTTCGTCGACCAGGCGCGCGCGCGGATTCCCGACGCCATCGCGGCCTATCTGCCCGTGGACGTCGCCCAGATGAAGCTCAAGGCCATCGCGCTCATGCACGAGCACGCCACCCAGCTCGGCCAGGGCGGCAAGAACGCCGCGCGCATCTTCGGGCATATCGTGATCGGCATGATCATCGGCGCGATTGTCGCCATCGGCACGCAGAAGAACGCCACGCGGCTGCCGCTCTCGACCGCCTTCGTCACGCGCGTGTCGCGCTTTGCCGATGCGTTCCGCCGCATCGTGTTCGCCCAGGTGAAGATCTCGGCCATCAACACGGTGTTCACCGGGCTCTTCCTGCTGCTCGTGCTGCCGCTCTTTCACGCGCCGCTGCCGCTCGCGAAGATGCTCGTCGTGGTGACCTTCGTGGTCGGCTTGCTGCCCGTGATCGGCAACCTGATCTCGAATACGCTGATCGTCGCGATCGCGCTGACCGTGAGCCTGCCTGCGGCGGTCACGGCGCTCGCGTTCCTGATCGTGATTCACAAGCTCGAGTATTTCCTGAACGCGCGCATCGTGGGCGGCCAGATCGAGGCGCGCACGTGGGAGCTGCTGGTCGCGATGCTCGTGATGGAAGCCGCGTTCGGCATCCAGGGCGTGATTGCCGCGCCTATCTTCTACGCCTACATCAAGCGCGAGCTGATCTATTTGCGGCTCGTTTGAGCCTCTGGCGTCTGGCAAGGCGGCACGCGCCGCCTCATCCCTCGCGCGGCTCGCCCGCGCCGTCCGCCATGCCCTCGTGCCCCACCGCGTAGACGGCCACCTGCACACGGCTCGAGAGGTTCAGCTTGCGCAAGATGTTGCGCACGTGAATCTTCACCGTGCTTTCGGCCAGATCGAGCGTGCGCGCGATCTCCTTGTTGCTCGCCCCGCGCGCGAGCTCGCGCACGATGTCGCGCTCGCGCGCGGTGAGCGTCTCGCCGCTCGTGCGCGGCGCGCTGGGCGCGCTCGGCGCCGCCGCCGGCTTGCGCATCTGCTCGACCAGCTTCGCCGTCATGTGCTCGGTGATCACCGGCTGGCCGGCGGCCGCCTTGCGAATGGCCGCGACGAGCGCCTCCGCGTCGATGCTCTTGAGCAGGAAGCCGCTCGCGCCCGCGCGCATCGCCGCGGTGAGCTCGTCGGCTTCCTCGGAGACGGTCAGCATGACAACGGCGGCATCGGGCAGGTCCTGCACCAGCAATTGCAGCGTTTCGAGCCCCGAGAGGCCGGGCATGTTCAAATCGAGCAGGATCACGTCGGGCTCGTGCTGCTGCGCGCGCTTGAGGCCTTCGACGCCGTCCGAGGCTTCCCCCACCACTTCGAGGTCTGGCTGGCGTTGCAAGAGCGCGCTCACGCCCGAGCGAAAAAGCGTGTGGTCGTCGATGAGCAGAATGCGGATGGTCATGGCCTGAAATTCAGATTGTGGCGATTCGGTCTGTGGTGGCGCGAAGCCCGGCGCGTAGGGTAGATCACAAGCGAATAAAGCCGATCAAGCCGCCTTGCGGCTCGCGGCCGGCAGCACGAGCTCCACGCGCGAGCCGCGCCCCGGCGCGCTGTCGAGCGCAAGCGTTCCCGCAAGACGCTTGGCGCGCTCGCGCATGATATGGAAACCGACATGGGCCTCGCCGCGCGCGGCAATGTCGGCAGGATCGTAGCCTACGCCATCGTCTTCGATGGTGAGGCGGAAGTCGCGCCGGTTGACGACGCTCACATGCACGTGCTGCGCCTCGGCATGTTTGCGGATGTTAGAAAGCGCCTCCTGCAGCACGAACAGGACCTGGAGTTGCTGATCGGCCGGCAGCGGCGGGCCGCCCTCGTCGCGATAATCGAGTGTGAGCTCGGCATCCGACTGGCGCCGAAAGCGCGCCACCGTATCGTCCACCGCGGGCCGCAGCGCGCCCGACTCGAGCTTCGAGCGGAAGTTCAGCAGCAGCTCGCGCACGTCGTCGTAGCTCTCCTTCACGCCGCCCGCGAGCAGCGGCACGATCTCGCGCGCTTCGTCGAGATTGCCGTCGGCCACGGCGCCATCGAGCAGGTGCACCTGCATCTTCAGAAAGCTCAGCCCTTGCGCAATGCTATCGTGCAGCCCCTGGGCGACGAGGTTGCGCTCCTCCGAAACCGCGAGCTGGCGCGCGAGCGCCGCGAGGCGCCGGTTCTTCAGTGCGACGCCGAGATGTCGGCCGAGCGTTTGCAGCAACTGGACTTCCGAGGGCGGCATATCGCGCTCGCGCCGAAAGTGCAGCGAGAACGTGCCGAGCGGCTCGCTCTGCGAAACGATGCCGAACACCGCGACGCTCGCAAAACCCGCGCGCAGGCAATGCTGCGCGTGCTCGCGCTCGGCGTCGCTCATGGCGGGCATGCGCCCCTTGGCGCCCGTGCCTGCAACCAGGTTACGCAGATCGACCACCACCACCGGCTCTTCCGCCGATGCGGCACCGCATGCGCAGTCTTGCGCGGGCATGCATTGTTCGGCGCGCACGAGTTCCTCGGGCAGGCCTTCGGCGACCAGCAGATGCAGATTGTCGTCCTCGGCCGAGGCGATACGCACCGTTCCGCCGTCGGCCTCGAACTCGCGCATGAGGCGCGTGAGGAAGTCGCGGCACAGCGGCTCGACCGGCCCCGGCGTATTGAGAAAAGCCGCCATTTCGTACAGGATGCGCAGCTCGCGGTTTTGCGCCGCCAGTTGCGCGGTCTTCACGTCCACGCGCGCAGCAAGGTCCTGATACAGCGCTTGCAGCTCGGCGACCATCTGGTTGAAGCCCTGCGCGAGATGGCCGAATTCGTCGCGCGTATCGACGGGCAGGCGCGTATCGAACTCCTGCGCCTCGATGCGCGCGAGCCCGTCCTGCAGGCGCTGCACGGGCACCACGAACCACAGGTAAAGCAGATAGACGATCGCCACGGTGCCCACGCACGAGAGCGCGGCGAGCGCGATCTGCGAAGTGCGCAGCCACGCCGTCTTGCGCGCGTTCTCGCGCTCGATCAGCACGACGAGTTGATTGGCGTCATCGACGAAGCCGGGCAGCAGCGCGAGGTACGCCGACGGCGCACCCACGCCCGCAACACGGTCGCGCTGCGCGGCCGGCTCGAGCCGTTCGTGCCACGACGTGGCAACCCGGTCGAATTGCCGGCGAATCAGCACGTCGTCGGGCAGGAATAGCGGGCGAGCCGCATTGCCTTCGTGCAACTGGTGCAGGGTCTCGTTGAGCTGGCCAATCTGCGCGTCGAGCCGCGAAGGGTTGCCCTGACGGCTCTCCCACAATTCGATAGCCACCGCATTCGCGCGCATGCGCAGGCTGCCGGCGTCGTTGATCGCGGCACCCGCGCCTTCGAGCTGCCACGAGAGCCAGAGCGTGCCGCCGATCATCGTGAGCACGATGGCGAGCACGACCGTGGAGAGCACGACGATGCGCGTGGACAGGCGCCGGCGGAAGGGCGCCAGCGAGCCGGCTGAAGTGGCGGCTCCGGCAGCCGCCAGGTGCGGCCCGGAGCAGGCGGCGGAATCGGGAGAACGGGTCATCGCCATAAAAGACACGGAGAACGAAGTGCGGCGCGCGGGCGCCGGTATTCCTCATTATCGGTTGACGTATCGCAAACAGCACGACCAGCGGCCAGATTGGCCTTGAACTGCGACACTATGCGCCAGTTCGCCGCGGCGTGCCAGCCGGATGCCCGGCGAAGAAGCACAAAAAAAGGGAGCTCGCGTATCGCTCGCTCCCCGCAAAAGAACGGCCGATCCCCACGGCCGCCCAGAGGCAACTACAGCAACCTCAGCAATTTCAGCAACCTCGCTATGAAGACACGGAAGACGGGCCGGCGGCCCGCCTCAGGCGCGTGCCTAGCGGCTGCGCACGACCTGCCATGCCCGCGACAGATAGGTGACCGAGGCCAGCCCGCTCCATACGTGCACGAGACGCGTGAACGGGAAGATCACGAACAGCGTCATGCCCATGAACAGATGCAGGCGGAACACGAGCGGCGCATCGAGCACGTAGCTTGCGGCGTCGCCGCGGAACGTCACGATGTGCTGCGCCCAGGTCATGAGACGCACCATCATGGCGCCATCCATGTGGCTGGCCGACGCACCGATCGTCGTGAGCCCGAGCAGCAGCGTGACGAGGATCCACAACAGCAGCACCTTGTCGCCGAAACGTGTGACCGCCGAGATGCGAGCGTTCGTGAAGCGGCGGTGCAGCAAGATCGCGAGACCCGCGAGACACATGGTGCCCATCACGCCGCCAGCGATCATCGCCAGCAACTGCTTGGCCTGATGCGGCACGCCGAGCCAGTCCCAGACCGCCACAGGCGTGAGCAGGCCCACGAAGTGCCCGGCGAAGAGCCCGAGGATACCGATGTGGAAAAGGATATTGCCCAGACGCAGTTGCCCGCGATAGAGCAATTGCGAGCTGTCGGCCTTCCACGTGTACTGCTCGCGCTCGAAGCGCGCGAGCGAGCCGAACAGGAAGATCGATGCGGCGATATACGGATAGATGCCGAACAGAAACTGGTTGAACATGTTCATTGCATTTCCTTTGTGCGACCGGGCATGGCGGACGAAGCTGCATACGCCGTGCGCGGGTGGAACTGGACGATCTGCGGCGCGTTCGCGGCGCCCGCGCCGAACGGCTGCAGGAGGGGCTCGACGCCGTCGGCGCCCGTGCCGAAGCGCTCGAGCGCTTCGTCCATGTCGCGTATCGGCGCGCCGGTGATCGGCAGCGGCTCGACCACGCTCATCTCGCACAGCACGGTGAAGATGGCGGCGTAGGGGCTCTCGTCTCGCTCGAGCTGCTTGCCGAGCGCGGCGAGCACGTGAATCGCTTCGCCGAGCAGCGCGCTGGCTTCTTCGTCGCCGATCAGGCCGAGCACTTCGAGAAAGAGCGGCACGTAATCGGGCAACTCGCTCGCCGTGACATCGAGTCCGAAGCTGCGATATTCGTCGAGCAGATCGACCATCGCCTGGCCACGCGCGCGGCTTTCGCCGTGCACGTGCTCGAACAGATGAAGCGAGTGGCGCGGATTGCGGTCGAACGTCGCCACGTAGATTTCCTGCGACTCCGTGAGCGAGCGCTCGCGCAGCGCCGCGATGAGCGGCGCAAGTTCGCGCACGGCGAACGGCCCGTGCGGCGACGTGGCGAGCACGCCCTCGATTTCGTCGAGCGCATCGAGCAGGGGCTGCTCGGGATAGTCAAGCAGCGCGGAGAGAACGGAATAGATCGACATGATGGTGCCCTCCTCAGCTTTCCGACGTCGCCTTGCGGCGTGACTTCGGCATATCGGCGAACACCACGCTGCCCTCGTGCTTCGCGCCGAAGAGCGAGCCATCCGAAACGCCGCCCGAGCACCCGTTGCCGAACGAGAAGCCGCAACTGCCCTTCTCATTGAACGAGTCTTCGACCATTTCCTTGTGCGACGACGGCACGACGAAGCGGTCCTCGTAGTTCGCGATCGCCATGGTGCGATACATGTCCTCGACCTGTTCGGCGGTGAGGCCCGCGCGCTTGAGCAGCGCGTTGTCGTTCACCCCGTCCACCGACTGCGTGCGCTTGTACGCGCGCATCGTCAGCATACGGTTGAGCGCCGAAATCACGGGCTTCTCGTCGCCGGCGGTGAGCAGATTCGCGAGATAGCGCATGGGAATGCGCAGGCTCGCCACATCGGGAATCACGCCGTCCATGCCGATATGGCCCGCGTCCGCGGCCGACTGGATCGGCGAGAGCGGCGGCACGTACCAGACCATCGGCAGCGTGCGGTACTCGGGATGCAGCGGGAACGCAATCTTCCACTCGACTGCCATGCGGTACACGGGCGACTTCACGGCCGCATCGAGCCAGCTCTGTGGCACGCCCTGGCGCAGCGCCTCAGCGCGGATGGCCGGATCGTGCGGATCGAGGAACACATCGAGTTGCGACTGATACAGGTCCTGCGTCGATTCCACCGATGCCGCTTCGCCAATGCGATCCGCGTCGTAAAGCATCACGCCCAGATAGCGGATGCGGCCCACGCAGGTTTCCGAACACACCGTCGGCTGACCCGCTTCGATGCGCGGATAGCAGAAGATGCACTTCTCGGCCTTGCCGCTCTTCCAGTTGAAGTACATCTTCTTGTACGGGCAGCCCGAAATGCACATGCGCCAGCCGCGGCACTTGTCCTGGTCGACGAGCACGATGCCGTCGTCCTCGCGCTTGTAGACCGAGCCCGAAGGGCACGACGCCACGCACGCCGGGTTCAGGCAGTGCTCGCACAGACGCGGCAGATACATCATGAAGGTGTTCTCGAAGAACGAGTACATCTCCTTCTGCACGTTCTCGAAGAGCTGGTCGCGGCTGCGCGATTCGAACTCGCCGCCGAGGTCGTCTTCCCAGTTAGGACCCCAATGGATCTTGTCCATCTTCTTGCCGGTGATCACCGAGACGGGGCGCGCGGTGGGCGGCGTCTCCGAGAGACCGGCCTTTTGCAGATGCTCGTAGTCGTAGGTGAACGGCTCGTAATAATCGTCGATGGCCGGCAGATTCGGGTTGGCGAAGAGGTTGGCGAGCACCTTGAGCTTCGGCCCCTGGCGCGGCTCGAGCTTGCCGGAGGCATTGCGCATCCAGCCGCCCTTCCACTTCTCCTGGTTTTCCCATTCCTTCGGATAGCCGATGCCGGGCTTCGTCTCGACATTGTTGAACCACGCGTACTCGACGCCGTCGCGTGAAGTCCACACGTTCTTGCACGTGACGGAGCACGTATGGCAGCCGATGCACTTGTCCAGATTCAGGACCATCGCCACCTGAGCGCGGATTTTCATGATGCTGCTCCTTCCTTCATCGGGCCTTCGAGCCACTCGACCTTCTTCATCTTGCGAACGATCACGTACTCGTCGCGATTGCTGCCGACCGTGCCGTAGTAGTTGAAGCCGTAGGCCAACTGTGCGTAACCGCCGATCATGTGCGTGGGCTTGAGCACCGTGCGCGTGACCGAGTTGTGAATGCCGCCGCGCTTGCCGCTCGTTTCCGCGCCTGGCACGTTGATGATCTTTTCCTGGGCGTGATACATGAGGCACATGCCGCGCGGCACACGCTGGCTCACCACGACGCGCGCGGTGAGTGTGCCGTTCACGTTGAACACTTCGACCCAGTCGTTATCGACGAGACCCGCTTCCTTCGCCTCGGCTTCCGAGACCCACACGTGCGGGCCGCCGCGCGAGAGCGTGAGCATGCGCAGGTTGTCGGTGTAGGTCGAGTGAATGCCCCACTTCTGGTGCGGCGTAATCCAGTTCAGCACCAGTTCGCTCTCGCCGTTGGGCTTCGCACCCAGCATCGGCGCAATCGTCTTGGTGTCGATGGCGGGCTTGTAGTTGCAGAAGCCCTCGCCGAAGTCGAGCATCCAGCGGTGATCCTGATAGAACTGCTGGCGACCCGTGAGCGTGCGCCATGGAATCAGCTCGTGCACATTCGTGTAGCCGGCGTTGTAGCTCACCTCCTCGGATTCGAGACCCGACCACGTGGGCGCGGAGATGATCTTGCGCGGCTGCGCCTGCACGTCGCGGAAGCGGATCTTGTCGTGCTCGCGGCCTTCGGCGAGGTGCGTGTGGTCGCGGCCCGTGATCTTCGAGAGTGCGTCCCACGCCTTCACCGCGACGTGGCCGTTGGTTTCGGGCGCGAAGGTGAGAATCATCTCCGCGGCATCGATGGCCGTCTCGAGGCGCGGGCGTCCTGCCGTCACGCCTGAGCGCGCATCGCCATGGGTGCCCGTGAGGTGAGCGAGTTCGCCCACTTCATGCTGGGTGTTCCAGTTGATGCCCTTGCCGCCGTTGCCGAGCTTGTCGAGCAGCGGCCCGACCGAGGTGAACTTGTTGTAGATCTCGCGGTAGTCGCGCTCCACCACCGTCATCGACGGCGCGGTCTTGCCCGGAATCAGATCGCATTCGCCATGGCGCCAGTCCTTCGGCTCGAACGCCTGGCCGAGCTCGCCCGGCGTGTCGTGCATCAGCGGCGTGCAAACGAGGTCGGTACGCGTGCCGAGGTGCTCGCCGCCGATCTCCGAAAACTTCTTCGCGATCGCCTTATAGATCTCCCAGTCGGTCTTGCTTTCCCACAGCGGCTGCACGGCCTCGGAAAGCGGGTGGATGAACGGATGCATGTCGGACGTGTTGAGGTCGTCCTTCTCGTAGAACGTGGCCGTCGGCAGCACGATGTCGCCGTACAGGCACGTGGTGCTCATGCGGAAATCGAGCACCGCGAGCAGATCGAGCTTGCCCTCGGCCGCCGCGCGCACCTTCACTTCGGACGGCTTGATCGCGTCGGCTTCGTCGCCGAACAGCGCGTTCTGCGTGCCGAGCAGGTACTTCAAAAAGTACTCGTGGCCCTTGCCCGAGCTGCCGAGAATATTCGAGCGCCACACGAACATGTTGCGCGGGAAATTCGCCGGATTGTCGGGATCGTCGCAGGCGAAGTTCAATTCGCCGGACTTCAGCTTATCGACCGTGTACTGCACCGGCGGCACGCCCGCGCGCTTCGCGGCGTCCATCACGTCGAGCGGGTTTGCGCCCAGCTGCGGCGCGGAAGGCAGCCAGCCCATGCGCTCGGACTTCGCGTTGAGGTCGAGCATCGACAGGTTCTTGTAGCGCTTGCGATCGGCGCCCGGCCCGAGGATCTCGTCGAGCTCGACTTTCTCGTGGCGCCACTGGCTCGTGTGGTTGTAGAAGAACGACGTGCCGTTCATCTGGCGCGGCGGGCGCTGCCAGTCGAGCGCGAACGCGAGCGGCGCCCAGCCGAATTGCGGACGCAGCTTTTCCTGGCCCACGTAGTGCGCCCAGCCGCCGCCGCTCTGGCCGACACAGCCGCACATCATCAGCAGATTGATGATGCCGCGGTAAATCATGTCGTTGTGGTACCAGTGATTGAGGGCCGCGCCCACGATCACCATGCTCTTGCCATGCGTGCGATCGGCGTTGTCGGCGAATTCGCGCGCCACCTGGATCACGAGCTTGCGCGGCACCGTGGTGTGCTTCTCCTGCCATGCGGGCGTGCAAGGCACGTCGTCATCGTAAGAGGACGCCACGTTCGGGCCGCCGAGGCCCTGGTCGACGCCGTAGTTGGCCATCTGCAGGTCGTACACGGTCGCGACCAGTGCGCTCGTGCCGTCCGCGAGCGCCACGCGCTTCGCGGGCACGCGGCGCGCGAGCAGCGCACCGTGTTCGCCGCCGAAATACGGGAAGCTCACTTCGACCACTTCGTCATGCTGATCGATCAGCGAGAGGCGCGGATCGATCTCGCGGCCGCTGCCGCCATCCTTCATTTCGAGGTTCCAGCGGCCCACCTTCTTGCCGCCATCGTGCTCGCCTTCTCCCCAGCGGAAGCCGATCGAGCCGTTCGGCGCGACGATATCGCCAGTGGCCGCGTCGATCGCGAGCGTCTTCCATTGCGGGTTGTTCGCTTCGTCGAGATTGCCGGCGAGCTGCGAGGCGCGCAGGAACTGGTCCGGTACGACCACGCCATCGCGCTCGGCGAGCGTGACGAGCAAGGGCATGTCGGTGTACTGCTTCACGTAATCGCGGAAGTAGGTGGACTTGGCCGAAGCGTGGAATTCCTTGAGCACCACGTGACCCATCGCGAGCGCGAGCGCCGCGTCGGTGCCCTGCTTCGGCGCGAGCCAGATGTCGCCGAACTTCACCATCTCGCCAAAGTCCGACGAGACCGCTACCGTCTTGGTGCCCTTGTAACGGACCTCGGTGTAAAAGTGGGCGTCGGGCGTGCGCGTCTGCGGAACGTTCGAGCCCCACACCATCAGATACGTGGAGTTGTACCAATCGGCCGATTCCGGCACGTCGGTCTGTTCGCCCCAAACCTGCGGCGAGGACGGCGGCAAATCGCAATACCAGTCGTAGAACGAAAGACATGCGCCGCCGATCAGGCTCAGGTAGCGCGCACCCGCCGCATACGAGACCATCGACATCGCGGGAATCGGCGAGAAGCCGATCACGCGGTCCGGGCCATATTCACCGACGGTATAGGCGTTGGCCGCCGCAATCATTTCGGTGGCCGTATCCCAGTCGGCGCGCACGAAGCCACCCTGGCCGCGCGCACGCTTGTAGCGCGCCGCCTTCTCGGGATTTTCGACGATCGAGGCCCACGCCTTGACCGGGTCGAGCGTGCGGCGCGCATCGCGCCACATGTCCATCAAGCGGCCGCGGATCATCGGATACTTCACGCGCTGTGCCGAGTAGACGTACCAGCTATACGAGGCGCCACGCGGACACCCGCGCGGCTCATGATTGGGCAGGTCGGCGCGCGTGCGCGGGTAGTCGGTCTGCTGCGTTTCCCACGTGATCAGGCCGTTCTTCACGTAGACCTTCCACGAGCACGAGCCCGTGCAGTTCACGCCGTGGGTCGAACGCACGACCTTGTCGTGCTGCCAGCGGCTGCGATAGCCGTCTTCCCACTTGCGGTCTTCGTTCACCACCGCGCCATGACCATTGGAAAAGGTCGACTTCACACGCGACATGAACTTCAACCGGTCCAGAAAGTAACTCATACGATGCTCCGGGACTGCTGATGTTTTGTCTTCGACTGCGCCTGCCGTTTCGCGCCGCTTGCACGTCTTGCGCGTGCCGTTCGCGTGCAACCCGCGGGCCGTCGGTTTTCGAAAATCACTTTTTGAGTATGCCGGGCAGGCGTCGACCTGCCCATTCATCAGGGGGAGAGTGCGCGTGGCGCATCGGGAGTAGGCCCCTCGCGCCCCACTACTCCTGAAGGACTAGTTCGGCCGGCGGCCTCAGCACGGCATCGAGGCGTTGCGGCGTGCGTAGAAGAACCACGTCACGAGCGCGCACACCACGTAGAAGCCGATGAAGCACACGAGCGCCATCACGGGAGAGCCGGTCATGTCGAGCGAGGTGCCAAAGCTCTTCGGGATGAAGAAGCCGCCGTATGCACCCATCGCGCCCGCAAAGCCCAGCACCGCCGCCGATTCCTTGCTCGCCTCGGCGAGCGCGCTGTGCTTTGCAGGAGCGCCCTTGCCCTCGGCCGCGCGCTGATGCTGCGTGAGGAAGATCACGGGAATCATGCGGAAGGTCGAGCCGTTGCCGATGCCGGTCAGCGCGAACAACACCACGAACATCGCGAGGAATCCGCCAAAGCTGCCTTGCGCGCCACCCAGCGCACCGCCCGGAAGGAAGGCGATCACGCCCACCACTGCCGCGATCATCGTCACGAAGGTCCACAGCGTCACGCGCGCGCCGCCCATCTTGTCCGAGATCCAGCCGCCGACCGGACGCGTGAGGGCGCCTGCGAGCGGCCCGAGGAACGCCCATGCAGTCGGGTTGATCGCGGGGAATTCAGCCTTGGTCAAGAGCGCGAGACCCGCCGAGAAGCCAATGAACGAACCGAACGTGCCGACATAGAGGAAGCACATGATCCAGTTGTGCGCGCGGCGGAAGATCACGGCCTGCTCGCTGAACGAAGCCTTCGCATCGGCGATGTCGTTCATGCCGAACCATGCGGCGAGCGACGACACGATGATGAGCGGCACCCAGACGAAGCCCGCGTTCTGCAGCCAGATGCTGTGTTCGACGCCGTCCTTCACATACGTCTGGCCGTCGCCGAGCAGGCCCGCGAACACGGCCGTCGAGATCACGATGGGCGTGACGAACTGCACGACCGAGACCCCCAGATTGCCGATGCCCGCATTCAGGCCGGTGGCGAAACCCTTGCGCGCCTTCGGGAAGAAGAAGCTGATGTTCGCCATCGACGAGCTGAAGTTCGCGCCGCCGAAGCCGCACAGGAGCGCGAGCACGAGCAGCGTCGTATAGGACGTGGACGGGTCGCGCAGCGCGAAGCCCATGCCGATGGCTGGGATCAGCAGGCTCGCCGTGGAGATAGCGGTAAAGCGGCGGCCACCGAAGATCGGCACGAGGAACGAATAGAAGATGCGCAGCGTGGCGCCCGAGAGCGCCGGCAGCGCCGTGAGCCAGAACAGCTCGTTCTTGGTGAAGTGGAAACCTCCCTTGTCGAGATTGACGACCGTAACGCTCCACAGCGACCACACGACGAACGCCAGCATCAGCGCGGGAATCGAGATCCAGAGGTTACGTGTGGCGATCTGCTCGCCGGAAGCTTCCCAGAACTTGGTGTTCTCGGGCTCCCACTTGGTCAGAAGATATTTGGACATGGTTGTGCTCGTACAGTGAGCGCCGCCCACGCGGCGCGTTAAATCATTCGTGCTGCCCATTCCGGGCTGGCCAATTAGTGATGCGAAGCTTCCTTCAGCGTGGCGACCTCGCTCTCCTCCTTGCGCTCCAGCACCGCACGGCCATGCGCGACCGCCTCGGGGCGGAACGAGAAGTGCATGAAGAGCAGGCTGACCACGGTGGCGCCGAACATCAGCATGAAACAGGTGGTGCGCACGCCAGTGAGGTCCACCAGCAGGCCGAACAGGATCGGCAGGATGAAGCCCGCGAGACCGCCGGCGAGGCCTACCACACCGGATACCGCGCCGATGTTGTCGGTGTACTCGTCGCCGATGAATTTGAAGACCGAGGCCTTGCCCACCGCCATCGCAATGCCCACGATGAACATGAGCACCGTGTAGAACACCGGGCCGGTGCTGATGTGCAGGCCAAGCGGGCCATGCGCGCTGTGAATCACGAAGTCGGTCGGCGGATAGCTCAGCAGAAAGAAGCAGCCGAGCGAGACCCACATCACGGCCCACGTGGTGCGATACGCGCCGTAGCGGTCGGAGAGCCAGCCGCCGATCGCGCGCAGCACGCCGCCGGGCAGGGAGAAGCACGCCGCGAGGAAAGCCGCCTGCTCGATACCGAAGCCATACTGGTTCACGTAGTACTGCGGCATCCACAGCGAAAGGCCCACATAGCCGCCGAACACCACCGAGTAGTACTGGGAATAGCGCAGCACGCGCGGATCGGTAAGCACGCGCATCTGGCTCGCCACGTTGGTCGAACTCGCGACGCGATGCGCGGGATTGCTAGCCGAGAACACCCAGAACAGCAACGCGGTGACGAGCATCGCAACCGAATAAACCTTCGGCACGATGGTCCATGACCCCGCGGCGACGATCAGCACCGGCGCGACGAATTTATTGAGCGCCGCGCCCGAGTTGCCCGCACCGAAGATGCCCATGGCGAAGCCTTGGCGCGACTTCGGGAACCAGCGCGCGACATAGGGCGTGCCAACGGAGAACGAAGCGCCCGCGAAGCCCACGAACAGCCCGAGCACCAGGAATTGCCACAGTTGCGTCGCGTACGACACGAGCCAGATCGGCACGACCGTGGCAATCATGGTGAGGAAGAAAACGATGCGGCCGCCAAAGCGGTCCGTCCAGATGCCGAGCGGCACGCGGGCAAGTGATCCGGTGAGCACCGGCATCGCGGCGATCAGGCCGAATTCGGTGTCGGTGAGATGGAGTTGCTGCTTGAGAGGAATGCCCAGGATCGCAAACATCATCCAGACAGCAAAGCAGATCGTGAACGCGAAGGTACTCGAACCGAGCACGCGCCAGGCGCGGCTGTCTGGTACGGCATCCGCCTGCGGGGAAAGGGCGGCTTTCATGGTGTTTCCTTTTCTTGTCGGATTGATGTAACAAGATTAGGAAGCACCGCACCTGACGACTATTACTCGCAGGTAGGACGAGACGATCCGCCGCTAGGTCTTAGGGAGTAGTCCGAGGGAGTGGAGCGGTGTTGAGGAAGGGACCGCGAGATGCGGTTACACCGGCTAGCAATAAGAGTAATTCGAAAATCCGCAGCGTGCGCATTGCACGCTACGGCAAGGTGTCGCAACAACGAGAACGAGATTTCGAAATTACCGGAACACCACGGTCTTATGCCCGTTCAGCACGATGCGATGTTCGACATGCCACTTCACCGCGCGCGCGAGCGTCACGCACTCCACGTCGCGGCCGATCGCCGTGAGCTGTTCTGGCGTCATGTTGTGATCCACGCGTTCGACTTCCTGCTCGATGATCGGGCCTTCGTCGAGATCGGACGTCACATAGTGCGCCGTCGCGCCAATCAGCTTCACGCCGCGGTCGAACGCCTGATAGTAAGGCTTCGCGCCCTTGAAGCTCGGCAGGAACGAATGGTGAATGTTGATCGCGCGGCCTTCGAGCGCATCGCACAGCTGCGGCGAGAGAATCTGCATGTAGCGCGCGAGCACCACGAGGTCGGCGCCCTCGCCGTTCACCACATCGAGCACGCGCGCTTCCTGCGCGGCCTTGTCCGCATCGCTGCCGCCGAGCAGCGGGAAATGATGGAACGGAATGTTGTAGCTCGCCGCGAGTTGATAGAAGTCCTTGTGATTCGAGATGATCGCGGGAATCTCGATGGACAACTGACCGGTGCGATAGCGGAACAGCAGATCGTTGAGGCAGTGGCCGATCTTCGAAACCATGATGACCACGCGCGGCTTCACGTTCGCGTCGTGCAGTTCCCAGCGCATGCCGAATTCGTCGGCAAGCGGCGCGAAAGCGGCGCGCAGGCCGTCGAGACCGGGGTCGCCGCCCACTTGCTGAAAGTGCACGCGCATGAAGAACTCGCCCGTGTGGCTATCGCCGAACTGGGCCGAGTCGAGAATGTTGCTGCCGCGCTCGAACAGGAAGCCCGACACGGCATGCACGATGCCCGGCCGGTCGGCGCACGACAGTTTGAGAATGAAGCTGTGATCGGTCGACATGACCCTGGTTACTCCCGTCAATTACCTGGTGATTCAAAAGGGCTTTGGGCTTTTACAGAAAAACCGGCGCCCTTTCACAGCGTCGGCGGTTCGAAGATCGCGGCGATGCCCTCGCATGCGTCTTCGTCTATCCATCGGCGGCGCAGCAGCAGATCGAGCGTCGCGAGGCTCGCGTCCACCGTCATCTTGCCCTCCTCGATCCAGCGCGCGGCTTCGTCGATGCGCGCGAGGCAGTGCTCGCCGACTTCGCCGTCCTGATTGTGCGGCACGAAGTCAGCGGGCAGCGCGAGGTCGTAGACGAAGATCTGCTCGGCCTGGGTGCCCTCGGGCAACGATTGCAGCACGTGCACGGTGCGTCCCGGCCGCGCCTGCGAGGCCAGCTCGGCGGCAATGCCCGCCTCTTCCCAGCACTCCTTCACGAGCGTGGCCTCGATGCCGAAGCCCCAGCCGATGCCGCCCGCCACGACGTTGTCCAGCATGCCGGGGTCGGTGGCCTTGGTGTCGCTGCGGCGCGCGATCCACAACTGCGGCGCGCGAGTCGACGCGAAGCCCGCGTATTCTACGATGCCGTTCAAATGCACCGCGTACGTCATCGTGCCGAAAAAGCGCGAGGCGGCGCGCTCGATAAAAGCGAGCGGCGCTGCGTCGAAGGCGTTGCGGATCGCGTAAGTTTCGTTGCGCCAGCCGGGAATGCGGCCCTCGGCGGCCAGCGCGCCGATCACGGCGGCGAGCGCCGCGCTCTTCGCCGTCACGCTGTCGAACTCCGCGGCGAGTGTAACGTGCGCCTCGTCGATCTCGAAGATGTCGGGCCAGCGTGCGAGCAACGCGACGTCGCCGCGGCGAATCCAGCCCACGCGTTCGTCGCCGAAGAAAAACGGCAGATGCGCGCTCGCATCGAAACGGCGCGCGTCGGTAATGCAAGGCAAGGTCATGTCGTAGAGCTCCAGACGTCGTGCGGATGCATCAGTCGCGCAGCGCGATGCGCATGCCGATGGCGATGAAGGTCAGCCCCGCGAGCCGGTCGAGCCACACGCCGGCGCGCGGCCGGCGCTTGAGCCAGCCGCCGATGGTGCCCGCGCACAGGCCGAACAGCGAGAACACCACGACGGTCTGCGCCATGAACACGAGACCGAGTTCGAGCATTTGCAGCGTGACGCTTTGCGCGCCATGCGTATCGACGAATTGCGGCAGGAACACGACGAAGAACAGCGTCACCTTCGGGTTCATCACATTGCCGAGCACGCTCTGGCGAAAAATCGCGGAAAGCGGCTGGCGCGGCCGGTCGCCCGCCGCGGCGAGCCCCCGGCTCCTGAGCGCCTTCACGCCAATCCAGACGAGGTACGCGGCGCCCGCGAGCTTGAGGATCTGGAACGCGAGCGGCGACGAGCGCAGCACGGCGGCAATGCCAAGCGCGGCGAGCGTGGTGTGGAACGTCACGCCCGCGGCAAAGCCGAGCGCGGCCACGAGGCCTGCGGCGCGACCCTGCGAAATGCCGCGCGCGAGCACCTGCAGGTTGTCGGGGCCGGGCGCGAAGGTGATCGCAAGCGAGGTGGCGAGAAAGAGCGCGAAATTGGGCATGGGCTCAGTCCATTGGGGGAATCAAGATCAGCGCAGCGGCCGCTTAATGACCGCTTAACGACCGCTTAATAACCGCTAAACGACCGCTTAATGACCACCAAACGCGGTCACGGTGAAGAGCGGCAAGCCCGCTTCGGTGAGCAGCTTCGAGCCGCCCAGGTCCGGCAGGTCGATGATCGCTGCGCCCTCCACCACCGTCGCGCCGAGGCGCTCGAGCAGCAGCTTGCCCGCGAGCATGGTTCCGCCCGTCGCGATCAGGTCGTCGACGATCACCACGCGATCGCCCTTGCGGCAAGCGTCATCGTGAATCTCGACAGTGGATTCGCCGTATTCGAGCTTGTAGGTCTCCGAAACCGTCTTGTACGGCAGCTTGCCGATCTTGCGGATCGGAATGAAGCCCACGTTCAGTTCGTACGCAACGATCGGCCCGATGATGAAGCCGCGCGCGTCGAGCCCGGCCACGTAATCGAGCTTGGCATCGACATAACGCTCCACGAACAGGTCGATCAGCACGCGCAAGCCCTTCGGGTGGCCGATGAGCGGCGTGATATCGCGGAATTGCACCCCCGGCTGAGGCCAGTCGGGCACCGTGCGGATCAGGCTGTTGACGAACCGTGAGGCTTCGGCGCTCGCGTTCGCAGGTGCGTTGGACATGATTGCTCCGGGTAATGACAAGAATAGAGATGCGGGTTCTAGCGGTTTCTGATCGTCGGGACGGAACCCTGACCATTCTGCGGCCCAAATGGCTGGACCTTCGCTCAGGCCGTCGCGCCCGCGCCGGCGGCGCCCGCCTTGCGATGGCGCGACAGGAGTTCCTCGGCTTGCGCCAGTTGCTCGGGCAAGCCGCGCAGCACGACGATGTCGGCTTCGCGCAGCTTCGTCGACGGGTCGGGCTCCACGCCGCGAATGCCGTGCCGGCGGATCGCCGTCACCTCCACGCCGAGGTCGAACAGCCCCAGATCGGCGAGCGTGCGGCCCACCGCCTCGGCGCGCGCGTCGACCGGTACGGATTGTAGCCGCACCTGCTCGTGACCGTCCTCGCCTGCATCGTCGGTGCCGTGGAAGTAGCCGCGCAGCAGGCTGTAGCGCTCGTCGCGCATTTCTTCCACGCGCCGCACCACGCGACGCATCGGCACGCCCATCACCACGAGCATGTGCGAGGCGAGCATCAGGCTGCCTTCCACGATCTCGGGAATCACCTCGGTCGCACCGGCTGCGAGCAGGCGCTCGAGATCGGCATCGTCCACGGTGCGCACGATCACGGGCAAGGTAGGTTCCAGTTCGTGGATGTGGTGCAGCACCCGCAGCGCGGACTGCGTGTTCGCATACGTAATCGCCACCGCCGCCGCGCGGTGAATGCCCGCCGCCACCAGCGACTCGCGCCGCGCCGCATCGCCGAACACCACCGACTCGCCGGCCGCCGCCGCCGCCGCCACACGATCGGGGTCGAGGTCGAGTGCCACGTACGAAAGCCCTTCGTATTCGAGCATGCGCGCGAGGTTCTGCCCCGCACGGCCGTAACCGCACACGATTACGTGGCCGCTCTGCTTGATGCTCTGCGTGGCGATGCGCGTCATCATCAGCGACTGCTGCATCCATTCCGTCGACGACAGGCGCAATACGATGCGGTCGGCGTTCTGGATCAGGAACGGCGCGGCGAGCATCGAGAGCAGCATCGCCGCGAGAATCGCCTGAAGCAGGACGGGATCGACGAGATGCTTGTCCAGAATGAGGTTCAGCAGCACGAAGCCGAATTCGCCGGCCTGCGCAAGACCGAGGCCGGTGCGCATCGCCACGCCCGGCGAGGCACCGAAGAGGCGCGTGAGCGCCGTGATGGTGACGGCCTTGAGCACCACCGGCCCGATCACGAACGCGGCCACCATGAACGGGTGCTGCCAGATCACGTGCGGGTTGAGCAGCATGCCCGTGGTCACGAAGAAGAGCCCGAGCAGCACGTCGCGAAACGGCTTGATGTCCTCTTCCACCTGATGCTTGTACGGCGTCTCGGCGATCAGCATGCCCGCGATGAACGCGCCGAGCGCGAGCGAGAGGCCGAATTTATCGGTGATGAACGCCGCGCCCAGCGTGACGAGCAGCACGTTGAGCACGAACAGCTCCTGCGAGCGGCGCCGCGCGACCACGTTGAACCAGCGCGTCATGAACTTCTGCCCGACGATGAGCAGAATGCCGAGCGCGAGCACGATCTTGATGGCCGCCATGCCGAGCGACTCGACGAGCGATGCCGACGAACCGCCGAACGCCGCGATCACGATGAGCAGCGGCACCACGGCGAGATCCTGGAACAGCAGCACGCCGAGAATGTTGCGGCCATGCTCGGATTCGATCTCCAGACGCTCCGCCAGCATCTTGCTCACGATGGCCGTGGACGACATGGCAAGCGCGCCGCCGAGCGCGATACAGGCCTGCCAGGTAATGTGCACCCACGGCGCGAGCGCGAGCCCGACCAGCAGCGCGACCGCGATCGTGCCCATGACCTGCGAGAGCCCGAGGCCGAACACGGCCCGCCGCATGGTGCGCAGCTTCGAGAGGGAGAACTCGAGGCCAATCGAGAACATCAGGAACACGACGCCGAACTCGGCCAGATTCTGCGCGCCCGCCGTGTTCGGCACGATGCCGAGCGCCTGCGGACCGACCAGAATGCCGACCGTGAGATAGCCGAGCATCGGCGGCAAGTTCAGATAACGGAACAGCACGACGCCAACCACCGAGGCGAGCAGCAGAAACAACGTCATTTCCAGCGGGGAAATCATCGTGTGAAGCGTCCTCGGTCGTGAATGTGGCGGCGATGCAAACGAAATGAATATTGCCCGCGCCGGTCGGGTCCATGATCGGCGCAAATCGGGATTAAAGGGAAGTACCGCGGAAGAGGGGCGCAAAGGCGGCAAAAGCCGGCGCTTTGGCACTGAGAGCGCCGGCGCGGCGCTCATACGCCTTTGCTATACTCCGCGAATGATAGCGAAAATCAATGGCGATCGGGCGCTGAAGCTCGCTCGCGACGTGCTCGACATCGAAGCCGACGCCGTGCGCGGACTTCGCGACCGGCTCGACGACAACTTCGTCGGCGCGGTCGACCTCATCCTCAGTTGCCGCGGACGCGTAGTCGTCTCCGGTATCGGCAAATCGGGCCACATTGCCCGCAAACTCGCGGCCACGCTCGCCTCCACCGGCACGCCGGCGTTCTTCGTTCATCCTGCCGAAGCGAGCCACGGCGACCTCGGCATGGTGACCGCCGACGACGTGTTCGTCGGCCTGTCCAACTCCGGCGAATCGGAAGAGCTCGTCGCCATCCTGCCGCTCGTCAAGCGCATCGGCGCGAAGCTCATCGGCATGACGGGCAACCGCCCGCAGTCCACGCTCGGCAGACTCTGCGACGTGCATCTGGACGCCGGCGTCGAGAAGGAAGCCTGCCCGCTGAATCTCGCGCCCACGGCCAGCACAACGGCGGCGCTCGCGCTTTCCGACGCGCTCGCGGTCGCGGTGCTCGATGCGCGCGGCTTCGGCGCCGACGACTTCGCGCGCTCCCATCCCGGCGGCGCGCTCGGCCGGCGCCTGCTCACCTACGTTCGCGACGTGATGCGCACGGGCGACGCCATCCCGAAGGTGCGCGGCGACGCCACGGTGCGCGACGCGCTCTTTCAGCTCACCGCCAAACGCATGGGCATGACCGCCATCGTCGATGAAGAAGACCGCGTGGCCGGCATCTTCACCGACGGCGACCTGCGCCGCGTGCTCGAACGCGTGGGCGATTTCCGCGATCTGCCGATCGCCCAGGTGATGACGAAGGGCCCGCGCACGATCGGCCCCGACCAGCTCGCGGTGCAAGCCGTGGAACTGATGGAGCGCCATCGCATCAATCAGATGCTGGTGGTGGACGCCGAGGGCATGCTCATCGGCGCGCTCAACATGCACGACCTGTTCTCCAAGAAGGTGATCTGATGAATGCGGCCCCCGGGCTTGACGCGAACGCGCGTGCCGCGCGCGTGCGCTTGATGATTTTCGACGTCGACGGCGTGCTGACCGACGGCGGCCTGCTGTTCACGGGCGCGGGCGACACCATGAAAGGCTTCAACTCGCTCGACGGACACGGCGCGAAGCTCTTGCGCGAAGCCGGCATCGACACGGCCATCATCACCGGGCGCCGCTCGGAGATCGTCGCGTTGCGCGCGAAGGAGCTGCGCATCACGCATCTGTATCAGGGCGTCGAGGACAAGCGCGTCGCGTTCGAGACGCTACTCGCCGAAACCGGCATCACGCGCGAGCAGTGCGGCTACATGGGCGACGACTGGCCCGATCTCGGCGTGATGCTCCAGTGCGGCTTTGGCGCGGCGCCCGCGAACGCGCATCCGGACGTGCTCGCGCGCGCACACTGGGTCACCGACAAAACCGGCGGCCACGGCGCCGTGCGCGAAGTCGCCGACCTGATCCTGCGCGCCCAGGGCCATTACGACGCCATGCTCGCGGCGGCGTGCGCCCCGCACTCGCCGCACACAGCGGAGTCGCGCGCGGAGTCCCGATGAACCAGCAGAAGTTTCGCCTCACCTCGCTCGTGCCGGTGATCTGCGTGGCGGTGCTCGCCGGCTTCACTTGGTGGCTGATTCAGGCCGTCAAGCCGCGCGAGAACGAAGCCGCGCCGCGCCCGCTCACGCACACGCCCGACTATTTCGCCGACAACTTCTCGGTCTCCGAGCTCGACCAGTCGGGCTCCACGCAATACCGCCTCACCGCCGAGCACATGGTGCATTACGAGGACGACTCGAACAGCGACCTCACGATGCCCGCGGTGCGCGCGTTCCAGCCGGGCAAGCCGGTGGTCACGGCCACGGGCAAGCGCGGCAGGGTCAACGGCGACGCCTCGATCGTCGACCTGTACGACAACGCACGCATTCTGCGCGCAGCCGGCCCGGGCGACCCCGACATGCAGGCTGATTCCGAGCATTTCCGCGTGCTCGTGAACGACGATGTGATCCTGACCGAAAAGCCGGTTAAACTTCGTCGCGGCCAGTCGGTCATGACGGCCACCAGCGGCATGAACTACAACAACGTCACCCGGGTCATCCAGCTCTTCGGCAATGTCCGCGGCGCGATCGCCCCGGCTGATTCCGGCGGCTCGTCCTGATCCCCCGGGCCGTCCACCCAAGGCACGACTGCATGAACGATTCGCTTCCCCGACCTTTGTCCGGCCGCCCGCACGCGCAGGGCTGGCGCCGCGCTGCGTTCGCGACGCTGGCCGCGCTCGCGACCGCGCTGCCGCTCGCATGCATCGCGCCCGCCGCGCACGCCGAGAAAGCCGACAAGGACAAGCCGCTCAACATCGAAGCGGACAACATGACGTACGACGATCTGAAGCAACAGACCGTCTTCACGGGTCACGTGATCGCCACGAAGGGCACGATCATGATCAAGGCCGACAAGCTCGTCGTCACGCAAGACCCGCAGGGCTATCAGTACGCCACCGGCACGGTGGCGCCAGGCACGCCCGAAGCCAACCTCGCGTATTTCCGCCAGAAGCGCGAGGGCATCGACGAATACGTCGACGGCACCGCCGAGCGCATCGACTACGACGGCAAGCAGGATCTCACCACGCTCACCACGCGCGCGACAGTGCGTCGCCTGCAGGGCCTCTCGACGGTGATGGACACGGTCCACGGCAGCGTCATCACCTATGACGGCCAGAACGACTTCTACACCGCGAAGTCGGGCTCGGACGTCGCCGGCCCCGGCAATCCGAAGGGCCGCGTGCGCGCGATGCTCTCGCCGCGCAACGGCGGCGCACAGCCGCTCTCCGGCGGCCCGGCCACGCTCGCGCCCTCCACGACACTCAAGGGAGCGCCGCAACAGTGAACACCGCCACCGTCTCCCCCATCCATCAGCGCACGGCCGCGGGCAAGACGAGCTCGCTCGTCGTGCGCAACCTCAAGAAGCGCTATGGCTCGCGCACCGTCGTCAAGGACGTTTCGCTCGACGTGAAAAGCGGCGAGGTGGTCGGACTGCTCGGACCCAACGGCGCGGGCAAGACCACGTCGTTCTATATGATCGTCGGCCTCGTGCCGCTCGACGCGGGCGAGATCGACCTCGACGGCGAGTCCATCAGCCTTTTGCCGATCCACAAGCGCGCGGCGCTCGGCCTTTCGTATTTGCCGCAGGAAGCGTCCGTGTTCCGCAAGCTCACCGTGGAAGAGAACATCCGCGCGGTGCTGGAACTGCAGACCGACGGGCACGGCAAGCGTCTCTCGAAGGACACCATCGCCACGCGCTCGGACGCGCTCCTCGACGAACTCCAGATCGGCCATTTGCGCGACAATCCGGCGCTCTCGCTTTCGGGCGGCGAGCGCCGCCGCGTGGAAATCGCACGCGCGCTCGCAACCGATCCGAGCTTCATCCTGCTCGACGAGCCGTTTGCAGGCGTCGACCCGATCGCCGTGCTGGAAATCCAGAAGATCGTGAAGTTCCTGAAGCAGCGCAACATCGGCGTGCTGATCACGGACCACAACGTGCGCGAGACGCTCGGCATCTGCGACCACGCGTACATCATCAGCGACGGCAGCGTGCTCGCCGCAGGCGCCCCCGGCGAGATCATCGAGAACGAGAACGTTCGCCGCGTCTATCTCGGCGAGCATTTCCGCATGTGACACGCCGATCCGGGGCGCGCCAGACACCCCGCGCGCCCCGGCCTTGCTCGCCATACCGAGCCGAGCAAGGCCGCCCGGCGCCGCCGGCCGCGCCCCCTCATTTCCGAGAGTTTTCCGTTGTTCCTGCCTGCTGGCGTCGGCTCCGTCCGCCCAGTGAAGTTCATGCGCCGCGCATCGTACAGGCGTGCGCGCGAGTATCCCGCGCGCTTGTTTGCGCACCAAATTCGCGCTTGCAGCCGCCCTGCGCACTCCCCTCGGGCACGCGCGTTTTCGCGTATGTCGCGTGGTATCGCGAGCGTGGCAAACTCTTTACAATGAATCGCACACTGCCATGAAAGCCAGCCTCCAACTCCGCCTCTCGCAGCACCTCGCGCTCACTCCGCAGCTACAACAGTCGATCCGGCTGCTGCAGCTGTCGACGCTCGAACTGCAACAGGAGGTCGCCACGGCGATCGCGCAGAACCCCTTGCTCGAGAACGAGGACGACTGGATCGCCAGCCCGCTGCGCGTGGCGGCGGACGGCTCGGTCATCGCCCAGCCGCCAGCGCCCTCGGGCGCCGAGCCGATGCAGGGCGCGGGCAACGGCGCAACTTCGTCTGCCAGCGGCGGCGAAAGCGGCGAAGGCGACCCCCAGGGCGTGGACGAATACGACGGGCTCGGCGGCGATGCGAATGGCGAGGCAAGCCAGTGGAACCTGGACGACTACGGCCGCTCCGGCAGCGCCTCCGACGACGACGACCTGCCGCCGCTTCAGATACACGAATCGACCACCACGCTGCGCGACCATCTGATGGCGCAGTTGCGCGAAACCAATGCGAGCCAGCGCGACCGCGCGCTCATTACGTTCCTGATCGAATCGCTCGACGACGACGGCTACCTCTCGTCAACCTGTGAAGAGATTCTTGCCGATATCCCGGAAGAGCTGGAAGTCGATGCCGACGAACTGAACGCGGCGCTCGCGCTGCTGCACAGCTTCGACCCGGCCGGCGTGGGTGCGCGCTCGGCTTCGGAGTGCCTGAAGCTGCAGTTGTTGCGCGTCAATCCGTCTCCCACGCGTACGCTCGCCCTCGAAATCGTGTCGAATCATCTGGAACTACTCGCTGCGCGCGACTTCACGCGTTTGCGCAAGCAACTGAAGGCCGGCGACGACGAATTGCGCGAGGCGCATACGCTGATCCGCTCGCTCGAACCGTTTCCGGGCGCGGCGTACGGCAAGGCCGAAGCCGACTATGTGGTACCGGACATCATCGTGAAGAAGTCCGGCCAGAACTGGCACGCCGAACTCAATCCGGAAGTCGTGCCCAAGCTGCGCATCAACCACCTGTACGCCAACATCCTGCGCAACAACCGGGGCGATCCGGGCAGCGGGTCGCTGCGGCAGCAGTTGCAGGAAGCGCGCTGGCTCATCAAGAACATCCAGCAGCGCTTCGATACGATCCTGCGCGTCGCGCAGGCGATCGTCGAGCGTCAGAAGAATTTTTTCGTGCATGGCGAGATTGCCATGCGCCCCTTGGTTTTGAGGGAGATTGCTGATACGCTGGGCCTACACGAATCTACTGTCTCGCGTGTGACAACCGGTAAATACATGCTGACTCCATTCGGGACACTTGAATTTAAGTACTTCTTCGGATCGCATGTTTCAACGGACACGGGAGGCGCCGCATCATCTACCGCCATTCGTGCCCTCATCAAGCAACTCATAGGAGCCGAGAACACCAAATCCCCTCTTTCGGACAGCCGCATAGCCGAACTGCTGGCGGAACAGGGTTTCGTGGTTGCGCGACGCACTGTCGCGAAGTACCGCGAGGCGCTGAAGATCCCGGCGGTTAATCTGCGCAAGTCTCTTTAAGCCTGTTCCGGCCTTTGCGGAATGGGCATTTTCCGGCCGCGGCGCCAGTTGGCGGAGATGGCCAGTCGGGCTAGCCCCCTCGTGACGGCCTTTCGGGGAGCCGAACGACCTGGGCGAGTCAGTCGACCGGCACAGCCGCGCTTCACGCGTCACGCGGCCAATAGCCTGGAGAAGCACTATGAATCTGAAGATCAGTGGACACCATCTCGAAGTAACGCCAGCGTTGCGAGAATACGTGATCACCAAACTGGACAGGGTGCTAAGACATTTCGATCAGGTCATCGATGGCAATGTGGTCCTCTCGGTCGACAACCACAAGGAAAAGGACAAGAGACAGAAGGTTGAAGTGAACCTTCATCTGAAAGGCAAGGATATTTTTGTGGAAAGCGCGAACGGCGACATGTACGCCGCCATCGATCTCGTGGTCGATAAACTCGATCGTCAGGTCGTGCGCCACAAGGATCGCCTGCAAGGGCATCAGCACGAATCGCTCAAGTATCAGCCGGCTGCTCCGGTCGAAGTTCCGCCGCAATAACGCAGTGAACATCCGGAGTTGATTCAACCCCGTTTGCTGGCTTGAGCAAATGCGCGAAATCTGGCCTCAGCCAGATCTCCAGCAGGCCGCCAACGAAGCCGCCCTCGCCGGGCGGCTTTTTCGTGGACCGTTTCGTGGACCTTCCCGAGCACAGGATCCGTATGTCCGGCATCGAACGGTGCTCGAGAGTGCAACCGTGCAACAATGGTTGCGCCGATGCATGGCGCATCGCACCATCGGCCAGTACGCTTGTTCTATAATGGTCCAGTCACTTTCGGGGTAATACGTCCCCATGGTCCCGGCATCGCGCTGGTCGTGCCAGGCGAGGTGCCGGCTGCGCAGGGTTTGTCCTGCGCGCAACGGCGTGTCGCCTCGCGCATCAGCTGCGCCGATTGTCGGGGTGAGGAGCATTCAGGCCACGTTTTCGCCTGCCAACATGAATCGTTTAGCCAAAATACTTCCCATCGAGAACGTCGTCGTCGGTCTGTCCGTTACCAGCAAGAAGCGCGTCTTCGAACAAGCTGGCCTGATCTTCGAAAACCAGAACGGCATCGCCCGCAGCACGGTTACCGACAATCTGTTCGCGCGCGAGCGTCTCGGCTCCACCGGCCTCGGTGAAGGCGTGGCCATTCCGCACGGCCGCATCAAGGGCCTGAAGCAGCCGCTCGCCGCCTTCGTGCGGCTTGCCGAGCCGATTCCCTTCGAAGCGCCCGATGGCCAGCCCGTCTCGCTCCTCATTTTTCTGCTCGTGCCGGAACAGGCCACGCAGCAGCACCTTGAAATTCTGTCCGAGATCGCCCAACTGCTGTCGGATCGCGAAACACGCGAACGGCTGCATACTGAGGAAGATCGCGAGACGTTGCATCGACTGCTCACCCAGTGGCAACCTTGATGTAACGCGCGGCCCCTGATGTAACTCGTGGCTTTTTGCGCATTTGGCGCCAGGACTCATGGACACTTCCAGCATCAACGCCCAAAGCATCTTCGACGACAACGCCACCACGCTGAAGCTTAGCTGGCTGACGGGGCACGAAGGCTGGGAACGCGGCTTTTCGGCCGAGACGGTGGCAACGGCGACGGCCAGCGCGGACCTCGTCGGCCACCTGAACCTGATCCACCCGAACCGCATCCAGGTGCTCGGCGACGCCGAAATCCATTACTACCAGCGCCAGACCGACGAAGACCGCTCGCGCCACATGGCCGAGCTCATCGCGCTCGAGCCGCCGTTCCTCGTAGTCGCCGACGGCATGACCGCGCCGCCCGAACTGGTGCTGCGCTGCACGCGCTCCTCCACGCCGCTCTTCACCACGCCCATGTCGGCGGCCACGGTGATCGACAGCCTGCGCCTCTACATGTCGCGCATCCTCGCGCCGCGCGCGACGCTGCATGGCGTATTCCTCGACATTCTCGGCATGGGCGTGCTGCTGACCGGCGACTCGGGCCTCGGCAAGAGTGAACTCGGCCTCGAACTCATCAGCCGCGGCCACGGCCTCGTGGCTGACGACGCCGTGGACTTCGTGCGCCTCGGCCCCGATTTCGTCGAAGGCCGCTGCCCTCCGCTCCTGCAGAACCTGCTCGAGGTGCGCGGCCTGGGTCTGCTCGACATCAAGACGATCTTCGGCGAGACCGCCGTGCGCCGGAAGATGAAGCTCAAGCTCATCGTGCAACTGGTGAGGCGGCCCGACGGTGAATTCCAGCGCTTGCCGCTCGAAAGCCAGACCGTGGACGTGCTCGGCCTGCCCATCAGCAAGGTCACGATCCAGGTGGCGGCTGGGCGCAACCTCGCGGTGCTCGTCGAGGCCGCCGTGCGCAACACCATCCTGCAATTGCGCGGCATCGACACCCTGCGCGACTTCATGGACCGCCAGCGTCTCGCCATGCAGGATCCGGACAGCCAGTTCCCCGGCAAGCTGATCTGATTCGGCAAACGCGCCCATGACGCGCGATCTGTGCGCCGCAGCGTCATCACCGGCGCATAGATCGAATGCTATGATGACCCAATCGGGTTCATCCTCTTTCTCATGCGTATCATCCTGCTCACCGGCATTTCGGGCTCCGGCAAGTCAGTGGCGCTGAATGCGCTCGAAGACGTCGGCTATTTCTGCGTCGACAATCTGCCTCCGCGCTTTCTGCCGCAGCTTGCCCAATATCTCTCCGAAGACGGCTACGAGCGTCTCGCGGTTGCGATCGACGCGCGCTCGAGCTCCTCGTTCGAGGACATGCCGGAGATGATCCGCGACCTCGCGCGCGAGCACGATGTGCGCGTGCTGTTCCTCAATGCGAGCACGCAGTCGCTCATTCAGCGCTTTTCCGAGACGCGCCGCCGCCATCCGCTTTCCGGGTCCGTCGCGCACGACGCCAACGTCGGCATGCTCAAGTCGCTTGAAGAGGCCATCGAGCACGAGCGCGAATTGGTCGCCAATCTCGCCGAATTCGGCCATCAGGTCGACACGAGCAACCTGAGCGCCAACGCCCTGCGTCAGTGGATCAAGGTATTCGTCGAAGGCGGGCGCGGCTCGCTGATGCTCACCTTCGAATCGTTCGGCTTCAAGCGCGGCGTGCCGCTGGACGCCGACCTCGTGTTCGACGTGCGCACGCTGCCGAACCCGCATTACGATGCCCGCCTGCGACCGCTCACCGGGCTCGATGCGCCCGTGATCGAGTTTTTGGACGCGCAGCCGGCCGTCCACGAAATGATCGACGATATCTACGCGTTCGTCGCGAAATGGCTGCCGCATTTCCGCGACGACAATCGCAGCTACCTGACCGTCGCGATCGGCTGCACCGGCGGCCAGCATCGCTCGGTCTACATTGCCCAGACGCTCGCCACACGCTTCGCCGGCGAGTCAAACGTCATCGTGCGTCATCGCGACGCGCCACTCGACGTCGGAGAATCGTCCCGGCTGATCGCCTAACGCGGCCGCGTCGCGCGGCCCTTAACCGAAAGCGTTGCGCCATGTCCTCTTCTCCTGCCGTGCTCGCCGATTTGCCGCTCTTTCCGCTGCATACGGTGCTCTTCCCCGGCGGCTTGTTGCCGCTGAAGATCTTCGAAGCGCGTTATCTGGATATGGCGCGCGAATGTCTGCGCGAGAAAACACCGTTCGGCGTATGCCTGATCAAGAGCGGCGCCGAGGTCGCGCAACCCGACGAAGTCGCCGCGGTTCCCGAAAGCGTGGGCTGTCTCGCCGAAATCGAGCAGTGCGATGTCGAAACTTTCGGCATGCTGCACATTCGCGCGCACGGCACGCGGCGCTTCAGACTGCTCTCGCATCGCGCGGAAGCAGACGGCTTGCTGGTAGGCATGGCCGAGCCGCTACCCGAGGACATTCCGCTCGAAGGCGCGGAGCATCTCGCACGCTTCGGCGCGTGCGCCGAGGTGCTGGAGCGCATCATCGCGACGATCCGCGAGCGCGATGCGGCGAGTCTGCCGTTCGCGGAGCCATTCCGGCTCGACGATCCGTCGTGGGTCTCCAACCGCCTCGCGGAGGTCCTGCCAATTGCATTGCGCGCACGGCAGAAGCTGATGGAACTCAACGACGCCGGTGCGCGCATCGACGTCGTGCATCACTACATGCAGCAGCATCAGTTGCTGTAACGCTCACTGCCTACGTTTTTGCATCAGATCAACGAACCGCGCAGGCCGTCGAGCAGCTTGCGCACCGGCGCGGGCACGCCGTAAGCGTCGATCTCGCGCAGCGGGACCCACGCCGTTTCCGCCTCATTCGCCGCGAGCCCGGCGCCCTTGCGCTCGAGTTCGATCATGCGCGGCTCGATGTCGAGCTTGAAGTGCGTGAACGTATGCGTGAGCGACGCGAGCGGCGAAGCTTTCGCGCTCGCGCCGAGCCGCTGCGCGCGGTCGGCCAGCGCCGCTTCGCCCGCGGCTTCGGGCAGGCTCCACAGACCGCCCCAGATGCCCGTGGGCGGGCGCTTCTCCAGCATCACCGCGTCGCCGTCGAGCAGCACGAGCATCCACGTGCGGCGCGTGGGCACGGCTTTCTTCGGACGCGCAGCGGGCAACTGGCGCTGGCGGCCTGTCGTCTTCGCCACGCAGTCGCTCGCAAAAGGGCAGCACTCGCAATCGGGCTTGCCGCGCGTGCACAGCGTCGCGCCAAGATCCATCAGCCCCTGGGTGTAGGCGCTCACCTCGGCGTCGCTGGCATCGGCGCCCGGCACGAGCGATTCGGCGAGCGTCCACATCGCGTTCTCCACGCGCTTCTCGCCGGGAAAGCCTTCCACGCCGAACACCCGCGCCAGCACACGCTTCACGTTGCCATCGAGAATCGTCGCGCGCGCGCCGAACGCGAACGACGCGATCGCCGCCGCCGTCGAGCGGCCGATGCCGGGCAAATCGGCGAGCCCTTCGACCGTCGATGGGAACCGGCCGCCGTGCTCCTGCGCGACCACCTGCGCGCATCGATACAGATTGCGCGCACGAGAGTAGTAGCCGAGCCCGGCCCATAGCGCCATCACGTCGTCGATGGGCGCGGCCGCGAGCGTCTCGACCGTGGGAAAGCGTTCGAGAAAGCGCGCGTAATACGGAATCACCGTGGAAACCTGCGTCTGCTGCAGCATGATTTCCGAGAGCCAGATGCGATAGGGGTCGCGCGTGTTCTGCCATGGCAGATCGTGGCGGCCGTGTTCGCGCTGCCACGCAATCAGGCGTGGCGCGAAACTCGCGAGCAGGTCGTCCGGATACGTGCCGGCAGCGGGCTTTTCGGTAGATGCGGATGAAAGATACATGGAAGAGCTTGCAGGAGAAACCTGCCCTCAGCGCTGACAGCGCGGACAGAAATAGGTCGACCGCTGGCCCTGCACGATCTGTGTGATCGGCGTGCCGCACACGCGGCAAGGCTGGCTCGCGCGGTCATAAACGAAATATTCGAGCTGGAAGTAGCCGCTTTCACCGTTGCTGCCGACAAAATCGCGCAGCGTGCTGCCGCCCTTCTCGATGGCCGAGGCCAGCACGGCGCGCACGGCGTCCGCGAGCAGTTCGTAGCGCGCGAGCGAGACGCGGCCCGCTGCCGTGGTCGGCCGGATGCCCGCGCGAAACAGGCTTTCCGATGCGTAGATATTGCCGACGCCCACCACGATGTCGCCGGCGAGCAGCGCCTGCTTGACGGACACCTTACGGCCGCGCGTCTCGCGAAACAGCAGTGCGCCCGAGAATGCTGGCGTAAACGGCTCGATGCCGAGATTCGCAAGGAGCGGATGGCCAAGCACGTCGCCCGCCTCGCGCGGATGCCAGAGCACGGCGCCGAAGCGGCGCGGATCGCGAAAACGCAGCGTGAAGTCGTCGAAGAACCAGTCGACGTGATCGTGCTTCTCCGCGGCCGGCGGCTTTGGAAGATTGCGTAATACGCGCAGCGTGCCGGTCATGCCAAGATGAACGATGAACCAGCCCTCGTCGACCTCGAACAGCAAGTACTTGCCACGCCGGCCCACGGAACGAATCGTGCGCCCGCGCAGCGTGCGCGCGAGCGTGGCCGGCACAGGCCAGCGCAGGGCCGGATTGCGCACCTCGACGCGCTCGACGCGCCGGCCCGCTACCCACGGCTCGATGCCCCTGCGGGTGACTTCAACTTCTGGCAGTTCTGGCATGTCTAAAAAGGGGTGAGAGGTTGTGCCGGAACAATCCGGCGAGCGTAACCGCGCTGGTCTGCAACTTGCGTCGCCGTTGTGCGCGTATTGTATCCAGCGCGTTACAATCGACCGAAACATTCGACGGAATTCCATGGAACTGTCTTTCGTAAAGCTGTTTGCGAAGCGCTCGCTGCGGGGCTTCAAAGCGGGCTCCAAGGCGGCAGCGCCGCGTCTGCGCGAAGCGCGTCAACTACGCGTCCCGGGTCCCCGGCGCCTGATCGGCGCTGCGGTGCTCGCGGCCTGGGCGTTGACGACATCGAGCGCGTACGCACAGGATCGGACCCCCACCTCGGACGACACTTCCGTCACCATGCCGGATGTGTTCGGGCCCGCTTCGCCCGACGAAAAGAAGGACCTGCCGGGCGTCGCGCTCTCGAGCCAGATCGTCTTCCAGGTGCTTGCCGCTGAAATCGCGTTGCAGCGCAATCAGCCGGCGCCGGCCTACCAGACCTATCTCGCACTCGCCCGCGACACGCACGACCCGCGCATGGCGCAACGCGCGACGGAAATTGCGCTCGCGGCGCAAAGCCCCACCGACGCGCTCACCGCCGTGCAGCTCTGGCAGCAGTACGCGCCGGATTCGGAGCGTGCCGCGCAGCTGGACGCCTCGCTGCTCGTGCTTGCGGGCAAGCCCGCCGAGGCGCAGCCGCTGCTCGCGCGCGAGTTGGCCCGCGTGCCGGCGGAAAGCCGCAGCCAGGCGCTGCTCTCGTTGCAACTGCTGCTCTCGCGCGGCCCGAATCGCGCAGGCGGCCTCGATGTGCTCAAAGCGCTGCTCAAGGACGACATGAACCGTCCCGAGGCGCAACTCGCCCTCGGACGCCAGCAACTGCTCGTCGACGACGTGCCGGCCGCGCGTAAATCGTTCGAGCAGGCGCTCGCCATCAAGCCCGACTATCTGCCCGCCGCACTGATGCTCGCGCAGATGGGCCCGGAAGAGCGCCAGGAAGGCATCGCGTCGATCGAAAAATTTGTTCAGCAGAATCCGAAGTCGCGTGAAGGACGTCTTGCGCTCGCGCAAACCTACCTCGCCGCAGACCGCCTCGACGACGCGAAAAAGCAGTTCGAGTTTCTGCACAAGGCCAATTCGACGGACCTGATGCCACTGATGGCGCTCTCGCTCATCGACGTGCAGCAGAAGAAGTACGACGAGGCCAAGCAATATTTGGTGCAGTACACGCAGGTGGCGGAAAAAACGCCGGGCGCGGATCCGGGCCAGGGCTACATTTATCTCGCGCAACTCGCCGCCGAGCAAAAGGACGACGCGGGGGCGCAGCAGTGGCTCAACAAGATTCAGCCCAGCAGCCAGCAGTATGTGCCTGCGCAGATTACGCGTGCGCAGATGCTCGACAAGCAGGGCAAGGTCGACGAGGCACGCCGTCAGCTCGCGAGCATCCAGTCCGACGACCCACGCGACCAGGCGCTGATTGCGCGCACGGACGCCGCCATCCTGTTCGACGCGAAGCGCTATGCGGAAGCGGAATCGCGCCTCGCCAAGGCCACCGCCGACTTCCCGGACGACCCCGATCTCACCTATGACTACGCCATGGCCGCCGAAAAGACCGGCCACTACGAAGTCATGGAAGCGCAGTTGCGCAAGTTGATCAAGACGCAGCCCGACAACCCGCAGGCCTACAATGCGCTCGGCTACTCGCTCGCGGACCGCAACCAGCGCCTGCCGGAAGCGGACAAGCTGGTCGAAAAAGCTTCGTCGCTCGCCCCTGACGACGCGTTCATCATGGACAGCGTGGGCTGGGTGAAGTACCGCATGGGCGACAACGCCGACGCCATCAAGCTATTGCGCAAGGCCTACAGCCTGCAGCCGAACGCCGAGATCGGCGCGCACCTCGGCGAGGTGCTGTGGAGGAATGGCGACCAGGACGGTGCGCGCAAGGCCTGGCGCGAGGCGCGCAAGCTCGAACCCGACAACGACACACTCCTGAAGACGCTCAAGCGCTTCCAGGTCAACGATCTCTGATGGCTGAATTTCAACCGCATCTCCACCCCACCGCCTCTGCCGCTGCGAGACGCGCCTCGCGACTGATCCCGCGGCCGGCGCTGGGCGTGGCGGCGGCCGGGCTGCTCGCCGGATTGCTCACGCTCGCGGGCTGCGCGACGCAAGTGCCGCGTGAACCGTCCACGGCTCGCGCCACGACGTCGCTCACCACGCAAACGAGCCGCGCCTACCATGGCCGCTTCGCCGTTCAATACGATGACCAGAACGGCCAGCAGCGCAACGCCTACGGCAATTTCGACTGGCACGAAGCCGATTCGACCGTGACACTGCAACTGCTCAATCCGCTTGGGCAGACGCTTGCCGTCGTCACATCGTCGCCGGGCCAGGCCACGCTCGAATTGCCGAACAAGCAGCCGCTCACCGCCGACAACGTCAGCACGCTGATGCAGCAGGCGCTCGGTTTCGCGCTGCCGGTGGAAGGTTTGCGCTACTGGCTGCAGCCGTCGGTCGCCCCCACGTCGCGCGCGCATACGACGCCCGACGCGAAAGATCCGCTGCGCCTCGCGCAGATTCAGCAGGATGGCTGGACCATCGACTATCTCGCCTACGCAGACGCCCCCGCCACCGGCGTCAAGCGCGTGAACCTCATGCGCGACGACCCGCCGCTTCAGATCAAACTCGTGCTCGACCAGTAAAGGAATTGCGCCCTGCGGCGGCAAGCGCGATGCGCGCGCCGCCGCAAGGCGCCTACCCGCATCATGACCGAAACCCAGGACTCGCTGCGCGACTGCCTCGCGCCCGCGAAACTCAATCTCTTCCTGCACATCACGGGTCGCCGGCCCAACGGCTATCACGACCTGCAAACCGTCTTCCAGTTGCTCGATTGGGGCGACACGCTGCATTTCACGCGCCGCCTCGACGGCCGCATCACCCGCACCACGGAGGTTGATGGCGTCCCCGCCGAGCAGGACCTTACCGTGCGCGCCGCGACGTTGCTCAAGCAACATACCGGCACGAACGAAGGCGTCGAAATCGACATCGAAAAGCGTCTGCCGATGGGCGCAGGCCTTGGCGGCGGCAGCTCGGATGCGGCCACCACGCTGCTCGCACTCAATCGCCTATGGAAGCTCAACCTGCCGCGCGAGGAACTGCAGGCGCTCGCGCTCAAACTCGGCGCCGACGTGCCCTTCTTCGTCTTCGGGAAAAATGCATTCGCTGAGGGTGTTGGCGAGGCGCTGGAGGCTGTACAATTGCCCCCGCGCCACTTTTTGGTGGTGACACCGCGAGTTCATGTTCCTACCGCTGAAATTTTTTCAGAAAAGTCATTGACAAGGGACACAAGAGCCTGCACAATAGCAGTCTTTCTTGCACTGCAAGCAACGCAGAAGGGATGGCCAGACAACTTCGGCCAAAACGACATGCAAGCGGTTGTCGCAGGAAAATACGCGGAAGTAGCGCAGGTGCTCAGATGTTTTGAAAACATCGCTCCAGCGCGGATGACCGGGTCGGGCGCAAGTGTTTTCGCAGCGTTCGCCAGTCGGGCTGAAGCAGAAGTCGCGCAAGCGCGGCTTCCGGCAGACTGGAGAAGTGCAGTGACGTCGAGCCTGGACACGCATCCACTCTTCGCTTTCGCGGCATAGTTTTGCGTGGCTGATCGTCCTACCGGTCAGTCAAGCTCGAAGTTGAGTGTAGGGGAGTCGCCAAGTTGGTTAAGGCACCGGATTTTGATTCCGGCATGCGAGGGTTCGAGTCCTTCCTCCCCTGCCAAAAATTCTAAAGCAGTTCACCCAAGTAGTTCCTCTCGCCCCCCCAAGTCCGCAGCAGGTGCATGATGAGCAGCCATGACGGCCTGATGGTTTTTACTGGCAACGCGAATCCCGCGCTTGCACAGGAAGTCGTCAAGATCCTCGGTATTCCCCTCGGTAAGGCTATGGTTAGCCGCTTCTCCGACGGTGAAATCCAAGTCGAAATCCAGGAAAACGTGCGTGGCAAGGACGTCTTCGTCCTTCAGTCGACCAGCGCACCGACCAACGACAACCTGATGGAACTGATGATCATGGTCGATGCGCTCAAGCGCGCATCCGCAGGCCGGATCACCGCAGCCATTCCCTATTTCGGCTATGCCCGTCAAGACCGCCGCCCCCGTTCGGCGCGCGTGGCCATCTCGGCGAAGGTCGTAGCGAACATGCTGGAAATCGCGGGCGTCGAGCGGATCATCACGATGGATCTGCACGCTGACCAGATCCAGGGTTTCTTCGATATTCCCGTCGACAACATCTACGCAACGCCTGTGCTGCTCGGCGATCTGCGCAAGCAGAACTACGAGAACCTGCTGGTCGTTTCGCCGGACGTCGGCGGCGTGGTGCGCGCTCGTGCGCTCGCCAAGCAACTGAACTGCGATCTCGCGATCATCGACAAGCGTCGCCCGAAGGCGAATGTCTCCGAAGTGATGAACATCATCGGTGAAGTCGAAGGCCGGACCTGCGTGATCATGGACGACATGGTCGACACCGCCGGCACGCTCTGCAAGGCAGCGCAAGTGCTCAAGGAACGCGGCGCGAAGAAGGTGTTCGCTTACGCCACGCACCCGGTGCTCTCGGGTGGCGCGGGCGAGCGCATCGCCGCTTCGGCGCTCGACGAACTGGTCGTGACCGACACCATCGCGCTGGGCGAAGAGGCCCGGTCGTGCGCGAAGATCCGTTCGCTCACGAGCGCGGGTCTGCTGGCGGAAACGTTCTCGCGTATCCGCCGCGGCGACTCGGTGATGTCGCTGTTCGCGGAAAGCTAAAGAGATTCACGCCGAAGCGCGGCATTCGCAAGGATGCCGCGCTTTGGTGTAATCGGCGCAAGCGGACGAAGGTTTGCGCCGCATCGCAGGGGCCTTCTGGTGGATATCCAGCCGAAAGGACCCCGTTTTATTTGCTGCCTGGTCGCGGGCAGTGCATCAACTGAGAACATCATGAAAGTCATCGCTTTCGAACGCAATCTGCAAGGTACGGGTGCGAGCCGCCGCCTGCGCAATGCTGGCAAGACCCCTGGCATCGTTTACGGTGTCGGCGCCGAGCCGCAACTGATCGAACTCGATCACAACGCGCTGTGGCACGCCCTGAAGAAGGAAGCTTTCCACTCGTCGATCCTCGACCTCGAAGTGGCCGGCAAGTCGCAGCAAGTCCTGCTGCGCGACGTGCAATACCACCCGTTCCGTCAGCTCGTGCTGCACGTGGACTTCCAGCGCGTGGATCCGAACAAGAAGATCCACACGAAGGTGCCCCTGCACTTCATGAACCAGGAAACCAACCCGGCCGTGAAGCTGGGCGGCGCGATCATCTCGCACGTTCTGGCTGAAATCGAAGTCCAGTGCCTGCCGAGCCAACTGCCGGAATTCCTCGAAGTCGACCTCGCGAAGATCGAAGCCGGCCAATCGCTGCACGCCAAGGACATCACGCTGCCCGCAGGCGTCACGCTGGTCCCGCACGTCGAAGCCGAAAACCCGGTGGTCGCGTCGGCACCCGTGCCGGCTGGCGCTCAAGCGGCTGCTGAAGGCGAAGAAGCAGCGGCTGAGTAAGTGCCCAGCAAGAATTAAGCTGATCCTCTCGATCCGTTTCAAAGAAACGGACGACGTGACCCGCCGCGGTTCGCCCCGGCGGGTTTTTTTTCGCAGCTTTTTCGTACACTTGCGGATTGTTTCAATGAATTCTGCAGGCGGAATACCACAATGATCAGGTTGATCGTCGGGCTCGGCAATCCGGGCGCCGAATACACGGCAACGCGACACAACGCGGGCTTCTGGCTCGTGGACCAGCTCGCGCGTGAAGCCGGCACGACGCTGCGCGACGAGCGGCGTTTCCATGGCCACTATGCGAAGGCGCGCCTGTACGGCGAGGAAGTGCATCTGCTCGAGCCGCAGACCTATATGAACCGTTCGGGCCAGTCGGTCGTCGCGCTCGCGAACTTCTTCAAGATCCTGCCCGATGAGATCCTCGTCGCGCACGACGAACTCGACCTTCAGCCCGGCACCGTCAAGCTCAAGCTCGGCGGCGGCAGCGGCGGCCACAACGGCCTGAAGGACATTTCCGCACATCTGTCGACGCAGCAATACTGGCGCTTGCGCATCGGCATCGGCCATCCGCGCGACCTGATTCCCGAAGGCGCGCGCGCTGGCGCCAAGCCCGACGTGGCGAACTATGTGCTCAAGCCGCCGCGCCGCGAAGAGCAGGACGTGATCGACGCGTCGATCGAGCGGGCGCTCGCAGTCATGCCCACGTTCGTGAAGGGCGAGGCCGAGCGCGCGGTCATGCAGTTGCACCGCAACGGCTGATTTCGGCGCGCGTGGCTTTCATCGCGTCCATCCTCTGCAAGCCACCTCGAAGTATCGAAGGAGAGCAACTTGAGTCGTTACTGGAGTGACATCGTCCACCGCCTCGTGCCCTACGTGCCGGGCGAACAGCCCGCGCTCGCGAAGCCGGTGAAGCTCAATACCAACGAGAATCCGTACCCGCCCTCGCCGCGCGTGCTCGAAGCGATTCGCGCCGAACTCGGCGAAACGGCCGAGTCGCTGCGCCGCTATCCGGACCCGGTCGCCAAGCGCCTGCGCGCCGCTGTGGCCGCGCATCACGGCATTCGCGCGGATCAGGTGTTCGTGGGCAACGGCTCCGACGAGGTGCTCGCACATGCGTTCCAGGCGCTGCTCAAGCACGACAAGCCGATTCTCTTTCCCGACATCACGTACAGCTTCTACCCGACCTATGCGCGCCTTTACGGGGTCGAGTACCGCACCGTGCCGCTCGACGCGCAGTTCGCGATTCGCGTCGACGACTATCTGCCCGCGAATGGCGCAACGAATGGCGGCGTGATTTTCCCGAATCCGAACGCGCCCACGGGCCACGCGCTGCCACTCGCGGAAGTCGAGCGGCTCGTAGCAGGCAACGCCGATTCCGTCGTGGTGCTGGACGAGGCCTATGTCGATTTCGGCACGCAATCGGCCATCGCGCTGATCGACCGCTACCCCAACCTGCTGGTCGTGCATACGACCTCGAAGTCGCGCTCGCTCGCGGGCATGCGCGTGGGTTTCGCGTTCGGCCATGCCGATCTGATCGACGCACTCAATCGCGTGAAAGACAGCTTCAACTCGTACCCGCTCGACCGCCTCGCGCAAGCTGCGGCGACCGCGGCCTACGAGGACGCAGAGTGGCTGGAAACCACCAGCAAGCGGGTCATGGAAAGCCGCGAGCGGCTGAGCGCTGCGCTCGCGGCGCTCGGCTTCGAGGTCGTGCCCTCGGCGGCCAATTTCGTGTTCGCAAGGCATCCCGCGCACGATGCGGCGCAAATTTCCGCGAAGCTGCGCGAGAAGGAAATCTTCGTGCGCCACTTCAACGCGCCGCGGGTGAACCAGCACCTGCGTATCTCGATCGGAACCGACGACGAGTGCAATGCATTGATCGACGCCCTAAAATCGATCGTCGGATAAAAAGTCCGCATGAAATAAAAAACGCGCCTCGATTGAGGCGCGTTAGTCATTTCTGCCTGGCTTTTATTCCAAAGCCGCCAGCGCTTCAAGCATTCTTCGCCGCAGTGAGCGCACGGTACTTCTCCATCAATTGCTCGTGCGACTCCGCATGCTCCGGATTTTTCGGAATGCACTCGACGGGACAGACCTGGATGCACTGCGGCTCATCGAAATGGCCAACACATTCGGTGCACTTGTTCGGATCGATCACGTAGATTTCCGGGCCCATCGAAATTGCATCGTTCGGGCACTCGGGCTCGCAGACGTCGCAATTGATGCACTCGTCGGTAATCATCAGGGCCATGCTGCCACCAACTTTCCTAGAAAAAACAATATATTATAGCGTTTTAGCCTTCCGCACGGTCGTGCAAAATTCCCCGAAATCCATGTTTTTGAGTTGCGGCTGAGTTGCACAGGTGTTGCAGATTTTGCAGCGCGCAAAGTCGAGATAGCACGTCAAGCCATGAGCAACAAGACGTTTTCCGCACAATTGCGACGTTTGCGAGCCCGAGTGCCCGAACGACGCCATTTCGATGGGCGCGGAAATCTACGTGGTCGACCGAACTGCTCTGATTGCGGCCCAACGTAGGTTGCATTAACGTTTCCCCTACGGCTTGCCAAACGAGCCGCCATGCGTTTTGCAGGCCTGCTCGACGCCTGGGCCTGCCTCACGCTCAAGCAAAGCGCCAGAACGCCAACGATGGCGGGTTCAAACAATCAGCACTTACCGCTCAGTTCGGCCGAGCGCGCAAACCTGACGTACTATCGCTGGTCCGATAGGCAACACATGCAACAGGCGGAAGACGAATACAGTAATCGATTGACAGGAATAGCATCGGAAAATGCAAAAGATAGCGGACAAGTGTGTCGAGCTAATAGAAGCGTTGAAGCAAACTTATCAGGAAAGTTCGATTCCTCAAGACATACCATTCAGGGCTCGCTTCTTAGACTCACTGAAACAGTACATCGGACGCGATCATTGGGAAGTGGCTGAAGAATTGTACGGCGACATGCCGTCAAAATCCCAGACAGAAAAGGAAACAGCTCATATTGCTGTAGCTTGCTTGCTGGCGGACATGGCGTTCAACATCCATAAAAAAAATCCGGATAAAGCTCTGGATTATCTATGTCGCGCATACCTGGCAGCCGGTTGGGCCATTAACTCAACCGTTGAGCCGAGAGTACTCAAAAGAGAGCGTACCAACAGCAGTCGAAATGCCGCCAACGCGCGACATCAACAGGGGAAAATCGTCAGACAGTACGCTGAACAGCTTGTGCGCACATGGGCCGGTGACACCCCGTTGACGAATCCCAGCAATGCCGCACGCAGCCTTAAAAAGGCGGTAAACGACTATGCTATCGAGCGCTTCCGCAACGCAACTGATCCGAGCGATCCGTTCTACAACAAGAGCGACCCTCGCGTTCTGGCTACCGGTGAAGACAAAGGCAAGGCCAAGGATCCCTACAGCGAACGGACCCTGCGCGGTTGGTTCAAGGGCCTAGATTTCGAGCAATAGTACTTTCTGTAGTAGCAAAATCCCCCTAAAAATTGTCACGTGCGAGCATCTGCCAGGAAGGTTGGCAGATGCTCGCACACGCAGATAGCGCCCATTCCACCTCCAATTTACAGTTGGCCCTGTCGAAATTATCGACTCAACCAAATTCTTAATTGGAGGTATAAATGCTTCACCACGATCACACGGACACCACCGCAGCGGAAAATACCGAAACTAGCCATCCGAAATTTGAAATTTCAGATGCCACGTTCCTCGATAAAATTTCCGGACTGCAAGCCGAGCACGCCCGTTCCAAAACAGCCCTGTGGGACATGCTTGCGCGCGGTCTCGGTCTGTTTCAAACCGAGATCAAGCAGGCATCGGCCGAAACTCGCTTCGCGAACGTGCAAGCGCTCAAGGACCAATGCACGCAGCGAGAGATTCGCTTTACGACAAACACATCACCGCTCACGATGATGCTCAAACTGATCGTCAGCGACAACCGGCAACTTGCTGCGGGCTACGCGCTCGTCCTCAACGCTGCCGACCAACAGGGGCAAACGAAAGACACGTTTATTTCATGGCTTAAGGAAGCCGGCGGCATCGAAAGGGTAAGGAAAACCTACGATGCCAGCGGCACGCTCAGGGCCGTAAAGAGTCTGACCAATCCGGCCGATCTTGCCGAACAAGGCCGCAAGCGAGTCGGAACTAACATTCTCTGCTCGGTCGATGCATTGTCGCTCGCCGACGCCGGACTGGAGACCGTCACAGCGGACACCATGCGTACCGCAATTGTCATGCTTCACGCTGACGGCAGCATGTCCGTTCGTGCAATCGTCACGGATAAAGGCGCGCTAGACCGGGCGTATGCCGCATACGCGAACGAGCATGTGTCGGGTGACGCCGCCCCCGATTCGGACAACACCACCAACTAATTAACCACGGGCGTCAAAGGAAGATTCGACGCCCATATCAATAGGATAACTTATTATGTTGAAACTCAGTAATATGACATACCCCTCGCAAGTCACACACGATCAAATCAAGATGGTGCTGTCGCCGACCTATCAATTCCCAGCAAATGGGAAGAGCGGGCTGATCTTGTACGGCCCGTATGGGACCGGAAAAACCACCGTTGCTGAGCTTTTGCCAGCGGCAATCGAAGCGAAGCACTCGACCGAAAGGCCTTATATCCGGCCCGAAGCATGTCGTCCAAGCCATAATGGCGTCGATCTGATTGCTTCGATCTCCGAGCAGATCGCCCGGTTTCCGATGAGCGGGACGCATCATTACATCATTCTTGATGAGGTCGATAATTTGACGCCCGCTGCGATGCAGCAGGCGTTGTTGCGTAAATCAGGCGTAGAGACGACATGATCTGTGTGCTCTCAATCTCAGGCGATACGGACGGACTGCGGGCGAGCGAGGGCTACCATGCGATTGAGTACACCCGCACGGATTGATACCTCGGTGGCTTGCGAGCCCGTCGCGCGCGCCCACAGACAGGAGCCCGTGAGTACCTTGAGCCGGTACATCAAGGTCTCGGCGAGCGATCGCCGGTGGTAGCCGCTCGCCTGCTTCCATTCGCGCCTGCTGCTTCCTTCGATAGCGGCAATAGCTGCATTGCGCCAGGTGGCGCCGGGCGTGCGGTCTGGCCACGGCTTCGCTCCCTCGCGCGGCGGAATCGACGGGCTGGCGCCACGCGCGGCGATCTGCGCGTGACAAGGCTTGGTGTCGTAAGCGCCATCGCCTGCGATGGTATCGATCATTACATCAGCCGGAATCTGGTCGAGCAGATCGGGCAACACTTCGCCATCGCCTTCGTCCTGATGGGTCATCAGCGCGGCGCAGATCTGGCCTGTGTTCGCATCCATCGCGAGGTGCACCTTGCGCCAGGTGCGACGCTTGGACCAGCCATGCTTGCGCACCTTCCACTCGCCTTCGCCGTAAACCTTCAGCCCGGTGCTGTCGATCACGAGGTGCATGGGCTCATGGGGACGTTGCGCCGGCAGCGCGACCTTGAGGGTCTGGGCGCGACGGCTCAAGGTCGTGTAGTTGGGTACCGGCAAGCTCGGAAAGGCGAGCTTGCGCAAGCTCTGGGCGAAGCCTTGCAGTGCGCGCAGCGGCAGATGAAAGACTTGCTTGAGACTGAGCAGCATCTGGATCGCTGCATCGCTGTAGACACGCGGTCGGCCGTGCCTGGTCGGGCCAGCCTCGGGTACCTGCGTCAGTACGCCTTCATCAATCCACATGGTTACATCGCCTCTTGCGATCAAGCCCGCGTTGTAATCCCGCCAGTTCCTGACGCGGTACACCCCTTTGGGTTCGCTGGCCTTGCGTTCGTCCTTGCGCATCTTCTCGGGGAAAAAATCGAGAATCTACGCAGCTCGATGCGAAGTTAACATCCTGGTCAACCCGAGCGTTGCACGTAAACGTCAGTCCACCTGGAAGCGCCCCAATTTCTGCAACAACGCCGATGCAGCAATTGAAAAGTGCGATGAATCGGCCTTACGGGAGTCACAATCACGATGCAGTTTTCATCATGACCACAAATCATATTGACAAAATCGATCAAGGTGTCATCGGCCGTAGCCGACTAATCTCGTTCGAGCCGATGAGTATGTCCGTTTGGATTCCCCTCGCGCGTCAGGTCCTGTTTGACAGTGGTGTTACCAATATCAGCAGCGTTACAGACGGATTTATTCGACGGCGGATTATCACAAGGGGAAATAATCCTCGTGCGATCCTCGATAACTGCCAAGAGGTGGCCCATCTGTTGAATAGCAACTCGCAGATGTGGGCGCTTGCGCAGCAACCGTAATCGAAAAGCGCGAGTCTGTTCGGGCGTTTTTCCGGACAGACTATCAAACGTCGGTTTCATTGACGCTTCGGGGTCGTCAGCCTTTTCTTGATGATGCGATACCCCCTCGCTACCATCTTTTTGTCCCGGCATTCCATACGATGCCGCTCCGATAAAGTTTCGTAGCTTGGGGTTAAATGTTCGCAATCACACGCTTTCACAATTTCATGTCTCTGTTTCAAGGGCGGTACGCTACCGTCCTTGCAAAGTCGCTCGGCACGTCGGTGTTCGCGGCAAAGGCGCTCGATATCGGATTGTCCACCGGCGAAATCTCGCTCGATAAACTGCACCTCCTACTTGATTGTAGTCGGGGACAGGCAATCGGTGCCGCGTTCGACTTGCAGGAGCACGGGCTAGCCCGAGTCATCGAATCGACAAAAAGCCGCAACGGAGAATACTTCCTAGTGCCCGTCGATGCACGATGCGAAGCTGCCCGCCTCTACCGCGTCAAGCTGGAACGACTCGGCCGCGATATCGGCCTGTCCGATGCTCTGGAAAAGACGCTTCCGGCTCTGCGGGTGATCTTCATGGAAGCCCTATCCGCGATGGAAGCGAATCGACTCAGGCGATAACGTCGGCGACGCCCGTCTACCACCGGTCCCAATAGCCACCCGTGTCACGATCCGAGTTCCGCAACGCGGCCTCATACCTCAGGCGACAGAGCCTGACACCCGCTATTCTCATTTTGCCGTTCGGATTTCCGAGGAATGCTTCCAACTCGCGATACGCGGACACATCTCTGTCGATGGGAAGATCGATGTAAATCTGTCCGCGATAAGACATGATCAGCGTCGGGACCACCACGTGCCCACAAGCCTTCCACTCGATCCCCCGCTTGTCGAGCCACTCAACAATCTGCTGCCGCGCATCAAGTCCAGGCCACTCGAACCCTGTCACGAGACAGCCGCTTTCCTTTGGCATCGACACGATGAAATTCGATGAACAAGACGTCTCGGCGCTTCTGCCGAGCAATGGCGCCAATGTGTTCGAAAATCGCCGGCATTGATCACAGCACACGGGCAAGTATCCGCCGCTGAGCCTGATACTGTACGTTTTGCGCATCACCTTGCAGTTCTTCAAGTGCTTTCGTCAGCACGTCCTGATACGTTGGTAACAACGCCGCCAACTGCTCGGTAACCCCCGCGTCGGCCGCTAGATTGAATACCAGTTGATCATATCCCTCGAATCCGAACAGTCGCCCCCGGATCGGTTTCAACACCCGCTGTCGATTGTCGTTACCCTCTTCCGTTATCTCGATGTACCCGAGGTGTCGCAGGTCAAATGCAGCGCCGATGACTTGCCCCTGACTTCCGCCCAGGATGCAGCTCAACTCGTGAAGGGTCACGCCGGGAAACGTTCGGATCAAGCCCAAGGCACGAGCGGCCATCGGCGTCATCTGTAGTGCATGGCCAAGCGCCGATGCTCGGCAGCTTTCGTAGACCGACATGAACGTATGGAACTGGGAAAGTGAATCGCTTGTGGTCATAGGCCATTGATTTTTCGAAATAAAATCTCCCGAGCGGCTTTCACTTACGCCCAGACCGCTCACGCAACCTCTCTAAGATACGAAAACAGTCTCAAAAATTCAACCACTTTGGAATTAAATATTCCTATAAGGGTGTTCATCATTATTGGAATGAGGTCGACCATGGTGGCCTATGACTACACGCTCCGCGCCCCCTGCCGATGAAACCCAAGATGCGTTGCTTGCCGCTCGGGTTGGGACTGCCATTGCAGAACAACGACGTGCACGCGGGTTGACGCAAGCCAAGCTTGCGGAGATGATCGATCTGGAACAGGAAGCGGTCAGTCGGTGGGAACGAGGAACGCGTGTGCCGACGTTGCATCGGCTCCAGCAGCTCAGCGACGCCCTAGACTGCTCGGTAGACCAGCTATTGCAGCGCGGTTCGAAGCGTCCGGACGACCAGATGGCCATGATCGCGGACGCACTTGAGGGTCTGGATAACGACGAGCGCCTGCTCGTCGTGAATTTCGTCCAGCAATTAGCCGGGATGCTGAAGACAAAGCACCGCTCCAAAAGTAATCGGCGCAAGTAGCGGCGCCACTGAAAATAGGTCCAGAGTAGTCGAGCTTTACGAAGTCACGGAAACGAACGCCGTTAGCTTTTCATGCGATTTTCGAGACGGCAGTATTCGAGGTAAACGGTCCTAGCAAAGCACAGATAGTCGATTTCGGCCAAGAACGGCATGTCCATGCCAATGGCCGCTCGGCTCGACTAAACCTCTAAGTCGGCCCAAGCGAGATTTCCGCTAAGCTGCTGGTCAGGTCTTGGGGTCTGTAAGAACACCGAACGTCAACTCAAAACAATCCAAATTTCTATGGCCACTGCTCTTCAGGCAATTCCGCCGCAAGTCGAACAGGAAATTACAAAGAAATTCACCAAGGCCCAAGACCGGCTCGTCTTGCAGGCGTCTGATATGTCTCTGGAAACAGTCGCATCAATGGTCGAGAGTGGTGCGATCGATACGCAGCCTGCATATCAAAGACGAGAGCGGTGGAGCATTAAGCGGCAATCCGCGCTGATCGAGTCTTTCCTGCTGAACATTCCCATTCCCCCTGTCTACCTTGCGGAAGAAGAGTATGGGCAGTATACCGTTATCGATGGAAAACAACGCCTCTCCACGATCAGGCGATTTATGCGCAATGAATTCTCGCTGACGGAACTCGAAAAATTCAAGGAGCTGACCGGAGTATTCTTTGACCAGCTTCCCCAGTCTCCTAAGAATGCTCTTTCGATTCGCCCCTATGTTCGCGTAATCACCCTGTTGAAGCAATCCGATCCGGATCTTAAGTACGAGGTTTTTGAGCGGCTCAATACCGGAGGCGAGGCCCTTTTTCCACAAGAAATCAGAAATGCCGCGTTTCGCGGGAAATTCAATGACTTGCTAATCGATCTCTCCTCGGATTCTTTTTTGAGAAAGCAACTCAAGATAATAAAGAACACCGAGCCAGCATATCTTCAAATGCAAGATGTCGAATACGTCCTGCGCTTCTTCACTATGCATGGCGCTTGGGAAGATTTTTCGGGTGACTACAGAAGATCAATGGACAAATTTATGGAGGAGCATCGGTCGCCTAATGCGCAACAGTTGACGGCATTTAGGAAATTATTTGGTGAATCGTTAAGACGATGCGAGATTCTTTGGGGAGAAGACGCATTCAAGCGATACGATGGCGGGGTCGCGCGCAACCAATTCCTAGCTGGCATGTACGACGCACAGATGGTAGGAGTTTCGCTATTGAGTGCTGCGAAGGTAAAACGACTCGCTACTCGGATCGCACAGGTTCGTAAAGCAACAAAGAAGCTCTTTGAGTCTGGGGATTTCGAGGGTTGGGTCAGATCTGCAACAAATACGCGCTCGAGCGTGGAAGGACGTATCAAAGCAGTTCGCGACACGCTAAGCTCACTCGCCTGAGGTTCGTATGTCAAGCGCTCGAGAGAATTTCCTGAGCCGGATCGGGGCAATCCGGGACATCTTGGCGAATCCCCTATCGGTTGATACGACGCCCGTCCCCACTCCGAGTAGCTCCGCTGTCGTAGTACGCAACGGTTGCATGGTTATGCTGTTTTGTGCATTAGAGGGCTTCGTTCGGGATCGAAGCCTAGAATGCGCGACCGCGATTGATCAAACCACAGTACCCTATACGCATCTTCCCGTTGGGCTGAAGGTCGCGTCATTAATAGCAACGTTTGAAGGATTGGCTAACTTGCCGCGCAGTATGCCCGTTGCCGATAAGATCTCAGAATTTGAACAGGCAGCATCCGCTGTTGCTGCAGGCTCCCTTGGTTCACCGTACCAATTTACTCGATACTCATTTGCGCGGGACAAATCGAATGTGGGTGCCGACGACATTTCAACGATTGCAAAACGTTTCGGAGTGGCTAATTTTTGGAATGCTGCCGGTACTGTGTGCTTTAAGGCAGGCATTGCCGTTCAAGGCAATTTTGACGACCTATTCAAACAGCTAGCAATCGAGCGGCATAAAGCGGCTCACGTATCTATGCACAGCGTCCCGCACGCCCGTTTATCAGCTTTCGTGTGGGATACGCTCGCTTGTGCGCTGGCGTTCGATGCATTGCTCTCGACAGCGACAATGAAACTCAGCACGTCACAGATTGCGACAGGCGTTGCTCCGGCGGCTGTTACAGGAGCCGACGTTGACTTTTTGGCGGTAAAGCCTCGTCCGGACGGCAAATGGGCCGCCATCCTGCCGCAAAGAACCAAGGCGCTGTTTCTGGAATCGACCCGAGAGGCCGCGCTTGCCCGAGCCGTGCAAGTCTCTACCACGCGGAAACTGTCGATAATTTGCCACGATAGTGCCGGCCGAGCATCCGCGTGGAGATCTCTCATCGGGTAAAAGCACCTTACGGAACCCGTTTCATCGAGCCATGACTGCCGCAACGCAGGCAACCGTCGTTGCTGCTCCAGTTGTGATTCGTGCAACGATGATCGCGGCATCCAACGGTACCGCAATTGGTACAGCGGTAGATATTCGCACCGTGTTGACCTGCATAGTTTGCGATACGCCCGGGACAGCTTGCCATGTGTGATTTCCCCTTCAGTTGATTAAACGCCTGCCACTCTGAACAGGTCTGCTTTGTCCGACGGCGCAAACCGCGCGATGCCGATACGCCGGTTGAACAGTTGGACTGCTTTATCGAGATACTGCTGATCGGTCAGCCGGTGCATGTCCTGTCCGAGCGACCAGCCATTACCGAGTACGTGCGTCAGGTCCGGCCTGCTCTCGTGCCTGAACGCAAGCGCAAACCGGCGACGTGCTTCTATCTGAGCAGAGCTGTATCGACTCATCACACGAGATCCACGGCCTTACGCTGCATCTCGTCGTTGACGTCGATGTACCGCTGCGTCGTCGAAATATCTCGATGTCCTGCTAGCGACATCAACACTCGCACGCCTACGCCCTTGCTTGCCAGATTCGTGATGAACGACCGTCGGCCGGAATGGCTGCTCGCGCCCTGAATGCCCGCTTCCTTGTAGAGCCAGTGGAAGTACTGGCAGAGCGTGTTAGCTGTGAACCCGGCCCGCTTCTGCGTATAGAACAGCGGTTGTTCAGGTAGCGGATTCTTCAAGCTCGCAACATACGCGGCCAGTTCCCGTCGTAACTTCTGCCCGAGAAAAACCGTGCGTGCATGTCGGCCCTTCGTCTGTTCTGGTGCAAGTCGAATTTCTGACTTGATCGAACCATCCGTATCGAGCACGTCGCCCACGAACAGCGCGGCGACTTCGCCAACACGCATACCGGCCCAATGCGTCAGTAGCACCATCGCCCGATTGCGCAACGCATGCCGCCGGAACGAGACGTAGGTCAGTACCTGCTTTAGTTCTCTTTCGGTGAATGTCTTGGCCTGCTTCATTTCCCCTCTGAGCAAATAAAATCCATGCCCAGAGGATGTATTCTTTAGTTATACGGATCAACAAAGGAATGACGCCGCGTAGGCATCAGAGGAATCAAGCACCTACGCAACAACCAAAGGTTTTAGCAGAAACCTTTGATTTCGACATGCCGCTGATATGGAGTGTTGGTTAAACCAACAAGTGACTTAGCGCTGCCGCTGAAATTGTCGGTCGACCGGACAATTTTCCTTCAAGTAACGCCGTTGAAGTGGAAGCAGAGGTAAAGGAGGAGAGGGATGGATGTTATGTGCATCAGGTTATTTCCTATCGCATGCTCCATCCGTTCCTTGTTCGTCGTATCGCTCACATGCAGATGTCTGTAACTTCTTCGTGTCCTTCTTCATGGGATCTATCAGAGGAGTTATTCATCGGAATCTATAACCGTAGTAAATCATTAAAGAACATCGTATGCAGAGGTTCTTCGTTTTGAAAGCTGCGAGGGCCGTAAACCATCACGCAGCTAGGCATTTCTGTCGGAACGTTATTCCTTGGGGAGATGGACGTTGTCGTAGTCCACATTGTCGGCATCGCCCATGCCGACCTCTTTTGTGATGTAGTTAATCCAACCATCCGCTTCCAGCGGTTGGACGTCGATTTCGGCATAACCGAAATCTGTTTTTAGCCATGCAGCATGGATCATGCTGGTGATCTGCGCATCCTCGTACTCTGGACGGAAGTTTCCGATCATGCAGTGGTAGTGCAGGCGTTTGTCGGTTGCGAGACCTTCTATAACAGGAATGACATGGACACTTACACCAAATCGTTTGGCTGCTTTCCCATATACGGCTATGCTCAAATTGCGAAGGAATAGCCTGAAATTCTCTTTCGCTTCGATTTCCGTCAGATGCTGTCTGGTCAATCCCTTTGTGGTCATGACCTCACGTGATTGCTTCATCGTGAGCGTAACGGCATGAGTGAAGCTCGATGCATGCTTACGCATCCACTCCTGCGTCTCTCGCTTTATTTCTTCGTTCTTTTTTGCCATAGCTATATTTAGTGCAGCTAGGACAAAACAGCCTATATAACCGAAAAATTCTGTTGATTTCACCAGTGACCGAATACATCCTCCTCTGTATCGAAACGGTATAGGAGGAATACATGAGCGCAATCGCAAATCTGAAGATCGTCGCCGCGAAACGACCCAGTACACTGCCGCAGATCGTGCAGCGCCGTAACCGGCTGATCGCGCAAATCTGGGAACAAACGGAACTGGCGAAGGCTCAACAGGCCGGAACGTCGTTTACACCGACGAAGTTCCGTTCGGTGAAGGATGCCGAAACCGGCGAACGCCGTAACGTTGAAGTGCAGAAGCGCGTCCGTGCCTGGTGGTGGACCGCTGAGAATGGCCGCGTCCACATGTTCGTCAAGTACGGGGCCAAGACGCTGGAACTTGCCAAGGGCAAACAGGCGATTGAAGTCGGTACGCTGGACGATCTGATCCCGACTCTCGACACGCTCAAGGCTGCAGTCGTCGCCGGTGAACTCGATGCTCAGATCGAGACCATCAGCGGTCAGATGCGCTCAGGTTTCGTCAGCAAGAAATGACGCAAATGGGGAGTCCGGAAATCGGACTTCCCATTCGATCGGTGAGACTGCGCATTCCAAGCTGTCTGCTGTAGCTCTACAACGCCGACGCGTCGCTAGCATCACTAGCGAAGTCAATTGAACCTATCCGAGCCTTTAGCGCTTCAAAGTCTGTGCATGGATAAGAAAACGCGATGAATTCTGTATCGTGAGCGTGGTTCAAGGCGATTGAGGGTGGATCAAAGCCCCCCATAAATAGGAGCTGAGCCGACTGATCCACTGACAGCGATGAGGTTACCTGCCCGGATAGAAAAAGCACCACATCGTCGAATGGCATACCGACCGGCGGTAGCACCATCAAGCCTGCACGATCAATCCCATCGGATGTCTTAATTACAGGGATTGCGCCTGGAACGATGATTTCCGGGAAGTTTATTCCCGACAGCGGAAATCGCCATGCGGTCAGCTTTATAGCAGGCACATCGTTCGGCAAGTTGAACGTCAGTTGCCTAGCCTTTGCACTGGGAAGATAGGGAAAGCTATCGAACTCTTGAACCTGTATGGTAAATAGATGCCCTTTTTGCTCGGTCAGGGGCACTGACCTCCGCCGAATCTCTGTTTTCACCTTTCCGTCTTGAGAAAAATGAGCCTCGCCATCGGTGTGGTGAGAATACTTCACCAGATGACTAGCTACCTTTCCCCCCTCAGATAAGTCGATGTTCGTGGGATAATTAGTGCCCGCGATCAATTTTGCTCGACACAAAATTCCTTCTGTCGAGCGAAATCCGGGAAAAAAGACATAGATACTGCCGTCGCGGGCGAACATGATCTTCGCGATGCGGCGCATCGTGCCGGAAACGCCGAATACGACGTCGAAATCTTTGAATCGCGTAATGGATAGGTCGGTCTTAAGCATTTTGCCCCCCGTATCGACCGTCTTTTCGGAAGACGAGTGGACCTGCGCATCATTGATCTGATTCGCTCGGCTCCATCCTATCTAAGTGTTCGGTAAGCGCGGTAGGTCGCCCGCGAGCCATGCAACAAGGCGCTCATGCCAGTTCAATGTGACATTGGGCTCGCGATCGAGCCTGATGCACTCGCCAAGATGCGCCGGATTGCAAAGCGCACCCAATACTGCCGAATCTTGTTTCTGGATTTCTACTAGCTGCTCGGCAATCTCTGCGTCAGAGAGCGATCTCGATTTTGCCAAAAGGCGGTCGTAAGCATCGCGTTGCGTCGCAGCCAGCATCTGTTTGACCGCAGGCTGATAGACAATTACAAACACCGTGATGGCGCAAAGTGACGTTGCAATCGCGTACTGCAACCAATTCGGAACGTTGGCGAAGACAGACGCTCCGAGAAAAAGCTGTGCAAAAGACGTTCCGCGATCAATGCGACCTAACAAGGTTGACGTCATACGCTCAAGGCGCGCGGAATAGCCGAGCTGAAAGATCAACTCGTCGCGTTCCAATTTCTACCCCTTCGGCTTGGGATTCGGTTTCGCAGGCGGCTTCACAGGCGGCACTGGTTGACGCGACACGTGACCAGGCACAACGGTTTGTCCGCTGGGTTTGGGCGCTGGAGCCCGCAGCGCATGATCAAACGTCGGCGTTCCAACAGGCTTCTTTGGTGTTGCCATATGCTCTCCGCTAGGTTCAATTGTTATGCATGTTGGCTAACCGATGCATCATTTCTGAGGGGGAGGATTCGGATTTGTTTTGGGAGCCGGGACGGGCTGCCGAGGTACGTGAACTTGGCCGGGTAACGGCGTAGTTTGCTGCCGAGGCTGAGGCACCGGTGCTCGTAACATGTGTTCGAGGCTTATATTCCCGAGATCTGATTTTTTGGGGGTCGTCATTGAACTTCACAGTCCGTCAGGCAGGAACTGAAATCCTACCATGTGACGATCCCGGACATCGGTACGGAATTTCGATCTAGCGGCAGGCCAACTAACATAGATTGTCGGCAATCTTGGCCGAGCCCGAATGACGGATTTGATGGGCCGATCATAGTCTCCGCTTGCATAAATACCTGCACACCACTACGGCGACAATGACGATGAGATACCACGACATCCTGACCCACGCCGGCCTGCATGAAATCGCAGACCTTGAGCAGCAGCGCATCAAAGCGCAGAAGCAATCCGCTAAACGCCAGACCGCCGCAGCGAAGCGTGCGGACTTGACGCATCGAATCGACAAGTTAAAAAAACAGCTTTCCGACCTCAACGCCAAGCCGATCCGACCGGCATCCGAAAAATGTCGGTCGAACCGACGTTTTCCACAGGCGCAAGACAGTGGTCAACGTCGGTACGCTCGCGGATCTCGCCCCGACAATCGAAATGATCAGACGCCGTTTCTCGCCGACTTGATATCAAGTAGGTTAATCTGATCGATCTTGTCCTTGTGAATGACGATGGTCAGCTTCGCAGGATACTTAAATCTCATTTCGCTGATTCTGAACGTCCACAGCATTATCTTCAGCAAGTCTTCGTCGCCAATGTTTTTGTGTCCCTTGATGCGTGTTATTCCCGACCCAAAGACAGTGGTCGAAACGCTCTTTTGAGCGTATACGTTGTTTACCTTGTCCCAGAAATTTATCAGAAACTCTAGATACTCTGGCATCGTCAACAATGCCCTGTTGCTTTCATCAAATTTCGAAAACGCGGTAAGGAGATAGTCATCATAAATACAGACTGTCCCGATTTGATACTGCTTCTTTTTACCCTGCTTTCGATCATCGTTGTTCCCTACGATCTCACCGGGATCGAAAGCATAGTTCTCAATGTGGCGATCCAATTCTGAGACAGGGGCGCCTAGATACTTCTGGATGAAGATACCGTTGAGGGACTCTTCGCCGATGACCTTGTTATCTACAAGCGTATCGAAGTATTCATTGAAGGCGATTGCTTTCAATCCCGGCTGCTGGAAGATGTCGCCCACCTTGACTGTAACCTTGCTCCCCTCTACGTTTATGTCAATACTGTTCAGATTGTTCGACCAAACCCAAATCACCAAATAGATTGCAACCAGAAGCGCTAGGAAAAGCCAACCGCCACGCAATTTCCAATCACTTGGAATATCGACAAACAGCACGACCACCGAAAGCGTACTGCCAATGACGGACGTGCTCCCGAGAAATTTCTTGATAACTCGCTTATCAAAGAAGTTAACTTTTGCCATGGACCGGGCGGCTCGCTCTAGACGTTAGGTGTTTACGTTGTATATCGATAGATATCTGGACTCGCCTTGCTACCGACAAAAAAGTCACTATCCAGCAGAGCATTCTTAATAAGACTCTTTTGCATCGGAACGTGAAGTGTTGGCACTTTGTTCATCGAGTCACGGAAAATTGGAAGATTATTCCAAAGATTTCTCACTGCCTGCTTCAACACTCCGCTCGCCAGAAGACTCTCCTTCGTTTCGTACTCGGGGTAGATAACGATGACCGGTAGCCCTTGGTCATTGATGCCGTAGTCGACCTCCTCCCTGAGTGCCCGGGAATTTTTTGTGGTGGAACTCAGAATTAGGACGACATTCTTGGAGCTTCGAAGACGCTCCCTGAGTCTCGGCTTCAATGTCGATTCCCAATTACTACCGTCGCGGACGCTGTAAGTTTTATCGTGCGCATCATTAAAAGGAAAGGAAGCGTCAGCCCCTTTCCACGTCCGCAGAAGATTATAGAAACAAAAATCCTTCGTCGCATGAGCACCCAACGCACTGGAATTGAACGGCTCAGCGACATAAAAGGCGGTGTAATTTCCGTTTCGATACGCCATAGCAACTCCCCCAATCCATAGGAAAAGCCAATGCATTCTAAGTTCGATATGCCCGCTTCTCACATTAGTGAGAATTTCGGACAACCGGCGCGACGCTACCGAGCCGGCCCCAGGAAAAATCAATATTGAGTCGGTGGCCAGATGCGCTCGGAAACGTAGCGCGAAGCCCCCCCCTTCGAAGCCTTCGGTGATAAATTCACCTGTCTCGCGAAATAGGCACTCACAAATTGTCTTTCAACCAGATCGAGCCCTTGTCGCCAAATCCGCGCCATGCCCCTACGCCTGACGCTTGAGCAACGAAAAGCTTGTCATCACGATGCATGTGCGGCGACAACGTGTCCCGAACTTCGACCGCCGTCTTGCTCGTGACGATTACCCACGTCGAATCCAAGTGGTGCCACCAGTTAGAAAAGGAGGTCTTCAGCGCATCAATGAGATTCGCGTAGTCGTGACCGTCTTTATGCGTTAGGTCGTAGCCGACAATGAAAGTGGCCATGGAAGCACCCGTACTAAATGTCAGAGAACCCGCAATCGCCCGGAAACACTGATTCCGGGCGATATACCGCACCGTTATTTCTTCGGAGGTTTTCCTGCCCCATTATGCGCAGGGCGATCCATCTGATAGGTCTGACCGGGTTTCGGCGTCGGCGGCAATGGCTTGCCCTTCACCGCCGTACGTTCTTGTCCGGTATCCCCGCCACGCGGACCCACTATCCCGTATTCGCCTGAACGTGGCGCGGGCTGCCCAGGCTTCAATCTGCTCGCCATACTTCTACTCCTATGACGATCGCGCGATCATTTGCAACGATGCTTTACGGTTTATGTTCGCGCTCAACCTTAAAATAGCCACCTGTCGCTTCGGAAGAGTCTTGGCGGCTGACCGGACGACGGATCTGCACTTTTTGCTGCCCAGATCGATCGCCGGTAAACAGTACCGTAAACTTTTCGTCCGATGAAGGCCGAAATACCAAATAAGCCAACGAAAAGTTTCAGCTACGCAAGATGTTGTGCCGCACAACGTTGGCGCCATTCGATATAGCTCGCCGAAGAATCGTCGTACATCGCAAGCTGTCCCCGCTCCAAACTTGGCTCGGACGGCCCATGCGCATCCATCCGCTGCATAAATATTCGAGCAACCAATGGAATAACGACGATGAGATACCACGAAATCCTGACCTACGCCGGTCTGCGCGAAGTAGCAGACCTTGAACAACAGCGCATCAAAGCGCAGCAGCAAGCCGCCAAGCGTCAGACCGCCGCAGCGAAGCGTGCCGACTTGACGCACCGAATCCAGAAGCTGCAAAAGCAGCTATCCGACCTCAACGCAAAGCCGATCTGATCAGCGTCCGGCCAATTGTCGGTCGAACCGACGTTTGCAAGCAAAACAAGCCCTGTTCGCACGTAATCGAACAGGGCTTCGTCGTCAGAGAACTGCGTTTTTCGAGATTTCTCTTGTGTACGGTATACACAAGTTATCAGGGCTTATCCGAGCTTCTTCGCCAGTTCGCTCGCCGACGTGTGGTAGTACCGACTCAGCATCTGAACGTTGGAATGTCCGGTCACGGATGCAAGCTCGATCACGTTCGGCAGCTTTTTAGCAAGACTCGTCGTTGCCATGTGCCGTAGATCGTGAAAGTGAAAGTTCTCGATTCCGGCACGCTTGCACGCTCGCGGCCACGCACATAAGACAACGTTCTGGCTGATCGGAATAACGCGCTCGTCGATGCGCTCCAACTCCTCCAGAATCGCAATCGCGGCACTGCTCAATGGAACATACCGATCCCTACCATTTTTCGTCATCGGCAGATAGGCCGTGCGCTGATCGAAATCGACGTGCCTCCATTCCAGAGACAGCAATTCGCCCTGCCGCATCGCTGTCTCCAGCGCAAGCTTCACGAGCGGGAGCAGCCACCTGCTCCGTAATTCATGGCGCTCCGCATGCAGTTCATGCAGGAGGCGATCAAGCTCGGCAGGCTTCAATATGCGATTCCGCCCAGGCGGCAATCGGGGCTTTTTCACAAGCTTCGTCGGATTGCTTACTGAGAGTCCCCATTCACGTTGCGCATGCGTAATCACGGCGCTGATCGTCGCGAGTTCGCGGCAGACGCACGAGTTGGTAGCCACCTTGAGACGTTGATCACGGTAATCAGCCAGCAGACTGGCCGTCAGATTGCGCATGCTGTACTCGGCGATCTTGTGGCGCAGCATTTTGCCGATCCGATATTCTTCGCTGCGCCTGCTACGCTTGGTCGGCGTGATCGATTCCTTGTAACGCTCCAGCAGTTTGCCGAAGGTTATGTCGGTCGTACCTGCCGGATCGACCCACGTTCCGTCGTCCATCGACGTTTCGACGGAACGTGCCCAGACTTGCCCTTCTGCCTTCGTCGCAAATGATTTGTACTGCGTAGGAAATCCCTTGCGATTAACTTTGACTTGCCAGCGTCCGCTGCGCTGACTGAATGTCGCCATGTTTTTGCCTCTGAGTTGCAGTTGAGTTGCAAAAACATGATTTCGGACAATTGGAAAAGCTGGAAAGCCTCAGCCCATGGTCAAATCAATGATATGACCCCAATTTTCAATTGATGCACTCGTCGGTAATCATCAGGGCCATACTACTCTCACGTTTCCCTTCAAAAACAATTAATTATAGCGCTGCGACCGCAACGATGCCGGGGCGTCCAAGCACGCAGCCGCGCGCCTGCGGCCACTTGAGAGAAGCAAAAAAGGCGGCGCCGCACAAATAATGGCTACGGCGGGTGCCGCTCGAACTCAGGCGTTGATCACGCCGGGCCGCCGAGCGCGGCCACCTTGTCCTGGAGTCGCTTTTCCACTGAGGGGAACACGAACTTGCTGACATCACCGCCCAATTGGGCGATTTCGCGCACGATCGTGCCCGAAATGAACTGATATTGATCCGATGGCGTCATGAACATCGTTTCAACATCGGGCAGCAGGTAGCGGTTCATGCCCGCCATCTGGAACTCGTATTCAAAGTCCGACACGGCGCGCAAGCCGCGCACGATCACGCGTGCGTTGTTATTGCGCACAAAATCCTTGAGCAGGCCCTTGAAGCTCATGACCTGAACGTTCGGATAGTGGCCGAGCACCTCATGCGCAATGTCGAGCCGCTCTTCGAGCGAGAAGAACGGCTTCTTGTTGCGGCTGTCGGCGACACCGACCACCAGCGTGTCGAAAATGCTCGACGCGCGCCGCACGAGATCTTCGTGACCGCGCGTGAGCGGATCGAACGTACCGGGGTACACGGCGACTACCATGAGGCTTCTCCTCTCAACTGAAATGGGGCGCAATGCGCGGTTGATACGCCGCATGCGCAAGTGCCTGCGTGGCGCCAGAATCCGCCCGCCCGCTTCCTTATCGAACGCGCATTATTCCTCATTTTCGCGTTGCAGCAAATGATAGTGAACCGCCCCTGCCTTGCCCTCGCGCACCACGCTCCAGCCCCCCAACGCGGGCTGCGCCGCGGGATCCACGGGCTCGCCAGACTCCACGTAGAGCCAGCCATCAGGCGCGACGAGGGGCGCCGCCAGTTCAAGCGAGCGCACGAGCAGCGCGGCATCGCCAAACGGCGGATCGAGGAACACGACGTCGAACGATCCCGGCGCGAGACTGGCGGCGAGCCGCAGCGCGTCGGCTTCGGCCACTTCGATCATGCGCGCCGCCAGATGCGCCTGGTTCGCGCGCAATTGCGCGGCCGCGCGCGCGTTGCGCTCGACCATCACCACACGCGCCGCGCCGCGCGACGCCGCTTCGAAGCCGAGCGCGCCGCTGCCCGCGAACAGGTCTAGGCAGCGCTGGCCATCGAGGCGCTGGCCGAGCCAGTTGAAGAGCGTTTCGCGCACGCGGTCGGGCGTGGGCCGCAGGCCCTCGAGATCGAGCACTGGGAGCGGCGTGCGTTTCCAGTCGCCGCCGATGATGCGGATCGTGTGCGTGCCGCCGGCACGGCCGGCTTGCGCGCCGGGTTTTGCGCCAAGAGCGGCGCGCGCACCTTGCGGGCGCGGGGAAGATGAACGGGCCATGCGCTTTTTTTCTGAGTGAATCGGTGCCGATCTGCGCCGGCAGACACCGCGCCGGCCAATGCGCGAACGTTACCACAGGGCCGGGCGCGCGCTGGATATCTACCGCACGTCTGCAGCAACGACGCGCCGGGAAGCGCCTGATAAAATGACGTGTTTTCCACGCGTTGCCCGCCACGTTGCCCACTTGTGCCACGTCGATGAGCGACGTCGATGACCGTTCCTCGGTCAGACCCGCAGCGCGTTTTCCTCACACCAGACCATGTTCAGTTTCTTCAAACGACTCCGGGGCTCAAAGGGCGCCGGAAACGAGGCGGCCGAAACCGACGCGGCGCCCGAAGCGCCAGCGACGCCCGACGCATCGGCGCCCGCCCTGCCCGACGACCACTCTTCCGCTGCACCGGTCTCCATGGCGCCCCCAGCCGAGGCGGTCGAAGCCCAGGGCACCTACGAAAACGAAGCCGTCGAAATCGTCCCGCCGCCCGCGCCCGACGCCAGCGCGAAAAAGTCATGGCTCTCGCGCCTGAAGTCCGGGCTTTCGAAGACCAGCTCGAACATTCAGAGCATCTTCGTCAACGCCAAGATCGACGATGACCTTTACGAAGAGCTCGAGACCGCACTGCTGATGTCCGACGCGGGCGTCGACGCGACCGAGTACCTGCTGGAAACGCTGCGCCAGAAAGTGCGCGCCGAGCGCCTGACCGACGCCCAGCAAGTGAAGAATGCGTTGCGCCAGTTGCTCGTCGACCTGCTCAAGCCACTCGAAAGATCGCTGATGCTGGGCCGCGCGCAGCCGCTCGTGATGATGATCGCGGGCGTGAACGGTGCGGGCAAGACCACGAGCATCGGCAAGCTCGCCAAACATATGCAGAGCTTCAACCAGAGCGTGCTGCTGGCTGCTGGCGACACGTTCCGCGCCGCCGCGCGCGAACAGCTCGCGATCTGGGGCGAGCGCAACAACGTGACGGTCGTGCAGCAGGAAAGCGGCGACCCCGCCGCCGTGATCTTCGACGCAGTGAGCGCGGCGCGCGCGCGCGGCATCAATGTGGTAATGGCTGATACGGCCGGCCGTCTGCCCACGCAGCTGCATCTCATGGACGAGCTCAAGAAGGTCAAGCGCGTGATCGGCAAGGCGCTCGACGGCGCGCCGCACGAAGTGCTGCTCGTGATCGACGCGAACACGGGCCAGAACGCGCTCACGCAGGTAAAAGTATTCGACGATGCGCTCGACCTGACCGGCCTCATCGTCACCAAGCTCGACGGCACCGCGAAGGGCGGCATTCTCGCTGCCATCGCGCGTCAGCGTCCGATCCCGGTGTACTTCATCGGCGTGGGCGAGAAGGTCGAGGACCTTCAGCCGTTCGTGGCCGAAGAATTCGCGGATGCGCTGCTCGGGAACTGATCCTATCCCGCTGCAAGGACGAATTGATGCACATGCAAAAGGCGTCGTTCTCGCGAACGACGCCTTTTTTCATGCGCTCATGCACAAGCGGGACAAGCGCGCCCGCGCCCGCGTCACTCGGCGTCCGGTTGCACGCCCGGCGCGGCGCGCACGAACGCATCGAGCTGCACCGCATGGTCGTGGATGCGCTGGATGGTCGGATAGCGCGCCGTGTCGATCTTGAAGCGATGCGCGTTGTAAATCTGCGGCACGAGGCACAGGTCGGCGAGAGTCGGCGTATCGCCGTAGCAGAGCTTGCCCGTGCGCGGATCGTTCGCAAGGCGCTGCTCCAGCGTGGCGAAGCCAGCTTCGATCCAGTGCCGATACCAGGCATCCTTGGCTGCATCATCCACGCCCAGCGTGTGCTTCAGGTATCTCAGCACGCGCAGATTGTCGAGCGGATGAATTTCGCACGCGATCTGCAGCGCAATCGAGCGCACGTGTGCGCGGTCGGCGGGCGACTTCGGCAACAACGGCGGCTCGGGATGCGTTTCCTCGAGATACTCGATGATCGCCAGCGATTGCTGAATCGTATGATTCTCGTCGTCGATGAGCGTCGGCACGATCGCATCGGGATTGACCTTGCGGTACGCGGGCTTCAGTTGCTCGCCGCCCTCGCGCACCAGATGCACCGGCACGTACTCGTACGGCAGGTTCTTCAGGTTCAGCGCGATGCGTACGCGATACGATGCCGAACTACGAAAATAGCTGTAAAGCTTCATGCTCCCCTCATGTCTTTTGTCGATCGGAGTGATTGCTTTGGCACTTACTCCGGTCCCATGCAAAGCTCGTGCTCCGGTCCCATGCAGAGCTTGCCGGTCCTCTGTCTCGCTTCACACCACGCGCACGGAGAACTCGCCGATGCCGTCCACGCCGCCCTTCATCACATCGCCCGGCTTCACCGCACCAACGCCTTCCGGCGTGCCCGTATAGATCAGATCGCCCGCCTTCAGCTCGAAGAGCGTGGAGAGAAACGCGATGGTGTCGGCAACGGGCCAGATCATCTGCGAAATGTCGGAGCGCTGCTTCTCCTCGCCGTTCACCGAGAGCCAGATCGCGCCATTAGCCATCCGGCCGACGTCCGCCACGCGATGAATCGGGCCGATGGGCGCGGAATGGTCGAAACCCTTCGCGATATCCCACGGGCGGCCGAGCTTCTTCGCTTCGGCCTGCAAGTCGCGGCGCGTCATGTCGAGTCCGAGCGCATAGCCGAATACGTGGTCGAGCGCGTGCTCGACCGGAATATTCTTGCCGCCCTTACCGAGCGCGGCGACCAGTTCCATCTCGAAGTGGACATTCTGCGACTGCGTGGGATACGGGAATTCGGCGGTCGTGCCGGGCGCGACGTAGAGCAGCGCATCGGCGGGCTTGGCGAAAAAGAACGGCGGCTCGCGGCTCGGATCGTGGCCCATCTCACGCGCGTGCGCCTCGTAATTGCGACCGACGCAGTAGATGCGGCGCACCGGAAAGTGCACATCGCTGCCTGCCACGGGCACGGCGGCTTGCGGTACCGGGTCGAATACGTATGTCATCGGGTTCTCCATCTTGGGATGCGCCGCGCGCCGCTCAAAGCGCACGGCAAGCGAGCGAGCCGCACAGGCACATCGATAACGCCCGCGCGACGTAGAACGCGAGTGTAACGCGCTGCGGAGACGATGCGCCGCGGCGCTCGTGCGATACTTGCCGCATCTTCTTTTGCTCTGGACTACCTGGACCGATTCAGACCGAGCCGGTCCAACTTACAGATGCAAGCAGTCCGGACCCGCCCCAATCGCTCCAATCGCTCCAATCGCCCCAATCGCCCCAATCGCTCCATTCACCACGCCGCCATGAACGCCCCCGATTCCACCGACACCTTCTCCTGCGCCCGCTTCATCAAGGAGATCGGCCGCGGGCCGCACGGTGCGCGTTCGCTGTCGCCGGAAGACACGCAGGCGCTCTACACGGCGATGCTCGACGGCCGCGTGCCCGAGCTCGAACTGGGTGCGGTGCTGCTCGCCTACCGGCTCAAGGGCGAGACCGCCGACGAACTCGCCTCGATGCTCGCCGCCGCACACGCGTCGTTCACGCCCATCGCGGTAGCCGAGGGCGCGTATCGCCCGGTGTCGATTCCGAGCTACAACGGCGCGCGCAAACAGCCGAACCTCGTGCCGCTGCTCGCGCTGCTGCTAGCGCGCGAAGGCGTGCCGACGCTTGTGCACGGCGTCGCCGAAGATCCGGGCCGCGTGACGAGCGCGGAAATCTTCGCCGCACTGAACCTGCCCGCCGCGCACGATCACGCCGAAATCGAGGCTCAGCTTGGCGAGCGCCGCGTGGCATTCGCGTCGATCGAAACGCTCGCGCCGAGGCTCGCGCGTCTCCTGTCGCTGCGCAGGCGCATGGGCGTGCGCAATTCCACGCATACGCTCGTCAAGCTGCTGCAGCCGTTCGCGCACCCCGGGCTGCGGCTCGTGAACTACACGCATCCCGCCTATCGCGAAAGCCTGAGCGCCCTGTTCGCGGCGCACGCCGATGCAGCCGTGGGCGGCGCGCTACTCGCGCGCGGCACCGAAGGCGAAGCGGTCGCCGACACGCGCCGCCAGGTGCAGGTGGACTGGCTACACGACGGTGTCTGCGAGACCTTGATCGAGCCTGTGCGCTCGTCACCGGATACGCCCGAAGTCGACTTGCCCGAAGGCCGTGACGCCCCCACGACGGCAACCTGGATCGAAGCGGTGCTGCGCGGCCATGCGCCGGTGCCCGACGCCATTGCCCGCCAGGTCGAAACCATCAAGCGCATCGCGAAGCGCGTTTAGGTACGACGCTTAGGTACGACGCTTAGGTACGGCGTTTAGGTACGGCGTTTAGGCCCACGCTGGTCAACGTAGCGTAGCGAATTCGCTGTTGACACATTCGCCGGTCCTGACTTACATTGGACGAATGCGTTCCTTTCCGAACACCCTCCGAATTACCTCCGGCCGCCTAGCGGCCCTATCGCTACGTCTAGCGTAAGCCAGGCGTAGCGCTGCACGACCACCTCTCCGGTCGGCAGTCCTCCCAAGCAGTTCTCGCAGTACCCCAAACCGCAGTTTCTCTACAACCTAGTCGTCTGCATTCGTCCGTTTACCGTTCGGACGAGTCGCGAGGGTCAAAATGCACGTTGCATGGGCTTCGTTCACGTCCTTTTTTGCCGCGCCGGTTACCGCCGTCCCCGTGGCCTGCTTCTTCGCGTCCGTGGTTGCCGCCCGTTCGCCGGAAGTTGTGCGCTCCGTTGCGTACATCGTGCCTCGTCGTCAGCAAGCCAGCCGCTCGCTGCCGACCACCATCGCAAACGACACCATGAAGAACGAGGCATGTCATGTTGCGTAATCCCGCCGAGAAATACCGCCCTTTCCCCGCCATCCGTTTGAACGGCCGCCGATGGCCAACCCGCACCGTCGAGCACGCGCCCATCTGGATGAGCACCGACCTGCGCGATGGCAACCAGTCGCTGATCGAGCCGATGAGCATCGAGCAGAAGCTCGAGTTCTTCGAAATGCTGGTCGAGATCGGCTTCAAGGAGATCGAAGTCGGCTTTCCGTCGGCGTCGCAAACCGACTTCGATTTCGTGCGCAAGCTGATCGACGAAAAGCGCATTCCCGATGACGTGACGATCGAAGTGCTCGTGCAATCGCGCGAAGAACTCATCGCCCGCACGTTCGAGGCGCTCGAAGGCGCACCGCGCGCGATCGTGCACCTCTACAACGCGATCTGCCCGTCGTTCCGCAAGATCGTGTTCGGGCAATCGAAGGACGAGGTGAAAGCGCTTGCCGTGGAAGGCACGCGCCTGATCCGCGAATACGCCGACGCGCGCCCCGACACGCACTGGATCTACCAGTACTCGCCCGAGACCTTCAGCATGAGCGAGCTTTCGTTCGCGCGCGAAGTCTGCGACGCCGTCGCCCAGACCTGGCGCCCGACGCACGATCACAAGATGATCGTGAATCTGCCCGCGACGGTCGAAGCCGCGATGCCCAACGTCTACGCGGACCAGATCGAGTGGATGGACCGCAACCTCGCATACCGCGACAGCATCGTGCTCTCGGTGCATCCGCACAACGACCGCGGCACGGCCGTGGCCGCCGCCGAAATGGCGCTGCTCGCGGGCGCGGACCGCATCGAGGGGTGCCTGTTCGGCAACGGCGAGCGCACCGGCAATGTCGATCTCGTCACGCTCGCAATGAATCTCTATACGCAAGGCATCGACCCGGGCCTCGACTTCTCCGATATCGACGCCGTGCGCCGCGTGGTCGAGCGCTGCAACCAGTTGCCGGTGCATCCACGCCACCCGTATGCGGGCGACCTCGTGTTCACGGCGTTTTCGGGCTCGCATCAGGACGCGATCCGCAAGGGCTTTGCGCAGCAACAACCCGACGCCGTCTGGGAAGTGCCCTATCTGCCGATCGATCCCGCCGATCTCGGCCGCAGCTACGACGCCGTGATCCGCGTGAACAGCCAGTCGGGCAAGGGCGGCGCCACCTGGCTGCTCGAGCGCGGCATGGGCTTCACGCCGCCGCGCCGCGTGCAGATCGAATTCAGCCACGCCGTGCAGACGGTCACCGACGGCTCGGGCGAGGAAATTTCGGGCGACGCAATTTGCGCGCTCTTCACGCGCGAATACCTCGAGACGCACGGTCCAGCCACGCACGCCGGCGCGGGGCGGGTGCGCTGGGAAGGCCGCGACGTCGCCATGCCGGCAGCGGCGCAGATCGATCAGGCCCACGCCCAGGCAATGGCCGGGGCGATTGCGGCAGCCTCGGGGGAAAGCGTCGAAATCACTTCATTCGAAACCATGCGCACGACGCAGGGCGCCACGGCGGTATTCGTCGGTTGCCGCGTGGGCGGCCAGCCGCTGCGTCACGGCGCCGGCGTGGCCGACGACGCCGCCCATGCGGCTGTCGCCGCCGTGGTGAGCGCGGTCAACCGCGCCGCCTGGCCTCGGGTTGACCAGCGCGCGGCGGCCTGATTACACCGGCATGCATGCCGCTCCTCGCACAGACGCGGCGGCATGGTGAAACCAGCGGTTCGGCAGAAAGCAGTACCCGGGCTTAGCGTTGAGCGCCGGCGGCAAAACGGGCCGTCGGCGTGCGCCCGATACGCTCAGCAAGCGATATCGGCGAGTGGACCTACCGGTCGTCACTCGACAGCGCAACGCGTCGCCTGCCACGCGAGCAGACGCCAGTGGCCATCCTCCTGGGTCTGAATCGCCGTGTAGGCAATGGGATAGAGCAACGCGCCGTTGTTCGCTTCCATTTCGATCAGCGCGCGGCCCGAGATCACGCAGGCCTCGCGCCCCACCGGCAGCACATCCTGCGACTGGATCTCGATCTGGCGATAGCGGCGGCGCCCCGCCGTGATCGCATCGATGAACTGCTGCTTGGTCTCTCGTTTGCCGTTCGTGTGGATGAAGGTGGCGTTGTCGGAGAGGAGTTGTTCCAGCGACGAGCCGTCGCCGTCCACCATTGCGCGAAACCGCTCGCGCTCCAACCCGCGAATCGCATCGATTATTTTTGCAGCCATTGCTCGAGCCCCTTGCGCAAGAGTCCGCATCGTCGCGTCGATCCGCGCCGAAGATTTCTCGCACGCGCCTCGATGAAATTTATACCAGGTTTTGACGCATGGAAACTTGCGATCAAAAGCATCGCCTCCATCCAGGATAAATCATCGCCAATGCGCAGCGCGACGTGCCTGACCGGCCATGAATGTCGCATCGCAGCACTTTTGGGCCGCCCCGTTGTCTATTGAACAGATCCCGGCGGAGAAATTAGGGCCATGATAAAGGCGTGACCCCAGGGTGTCAGCCGCCTCTGGAGCGCATCGCGATTCCCGGCTTTTTCCTCGACTTCATCCGCGACGGATGGCAACGCGTTCTAGAGTATTTCTTCGGCCTTCAGTGTCTTCCAGGACTGCACCGCGCGGCAAACCCCGTCCAGCTTGCCTCTCGCGGATTCGTCGAAATCTATCGAAACAAATATTTCGATAGGAGTGAACGGAACCTTGAAGTCCCTACAGACTCGAAGTATTAGCACTCGTTAATTGAGAGTGCTAACATCCACCGTGGAGTCGATGTCTGACTTTCGCAAGATCCCTTAGGAGTTCGCTACGTGAGCAACGCAATGACCATGACCCTTCCGAGTGTGCTTAGCCCGTCGTCGGCCAAGGCCGGGGGTTCGGGTGTACTGGCGCTCGCGAACGCTTCCATGCTGCCCGGCCAGCTCGGCAACATCGACGCCTACATTCAGGCCGTGAACCGGATCCCGATGTTGACGCCGCAAGAGGAGCGCCAATTCGCGACCGAGTTTCGCGAGCAAAACAATCTCGAAGGCGCGCGCCGTCTTGTGCTGTCGCACCTGCGCCTCGTGGTGTCCATCGCGCGCAATTACCTGGGCTACGGCCTGCCGCATGCCGACCTGATCCAGGAAGGCAATATCGGCCTGATGAAGGCTGTGAAGCGCTTTGACCCCGAGCAGAACGTACGTCTCGTGTCCTACGCCATGCACTGGATCAAGGCGGAGATTCACGAGTACATCCTGCGCAACTGGCGCATGGTGAAGGTCGCCACGACCAAGGCGCAGCGCAAGCTGTTCTTCAACCTGCGCAGCCACAAGCAGGGCCTGCAGTCGTTCACGCCCGAGGAAATCGACGGCCTCGCGCAGGAACTGAACGTGAAGCGCGAAGAAGTCGTGGAGATGGAAACGCGCCTTTCGGGTTCGGACATCGCGCTCGAAAGCCAGACCGAAGACGGCGAAGAGTCGTTCGCCCCGATCGCCTGGCTCTCCGACTCGCATAGCGAGCCCACCGCCGTGATCGCCTCGCGCCAACGCGACCGCCTGCAATCGGACGGCATTGCAAGCGCTCTGGAAGCCCTCGATGCGCGCAGCCGCCGCATCATCGAGGCGCGCTGGCTGAACGTCGACGACGACGGCTCGGGCGGCTCGACGCTGCACGAACTGGCCGACGAATTCGGCGTCTCGGCCGAGCGCATCCGCCAGATCGAAGCCAGCGCCATGAAGAAGATGCGCACTGCGCTGGCCGAGTACGCCTAAGCTTCAGCTGAGACACTGAGTCGCACGAAGCCGCGAGAAGGCCGCGCCACGAGGCTCGGCACGCAAAGCCCCACTCTTACCGAGAGTGGGGCTTTTTCTTTTGCCCTACAGTAATTCGTACATCTTCATGCCGTAATTTCCCATTTCTTCGTAAGATGATTTCATGTGTGATTCGGCCCTAATCTGACATCGTCATGATTCCAACCTCCGGTTCGCCTGCGCGTGCGCGACCGTTGCTGCGCGTGCGCTTGCTTCAGTGGGCTCGCGGCCCGACCTTCAGCCGCGACATCGTTCTCGTCCTCGCCCTCAAGCTTGTGCTGCTGATGGCGCTCAAATACGCATTTTTTAGCCATCCGCAGGCCGAGAACATGAGCATGCCGCCGGCAGCGGTCGCCCAAGCCCTCCTCTCCGTGCCCATGCAGCCCGGTGCCAGTCCGCCCGGAGCACCTCCATCTCAAAGGGATCTGCGCCATGCCAATTAGCGAAACCGTTGATCTATCGCGGCTGCAGTTCGCGGTCACCGCGCTCTACCACTTCCTGTTCGTGCCGCTCACGCTGGGCCTGTCATGGCTCCTCGTCATCATGGAATCGGTCTATGTGATGACCGGCAAAGCCATCTACAAGGACATGACGCAGTTCTGGGGCAAGCTCTTCGCGATCAATTTCGTGATGGGTGTCACCACGGGACTCACGATGGAATTCCAGTTCGGCACCAACTGGTCGTACTACTCGCACTACGTGGGCGATATCTTCGGCGTGCCGCTCGCCGTGGAAGGATTGGCCGCGTTCTTCCTCGAGTCGACCTTCGTGGGCCTGTTCTTCTTCGGCTGGAACCGCATGTCGAAGGGCGGGCATTTGCTCACCACGTTCTTCGTCGCGCTCGGCTCGAATCTTTCCGCACTGTGGATTCTCATCGCCAATGGCTGGATGCAGAACCCCGTGGGCGCTGCGTTCAACTACGAAACCATGCGAATGGAGCTCACGAGCCTCTTCCAGGTGATCTTCAACCCGGTCGCCCAGGTGAAGTTCGTGCATACGGTGTCTGCCGGCTACGTGACTGCGTCGATGTTCGTGCTCGGCATTTCGTCGTGGTATCTGCTGCGCCGCCGCGACGTGGATTTCGCGCTGCGCTCGTTCGCGATTGCCGCGGGCTTCGGTCTTGCGTCGACGCTTTGCGTAATCGTGCTCGGCGACGAATCGGGCTATCGCACAGGCGAGGTCCAGCAGGTCAAGCTGGCCGCCATCGAAGCCGAATGGGACACCGCGCCCGCTCCGGCGCCGTTCACGCTGTTCGGCATCCCTAACCAGAACGAAGAGCGCACCGACTACGCCATCCGCATCCCATACCTGATGGGCATCATCGCCACGCGCTCGATCGACGAGCCGGTGATCGGCCTGAAGGATCTGATGGGGCGCGCGGAAGTGCGTATCCAGAACGGCATGCTCGCCTACGCCGCGCTGCAAAAGATGAAGGAAGGCAGCGCCGACACGGCCACGCGCGACGTATTCGAAGCGCACAAGGCCGACCTCGGCTACGGCCTGCTCCTGAAGCAATTCGCACCGAATGTGGTCGACGCCACGCCCGCGCAGATCAAAGCCGCCGCAAAGCATTCGATTCCGCCCGTCGCTCCGGTGTTCTGGTCGTTCCGCGTGATGGTGGCGCTCGGCATGCTGTTCCTCGCGACCTTCGTGCTCGCGTTCTGGTTCTGCGCGCAGCGCACGCTGCTCAAGGAAAATCGCCGCTGGTTCCTGCGCTGGGTAGTGTGGGCGATTCCCCTGCCGTGGCTCGCGGCGGAGTTCGGCTGGGTCGTAGCCGAGCTTGGCCGCCAGCCGTGGACCATCGCCGAAGTGCTGCCCACCCACCTTTCGGTGTCGAGCCTCGCTCCCGGCGACGTATGGCTGAGCCTCGCAGGCTTCGTGGTGTTCTACACGGCGCTCTTCATCATCGAAATCACGCTGATGTTCAAGTACGCGCGCCTCGGCCCGTCGGCGCTTAATACCGGACGCTACTTCCACGAGCAAGGCGCGGCGGCCAGCAACCGCGTCTCGTGATGGCTGTGTCGTCAGGAACACCAGCGAAACACACAGGAACCACACCATGGACTACGCAACGCTCAAAGTGATCTGGTGGGTGCTGATCGGCGTGCTCTTGATCGGCTTCTCGCTCACCGACGGCTTCGACATGGGCGCCGCCGTGCTGCTGCCCTTCATCGGCAAAACCGATGCGGAGCGCCGCATCGTCATCAACACGGTGGGGGCGACCTGGGAGGGCAATCAGGTCTGGCTCATCACTGCAGGCGGCGCGATGTTCGCCGCCTGGCCGCTCGTCTACGCGGCATCGTTCTCGGGCTTCTACTTCGCGATGCTGCTCGTGCTCTTCGCGCTGTTCTTCCGACCCGTGGGATTCGACTATCGCGGCAAGCGCGAGAATCCGAAATGGCGCAACGCGTGGGACTGGGCGCTGTTCGTCGGCGGCTTCGTGCCGGCGCTCGTGTTCGGCGTGGCGTTCGGCAATCTGCTCGAAGGCGTGCCGTTCAGCTATGACTCCGACCTGCGCGTGACCTATCACGGCAGCTTCTTCGCCTTGCTCAATCCGTTCGCGCTGTTGTGCGGGCTCGTGAGCCTCGCCATGCTCACGGCGCACGGCGCTGCGTTCGTGAAATTGAAAAGCGAGGGCGTGGTGGCCGCGCGCGCGTCAAAGGCGCTGCGCATTGCCTCGGCGCTCGCGGTCGTGTTTTTCGTGGTGGCGGGCGCGCTCGTGGCGACGGTGATCGGCGGCTACGCGATCACGACGCCCGCACCGTACGACAGCGTCGCCAATCCGCTCCTGAAAAGCGTCGAACCCCGCACGGGCCTGTGGCTCAGCAACTACGGACTCTATCCGTGGATGGCGATCGCGCCGGCGCTTGGCATTCTCGGCGGCGTGATCGCATGCGTGCTGGCAGGCTCGCGGCTCGAAAAGACGGCCTTCGCCGGCACCTCGCTGTTGATCGTCGGCGTGATTCTCACGGCGGGCTTCTCGATGTTTCCGTTCATCATGCCTTCGTCGCTGGACCCGCGTTCGAGCCTCACGGTGTGGGATTCCACCTCCAGCAAGACCACGCTCGAAATCATGCTGGTGGCCGTGATCATCTTCCTGCCGATCGTGCTCGCCTACACCACCTGGGCGTACCGCATCATGCGCGGCAAGGTGACCGTCGAGACCGTCGAGGACAAGCGCAATTCGTTGTATTGAACAAGCCGCCGCGCGGCCCGGCGGCGGGCCGCAACGCAATCTACACAGGAGTGGCAACGATGTGGTACTTCACCTGGATATTGGGGATCGGCGTGGCGCTCGGCTTCGGGATCATCAACGTGATGTGGCTCGATCAGCAGCACGTGGTGGACGGTGCCGACGATAGCGCGGAGTGAGGCTCGGACCCGTGTTCGAGAAATGAATAAACCGGCGCGAGCGCCGGTTTGTTCATTGCAACAAGAAGCAGTTCAGGCTGCCTGCAAGGCGAGTTCACGCGCATAACGCTGCGCCGCGCTGCCCACGACGATGTGCAGCGTATCCGCCGACACCCAGGCCACATCGAGCGCGCCAAGCTGGGCACGATCGACCGCAGCCGGATCGCGCACGATCACGCGCAAGCGCGTGACCGCGACCGCATCGAGCGACACGATGTTCGCCACGCCGCCCAGCACGGCCAGCCAACGCGACGGATTCGGGTCGAGCGGACCGGTTTCATCGTTCGTGACAGCAGAGGACTGTGCCGCAGCCTGCGGAACCGCCTGCGCCACCGGCGCCGCCTTCACCGCAGCCGCAGCCGGGCGGCCGCTGGCGATCTCGCGACGGATCTCGTCGGCAATCATGTCGGCCTCCGGCCCGATGATGACCTGCACGCTTTCGCCGCCGCGCTTGAGCACGCCGCGCGCGCCGATTGCCTTGAGCGCCGGCTCGGACACGTGTGCCGGATCGGCCACGGTGAGACGCAGGCGCGTCGTGCACGCATCGACTACCTTCAGATTGGCCGCACCGCCGAGCGCATCGATATAGCGCGCCGCGCGCGAGAGCGATGTGGCCGCTGCCACGCCGGCAGCCGGCGCTTCCACGCCCGACATCGACGACGCGATGGCCGTGTCGCCGGCCGAGGCTTCGCGGCCCGGCGTCGGCAGATTGAAGCGGCGGATGAAGAAGCGGAACAGCACGTAATACACCACCGCATAGGCGATGCCGAGCAGAATCGCTTCCCAGCCGTGCGTCGAAAGACCGTAGTTCAGCACGTAGTCGATCGCACCCGCCGAGAACGTGAAGCCGAGTTTGATGTTCAGCAGCGAGCAGATCGCCAGCGACAGCCCCGTGAGCACCGCGTGGATGCCGTAGAGCACCGGCGCGAGGAACATGAAGGTGAACTCGATCGGCTCGGTCACGCCCGTGAGGAACGAGGTGAGCGCCATCGAGAGCAGCAGGCCGCCCACCATTGCGCGGCGCTCCTTGGGCGCCTCGTGCAGCATTGCGAGACACGCGGCCGGCAGGCCGAACATCATCACCGGGAAGAAGCCGGCCATGAAGCCGCCCGCGGTGGGGTCGCCCGCGAAGAAGCGGTGCAGGTCACCGGTCACGGCCGCGCCGCCGGCGGCGGGCGTGAACGAGCCGAACACGAACCACACGAGCGAGTTCAGGATGTGATGCAGGCCGGTCACGAGCAGCAGGCGGTTCAGCAAGCCATAGACGAAGGTGCCGATCGCGCCCGCCGTGGTGAGCCAGTGGCCCGCCGTGTCGATCGCGCTCTGCACCGGCCCCCACGCATAGCCGAACACGATGCCGAGCACGAGACACACGAGCCCCGTCACGATCGGCACGAAGCGCTTGCCGCCGAAGAAGGCAAGGAATTCGGGCAGCTTGATGTCCTTGAAGCGGTTGTACAACATGCCCGCCACGACGCCGGCCACCACGCCCGAGAGCACGCCCATGTTGAGCTTGTCGTTGATGTCCTTCATCACGGCGGTCTCGACCAGATAGCCGAGCGCGCCCGCCAGCGCCGCCACGCCGTTATTGTCCTTCGCGAAGCCCGCCGCGATGCCGATGGCGAACAGCAGCGGCAGATTGTCGAAGATCGCGCCGCCTGCGTCGGCGATGATCTTGATGTTGAGCATGTCGGCCTGCCCGAAGCGCAGCAGAATGCCGGCCACCGGCAGCACTGCGATCGGGAGCATCAGCGCGCGGCCGAGGCTCTGAATCTTGAGAAACGGATTGCCATCCATTGAACTGCCTCCAGTCCCTGTCTCTTGCGTGAAGAAAACGAGGTGAGATAAACCGGCGCGCGATCGCTGCGCCCGCCGGCGGGTTTTATTCAGGAAATCGAACGGTTAAAAGTGCCCGCTACCGGGTAAATGAAGTGGCTGATTGCTCAGCCACCCGGGAAATCAGTCGAGCGGCCAGTGTGTGCGGCTTGCCGCGCGCACCGCCTGCGCCGACTCCAGCGCGAGCACCTCGAATGCACGCGCACGGCACTGGCCGTAGTCGAGCTTGCGCACGCGCGCCTTGATCGACGGCACGGACACCGGATCGACCGACAGCTCGGTCACGCCAAGACCGACGAGCAGCGGCACCGCAAGCGGGTCGCCCGCCAGCGCGCCGCATACGCCGACCCATTTGCCATGCTTGCTCGCGCCCTCCACCGCCACGGAGACGAGGCGCAGCACGGCCGGATGCAGGCCGTCGGCCTGCGCCGCCAGATCGGGCTGGCAGCGGTCCATGGCGAGCGTGTACTGCGTGAGGTCGTTGGTGCCGATCGAGAGGAAATCGGCGTGACGCGCGAGCTGGTCGGCCAGCAGCGCGGCCGAGGGCACCTCGATCATCACGCCCACTTCGATGCGGCCAGTGCGGCCCGCTTCGCGAGCGAACGTGTCGATGCGCTCGCGCAGGCGCACGAGCTCGCCCATGTCGGTGACCATCGGCAGCAGGATGCGCACGGCGCCCAAGGGTTCGACCGCGAGCAGGCCGCGCAACTGGTCGTCGAGCAGGTCGGGGCGCACCTGCGCGAGGCGGATGCCGCGCAGGCCCAGCGCGGGGTTCGGCTCCGGCGGCAGGGTCAGATAGTCGACTTCCTTGTCCGCGCCCACGTCGAGCGTGCGGATGATGGCCGTGCGTCCACCCAGCGCGTCGGCGATCGCCTGGTAGCCCTCGCGATGCTCGTCCACCGTGGGCGCGGCCTGGCGATGGATGAACATGAGTTCGGTGCGCAGCAGGCCCACGGAGTCCGCGCCGTTGTCGACGGCGGTGCGTGCGTCATCGAGCGTCGCGATATTCGCGGCGACTTCGACCGCATGGCCGTCGCGCGTGGCCGCGGCCTCATGCGAGGTGCGCCGGTTCGCTTCACGCACGCCCGCGAGGCGCTGCTTCTCGGCACGGGCGCGTTCGACGTCCTGCGTGCTCGGTGCGAAGGCCAGGCTGCCGGCGCCCGCGTCCACCACGACCGTCGTGCCTTCTTCGATCTTGTGCAGCGCGTCGCCGAGCGCGACGAGCGCCGGGATGCCGGCCTGGCGCGCGATGATCGCTGCATGCGAGGTCGCACCGCCGCGCGCCATCACGAGCGCGGTGACGCGCTTGCGGTCGAGCGAGGCGAGATCGGAAGGCGTGAACTCGTCGGCCGCGAGCACGGCTTCTTCAGGCAGCTCGCGTTGTGCCCCACCCTGCGCGTTGCCTGCGCCACTCGCGTTTGCGAGCGCCCGCAGCACGCGCTTTTCGAGATCGCGTAGATCGGCGGCACGTTCCGCGAGCAGCGGGTCGTCCACCTTGCCGAGCACCGCGATCTGCGCGCGGATCGCTTCGCGCCACGCGAAGCCAGCGCTCTTGCCGAGGCTGATGAGGTCGCGCGCGGCGTCGATGAGCGTCGGATCTTCGAGCAGCACGCGGTGCATCTGGAAGATGCCCGCTTCGCTGATCGCGCCGCGCTGCGAGGCTCCGCGCACGGAAGTGTCCAACTCGGCGTCGACGGACGCAACGGCCTTGTCGAGCAGTCGGCTTTCAGCGGCCGACGGGCCGCTTGCGAGCTCGGCGGGAACGAGTTCGGCGTCGTCCCAGCGCACCAGCTTGCCGACGGCCACGCCCGGCGCCGCGCACACGCCAGCCAGCGTGCCCGGCGCGCCGCGCGCGGCCTGCCGTGCGGCGCCGGCCGCACCCGCGGCACTGGCGGCGCTCGCCACGGCGGCGGCCGGCGCCGGCGACAATTGCCGCGCGGGCGCTTCGCCGCCTTCGCCCGGCGCTTCGCGCAGGAGTTCGCTGGCGACGGCATCGACGGCCTTCTGCGCCTCGCGGCCCATGCCGACCAGTTCGATGGTCGAGCCCTCGCCCGCGCCCAGCCCGAGCAGGCCCACCACGCTTTCGATGGCCGCCTTGCGCTCGCCGTAGCGCACTTCCACGCGCGCCTCGATCCCGCGCACCGCTTCACGCGCACGCGCCGCGGGCCGCGCATGGAGGCCGCCTGCATGCGTAAGCGTCACGCTGCGGCGCACTTCATTCGTCACGACCTCCGCAACACTGGCCGCGGCCACCGCGCCGTCGCGCGCGCGCAGCACGAGCAGCGGCGTCTTGCCGGCCTCGACATGCCCGGCAACGCCCGCGCGCTCGATCACTTCGAACGCATCGGAGTTCGCCACGGCTATGACGGAGACGAGGCTAGGCGCGTTGCACGCCACGACGTCGAGATCGAATTCGATCAGCAGATCGCCGCGACGCACCAGGGCGCCCTGCTCGACCTTCGGCGTAAAGCCCTTGCCGTTCAGCTCGACCGTGTCGATGCCGATATGCACGAGCACCTGCGCACCCTCGGCGGTCTGCAGCGTGACGGCATGGCCGGTGCGCGCAAGGTGCATGATCGTGCCGTCGCACGGCGAGACGAGCCGGCCGGCAAGCGGATCGATGCCGATGCCGTCGCCGAACAGGCCTTCCGAGAAAACCGGATCGGGCACCGAGGCGAGCGGCACGACTGGGCCGCTCAACGGCGCGATCAGTTCGATACGGCCCGCGGCGGAATTTTCCGGCTTCATCAGGCGAGACTCCTGGGTGCGTTCCATCAGCATTCCAATCTAGTGGGTTTCGGTGACTTTGTTCAGGTAGCGCGGTTCGTCCGGGTTGCGGCCGCGCGCGGCGGCGAGGCTCGCCGCCATTACGTAGAACGAAAGAATGGCGGCGATCGGATCGAGCGCCGGGTCAGCCGTCGTGACGAGCGGCAGCGTGGCGTGCTGCACTTCGGCGGGCGCCGCGAGCAGCACGCGCGCGCCGCGCTGTTGCATGTCGCGCGCGAACTGCACGAGCCCCGCCTGCTCCGGTCCACGCGGTGCGAACACCAGCAGCGGATAGTCGTGGTCGATGAGCTCCATCGGGCCGTGGCGCACCTCGGCGCTCGAGAACGCTTCGGCCTGGATGCTCGAGGTCTCCTTGAGCTTGAGCGCCGCTTCCTGCGCGATGGCAAGCGCCGGGCCGCGGCCGATCACGATCATCTGCGAGACGTCGCGCAGTTCGTCCACGGCCTTCGACCAGTCGAGCGCGCCCGCGCGATCGAGCGCCTCGGGCAGCGCGCGCACGGCGTCGAGCAGCGCGGCGTCGCGCTGCCAGAACGCCACGAGTTGCGCCGACATCGCGAGCATCGCGATATAGCTCTTGGTCGCGGCGACGCTCAGCTCCGGGCCCGCGAGCAAGGGCAGTTCCGCGCCCGCGGCATCCGCGAGCGGCGAGCCGGCCACGTTGACCATCGCCGCCGTGAGCGCGCCCGCGTCGTGGAGCGCGCGCATCGTCGCGACCAGATCAGGACTCCTTCCTGATTGGGAGAAAGCTAAGGCAAACTGGCCCTTTACGCGTAATGGCGCTTGTTGCAGCGTGGCGATCGACATGGGAATCGAGGCCACCGGCACACCGATGCGGCTCATGGTGAGCGCAGCGAAATAGCTCGCTGCGTGGTCCGAGCTGCCGCGCGCAACCGTGAGCGCAACCTGGCGCGGCTCGGCATCGAGCGCGCGGGCGAGCGCCTCGACGCGCGAGGTGTCCGCGAGTTGCGCGGCGACTACGCCAGCCGAGGCCAGCGCTTCTTTAAGCATATTCGACAATCGATTCTCCTTCGACGTAGGTCGCGGTAAGCGTCAGTTCACGGTCGAATACATTGACATCGGCCCATGCGCCGCGCGCGAGGCGGCCACGGTCTTCGATGCCGAGATAGTCGGCCGCATAGCGCGACAGGCGCGCGGAAACATCTGCAATCGGCAGGCCAATCGATACGAGATTGCGCAAGGCCTGGTCCATGGTGAGGGTGCTGCCGGCCAGCGTGCCATCGGCAAGACGCACGCCGCCGAGGCACTTGGTCACGTGCTGGCTGCCAAGGCGGTATTCGCCATCGGGCATGCCGGTTGCCGAGGTGCTGTCGGTCACCACGTAAAGGCGCGGAATTGCGCGCAGCGCCGCGCGGATCGCGCCCGGGTGCACGTGCAGCAGGTCGGGGATGATCTCCGCGTACTCCGCGTGCGCGAGCGCCGCGCCGACCAGACCCGGATTGCGGTGATGCAACGGCGACATCGCATTGAAGAGATGCGTGAAGCCGCGCGCGCCGTGCTTGAGCGCGGCCACGGCGTCGTCGTAGGTCGCGAGCGAGTGGCCGAGCTGCACACGCACGCCGCGCGCGGCCATCTCGCCGATGATCTCGATATGGCCCGCGATTTCCGGCGCCACGGTCACCACGCGGATCGGCGCGATCGACAGATACTTGAGCACTTCGTCGAGCACGGCGGACACTGCCGCGTCGGGCTGTGCGCCCAGCTTGCCCGGATTGATGTACGGCCCTTCCAGATGCACGCCCAGCACGCGCGCGCCGCCCGGCGTGCGCTGCCGCGCCACGTCGCCAAGGCTCGACACCACGCTCATCAACTCGTCGCGCGGCGCGGTCATGGTGGTGGCGAGCAGGCTCGTCGTGCCGTAGCGCGCGTGCGTGCGCGCGATGGTTTCGATGGCGTCGCCCGCTTCCATGACGTCGGCGCCGCCGCCGCCATGCACGTGCAGGTCGATGAAGCCTGGCAGGAGGTAAGGCGCGTCGTTCTTCGCCGGATCGGCGGCCTCGCCCTCGATCGACGTGATGCGTCCGTTTTCGAACGTGAGCGTGCCGTTGATCCAACCTTCAGGGGTAAGAATGTTTCCGCTCAGCATGAGATTTTTCCGATTTTGCGCACGACAAATTGGGGTGCGCGGTGAGTCGTGACGATGACGTGCATGAGAGATTCGTGGCGCGGCGTTGCGTTCCCGTGAGTTGCTGTCGCTACTGCATTCATTGCCTGAGCTCCGCGACGAAGTCGTAAAAACCGTCCCGGCAATAAGTGTCGGTGAGCTCGATGGCATGCTGATCGCGCGAAAAGCCCACGCGCGTGATCACGAGCAGCGCCGCACGCGGCTCTACATCCATCAGCCTGGCGATTTCGTCCGTCGCGTTGACCGCGCGAAAGTGCTGGAGCGCGCGCACGACCGGCACGCCGCGCCCTTCGAGATACGCATAGAGCGAGCCGTCGATTGCGCCTGGGTCCGGCACGATGGACGCTGGCAGCGCCGAATGCTCGACGGCCATCACGATGCCATCCGCGCGGCGCAAGCGGCGCAGGCTTGCAACGGAGGCGCCGGGCGAAAGCCCGAGCTGCACGATCTCCTCGCGGTGAGCAGCACGCACCTCGCGCTCCAGCCATACCGAATCGGGCGTGAAGCCGCGCTGCTCCATCTTCTTCGTGAAACCAGTCAAGCGCGAAAGCGGATCTTCCACGCGCGGCGTAATGAAGCTGCCCGCGCCGCGTGCGCGCCGGATCAGCCCCTGCTCGACCAGCAGCTCGATGGCCTTGCGCGCCGTGATGCGCGAAACGCCAATGGCATCCGAGAGCGTGCGCTCCGACGGCAGCGCCTCGCCCGCCGACCACACGCCGCAATGAATGGCCGTCGCAAGATTGCGCGCCAGCTGCAGATAAAGCGGCGTGATGTTGCGCGCATCGGGCATCAGGGCAGACCAACGGGTTTCCATGGAACTCCGGCCAGCGGTTGGACAGATCGTGGGGCATCCGGGCAGGCCATCTGGCACTTTCGACATTGTCTTCATGGCATCGGCCCGGTGCAAATTTGAGCCCATTATATAACCACAATAATACCAGTCAACAGGTGTGGCGGCCGTACGCATATTGAATAAAATTACATAATAATCAAATAGTTATTGTTTATTTATGATGAGACAGGCGTCGGCGCGGGGGATCGGGATTTTCCCTGGAAAGATACCTGTGGGCTCTCTTTAAGAGGCCGGAGGGCTATTTCGCTACCAGACGGTTAGCGGGTGCCAAGACTGTTGGGTAAGCGCCCTGCCGAAAATGCGGACGCAAAAAAAGCCGCTTCCAGGAAGCGGCTTTTACGTTTGCTGGATCACCAGCGCGGCGGCTTAAACACAGCGTGAGGGTTCCGCATCGCTCAGAACGACGGGATCATCGAACCCTTGAACTCGCTCTTGATGAACTGGCGCACGTCTTCCGACTGATACGCTGCGACCAGCTTCTTCACCCACGGCTTGTCCTTGTCCTGGGCGCGCACGGCGATCAGGTTCGCGTACGGGCTGTGTGTGTCTTCCAGCGCGATGGCGTCCTTGGTCGGCTGCAGGCCGGCGGCCAGCGCGTAGTTCGTGTTGATGACGGCGGCGTCCACGTCGCCGAGCGCGCGCGGCAGCTGCGCGGCGTCCAGCTCGACGAGCTTCACCTTCTTCGGGTTCTCGGCAACGTCGAGCGGCGTCGCGTTGTTGCCGTTCGTGCCCGCGCCAGCGCGCAGCTTGATCACGCCCTTGTTCTGCAGGAGCAGCAGCGCGCGGTTCTCGTTCGACGGATCGTTCGGCACCGCGACCTTCGCACCTTGCGGCAGCTCGTTCAGCGACTTGAGCTTCTTCGAGTACACGCCGATCGGCGAAATGTACGTGAGGCCCACGCTCACGAGCTTATAACCGCGCTGCTTGACCTGGCCGTCGAGGTACGGTCCGGTCTGGAAGCTGTTGGCGTCGAGGTCGCCCGAGTCGAGCGCCGCGTTCGGCTGCACGTAGTCGTTGAATTCGATGACCTTCACGTTCAGGCCTTCGCGCCTGGCGACCTTCTGGACCACGGCCCAGACCTGGGCGTCCGGACCGGAGACGGTCCCGACCTTGATAACCTTGTCGTCGGCGTGGGCGCCGAAGCTGGCCGTGAGCGTGGTGGCGGCGGCGAAGCCGGCGAGGAGAGCTTTAATCAGATTTCTGCGCTGCATGGCGATGATGTTCCCGCTGGTTGCGTGTTTGTTCCTTCCTGTCCCAGCTGCAGAGGCATTGTGTGCCCTCGGCCGGGTGGACGTGAATGGTCTCATATGGCCCCGGTCGCGCGAAATAAAGAATTCGCATACGAATATTCCACGGCGCCGGACGACGCCGGCGCATTGGGCGAACCGAGGGTATCGGAGGCCGGACGGCCTCAGTCGTTGGCGTCTAGCAGGATCTTCAGATCGTGCAGCCAGGGCGTGACGCCCTGGCCATCGCGCGCGAACAGCCGCAGCTTGCCGGTGGTGTCGAACACGTAGCTCGCGGCGGTGTGATCCATCGTGTAGCCGTCGGGCGTATTGCCGGGCACCTTCGCGTAGTAGACGCGGAAGTCCTTGGTGATCTGCTTGAGCTGCTCTTCGTTGGCCGGGCGCAGCGCGATGAAGGTGGGATTGAACGCGCTTACGTACTGGCCCAGGATCGCGGCGCTGTCACGTTCGGGATCGACGCTCACGAACAGCACCTGCACGCGCTTCGCGGCATCGGGCCCGAGTTGCTGGAGGGCCTGGGACAGCTCGGCCATGGTGGTCGGGCATACGTCCGGGCAATGCGTGTAGCCGAAGAACAGCACGACCACCTTGCCCTTGAAGTCCGCGAGCGAGCGCATCTTGCCGCTCGAGTCTGGCAGCGAGAAGTCCTTGCCGAACTGCGTGTTGCCGGTGATGTCGAGGTTCGAGAACGATGGCGGCTGCTGGCCGCAGCCTTCGAGCAGCAACGTGCCGCCGAGCGCGCCTGCCGCAGCGAGCGCAACAAGCGTGACACGCGCGGCACGCGCTGCGCGCGCGAACGTTGAATGGATCATGTCGTTACATCCCGATGAAGGCGCGCACGTAGTGGTCGACGAGCAGCGCGGCGAACAGCACCGAGAGGTAAACGATCGAATAGCGGAAAGTCTTGCGGGCGAGTGCGTCCGAATACTCGACATAGATTTTCCACGCGTAGGCGAGGAACACTGCACCGAGCAAAACCGCCGCAGCCAGGTACAGCACGCCGCTCATGCCCGAGATATAGGGCATCAACGTGACCGCGAACAGGATCAAGGTGTAGAGCAGGATATGCAGGCGCGTGTACTTCTCGCCGTGCGTGTTGGGCAGCATCGGCAGGCCGGCGTTTTCGTAGTCCTTGCGGCGGTAGAGCGCGAGTGCCCAGAAATGCGGCGGCGTCCACACGAAGATGATGAGCACGAGAATCCAGGCGTCGGCGGGCACGTGGCCCGTGACAGCTGCCCAGCCGAGCGCCGGCGGCATCGCGCCCGAGGCGCCGCCGATCACGATGTTCTGCGGCGTGGCGGGCTTGAGCAGCAGCGTGTAGATGATCGCGTAGCCGATGAAGGTCGCGACCGTGAGCCACATGGTGAGCGGATTGGCGAACGTGTACAGCACCCACATGCCAAGGCCGCCGATCGCCGCGGAGAACATCAGGATCTGCGCACTGGTGATCTCGCCTCGCGCCGAAGGACGCCAGGAGGTGCGCCGCATGCGGGCGTCCACCTTCTGCTCGACCAGACAGTTGATCGCGAAGGCCGCGCCCGCCGTCAGCCAGATCCCGACGGTGCCCCCGACCAGCTGTTTCCAGGGCACCATGCCCGGAACGGCGAGGAACATGCCAATGATCGCGCAGAACACGGCCAATTGAGTGACGCGGGGCTTCGTGAGCGCAAGATACTGCGAAATCCGGCTACCGGGCGTCTGAGAGAAGGTTGTACTTTCCATAGGGCGGGGTCACACCGCAGCGGTGTCGCGCGCAGGGAGAACGGCGCGGCCGGGGCGGCTACAAGCAATTCGAAAGTTTAGCACGACGACCAGAAGCAGCAGGATCGCCGCGCCACCGTTGTGCGCCACTGCCACGGGCAGCGGCCACTGCAGCACGATGTTGGATAGCCCGGTCAGAAACTGGATCGCGATCACGATCATGATCCAGTTAGCGGGGCGTCGCAGCGAAGCGTAACGCCGCAACTTGAGGGCGAACCATACCAGATAAGCGACCACGATGAACGCGAAGGTGCGATGCGTCCAATGGATCGCCACGAGCGCGTCCTGAGTGATCACGTCGCCGTTGCCGTCCATGCCGAGCGCACGCCAGAGATGGAAGCCATGATGGAAGTCCATCGGCGGGATCCATGCGCCGTTACAGGTCGGAAAGTCCGTGCACGCGAGCACCGCGTAGTTCGTGCTCACCCAGCCGCCCAGCGCGATTTGCACGACGAGCAGTACGAGCGCCACCAGCGCGGCCACGCGCCAGCGCGCAGCGTCGGGCTCGTACGCGGGCAGCGGCGTCATGCGCGCGGCGAGCCACGCGAGCGCGCCAAGCAGCATGAGACCGAGCAAGAGGTGCGTAGTGACGATGATGGGTTGCAGTTTCATCGTCACGGTCCAGGCGCCGAACGCGCCTTGCACGACGATCAGGCCGAGCAGCGCCGTGGGCCACCACGGCGACACATGCAGCGGCAGGCGTTTGATGCGCGCGCGCCAGGCGATCGCCGTCTGGGCGATGATGAGGACGCCGATGGCCATCGCGAAGTAGCGGTGGATCATCTCGATCCACGCCTTGGTCATGCTCACGGGGCCACTGGGCATGGCGAGGTGCGCGGCCGCGATCTGCGCATGCGCGATGAACGGCGACGAGGTGCCATAGCAGCCGGGCCAGTCAGGACAGCCGAGACCCGAATCGGTGAGGCGCGTGAAGCCACCGAACATCACGAGGTCGAGCGTCATGAAGGTCGTGAGCCACACGAGCTTGCGGAACTTGTCGTCGTCGGCCTTCACCCAGACCCACGACAGCGGCAACAACGCGATGCACAGACCAATCAGGCCCAGCTCAAGGATAAACATCTTTCGTACTCTTCTCTGTCAGACTCGCGCTGCGCACCTTAACCGATACGCGACCACTTCAGTAGTTTGGTCACGTCCTGTTTGATCCTGGACGGATCCGGCTGCTCCGGGAAACGCATCATCAGGTTGCCGTTCGGGTCGACCAGATAGATGTGATCGGTGTCTTTCGTCTTGTCGGTCGCCGGCAGCCAAGCAGCCACCGAGGCCGAGTCGGCGCGCAACATGCGCGTGTCCGGATAGGCGGTCTTCACCACAGCCGGCACCGGCGCGTCGTCCGTGCGCAGCCAGACCGTGACGACGCGCTCGCGCTCCGCGCCTTGCGTCGCCCGCACCTGGCGCATGAAGTAGAGCTTCTGCGCGCAGGCCTGCCCGCACGCGCCGCCGTCCACCGAAATCATCAGCCAATGGCCCTTCAGCGAGTCGAGCGGCACTTCGCGGCCATCGTCGCCTGTCACCATCAGCGCGGACGGAATCGTGCGTTGCGGCTCGATCAGCGTGCCGTAGCTCGTCGAGCCGCCCTTCGGCTTGATCACGTAGTAGGTGAAATACGAGATCGCGATGGGCGCGCCGCAGATCAGCGCGATCAGCAGCAGCATCCAGCGGCCGCGCTGCCACGAGCCTTTCTTTTGAGCCCCATTCGGCAATGCGCCCTTTGGCGGAGCGCCCTTTGGCGGAGCGCCCTTTGGCGGCGATGCGTTGCGCGAAACCTGGGATGAATCGGGAGAATGCGTCGACACTGCTTGAACCTCGTTTCTGTCGCTTCCAGTTATTCATGCGCTGCGATGCTGCAGCAGCCATTCGTCGCCCGGCGAATCGTCGCCCGGCTAATCATCAGGCGTCCTTCGTGCCGTGAGCCGACTCCGTGCCATGCCCCTTAATGCGCTCTTTTGTCGCAGCCCGGCGAGCCGCGTAAAGGCCGAATCCGAGCGCTGCGGCCGCCATGCCCCACCACTGGAGCATGTAACCGTAGTTGCGTTCGACATCGGTAGCCGGCACAGGCCAGTCGCGCACGAGGCCGTCCTTCAAGGCCGGCACAGCGTCCGTCTGCTGGATCACGAAGGGCTGCAACGGCAGTCCAGTTTCCGCCGCATAGGAGGCGACGCCGAGATTCTGCCGTATCTTCTTTTGCGCTGCAGAGCCGCCCGCCCCTAGTTCGAAGGCACGCGAGGCATCGGCGCGCGCAATGCCCACCACTTCGACCGGCTCCCTTGGGGTCAGATAAGGCGCGATCTGCTCGCGATCCTGGATGTTGCGCGGGAGCCAACCGCGATTCACGAGCACGTAGCCACCGCCCTCCAGTTTAAGCGGCATCACCACGTAAAAGCCTGGCTGGTCGTTATACGGACGATTGTCGAGATACACCACGCGCTCGGGCATGAACGTGCCCTTTGCGCGCACCCGATGAAACTCGATGTCCGTCAGCGGAATCGGCTCGGCGCCCACGCTCTGAGGGTTCGCATTCTCATAACGCGTGATCTGCGCCTGCAGCGCTTCCTTCTGATGGGCGCGGTCGCGTTGCCAGAAGCCGAGCCGGATGGTCACGGCCATCACTGTCAGGATGAGCAGCGCGGGAATGAGACGGATCTTCATCGGGCACATCCAATGCACTGCATTCGAATGGCCGAACCCTGCCCCCGGGGACACGGTGCGATAATGAGACAGGCGTTTTCAGGCATGCCAACTTCAGTGAACTTCATGCACATACTTGTCCCCATTGCGTTCGTGCTGATCATCGCGAGCATGATCTCGGCGCTTTACTTCATGATGCACGACCGCGGCCGCAGCAAGCGAATGGTGTGGTCGCTCGCGACGCGCGTCGGTCTGTCCATCTCGCTTTTCCTCTTCATTCTCTTCGCGCACTGGATGGGCTGGATCCAGTCCACCGGAATTCCGTACGGCCGCTGAGTTCAGCCATCGGCTCACCGCCGCGCCCACGCCTCGCCCCGCCATCGCGCGACCTTCCGCATCATCCGGTTCTGCAAAAGCCAAGGCGCCGCGCCGACAGTGTCGGGGCGGCGCCTTGTTTTATTACGCCCGCAGCGTGCGCGTTACAGCCAGTACACGACGACGTAGAGGCCGAGCCAGACTACGTCCACGAAGTGCCAGTACCATGCGGCGCCCTCGAATGCGAAGTGGTGTTCAGCTGTGAAGTGGCCGCGAATCAAGCGGACCAGCACCACCGCAAGCATCGTGCCGCCGAGGAACACGTGAAAGCCGTGGAAGCCCGTGAGCAGGAAGAACGTCGAACCGTAGATGCCCGAGGCAAGCGTGAGATTCAGTTCGTTGTACGCGTGGACATACTCGAAAACCTGCAGGCACAGGAAGCACAGGCCCAGGACGATCGTTGCCCCGAGCCACGCAATGGTCTTGTTGCGGTGGTCGTCGCGCAGTGCGTGGTGAGCCACCGTGAGCGTCGCGCCCGAGGAGAGCAGCAGCGCCGTGTTGATGGTCGGCACCGGCCACGGCGTCATCGAACGGAAGTGCGAGACGAGCGCCGCCGGGCCATTGTTCGGCCACACCGCCGTGAAGTCCGGCCAGATCAGCTTGTAGTCGAGGCTGCCGAGCTGATGCAGGGCAATCTGGCGCGCGTAGAAGAGCGCACCGAAGAACGCGCCGAAGAACATCACTTCGGAGAAGATGAACCAGCTCATGCTCCATCGATACGACTTGTCGACACGCTTGCCATACATGCCGCCTTCCGACTCGGCGATAGCGTCGCCGAACCAGTGCCACAGCGTGAAGAGCACCCACAGCAAACCGGCGGCCACGCCGATCGGCCCCCACGACTCGCCGTTGATCCACGACGCCAGCGACGCAAGCATGATCAGAAGACCAATGGACGCGCTGATCGGATGCCGCGACGGGTGCGGTACGAAGTAGTACGGGCTATCGTTTTGGCCGCTCATGCCTGATTCTCCAATTTCCAGTTGCTCCGGACAGTGCCGGCTTTTGCCGACTGTTGTTGCCGGCGGTCTGTCTTCGTTATTCGTTTTCGCCTTCAGGCGCGAGCGCATGCGTTCCGCATGCTGCCCCGCGCTACGCCTGGCCCACCACCGCGTGCACGATCAACAGCAACACGACGATAAAGATTGCCGCGCCGATGATCCCCGCTGCAATCAGCGCCAGCGGGTGCAGTTGAGCCGCGTCCGATTCGAGGTCGGCGCGCCTGCGTATGCCGAAGAACGACCACCCCACGGCTTTCGCCAGTTGCAGCAAGCCGCTCTTCTTCTGCTTTGCCGCGCCGGCCTCCTGGCTGGCGCCGCCGCGTTCTTCCTTTCTATCGTTGCCGTTCATGCGCGTCGTCCCGGTGGGCTCACGCCTCGCTCATCTCATGCGCCAGCCGACTGCTTCGGCGGCTGCGGCACTGCGGGCTTGTTCAGTTCGAAGAACGTGTACGACAGCGTGATCGTCTTCACGTCCTTCGGCAGTTTCGGATCGATCACGAACACCACCGGCATGCGCTTCGTCTCGTTCGCCTTCAGGGTCTGCTGCGTGAAGCAGAAGCACTCGATCTTGCGAAAGTATTCCGTCGCCTGCTTCGGCGCGTAGCTCGGAATCGCCTGCGCGTCGATCGTGCGCCCTTCGTTGTTCGAAATGTCGTACATCACCGTCATGACTTCGCCCGGGTGCACCTCGAGGCTCGTCTGTTCCGGCTTGAAACCCAGCAGCCCGCGCGCGTTCGCATCGAACTCCACCGAGATCGTGCGCGTCATGTCGACCTGCGTGTTGCGCGCCTCGCGCGCGGTGACGTCACGCTGCACGAGATTGTTGATGCCGGTGATCTGGCAAATCGCGCGGTACATCGGGATGAGCGCAAAACCGAAACCAAACATCAGGAACGCGATCACCACGAGCTTGATGAGCATCGAGCGGTTGAACCCGCGATCACTGCCAGTGCGATCTGAAAACTTCGGCGTGGACATCGAACTTCCTCGTACGTACACCGGCGCTCAACGCGATGCGAAGCGCCTCTTGCTGCTGGCCTCAATGAGCGCCGAAATACACCTGGTTCAGAACGACACCCAGAAAAAAGACGCCGACGACAGCCAGCAAAATCAGGCCGAGCCGCAGGTTGCCCGAGCGGATCTGTTCGGGTGTACGTCTTTTTTGTGGATTCCGGGTCATGCTTGTGTTGCGCAGTTGCTGCGGGATGTCTCGCGTCCGGCCGCGCACGGCGGCCGGACGCCCAGGACCGATGGCTTACTCGACCGTCGGCGGATTTTCGAAGGTGTGGAACGGGGCCGGGCTCGGCACGGTCCACTCGAGGCCGGTCGCGCCATCCCAGGGCTTGTCCGAGGCCTTTTCCAGCTCGCCGCCACCACGGTATGCCGGCAGCGCCACGAAGAACAGGAAGTACACCTGCGAGAGGCCGAAGCCGAACGCACCAATCGTGATGACCTGGTTCCAGTCGGTGAACTGGGCCGGATAGTCGGCGTAGCGACGCGGCATCCCGGCGAGGCCGACGAAGTGCATCGGCAGGAACGCGAGGTTAAAGAAGATCAGCGAGCACCAGAAGTGGATCTTGCCGCGCATCTCGTTGTACATCCAGCCGGTCCACTTCGGCGCCCAGTAGTACCACCCCGAGAACAGCGCGAACAGCGACCCCGCCACCAGCACGTAATGGAAGTGCGCAACGACGAAATAGGTTCCGTGATACTGGATGTCGAGCGGCGCCATGGCGAGCATCAGACCCGAGAGGCCGCCGAACGTGAACACGATCAGGAAGCCCACGGCGAACAGCATCGGCGTTTCGAACGACAGCGCGCCGCGCCACATCGTCGCCACCCAGTTGAACACCTTCACGCCCGTCGGGACCGCGATCAGCATGGTCGCGTACATGAAGAACAGCTGGCCCGTGACCGGCATGCCGGTCGCGAACATGTGGTGCGCCCAGACCATGAACGAGAGAATCGCGATCGACGCCGTGGCGTACACCATCGAGCTATAGCCGAACAGCGGCTTGCGCGAGAACGCCGGAATCACCTGCGACACGATCCCGAACGCCGGCAAGATCATGATGTAGACCTCGGGGTGGCCGAAGAACCAGAAGATGTGCTGGTACATGACCGGGTCGCCGCCGCCTGCCGCATTGAAGAAGCTCGTGCCGAAGTGACGGTCGAACAGCAGCATCGTGATCGCGCCTGCGAGCACCGGCATCACGGCGATCAGCAGGTACGCGGTGATCAGCCAGGTCCACGCGAACATCGGCATCTTCATGAGCGTCATGCCCGGTGCGCGCATGTTCAGGATCGTCACGACGATGTTGATGCCGCCCATGATCGACGACGCGCCCATGATGTGCACCGCGAAGATCGCGAAGTCCATGCCCGGGCCCATCTGCGTGGAAAGCGGCGCATAGAGCGTCCAGCCCGCGGCGGTCGCGCCGCCCGGCGTGAAGAACGAACCCACGAGCAGCACGGCGGCGGCCGGCAGCAGCCAGAAGCTGAAGTTGTTCATGCGCGCGAACGCCATGTCCGATGCGCCGATCTGCAGCGGCACCATCCAGTTCGCGAAGCCCACGAATGCCGGCATGATCGCGCCGAACACCATGATGAGGCCGTGCATGGTGGTGAGCTGATTGAAGAACTCGGGGCGCATGATCTGCAGGCCCGGCTCGAACAGCTCGGCACGGATGGCCAGAGCCATCACACCGCCCGACAGGAACATCACGAACGAAAAAAGCAGATACAGCGTTCCGATGTCCTTGTGGTTCGTGGCGAACAGCCAGCGTCGCCACCCGTGGGGCGTCTCGTGGGCGTGGTCCCCGTGCACATGACCGTGGCCCGCTACATCGTGTCCGATGCTAGACATGACTCTCTCCTGAAGCGAATTGCTTTGCGTCTCTTACTACTGTGTTGGCCTATGCGACTGACTGTTCTTTTCACGGCCCGGTGCGCGCCTCTATCCTTCTTTTCGCACGCCGGCGCCGATCAGCCCCCGCTCAGGCTGCCGGGCTGATTTCCACGCGCCGTGCTTCTTTCGCGTCGGCGCCGCCGGTAACCGTCTCCGGCTTCTTGAGGATGATGTGATCCTCGGCGATGCCCGCCGCTTTCAGCGCATCGCGCACAGCCTGCGCGCGATGCTTGGCGAGTTCCGCGTTGGTGTCTGCCTTGCCGCTCGCGTCGGTGAAACCCGAGAGCGTGAACTTCGCGTCCGGATGCGCCTTCGCATAGTCGGCCGCAGCCTGGATTGCGTCTTTCGCGTCGGCCGGCAGCGTGCTCTTGCCGACTTCGAAATAGATGCTGGCCGGGAGCGCCGCTGCGTTGCTCTGCGCTGCGCCCGAAGCCTGCTCGGCGCCGCTTGCCGCGCCCGCCTGTTCCGCGCCGCTGGCTTGCGCTGCCGGCGCAGCTTCCGCCGCCGCTTGCGCGCCGCCTTCGGGCATCTTGCCGTTGCGTGCATCGGCGACCTGGCGCGGTTGCAGCATGTCGCCCATGTGGTTGCCCCATGCGTTGCGCTCGAACGTGATCACCGAGGCGATCTCGACATCGTTCAGCGTGGGCGCCCACGACGGCATCGCAGCCTTGCCGTGCAGGACGATGTTCACGTGGCCGGCGATCGGGCCGTTGGCGATCTTGCTGCCGTCGAGCGCCGGGAACGCGCCCGCGCCCTTGCCGTTAGCCTGGTGGCAGGCCGCGCAGTTCGCTGCGTAGACCTTCTCGCCCCGCTCCTTGAGCTCGGCCATCGTGTAGGTCTTGTTGGGATCGTCGCTGGCGGCAGCCATCTTCGCCTTTTGCGTATCCACCCACTTTGCATAGTCCTCGTCGGACAACACCTCGACCACGACCGGCATGAACGCGTGTTCCTTGCCGCACAGTTCGGTACAGAAGCCGCGATAGGTGCCCACCTTCTCCGCCTTGAACCAGGTGTCGCGCACGAAGCCCGGAATGGCATCCTGCTTCACGCCGAACGCGGGCACGTACCACGAGTGCACAACGTCGTTGGCGGTCGTGATGATGCGGATCTTCTTGTTGACCGGCACGACGAGCGGGTTATCGACTTCCTGCAGATACGTGTCGCTGATCGGCGCCAGGCCGTTCACTTGCGAGCGCGGCGTCGTGAGCGTCGAAATGAAGCTGATGCCCTCGCCCGGGCCCTTCACGTAGTCGTAGCCCCACTTCCACTGGTAGCCGGTGACTTTGACGGTGACGTCGGCGTTGGTCGTGTCCTTCATGGCGACGACAGCCTTGGTGGCCGGCAGTGCCATCAGCACGACGATCACGAACGGCACGATCGTCCAGATGATTTCAACGGTCGTGCTCTCGTGAAAATGCGAAGCTTTATGGCCCTTCGATTTACGGTGTGCGTACATCGAATAGAACATGACGCCGAATACACCGATAAAAATCACGGCGCACAACAGCAGCATCATCATGTGCAGGTTATAAAGCTCTTCTGCGATGCGCGTGACGGGCGGCTGGAAATTGATCTCATTGACGGCGGGGCCGCCCGGACTGTCTCCGACAGCGAGTGCCGAGCCGGCGACGAGGAGTCCGCTGCACGCCAGCACGCCCTGTAGGGCTCGCTTGATTGTTTTCATAGCTTCCTTACCCATAAATTCCATTCAAACCCTCGACCCCGCAGGAAGGTTCTGCAACCAGGTCACGCCCTGGGTGCGCGTCATTTAAAGACTCGCACGCTGAATGAACCCCACCCTGCCACGCGTTTGCGCATTCAAGCGGCGCGCGCGAGCCACATGCGCAGTTCCCGCGCGAACTGCGCACGCCGATACTGCGGCAAATGCAAACCGACTGCGACCGCCTGGCCGCGGGACACGAGACGTACCGGATCGCGTGGGGTCGCGCCCGGTTCGACCCGGACCCAGCGGGGATTGAATTCGAACTGCGTGAGCGCTTCGGCGCTCATCTGCTCGATCACCAGCCGGTTCGGATAAAGCCTGATACGTTCGTAATCGACAGCATGGCGCGCATACACCAAAAACGCGCCACCCGCTACCAACAGATCGATGCCTGTAAACGGCAATACCAGCCAGGCGCCACGGATCAACAACAGAACGGCGATCGCGATGGAAACTAGCGCCAGCGATACATAGAACAATACGAATTGCCTGGGCGAAACCGAGCAGTTGCGCTTCATGATCCAGTCCTTCAGGACCGGCTCCGGACTCGCCAGCAGATCAGACGTCTGCATTGCTCGCCTCCCCCACTGCAACACTCGCAGACTATCGCCGCTTGCTGCCTTACACAACTGCGGGAGATCTGGACTTGCTGCGTAAGATTTAGGGCGGCAATCGATGCAGCAACCGACGCATTATAGGCGCGATCCCGAGCACCCACAAGCAAGCCGCAATCTGCCGCAAACCCAATACCGACGGGGCTTTCAGCGGTTTTTCGATAATTTTTCGAGGGCTTTTCGGGCGCTAATTTCAGGCATAACGAAAGCCCCCCTTATCACGTTAGCGATTCCTGGTCGGACCACGTCCAATATCTTCTATGCGTACGATACCGTGACCTTCCGCTGTCGTGCGAGGCACAGCCTTCCACGCGTGCCCATAGATTATTTCGAAGGTGAGCGCAATCGTACCTGCGTTAGGTCCATCCTTCAAACGGCGTGCCTCCAGCGCGTCCGCGAGCGAGCGATTGAGACGCCGCGAGGCGAGCCCTTCGGCGTGGTCGCTTTCATGACGCTCATGGCCTTCGCGCGAGAATACGCGGTTAAACGGATAAGCGCCCCAGCGGCGCACATCGGCGAGCAGCTTCTCCGGCGTCTTGTACGTGACAGTAAGCGTCTCCTGGTCCATCACCGGAATCTCGAAGCCGTTCTCGACGAGCATGTCGCCGAGATCGTGCATGTCGACGAAATCGATCACGTGAGGCCGCGTGGGCACGCCATGCGCGGCTTCGACTTCGGCCCAGGCGCCGCGCAATTCCTTGAGCGTGTCTGGGCCGAGCGTGCTGAACATGAGCAGGCCGTTCACCTTGAGCACGCGCTGCCATTCGCCGAACACGAGATCGGGACGTGGGTGCCAATGCAAGGCGAGATTCGACCAGAGCAGCTCGAACGCTTCACGCGCAAACGGCAACTCGGCAAAGTCGGCCTGCGCGAAACGCGGACCGCGCGCGCCGAGCGCACGGCCAATCGAAGCGGGAAGAAAACGCCGCCAGCTCGTGTCGCCGGCGTCATGCGCACGGGCGCGCTCGAGCATCGCGAAAGAGAGGTCGGTGCCGAATACGGGTGCTTCGGGAAAGCGCTCGCGCAGATGGGGAAGGTCGTCGCCGGGTCCGCAGCCCATGTCGAGCACGCTCGCGGGATTCACCTTGATGTATTCGAGGCGCTCGCGCATGCGTCCGGCGATTTCGCGCGGCAAGAACGCAACCTCGTCGAACGTCGCCGCACGGCGGTCGAATATCCGTCGAAGATATCGCGATTCGTAGGCCGGACGGCCGGGTCTGGGGTGAGACGGAGACATGTCGGTCGTATTGGCGAAGTCTGCGAAGTATACTCGCTCACTCTCATTCCTTCAGTCGCGAGTCTCGAACCTGGTCCGGGCCGTCCATCCATGCCGCAGCAGCACGCACCGTCACCCGCTTCGGCGTCAAGCCAATCGCCCGCATTGCGGCGTGCTTGTACTGCGGAAAAAACCGGAGCGAAAGCGCAGGCTTTGCGACGCGCCTTGGCGCGCGTGCGGCTCAGCGCGCGAACGCACTGGCCGCGGCTTACCGGGTTCGTGCTGCCCAATCTGTGTCCATTATGCGGCAATTTGTCGCGCTACACGTCCAGGGCATCCAACGGCATGCACAGCAGCACGCGCGCCGTGCTGTGCGCGGCTTGCGATGCGGCGTACTGGAATGAGGCGCGTCTGCGCTGCACCGTTTGCGCGCTGCCGCTTTCGGGCATGCGTCGCGCAACGCGGCACGCGCGGGCCGGCGAGCGCTACCGGTGTGACGCTTGCGTGAAATCACCGCCCGCGTTCGACGCCACGCTGGCGCTCGCGGACTATCGCGCCCCGCTCGATGCGCTCGCGCTCGGCCTGAAGTTTCGCGCGCGGCTCGCGCTCGGAGAAGAATTCGCGCGGCGTCTCGCACACGCGGCCGTCGACGCGCTCGATACCGGCGACGCACCTGGTCTCATCATGCCGGTGCCGCTCTCGCGCGAACGTCTGATCGAGCGCGGCTACAACCAGGCATGGGAGATCGCGCGACCGCTCGCCCGCGCGCTCGGCACGCGCGCCGACGTTACCCTGGTGCGCCGCACGCTGCACACGGCGGCGCAATCGAAGCTCGACCGCGAAACCCGCCGCCGCAACGTGGGCCGTGCGTTCGCGCTCACGCGCGCGGACCATGGCTTGAGCGGCCTGCATGTAGGCGTGGTCGACGACGTGATGACCTCGGGCGCAACACTCGATGCGCTCGCGCATACGCTCAAGGCAGCGGGCGCGCGCCGCGTGACGAATTTCGTCGCGCTGCGCACGCCGAAGGACTGAACCTCGCCTTTTCGCCGTTTTTCGTTTTTATCGTTTTTTTCAGACTCCCATCGCCATGTTCAATGTCGTTCTCGTCGAACCGGAAATTCCACCGAACACCGGCAACGTGATCCGCCTGTGCGCGAACACCGGCGCGCGGCTGCATCTGATCGAGCCGCTCGGCTTCCCGCTCGACGACGCGAAAATGCGCCGCGCCGGCCTCGACTATCACGAATACGCGCAAATGCACGTGCACCGCAACTGGGATGCCTTCATTGCCGCCGAAACGCCCGACCCATCGCGCATGTTCGCGTTCACGACGCGCGGCTCGGGGCGCTTTCACGATCACGCATTCTTGCCGGGCGACTGGTTCGTGTTCGGCGCGGAAACGCGCGGGTTGCCCGACGCGCTGCTCGAACGTTTCGCGCCCGAGCAGCGCGTGCGCCTGCCGATGCGGCCTGGCAACCGCAGCCTGAATCTGTCGAACACCGTGGCCGTGGTCGCGTTCGAAGCATGGCGTCAGTCAGGCTTCGAAGGTGGGGAATGAAGGATGAGCGAAGCGCGCACGCTCAGTGCGCATTCAGCGCAAACTCAACTCGCGCACGTAACGTGCGTGCATCGCTTCGTCGAAGCACGCGAATACGGCTCGCTCGAACGAGCGCTCGGCACTGAGCACGTCGACCACGGTCTGCACCGCGATCTTCACGGCCTCGTCGGGCGGAAAGCGATAAATGCCGCAACTGATCGCCGGAAACGCAATGCTCTTCACATCTGCTGCACGCGCGCATTCGAGTGAGCGCCGATAGCACGACGCGAGCAACGACGCCTCGTCGCGCGCGCCGCCGTTCCAGACGGGCCCGACCGTGTGAATCACATGTTTCGCGGGGAGCCGGTAGCCGGCGGTGATCTTTGCGTCGCCGGTCGAGCAGCCGTTCAGCGTCTCGCATTCGCGCAGCAACTGCGGCCCGGCTGCGCGATGGATCGCGCCATCCACGCCGCCGCCGCCCAGCAGCGACGTGTTCGCGGCGTTCACGATGGCGTCGACATGCAGCGTAGTGATGTCGACGACTTGCGCTTCGATACGGCAATTTCCAATGGTGAGCATGACGGTCCTCCGGTTCCAGGCACAGCGATTCGCGTTGAGGCCGGCGGCTAAAGCCTGAGCGCGACGCCGGGAGCCGGAAGAAATCGCGCCCTACTCCGCCTTCGCGTCGCGCCTGAGCAGTGCACTCACGGCATCGCGCGCAGCCACGCCATCGAACAGCACGGCGCATACCGCCTCGGTAATCGGCATTTCGATATTGTGCGCGCGCGCGAGGGCAAGCACGGCGCGCGCGCAGCGCACGCCTTCGGCCACATGGCCGAGCGCGCCGAGGATGTCGTCGAGCGTGCGGCCGCTCGCAAGCTGCTTGCCCACAGTGCGGTTGCGCGAGAGGTCGCCCGTCGCGGTGAGGATGAGGTCGCCGAGGCCCGTGAGGCCGTTGAAGGTCTCGGCGCGCCCGCCGAGCGTCACGCCAAGGCGCGTCATCTCCGCGAGACCGCGCGTGATGAGCGCGGCGCGCGCATTCAGGCCGAGGCCGAGGCCGTCGGAGATGCCGGTCGCAATTGCGAGCACGTTCTTGACCGCGCCGCCCACTTCCACGCCCACGACGTCGTCGCCGGTATAGATGCGCATCGCGCGATGATGGAAGGCAGCGAGCGTACGCTCGCGGCAGGCGGCCGACGCGCTCGCGACCGTTAGCGCGACCGGCAGGCCCTCGCCCACCTCGCGCGCGAAGCTCGGCCCCGAAAGCACGCCGTTGCTCGGGTGCCCGGGCAGTTCGGCCGCCACGACCTGATGCGGCATGAGCTGCGAATCGGCCTCGAAGCCCTTGCACAGCCACACGAAGTGCGCGGGCACGCGGTTCATGCCGCGCATGGCGCGCAGCATGTCGCGCAGACCCGCCACGGGCGTGCCGAGCACGACCAGATCCGCCTCGCCTGACGCATGGTCGAGCGCGGCGGCCAGATCCGTTTCGTAGTGGAGTTTCTTTGGCAGCGAGATGCCCGCGAGATAGCGGGCGTTCTCATGCGTCTGGCGCATTGCATTGACGAGCGCGGCATCGCGCGCCCACAACACCGTGTCATGCGCCTGGGCCAGGTGCCCTGCCAGCGCGGTGCCCCACGCTCCGGCGCCGAGAACGGCCACTTTCATTCCGATACTCCGCACCGGTGATTTCGTTTCAGCGCTCAATGCGTGGCGTTGCTCGCGCCTTCCTGTTGCTGCGCGATCTGCTGAAGGCGTTGCTCGTAGAGCGCCTGGAAGTTGATCTCGGCCAGGTGGATCGGCGGGAAGCCCGCACGCGTGATCGCGTCGGCAATGTTCGAGCGCAGGTACGGGAACAGGATGGTCGGGCAAGCGATGCCGACGAGCGGATCGATCTGTTCCGCCGGGATGTTGCGGATGTCGAAAATGCCCGCTTGCTTGGCTTCGATCAGGAACGCCACCTTGTCCTTGATCTTCGCGGTCACCGTGCCGGTCACGAGAATCTCGAACACCGATTCCGCGAGACGCTCGGCCTTCACGTCGACTTCCACTTCCACCGAAGGCATATCCTGCTCGAGGAAGATGGCCGGCGAATTCGGCTGCTCGAGCGACAGGTCCTTGAGGTAGATGCGCTGGATGTTGAAGAACGGCTGGTTGTTCTCGTCAGACATGGTGTATGGCTTCCTGATTAAATTGAGTTGCAACCGCACAGTATCGCTTCGTCTCGCTAAACCGAGGCAATGCCGTGCAGCCGCAATGAGCAGCAACAGACGACAACGCGCCCGCGCAAGCCTTGCCGGCTCGCGCGGGCGAAAAACCGTGGCGCGCTGACGCGCCGTTTAAAACTGCGTCAGGCTGCTGCTTCGAGCAGCGGCATCAAGCCGCCGGCGCGGTCGAGCGCGGAGAGGTCATCGTAACCGCCCACATGCGTCTCGCCGATGAAAACCTGCGGTACCGTCCGGCGGCCGGTGCGCGTCATCATCTCTTCGCGGCGCGCCGGGTCCCGGTCGATCAGCACCTTCTCGATATGGTCGACGCCGCGCGACTTTAAAAGACGCTCGGCCATCTGGCAATACGGGCACACCTGGGTGCTGTACATGACCACCTTGTTCACTTCGAAGCTCCTTGTTTCACGACCGGCATGCCGGCCTGCTGCCAGGCGTTCACGCCGCCGTCCAGCACGTGGACTTCGGCAAAACCGGCATCCTTCACGAGGCGCTGCGCCTTGTGCGACTGCTGGCCCGTCTGGCAGACCAGCAACACCGGGTTGCTCTTGTTCTTCACGAACTGGGCAACCTTGGTCTGCAGCTCGCCGAATTCCAGATGGCGGGCAGCGGGCAGGTGGCCCTTCGCGAAGTCGTCCGCGGAACGCAGATCGATCACCACCGCGTTGCGGCGGTTGATGAGCTGCGTCGCCTCGGCGGCGGAAACGCCGCTGCGCCCGCCCCGCTTGAGCGTCGGCCACAGGAGCAACGCTCCTGAGATGAGGACGATCGCGATGAGTACAAGGTTGATGTAATTGGTAAAGAACGTCACGGATGATCCGCCGGGAAAAAGAGAAATCGGTGAGAAACTGATTCGGGCAATCCGCTCATTATAAAATAACCGTTTGTCGCAAGGTTGCCGCCCACCAGCCCGGGTGCGCAATCGCGTATGCGACCCGCAGGACCGGACCGCCGCAGCGAGGCAGCCGCACGACCGGCGCCCCAGGCGCACCCCGGCCCCGATTACCGCTTCCTTCACTACCGACCGTCATTTTCATGTTCAAACTTGTACTCATCCGCCACGGCGAATCGACGTGGAACAAGGAAAACCGCTTCACCGGCTGGGTCGACGTCGACCTGACCGAAAAGGGTAATCTCGAAGCGCAGCAGGCCGGCCAGCTGCTCAGGGCGTCGGGCTATTCGTTCGACATCGCGTACACGTCCGTGCTCAAGCGCGCGATCCGCACGCTCTGGCACGTGCAGGACCAGATGGACGAAATGTACCTGCCCGTGGTCCACTCGTGGCGCCTGAACGAACGTCACTACGGTGCGCTTTCGGGCCTGAACAAGGCGGAAACCGCCGCCAAATACGGCGACGATCAGGTGCTGGTCTGGCGCCGCAGCTACGACACGCCGCCGCCCGCGCTCGAGCCCGCCGACCCGCGCACGGCCTACGACGATCCGCGCTACGCGAAGGTGCCGCGCGAAGAGCTGCCGCTCACCGAGTGCCTGAAGGACACGGTGGCACGCGTGCTGCCGCTGTGGAACGAATCGATCGCGCCGGCCATCAAGGCGGGCAAGAAGGTCGTGATTGCCGCGCACGGCAACTCGATCCGCGCACTCGTGAAGTATCTCGACAATATTTCGGACTCGGACATCGTCGGCCTGAACATTCCGAACGGTGTGCCGCTCGTGTATGAACTCGACGAGAACCTCAAGCCCATCAAGCACTACTATCTGGGCGACGCCGACGCCATCGCGAAGGCCGCAGCCGCCGTCGCGAACCAGGGCAAGAAGGCCGGCTAAGTCCCACAAGCCCTCCAAGCCTTTTCTCGCCCGTATTGCATCGAAACCGCCGCCCCGCCAGTCGCGCTGGGGCGGCGGTTCAGCAGCAGTTCTGCGGCAACTCACTCCCGTGTCTCAAGCGTTTCAAGCGGGTAAATCCTTCCGCGTTTCCGGCTTCGCTGATAAACCTGCCACCTCGCGGCCAGCCCACCGCCACCGCGCTGCCAGTTTCCCGCCAGCCCCGCGCCTGGCAAGACCTGGCGGCACGCAATGTGCGACCCCCGCTGCGTCTGGACTGTCGAACCCGCAACGTTCGCCCGCGCCCTGCCGCTCGAATCGCGCTCGCGGACATCACCTCCGTCAGCCCCAATCGCGCCTTATACACAGAGCGGTCAAGTGTGCAGTTATACTTGTCCGTCGCTTTTCCATTAGACGCTGCCCCGCGCCTTTCGACCGCACGCAACAATCTCTATGCGAAAGAACCTCAAAAACATCGGCCTGATCGCTGCTGGCCTCGCGACCGGCGTATTTGCCACTTTGCAGATCTCCGCTTCGGCGCAGCAAACCCAGCAAACCGTGATCGAGCCGCTGCCGCTCGACCAGCTCCGGCTCTTCGCCGAAGTGTTCGGCCAGATCAAGCATGAGTACGTCACGCCGGTCGACGACAAGAAGCTCCTCACCGCCGCCATCAAGGGCATGGTGTCGAGCCTCGACCCGCACTCGTCGTATCTCGACAAGACCGACTATCAAGAGCTCCAGGAGCAGACCAAGGGTCGCTTCGCCGGCCTCGGCATCGAGATTTCGTCGGAAGACGGTTTGATCAAGGTCATCTCGCCGATTGAAGACACGCCCGCGTTCCGCGCCGGCATCCGTCCGGGAGACCTCATCACGCGCATCAACGACAAGCCCGTGCGTGGCATGACGCTCGACCAGGCCGTCAAGCAGATGCGCGGCGACCCGGGCACGAAGGTCACGCTCACGATCTTCCGCAAGACCGACGACCGCACCTTCCCGCTCACCATCACGCGCGCCATCATCAAGGTGCAGAGCGTGAAGTCGAAGATCCTGCAGCCGGGCTACGCCTATGTGCGCATCACGAGCTTCCAGGAACGCACGGTCCCCGACCTCGCCGCGAAGCTCCAGGACATCGCGCGCCAGGAACCGAATCTCAAGGGCTTCATTCTCGATCTGCGCAACAACGGCGGCGGCCTGCTGCAAAGCGCCGTGGGCGTGGCGGGCGCGTTCCTGCCTCCGGATTCGGTCGTGGTGTCCACGAACGGCCAAATCCCGGACTCCAAGCAGGTCTACCGCGACACCTACGAGAACTACCGCCTGCCTTCGTTCGACGGCGACCCGCTCAAGAACGAGCCGGCTGAGTTCAAGACCGTGCCGATGATCGTGCTGACCAACGCCTATTCGGCTTCGGCTTCGGAAATCGTGGCGGGCGCGCTGCAGGACCAGAAGCGTGCGCTCATCATCGGCAAGACGACGTTCGGCAAGGGCTCGGTGCAGACCGTGCGTCCGATGACCGCCGACACGGCGCTGCGCCTGACCACGGCGTACTACTACACGCCGAGCGGGCGCTCGATCCAGAACAAGGGCATCCGTCCTGACATTCCGGTCGATCAATACGCCGAGGGCGATCCGGACGACGCACTCGTGACGCGCGAGGTCGATTACCAGAACCACCTTGCGAACACGCAGGATCCGAACGAGAAGAAGGAACAGGAAGCGCGCGAGCAGGAGCGCATGGACATGCTGCGCCAGCTCGAGGAGCAGAACGACAAGAAGACGCCGGAGCAGCGTCAGAAGGACCGCGAGCGCAAGCCCGTCGAGTTCGGCACGGCCGACGACTTCATGCTCCAGCAGGCGGTGAACAAGCTCCAGGGCAAGCCGGTGACGGAGTCGAAGTCGCTGATGGAACGCCGGCTCGCGCAGCAGAAGCCGCCGAAGTCGGCTTCTGCGCCGATCGCCGTGCAGCCGTCCGCCTCCGCGCCAGCGGCGGGCTCCCCAGCCGCACCGGCCTCCGCGCCGGCGAAGTAATACCGGCGTCCGGCCAGTGGCTTCACCGCTGGCTCGCCGTGTGTTCGCCTTTGTGCATCACCGTCCTCGCGGCCCGCGCAACGTGGGCCGCGAGGACGAAGCGCCCCGCGCCAGTACAATGAGGTTTCCGTACTCCCGGCGCGCGTCACGGCTCCCCGCCCATCGCAGCGCCCCAGCTCCGTGCGCATCGCGATGAACGACGACCAACTCCTCCGCTATTCCCGCCATATCCTCGTCGACGAGATCGGCATCGAGGCGCAGCAGCGCTTTCTCGACGCGCATGCGCTCGTGATCGGCGCGGGCGGCCTCGGCTCGCCGGCGGCCATGTATCTCGCGGCCTCGGGCGTGGGCACACTCACGCTCGTCGATAACGACACTGTCGACCTCACCAATCTGCAGCGGCAGATCATGCACGAGACGGCTTCGGTGGGCCACGCCAAGGTCGAGTCGGGCCGCGACGCCATCGCGCGCCTGAATCCCGAGGTGAAGGTCCATGCCGTGCAGGCGCGCATCGACGATGCGTGGCTAGATGCCCACGTGCCGGGCGCGAGCGTCGTGCTCGACTGCACCGACAACTTCGCCACGCGCCACGCCATCAACCGCGCGTGCGTGAAGCATGGCGTGCCACTCGTCTCGGGCGCGGCGTTGCGCTTCGACGGGCAGATCAGCACTTTCGATTTCCGCGACGCGGCCTCGCCCTGCTACGCGTGCGTGTTCCCCGAGGACCAGCCCTTCGAGGAAGTCGCGTGCTCAACGATGGGCGTGTTTGCGCCCACGGTGGGGATCATCGGTGCGATGCAGGCCGCCGAGGCGCTGCGTGTGATCGGCGAGATCGGCACGCCGCTCGTCGGCCGGCTGATGATGCTGGACTCGCTGCGCATGGAATGGAACACGATGCGTGTCGCGCGTCAGCCCGATTGTCCGGTGTGCGGCGAGCGCCACGGCTGAGCGCGCTTTTGCCAAGGCGGCTCGCGAGCGCCACAAACCGGCTACGCGAGCGCGAGCCGCTCCAGCGCCGCCTGCAGTTCCTCGGGCTCATAGGCCGCCAGCACGTCGGCCACCGGCTTCTCGAGCGCCTTGATCTGCGAGCGCAGGATCTCCTGCTTCACCACGAGCAACTGGCTCGGATGCATCGAGAATTCGGTGAGCCCCATGCCGAGCAGCAGGCGCGTGAGCTGCGGATCGCCGGCCATCTCCCCGCACACCGAGACCGGTACGCCCACGCGCTTGGCCTCGCGCAGCGTATGCGCGATCAACTGCAGCACGGCCGGATGCAGCGGGTCGTAGAGATCGGCCACGGCATTGTCGGCGCGGTCGATCGCCAGCGTGTACTGGATCAGGTCGTTAGTGCCGATCGAAAGGAAATCCAGACGCCGCAGGAACATCGGCAGCGCCAGCGCCGCCGCCGGAATCTCGATCATCGCGCCCACTTGCACGTTCGGGTCGTAGGCGAGCCCCGCATCGTCGAGCTGGCGCTTGGCCTCGCGAATGAGGTCGAGTGTCTGGTCGATCTGCTGCGCGTGCGCGAGCATCGGCACCAGGATCTTGACCGTGCCGAACGCCGACGCGCGCAAGATCGCGCGCAATTGCGTAAGGAACATCTGCGGCTCGGACAGGCTCCAGCGGATCGCGCGCAGGCCGAGCGCCGGGTTCGCGGCGGTCTCGTAGCCATCGCCTCCGCCTATCGAGTCGAGCGGCTTGTCCGCGCCCACGTCGATCGTGCGAATCGTCACGGGCAGCCCGTTCATCAACTCGGCCGCCCGGCGGTAGGCGACGAACTGCTCCTCCTCCTCAGGCAACCGGTCCTTGTGGTTCATGAACAGGAACTCGGTGCGGAACAGGCCCACGCCCGTCGCGCCGGCGTCGAGCGCCGCCTGCGCGTCCTCGGGCAGCTCGATGTTCGCGTAGAGCTCGATCTTCGCGCCGCACAATGTTTGCGTGGGCGAGAACTTCAGGCGCTGCAGCTTGCGCCGCTCGAGCGCCATCTCACTTTGCCGGTAGGTGTACTCCTCCAGCACGATGGGCGCGGGATCGACGATCACGACGCCGTGGTCGCCATCGACGATGATGAGGTCGTCCTGGCGAATCAGTGCGCTGGCCTGCTGCACGCCCACGGCGGCCGGAATGCCGAGACTGCGCGCGACGATCGCCGTATGCGAGGTGCGGCCGCCCAGATCGGTGACGAAGCCCTGAAACGTCTGCCCCTTGAACTGCAGCATGTCGGCAGGCGCGATGTCGTGCGCAACCACGATCATCTCGTCGCAGCCGCCGTGCAGCGCCGCGGGCGAGGCGCCCGCGAGCGCCTTCAGCACGCGCTCGGCCACCTGCTCGATGTCGGCCTTGCGCTCGCGCAGGTATTCGTCCTCGACATCGTCGAAATGGCGCGTGAGGCGTTCGAGCTGCTCGGTGAGCGCCCACTCCACATTGAAGCGGCGCGTGCGGATGAGGTCGATGGTCTCCTGAACGAGCATGACGTCTTTCAGGATCATGAGATGCACGTCGATGAAGGCGCCCATTTCGGTGGGCGCGTCGGCGGCGAGGTCGGCGCGCAGTATATCGAGCTCGCGCTCGACGAGCGCGAGCGCGGCGCGAAAGCGCTCGATTTCGCCTTCGATCTGCGGCGGCTCGATCAGATAGTGGTCGACGTCGAGCGCAGCCGGGGCGATCAGATACGCTCGCCCGATGGCAATACCGCGTGATACGGGAATCCCATGCAGCGTGAACGGCACGCGCACCTCCTCTGGTTATGTGATGCCGCGGCAAACCGCTGCAATGCGCTCTCTCTGACCCCGACTTTTATTATAAATTCCGCAGCGCGCCGATGTTGCCTCGCGCGGCCCGACAATAAAAACGCCGCGAACAAGCGCGGCGTCGTGGAGGTGGCGTGGCGGCAGTCCGTGGCGCCGGCAATGATCAGAGCGGCAGCAAGTACCGGGAAGACATAGCACGCCGATACGTGGAATTCACTGGCCTTCGCCGAATTTGTCGGCGATGAGCTGGAGCATCGCGCCCATGGCGTCGGCTTCGTCCGGGCCTTCGGTTTCGATCAGCACCGTGCTGCCGATGCCTGCCGCCAGCATCATCACGCCCATGATGCTCTTGGCGTTGATCCGGCGGCCATTGCGGCTCATCCAGATTTCCGACTGATAGTTGCCGGCCAGTTGCGTCAGCTTCGCCGACGCGCGTGCATGCAGGCCGAGTTTGTTCACGATGGTCGTTTCTTGTTGCAGCATAGTTCGTCGATCCAGGCGCAGTGTGTTGATGTAATGCTCGGTGATTGTGCGTCGCTCGCGCGGGACGTGCGCGCTGTGCGGCCGCTGCGTTTGGCGGTTTTGCCCATGCGGGTTGCCCCCGTAGCTGGCAACCCCAGTTGGCAACCCGCCGTTGGCAACCCGGCCGACCGGTCACCTGCCGGCGGCCAGACCGATTGCCAGCTCAGGCCGCGCCGGCAGGCTTCAGGACTCCGGCAGCAAAGCCGCTCGGCGCCTTGGCGCTTTCCGTTCCGCCCGCGAGGCTTGCTGCGCCCGCCGCGGCCTGCTCCGCCGCATCGGCGGCAGCCTCGGCGCACGGCGTGGGTGCGCAGCCGCATTCGGGCGCGGGCGTGCCCGGCCCGATCGTCTGAATGCCCTTGCTCGCACCTGCAAGCGCTTTTTCCACCAGCATATCGAGCGACGTCGTGCGGTAGCACACGGCGCGCACGAGCATCGGCAGATTGACGCCCGCCAGCACGCGCACCTGTGGCACGGTGGCAAGCCGGGCAGCGATATTCGAAGGCGTGGCGCCGAACATGTCGGTGAGCACGAGCGCGCCGTTCTCCTCGCGCAGACGCTCGATTTCGGACGTCGCCTGCGCGACCACCTCGGCGGGGTCGCTGTCGGGCAACACATCGAGCGCGCCGATGCGCGCCGGACAGCCACCATAGATATGAGCGATGCACTCGCGCAGCGCGGTGGCGAGCGGTGCGTGGGCGATGATCAGAATTCCTGCCATATCAGTACTCGCCGGGCCGCCCCAAGGGTACTGACACCCCCTCGGGGGGCAGCGAACGCAGGGCGCGTTGGGGGTAGTTCATATTTCAGCGTGACTGCAAATGACGGCTTCAGTTGATGCCGGGCCTGTCCCGGCAGCGCCGAACCTGTGGCCAGCCGTGAGCCAGCAGGGTCGGAACACACGCCGCGCGGCAACCCGGGCGCGCCTTGAAACACATCTCGAGGCACACCGGACAACCGCCGCGCAACGCAGGCTCGCGGCATTGTAACAGGGTCATTTTCGCGCACACCAAGCGGTTTTGCTCGTAGTTTTGCGTTGCGAAATACTCATGCGCCGGACACCCCCGGCTATACAGGCCGCAGCCCTCATCAACTACATGGCGCCGCCGCGCGGGGAATCAAGCCGCCGCGCGCTCCAGCGCGTCGACGAACATCGCTGCCACGTCGAAGCCGGTCTGCTCCATGATTTCGCGAAAGCAGGTCGGGCTCGTCACGTTGACTTCGGTGAGCCAGTCACCAATAGCATCGAGCCCCACGAGCAGCAGGCCGCGTGCCGCGAGCACCGGTCCGAGCGCCCTCGCGATCTCCATGTCGCGCGCGGTGAGCGGCTGCGCGACGCCCAGGCCGCCCGCCGCGAGGTTGCCGCGCACCTCGTTGCCCTGCGGAATGCGCGCGAGCGAATACGGCACCGGCTCCCCGCCGATCAACAGGATGCGCTTGTCGCCGGCCTTGATTTCGGGGATGAACTTCTGCGCCATCACGCTGCGCGCGCCGTCGTGGCTCAGCATTTCGATGATCGAGCCGAGGTTCATGCCGTCCGCCTTCACGCGGAACACGCCCATGCCGCCCATGCCGTCGAGCGGCTTGAGGATCACGTCCTGATGCTCTTCGTGGAACTTGCGCAGCCGCGCCGCGCTGCGCGTGACGAGCGTGGGCGCAACGAACTGCGGAAATTCGCCGATGGCGAGCTTTTCCGAGTGATCGCGAATCGATTGCGGCTTGTTGAAGATCTTCGCGCCCGCGCGCTCGGCGATTTCGAGCAGCCACGTGGAGGTCACATACTCCATGTCGAACGGGGGGTCCTTGCGCATGATGACCGCATCGAAACCGGTAAGCGCGCGCTCGTCCTGCGTGGCCTTGAACCAGGTTTCACGATGCAGGTCCGCCGTGTCGCCGACAATCTCGAAGCGCCGCACGTCGGCTTCGACCTGGCCGTTCACCCATGCCAGATGCTGGGGCTCGCACGCAAACAGCGTATGGCCGCGCTTCGCGGCCTCGGCCATCATCGCGTAAGTCGAGTCCTTGTAGATCTTGAACCGCTCGAGCGGATCGGCGATGAAGAGAATGTCCATATCGTCTCTGCCTTGTCCCTGCCTGGTGCCCGCTTCGTGCGGGGCGTTATGACGGCAACGCCCGCTCAGGGCGGGCGCTGCGTTGAATTTTCCGAAAAACGACGGTCGCGAGGTTTACACCTGAATCGCCTCGGGGTCGGTCTTCTCCAGCTCGACCGACGCCGCGAGCAAGCCCAGACGCGCCACCACGCCGTACATGTAGAAGCGGTTGGGCGGCGCCGCGCCCGGCTTCGCGCGCGTGTCGGGCAGCGCCGTGTGCTCGAAGCCGAGCGGCACGTAGTGCATGCCCGGCGCATTCAGATTCTGGTCGCGCTCGCGGCTGCCATGCGCGCGGTAGAAACCGCCCACCACATAGCGGTCGATCATGTAGACGACCGGCTCGGCCACTTCGTCGCCGATATGCTCGAACGTGTAGACGCCCTCCTGCACGATCACGTCGCGCACTTCGAGTCCGTCCTTCGTGGCCGACATCTTCGCACGTTCGCGCTTGGTGAGCGCGGCGACCTCGGAGGCGTCGTGCACCGTCATCACGCCGCGGCCGTCGGTGCCGGCGTCGGACTTGATCACCACGTAGGGTTTTTCGGTGATGCCATACTCGCGATACTTCTTCGCGATCTTCTTGAGCACCGCGTCGATAGACGCCGCCAGCTTCTCCTCGCCCGTGCGCGCCTCGAAATCGACGCCTTCCACGTGCGCGAAGTACGGATTGATCATCCACGGATCGACGCCCACCATCTTCGCGAACTTCTTCGCCACGTCGTCGTAGCAGGAAAAGTGCGTGGACTTGCGGCGCACCGCCCAGCCAGCGTGCAGCGGCGGCAGCACGTATTGCTCGTGCAGGTTCTCCAGCACCGGCGGAATGCCGCCCGAGAGATCGTTGTTCAGCAGGATCGAGCACGGATCGAAGTTCTTCAGACCCAAACGCCGCTGCGAGCGCTCGAGTGGCTCGAGCACGATCTTCTGGCCATCCGCGAGCGAGATCGTGACCGGCCCGGCGATGGTTTCGTCGAGCGTGCCGAAGCGCACGTTCAGGCCCGCCTGGCGCATGATCGTGGCCAAGCGCGCGACGTTCTCCAGATAGAACGCATTGCGCGTGTGCATCTCGGGGATCACGAGCAGGTTCTTGGCGTCCGGGCAGATTTTTTCGATGGCCGCCATGGCGGCCTGCACGGCGAGCGGCAGCACTTCCTGCGGCAGGCAGTTGAAGGCGCCCGGAAACAGATTGGTGTCGACCGGCGCGAGCTTGAAGCCGGCGTTGCGCAAGTCCACCGAACAGTAGAACGGCGGCGTGTGCTCCATCCATTCAAGGCGGAACCAGCGCTCGATGGACGGCGTCGCGTCGAGGATGCGCTGCTCGAGTTCGAGAAGCGGACCGTTCAACGCCGTAACCAGATGCGGGACCATAAGGTAATACTCGCGGACAAAAGCTGATTGAGGGTAAGCAAACCGGGAGCGTATCTGGGGACGATTGCAGTGGTTGCAAGACGGCCTTTCCCTTACTGTTCATAGGGTTATAGCCGCCACGCCCTGCTCCCGGCCATGCGCCCCACCATCCAGAACGAATATCCATTCTGGACCGCGCGCAGGGTCCGGCGCAATGGAGACACACGAAAAGAAGGGGCACTAACGCCAACGTGAAGGAAATCAGGCTTATTCCCTTCTCGCATTGCGTGCGCCCTGAAAAAGAAAAAGGGCCCGCCGTGTGAGGCGGGCCCAGGTCGCTGCGCTCCGTACTGCCTGCTTGCTATTCTTTGCTGCTTATCGATTCAACCCTGCGCGGCACGCTCATTCCACGCGTTCGCCGTGCAGAACCACGTCGAGGCCTTCGCGCTCTTCTTCTTCGCTCACGCGCAGGCCCATCACCATGTCGATCACCTTGAGCAGGACGAAGCTCACCACGCCGCTGTAGACGAGGGTCGTGAGCACGCCCTTGGCCTGGAGGATGACGCTGCCATCCGCGCCGCCGATGTCCTTCACCGCGAACACGCCGGTCAGCAGCGCACCGATGATGCCGCCCACGCCGTGCACGCCGAACGCGTCGAGCGAATCGTCATAGTTGAACTTGTGCTTGAGCCAGGTGGCCGACCAGAAGCAGACCACGCCCGCCACCACGCCGATCACGATCGCGCCCATCACGCCGACGAAGCCCGACGCCGGCGTCACGGCCACGAGCCCCGCCACCGCGCCCGAAGCGATGCCGAGCACCGAGGGCTTGCCCTTGGCGATCCACTCCGCGAACATCCAGCCGAGCGCCGCGCAGGCGGTCGCCACTTGCGTCGTGAGCATCGCGAAGCCGGCACGGCCGTCGGCGGCGACTGCCGAGCCCGCGTTGAAGCCGAACCAGCCCACCCACAGCATGGCCGCGCCGATCAGCGTGAGCACGAGGTTGTGCGGCGCCATGGCTTCGCGGCCATAGCCCACGCGCTTGCCGAGCACGATGCAGCACACGAGACCCGCGATGCCGGCGTTGATGTGCACCACCGTGCCGCCTGCGAAGTCGAGAATGCCTGCGCTCGCGAGCCAGCCCGTCGGCTCCCACACGATGTGCGCGATCGGCGCGTAGACGATGATCGACCACAGCGACATGAACACGAGCATCGCCGAGAACTTCATGCGGTCGGCGAACGCGCCGGTGATGAGCGCCGGCGTGATGATCGCGAACGTCATTTGATAAACGAAGTACACGGTCTCGGGGATGGTCGGCGCGAGGTGGCTCACGGTGAGCGTCGTCGCCTTGTCGCCCTTGATGTAGTTCATGCCCTCGAGGAACACGCGCGAGAAGCCGCCGATGAACGCGTTGCCCGGCGTGAACGCGAGGGTGTAACCCACCACCGTCCAGATCACCGTCACGAGGCAGGTGATCGCGAAGCTCTGCATGAGCGTCGCGAGCACGTTCTTCTTGCGGACCATGCCGCCGTAGAAGAGCGCGAGGCCCGGAATCGTCATGAACAGGACGAGCGCGGTGGAGGTGAGCATCCACGCGGTGTCGCCCGAGTTGATCTTCGACGAATCCACCGAGAACGGCGCGGTCGGAGCCGCGGGCGCGGCTGCTGCAGCCGAGGCGTCGGCGGGCGCGCTTGCAGCGGGGGCGGCTGCGGCCGCCGGGGCCGATGCTGCGGGCGCGGAGGCCGCGGGAGCCGATGCAGCCGGCGCGGAGGCTGCGGTGGGTGCGGACGCATCGTCGGCCAGTGCGGCGCCGATGCCGCCGGCCAGCAGCGAGCCGGCCATCAGCAGGGACATCAAAAGTTTGCGCATCTCGGTTTCCTCTAGTCTCTCTCGTCTGTCACAAGGACTTTATTGGGTACTCACAGCGCGTCGGCGCCGGTCTCGCCGGTGCGGATGCGAATGACTTGTTCGATGGGGGCGACGAAGATCTTGCCGTCGCCGATCTTGCCGGTGCGGGCGGCGCGCTCGATCGCCTCGATGGCCTGATCGACGATGTCGTCGGAGACGGCGGCTTCGATCTTGACCTTGGGCAGGAAATCGACGACGTATTCCGCGCCCCGGTATAGCTCGGTGTGCCCCTTCTGACGGCCGAAGCCCTTCACCTCGGTGACCGTGATCCCCGAGACGCCAATAGCCGAGAGGGCCTCGCGCGCCTCATCGAGCTTGAACGGCTTGATGATTGCTGTGATTAGTTTCATGTAGTCCTCGTTGCGGTTGCTGTGCCGTTGTTCCGTAGTGATGCCGTATGCGTGATTCAGTGCGAAGCAGTATTAGCAACACCCGTGCCAATTAGCGCGGACCGCTTTTCTGATGGATTTCGATGCACGAATTCCGCAAGCCGTGGACAATGCCGATCCACGCATGCCAATCCCCGCCACGCGGGCGGGCGCGGCCTGCGCCGGGGTCCTGGCCGGACGGCCAGCGCGCGGGCCGCGCGGTGGCGGCGCCAGTCGATCGTTGCTAGAGTGTTTTCAGTCAGGCCGGCGCGGCGCCCGGGCCTCGCAGGCGTGTCAGCGCCCCATATCAGGTGCCGCAGGCACATGGCGGGCGCGCCGTGCACCAGTTGCGTTCACGCGCTGCACGCCTCGCACCAGGATTGGTCACGATCCAAAGCGAGGCACAGTCGAAACGAAATCTGCACACTTTTTGTGCAGCGAATTGATTAAGTAGTAAGGGGAACCGAATGAAACAGCCAAACGACGTATTCAACGATCTGCAATCGAAAATGGGCGAGCTCTTGAAGAACTCGCCGGCGCGCGACGTCGAGCGCAATGTGCGCGCCATGCTCTCACAAGGCTTTTCGAAGCTCGATCTCGTCACCCGCGAAGAATTCGACGCGCAGACGCAAGTGCTGGTGCGCACGCGTCAGCGCCTCGAAGAACTCGAGCGCCGCGTGGCCGAACTCGAACAGAAGCAGCCGGTGACTGGCCAGTCATCCTGATTAAATCGGTGCACCACCGCTAAGGCAAGCGAGCCGTAACCGTTCCGCAATGGAACCGTAAAGGGGCACGCGCCTCACCAGCCTGGCGCATGAAGGGTGGCTTCATCGGCTCACCGTCATGTGCCCCTTCCGGAGATTTCCATGTCGCTTGCCGTGGTGCGCAGCCGCGCGCCGGCTGCTGGCCGCGCGCCCGATGTGACCGTAGAAGTCCATCTTGCCAATGGGTTGCCGTCGTTTTCGATCGTCGGCCTGCCCGACCTCGAAGTGCGCGAAAGCCGTGAACGCGTGCGCGCGGCACTCTCTAACTGCGGCTTCGACTTTCCCGTGCGCCGCATCACCGTGAATCTCGCGCCCGCCGACTTGCCGAAAGAGTCGGGCCGCTTCGACTTGCCCATCGCACTCGGCATTCTCGCCGCGAGCGGTCAGATTCCCGCTGCGTCGCTCACGCCCGCGCGCGAATTCGCGGGCGAACTCTCGCTCTCGGGCGCGGTGCGCCCCATGCGCGGCGCGTTCGCGATGGCATGCGGCACAGCGCGCGCGCAACCCGGCGCGCCGCAACCGCCCGAAACGCATGACGCGGCGCCCGCTCACGCCCGTTTCGAAGCATTGGGCTCGTGCGCGCGCACACCCGAGCTCTACCTGCCCGCCGACAATGCTGCCGAGGCCGCGCTCGTACCCGGCGTGGATGTCTATGCCGTTGCCGACCTGCGCACGCTCTGCGCGCATCTTTCGGGCGAAGAGGGCGCGTGCCTCGCGCCCGTGCGAGCCGCCGCGCTCGACGCGGCACCAGCCACGCCGCCCCCCGATATGGCCGACGTGATCGGCCAGCGCGGCGCGCGCCGCGCGCTCGAAGTCGCGGCAGCGGGCGGCCACCATCTGTTAATGATCGGGCCGCCGGGCGCGGGCAAGTCGATGCTCGCCGCGCGCCTGCCCGGCCTCCTGCCGCCGATGACCGACACCGAGGCGCTCGCCAGCGCCGCCCTGCTTTCGGCGAGCTCGTTCGGTTTCTCGCCGCAGCAATGGCGGCGGCGGCCGTTTCGCGCGCCGCACCACTCGTCCAGCGCGGCGGCGCTGATCGGCGGACGCAATCCGCCTCAGCCCGGCGAGATCACGCTCGCCCATTCAGGTGTCCTGTTTCTCGATGAATTGCCCGAGTTCGACCGCCACGTGCTGGAGACTTTGCGCGAACCCCTCGAAGCAGGCTCGATCACCATCTCGCGCGCGGCGTGGCAGACCGACTTTCCCGCCGCCTGCCAGCTGGTCGCCGCCATGAATCCCTGTCCGTGCGGCTGGCGCGGCGACCCTTCGGGGCGCTGCCGCTGCACGCCCGAGGCGGCGGCGCGCTATCGCCGCAAACTCTCGGGGCCGCTACTCGACCGCATCGACATCCAGATCGAGATTCCCGCGCTCCCGCCTGCCGAACTCGCCTCGCGCGCCAACGCGCCCGGCGAACCGAGCGCGGCCGTGGCCGCCCGCGTGGCAGCAGCGCGCGGGCGCCAGATCGCCCGCCAGGGCAAGACCAATCGCGAATTGAGCGGACGCGAGACCGACTCGGTCTGTCGCCCCGATGCAGCGGGCGAAGCACTGCTGCGCGAGGCTGGCGAGCGCTTCGGCTGGTCGGCGCGCGCATACTATCGCGCGCTCAAGGTAGCGCGCACGATCGCCGACCTCGCGGATGCGCCCATGCCCGATGCAGCACACGTCGCGGAAGCGGTGCAGTATCGGCGCGTATTTAGCGATCAGTAGTACGCATTAACGGGGACGCATCAGCGCGGACTGAGAATGCGCGCAGCTGGCGCCGAAACGCGACTTCAACCTTCAGATGGATCAAAAAAAGGAAGTCAAGACTTGACTTATGCACATTTTGTCGTGTGAGCAGCAATTTCTTGCACGATTCGCGTTCAGCGTAGACAAAAAACGCAAGCCATTGATTTTTATACAATTAAAGTTCTGCCGAAAAGCACGCCAAACTAACAAAAAGCCCACAGCGTGGCCTTTTGCGAGCGATGATCCGTCTTTTTCCACAAAGTTACCCACAGGACCTGTGGGTAACTCGCAAACCTTCAATGAAATCCGGGAATTAGCCCGTAAACCCAGGATTACACATTGACTTTCGGCTGCAATCGCTTGTCGCTCCGTAATCCTAAGATGCTCTCAATGGAGCTTGAACGATTGGAAGAACTGATCGACCTGCTCGGGCGCCGGCTGCTCGCGGCCCACGATCGCCAACTGGTAGGCATGCGCCCCTTTGGCGACGAGCCGCGCGTGGATCGTGCGCTGGTCCTCCGTCGCCCCGGCCTTGCCCGCGAGTTCCATGTCGACGCCCTCGACCGAGCCTCCCGCCTCGACCGGCACCGCTACCGCGCGCGTCTGGGGCATCGCGCCCACGTTGTGCGCAAGCCCCGCGCTCAGGTACGCCAGCGCTTTTTGCTGCGTGGCCGGCTGCGCGTCAGGCAGGTCGAGCGTGCCGACCACGAACACCGCGCCGCTCACCTCGGCGGTCTGGACCCGCATGCGCATCGGTGTGCCGGCCACGTCGAGGCTGCGCTGATCCGAGCCGGGCTTGGCGGGCATATCGACGCTATAGCCGCTTGCATCGTTCGAAATCGTGCGCCAGTCGTAGGTGGGCGAACAGGCGATGAGCGGCGCGAGCACACCCGCCAGCGCAAGCCCGGCCGCCGCGCGAACGACAGCAGTGCGCAGGAACATGAGCAAGGGCGACGGCACAAACCACGAAAGACGGGCGCGGGAGAAAACGTTGGAGACCATAAGACGCGAACGGAGGCGGCCAAAAAGTGTGAGGGAACGAGCAAACGGCTGAGCGGGACATTATCCCTGGCTTATGCCCACCCGTGCCGATGCAACCGCTATGCCGGGAAATTCGGCGCTACAATAGTTCGGCTCATTTCCGCGCCCAGAGGCGCCCGAGGCTTCATTCATGTCCGCATCCCCGACACCTCCGAAGGCGCGCTCCAGCGCGATCCGCAGCATCGGCGCCTTAGTGGTTGCAGCCGCTCTGGCCATCGCCGGCTATTTCGCGTTCTTCGGCAGCCAGCAACGCGTGCCCGACGCCACCTTCACGCTGCTCTCCGGTCAAAAGGTCTCGACCGCCGATCTCAAGGGCAAGGTCTATCTCGTCAACTTCTGGGCGACGAGCTGCACCACCTGCATGAAGGAAATGCCCCAGATGATCCAGACCTATAACCGGTTCAAGGGCGAAGGCCTCGAATTCGTCGCCGTGGCGATGAACTACGACGCGCCCATGTACGTCGTCAATTACGCGCAGACGCGCCAGTTGCCGTTCAAGGTGGCCATGGACGACGGCTCGGCGGCCAAACAGTTCGGCAACGTCCAGCTCACGCCCACCACCTTCGTGATCGACCGTGACGGCAAGATTCTCAAGCGCTACGTGGGCGAGCCGAAATTCGCGGAACTCGACGCATTGCTGCAAAAGGCGCTGGCGACCTGACGCGCCTCGCACACGAGGCAGCGCCGGACACAAACGGCAGCGGAAAATCCGCTGCCGTTTTCGTTTGCGCCACCCTCGCTCACTTCACCCGCGCGCGTCGCTCTCCCCCCGCGCCACCAGCCCATAACGGCGCATCTTCTCGTAGAGCGTGGCCTTCGCCATCTGCAACCGCTCGGCGGCGTGCGCGACCGCGCCGTGCGTCTGCTGGAGCGCGTCGGCAATCAGCGCGCGCTCGTACTGCTCGACGCGCTCCTTGAGCGGCAGCGCGTCGGCGGCGCCGCTCGCGGCCTGTGTCGCAACATCGTCGGGAATGCCAAGCACATAGCGGTCCGCCGCGTTGCGCAGCTCGCGCACGTTACCCGGCCAGTCGCGCTGCGCGAGGCGCATGCGGTCGCGCTCGGTCAACAGCGGCGCAGGGCGCTGGTAACGCACCGCCGCATCCAGCAGGAAGTGCTCGAAGAGCGGCACGATGTCTTCGCGGCGCTCGGCGAGCGGCGGCAACGCGATCGTCACCACGTTCAGGCGATATAGCAAATCGCGCCGAAAGGTGCCCGCCGCGACGTGCTCCAGCATGTCGCCCTTGGCCGCCGCGATCACGCGCAAGTCCACGCGCACCGGCTGGTTCGAGCCGAGGCGCTCCAGCACGCCGTCCTGCAGCACGCGCAAGAGCTTCACCTGGAGCGCGAGCGGCATGCTTTCGATCTCGTCGAGAAAGAGCGTGCCGCCCGTGGCGTGCTCGAGCTTGCCGATGCGCCGCTTGGCTGCGCCCGTGAACGCGCCGGGTTCATAGCCGAACATCTCCGATTCGAACATCGGCTCGGGCAGCGCGCCGCAGTTCACGGCCACGAATGGCTTGTCGCGACGCGGCGAGAGCTCGTGCAGGCTGCGCGCGATTAGCTCCTTGCCGGCACCGGTGTCGCCGTTGATGAGCACCGAAGCATCCGTGGGCGCGATGTTGGCGATCAGCCGCCGCACCTGCTCGATCGCCGGACTCTTGCCGATGATGCGCGGCGCAAGCGTGTCCTGCCCTGCCAGCTCGCGGCGCAGCGCGAGGTTTTCGAGCATCAGCGTGCGGCGCTCCAGCGCGCGCCGCACTGTTTCGATCAGGCGCTCGGAAGCGAACGGCTTCTCGATGAAATCGTAGGCGCCGTCGCGCATCGCCTGCACGGCCATCGAGATGTCGCCGTGCCCCGTGACGAGGATCACCGGCACGTCGGGCGCATGCTCGTGGCACTGCGCGAGCAGATCGAGCCCGCTCATGCCGGGCAAGCGGATGTCGCTCACCACGACGCCGGCGAACTCGGCGTCCACGAGCGGCAGCGCGGCCTCGGCATTGGCGAAGCCGGCCGCGTCGAAGCCCGCGAGCTGCAGGCTCTGCACGCCGGCGCGCCGCACCAGTTCCTCGTCCTCCACATAGAGCACCCGGCCGGGCATCGAGCTGATCATGTTCGTTCGCCTTCCTTAATTCAGTGTTGCATGCCGTTCGCGGGCGGCGGCGTGGGTTCGTTGGCTGCCGCGAGGGCCGCATTCACTCGCGTGCGGCGCAGCGTCAGCACGAAGCAGGCACCACCCGGCGCCGCACAATTCGTCTCACCATCGATCGCCCCCTCGGGGGCGTTGTACGCCGCGAGCGTGCCGCCGCAATCGCGCGCAATCGACGAAGAGATCGCCAGCCCCAAGCCCAAGCCCTGCCCCATCTCCTTCGTGGTGAAGAACGGCTCGAACAGGCGCGGCATGACCTCGGCGGGAATGCCCGGCCCGTTGTCGCACACGACGATCTCGATGGTCGCCGGCCGCGCGCGCACGTCGATGGCGATGCGGGGCGCGCTCGTCCCGGCGACCGCGTCGAGCGCGTTGCCGATCAGGTTGATGAGCACCTGCTCGAGCCGCAGGTCATCGCACTGCGCGACCAGTTCGGGATAGTCGTTGTGCGTATCGAGCGGCGCGCTGGCGGCGTCGCCGTCGGTGACGGTGAGCACGACGCTCACGCCGTCGAGACGCTTGCCGAGCAGCCCGAGCGCATTGCGCAGCGCGCGCGCCACCGGCGAGCGCTGGCTCTTCGGCTTCGCGCGCCCCACGAACAGCTTGAGCTGATTCACGATCTTGCCCATGCGCTCGGTGAGCGAGCCGATCGCTTCCAGATTCTCGTGCGCCACGTCATACTGGCCGCGCTCCAGAAACACGCGGGTGTTGTCCGAGAAGCTGCGCAGCGCCGCGAGCGGCTGATTGAGCTCGTGCGTGATGCCCGCCGCCATCTGTCCGAGCGCGGCGAGCTTGCTCGCCTGGATCAGCTCGTCCTGAGTCGCGCGCAGCTCCGCCTCGGTGCGCGTGCGCTCGGCCACTTCGAGCTGCAGGCGCTCGTTGGCCTGCGAGAGATCGGCGGTGCGCTCGGCCACGCGATCATTGAGCATGGCGTAGGCCTTTTGCAGCATCGCGCGGCTGCGCAGCACTTCCTGCACACGCGCGCGGCGCATGCGCCAGTAGAACGCCAGCAGGCACAGCGAGACGTAGCCGAAGCCCGTCATGATCGTCGCGTTGCGCGCCGCGTCCTGCACCGGGTCGACCGGCGACATCGTCACGAGATGCCAGTCGGGCTCGCCGAGCGCGCGGCGCGTCTCCAGATAGCGCGGCGCGCGCAGGCCGCTGCCGATGCGCACGATATCGGCGCCGCCCTCCAGCACGCGCTCCACGCTCACCGGCAGCGGCGCAATGTCCTGACGCGCGTACTGGCGCGTCTCGTCGATGGAGGCCACCACGTCGGCGGGCAGCGGGCGCACCGTGCGGTACTTCCACGCGTTCACCGAGGAGAGAAAGATCACGCCGTGATCGTCGGTGACGAGCAGCGGCTCGGAGCTGTCCGTGCCCGGAAACCATTCGAGGTTGAGCTTGACCACCGCCACGCCGACGATCTTGCCGTTGCGCCGCACCGGCTGCGAAATGTAGTAGCCCGGATCGTGCGAAATCGTGCCGATGCCGAAAAAGCGCCCCACGCCGCCCTTGGCGGCCTCGATGAAGTACGGCCGGAACTGGTAGCCCACGCCCACGAAGCTGTCCGGCCCGCGCCAATTGCTCGCGGCGATGCACAGGCCATCGGCGCGGATGATGTAGGTCGTGGTGGCGCGCGCGTGGCGGTTCACGTCCTCGAGATAGCGGTTGGCCTGCGCGACCCAGTCGGGTTTCGGGTCGGCGAGCACGTCCTGCACGAGCGGATGCGCGCCCACCAGGTACGGCAGCGATTCGTAGCGCTCGAGCGTGCTCTTGAGCGCCGCGGTCGTGCGGCCGTTGCGCACGGCGGCGTTGCGGCGCAGCGCGTCGATGCCGGTCTGCCAGGCAAGCGACCACGCGAGCGTGCACACCGCCACGAGCCCGACGGCGAGCATGAACAACAGGATGAGACGGCGCGTCACGAAGGAGGCTTCCGGAGGATCGTGCGGGGATGAGGGCAATTGTGGCACACGCTTACCGCGCGAGGCGGCCCACGGTGAGGGACGGAAGCCGAAAAGGAAGGCGCCGGGGAATACGGAAGCGAACAGGCGCGCGGATAGCCGCGCGAACCGGGAAACCAGGGAAAACGGCGCGCGCCGGCTGGCGGCACGCGCTATCAAACAGGTACAGCGTCAGGTCATACGGAAGGCAGCGGCACGGCGGCCCACACCGCCGCACCGCACGGGCTTACACGCGCGCGCTCTCCTTCACATCCTCCGCCTGACCCGACAGCGCTGCGCGCAGCTTGCTGCGATCGAGCTCCTTCTCCCATGCCGAGACCACGACCGTCGCCACGCCGTTGCCGACGATGTTGGTGAGCGCGCGGCACTCGCTCATAAAGCGGTCGATGCCGAGGATCAGCACCATGCCCGAGAGCGGAATGGTCGGCACCACGGCGAGCGTTGCCGCGAGCGTGATGAAGCCCGCGCCGGTCACGCCGCTCGCGCCCTTCGAGGTGAGCATCGTCACTGCGAGCAGCGTGAGCTGCTGGGTCCACGTGAGATCGGTGTTGGTCGCCTGGGCGATGAAGAGCACCGCCATCGTCATGTAGATGTTGGTGCCGTCGAGGTTGAACGAATAGCCGGTCGGCACCACGAGGCCCACGACCGAGCGCGAGCAGCCGAGGCGTTCGAGCTTCTCCATCAGTTGCGGCAGCGCCGACTCCGACGAGCTCGTGCCCAGCACGATCAGCAGTTCTTCCTTGATGTAGGAAACGAAGCGGATGATCGAGAAGCCCGTGAAGCGCGCGATCGCGCCGAGCACCACCAGCACGAACACCACCGAGGTGAGATAGAACGTACCGATCAGCTTGAGCATCGGCAGGAGCGAGCCCACGCCGTACTTGCCGATAGTGAACGCCATCGCGCCGAATGCGCCGATGGGGGCGAGCTTCGTGACGATCTTGACGATGCCGAACAGCACGCCCGAGACGCTCTCGATGAAGTCGGTCACCACGCGGCCGCGATCGCCCAGGTGCGCGAGCACCGAGCCGAACAACAGCGCGATGAGCAGGATCTGCAGGATTTCGCCTTGCGCGAACGCCGAGAACATCGTGTCCGGAATGATGTGCATCAGGAAGTCGACAGTGCTCTGGCCATGCGCCTTCGCCGCGTAGCTCGCCACGGCCTTGCCGTCGAGCGTGTTGACATCGACGTTGAAGCCCGCGCCCGGCTTGAGCAAGTGCGTGGCCGCAAGACCGAGCACCAACGCGAAGGTCGAGACGATCTCGAAGTAGAGCAGCGCCTTGCCGCCCACGCGGCCCACCTTCTTCATGTCCTCCATGCCGGCGATGCCGGTCACGACGGTACAGAAGATGATCGGCCCGATCACCATCTTGATGAGCTTGATGAAGGCGTCGCCGAGCGGCTTCATGTCGATGGCGATGGCCGGCGAGTAGTGGCCGAGAACGATGCCGATGATGATCGCCACGATCACCTGGACGTAAAGGACTTTGTGCAGAGGTTTCTTCACGATTGGATCCTGCAAATGAGTTAAGCCGATGGCCGCGCTTTTACGTGCGCCTTGCCGCGACAGGTCTAAACGGGGGGATCAGCGAAACCAGAGGTAGGGATCGGACATCGGCTGTCTCCTTGTGTTTTTTGTCACGGCCTGAGTAGCCGCGCGATCTATAGAGCAAGGTTGATGCCAGCAACGCGCAGCGCCTTCAGCCTTGATGGGTAAGGCCTCTGCGTCTTGAAAGTGTAGGAAGAATCTGGATTTCCAGAAACGGAACTGGACAGCGTCCGGGTTTCCGGAACACGGGAGAAATGGGGACGGGCGGCGAGCGGTTCTAATTTATCTGCGATAGCTAAAGACGCACCAATGACGCCGCTGAAGCATTGCCTTTCGTGCGGGAGCGGAAGCAAAGGGCAAAAAAAAGCCCGCTTCAGCGGGCTTTTTCGCGTGCGAGACAACGCGGGCTTATCAAACCACCCCAGCGCCATGCGCCTGCACATCGGCGTGATAGCTCGAACGCACCATCGCGCCGACGGCCGCGTGCGTGAAGCCCATCTTGTACGCCTCTTCCTCATACATCTTGAAGGTGTCGGGATGCACGTACTCGCGCACCGGCAGGTGATGCTCCGACGGCTGGAGATACTGGCCGATCGTCAGCATGTCGACGTCGTGCTCACGCAGGTCGCGCATGACCTGGAGGATCTCTTCCGGCGTCTCGCCAAGGCCCACCATCAGGCCCGACTTGGTCGCGACCTCGGGATGCAGCGCCTTGAAGTCCTTCAGCAGCTTGAGCGAATGCGCGTAATCCGAACCAGGACGCGCTTCCTTGTAAAGACGCGGCACCGTTTCGAGATTGTGGTTCATGACATCGGGCGGCGCGGCGTTGAGAATGCCGATGGCGCGGTCCAGACGGCCCCGGAAGTCGGGCGTGAGAATCTCGATGCGCGTTTCCGGCGACTGCTCGCGCACCTGGCGGATGCATTCGACGAAGTGGCCGGCGCCGCCGTCACGCAGGTCGTCGCGGTCGACGCTCGTGATCACGACGTACTTGAGCTTGAGCGCGCCGATGGTGCGCGCGAGGTTGGCCGGCTCGTCCGGATCGAGCGGGTCAGGGCGGCCATGGCCGACGTCGCAGAACGGGCAGCGGCGCGTGCACTTGTCGCCCATGATCATGAACGTGGCGGTGCCCTTGCCGAAACATTCGCCGATGTTCGGGCAGCTCGCTTCCTCGCACACCGTGTGCAGGTTGTGCTCGCGCAGGATGTTCTTGATCTCGTAGAAACGCGAATTGCCGGTGGCCGCCTTCACGCGGATCCACTCGGGCTTCTTGAGCTTCTCGATCGGGATCACCTTGATCGGAATGCGCGAGGTCTTGGCCTGCGCCTTCTGTTTCGCGGTGGCGTCGTAGGGTACGGCGTCGGCGGGTGTCGCTGCAGTGTTTTCAGCAGAATTCGCGGTTACGTCAGTCATTCGTTTCGATCCAGTCAGGCCGCCGGTGCAACGCCGGCCTGCGGTTGCGGCGGTTGTCCGCCCATGGTGGCCGATGTGGCCGGGTTCACCCCGGCCGCGGGTGCGGCTGAAGGGTCTGAGGCAGCGGCTTCGGCCACCGAAAGCGCTGATGAAAGGGTCGAATCCCAATGTGCGGCGAGATTCGCCTCGAGCCGGGCCGCCAGTGTGGCGGCCACGTCTTGCCAGGACGCTTGCGCGCCCAGCGTGGCCATGTCGACGGTTTCGAGGCCTGCATACCCGCACGGGTTGATCGCGAGGAACGGGCTCAAGTCCATCGAGACGTTCAGGCTCACGCCGTGATAGCTGCAGCCGTGGCTAATCTTCAGGCCGAGTGCTCCGACCTTGGCGCCCACATGGGCCGCGCTGGGTCCGGGTGCGCCTTCTGGCACATAGATCCCGGGCGCGCCGGCCTTGCGTTCGCCCGCGAGATTATACGCCGCCAGCGTTTCGATCACGGCCTGCTCGATGAGCGTGACGAGCTCGCGCACCATCAGCTTGCGCCGCCGCAGGTCGAGCAGCAGATACGCCACGACCTGGCCCGGCCCGTGATAGGTGATCTGGCCGCCGCGGTCGATCTGCACGAGCGGAATGCCGCTATTGGCAATCAGCAGGTGCTCGGGCTTGCCGGCCTGGCCGAGCGTGAAGACGGGTGGATGTTCGACGAGCCAGATTTCATCGGGCGTTTCTGCGTCGCGCTGCGCGGTGAATTCGCGCATGGCGTCGAAGCTCGTCTGGTAGGCCTCGTTGCCGCGCCAGCGCAAGATGAGCGGCGCGAAGCGCTCGCCCGTCGAGGCAGACACGGATGAGGGTGAAGTTGGGGAGGCTGAAACCGGGGTGGCGCACATGATCCCCGAAGTTTACCTAATTCGGGACAAGCGCGCCGAGCTCCCTCGGCCGGGCACCTCTCGTCGGGCACCTCAAACCGTGCGCCATCCGTCGCCGGCGTGGATGCCCCAACGCGCCGCGAGACGCGCGGCCCAGTCGAGCACGCGCTCGCTCACACGCGCCGGCGTCGCGAACGCGACCCAAGCCGCCCCGCCCTGCTCCGCGCCGATCCACAGCCGCTCGCCGCGCCGCAGCCGCAGCGTGTGGCCGGGTTCGAGCCAGTAGTCGGCGGTGTCGTCGCTGCGCGTGACCCAGACCGCGCCGCAGCGCACGGTCAGCCGCGTGCTGTGCGCCACCCGCACCGAAGCCACTTGATCCGCCGCCACTTCAAACGTGATATCCGAAGAAATTTCTCTCATTTTCGCCTCCGAAGGTGCCGCATCCATGGCTACAATCGTAGGCGCAGCAAGGGATCGGGCAAAACGATCAATTTTCACGGCTATGTGAGAAAAATTGCGATGGACCTGCGCCAGCTTCCAGCGCTCAACGCCCTCAAGGCGTTTGAGGCCGCCGCCCGCCACGAAAGCTTTTCGCGCGCCGCCGACGAGTTATTCGTCACGCACGGCGCGGTCAGCCACCAGATCCGCGCGCTCGAGGGCGAGCTCGGCATCGCGCTGTTCGCCCGCGACGGCAAGCGCGTGCGCCTCACCGACACGGGCCGCCGCTACGCGGGCCAGGTGCGCGACGCGCTCGCCCAACTGGCGCTCGCCACCCAGGAGATCCGGGCGGGCGACCGCGACCGGCGCCTCGTGGTGTCGATGCTCTCGTCGTTCGCCGCCCGCTGGGTCACGCCGCGCATTGGCCGCTTTATCGAGGCCCATCCGCAATGGGACGTCGAGCTGCAATCGACGAACTCGCTCGTCGATTTCGCGCGCGACGATGTCGACGTGGCCGTGCGCTTCGGCTACGGCCACTATCCCGGGCTGCACGCCGAACTCCTGCTCGACGAGATCTTCTTTCCCGCGTGCTCGCCGGACTTCAACGGCGGCAAGCTGCCCGAGGACCCGCGCGAGCTGGCGAAGCTGCCCCTTCTGCGCTCCGACGACGAACTCTGGCGCCCCTGGTTCGACGCGGCCGGCATGCACGACATACCCGAGCCCAAGCGCGGCGTGCTCTACCAGGACTCGTCGAACCTGCTGCAGGCCGCCATGGACGGCCAGGGCATCGCGCTCGTGCGGCGCTCGCTCGCGATGCACGAGATCACGCGCGGGCGGCTCGTGCGGCTTTTCAAGGACATCGACGGACCAAGCCCGTGGCGCTACTACTTCATCTGCACGCAGCAGCGCATGCAGACCGAGCGCGTGCAGGCGTTTCGCGACTGGGTGTTCGACGAAGTCGCGCGCTTCCGGCGGCTCTATGAGAACGCCTGCGAAGCGGGCCCGCTGATGACGGCCGCCGCCGCGGCCCTGCGCGCACGCGAGGACGATGCGCTTTGAATCCGCGCTTTGAATCCGCGCTTTGAATCCGCGCTTTGAATCCGCGCTTTGAATCCGTAAACGCAACAAAGGCCGCCCGAAAGCAGCCCTTGCAACATACCCTCGCCAGCGCAACGCCGCGAGGTTTTACAGCACGATCTTCACCATCGGATGCCCGGTGAGCGCGCGATAGATATCGTCGAGATGCGCCTGGCTCGTCGTGCGCACGGTCACCGTGAGGCCCGTGTAGTTGCCGCCGCTCGACGGCCGCGATTCGATGGTCGCGGCGTCGAAGCTGCTGTCGAATTCGCGCAGCACGGCGACGATCGTGTCCTGAAACTCCGGATGCGTCTTGCCCATCACCTTGATGGGGAAATCGCAGGGGAATTCGATCAGGGATTCTTTGGCCGGCGCCTGAGCGCCGCCGTTCAGTACAGATGCAGTCATATTTCCACTTCCCTTAGCGTCTCATCGTGCGGCGCGGGCTTACTTGCCAGCTGCCGCATGAGCTTCGCGCGCCGCGAGCATCGCGTGCGCCTCGCGCGCTTTCGCGCGTTGATAACCCCCGTAAAGCGCCGCGAAGACCGGCCCCGGCTTGCCATTGCCCACCGCCTGACCATCGAGCGCGACCACCGGCAGGATTTCCTTGGTCGCCGAAGTCACGAGCATTTCGTCTGCGGCCCGCAGCGCCGCTTCGTCGATCTCGCGCGCCTCGAAGCGAATCCCGCACTCCTGCGCCAGTTCCTCGACGAGCCCGTAGCGGATGCCTTCGAGAATCTTGTTGCTGCGCGGCGGCGCGTAAAGCGCGCCGTCCTTCACGATCCACACGTTCGACGAAGACCCTTCGGTCAGCCAGCCGTCGCGCAGCTGGATCGTCTCGAACACGCCGTGCTCCACCGCGTTCTGCGCCATCAGCACATTGCCGAGCAGCGAGGTCGACTTGATGTCGCAATTGAGCCAGCGGCGGTCCTCGGCCGTGACGCAGGCCACGCCGCTCGCGCGCTGCGCGGCGCTGGGCAGCACGAGCGGGCTGACCATCACGAGCACGGTGGGCTTCGCGCCCGCCGGGAACGCGTGGCCGCGCTTCGCCACGCCGCGCGTCACCTGCAGGTAGACGTTCGCGTGCGCATCGCGCTCGAGTGCGCCCGCGACCTCGTTCGCCTCGATCACGCGCGCGATGAGCGCACGCCAGCCGGCCTGGTCGTTCGGATTCGCAATGCCCACCTTGTCCAGTGAGCGCGCAAGCCGCGCGAGATGCTGCGCGATGCGAAACGGCACGCGCAGCTTGGCCGCGCCGCCCCCGGCTTCGTGCGTATCCAGCGCGTAGGCCGGCACTACTTCGTAGATGCCGTCGCCGAAGATGAAGCCGCGGTCGAGCACCGGCACGCGCGCTTCGGAAAGCGGCGTGAGCTCGCCGCCGCGCCCACAGTCGAGCCAGACGAGCGGCTCGGCTTCATGCGCGGCCGTTGTCGATGCGTCCATTTACTATTTACTTCTTCTTGTTGAACATGAGCATGAGCGAATCCCACACGCGGCCCGCAATGCCGGCTTGCGGCACCGCCTGGAGAGCGACCAGCGGGAATTGCGCGAGGACCTTGCCGTCGGCGCCGACGAACTTCGCCGTGCCCACCTGCTGCCCGTCCGCGAGCGGCGCGATCAGCGGGGTCGTGATCTCGACCTGCGGCTTGGCCTTGTCGGCGGCGCCCTTGGGCAGCGTCACGAACTGATCCTTCTTCACGCCCACCTTCACGGAATCCGTCGCACCCTTGTAGACGCGCGGCGTGGCCACGGCCTGGTTCGCCGCATAGATGCGCGTGCTGTCGTAGGCGCTATAGCCGTAGTTCAGCATCTTCATGCTGTCCTGAACCCGGTCGTGCTCCTTTTGCTCGCCCATCATCACCGAGACGAGACGGCGGTCGCCGCCGCCCGCGAGCGGACGCTTGGCCGACGCGATCAGGCAGTAGCCCGCCGCCTTGGTGTGGCCGGTCTTCAGGCCGTCGACGGTCGGGTCGATCCACAGCAGGCGGTTGCGGTTCGGCTGCTTGATCTTGTTGTACGTGAACTCCTTCACCGAGAAGATGCTGTAGTACTCGGGATAGTCGCGGATCATGCGCGCGGAGAGCGTGGCAAGGTCGCCGGCCGTCGTGTAGTGATTCGGGTCGGGCATGCCGTTCACGTCGGCGAAATGCGTGTGCGCCATGCCGAGCTTCTGCGCCTCGGCGTTCATCATGTTGACGAAGTTCGCCTCGCTGCCGCCCACGAGCTCCGCGAGTGCGATCGCCGCATCGTTGCCCGACTGCACGATCATGCCGTACACGAGGTCATGCACCGACACCGGCTTGTTCGCCTCGATGAACATGCGCGATTCGTCGGTGCGCACGCGGCGCACGGCTTCGCTCGGCGTGACGATCTGCTCCATCGTGATCTTCTTGGCCTGCAGCGCCTCGAACACGAGGTAGGCGGTCATCAGCTTCGTGAGCGAGGCCGGCTCGACGCGCTCGTCGGCGTTGCCCGAGGCGAGCACCTGGTTCGCGGTAGCGTCCATGAGCACCCACGAGCGCGCGTTCACCGCGGGCGGCGGCACCTGCGCGAACGCGCTCGCGCTCGCGAGGAGCGCGGCGGGCAGCATGGCGCCGAGCGTGACGTTGCGGACAGTGGAGGAAGAGACGAAGAAGGATTGCTGGCCGGAGGAGAGAAAACGCATAAGGTTCAGGTCGAACGGATTGGGGTCGGGATGAACGTTGCGCGCCACGGGGCGCGCAGATGGGAGGCCGAAGTCAGGAGCCAAAGTGGGGAGCTAACTGCGGCGCCTCGCTCTCACACGCCGGACTACAGGAAAACGGGCGCGGCGGTGCGCAAAAAAGACGGCCCATTATACGCGCCACGTGATGGCGTTTTTCCAACTGGGCACACGTTTGCGCGTACCTGTCGCGCATTTCGTACTTCATCTATCACATCAACGCCAGGCGTCGACGATGATGCGCTTGAGGATGTGCAGCTTGCGATGCAGAAAGTGTTCTGCCCCTGGAATCACGACAATCGGCAGCTCCTGCGGGCGCGCCCATTCGTACACGGAGAGAATCGGCACGGTTTCGTCGAGCTCGCCGTGAATCAGCAGCGTGTCCTCGCGCACCGGCGCGACTTCCCAGCGGCTGGCCGCGGTGCCCACGAACACCATGCGCTCGATCTGGCCGCCGGCTTCCTGATAGCGCTTCGCCACGTGCGAAAGCACGAAGGTGCCGAAAGAGAAGCCCGCGAGCACGAGCGGCATGTCGGCCTGGCCCGGCTGCGCGCGCATGTAGCCGATGAGTTCGAGCAGGTCGTCCTGTTCGCCGATGCCGTTGTCATGCGTGCCGGCCGTGGTGCCGACGCCGCGAAAGTTCGACCGGTAAGTCACGTAGCCGAGCTGCACGAGCGTGCGCGCGAGGGTCTGCGCGACCTTGTTGTCCATGGTGCCGCCAAACAGCGGATGCGGATGCGCGACAAGCGCGATGCCGCGCACGGGCGTGTTCGCGTCGGGCCTGTCGAGCGCGCATTCGATCTGGCCGACGGGGCCGTCGATATGGAATTTTTCGGTTTGTGCGTTCATCGTTGCGGATCTTGCGTGATGTTCTTAGCGGTCGATCTTCAGGCGCTCGACCACCTGGCCGTTCTGCAGATGCGAGACGACGATTTCCTCGATGTCGCTCTCGTCGACATAGGTGTACCAGGTGCCTTCGGGATACACGACGACAGTGGGGCCCTCCTCGCAGCGGTCGAGGCAGCCGGCCTTGTTGATGCGCACCTTGCCCGGACCTGCGAGGCCCAGCTCCTTCACGCGCTTTTTCGCGTATTCCTGCATCGCCTGCGCGTTACAGTTCGCGCAGCTCGGACGATCGGCGCCCGGGTCGCGCTGGTTCAGGCAGAAAAAGACGTGGTGTTGATAAAACGAATCGGTCATGGCGAGGGATACCGGTGAAGTGTCGGGCGCGGCGCGCGTGTCGTTCGGCTCATGGTTGAATCACGTTCGCGCGCGGCTGGTGCAGTGCGGTTGGCAGAATGCGATCGATTATAGCGAGCGCGGCGCGAACGCTTCTCGCGCCATCCGCGTGCGTGCGGGACGAGAGGCCGCGCCTCGATGGCCACACTCAGCGGCTGGAGCGCACCCGATTCCGTGCGCGCCGCGCAAGCCACGCGCGTTCCAGCGAGAACGCCGTCCAGCCGAGCGCCGCCCAGGGCCACATCCACGCGAGCCAGCGCGCCAGCCCGTTGAAGTGCAGATAGCGGCCCTGACGCCAGTCGGCGAGCAGCACGTCGAAATAGGGACTCACCGGCAGCAGGTTCACGAGCACGAGCGAGACGGCCAGCGCCGCCGTCGCGGCGGCGGCGCGCGCCGTGCGCGGCAGGTACAGCGCGAGAAAGGCCGCGAGCGTGCCCCAGCCGAGACCCGCGAGCGCGCCGGGCGTGGCCCAGTCGAACAGCAGGCCGCTTTGCGACTGCAGGAAAGTCGCGCCCGCTTTCACGACGAGCGTGGTCGCGATCAGCAGCACGATGAGCCGCGCGCGCGGTGCACGAGCGCGCATCGGCAGCGAGGCGAACGCCGCCGCGCCGAACAGGTTGAGCGCGGTGACAAGCGTCTCCCACTCCGATTCCGGCAGGCGCGCGACCAGCGCATCGGGCCACGCGCTCAGGTGCCACGCGGCGGGGACCCAGGCGAGCACCGCGCCTTGCATCGAAGCGTCGAAGCGCTCCCAGAGCGCGCGCGGCCAGTCGCCCATGCCGAACAGACGCGGCGCCGGAAACATCGTCGCGAACGGCCACAGCGCGGCCAGCACCATCAGCGCGCCAGCGTCGCGCTCGAACCAGCGAAAGCGCAGCCGTCGCAGGAAGCCGCGTTCGAGCAGCGCGCCCGTGGCCGGCGCGGCGATCGCCGCGCCGAGCAACGCGCCGAGCACGTTGGTGGCGAGGTCGAGATTCGAGGCGACGCGCGTGGGCAGATACGTCTGCACCGCCTCCATGACGCCCGACAGCAGCACGCCGCCGAGCGTGGCGAGCGCGACCGCCAGCAAGCCGCGGCAGCGCGGCCAGGCGGCGAGCACGGCCAGCGCGCCGAACGGCACGTAGCCGAGCACGTTGGTGACGACGTCGAAGACGGTCCAGTATTTCGGAAAGGGATCGCCGAGATAGTCGAAGGGACCGAGCCCGAGCGAGCGCCAGCCCGAGAACGGATACCACGAGGCGTAGACGATCAGTGCGGTGTAGAGCGCAAACGCCTGACGCGAGAGCGTAGAAGCCTGGCGCGGCAGCGCTTCGGGTTTGGGTGACGACATACCGCCAGTACCACCTCTTCTGATGCGTCCGGCCAGCCAGCGCGCCCGGACCTCGCGTTTCTCAAGGCGTGCCGGCGAACGCCTGGGCGCTCACCCACGCGCCGACCTGGCCCGCAAAATCGTCGCTCGCCGCGCGCAGCGCCGCCACGCCGCCTGCGGCGTCGGGCGTGCTCGCGGGTGCGCGCGCGACGAACGAGCGCTGCGCAATGACCTTGCCGCCGCGCATGAGCGTCGCGCGCGCGGCCAGCACGCCGGCGCTTTGCGTCGATGAGTCGAACACCTGCTCGAACTCGGTGAGCTCGACCTTCAGCAGGGGCGCCGGCACGGCATCGGCGCCCGAGAGCACGGTGGCGCGCGAGCCGAGCGCGCTGCGCAGGCGCAGCGTGAGCAGGCGCGCGGGCGACATCGTCCAGCGGCTGTCCGCGTAGCGGCCGGTGCGCTGCGAGTCGCCATTCAGGCGGTAGAGGATGCCGTCGTGGTCGAGCGTCGGCGGCGCGTTCACTTCGAGCACCTTCAGCGGCGGCAGTGAGGCCGGCGAAGGCGCAGTCGGAGCGGACGGAGCAGACAGTGACGCCGCCGATGGGCTCGCCGCCTCCTGTTGCGGCCCGAGGTCGTAGTGGACCTCGGAAAGCGTGACGGAGCGGCCGGCGCACGCCGCCAGCATGCCGATGGCGAGCGCCGCGAGCGCGGCGCGATAAAGCCTCGGAAACGAGCGTGACGAAGTGGCTTGGCGTGACATTGCGGTTCCTTCCTGAAATGGCTTGCTGCGGTTCTTGCCGGTTTTTGCCCGAAGCGGCTTCGCGCCGGCTATTTCCCGTCCATTACTTCGCGCCCGCGCCGGCGGGCCAGGCAAAGCCCGGCTCGCCCGGCCCCGGCGCGGGCTGCGGCGCGCCGCCGAACAGCAAGCTGTTCGGGCTCGTGCTGAAGGTGCCTGCGGCCCGGTCCACCGAGCGCATCGCCGAGCGCACGTCCTCGGTCAGCGAGTCGACGCGCGGCAGCGTGTCATAGCCCACCCGCGCCGAGAGCTCCTGGATCGACGCATCGATCGAGCTCAGCGCCTGCCCCGCCTGGGCCGCCGCCGTGCCGGCCTTGTTCAGGTTGGTCAGGAACGGGCCGTCCGGGCGGTTCAGGCCGATAACGAGCTGATTGGTCGATTGCAGCGTCTTGCGCAGGTCCGTGACCGTGCCCGGCAGGAGCTTGGTGGCCGGCTCCAGTTGCTGCGCAATGATGTTCATACTGTCCGCGGCCTGCTGCACGCTGTTGACCGCCGCCATGATCTGCTTGCGGTTCTCCTCGCTCAGCATCTGGTCGGCGTCGGAGGCGATGCTGTCGAGCTTGCGCAGCAGCGCGTCGCCGCGCCGCTGCAACTGGTCGAGCAAGCCCGGGCGCAGCGGGATCTCGGCCACGTGCTTCTCCGACGAAACCAGCGGCGACAGATCGAGGCCGTTGTCGTCGAGCTGCACGAAGGCGATGCCCGTCACGCCCTGCAGCGCGAGCGAGCCGAAGGTGGAGCGCGTCATCGGCGCCTTCTGGTCGACCAGCACGCGGATGCGGATCTGCCCAGGATGGCTTGGATCGAATTTGATCGACTGGACCTTGCCGACGTCGAGCCCGCGGTAGCGCACGGCCGCATCGGGATAGAGCCCCGTCACGTTGCTGCGCGAGATCAGGTCGTAGGGCACGCGCACCGTACGGTCGGCGCTGAAGAACACGACCGCGAACGCAATCACCACCAGCAGACCGATTGTGAAGGCGCCCGCCCAGAACGCATGCGCTTTGTTTTCCATCGTCAGATTCCCTTGTTGGCGACGACTGCCGCCCTCAACCGCGCCACCGCCGGCGCGCCGATCCGTGCCGCCAGGAACGCAGCACGGCGCCGCTCGCGCGCACCCGTGCAGCCTCGCGTGATGCGCCTCAGCATGGCTTGGCGCCCACCGAAGCCGACGCGAGCGCCGCCGGCGGCAGCTTCGCGCGCCGCTCGGGCGGCAGCGCCTGCAGCGCGCGCCGGCCGCGCATGCCCAAAAAATATTCGCGGATGAACGGGTCGTCCACGCACGCAGCCTCCTCCACGGGCGCGGCCACCAGCACCTTGCGCTCGGCGATCACGGCCACGCGCGTGGACAGCGCGACCATGGCGTCGAGGTCGTGCGTGATCAGCACGACCGTGAGACCGAGCGCGCGATGCAGCGTGCTGATGAGCTCCACCACTTCGTCCGACGAACGCGGGTCGAGCCCCGCCGTCGGCTCGTCGAGAAACAGCAGTTCCGGCTCCAGCACGATCGCGCGCGCGAGGCCCACGCGCTTGACCATGCCGCCCGAGAGCGCGGCCGGCGGCTTCGAAGCGTGCTTGCACGGCAAGCCGACCATTTCGAGCTTGAGCATCACGATGTCGCGCAACAGGTCCGCCGGCACCTTGCCGAGCTCGCGCACCGGCTGCGCCACGTTGTCGAACACCGACAGCGACGAGAACAGCGCGCCGTGCTGGAACAGCATGCCGATGCGCGTGCGCATGAGGCGCGCGCGCTCGGGCTCGATCGTCGAGATGTCTTCGCCGAACATCTTGATGGTGCCCGAGGTGGGCCGCTCGAGGCCGAGGATCTGGCGCACGAGCGTGGTCTTGCCCGAGCCCGAGCCGCCCACGATCGTGACGATCTCGCCGCGGCGGATGTCGAGGTTCAGATGCTGATGGACGATGTTGCGCCCATAGCGCTTGGTGAGATCGCGCACCTCGATGATGGGCTCGCCGATGACCGGCAACGGCAAGTCCTCGACCGCGCCCTTGAGCGGCGTGGTCATCGTGCCGGTCGTGGTCAGCGTGCCGGGCGCGCCCATCGTACGGGAGGCGCCGGGTGTTGCGGGTGTGCCGATCGCGCTCATGACAGCCCCACGTTCTGGAACAGAATCGCGAACACGGCGTCGGCAAGGATCACGATGGTGATGGAAGTCACGACCGAAGTGGTCGTGCCTTCGCCGAGGCTCTGCGAGTTCGCTTTGATGCGAAAGCCGAAGTGGCAGCCCACGATCGCCACCAGCATGCCGAACGCCACGCCCTTGCCCAGCCCGATCCACAGGTTCGCGATCGGCACCACGCCCGGCAGCGAGCGCACGAAGTACGAGATGTCGATGGCGAGCACCGCCTTGGCTGCGAGCGCGCCGCCGAGCAGCGCGATGATGTCGGTCCACATCACCAGCAGCGGCATGGCCACGCCCAGCGCGATCACGCGCGGCAGGATCAGGCGCAGGCCGTGCGAGATGCCCATCACGCGCATGGCGTCGAGCTCCTCGGTCACGCGCATCACGCCGATCTGCGCGGTGATGGCCGAGCCCGAGCGCCCCGCGACCAGAATGGCCGAGAGCACCGGCCCGAGCTCGCGGATCACCGCGAGGCCGAGAATATTCACGATGTACTGGTTCGCCCCGAAGAGCCGCAACTGCTGCGCCGACAGATACGAGAGCACGATGCCGATCAGAAATGCGACGAGCGCCGTGATCGGTAACGCACGCGCGCCGGCGTTATAGATGTTCGCGGAAATCTCGATCCAGGGCGTGACCTTCGGCTTGCGCAGGATGAGGAGCAGATCGAGCACCACGCGGCCGAGCATGGCCAGGCCGCCGTACAGATGATCGCCGAACGAAAACATCGCAAGGCCGAGTTGCGTGACGGGGCCGGTGCGCACCACGCGCTCGGCGGGCTCGCGCACCGAATCGAGCAGCGCAATGCGCTCGAAGATGTCGCGCTGCGTGTCGGACAGCGCGACGAGATCGGCCGGCAGCTTGTGGCCCCAGACGCGCCAGAGCGCCTGGCCGCCCACGTGATCCATGCGCTCGATACGGGAGAGATCCCATTGCCCGATGCGCTCGTCAACGAGCGTGCCCAGACGCCGCGCCGCGCCGCCATTGTCGCGGTCGCGCGCGAGCGCCAGCGCGGTCCATTGACCGGACAGGCGCACGATTTTTCCGTGGGTGCCGGCCGCGATTTCGAGGCCGGGCGGCATCTCTTGAGTCAAGGCGGGACGCTCGGGCAAAAGAAGAAGTGATCAACCATTGTAGCGAACGAGCCCCGTTTCGTCGGTCGGGACGCACACCGATCCGAGCGCCCGCGCGAAGCGCATACTGCGCTCATGGCTCGCTGTGGACAAGGCTGTGGATGACCTGTTGGCAGCCTGTTAGCAGCCTGTGGGCGCGTTGTGGAATGCCCGAATATCGAGCGTGGCCGAGCGCATGTCGATCGACGCACGCCATCCCGACGCCTGTGGATGATTCCGTGGATAACCTGTGGGCCAGCTGTGGGCAGCCTGTGAATTGCCTGCATAACAGGCAAAGCCCGGGATGAAATCCGCGTACGCGGCACGGTTGGCCGCCACTACAATACGAGACCATGATGACCCCTACCAATACTCCGAGCGCCGACGACTGGCGCATCGACCGGGACCGCGCGGTGACGCTGTTCGGCCCGGCCGCGAACGACTGGCCCATCGAGATCGTCGAGGAAACCGGCTCGACCAACGCCGACCTGACGACGCGCCTGAAGGCGCTGCCGCATCGCGCCGACGCGCTCGCGCGCCCGATCGTGCGAGTGGCCTATCTGCAAACGGCGGGACGCGGCCGGCGTGGCCGTAGCTGGGTCGCCCAGCCCGGCGACGCGCTGCTGTTCTCGATCGGCTGCGTGCTGCCGCGCCCGATCGAAGGCCTCGCGGGGTTGAGCCTCGCGATCGGCTCGGCGCTCGTGGACGGCTTGCGCACGCTGCCCGTGGCCGCGCCCGGCCAGATCGCGCTCAAGTGGCCCAACGACGTGCTGCTCGAAGGCGACAAGCTGGTCGGCATCCTCGTCGAAACCGCGTGGAGCACGGCCGATGCGACGGCGGTGGTGATTGGCATCGGCACGAACGTGCGCCATCCGGAGGCGCTGGCGGCGAAGGTCGACGCGCTCAACGCCGACCCGGCCTCGCAGCAGGCCGCGCCGGTGCCGGGCGCCGCGCCCACCGCGCTCTCGCGCGTGTGGCCCGCCGCCAATCTCACCGATGTGCTCGCCGCCGAGCTCAACGCGCTCGAAAGCGCGCTGCAACGCTTCGGCACGGCGGGCTTCGCGCCGTTCCAGGCGCGCTGGAACGCGTGCCACGCCTATGCGGGCCGCGAGGTCGCGCTCTACGAGCAAGGCGCCGAGATCTTGCGCGGCGTGGCCGTGGGCGTGGATGAGAGCGGCCAGTTGCTCGTCGATACTGCACGCGGCCGCGAGGCCGTCACGACCGGCGATATTTCCCTGCGGCTCGCGGGCAACGGCGCATGAGCGGTACGCGCAGCGCCCCGCATGCCGGCCCGTCCCCGTATCTGCTGATCGACGCAGGCAATAGCCGGATCAAATGGGCGCTGGTGGCCGCCGACGGCTCGCGCCTGCATGCGGGCGCGTCGAGCCACGACGCGGCCCCGGACATTTCATCGCCCGGCGCGGCGGCTGCCTCAACTGTTGCCCCAGCCGTTACCCCGGCCGTGCGCGACTTCGCCGACTGGTCGGCGCTGCCCGCACCTGGCGGCGCGTGGATCTCGAACGTCGCGGGCGCGGCGGTGGCGCAGCGCATCGACGCCGCACTCGACGCCCACTGGCCAGGCCTCGCCCGCACGCTGATCCGCTCGGCCCGGCAGCAATGCGGCGTGACGAACAGCTACACGACGCCCGACGCACTCGGCAGCGATCGCTGGGCCGGCATGATCGGCGCGCACGCGGCGTTTCCGGACGAACCGCTGCTCATCGCCACCTTCGGCACCGCAACCACACTTGAGGCATTGCGCGCCGACGGCACCTTCGAGGGCGGCCTGATCGCGCCGGGCTGGTCGCTCATGATGCGCTCGCTGGGCGAGCACACGGCGCAATTGCCGGTGCTCGACGCGCATAACGCGCGCGGTCTGATCGGCGCGGCGCAGGGCGAGCCTCGCTCCGGCGCGGGCATGAACGCGGAGCCAGCGGCGGCTTCATCGACACTTGGCCCACTCTTCGCGACCGACACGAAACGCTCGATCTCGGCCGGTTGCGCGCTCGCCCAGGCGAGCCTGATCGAGCGCGCCTGGGCCGATTTGCAAGATGCGTGGAAAATGCCGGTCCGGCTGGTCGTGAGCGGCGGCGCGGCCGCCGAAGTGACAGCAGCGCTGAAGGTGCCGCATACTCGCCACGATGCATTGGTGCTCGCGGGCCTCGCAGTGATCGCGATGCAATCCTGAGCGCGCCCGGGCGCGCATGCTGCCGCACGGCGCGGCGGCGAACTTCACGAACGATATCGACGGAGTCTCACACGATGCTGCGCTGGCTGATCGCCATTCTGATTCTCGCCAACCTGCTCGCCTTCGGGGCGGTCCGCGGCCTGTTCGGCCCGGCCCCGCTGACGACCACGAGCGGCAACAAGCAACTGAACCGGCAGATCCACCCGGAAGGCCTGCTGGTTCGGCCGATCAAGGCCTCGGAGTCGGTGGACGTGCCCGTGGTGGGCGGCCCGATGGCCGATCCCGCCGTCAAGGCCTCCGAACTCTCGACGCAGTAATCCGGCCCGGCTGGCCTCGTCGGGCGCGCGAGCATGCAGCCGTGCGCCCGACGACCAAACCGCTCAGCCCTGCTGCGCGCGCACTTTCTGCAGCAGCTTGGTGGTCGAGCGGTCGTGCTCGAAGGCGATGGCGAGCGCGCGGCCGCCCCAGCCGCGCACGAGTGCCGACTCGGGCAGCGCATCCATGTCGTAGTCGCCGCCCTTGACGAGAATGTCGGGATGTACGGCCTCGATCAGCTCGATCGGCGTTTGCTCGCCGAATTGCACCACCCAGTCCACGCTCTCCAGCGCCGCCAGTAGCGCCATGCGATCATGCTCATTGTTGATCGGGCGGTCGTCGCCCTTGCCGAGCATGCGCACCGAGGCATCGCTGTTCACGCCGACGATCAGCGTCGCGCCCAGCGCCTTCGCATCGGCGAGATAGGTGACATGCCCGCGATGCAGGATGTCGAAAACGCCGTTGGTGAACACCACCGGGCCGGTCAGCGAGGCGCGCCGCTGCGCGAGCGCTTCGCGGGTCGTGATCTTGCGTTCGAAGGAAGCGGGCATGGGATTCGAATGGATCGCGGTTGAGAACGGAAGGAAGAAAAAGCACGCCGATAAAAAAAACAGCCCGTCACGCGCGAGCGCTCCGGGCTGTCGGGTTCGCCGCGCCGCGGCGGGCGCGAGACGAACGGTGTTCAGCGGTGCACGGACAGTCAGGCTGTCAGGCCGGCTGCTGCGCACCCTGTTCGCCCTGCAGGCGCTGCACCACTTCCTTGCGGTAGCGGTTGAGTTCCTGCGCCGTGCTGAACGTGCGCTCGAACAGGATCGACAGGTTGTGCAGGATGCGCTCGACCACCTTCTTTTCCCAGCCGTCGTCGAAGCGGATTTGCTCGTCGAGCCAGCGCTCGAGCCATTCCGGATCGGGCAGGCGCGACTGCACGGTGTCGCGCGGGAACAGCGCCTGGTTCACGTGCAGGTTGGTGGGGTGCAGCGGCTTTTCGGTGCGGCGCGCCGAGGCCATCAGCACGCCGATCTTCGCGAACGCCGCGCGCGCGCCGTCGCCGAAGTTGTTGAGCGCCTTCTTCATGTAGCGCAGGTAGGCGCCGCCGTGGCGGGCCTCGTCGCGCGAGATGGTTTCGTAGATCGCCTTGATGACCGGCTCGGTGTGCCATTCGGCTGCACGGCGGTACCAGTGATTCAGGCGGATCTCGCCGCAGAAGTGCAGCATGAGCGTCTCGAGCGGCGGCGCCGGATCGAACGTGAAGCGCACGGCGTGCAGCTCCTCCTCGGTGGGCACGAGCTCCGGCTTGAAGCGGCGCAGGTACTCCATCAGCACCAGCGAGTGCTTCTGCTCCTCGAAGAACCACACGCTCATGAACGCGGAGAAGTCACTGTCATGATGGTTGTCGCGCAGGAACATCTCCGTGGCCGGCAACGCGGACCATTCGGTGATCGCGTTCATCTTGATGGTCTGAGCCTGCTCGTCGGTGAGGAGCGACGCATCGAACTTATCCCATGGAATGTCCTTTTCCATGTCCCAACGGACCGATTCGAGCGATTTGTAAAGTTCCGGATAAAGCATCGTGTTCATAGTCCCGCCCCTGTTCTGCGCATGACGACTTCTATCGTGCCGCCCGCGGCGCGCGTCGCGTTGGCTTCCTCGCGCGTGCCCACAGGCGAAAACATTTAATTTTACGCGGTTACCGGCCGCCCGGACGCAATTACACCCCGCTAAACAGATTACTTCCTGTCGAGTGGCAATCTGTAATGCCGGATTGAATGGCGCCGTGATGGATTCTGGGTAATTCACCCTGCCTTGAACCCGGCTGCCGGAATTGTCGCGGGATACCTCCCCGTGGGCGGCCCGGCAATATGCGGCAAATTGCCGCAATCGCTACGCCAAACGCACGCCCCACGACGGTCGGAAAAACCTTACACGATGATAGCACGCCGATCTTTCAGTTCCGGCGCGCCTCCGGGTGCCCATGCACCACGCCTGCGGGCAAGTCCGACGGCTGCTTGAGCCATGCCAAAAGGATCTCGCGCTGGGCGAGCGTGTCGCGATAACCGAGTTCGATCAGCTCCTGAGTAAAAGCGCTTTCGAACAGCAGATAGCTCGCAAATGCTGCGCCCGACGCACGATTGCCGCCCACCGCGCCCAGCAGCATGCGCACCGAGAGCGGCAACTCGTGCAAATGGCGTGCGGCAACCAGTTCGATGCGCTCGCTCGGCCGGATTGCGAGCACGTCGATGTGCCGCCAGCCGCTTTCCGGATCGACCGTGTGCGGCAAGTGCAGCACCATGCGGTTCACGTGCTCGATGCGCTCGATATCGGCGCTCAGCGCGTCGAGAAACACGCTCGCGAGCACCTGCTGGCCAACCTGCGCGAGCGTCGGATAGGCGTCGATGTCGGGGCGCGCGGCCGGCACCTCGGGCGCGCTCGCAGTCGCGCCGATCACGACGATGCGTTGTGCGCCGAAATGGATGGCCGGCGAAAGCGGCGCGATCTGGCGGATCGAGCCGTCGCCGAAATACTCGTGATGGCCGTCGAGTTCGAGGCGCACCGCGGGGAACACATAGGGAATCGCCGCCGAAGCCAGCAGATGCGCGGGCGTGAGCGCGACCATGCGCGCCGTGCGCTGCGCGCGCCGCCACGCGCTGATCGGCTCGCTCGCCTGATAGAAGGTCAGATGCCGGCCCGACGAGTAGCTGAGCGCCGTCACGGAAAGCGCGTGCAGGAGCCGCTCGTCAAGCATCTGCTCGATGCGGTGGAAGTTGAGCGTGTCCGCCAGAAAATGCGCGAGCGGTGTGTTGTCGAACAGCGTGCGCGGCGTGCGCCGCGCGGCGAGGCCGAAGGTGGCCCAGCCGAACATGAGCGCCGCAAGCCAGCGCGCCCCCGCCGCGGCGACGCCGGGCACGTCGGCGCGATACACCTGGGCGGCGTTCAGCGAGGACCAGATCTCGACAAGGCGCTGGGCGCCATGCAGGAAATGATCGGCGTGGCTGGCGATGGAAGTGGCGTTGATCGCGCCCGCCGAGGTGCCGCAGATCACCGTGAACGGCATCGCGCGCCGCGACGGCTCGGCCTGCGCGGCAAGTTCCGCGAGCGCGCGCAGCGCGCCGGCCTGGTAGGCCGCGCGTGCGCCGCCGCCCATCATCACGAGCGCAAGCCGCATGACGCCGACGCTCCCCGTGTGCTTCGTCCCGCAGGACGAAATGGCTGTTGACTGCCCTTACCGTGTCGCGACCCGGTTTTACTCGGGTTGCGCCGGCGGGCGCTTCGCGCTTCGCGCAGCCGTCTTGCCCGCGCTGCCGCCACCACTGCTGCTGCCACTGCCTGTGCGTTTGGCCGCCGGCTTCGCGCGCGGCGCGGCCGCTTCGGCGGCAGCCTGCGCCGCCTCGGCCGCCGCCGCGGGCTGGGCCATCGCGAACTGCGCAAGCTGATTGAACTGCGACTGCAACAGGTTCCACCACGACGAGGCGTCGAAGCCCGGCGGCGGCGACGCACCGGCGCCCGCCCCATCGGCGCCCGCCGCCTGCCCGGCCTCTGCGGATTCGGCGCCCGACTGCGGGCGCGCAGCGCGCGGCTCGGGTTCCGGTGCACTCTGGGTGCTCGACGAACTCATCTGCGACTGCGCAAACGCACCGAACGCACGCAGCGTGGACAGCGTCGCGCGCTGCACCTCGAGCGCCTGGATCGCGGACTGCAGCATGCTCAGGTTCAGGTTGAGCCACTGCTCGACGGCGCGCAGGTCGGTGATGCGCTTGTCGAGCTCCTCGATGTTGGTGAGCGGCGTCATCATGTCGGACATCATCGACAGCGACGGCCCGAGCCCCTGCGCCGCGCCCGGCTCGCTGCCGGGAAAGGCGCTGCCGAACGGCGTGAGGCGCATCATCCCCCACATGCGGTCGAGCATTTCAGCGGGCGGAAAGCCGGGAAAGCCCGGGAACGGCGGCACGGTGCCTGCGGATTCGGTCATGCGGAGTCTCCCTCGCGATGTTGGCGGCCCTGCGGGCCGGCCAGTGTGGGCAGCGGCTTGCGGTGCGCGGCGCGTCTAGCCACACACGGCGCAAAGCGCGGATAGTCTGCTTCGATCATACCGCGCGGCCGCGGTCCCGTTAGAACGGATCGCCGCCCGGAAATTCCGGTGCGCGCCGCTCGCGCAGCGATTTCACGCCCTCGTGCACGTCGGGTCCGGCAAAGCCCATGAATTCGAGCGCCAGCGACGTGTCGAAATTCGGCCCCGCCTGGCGCAGCCAGTTGTTGAGCGCGTACTTGGTCCAGCGCAGCGCGGTCTGCGAGCCGTTCGCAAGGCGCTTCGCGACCTCGAACGCCTTGGGCAGCAGATCGTTCTCGTCCACCGCGAGCGAGACGAGGCCGATGCGCTCGGCCTCCTCGCCGCTCACCGGTTCGCACAACAGCAGGTAGTACTTCGCCTTCGCCATGCCGCACAGGAGCGGCCAGACGATCGCCGCATGGTCGCCCGCCGCCACGCCAAGGCGCGTGTGCCCGTCGATGATGCGCGCCGACTTCGCCGCAACGGAGATGTCGGCGAGCAGGCCCGCGACGAGCCCCGCGCCCACCGCCGGACCATGCATCGCCGAAACGATGGGCTTGCTGCAATTGATCACGTTGTAGACGAGGTCGCGCGCCTCGCGCCAGACGCGCGCGCGCACGTCGAAATGCGTGGCCATGTCCTCGACGAGCGCAAGGTCGCCGCCCGCCGAAAAGCCCTTGCCCTCGCCGCGGATCACGGCGACACGCGCGTCGGGGTCGCGGTCGACGTCGCGCCAGATTTCGGCCAGCTCGCGATGCATGCTGGCGTCGGCGGTGGCGAGGCCGCTCTTGTTCGCGCCTTCGCCGCTCATCACGATTTCGACAATGCCGTGCTCGTGCCGACGCACGCGCAGCGCGTGATAGTGGGCGTAAAAAGGATCGTTCATGGGCGGTTCCTCGATTGTTTCGGATTGCAGAATCATTGGATGCGATATCGACGCGACATCAACGCGGCTGGTAGACCCATTTGCCGTCCTGGATCTCGACCATCACGCGCGCCCGCGCGTCGAGCCCCAGATGGTCCGTGGCGCTCATATTGACGACGCCGTTGGTGGTATGCAGGTCGCGCGTCGACTCGATAGCGTCGCGCAGCGCCTGACGAAACGCCTTCGTGCCCGGCTCAGCCGACTTGAGCGCAACCGGAATCGCGCTGCCGAGCACCAGGCCCGCATCCCACGCATAGGCGCCGAACGCCGACACCGACCCGGCGCCGTGTTGTGATTCGTAGCGCGAAATATAGTCGAGCGCGAGACGCCGCGCGGGCTCGCCCGCAGGCAGTTGCGCAGCCACCAGCACCGGGCTCGCGGGCAGGAACGTGCCGTTGCAGTCGGCGCCGCACACGCGCAGGAAGTCGCGATTGCCCACGCCGTGATTGTGATAGATGAGCCCCTTGTAGCCGCGTTCCTTGAGCGCCTTGGGCGGAAGCGCGGCGGGCGTGCCGGCCGCGCCCACCACGACGGCGTCGGGCTTCGCCGCGACGATCTTCAGCGCCTGGCCCGTCACGCTCGGGTCGGTGCGATTGAAGCGCTCGCTCGCGACGATCTTGATGCCGCGCGCCTGCGTGGCTTTCGCGACTTCCGCATAAAAGGCCTCGCCGAGCGCATCGGCCTGGCCGATGTAGGCGACGGTCTTCACGTTGTGCGCAGCCGCGTGCTCGGCGATCGCGGCGGCCATCATCGCGTCGGTCTGCGGCGTCTTGAACATCCAGTGGCGCTTGTCGTCGACGGGCTCGATGATCTTCGCCGACGACGCCAGCGAAATCGCAGGCGTCTCGCTTTGCGCGACTACGTCGAGCATCGCGAGCGTGTTCGGCGTGATCGAGGAACCGACGATGACGTCCACGTGCTGTTCGTCGATCAGCTTTCTCGTGTCCTGCACGGCCTGGGTGGTGTCGGAAGCGTCGTCGAGCACGATGTACTGGATCTGCTGGCCCGCGATCTGGGTGGGCAGCATGGCCACCGTGTCGCGCTCGGGAATGCCGAGCGAAGCGGCCGGGCCGGTGAGCGAGAGCACGAGTCCGACCTTGACCTGCGCGAGCACGAGCGTGGGGGCGAGAAGGCTGGCGAGCGCCGCGCATGGCGCAGCCAGCCTGAATGCCAGCGAGCCAGCAAAACGACGGGGGCGAAGAAGCTTCACGGTGTCTCCTTGTGTTTGTCGAGCGTATTCTGCGTACGGCTTCGAGTGGGCAGTGTAGCCGCAAGCGAAGCGTGCGGAATCGGGCTAAACCCCCGCTTAATCCCTCCCGGACAACTCAGGCGGACTCAGCCCCCGGCGCCACCGCCTGATCGATCGCACCGAAAATCGAGTGGCCCGCTTCGTCGAGCATTTCGATCTTCACGGTGTCGCCGAACTTCATGAATTCGGTGCGCACCTCGCCATGCTCGATCGTCTCGAGACAGCGCTTCTCGGCAATGCAGCAGTAGCCGCGCTTCGCATCCTTGTTCGAGACCGTGCCCGACCCGACGATCGCCCCGGCGCGCAGATTGCGCGTCTTTGCCGCGTGCGCGATCAACTGGCCGAAGTGGAACACCATGTCGGTGCCCGCGTCGGGCTGGCCGACCTTCTTGCCGTTCCAGTACACCAGCATCGGCAGATGCACGCGACCCTCGCGCCAGTGCTCGCCGAGTTCGTCGGGCGTCACGACCACGGGCGCGAACGACGAGGCCGGCTTGCTCTGGAAAAAGCCGAAGCCCTTCGCGAGTTCGGCGGGAATCAGGTTGCGCAGCGAGACATCGTTCACGAGCCCGACGAGCCGCACCGCCCTGAGCGCTTCCTCGGGGCTCGCGCCCATCGGCACGTCGCCGGTGATGACGGCGACTTCAGCCTCGAAGTCGATGCCCCACGCTTCCGATGCGCACACGATGTCGTCGGTCGGGCCGATGAAATCGTCACTGCCGCCCTGGTACATGAGCGGATCGGTCCAGAACTCGGGTGGCATCTGCGCGCCGCGCGCGCGGCGCACGAGCTCGACGTGGTTCACATAGGACGAGCCGTCCGCCCACTGGTAGGCGCGCGGCAGCGGCGCCATGCACTGGCGGGCGTCGAAGCTGAAGGCGTTGCGCGCGCGGCCGTGGTTGAGCGTGTCGTAGAGATCGAGCAGTTGCGGCGCGTAGAAGCGCCAATCGTCGAGCACACGCTGCAGCGTGGGCGCGATCGCGTCGGCAATGGCGGCGCTGCGCAAGTCGCGGGAAACGACGATCAGCTGACCGTCGCGGGTGCCGTCCTTCAGCGTGGCGAGTTTCATGGAATGGGGCGTGGATGACGATAGAGGAAATGTATTCTACGATGGTGAATCGATGCGGCCCAAGCGGGACCGCGCACTGGATTTCGAACACCACGACCCGAACGACTTCATGCCGCCGTCTTCCCGATCCGCACGTTCCGCCGGCGCACCGGCCGCGCCCGCCACGCCCGCCGACGACGCCATCGACCTCGACGATGCAACCGACGCACAAGACGGCGCCGACACCGGCGAAGAGAAACTGCGCTCGGGGATTCAGTCGATCGAAGTGGGCTTTCGCCTCCTCGAGGTGCTGACCAACGAGCCGCGCGCGATGATGCTGCGCGACCTCGCGCAGCGCGCGGGCATGAGCCCGGCGAAGGCGCATCGTTATCTCGTGAGCTTCATGCGGCTCGGCGTGGTCGCGCAGGATCCGCTCTCGGGCCGCTACGAACTGGGCGGCTTCGCGCTGCAACTCGGGCTCGCACGCCTTGCACGCGTGGACGGCGTGAAGCTCGCGCGCATTGCGCTCGCCGAACTGCGCGACGCGCTCGACATCACCGTGGGCATTGCGGTATGGGGCAATCAGGGGCCGACGGTCGTGCACTGGATGGAATCGAACCATCCGGCCAAGGCCTCGCTCAAGCTCGGCGATGTCATGCCCATGCTCAGCTCCGCCACGGGGCTGCTGTTTGCCGCCTACCTGCCGCGCAGCAAAACCGGGCCGATGATCGAACGCGAACTCGGCAGCGCGCAGCATTACGTGTCGGGCTCGACGCCGCGCTCTCATGAAGAACTGGAGCGCGCGCTGGCCGAAGTGCGCGAACACGGCGCCGCGCGCGTCGAAGGCATGCTGCTGCCGACCATCCATGCGTTCTGCACGCCTGTCTTCGACGCCACGGGCGACCTCGCGCTCGGGCTCATCGCGCTCGGCCACGAAGGCGCGTTCGACATCGCCTGGAATGGCGTCGTCGATACCGCGTTGCGCGCGTGCGCGCGGAAGCTCTCGTACGAATTGGGGTACAGCCCTGTTGAACGCTGAGGGGCCGAAGCGGTCGAGGCTTTCTGCAGCCAACACGCGTGCCGTGTCACAGTAACGGGCTCGCAGTCGTCGCCCTCTCTACACGCTGGTGCGCCTTCAGTCCTATTTGAGCCCGATGTCCACGTCCACCGCAAACCGCCAGGTCGATCGCCCCGCGCCGCCGCGCCGCTCGCGCGCATGGCGCTGGGCGGCCGTGTTCGTCGCGGTGAGCGTGCTGCACTGGGTCGCGGCGCAATGGTTCGAGCGTCATCACGGCGCGCCGCCACCGCTCGCGCCGGCGCGCGTGCCCGTGCAGGTGACGCTGCTCAAAACCGAGCGTATCGAGCAGCAGGCGCGGCCCGCCGCGCCTGCTGCGGCACAACCGAAGCCCGCGGCGCCCGCGCATCCGAAGCGCGCGGCGAGCCCGCCGCACACGCTGCATGCCATCACGCCGCCCGCGCCGCATCCCAAGACGACCGCCGCGCCCGAAGCGCCGCAAGCCGCATCGAGTCCTGCCACGCAGAGCGCAGCGGAAAGCGCCGCGAATGGCACAAGCGGCGCAAGCGGCACGGCGGCCGCGAACGGCAACGGCAGCACCCCCGCCGCCCAGGCAGATCAGGCCTCGCATGGCGTGAAATTCTCGGTGCCGCCTTCGGGCGAGCTTCAATACGACACGTTCTTTAACGGCGCACGCAATCAGCCCGGCACGATCCACTGGAAAAGCGACGGCAAGCGCTACGAGATGGTGGTGGCGGTGCCCCTGCCCTTCGTCGGCACGTTCAGCTGGACGAGCCGCGGCCATGTGGATGCGTTCGGCCTCGCGCCCGAGCAGTACATCGAAAAGCGCGGCAGCCGCCCCGAAAACTTCACGATCTTCAATCGCGAGGAGAAGCAGATCGTTTTTACGCGCACGCCGAATTCGCTCGCGCTGCCCGACGGCGCGCAGGACCGCTTCAGCATGGTGATGCAGCTCGCGAGCCTCGTGCGCGGCGACCCCGACGCCTACAAGCCCGGCGTCACGCGCGAGTTCTACGTGGCCGACAACGACAGCGGCGAAACCTGGCCCATCGCCACCATCGGCGACGAAACGGTGAGCACGGATCACGGCTTCGTCACGGCGCGCCACTTCATGCGGCTGCCGCGCCACGAGGGCGACAAGCGCCGCATCGACGTGTGGCTCGCACCCGCGCTCGGCTGGCTGCCGGTACGGCTCGTGCAGACCGAACCGAACGGCACGCAGATCGAACTGCTGTGGCGCGGCGCGCTCAACGTGCCGCCCGCGAATGGAACGATAAACAGCACGATAAACGGCACGGCCGGCGGCGCAACGAACACCACCCCGGGCGATGCGAAGCCGGACATGCCAGCCAGCGCCGCGACCGCTCCGGCTGTGACGGATGAAGCGGCGCCGCCCACCACGAACGGCGGCACGCCGGGCGCCGCGCCGCCGTCGGCAGCGCCTGCGCTCGTGCCGCCGTCGCCGGAGGCACAAGCCATGCAGCCGGCAGCGCCATCGACGCCAACTCCCGCCGCGCCACCGGCCACGCGGGACACGACGCCGCTGCCCGCCGCCGACGCGCCCATGCACCCCTGAGCGCCCTGCCACACACAAGCACACAATAAAGTCGCCCATATGCGACGATGCCGGCCCATCTGCCTACACGTTTGCGCGAAATGGCGCATACTGAAAATCATCGAAGCGTTCGTGGCTGCATGCCGCGAGCGACAAAGAACGACTAGACGAATCCACTGAGGAAAAGCTTCGAACCCATCCGCTGATGCGCCCGCCGCGAGACACAACGAGACAGCGCGCGCAGCCGGACAGCAGCACATGACGATGCAACACGGTTAGCGCCATGAACGCCGCCCCGCCCGCGCACACCTTTCGTACGCAGCGTTCGCGACACGGAAACGACGTTCGCGCAGGGACTCGCAATCGGCTGGACTCCCGACCCCATGGTCAAGGAGGAACGCATGCAAGCGACTGTCAACGGCATCGATACGCGCTACGTCTTCGAAGACCGCAGCGGTGGCCCCGCGTTGACGTTCATTCACCAGCTCGGCGGCGACCTCACCGTATGGGACACCCTCGCGGGCCATTTCCGGCATCGCTATAGCGTGCTGCGCTACGACGTGCGCGGCCACGGCGCGAGCGCGGTCTCGCGCGAGGCTTTCGGCTTTCGCGAACTCGCTGACGACCTCGCGGCGCTGCTCGACGCACAAGGCATCGAGAAGACGCATCTCGTCGGCATGTCGATGGGCGGCATGATCGCGCAACAGTTCGCGCTCGACCATACGACACCCGACACAGCATCCGACGCGCAGGCGGGCGCGAACTCGCGTGCGCATTCGCTCACGCTCTGCGATACCGCGAGCCGCACTGAACCCGAGGCGCGCCCGGCATGGGACGAGCGTGCCGCGCTGGTTCGCCGCGAAGGTCTGGCCGCGCTCGCCGACACGACGATGGCGCGCTGGCTGACCGCCGGCTTCCGTCTCACGCATCGCGATACTGCCGCACAAATATGTGACGTTTTATTACGCACACCTGCCGAAGGTTATGCGCGCGCGTGCGAGGCGCTGCGCGATTTCGATGTTCACGAACGGCTTGCGCAGTTGTGCGTGCCAACGCTTGCGGTGGCGGGACGCCACGACACCGGCACGCCGCCCGCATTCACTGAAGCACTGGCGCAAGCCATACCCGGTGCGCGCTTCGAAATGCTCGATGCAGCACATCTGGCCCCTGTAGAGGAATGTCACAGTTTCGCAGCCCTGCTCGAAACGTTTCTTGGGCAGCATGTCTAAATGATGCGCCCGGTTTGTTGCACCCTGGGAAAGGAGAAAAAGGCGGAAATAGGGAAGGCAATCGGATAGAGAGGTGATGTGGGACCCACCCCTTGAATTCCCGAACGAACGCTCCATGTATCGATACAAGCAGTGAGGGAGCACAGGAAAAAGGAGTGTCGCCATGCAAATGATCTACAACAGTCCCAACTATTGCGTCGTCGAGTTTCCCCCGCAGGATGGCCATATCGCCATGCGCTCGGGAGGCTATGAGATCGTCGACAAAAATGCGCGGCGTGAAATTTTCATCGACGGCGCAATGGCCGCGCGGTTTCGCGAAGACGTGCAGAAGCTGATGGACGAGGAGCAGTCGCTCGACGAGGTAGATGAATTCCTCGGACAGTTCGACAGCCTCATGCAGCAACCGGTCGTGCTTCACTGACGCGGCCCGCTTCGCGTCGCGGTTCCAGTGCTCACGTCCGCGGTTGAACCCACAGTTAAACACACGGCGCCCACGCTCGAGCAACATCCTGGCAATACATAGCGCCCTCACCGCAATACCGGCAACACCCCGCTCAGGGAACCCCGCCCGGCCGCAAGCCGCGCGGGGTTTTCATTTTCCGGGGGCGGCCAGGTGGCGCGCCAGCGGGGCTCCCCCGCTACCGTTACAATGACAGGTTTCCCAGTCCAACCGGCGCTTTTGCCCGCCCGCCATCCATGAACCAGCCTGCCGAACACGCCTCGCGCCCCGCCGGGACCGCCCCGGGCGCTACCCCGTACACACGCGGCGCCGCGCTGCCCGCGCTGCTCGCTTCGCGCATCCTGATCCTCGACGGCGCGATGGGCACGATGATCCAGCGCTACAAGCTCGACGAAGCCGCCTACCGCGGCGAACGCTTCAAGGACTATCCGCGCGACATCAAGGGCAACAACGAGCTGCTCTCGATCACGCAACCGCAGGTCATCAGCGAGATTCACGAGCAGTATCTCGCGGCAGGCGCCGACATCATCGAGACCAACACCTTCGGCGCGACCACCGTGGCGCAGGACGACTACGGCATGGGCGAGCTTGCCGTCGAGATGAATCTCGAATCGGCGAAGCTCGCGCGCGCAGCGTGCGAAAAGTACTCGACGCCCGACAAGCCGCGCTTCGTTGCGGGCGCCATCGGACCGACGCCGAAAACCGCGAGCATCTCGCCCGACGTGAACGATCCGGGCGCGCGCAACGTCACGTTCGAAGAGCTGCGCCGCGCGTATTACGAGCAGGCCAAGGCGCTGATGGACGGCGGCTGCGACCTGTTCCTCGTCGAGACGATCTTCGACACGCTCAACGCCAAGGCCGCGCTGTTCGCGCTCGACCAGCTGTTCGAAGACACCGGAGAGAATCTGCCCATCATGATCTCGGGCACCGTCACCGACGCGTCGGGCCGCATTCTCTCGGGCCAGACCGTCGAGGCGTTCTGGAATTCGCTGCGTCACGCGAAGCCGCTCACGTTCGGTTTGAACTGCGCACTCGGCGCCGCGCTCATGCGCCCGTACGTCGCCGAGCTCGCGAAGCTGTGCGACACCTACGTGTCGTGCTATCCGAATGCGGGCCTGCCCAACCCGATGAGCGACACCGGCTTCGACGAGACGCCGGCGGATACCTCGGCGCTCCTGAAGGAATTCGCCTCGGCCGGCCTTGTGAACGTCGCGGGCGGCTGCTGCGGCACGACGCCCGAGCACATCGCCGCGATCGCGAAGGCACTCGCCGAAATCAAGCCGCGCCGCTGGCCCGGTCAATATCGCGACGCCGCATAACGAAGCGCCCACGCGCCGATTCACCACGACACTCTGACGACCCGGTCCCACGCCATGACTGACCATACCCTGCGACTCTCCGGCCTCGAACCCTTCAACGTGAACGAAGGCTCGCTGTTCATCAACGTGGGCGAGCGCACCAACGTGACCGGCTCGAAGGCCTTCGCGCGCATGATCCTCAACGGCCAGTTCGACGAGGCGCTCGCCGTCGCGCGCCAGCAGGTCGAGAACGGCGCGCAGATCATCGACGTCAACATGGACGAAGCCATGCTCGACTCGAAGGCCGCGATGGTGCGCTTCATGAACCTGATCGCCTCCGAGCCCGACATCGCGCGCGTGCCGATCATGATCGACTCGTCGAAGTGGGACGTGATCGAAGCAGGCCTGCAGTGCGTGCAGGGCAAGGCGATCGTCAACTCGATCTCGCTGAAGGAAGGCAAGGAGCCGTTCCTCCATCACGCGAAGCTGATCCGCCGCTACGGCGCGGCGGCCGTCGTGATGGCCTTCGACGAGCAGGGCCAGGCCGACACCTTCCAGCGCAAGACCGAGATCTGCAAGCGCTCCTATGAAATCCTCGTGAACGAAGCGGGTTTCGCGCCCGAGGACATCATCTTCGACCCGAACATCTTCGCGGTGGCCACGGGCATCGAGGAGCACAACAACTACGCGGTCGACTTTATCGAAGCCACGCGCTGGATCAAGCAGAACCTCCCGCACGCGAAGGTGAGCGGCGGCGTATCGAACGTGTCGTTCTCGTTCCGCGGCAACGACCCGGTGCGCGAAGCCATCCACACGGTGTTCCTCTACTACGCCATTCAGGCGGGCATGGACATGGGCATCGTGAACGCGGGCCAGTTGGGCGTGTACGCCGATCTCGACGCCGAGTTGCGCGATCGAGTGGAAGACGTGGTGCTCAACCGCCGCGCCGACGCCACCGACCGCCTGCTCGAAATCGCCGACAAGTTCAAGACCGGCGCCGCGAAGAAGGAAGAGAACCTCGAGTGGCGCAACCAGGAGGTCGAGAAGCGTCTCGCGCATGCGCTCGTGCACGGCATCACGAACTTCATCGTCGAGGACACCGAAGAAGCGCGCGTGAAGATCATGGGTGGCGGCGGACGGCCGATCAACGTGATCGAAGGCCCGCTCATGGACGGCATGAACATCGTCGGCGACCTGTTCGGCCAGGGCAAGATGTTCCTGCCGCAGGTGGTGAAGTCGGCGCGCGTGATGAAGCAGGCCGTGGCGCACCTGATTCCGTTCATCGAGGAAGAAAAGCGCAAGCTCGCGGAAGCGGGCGGCGACGTGCGCGCGAAGGGCAAGATCGTGATCGCCACCGTGAAGGGCGACGTGCACGACATCGGCAAGAACATCGTTTCGGTCGTGCTCCAGTGCAATAACTTCGAAGTGGTCAACATGGGCGTGATGGTCCCGTGCAACGAGATCCTCGCGAAGGCGAAGGTCGAAGGCGCGGACATCATCGGCCTTTCCGGCCTCATCACGCCGTCGCTCGAAGAGATGGCCTACGTGGCCTCCGAAATGCAGCGCGACGACTATTTCCGCGTGAAGAAGATTCCGCTCCTGATCGGCGGTGCGACCACCTCGCGCGTGCACACTGCCGTGAAGATCGCGCCGAACTACGAAGGCCCGGTGGTGTACGTGCCGGACGCGTCGCGCTCGGTCTCGGTGGCATCGAGCCTGCTCTCGGATGAAGGCGCAACGAAGTACATCGACGAGCTCAAGACCGACTACGACCGCATCCGCGACCAGCACGCCAACAAGAAGGCGCTGCCCATGGTCACGCTCGAAGAGGCGCGCGCGAACAAGACGAAGATCGACTGGGCGAGCTTCCAGCCCGTGAAGCCGAAGTTCCTCGGCCGCCGCGTGTTCAAGAACTTCGACCTCAACGAACTCGCCAACTACATCGACTGGGGCCCGTTCTTCCAGACCTGGGATCTCGCGGGCCCGTATCCGCAGATTCTCAACGACGAGATCGTGGGCGAGTCGGCGCGCAAGGTCTTCTCCGACGCCAAGTCGATGCTCTCGCGCCTGATCCAGGGCCGCTGGCTCACGGCCAACGGCGTGATCGCGCTGCTGCCGGCGAACACCGTGAACGACGACGACATCGAGATTTACACCGACGAGTCGCGCACCCAGGTCGCGCTCACGTGGCGCAATCTGCGCCAGCAGTCGGTGCGTCCGGTGGTCGATGGCGTGATGCGCCCGAACCGCTCGCTCGCCGACTTCATCGCGCCGAAGGATTCGGGCGTGGCCGACTATATCGGCATGTTCGCGGTTACGGCGGGCATCGGCGTGAGCGAGAAGGAAGCGCAATTCCAGAAGGATCTCGACGACTACAGCTCGATCATGCTCAAGGCGCTCGCGGACCGCTTCGCCGAAGCGTTCGCCGAGGCGATGCACGCGCGCGTGCGCCGCGACCTGTGGGGCTATGCTGCCAACGAGACGCTCGACAACGACGCGCTGATCGCGGAGAAGTACGCGGGCATTCGCCCGGCGCCGGGCTACCCGGCGTGCCCGGACCACCTCGTGAAGCGCGACATGTTCGAGTTCCTGCAGGCGGAGGAAGTTGGCATGACGGTGACGGAATCGCTCGCGATGCTGCCGGCGGCGAGCGTTTCGGGCTTCTATCTCGCGCATCCGGACAGCACGTACTTCTCGGTGGGCAAGATCGGCCAGGATCAGCTCGCCGATTTTGCGCGCCGCATGGCGCTCTCCCCCGAGGACGCGCGGCGCGCGCTCGCGCCGCTGCTCTAAAACACCGGCGCCGCTACGCTGACATATGGAAATCGAAAGGCCGAGTATTTCGCGCACGCAAATTCTCGGTTTTTTTTCGGTTTTGTAAGATGTCCGCGCAGCACCCCAAGCCCAACGCGGCACGCATCCTCTGGCGCCGCTCCGGCTCGTTCATCAGCAAGTCCTTAAAAGTCGTCCGGAGAAATCATATGAAGAAGCTGATGTTGATGTTGACCGCCTTCGGCGTCGCGGCACTCTCGCAGCCGTCGTTCGCCCAGCAGCCGGCCGCCGTGCACCAGGAGGCAAGCGACGCCTCGTCGTATTCGGCCCCCACCCAGAAGCACGTGAAGAAGCCGAAGAAGCAGAAGGCTCAAAAGGGTGCCGCCTCGGCAGCAGCGCCGGCAGCCGCCAGCCAGTAAGCCACGCGTACTGGAGTCGCGAGTACCAAAGCAAAGAGCCCGCACAGTTCGCTGTGCGGGCTCTTTGCTTTCGGGATGCCGGTTCGGGTGCGCGGGTCAAAGACCCCAAAGGACGTCGTTGTCTTCCTGTTTCGCCGCACGCAGCATGTCGAGGAACGGAAACGCGCGTTGCGCGAGGCCCGGGGGCAATTCGTGAGGCTCGTGACCGTCCTCGCCTTCGTGGAAATGCCCCTCGTGCTCGGCACGTTCCTTCTTGTCGGTGGCGATGGCGGCTTCGAGCTTGCTGATGGCGGTGTCGAGCTCGTCGTGCGTGATCACGCCGCGCGGGCCGAGCCGCTTGCCGATGATACCGAGGAGGTACTGAGCGAGGTTTTCCAGCATCGTCACGTCGGGCGCTGCGTGGCATTTGAACGTAACCAGCATATCTGCTCTCTCCTTTGTGTTTTTCGGGGCCCGCTTCGGGCTTCTCGTTCCACATCTCTTTTCACATATTAGCACCTGCTAAAATCCGTCTGGACGGAATTACCCGCAGGGCGCGACCACGCGCAAGATCTGCCCAAAGCGGCGCGAGGCGCGATGCCGGAGCCTCGCCGCTGGCCCGCCGCCGCGTCTGCCAGCCCCGCCCCCCACTACCCGCACAGGACCTGCAACAAGCATGCTGCCCGCACAGAAACTGACCCTGGAGACCTTGCTCGCCGACGCCGTCGCCAAGGTGGCCCAGGCCTCCGAAGGCGCCGCCGAAGCCGCATTCATCGTTCCCGCCATCGCGCTCGAGCGCCCGAAGGTCGCCGCGCACGGCGACATCGCCTGCAACGTGGCGATGCAGCTCGCCAAGCCGCTGCGCACCAATCCGCGCGCGCTCGCCCAGCAGATCGTCGACGCCGTCAAGACGCTGCCCGCCGCAGCCGGCCTGATCGCCGAGGCCGAAGTGGCCGGCCCCGGCTTCATCAACCTGCGCCTCACCCCCGATGCCAAGCGCGCCGTGCTGAACGCCGTGTTCGCCGAAGGCGCCGCGTTCGGCCAGTCGAAGCGCGAAGCCGGCCGGCACGTGCTGGTCGAGTTCGTCTCGGCCAACCCCACGGGCCCGCTGCACGTCGGCCACGGCCGCCAGGCCGCGCTCGGCGACGCCATCTCGAACGTGCTCGCCTCGCAGGGCTACGACGTGCATCGCGAGTTCTACTACAACGACGCAGGCGTGCAGATCGCCAACCTCGCCATCTCCACCCAGGCGCGCGCGCGGGGCCTCAAGCCCGGCGACGCGGGCTGGCCCGAAGCGGCGTACAACGGCGAATACATCGCTGACATCGCGCGCGACTACCTGGCGGGCGAAACCGTCGCCGCCAAGGACGGCGAGCCCGTGAAGGGCGCGCGCGACCCCGAGGACCTCGACGCGATCCGCCGCTTCGCCGTTGCGTATCTGCGCCACGAGCAGGATCTGGATCTGCAGGCGTTCGGCGTAAAGTTCGACCGCTATTACCTCGAATCGTCGCTGTACACGGAAGGCCGCGTCGAGAAGACCGTCGAGGCGCTCGTCGCCTCGGGCCAGACTTACGAGCAGGACGGCGCGCTGTGGCTCAAGACCACCGACTACGGCGACGACAAGGACCGCGTGATGCGCAAGTCCGACGGCACCTACACGTACTTCCTGCCCGACGTCGCCTACCACGTGACCAAGTGGGAGCGCGGCTTCACCAAGGTCATCAACATCCAGGGCTCGGACCACCACGGCACCATCGCGCGCGTGCGCGCGGGCCTGCAGGCGCTCGGCGTGGGCATCCCGAAGGGCTACCCCGACTACGTGCTGCACAAGATGGTCACCGTGATGCGCGATGGCCAGGAAGTGAAGATCTCCAAGCGCGCGGGCAGCTACGTGACCGTGCGCGACCTGATCGAATGGTCGGGCGGCGCGAACCCGGGCAGCGAAGTCGCGCCCGACCTGCTGGACGAAGCCACCATCCGCCGCGGCCGCGACGCCGTGCGCTTCTTCCTCATCTCGCGCAAGGCCGACACCGAGTTCGTGTTCGACATCGACCTCGCGCTGAAGGAAAACGACGAAAACCCCGTGTACTACGTGCAGTACGCGCATGCACGCATCTCGTCGATTCTCGGCGACTGGCAAGGCAAGCACGGCGGCAAGCTGGCCGCGCTGCCCAAGGTCGACCTCGCGCCGCTCGACAGCGAGCGCGCGCTCGCGCTCATCGCGAAGCTCGGCGAGTTCCCCGACATGCTCACGCATGCCGCCACGGAGCTCGCGCCGCACGCCGTGGCGTTCTATCTGCGCGAACTCGCGGCTGAGTTTCACTCGTTCTACAATGCCGAACGCGTTCTCGTCGACGATGCCGCCGTGCGCGACGCGCGCGTGGCGCTGCTTGCAGCCACGCGCCAGGTGCTCGCAAACGGCCTCGCCGTGATCGGCGTGTCGGCGCCCGAGCGCATGTAACACGACTCGCTTCGCATGCGGCGCGCCGGCAGCCAACCCGCCGCCGGCGCGCCGCGCGAGGCCGCACACGACATGTTTGGGGCGCATCCGCACGCGGATACGCGCCGTTCCAGATTCTCTTGTTTGCAGGTGATTCAGACGATGGCAAAACCGCGCCGCAGTACGAAGCAGCAGTCGAAACAGTCCGGGGGTACTTTTCTCGGTGTCGTGCTGGGCCTGATTGTCGGCCTTGCGATCGCGGTGGTCGTGGCGCTCTATATCACGCGCTCGCCCACGCCATTCGTCGCGAAGGTCGCGCCACCCAGCGACGCGAGCCAGGCCGAGCAATACGATCCGAACCGCGTGCTGCAAGGCAAGACGCCGGGCCAGCCGGTGCCGCCGCAGGCCGCGCAAAGCACGCCGCCGAACACCGCGCCGGGCCAGACCACGAACCAGTCGCAATCCTCGGGCATGCTCGAAGAGCCGCAGATCGTCGAAGTGCCGCCGTCGGCTTCCGCTGACAACGGCGCGGATCACAGCAACAGCGCCAATAACGGCGTCGCAGTCGCGCCGAAGCCCTCGACCGGCAGCAATGCCTCGGCCGCCGCGCCGAAACCGCAAGCGCCGAGCGCGCCCGCGCAGCAGCTCGCCAACAATCAGCCGCAGAAGGCGCCTAACGCCATCCCCGCGCCGAATGCAAACGGCGCAAAACCCACGCAGCCCGGCGCCCCCGCAGCCGGCGAAGCCAACACCGGCTACTTCCTGCAGGTGGGCGCGTACAAGACCGCGGCGGACGCCGAGCAACAGCGCGCGCGTCTCGCGTTCCAGGGATTCGAGTCGAAGGTGACGCAGCGCGACGCGGGCGGTGTCACGTACTACCGCGTGCGCATCGGGCCGTTCTCGAAATTCGAAGACATGAACTCGAACCGTCAGCGCCTGTCTGATGCCGGAATCGACACCGCTGTGATCCGCTTCACGAAGCAGTAACCCATCAGATGCATCACCCGCGCGAGCGCGCATGACGCGCTCGCGCACCGCCTCGCCGGACGCCGCCGGCTCCGTTCACTGGAATAACACGCTATGAAACGACTTCTCGGAACGCTTTTGGTCTCGCTCTCGATGCTGGCCGGCACGGCCCACGCCTCGCCCGAAGCGCCGGTCGCCGGCAAGGACTACACGGTCCTCAAGGCCGTGCAGCCGCTCGACGTGCCCGCGGGCAAGATCCAGGTCATCGAGTTCATGTGGTACGGCTGCCCGCACTGCAACGAGTTCGACCCGCTGCTCGAAGACTGGATCAAGAAGCAAGGCCCGGACGTCGTGTTCAAGCGCGTGCCGGTGGCATTCCGCGACGACTTCATCCCGCATTCGAAGATGCTCTACGCGCTCGACGCGCTCGGCCTCACGCAGAAACTCACGCCGGTCATCTTCCATGAGATTCACGTGAACAAGAACTACCTGCTCACGCCCGAAGACCAGGCGAAGTTCCTCGCCACGCAAGGCGTCGATCCGAAGAAGTACATGGAAGCGTACAACTCGTTCTCGACGCAAAGCGACCTCCAGCGCGGCAAGGCCATGGAAACCGCGTACAAGATCGACGGCGTGCCGACCATCGCGATCCAGGGCAAGTACGAGACGGGTCCGGCCGCCACCAACAGCCTGCCGGGCACGCTCCAGGTGATGGACTTCATCATCTCGCAAATCCGCGCCAAGAAGATGTGAGCCCGCGCGCCGGCATGACTTCCCCCTTGAAGGTCTTCATCACCGGCGCGTCGAGCGGCATCGGCGCTGCGCTCGCCGCCGAATACGCGCGGCGCGGCGCCATCCTCGGGCTCGTCGCGCGCCGCGCCGATGCGCTCGAGGCCTTCCGTGATTCTCATCCGCAGCACCCCGTCTCCCTCTATTGCGCCGATGTGCGCGACGCCGATGCGCTCGCGGCCGCCGCGCGCGCCTTCATCGCCGAGCACGGCCTGCCCGACGTGGTGATCGCCAACGCGGGCGTGAGCCGTGGCGTGCTCACCGGTCACGGCGACCTCGCCACCTTCCGCGAGGTGATGGACACCAACTACTTCGGCATGGTCGCCACCTTCGAACCGTTCGCCGAGGCGATGGCGCAAGCGCGGCGCGGCACGCTCATGGGCATCGCGAGCGTAGCGGGCGTGCGCGGGCTGCCGGGCTCGGGCGCCTACAGCGCCTCGAAGGCGGCGGCGTTTGCGTATCTGGAGTCGCTGCGCGTGGAGATGCGGCCGTTCAAGGTGCGCGTGGTGACGATCGCGCCTGGCTACATCCGCACGCCCATGACGGCGAAGAACCCGTACCGCATGCCGTTCCTCATGGACGCCGACCGCTTCGCCGCCAAGGCCGCTGACGCTATCGCGCGCGGCACCGCCTTCGCAGTGTTCCCCTGGCCGATGCGCGTGGTCGCGGCGCTGCTCCGCGTGCTGCCGCGCTGGCTCTACGACCGCGCGTTCGAACGCGCCCCGCGCAAGCCGCGCGCCGCCCAGCATTGACCGCCCGCGGCCAGTCCGCACAATCGCTCCGCGCAACCGCGCTACAACCGCCCCACGACCGCCCCGCGCGATCGCGCCCCATATGGGTATGCCGATTATGTTGTTGTCTGCGCAATGTCCCTTCGTTAAGCTTGGCCGGCTATAAAGCCAAACGGAGACCCCATGCGCATCCTCTCGCCCGCTCCCGTGCTCGCCGCCGCGCTTGGCGCGGCGCTCGCCTGCGCGGCCCTGCCCGCGCTCGCGAAACCGCTCACGGTGTGCACGGAATCGAGCCCGGACGGCTTCGACGTCGTGCAGTTCAACTCGCTCGTGACCACCAACGCATCCGCCGACGTGATCTTCAATTCGCTCGTCGCCTACGACGAAGCGCAGAAGAAAGTGGTGCCCGCGCTCGCGCAGTCGTGGGACGTAAGCGCGGACGGCCTGACCTACACGTTCCATCTGCGTCCGAACGTGCAGTTTCAGACCACCGAATGGTTCAAGCCCACGCGCGCGCTCAGCGCCGACGACGTCGTCTTCACCTTCGAGCGCATGCTCGACCCCGACAATCCGTGGCACAAGGTGGCGGGCGCGAGCGGTTTCCCGCATGCGCAGTCGATGGGCCTGCCGAAGCTCATCAAGTCGATCACCAAAGTCGACGCGAACACGGTGAAGTTCGAGCTCAACGAGCCCAACGCCACCTTCTTGCCGATCCTCACGATGGGCTTCGCGTCGATCTACTCGTCCGAGTACGCCGAGCAGCTGCTCAAGGCCGGCAAGCAGATCGACCTGAACGCGAAGCCCGTGGGCACCGGCCCGTTCGTGCTCAAGAGCTACACGAAGGACGCGGTGATCCGCTACGACGCGAACCCCACGTACTGGGGGACCAAGCCCAAGGTGGAGCGCCTCATCTACGCGATCACGCCCGACGCCGCCGTGCGCGCGCAAAAGGTGAAGGCCGGCGAATGCCAGATTGCGCTCTCGCCCAAGCCCCAGGACGTGGCCGACGCCAAAACCGACAAAGCGCTCAAGGTCGTGCAGACGCCCGCGTTCATGACAGCCTTCGTCGCGCTCAACACGCAGAAGAAGCCGCTCGATAACCCGAAGGTGCGCCAGGCGCTGAACCTCGCGTTCGACCGCACGACGTATCTCAAGGCGATCTTCGACAACACGGCCACGCCCGCGACCAACCCGTGGCCGCCCATCACCTGGGGCTACGACAAGTCGATCTCGCCGTATCCGCACGACATCGCGAAGGCAAAGCAGTTGCTCGCCGAGGCCGGCGTGCCCAACGGCTTCGCGACCACGATCTGGGTGCGCCCGAACGGCAGTGTCCTGAACCCGAACCCGCGCGCGGGCGCCGAACTGCTGCAGGCCGATTTCGCGAAGATCGGCGTGAAAGCGGAGATCAAGGTGATCGAGTGGGGCGAGCTCATCAAGGAGGCGAAGCAAGGCCAGCACGACACGCTGTTCATGGGCTGGGCCGGCGACAACGGCGACCCCGACAACTACCTCTCGCCGCTCTTTAGCTGCAACGCGGTGAAGTCGGGCATCAACTTCGCGCGCTTCTGCGATCCGCAGCTCGACAAGCTGATCGCCGACGGCAAGACCACCGCCGACCAGGCGCAGCGCGCGAAGGACTATGAAGCCGCGCAGAAGATCATCCACGATCAGGCGCTATGGATTCCGCTTGGCTATCCCACGGCCGCGGCCATCACGCGCACCAACGTGAGCGGCTATCAGGTAAGCCCGTTCGGACGGCAGAACTTTGGGGGCGTTTCGGTGCAGTGATAGGTGCGCATTGCACCGTCGCGCAAAAAAGCCGGAGCATGTCTCCGGCTTTTTTGCGTCTCGAGGCATGCCTGGCGGGGTGGTACCGCACTCGTTACCCACGCCTGAAATACGCAACATCTTGCGTCCAATCAGGGCGCGTCACTTTTTTTCACGAAGCGGTACCGCACCCCGAAAGGCCCTGTTTTACGGGGCTTTTCGCGCGCACACTCGCGCTCGAAAGCGCGCCTTGGGCCCGCATGACCTCGCGACACCGAGACGATTGTTGCAGTTTTGTAATCCACGGCGCCGCAGCCCGGATTAGATTGGAGGTGTCCATTCAACGAGCCAAAGGAGACTCGAATGAACGCGAAACTCATTGCCGCATTGGGTGCGGGCGCAACGATTCTCGCCATCTCGCAAACCGCGACGGCCGGCGTCTCCGTGGGACTCGCCGTTGGCGTGCCGGTTTATACGGCGCCCGCGCCGGTCTATACGGCGCCGGCTTACGCGGCACCGGCTTATGTGGGCTGGCGCGACGACGACCGCCGCTGGGACGAGCGTCGCTGGAACGAGCGCCGCTGGGAAGACCATCGCTGGAACGACCATCATTGGGGCCACGACCGCCGCTGGGACGATCGTGACCGCGACTACGGCTACCGCCGCTGGTAAGCGAACGGGGCGAGCGCGTGAAGCCTGCGCGCTCAGGCCATGATGTGCGAGCCGCCGTCGACGTAGACCGTATTGCCGGTCAGGCGGCGGGCGTAGCGCGTCGCGAGCCAGGCCGTCGCGTAGCCGACGTCCATGATGTCGACGAGTTCGCCTAGCGGCGCGCGCTCGACGGCTTCCGCGAGCATGCGGTCGAAATCAGGCAGGCCGGAGGCGGCACGCGTCTTGAGCGGCCCCGGCGAGATCGCATGCACGCGAATGCCGAGCGGCCCGAGCTCATAGGCGAGGTAGCGGCACGAGGCTTCCAGCGCCGCCTTCACCGGTCCCATCAAGCTGTAATTCGGCACGACGCGATTCGCGCCGTCGTAGCTCATTGCGAACAGCGTGCCGCCGCGCGGCATCAGCGGCGCGGCGCGCTTCGCCATGCGGATGAACGAGTGGCACGAGACGTCCATCGCATACGCGAAACCTTGCGCCGACGATTCGAGCAGGCCGCCCTGGAGGTCGGCCTTCGGCGCGTTGGCGATCGAATGCAACACGATATCGAGCGTGCCCCACTGCTCGCGCACCGCGTCGAAGACAGCGTCGAACTGCGCCTCGTCCTCGACGTCGAGCGGCAGCAGCATTGCCGCGCCTAGCTGGTTCGCCAGCGGCTCGACATAAGGCTTGGCCTTGTCGTTGAGGTACGTGAGCGCGAGCTCGGCGCCCAGCTCCGCAAATGCGCGCGCGCAGCCGTAGGCAATCGATTCGGCGTTCGCCACGCCCGTCACGAGAGCGCGCATGCCTGCAAGCGGCTGGTCTGGAAGAGTTTGCATGGATGGCCTCGACGATCTGTCGCGAAGCGGCGCGGGTTCGATGCCCGCCCGATTCACGGTTCGCGGTTCGGCGCGCTCGCACGCGTGGCGGTCCACATGCGCGAGCGCGTTCTCTCAGGTTCTTTGTTCACGTGCCCGGCGTATTTGCCGCGCGCGCTTTTTACCAGCTCATTTTTCAGGCTTACTTGCCCGCGCCGGACGATGCGCGGCGGCGGGCCGCACGCGCGGGCTTCGCTAGCGGCGCGCGCGAAGTCGCGGGTTCGGCGGTGGGCTTCGTCGGCTTCGAAGCTTTCTTCACCGTTGCCGTCTTCGTTGTCGCCGCGCTCTTCGAGGCCTTTGCCGGTTTCGCATCGCCAGCGTTGTCCACCTTGCCCACTCTGCCCGTGCCGCCCGCGTCATTGCCGCTTCCCGGCGGCGGCGGCAACGGCTCCTTCTCGCTGCCCGGCTCCACGCCCAGCACGCGCTGAACCTCGGCGAAACGTTCCGCCCGCTCGCCATCGAGCGGCGCCGAGGCCGTCGCCACCTGGTACACCACCGAAAGCAGCAAGCGGCGCGTGCGCATGTCCGGCACCAGCTCGGGAAGCGCCTCGATGGCGGCATTCGCGTCGAGCTGCACGATCGCCCCCTGGCGGCGCGCCGACTCCTTCAACTCGGCGATGCTCGGCTGGCGATCGCCCATGTATTCGCGCGCGAGTTCGCGCATGCGCTGGAACGGGCGGTACTGGACCACGCGCATCTCATCGGCGAGATAGGCCATGATGCGCATGAAAGCATCGACGGGCGTGCCCTTGTTCACGTGCTCGCGCGCGGCGCGCAGGCGCTGCTGCGCGAGTTCCTTGCGCAACGCCGTGAGCGGCGGCGCGACCGGGTCGAGCGGCGTATTGGGCACAACGCCCACCCACGCCTGCACCCAAGGCGCCGTGTAGATGCGGTAGAAGGTGTCTTCGATCCATGTGTCGCGCGCGTCGCGCCACGCGTCCCACGCGCCTTCAATGCTCGCCGATACCTGCTGCTCGATCAGCGTGAACGGATTGTCGGGCGCGGCCGGCACGCGGTTCGCACGCACCGCCTGCGCCATGGCGGGCAGCATGCCGAGCGCCGGGTTCGCGTCGCTGAACAGGCTGCGCTCCACGCGCGCCGGATGCGTCTCGCGCAGCAGGTGCGCCGAAAGCGCGGTGCTCGACGCGCGCACGAACGGCGACACATAGAGGTCGTAAAAGCGCTGACTATTCTCCGCGATGCGGCGCACGACTTCGAACGGCTGTTCGTCGTCGCGGCCATCGTCGAGCGCGAGAATATCGTCGATGGTGCGGCGCTCGAAGCGGATCTCGTAGCGCCCTTCGAGCGCTTCGAGCCGCCCGGCCTGTGGCGCCGAGTCGGTGATCTTCGCTTCGTAGAGGCCCGGCGGCAGCACGTCGATCAGATCGAGCGCCGAAAATAGTTCGGTATGCTCTTTATTCGCCACGCTCGCCGAAACGAAGATGCCCAGGTGCCCCACCTTGTCGTGCAGGCAGTAGACGATCACCTGCTCGTTCGCGACGATCTCGTCCACGCTCGCGTAGAGATCGGGAATCCAGTTGAGCGCTTGCTGCGGCGGGGTGATGTTGTCGCCCCACGAAGCGAGCACGATGATCGGCGTGCGGATGTTGCGCAGATCCACCGGCGCGCGCGCGTGCTTCGCGTAGACCTTGTTGCGCGTGAGGTGATTGCCGACGAACAGGTTCTGCACGATCCAGTCGATCTCGGCGCGGTTGAGCTGATAATGCCCGCCCCACCAGCGCTCGAATTCGAGGAAACGCTCGCGCTCGGTATCGACTTTCGCGTAGAGGTTGTAGAGCTTGCCCCAGAACGTGTTGGCCGGATTGAGATTCTCGAAGTTCTGCACCAGATGCGCGCCGTCGAAATGGCCGTCGCCAAGATCGGCGGCAAGCGACGACATCCACGAGCCGCCCAGCATGCCGCCCGAGTAGCGCATGGGGTTCTTGCCGCGCACGCCGGCCCAGTAAGACAGCGGCGAGCCCGCGAGCATCAGCGGCCCGACCAGCGTTGGCGCGGACGCCGCGACCAGCGCCGCGGCCCAGCCGCCCTGGCAGTTGCCGATCACGAAGGGCTGGCCGTCCGCGTCGGGGTGCAGCTCGCGCACCTTGCGCAGGAACACGATTTCCGCCTCGCCCACCGACTGGATCGTCTGCGTTTCGGTCGGCACCGGGAAGAAGGTCACGAAGTAGCACGGATGGCCCTTGCGCAGCGCGATGCCCACTTCGCTGTCCATCTTGAAGCCCGCGATGCCTGGGCCATGCCCCGCGCGCGGGTCGATCACGACGAACGGGCGCATGCGCGCATCGGTCTCTACGCCCGCTTCAGGCTTGATGCGCAGCAGCGCGTAGTTGCACGGATCCTCGAGCTCGCGGCCATCGACAATCACTTCATAGTCGAACGCGAGCACCGGCGGCATGCCGGCCTTCTCGTGCAGCCAGGTCTGGTTGCCGCGCTCGCGCAGCACGTCGAGGAACAGGACGCTGCGCTGCCAGGCATCGAACAGGTAGTCGAACAGCGGCTGGAGCGCTGCGGGCGCCGCGGCGGGCAGCGCGGGCGGGGTGGGCATGCCGGGCATGGACGCCGCGCCGGCAGACTCGGCGAACGCGTCGAAGAGGGGCTGGAAAGGCTGGAAGGACTGCACGGCCTCGAAACCCGGCAACGGCCAGAGCGGCCACAGAGAACGGCGTGGGGAAGTAGGCGAGGAATCGGACGAGAGCGCAGGCGAGAAAGCGGATACTGCCACGTGACAAATCTCCTATAACGGGGCGTGCATGGCGTGCGCACGACAGTCATGCTGCACTGCAGTATTTCAATCTAGGCAGAGTTTTGCGCCAAGTCAAGCCGTGCGGGATCGCGCGCGCGCTTCATGATCGCGCGGCGGCGTGAAGAGCGCGTGACAGACCGTGCCGGCGCGCCCGCCCAAGCCGTTGCATGGATGATGCGCCGTGCATTGGGGGCAGTAAGCCGCACGCCGTGGCTGCACACTTTGCGGCCGGCGCGAGATGCGCTGGACTACACTGTTAGCGCTTTGCGCGCCGCAACATGAACGCGTGAAGGCGCGCTGCCGCGCCACCGTGGTTTCGCTTGCTCAAGACCTGCTCACGGCCATTTCGTGCTGACTTTCGTGCCGATTTTTGCGCCCGCGAGAGGCCCTGGCTTCGGATGAGAGACAGATATGACTGCAACGCCCGACAAGTATTCCGCCCTTCTGGCCCGCTGCGCGGGCCTCGCGCCCGTGCCCACAGCGGTTGCGCACCCCTGCGATGTCTCGTCGCTCACGGGCGCGATCGACGCCGCCAACCTCGGCCTCATCGAGCCGCTCCTGGTCGGCCCCGAGGCGAAGATCCGCTCGGTGGCGCAAGAAGCGCGGCTCTCGCTCGAAAACGTCAAGATCGTGGATGTGCCGCACAGCCACGCCGCCGCCGAACGCGCGGTGCTCGCGGTGCGCGAGGGCGAAGCCGAGCTGCTCATGAAGGGCAGCCTGCACTCCGACGAACTGCTGCACGAAGTGGCGCGGGGCGCGAGCGGCCTGCGCACCGAGCGCCGCCTCTCGCACGTGTTCGCGATGGACGTGCCCGCGTATCACAAGCCGCTCTTCATCACCGACGCCGCCGTCAACATCTTCCCCAAGCTCGCCGACAAAGCCGACATCGTGCGCAACGCCATCGATCTCGTGCAGGCGCTCGGCATCGCCACGCCGAAGGTCGCGATCCTCGCAGCGGTGGAGACGGTCTCCGACAAGATGCCCTCGACCATCGAGGCGGCCGCGCTGTGCAAGATGGCCGACCGCGGCCAGATCGTGGGCGGCCTGCTCGACGGTCCGCTCGCCTTCGACAACGCGATCAACGCCGAGGCCGCGCGCATCAAGGGCATCACCTCGCAGGTCGCGGGCGACCCCGACATCCTGCTGGTGCCCGACCTCGAAGCGGGCAACATGCTCGCCAAGCAGCTCACCTTTCTTGCCGGCGCGGAATCGGCGGGCATCGTGCTCGGCGCGCGGGTGCCCGTCATCCTCACGAGCCGAGCCGACACCGTGCGCGCGCGCATCGGCAGTTGCGCGATCGCGGTGCTGCTCGCCCACGCGCGGCGCACGCGCATGACCACGGAGGCCCTGTGAGCACGACGCCGGCTTTTCCCTCCTCCGCGAACCATGCGCACGGCGAAGGCCAGATCGTGCTGGTCGTGAACGCGGGCTCGTCGAGCATCAAGTGCTCGGTGTATCGCGTCGTCGACGATCCTCGCGCGGAAGGCGGCGCGCGCGCGATTTTCGGCGCGGGCGGCCAGATCGAAGGCATCGGCGTGGCGCCGCGCGTGGTCGCGCGCATGGCCGACGGCCGGCTCATCGTCGACGAGAAGTTTCCGGTCGCCCAAGTCGCCGACCACGACGCCGCGTTCCGCCTGCTGCGCCTCGTGCTCGCGGTGGGCCTGCGCGACACGCCGCCCGCCGCGATCGGCCACCGCGTGGTGCACGGCGGCACGCACTTCAAGGACGCGGTGCTCATCGACGACAAGGTGATCGAAGAACTCGACTCGCTCACGCCGCTCGCGCCGCTGCATCAGCCGCACAATCTCGCGGCGATCCGCGCAGTGCGCACGGCCGCGCCAGACCTGCCGCAGGTGGCCTGCTTCGATACGGCCTTTCACGCGGGAAACGGCATCATGGCGCAGCTCTTCGCGCTGCCGTACCACTACTACGAGGAAGGCATCCGCCGCTACGGCTTTCATGGCCTCTCGTACGAGTACATCGCGCACTACCTGCACGCCACCGAGCCCGACGTCGCGCGCGGCCGCGTGGTGGTCGCGCATCTGGGCAACGGCGCGAGCCTGTGCTCGATGAAAGACGGCAAGAGCGTCGAGACCACCATGGGCCTCACCGCGCTGGACGGCCTGCCGATGGGCACGCGCAGCGGCGCCATCGATGCGGGCGCGGTGCTCTGGATGATGGCGCGCGGCATGGGCTACGACGAGATCGAGAAGCTGCTGTACCAGGAGTCCGGCCTCAAGGGCCTCTCGGGCGTGAGCAGTGACATGCGCGAACTGCTCGCGAGCGACAACGAGCGGGCCCGGCTCGCCATCGACTTCTACACGTACCGCATCGCCCAGGAAGTGGGCAAGCTCGCCGTCGGGTTGGGCGGGCTCGATGCGCTGGTGATGACGGGCGGAATCGGCGAGCATGCCGCACCGATTCGCGCGCAGGTGTGCGAACGGCTCGCGCCGTTGTTCGGCATCGCGCTCGACGCGGCGGCCAACGACGCCGGCAAGGAGCGCGTGAGCTCGCGCGAAAGCCGCGTGCCGGTCTTCGCGATCCGCACCGACGAGGAAGGGATGATCGCGCTGCACACGGCGCGTCTGCTGCGCGAAGCGCTGGCGCACTGATGCCGCGCCGGCGGGCGAGCAGGCTGCGGACCGGTTGAGACTCAGGCGAGCTTCAACCGGTCGCTCACGCCGAAGTCGCTGCCGGTATGCAGACGCCTCGGCGCTTCGCAATGCACGAGCGTATCGACCAAATACTTCGCGCGCGGCCACGGCCCGAACCCCGCCGCCGTGTTGACATGCCCCGCGTCGCCGAGATTCACGAACGCGCTGCCCAATTGCTGCGCGAGGCGCTGCGCGCCTTCGAGCGGCATCCACGGGTCGGTCTCGCTGCCGATCAGGATCGCTGGCATGGGAAGCCGGCGCGCCTCGAAAGCGCCGGCAAAGCGAAACTTCTCCGGGCTCGCAGGCGCGACGAGCAGCGTACCGACCACGTAGGCGGCAACCGTCCCCTGTTGAAGCGCGTGCGCCGCCACGAGGCAGCCATAACTGTGCGCCGCGAGCACGAACGGACCCCGCTCGCGCGCGAGCAGCCGCGCGAGCGCATGGCTCCAGCGCGCCAGATCGGGCGCATCCCAGTCGTCCTGCTCCACGCGCAGCGAGCGCGCGAACTGGCGCTCGAGCCAGCTTTGCCAATGCGCGCCCTCGCTGCCGTGCAGGCCCGGCACGGTGACGAGTCTGGGCGGCCAGCGCGAAGCACACGAAGAAGCGGCGTGCGAAAGCATGATTTTTTCCTTGCTTCGACGGATCGTGAACGGATTGTGATCCGCCGCCCCTGCGCGCCAAACCAATTTTTTCCGCTTTGCTTTTTCTCGCTCCGGCCACGGCGCGGTACCGCGCGGAGAAAGACGGCGGCTTACGGCATGAAAAAGTAGAATGTGGCGACTGATCCCACTCGTCTCACGATTTCCACCATCCGCAGGGAACGAACCGCGATGAAAATTCTGTTCTGGCTCCCGCAAGCCGACGCCACCGCCTGGCTCGACGGTCTCTCGCGCGCCCTGCCCGGCGCCGAGTTGCGCGCATGGCAGCCCGGCGATACGGCCCCCGCCGATTACGCCGTGGTCTGGCATCCGCAGCGCGAGCTGTTCGCCGCGCGCCCGGGCCTGCGCGCGGTCTTCAATCTGGGCGCGGGCGTCGACGCGATTCTCGCGCTCGAACGCGATCATCCGGGCACGCTGCCGAAAGACGCGCTGCTCGTGCGCCTCGAAGACTCGGGCATGGCGCCGCAAATGGCCGAATACGTGCAGCACGCGGTGCTGCGCTACCTGCGCCGCTTCGACGAATACGCGCTGCAGCAGGCGCGCCGCGAATGGCACGTGCTCGCGCCGCATCCGCTCGAGACCTTCATGGTGGGCGTGCTGGGCCTCGGCGTGCTGGGCGCGCACGTCGCGCGCGCAGTGGCCTCGCTCGGCGTGCCGGTGCGCGGCTTCTCGCGCAGCGCGAAAGCCCTCGATGGCATCGAGACCTTCTCGGGCGAGCTGCGCGGCCCGCAGTTCGACGCGTTCCTCGCCGACGTGAAAGTGCTCGTGAACCTGCTGCCCGCCACGCCCGACACCGAAAACGTGCTCGACGCGAACACCTTCGGCAAGCTCCCGCGCGGCGCGTATCTCGTGAACGTCGCGCGCGGCGCGCATCTGGTGGAACAGGATCTCGTCGATGCCCTCGCGAACGGCGCGCTCTCGGCCGCCACGCTCGACGTGTTCCGCCACGAGCCGCTCGCGGACGATCACCCGTTCTGGCGCGAGCCGCGCATCACGATTACGCCTCATAGCTCGGCGCTCACACTGCGCGAGGAAGCGATCTCGCAGGTCGCGGACAAGATCGCAGCGCTCGCGCGCGGAGAAACGGTGAGCGGGATCGTGAATACGGCGCGCGGATATTGAGGCGCGAGAACACAGTATTGGAGACAGACATGGCAACCCTCCCCACCGCAGTCAAAATCGTCGAAGTCGGACCGCGCGACGGTCTGCAAAACGAAAAGGAATTCGTGCCCACCGCCGTGAAGATCGAGCTGATCGACCGGCTCTCGAAGGCGGGCTTTCCGAACATCGAAGCGGCCTCGTTCGTTTCGCCGAAATGGGTCCCGCAGATGGCCGACGGCGCCGAAGTCATGGCCGGCATCGCGCGCCGCGAGGGCGCGATCTATTCGGTGCTCACGCCGAATCTGCGCGGCTTCGAAGGCGCACTCGCCGCGCGCGCGGACGAGATCGTGATCTTCGGCGCCGCGAGTGAGGCGTTCTCGCAGAAGAACATCAACTGCTCGATCGCAGAAAGCATCGAGCGCTTCGCGCCCGTGGCCGAAGCGGCGAAGGCCGCCGGCGTGCGCATTCGCGGCAGCGTCTCGTGCTCGTTCGGCTGCCCGTACCAGGGCGAGGTGCCGGTGGCGTCAGTCGTCGACGTGGTGCAGCGCTTCGCGGCGCTCGGCTGCGACGAGATCGATATCGCCGACACCATCGGCGTGGGCACCGCGAAGCGCGTGCACGAAGTGTTCGAGGCGGTCACCAAAGTGTTCCCGCGCGAGCGCCTCTCGGGCCACTTCCACGACACCTATGGCCAGGCGCTCGCCAATATCTACGCCGCGCTCGAAGCAGGCATCGAAATCTTTCACGCCTCGGTGGCGGGGCTCGGCGGCTGTCCGTACGCAAAGGGCGCGACCGGCAACGTGGCGACCGAAGACGTGCTGTACCTGATGAACGGCCTCGGTATTCATACGGGCATCGACCTCGACCAGGTGGTGGAAGCCGGCGACTTCATTTCGAAGGCCATCGGCCGCGCCAACGTCTCGCGCGCCGGCAAGGCGCTGCTCGCGAAGAAACAGAGCGCCGCGGCATGTGCTTGAGTTGCAACCATTGCAGCACGAAGGAAATCACGACATGACGGAAACGCTCATCAACTCGGAAAAAGACGGCTTCGAAGCCCTGCCCGATTCCGCACGCCGCGTCGCGCTGCTCCTGCGCGAGCGCGGCCACGCGAAGCCGGTCGTGCTGCTGCCCGAGACCGGCAAGACCTCGGCGGAAGCGGCGGCCGGGCTCGGCTGCGAAGTCGCGCAAATCGCCAAGTCGATCCTGTTTCGCCGCCGCAAGGACGATGCGCCCGTGCTCGTGATCGCGAGCGGCGCCAATCGCGTCGATGAAAAGAAGGTCGAGGCGCACGTGGGCGAAGTGGGCCGCGCCGACGCGAAGTTCGTGCGCGAGATGACCGGCTATGCGATTGGCGGCGTGTGCCCGATCGGCCACGCCACTGCGCCCGTCACGCTGATCGACGCCGACCTGTTCGCGCTCGAGAGCCTGTGGGCCGCGGCGGGCCATCCGCATGCGGTGTTCAATCTTTCGCCGCAAGAGCTTGCGGCGCTCACCGGCGCGCCCGTGGTGGACGTCGCGCTGCGCGACGCATGAACTCGAACCGGAGCCCAACGCGCGCGATCGCCCAGGCGCCCTCGCCCTGCATCAACGTATGCCGCATGCACGAGCCGAGCGGCCTGTGCGAAGGGTGCCTGCGCACGATCGACGAGATCGTTGCATGGTCCACGCTCGACCACGCCGCGAAGCGCGCCGTATGGGACGCGATCGAGACGCGCCACGCGCAGTGGATGTGTCGGCCCGGAGTTAGCGCTTCAGCGCTTACTCCGGCCCCACGCACCGCGCGCGACGCGGCAAAAGCAGGAGACGCCCGATGACCATAGGCACCGGCGCGCCCGCCCGTGTCGTGACGATCGGCGAGACGTTTCGCTCCACGCTCGCGCTTTCGCCCGACACGGTGAAGTCGTTCGCCACGCTCGTGAACGACCTGAACCCGCTGCACCACGACGACGCCTACGCCGCGCAGAGCCGCTTCGGCGGTTTGATTGCCTCGGGCACGCAACCCACCGCGCATTTCATGGCGCTGCTCGCCACGCATTTTTCGCAGTACGCGCAGCCGCTCGGCCTCGAATTCGACATGAAGCTCAAGCGCGCGGCGCACGCCCATGACGTGCTCACCTTCGAATGGCGCGTCGTGGAGGCCCACTGGAAAGCCAGCCTGAACGGCGATCTCGTGAAGCTCGAAGGCACGGCCGTGAACCAGAACGGTGAAACGCTCGTGGTGGGCCGCTCGACGATCCTCGTGATGCCGAAGCCTCAGGCACCGGCAAGCGAAGCGGCCACGCGATGAGCCACGCTGCACATCCCCCCGCCGCCACGCTGCCGCCATCGACCCGCGTGTTCGAGCGCGGCTGGCTCTCGTCGAACAACGTGCTGCTCGTCGATGAAACCCGCGCGGCGCTCGTCGACACGGGCTACGCCACGCATGCCGCGCAAACCGTCGCGCTCGTGCAGCACGCGCTTGCGGGGCGCGCGCTCGATACGATCGTCAACACCCATCTGCACTCGGATCATTGCGGCGGCAACGCGCGCTTGCAGGCGCAATGGACCTGCGAGACGCTCATCCCGGCCGCCAGCGCGAGCGCCGTGCGCGCCTGGGACGAAACGCGGCTGTCCTTTCTCGCCACCGGCCAGACCTGCGAGCGCTTCGCTTTCACGGGCACGCTCGCGCCGGGTGCGCGCGTGACGCTTGGCGGCTTCGAGTGGGAGGTGATCGGCGCACCCGGCCACGACCCCGATTCGCTGATGCTGTATGCCGCCGGGCCGCGCGTGCTGATCAGCGCCGACGCGCTCTGGGAGCACGGCTTCGGCGTGATTTTTCCGGAACTCGAAGGCGCAAGCGGTTTTGCGGAGCAGCGCGCGGTGCTGGACGCCATCGCGCAACTCGACGTGGCCGTGGTGATTCCGGGCCATGGCGCGCCATTTTCGAATGTGAGGGCCGCGCTCGACCGCGCCTATGCGCGCCTCGCCTGGCTGAGCGCCGATCCCGCGCGCAACGCCAAAAACGCGCTCAAGGTGCTAATCGTGTTCAAGCTGCTCGAAGTGCGCACGATGACGTTCGCGGCGCTGGACACGATGCTCGCCGAGGCGGCAATCATGCGCGCGGCGGCGCGGCAGCTCGCACCCGAAGGCGCCTGGCCCGCGCTGATGCGCGAACTGGCCGGGGAGCTCGCGAAAAGCGGTGCGCTCGTGATGGGCGAGAACGGGGTCGAAGCGCCCGCCGGCATGGCTTGACCCACTCGCCCCGCACCGATCCACGCATCGTGCGCGCGCCAGCAAAAAAAACGCTCGCCCTGTTTTCGGGGGCGAGCGTGAGTATCGTGCTCTGACGTGATCAAACTGTCGAGCCGATCATACTCGCGCGCGAATTTGCGTCGCATCGGTGATTTCCCTACAGACTGCTATCGGCACCCGATTCAAAACGTTTGCGCAACGAATCGCATGCGCAATTAATTCGAAATCCGAATCGATTAAAAATCGTGGCGAATCGTGGCAAATAATCGGCGCCACACGTTCACGAACATTTCACCAGCCGAGTTGCAGGCGCAACCATTCGAACAGGTGCGAGCACAAGTACAACCCGAGCCCGATCGTCCCGCCGATCACCGTGCCGTTCACGCGGATTTCCTGCAAGTCCTTGCCGATCTTCAGCTCGAGCAGGCGCGCGGTGTCGCGCGTATCCCAGTTCCGCACCGTGTCGCGAATGTGATGCGTAAGGTAGCGCGCGAAATCGGGCGCCATCGCACGCGCGGCGTCTTCGAGATGGCGGTTGATCGACTCGCGCAAATCCGCGTCGGCGGCCAGCGACTCGCCGAGCCAGCGGCCGGTCGCCACCACCTTCGCATGCAGCGTCGAATCGGGGCGATCCAGATCGTCGCGCAGCCACGCCCGCAGGCTGCCCCATAGCGCACCGGTGTACTCGTTGAGCGCGCTGCCTTCGCGCAGGCTGGCTTTCAGCTCCTCACCCTTGCGCAGGAACGCGGGATCGCTTTTCAGCTGCACCACGAGCTTATGCACCACCTCGTCGAACTTCTGGCGCAAGTGGTGCTCGCGGTCCGCGCTCACCTGCAGCAGCAAACGGTTCACCGCACTTTCCAGCACGCGCGCACCGCTGTCGCCGATCCATTCCGAGGGCAGGAGCTTTTCGGTCAGCGGAAACTCGCCCTTGAGCCCGTCGACGATGCGCGCCGCCACGAACGTGCGCGTGCTCTCCTCGGCCAGCAAGGCGCCTAGCTGATCGAGCATCTTGTCGAGCAGTTCCTGATGGCGACCGTCTTTCGTGAGCGTGTCGAGCAGCGCGCCCGCCGACTTCGAAAGATCGACCTTGTCGAGCGCCGCGTGCAGGCCGTCGCGGATGAAGGCCTGGATGCGCGCGTCGTCGGTGAGGCCGAGCAGGCCCGACATCAGCCGCACCGCGTAGTCGCCCAGATGCTGCGCGTTGCTCGGCGCGGTGAGCCAGGACGAGAGGCGCTCGACCGGGTCGTGGCGGCGGATCAGCTCGACTAGCGCATCCACGTTGAGAAACCGGTCGTGCACGAATACGGCGAGCTCGTCGGCGATGCGATCCTTGTTGCGCGGAATCACGCCCGTGCGCGCGGCGATGAACGGGATCGGCACGCGCCGGAACAGCGCGACCACGGCGAACCAGTCGGCGAGCGCGCCCACCATGGACGCTTCGCTGACCGCCTTGATGCCGTCGACCACCACGCCCGGCGGCGCGAGCGCCATGGCGACGAACACCAGCGCAGCCGCCACCAGCAGCAGCAGGGCGCGGCGCTTGGCGCGCTTGAGTTCGGCTTCGTCGTGGCTGGCGTCGGAGAGGGTCATGCGCTGGTGCATCGTCGTGGTCGGGAAACCGCGACATTATGCGGCCAGCGTGCCCGCAACGCCGCGCACGCCACATTCGTGACTCGCCGCGCACATCAGGTCACGCCAATGGCGCCTCAAGCGGACGACGCCTTGCGCCGCGGCGGCACGATCCGCCAACCGAGATTGACGCCCGCCGCCGCAAGCAGGATGAGCGCCGCGCCTGCGACCTGGATCCAGGCGAGGCGCTGCCCGAACGCGAGCCAGTCGACGAAGATCGCCACCACGGGGTAGATGAACGAAAGCGCGCCGGTCATTGCCGTGGGCAGCTTCTGGATCGCGCCATAGAGCAGCACGTACATCACGCCCGTGTGCACGATGCCGAGCGTGGCGATCTGCGCCCAGTGCACGGGCGTGGCGGGCAGCGTGTCGTAGCGGATGAACGGCGCGAGCACGAGCGCGCCGAAGCCAAGCTGCACGAGCGCGATCAGATGCGGCGGCGTGCCTTTGAGACGGCGCGTGATGATCGACGAAATGGCGTAGAGGAACGCGGCGCCGGCCGCGCACGCCACGCCCTGCAAATACTCGCCCGGCACGGCCAGCACGGCCGGCTGCACTTCGACCACGCCCACGAGCCCGACGAAGGCGAGCGCGAGCCATGCGACGGTAGATGCGCTCACGCGCTCGCCCAGCACGAGCGCCCCGAGGCCGACGAGCATGAAGGGCTGCGTATTGTAGACGGCGGTGGCCATCGAAATGGAGGCGCGCGAATAGGCGGCGAACAGCAGCACCCAGTTGGCGACGATGGCCGCGCCTCCCGCCATGGCGAGCGCGAGCGTGCGCCAGGGCAGCCTGCGCCGTAACAGGCCGAGCGCCGCGCAAGCGAGCGCCAGCGTCGCGCCGCCGAGCACGCAGCGCATGAACGCCACGTTGATCGGCGCCTGCTGCGAATCGACGACGAGCCAGCCGATGGTGCCGGACATCAGCATCGCGGCGACCATCTCGGCCGCGCCGCGGCGAACTTCTGGGGAAGACATGACTGGGTGCTCCGCGTGAGTATCTGCCTGAAAGTTTACTCAGCACGAAGCGCGGAATACATGGCTAAACTAAGGTCGATAGATTAAATTGCCTTCGAATCGAAGGCTGGCAAACAAATATGCAAGCGAACATGCAGGTGAATCCATGAACAAACGCCCCGCCGCGCCTGCGCCCATCGCGCTCGACGAGATCGACCGCGCGTTGCTCGCCGCGCTCGCCGAAGATGGCCGCGCGAGCGTGAGCGACCTGGCCCGCCAGATCGGGCTTTCCGCGCCGAGCACATCGGAGCGCCTGCGCAGACTCGAAGCTCAGGGCGTGATCGGCGGCTACACCGTGCGCATCGACCCGCGCGCGCTCGGTTATACGCTGCAGGCGATCGTGCGCGTGAAGCCCCTGCCGGGGCAGTTGCATCTGGTCGAAGAAGTGATCCGCCGCATTCCCGAGTTCATCGAGTGCGACAAGGTCACCGGCGACGACTGCTTCATCGCCCGGCTTTATCTGCATTCGATCGACCAGCTCGACGAAATCCTCAACAAGGTCACCGAGCGCGCGGAAACCAGCACCGCCATCGTCAAGTCCACGCCCGTGGCGCGCCGCCTGCCGCCGCTCGGCTGAACGCGTCGGCGCGGCGCGTGACGCACTCACTCCTGACGCTCGGTCGCCTCGAAGAACGAGAGCATTTCTCCCACCAGCGCCTCATGCGCTTCCTCGGGAATGTAGTGGCCGCACGGCAGCGCGCGGCCGCTCACGTCGCGCGCCACCTTGCGCCACTCCGCGAGCGGCTCGAAGCAGCGCTCGACCACGCCATGCTCGCCCCACAGCACCCGCAGCGGACACGCGACCTTGTGGCCGCGCTCGATATCGGCGCGATCGTGGTCGAGGTCGATGGTCGCGGAAGCGCGGTAGTCCTCGCACATCGCGTGCACCGCGCCGGGCTGGCGCAGCGCCGCGCGATAAGCGCCGAGCGCCTTGGGCGCGAAGGGGGCCAGGCCCGCATGGCGGCTGCCCATCACGCGCTCGATATAGGCGTCGGGATTCGCGCCGATCAGCGCCTCGGGCAGCGGCTCGGGCTGGATCAGGAAGAACCAGTGGAAATAGAGCGTGGCGAACTCGCGATTGGTCTGCTCGTACATCGCGAGCGTGGGCGCGATGTCGAGCAGCATCAGCCGCTCGACGGCGTCGGCGTGGTCGAGCGCCATGCGATGCGCGACGCGCGCGCCGCGATCGTGCCCGCACACGAGAAAACGCTCGAAGCCGAAGTGGCGCATGACCTCGACCTGGTCGGCGGCCATCGCGCGTTTCGAATAGGCCGCGTGGCTCGCGTCGCTCGTGGGCCTGGACGACGCGCCGTAGCCGCGCAGGTCGGTGGCGATCACCGTGAAGTGCTGCGCGAGATCCGCCGCACAGCGATGCCAGATCATGTGCGTCTGCGGATGGCCGTGCAGGAGCAGCAGCGGCGGCCCCTCGCCGCCACGGAGTCCGTGAATCTCAACGCCATCCGCGGTGCGAACGGTGAAAGGCGTGTATCCGTCGAACGGCATGTCGCGTCTCCATCGTCTATTTGTTGGTCTCAGGGTATTGTAGGAGGGGGGCGCAATGCGCCATCGCAAATTCGGGCACGAAAAGCTAGAAACCGAACACTCCCTCGACTTGCCAGGAGACCTCGCCATGGCATTGCCCGCCGTCTTGCAGAACCTCTCGTTGCCTGTCGTCGGCGCGCCGATGTTCATCGTGAGCTACCCCGAACTCGTGCTCGCGCAGTGCAAGGCCGGCATCGTCGGCTCGTTTCCGGCGCTCAATGCGCGCCCCGCCGAACGGCTGGACGAATGGCTCACGCAGATCCAGGCGCAGCTCGCCGCGCACAAGGCCGCGAACCCGGACGCCGTGATCGGCCCGATCGCCGTGAACCAGATCGTGCATCAGTCGAATACGCGGCTCGAGCACGACGTGCGCGTGTGCGTGGAGCACCAGGTGCCGATCTTCATCACGAGCCTGCGCGCGCCGCCCAGGGAGCTGCTCGACGCCGTGCACAGCTACGGCGGTGTCGTGCTGCACGACGTCATCAATCTGCGCCATGCCGGCAAGGCGCTCGAAGCGGGCGTGGACGGCCTCATTCTGGTTGCGGCGGGCGCGGGCGGGCACGCTGGCACGACCTCGCCGTTCGCGCTGGTGGGCGAAGTGCGGCGCCTGTTCGACGGCCCCATCGTGCTCTCGGGCGCGATCGCCAATGGCGGCTCGATCCTCGCCGCCCAGGCCATGGGCGCCGATCTCGCCTACATGGGCACGCGCTTCATCGCCACGCGCGAAGCGCATGCCGTGGAAGGGTACAAGCACGCGATCCTCGAAGCCAAGGCCGCCGACATCGTCTACACGAACCTGTTCACGGGCGTGCACGGCAACTACATCCGCGAGAGCATCGTCAACGCGGGGCTCGACCCGGACGCGCTGCCCGAGTCGGACAAATCGAAGATGAACTTCGGCGGCGACAAGGCCAAGGCCTGGAAAGACATCTGGGGCGCGGGCCAGGGCGTGGGGCTGATGGACGATGTGCCCTCGGTCGCCGAACTCGTCGCGCGCCTGAAGAGCGAGTACGACGAGACCCGCGCGCGGCTCGGGATCGGGATCGGGATCGCGCGCTGACGCGGCCGGCTGATTCCGCAAACGCTGCGGCGGCGTCGGGCGCGCGCCGCCTGCTTACGCCTTCCCGTTCGCAGCCGCGCGAGCCGCTGCCTCGCGAATCTCCTCGACGCCCGGCCATAACGGGCGCTCGCCAAAGCGCTCCGCGAGGAAATCCACGAACGAGCGCACTTTCGCCGACAAGTGCCGGCGGCTCGCGTAGACCGCATAGATGGGCAGCTCGCGCGGCGGCAGCGCATCGACGAGCAGCGGCACGAGGCGGCCTTGCGCGATGTCGTCGCCGATCACCTCGGTGCCGAGCATCGAGAGCCCGCCGCCCTGCAGCAGCACCACGCGCAGCGCCTCCAGGTGATTGACGATCAGATTGCCGCCGGGCTTGGGCCGCACCTGCCGCGCGCCGCCCTCCGCGAACGGCGCGAGCTCCGCCGCCGAGGCGCCCGCGTAATGCACGAACTTGTGCTGCGCGAGATCGGCGACGCTCTTCGGCACGCCGTGGCGGCGCAGATACTCGGGCGCGGCGCACAGCACGATATGCGCGGTCGCGAGCGACCGCGCGATCAGCGACGACGCCTTCAGCCCCGAAGGCGCCGCGCGAATCGCCACGTCGAAGCCTTCGTCGATCAGCTCGACAACGCGGTCCGAGAGCGTGATGTCGACGGTGACCTGCGGGAAGCCGGCCGCATAATCGGCCACCGCGCCCATCACGTGGCGCAGGCCGAACGCCGTGAGCGACGACACGCGCAGGCGCCCCTGCGGCACCACGCTCGCGGCGCCCACGGCCTGGCCTGCTTCGTCGAGCTCGGTGAGCGCCTGGGCCACGCGCTCGTAGTATTCGCGGCCCGCCTCGGTGGGGGCGACGCGGCGCGTCGTGCGGTTCAACAGGCGCGCGCCGAGCTGCTGCTCGAGATGCATCACGTGCTTGCTCGCCATGGCGGCGGACATGTCCATGCGCTCGGCCGCCGCCACGAAACTCCCCGCCTCCACCACCTGCCGGAACACTTTCATGCTGACAAGGGTATCCATCACGCCGCCCTTTTCGCCAAATTCAAATTCATCAAAAACCCGTCCCCAGGATTGTGCATGCCGCTCAAAAAAACAAAACCCCGCGCTGCGGACAGCGCGGGGTTTCTGCCTTATGGGCTTCAGGCTCGGGGGCGCTTAGAACTTGGCGCGCAGGCCCACGCCGTAGGTCTGACCCGACGACATGTTGTCGAAGTGGTCGTACATATAGGCCGCGTAGACGTCGGTGCGCTTCGAAAGCGGGTAGTCGTAGCCGATCGCCGCGGTCGAGCGTGTCTGGTTCAGGCCGCCGCTGTCGCGCGAGTACGCGTACGAGGCCATCACCGTGCCCGTGCCGAGCGGCACCGTCACACCGCCCTGCGCCGTATTCACGTGCCAGCTGTTGAGGTCGCTGTTGTTGTTCGTGTACATGTACTGGCCGAAGAACTTCACGAACTTCAGGTCGTACGACAGGCCCACCTGGCCGATGCTCTGGCTGCGCAGGCCCTGGATGACCGTATCGCCGCTTACGATGCTGCCGATGTCGCCCGGCGTGTTGTTGAAGTTCACGTATTGCCAGACCGCCGTGGCGGCGAACGGGCCATTGAAGTACAGGCCCTGGACGCTCCACTTCTTCTTGCCGTTTTGGCCAGCCGTGTTGCCGAGCGAGTATACAGCCGTGCCCGACAGGCCGTTGAAGTTCGGCGTCGAGTACTGGATCGAGTTGTTCCAGCCCGAATCGCCCACCGCGCCCTGGTCGGTCGTGTAGCTCGGGAACGTCGAGAGCCCGAGGTACGTGTGGAAGATCATCGGCGAGAACGTGTACGAATCGACGAACGGGTTGAACAGAATCGTCGAGATGAACAGCGGCGTCGTCACGCGGCCCGCCACAACCGTACCGAACGGCGACTCGATGCCGACATACGCGTTGCGTGCGAAGAAGGTGTCGCCCTGGAAGCGGCCGAACTGGCCGTTCTGCGCGCGGAAGAAGCTTTCCATCTTGAAGACCGCCTTATAGCCGCCGCCCAGGTCTTCAGCGCCCTTCAAGCCCCAGTAGGACGTCGACATGCCGCCGCCGCCGACGTTCCAGGCCGTCTTGCCATCCGGGAAGCGCGTGGCCCCGACCCATTCGTCGACCTGGCCATAGAGCGAGACGCTCGACTGCGCGAATGCCGACGACGATGCGGCGGCAAGCATGGCGGCAATGACACCCGCCTTGAGAGGCGTGCGCAGCGCGCGGCTGACGGCTTTTTTCATGGGTTCTCCTGTCTCTTTGTCAAAAAAGTGATTGGTTGGCGGCTTTGGCGCTCGTGCAAACCGTTTGTTATGTCGCCGTTCGCTGGCGTCGCCGTTCTGGGCGGGACCATCTTTGCGGACCAGATTGATGGACAAAAATATCGATTGTTATCGCCGGTATATCGATCCGCATAGTTTGCTGTCGGCAAACCCCGGTTCGACCGGTTCCAGCAGCCGTTTTGCCGGGGTGCGGCAACGCCGGCGCCAGGCCGGACACCCGCGTGGACTGGACTTCGGCCCGTTTTTTGCTGCTCTGCGGCTCCGCCGTCCGGGCACCATCCTCATGAAGCCGGAATTTGATGATGAAAGGGTATGGTATGACGAGAAATTTCCGACAAAGTGTGGTATCCACGCGTCAGTTTTGAGACTCGCAGGGACGAGCGATATCGACCGGACACGCCGTCCGGACGGTCGGTTGGGCTGACGCGGGATCCGATTTGATCGATGCTGCCTGCAGCGCGCGCGAAAAGCGCCGATGGGAAGCGGCAGAAGATGCCTGGAGAACTGCGTGAAAAGCGGGGGTAGCGGCCCTAGTTACGATAAGGCGCCGGCATCGGGGGACGCGGGACCTCGCCGCCGCCGCGCTGGAATGGGCGGAACGTGCTGCGCTCTTCGTTGTAGCGCGCGACGTCTTCGCGAATGGAGCCGGCGCGTACCGGCGAATCGGCCGGCGGACGGGGGACCTGACGCGATTCCGCGCTCACGGGCTGAATCGGGCTGTGATAGCCGCCGAAGCCATTGCCATAGGGGTTGCTGTTGAAACCGCCGGCACGGCGCTCCTGCGAGTGAGCGCCCTGACGCTCGCGCCAGCCGCCCTGGTCGGCCACGCGCATCGGCCCGCCACCGTAGTGTCCACTGTAATGTCCGCCTGGCGCGCGGCCGTAACCCGCGCTGCCGCCACGCGGGCTACCCCATTGCATTGGCATGGCCGGACGCGAAGCTCCGCGCATCATGGGCGCGGACTGAAAGCCGCCGCCATGAAAATCGCCGCCACCGTGACCGGCCAGGGCAGGCTGGACATGGGCGAACACAACGAGGGCCGCTAATCCGGCCCCCAAGCCCCACTGTCCAATCTTTGACAACCCTGCGCGCATTGTGTGTCGATCACCTGCCCGACGTTCAGCATGGCTTAACGCCATTCGGGCCATGGCGAGCCGTTCCGGGAAGCGTATATGTCACGCAACAATTGCTGCCGCAACGGTTTTTGACTCTTCCTTGACGGTAATTTATGGGCGTCCTGAAAGGGTGTCGAGCCAAAAAATGTTATGCCGTCGGAAGGGTTGTAACACCATGTTACTGCACGATTTTTTGGTCTTTGGGGACATGACGTGCGGGCGTGTTTCATGCTTGCGAGCAGCCTCGCCCAAGCTGCCGGAAGCCCGTCCGGCGGGGCTTTGCCGGCAACGGGCGCGCCTTCGCTGCGCTGCGTTTCGCACCGGGTGTTTTGCATGACGAATGAATGGCGCCCATGCCCGCTCGCCCCCCCTTGTCTCGCGTCGGCCACACCATGGCGGTTGTTTCTGAAAGCCGTCCTCTCATGCAAAACGATCATTAATCGATTCTTCAAATGAATTTGCTTTTTCAATCGCGCTGGGCCGACAATAGAGGCCCTGATTCCTCCCGTGGCGCCCCGACCGAATGAAAGTGCGCCGTGGTGCGCACTTGAGACTGATCGATGGTTCGTCCGAAATTCCTGCCCGATAACTTCACGCTGTGCCTGATCGGCACGGTGATTCTCGCCAGCCTGCTGCCCGTGCACGGCCTGGCCACCAAGCCTTTCAATTGGCTCACCAACGTCGCGGTCGGTCTGCTGTTCTTCCTGCACGGCGCCAAGCTCTCGCGCGAAGCCATCGTGGCGGGCGCCACGCACTGGCGTCTGCACATCGTCGTGCTCACGAGCACGTTCATCTTCTTCCCGCTGCTCGGGCTCGCGCTCAAGCCCGTGCTCTCGCCGCTCGTCACACCCACGCTTTACATGGGCGTGCTGTTCCTGTGCACGCTGCCCTCGACCGTGCAGTCGTCCATCGCGTTCACCTCGATCGCGCGCGGCAACGTGCCCGCCGCCGTGTGCAGCGCATCGGCGTCGAGCCTGATCGGCATCTTCGTCACGCCCGCGCTCGTGAGCCTCGTCGTCACGAACCAGGCCGCGGGCAGCACATCGGCCTGGCATACGGTCTGGAACATCGTGCTGCAGTTGCTCGTGCCGTTCGTCGCGGGGCAATTGCTGCGGCCCGTGATCGGCCGCTGGATCGAGCGCAACCGCAGCGTGCTTAAGTTCGTCGATCAGGGCTCGATCCTGCTGGTGGTCTATGGCGCGTTCTCCGAGGCGATCAACCAGGGGCTCTGGCACCATACGTCGATTGCGGCGCTCGGCGGCCTGGTGGTGATCAGCGCGGTGCTGCTCGCGCTCGCGCTCGGCGCCACCATGTTCACGAGCAAAAAGCTCGGCTTTTCCCGCGCCGACCAGATCACGATCATCTTCTGCGGCTCGAAGAAGAGCCTCGCGTCCGGCGTGCCGATGGCCAAGGTGATCTTCGCCTCGAACGCCGTGGGCGCGGTGGTGCTGCCGCTCATGCTGTTCCATCAGCTCCAGCTGATGGTATGCGCAGCGCTCGCGCAGCGCTGGGGCGCCCGCGACATGAGCGTCGAGCACGCCGAAGCCGGCGACGAGTCGCGCGCGGCGCGCGGCGAGCGGGCAGTGGCGGGAGGAAGGCAATAATCGACAAGCCGCAGGCGAAGCGGCGCCCGGAAACCACCGGCGCATCAATCAAAGAGGCCGGCGCGGAGTGATCCACGCCGGCCTCTTTGCCTTTGCATGGGAAACATGGCAATGCGCGTCTAGACCTGCCCGGTCAACACGAGCCACAACATGACGATCACCCCGGCGCCCACGGTGCCAGATGGCCCGTAGCCCCATGTACGGCTGTACGGCCACGCAGGGACGGAGGCAACCAGAAGCAGGACCAAAAATAGCAATAGGGATATGCCGCGCAAGGGACCCTCCGGGTAAAGCAATGACCTGCGGCAGTGTGCAACTGACGTTCCCGCGGTCTGTTTATCTGTTTTTACTAAACATGTAAATCTACGTTTGTTCACGTAATTACGGGTATTTACCGGCGGTTTATGCGGCATTTCAAGGTTGCGCGGCCATATTTTTACTATACAATCGCCGCACATCTGGCCATATCGCGGCACGCGTGCCGCGCGGCATCAGCAAGCGCGCACAGGGACCATGGGGACAACCATTCGTGACGTCGCGCAGGCGGCCAACGTGTCGATCGGCACGGTCTCCCGCGCGCTGAAGAACCAACCGGGCTTGTCGGAGCCCACGCGAGCGCGCATCGTCGAAGTCGCGCGCTCGCTCGGCTACGACTGCGGGCAACTGCGCCCGCGCATCCGCCGCCTCACGTTCCTGCTGCACCGCCAGCACAACAACTTCGCCGCGAGCCCGTTTTTCTCGCACGTCCTGCACGGTGTGGAAGACGCCTGCCGCGAGCACGGCATCGTGCCCGCCCTGCTCACCGCCGGTCCCACCGACGACACCATCCAGCAACTGCGCCTGCACGCGCCCGACGCCATCGCCGTGGCCGGTTTCGTCGAGCCCGAGACGCTCGCCGCGCTGGTCGCGCTGCATCGCCCGCTCGTGCTGATCGACCTGTGGGCGCAGGGCCTGCGCTCGGTGAACATCGACAACGCGGCGGGCGCGGCGCTCGCCATGCATCATCTGTTCAGCAAGGGGCGCCGGCGCGTGGCGTTCATCGGCGGCTCGCTCGCGCACTACAGCATCGCCCGGCGCGCGCTCGGCTATCGGCGCGCGTTCTTCGAAGCGGGGCTGCTGTTCGATCCGTCGCTGGAAACCTGCATCGATGGCGGGCTCGATCCCGACACCGGCGCGGCGCTCGCGATGCAGCGTCTGCTCGACGCCGCGCATAGCGCGCGCGGCCCGCTGCCCGACGCCGTGTTCGCCTTCAACGATGCCGCCGCGCTCGCCGCCATGCGCGTGTGCCAGGCCGCCGGCCTGCGCGTGCCGCAAGACATCGCGATCATCGGCTTCGACGACATTGCCGGCGCGTCGCACGCCGCGCCCGCGCTCTCGACCATCGCCGTCGACAAGGAAGCGCTCGGGCGGCGCGGCGTCGAGTTGCTGCTCGAAGAAGCACCCGCAGCCAACGAAATCGTGCTGCCCGTGCGGCTCATCGAGCGCGCGAGCACCGCCGCCAGCGAACGCACCGAGGCGGCGGCAAGCACCTTGTCGCGGACCGGGCCGCCTGCCGAAGCCGTCCTGCAGAATCCACTCCAAGCCTGGTCAGCCGTCACGCCAGGCCAAGCCCAGACGAGAAAGCCATGACGAAGCCTTCCAACGCGGTCTCTTCCCAACCGGCCAGGCTTGCCCCGGCAGCCGCTGCGGGCGCACCCGCGGTCGCGAGCTTTCGCGACCGCGCGTTCCTGCTCGGCCACGTCGAGGACACGCTGCGCTTCTATGCGCCCAACGTGTTCGACGGCACCGGCGGCTTCTTCCATTACTTCCGTGACGACGGCTCGATCTACAACGCCCACTCGCGCCACCTCGTGAGCAGTTGCCGCTTCGTCTTTAATTACGCGATGGCGTACCGCGAGTTCGGCGACCCGCTCCACCTGGAATACGCGCGCCACGGCCTGCAGTTCCTGCGCGAAGGCCATTGGGATCCGCATCACGAGGGCTACGACTGGGAGATCGACTGGCGCGACGGCAAGAAGCGCACGCTCGACGCCACGCGCCACTGCTATGGCCTCGCCTTCGTGCTGCTCGCCTATGCGCACGCGGCGATGGCAGGCATCGAAGAAGCCCGGCCGATGATCGGCGCCACCTTCGAGCTCATGGAGCACCGCTTCTGGGACGGCGCGGCGGGCCTCTACGCCGACGAGGCCAGCGCCGACTGGATCATGTCGAGCTATCGCGGCCAGAACGCGAACATGCACACCACCGAGGCGCTGCTCGCCGCCTACGACGCGACCGGCCACCTCGTCTATCTCGACCGCGCCGAGCGCGTCGCATCGAACATCACGCTGCGCCAGGCGAAGCTCTCGCAAGGTCTCGTGTGGGAGCACTTTCACGCCGACTGGTCGGTGGACTGGCACTACAACGAAGAGGACAGCTCGAACATCTTCCGTCCGTGGGGCTTCCAGCCAGGGCATCAAACCGAATGGGCAAAGCTGCTCATGATTCTCGAGCGCCATCGTCCGCTGCCGTGGCTGCTGCCGCGCGCGATCGAATTGTTCGACGCGGCCATGGCGCACGCCTGGGACGACGATCACGGCGGGCTCTACTACGGCTTCGGCCCGGACGGCACGGTGTGCGACCACGACAAGTACTTCTGGGTCCAGGCCGAGACCTTCGCCGCCGCCGCGCTGCTCGCGAAGCGCACCGGCAACGAGCGCTTCTGGGACTGGCACGACGAGATCTGGCGCTACAGCTGGGCGCATTTCGTCGATCATCGTTTCGGCGCGTGGTACCGCATACTCACCTGCGACAACCGCAAGTACAGTGACGAGAAAAGCCCTGCGGGCAAGACCGATTACCACACGATGGGCGCATGCTACGAAGTCCTGAACGCCTTGCCGGGCCGCGGCATGGCGCCCGTCATCGGCACCGCGGCAGGCAGCGAAGCGGCGTTCGCGCAAGCCAGTTGCACCACCGGCACCGACGGCAACGCCTGAGCATCAGCGAAGATTCAGCGAAGGAATTGAGAAGGAACAAGCGATGAGCACCTGCAACACTGGCCCCGACTTCTCGTCCGGCTTCCCCGCCTTCATCTCGGCGGGCGACATCCTCACCGATCTCGTGCGCGCTCCCGCGCCCGAAGGCGCGCCGCACGCGTCGAGCGCGCCGGGCATGGATTCGCACTGGCGCGCGCATCCCGGCGGCGCCGGCTGGAACGTGGCGCGCGCGGTGGCGCGCCTCGGCCTGCCAACCGCATGCGCGGGCGCGCTCGGCACCGACAACTTCTCCGACGAGCTCTGGAACGCGAGCGTCGCCGCCGGCCTCGACATGCGCTTCATGCAGCGCGTCGAGCGCGCGCCGCTGCTCGCGATCGTGCACCAGACGCATCCGCCCGCGTACTACTTCATCGGCGAGAACAGCGCCGACCTCGCCTTCGATCCGGCGAAGCTGCCCGAAGGCTGGCGCGCGCACGCGAAGTGGGCGCACTTCGGCTGCATCAGCCTCGTGCGCCAGCCGCTCGGCGAAACGCTCGCGACGCTCGCGGCGCAATTGCGCGAGGCCGGCGTGAAGATCAGCTTCGACCCGAACTACCGCAACCTGATGGCGCACGGCTATGAGCCGATCCTGCGCCGCATGGCCGCGCTCGCCGACCTCATCAAGGTGTCCGACGAAGATTTGCGCATGCTGTTCGCCGATAAGAGCGAAGCCGAGGCCATCGCGGCGATGCGTGCGCTAAACCCCGCCGCGACGCTGCTCGTCACGCGCGGCTCGCAGCCCGCGACGCTCTATGCCGGCGATGCGGTGATCGAAGCGGCCCCGCCGCGCGTCGAGGTGGCCGATACGGTGGGCGCGGGCGACGCGTCCATCGGCGGGCTGCTTTTCAGCCTGATGAGCGCGCCGCGGCGCGAGTGGCGCCAGCATCTGGCGTTCGCGCTCGCCGCCGGCGCCGCCGCGTGCCGCCGGCCCGGCGCGCATTCGCCCACGCTCGACGAGGTCGTCGCGCTACTCGCGGATTAACGCACTGGCCCAACCCGCGCCGCGCGCGATGCGCGGCGCAACACTGACATGAAAGCGCCTTGTCAGCGTCACGAGCGTGCCCCGCAGGCGAAGAATCAACGTGCTAGCATGGAAGCTCCTTTCACGAGGAGCCCGCCATGGAAGACGTCAGCTACACCAAGGGGATCTATACGGCAGTCGCCTCCGTGCGGCCCATGAACGCCGGCCAGTACCAGGGCCTGGTCTCCCTGGCGCGCGACGACGGCGAGGAGCTCGAGAACGCCATCTACGAAGTAGAGAGCGCCTCTGGCACGCCTGAGGAAGCGCTCGAAGAAGCGAAGGCGCTCGCGCATCGCATTCTCGGCGAACTCGAACTGTAAGGCGCAAGAGAGGCAATCTCGAACCGCGCGGGGCGGCGATCCTGTCCCCGGCGGTCCTCTTCGGCCGGCAGCCATGACGCCAAAGCGCGCTTGCTCCGGCCGGCAGGAGACGAACATGGCCGAACAACTCTTTCTCTACGGCGTCTACGCTATCCACGTGCATCCGCTCGAACTGCAGGGCGCGCGCTGGGACGCCGAATACCAGATCACGCACCGCGACAAGCCCGTGCAGCCATGGGTCACGATTGGCGGCAACGCGGGCTTCGAGGCCTCCGCCGAAGCCGTCGATGCCGCGCGCCGCCAGGCCATCGCCGACATCGAGCACGGCGCTGGCATTCCCAAGCCGCACGCATTTCCGTGACCGGCGCACTCGCGCCGCACGCATCCGAATTTTGGCTTGAACCTGGCTTGATCCCGCACAGAAGCGCTGCGCGCGCGACGGCTTGCCCTGCATCTCCGGGATTGCTACGCTTGCCTCCTCATTTCGCTCCCCCCTGAAGAAGGGACCACCATGACATCCGAAATGCCGGGGCGCGACGCCTGCGAAAATGCCGGCGCCGACATGCAGGCCGTACAGGACGCTTCCGCCGCCCACGCGCCGCCCGCGAACGCGGCGGATGTGCAGCCCGAGGAAACCTCGACCGACACGCTGTGCAAGGGCGCATCCCCTGCGTCGGCATCGGCCACGCCCAAACCCAAATCCAAACCCGAAGAGGCCCCTCGCCGTACCGCGCGAACACTGGAATTCGGCGCGCGGAAAATTCTCGTCTACGGCATGCCCGTGCAGACCTGGCGCGACTTTTATCACTTCGCGCTGCAGATGCGCTGGCTCACGTTCTTCGCCTCGCTCGCCGGCCTCTTCGTGCTGCTCAACGGCCTCTTCGCGTGCCTCTATCAGCTGGGCGATGCGCCCATCGCCAACCAGTTTCCGCAAGGCTTTCTCGGTGCCTTCTTCTTCAGCGTCGAGACACTCGCGACGGTCGGCTACGGCGACATGCATCCGCAAACCGTCTATGCCCACCTCGTCGCGACGCTCGAGATCTTCGTCGGCATGTCGGGGGTCGCGTTGGCCACGGGGCTCGTGTTCGCGCGCTTCTCGCGCCCGCGCGCCAAAATCCTGTTTGCGAACCAGGTGGTCGTGCATCCGATCGAAGGCCGCTTGACGCTGATGGCGCGCGCCGCCAACGCGCGCCAGAACGTGATTGCCGAAGCGCAGGCGAAGCTGCGCCTGATCCGCGTCGAAACCTCGTCGGACGGCTACACCGCGCGGCGCATCTACGACCTCAAGCTCGTGCGCTCGGAGCATCCGCTCTTCACGCTCGGCTGGAATCTCATGCACGTGATCGACGAATCGAGCCCGCTGTTCGGCGCCACGCCCGACATGCTCGCGAACCAGAGCGCGGCGCTGCACGTCGTGATCGAAGGTTCGGACGAGTCGACCGCGCAGACCATGCAGGCGCGCCATATCTGGTCGGATGCGCAAATCCGCTGGCAATACCGCTACGTCGATCTGATGAGCGACGTGAACGGCGTGAGCACCATCGACTACACGCACTTTCACGAGGTCGTGGAATTCGACGACGCCAGGCCATACGGGCCGAGCGTGATCTGAAGCCGGTTCCTCCCGGGCGTCCGAAACGCTGTAGGGGAAATCCTTCTCAAAATTACCCCGTGACGGGTAGCTTATCGCGCGAATACCTGCCGCGCCTGGTGAGTTAGCAAAATATTTCCGTCATTGGCGAGAAAAAATAGAGTCTTCCTCGCCGCCCTCCACGAAGGGCGTGCGACAGCAATAGCCTTGCATGGGATCGCAGTAAGCGCTGAAGCGCCAACTGCGATCGACAAAACGGAGACTCCTCATGACCGCGCGCCCCGCGTTCGGCGACACGCCTGCCACGCCCCCTCTCGCTGACTACAAGCTCACCGACAACCTCACCGCCACGCGCGGCCGCATCTTCCTCACCGGCACCCAGGCGCTCATCCGCCTGCCGCTCATGCAGCGCGCGCTCGACCGCGCGCATGGGCTGAACACGGCAGGCTTTATCAGCGGCTATCGCGGCTCGCCGCTCGGCATGGTCGATCAGCAGGCGTGGAAGGCGAAGAAGCTGCTCGAAGCCGCCGACGTGCGCTTCCTGCCCGCCATCAACGAGGAATTGGGAGGCACCGCCGTGCTCGGCACCCAGCGCGTGGAAGCCGACCCCGAGCGCACCGTCGAAGGCGTGTTCGCGATGTGGTACGGCAAGGGCCCGGGCGTCGACCGCGCCGGCGACGCGCTCAAGCATGGCAACGCCTATGGCTCATCGCCACACGGCGGCGTGCTCGTGGTGGCGGGCGACGATCATGGCTGCGTGTCGTCGTCGATGCCGCATCAGAGCGACTTCGCGATGATGGCGTGGCACATGCCAATCGTGAATCCGTCGAACATCGCCGACATGCTCGAGTTCGGCCTGTACGGCTGGGCACTCTCGCGCTACTCGGGCGCATGGGTGGGCTACAAGGCGATTTCCGAAACGGTGGAATCGGGCTCGACCGTCGATCTCGATGCTGTAAAAACCGACTGGCAGGCGCCTGAGTTGGCAACATCGGGCTTCACGCCGCCGCCCGGCGGCCTGCACAATCGCTGGCCCGATCTGCCGAGCCTCTCGATCGAGCAGCGCCTCGCGGCCAAGCTCGACGCCGTGCGCCACTTCGCGCGCGCGAACAGCATCGACAAGTGGATCGCGCCGAGCCCCCACGCGGACGTGGGCATCGTGACCTGCGGCAAGGCGCATCTCGACCTCATGGAAGCGCTGCGCCGCCTCGACCTCACGGTCGACGACCTCGACCGCGCGGGTGTGCGCATCTACAAAGTGGGGCTTTCGTTCCCGCTGGAGATGTCGCGCATCGACGCCTTCGTTTCGGGGCTCGCCAATGTGCTCGTGATCGAAGAGAAGGGCCCCGTCATCGAGCAGCAGATCAAGGACCATCTCTACAACCGCAAGGACGGTGCGCGCCCGGCTATCGTCGGCAAGCACGCCGAGGACGGCACGCTGCTGCTCTCCGATCTGGGCGAATTGCGCCCTTCGCGCATCCTGCCCGTGTTCGCCGCGTGGCTCGCGCAGCACAAACCCGCGCTCGACCGCCGCGAGCGCGTGGTCGATCTCGTCGCGCCGCAGATTCTCTCGAACGTCGCCGATGCCGTGAAGCGCACGCCCTACTTCTGCTCGGGCTGCCCGCACAACACCTCGACCAAGGTGCCCGAAGGCTCGATCGCGCAGGCCGGCATCGGCTGTCACTTCATGGCTTCGTGGATGGAACGCGACACCACGGGCCTGATCCAGATGGGCGGCGAAGGCGTGGACTGGGCCTCGCATTCGATGTTCACGAACACGCGTCATGTGTTCCAGAATCTCGGCGACGGCACCTACTTTCATTCAGGCATCCTTGCGATTCGCCAGGCCGTGGCCGCGAAGGCCAACATCACCTACAAGATCCTCTACAACGATGCCGTGGCGATGACGGGCGGCCAGCCCGTCGACGGCAGCATCTCCGTGCCGCAGATCGCGCGCCAGGTGGAGGCCGAGGGCGTCTCACGCTTCGTGGTGGTGAGCGACGAGCCCGAGAAATACGATGGCCATCACGGCATGTTCCCGAAGGGCACGACCTTCCATCACCGCAGCGAGCTCGACACCGTGCAGCGCGAACTGCGCGACACGCCGGGCGTGACCGTGCTGATCTACGACCAGACCTGCGCCGCCGAAAAGCGCCGCCGCCGCAAGAAGGGCGAATTCCCCGATCCGGACAAGCGCCTCTTCATCAACGAGGAAGTCTGCGAAGGCTGCGGCGATTGCGGCGTGCAGTCGAACTGCCTCTCGGTCGAGCCCGTGGAAACGGAACTGGGCCGCAAGCGCCGCATCGATCAGTCGTCGTGCAACAAGGACTATTCGTGCGTGAACGGCTTCTGCCCGAGCTTCGTCACCATTGAAGGCGGCAAGCTCAAGAAGGCCGCGGGCGCCGCGTTCGATCCGCAGGCGCTCGCGGCGCGCGTGAATGCGCTGCCGGTTCCGGCCACGCATCTGGACAACGCGCCTTACGACATTCTCGTGACCGGCGTGGGCGGCACGGGCGTGGTGACGGTGGGCGCGCTCATCAGCATGGCCGCGCATCTGGAGGGCAAGAGCGCTTCGGTGCTCGACTTCATGGGCTTCGCGCAAAAGGGCGGCTCGGTGCTGTCGTTCGTGCGCTTCGCCGCGACCGATGCGCTGCTCAACCAGGTGCGCATCGACACGCAGCAGGCCGACCTGCTGCTCGCCTGCGACATGGTGGTGGGCGCTAGCGCCGACGCGCTGCAAACCGTGCGCCACGACCGCACGCGCATCGTCGTGAACACGCACGAGATTCCGAACGCGGCGTTCGTGCAGAACCCCGAGGCGAACCTGCACGCCGACGCCCTGCTCGCGAAGATGCGCCATGCGGCCACTAACGGCGCAACGCCGGCTCAAGATCCGCTTTCGACGTGCGATGCCCAGGCGCTCGCGCAACGCTTCCTCGGCGACACGATCGGCGCGAACATCCTGATGCTCGGCTTCGCGTGGCAGCTCGGCCTCGTGCCGGTGTCGCTCGCGGCGCTCACGCGCGCGATCGAGCTGAACAACGTGGCCGTGCAGGCGAACCTGTTCGCGTTCTCGATCGGGCGACTCGCCGCCGCCGACGCCACCGCGCTCGAAGCGCTGGACATGCAGCGCACGGCGGCTGCGAAGGCCACGGTGCGCAAGCTCACGCAAACGCTCGACGAACTGATCGCCGACCGCGAGCAGCGTCTGCTCGCCTATGGCGGCGCGCGCTACGTGAAGCGTTATCGCGCGCTGGTCGATGCCGCGCGCCGCGCGGATTCATCCGCCGATCAGGCGCTCGCGCGCGCCGTCGCTGCCACGTTCTACAAGCTGCTCGCCGTGAAGGACGAATACGAAGTGGCGCGCCTGCACGCCGATCCGGCCTTCCGCACCTCGCTCGAAGCGCAGTTCGAAGGCCGTGCGGGCAGCGACTTCACGGTGAAGTTCAATCTCGCGCCGCCGCTCGTCGCGCGCGAGAAGAACGGCCAGCATCCGCGCAAGATCCAGTTCGGCCAGTGGCTATGGACCGGGCTCGCGCTGCTCGCGAAGGGACGCGGCTTGCGCGGCACGTGGCTCGACCCGTTCGGCAAGACGCTCGAGCGGCGCATGGAACGCGCCCTCGCCGACGACTACGAGGCGACGCTGCGCGGCGCGCTCGCGAATGTCACCGCCGGCGATACCGCCGACCGGGCCGCCGATCTCGCAAAATTCGCGAGCCTGCATCAGCGCGTGCGCGGCTATGGCCACGTGAAGCTCGCGAATCTCGCCTCGGTCAAGCGCAGCGAACGCGAACTCGCCACGCGCCTGAACATCGACGTGAAGACGAGCGCGGCTGTCGACGAGGCGCTTGCGTCGTTCAAGGGTGTGGGTGCGTTGCGCGGCATTCCCGTGGTGGTTGCGAAGTAGGCGGCGCGGTCGTCAAGATGCAAACGGCGCGAGTGCCTCACACTCGCGCCGTTTTTTCGTCGATAGTCGATCTCTTCGGTCCGTCCGGCCCGCGCTCAGGCCGGCTCTTCAGCAAACCAATCCACGTCGCCGCACAGCACGCACAGGCGGTCGCCCACCTGCACCGCCATCGAGAGCGTCACGCACGGCAGCGCCTCGTTGATCGAGAGATACGGCGAGCTCGTGTGCACACGTCCCGGCGCCACCAGCGCGGCGCGGAAGTACGGTCGGCGCAGCCAGTTCGCGCCCTGTGCGTCGTCGAGCGGCAGGAAGCGCGCATCGTGCTCGGCGCGGTCCACGCGCAGCACCACGTTGCACCCCGCCTGACGCCCGTTTGCGTCGAGCAGGAAGCAGCGCGCCGCGTGATCGAGCGCGAGGAAATTCCAGCACACCTCCTCCAGCGCTTCGCCTGCGCCAAGGCGCTCGGCCGCGCGCTCGAACGCGCGCACGTAGGGTGCAAGACGGCTTGCCGTGCCGCGCTCGCGTGCTTCGGTCTGCTCACGATAGCGCTCGGTGGCCTCGGCGATCACGGCTTGCGCGTGCACCGCGTCGGTCAGACCCGGCGCGGGCCGCGCGAAGAAAAAGCCTTGCACGAAGTCGGCGTTGCACGACAGCGCGAGCTGCGCCTCCTGCTCCGTTTCCACGCCCTCGATCAGCACCAGCTTGCCCGCTTCGTGCAGCAACGCAACCAGCGCGGGCAGCGTCGCGGCCATGTCGGCGCGATGCGCGGCGTGCAGCAGCATGATGCGGTCGAGCTTCACGATATCGGGATTCAGCTGCCACACGCGGCCGATGTCGACATGCCCCGCGCCGAAGTCGTCTAGCGCCACGAGAAAGCCGCGCTCGCGAAACTCGGCCACCGCGTGCGCGAGCACGTCGAGATCGATGGCCCCGGTCTTGTCCGCACTCTGCGCGCCCTGCGCGTCCGGCACGTCGAGCACTTCGAGCACGATGCGCCGCGGCGGCAAATCGAGCCGCCGCAGGTTCGCGAGCAGCGCCGCCGCGTGATAAGGGTCGGTCAGCGTGCCCGGATGCACGTTCAGAAACAACCACTCGCGCTCGGCGCCCAGCAACGCGAAGTTCTCCAGATGCAACGCCTGCGCGAGCCGGTCCACCTGGAGCGCCTCGCCCACGCGCGCGGCAGCGCCGAACACGTCGAGCGGCGAGACCGGCCGGTCGAGCGCGTCGTGCGCGCGCAAGAATCCTTCGTAGCCGATCGCGCGCATATGCGAGAGGCTGAAAACGGGCTGAAACACGCTCGTGAGCGTGAGCTCGCCGTGATGTGCGCTATAGCGCTCGAGCCCCGATGCGACGCTCAGGTCGAAGCCATGAGGCGCCGTGGCCGTTTTGTCGTGTTGCTCTGTGCTCATGCTTTCCTCTTCGCGCAAGTTGATCGCCGCGGCACGCGTGCCGGCGGTCCCTGCGTTGCGCCTCCTGCGATCAGGTCAAGCAAGGTTCGTGCGCACGCACGCCGCGCGCTGCCCGCGCGCATGCGCGGCCAGCGGGCATGCAACGTCTCCCGGCGCACCAACTTCGTGCATCACACGCGGCCGCACCTGCATGACGCGGAGCGTGCCACTCATCCGCGCAGCCCCTGCCCGCTTCGCGGCGCGGGAGGCCGCCCTCGGGCTAAACTGCCCGCCAGCCGATGCCTGGCTGGCCAGGCACCTCCGCATTCGTTCGCAACGCTTCCGCATTAAAGGGACACACTCAAAGGACGCATTACCGGGACCGGGACGCCCTACCGGTACGCATCGCGTCCTCGCCTTACGTCATCGATGGAAACCATTTTCACCGTTCTCATTCTGCTCCTTGCCGTGGCACTTTCGGGCGTCATCGTGCGTCTGTTGCCCGTCAAGCTGCCACTGCCGCTCTTGCAGATCGCCATCGGCGCATTGCTCACGTTTCCGCACATCAATCCGCACGTCACGTTCGATCCCGATATCTTCATGGCGCTGTTCATCCCGCCGCTGCTGTTCGCGGACGGCTGGCGCATCCCCAAGCGCGAATTCTTCATGCAGCGCCGCGCGATCCTGATGCTCGCGCTCGGCCTCGTGCTGTTCACCGTGGTGGCGGTGGGCTATTTCGTGCACTGGCTCGTGCCGCAGATCTCGCTGCCAGTGGCCTTCGCGCTCGCCGCCGTGCTCTCGCCCACCGACGCCGTCGCGCTCTCGGCCATCGCCGGCAAGGACAGGATTCCCGCGCAGCTCATGCACATCCTCGAAGGCGAAGCGCTGATGAACGATGCGTCCGGCCTCGTCGCGCTCAAGTTCGCCGTGGCCGCCGCGCTCACCGGCTACTTCTCGCTGCGCGACGCCACGCTCAGTTTCTTCGTGATCGCGGCGGGCGGGCTTGCGGTGGGCGCGGCGATCGGCTGGCTGTTCAGCTTCGCGTCCGCCCGCTTTCTGAACATGACCAGCGAGGGCGATCCCGCGCCCGGCGTCGTGATGACGCTGCTGATTCCGTTCGCGGCCTATCTCTTCGCGGAGCACCTTGAAGTCTCGGGCGTGCTCGCCGCCGTGGCCGCCGGGATGATGATGAACTACGCGAGCGTCGCGCACATGGGACCGGTGTCCTCGCGCGTGCGCGCGAACAGCACCTGGCAGATGATCGAGTTCGTCTTCAACGGCATGGTGTTCACGCTGCTCGGGCTGCAGTTCCCCGGCATTCTCGGCAAGGCGCTGCTCGAGGCGCATCACACGAGCAACATGCAGATGATGCGTCTCATCGGCTATATCGCCGCCGTGCTCGCAGCGCTCTACGCGATGCGCTTCGGCTGGGTGTGGCTGCTGCGCTGGGTAGCGAGCCGCAGCGCAGCGCGACAGGGCATGGCCAACGCGGTGCCGGGCCTGCGCACCGTGGCGATCACAACCGTGGCCGGCGTGCGCGGCGCGGTCACGCTCGCGGGCGTGCTCTCGCTGCCCGTGGCGCTCGCGAGCGGCGCACCGCTGCCCGGGCGCGACACCGCCATTTTCATCGCCTCGGGCGTGATTCTCGCCTCGCTAATGGTGGCGATCGTGGGTCTGCCGCTGCTGCTGCGCGGCGTGAAGCGCGGCGCGCATCCGGCGCACGCAGCCGAAGAGCGCGCTGCGCGCGCCCAGGCGGCACAAGCCGCGATTCGCGCCGTGGATGGGCTGCACGAGAAAGCCACCGAGGACATGGACGAATCGCAAGCCGCCTACGCCGCGGATGTCACGGCGCGCGTCATGGACACCTACCGGCGCCGCCTCGCGACGCTCGACGCCGACCGCGACCGCGCCAAACACGCGCGCGAGTCGGAAGCGCTCGAACTGCAGATGCGCCTCGCGGCCATGCGCGCCGAACGCGCGACGCTGCTCGACCTGCGCAACCGGCAGACGATCAACGACGAGACGCTCTCGAAGCTGATGCGCGAAGTGGATCTTTCGGAAACCGCGATGACCACGCGCGGACGCAATCGGGGATAAGGGATAGTGGGCATGCCACGCGGCTGCTTACCCAGCGAGCCTCTGGCTGTCCCACACCCCGAGGTGAATGACGCGTTCCAGCATGCCTACCGTGAGCGCTTCCTTCTCATACTTTTTCCCCTGTGCTTTTGAAAACGGCAAAAGAAGGATTGAGAACAGGTTAAATCCCTTTTCCACTGCGGTATAGAAAAACAATTCTTCTGGATTTAGATTCTGGTGGGTTCCATATCTATAAGTAGTGACAGGTGTATCTATAGCTGCGCTCATATTTCACCCAATAAATACACAATCAGATGAAATTTGCACTGCTGGTGATCCGCAGTCGCAATAGATCCTTGAGCCAACTCCAGTTCCAAGCAAATATGCTCAAAGAGCAAAAAACGCGACGCCCTTTCATAAAGGGTGTCGCGTTTTTATTCGTATTTGCAGCGTGGCGACGCCAAACGCGCGCCGTTCGCAAAGAGATGGCTCGCCCTAAACCGCCGCTTCCTGCGCCGGCTTCTTGCGCAACAGCGCGTACAGAATGATCGCGCCGAAGGTCGCGGTGCCAATGCCGCCGAGCCCGAAATTGCCGAGCTTGAGCGAGAAGTCACCGGCGCCGAGCACGAGCGTGACGGCGGCCACGATCAAGTTGCGGTTATCCGAGAAGTCGACGCGGTTGACGACCCAGATGCGCGCGCCCGTCACAGCGATCAAACCGAACACGACGATGGACGTGCCGCCGAGCACCGGCCCCGGAATCGTCTGGATCACCGCGCCGAACTTCGGCGAGAAGCCGAGCGCGAGCGCGATGACCGCCGCAATTGCAAACACCAGCGTCGAATAGATCTTGGTGACGGCCATCACGCCGATGTTCTCCGCGTAGGTGGTCATGCCCGTGCCGCCCGAGAAGCCCGAGACGAGGGTGCCGAGACCATCGCCGATGAACGCGCGGCCCACGTAGCGGTCGAGGTTCTGGCCGGTCATCGCGGAGACGGCCTTGATGTGGCCGAGATTTTCGGCCACGAGAATCACGGCGATGGGCACGAGCATCGTCATCGCATGCGGATCGAACACCGGCGCGGTGAACTTCGGCATGCCGAACCAGGCCGCGTTGCCGACGATCGCGAAGTCGATCGGCTTGCCCATGCCCATGCCGTTGGTCACGACCGCATAGATCGCATAGGCGATCGCGAGCCCCACGAGAATCAGGAGACGCTGCAGCATGCCGCGCGTGAAGACGGCCACGCCGCCCACGCAGAGGATGGTGACGAGCGCCATCCACGAATCGAACTGCGAGGCGCTGACGCCCTTCACGGCGATAGGCGCGAGATTCAGGCCGATCACGGCGACGATCGCGCCGGTCACCACGGGCGGCATGAGCGTTTCGATCCACGCCGTGCCGACGACCGAAACGAGCACGCCGATCAGCGCGTAGACCACGCCGCACGCGATGATGCCGCCGAGCGCGACCGGAATGTTGGTGTTCGGCCCGTGGCCACTGTAGCCCGTGACGGCAATCACGAGGCCGATGAACGCGAAGCTCGAGCCGAGGTAGCTGGGCACGCGCCCGCCGACCAGGACGAAGAACAGCAGCGTGGCGATACCCGACATGAAGATGCACAGGTTCGGATCGAAGCCCATGAGCAGCGGCGCGAGCACTGTCGAGCCGAACATGGCGACGACGTGCTGCACGCCCATCGCAAACATCTGCGGCCAGGGCAGGCGTTCGTCAGGCGCGACGATGCCATTCGCGGCGCTCGTTTGCACGCGCCAGCGGGGAAAGTATGAATCGGACATGGGCTCCTCTTGTGGCCGTTGTCGACCGTTGTTGGTCGTCCTGCACCGGTGACTGCAATGGCTGCCGGTGCGGTCGGGTTTTGTCTGGGTTTCGTCTTTTCGGGAGAGAAATCTCGCGCGAGTGTACGGAGCCGCAAACGGCGTGGCAAGGCGGACTTGCGAGCCCGCGCCTGTGAACCGGGCTACAGCGCGCAAAGCCCCGCCTGACGGGTGTTTCGGACTACTCCTATATCGACGGAAATAGCCGCGGCCTAGACTACATCTACTGCGTGACCCCATGACAGTTCATGCAGCGGTTGTAAATGTAAACTCTCCGACTTCCCGCTCATGCCCACGTGGCCTGAGCGGCTTTTTTTTGCCCGGGTATTTTTAATACGCTGATCCGGCGCGGCTGATGATGACGCCGCGCCGGCAGGTTATGGCTAGTTGCGGCCTCAAGCGAACGCGCCTTGCGCGAGTTCCCGTACGTAGTCGCGCACGCCCTCGGGCCAATCCACGCTCCACGCCTCGAAGCGCGCACGCTCGCCCGCATACAGCGCGCGCAGCGCCTCCTCGTATCCAGGCAGGTTGCCCGCCAGCGCGGTCATGAAACGGTGCACCGCCTCTTGCGACGTCCGCACGCGGTCCTTCGCCTCGCTCGCATGACGCGCGCTCTCCACGAGCCGCCGCAGCACCACCGACGCGCCGCCCGGCTGCGCCGCCAGCCAATCCCAATGGCGCGGCAGCAACGTGACCTCGCGCGCGACAACGCCAAGCTTGGGCCGGCCCCGGCCGCGCGGCGCGTCTTCGCCGGGGTCGTCAGGCTGCGTTTGTTGGTCGTCTTCAGTGCGGGCTTGCCATACCGCATCGGCGGCGAGGCGCGCGGCTATGTCCGCGGGGCGGCCGCGCAAATCGAACTCCACCGGCTTCGCGTCGCGGTCGTCGAAAACCAGCACCTGCGCGGTCCCCCCACCCTCCAGCACAGCCTTCACCGCCAGCGCCACTTCGCGCGGCGCGCCGCGCGCGATTAGCCGCGTGCCGGCAAAGGCCGTCACGCGAGGGCCGCTTGACGCGGCTTCATTTGTCATTGCCATGACTTGCTCCTGTATCGAATCACGGAGCGAATATTATCCGGGTAAATTTGAAAGCGCAATATCACCCGGGTAATAATTTGCTGCACCTCAATTGCAGCGCGCGAACGCGTCATCCGCTGTGCAAGCCCACGATCGCGCCCGCCTCGATCCACGTGCGCCAATGGCTTGCGAAGTCGAACGCCTCGTCGACGGCGAATGCCCGTTCGAGCGCTTCGTCGAGCGTCGCGCCGCGCTGAAGCGCCACGAACGCCTCGTGCGCTGCCTGCGTGTGCGCAAGCGCAGTGGGACGCCAACGCGGACGCACGACAAGCACCCAACCCGGTGTATCGACGCGGTCGGGCCACGCATGCTGGCGCGCTCCTTCACGCGCTTTGTCGCCGAGGTTTTGATCGCCTTGCTGATGCGCGCGCCAAATAGCAAGCGCTGCGTAATTCGAGGCCAGCGCGACACATGCCGGATGCACGGCGAGCCGCGACGACATGAGCCGCTCCGCGCCGATCGCCTGCCACTGCGCCGGCGCGAGCGGCTCGGCATCGGCGGCGAAGGCGGCCATGTGCAGCGCCCATTCGAGCCGCGCAACGTCGCCGAAATATGCGTAGCGCGCATCGGTTTCGTAGCGCTCGATGAAGACCGGCAAAGCCGCGCCGAAGCGATTCAGATCCGCGTCGCGCGATGGATGCGCCCGCGCATAAGCGAGCGCGAGTGCATCGAAGTAAGCCTCTCCGACGAGCGCCGCGAGCACCGGATACGCGCTCGCCAGCGCAGCGCGCCGTGCGGCGCGCACGTTGCCGCGATAAAGGCCAAGACGTTCGTGTGCGGCACCAATCGAAGCGCCTGGGCGCAGGTGTGCCGCGGCCAGCGCGGCATCGGCGGAGGGATCGTCGAGCGCGGCGGCAAAGGCCGCCTGCATCGACACCAGCGATTCATCGGCGCTCATGCGCGCACCTGCACGCTCGCGAGCGGATCGCGCGCAATGCACGTCATGCGCTCGCGCGCGAGCCTCGCTTCGTCGAGCAGAACATCGAGCGGCGGCACGCCGGTGTCCCATTCGATCAGCGCGGGCACCGCGCCGAATCGGCGCAACGCGGCCTCATAAAGCGTCCAGACTTCTGGCGCGACGCGCGAGCCGTGATCGTCGATCACCGCGGCCTCCGTCACGCGATGCCCCGCGAGATGCAACTCGCCCACCGCCTCGCGCGGCAATGCGGCCATCGCCGCGAGGGCGTCCTCGCCGTGATTGCATTGGTTCACGTAGAGATTGTTCACATCGAGCAGCACGCCGCAGCCGGTGCGGCGCGCCAGCTCGGCCAGAAAAGTCATCTCGCCAAGGGTGTCGTCGCGAAAGCGCACGTACGTGGAGACGTTTTCGATCAGCACGCGCCGGCGCAGCGTGTCCTGCATTCGCGCGACGCGCGCGCACAGATGATCGAGCGACGCCTGCGTGAGCGGCATCGGCAAAAGATCGTGGAGCGCGGCGTGGGGCATCGCGCCCCAGCATAGATGCTCCGAAACGAGCGCCGGTTCGATGCGCTCGACGAGACGCTTGAGACGTGCGAGATGCGTGTCGTCGAGTCGAGCCGCCGAGCCAAGCCCGAGGCCCACCCCGTGCAGACTCACGGGCGCATCGCGGCGCACCGTTTCGAGCACGTGCAGGTCGTAGCCGCCATCGCCGAAATAGTTCTCGCTATGGACCTCGACCCAGCAGACCGGCGGCGGCGCCTCCATGAACGCGCCGTAGTGCGCGTGGCGCAAACCGATGCCGACGCCTTGCGCCTCACTCGTGCGCGAAGGTGAATGCATCATCGTGCTCATGCCGCGCCTTGCTTACGTTTCCGGCGTGCCGCCGAGCTTTTCGCAAGTGCCCTTGGGCATCGTCTTGAAGTCGCCCTTGTCGTAATCGACCTTGGCCTGGCCCGCGCAATCATGCACGCCGGTCTTGCTCGCGCAATCGTTCTGGCCAGCCTTGGCGACGCCATAGCAGTTCACCGTATCGGCGGCGTTCGCGACGCCTGCCGCTGCAAGACCCGCCAGCGCAGCGGCCATCACGGCCTGACGGCTCAATGCGTTTTTCATCGGAAATCTCCCTGAAGGTAACGAGAGGCGCGTGAGCCGCGCCGCACGGCCTCTCGCGCAATATTTTGCCTCACCTTTGGCTCCGCAAAGCTTGCCCCCGCATCGGCACGCCCAAAGCTCAGCACGGCCTGAGCCAGCGGCGATTATCTTCATTTTTGCAATGATATTTGCCGTATCTCGATATTTATCTTCGAACCTCGTAGCAATAAAGTTACATCAACGAATCGAACAAACCAATTGTTACGGTTCTAAAGATAAACCTTGGAGGTTATTGATCATGAAGACCCTGATTGCTGCAGCCCTTGCCGCTACCGTTCTTGCCGCCCCGGCTCTGTCGTTCGCTCAACAAAGCCAGCCGCTGACCCGCGCCCAGGTGCGCGCAGAACTCGTGCAACTCGAACAGGCCGGCTATCGCCCGGGCGTCTCGAGCCCGTACTACCCTGCCGACATTCAAGCCGCACAAGCGAAGGTCGCGCAGCAGAGCGCAACGGCCGAAGCCACGGCCTACGGCGCATCGACCAACGGCTCGACGCAAGCCGGCAGCCGCGTGACGCCGGCCAAGTCGGTCTACTTCGGCCAGTAAGCAACTGTCGAGGGCAGTGCCCCGCCCAGCGGGGCGCTGCGAGAAGCACACCGGACGGGCCCGCTCTCGATCGAATTGGAGAGCGGGCCCGTCAGTTTTTGCGCAATCGAATTAGATGACGTCGCCTCGCGGCATCTCGAGCGCCGCGCGCGACGCTCGCACAGAAAACCTCCGCCGCCGGTAAACCGGCGGCTTGCCCGGACACACGTTGTCCGGGCCTTTTTCCTCACCTCTGTCTCGTTGACTCCGCCCGCCGGTTACTCCGTGGAAACGGCATCGGCACGCACGCCGCTTTGCGCGGGATCCGCGCGCTTGAGCCGCGCAAGACGTCCGCTCGCCGCCTGAACCAGCATGGCGACCGCCACCGCTTCGGCGAATGCCAGCGTCGCCGACTGATGTTGCAGTCCCAGCGACAACACCAGACAGAACGCCGCAAACCCGAAGCGCCCGAGCACCATCCCGCGCAGCAGCGCAATCACGAACGCCGCGCCGTGCGCGCGATGCGACGACACCGCCATCACGCTGCTGAGCAACGGAAACACCGCGAACAGACCGCTCCACACGGGGCCGAGGCGCGTGGACAAGGCCGTGACGGACAGCGTAAGCGCAGCGCCGGCCGCCATGCGCCCGGCGAGATCGGCGCGCGCGAGCGGCGCGCCGGCAGCCACCACGGTGCTGCGCGGCAGGAACGCCTGGCCAAACAGCGTAGCGGCCAGCGCCACGCCCAAGGCCCACGGCCACGACACCGGCAAGCGCGACAGCACGCACGCGGCGGCGAACCACGCAGCGAAGGCCACCGCGAGCGCCAACCACCAGGGCCGCGCGCGGCACGTCCATGCATAAGCGAAATTGAACGCCTCGGACGCGAGGATCGCGTAAAGCGAGAGCGTGACGGCGCGCGCGCCAAACGCATTGCCGTGCTCCATCACGAGCAGCCAGAGAATCGGACCCGCGATCACGGGCAACCCGGCTAGCCAGCCCGCAACCTTCGGCCCCCAGTGCTTGCCGGCCATCGAGACGAACAACAGGAAGAGCGGGACGAGCGTGAGCTTGAGCGCGAGCATCGGGGCAGAAGACCGCCATGAGGACGGCGATGAGGAGAGAACGGCCGATGGTAGCAGCGCACGCGCGAATGCGCTGACCGGCGCCCTGACTGCCTGGATTCACGCGCCGGCCATCATGCAGCGACCGGCGCGCGAACACGCGCGCCCGAAAGCGCGCCGGGATCAGAAGCGGTGGCGGATACCCGTGGCGACCACGAGCTGGTTACGTCCGCTGGCAGGATCGAACGAATTGATGGCTGCGGGCGCGCCCGCTGTCGCGCGTTGATAGATCGTTTCGGCGTAGGCGTCGGTGCGCTTCGAGAACTGATAGACCGCCTGCAGCGCGCCCTCGTGCCAGCGCGCGTCCGCGCCCTTCGTGTAGACGTACATGCCCGCGAGCGCCACCGCCGGCGTGACTTGCCAGACCGCGTTGACCTCGTAGTTGCTGAACGCGACGGACGGCAGCCCAAAGCCGCTTTGCGCATCGACGACACCGGTCTGAATCGAGCGCGACCACGCCGCGCCGAGCGTCACATCGCCGATCACATAGTTCCCCCCGACGCCGATGGTGTCCTGCTTGCCGACGAAAGTATCGATGACCGAACCCGCCGTGTCCCCCGATCCCGGCAGCGCGAACGGATCGTAAGCGCCGTTGTCGGTCGCGCCGCGGCCATTGTTGTGCAGCCACGCAACGCCCGCGCTGAACGCGCCGCCCGAATAGTTCGCGCCGATGCCGTAGGCGCGGTTATCGGCGAAACGGCCCGCGCCGTTCGAGAACGCGTACATACCGCCGAACGTGAAGCCGCCATAGTTCGCGCTCGCGTACTTGATGGCGTTCGCGGCGAGGTACGAATTGTTGGCGTTGTCGTTGTCGAACGGATGCGCGAACGCGGTGCCGCCGACGCCGCCCGTCAGCGTGAAGGGCGCGAAATAATCGTGGACCGAGTCGTACTGGCGACCGAGCGTGAGCGTGCCGAACGTCTCCGATTGGAGGCCGACGTAGTACGGGTGATCGTTGCGCGCCTCGCCGCTGGCCGGCGCGAAACCGTGCTCGAGACGGAACAGCGCCTTCATGCCGCCGCCGAGATCCTCGCTGCCTTGCAGGCCCCAGAAGCTGCCGTCGACGAGACCCGAGGTGAGCTGATATTGCGAGTGTCCGCCGACGTTGTTCGCATAGGCGAGGCCCGCGTCGATCTCGCCATAGAGCGTGACGGTGGATTGAGCCTGCGCGGATGCGCTCAGGCTGAGAAAACTAGCGGCGCAGGCGGCGGCAAGCGCAGCCTTCTTGTGCGAAGGGCGAGTCATGAGAGTGCTGGACGGTGAATGGTTGTGGCTTGTTGCGGCGCAGGGACGGTACGGTGCGGCAGCGCTGTTCAGGCGCGCGCACGACCTGCTGACCTTACACTCTGGAAATGTTAATAAGAATCGTATTCATTACGCAATGCCTATCTGAGCGCAAGGCGGAATTTTTGAGGAAGCGATGGGGATGTGCAACGAAAGAGTTGATCCAGCGGGGAGCTTGTGGTGCGAGTGTGACGCTGCAAGCTGGACGCGGCGTTCTTGGCGAACGCGAGTTGACTCCGGGCGCAGCGTGGATGCTGCACCGCGAGTGTGCGCGTTAAGGCTGCCCGGCTGGGGCTGTTAGTTGCGGTTTGGCTAGTAGCCGTGGGTCACGAGCGAAAGCACCGAAAGATCGGGATGCGTGCCCTCGATGATGCTCCGGCCCACATGTGCCGCCTCTTCCACCGCTTCTTGCTCGCTGCGGAAGGTTTCCTCGCCGTCCGGATGGTACGGGACCGAGTGGCCCGGCCGTGTGATGTCCGCGCCTGGGTGGCAGACATAGGCAGTGTAGGTATAGCGCGTGCCGCCTTCCTGGGCCGGCATCGCGCTGACGTGGATCTCGAAACCTTCGTAATCAACTTTTTGAGTCTCAAGCTGCGCGGCGGGCATGGTGGCCTCCGAGGGACTGGGTGCGGGCGGGTGGCCCGGGGCATAGGGTTTAGTTTAGGGCACTGGGACGGGTTGGGTTGCTGCGGTGCGGGGGCTTGCTGGAGTCGATTTATTGGGCTGTCGCCTAGAATCCCTGGGTGATTGGGTTTGTCGTTTTGCTCATTTGTGACTGCGTGGAGGGTGGATATGGCTACGGGTACTGTTCGAATTCATCGTGTTTTTACGGCGCCGCCTGAGCGGGTTTATCGCGCGTTTCTGGATGCCGCCGCGTTGGCTAAATGGCTGCCGCCGAATGGGTTTACCGGGACCGTGCATCAGCTTGATGCGGTTGTGGGCGGGAAGTATCGGATGTCTTTTACGAACTTCACCAATGGCGCCAGTCACTCGTTTGGTGGGGAGTATCTGGAGCTCGTGCCGGGGGAGCGGATTCGGTATACGGGCGTGTTTGATGATCCGAATTTGCCTGGGGTGATGGAGACTACGGTTTCGCTGCGTGCTGTGTTTTGCGGGACGGAGTTGAATGCGGTGCAGGAAGGGATTCCTGAGATTATTCCGGTTGAGGCTTGTTATCTTGGGTGGCAGGAGTCGGTGGCGTTGTTGAAGACGCTGGTGGAGGCGGAGATTCGGGAGCCTTAGAAGGACAAACCCCGGTGGAGGCCGGGGTTTTCGTTTGTAGTTCTACTTAATCCTGCGTGATCACAAGTTTGCCTTGGTGCACTTCTACCCTTACGCGCCGCCCTGCTTCGAAGCCTGCGAGTTCTAGCCATCGACCGGCTAGCTTGATCCATGGGTACAGCGGTGGATCGGCTCGGGTTCGCGCGTTGATGCGGCGATATCGCCAGTACTGCTGAATGGTTACGTGACGCACGGGATGTTCGTGCGATGCATTAAGATTGGCATCAGCCATGGTCAACTCCTGAGGTGAGTTGGTTTTGGTTAGCGGGTCATGAGTGCTGGTAACACGCATGGCCCGCGCTTCGTTTACAGCCTTGCCGTCGATGGCAGCTGTCAAGGCTTGCTTGACGACTGCCTCAACAACGCCTGCTGCCTACACGTCGATTACAGCGTTGAATTTCCCTCCGCTGCTGCGTTTTTAATACGGCATCCTATTTATTTAAAATAATAACACGGATTACAAAAATTATATTTGATTTTATTCAATGTATGATTTTATTTTTAAAAACCAACGCATTCACATCGGGGTTTCGCGCGGCGGTCTTATCACAACCATATGTACGGCTATCACCGCCTTAAATTACTCGCCAGTTGAAGCTCAATCGATCACGGGGACGGCAGGATGCTTCCCGATCATGATATTCTGGCGCTCAACTGTGCGAGCAGGTAGCCACCCTCCTCAAGGAACTCGGGAATTCCGGCCACGACTTGCAGCGCCGTCTGCTCGTCATAGGCGTGGCTAGTCTTGCTCCACATCTCCCCGTATTTCTTCCAATTCGACCAATCCCCCAGTAGCTAGCCTCGCTCATTGCCGCTGCGGATTAGGTCCTGGAAATTTATCGCATCGAACTCGACCGGATTAGCAGAAGCCATCCCCATGAAGCGCTTCAACATTTTGTGACTGATCTCGTACGTGAATTCGAAACAGTGAATCAGGCCATCCCGAATTTGAAGGTCAGTGATGTCAAGTTGATAGCGCTCCCAGCCCTCCTTCAGGCGAAACAGGGCTCTTTCGAACGGTGTCAGGTTAAGTCCATCGATACCCATGGCTATCCCCTTGGTCTATCCACTCGAGCTGGCCAGTGGCTAGCCAGATCGAACGAAAGCTGTCGGTGGTGGCGGATCGAGAGCAGATATACCGTGCCTTTGATCTGCGCATACAGCAGCAAATAGTGCGTCATCACGTATTCGCGCAGCTCGCCGCCTTCGGCAATGGTGTTTAATTGTTGGGTCAGACGAGCGATGCCGTTGCTCGTTTCCACGGAATGAATTGGGCGTTCGAGGAAGGACCGGCCCATGCCGGAAAAGCGCTCGAGATTGGGAACAACGGTTTCCGTCAGTTCGTCCAGGAGCGCATCAAAGGCCTGCGGGACTTTGGCTTCTCGCAGGAACGCTTCGATTTCATCGAGATTGTGCTCGAAGTTAGCAGTGAGTTTGACGGTGTGGCGGGCTGTCACGGCACGAATCTGGTCGTTAGCCGGTTGTTCTGGTGCGACGCTGCTTGAGGGCGGAGAGAGCGCTACGAGCCTCTTTGACGTTGTTGGCAGCCACATCTGCCAAGCCCTTGCTGGCATCTGCGATTAACAGCAAGTGGATGCGTTCCCGCTCCAGTTGATGATAGTAATCCAGCCTCTGCGCATCGATGATGGCAACGTAGCTCTCGCCGTTCTTTGTGACGATTTTCTCAGCACCGGCTTTTACTTGGTCGGCCAGTTCGGACAGATTGGCTCTAGCGTGGGACAGCGGGATCACGTCGCGGGCTGAGATGGGCATGGCTCACTCCCTAGGCAGCTATTTTGTACAGAATAGCGTACATGATACCGCGATTCGTCCGGCGTCGTCATCGCATGCCCCCGGTGCCAACGAAAACCACTGAAACAGAACGAAAACAAAAAACCGCGAGACAACCCTACATGGTGTTTCCGAACTTCTTCGGCGCTACCTAGATGTTCTGCTGGGCGACCAGCATACGATTGCGGAATGCTTCTTGGTGCCCGGATGTTGTATCGAATGTGCCAGCCATTGCTGAATCCATCGGCACGCACTCGGGTCCGGGAACAGGTGAGTCATCAAAGTGAGCCAGGGGCCGGCGTCACCTGGGGCAGCCGCAAAGGCGAATCCCTCCCACAGATTCAGTGCTCCGTTTGCCATGATCATGGGTTCCTGCGGCTCGAATGCAAGGCAGGAGTGTTGTCTGCGTTCCGGCCATTTGAGCCACGCGGTTCCCAGTTCGACGTACGTCTTGCCGGACAGGAATTGACGGTTTCCCTGGTCGATCCGGAATGCGGATACCGGCACAAATTCCCTTGAAGCGATTCGCCAGATTGCAGGTGGAGTTTGAATCCACGCAAATTGTCCGTTTAAGTCACGCAAGGCGGCTTCGAGGGTATCCGCTGCCGTCGCGCGCGCCTCGGCTTCGCGTTTTGAAATACTCGAACAGATTGTTCGTACTTCCAGGCGGTCGAGCGGTGGTTTGCACTTGGCGACATTGTGCGCCTGAACCCGCTCGAACAGATCTTCCCCGGTTAGTCCAGCATGCGCGAAATGCCCGGCCACGCGGGTCAGCCCATCGTTGCGGCTTCCCTCCGAAATCACTGCGTCAAGGTCAACTTTCCCCGCACCGAGGTTCGATTCCAGAGCTGCAGCCTGATCTGACGGCGCACCATTGATCCAGTTGACAGCTCCCGGATCAGCGCCCGTCACCGCAGCGCAGACGTTGGCAAGGAACGCATCGGGGTTGAGCCAAGTACCCTCGTTGTGCTCATGAAACGCGTCTGCAGCACGCTCAGGGTGCACGGAAGGCAGGTAGTAGAAGCGCGACGGATTCTTGCACGCCTTGTCCGCAAGACCACCCGTCAATTCATTGGTGGCAGTGGACCAGAATCGTGACCATTCAGCCGGGAATACGTCGCGCGTGAGGGGGAAGATCACCCGCGAACACTGCCGCGCTGGCGTATGACTATGTGTGCTGTGAGCCACCCATTCGTATTGGCTGATTGCGCCACGAATTGCATCCAGTGGGATGCCATCCAGATCAAGCACAAGGCAACTGATAGCGACGACGTTAACGTCTGCGCGCGTCGTTCCGGGGTTGAAACGTACGGGACAAAAGCCGGGCATTTGCTCTTTGTACGGACCCGAAAAATGGCTTTCAAATATCTGTTGGACCATGGACCAGGAGCGCTCTCCCGCCCGTAGTGGCGTCGTTTCCGTCAACTTGGAGAAGAGGGAAAACGCAAGCCGCCGGTCGGAACGTGAAGGCTGGATTTCACTCATCTGTGCTCCCTTCGAAATCTATGAGGAACGGCAGGCCGTCGCGTCTCGCTACCTCAGAGACCAGCTCGCGGAGGGCCCTTGCTACGGAAATCCAGCTCGCCTCGGGAACGAACATACCGCTGGCTTCAACCAGATTCTCCGCAGTGCAGTCCAGCATCGTCAGACCGGTGGCGCAGGCGTTGCACACTGCGACGATCTCGACGCCGACAATTTTCTTCCCGTTTCTGCGAATGCTCGTTCCGAAGCGCTCACCATCATGCTGAGCACCGCAGTTGCCGCAAGTAGTCAAACGGCCAATCGCATGAATCAGAGGCAGGATGAACGGGACGGTCGCAGAAATGTCTTCCACGAACTGCTGCGCCGTGTAGCGGCAGGAATTGCGTGTCGTGCACCTCATGCGCTATCTCCCGCTGCTTTCTGAATGAGTTGCCTGATGTCCTCTACTCTCCATGCCGTGATGCGTGCACCGAGCGTTTTGATCGGGGGCGGATAGCGCCCGGTACGGACACCCTCCCACCAGGTGGACTTGCCGACGGGGATCAGTGCCGGGATAGGCGGATTTGCCAGGGGGTCGCCGATGATCTGGCGGAGACGCAGGTAACCGGTTTCGGGGAGTTGGTGCATTTCGTGTGATCCGTTGATGGCTGTACGAGGACACCATCGTATTTTCCGGAACAACATCGTTCCACCCGCCTAGGTTACATATTTAGGCATCCTTATTGGCATTGACAATCTTCGCCACATCTGCGTCGACCAGGCACGTGTCAAAAAGAGCTGCATTGGTAATATTCGCGACAGCGCTGTGCAGCGGCCTGCCGTACTCAGATCCAATAAACATCGAGAGCTCGCGGACAAAGTGCAGTTTTCGGAAATCTTCAGGTCGCCGGGGAACTCGGCCGACGATGCGCGGTATCGACATCGCTTCTTCCGCCAGTTTTGCAGCCTGAATGCGCAGTTTGTCCAAGATGTCAACAAGGGGCGGCCATTCGCGCAATTCGGTGTGCGCATGCGCAACGCGCGCCATTTCGTTCAGATCGTCCCATCCGGTTATCCCATTGGCATCCATCGTCTCGGCGGAAAAAAATTCGTACACCAACTTATCCAGCGGGCCGTTTGCGATAGCGCTTGCCAGCTGCTGCGTCAGGTCAACAACCCGCCGGTACCTTTCCTTTTCCTCCAGACGGCTCTTTACACGCGGCTTCCGGCTGGCTTGCTCAAACACGACAATCGCGCGAAACAGTTTCGTGGCGTGACCAGGGTGCTTCTCGTATTCCTCAAGCGCATCCCACGCCCATCGTATGGCAACGGGCGGATCGCAGTATGGCTTCGTGTCTCGACCAGGACGCTTCGCGTGTTTCTCAAGCGTGCCCCATGCCGATTCCATGCCAACGTGTGTAATTAGGCGTTCAAGCAGGGCGTTGCCCTTCAGCACCGACCTGCTCTCGTACAGATCAATGAGCTCCTTCGGTGCCGATTTGACGTAACGTACCATTCGTGTCATGCGCTCCGCTTCAGTTCGTCTGGGATTCCGCACGTAGCGGCATCTTTTTTTGTCGATTCGATAGGACTAGAAAATATACTCCAATCGGCCATCGTGACGGGCCGCCTTTCAGCCCATCGGTCCAGGCGCAGCGCAATTCATCGCATCACTCCGGACATGAATGGATTGTACTGCTAAGTTTTTATTTTCAAACCAACCGGACGCATCACGGTGCGTCAGTCGCGAAACAACGGATTTTGCGGGATACCGGGACGACGTATTAGATCGGCGTGCAGCCGGGCTCAGGTATTTGTTATCCCGCTGCCCCAAACTTTCCCGAAACAATTCTCGCGCCGGCCTTCAGCCGGTCGAGATAGTCGGCCCACTGCTGCATCATGGTCCGACGTTCCGTCAGGAATCTGGTGCGGTTATAGGCCGTGCCCAAGGCATCGGGCACCTTGTGTGCAAGCTGGTGCTCGATGACTTCCGGCTTGAAATGAAGCTCCTCGTGCAGGATCGTGCGTGCCATCGCCCGGAAGCCGTGCCCGGTGATCTCGGTCTTGGTGTCATACCCCATCCGGCGCAACGCGGCATTGACAGCTGCCCCACTCATCGGCTTGCGCGGATCGCGACCCGGGAACACATTGCGCCGCTGCCCGGTCAGGGCATACAGTTCGCGCAAGATCGCCACCGCCTGGCTCGGCAGCGGAACGAGGTGCTCTGTTCTGGTCTTGGTGACCAGGTAGCGCCACTCCGCCTTGTCGAGATCAAAGGCTGCCCACTCCGCCATGCGGAGCTCGCCCGGTCGCACGAAGAGCATTGGCGCCAGCTGCAGGGCGCACTTGACGACGAAGGTGCCCCTGAATGCCTCAATCGCGCGCAGCAACTCGGCGACATCCTTCGGATCCGTGAGGGCGGCAAAATTCTGATGCGTGACCGGCGCGAGCGCACCCCGCAGGTCGCCTGAAGGATCACGCTCGGCGCGTCCTGTTGCGACGGCGTACCGGAAGATCTGCCCACAGTTCTGCTTGGCCCGCAGCGCCGTGTCGAGCGCACCCCGGTCCTCGATCCGGCGCAGGACCGTCAGCAGTTCGGGGGCCGTGATCTCGGCAACCGGCCGCGCGCCCAGCCAGGGGAAGACGTCGTTTTCCAGCCGCTGGATGATCTTGCTGGAGTGGCTGTCAGCCCACGTGGGCGCGAATTTCGCGAACCACTCACGGGCAATGACCTCGAACGAATTGGCTGCGCGCCCTAGGTTCGAAGCTTTTTCAGCTTTTCGGGTTGCGCTCGGATCAACACCTTTCGCCAGTTCCTTGCGGGCCTTGTCCCGCCCCTCCCTTGCGTCCTTCAGGCTCACGTCCGGGTAGACGCCCAGCGCCAGCAGCTTTTCCTTTCCGTCGAACCGGTATTTGAGCCGCCAGAGTTTGCCGCCCGTCGGAGCGATGAGCAGGAATAGCCCTCCGCCATCGAACAGCTTGCGAGGCTTGTCGTCGGGTTTCGCGTTGCGGATCGTCGTGTCGGTAAGAGCCATTGGGGGTATCGCCCTCGGGCAGCAGGGTGGATACCCCAAGAAGTACCCCAATCTGCGGCCGGATTTGAGTGGATCGTACCGGACATTATAGGCAATAAAAAACCCCGCGAGCCTTGCTGGCTGCGGGGTTTCTGGACTTCCCTGGATTTCGTCGTACGTATTCTTGGTGGAGCGGAGGAGGATCGAACTCCCGACCTTCGCATTGCGAACGCGACGCTCTCCCAGCTGAGCTACCGCCCCACGATTCAATCGATTCTAGCACAGCAATTTCCGCTTGTGCCAAGCACCAAAATTGCGCGACCTCAACCTTAAGAGCCCGCGAAAACGCGCGCATTACTTGGAAGCAGAGAAATCCGGCGCCCCAGCCAAAACCCAGGCCACCACATCCTTCACATCCCCCGCACTCATCCGCGGATGCGCGGGCATAGGAACCGCGCCCCAAACCCCAGCGCCCCCATCCCGTACCTTCTTCTCGAGCTTGCCCTGCGCACCAGCATCACCCTTGTACTTAGCAGCAATATCCTTAAACGAAGGCCCGACGAGCTTCCGATCCACCGCATGACACCCCATGCAAGCATTGGAGCGCGCAACAACCGCCCCGTTACCCACAGCAGCAGCATCAGCAGCAAAAGCCGGAGCCCCTCCTGCAACGGCAGCAAGCACCGCCCCCCCAGCAATCCACCGCCCAGGCGCAACCAAAGCACGCATCACCATCACATCGTCTTCCCATTGCTACCCGGACGCACCGGCGCAGAATCCTTCACCGGCGCGGGCGATTGCACATCGAGCGGTTTGGAACTCACCCCCGCGTCAGGCACCGCGCCCACAGTCGGCGCATCGGCGGCGCTCACCGGCGCTGTCGTCGCGCCATTGCCGCTAGCCGATGCATTCGCCGCAGCCGCCTGCGCCGGCTGAATGTACTGATAGCACTTCACCACCTGCATCACGCCAGGCACCGTGCTCGCAGCGTTCGCGCCAATGTTGCCTTCCTGCGTGGTCACGAGGCCCATCAAATAGATAATGCCGCGCTCGCTCACCACCTTGAAGTTGTTCGCCGAGATGTCCTTATAGGCAATCAGCTCGCTCTTCACGCGCCCTTCGAGGTAAGAGTCGTTGGCGCGCGACGAGAACGAGCTCGCCGGCTGAACCGCCAGTTCGTTGATGACCGATCCCACGTTCGCGACGCCACGCACGAGGGTCTCGGCTTTCTGCTTCGATGCGTCGTCGGGCACCTCGCCCGTTATCAGCACGCGCTGGTTGAACACGGCCACGTTCACGTGCGAGCTATCGGGCAGGCCGCTGCTCAGGTTCGAGAGCGCCTTCACCTGGATCTCGCGGTCTTCGGTCTGCGAGCCCACGGTGCGCCGGTCGGTTGCCACCAGCGCTGTGCCGCCCGCCGCCGCGCCCGCGACGGCGAGGAAGCAACCCTGCAGGCTCGCGCACAGCGAGGCTGCGAAGCCGATCGTCAGCGTGGTCCGGGCCAGCGCGCGCATCTTGCTGTTTCTGCTCATCAACTCCCTCTCCTTCGTCCTTCGCGGTCAGTCTTCGCCCAGCAGCATCGCGTCGATGCCGTCGCACAGGCAGTGGATCGTTAGCAGGTGCACTTCCTGGATGCGCGCGGTCCGATCGGACGGCACGCTCAGATGGATGTCGGTATCGGCGAGCGCATCGTTGACCATGCCGCCACCTTTGCCGGTCAGCGCAATCACGATCATTTCGCGCTCGTGCGCGACTTCGATGGCGGCCAGCACGTTCGCCGAGTTGCCCGAGGTCGTGATGGCGAGCAGCACGTCGCCGGGCTGGCCGAGCGCACGCACTTGCCGCGCGAACACCTGGTCATAGGCGTAGTCATTCGCCAGCGCCGTGAGCACGGAGGCATCGGTCGTGAGCGCGAGCGCGGGCAGGCTCGGGCGTTCGCGCTCGAAGCGGCCGATCAGTTCGGCGGCGAAGTGCTGGGCGTCAGCGGCCGAGCCGCCATTGCCGCATGCGAGTATTTTGTTGCCGTTCGCCAGCGCGGCGAACATCGTGTCGACCGCGGCGGCAATCGGCACGGCCAGGGCTTCCATCGCGGCGAGCTTGACGGCTGCGCTGTCGCGAAAGTGCTGTTGAATTCGTTCGACGGACATCGACTCTCTAATCTGTACTGCGGGTATCGCGAATATTCCGCGTGATTGCGGCGTGCCGCAAGTTTAGCGCACTCACGCTCGTTCTCTTCCGGCGTTCTTTTCCGCTCGCGCTTTCCATACCGATTTTTTCGCGCTCGGCGTCGTGCGTGAACGCGCGTCGCCGTATCGGCTTGCACTTCCTCCGCTCAACGTCCATCTTCGCGAAACGCATCGCGCAGCCACGCGAGGCGCCCGCCGTCGAACGTCACCACGTCGAAGCGGCACGCCAGCGGCAACGCCTCGCGTGCATGCGCGCGCATCGCGAGGCTCGTCAGGTAATGGCGCGCCGCCCGCAAGATGCGCTGCTGCTTGTGCCAGCCCACGCTCGCCGCCGCGCCGCCGTAACCGTGCCACGTGCGTGCGCGCACTTCCACAAAAACAAGCGTGCCGTCGCGATCGCGCATCACCAGGTCCAGTTCGCCGGCACGGCAATGCACGTTGCGCGCGACCAGCACGAGGCGCTGACGCTGCAAAAAAGCGAGTGCGTGCGATTCAAAACGCGCACCTGCCTCGCGGCGTTCGGCATTGGACCGGCCGCGCGCGTAAAAGTTGTCGCAAGGTGGACTCGAAAGTTCATCCGCACCTGCGCGCGTGCGCGAGGCGCGTATGCCGCTCTCGCGCTGCCGCGTGCCCTGTTCCGCTGCGACTTTCCCCACATGGCACAATGACGGCCTCTTTTCCTGCGTTCGCCGTGTCATGACGTCCCTCCTCGAACTCGCCCAGGCCCAGCAATATCCCGCCGCCACGCTGTACGTTGTAGCGACGCCCATCGGCAACGCGGCCGACATCACCTTGCGCGCGCTGCATGTGCTCGGTCTCGTCGATCGCATCGCCGCCGAGGACACGCGCAACACGGGCCAGCTGCTCGCGCGCTACGGCATTTCGAAGCCGCTCATCGCCGTGCACGAGCACAACGAGCGCGAAGCGGCGCTGCGCGTGATCGAGCATCTGCGCGCGGGCGAGCGCGTGGCCTGCGTCTCGGACGCGGGCACGCCCGGCATCTCGGACCCCGGCGCGAAGCTCGTCGATGCAGTGCGTGCCGCCGGTTTCCAGGTCGTGCCGCTGCCGGGCGCGAGCGCGCTCGCCACGGCGCTTTCCGCAGCCGGCGACTGGGTCGCGACCTTCACGTTCCTCGGCTTTCTGCCGTCCAAGCCCAAGCAACGCGCGGCCGCGTTGCAAGCGCTGGAAACGCATGCGAATGCGATGGTGTTCTATGAAGCGCCGCATCGCATTGTCGAAACCGTGCAGGCACTCGCCGATGCATTCGGCCCGGCGCGGCGTCTGCTGATCGCCCGCGAGTTGACGAAGCTACATGAGGCGCTCTGGTGCGGCACCCTGGCCGAAGGGCCAGCGTGGCTGGCCGCCGATGCAAATCGTCAGCGCGGTGAGTTCGTGCTGGTCGTGGAGGGCGCGAGCGCGCAGTCGCCTGGCGACGCCGATCACGATGCGCTACTGCGTGTGCTGCTGGGGGAAGTGCCGCTGAAGGGCGCGGCAAAGATCGCGGCGGCGCTCACCGGCGCGTCGCGCAACGCGCTCTATGCGCGAGCGCTGGAGCTGAAGAACGAAGGCGGCGAGGAAGACGTCAACTAAGCGTCGATAACCGCAACGAGCCGCATCGGGCCATGCGGCTGCAAAACACGGCAGAAAAGCGCCGCAGAAAAACCGAAGGGCCGCGTCGATCGATCGACGCGGCCCTTCATGTTTGCAATCTCAGCGTGGCGAATCTCAGTTGGTGCTCGAGTTTGCTGCCAGCATTTCGGCTTGCGCGGCCTTCGCTTCCTGGCGCGAGAGACCTTCGATGTTCACCTTCGCGGTGCCCGCATGCTGGAGGCCCAGCATCTTCGCTGCCGCATAGGACAGATCGAGAACGCGGCCACGCACGTACGGCCCGCGGTCGTTGATCTTCACCACGACGGACTTCGACGTAGCGGGGACGCTCACGCGCACATAGGAGCCGAGCGGCAGCGTGCGATGCGCAGCGGTCAGCGCCTTCATGTCGAAGCGTTCGCCGCTCGCGGTCTTGCGGCCATGGAACGCGCGGCCGTACCACGAGGCGCGGCCGGTCTGATGGAACGAGCCGACGTCAGGCGTGCTGTCGTCGATCGGTTGTGCGTCGGCAAGCGAGTTGCCCTTGCCGGCGCCTGCTGCAGGCAGCGTCCCGAACGCGGAGCCGTAGCTCTGCGGAGCGGCGAACGCCGTGTGCGCGTCCTTGGTGCTGAGCGCGTTGCCCTGCGCATGGTCCTGCTGACCAGGCGGCATGGCACAACCGGCCAGCACGGACACGGCTGCGAGACTCCCGAGTCGTCGTCGAGAAAGTCCGAATTTCATAAGTTAGCCATCGTGTTTCGGAGCCGTCCCGCGCCTTGGTTGCGCGTTCGCGGATGACTCCGGCGGTCGCAGGCAAAAGAACACCCCTCCCGCCGATCGATGAAAAAAGGCGAGCGAATGCCAATACCCGGATGCAGCCCCATATGCCGCTAACCGCTGGTTTTCTTTCACGTCTGGCGCAGCCTGTCCCCGGCAGCCTGACCAGACCCCACATGCCGCCATCGAACGCGATGTACACGTTCAGGCGCGCCGGTAACACACGGCGCACAGGAACGGCGGCGTAGGCCCCACCCAGCGTCACGGCAGCAAGGCCGTGGCAGGCGCGTAGCACCTGGCTGGGCAAGACGTGCGGTGCCGAACGGATCGGCACCTGATTTGCCATCTTGTAAGGCAGCCTGTTTAGCCAGCCTTCCTCGACGGCACTGCTTGACGGCGATGCATCGAGACCCGTTTTAAACTGCGGGTCACATCGTCCAGTGAATGCACGCGTAACGTGCTTGATGCGTCGCATTATACCTAAAAGTAATTCTTGCCATCCTTCCCTGGTAGAAAACTCCATGATTTTTCACTATTGATGTAACAAAGCCGTTTGTCTTACTCATCCACGGGCCTTGTCTGACAAGGCTGACAGATGCTCTCCAGCAAGCCGAGGCGACGTCTTGCGCGCCCCGGTACAATCGGGTCTTTGGCCTGTACAGATCCCCGCAACACCGTCATCCAAGAGCCGCGCGCATGAAAGTCACGCTTATTCCCGTCACGCCGTTCCAGCAAAACAGTTCGCTTCTCGTCTGTGAGGCAACGCGGCGCGCCGCCGTGGTCGATCCGGGCGGCGACCTCGATCGCGTCGAGGCCGAGATCGCGCGCCAAGGCGTGCAGCTCGAAAAGGTGCTGCTCACGCACGGCCACCTCGATCACTGCGCGGGCGCCAAAGAACTCGCCGAAAAGTTCGGCGTGCCGATCATCGGACCGCATGAGGACGAGCGCTTCTGGATCGATCAGTTGCCGCAGCAAAGCGAGCGCTTCGGCTTTGGCCATGCGCAGGCGTTCGAGCCCGACCGCTGGCTCGCGGACGGCGACACCGTGCAGTTTGGAGATGAAGAGCTGGAGGTCTATCACTGTCCCGGCCACACGCCCGGGCACGTCGTGTTCTTCAGCCGCAAGCATGATCTCGCGCTGGTGGGCGATGTGCTGTTCGCGGGCTCGATCGGCCGCACCGACTTTCCGCGTGGCAATCACGCGGACCTGATCCGCTCGATCCGCGAGAAGCTTTGGCCGCTCGGCAACGATGTCACGTTCGTGCCGGGCCACGGCCCGGTTTCGACCTTCGGCGAGGAGCGCCGCACGAATCCGTATGTAGCAGACAGCGTGCCCGGCGTTTCGGGCGGTGCGAGCCACACCCGCTGGGGTTGAGCGCCGGACCGCGCTCGCCAGCAGCGCCTTGAACCTGTTATCGAATCCAGCCCATGAGTCCAGCGAATCAAGCCGCCATTGAAGAGATCTACGTCAGCACCGACGTCGAGGCCGACGGTCCCATCCCCGGCCCGCACTCGATGCTGAGCTTCGCGTCGGCGGCCTACACTGCCGACAAGCGTCTGGTCGCCACGTTCTCGGCGAATCTCGCCACGCTCGAAGGCGCGGCGCCGCATCCGGTGCAGGCCGCGTGGTGGGAAACGCAGCCCGAGGCATGGGCTGCGTGCCGCAAGGATCTGCAGGACCCGGCCGAAGCGCTCAATGCCTATGTGGATTGGGTGGAGGCGCTGCCCGGCAAGCCGGTGTTCGTGGCCATGCCGGCGGGCTTCGATTTCACCTTCATGTTCTGGTACATGATGCGCTTCGCGGGGCGCTGTCCGTTCTCGTGGTCGGCGCTCGACATCAAGACGCTCGCGTTCGCCATGACAGGCCTGCCGTACCGCAAGTGCATCAAGCCGCGCTTTCCGAAGCACTGGTTCGACGATCACCCGCACACCCACGTCGCGCTCGACGACGCCATCGAGCAAGGCGCGCTGTTCTGCAACATGCTCGCCGATCTGCGCGCGCAGCAGGCCGCGCCAGCAGCCGGCTCAGATCTCGATGATGGGGACACCTCGGGGCAGAAAGCCGCCATCTGACCGTCAAATTTAGGGAATCTCCCTCGTCACGCGCGGTTTGCATTGCGTTTCGTTTTTCCGGCCTCTAACATTCGGAAATACGGCGACGCACATGGAGGCGCATTTGACACTCGATACGTTCTCTCAGAAGATCCTGCGCCTTTTGCAGCTCGACGCGCGCCGCTCGGTGCAGGAAATCTCCGATCAGGTGGGCCTCTCCAGCACGCCGTGCTGGCGCCGCATCAAGGACATGGAGCAGTCGGGCGTGATCCAGCGCTACACGGCGCTGCTCGATCGCGAGAAGCTCGGCCTGCACGTCTGTGCGCTCGCGCATATTCACCTCACGCGGCACACCGAAGGCGGCGTCGAGGCGTTCGAGCGCGAGATCGCGACCTGCCCCGAAGTGACCGAGTGCTACAGCACGACCGGCGAATCGGATTACATCCTCAAGATCGTCGCGCCGGACATCAAGGCCTACGACACCTTTCTGCACGAGCGCATCTTCCGCATTCCCGCTGTCGCGCAGGTGCGCACGAGCGTCGTGCTGCGGGAAATCAAGTTCGATACGCAATTGCCGCTGTGAGCCTTAGCGCCTCGCCCGGCCCGGCTGGCTAACGCGGCACTACGCGCCCGCCGGCCCCGGGCCTGCCGTCGGCGCTTTCAGCGGCGTCGCGGACCGCACCGCCTCCACCTTGCTCGCGCCGAGCTTTCGCGCGAGCGCCTGCATGTCGATGCCGTCGAGACGCCCCGCTTCGCCCCGCGCCGCCAGCACGACCTGAATTTCGAGGCCCGTGCTCAGGTAGTGGAGCGTGACCGCCTCCACGCGCACGCCGTGCGCCGCAAGCGCCTCGCGCAGCGCATTCACGACTTCGCTGCGCGGCGGCAGGTCCGCGACCGAGCGCACGTGCATGTCGTCCTCGGGATCGACGTGGATCAGCGCGTCGAGCACACGCGGATCCTTGAGCAGGCGCGCGCGCGCCATCTCCGCAATGTAGTGCCCTTCCGAAACTGAAATCAGCGGATCGACGAGGATATGCGCGTCCACGAGCGCGAGGTCGCCGGTCTTGCGCGTGCGCAGCTCGTGCACGTCGAGCACGCCGGGCGTGCCGACCAGCGTGGTGCGCAAGTCGGCGGTGGTCGCTTCGTCGAGCGCGCGATCGGAGAGATCCTGGAGCGCGTCCCAGCCGAACACCCAACCCATGCGCGCGACCATGAAGCCGACGATGGCCGCCGCGATTGGATCGAGCAGCCGCACGCCCATGAGGCTGCCCACGATACCGATGGCGACCACGAGCGACGATGCCGCGTCGGAACGCGCATGCCACGCGTTGGCGATCAGCATGGCCGAGCGCACGCGCTGCGCCTCGCGCAGCATGTAGCGAAAGAGTGCCTCCTTGGACACCAGCACGAACACGGCCACCGCAAGCGCGCTTGCGTGGACCGGCGGAATGTCGCCGAGATTGGCAATGCGCGTGCCGGCGCGCGCGAGCATACCCACGCCCACGGCAATCAGCAATGCGCCGAGAAATAATGAGGCTACCGTTTCATAACGGCTGTGGCCGTAATTGTGATCGGCGTCTGGCTTTGCGCCGCTATGGCGGTTCGCAAGCAGCACGACGAAATCGGAAACGAGATCGGAGAGCGAATGAATGCCGTCGGCGATCAAGGCCTGCGAATGCGCAAACACGCCAACCGCGATTTGCAGCACGACCAGCACCGAATTGACGCCGACGCTGACAAACGTGGTCTTGCGCGCGACGCGCTGTTTATCCGATGACGATATGGCAGTGGCGGAGGACATGCGTTACAAAGCGCGAGGTGGAATAGCCGCCATTGTAATGTCCCTACCATGACCAATTGGAGATAACCTTGGAATTTTCTTTTAAATCAGCCGATTACGAGAACACCTCGTATTCGCGTTTACCCACGAAGAACAATGCCGCAAGGCGTTGGCAAGCTATTGGCAAGGTATTGGCAGGAGGGCAACAAAAAAGCCGCGCTTGCCCCGTGACGGCGCGGCTTTTTCGCTTTGCGGGCCGCAGGGCCCATCGCCAAAACGGCAGAAGGCGATTTATTACTTCTGAATCAGGAAATCGTCGCGGTCCTTGCCGGCAATCCAGCGCGGCGGCTTGCCACGGCCCGACCACGTGCTGCCGCTTTCAGGGTCACGGTATTTCGGAGCGACGCTTGCGCGCGAGCGGCTGGCTGCCTTGGCGCCCTTGCCTGCTGCGCGACCGCCGCCGAGTTCGGCCAGCGTAATGCCGTAATCGGCCATTTTCTGCTTGATCTCGTCGAGGACTTCGGCATATTCACGCGCCTTCGCCTCTTCAATCTGCTTCTCCAGCTTTTCTCGCTGAGCGAGGAGTTCCTTGTAGGAAGACATAGGTATCCTGGTGGTTTGTTAATTAATGGCTACCAATCTTGCGTCAGTATGCCCATTGACAGGTGATTTGCCTCGGAATTTGCAGGCGAGATTAACACAGAATCGAATGTCGCGAAAAGCGCAGGCAATAAAAATAATTAAAACGTTTTAGATATCGTAGAGCATCGCACCAGGCCGCGAAGACCTGCCATTTCATGCAAATCGGTATTTTTGCCCAATATCCAATTTTTCAGATAAATCCTGCTCTCATAATTCGCAGGACATGAAAATTAATCGAGAAAAAATCCACAAACATTTCATCTCATGCGAACTTTCGGCAGCACCCATGAATTATCTCTAAATTACGCAACGCACTAGAAGTGGCGGTGAACAGCCTCCGCAGCCTTCTAGACAAAATACTCAGCTTGCATGCCGTGCGAGGCAATCGGCTATCACGGCATGCAAGGATTGCGCGTCGCTCTGCGGCGCCTCGAAAACATAGCGTGTGCGCACGCCATCGATGCCGAGGTCGGCGCCGTAGCGGTCCACGCCCAGCAACGCGAGCCCGTCTCGCCGTTTCGGATGCGCTTCGAAGAAGCGGATCAATGCATCTTCCTCGTCGGCGCAAAGCGGATCGAGCGGGTCGAGATCCGCGCCGTCGAGCCAGCCCATCGCGCCAAAGCCGCCGATATAGCGCAAGCGCTCCACGCGCATTGTCCAGAACGTGAAGTCGCCGAGCGCAAGGTAGCGCGCGGCGTCCGGCTGATACCGCAGGTAGCGGCGCGCGAGCGCGTCGAGGTCAAAATCGGCGTCAAAATCGATGCTCCCGCCGCCTTCGGTCCCGCTAGGCTCGAACCGGCCGAGCAGTGTCATGCGCGGCGCGCTCAGCACATCGTCGCCGCTCATCTGCGCGACGAGGAATCCTGCGCGCGAGTCACTCTGCAGATTGCGCGTGTGCTCGGCGAGCCGGCTCACGAGGATGACCGGGCGGTGGCGCGCATCGGGCACGAACGGCAGCAGCGTCGGGTAAGGAAAGCCGAGCGGTTCGCGCGCGTGGGTGGCGAGCGTGCCGGTGGCGGCCTGATGCAGCAGGTGCAGCGGAGCGTGAGCGGGAATCTTCAAGGAGTGTTCTCGATCGGTGAGGGGGTCGATGGGCGCGGCGCGATCCCATTATTAGAACAGGCCGCGCGGCCGCGAGCAGCCCATGCGCGCCTTCGCTAGAATTTCCGCTCGCCTTTCAAAAAGCTGATTCGCTGTTGTCCACCCCAGGATCTTCCGTGTCCGACCACTTGCCCGACTCGTCCCTCGCACAACAGCCCCATGCTGTTCATCGCGCGCTGCCCGCCGCCACGCGCCAGCGCGCGCGCGTCGCGACCATGGCGCTCTTTTTCATCGCGGGGATGATGTACGCGTCCTGGGGCGTGCACGTGCCCACGGTGCGCGACAAATTCCACCTGAGCGCGGCACTGCTCTCGTATGCGCTCTTCGCCGTGGCGGGCGGTTCGATCGCGGCCATGACGACCATCGCCGGATGGATCACGCGCGTCGGCACGCGCCGCGCCTGCCTCACGGGCGGCCTCACCATGTCGGTGTGCGGCGCGCTGATTCTCGTCGTGCCGTACTACTGGATGCTGCTCGTCGTGCTTGCGGCGTTCGGCATGGGCATGGCCACACTCGACGTCGCCATGAACGCCGAGGCGAGCGCCGTCGAGGAAGCCGTCGGCAAGCCGATCATGTCGGCGCTGCACGGCATGTTCAGCCTGGGCGGCATGGCGGGCGCCGCCGTCGGCGGCGCGCTGCTCGCGCACGGCATGGCGCCTGCGCTGCATCTGTTCCTCGCTTCGGTGGTGGCTGCGCTCGTGCTCGTCGTGTCATGCCCCGCCGTGCTGCCGCACGTGCCGCACGCCACCCACGGCGAGCACGCCAAAACCGGCAACCGCTGGCGCACGCCCGCGCTGTGGGCACTGGGCGCAATCGCATTGATCGCGCTGATCGCCGAAGGCGCGATGTACGACTGGGCCACGGTCTACATGCGTGACGTCGTGCTCTCGACGCCGGCGCTGGCGAGCGCCGCCTACGCCGCGTTCTCGGGCGGCATGGCCGCCGCGCGCTTCGCCGGCGACGCCGTGCGCGCACGCTTCGGCGCGCCGCAGCTCGTATTCGCGAGCGCCTCGCTCGCCTGCGCCGGCATGATCGGCGCGCTGCTGCTGCCGGATTCGTTTGCCGCGCTCACGGGCTTCACGCTCATGGGGCTCGGCCTCGCGAACATGATGCCGGTGCTGTTCGCCGCCGCGGCGCGCGTCAAAGGCATCCATGCCGCCGAGGGCCTCGCGCACGTCGCGGGCATCGCTTACTTCGGGCTGCTGTTCGGTCCGGTCGTGATCGGCGGCATTACGCAGGTGACCAATCTCACCGTCGGGCTCGCCGTCGTCGCGCTGTGCGCCGCGCTGGTGGCGTTCGCCGGGCCGAAGGTGCTCAGGCGGCTGGGGATTTGACGCTTGCGCCGCGCGCAGCGCTGTTCGTGGAGCGATTGCGCCTTCCAGAACAAAACAAAAGCCCGCGAGTCGAGAAACCCGCGGGCTTTGCGCTTGCGACCATGAAGTCGAGCAGGTGACGATTTACATCTTCACCACGTCGAGCAGCGACTTCTTGCCCGCCTTGTAGTTGTACAGCGAGATCACGCCGTGCTTGAGGTCGCCCTTCGAATCGAAGGTCGTCTCGCCAATCACGCCCTTGTAGTCCGTAGCCGGCATGGCGGCGAGGATCTTGGCCGGATCGGTCGAGTTGGCGCGCTTCATCGCGTCGACGATGATGTACACCGCGTCATACGTGAACGGCGCGTAGATCTGGATCGGCTGGCCGAAGCGCTTCTCGAACTTCGCTTCGAACGCCTTGCCGCCCGGCATCTTTTCGAGCGCCATGCCCGCTTCCGAGCACACGATGTTGTCGGTCGCGTCGCCGGCGAGGTCGGCGAGCTTGTCGGTACAGACGCCGTCGCCCGCGAGCACCTTGGCGCGCAGACCAAGCTGCTTGGCTTGCTTGGCGAACGGGCCGCCGGTGGCGTCCATGCCGCCGTACATGATTGCGTCGGGGTTCTCGCCCTTGATCTTGGTGAGAATGGCGCGGAAGTCCACGGCCTTGTCGTTGGTCGCGTCATGCGAGACCACCTTCATGCCGAGCGACTTGGCAGTCTTCTCGAACTCGTTCGCGAGACCCTGGCCGTAAGCCGTCGAGTCGTCGACGATCGCCACGCTCTTGAGCTTCATGGTCTTGGCCGCGTAGTTCGCGAGCGCCGGGCCCTGCTGGGCGTCGGTCGCCACCACGCGATAGGTGGTCTTGAAACCCTGCTGCGTGTAGGCCGGGTTGGTGGCCGACGGCGAGATCTGCACGATGCCCGCATCGCTGTAGATCTTCGAAGCCGGGATCGAGGTGCCCGAGTTCAGGTGGCCCACGACCGCGACGACCTTGTCGTCGACGAGCTTCTGCGCGACCTGCGTGGCCGTGCGCGGGTCGGCCGCGTCGTCCTGCGCGTCGAGCACCAGCGTGACCTTCTGGCCGTTGATCGTCAGGCCCTTCGCGTTGATTTCCTCCACAGCGAGGCGCGCGCCATTTTCGTTGTCCTTGCCAAGGTGCGCGATACCGCCCGTCAGCGGTGCGACGTGGCCGATCTTGACCGTTTCGTCAGCGCTCGATGCCGTTGCAAACGACGCGAACAAAACGACTGCCGCGCTAATCGGCAACAGCTTGTGAAGCTTGATATTCATGTAAGTCTCCGGTTTCGAACCAACAGCAACGTAATCGCCCAGTGCTCCCGCGCCCCGAACGTGTCGCTCCCCGTGCGGACGACCACGCGGATGCATCCTTGATGCACCTGGCCCGTATGGCGAAAAGCCCGCTCATGGCAGACCGCCCATCCATACTTGCGCGCAAGTGTAGGTGATCAAATTAATTTGGAGTATTTTTTTCAGATATCGGGGCGAGTACCAATAGTCTTTCACCCGAGTACTTCGAAACCCTGGTCAATCGCCCCGCCAGCCTTGTCCTGCAAGGGTCTTAGAGGAGGTTTGCAATCTTTTCGAAAGCATTTTCCAGGGTGCGCCCGAATATTTTTCGGGATTTTTGGCGAGTTACGCGAGGCATGGTAAATGCGCTGCCGGCCACGATAACGTTTGCTTTTTGAATTCCGGCACTCGCTTCCGGATTAGCTGAAATTAAAGTCAGCCTTCGATTAATTCGCAGCACCCACGAATCGTTGCGCAGTCCAGGATCTGCCGGATCAAAAAGGCCGCAGGCGCCAAAAGCGATTAATCGCGATCATTACGATCGGCTTGCGCACGGCGCGCTGCAGGCCGCGCGCCGCCATGGCAAACTGGCTCCCCGTTTTTGCACCACCCCATTCGCGTAGAAGGAGAGCAATGTGAGCGTTTCGACCAAGTGGATCGACATTTCCGCCGGCAAGGACAGTTTCGGCGCATATCTCGCCCTGCCCAAGGGCGGCAAGGGTCCGGGCATCGTCATCATTCAGGAGATCTTCGGCGTGAACGGCCACATTCGCGACGTGGTCGAGCAATACGCGCTCGACGGCTACGTGGCGATCGCCCCCGACATCTTCTGGCGCACCGCGCCGCGCGTCGAACTCGACTATGTGGGCGCGGACCGCGAGCGCGGCATCGAGCTGATGAAGAAGACCGACATGAATCTAGTTGTCGAGGACATCGCCGCGACGGCCGCCACGTTGCGCAAGCTGCCCGAGTGCACCGGCAAGGTCGCTGCCATCGGCTATTGCCTGGGCGGCCGGCTCGCGTATCTGGCCGCGGCGAGCGGCTCCGTGGATGCGGCGGTCTCGTACTATGGCGGCGGCATCCACACGCAGCTCGATCTCGCCGACCAGATCAAGCAGCCGATGCTGTTCCATTACGCCGAGCTCGACCACGGCATTCCGCTCGACGCAGTGGGCCAGGTGAAGGAGCGCTTCGCCGGCCGCGACAACGCCGAATTCCATCTCTACCCGGGCGCCGATCATGGCTTCAACTGCTCGGTGCGCGCGTCGTACAACCAGAATGCGTCGGCGCTCGCGCACGGCCGCACGCTCGCGTTCCTCGCGCAAAACCTGTAAATAAACCGCCGGGGCGCGCAAGCGCGGCACAGGAAGCGGCCATTGCGGCAGAATCGTTGCAATGGCCGCTTTCGTTTCAGTGCGCCCAATCCCACGATGCCCCCAAGGAGTGCGCGCCTTGCAGTCCGACTATCTGGAATACGACGCCATCGGCCTGGCCGAACTCGTGCAGCGCCGCGAAGTGAGCGCGCGCGAGCTGCTCGACACCGCGATCGCGCGCGCCGAGGCCGCCAATCCCGCGATTAATTCGATCGTGCTCAAGGACTACGATGCCGCGCGCAAGCGCGCGCTGCGCATCGAAGCGGGCGGCAATGGCGTCGATGCCCTCGCGCAAGGGCCGCTCGCCGGCGTGCCGTTTCTCGTCAAGGACCTGGGCGCGGCGGTCGCCGGTCTGCGCATGACGCTCGGCAGCCGCCACTATCGCCATTACGTGCCGGCAGCGGACGCGCCCGTGGTCGAGCGTTTTCGCGCCGCGGGCCTGAATCTGTTCGGCAAGACGAGCGCCTCGGAACTTGGCCAGATGCCCTACACGGAGCCCGAGCTGTTCGGCCCGTGCCGCAACCCGTGGAATCTCGATCACACGCCGGGCGGCTCGAGCGGCGGCGCGGCCGCCTCGGTCGCGGCCGGCATCGTGCCGCTCGCACACGCCTCGGACGGCGGCGGTTCGATCCGCATTCCCGCCTCGTGTTGCGGGCTCTTCGGCCTGAAGCCTTCGCGCGGCAATCAGCCGCCTTCGGATCTGCCGCCCTCGCCGGGCGGACTGGGCGTCGACCTCGCCGTGTCGCGCAGCGTGCGCGACAGCGCGCTCATGCTCGATCTGCTCGCCGGCGACCCCGCGATCGCGCCTGGCGCGCCGGGCACTTTTCTCGCGGCGGCGCGCGAACCGCTCGACGGTGGCAAGCCGCTCGCCGTCGCCTTTATCACCGATCCGCTGTTCGCCGATGCGCTTTCGCCCGACGTGCGCGAAGCGCTCGACGACGCTGCCGCGCTGCTCGCCTCGCTCGGCCACAACGTGGAGCCGGTGCAGCTCAAGGTAGATTTCGCGGCGGCGCGCGAGGCGTTCCTGATGCTGTGGTCGGTGGTGGCCGAGAAGTACGTGCTCGACGCCGACACGATCACGGGCACGAAGCCGCGCCGCCAGGACTTCGAGATCGCGACATGGGCGATGGCGCATATCGGCCGCAAGCTGGGCGAGCAGGCGCTGCCCGCCGCGCTCGAGACGCAGCAGCGCATCACGGCGCAAGTCGCCGACTTGATGACGCGTTTCGACGTGATTCTGTGCGCGACGCTGGCCGCGCCGCCGGTGAAAATCGGCGCACTGAAACCCACGTCTTCGGAACGCATGCAGATGCGCGCCGTCACCGCGATGCCGGTGGAAACGCTAATGAAAAAACTATTGACGGAATCCGCGAACAAGGCGTTCGCGTGGGCGGGCTGCACCGAGCTGTTCAATATGACGGGGCAGCCTTCGATGTCGGTGCCGCTCGCGTGGAATGCGCGGGGCCTGCCGATCGGCGTGCAATTCGCGGCGCGTGAAGGCAACGATGCCTTGCTGCTGCGCCTCGCGGCTCAGCTCGAAGCGGCGCGCCCGTGGTTCGGACGGCGGCCGCCTCTGCTGATGGCGCGTACCTAGGCCAGCGCACATCCGGCTTGGGTGAAACCGGTGCGCGCGCATCGATCCGTGCAATGCGCCGCGCGACCTGCTTCGAGCCTGCATGACTCCGAGGCTCGTGCGCCAGGGCCTATCAGGCCTTCTTGTTGTAGGCGCTGCACCAGCCCTTGCCTGCAACCTGCTTGCCCGGGAACATCGGGCACGGGGCGTAGGCGTCGGTGGGCTTGCCTTGATAGAACGTGCAGTTGCTGCAATCCTGGCCGGCGGCGTACTTCGCGAACTTGGCCTTGTCGACCTTCGTTGCGTCGGCCTTGTAGCCGAGAGCCTGGGCGGTGGGTTCGGATTCACCAAGCTTCGGCGCGTCGGCGAAAGCCTGACGCGACAGCGCAACGGTTGCGGCAACGCCAACACTCGTGATCAGAAAGCTGCGGCGGGACGATTTCATGAGCAGTACTCCAATATTGTGGGCACACCGTTCTGCCGACGGCGTGGCGTGAAGAATAACAACGAAGCCGCCTTGCGTGCATCATGAATTCCGGACATAAGCAATTCGCATCCTGGCAATAAGGGGATGCGAGCCGGGTGTGCTGGGTGTGCTGGGCGTGCTGGGTGTGCCGGGCGTGCTGGGCGCGTCAGGCGAGCCCGGCCACCTCGCACACGCGCTGCGCGATGGCGAGCGATGCCGTGAGCCCCGGCGACTCGATGCCGAACAAATTCACGAGCCCACGCACGCCGTGCGCCGCGCCGCCCTGAATCATGAAATCGGCAGCGTTCTCGCCCGGGCCCGAGAGCTTGGGCCGGATGCCGGCGTAGGCGGGTTGCAGCGCGCCGTCAGGCAAGCCCGGCCAGTAGCTGCGGATCTGCGCGTAGAAGGCGTCGGCGCGGCGCGGATCGACGTCGTAGTCGATCGAATCGATCCACTCCACGTCGGGACCGAAGCGCGCCTGCCCGCCGAGATCCAGCGTGAGATGCACGCCGAGCCCGGCCTCGTTGGGCATCGGATAGATGAGGCGCGAAAACGGCACGCGCCCCGAGACGCTGAAATAATTGCCGCGCGCGAGATAAAGGGGTGGAATGTGGCGCGGATCGAGCCCGCGGACGCGTTTCGCGATCCGGGTAGCATGCAGGCCCGCGCTATTGATGAGGCACGCCGCGCGGATTTCGGTGGGGGCCTCGCCGCCGGTCCTGATCACGAAGCCGTTCGCGCTCGCGTCCACCGACTCGACCGGCGACTTGAGCGCGATCACGGCGCCGTCGCGTTCGGCGTCGCCTTGCAAGGCCAGCATCAGCTGATGACTGTCGACGATGCCCGTCTGCGGGGAGTACACCGCCGCCACGCATTCGAGCGCGGGCTCGAGCGCCAGCGCCTCGGTCTTGTTGATGCGCGTGAGATCGAACACGCCGTTTTCCTTGCCGCGCGCCTGAATCGCTTCGAGCTGCGCAACCTGGGCGGCCGTCGTGGCCACGAGCAGCTTGCCGCAGCGCGCATGCGCGACGTTGCGCGCTTCGCAGTACTCGTAGAGCATCTCGCGCCCGCGCACGCACAGGGTCGCCTTGAGCGAGCCGCGCGGGTAGTAGAGTCCCGCGTGAATCACCTCGCTGTTGCGCGAGCTGGTGCTGGTGCCGATGGCGTCGGCGGCCTCCAGCACGATCACCTCGCGTCCGCGCGCCGCCAGCGCGCGCGCCACGGCGAGGCCGACCACGCCCGCGCCAATCACCACACATTCGATCTGATCCATGTCGCTGCGTCCGCATCCGGCGAATTAGGCGGCGGCGCCTCCCTGACGCCGCCATCAGAAAAATTGTAGACCGAGGGCGGGGTGGGTTTAAATCGAATAGATAACGAATATGCGGGCAAATCCACTGATCGCGCACGCGCGCGGGCCGTGGCACACCGCGGCTATCGATGGGCGTTGGCGATTAAATACTGCCCATCGTTGCGAAAAAAATAATAATTGGTTCCTGAACCGACCTCGAAATGCCCCACTGTTGCCTCTATATTGCAAATAGTTACACACGCCGCGATTGAAGCTGCGCGGGGTCTGCGCATTTGAAATGCATCGTTGCGGTCCAGTGTTTGCGAACCCGGTATAGGATCGAAGGTCTCAAGGAACCCGCCCCGCTATTGGGAACCGGCACAACCGGTTCACACGGCACGCGTGCATGGAGCCTGCCCACATGACGTTGTTGAAGCATTGTCTCGCCGCTACCCTGGTCGCCGCTGCTGCCGCGTTCGTGACCGCAAGCGCGCAAACGCGAACAGAGGGCGTGATCCAGCCCGCGACTCCGGCCTCGCAGCCGGTCGTGCACGCCGTCCCAGCCCCGACTTCCGGGACCGCCCAACCACCGGCGGCGCAGCCGGCCCCACAATCGAAATCACAGCCCGCTCCGCAGGCTGCTCCGGCGCCCCAGGCAGCACCGAAGCCCGCGCCAAAGCCCGCTTCAAAACCCGTGCACAAGCCCGTGCATAAGCCCGTTCACAAGCCGGCTTATGAGCCAGCGTATGAACCGGCTCCGCAGAACAATGCGCAGCCCATCGCCCAACCGGGGCCTGCGGCAGAACCCCCGATACTGCATACGCCAGCGCCGCAACCCACCGCGCAGCCAACGCCGCAGCCGGCCGTGCCGCCAGCGCCGACGCCACAACCCGTCCCGCAACCCGTCCCGCAACCCGCGCCGCGCCCTGCGATGCCGCCAGCGCCCGCTCCGCAACCGGCCCCGCTGCCCGCTGCGCAGCCAGCGCCGGCCACCCCGCTGCCGCCCCATGCTCAGCCTGCGTCCGCGCCGCAGCCGTACGCGCAACCGGGCGTGCAACCGGGCGTGCAGCCGGTGGTCACCTGGACGCTGCAGGTGATCCGCGACGGCCAGCTGATCGACTCGTTCGACGGCACCACCACGGTGGGCCAGGCGCGCACCGATACGCATCACAATGTCGTCTCGCACCGGGTCGGCTGCAAGGACGAGGTCGCAGGCAGCATCGACCTGCAGCGCACGATCACGGTCTCGCCGTTGCGTGCGAACGCGACCCAGTCGATCCTCTCGATCGAAGCCCAGGAGACACTCGAAGACGACTCCGCGCGGCAAAGCCCGTCCGGCTGCAAGTTGCCGCCGCAGCCGCGCCAGGTGAACGCCAGCCATCCGGGGCTCGTCGTGCCGGCCGGCCAATGGGTCAGCTGGCCGATCGTCGACAAGGATCCCGCGCTGGCGTACCGGGTGCGCGCAAGCCTCGCACCGCCGTCACAGCAGCCCTGAGAGGCTGGCCTGAAGCTCGCGCCGCTCGTCGGCGCCGGTCTAAACTGAACTGAACTGAACTGGGCTGAACTGAAGCGCGATGCGCCGGCCGCAACCCAAAACCGCACGAAACTGTCGTAAGAACCCGTTGTAACAAGCGCATGCGAAACCTCGAACAACCCCTCATCGACGCAGTGCCGGCCAATACCCGGGACTTCGTCGCGGTGAGCTGGAACCTGCACAAGGGCCGCTCACCGCTCGGCTTTCAGGCATGGCAGGCCATGCGGCGCTGGGTGCAGTCCACCCACGCCGACGTCTGGTTCCTTCAGGAGGCGATGGCGCGGCGTCTGCCGCAGCCGGTGCTCTCCACGGCTTTCGGCGCGGAGCTCGGCGACCCGCTGGCGGACGTCTGGCACTGCCAGGCCACCGAAATCGCCGACGCGCTCGAGCTGCAAATCGCGCTCGGGCCGAATGTGTTCAAGCCTTCGTGGCGGCATGGCAATGCGATCCTGTCGCCGCATCCGCTCGATCTGGGCGGCCGCTGGGACATCTCGGCACATCGTTTCGAACGGCGCGGCCTGCTCGTCGCGCGCGCCAGCGTGGCGGGCCAGTCGGTCACGCTGCTGTGCGCGCACCTCGCGCTCACGCGCAGCGCGCGCCTGCGGCAGATGAACTGGATCGCGCACTGGATCGCCAAGGAAGCGCCGCAAGGGCCGCTCGTGCTCGCGGGCGACTTCAACGACTGGCGCAACGACTCGGTGCCGATCTTCGCGGAGCATGGCCTGCACGAAGTCGCGACGCTGCTCGGCGAGCCGGCGCGCACGTTTCCGGCGTTCTCGCCCGCGCTCGCGCTCGACAAGATGTTCGTGCGCGGCCTGAAACCGGTCGAGCTGATCCAGCCCGCGCAGGAAACGGCCTGGCTGTCCGACCACCTGCCGTACATGGCGCGGCTGCGGCTCGAATAACTCGAATAACGCTCCGGGCGCCAGGAACGCCACACCACATCGCGCCGCGAACGCCCGCACAGCCCCACGAGTTGCGAATGCAATCGCGCAATCGCGCTAATATGTCGCGTCGCGCGCCCTCGGAGTGCGCCCTTCCCATTCGGCTTCATCCGGCTGCTTCACATGCACCTCTTCGCCACGCTGCTCCAGATCGCCATCGTCTATTTGTTCGCGCTCGTCAGCCCGGGACCGAACTTCTTCATGGTGACGCAGCTTTCGCTCGCGGGGCGGCGCAGTCTCGGCATTGCCTCGGCGTTCGGCGTGGGCACGGGCTCCACGTTGTGGGCCGCGCTCGCCATGCTGGGCTTCGCCGCGGTGCTCCAGCATATCGAGTGGCTCTATCACGGCGTGCGCGTCGCCGGCGCGCTGTATCTGCTCTGGTTCGGCATCAAGCTGCTGCGCTCGGGCGCGCGCCGGGACTCGGACGCGGCAAACGCCGCAAATGCGGCAGCCGATGCGACCGAAGCCACCAATGCCACCAACGCCACGCTCGCGGCCCCGCTGCCGCCGCCGGACCGGCGTGCCTGGCTGCGCACATGGCGCGCGGGCTTTCTCACCTGCCTCACGAACCCGAAATCCTGCGTGTTCTGGACCAGCGTGTTCGCGGCGATCTTTCCGGCGCATCCGCCGGCATGGTTCTACGGCGCGGCGCTCGCGCTCGTGGCGACGATGTCGTTCGGCTATCACTCGAGCCTTGCGCTGCTGTTCGCCGACCATCGCACGCAACGCAGCTACAAGCGGCTGCGCCGCCCCATCGACGCATTCTGCGGCGCGGCGCTGATCGGCCTCGCCGCGAAGCTCGCCGCCGATCGCTGAGGTCCTCGCGCGCGCCGAAACTGCCCCGCCAGCAGGGTCTCTGCTGCGGTGCGTCGAACCTTCCGGTATCATTCGAACCAACATTCGAGCCTGCCCCAACGGGCGAACCAGCCCGTCCGAAGGGCTGCGGGACTCCCAGGCGGGACTCCCGGTTTTTCGCGCCCTTGCGCCGCACCCCGCCGCAGCCGGTTTTATCGCTTCGCGACATCTTGCCTAACGCAGGTCACCGCTCCCGTTAGACGCGGCGCAGCCCATAAGGCACGCTCGCGTTAAAATGGCAAACTGCGCCTCGTTCGCAATGGGACGGCCAACAAGCTGGCAAAAACGGGGCACGAATTCGAATCAAAGCGGGAATTCAAGCGGAGCGCCCAGCAAGGCGCACGCCGCGCATCGTCAAACCGAGCCCTACATGCACTTGTCATGCGCGGCCGGAAGGAACGCCCCGTCCGGCGGACCTTGTTTCGCATCATCAGGAACCATGAGCAAACACACCGAAGAAACCGTTCTGAGCGTGCATCACTGGACCGACACGCTTTTCAGCTTCACCTGCACGCGCGACCAGGCCCTGCGTTTCGACAACGGCCAGTTCACCATGGTCGGCCTCGAGGTCGAAGGCAAGCCACTGATGCGCGCGTACTCGCTCGCGAGCGCGAACTATGAAGAGCATCTCGAGTTTCTGAGCATCAAGGTGCCGGACGGCCCGCTCACGTCGCGCCTGCAGCACCTGAAGGTGGGCGACAAGGTTCTGATCGGCAAGAAGCCCGTCGGCACGCTGGTGGCCGACAACCTGCTGCCCGGCAAGGTCCTGTGGCTGCTCTCGACCGGCACGGGCCTCGCGCCCTTCATGTCGATCATCAAGGACCCGGACATTTACGACCGTTACGAAAAGATCGTGCTCACGCACACCTGCCGTTTCGTCGACGAACTCGCGTACAAGGAATTCATCACCGAAGAACTGCGCGAGCACGAATACCTGGGCGAGATCGTTCGCGAGAAGCTCGTCTACTACCCGACCGTGACGCGCGAAGTGTTCGACAACCGCGGCCGCATCACCGAACTGATCGACACCGGCAAGCTGTTCAGCGACCTCGACCTGCCTGGGTTCACGCCCGAGCGCGACCGCATCATGCTGTGCGGCAGCACGCACATGCTGCGCGACACCGTCGCACTGCTCGAAAAGGCCGGCCTCAAGGAAGGCAGCAATAACGCGCCGGGCCACTATGTCGTGGAAAAGGCGTTTGTGGGCTAAGTCGTGGGCTAAAAACCGCTACTCGCGGTCTTTGCCAGACACAGGAACCGGAGCCTCGCGCTCCGGTTTTTTTTTTGGCCCTGACAAATCTCAGCACCGCTTTCCAAACCCTGCTCGCCCGTTACATTTCTGGCGGATTTCGCGCCATCCCCGTGTCAGCCTTTTTCCTACACCGCGAGCCCCGGCCAACTTCACACGGTTTCCCAGCTTTCGCCGCTAAGTATTGTCCTGACTGAAGTTTCCCGATTTTTCAGTTATCATCGCGGCGCACCATCGGTCATGTCGGAGGGCTTGGCAGGGGCCAATCCATGTTGTTACTGGATGTAAATTTCGTTACGCCCCGCCGCGCCAGCCAGAACAGAAAAGGACCGATTCCTGAACGGGAAATCACGGGGGATGGATGGATACGTCGAATCGCGCGGCGCTTGATGCCAGCGCGCCTCGCGCGAATGCGCCGGGCGCGCGTGCCCTCCACGCGGCAGGCCGCCTCCCCTTCCTCGCCAGCGCCGAAGGCACGCGCGCGACGCTCGATGCCATCGCGCGCGTGCAGGAGCGGATCGCCGCAGCCGGCGCGGCCCGCGTCGACGCCGACGAAGCCGCGCGCCACCGGCTCGCGCGGGAACTGCACGACAGCGTCGGCGCCGAACTGACGGCCACGCGTTTCGCCCTTGAGAACGTCCACACCTGGCTGCCCGCCGATGCGCCGCCTCAATGCGCCGAGGCGCTCGCACTCGTCATGCGCTCGCTGGACTGCGCCACCGACGCCGTGCGCCACGTGCTCGACGGGTTGCACGCCCCCGAACTGCACGCGGGCCTCGTCGACGCGCTCGCGAACTGGACACGCGACTTCGCCTCGCGCACCGGCCTTGCCGCGCGCTTCCTCGCGAGCTCGTCGGTCGACGCATTGACGCCTTCGACCGCCGCGCCCCACGCCACCGGATTCGCCCGCGACGACGAAGCGCGCCTCGCGCGCCTGCCCGCCGAGGCGGCGCTCGCGGTGTTCCGCGTCGCGCAGGAAGCGCTCACTAACGTCGCTCGCCACGCCCAGGCCACGCAGGTCGAAGTGCGCCTGACCAGCACGCCGAGCGAGCTGATCGTGAGCGTGATCGATGACGGCGTCGGCCTCTCGCGCGAAGCCGCACGGTGCGCCAGGCGGCAATGCGGGCAAGCCTCGTCGAGCAGCCAGGGAGGTCCGGGCAGCGCGAACAGCCGCAGCGCCTATGGCATCGCCGGCATGCGCGAGCGCTGCGCCGCCTTTGGCGGCACGCTGCGCACCACCCCGGCTCGCCACGCCGCCGCCCGCCGCCTGGCCGCCGACCCGGCACGCCCCGGCACGACCGTCGAAGCACGCTTCCTTTGGGAGACGCTGCTCTCGCGCCCGTGCGCCGAACCCGTGGCAGACCAACTGAAGGGCATCCGCTCATGACCCTGCGCATCCTGCTCGTCGACGATCACGCCGTGGTGCGCCAGGGCGTGCGTCAGCTGCTGCTCGACCGTGGCGTCGCGAGTGAAGTGATCGAGGCGCCCAGCGGCGCGCAAGCGCTCGCCGCCGTCGCGAAGCACGCCTGCGATGTGGTGCTGCTCGACATCTCGCTGCCCGACATGAACGGCATCGAAGTGCTCAAGCGCGCGAAGAAAAAGGTGCCGCGCGTGCCGGTGCTGATGTTCTCCATGTATCGCGAAGACCAGTACGCCGTGCGCGCGCTGAAGGCGGGCGCGTCGGGCTATCTCTCGAAGACGGTGGACGCCGCGCAGATGATCGCCGCGATCCAGCAGGTCGCGAGCGGCCGCAAATACGTGAGCCCCGCGATGGCCGAAGCGCTCGCCGAGTATGTTCTCGTCGACGGCGAGCAGCTGCCGCACGAAAAGCTCTCCGACCGCGAGTACCAGACGCTATGCATGCTCGCCTCGGGCAAGCGCCTCACCGACATCGCGCGCACGCTCTCGCTCTCGGTGAAGACCGTGAGCGTCTACCGCACGCGGCTGCTCGAAAAGATGAAGCTCACCAATAACGCCGAGCTCACTTTCTACGTGATGAGCAACCGGCTCGTCGATATCGCGCCCGCGCCGGCGCTCTGAGCCCGCGCCTCGCCAGCGAGGCGCTTCGCGATTACGTCACGATCGGACGCCCCCATGCATGGCGCAACGAATGCGTTACTAAAACGCGCTCCCGCCATAAGCCGTTGATCCGGAAATGAACCGCGTCTATACGGTGAGCTTCGTGCAAAGAATGCACGCGCTTGCGCCCCTTTGCAGTGGAATCGACCTCCTCCCCCACGCCGAATCCATGCCACGCCTGTGCGGTTGGCACAGCCGCCAAGCTCCGATCCACTAAAATTCAGGGTTTCCTCGCCAGTGCGTTTTACCGGCGTTTTACCTGGAGTTCTCCGCCCAATGTCCCTCTTTCGCAAGAAAAACGTCGAACACATGCTGCAGGCAAGCGCCAAGGGCGCCGGCCTGAAGAAGACGCTCGGCGCACTGGACCTCACCTTTCTTGGCGTCGGCGCAATTATCGGCACCGGCATTTTCGTGCTGACCGGCACCGGCGCCGTGCAGGCCGGCCCCGCGCTGATGCTCGCGTTCATCATCGCCGCCGTGGCCTGCTGCTTCGCGGCGCTCGCCTACGCCGAGTTCGCCTCGACCATTCCCGTGGCGGGCTCGATCTACACCTACTCGTACGCCACGCTCGGCGAGCTGGTCGCCTGGATCATCGGCTGGGACCTGATGCTCGAGTACGGGCTGGCCACCTCCGCGGTCTCGGTGGGCTGGTCGGGCTATCTGCAGTCGCTGCTCTCGGGCTTCGGCGTGACGCTGCCCACGGCCCTCACCGCCGCTCCCGGCGCCGTGCCCGGCGCGTTCACGCTGTTCAACCTGCCCGCCTTCCTCGTGATGATGGTGATCACGGCGCTGCTCTCCATCGGCGTGCGCGAATCCACCCGCATCAACAACATCATGGTGGCGATCAAGGTCACGGTCGTGCTGCTCGTGATCGCCGTGGGCGCCTTCCACGTGACGCCCGCAAACTGGCATCCGTTCATGCCGCACGGCTGGGACGGCGTGTTCGGCGCCGCCGCCGTGATGTTCTTCGCGTTCATCGGCTTCGACTCGGTGTCCTCGGCCGCCGAAGAGGTCAAGAATCCGAAGCGCGACCTGCCCGTGGGCATCATCGCGTCGCTCGTGGTGTGCGCGGTGCTGTATGTGGCCGTCGCGGCCGTCGTCACGGGCATCGTGCCGTGGCAGCAATTCGCCGGCATCGCTCACCCGGTTTCGTATGCGCTGCAGGTGGCTGGCCAGAAATGGGTCGCCGGTTTCATCGACCTGGGCGCCGTGCTCGGCATGCTCACCGTGATTCTCGTGATGAGCTACGGCCAGACCCGCATCATCTTCGCCATGTCGCGCGACGGCCTGTTGCCCGCCAAGCTCTCGAAGGTGCATCCTCGCTTTGCCACGCCCTTCTTCACCACCTGGCTCGTGGGCATCTTCTTCGGCCTGATCGGCGCGCTCGTGCCGCTGAACGTGCTGGCCGAGCTCATCAACATCGGCACGCTCGCCGCGTTCTCGATGGTCTCGATCGCCGTGCTCGTCCTGCGCCGCACCCACCCCGATCTGCCGCGCGCGTTCCGCTGCCCTGGCGTCCCTGTCGTGCCGGTGCTCGCAGTGGCTTCGTGCCTGTTCCTCATGCTCAATCTCGCGTGGATCACGTGGGTCGCGTTCGTGGTGTGGCTGGTGATCGGCCTCGCGATCTATTTCCTCTATTCGCGCCGTCATTCGCGCCTCGCGCATCATCCGCACGAGCACTGAAAACCGCACGCGTTAGCGTCGATTTCGCGACACTGCAACGGCCCGTCCGGTCTCCGGCGCGGGCCGTTTTTGCATGGTACGCAGGAGTAAAAGCGCGGGCTGCGCGAAATGGGAAAGTGTGCTTTACTGTCCGGGCATCGCTTTCGCCGCACCACGCATCGCGCATCACGCACCATCCAGGCAGTATCCAGGCATCACTGAACAGCAAAGCACCAGCCGGACCCTCAAAACCCCGCTTCCGTCCAGCCTGCCCGCCATCGCGCGCGGCAAACGCCTCGCGCCCGCCGCGCGGCGCAACCTGGGCGAAAGACAGCAGGCGGCAAGAACGGGGCAATTGGTGAATGCGGGCCCAGGCCGGTCCCTATTATCCATAGGAGACAGTCAATGGCGATCAGTCTCAGCCTGACGGTCAACGGCAAGCCCGTGACCGCCGAAGTCGAACCCCACACGCTATTAGTCCAGTTCCTGCGCGAGCAGCTACGCCTCACCGGCACGCACGTCGGCTGCGATACCGCGCAGTGCGGCGCCTGCACCGTCCACCTCGACGGCCGCGCGATCAAGTCCTGCAACCAGCTTGCCGTGCAGTGCGAGGGCAAGGCCGTGACCACGATCGAAGGGCTCTCGACGAATGGTGCGCTCCACCCGATGCAAGAGGCCTTTCGTGAATGCCATGGCCTGCAGTGCGGCTTCTGCACGCCGGGCATGGTGATGAGCGCCACCGCGCTCGCCGCCGAAAAACCGGATCTCACCGAAGCCGACGTGCGCGCGGGTCTCGACGGCAATCTGTGCCGCTGCACGGGCTATCACAATATCGTGAAGGCCGTGCTCGAAGGCGCCGAAGGCATGCGCGCCGGCACCGCTGCCACCTCGACGGCAGCGTAAGGGGAGAATCGCCATGAACGCACCCGACTCCCAAACGCCGCGCATGATCGGCGCCCCGGTCAAGCGCAAGGAAGACTATCGCTTCCTCACCGGCGCGGGCCAGTACACCGACGACGTCGTCCTGCCCGCCCAGACTTACGCCGTGTTCGTGCGCTCGCCGCACGCGCACGCGCGCATCAAGAGCATCGATACCAGTGCCGCCAGGGCTGCGCCCGGCGTGGTGGCCGTGTTCACCGGCGCGGACCTCGCCGCCGGGAACGTGGGCGGCCTGCCGTGCGGCTGGCTGATCCACAGCATCGACGGCACGCCCATGCACGAGCCGCCGCATCCTGTGATCGCGCATGAGAAGGCGCGCCACGTGGGCGACCAGGTCGCGCTCGTGATCGCCGAATCGATGAAGGCCGCGAAGGACGCCGCCGAGCTCGTCGAGATCGACTACGAGGAGTTGCCCGCCATCGTCGACACCGCGCATGCCGCCGACGCAGGCCAGCCGCTCGTGCACGACGGCGTGCCGAACAACACCTGCTACACGTGGGGCCACGGCGACAAGGCCGCCACCGACGCCGCCTTCGCCCAGGCCGCGCACGTCACGACGCTCGACATCGTGAACAACCGGCTCATCCCGAACGCGATCGAGCCGCGCGCCGTGAACGCGAGCTACAGCAAACACGACGACAGCTACACCGTCTACGTCGCGAACCAGAACCCGCACGTCGAGCGCCTCCTGATGGCCGCGTTCGTGCTCGGGCTGCCGGAGACGAAGCTGCGCATCGTCGCGCCCGACGTGGGCGGCGGCTTCGGCTCGAAGATCTTTCTCTATGCCGAGGATGTGGCGCTCACCTGGGCCGCGAAGAAGATCGGCCGTCCCATTAAGTGGACCGCGGAGCGCAGCGAGTCGTTCGTCTCCGACGCCCATGGCCGCGACCACGTGACGAAGGCCGAGCTCGCGCTCGACAAGGACGGCAAGTTCCTCGCCATGCGCGTGCACACTACGGCGAACATGGGCGCGTATCTCTCGACCTTCGCCTCCAGCGTGCCGACGATCCTCTACGCGACGCTGCTCGCGGGCCAGTACACCACGCCCGCGATCTACGCAGAGGTGAAGGCGGTGTTCACGAACACGGTGCCCGTGGATGCGTATCGCGGCGCGGGCCGCCCCGAGGCGACCTACGTGGTCGAGCGCCTGGTGGAGACCGCCGCGCGCGAGATGAACATCGACCCAGCCGAGATCCGCCGCCGCAACTTCATCACGAGCTTCCCGTACGCCACGCCTGTGGGCCTCACTTACGACATCGGCGATTACGAGGCGTGCCTGTCGCGCGCGCTCGAACTTGCCGACGTGAAGGGTTTTCCCGCGCGGCGCGATGCCTCGAAGGCGAACGGCAAGCTGCGCGGCCTCGGCCACTCGTGCTACATCGAGGCGTGCGGCCTCGCGCCGTCGAATATCGCCGGAGCGCTGGGCGCACGCGCGGGCCTGTTCGAAGCGGGCGAGATCCGCGTGAATCCCACAGGCTCGGTCACCGTCTTCACGGGCTCGCATAGCCACGGCCAGGGCCATGAGACGACCTTCGCGCAGGTGGTGTCCGAGCGTCTGGGCGTGCCCATCGAGCAGATCGAGATCGTGCACGGCGACACCGCGCGCATTCCGTTCGGCATGGGCACCTACGGCTCGCGCTCGATCGCGGTGGGCGGCTCGGCCATCATGAAGGCGCTCGACAAGATCGAAGCGAAGGCGAAGAAGATTGCCGCGCATATGCTCGAAGCGGGCGTGGAAGACATCGAGTTCGCCGATGGCGTGTTCCGCGTCGCGGGCACCGACCGCACCAAGGCCTTCGCCGAAATCGCGCTCTCGGCCTACGTGCCGCACAACTATCCGCTCGAAACGCTGGAGCCCGGGCTCGACGAAAGCGCGTTCTACGACCCCACAAACTTCACCTATCCGTCGGGTGCGTACCTCTGCGAAGTGGAAGTCGATCCCGACACGGGCGAGACGCGCATCGAGCGCTTCACCGCCGTGGACGACTTCGGCAACGTCATCAATCCGATGATCGTCGAAGGCCAGGTGCATGGCGGGCTCGGCCAGGGCATCGGCCAGGCGATGCTCGAGCGCTGCGTCTACGACAACGAGAGCGGCCAGCTGCTCTCGGGCTCGTACATGGATTACGCGATGCCGCATGCGTCGGACGTGCCGTCGTTCACCGTGGAAACCGCGAAGGGCACGCCATGCACGCACAATCCGCTCGGCGTGAAAGGCTGCGGCGAGGCGGGCGCGATCGGCTCGCCGCCAGCCGTCATCAACGCGATCCTCGATGCGCTGGCCCCCCTCGGCGTGAAGGACCTGCAGATGCCGGCCACGCCGCATCGCGTGTGGTCAGCGATTCAAACTGCGCAAGCCGCACAATCCACGTCGGCGTCACAACAACCTTGAGCGGAGGCGCACCATGTATTCATTCGATTACCAGCGCGCCAGCGACGCGCAAGGCGCGGTGAAGACACTCAATGCCGACCCCGACGCCAAATTCCTCGCGGGCGGCCAGAGCCTGCTCGCGGCGATGAAGCTGCGCCTCGCGCAGCCTTCGACGCTCGTGGACGTCACGCGCATTCCCGCGCTCAAGGCCGTGCAGGTGGACGGCAAGTTGGTGAAGATCGGCGCGGCGGTCTGCCATGCCGATGTCGCAGCGAACGCGCAGATCCTGGCCACGCTGCCGGCGCTCGCACAACTGGCCGCCGGCATCGGCGACCGGCAGGTGCGCGCGCTCGGCACGCTGGGCGGCTCGCTCGCCAACGACGACCCCGCCGCCGACTACCCCGCGGCCGTGCTCGGTCTGAACGCCACGGTGGTGACGGACCGCCGGCGCATCGCCGCTGACGACTTCTTCCTCGGCATGTACGAGACCGCGCTCGAACCCGACGAGCTGATCGTCGCGGTGGAGTTTCCGGTGCCGCAGCGCGCCGCCTACGAGAAGTTCAACAACCCGGCCTCGCATTTCGCGTTGACGGGCGTGTTCGTCGCGCAGTCGGCAGATGGGTCCGTGCGCGTGGCCATCACGGGCGCGGCGTCCTCGGTGTTCCGCGCTACCGCGCTCGAGGACGCGCTCAAGGCGAGCTTCACGCCCGCCGCGGCGCGCGCGGTGAGCATCGCGCCTGACGAGCTCAACACCGATCTGCACGCGAGCGCCGCTTACCGCGCCCATCTGATCCCGGTGCTGGCTGCGCGCGCGGTGACCAAAGCGCTCGGTTAGGCCCGCTGCCCACGGCCGCTCGCCCGCGCGACGCGTGGCGCGAGCGGCCGCTTATCGCCGACGTATTGCTCGCGTATCGTCCACGTATTTCCAGCCCCATCCAAACCCGCCATGCTCCCCGCCACGATCGACCACACGCTCTCGCAACTCGAAGCGCACGGCTATTTCGCGAGCCGCGAGCTGGCCACGGCGCTCTTTCTCGCGCTCAAGATGGAGCGCCCGCTGTTTCTCGAAGGCGAGCCCGGCGTGGGCAAAACCGAGCTCGCGAAGGCCGCGGCCGCGCTCACCGGCACGACGCTGCTGCGCCTGCAATGCTACGAGGGGCTCGACACGGCCAGCGCGCTCTACGAGTGGGACTATCCGCGCCAGATCATGGCGCTGCGGCTGGCCGAAGCCTCGGGCGAGAAGCCGCGCAGCGACACGCTCTATCGCGACGAATTCCTCCTAAAGCGCCCGCTGCTGCAAGCGCTCGAACCGGACCCGCATCATCCCGGCGCGCGCCGCGTGCTGCTGATCGACGAAATCGACCGCGCCGATGAACCCTTCGAAGCCTTCCTGCTCGAGCTTCTTTCGGATTTCCAGATATCGATTCCCGAGTACGGCACGGTGCGCGCGAGCGTGCCGCCGCTCGTCGTCGTCACGTCCAATCGCACGCGCGAGGTGCACGACGCGCTCAAGCGGCGCTGCCTCTATCAGTGGCTCGGCTACCCCGAGAGCGCACGGGAGCTTGCCATCGTCGCGGCGCGCGCGCCTGAAACCAGCGCGGAACTCCAGCGCCGCGCCGTGGCGTTCGTGCATCAACTGCGCTCGATGGATTTGTTCAAGGCGCCCGGCATTGCCGAAACCATCGACTGGTGCCGTGCGCTCGCGGCGCTATCGGTCACCGAACTCGACCCGCAGTCGGTGCAGGACACGCTGGGCGTGCTGCTCAAGTATCAGGACGATCTCGCGCAGCTCGACACGCAGCGGATCGCCCAAACGCTTGCGCTTGCGGAGTGACGCCGATGGTGCACGCGCCGAACCGCTCGAACGCCACACCGGAAACACCGGAAACACCGGAAACACCGGAAACACCGGAAACACCGGAAACACCGGAAACACCGGAAACACCGGAAACACCGGAAACACCGGAAACACCGGAAGCGCAGGCGGCGCCTCGGACGCCCGCCCGCCCCGCTGCACGCGGCGCACCCGCATCGCACGAACCGCACGAACCGCCGCCGATGTTCGCGCGCAATGTGGTCCATTTCGTGCGTGTGCTGCGCGGCGCGGGCTTGCCGATGTCGAGCGCGCGCGCCGTGGATGCGCTCGAAGCGCTGAGCTTCATCGACCTCACGCGCCGCGACGATGTGCGCGCCGCGCTGGCCGCCCTGCTCACCGCCGCGCCCGACGAGCGCGAGCTCTTCGACGCCGCGTTCGAGCTGTTCTGGCGCGACCCCGACTGGGAGGGCAAGCTGCGCGCGCTGCTGCTGCCGAAGGTGCAGGGCGCATTGCCGCCGCCGCGCCGCAACAATCGTCTTGCCGACGCGCTCGCGGCCCGCGCGGCCTCGCGCCCGGCCACTCAGGCGCCGCCGGCCCACGAGGAGCACGAACTGCGCGCGCATGCGAGCTTCAGCGCCGAAGAGCGCCTGCGCCACCGCGACTTCGACACGCTTTGCGCCGACGAATGGCGCGCGCTGCGCCACCTGATCCGCGCGCGGCGACTGCCGCTCGCGACCGAGCGCACGCGGCGCCTCAAGGCGTCGTCGCACGGCACGCATGCGGATTTGCGCGCGAGCGCGCGCCATGCCGTGCGCGCGGGCGGCGACTGGACCGTCTGGAAATACCGCGCATGCGTCGAGCGCCGCGTGCCGCTCGTGCTGCTGCTCGACATCTCCGGGTCGATGAGCAGCTATTCGCGCGCCGTGCTCTACTTTTGCCACGCGCTGCTGCAATCGCGCGAGCGCTTGCAGGTGTTCCTGTTCGGCACGCGCTTGACGCACGCCACGCGGGCGCTGCGCGAACGCGACCCCGATGTCGCGCTGGCGCAACTCGCCGCGCAGGTGGCGGACTGGTCGGGCGGCACGCGCATCGGCGAGACGCTCGCGCAGTTCAACCGGCGCTGGGCGCGCCGCGTGCTCGGCGGGCGCGCCACGGTGCTGATGGTCACCGACGGCCTCGATCACGACCCGGGCAGCGCGCTCGCCGAGGAAATGGCGCGCCTGCACCGCTTCGCGCATCGCGTGGTGTGGCTCAATCCGCTGCTGCGCTATCGCGGTTTCGAGCCGAAGGCACGCGGCGTGCAGGCGATGCTGCCGCATGTGGACGCGCACTATCGCGTCCACAATCTGGAGAGCCTGGAAGCGTTCGGCCGCAGCCTGCAGGACACATCCCACGGATCAACGCACAGATCAAGACAAGGAGCGAGACAATGGAGCTGAGCGAAAGCCACACGCTGCCGGTGCCGCAGCAGCACGCGTGGGAAGCCCTCAACGACACGGCGATACTCAAGGTGTGCATTCCGGGATGCGAGAGCATCGATGCCGATGGCGAGAACGCGTATGCTGTGGCCCTTACGGCCGCGATCGGGCCCGTGAAAGCGCGCTTCAAGGGCCGCATGCAGCTCGCCGACATCGAAGCGCCGCGCAGCTACACGATCCAGTTCGAGGGCCAGGGCGGCGCGGCGGGCTTCGGCAAGGGCGACGCGCGCGTGACGCTCGAACCCGCGGGCGAGGACGCCACCACGCTCAGCTATACGGCTAGCGCGCAGGTGGGCGGCAAGCTCGCGCAAATCGGCTCGCGTCTGGTGGACGGCGCGGCGCGCAAGATCGCCGCCGAGTTCTTCAAGCGCTTCACCGAGCAGCTTGGCCAGGGCGCGCAAGCCGGCGGCGCGCAAAGCGATGAAGCCGCCGCGCAACAGACAGCCGAAACGACTGACAAAACACAAGCCGCCAGCGACGCCGAAGGCACGGGCGGCGACGAACCGCAAAAGAGGAAACGATCATGGACAGCGTGGATCTCGAAGTCCTGAAATCCAGCGAACGCTGGCTCGAGGAAGGCCACCGCGCCTTGCTGGTGACGGTGGTGAAGACATGGGGCTCGTCGCCGCGTCCGGAAGGCGCGATGCTCGTCGTGCGCGACGACGGCCTCGTGGTGGGCTCGGTCTCGGGCGGCTGCATCGAAGACGATCTGATCGACCGCGTGCGCCGCGAAGGCATCGACATCGTCACGCCCGAGGCCGTGAAGTACGGCATCACGGCGCAAGAAGCGCATCGCTTCGGGCTGCCGTGCGGCGGCACGATCCAGCTCGTGCTGGAGCCGCTCACCCTGGCGTCGGGCATCGGTGCGCTGCTCGCAGCGGTGGAGCGCGGCGAGCTGGTGGCTCGCACGCTCGACCTCGCCAGCGGCCAGGCGTCGCTCGGCCCCGCGAGCGCCACCGACGGCGTGGATTTCGACGGCAAGCGCCTGCTCACGATCCACGGCCCGCGCTACCGCATGCTCGTAATCGGCGCGGGGCAGCTCTCGCGCTACCTGTGCCAGATCGCGGTGGGGCTCGACTATCACGTGACGGTGTGCGACCCGCGCGAGGAATACACCGACACGTGGGACGTGCCCGGCACCACGCTCGTGCGCACCATGCCCGACGACACCGTGCTCGACATGAAGCTCGACGAGCGCTGCGCCGTGATCGCGCTCACGCACGACCCCAAGCTCGACGACCTCGCGCTCATGGAAGCGCTCAAGACGCGCGCGTTTTACGTGGGCGCGCTAGGTTCGCGGCGCAACAACGCGGCGCGGCGCGAACGGCTCAAGGAGTTCGATCTGAACGATGCCGAGCTCGCGCGGCTGCACGGGCCGGTGGGCATCTACATCGGCAGCCGCACGCCGCCCGAAATCGCCGTGTCGATCCTCGCCGAAGTCACCGCGGCGAAGAATGGCGTTTCGCTGCCCACCCTGCTCCAGGTCGAAGGCGCGAAGGCCGCGCGCGAGCAGGCCGCGAGCGCCGGGTCGAGCTGCGACGTCTGAAGCGCCCCGACCGGCAGGCGTGACGCTGCGCGTGCGCCCGCTTCAGGCGCCGCGCGAACCCGCGCCGCGCCCATCCTCGTGATTCTTGCTGCGTTCGCGTGCGCCGTACGGCTTGAGCCACTGTCCGAGCCGCGTGCGCACCAGCCGCATCGCGCGCGTCCATCCCGCCGGGCGCGGGTCGGCGAGCATGCTCAGCGCCCGCGCATAGTCGAGCGTCAGGCCGGGCGTCCACGCCATGGTCTGGCCGCGCTTGCGCAGCTGCGCGGCCACCCAGAGCTCCGGCGTCGCCAGCATGCGCACAAAGGCGAGCCAGCCGCCGCCCCACACGCGCGGCGTCGCGCCTTCGAGCGCCGCCTCCAGCGCGTGCGAGACCGTGCTCGAACAGTTGCGATGCGTGAGGTTGTAAGTCGTGTCGGCGCGATAGTGCTGCCAGAAGCGCGCGAGCCGCTGCGCATCGTAGTTGCGGATGCGCACCTTGCGCGTAGACGGGCACCATGCTTTCGACTCAGTCGCGTAATCGGGCTGGAACAGGCCCGGCACGTCGTTCTCCGCGGTCGCCCGCAAGAGGCGCGAGAACTCGTCGGGCGAGCGGTCGATCTCGACGGCGGGATACAGGCTGATGTACAAGTTCTCGGGCGCCTCCAGCGCCGCGTGACCGGTCGAGATCACGCCGTCGCGGTCCACGGCCGCGATATAGCGGTCGATCAACGGCTGGCGCCGCGCCTCGGCCTTCGAGGTGCCCACGGGCGTCCACACGTGCACGGTGAGTGCGTGCTCGTGGTCCTCGGGCGGCCCGTCGAACACGGTGTGCGTCAGCCGCGCCTCAACTCCGTCCTTCCCGGCCTTCGTGCCCACGGCGCTCGCCGCGAGCGCCGCCGCGCCGCTCTGCGCCACTGCCGGATTCACGCCGAGCCGCCGCGCGCGCAAGGCGAGCAGCAACAGGTTCCAGCCGGTGAAGATCAGGGCGAGGCCAAGGCAATACGGCACCGTGCCCCTGTAATGCGTGGGATACGGCTGATACAGAAAGATCGCGATGGCGATTTCGAGCACGCCGCCCGCCACCGCGAATTTCCAGGTGCGGTAGCGCACGACCCAGGCGGAAGCGATCTGCAGCAGGCCATCGGCAAGAAAGAGCGTCGCGAACACCATCGAAAGGATGAACGGCGCATGCCGGTAGCCCGAGAGAATGAGCCCGGCGGTGAGACAGAACGCGAGCCCCTTCACGTAGCGCAGCGTACGCTGGCCACCCATGCCGGTCCACGCGACGGCGAGCGTCGCGAGCCCTTCGACGAGCAGCAGCCAGCCGAACGGCGTGACGCGAAAATACAGCACGCCGTCGAGCGCATCGACGAAGAGCCCGGCGCCGATCGCAGCGCTCACCGCGCCCGCGATCAGCACCCCGCGCCAACGTGCGCGCAGGTAATCGACGCCCAGCAGGATCATCATGAGCCGCACCATCGTTCACTCCGCGTTGGCGGTTTTCATGGGTGCGATGCTACGCTCCACCGGCGCGTGTCTGCCCTCAAGGTGCGCAGTGCGTACACGCGAAGCGGGTTTTCGGTTGCGCGCGCAAGTGTGCGAAAGCACATGCAGCCAAGCGCAAATGCGCGCTAGAGCAGCCCGAACGCCAACGCAGCCGCCACCGACCCAGCCACCAGCGCGACGCCCGTGATGCGGCGGCGATTGAGCTCGGTCCACAGCAGCACGCCAGTCAGCGAAAGCAGGATGAGGCTGCCCGCGATGGTGTCCATGAGCAGCACCCAGCCCATGCTCATGCCCACGCCTTTGTGCAGATTGGTGAGCGTCGCGAGGAATGCGCTCTCGGTGCGCCGCACGGCGACGGTGCTGTCGCCCACCCAGTACTCCGCGGCCACGCTCTGGCGCGGCCCCATCAGCATGAGCTGCCAGAACTCGGGCTGCACGACGCTGCGCGCGCCCCACGCGACCGGATGCGCGCGCTCGCGGCGGATCTTGCCGGGCTTGCCGTCGAACGCGAGTTCGTGCTGGAGCCAGCGCGCGAGCGCCTCGGGCGTGGCGGGACGCTCGGCGGGCAGCGCGAGCCGCAGCTGCGTGACCTGCGGCGCGCCCGTCGAAATATGCATCGGCCCGGCGCGATGGTTGAGCAAAAAGCCCGTCACGCCGAATAGCAACCCCAGCACGGCGCCCCATAGTCCCACCCAGCCATGCACCGTGCGCAGCCATTTGATGAAGTTCGCGCGGCGCGAGCGCTTGCGCCGCGCGGCGAATTCGGCGGCATCGAGGGGCTGGGCGGCGCGGTGCGGGGGATCGATGCGAACGCCAGCGCCAGCTTCGGCGCTCGGGGTTTCGATCAGGGGCTCGTCAAGACGGGCGTTCAAGACACGACTCCGGATACGGCACACCAACGTCGTGCGCCAGATCAATAATTGAAAATGAGAATAATTATTATTACATAAACAGAAGGCGAGACGTAAAGGCAAGGCGTGCGTAATGAGCGGCATCCGCTTGACAAGGAAATTGCGTGACTTTTAAGTGAAGGTATTGCGCCGAATACCTGCGAGAGCCGTCTCATAACCACAACGCCGCTCACGGAACGCCGCCATGCGCCACGTCCTCGTTCTTTATCTGGCTGTCCTCGGTTCGGCCTGCGGCGCACGAGCGGCGGAAATACCCGCGCCTGGCGCGGCCCCTGCGCAGACTGCGGCGCCCACGGCCGGCAACGCTGCCGACCAGGCGCCCTACACCAACGAGTCGGAGACGCAGACCTTCACCATCAACGCCGACGGCTCCTTCACCAAGGTCGACGCGCTCACGCTGCGCATCAATACCGAGGCGGGCATTGCGCGCGCGGGCCAGTACTACGTGTGGTTCAACCGCGGCATGGCGCGCGTCGATGTGGTGGAGGCATGGACCGAGGACGCCCATGGCCAGCGCCACGACGTGCGGCCCGAACAGATCCGCGACGTGCAGGAAGTACGCTCCTTCGACGCCCCGATGTTCCAGGACGTGCAGGACAAGGTCATCGTGTTCCCGGCCGTCGAGCCCGGCGCGCGCGTGCATCTCACGTGGCGCAAGACCCAGCGCGTGCCGCTCGTGCCCGGCTGGTTCAGCGACTTCACGCCGCCCGACATGGCGCCCACGCACAATTTCCGCGTGATCTACGACTTGCCCACGAAGGTGCCGCTCTACGCCGACGCGCGCGGCTTCACCGTGCTCGAGCCGGTCACGGCGAACGGCCGCACGCGCTACGAATACCGCTATGACAAGGCGAATTTCGCGCGCCTCGAATATGGTTCGGTTTCCTACGTAAGCTATGGCGACCGGCTGATGGTTTCCACCTTCCCCGATTACGCGGCATTCGCGAAGGTGTACCGCGAGGCCTCCGCCGATGCGGCCGCGCGCGACGCAAACGTGGTGCGGCTGGCGCACACGCTCACGGCGCACGATGCCACGCCGCGCGCGAAAGCTCAAACGCTCTACGACTGGGTCCGCCGCAATATCCGCTACGTGGCGGTCAATGTCGGGCGCGGCGAGATCGTGCCGCATCGCGCGACCGAGGTGCTCGCGAACCGCTACGGCGACTGCAAGGACCACGTCGCGCTCTATGGCGCGCTGCTCGACGCGGTGGGTGTGCGCAACGTGCCCGCGCTCCTGAACAGCGGCACGATCTACACGCTGCCTTCGGTGCCGGGCTTCGGTGTGATCAACCACGTCATCACATGGCTGCCCGACCTCGAGCTTTTCGCGGACTCCACGGCGAATAACGTCGAGTTCGGCTATCTGCCTTCGACGGACATGAACCGCGAGACCGTGCTCGCCGGCGACGGCACGCTCATGCGCACGCCGGCCACCGAACTGACCGCGCGCGACAGCGATCTCGACATCACCGTCGCGCCCGATGGCTCGGCGCGCTTCGTCTATCGCCTCGAGTCCAAAGGCTGGGCCGCGGAGCAGACGCGCAGCGTGCTGCGTCTGCAAACGCCCGCGCAGCGCGAGGAATCGCTGCAGTGGGAACTGCGCAACGCGAACCTGCGCGGCAGCGCCCTGCTCGCGTCGAGCCCGCTCGACGCCACCTCAGGACCGCTCGTGGTGACGCTCACGGGCACGCTGGACGGTTTCGTCGACCCGCTGATGACCACGCCGGTGCCCACGCTCACGAGCCTCGTGGGCGGCATCGACGCGAATCTGCGCTACTGGCTCGGCGAGACGCGCCGCACGCAGCCGTTCGTGTGCCGCAACGTGGCCGTGACCGAGCGCACGCGCATCGAATTGCCGCCGGGGCTGCGCGTGCTCGACATGCCGTCGGCGCAGCACGCCGCCACGACGCTGATCGACTACAGCTCGCAATACACGCTCGATACCCACGCCAACGTGCTGCGCGTGATGCGCACGGGCCGCACGCATTTTCCGAGCGACGTGTGCAGTCCCGCCGATTTCGCGCAGATGCGCGCCACCTTCGAGACGATGGCGCGCGACCTGCGCGCCCCGCTGATCGTCAAGCCCGTTGCGGCAAAACCGGCAGCGGGCGCGCTGGAGATCGAGGCGCCGCAGGCCTCGGTGCCACGCATGTAGTGATTGCGGCTCAAACGGATGATCAAACCGGCCAGAGCGGCCCTTCCTGCATCGCGCCGATCTGCTCGCGCAATTCGAGAATGCGCTCTTCCCAGTAGCGCTGCGTGTTGAACCATGGGAATGCCGCCGGAAAGGCGGGATCGCTCCAGCGCCGCGCGAGCCAGGCCGAGTAGTGAATGAGCCGCAACGTGCGCAGCGCTTCGGTCAAATGCAGCTCGCGCTGATCGAATTCGCAGAAGTCTTCATAGCCGGCGAGCAGATCCGCGAGTGCGCGCGAGGCGTCCGCGCGGTCGCCGGGCAGCAGCAGCCACAAATCCTGGATAGCGGGACCCATGCGGCTGTCGTCGAAGTCGACGAAATGCGGCCCCGCATCGGTCCAGAGCACGTTGCTCGGGTGGCAGTCGCCGTGCAGACGCAGCTTGCGCACGTCGCCAGCGCGCTCGAACGCGGCCTCCACGCCTTGCAGCGCGAGCGCAACGACCGCTTCCCACGCTTCGCGCACGTCGGCGGGCACGAAGCCGTGTTCGAGCAGGTACGCGCGCGGCTCGTAGCCATAGCTCGCGATGTCGATCGATGGGCGTGCCCGGTACGGCTGGGTCGCGCCCAGCGCGTGAATGCGTCCAATGAAGCGCCCTATCCATTCGAGCGTATCGCTGCGGTCGAGGTCGGGCGCGCGGCCGCCGCGCCGCTCGAAGAGTGCGAAGCGATAGCCCTCGTGCTCGTGCAGCGTGCGGCCCTCGAGCACGAGTGCGGGCACGGCGGGAATCTCGCGCGCGGCAAGCTCGGCCACGAACGCGTGCTCTTCGAGAATGGCTTCGTTGCTCCAGCGCTCGGGACGATAGAACTTCACGACGAGCGGCGCTTCGTCCTCCACGCCGATCTGGTAGACGCGGTTCTCGTAGCTGTTGAGCGCCAGCATGCGGCCGTCGGTGCGGCGGCCCGCCGGCATCAGGACGCCATCGACGGCGTCGAGCACGCACTCGGGTGTGAGGCGGGCGTAAGGTGCGGCCGAACCCGCTTCCGGAGGCTCGCCCGATGCAAATGTGGTTGGATCGTTCATCTGCGCATTGTGCATCGTGCGCGCCGCGGCGGCGAGGTCCGGTCAAACTCGCAAGTCAAACTCGCAGGTCAAATCCGGCACAAGTTCAGGCTGAATCAGGGCGCGCTCAATGCAGATTCGCGCCGGCGGGCATGACGTGCTCGCCCGTGTCTATCAGATCCACCAGAAAAAAGGGTTCGGTGTTGAGCTGCTTCGACGCGCCAGGCTCCCCCACGTACCAGGTAACCATGGCCATGTCGCCGAGAATGCGCATCACGATACCGCGCGCGCCATGAGGCACTGCGATATGCACGGTGCGGACGATAGAACCGACTTGCATGATGTTTCCCCGTTCCCATTCCATTGCCGGCCTCCCCGCAAGAAAGGCCAGTCAGTGTGCTGACAAAAACTGGTGCGCTTTCGACGTTGCGCACACATCCAACCTGCTCCGGCGAGCCGCGTTCGCGCTTGATTCGCGCTTGATTCGCGCTTGATTCGCGCTTCTTTCACACTTCTTTCGCCCTTGAGACGTGACACGGACCTGACACGGACCCAACCGGTTTACGCATTTTTGCCTCATTTCGGCTACTTGCGCAAAGCAAAAATAGAGGGGCGGCTCGCGCCCCCATTCGACTTACGAATTCCTGACTGTAACAGATGGTAATCGCCACCCGGCGCGCTTGTGGAGCGCCGGCTGCAAAAGTACTCTGACTATTACTGGCAGGCGTTATAGTCCTGCCAAAAGGCGCAAGCTTGGCACGAACGGATAAAAACGCAGACAAACGGCGCGTGATCGATGCACCAGCCGCCGCCCCAAACAGCCACATGAGCAGCCACGCGCCCCGCGCGAACGCTCGCCGCCCGATCCGGTAACAGCATGACAACTGCGCGGGCACCGCGCGATAGCTGCGTGCTGATATCGGCCATAACACCGCCACCCGCGAAGGAAGCTGCCGTTTCATGTGGATCGTCAGGCTCGCACTCAAGCGCCCCTACACGTTCATCGTGCTGGCGCTCCTGCTCCTGATCGTCGGCCCGCTGACGATCCTGCGCACGCCCACGGACATCTTCCCGAACATCGACATTCCCGTGCTCTCGGTCATCTGGACCTACACGGGCCTGCCCGCCGACGAGATGTCCAGACGCATCGCCATCAACTACGAACGCGGACTCTCGGTGGCCGTCAACGACATCGAGCACACCGAGTCCACCTCGCTCAACGGCGTGACGGTCGTGAAGATCTTCTTCCAGCCGCATGCCAACGTGCAGGAGGCGCTGGCCGAAGTCACCGCGCTCTCGCAGGCGCAATTGCGCTCGCTGCCGCCGGGCATCAACCCGCCGTTCATCCTGCGCTACAACGCCTCGACGGTGCCGATCCTGCGCCTGTCGCTGTCCTCGCCGCTGCTCACCGAGCAGGAGTTGTTCGACTACGGCAACAACTTCCTCAAAACGCAGCTCGCCACGGTGCCGGGCGCCTCGGCGCCGCTGCCCTATGGCGGCAAGCAGCGGCAGATCATGGTCGATATCGACCAGCGCGCATTGCAGCAGCACAACCTCTCGCCGATGGACGTGGTGAACGCCATCAGCGCGCAGAATCTCATCCTGCCCTCGGGCACGGCGAAGATCGGCGCGTCCGAATATTCGGTGCTGATGAACGCGAGCCCCAACACCATAGCGGGCCTGAACGACATCCCCGTGAAAACCACGGCGGCGGGCACGATCTATATTCGCGACGTCGCGCACGTGCGCGACGGCTTCGTGCCGCAGACCAACATCGTGCGCGTGAACGGCCAGCGCGCGGCGCTGCTCACCATCAACAAGAGCGGCAACACGTCCACGCTCGAAATCGTCGACCGCATCAAGGCGATGATGCCGGTGCTGCACAATCTCGTGCCGCCCTCGTTCAACATCGACCCGGTCGCGGACCAGTCGCTGTTCGTGCGCGCCGCCGTGCAGGGCGTGCTGCGCGAGGCGCTCATCGCCGCCGCGCTCACCGCGCTCATGATCCTGCTGTTTCTCGGCAACTGGCGCGCGACGCTCATCATCGCGATCTCCATTCCGCTGTCGATGATCACCTCGATCATCGTGCTCGCGGCGCTCGGCGAGACCATCAATATCATGACGCTCGGCGGTCTCGCGCTCGCCGTCGGCATACTCGTTGACGACGCAACTGTCGCCATCGAGAACATCAGCCAGCAGCTCGAACAGGGCAAGACGCTCGAGCAAGCGATTCTCGACGGCGCGCACCAGATAGCGGTGCCCACGCTCGTCTCCACGCTCTCGATTTGCATCGTGTTCGTGCCGATGTTCCTGCTCACGGGCGTCGCGCATTATCTGTTCATTCCGCTCGCCGAGGCCGTGGTGTTCGCGATGCTCGCGTCGTACTTCTTCTCGCGCACGCTCGTGCCCACGCTCGCGAAGTATCTGCTGCGCTATCACCACAAGCCCGCCGACCTCCATCACATGCATGCGGGCACGCGCAATCCGTTCATGCGCCTCCACCTTGCGTTCGAGCGCGGCTTCGAGCGCATGCGCGTGCGCTATCGCGCGTTTCTCGCCGCGCGCGTCGCGCATCCCGTGTGGTTCGTGGCGGCGTTTCTCGCCTGCTGCGGCGCCTCGCTGCTGTTGCTGCCGTTTCTCGGCCGCGACTTCTTTCCGCAAGTGGATGCGGGCACGATCGCGCTGCATCTGCGCGCCAAGACCGGCACGCGCGTGGAGGAAACCGCCGTCATCACCGATCGCATCGACAAGCGCATCCGCCAGCTGATTCCCGCGCGCGAGCTGCATTCGATCATCGACAACATCGGCCTGCCGGTCTCGGGCATCAATCTCTCGTACAGCAACACCGGCACGATCGGCACCTCGGACGCCGACGTGCTGATCTCGCTCGCCGAAAACCACCACCCCACGGCGGATTACGTGCGGCTGCTGCGGCGCACGCTCAACGACGAATTCCCGGGCGTCCAGTTCGCCTTCCTGCCCGCCGACATCGTGAGCCAGACGCTGAACTTCGGCATGCCCGCGCCGATCGACGTGCAGATCACGGGCCGCGACGTGGATGCCAACCGCGCATACGCGGCGCGCCTGCTCGCGAAACTGCGCAGCGTGCCGGGTCTCGCCGACGCGCGCATCCAGCAGCCCGCCGACCTGCCGCGCCTCTTCATCGACGTGGACCGCACGCGCGCGCAGCAAGCGGGCTTCACGCAGAAGGACGTGGCGAGCGACCTGCTCATCACGCTCTCGGGCAGCCAGCAGACCACGCCCACGTTCTGGCTCAACCCGATGAACGGCGTGAGCTACAACGTCATCACCGAAGCGCCGCAATACACGATCGATTCGCTGCAGTCACTCGCGAACATTCCGCTCACCGCGAACGGGCGCAGCAACATTCTCGGCTCGCTCGCGAGCATGCGGCGCGTGTCCGGGGACGCGGTCGTCACGCACTACAACGCGCAGACCACCATCGACATCTACGCGAGCGCGGACCGCCGCGATCTGGGCGCGGTCTCCGACGACGTCCAGAAAATCATCGCCGGATCGCACGGCGACCTGCCCAAGGGCTCGACGCTCAGCCTGCGCGGCCAGGTCGACACCATGAACAATTCGTTCTCCGGATTGCTGGGCGGCCTCGTGTTCGCCATCGCGCTCGTCTACCTGCTGATCGTCGTGAACTTCCAGTCGTGGCTCGATCCGCTCATCATCATCTCGGCGCTGCCCGGCGCGCTCGCGGGCATCGTCTGGATACTGTTCCTCACGCACACCACGGTTTCCATTCCCGCGCTCACGGGCGCCATCATGTGCATCGGCATCGCCACGGCGAACTCGATTCTCGTGATCAGCTTCGCGCGCGAGCAGTTGCGCGAGCACGGCGACGCCGCGCGCGCCGCCATCGAGGCGGGCTTCACGCGCTTTCGCCCGGTGCTGATGACGGCGCTCGCGATGGTGATCGGCATGGTGCCGATGGCCATTGGACTCGGCGAAGGCGGCGAGCAGAACGCGCCGCTCGGGCGCGCCGTGATCGGCGGGCTCACGGTGGGCACGCTCGCGACGCTCATCTTCGTGCCCGTGGTGTTCTCGCTCGTGTACCGCAAGCTCGGCGAGCACCGCCAGCGCGCCATCGAAAACGCAGTGCCCAAATCATGACGACGATGCTCTTTTCTCCAACTACCCGGAGCCGCCATGCAGCCCGGCCACGCTGACACGCCGCCGCCGGATCCACGCGATCCGCACGGTCCACGCCGGGCACGGCGCTGGCCGCTCGTGCTCGCGGCGCTCGCGGTGATCGCGCTTGCCGCGCAAGGCATCTGGTCGCGTTTGAACGCGCACGCGGCGCTCGAGCGCGAAGCACAACGCGCGAGCACACTGAGCGTGCAGGTGGTCACGCCGCAACGCTCCGCGCATGCGCTCGACCTCGTGCTGCCCGGCAACGTGCAGGCGTTTCTCGACACGCCCATCTATGCGCGCACCAATGGCTATCTGCGCAAGTGGTATGCGGATATCGGCGCGCACGTGAAGGCGGGCCAACTGCTCGCCGAAATCGACGCGCCCGAAGTTGACGACCAGTTGCGCGCCGCGCGCGCCGATCTCGCGAACGCCGAGGCGAACTACGCGCTCGCGAAAACGACCGCCGATCGCTGGACGCAGATGCTCCAGACCCGTTCGGTGGCGAAGCAGGACGCGGACGAGAAGCAAGCCGACATGCTCGCGAAAAAGGCGACGCTCGACGCGGCGCGCTACAACGTCTCGCGGCTCTCGCAGTTGCAGTCGTACGAGAAGGTGAGCGCGCCGTTCGACGGCATCGTCACGGCGCGCAATACCGACGTGGGCGCGCTGATCGACGCGGGCAGCTCGGGCGGCCAGCAAAAGGAGCTGTTCCATGTCGCGCAGGCCGACCGCCTGCGCGTCTATGCGAACGTGCCGCAAGCCTACGCGCAGCAGATCCGACCGAACCAGCACGCGTATCTCACGCTCAACGAGACGCAAGGCAAGCGCTACCCGGGCGTGGTCGCGCGCACGGCGGGCGCGGTCGACCCGCAGCAGCGCACGCTGCTCGTGGAAGTGGACGTCGACAATCCCAACGGCGACCTGCTGCCCGGCGCCTACGCGCAAGTGCATTTCGCGCTCGACGGCAGCGCCACGCCGCTCACGCTGCCGGGCAACGCGTTCCTGTTCCGGCCCGATGGCGTGAAGGTCGCGACGGTGGGCGAGAACGGGCACGTGAAGCTCGTCGATGTCACGCTCGGCACCGACTTCGGCACGCGCGTGGCGGTGGCCGCGGGGCTCACCGGTAGCGAGCGCGTGATCGTGAATCCGCAGGACTCGATCGTCGATGGGACGCCGGTGCGCATCGTCGGGAAGGCGGCGTCGTGAGGCAAATATTGCTCTGCCTTGCGCTTGGCGCCGCGCTCGCGGGTTGCAAGGTCGGCCCCGACTACATGCGCCCGCAGATCGGCGTCGCCGCCACCTACAAGGAACTCGAAGGCTCCGGCTGGACCAGCGCGCAGCCCGCCGATACCGCGCCGCGCGGCACCTGGTGGTCGATCTACGGCGACGCGCAACTCGATGCGCTCGAAGCGCAGGTCGAGCGGGCGAATCAGAACGTGCAGGCCGCCCAGGCGCACTTTCGCGCCGCACGTGCGAACGTCGCCCAGCAACGCTCGGCCTTTTTCCCGACCGTGACCGCGGGCGTGGGCTTCACGCGCACGCGGACCTCGCAGAACATCGAGTTCAAGTCGACGGCGGGCCGCACGATCAACGACTACCTCGTGGGTCTCGACGCCACCTGGGAGCCCGACGTCTGGGGCCGCGTCGCGCGCGGCGTGGAAAGCGCGCAGGCCAACGCCCAGGCGAGCGCCGCCGATATGCAGGCGGTGCTGCTCTCGATGCAGGCCGAACTCGCGACCGATTACTTCGAGCTGCGCGGCCTCGACCGCGAACGCCAGTTGCTGGAAGACACGCTCGCCGCTTACCGCGAGTCACTCGCGCTCACGCAACACCGCTACGAAGGCGGCATCGCCACCGACGCCGACGTGGGCCAGGCGCAGACGCAATTGCAGACCACCGAGGCGCAGGCGATCGATCTGGGCGTGCAGCGCGCGCAACTCGAACACGCCATTGCAATCCTCACGGGGCAGTCGCCCTCCACCTTCGCGCTGCCCGTGCTGCCCGGCGCGCCGCTCACTGCGCAGGCGCTGGTCGCGCCGCCGGGCGTGCCGTCGACGCTGCTGGAGCGCCGCCCCGACATCGCCGCCGCCGAGCGCCGCGTGGCCGCCGCAAACGCCCAGGTGGGCGTGGCCACGGCAGCGTTCTTCCCGAGCCTTGTGCTCGCAGTCACGGGCGGACTGGAGGCGACCAACTTCAGCCAGTGGCTCGTCGCGCCCGCGCGCTTCTGGTCGCTCGGCCCGGCGCTCGCCGGCACGCTGCTCGACTTCGGCGGACGCGCCGCCGTGCGCGACGCGGCGCGCGCGCAATACGACGAGAACGTCGCGCAGTATCGCGAGACCGTGCTCGACGCATTCGGCCAGGTCGAGGACAACCTCGCCACCTTGCGCGTGCTCGAACAGGAGGCCGTCGCGCAGGACCGCGCGGTGGACGCCGCGAAGCGCACGCTTGCGATCGTCGAGAACCGCTACAAGAGCGGCGCGATCACCTATCTCGACGTGGTGGCCGCGCAAACCACGGCGCTCAACAACGAGCGCCAGGCCGTGAGCATCGCGCGCCGGCGTCTCGCGGCGAGCGTCGCGCTCGTGAAGGCGCTGGGCGGCGGCTGGAGCACGGCGGCGCTGCCCACCGACGACGCGCTCGTGCACCCGCACGAGCCCGCGAACGGCGGCACGCCGCCATAAAGCGGCGCGGCTAGCCTGCAATAGGGCAAGGCATGGATCGTGCGGAAGGCGTATCGTTGCGCCTTTGCCTGCCTTTGCCTGCCTTTTCCATTTCCCCCCAGGAGTTCGAGTCGTGACTGCATCACCGGGCGTTGGGCGCAACACCGCCGCACCCAACGCCGCGCCATCCACCCTTCCCTTTATCGAGCGCGGCACGCCCGCCTTCTGGCGCGCGAGCCTCGCGCTGCTGTTCGCGGGCTACGCCACCTTTTCGCTGCTCTATTGCGTGCAGCCGCTGCTGCCCGCGTTCTCGCAGGCGTTCGGCGTGAGCCCCGCGCAGAGCAGCCTCGCGCTCTCGTTCACCACGGCGGCGCTCGCCTGCGCGATCTTCGTGGCGGGCTTCGTCTCCGAAGGCTGGAGCCGGCGCGGCATGATGACCGCCTCGCTCAGCATCTCCTCGCTGCTCACGCTCGCGGTGGCGTTCGTGCCCCACTGGCACACGCTGCTCGTGCTGCGCACGCTCGAAGGCGTCGCGCTCGGCGGCGTGCCCGCGGTCGCCATGGCGTGGCTCGCCGAAGAGATGCACCCCGACGGCCTCGGCCTCTCGATGGGCCTCTACGTGGGCGGCACGGCCATCGGCGGGATGGCGGGGCGCGTGATCACCGGCATCTGCACCGACCTGTTCGGCTGGCGCGTGGCCGTGGCCGTGATCGGCGTGCTCGGGCTCGCCTCGATGTCCGCGTTTCGGGCGCTGCTGCCGCCCTCGCGCCATTTCGCGCCGAGAAGCGGACTCGGCTTCGCCCATCACCGTGCGGCGCTCATGCGCCATTTCGCGCGGCCCGGCTTGCCCGTGCTGTTCGCGCTCGGCTTCGTGCTGATGGGCAGCTTCGTCACGCTCTACAACTACATCGGCTACCGGCTGATCGCGCCGCCCTACAACCTGAGCCAGGCCGCTATCGGCGCGATCTTCATCGTCTATCTGACCGGCGTGGTCGCCTCGCCGTGGTCGGGCCGCATGGCCGACAGGCTCGGCCGCTCGCCCGTGCTGATCGCCGCGATCGTGCTGATGCTCGCGGGCGTCGTGCTCACGATGTTCGCGCCGCTCGGCATGATCGTGGCGGGCATCGGCTGCCTCACCATCGGCTTCTTCGCGGGGCATGCGGTGGCCAGCGGCTGGGTCGGCCGCCTCGCGCGCGAAGCGAAGGGCCAGGCCGCGGCGCTCTACCTGCTCGCGTATTACCTCGGCTCGAGCATCATGGGGTCGATCGGCGGGCACTTCTGGGCCAGTCTGGGCTGGGGCGGCGTGGCAGGGCTTGTCATGGCGCTGCTCGTCGCGGGGCTGGCCGGGGCGTGGCAGCTGCGTGAACGGGAGCGCGCCGGAGCGGCCTGAAACGGCAGGCGCGCCATGCGTTTGAGTTACCATGCCATCGACGAAAGCTGAACGTAATGTTGGCGGACTCCCCACGAATTGCGCGCTGTACCGCGTGCGTCGGCGCAAAGCGCCGCCAGACGGGACTGCGGGCCGCAAAGCCTGCGCCGCGGCTGGGCATGGGTTCCGCCTTGTTCGCTAGCCTCTCCTATACTCGATTGAGGCCCGCAGCCGCAGTGGCGCACAGCGCCCGATTACTGCGATGGCCGACATGACCCACTTGCATGGGACAGGAGACGAGCATGGAAGGCTATTTCACGATCGGCGACTTCATCATGATCATCCCGATGGCCCTGGCCGGTGCGCTCTTCCTCGGCGCGGTGCCCTGCGCAACCGAATTCAAGCACAACACGCTGCGGGTGATCGGCGCGCTGATCGGTGCGCTATGCGCCGTTGCGCTGGTGGAAACACTGCCCGCGCTGATGTAGCGCCACGACGCTTCGCGGCCACTCGCTGTTCGCTATCCGTTTGCGTTCACTGCCGGTCGCGCGCTTCTGCGGCCGCCGTCAGCACGCTCCCCCTGCCCGGCTGCAACCCCTTGAATTGCCGCAGCGCCGCATGCCAATACGGTATGCGCGCTGCACTGAGGCGGCGTCTTCGGCGCGCGCGAGCGCGGGCAACGCCACCCATGGCAGCGTCGGATGTAGATGATGCTGGCGATGCAGATGATGATTCATGAGCAGCACGCCCACCCCGCGCGGCACCCGAAAATCGCGCGCGCGGCCGGGTTCGTCCAGCGCCACGCCGTAATGCGGCAGGTTGTCGGCGAGCGACAGCCATAGCCCGCGAAGATACATCGTCACCAGCAGCACCGGCCAGGCCTTTCCGTAGAGCGCGAAGGCGAACCCATAAAGCGCGAGCGCACCAAGCCCGTCGCGGCGCGCACGGCGGCGCCTCACGGGGTCGGCAACGTGGTTGCCGAAGAGCCGCTGCACGATCGGCCCCTGCGCCCCGTGTGCGCCCACGCCGCGTGCAACCAGTGCCTGCGCCATGCGCGCCGGCACGAACGCCAGCAATGGTGCACACAACTCGGCCGCGTAAAGCCCGCCCAGCAGCCTCGCATACCACGCCATGCAGCGCAGCCAGCGCGGGCCGCGCGCATCGTCGACGTCGGGGCGATCGAACGCCTCGCGCGTGAAGCGGTGATGCATCAGGTGTCCGAAACGTACCGCGTCGAACGGAATCGCCAGGCTAATCGAGAGCAGGCGTGCAACGGCTTCGTTGGCGCGCCGCGAGGCAAGCAGCTGCCCGTGGATCCCCTCGTGGATCAAACCCCAGTGGATCGGCGTGGCGAGCACGACAAGCACGACCGGCAAGAGCGAGACCCAGAGCGCGAGCGACGCTCCCCCCGCCGCACACAGAAGCAGCGGCAAGCCGAATAGCTGATACGCGAGCGCCAACCCGGCCACGGCAATGAGCGCGGCATTCGCTCCCAGATGCGGCGTGCGCCGCGAAGCCTGCGCAGTGAGGCGCGCTGCGGACGGCGCTTCGGCATCGGCAGATACGGGGCGAACGGCGCTCGTGGACTCCATCGGCACTCCTTGGGGGCAAAACTGCCGCGACGTTAGCAGCGCCGCATGACAGGCCGAAGACGTGCCGAACGGGAAGACACGAAACCTGTCGACGAAAAAAAACCGCCTCGCATGAAGCGAAGCGGTTCTTCAAGACGCTGCCGCCCAACGAGCGGGACTGCGGTCTTCAGATGTGCTGATCCGTCGACGGCTTCTCCCACAGATTCACGCCGCCTTCGGTCGCGTTGCGGTCGATCTCCGCGAGTTCCTCCTGCGAGAATTCGAGGTTCTTCAGCGCAGCGACGTTCTCGCGCACCTGCTCCGCGCGGCTCGCGCCGATCAGCGCCGAGGTCACGCGGCCGCCGCGCAGCGTCCACGCGATCGCCATCTGCGCGAGGCTCTGGCCGCGCCGCTGCGCGAGTTCGTTGAGCTTGCGCACGTGCTCGATGTTCTGCGCGCTCAGGTGCTCGCTCTTGAGCGAGCCGCCGCCCGGCCGGTTCACGCGTGCATCTTCAGGCACGCCGTTCAGGTACTTGTTCGTCAGCAGCCCCTGCGCAAGCGGCGTGAACGCAATGCTGCCCGTGCCGAGACTGTCGAGCGTGTCTAGCAGCTCGTGCTCGATCCAGCGGTTGAGCATGTTGTACGACGGTTGATGGATCAGCAGCGGCACCTTGTATTCGGCCAGCAGCTTCGCCATCTCGCGCGTCTTCGCAGCTGAATACGACGAGATGCCCACATAGAGCGCCTTGCCCTGCTGAACCGCGGTAGCGAGCGCGCCGGCGGTTTCCTCCAGCGGCGTCTCCACGTCGAAGCGGTGCGAGTAGAAGATGTCGACGTAATCGAGACCCAAGCGCTTGAGGCTCTGGTCGAGGCTCGCGAGCACGTACTTGCGCGAGCCGCCGCCCTGGCCGTAGGGGCCCGGCCACATGTCCCAGCCGGCCTTCGACGAGATCAGCAGCTCGTCGCGATAGGGGCGGAAATCGTCCCGGAAAATGCGGCCGAAATTGGTTTCGGCACTACCGTAGGGCGGGCCGTAATTGTTCGCGAGATCGAAGTGCGTGATGCCGAGATCGAAGGCCGTGCGCAGGATTTCACGCTGCGTCGCAATCGGCGTGGTATCGCCGAAGTTGTGCCAGAGCCCGAGCGACAGCGCCGGCAGTTTGAGTCCCGACTTGCCGCAAAAGCGGTATTGCATCTCCGAATAGCGTTCAGCAGCGGCTTCGTAGGCCATGGTTCGAATCCTCGACGAAATGAGGGGGTAACAGGGTCCGGCAATGCGTCCGGCCAGTGCGCGGGGTTGTCATGGTAGCCAATCCCCACGCAGGCTGCAGATGCCCACCATGTGGGACTCGCGAATGGACGCCGCAGCGACGCTCGCCTACACTGCGGCGTTCGTCATACCCCGGGAGGTTTTCATGGTCAAAGCGATTTCGTGCGCGCTGATCGCCTGCGGCGTCGTGCTGCTCTACTTTGGCGGCCAGTCGTTTCACTCGTTATCGAACGACGTCTCGCGCCTCGTCACCGGCGCGCCCACCGACCGCACGATGATCCTGATCGCGGCCGGCGTGGCCGCGACCATTGCCGGCATTACCGGTCTCGCGGTTTCCGGGCGCCGGCGCTAGGCGCGCGGCGCGCCCCGCGCGCTCACACCAGCTTCACCTCGGGCAACGAGGCCGAGCGCGTGCCCGGCAGCGGTACGTTGCTCGCGCCGTGGTAGGTGAACACCAGCGAGAACTTCACGTCGCCGCTCAGGTTCTGGCCCGCCGAGTGCAGCGTGTTGCAATGGAAGAACACGACGTCGCCCGCCTTGAGCGCGGGCGACGTCGCGCGCTCGATCCATGCCTGATTCTCGGGCAGGTCGGCGCGGAAGAATTTGGCGGCGTCGAAACGCTCTGAGGTGAACGGCTCCGTGTGCGAGCCCGGCACCAGCCACAGCCCGCCGTTTTCGACCGTCTCGTTCCCCAGCGCGAGCCACACCGACACCAGATCGTCGCGCTCGAACGACCAGTAGCGCGAATCGCGATGCCAGCCCGTGAGGCTGCCATACATGGGGTGCTTGGTCATCATGCAGTTGTGATGGGCGCGCGAGAGCACTGGCTCTTCGCCGAAATACAACTCCATCCAGCCTGCGATCTCGGGCGAGGTCGCCCACTCGCGAAAGCGCGCATGGCGCGCGTACGCATCGAGCAGGCGGCGCACCGTATGGCCGCCAGGCGAGTCTTTCGACTCCGGCGCGCCGGGATAACGCAGATCGGCTTCGAATTCGAGCGGCGCGGCGGCCGCCTGCAACTGCTCCTGCGCCACGCGCTTGAGTTCGTCGCACCGCTCAGGCGAGACGAGCCCCGGCACGACCACGAAACCGCGCTCGCGCAGCGCCTGCACCTGTTCCTTTTTGGATTGGACTGACATAGGACTTCCGTTGTTCGAGGCCTGCGAGGACCGCATCCATGAAAGGCTGCGGCAATGGCGGCGCCGGTTCAACTTGTTCTGACTTCGCGCGCGCCAATCGCTCGATTGTAAAACGTGCGCGCGCACGCGGAAGGGGTGTCCGTGCACAAACCTGATGCAAATGCACCGCGATGGCGACAAGGGCCACGATGGCGCAACTACAACGCAACTACAACGCAACTGCGGCGCAACTCCGGCGACCTGCCACGCACATGATCAAGCACGGGTATTAACCGACTTTCGGGCGTCATGATTCGCGTGTAGTCTGCGCGCATGCAGTTTCATCACCCAGAATATCGATTGCGCGCGCGGGCCGCCACCGAAGCCCTGTCCATCGGGGCCGCGCGATACCCGAACATGCGCCAGCCATGCGCGATGCCTGAGCCCGCGGTCCGCTCCGATGCGCCACCGTCTGCTTCACGCACCCCGTACGATCCATCCCGTGACTTGCATCACCGTGACCGTCGTGAAGATGGGCACGTTTGCTGCTGGAATCGATGTGCCGCGCAAAACCTCGCACAAGGCGCACTCTGAACCCGACACCACACACGCCATGCATACCCTTTTCAGCACCCGCCGCATGACCCATGCCGCCCTGAAAGCGGCACGCCCCGCTCGTCGTCACGTCATGCGCGCCCTGCGCCATCACGCCGCGCGCACGCGCGCGCTTGCGCAGCAGGTGCGCGACGCCCGCGCCGTGGACGGCATGCGCACCTGGTTCCATTCGTTCTTCTCGGTGCTGCGCCTGCGCGCGGGCGCACGCCACTTCTCGCTGCGCACGCTGCTGTACCGTCCCAACTCGACGCTGCGCGCGCTCGCGGCACCCGCCACCGTGCATACGGCGCGCAACGCCCGCCGCCCGCGCCGCATGGGCGCCAGCAGCACGGGCTGGTTCGGCTTCGCCATGCGCTGACAACAACCCGCGCCAGATAAAAAACCCCGCCAGGGCGCACGCCCAGGCGGGGTTTTTCTTTCTTCATACGCGCCCGACAAAGCCGGCGAGCGCCGGCCTGCGTGCGGCGTGCTTACGCGAGCGCGCCCACCGGTTCCGTGCCGGCGGCCTCGGCCAATGCGAGCGCCTTGTCCGTGGCTTCCCACGAGAATTCCGGCTCTTCGCGACCGAAATGACCATATGCCGCGGTCTTTTCGTAGACCGGACGCAGCAGGTCGAGCATCTGGATGATGCCCTTCGGACGCAGATCGAAGTGCTCGCGCACGAGCTTCGTGATGGTGGCGTCCGAGACCTTGCCCGTGCCGAACGTGTTGACCATGACCGAGGTGGGCTCGGCCACGCCAATCGCGTACGAGACTTGGATCAGGCAGCGCGAGGCAAGCCCGGCGGCCACGATGTTCTTGGCCACGTAGCGGCCCGCATATGCGGCCGAACGGTCGACCTTCGACGGATCCTTGCCCGAGAACGCACCGCCGCCGTGCGGCGCTGCGCCGCCGTAGGTATCGACGATGATCTTGCGGCCCGTGAGACCGCAATCGCCCTGCGGACCGCCGATCACGAAGCGGCCGGTCGGGTTCACGAGGAACTTGATGTCGCCCTTGATGAGCTCGCGCGGCAGGACCGGCTTGATGATCTCTTCGATCACGGCTTCGCGCAGCGTGGCGAGGTCGGTTTCCGGCGAGTGCTGCGTGGAGAGCACGACGGTATCGATCGCATGCGGCTTGCCGTCCACGTAGCGCACGGTGACCTGCGACTTCGCGTCCGGACGCAGCCAGGGCAGGCGGCCGTCGCGGCGCAGGTTCGACTGACGCTCGACCAGACGGTGCGAGAGGTGGATCGGCAGCGGCATCAGTTCGGGCGTTTCGTCGCACGCATAGCCGAACATCAGGCCCTGGTCGCCCGCGCCCTGATCGAGGTTGTTGTCGTGCGCGCGGTCCACGCCCTGGGCGATGTCCGGCGACTGCTTGTCGTAGGCGACGAGCACCGCGCAGCCGCGGTAGTCGATGCCGTAATCGGTGTTGTCGTAGCCGATGCGCTTGATCGTGTCGCGCGCGACCTGGATGTAGTCGACGTTGGCCGTGGTGGTGATTTCACCGGCAAGCACGACGAGACCCGTGTTGCACAGCGTTTCAGCCGCTACGCGCGAGTATTTGTCCTGCGTGAGGATGGCGTCGAGGATCGCGTCCGAGATCTGGTCGGCGACCTTGTCCGGATGGCCTTCGGAGACGGATTCGGAAGTGAAGAAATAGTCGTTTGCCACGTGTCAGGCTCCTTGTAGCTGGTGACGGTTATATTCACGTAGCCAACTTCGGGAGCTTTGAAGCGGCGACGCTTTAGCGGATTACCTGCCCGGTTGGCCCACGCAGCAGCGCCCGAAATATCCGACGCTGATGGCTGCATGGCAACCGGCTTCGCCCCGCAAGTTGTCTATTAACTCGGCGAAGCCCTTATTATAGCGACTTCCCTAATTTGCCGCAGAGTCATACCGCGTGCCAACCAACGCAACGTTCCATTTATCCGCGCATGCCATGAGGACCGTGCATGCTCGCTAAGCTCGGCTCCCGCCTCGCTATTGGCTTGCTCAAGCTGCTCGCGATCCTGCCCTATGGACTCGTCGCCCGTTTCGGCGACGGCCTCGGCTGGCTGCTCTACCAGATTCCGAGCAGCCGCAAGCGCGTCGTCCATACCAACCTGCGCCTGTGCTTTCCCGAGTGGAGCGAGGAAAAGCGCGAGGAAGTCGCCGGCCTGCATTTTCGCCACGCGATCCGCAGCTACATCGAGCGCAGCGTGCAGTGGTTCGGCACCGCGCAAAAGCTGGAAAAGCTGATCGAGCTCGACAGCGAAATCGACCTCACCGATCCCGATCTGCCGCCCACGCTGTTTCTCGGGCTGCACTTCGTCGGCATCGAGGCGGGCTCGATGTTCCTCAATTACTCGCTGCACCGCCCGTGCGGCTCGCTCTACCAGCCGTTTTCGAACCCCGAGTTCGAAGCCGCCGCGAAGGCGGGCCGCAGCCGCTTCGGCGCCGAGATGGCAAGCCGCGCGGACGCCGCACGCATCGTGCTGCGCTGGCTGCGCGACAAAAAGCCCGTGATGCTCGGCGCGGACATGGACTATGGCATGCGCAACTCGACCTTCGTGCCGTTCTTCGGCGTGCCCGCGTGCACGCTGACCGCCGTGGGACGTCTCGCCAAGGTGGGCCGCGCCCAGGTCGTGCCGTTCATCGGCGAGGTGCTGCCCAATTACAAGGGTTATCGGCTCAAGGTCTTCAAACCTTGGGACCACTACCCCACCGGCGACGACGAGCAGGACGCGCGCCGCATGAACGCCTTCCTCGAAGAGCAGATTCCGCGCATTCCCGAGCAGTACTACTGGGTTCACAAGCGCTTCAAGACGCGCCCTCCCGGCGAGCCGGGCGTGTACTGACGTCCGCGGCCAGCGCGCGGCATTCGGGCGCGCGTCGCTTACAATGACGGGATGAAACTCAAGTTCACCAAGATGCACGGCGCCGGCAACGACTTCGTCGTGCTCGACGGCTATAGCCAGCCCATTGCGCTAACGCCCGAGCGCGTGAGAGCGCTCGCGAACCGCCACTTCGGCGTGGGCGCCGATCAGCTGCTGCTGGTCGAAAAGCCCACTGTCGAAGGCGTCGACTTCCGCTATCGCATCTTCAATTGCGACGGCGGCGAGGTCGAGCACTGCGGCAACGGCGCGCGCTGCTTCGTGAAATTCGTGCGCGACCGCAAGCTCACCGACGCCAACCGTGTGCGCGTGCAAGTGCAAAAAGGCGTGATCACGCTCGTCATGCAGGACAACGGCGAGGTCGTGGTCGACATGGGCAGCCCGGTATTCGAGCCGTCGGACGTGCCGTTCGACGCAAGCGGGCTCCAAGGCCGCCACGAAGGCAACGACACGCTCTGGCCGCTCGAAGTGAACGGCCAGACGCGCTGGATCTCGGCGGTGTCGATGGGCAATCCGCACGCGGTGCAGGTGGTCGACGACGCAGAGGCGTTCGCCGTGCTCGCCGACGGCCCCGTGATCGAGGCCCACCCGCGCTTTCCGAACAAGGTAAACGCGGGCTTCATGCAGATCGTCTCGCGCCACGAGGTGCGGCTGCGCGTCTACGAGCGCGGCGCGGGCGAAACGCTCGCGTGCGGCACGGGCGCGTGCGCAGCGGTGGCGGCCGGCATCCGCCGCGGCCTGCTCGATTCGCCCGTGAAGGTGCATACGCACGGCGGCATGCTCACGATCGCCTGGGACGGCTCGCGCGACGAATCCGCCGCGCTGACGATGGCGGGTCCAGCCACGACCGTCTTCGAAGGCGAGATCGAACTCGCCGACGCGTTGTCGAACTGACGTTTGCCGGGCGGCCCGCGAGCCACATCGGCGCTGCCCCAACCCCGCATGGCGCGCTCGCCGCGCGCCGCCTCTTCATCGAACGCGCCACCAACATGAACGATCGCGAAGTCGCCGACTACCTGCTCGCCAATCCCGATTTCTTCGTTGAGCACGCCGAACTGCTGGCAACCATCAAGCTCGGCAATCCTCACGGCAAGGCAGCCGTGTCCCTGCAGGAGCGCCAGATGGAGATGCTGCGCGAAAAGAACAAGCATCTGGAACTGCGCCTTTCCGAATTGCTGCGCTACGGCCACGAAAACGACACGCTCTCCGTGAAGACGGTGCACTGGGTCGCGCATGTGCTCGCCGAGCGCGACCCGCACGCGCTGCCGCGCCTGATCGCCGAACAGCTACGCCAGGAGTTCGACGTGCCGCAGGCGGCGTTGCGCCTGTGGGACGTGGCCGATGCCTATGCGCAAGCGAGCTTCGCGAAGCACACGGGCGAGGAAGTCCGCCTCTTCGCCAACAGCCTCGAAGTGCCGTATTGCGGCGCGAACACCGGCTTCGAAGCGGCGCAATGGCTCGATGGCGACGCGGGCGCGCCGCAGTCGGTGGCGATCATCGCGCTGCGCCGGCGCGTGAGCGCCGAAGAGCGCGATCCGAGCGGCGAGGCATTCGGCCTGCTGGTGCTCGGCTCACCCGATCCGCGCCGCTTTCACGACGGCATGGCCACCGATTTGCTGCGCAAGATCGGCACGCTCGCGAGCGCAGGGCTCACGCGGCTGCTGCCGCATTAAAGCGACCGCTCCCACGCGCAGGCCGCAACAGTGAACCCAACCGACCCGATCGCCGACTATCTCGATGAACTCGAGCACGTGCGCCGGCTTTCGGCGCACACGTTGCGCGGCTATGCGCACGAGCTCGACGAACTCAAGAAGCTCGCGAACGGCAGTCCGCTCGAAAAAGTCACGTCCGTCGAAGTGCGCGGCGCCGCCGTGCGCGCCCATGCGAGCGGCCTCTCGGCGCGCTCGATCGCGCATCGGCTCTCGGTCTGGCGCGCGTTCTACCGCTGGCTCGCGGGCCGCATCGCGCTCGACGCGAATCCGGTGGCGGCAGTGCGCGCGCCCAAGCGCGAGAAGACGCTGCCCAAGGCGCTCTCCGTCGACGACACCATGAAGCTCATGGATGCGCCCAGCGCGGCGGCCCAAGCCGGCGAAAACGCCGCCGGCAGCGTCGAGGCGCTGCGCGATCATGCCATGCTCGAGCTGTTCTACTCGTCGGGGCTGCGCCTCGCCGAACTCGTGGGGCTCGACGCGCGCTACGTGAAGCGCGACGGCTATGAATCGGCAGGCTGGCTCAAGCGCGACGCCGCCGAAGTGGAAGTGCACGGCAAAGGCGGGCGGCATCGCATCGTGCCCGTCGGCAAGAAGGCGCTGGAAGCGCTCGACGCCTGGCTCGCCGTGCGCGGCGCCTGGATCAAGCACGACGACGCCCCGCTCTTTCTCTCCGTGCGCGGCAACCGCATGGCGCCGGGCGTCGTGCGCGAGCGCGTGAAGCGCGCCGCGCTCGCCGCCGGCATTCCGGCGAACGTCCATCCGCACGTGCTGCGGCACTCGTTCGCGACGCATCTGCTGCAGTCGAGCGGCGATCTGCGCGCCGTGCAGGAGCTGCTGGGCCACGCGAACATCGCGGCCACCCAGGTCTATACGTCGCTCGATTTCCAGCATCTCGCGAAGGTTTACGACACCGCGCATCCACGTGCCAAAAAGCGCGACTGAGCGCGAGCCTTGCCTCGCCCGGTCGTGTCATCGCTGCGTCACCGGGCCTCGCCCTTGTATCGAACCCATCATGAATATCGTCACTCTCAAGCCGTCGAAAGAAAAATCCCTGCTGCGCCGCCATCCGTGGGTCTACGCCAACGCCATCGAGCGCGTCGAGGGCAAGCCAGCACCGGGCGCGACCGTGATCGTGCGCGCGCATGACGGCCGCTTTCTCGCGCGCGCCGCCTACAGCCCGCATTCGCAGATCCGCGCGCGCGTCTGGAGCTTCGACGAAAACGAGCCCATCGATCACGCGTTCTTCAAGCGCCGCGTGCAGCGCGCGCTCGCGCATCGTCAGGCGATGGTGAGCGGCACGGGCGCGGTGCGCCTGATCTTCGGCGAGGCGGACGGCCTGCCCGGCGTGATCGTCGACTACTACAAAGAGGACGCCGCAGGGGAAAACGCACGCGGACAGCTCGTCTGCCAGTTCATGGCGGCAGGCGTCGAGGCATGGAAGGAAGCAATCGTCGCGGCGCTCACGGCAGCCACCGGCTGCCCGAACGTGTACGAGCGCTCGGACGTCTCGATCCGCGAAAAGGAAGGGCTCGAGCAGATCACGGGCCTGCTGGCCGGCGACGAGCCGCCCGAAACCATCGTGACCAGCGAGAACGGCGTGCGCTATCACGTGGACGTGCGCAACGGCCACAAGACCGGCTTCTACGTCGATCAGCGCGACAACCGCGCGCTCGTGCAGACCTTCGCGCAAGACCGCGACGTGCTCAACTGCTTCTGCTACACCGGCGGCTTCTCGCTCGCGGCGATGAAGGGCGGCGCGAAGCGCGTGGTGTCGATCGACTCGTCGGGCGAGGCGCTCGCCACCGCGCAGAAGAACATGGCGGCGAACGGCTTCGACGCAGCCCGTGCGACCTGGCTCGACGCCGACGCCTTCAAGACGCTGCGCCGCTTGCACGAGGAAGGCGAGCGCTTCGATCTCGTGGTGCTCGATCCGCCCAAGTTCGCGGCCTCGCGCGAGCACGTGGACCGCGCCGCGCGCGCCTACAAGGACATCAATCTCACCGGCTTCAAGCTGCTGCGTCCGGGCGGCCTGCTGTTCACGTACTCGTGCTCGGGCGCGATTGATGCGGAGCTGTTCCAGAAGATCGTTGCGGGCGCGGCCGCCGATACCAAGGTCGATGCGCGCATCCTCAAGCGCCTTGGCGCGGGCGTCGATCATCCGCTGCTCGCGGCCTTCCCCGAAGGGGAGTATCTGAAGGGGCTGCTGCTGCAGGTGCTGTAAAAAACCCGCGCGGAAAATACAACAGGGCCCCGGCCGGAAGGCCGTGGACCCTGCGTTTCGCTGCATTTTGTGTTCGCCGGCCTTGCGGCCGGCTCGCACTAGCGAGGCATTACCACTGATAGCCCGCGCCGACCACCACACCGGTGTTGCCGGTCGTGCTGGTATTCGCCGACAGCTTGCCGACCCACTTGTTGTTCTCGGTCACGTACGAGACACCGAGCGCGCCGCCCGTCTGGCCACCGTAACGGCCGCCGGCCATGGCAACCATCATCTTGCCCGGCTGCGTCGGCTGCGGCAGACCCGCGACAGCCATCGCCGCCGCCGTGCCGGCGTAGGAGCGGCGCAGCACGTCGTGCACCGAATCCTGCAGCCCCGAGAGACTCTGCGACATGTTCGACATGCTCTGCGAGATACGCTGGTCGGCGTAGTTCTCGGCCTGCTTCTGCGCGTCGTTCAACTGGTTCACGTTCACGGCGTCGGTGCCCGCGGTACCGGCGGCCACGTTCGTCACTTGACGCTCGCTGCCCGCGGCGCCCACCGAAACCGTGTTGGCGCGATCAGCCACCGAGCCCGCGCCCAGCGCGACCGAGTTGTCCGCCGTTGCCGACGCGTTCACGCCGACTGCCACCGCATTCATGCCGCTGGCGCTGGCCTTCGCGCCCATCGCCGTCGCGTACACACCGCTCGCGCTGGCCGCTTCCGTGTTCTTGTCGCCATAGGCGGCGAACAGCGGATTGCGCGCATTTTCCGCGGCGGCTGCGGCATTGGCCACGGCGACGTTCAGGTTGTCGACCGACGAGTTCATGTTGCCGACCACCGCATTGAGCTGACCGACGTTGACCGCGTCCATATCGGCGACACCCGCTGCAACGTTGTGGATCGTCGTGCCGCCAGCCACGTTGTTGCCGAGCGTGAGGTTGCTGTAGTCGGCCGTGCCGTCAGGATTCTGGTCATACGTCACCGCGACCTTCGACGAACCGTCCGCAGCGATCAGGCCGGACTTCTTCATCTGCGAGACGTTCACCGCGTCGGTGTCGGCCGTGCCGGCTGCGACGTTGGTGATCTGGCGCTCAGCGCCTGCGGCGCCCACCGAGACCGTGTTCTCGCGATCGGCCACCGAGCCTGCGCCCAGCGCCACGGCGTTATCCGCAGTCGTCGACGCGTTCGCGCCCATTGCGACCGAGTTGGCCGTGCCGGCCGACGCGTTCATGCCGAACGCGAGAGCGTTCATGCCGCTAGCCGCAGCGTTCGCACCGAACGCCATCGAACCGGCGCCGGAAGCCAATGCCTTCGAGCCCATGGCGACCGACTCGTCACCCTCGGCGCCTGCGCCGTTGCCCGAAGCAACCGCATTCACGCCGCTAGCCGCGGCGCTCTCGCCGAACGCCATCGAGCCTGCGCCCGAGGCCGTGGCCTGTGCGCCCATCGCGACCGAATTGTCACCCTCGGCGTTCGCGCCGTTGCCAGAAGCCATGGCGTTCTCGCCGGCGGCGGCTGCATTCGCGCCCAGCGCGATCGAGCCGCTGCCCGTTGCCGTAGCGAGCGTGCCCAGCGCGATCGAATCATCACCGGCTGCCGTGGCGGCGATGCCCGATGCAAACGAACCCTGGCCGGTAGCCGCCGAGTTGATGCCGAACGCCACCGCGCCCGCGCCGTTCGCAACCGCGCCCCAGCCCTGGGCCACCGTGCCCAGGCCATTGGCGTGCGAGCCGCAGCCCATGGCGATCGAATTCATGCCGTAAGCCTGAGTCTGCGCCACGCCGCTGCCGCTTTCCGTCACGTAGCCGGCGGTCATCGAGGTGAAACCCTTGATGCCGGCCTGGCCCGCGCCGGCGTTCGACAGGTCGTCGTAGTTGGCCGCCGAATTCTGCACGCCGAAGCCGTAGATGCCGTTCTTATAGCTGTTGGCCAGACCGTCGCCGTACACCTTCTGGGCGTCGATGTCGGTGAGCAGGTTGCAGTCGCCGTCGCCGACCATGGCGAGCGAGTTGGCCGATGCCGCTGCCCCCTTGCCACCCGCGCTACCGCCCATGGACGACGTGCCGGACTGGACCGTCTGCATGCCGTTGTCCGAAATCGACACGGAGGCCTGTGCCAGCTCGGACATTGCGCCCGTCGAGACAAGGAGTGCGCCCGCCACGAGCATGGCGCCCGACTTCGCGCGCGCCGGCTTGCCGCGCGCAGCGGTCAATTCCGATGCCGCCACCCACGTACCCAGCACCTTGTTATAAACGCTGCGATAAACCTTGTTCATAAAATCCTCAATAATGTTTCAATAAAGCAAGCAGTTAATCCAGATTCTCATTAATTGGAGAAACGGGGAAACACGATCAATCCAGCATTCGCCAACCCATTAATGAGACATAGAGCCGAATAACACCGGCCCATGTTTCATGGAAATACAAGACATCGTGCTGGCTACTGGATGGATAACAGGGCCGCAAACAACCGGCGTCTATTCCCGACTCCGGCACGGCGCGCGCTAAAAACAATCTCCGTGAGCGCTGCTTATCAGCGACGCGCACGCCGGATCAAACCGGAGGGTTTCCTCGTTGGTAATTGCTGTCGGCAGTTGAATTAAACGCGGTTTGCCAGGCTGAAACACTAGGACGATTTCTAAACTCAAGGATTTGTTGCAAAGATGTGAATCTATAAGAGCATCGATTAAATTGAGATGACTGAAATTAATGAGATAAACCGCTTCGACAATCCCGGCGCAGCCGCCCGCCCCCGAACGGTTACCTCCTGCAGCGCAAGGCTGGTGCAAGCGCGAGCCGGCCAGATATGTTCCAATACGTCGTTATCTTGTAACGCTCGGCTCCCGCGCCGCATCCCACCCCGATTCCAGGCATTCAAGGCACATAGCATGATTCCAGTCACCATCCTGACCGGCTTTCTCGGCAGCGGCAAAACCACCTTGCTCAAGCGCATCCTGAACGAGCAGCACGGCATGAAGATCGCCGTGATCGAAAACGAATTCGGCGAAGAGAACATCGACAATGAAATCCTGGTGCAGGACAGCCAGGAGCAGATCATCCAGATGAGCAACGGCTGCATCTGCTGCACGATCCGCGGCGACCTCGCGCGCGTACTCGGCGATCTCGCCCAGCAAAAGCGCGACGGCAAGCTCGATTTCGACCGCGTCGTGATCGAGACCACGGGCCTCGCAAATCCGGGCCCGGTCGCGCAGACGTTCTTCATGGATAACGAGATCGCCGGCGAATTTTTGCTCGACGCCATCATCACGCTCGTCGACGCCAAGCACGGCAACCATCAGCTCGACGAGCACGAAGTCGTGCAGCGCCAGGTCGGTTTCGCCGACCGCCTGTTCGTCACGAAGGCCGATCTCGTCGACGCCCGTGAACTCGACGACCTGCGCCATCGCCTGATGCACATGAATCCGCGCGCGCAAATCCGCGAGGTGAATTTCGGCGAGGCGGACATCAAGGAAGTGTTCGATCTGCGCGGCTTCAATCTGAATGCCAAGCTCGAGATCGACCCCGACTTCCTCGCTGAAGACGATCACAATCATGCGCATCATGACCACGATCATGATCACGAGCACGAGCACGCCGGATGCGACCACGATCACGGCAAGTGCAATCACGAAGGCCACGACCATGGCCACCACCATCATCACGCGCATCACGACGACAAGATCAAGTCGTTCGTGTACCGCAGCGACCGTCCGTTCGATCCGAACCGCCTCGAGGACTTCCTCGGCGGCATCTTGCAGATCTACGGCGAGCGCCTGCTGCGCTACAAGGGCGTGCTCTACATGAAGGGCGTGGACCGCAAGGTGGTGTTCCAGGGCGTGCACCAGCTGATGGGCAGCGACCTCGCCGCGAAGTGGCTGCCGATCGAGAAGAAGAGCAGCAAGATGGTGTTTATCGGCATCGAGTTGCCGCAGGACCTCATCACCGACGGCCTCGACGCCTGCCTCGCCTGACGCGCTGCGCCGCAGCACGGCTCGTTCGTCAGCATGCCCCCAAACGCCCGGCCCATGGCCGGGCGTTGTCGTCTGGCTAGCACGGCTGGGTAAAATCGCCTTTCTCCGCTGCGCATGTCAAATAACGTACCCGACCATCGCTTTTTCACGATGGGCGCGTTATATTTTCTGGATATCGAACGTTGACGAGAGCCGCCAACTTGGGATTTTCCCGCTTGCGGCGCGAGTTTGCGGTTCGGTTACAATACGGCCCCACTGGAAAGAGAGGCGCCCCGGGATTTCCCTTTCAGCGGATTCCGGCAGGAGATGGCCTCCCCGGCCGCGCATCGCGTCGCAGCGCGCAGCCGGTACGAAATATGCCTCAGGAGCATCTAAAAACGGTTTCCAGAGGAGTTCGGCCCCGCAGCGGCGCTTAGGCGTCACGACAGTTCATCGTCCCGTCTCGCCGGCGCGCACATTGGCGCGATACAGCGCGCGGTAAAGTGGGAGAAGCCACTGCGGGCAACACAAAAGTGCAGGCAAGATGTGCCAGTTTTGCCTCACTCATTGAAGAAGCAAGCCAGATGACGACGAAACGACTCTTGACCGAAGCCGAAATCCTGAAGATGAGCGACAAGGATTACATGAACGAGGATCAGCTCGCCTTCTTCAAGAACCGGCTCGAACAGCTGCAGGCGGAGATCCTCCGCAATGCGGGCCAGACCACCGAGAATCTGCGCGAAACGGTCATCGTGCCAGATCCGGCCGATCGCGCGACGATCGAGGAAGAGCATGCGCTCGAACTGCGCACGCGCGACCGAGAGCGCAAGCTGCTGAAGAAGGTGCAGCAATCGATCGCGCGCATCGAATCGGGCGATTACGGATGGTGCGAGGAAACCGGCGAGCCGATCGGCATTCCGCGTCTGCTCGCACGCCCGACCGCCACGCTCTCGCTCGAAGCGCAAGAGCGCCGCGAACTGCGCCAGAAGCTGTTCGGCGATTGATTGGCTGCCGGCGCCGCCGCGCGGCGGGTGCCGGAATTTTCTGCCTTCCTAGTCGAAGCGCACGGAGTCCCGTGCGCTTTTTTATTTGCATCTGACGCTGCGCAGGCGTTCGCGCCCGGCTTTCTCCCACGCTTGTCTCACGGTTATCTCGATTTCTGCGCCGCGAGCCCTTGAACTGCCCGCTGCCGCCCTAAACTCCATTCGATACGCTCGCTCGCGCGCCCCGCGCGACTAGAGCGGCGTGTACCGAATCCGACAATGCGGCACGGCTGCAAAGGCCGCGTCGCACCAGCCTCTGCCTGGCATCAACGGTAAAAAGGAACGCACATGGAGCAATTTCACGGCACGACGATCGTATCCGTGCGGCGCGGCGACAAGGTCGCGCTCGGCGGCGACGGCCAGGTCACTCTCGGCAACATCGTCATGAAGGGTGGCGCGAAGAAGGTCCGGCGCATTTACGGCGGCAAGGTGATGGTGGGCTTCGCGGGCGGCACGGCTGATGCGTTCTCGCTGCTCGACCGCTTCGAAGCCAAGCTCGAAAAGCATCAAGGCAATCTCACGCGCGCGGCCGTCGAACTCGCCAAGGACTGGCGCACCGACCGCATGCTGCGCCGCCTCGAAGCCATGCTGATCGCCGCCGACGCCAGCACTACGCTCGTCATCACCGGCAACGGCGACGTGCTTGACCCCGAAGAAGGCATCTGCGCAATCGGCTCGGGCGGCGCGTATGCGCAGGCCGCGGCCCGCGCGCTCGTGGAGAACACTGCACTCTCGCCGCGCGAGGTCGTCGAAAAATCGCTCCAGATCGCGGGCGACATGTGCATCTACACGAATCACAACCGCGTGATCGAAACCATCGAGTAACCGCCGCACAGACGAGAAGGAATCAGGATGAGCACCATGACCCCCGCCGAGATCGTCTCGGAACTCGACAAGCACATCATCGGCCAGACGAAGGCGAAGAAGTCGGTGGCCGTCGCGCTGCGCAACCGCTGGCGCCGCCAGCAGGTGGCCGACCCGCTGCGCCAGGAAATCACTCCGAAGAACATCCTCATGATCGGGCCGACTGGCGTCGGCAAGACCGAAATCGCGCGGCGTCTGGCCAAGCTCGCCGACGCGCCCTTCATCAAGATCGAAGCAACCAAGTTCACCGAAGTGGGCTACGTGGGCCGCGACGTGGACAGCATCGTGCGCGACCTGATCGAAATCTCGGTGAAGCAAACGCGCGAGTCGGAAATGCGCAAGGTGCGCAGCAAGGCCACCGATCAAGCGGAAGACCGCATCCTCGACATCCTGCTGCCGAGCGCGCGCCCGGTGGGCTTCGGCTCTTCGTCGGCCGAACCGGGCCAAAGCGAAGGCGACAACGCCACGCGCCAGACCTTCCGCAAACGCCTGCGCGAAGGTCAGCTCGACGACAAGGAAATCGAGCTCGACGTCGAGCAGCCGCAAGTGGGCATGGACATCATGGGGCCGCCGGGCATGGAAGACATGACCGAGCAAATCCGCTCGATGTTCGCCAATCTCGGCGGTGGCAAAAAGATGCGCCGCAAGCTCAAGGTGAAGGAAGCGCTCAAGGTCCTCACCGACGAAGAAGCGGCCAAGATGCTCAACGACGAAGAGGTCAAGACCAAGGCAGTGCAGAACGTCGAGCAGAACGGCATCGTGTTTCTCGACGAAATCGACAAAATCGCCTCGCGCAACAACGAAGGCAGCGGCGGCGAAGTCTCGCGCCAGGGCGTGCAGCGCGATCTGCTGCCGCTCGTCGAAGGCACGACCATCAACACGAAGTACGGGATGGTGAAGACCGATCACATCCTGTTCATCGCGAGCGGCGCGTTCCATCTCTCGAAGCCGAGCGATCTGATTCCCGAACTGCAAGGGCGCTTTCCGATCCGCGTCGAACTCGATTCGCTCTCCGTGAAGGACTTCGAAGCGATTCTGGTCGCCACCGACGCCAGCCTCGTCAAGCAATATCAGGCGCTGCTCGCCACCGAGGACGTGCAACTCGATTTCGCCGACGACGGCATTCGCCGCCTCGCGGAAATCGCTTACGCCGTCAACGAGAAGACCGAGAACATCGGCGCGCGCCGTCTCTATACGGTCATCGAAAAGCTGCTCGAAGACGTGTCGTTCGCGGCCGGCAATCATGCGGGCCAGAGCGTGGTCATCGATGCGGCCTATGTCGACAAGGCGCTCGGCGAAGTCGCGCAGGATGAGGATCTCTCGCGCTATGTGCTGTAACGGTTTGTGGGCGCGCGGGTAAAACGCGCGAACTTGATCGAAGCCCGCCGCGTGTGCGGGCGTACAACGAAAAAGGGGCTCCGCACACTGGCGGAGCCCCTTTTCTTTTACGCGTGGCTTGCGCGCGCTTTTGCGCTTATTGGCGCACCGGCCGCTTCGCGAGCTTGCGCTGCAGCGTGCGCCGATGCATGTTGAGCGCGCGCGCCGTGGCCGAAATATTGCCGCCGTGCTCGGCCAGCACGCGCTGAATGTGCTCCCATTCGAGGCGCGCGACCGATAGCGGCGCGGGATGCTCGATGGCCGCCTCGGCCTGTAGCGCGCTGGCGTCGCCTTGCAGCGCGGTGAGAATCATTTCCACGTTCGCGGGCTTGGCGAGATAGTTGTCGGCGCCATCCTTCACGGCCTGCACCGCCGTGGCGATGCTCGCGTAACCCGTGAGCACGAGCATGCGCGCATCGGGCTGCAGGTTGCGCAACGGCGCGATCAGCGAAAGACCCGAGTCGTTGCCGAGATGCAGGTCGACGGTAATCTGCGAGAACTTCTGCTGATTCGCGAAACGAATCGCTTCTTCGGCATTGTGCGCCTGCTGCACCTGGTAGCCGCGTCGCGTGAGGCCGCGCGTCAGGATGTCGGAAAACACCTCGTCGTCGTCGATCACCAGGAAATTCATATCGCTCATACTGCTTCTCCGTGTTATCAGGCGGCGTCGGGCCGGCCTGGCCCTTCGCCAATTTCCGAACTCTGCGCCGCCGCGCCTGCGCTAGCCGCCTCGCCCGCCCGGGTCTCTGTCTTCGCCGGCACATGCAGCACTGCGCGCGTGCCGCGCCATTTGCGCGGGCGCGCAGCAGCCTGGCCCGCGCCCGGCACCTCGCGCGCGCCTGCGTCAGGCTGCCCGGCGTCGAGCGCGGCGTCTTTCCCGGCGACGGCGCCCGCATCGCCGAGATCGATCGAACCGCCCAACCGCGCCGCCGACGAAAACGCGAGATACAGCCCCACGCCGTGACCGCCCTGCGTGCTTTCCACGGGCGCCGCGCCAAGCGACGCGCGCAGCGCCGCCGGGATGCCCGGCCCCGCATCGCAAACCTCGAAATCGATGTAGCCGGCGCGCGTCGTTGCGCGCAGCGTGACGAAGTCGCGGCTCGCGCGCGCGGCGTTGTCGAGCAGGATCGTGAGGATCTGGCCGACCGCAACGGTGTCGTCGAGACACAATTCGGCAGGCGCATTACCAAGGAGTTCGAACTTTACGTGCGGATGGCGCAGCCGCCATTGCTCGACGAACGGCCCTAGCCATTCGCTCACGGCCTGGCGGCTGCCCGCCGACGACGCGCGACTGCGCAGGCGCGCGAGCGCCGAGGTGCACAGCGTGATCTGCTTGTCGAGCAGTTCGAGGTCGGCGCCATACGGCTGGAGCCCTTTGTCGGTGCGGGCGATGTCACGCAGTTCTTCGGTCAGCATCGCGATGCTCGAGAGCGGCGTACCGATCTCGTGCGCGACCGTGGCTGCCTGCACGCCGAGCGCGACCGCGCGTTCGTCGCGCAGGAGGCGCTGCTGCGCGTCAGCGAGCGCGGCTTCGCGCTGGCGCAGCGCGCGCGACATGCGCGCGACGAACCACACGATGAGCGCCACACTCACCATGAAGTTCACCCACATGCCCCCGCGGTAGTAATCGAAGAGATTCGCGGGATTGTCGAGATTGAGCGGGACGTTGTCGAACCCGAGCAGTATGTAGCAAGCCACGGCGAAGCACGCGAGCCACGCGGTGAGATACCACGGCAGCACGGCCGCCGCGATGGCGAGCGAAGGCAGATAGAGCGAAACGAACGGATTGGTCGTGCCGCCCGAAAGGAACAGCAGCGCGGAGAGCGCGCCCAGGTCGACCCAGATCTGGCCGAACAATTCGAGATTGGATTCAGGGCGATCTTGCGTGACGCGCAGCCAGGTCACGCCGTTGAACGCCACTTCCATGGCGATCACGAACAGCATCGCGGGCAGCGGCAACGTCACGCCGAACATGAATTGCACAAAGGCGATCGTGCAGAGCTGGCCGATGATGGCGAGACTGCGCAGCCAGAACAAATGGCTGAGATTGACGCTAGCACTGACGGTTATGCGATGCATCGTGCCAGTTTACCTGTTCGGACTCGTCTGATTCATTATCTTGAAAAGGTTTGCTTCAATCTAAGTCATCCTCTGGCTACATTCGATGTGACATTTTCCGACAGGGTGACCTGGTCAAATGCAAACTCTTCTTCCTGGCACGCTTGCACACGTGCGCGACCTCTTTCTCGATTTCGTCGATGCCGCAACCGTTGAAGCAACCGTTGAAGCAACCGAAGCCTCGACCGATGGCGAAACCGAAGTGGCCCGCGAACTGCTGGCGAAAATGCGCGCCTCGCTGCGCGGTCTCGACGACGATGCGCTGATGCTCATCGCAGCCAGCGCCCGGGAGCCCGCACTGGCCAGCGAGGCCATCCGCCTGAGCGCCGCGATCGCGAGACTCGAACCGCAGCGCGCCGCCGCATGGTTCGCCGCCGGGCTTGCGCTGCAGTTCGCCAACCGCCACGCAGAAGCACTCCCGCCCTACCGCCATGCACTCGCGATCCAGCGAACGTTTCCCAGTTTGCGAAACAATCTTGCTGGCGCCTTGGTACAAGTCAATATCGAACGCAATAGCCGGGAAATCCTGGCATTGCTCGAAGAGTCCGTCGCGGCAAACCCGGAGGACACCAATGCCTGGATCAATCTCAGCCGGGTGCTGCCCACCGACACCGACATCGCGCGCCCGCTAGCGGCGGGTCGTCGGGCACTTGCACTCGCGCCGCATAGCGCGCTGGCCGCGAACAATTACGCGATGGCGTGCCGGGAAGCCCAGCAATGGGACGAAGCCGAACTGGCCGCGCGCAACGCTTGCCAGTATGCGCCGAACGACGCATCGATGCGCCTTAACCTGTCGATGATCCAGCTCATGCGCGGTAACTTTGCCGAGGGCTGGCACGGACACGAGGTGCGCTGGCAGGGGGCGAGCGAGCTGGCCGGCGGCCGCCCGGCCTTCCCCAAACCCGAATGGCGGGGCGAGCCGCTAGCCGGCCGCACGCTGCTGGTGTGGGGCGAACAAGGCAAGGGCGACCTGCTGCAGTTCTGCCGTTATGTGCCGATGCTCGCCGAGCGAGTGCATCGCGAAGGCGGCCGGCTGGTCTGGAATTCGTTTCCGGAGATGGGCGCGCTGCTCTCGCGCAGCCTGGGCGGACATTGCGATCTTTACTGTGTGGGCGGCCCGGTCGCCACGCTGCCGACCTACGACTGCGAAGTGTCGCTGCTGAGCCTGCCGTTGATTTTCGGCACGCGCGAGGACACGATCCCAGGTCCGGCGCGCTATCTCGCGCCGGACCCCGCCGCAGCGGCGCGCTGGCGCGAGCGGCTCGCGGGCGAGCGGCGCCTGAAGGTCGGGCTCGCGTGGACGGGCAGCCTCACGCACAAACGCAATCCGTTCCGGCGCATTGGACTCGAGCACTTCGCAACACAGTTCGCAGCAAATTTCGCAGCCGCCCTACCTGAGGTGGCGTTCTATTCACTGCAGCCTGGCGCGGGCGCCGAGATCGAGGCCGTGCGCAAGGCAGGCTTCGAGATCGCGGATTTCAGCGCCGAGTGGCGCACCTTCGACGACACCGCAGCGTTCGTCGACTCGCTCGATCTCGTGATCTCGGTCTGCACGTCGAGCGCGCATCTGGCGGGCGCGCTGGGTCGGCGCACGTGGGTGCTGCTGGACGTGAACCCGCACTGGGTCTGGGGACTGGAGCGGCGCGACAGCCCGTGGTATCCGCACACGACGCTGTATCGGCAAAAGCGGTTTCGCGAGTGGGAGCCCGTTCTGGACGAGGTGAGCGCCGACCTCGCGAAACTCGCCGGCGAGCATCGGGCAAAGCAGGCACGATGACGGCGTATTGCATGGCTCAGCGGCCCGGCGACTCAGCGGCTTTCGCCAGCGCCCCGGGCCGCCGCCCCCGCGGCAACGGCAGCGGCAAGACACTCGGGACACAGACAGCGTCCGCGCGGGTCGAGCTGGCTCGCCGGCGCGGCGGGCAGCGTCTTGCACCAGCAGTCGAAGGGGTCGGTGTCCCTGCCGCAATCGAAGACACTGCCGCAACGCGGGCAACGCGCGCGCTTCACGGCATGGGCAGGGCTTGCGGGGGCGGTCATGGCGGCGCGCTCCTGGCGAGGCCGGATTCAGTGATGGGAAAATGATGCCACAGGACCGCACAGCCGCCTGTGGCCCACTCATCGTACGCATTTTAGTGAAAATAGCGTGCGATCGCTCAAAATTCGCTTCAATTGTGCGCAACCCAACGCCCCGGCGCCACCTTGTTGCACGCTCTTGCGCCGCCGTGCCGAAAACCCTGTTGCACCGCGCCAGTCCTGTACAATTCGCCCTGTTTCAACCGCGCTTTCGCGAGCGCGCCTATTTTCACCCGTTTTCCGCTCCGTTTTCCTGTCCAGTCCCGCCGCCATGTCCGAGCCCATCGACCTCTCGCAGATCGCGCCCACCCTGAAAGCCGAAATCCTGGCTGAAGCGCTGCCCTACATCCGCCAGTATCACGGCAAGACCGTCGTGATCAAGTACGGCGGCAATGCCATGACCGAGGAGCGGCTCAAGCAGGGCTTCGCGCGCGACGTCATCCTGCTCAAGCTCGTTGGCATCAATCCGGTCATCGTGCACGGCGGCGGCCCGCAGATCGACACGGCGCTCAAGAAGATCGGCAAGCAAGGCACGTTCATCCAGGGCATGCGCGTCACGGACGAAGAAACCATGGAAGTCGTCGAGTGGGTGCTCGGCGGCGAGGTGCAGCAGGACATCGTCACGCTCATCAATCACTTCGGCGGCCACGCGGTCGGCCTGACCGGCAAGGACGGCGGCCTGATCCACGCGCGCAAGCTGATGATGCCGGACCGCGACAACCCCGGTCAGTACATCGACATCGGCCAGGTGGGCGAAGTCGACGCGATCAACCCAGCCGTCGTGAAGGCGCTCCAGGACGACGCGTTCATTCCGGTGATCTCGCCGATCGGCTTCGGCGAGGACGGCCTCTCGTACAACATCAACGCCGATCTGGTGGCGGGCAAGCTCGCGGTGGTGCTCAACGCCGAGAAGCTCGTGATGATGACGAACATCCCCGGCGTGATGGACAAGGCAGGCAATCTGCTCACCGACCTTTCGGCACGCGAGATCGACGCGCTTTTCGAAGACGGCACGATCTCGGGCGGCATGCTGCCGAAGATCTCGTCGGCGCTCGACGCGGCCAAGAGCGGCGTGCGCTCGGTGCACATCATCGACGGCCGCATCGAGCACTCGGTGCTGCTCGAAATCCTGACCGAGCAGCCGTTCGGCACGATGATCCGCTCGCACTGAATCGGCTTCGGGCGCCGCACGGGCGATTCCGCCACGGCGCCCTCCTCCCCTCGCGCGGCGCCCGCGCAACGCCAACCTTCGCATGATGAACGTCTCACGCCCGCTTCGCCGCCGGCCGTTGCATGCCGGGCAGCGCAACTGGAGCGCCGGCGACAGCGCCCCGAGCCATGGCGCCCCCGTCTGGCTCTTCGACCTCGACAACACGCTGCACTGCGCCTCGCACGCGATCTTCCCGGCCATCAACCGGGGCATGACGCAGTACATCATCGACGCGCTCGGCGTGAGCCGCGACGTCGCGAACCATCTGCGCACGAGCTACACGCATCGATACGGCGCGGCACTGCTGGGCCTCACGCGCCATCATCGAATCGATCCGCACGACTTCCTGAAGGTCGTGCACACCTTCGACGACCTGCCCGCGATGCTGCGCGCCGAGCGCGGCCTCGCGCGCATGCTCGCGGCGCTGCCCGGTCGCAAGATCGTGCTGACCAACGGCCCCGCCGACTACGCGCACGCGGTGCTCGCGGCGCTCGGCATCGAGCGGCAGTTCGAGCGCGTCGTGGCGATCGAGCACATGCGCACGCGCGACCGCTGGCGCGCCAAGCCCGACCACACGATGCTGCGCAAGACGCTGCGCGATGCGCGCGTCGCGTTCGCCGACGCGATCCTCGTCGAGGACACGCGCGGGCATCTGAAGCGCTACAAGCGCCTCGGCATCCGCACGGTCTGGATCACGGGGCATCTACCCGCACACGTGGCGAGCGGCGGGCGGCCCCACTATGTCGATCATTGCGTTCGTTCGCTAAAATCGCTCGGACGCGGTCTGCGCAGCGGGGCATTGCGCAGCAGGCGACAATAAACGGCAGGACCAACGGCAAGACTCAAGCGGCCGGGCGCATTCGCAGCCTGCGGGCCGCACTCAGGGGGCGACCTTCATGCAGCCGACCGAAACGCGTGACGCCGCCGTGGCGGCAAGCGCAGCAGCCGAATCTCCAGACGCCGCGCCTCGGCGCGGCAGCCGTCCAAAGCCGGGCGAGCGCCGCGTGCACATTCTCCAGACGCTCGCCTCGATGCTCGAAGCGCCGCGGGGGGAGAGGATCACCACCGCCGCACTGGCCGCGCGCCTGAACGTCTCTGAAGCCGCGCTCTATCGCCATTTCGCGAGCAAGGCCCAGATGTTCGAGGGCCTCATCGACTTCATCGAGCAGACGCTGTTCCAGCTCATCAACCAGATCGTCGCGAAGGAGCCGAGCGGCGCGCTGCAGGCGCGCGCGATTGCCTTGATGCTGCTTCAATTTTCGGCGAAGAACGCCGGCATGACGCGCGTGCTGACCTGCGAAGCGCTCGTGGGCGAGCATGAGCGCCTCGCCGAGCGCGTGAACCAGATGCTCGACCGCATCGAGGCCACGCTGCGCCAGTGTCTGCGCGTGAGCCTGGCTGAGCAAGCGCAGGCCGAAGGCGGCACGGCCGACGGGCGCGTTTCGAAAACCGGTTACGATCCCGCTGTTCGCGCCAATCTCCTCGTCCGCTATGTCATCGGCAGTTGGCACCGTTACGCGCAAAGCGGCTTCAAGCGCTCCCCCAGCGAGCATGCCGACGAGCAGATCCGCGTGATTCTTCAATAGCCGGACGGCGCCCACGAGGCGCGGTCTGGCCGACAAGGAAAACACGCATGAACCGACCGACGCCTCCCGCCGCCCTGCCCATTCTCGCCAGCCTCTCCGCCCATTGGGGCTGGCTGCTCGCACGCGGCATCGCCGCCATTCTGTTCGGCGTGCTCGCCTACGCCTGGCCCGGCCTCACCGTGCTCACGCTCGCCCTCGTCTGGGGCGCTTACGCAATCGTCGACGGCGCCTTCGCGCTGCTCTATGGCGCGCGCGGCGGCGGCTCGCGGCGCTGGTCATACGTGTTCGTGGGCGCGATCGGCGTGCTCGCGGGGCTCGTGGCATTCTTCTGGCCCGGCGAAACCGCCATCATCCTCGTGATGATCATCGGCTTCTGGGCGCTCGCCGTGGGCTTCTTCGAGATCGTCTACGCCATCCAGTACCGGCATGCAATTGCGCATCCGTGGGTGGTCGGCCTCTCGGGGGTGCTCTCCGTTGCACTGGGCATCTTTATCGTCATGTTCCCGGGCGCGGGTGCACTCTCGCTCATCTGGCTGATCGCCAGCTTTGCGGTTCTTTACGGCATCTTGATGATCGTCGCGTCGCTCCAGTTGCGGCGCTGGCACAACGCCCATCCGCGCGGCGTCTGAGCCCGCGAGGCATGCGCGCGGGCGGGCGGCTGCGGGAGCGCCGGTTCGTCCGCGTCATTGTGCCCAGGCGTTTTCCGTTATACTTTGCGCTCGTTGTGCATCACCCACGCGCCGATTTGCTGACTCGATTGCGGGCGCGTGAACTTCAGGCATCGGCCTGAGGTTCGATATAAATGCGGCTAAAGAGGTCGTCAGCTGCGCCCGCACTGCGCGCCCGCCGACGCCGTTTAGCCGCCCAGAAACCCAGGCGGAACGAATGGAATCGATCGGCATCGTCGCTCCTCAAACACTGCATTTCGACGAGCCCCTGCAACTGCAGAACGGCACGGCGCTCGCCGGGTACGACCTCGTGGTCGAAACCTACGGCACGCTCAACGCCGCGCGCAGCAACGCGGTGCTCGTCTGCCACGCGCTCAACGCGTCGCATCATGTCGCGGGCGTCTACGCGGACAACCCCAAAGACGTCGGCTGGTGGGACAACATGGTCGGCCCCGGCAAGCCGCTCGACACCAACCGCTTCTTCGTGATCGGCGTGAACAATCTGGGCTCGTGCTTCGGCTCGACCGGACCGATGAGCGTCGACCCCGCCACGGGCAAGCCGTGGGGCGCGCGCTTTCCGGTGGTCACGGTGGAAGACTGGGTGGACGCCCAGGCACGCGTGGCCGACCGCTTCGGCATCGAGAAGTTTGCCGCGGTGATGGGCGGCAGCCTCGGCGGCATGCAGGCGCTCGCGTGGAGCCTGCGCTATCCCGATCGCCTCGGGCATTGCATCGTGGTGGCCTCCACGCCCAAGCTTTCGGCGCAGAACATCGCGTTCAACGAAGTGGCCCGCTCGTCGATCCTCTCGGACCCCGACTTCCACGGCGGCGACTACTACGCGCACAACGTGAAGCCCAGGCGCGGCCTGCGCGTGGCGCGCATGATCGGCCACATCACCTATCTCTCGGACGACGACATGGCCGCCAAATTCGGCCGTGCGCTGCGCCGCGCCGAGGGCGCCGTGAACGACTACAACTTCAACTTCGACGTGGAGTTCGAGGTGGAGTCGTATCTGCGCTACCAGGGCGACAAGTTCGCCGATTACTTCGACGCGAATACGTATCTGCTCATTACGCGCGCGCTCGACTACTTCGATCCCGCGAAGGACTTCGACGGCGATCTCACGCGCGCGCTCGCGCACACCAAGGCGAAGTACCTCGTGGCGAGCTTTTCCACCGACTGGCGCTTCGCGCCCGCGCGCTCGCGCGAACTGGTGAAGGCGCTGCTCGACCACAAGCGCCAGGTGACCTACGCCGAGATCGACGCGCCGCACGGCCACGACGCCTTCCTGCTCGACGACGCGCGCTATCACGGCGTCATGCGCGCTTATTACGAACGCATTGCCAACGAGGTGGGCGCATGAACCAGAGCGCATTCGACAGTCTTTCGGCCCGTCCCGACTTTCGCACGATCGCGCGCTGGGTCGAGCCGCGCTCGACCGTGCTCGACCTCGGCTGCGGCGACGGCGCGCTGCTTTCGCTGCTCGCTGAAGAGCTCGAATGCACGGGCTACGGCATCGAGCTCAACGACGCGGGCGTGCTCGCCTCGGTGAGCAACGGCATCAACGTGATCCAGCAGAATCTCGAGGACGGCCTGCGCCTATTCGAAGATGCGAGCTTCGACTTCGCGATCCTCTCGCAAACCTTGCAGACCATTCACCAGACCGCCGCGATCCTGCGCGAGACGGCGCGCGTGGGCAAGGAGTGCATTGTCTCGTTCCCGAACTTCGGCTACTGGCCACACCGCCTTTCGGTGCTGAACGGGCGCATGCCGGTTTCGAAGTCGCTGCCTTACCAGTGGCACAACACGCCGAACGTGCGCGTGCTCACGGTGAAGGACTTCGAGGCGCTCGCGCCCGAGGTCGGCATCGAGATTCTCGACCGCGCCGTGCTGCACGGAGGCCAGACGGTTCGATGGGGCGTGAACTGGCGTGGTAGTCTTGCGGTCTATCGCGTGAAGAAAGCGTGAGAAAGCGGCGACACCGGCAGCGGTGTCGCGCACCCTTCACGGATCACCGACCAGCAAACCACGCTGGTCACCCGCTGGTCACCGCGCCGCCGCCCTCCGACGACACTCTGCCGATATCCCGGACCCCATGCAGAATCCGCCCCAAGAGGCCGCCACGGACACCCCGCAGACGTCCCAGGCGTCCGATGTAACCCAGACGCCTCTGGCATCACACAACCTGGACGCACACGAAGACCACCCCGGCTGGCGCGCGTACCTGAATACGCACATGCTGATCTGCGTGTTTCTTGGCTTCACCTCGGGGTTGCCGCTCTTTACGCTCGTCTATCTGGTGCAGGCGTGGCTGCGCTCGGAAGGCGTCAACCTCAAGGAAATCGGCCTGTTCGCGCTGATCCAGTTCCCCTATACGTGGAAGTTCGTCTGGGCGCCGCTCATGGACCGTTACGTGCCGCGTCTGCCCGGCTGGCGCCCGGGGCGCCGGCGCGGCTGGATGCTCGTCACGCAGATTCTCGTGGCGGGGGCGATTGCCACGCTCGGCTTCGTTTCGCCGAAGGAGTCGATCTGGACCGTGGCCGCGCTCACCGCGCTCGTGGCGTTCTTCGGCGCGAGCCAGGACATCGCCATCGACGCCTACCGGCGCGAGCTGCTCAAGGACACCGAGCAAGGCCTCGGCAATGCGGTGCACGTGAACGCGTACAAGATCGCGGCGCTCGTGCCGGGTTCGCTCGCGCTGATTCTCTCCGATCATCTGCCGTGGAGCACCGTGTTCGTCGTGACGGCGGTGTTCATGATTCCCGGCATGATCATGTCGCTGGTGGTGAGCGAGCCGGAAGTGCACGGCGCGCCGCCGAAGAACCTGCGCGAAGCCATCGTGCAGCCGTTCGCCGAATTCGTGAAACGCGACGGTCTGGGCGCGGCACTCTTCGTGCTCGCTTTCATCTTCCTGTACAAGCTCGGCGACACCATGGCCACGACGCTTTCGACGTCGTTCTTCCTCGATATCGGCTACTCGCGCACCGAGATCGGCGTGATCGCCAAGATGACCGCGTTCGGCGCGAGTCTCGCGGGCGGCATCATCGGCGGCGTGGCGCTCGTGAAGATCGGCATCGGACGCGGTCTGTGGATCTTCGGCTTCCTGCAGATGGTCTCGACGCTCGGCTTCGCCTGGCTCGCGCAGCTCGGCCCGGGCTCCCTCACGCTCGCGCTCATTCAGGACGCCCTCCATGGCGTCGCGCAACTCGCCAGCGCCGTCGGCCTGCACGCGCAGCTCGCGCTTGACCCGCGCGCCGCCGCGCTCGCGCTCGTCTACGGCCTCGAGACGTTCGCGACCGGCCTCACGCTCGCCGCGTTCACCGCGTATATCGCCAGCACCACCGATCCGCGCTATACGGCGACGCAATTCGCGCTGTTCACGAGCCTCGCCTCGGTGCCGCGCACGCTCGCGTCCGCAGCCAGCGGTTATGTGGTCGCGAAGATCGGCTGGTTCGATTACTTCATCGTCTGCACGGTGCTCGCGGTACCGGGTATGCTGCTGCTCATTCGTATCGCCCCGTGGAGAATCCGGAAGTGAAGTCCCGCCAGCATGCCGTGCCCGCCCGCCACCCGACGCATCACCGTCCGGGGTGGAGCAGCACGCTCGCGCGGGCGCTCGCCGCAGCGCTGCCCATGTGGGGTGTCCTGCATGCGGGTCTTGCCGGCGCCGCTGAGGCCGCTGCCGGCAGTTCTAGCGCGAATGGATCCGCGAGCACATCGGCGAGCGTCCCGGCCAATTCGACCTCGGTGCCCTCCACGCCGGCCGCGCTCGCGAGCGCGGCCGAGGCCATCGGCACAGCTGCGGCTACTTCCGGCGCGAATGCGCAGCCAGCGCAGGCGCAGGCCGGCAGTGCTTCTGCGTCCGCCAACGCCACGTCCGGCGGACCGAACACGGGCCGCGTCGTGCGTTTTGGCAACATCGCGGCGTTTCGCAACCTGATCCCGTCGCCGATGCTCGAAGCGCAGGCCGCTGCCGAATACACCGAGATCGTGCGCGGCGCAGCGCACTCGAAACTGCTCTACCCCGACTCTGATCCGCACGCGCAGCGCGTGCGCCAGCTCGTCGACCGGCTCGCGCCCTATGCGCTCAAATGGAGCGATCGCGTGAAAAACTGGAAGTGGGAAGTGGCGGTGATCCGCTCGCCGGACATCCGCATGTACTGTCTGCCGGGCGGCAAGATCGTGGTGTACGGCGGCGTGCTCGACCGCGTGAAGCTCAACGACAACGAACTCGGCATGCTGCTCGGCCACGAGATCGCGCATGCGGTGCGCGAGCATGTGCGCGAGCGGCTCGGCGAGCAGCAGGCCGCGCAGATCGAGGCGGGCGTGGTGCCGCAACTGTTCGGGCTCGCGGATCTCGGCATGTTCCCGCTCGGCATCGGCTCGCGTCTCGTGGAGATGCATTATGGCCGCGACGACGAAACCGAAGCCGACGTGATCGGCAGCGACATCGCCGCCCGCGCGGGCTTCGATCCGCGCGCGGCGCTCACGGTCTGGGACAAGCTCGCCACGGCCACGCGCGCCGACCGCGACCAGGGCTTCATTTACGTGCATCCGTATCCGCCGGCGCGGCGCGCGGACATCGCCAAGCGGCTCGTCGACATGATGCCGCTCTACGCGAAGGCAATCGGCAAGCCATTGGCCAGCCTGTCCGACTATCAGGGCATTCCGGTGCCGAAGCGCTCGAAGGTGACGGCCACAGCTGCGCCCTGACGAGCGCGCGAGGCGGCCTCGAGCCGCCCTACGCGCTCAGCGCTTCTTGATCTTGTAGTCGTAATCGATGGTCAGCGGCGCATGGTCGCTGAACTTGATGTCCTTGAAAATGGACGTGTGCTTCGCTGTCGCCGCGATGCCGGGCGTCGCGATCTCGTAGTCGATGCGCCACCCCACGTTCTTCGCGTAGGCCTGGCCACGGTTGCTCCACCACGTGTACTGCTCGGGGCGCGGATCGAGCGTGCGGAACACGTCGACGTAGCCCACGTCGTCGAAAAGCTTGGTGAGCCAAGCGCGCTCTTCGGGCAGGCAGCCCGAATTCTTCTGGTTGCCCTTCCAGTTCTTGATGTCGATTTCCTTGTGAACGATATTGACGTCGCCGCACAGGATCACCTCGCGCTCGCGCTTGAGGGCTTCGAGATGCGGCAGGAACGCGTCCATGAAGCGGTACTTCGCCTGCTGGCGTTCCTCGCCGCTCGAACCCGACGGCACGTACACCGAAATCACCGAGAGCTTGCCGAAACGCGTCTCGACGTAACGGCCTTCCACGTCGAACTCCTCGCTGCCGAAGCCGATGATCACATCGTCGGGTTCATGGCGCGTGTAGACGCCCGCGCCGCTATAGCCCTTCTTCACGGCGTGCTGGAAATAGCCCTTGAAATCGTGCGGCGCCATGAATTCGGGCGTCATGTCGTCCTGCGAGCACTTGATTTCCTGCACGCAGAGCACGTCGGCGTTCTGCTCGCCGAACCATTCGAAGAAACCCTTCTTCGCCGCGGAGCGGATGCCATTGAGGTTCGCGGTGATCACACGCAGCATGTCTTCAGTCCTTTTGATTTGCGCGGTTGGGAGATGGGGGAGCGCATTGAGCCGCCCTGGCGTCGCTCTGCAGTCGCTCCGAAGCGTCATTCGACCTTCACGCCCGCGAGCTCGGCCTTGGCCGGCGGAAACTCGAGCTTCAGTCCGTCCATCAGACGCAGCAGCAACTCGGCCACCATCACATTGCGATGCGTCTTCGAATCGGCGGGAATCACGTACCACGGTGCGACTTCCGTCGACGTGGCCGCGAGCGCATCGCGATACGCCGCCTGGTAGGCGTCCCAGTGCTTGCGCGCCTCGATATCGGAAAGATCGAATTTCCAGTGCTTGGTGGGGTCGTCGATGCGCGCCTGGATGCGGCGGCGTTGCTCGTCTTTCGAAATATGCAGCCAGCACTTGATGATGGTCGTGCCGTTCTCCACGAGCATGGCCTCGAAGTCGCGGATCTGCCGGTAGCGGCGCTCGCATTCGTCCATGTCGATCTGGCGCATCACGCGCGGCACGAGCACGTCTTCGTAGTGGCTGCGGTTGAAGACGGCCAGTTCCCCGGCGGCGGGCACCTGCATATGCACGCGCCAGAGGAAGTCGTGCGCCGACTCGATGGGCGTAGGCGCGCGAAACGGCACGATGCGCAGCCCGAGCGGGTCGACCTCGTGGAACACGCCGCGCACGGTGCCGTCCTTGCCGCTCGTGTCCATGCCCTGGAGCACGAGCAGCACGCGATGGTGACGCTGCGCATGCAGGCGCTCCTGCAGCTCGTCGAGCCTTGCGCCGATTTCCGCGAGGCGCTCGCGGTCGCCATCCTTGCTGCCGGTCGAGAACGGCTTCGCGGTCGGGTCGATCGCCTCGGGCGCGAACTTCTCCGCTTTCTTGTCGCCGGCATACGGCACACGGTAATCGTCGAGACTCGGGGACTTCGCCATGCGCTGCACTCCTCCTTGTTGCTGGACCCTGAAACGGCAAGGCGGCACCGCACGCCATGCGCGCGACGCCGCCCCACAACGACTTGCGTCAACCCGAACGCCAGCCCGGCTCGATCAGCCCAGCTTCTTCTTCAGCAGTTCGTTGACTTGCTGCGGATTGGCCTTGCCCTTGGTGGCCTTCATCGCCTGGCCGATCAGCGCGTTGAACGCCTTTTCCTTGCCCGCGCGGAATTCCTCGACCGACTTCTGGTTCGCCGCGAGCACCTCGTCGATGATCGCTTCGAGCGCGCCCGTATCCGAAATCTGCTTGAGGCCCTTCGCTTCGATGATGCGATCCGCTGCGGCAACGTCTGCGGCCTTCTCGTCCCACATCGCCTGGAACACTTCCTTGGCGATCTTGTTCGAGATCGTGCCGTCGGCGATGCGCTGGAGCAGCAGCGCGAACTGCGCGGCCGAGACCGGCGAGGCGCCGATGTCGAGGCCTTCGCGGTTCAGCTGCGAGGACACTTCGCCCATCAGCCAGTTCGCGGCGGCCTTCGCCTGGGCAGCGCCGGTCTTCGCCACGACCGCTTCGAAGTACGCCGCCATCGCCTTGCTCGACGTGAGCACGTTCGCATCGTACGGCGTCACGCCGTACTGCTCGACGAAGCGTGTTTGCATCGTCGCGGGCAACTCGGGCATCTCGCCCTTCACCCGCTCGACCCACGTCGCATCGATCACGAGCGGCATGAGGTCGGGGTCGGGGAAATAGCGGTAGTCGTGCGCGTCTTCCTTGCTGCGCATCGAGCGCGTCTCGCGCTTGTCCGGGTCGTACAGACGCGTCTCCTGCACCACGGTGCCGCCGTCTTCGATCAGCTCGATCTGGCGGCGCACTTCGTACTGGATCGCTTCTTCGAGGAAGCGGAACGAGTTCAGGTTCTTGATCTCGGCGCGCGTGCCGAATTCCTTCTGGCCGACCGGGCGCACCGAAACGTTCGCGTCGCAGCGGAACGAGCCTTCCTGCATGTTGCCGTCGCAAATGCCGAGCCACACGACCAGCGTGTGCAGCGACTTCGCGTATGCCACCGCTTCGGCGGCGCTGCGCATTTCAGGTTCCGTGACGATCTCGAGCAGCGGCGTGCCGGCGCGGTTCAGGTCGATGCCCGTCATGCCCGCGAAGTCTTCGTGCAGCGACTTGCCCGCGTCTTCTTCGAGGTGCGCGCGCGTGAGATTGATGGTCTTCTCGTACGCTTCCTTGCCGGCCTTTTCGTTGGCGGGCACCTGGATCGTGATCTGCCCGCCCTGCACGACCGGAATCTCGTACTGGCTGATCTGATAGCCCTTCGGCAGATCCGGGTAGAAGTAGTTCTTGCGCGCAAAGATGCTGCGCGGCGCAACCGTCGCGTTGATCGCGAGGCCGAAGCGGATCGCGCGCTCGACCGCGCCGCGGTTCATCACCGGCAGCACGCCCGGCAGCGCGAGATCGACGGGGCAGGCCTGCGTGTTCGGGGCCGCGCCGAATTGCGTCGATGCGCCCGAGAAGATCTTCGACGCCGTCGACAATTGCGCGTGCGTCTCGAGACCGATAACGACTTCCCATTGCGTGCTCATGCTTTACACCCCTGCCGGCGCCTTGCGATGCCATTCGGTCGCGCGCTGGAAAGCGTCGGCGACCTGCAGCATGCGGGCCTCGTTGAAATAGTTGCCGACGATCTGCAGACCGACCGGACGTTGCGCGTTCGCACCGGCGCCGAAGCCGCACGGCACGCTCATGCCGGGCAGGCCCGCGAGGCTCGTGGAGAGCGTGTAGATGTCGGCGAGATACATCTGCAAAGGATCGTCGCCCTTCGCGCCGAGATCCCACGCCACGCTCGGGGCCACCGGCCCCATGATGACGTCGCACTGCTTGAACGCTTCCTGGAAGTCCTGCGCGATGATGCGGCGGATCTTCTGCGCCTGCAGGTAGTAAGCGTCGTAGTAGCCGTGCGAAAGCACGTAGGTGCCCACCAGAATGCGGCGCTTCACTTCGTGGCCGAAGCCCTCGGCGCGCGACTTCTTGTACATGTCGAGCAGGTCGGTGTACTCGGCCGCGCGATGGCCGAAGCGCACGCCGTCGAAGCGCGAGAGGTTCGACGAGGCTTCCGCCGGCGCGATCACATAGTAAACGGGGATCGAGAGCTCGGTCTTCGGCAGCGTGACTTCCACGAGCATGGCGCCGAGCGATTCGTAGACCTTGAGCGCGGCGTCGATGGCCGCGCGCACGTCGTCGGCGAGGCCCGCGCCGAAGTATTCCTTCGGCAGGCCGATGCGCAGGTCCGCGAGCGGCTTGTCAGCCGTTGCGTTCGCGCTCCACGTCTGGCCGAGGTGGCGCGTGTAGTCTTCGTCGTCGCGTTGCAGGCTCGTGGAGTCGCGCTCGTCGAAGCCCGCCATCGCGTTGAGCAGGAGCGCGCAGTCGGCGGCGCTGTGCGCCATCGGGCCGCCCTGGTCCAGCGACGACGCAAACGCGATCATGCCGTAGCGCGACACGCGGCCATAGGTAGGCTTGATGCCCGTGATGCCCGAGAACGACGCGGGCTGACGGATCGAGCCGCCCGTGTCGGTGCCGGTCGCGGCCACGGCCAGGCGCGCGGCCACGGCAGCTGCCGAGCCGCCCGACGAGCCACCCGGCACGGCCTGCTTGTCCCACGGGTTCTTCACCGCGCCGAAATGCGAGTTCTCGTTGGACGAGCCCATCGCGAATTCGTCCATGTTGGTCTTGCCGACGCAGACCATGCCCGCGCGCTCGAGACGCGTCACGACGGTCGCGTCGAACGGGCTCACGTAATTGGCGAGCATCTTCGAGCCGGCGGTCGAGCGCCAGCCGCGCGTGACGAACACGTCCTTGTGCGCGAGCGGAATGCCGGTCAGCGGGCCGGCGTTGCCGCCCGCGATGAGCGCGTCGGCGGCTTTGGCCTGCGCGAGCGTGAGCTCGGGATTGACGTCGACGAAGGCATTCAGATCTTGATTCGCATCAATTCGGCTCAAAAAATGCTGAGCCAGTTCGACGGCGGAGCATGCCTTTGCGGCCAGTGCGGCGCGCAATTCGGTCAAACTTTTGTCATGCATTGTCGTGATTCCTGGAAGAACGTAACGGCGCGTCCACAACGTTTCGCGCCGCCGGGGGCGCCTCGCACGCGAGTACGGGCTGCGCCGGATTCGGGTTTCCGTATTCGTGAAGTTAAGGTTATCTAACTCGAACTTCATCGAAAATGACGGGAAATTAGCGCGTGTTTACTCAATCACGCGCGGCACGAGGTAAAGTCCGTCCTGTACCGCGGGCGCGGGGCGCTGAAAGGCGTCGCGGTCCACGGTTTCGGTTACCGCGTCCTCGCGCAGTCGCAGCGCGACGTCTTCGATCTGCTCGATCGGATGCGCGAGCGGCGCGATGCCCGTCGTGTCCACGGCCTGCATCTGCTCGACGAGCCCGAAGAAGTTATTCAGGCGCTCGAGCGTATTGCCGGCCTCGGCTTCGGCCAGTTCGAGGCGCGCAAGATGCGCGATGCGCTTCACATCGGTCAGGGTCAGGGCCATGCGGTCACCGGAAAAAAAGAGGCTGAGGCAGTGCGGAAAAATCAGTGCTGCAACAGCGGTTTATCGCCCCGGATCCGGGGGTAGAGAAAAGCTTCGACGAAGTCAAAAACTGCCCTTCGGATCCTGCAAAACAGGCAAAATTATAAGGTATCATTACGCGTTCGACTCAAACCCGGACCGCCTTGCGCCCGCCTTTCATCCCTGATCGCTGCAATGAGCGCTCAGGCGGCGCCCAGCGTGGCCAACTCCGGTAACCATTCCCGCAGTTTCAGGCTCCTCGCGGCGGCGCTTTCCGCCCGTCCTGAGGCTGTTATTTTTTCCGCTGCCGCCCCGTGACCCGCTCGTCCCAAGGTCGGCCACAAGCGAGACAGGATTTTTGAATGTTCGGTTTTCTGCGTAGCTATTTCTCCAACGATCTCGCGATCGACCTCGGCACCGCCAACACCCTGATCTACATGCGCGGCAAGGGCATCGTCCTCGACGAACCCTCGGTCGTGTCCATTCGCCAGGAAGGCGGCCCCAACGGCAAGAAGACGATCCAGGCGGTCGGCAAGGAAGCCAAGCAGATGCTTGGCAAGGTGCCGGGCAACATCGAAGCCATCCGCCCGATGAAGGACGGCGTGATCGCCGACTTCACCGTCACCGAGCAGATGATCAAGCAGTTCATCAAGACTGCACACGAATCGCGCATGTTCTCGCCGTCGCCGCGCATCATCATTTGCGTGCCGTGCGGCTCCACCCAGGTCGAGCGCCGCGCGATCAAGGAAGCCGCGCACGGCGCCGGCGCCTCGCAGGTCTATCTCATTGAAGAACCCATGGCCGCGGCCATCGGCGCGGGCCTGCCGGTTTCGGAAGCCACCGGCTCGATGGTCGTCGACATCGGCGGCGGCACGACCGAAGTGGGCGTGATCTCGCTCGGCGGCATCGTCTACAAGGGCTCGGTGCGCGTGGGCGGCGACAAGTTCGACGAGGCCATCGTCAACTACATCCGCCGCAACTACGGCATGCTGATCGGCGAGCAAACCGCCGAGGCCATCAAGAAGGAAATCGGCTCGGCGTTCCCCGGCTCCGAAGTCAAGGAAATGGAAGTGAAGGGCCGCAACCTGTCGGAAGGCATTCCGCGCAGCTTCACGATTTCGAGCAACGAAATCCTCGAAGCGCTCACCGACCCGCTGAACCAGATCGTCTCGTCCGTGAAGATCGCCCTCGAGCAAACGCCGCCGGAACTGGGCGCCGACATCGCCGAGCGCGGCATGATGCTCACGGGCGGCGGCGCGCTGCTGCGCGACCTCGACCGTCTGCTCGCCGAGGAAACCGGCCTGCCGGTGCTGGTGGCAGAAGATCCGCTCACCTGCGTGGTGCGCGGCTCGGGCATGGCGCTCGAGCGCATGGACAAGCTCGGCAGCATCTTCTCGTACGAGTAAGCGCGCTGCCGCGTTGCATAGCCGCAGTGCCCAGCCAGTGCCCGGCTACGGGCAAAGGCTGCGCAATTGAAGCACACTTGGCTGCGGCGGCACGCACACCGCCGCACCGTCCGCAACGCGGCGCCGACCATGGCGCCGCTGTTGCGTTTTACGTCTCATCGTTAGTTTCACCGAACCGCACACGCGCCCGGCGCCGACCATGGAATACAGTCCGCCGCCTTTATTCAAGCAAGGCCCCTCGGCACTCGCACGGCTAATCTTCTTCGTCGTTCTGTCGATTGCGCTGCTGATCTCCGACGCCCGCTTCAAGACCCTCGAAGTCGTGCGCGGCGTGCTCGGCGCAGGTCTTTACCCGCTGCAACGCGCCGCCCTCGTGCCGCGCGACCTCTTCATGGGCGCGGCCGACCTCGCCGTGACGAGCGCCGCGTTGCGCCAGGACAACGCCAAACTGCACGCGCGCAATCTACAGCTCTCGCAGCAAGCCAACGACGCGGCCACGCTCGCCGCCGAAAACGCGCATCTGCGCGCGCTGCTGCAGCTTTCACAGCGCATCGGCGCGCAAACCACGCCCGCCGAGATCCAGTACGACACACGCGACCCGTTCACGCAGAAGGTCGTGATCGGCGGCGGCACCCAGCAGGGCGTGCAGGACGGCGCGCCTGTCGTAAGCGAAGACGGCGTGATCGGGCAGGTCACGCGGGTGTTCCCGATGCAGTCCGAGGTCACGCTCGTGACCGACAAAGACCAGGCAGTGCCGGTCGAGATCGTGCGCACCGGCCTGCGCAGCGTGATCTACGGCACGGCCAAGGGCGATCTGCTCGACCTGCGCTTCGTGCCGATCAGCGCCGACGTGCAAGTGGGCGACGAACTCGTGACGAGCGGTCTCGACGGCGTGTATCCGCAAGGGCTGCCGGTCGCGAAGGTGCTGCGCATCGACAAGCAGGCCGACACGGCGTTTGCGCGCGTGATCTGCGTGCCGCTCGCGGCGGTTCGGGGCGCGCGCGAGGTGCTGGTGCTGCATTTCGTGGCGCAAGTGCCGCCCAATCCGATCGAGGCCGCCGAAGCCGCTTCTGCCGCTGCCGCCGCCGAGGCCAAGGACGCGAAGAAGAAAAAGTCGAAGGCTGCGGACAAGAAGGCCGACGACAAATCGAAGCCTGCTGGAGCCAAGCCCGCCGCTAATGCATCAACCGGCGCACCCACCGGCGCGCCGGCGCCCCAGGCGAAGACCCAGGCGAAGACCCAGGCGGCGGAACATGCGAGCACTGCGGCGAAGTCGCCTGCAGCCGCGCCCGCGAAGCCGCAGGGGGGACATTGATGACGCGCCCGCAATACATCCTGCAGCCGGTCAACCCGTATTTCATCGCGTTCAGCCTCGCGGCCGCGTTCCTGCTGAACCTGCTGCCCTGGGGCAAGCTGCCGGGCATTCCGGACTTCGTCGCGCTCGTGCTGCTGTTCTGGAACATTCATCAGCCGCGCAAGGTCGGCATGGGCATCGCGTTCTGCCTCGGGCTGCTGATGGACGTGCACAACGCGAACCTGCTGGGTGAGCACGCGCTCGCCTACACGCTGCTCTCCTATGGCGCGATCACGATTCATCGCCGCGTGCTCTGGATGTCGCTCGGCGTGCAGATGTTCGCCGTCATGCCGATGCTCGTCGGCGCGCAGATCGTGCCGTTCGTGGTGCGCCTCCTGATGGGCGCGCCGTTCCCCGGCTGGGGCTATCTGATCAGCGGCTTCGTGGAGGCCGTGCTCTGGCCGCTCGCCAGCATCGTGCTGCTGCTGCCGCAGCGCCGCCCCGTCGACCCCGACGACACCCGGCCCATTTGAGCGGCGCGCACGCCGCTTCCCGTTGAAGACGCAATCGATGACCCATCCTTACCACCGGCACGATCGGCCCGCCGCAGCGCCTGAGCGAGGCGCGGGCCCCGCTGCTCCGAGCGCATGACCGAATTCAAGGACACCCAGCAGCAGCTCACGAAATTCCGCCTGCGCGTCGCGGCGGCGGGCGTGTTCGTGTTCGTCTGCTTCGGGCTGATCGCGTTCCGGTTCCTCTGGCTGCAAGTCTGGAACCACAACAAGTACTCGCTGCAGGCCGACGAGAACCGCATCTCGGTCGCGCCCATCGTGCCGAACCGCGGCATCATCACCGACCGCAACGGCGTCGTGCTCGCGAAGAACTACTCGGCGTACACACTCGAAATCACGCCCTCGAAGCTCACCGACACGCTCGACAACACCATCGACGAACTCTCGACGGTGATCCCGATCGACGCGCGCGACCGCCGCCGCTTCAAGAAGCTGCTCGAGGACTCGAAGAACTTCGAGAGCCTGCCGATCCGCACCCGCCTCACCGACGAGGAAGTCTCACGCTTCACCGCGCAGCGCTTTCGCTTTCCCGGCGTGGAGGTGCGCGCGCGCCTGTTCCGTCAATACCCGCTCGGCACCACGGCCGCGCACGTGATCGGCTATATCGGCCGCATCTCGCAGCGCGACCAGGAACGCATCGACGACATGAGCGACAAGAATGACGAGGATCCCGAGCATTACGATCCGCGGCTCGACGCGAACAACTACAAGGGCACCGACTACATCGGCAAGATCGGCGTCGAGCAGAGCTACGAAACGGAGCTGCACGGCCTGACCGGCTTCGAGGAAGTCGAGGTGACCGCGGGCGGGCGCCCCGTGCGCACGCTCAAGCGCACCCAGGCCACGCCCGGCAACAATCTCGTGCTCTCGCTCGACATCGGCTTGCAGCAAGTGGCCGAGCAGGCCTTCGCGGGCAAGCGCGGCGCGCTCGTGGCGATCGAGCCGTCCACGGGCGACATTCTCGCGTTCGTTTCGGCGCCGAGCTTCGACCCGAACTCGTTCGTGGACGGCATCGACCAGCAGACCTGGGACGCGCTGAACAACTCGCCCGATCACCCGCTCCTGAACCGGCCGCTGCACGGCACCTACCCGCCGGGCTCGACCTACAAGCCATTCATGGCGCTCGCCGCGCTCACGCTGCACAAGCGCACGCCGGGCTGGGGCTTCTCGGACCCGGGCTTCTACATGTTCGGCGGCCATCGCTTCAACAACGATGTGCGCTCCGGCCAGGGCTGGGTCGACATGAACAAGGCGATCATGGTGTCGAACGACACCTACTTCTTCATGCTCGCGCACGACCTGGGCGTGGACAACATCGCGAACTTCATGAAGCCGCTCGGCTTTGGCCAGTTGACCGGCATCGACATCGCGGGCGAGGCACGCGGCATCCTGCCCTCCACCGAGTGGAAGCGCAAAGCCTATCGCCGGCCCGAGCAACAGCGCTGGTACGAAGGCGAGACCATCAGCCTTGGCATCGGCCAGGGCTACAACTCGTTCACGATCCTGCAACTCGCCCACGCGACGGCCACGCTCGCCAATAACGGCGTCCTCATGAAGCCCCACCTCGTGAAGGAGATCGAAAATCCGATCACGAAGGCGCAGCACCTCACCGTGCCGAACGAAAGCGGCCGGCTGAACGTGAAACAGTCCGATATCGACGTCGTGAAGCGCGGCATGGAAAACGTCGACATGAACCCCTCAGGCACGGCCTACGCGGTCTTCAAAAACGCGCCCTACACCTCGGCGGGCAAGACCGGCACGGCGCAGGTGTTCTCGCTGCAGGGCGGCAAGTATCAGGCGCATGCGCTCGCCGAGCATCTGCGCGACCACGCGCTCTTCATTGCGTTCGCGCCCGCCGAAAAGCCGCAGATCGCCGTCGCGCTGATCGTCGAGAACGGCGGCTGGGGTGCGCAGTCAGCGGGTCCGATCGCGCGGCGCGTGCTCGATTACTGGCTCGTCGACCGCCTGAAGCCAGGCGTCGAGCAGGCTGCCGTGGCCGAGGCGGCCTCGGCCACGCAGGATGCGTCCGCGCCCACCATCGGCGGTGCGCCGCTGGCCAGCTCGGGGACCACAGGAACAACGCCGGTCAGGGTTGCGGCGGGCTTCACGCCACTGCCGATTCCCGGCGCGGCTTCGGCAGCCGAAGCGGCTTCGGCTGCGGCGGCGGCTTCGGCTGCTGCGGCGGCCTCCGAAGCTTCTGCGGCTGCGGCCACATCGGGCGCCTCCGCCGGACCGTGCCCGGCGCCGCGCCGGCACGAGCCGGTGCATCCAGCCCGCCAGCGCGAGCGCCCGCGAGAAAACGCACAAGCCGAGCGCCGGGCCGGCCGCCCCCGAGGCCCCCCAAGGCACCGATGCCGTGAGCGGCGGCACCGCGACCGCCACGCCTGGCACTGCGGCGCCGGACAACGAAGCTGCGGCCCAGCGGCCCGGCGCTGCCTCGCTGCCCCGCCATTTCGGCCCAGGTCCGCATCGCCCGCGCCGCCCCGCCAGCGCGCCCGACGCGGCCACGCTCGCGCCGCAGCCCTTGCCCGCCACGGGCGGCATCGACGAGTAAGGAATTCCCATGCCTTTCTTCCAGTTCGAAAAGATCGACAAGCGCGCCGTGCTGGACGCGTTGCGCAAGATGTTCGTGGGCTTCGATCGCCCGCTCGCGCTCACGGTGTTCCTGCTGCTGTGCGTGGGCATGGTCACGCTGTATAGCGCAACCCTCGACATGCCGGGCCGCGTCGAAGACCAGCTGCGCAACATCATGTTTACCTTCGTGCTGATGTGGGCGCTCGCCAATGTCCCACCCACCACGCTCATGCGCTTCGCGGTGCCGGTCTACACGTTCGGCATCGCCCTGCTGATCGCGGTCGCGCTATTCGGCCTCACGCGCAAGGGCGCAAAGCGCTGGATTAACGTGGGGGTCGTGATCCAGCCTTCCGAGATTCTCAAGATCGCCACGCCGCTCATGCTCGCGTGGTACTACCAGCGCCGCGAAGGCGTGATGCGCTGGTACGACTTCGTGGTCGGCTTCGTGATCCTGCTCGTGCCGGTGGGGCTGATCGCCAAGCAGCCGGACCTCGGCACCGCCGTGCTCGTGTTCGCTGCGGGCTTCTTCGTAATTTATTTCGCGGGGCTCTCGTTCAAGCTGATCGTGCCGGTGCTCATTGCAGGCGTGATTGCCGTGGCGTCGATCGCGGCGTTCCAGGACAAGATCTGCCAGCCGCAGGTGAACTGGCCGCTCCTGCACGATTACCAGAAACACCGCATCTGCACGCTGCTCGACCCGACTTCCGACCCGCTCGGCAAGGGCTTCCACACGATTCAGGCGGTGATCGCCATCGGCTCGGGCGGCCCGCTCGGCAAGGGCTGGCTCAAGGGCACGCAGTCGCATCTGGAGTTCATCCCCGAGAAACACACTGACTTCATCTTCGCGGTGTTCTCGGAGGAGTTCGGCATGGCGGGCGGGATCGTGCTGCTCACGCTCTACATGTGCCTGATCGCACGCGGGCTCTATATCGCCGCCAACGGCGCGACGCTATTCGGGCGATTATTGGCCGGCTCGCTCACGATGGCGTTCTTCACCTATGCGTTCGTGAATATCGGCATGGTGAGCGGCATCCTGCCCGTGGTGGGCGTGCCGCTGCCGTTCATGAGCTACGGCGGCACCGCGCTCACGACGCTCGGCGTCGCCATCGGGCTGATCATGAGCGTCGGGCGGCAGAAGCGGCTGATGCAGAGCTAGGCCTGCCGTCTTCCACACCCACCGCACTCATTGCGGCGGTGCCGCCTTCATCAGTTGCGCGCTCAACTGCTTGTACTTGAGCAGCGCCACCTGGTCGCCCTGCGCGGCCGCCGCCGCATAGTAGGCGCGCGCGACGTTCAGGTTCTTCGGCACGCCGTCGCCGCCGCGCTCGTAGAACGAGCCGGTCACGTACTGCGCCGTCATGTCGCCGCCCTCGGCGGCCTTCTTGTACCAGTAGAACGCCTGCTTGTTGTCGCGCGACGTGCCGCGCCCATCGAGGAACTGGTTCGCCAGCGCGAGCTCGGCCTGCACGTGGCCCTGCTTCGCGGCCTTCAGGAACCACTGATGCGCCAGCGCCGGGTCGCGCTCGACGAAATCGCCGTCGTCGTACATCTTGCCGTAGACGTACTGCGCATGGGACATGTTCGCGTCGGCGGCCTTGCGCAGCCACTTGCGGCCCTCGCCCACGTCGGCGCCGCCGCCCTCGCCGTTGATCAGCATCATCGCGTAGTTGAACTCGGCGAGCCGGTTGCCGCGCTCGGCGGCGGCCTTGAATTCGGCGCGCGCGCCCGCGAGATTGCCGGCGTTGTAGTCGGCCACGGCGTTGGCCGTCTGCGGATCGGATTGCGCACCTGCAACGGGTTTCGTGACGGCCGCGCTTGCACCCGCGCTTGGCCCTGTACGTGCACCTGCACTCGCGCTCGCTGCCCCTGCGGCACCGGCCGCCATCGCCTGGCCGCTTGCGCCAAACGCCGCGCCAGCGACACAAGCCGCCGCCACCACGCCGACAAACTGTGCGCGCAACGCTTTCGGACACTTCATGACCTCGCCTCCTGGAGCGCCTGGCGCGTCGCGCGCATGAGCCAGATGACATCGGCGGCGAGCGCGACGAAGTTGAAGCCCATCTCGCGATACTGCTTCGCCTGCGCGGCATCCATTGCAAAGATGCCCGCCCCCACGCCTGCCGCACGCGCTGCGGCAACGATGCGCGTCATCGCAGCAACGACGTCAGGGTGCTTCGAATCGCCCAGATGGCCGAGGCTTGCGGCAAGATCGGCAGGCCCGGCGAAGAGACAATCGACGCCCGGCACCACTGCGATTTTCTCGACCTCGCCGAGTGCCGCCGCCGATTCGATCTGGATGATCGAGGCGACTTGCGCGTTCGCGCCATGCAGATAATCGCGCCGCATGCCGTAGGCCGCCGCGCGCACCACGCCCGCGACGCCGCGCTGGCCGCCCGGCGCATCGGCATCGGGATATTGGGTGTAGCTCACCACACGGGCGGCTTCGTCGGCGGAGGTCACGTTGGGAAACATCACCGTACGCACGCCCGCGTCGAGCACGCGCTTGACGAGCCACGGCTCGTTCGCCTGGATGCGCACGACCGGCTCGGTCGGCAAATGGGCCGCCGCGATCGCACGTAATTGCGCGATGACGTCGCTGCTGTCGTTGGGCGAATGCTCCATGTCGATCAGCAGCCAGTCGAAACCGGCGTGCGCGAGCGCCTCGGCGGCGGTCTCGCTGCCCATCGAAAGCCACAGGCCGTAAAGCGGCTCAGCTTCCTTGAGGCGTTCCTTGAGGGGATTGGTGAAGGTGCTCATTGCCGTGCTCCCGGCGAGTTGCGGGACGCGCGCGTCCCGCGCGGGCCTGGCGGCCCGGCAGCGCCGCAGCCGGCATGTCTCGCTCCGTTGTGTTGTCGGGCCGCGCGGACGCGGGCCTTGCCGGAACGATCATACCGCGACAAAAGTTTGAGGGCCGGGCGGAAAACCCGGCCTTAGGGCTCGGCGCGGGCCTCGATGCCGGCGCTCAATCGCGCGTGACTTCAGCCCAGCAATTCGGCGTTTCGTACAGACGCAGCTTTTGCAGTTGCAGATTCACGCCGTAATGCGCGTCGTAAACGTTAGCGAGGATCTCGAACGCGATGGCCGCGAGATTTTCCACGGTCGGAATGCGGTCGATCACGACCGTCTTGTGACCCGGCAACGTTTCGAGAAAACCGCGCACCTGCGCGTCGTCTTCGAAGACGATGAACGCGTGATCCCACAGATCGACGAGATGCTGGTTCGCGAGCGCCTTCACGTCGGCGAAATCCATCACCATGCCGCGGTCGGGCGCGCCTTCCGTTTCGACGGTGTCGCCTTGCAGCGTGACTTCCAGCACGTAGCGATGGCCGTGCAGGTTGCGACACTGGCTGCGGTGGTCGGGAATGCGGTGGCCCGCGTCGAATTCGAGTTTTCGGGTGATCGTCAGCACGGCGCTTTTAACCAGTCAGGCAAGGAATCAGGGGATGCTCAGGGAATGTTCAGGTACTTGTGAGTCTGCATCGACAGGCGCCATTGCGGATGGCGCTTGCACCAGTCGATCGCGAGCTTCGTGTTCAGGTCGCGCGACGGGCCGTCCATCGGCTGAACGAGGAAATACTCGAAATCGAGCTTCGCATAGTCGGCGAGGCGCTGGTTGTCCTGGGGCACCACCACCTTCAACTCGTTGCCCTTCGTGACGACGAGCGGCGCGTCGGCCTTCGGGCTCACGCAGATCCAGTCGATGGTATCCAGCACGGGCAGCGAACCATTGGTTTCAATGGCGATCTCGAAGCCGGCGGCATGCAGCGCATCGACGAACGGCTGGTCGATCTGCAGCATCGGCTCGCCGCCGGTGCACACGACGAAGCGGTTGCCCTCGCCTTCGGGCCAGAGCGACGCGATCATCGCGACGAGTTCCTCGGGCGTGCGGTACTTGCCGCCGTTCTCGCCGTCGGTGCCCACGAAATCGGTGTCGCAGAAACGACAGACCGCCGTTTCACGGTCTTCCTCACGGCCCGACCACAAGTTGCAGCCGGCGAACCGGCAAAACACGGCCGGACGTCCGGCGTTCGCGCCCTCGCCCTGCAATGTGTAGAAAATTTCCTTTACTGCGTACGTCATGCTTACTGCCTGATCATGTTCAATGCGCGCGTTCACTGCGCATGTTCCCTGCGGGTCGACGCGCTGGGAGCGGGTTATTTCGGGCGCTGATTGTCTTGCTGTCTTCGTTCGGCGGGACGCGCCGCCCGTGCGCCGCCCCGCTCATGCTGCCACGCCATGCAAAAGCGCGTGGCGCGCCCGTCATCGGTTCAGACCGGCGCTTGCGTCACCTGCTCGCCCGCGAGGTACGCTTCGTAGCCGCGCTTGCGCAACTTGCACGCCGGGCATTCGCCGCAGCCGAAGCCCCAGTCGTTGAGCTCGGCGCGCTCGCCCACGTAGCACGTATGGGTTTCCACGCGCACCAGTTCGACCAGCGCCTCACCGCCCAGTTTCTGCGCGAGACGCCACGTGTCGGCCTTGTCGAGCCACATGAGCGGCGTTTCGATCACGAGGCGGGTTTCCATGCCCAGATTGAGCGTGACTTGCAGCGCCTTCATGGTGTCGTCGCGGCAGTCGGGATAGCCCGAGAAGTCGGTTTCGCACATGCCGCCCACGAGGAACTTGAGCCCGCGCCGGTAAGCAATCGCCGCGGCGATCTGCATGAACATCAGATTGCGGCCCGGCACGAAGGTGTTCGGCAAGCCGTTGGCCGCCGTCTCGATCTCGATTTCGCGCGTCATGGCCGTGTCGCTGATCGAGCCCAGCACCGAGAGATCGATCATGTGATCGTCGCCCAGGCGCTCGCCCCACTCGGGGAACGTCTGCGCAACGGCTGCGCGAAAGCCTTCACGGCATTCCAGTTCGACGCGATGACGCTGGCCATAATCGAAGCCTAGCGTCTCGACAGTGTCGTAGCGGTCGAGCGCCCAGGCAAGGCACGTAGCCGAGTCCTGGCCGCCGGAAAACAGCACGAGCGCGCCGTTCCTGGGTTCTGTTCGAGTCACCGTGAAACTCCGTATCAAGAGGTTCCGCGCGGTCGCAAGCCTTGAAAACCCGCCGTGCGGACCCGCGCAGGTCTTTCTCCCGCGCAGGCCAATGCAGTATAGGCCGCTGTATTTTTGCGAATATCGGCGCTACTTTATACCGCTGATATTCCATCCGCTGTGTTCGACCCGAACAGGGCGCACCGTACGCGGGCACAACGAAAAAGCCCCAGGAATCGTGCGATCTCCTGGGGCTGCATTCTGGTGGCCTGGGACGGAATCGAACCATCGACACGCGGATTTTCAATCCGCTGCTCTACCAACTGAGCTACCGGGCCAACGAAGAAAGAAGAGTATAGCGATCCTGACAGGACTGCGCAAGAGCTTTCGCAAAAAAAATGGCTTACTCGCCCTTGCTCTTGCCGAGGTCCACACCGAGCTGCTTGAGCTTGCGATACAGGTGCGTGCGCTCGAGGCCGGTTTTCTCGGCCACGCGCGTCATGCTGCCGTTCTCGCGCGCGAGGTGATACTCGAAGTAGGCGCGCTCGAACGCGTCGCGCGCATCGCGCAACGGGATGTCGAACGAGATCGACGCCACGCCCGCGGCGGCCGCGCCGCCCGACGCGCCGTCGGCACCCAGCACCGGCAGCGCCGCCGCCGACGCCACCACGGCCGGCCCGCCCGCCGCCGGCTTGGCTGCACCGGGCGCCGTCGCCGGAACCGGCGCGGCGGTGCCGCGTGCGAGCCCCTGCTCGACCGCCTTCAACAGCTTTTGCAGCGCAATCGGCTTTTCGAGGAAGTTGAGCGCGCCGATTTTGGTCGCCTCGACCGCCGTGTCGATCGTCGCATGCCCCGACATCATGATGACAGGCATCGTTAACTGGCCCTGCGCGGCCCATTCCTTGAGCAGCGTCACGCCATCGGTGTCCGGCATCCAGATATCGAGCAGCACCAGGTCCGGCACCTGACGCTGACGGAATTCGCGCGCCTGCTCCGCGTCCTCCGCGAGCTCCACGACGTGTCCTTCGTCGCTGAGGATCTCCGAGAGCAATTCCCGGATGCCCATTTCATCGTCTACCACCAGGATGGTTGCCATTTACGCTGCCCTTGTCTGCACTGTTGCTTTTGATCCCTGCTCCGTTGCCGCGCGCGCCGCCTTTGCAGTGCCGCGCGTGGCGGCATCAGGCGTTGCGCCCGGGTGGGTGTCCGGGTTGGCGTCATCCGCCAGTTGGAGAAAGAGGATCGAGATCTGCGCGCCCTCTATCGCATCGCCCGCTTTCATGCGATTGCGGATGTCGATGCGCGCGCCGTGCTCGTCGATGATCTTCTTCACCATCGCGAGCCCGAGCCCTGTTCCTTTGGCCTTGGTTGTCACATAGGGTTCGAATGCGCGCGTGAGAATGCGCGCCGGGAAACCGGGCCCGTTGTCCGATACCGTGAGACGCACCGCGACGCGCGTGTGGCCGTCCGCGTCCGGATCGCCGTATTCTACGGCCCGCGTCTCCAGTGTCACGCGCGGCGTCTCGACATCGGCCACTGCGTCTTGTGCATTTTGCAAAAGGTTGTGAATCACCTGGCGCAATTGCGTGGCGTCGCCGCGGATCACCGGCAGCGCGGAAAGCTCGACCTTGATCGTGCTCTTGCCTTCTTCCGCGCCGTACAGCGTGAGCACTTCGCTCACGAGATCGTTCAGTTGCAGGCTCGCGAGCACCGCCGGCGGCGTGCGCGCGTAGTCGCGGAAATTGTCGACCATCTGCTTCATCGCCGCGACCTGATTGACGATGGTGGTCGCGCCGCGCTTGAGCACTTCGGCGTCCGAGGGGGCGAGCTTGTCGGTGAGCTTCATCTGCAGGCGCTCGGCGGATAGCTGAATCGGCGTGAGCGGATTCTTGATCTCGTGCGCGAGACGCCGCGCGACTTCGCCCCACGCGACCGAGCGCTGCGCCGAAATCACATCGGAGATATCGTCGAACACCACCACGTAGCCCGAGGTCTGCATGTCGCCGGCGTCGCGGCCCGTGTCGGAAACGAGGCGCGCGCCGCGCACGAGCAGCGTGAGCGGATCGGTCTCGCCCGCCACCGGCACGGAAAACTGCTGCTGCCAGTGGCCGTGATCCACGTCGCCGCCTTCGCGATCGGTGCGCGACGCCTCCTGGTCGGCGAAGGCCTTGCGCACCATCGCCGCGAAGTCCCCGAGCGCCGCCACATGATCGATGGGCAGGCCCAGCTGCGCCTGGAACGGATGGCGGAAGATGCGCTCCCCGCCGGGGTTCGCCGTCGTCAGCCGGAACTGGCGGTCGAACACGAACACGCCTGCCGTGAGATTCGCGAGGATGCTCTCGAGATACGCCTTCGAATGCTCGAGCGCGACGCGGTTCTTCTCCACGGCCTGGCGCGCTTCGGAAAGCTGGCGCGTCATCGCGTTGAACGACTGCGTGAGGAAGCCCAGTTCGTCGCGCGACTTGATCTCGCGCTTGGGCGTGTAGTCGCCCTCGGTCACTTCCTTGGTGCCCTGCGCGAGCAGGAAGAGCGGACGTGCGAGCTGGTTGCCGAGCGCGAGCGCCAGCATCATCGCAACGAAGGTGGCGAGAAAGAGCGCGAGCGTGAGCGTGCCGATATACATCTTGCGCAAGCCCGTGCGGCCCAGCGCCTTTTCCTGGTACTCGCGATAGGCGCGCTGCACGGCGTCGGCGTTGCGCGCAAGCGCGGCGGGCACCGGCTGCTCCAGTTGCAGGAAGCGCTCGGCCGGTTGCAGGTCGGTGGTGTTCGCATCGGGAATGCGCGTGACGACGCGCAGCCGCAGCGCGCCCTTCGGACCGTGCAGACGCGGGTCGCCATCGACTTCGCCTTCGATCGCCGCGTAGCCGCGCCCGCGCGCCTGATCGATCATGAGCGCGGTGGGCAGGTCGGCCGGCATCAGCGAGGAGAAGTTGCTCGAAGCCTGCGCGACGACGTGCATCTCCGGCGCCGCGCCCGACATGCTGCGCACCGGCTCGACGATGGTGGCGTCCTGCACGCCGAACTGGTCACGCGCGCGCAGCAGCGTGAGCGTGGTGCCCGCGGCCTGGCCGGTCGCGATCTGCTCGGCCATCAGACGCGCCTTGGTTTGCAGATCGGAGAGCGAGGCGTCGAGCATGCCGCGCCCGAGATTCAGGCCCGCCGTGAGCGCCGTCTCCACGTTCACGTCGAACCACGACTCGATCGAGCGCGAGACGAACTGATACGAGACGACGTAGATGATGCCGCCCGGCACCACGCCCACGAGCGCGAAGAAAAACGCGAGTTTGGCCAGCAAGCGCGTGCCGAACTTGCCGCGCCGCAAGCGCACGACGATCACGATCACGAGCGCCGTGACCACCAGGAGAAAGATCAGCGCGACGCCGATGTTGGCCGCATAGAGCCAGCCGTAGTAGCGGTCGAAGAACTCGGTGTTCGCGCTCGCGGCGGCAAGCAGCACGAGCAGCAGCGTCGCGGTGAGCGCAACCGTGGACACGAGCAGCCGGATGACGATGCCGCTGACACTGGTGGCGCGGCGCACTTTATTTAGCACGTTCGGTCACCGTGAAGTTAAAGCGCTTCCAGTCGGAAGCGAGGTTCCAGTCGCGGTTGTTGACCGCATCGATCTGGAACGGCTTGGGCATGAGCGCGACGTCGAGTTGCATGCGCACCGACGCCGTATAGGTTTCGCCCGGATGCACCTGCTTGTTGTCGATCACGTGCCACGACGTGACGTGCTTGATGACGGCGAGCGCGTCGGCCAGCGTCGCAAAGCCGAGCTGCAGCCCGCCGCTCGACACGCGGTACTCGCGCGTGAGCGGCTGGAACGAGAGGCGAATGCTTTGCGAGACGCTCGCGGGCTGCTCGTCGAACCAGTACCAGCGCGGGCGCGTGAGTTCGAAGTCGGTGGTGAAGTAGAGCGGAATGCCCTTGTTGACCGCATCTTCCAGGCTGCTATTGAGCTCGAAATCGAAGCGCGCATCGAGGCTCCAGCCGGAGCCGTCGGCTTGCAGCGACGCCCGTTGCACCGAGATCGAATCGGCGCGCGCCGGCTTGACGGCCAGCAGGCCGAAAGCCAGCGCGATCCCGATCAGGATCGCAAAGCGTTGCGGGAAGAAGCGTTTGATGATCACCGTTTCTGGAAGCGCGCGTAGAAGAAGCCGTCGTGATCCGCGGTGCGATCGGGAACGGGGCAGGCGTCGTTCTGCACTTGCGCATCGCGCCGCGCCACGCTGGCTGCGCCACTCTGTGCCCCCCCGGCCGGCGCGCCGTCGGTCGCCGGCAGCAGTTGCCCCGGCGCGTCCAATCGTACCGCATCCGCGTGGGTGCTTTCAAACCAGCTCGCCTGCGCCTCGCCTTCCTCGGGGAAGATCGAGCACGTCACGTAAAGCAACTCGCCGCCCGGCTTGAGCAAGGCCCACAGCGCCTCGACGATGCGGCGCTGCTCCTGCACCAGCGCAGCGATGTCGCTTTGACGGCGCAGCCAGCGAATGTCGGGATGGCGGCGCACGATGCCCGAAGCGGAGCACGGCACGTCCGCGAGAATGCGGTCGAACGGCGCGCCGTCGAACCAGCTTTCGGGCGCACCCGCGTCGCCGATCACGACGCGCGCGCGCCAGGCGGGTGGGGGTGCATCGTCATCGGCTTCGTCGTCAGCCTGGTCGTGCACCTCCTCAGCCGAAAAACCCAAACGCGCAAAGTTTTCGCCGATGCGCGCCGCGCGCGTGGCATCGCTTTCGAGTGCGATCAAGTCGATGTCGGCGAGTTCGAGCAGATGGCCGCTCTTGCCGCCGGGCGCCGCGCACGCATCGAGCACGCGCATGCCGTCGCGCACGCCCATGATTTGCGCGGCGATTTGCGCGCCGGCGTCTTGCACCGAGGCGTCGCCGGCCATGAAGCCGGGAATGCGGTCGACCGGCAGCGGCGCGGCAAGGCGCACGGCGTGCTCGCCGATCTGCGTCGCGGCGATGTTTTCATCGGCCAGACGTTGCAGATAGTCGGACGTGCTCGCGCGGCGCGCGTTCACGCGCAGCGTGAGCGGCCCCTGCGTGTTGCCCGCTTCGAGAATCGCCTGCCAACGGTCGGGCCACGCCTTGCGGATCGCGTCGATCCACCATTGCGGATAATTCCAGCGCGCGACCTCGTCGCCCTGGGCGGCGGCCAGCGCGCTCTCGCGCTCGCGCAGGAAACCGCGCAGCACCGCATTCACGAGGCCTTTCGCGAAGGCGATGTCGCGGCGCGCGCCGATCGCGCGCACGGCCTGATCGACGACGGTAAACGGCGTGTAGGCGGCGTGCGCCTCGTCGTCGACGAGCAGTGCGAGCGCGCACGCGAGCAGGTTCGTCACGGGCGGCGGCGGCGCCTTGCTCACACGCTGCTTGATCAGCCAGTCCACGGTGCCGAGGCGTCGCATCGTGCGATACGCGATGTCCTGCACAGCGCCGCGCGCCGTCGCTGCGAACTCGTGCGCAAGCGCGCCGAAAGCGCTCGTGAGCGCCGCCGGCAAAGCCGCGCCCGCGCGCACCGCACCCACGATATGCGCCGCCGTGTCGAGCGCGAAGCCGAGCGATTCGGGAGCCAGATGGACGGCTTGATGCGCGGCGGCCTTGCGCGGCGTGGCCTGATCCGACCGGCGCGCCGGCGAGGCGGGACGCCCTGCACGCTTGGCACGTGGCTGGGCAGACGGCGATGAGCCGGACGGGCGGCGCGAGGAGCTGGATGTCATGGAAAAACCGGGAGCGGGCCGCGCCGGGGCGCGGCGAATCGTGCAAAAAGCAAACCACAAGCGAGCCATTGTAGCGTGGCGCGAACGCAACGCTGCTCGCCGGGCCGAATCGGCAAGGCACCGCACTGCTGCGCGCCCGCCATGCACCAATAAAAAAGGCAGACCGTGGGGACTGCCCCGGGTCTGCCTTTCTCCGCCTTTCGCTCGCGCCGCGCTGTTTCAGTCGAAGCGGCCCGTGCGCGCCATCTCCATAAGACGCGCGATGCGCTCCTCGGTGGCGGGGTGCGTCGAGAACAAATTCGCAACGGCACCGCCCGAAAGCGGATTCATTATCATCATCTGCGCCGTGGACGGATGCTGCTCGGCCGCCGGGAACGGAATGCCCTGCGCGTAGCGATGGATCTTGTCGAGCGCCGATGCAAGCGCCTGCGGATCGCCCGAAATCTGCGCGCCGCCGCGATCGGCCTCGAACTCGCGCGCCCGCGAGATCGCCATCTGGATGAGCGCGCCCGCGATCGGCGCGAGCAGCGCAACCGCAATGCTGGCGATCGGGTTCGCGGGACGGCCGTTCTCGTCGCGGCCGCCGAAGATCATCGCGAAATTGGCGAGCGCCGAGATCGCGCCGGCCATGGTGGCCGTGATCGTCGAAATGAGGATGTCGCGGTGCTTCACGTGCGCGAGCTCGTGGGCCATCACGCCGCGCATCTCGCGCTCGGAAAGCACGCGCAGGATGCCGGTGGTGGCGGCCACTGCCGCATGCTCGGGATTGCGGCCCGTGGCGAACGCGTTGGGCGCGTCTTCGTTGATCAGGTAGACGCGCGGCATCGGAATGTTCGCGCGCGTGGCCAGCTCGCGGACCATGCGATAGAACTGCGGCGCCGTGGTCTCGTCGACTTCCTGTGCGTTGTACATGCGCAGGACCATCTTGTCCGAGAACCAGTACGAGAAGAAGTTCATGGCGAGCGCGAACATGAGCGCGAGCATCATGCCGCGCTGCCCGCCCATCATTCCGCCAATCACGATGAAAAGGGCCGTAATCGCGGCCATCAACATCGCGGTTTTGACCCAGTTGAACATGTGCTGTGCTCCTTCACCCAATGGGAATCAAGTCGGGGATCAAATCGTCAAACACCCGCCAGCAGCGGCCGGCGAGCGCATTGTAAGCGATTTGTTAGATATGGGCGGATCGGAAAAATTCAATCTCACCGCGTGGCCGTGGCGAGCCGCAGGCCGAGCCCGACAAACGCAGAGCCCACCGTGCGGTCGAGCCACTTTCTGATGCCGGGCTTGCCGGAGAAGCGCTGCGTCACGCTGCCCGCGATCCAGGCGACGAAGCTGTTCCAGATCGTGCTCATGACGACGAACACGACGCCGAGCGCGAGGAACGCGAGCACCTTGTGCGGGCTCGTCACGCTCACGAACTGCGGGAAAAACGACACAAAGAACAGCACGACTTTCGGGTTGAGCACGTTGGTCCAGAAACCCGAGAGGAAAAGCTGGCGCAGCGGACGCGGCGCAGCGGCGCGCGGGGCGAACTCCGTGGCGCTAGCCGAGGCGCTTTGCTTCGCGAAGATCAGGCGCACGCCGAGGTACACCAGGTAGCATGCGCCCACGAGCTTGATGACCGTAAACGCCGTGGCCGAGGCCACGAGCAGCGCGGTCAGCCCGAACGCGCAGGCCAGCGCATGCACGCAGCAGCCCGCGGAAATGCCCAGCGCCGAGACGAGCCCAGCGCTGCGGCCTTGCGCGACGCTGCGCCCGACGATGTAGGCCGTGTCGGGGCCGGGCGTAACGTTCAGGAGAAAAACGGCGACGAGGAAGAAGCCAAAATGAGTAATGCCAAACATGACGTTTTTCCTGCAAAACGACTCGGGAAAAGGGTTCGAGCCGTCCTGTGCAGCCGTCTCGACAACGCTCCTGAATTCTAACGCGCGCGGCGGCGCGTGTATCGCCCCGCCTTCAGGTTGGGCGCCTACGCGGCCCCGGCGCCGGTGTCAGTCAGCGCGAAGCGCTGGCCAGCCGCGAGCGGCATGCCGGCGAGGAATTCGCGCGCCGGCAGGCGTTTCCCACCCGGCTTCTGCAGCTGCGTCACGCGCAGCGCGCCCTCGCCGCACGCCACAACGACGCCGCCAGGCGAGGCTTCGAGGATCTGGCCCGGCACGGCTGCGGCGGGCACCTTGATGCCGTCGGCCGGCTCGGCCGACCACAGCTTGAGCAGCGCGCCATCCAGTGTGGCCGCGCCGCCCGGGAACGGATCGAACGCGCGAATCTGCCGTGCCAGCGCCTCGGCGGAACGGCGGAAGTCGAGTGCGGCCTCCTGCTTGCCGATTTTCTCGGCATAGGTGACGCCCTCGGCCGGTTGCGGGACCACGGGCAGAACGCCATCGCGCTCGAGCCGGATCAGCCCCTCCACCACGAGTTCCGCGCCCAGCTTCGCGAGGCGGTCGTGCAGCGTCGCGGTCGTGTCCGTGGACGCGATGGGCGTGCGCACTTCCGAGATCATCGGGCCGGTGTCGAGGCCCGCATCCATCTGCATGAGGGTGATGCCGGTCTCGGCATCGCCGGCCTCGATCGCGCGGTGGATCGGTGCCGCGCCGCGCCAGCGCGGCAAGATCGATCCGTGAATGTTGATGCAGCCGCGCGGCGGAATATCGAGCACATCCTGCGGAAGCAACAGGCCATAAGCAGCCACCACCATCACGTCGTGCGGCGTCGCGCGCAGCAGTTCCAGCGCCGCGGCGGCTTCCTCGGGGTACTTGCCCGCGCGCCGCAGCGAAGGCGGCTGCGCCACGGCGATCCCGTGCTCCTGCGCGTAGCGTTTGACCGGACTCGCCTGGAGCTTCATCCCGCGACCCGCGGGCCGGTCGGGCTGGGTCAGCACGAGTGGCACGGCAAACCCCGCCTCGTGGATCGCGGCGAGCGCGGCGGCGGCGAATTCCGGCGTACCGGCAAAAATCACGCGAAGAGAATGGCTCATGCTCATGGGCGCTGGAAGAAGATCGGCGAATGAAGAAAAGGACGGTGCGGCGCGCGAACCTTACATCGCGCGCTCGAGCTTCTTCATCTTGCTCCTGATGCGCGTCTGCTTGAGCGACGAGAGGTACTCGACGAACACCTTGCCCATCAAGTGATCCATTTCGTGCTGGATGCACACGGCGAGCAGGCCTTCGCAGTCGACCTCCCAGGTCTCGCCCTTCTCGTTGAGCGCCCGCACGCGCACCTTTTCGGCGCGCTCGACCTCGTCATAGATGCCCGGCACCGAGAGGCAGCCCTCTTCGTGCACTTCGCGCTCATTGCTCGCCCAGACGATTTCCGGGTTGATGAACACGAGCAATTCGTTGTGCGTGTCGGAGACGTCGATCACGACGACGCGCTCGTGCACGTCGACCTGGGTGGCGGCAAGCCCCACGCCAGGTGCGGCGTACATGGTCTCGGCCATGTCGGCGACGAGCTTGCGGATACGGTCGTTGACCACCTCGACGGGCTTGGCAACCTTGTGCAGGCGCTTGTCCGGGTAATGAAGAATGTTCAGTAGAGCCATGGTTTGACAGGTTCCTGGTTGGGCGCCGCGAGCCGCGCGCTCGCGCGCGAACTGGCCATTCGGCCAACTGGTGCGCCCCTCGCGGAATACAGAAGATAGACGGTCAGATCGATGTGCGGGCAACTGGCGGCGGGCAAAAAGCGCGGTGCCAGCAGCACGCCGTGACGATGCGTCACAGCGACGCAAACAAATTTCGGATGGTGAAAATTTTAACACGACGGGCTTGACTTCGCCCGCCGACGGAGAATCGCCGATGCTCGCTACCTTGCCGCTCGGGGCCGACGAACTCAGCGCCTGGCTGCGCCTCGCGAACGCACGGGGCCTGAAGCCGGCTGCGCTGCGTGCGCTGCTCGGCGCGTTCGGGCTCCCTCAGCGCGTGCTCGCGCAGCCGTTCGGAGCGCTTGCGGCCGCTGCCGGCAACGAGGCCGCCCGCGCCGTGCTTGCACCGCCGGCTGCCGGCTTCGCGCAACAAGTCTCCGCCGTGACCGCATGGTGCAGACAACCGCGCAACGCGCTTGTCACACTCGCCGATCCCGCGTATCCGCCCCGCCTCCTGACGATGCCCGACCCGCCGCCGCTCCTCTACGTGACAGGGCGGCTCGATCTGCTGCATGCGCGCAGCGTGGCCGTGGTGGGCAGCCGCAGCGCCACGCCGCAAGCGCTCGAAGACGCCGCGCGCTTCGCGCGCACGCTCGCCGCGGCGGGCGTAACGATCGTCTCGGGCCTGGCGCTCGGCGTCGACGGCGCGGCGCACCAGGGCGCACTCGGCGAGCCCGGCGGCACCGTCGCCGTCACCGGCACGGGCGCCGACCTCGTCTATCCCGTCGCACATCACGCGCTTGCGGCCCAGATCGCCGAACGTGGCGCGATCGTCACCGAATGGCCACTCGGCACGCCCGCGCGTTCCGCGAACTTTCCGCAGCGCAACCGCGTGATCGCCGCGCTGGTGGAGGGCGTAATCGTAGTCGAAGCGGCCATGCGCTCAGGCTCGCTCATCACCGCGCGCCTCGCCAATGAAATGGGACGCGACGTGTTCGCGCTGCCCGGCTCAGTCCACGCGCCGCTTTCGCGCGGATGTCATCGGCTGATCAAGGAAGGCGCGCAGCTGGTCGAGACACCGGAGGAAGTGCTCGAAGCGCTGCGCTTCACGCAACCGGCGCCGCGCGCCGCGCGAGCCAGGGCGTCGCGCAAACAAACCACAGCATGCGCAGCGACGCTTCCATTGGAATTCGAAGCGCAGCTCGACGGCCTCGCGCGAGACCGCGCCCCAGCCGGTCCACTGGCCGAGGCGAAACCCTCCAAGGCAGCGACGGCGACCACGCTCGGGCCCGAGGCCTCCTCACTGCTCGCCGCGCTAGGCCACGCGCCCGCCACGCTTGAAATCCTCGCGCAGCGCACCGACATGACCGAAGCGGTCCTGCAAGCCACGCTGCTGCGGCTCGAACTGGCCGGGCACATCAGCACGCTGCCCGGCGGGCAGTTTATGCGGGCGTCCCACTGCTAGCCCGCCGCCGTGTTACATTCGCGCCAAATACCCGCCCAACGTCCACACTCTATATATAAGAGAACGCAAGGAACGATCATGCCCGCGCTTGACCTCGACACCGACGCCGACCAGATCGCCGAGCGCGTCGCCAACCGCGACACGCTGTTCGTCGCCTGTCTATGCGCGCAGTGGTGCGGCACCTGCCGCGATTACCGGGCCACCTTCGACCGTATCGCCGAGGGCCATCCCGAGATCTGCTTTGCCTGGATCGATATTGAAACGCACGCTGACCGCTTCGACGACCTCGACGTGGAAAACTTCCCGACCATCCTCATCGAGGACAGCAAGGCCACGCGGTTTTTCGGCACGGTGCTGCCGCACGCCGCGGTGGTCGAGCGCATGCTCGCCGATCTCACCGCGCTGCCAGGCGTCGCCGATGCACCGAAGCTGCGGCCCGCGCTGGCCGACGCCTAAGGCGCGCCTCGCGAATCGCCAACGCCGGGACCGCCAGGCGCCGTCCGGCACTTGTTCCGACCCCATGCTTGCCCGCCACCGCGCCGCGCCCTTATGATGGGCGCCCGAAGACGCCCCCAGGGCTCCATGCAAGCAACCTCGCTCCGATGACAAGAAAATCGCCGTCTGCGCGCCATGTGCTATAAAGCGGTCGTTAAGCGAGAGGCGAAACGCGCCGCGCCGGCCACGCAGCCGATTTAGACCGGATAGCCGCGGGGCGCGATTCATATCCAAAGCCCGGATCAACCACACACAGCCAGTCATGTCCAAAGCCCTGATCATCGCCGAGAAGCCATCTGTCGCGAACGATATCGCGCGCGCTTTGGGCGGATTTACCAAGCATGACGAGTACTTCGAAAGCGACGACTACGTGCTTTCCTCGGCGGTTGGCCACCTGCTGGAAATCGCCGCGCCCGAAGAGTACGAGGTCAAGCGAGGCAAATGGAGCTTCGCGCATCTGCCGGTCATCCCACCGCATTTCGACTTGAACCCGATTGCCAAGAGCGAATCGCGGCTCAAGGTGCTCAACAAGCTGATGAAGCGCAAGGATGTCGACCGTCTGATCAACGCATGCGACGCGGGCCGCGAAGGCGAGCTGATTTTCCGCCTGATTGCGCAGCACGCGAAGGCGAAGCAGCCGGTCCAGCGCCTGTGGCTCCAGTCGATGACGCCACAGGCGATCCGCGACGGCTTCGCGAACCTGCGCAGCGACGACGACATGCAGCCGCTCGCCGACGCCGCCCGCTGCCGCTCGGAAGCCGATTGGCTCGTGGGCATCAACGGCACGCGCGCGATGACCGCCTTCAACAGCAAGGGTGGCGGCTTCTTCCTGACCACGGTTGGCCGCGTTCAGACGCCAACTTTGTCGATCGTCGTCGAACGCGAAGAGAAAATCCGCCGTTTCGTGCCGCGAGACTACTGGGAAGTGCGCGCGGAGTTCGTCTGTGCGGCTGGCTTCTATGAAGGCCGCTGGTACGACCCGAAATTCAAGAAGGACGAGCTCGACCCGGAAAAGCGCGACTCGCGGCTCTGGAGCCTGCCGGCCGCCGAAACCATCGTGGCCGCCTGCCATGGCCGCGAAGGCACGGTCACGGAAGAATCGAAGCCGTCGACCCAGCTCTCGCCCGCGCTCTTCGATCTGACGAGTCTGCAGCGCGAGGCCAACGGCCGCTTCGGCTTTTCGGCCAAGAACACGCTCGGCCTCGCCCAGGCGCTGTACGAAAAGCACAAGGTGCTCACCTACCCGCGTACCGATTCGCGCGCGCTGCCGGAGGATTACCTCGGCACCGTGAAGGAGACGCTGGAGATGCTCAAGGAGAGCAACAACTACCTGCCGCACGCCAAGCAGGTGCTCGACAAAGGCTGGGTGAAGCCGAACAAGCGCATCTTCGATAACTCGAAGATCAGCGACCACTTCGCCATCATCCCCACGCTGCAGGCGCCGAAGTCACTCTCGGAACCCGAGCAGAAGCTCTACGACCTCGTGGTGAAGCGCTTCCTCGCGGTATTCTTCCCGGCTGCGGAATACCGCGTGACCACGCGTATCACCGAAGTGGCCGGCCATCACTTCAAGACCGAAGGCAAGGTGCTGGTCGAGCCGGGCTGGCTGCAAGTCTACGGCCGCGACACGGGCGGCGACGACGCCAACCTCGTGCCGGTGCAGAAGGACGAGAAGGTCAAGACCGAGAAGATCGCGGCGCATCAGCTCGTGACCAAGCCGCCCGCACGCTACAACGAAGCGACGCTGCTGTCGGCCATGGAAGGGGCCGGCAAGCTCGTGGACGACGAGGAACTGCGCGAGGCGATGGCCGCCAAGGGCCTCGGCACGCCGGCCACGCGCGCGGCGATCATCGAAGGCCTGCTCGGCGAAAAGTATCTGGTGCGCGAGGGCCGCGAGCTGATTCCCACGGCCAAGGCGTTCCAGCTCATGACGCTGTTGCGCGGCCTCGACGTGAAGGAACTTACCGCGCCGGAATTGACCGGCGAGTGGGAATACAAGCTCTCGCAGATGGAGCGCGGCAAGCTTCCGCGCGACGCGTTCATGCAGGAAATTGCCCGCATGACGCAGACCATCGTGAAGCGCGCGAAAGAGTACGACTCCGACACCATTCCCGGCGACTACGCGACGCTGGAAACGCCGTGCCCCAACTGCGGCGGCCAGGTTAAGGAAAATTACCGCCGTTTTGCGTGCACGAAGTGCGAATTTTCGATCTCGAAAATCCCGGGAGGCCGCCAGTTCGAAATCCCGGAAGTGGAAGAGCTGCTGCAGAACAAGACCATCGGCCCGCTCTCAGGCTTCCGCAGCAAGATGGGCCGGCCGTTCTCGGCGATCCTCAAGCTCTCTTTCGACGACGATGTCAAGAACTTCAAGCTCGAGTTCGACTTCGGCCAGGACACGAGCGGCGAGGACGGCGAGGCGCCCGACTTCTCGCAGCAGGAGCCCGTGGGCGCGTGCCCGAAGTGCAAGGCCCGCGTGTTTGAGCACGGCATGAGCTACGTCTGCGAGAACTCGGTTGCGAATCCGAAGACCTGCGACTTCCGCTCGGGCAAGGTGATCTTGCAACAGGAAATCGCGCGCGAGCAGATGGCGAAGCTGCTGTCGGAAGGACGCACGGACTTGCTGACGAACTTCAAGTCCTCGCGTACAGGCCGCAACTTCAAGGCGTTTCTGGTGAAGCAGCCTGACGGCAAGATCGGCTTCGAGTTCGAGAAGAAGGAGCCGGGCGCCAAGACTGCGGCGAAGACCGCTGCGAAGAAGTCCACCGCTAAGGCTGGGACCGACGAAGCCGCCAACGACGCGGCCAGCGAAAACGACGCCGCAGAAACGAGCGCAAAACCAGCGCGCAAGACGGCTGCCGCCAAGACCGCGCCTGCGAAAAAGACCGCCGCGCGCAAAACGGCGGCGCGCAAGACCGGTTCGTAATCGCTGGGACCTGCGGCAGGCGGGCGGCGGCACGCATGCAAAAAAGCGCAGCTTCTCACGAAGCTGCGCTTTTTTATTTCCGTTCCAAAGCAAACTAAGCGCCCAATCAGGCCCTTCTGGCCCTTGATAAGCGAAATACCGCGCTTATAGCGGCGACAACGCCGTCGGCCGCGTGCGCGCGGCCGCGCGCGGCGCCTTCGAGGGGCGCTCGCTTTGCACGCCGTGGTGCTCGCCGTCGAGCAGATCGGAAATTGACTCCGAGCCGTCGAACGCCTCGGGCGCCGTTGCGTGCGCCGCGCCGTTCACCGGGCGCGTAAGCCCGTCCTTGATCCATTGCTCGCCGAGCTGGCTGTTCGGCGTCTGGCTAAAATGCTCGACAAGATGGTCGATGAAGGTGCGCACCTTCGCAGGCAAGTGGCGGCGGCTAGGGTACGCGACGTTGATCTCGACCTGCGGCAGCCGATATTCGCCGAGCAGACGCACGAGACGCCCGCGCGTCATGTCGCGCCCGATCAGGTAGCTCGGCAGGATCGTGATGCCCATGCCGAGCAGCGCGAACTGGCGCAGCATCTCGGTGTTGTTCGCGATGATCACGTTGCTCGGGCGCACGCGCACTTCGCCTTCCGGCCCCGTGAAGACCCGCTCGTCGCCCCAGTACTCCGACGGCAGGGAAAGCGACGGATGCTCCATCAGGTGCTCGGGGCGCGTGGGCGTGCCGTGCTTCTCCAGATAAGCCGGCGTGGCGCACACGGTCATGCAGCCGGTCGTGAGACGGCGCGTGACGATGCTCGCGCTGCGCATCTGGCGCGCGGTCACGACGCCCAGGTCGAAGCCTTCTTCGACGAGATCGACCTGACGGTCGACCAGCGTAACGTCGGGGACCACCTGCGGGTAACGCTGCGTGTACGTCTGCAACACGGGCGCGAGATTGTGCAGCCCGAACACCACCGGTGCCACGATGCGCAGTGTGCCGACCGGCTCATGATTGCGCGCCACCACCATCTGCTCGACGTCTTCGAGTTCGTCGAGAATCTGGCGAGCCCGTTCGAGATAGACTTGGCCCGATTCAGTGAGGGAAAGGCTGCGGGTCGTGCGGTTGAGCAAACGCGTGCCGAGCCGCCCTTCGAGGTCGGCGACGTGACGCGTTGCAACCGCATTGGAGATATCCATCGCGGAAGCCGCCCGGGCAAAACTGCCGAGGTCGGCCACCTTGACGAATACTCGCATCGACTGCAAATGATCCATGTGACAACTCCTGCCTGTTACTTGGCTGCCAGAAGACGGCAGCGGAAACCGCGAATTCTCCTACGACACGAGAATTCGTGCAGAAGTTGCCTAAGATTGCCGGAATTTCTTTACGATTTTCTCGACTTTCACTTATTACGCATTGTTACAGCGGCGATTGTTTCCAGAATCGAAACAACACTAGTAAATACTTACCCTCACTTCGCCTGAAATTCAAAGACGCGTCTCCAGCGCCGTCCGCGCATCGTTCAGTGCGGGCGGCAAGCCGTGGGCGAGCTTGGCGAAAAGCTCGGCGTGCAACGCGAGTTCGGCGCGCCACGCCTCGGCGTCGACCGAAATCACCTGTTCATACTGTGCAGGCGTGAAATTCAGGCCGTGCCAGTTCAGATCGTCGTAGCGCGGCGAAATGCCGAACGCATGATCTTCGCCCTCGGCCTTACCCTCGATGCGGCGCACCATCCATTCGAGCACGCGCGCGTTCTCGCCGAAGCCCGGCCAGACGAACTTGCCGTCCTCGCCCTTGCGGAACCAGTTCACGCAGAAAATGCGCGGCTGCGTCGCGCCCAGCTTCGAGAGGCGCTCGCCCACCTTGAGCCAGTGGCCAAAGTAATCGGCCATGTTGTAGCCGCAGAACGGCAGCATCGCGAACGGATCGCGCCGCACCACGCCCTGCTGCCCGGCAGCCGCCGCGGTGGTCTCGGAGCCCATGGTCGCGGCCATGTACACGCCCTCGGTCCAGTCGCGCGCCTCGGTCACGAGCGGCACCGTAGTCGAACGGCGACCGCCAAACAGGAAGGCGTCGATGGCCACGCCCTTCGGATCTTCCCAGGCGGGATCGATCGACGGGCACTGCGAGGCGGGCGCCGTGAAACGCGCATTCGGATGCGCAGCCTTGCGACCGGTCTCCTTGCCAATGGCCGGCGTCCAGTCGTTGCCCTGCCAGTCGATCACGTGCGCGGGCGGCTCGTCGGTCATGCCTTCCCACCAGACGTCGCCGTCGTCGGTGAGCGCGACGTTCGTGAAGATCACGTTCTCCTTGAGCGTCGCCATGGCATTGAAGTTGGTCTTTTCGCTCGTGCCCGGCGCGACGCCGAAATAGCCGGCTTCCGGGTTGATCGCGTAGAGACGGCCATCGGCGCCCGGCTTGATCCAGGCAATATCGTCGCCGATCGTGGTGATTTCCCAGCCGTTCATTGCTGCCGGCGGAATCAGCATGGCGAAGTTGGTCTTGCCGCACGCCGACGGGAACGCCGCCGCGACGTGATATTTGCGCCCTTCGGGCGAGCGCACGCCGAGAATCAGCATATGCTCGGCGAGCCAGCCTTCGTCGCGGCCCATCGTCGAGGCGATGCGCAACGCAAAGCACTTCTTGCCGAGCAGTGCGTTGCCGCCGTAGCCCGAGCCATAGCTCCAGATTTCGCGCGTTTCCGGGAAATGGACGATGTATTTCGTATCGTTGCACGGCCACGGCACGTCTTTGTCGCCCGTCGCCTGCGGCGCGCCGACGCTGTGCACGCATGGCACGAACGCGCCGTCCTCGCCGAGCACGTCGTACACGGCGCGGCCCATGCGCGTCATGATGCGCATATTCACGGCCACGTACGGGCTATCCGAAAGCTCGACGCCGATATGCGCGATGGGCGAGCCGAGCGGCCCCATCGAGAACGGCACCACATACATCGTGCGTCCGCGCATGGAGCCGGCGAACAGGCCGTCGAGGGTCGCGCGCATCTCGGCGGGCGCCATCCAGTTGTTGGTCGGGCCGGCATCTTCCTTCTTCTCGCAGCAGATGAAGGTGCGATCCTCCACGCGCGCCACGTCCGACGGATCAGAGCAGGCCAGATACGAGTTCGGGCGTTTTTGCGGATTGAGGCGGCGCATCGTGCCCGCGTCGACCATCTGCTGACACAGGCGGTCATACTCCTCCTGCGAACCATCGCACCAGACGATGCGCTCGGGTTGGGTATGGGCGGCAACCCTCTGAACCCACTCGACCAGTTTCCGGTGCCGGACCCAGGCCGGTGCTTGTACAGCAGCCTGAGCGGGGAAGTCAGGATGATTCATCGATATGTCTCCATGGGGGCTTATGAAAATCGATTCGGGCCCTTTCGACGCTGCATGCGAGAGGCTCGGCTGCGCTAACCACCCTCTTCATTCGCGCAGCCAGGCCGGTCGTCAAGACCCTGACAGCGAGGGTTCGCAACCGTCTGTAAAGCGGCTTGCATCAGAACCCTTCAAGCTGATAAAAGGGGGAAAATTCTCACTCAAACCCGATCTGGCCGTACCGGGCGCTACTGCCTGAAACATCAGCAATGGATAGCAAATGCAATACCCGCCTGTTCCGCGTGCCGGAAGGCACCCTTGTATTCATACCAGCCTACTGCACGCTGCATAGTGGGATAACCACCAGATAAACATCGAGTCGCACCGAGATGTGCGCCACCACCACCCAAGCTGCCATGAAAATTGCCATCCTTGACGACTACCAGGACGCCGTCCGCAAGCTCGACTGCTTTCAATTGCTTGCCGATCACGATGTCAAGGTCTTCAACAACACCGTGCGCGGTCTCGGCCAGCTCGCGAGCCGCCTCGCGGAAGTCGACGCGCTCGTGCTGATCCGCGAACGCACGCGCATCCCCGCGCAATTGCTCGATAAACTCCCGCATCTGCGCATGATCAGCCAGACGGGCAAAGCCGGCCCGCACATCGACATTGCAGCGTGCAGCGAGCGCGGGATCGCCGTGCTCGAAGGCACCGGCTCGCCGGTCGCACCCGCCGAACTCACGTGGGCGCTCATCATGGCCGCGCAGCGGCGCATTCCGCAGTACGTGGCCAATCTCAAGCAAGGCGCGTGGCAGCAGTCAGGCCTCAAGACTTCGGCGATGCCGCCCAATTTCGGCCTCGGCCAGGTGCTGTGCGGGCAGACGCTAGGCATTTGGGGCTACGGCAAGATCGGGCGCCTCGTGGCCGGCTACGGCAAGGCGTTCGGCATGCGCGTGGTCGTGTGGGGCCGCGAGCACTCGCTCGAAGCGGCGCGCGCCGACGGCTACGAAGCGGCCGCCAGCCGTGAGGCGCTGTTCGAGGAGAGCGACGTTCTCTCGCTGCACCTGCGCCTGCACGACGACACGCGCGGCATCGTCAAGCAGGAAGACCTGTTGCGCATGAAACCGACTGCATTGCTCGTCAATACGAGCCGCGCGGAGCTGCTGGAAGAAAATGCGCTGCTTGGGGCGCTCTCGCACAACCGGCCGGGCATGGTCGCCATCGACGTGTTCGAGAGCGAGCCGATCCTCCAGGGCTACAGCCTGCTGCGCATGGAAAACGTGATCTGCACGCCGCACATCGGCTATGTGGAACGCGAGAGCTATGAGCTCTACTTCGGCGCGGCGTTCCGCAACATCCTCGCGTTCGATGCGGGCGATTACTCGCACGTCGCGAATCCCGAAGCGCTGCAAGGCGTGCGCCGCCGGTAGTCACACAAGCGGCGAAAGAACGACAAGGCGGCCCAGGCCGCCTTTTTTCATGATGCGCGCAACGTTCGCGCCTTTACGCGTGCTCGGCGGCCTCGAACACCTCGGGCAAACGCTCGAGGAAACGCTCGCCGTCCTCGGCGCCCAGGTTGTAGGCATGCTGCATCTGCTGCGAGCTCGTGTAGTCCCAGCTCGAAATCGGCACCCGGGACGAAGGCTGCACATACAGGCGCTGCTGCTCGCTGCCAGCTTCACCGCCCGCCCCGCGCGTGCGGTGCTTCACGACGAACATCTGCGGACGCGGATATAGGCGCGTCACCATCACGAGCACGCGGCCCGGCGTGTCGTCGAGCGCGCCCACGGGGACATTGTCGACCATGCCGCCATCGAGCACTGGCCGGCCGTTGCGGCGCAGAACCGGCGTGAAGGGCGGCGTGCAGGAGGACTGCAGCACGAGATCGGCGAGGTCGTCCACGCGCTCGCAATCCTGCGCGACCACGAATTCTGGATGAAAGCCGAGCTTGCGCCCGAGCGTGGGATGCAGCGTCTTGCGGACGTGCTTCTCGATGTTGTACGCAATGAGCCCTGCCGCGACGGCGCTGCGCGCGCCGAGCCAGCGCGGCAGATGCGAAACGCCGATGCGGATCTCGGGCGCATCCTGCAGCCTCGCGAAATGCGGGCCGTAGATGTCGAGCAGCGCCTGGCGATAAATGCGGTAGTGCGGAAACACCGACTCGCCGCGCAGCAGGTTGCCCCAATAGGCATTGCGCGTGTTGTGCTTGAGCGCTTGCGCGTAATAGCGCATGACCCATTGCGAGTCGCGCACGTAGAGCATGCAGGCGGTGGCCGCGCCCGCCGAAATGCCGGTAATCACGCGCGGATGAATCCGCAACTCGGGCTGCAAGACGTCCCAGAACCCCGCCTGCCACCAGCAACGATTGCCGCCGCCAGCAAAGACCACTTGATCGAACATGCGCCCTCTATCTTTCAGATCGTGCCGAAGGCTAGAGCTTAGTCGAGGAGTGCGTAAGTCGAGGTCGCGTGGACGGCCATACGACCCTCTTCGTCATAGAGTTCTATTTCGCCAAACACCAGATTGCGGCCCATGCGCAGCACCCGTGCAGTGATTGTCACGTCGCCCTTGCGCACGGCGCGCATGAAATTGGTGTTGAGCGCCACGGTGGTCATGGGCTTGAACTCGCCGAGCGCTGCGGTAATGGCGACGATCATCGCCGTATCCGCGGCCGCCATGAAGACCTGACCGCAGATCCCGCCGCCCGAATGGCGCAGCTCGCCAGAAAACGGCAGCCGCATCGTGGCGCTCTCCTCCGTGACCTCGACCGGCCTCATCCTGAGCGCCTTCACCCACGGCGCCAGCACGCGCTCGAGCAGCGCGTCGATTGCCTTTTCGTCCATCGTCTTATGCCTTCTGGTCTGGAATTCATGCCGCGCGGCAAGGTCGCCCGATCGGGTCCGCCGGGCGGTTCAGACAGCGGGATCGGTTAGCACGACGCGGCTCGCCGGCTGCGAATCAGCGCGACGTGGCGACATCATACCGGGAGGCATCGCCCATGGCCCAACACGACATAATTTCGGCACGACGCCTGAACCGCGCCCGCTCTTCGCCGATGGAGCGCCAACGGCCCAACGACGACTTTTCAGGAATTTTGCGAAAAAGGCTTGCCAACTATCAAAAAGCCATGCATAATCTTTTTTCTGTTGGGGGCGTTAGCTCAGTTGGTAGAGCAGCGGACTCTTAATCCGTAGGTCGAGTGTTCGAGTCACTCACGCCCCACCAGCGAATTCATGTAAAAAGCCCGGTCTCTGACCGGGCTTTTTGCTTTTCCGCGCCTGCCTCGGCACGGAGCACACGACTAACAACGGCTTCAAACCACCGCCAACCGCGCTTGCCTCGTGCGCACAGCGAGGCGCGCCGCCACCTTCGATTGCGGCAGCCAGCGACCCAGCACCTCGAAACCGTCGAGCTGACGCAAAAGCGTATCCACGGTCGCAAGCTGAGCGTGAGTCAAATGATTTTGCTGGAGCAAGGTATGCAGCCGATTGCGCCAGTATTCGATGCCCATGACCGGCTCTTCGAAGTCGCCCGCGAGCGAGAGCGGCATCACGCGTGCAATGTGCGCGATTTCTTGTTCGACAAATGTCATGGTGCACCCCGTATGGACGACTGCGTTTCTAATCGTATGACGGTACTGTAGGACGGCCACGGGGCGGCGCCAGCCTACTCGAACGGATAGGTGTAAATCCAATGCAAAATGCACGCGCTGGCACATACCATGCTTATTGCGCATGCGCCGCGACAACCGTTGTGCAAGCGTTTTAGGACTGCTCCGATGGGGGTTTTCTGACATACATCAGATGATGGTGCCATCGAAAACACTCTTGGGCAGTTGTCATGCACGGGCATCCCACCGACAAACTCGTCGCCGGCGCAATCGTCGGCGCAATCATCACCGCGCTTCTCGTTGTGCTGCTGGTCTGGGCCGATTTCCCCTCTGATCGCCACTACGGCGCACTCGTCCGGCTAGCCGTGCCGGCCATGATTTCGGCCTGTCTATTGTTCCCGCGCCCGCTGCTGCACCGCACTGTGCTGCGCGAGCGGCGCGACGCCGGCATGCTCGACGAAGACCTGAATCTGCTGATCGTCGGCCGCGCGCTCGGTCTGATCGGCGGCCTGGTCTTCGGCATCTCGCTCGCGTCCGAAATCCTCTGACGCCTCGCGCGGGCGCGCCCGGCTTAGAGAAACGGCTTGCCGTCCACCTGCTCGTAGACGGCGTTGCCGTCGTCGTCTTCGAACTGCTCGAGGTAATTGCGGGCGCCGCACAGCGGGCAACGGAACAGAGGGCCTTGGCCCTCGTTCTTGATCACCACCTCGTTTTGCTCCCACGGGGTGCCGCACGACTGATTGCGGCAGACAAATGTACTCGACATGCAAACTCTCCTTGCTGTTACGGGTGCAAAGCCTACAGCATGCGCGCCGCCCGCGCCGCTTTTTTCCGCGCAGCTCACCCGCGTTGTGCCTCTGTTGTTCCTCTACTGTTCCTTTTCTGAACAGCGTCGCACCGTGCTGCTCCGCCACGGCACAGCTAACGCATGCGTCCTCACATCGCGGAGCAGCGCACGACGCCCTTTTTGCACCCCGACAATCCCTCAAACGCCCGCCACACGGTGATTGCGTGCTCATTGGCATGGTTCTGGCGTTAATGCGCTCCGGTTGCGCGGCGGTCAGCATCATCAGGACCCGCGCCCGTCCATATCGATAGAGACAAGCGAGGAGCACACAGATGAATCACGCGGACATGCAGTTTCTGAGCACCGAATTCCCCTACAAGAAACAGTACGGCAACTTCATCGGCGGCGAATGGGTGGCGCCGCTCGGCGGCGAATATTTCGACGATATCTCGCCCATCACCGGCCATCCGTTCACCTCGATTCCGCGCTCGCGCGAAGCCGATGTCGAGCTCGCGCTCGATGCCGCGCACAAGGCCAAGACTGCGTGGGGCAAGACCTCGTCGACCGAGCGCGCCAACGTGCTCAATCGCATCGCCGATCGCCTCGAACAAAACCTGCAAAAGCTCGCGATAGCCGAAACCATCGATAACGGCAAACCGCTGCGCGAGACGCTCGCCGCCGACATTCCGCTCGCCATCGACCATTTCCGCTACTTCGCGAGCTGCGTGCGCGCGCAGGAAGGCGGCATTTCGGAGATCGATCACGACACCGTCGCCTATCACTTTCACGAGCCGCTCGGCGTGGTGGGCCAGATCATCCCGTGGAACTTCCCGATCCTGATGGCCGCCTGGAAGCTCGCGCCCGCGCTCGCCGCCGGCAATTGCGTGGTGCTCAAACCCGCCGAGCAGACGCCCGCATCGCTACTCGTGCTCGTCGAACTGATTCAGGATCTGCTGCCGCCGGGCGTGCTCAACGTGGTGAACGGCTTCGGTCTCGAAGCGGGCAAGCCGCTCGCATCGAGCCGCCGCATCGCCAAGATCGCCTTCACGGGCGAGACCACCACGGGCCGCCTGATCATGCAGTACGCGAGCCAGAACCTCATTCCCGTGACGCTTGAACTGGGCGGCAAGAGCCCGAACATCTTCTTCGCCGACGTGCTCGACCACGACGACAGCTACTTCGACAAGGCGCTCGAAGGCTTCGCGATGTTCGCGCTCAACCAGGGCGAGGTGTGCACCTGCCCGTCGCGCGTGCTGATCGACGAGAAGATCTATGACCGCTTCATGGAGCGCGCGCTCAAGCGCGTGGCCGCGATCCAGCAAGGCCACCCGCTCGACCCGAAGACGATGATCGGCGCCCAGGCCTCGCAGGAGCAACTGGAGAAGATCCTCTCGTACGTGGACCTCGGCAAGCAGGAAGGCGCTCAATGCCTGATCGGCGGCGAGCGCAACAAACTCGCGGGCGAGCTCGGCGACGGCTACTACGTGAAGCCCACGGTTTTCCGCGGCCACAACAAGATGCGCATCTTCCAGGAAGAGATCTTCGGCCCGGTCGTTTCCGTGACGACCTTCAAGACCGAAGAGGAAGCGCTGGAAATCGCCAACGACACGCTTTATGGCCTCGGCGCCGGGGTGTGGACGCGTGACGGCACGCGCGCGTATCGCTTCGGCCGCGAGATTCAGGCGGGGCGCGTGTGGACCAACTGCTATCACGCATATCCGGCGCACGCGGCGTTCGGCGGTTACAAGCAGTCGGGCATCGGCCGCGAAAACCACAAGATGATGCTCGACCACTATCAGCAAACGAAGAACCTGCTCGTCAGCTATAGCGACAAGCCGCTGGGCTTCTTCTGATTCCGATCCGATCGCGATCGTGATCGCCGGGTAGCCAGGCCGACCGGGATGAGCCGTCTTCCCGGCCGCTCTGGCGCCGATTGACGGAGGACCGCCATATGGTTGCACGCGTTACCGCCACGCCGGCTGCGCTCGCATTGATCGGGCAGCTCGAACGCGAGCACGGTGCTCTGCTGTTTCATCAATCGGGCGGCTGCTGTGACGGCAGCGCGCCGATGTGTTTTCCTGCCGGCGAGTTCATGGTCGGCAGCGCCGACGTGCAGCTCGGCGAGATCGGCGGGATGCCGTTTTATATGACCGAAGCGCAGTTCGAGTACTGGCAGCATACGCAGCTCGTCATCGACGCAGTGCCCGGCAACGGCGGCATGTTCTCGCTCGAGCGGCCGACGGGGCTGCGCTTTCTCACGCGTTCGCGGCTTTATGACGACGACGAGCGCGCTTGGCTCGATACCCATCCGGTGAGACGGGTCGCCCTGTGAGCCTCCGGGAGCTTTAGCGGCGCATGCATCTGAGGTGCCTGATCCGGGAAAGAACGTCTCTCCAAACGCGGTGCTATCTTGGAGCGGATGAACCTGCGCGGCCCGTGCGGCCGCCGAACCTGGAGACTCCATCATGCAACACCGCGAAGTCAAGCTCGTCACCCTGGATCAGCTCGATCTGCTTGCCGTCAGCCACGTGGGCCCGTACATGAAGATTGGAGACGCGTTCTATACGCTCGCGCAATGGCTCAGCGAGCGCAAGGTGCGAACCTCCGGCGCGCGCATGGTCGGCATCTACTACGACGATCCCAATCAGGTCGAGGCATCGAAGCTGCGCTCGAAAGCAGCCATTCATCTGGAGCAGCCGACGGATGTCGACATCATTGCGCCCGTCGAGAAAATCCATCTGCGTGGCGGCGAGCACGCAATGCTGCTGCACAAGGGGCCATATGAGGGTCTCGGCGACGCGTGGATGTGGTTTTACAACGACTGGCTGCCGAAGTCCGGACGCAAGGCCGATTTTTCGACGCCATCGTTCGAAGTCTATTTGAATACGCCGGATGAAGCGGCACCCGATGATTTGCGCACGGAGTTGTATATCCGGCTGATTTGATTGGCGTGGTTCGATGCCGCCGGTCCAGGCAGTTCCGGCGGCTGAAGCCACTTCCGGTGCGGGGGTTCTAAGGTTTTTTAATTTATGTATACGTAAACGTAGTAATAGTTAACAAGCCCCTGGGTTTCCTGTGGATAACCAGGAAAAACCGTTGAGTAAACAAGGTTGTGGGAAATTCATAACCCTGCGGGCGTTTCAAGGACAACGCTGGACTGCTGCTGGCAACTTTTCCCCGTTTTTCAGTACTGTAGAGTTATCCCCGATTCGTGCACAGTGATTTCCAGGGCTTTTCCTTGGGTTATCCGCAGAGGTCTGTGGATAGTTGCTCCGCAGGGGAGGAGCCGTTCCCCAGGCGTTGAGCGCTTGTTCAAAAACTGTCCGAAATCAATTCGAGAGCGCCGCTACGCCGCGAAAATAGCGAGCTACGCATCTTCACGTCTCGTTGTGTCCGGCCTGCGTCGTCAGGCGGTCCGCAGCGGCGCTTCCTACCATGGCAACCTCCGACACCGGGGCTCCCGGCGCGCTTCTCCCCGGCGACACGTTCGCAACTGCCGAGACCGCCTGGCACCGCGGCAAATCTGAAGCCGCGCGCGCGATGTGCAAGCGGCTTGTTGACGCGAATCCTCAAGATGCCGATGCGCTGCACCTTGCCGGCCTGCTCGAGTTGGATCGTGACCGTTTGGCAGCACGTGCACTGATTGGCCGCGCGCTCGCGGTGCGCGAGAGTCCGGTTTTTCTCGTCAGCCTGGCCCTGACTTGTCATTCCGCAGCCGAGCGAGGCATTGCGATTCATGCACTGAACCGCGCGATCGAGTTGCAGCCGGATTTCCCCATCGCGTTAAATAATCTTGGCCACCTTTACGGCGAGCAGGGAGAGACCGATCAAGCATTGCGGCTGTTCGAACGCGCAATCGCACTGGCGCCCGATCATGCGGGCATCCGCTTCAATTACGGGACCATGCTATTGAACTCGGGTGAGCCGGCGCGCGCCGAGGCCGTGCTGCGGCGCACGGTGGATATCGCGCCGGCCCACGCGAATGCATGGAACAACCTCGCCAAAGCCCTGCTGGCGATGAATCGCAACACCGAAGCGCGCGCTGTTCTCGAACGTGCCCGCGCGCTCGCGCCGGATTCGGTCGAAGTGCTCACGAATCTGGGCTGCGTCTTGTGGGGCGCGGGCCACCTCGACGAGGCGAAGTCGACACTCGAACGCGCGCTCGAGCTTGATCCGCTGCGGGTGTCGGCATGGAACAACCTCGGCAACGTCTTCATGAGCCGCGGCCACCTCGACGAAGCGCGGGCGGCGTTTTCCCGCGCCATCGAACTGAAGCCCGATTTCGCCGACGCACACCTCAATCTCGGCAACGCCATGAGCAAGAGCGGATGCATCGAGGCCTCCATCGCGTGCTATCGCCGGGCGATGGAATGCGACCCGGCCAATCTCGGCGCGAATAGCAACTTGCTATTCGCGCTGATGTTCGCTGCCGACGATGCTCACGCGGTTCGCGCGGAGGCCGAGGAGTTCTCCGCGCGGCACGAGGCGGCGCTGCTTGCCGCAAGTGCGACCGCACACTATGCGAGTGCGCCGGAGCCCGAACGACGGTTGCGCATCGGCTATGTCTCGCCCGATTTTCGCAACCACTGCCAGTCGCTTTTCACGATGCCGCTATTGCGTCATCACGATCACGCAGCGTTCGAGATCGTCTGCTATGCGTTGAGCGCGCAGCGCGACGACGTAACCGCGCGTCTCATGAAGCTCGCCGACGTGTGGCGCGATGTGCGCGATTTCGACGACGCGCGCCTTGCACAGCAGATTCGCGACGATCGCATCGACGTACTCGTCGACCTCACGATGCATATGGGCGGCGCGCGGCGCCTCTTGTTCGCGCGGCGGCCCGCGCCCGTTCAGGTCGCGTGGCTTGCCTACCCGGGGACGACCGGCAGCCCGTCGATCGGATGGCGGCTAACCGATCCGTGGCTCGACCCGGTGGACATGCCGCACGTCGACGACCAGTACACCGAGCGATCACTGCGCTTGCCCGACGCGTTCTGGTGTTACGACGCGCTTTCCCCGGGGCTGGAACCGGGTGCGTTGCCGGCACTTTCAACGCCTTCGGCTGGGCACATCACGTTTGGATGCCTGAACAACCCCTGCAAGCTCACTGATGCGACGCTGGCGCTCTGGTCTGGTGTGTTCGCGGCGCTGCCCCAGGCGCGCCTCATCCTGATGGCGCCGCCCGGCAGTGCGCGCGAACGGCTTGCGACGCGCCTCGCGGCACATGGCATCGATGCCGCGCGCGTGCGCTTCGTCGGCTTTCAGTTGCGCGAGGACTATTTGCGCACGTATCACCAGATCGATATCGCGCTCGACACATTTCCGGCCAACGGCCATACCACGAGTCTGGATGCTTTCTGGATGGGGGTGCCGGTGCCTACGCGCTATGGACGCTCGGCGGTGAGCCGTGCGGGGCTCTGCCTGCTCGCCAATCTGGGTCTGCCGGAGCTTGCCGCGCAGAACGACGCCGACTACGTCGCTATTGTGATCGCACTTGCATGCGACCTGCCGCGGCTCGCTGCGCTGCGCGCGGGGTTGCGCGAGCGCATGCAACGTTCGCGGCTCATGGACGGAGCGCGTTTCGCGCGGAATATGGAGGCGGCGTATCGGAGGATGTGGGAAGCCTGGTGTGTGGATGCCAGCTTCAAACGTCTGCCGAACGGGGACTAAAAAAGAAACAGACCCATAGGCTTTTCAACTTATGAGTCTGTTTTCCGCTGCTTATGCGTCGATCAACAAAGTGTAGACGGTCACATATCCGGAGAAATTTGCCCTTCCCAGGCAAGGCTTGCCAGCCGGTGCGGATGCATATCCTGAGAAAAACGGACGCATAAGCCGAGAAATTCCGACCAGGGCCACGTCAAACGCGGTGGGGTGGAAGCCCCAGAAGCGAGCTCTCCCGTCAGCGGACGACGGTCGCGCACGCGCGCCGTTTTCAAAAAACTGCGCTTGAAGTAAGGAAATTCTAGCGATTTTCGCGGGTGATGGGAATCTGCCGGATGTGCGCCGACGCCCCTTCTCTATCCCCTCTCCGGCCAGCGATTTTGCTGGTGGGTCAAGACGGCCGCGGGCGCCTGTCTCGACCCGACATGGAGGGGGCCCATGAAATCGACCCGCCTGCCTTGCCTGCGGCAACGCGTTCGTGCCGCTGCTGCATGTTCCCCGTCAGGGATATTGCTCCTCGAAGGAGTGCCAGCGCGCACGTCGGCGCGACTGGCAGCGCAACCGGCTCGGTATCGACAGCGACTACCGCGACAACCAGGCCAGCATCACCAGCGCGTCTTCGCCATAAACGCTTTACAACTGGTTAGAGCCGTTCGGCATGCTACGGCGTCGTCTCCGAACAGTCGCGCTACCGCATACGGCGACAAATCTTCGAGTTTCTCCAGGCTTTCCTCAATCCGGGTAAAGGCTCTGTCGCGGCTCTTCGCGGAGAAGTTGTAACGCCCTGGTGGGAACCAGCCGCCGAACTCAGATTTATCGTGCAAGGCACGCGCGCTCTGGCAGGCCAGTGCAGCCATAATTTCCACCCAATCGAAATGAACGTCGAATTCGGCTGGAGATGTGAATTCATGGCCAACTTCGGTCCAGAGAGTTCGATGCATCCACATGCTAAGCGGAACCCGATGCCGTTCAAAACCCTCAAGCAGCTTGTCCGCTCCGTCCTCAATAAAATATGCAGGAGGCAGTGCCTCTGCGAGCGGTACGTCGTATCCGCGGATATTCACTTCGCCTTCGAACAACGATGCCATCGCGGGCAGGTTATCGCCCAATGATGCGCCAAGCAGCGCAGCGTACGTGAGCAACGTGGTTGGATAGTGCTGGTACCCACGAGCAATACACTCGCAGTGAGTCTTGGGCTTTGTCTGAGTTTGCTGACCGAATCGACAAGCGAGCAGTTTTCCTGACCCCTCAGGGTGTCTTGTTTAACAAAGGCCAAGAACAACGTTTGCGAGAAACTTTACTTCGTCGCGATGGAAAGGGCAGTCGGATAAAAGCGGTTGTCACATTGCCGCCGGGCGTGTTTGGGTCTACTGGTATCGCGGGTGCTATTACCGTGATAAGCAACGATGCCGCTAAAGACACTATCTACATGGCCGACCTCGGGCATGGTCGACGCGCGCTTGTTGAGGCCGGTGACATTGTGTCGGCCGGCAGAGAGATTGCACTTGGCTTGCTCGAATCGGATAAGGCTTTGGTACAGCCCGGCGACATTGTCATCACCATTAAGGGTTCGGTCGGAAGGGTTGCGTTGATGGGGACGTCTGCGCATCGCCAACCAATCATTCTGTCGCAGAGTTGTCTCGCACTACGCTTACGCCCCAGTTTGGGAGACAAAAATCTGTCGCCCGAAGTTTTACTCATGTACCTGCGTTCGCCTCATGGCCAAGCTCAACTAACCGGACTTCAGGTCGGCGCTGGTGTTCAGCATATCAGTCCCGCCACACTGTTGGGGACGGTTTCTGTGCCGATACCATCCGAACAGGCTTATGTCGAAATTCGGCACGACTATGACCGGCTCTGCGAACTCGAAGACCAGATTACGAACATTGAGAGCGAAATCGTGAACATCTCCTCTCGGCGTTGGCCCGACAATAACTGTTCGGCTTTGAGTGTCAACGAAACAGCTTAACTAGACTAGAAATATCGACATGGCTAATCAACTTACCCTCGAAGCCCTGGAGAGTTGGCTCTGGGAATCCGCCAACATTCTGCGCGGCTCTATCGACTCGTCCGACTTCAAGAACTACATCTTCGGGCTCTTGTTCCTCAAGCGTTTCAACGACGTGTTCGAAGAGCGCGTCAACCAGTTGATGGCCGATGAAGGCTTGAGCCGTGCAGAGGCAGATGCCGAAGTCTGCGAGGACCAGGGCGCCTAATGGTTGTTGCATAGGCTGAAAAGACAACGGCCACCTCTATGAGGCAGCCGTTTCTTCGATTCAGGCGGCGTGAACGACGAAGGCATCAATCCAAGCTATCAAGAATGCATAACCATAAATTTATCACGTTATGCGTCCGTTTTTCTCAGGATATGCGTCCGTCTACACAAAGCCTGTAGCGAAACCCATAAGGCCGGATTTTTGGCCCCGTCAGATAAGGCTCATCGGACCGTGGGAAGTATCGGGTGGGATTTTGGGAAGCATCGCGTCGGATTTTTACCTCACGGCCGAGCCGACCTTGTCACGACATACGTTCCTGACGAACGTCGCCCGTCACCATCTCCCATCAATGATGGGCGAGTAAGTCGCCGCTCAGGTCTGCCTGAGGAACCGCGAAAATTTGCGTGTTGGATGCGCAGCAATTTAGCAATTCGCGCTCGGGGGCGAACCACCCCTTTGCACGTCGGCCGCCGGGAAATGTCCAAGTTGCTGAGGTTGGCCTACTAACGCGTCCGGCAGGTCGCGGCGGTAATTTAACGAAGTAATTACCGAGTAACGTTCCCTCCTACCCCGTTTCGCGACAGTGATTTCAGTGGCTGGTCGAGGCGTGCGCGTTCGCCCGCCCCTTCCCGGCGCAACCCGACTTCGAGGGCCCCCATGAAATCGCCCCGCCTTTGTCTTGCATGCGGCAACTCGTTCGTGCCACTGCTGCATGTTCCCCGCCAACGTTATTGCTCGTCGAAAGCGTGCCAGCGCGCCCGTCGACGTGACTGGCAGAACCACCGGCTCCGCACCGACAACGACTATCGCGACAACCAGGCCCGGGCGCAGGCGAAATGGCGCTCAAGCCACTCGAGCTACTGGCGCGAATACCGAGCTGCTCATCCGGCGTATCGCGAACGCAACCGCAGTATGCAGCGGTTGCGCAACGCACGACGGGGTCTCAGGCCAATTGCAAAGATGGATGTCATCAGGCTCCCGCGGCCGCTCGGCTCTGGCTTCTACCTGCTGTCTCGCGCGGACGATGTCGCCGTTGCAAAAATGGATGCGTGGACCGTTCACATAGCCGTGCTGTCTGCGCCGACAGCGCCGCCTTGTTGATTGCAAAGAGATGACCTGATACGCATTGGTGTCGGGCCTGCTACCTTTGCCTTGTCACCGTTCGTTTTCGAACGCGACCTTCTGATGTAAAGCCGCGACGCTCGCATCCGGCGCTCACTTGCGCCCGGTGCGTGCCGCGTGTCCGTCTCTGAGTTGCGGGGTGGAGCATGTCATTCAATAACGCGGATGCACCGGTCGCCGCCAGTTCGTCTGCCGGGCGCGCAGCGGAGTACGTCCGCATGTCGACCGAGCATCAGCAGTATTCGACCGAGAATCAGCGCGACCGGATTCGGGATTACGCAGTCCGCCGCGGATTCGAAATCGTCCGTACATACGCCGATGAGGGTAAAAGCGGTCTTCGAATCGACGGTCGGCAAGCTCTCCAAAACCTCATATCCGATGTGGTCAATGGCAACGCCGACTTCAGCGTCATCCTCGTCTACGACGTAAGTCGCTGGGGGCGATTCCAGGATGCCGACGAGAGCGCCTACTACGAGTACATCTGCCGCCGCGCTGGCATCCAGGTGGCGTACTGCGCCGAGCAATTCGAGAACGACGGGTCACCTGTCTCGACTATCGTGAAAGGGGTGAAGCGGGCCATGGCCGGCGAATACAGCCGGGAGCTGTCGGCGAAGGTGTTCGCCGGACAGTGCCGATTGATTGAGATGGGATTCCGGCAAGGCGGTCCGGCCGGCTACGGATTGCGCCGCGTGTTAGTTGACGACCACGGTCTCATGAAAGCGGAACTGCGCCGCGGCGAACATAAAAGCCTGCAGACAGACCGGGTAATTCTCATGCCAGGACCGGAAAGCGAAGTGCGAACGGTCAACCTGATTTATGACTGGTTCATCGACGGGTCGCTCGATGAATACGAAATTGCCGCTCGTCTGAACGGCATGCACGTGCGGACTGACCTTGACAGGGAATGGACGCGCGCCACGGTGCGGGAGGTATTAACCAACGAGAAATACATCGGCAACAACGTGTACAACCGCGTGTCGTTCAAGCTGAAGAAAATGCGGGTGACCAACACACCCGACATGTGGATTCGAAAGGAGGGTGCATTTCAGGCCATCGTGCCGAGCGAGACGTTCTACACCGCGCAGGGCATCATCAGGGCGCGAGCGCGTCGCTATTCAAATGAGGAGCTCATCGAGCGACTGCGCAACCTCTACCGAAGTCGTGGCTTCCTGTCTGGCGTGGTGATTGATGAGACCGAGGGCATGCCGTCTGCGTCGGTCTATGTTTACCGCTTCGGCAGCCTGATTCGTGCCTACCAGACAGTCGGCTTCACACCTGGCCGGGACTATCGTTACATCGAAACCAACCGTTTCCTGCGGCAACTGCATCCAGAAATCGTTGCGCAAACCGAGACGAAAATCGCGGATTTGGGCGGCACGGTGATGCGCGACCCGGCAACCGACCTGCTGACCGTCAATGACGAGTTCACAGCCTGCATCGTGCTCGCGCGCTGTCAGGCGCACGAAAATGGCAGCAACCACTGGAAAGTGCGCTTTGATACCAGCCTCCTGCCAGACATCACGGTTGACCGAAAACATCGCGCGCAGACAATGTCGTCCCATCGAACGGCTTGCCGGCATCCGGCAATTGCAGGAGCAGGGATATACGCCGAAAGTCATTGCCGAAAAGACGGGTCTGACGCAGACCTACGTCCACGGCATCCTCACGCTGCTGCATCAGGGAGAAGAGAGACTCGTCGTTGCCGTGGAGAAAGGGCTCGTTCCCTTGAATGCCGCCCTCACCATTGTGGGCGCCGGCGAAGACGACGCTGAAATTCAGGCTGCACTTCAGGAAGCCTACGAGTCGGGCAAATTGCGGGGCAAGCAGTTGATGAACGCTCGCCGCGTCATCGAACGCAGAAAAGCGCTCGGAAGAAGCACCGCGCGCAATATGACCAGCAAGGCCGCTGCCGTTACGACTTCGAGTCTCGTGCGCACGTACGAGCGCGAAGTGGAACGTCAGAAATCGATGGTCAGGAAGGCCGAATTCACACAACAGCGTTTGCTGTTCGTCGTCGGCGCATTGAGGCAACTGTTTGCCGATGAGAACTTCCTCAACCTCCTGCGTGCGGAAGGACTGGCCAGCCTGCCGAAATATCTTGCCGAACGCGTCTGGCCAAGCGGGAGCGTTACATGACTGGCGTCACCCTCGGATTCATTCCCGAGCCTCTGTCGGTACCAGTCGGCAACATCTTGCCATCACGCAGGATACCGGCGCCCGTGGTCGAATCGCGGAAATACAAGCAGATAAGGACCTCCATTGAGGAGGTCGGTCTCATCGAACCGCTCTCTGTAACGGCTGCGGACCAGACCTCCGGTCAACACGTTCTGCTGGATGGTCATCTGCGCTTGCTCGCCATCCTGGACCTGAGGTACGAGAGCGTTGCCTGTCTCGTTGCGACCGACGACGAGAGCTACACGTATAACAACCGTGTCAATCGCCTTTCGACAATCCAGGAGCACTATATGATACGGCGCGTAATCGACAGAGGCGTATCACCTGAACGATTGGCTAAAGCGCTTTCCGTGGACGTATCGCTGATTATAAAGAAGATGTCGCTCCTCGACGGTGTGTGCCCGGAGGCGGCCGAACTTCTCGGCGACCGGCAGTTCTCGCCGGAACTTGTTCGCGCAATTCGTAAAATGAAGCCGACGCGGCAGGTGGAATGCGTTGAGCTGATGGTGGCCGCGAACAACGTGACCGTCTCCTACGCCGAGGCATTGTTGGTGGCCACGCCTGCAGCGCTGCTTGTAGAGGGCAAGAAACCACGTAAACTGACGGGCGTTAGCCCGGAACAAATGGCGAAAATGGAGCGGGAAATGAGCAACCTGCAGGGACAGTACAAGCTCGTGGAGCAGACTTACGGTCAAGACGTGCTGAATCTGGTACTTGCGAAGGGGTATCTCGCCAAGCTCCTTGAAAACGAATCTGCACGGCAATACGTTGCCCAACGCCATCCGGACCTGATGGCGGAGTTCGAGTCCATTATCGCAACGATTTCACTCGACCAGCAGCAGTTCAGCGCGGTCCTATAGTCGGACCCTGAAATAGTGGCCGACCGGCCACATCGCGAGAGACGAGCTTCGAGAAGAGTTCCATTGCATTGGCGTCTGTCTCCCCTGCGCTGACTGAACCGCCATCGGGCACGTGTCGTGAGAATGGACTGGGTCTACTGCCAAGAACGTTGGTATCTCGCGGCGTCAGCTCGACGCGGCCCGTTCGACCAGCTCGAATGCGAAGCGCAGTCGAAACCGGGCCTTTTGGCTACGCCAAGGCTCTACACTCAATCCCTAATGGGCAGCAGCTTGCCCGTGCCGCGAAAGACGCCGCTTTTCGGACGACGTCTGCGGAAACCTCGCTTGCGATTCTTTTTTAGCGCGCGTCTCAGCATGGCTTTGAGCAAACGCCCTAGCTGTCGCGACGGGAGTTCGAGCACTTCATCAATGCTATCCGGCGCAAGTGAGCAGGCGATATAGGCAATCTGTACGATGGTGGCGTGTGCTTTGGCTTCAAGGTTTCTCTTCGGGCGCCGAAGATGAATACGGCAATACCGGATGGGCATACCACTACGTCCGCCAAGACGCATATACATGAAACCTTGGTCCACTGTCGGGACAATATCTGCGCCGCGACGCCTCATCTGCAACAGCTCGCGCGCTTTCGTCCGGTTATTTACCGTTTGCATCTTCGGCTCCTCCAAGCAGCAGTTGGGTGACGTCAACGCACGACGTGACGTCGTACAGTTCACACCATCTTTTCCAGACGTATTCAGCCTGTATTGCGTCGCCGGGCTTGCCCACGAGCTCGTAGATGCGTCCGGTGTGTGTGGTGCCTCGCATGGCGACCAGGTCGAACGTAGCTATCGGAGAGCTGACGCGTCCAGAACGGTCCCACATATCGACGCCAACAAAATGCCGGGTACCGTCCGACAGCTCGAAAATGCGCCATCGGGATAACGGAATCACGGACAACTCCGAGACGGGAAGTGGTTTCCAGATGGGCATCGTGGTCTCCTGATGAACAAGCCAGGCAATCAGGCCGCGGGTACAAACAGGTCTTGCCCGGCTCGCGCGCCGAGTACCGCCAGGCGTCCCAGGTCAGCGATACGAAGCAGACCACCGCGCATCGCGCCACCAGGCAGCTGTTTCGCGCCTACCAAGGCGACACCGGACAGGTGGCGCGACAGCGCCGAGGACTTCGTTCCCATTTCCCGCGCCAGGTCTGCGAGAGGAACATAGGTCCGTCGGAACGCGAGCAACTGGTGCGGCAGCACGACGCGACATGGCTGACCACGTCGGTGAATCAACTCAGATTCCAGCAGGCCTTCGTCCACCCAATGCTGAATGGACTCCCACTTCCACCCGGTTTCCCGGGCGAGCTGCTGAATCGACATGCCGGCTTCGAGCAGCGGCGTGCCGAAATACTCCGACACATCTGTGCGCCGGAAAACGAACTCTCCGAGCGTGCGGCCGTGAGCGACAGCCTTCACGGTTCCGTCCGCAATGGCGTTCATCAGCGCCTCGATGGCTTTGCGGTCGCCCATGCGACGACTGGTGAATTCAGCCCAGGTAAGCGTTGCATCCACTGGGACAATCGCGGGCTCGACGTGCCGCTCCACGCGCGCATACAAATCCAGCAGGGACTGGTATCGCACCGGACCGCCTTTCAGCAGGTCCTCGCGCCAGCGGATGTCCGAGCGGATAACGCCAGCGGCTTTCATACGTTCGAGCACGGCAACCGCGACGCTTGCCAGCTCGCATGCCGCAACATCCGAAATCCATTCGGCACGTTGCTGCAAGATGCGCTCTACTTCCACGCGCGGGATTTCATAGACTTGGCCGCGTGTGCCGGTGCGGCGCATGCGATGCTCGCATTCGCCAGTAGCAATGGCGTCGTGCACGCGCGAAGCGCTGACACCGAATGCCCTCGCGACATCCGGCACGCGCATGTAACCCGTTACCTCGCCGGCCATATCTTTGGCCGAGTCCAGCCCGAGGACGCAATCCGATTTCTCGGCCGCGACGTCGATGATGATTTGCAGGAGCGGCTCCAGTGGCGTGCCCTGGCAGAGCTTGCGCAAGCCGATGTACCACTCACCCAATAAGGTGTTCAACGTACGGGCGTCTTTTCGACCGGCCGCGATACGCTGTTCGACGTGTGCCTGAAATCCCTTCGGCCAGTCAGCCAGCAGGACTTCAAGTGGCGCGAGAAATTCGACCGCTTCGCCAACAGATTTCGGCATTGAAGCGCGCCGAAAAGCTGGTGGCCTCGTCGGCCAGGCTCTGATATAGCGTGTCGCCCCCAACCTGGTATGCAATCTCACCCCAGAGTGTGTAGGGCTGAACCTTGGCACCTTTCACAGCCTGGACAGGTAATTCATCGCCAACCACACCGACAACTACGACGGAGCCTTCGTCCGGCAGATATTTGCTGTCCAACAGCGCATCCGTAACACCTGCCAGCCCTTTGCCGCGTTTGGCAATATGGGTAAGACCAATCAGCGTGTGGGTCTTGCCACCGCCGAAACCCGTTTCGAGTCGATGAACGGCCGGAGCCGACAGGTCACCCGAGAGGCGGCGGAACACATCTCCAAGCACTTGCCTCATACCGTTGGTCGGATAGGTCGCCTCAGTAAAGAAGACTTTGGGGTCGGTATAGACGGCGCTGGCAGCACTGGTACTACCTTGATAATGCTCGAAGACGGCTGAAAGGCTGGCAGTGAAGACCTCTGGATTGAAGCTGCCCTGAATGAGGTCGGCGCGCGGCTGGCAAGCTTGGTAGATAGTATTCATTGGTCTATGTTTGTTCGAGTTTCTTGTAGGAGTACCTCATCCTGTCGCCGAGGTATCTCTAGGTATGTCGCGCCAAAGCAGTTCGAAACGCGGCCCTAATTAGATTCAGTAAGTGCAGCCAGGTACGGCTCAATCTCCGCACGATTCTTCAATACGATTTGCTGCACCTCAGGTCGAGACTCGGATTGATGCAGCAATCCGAGTCTCTTGAGAGAGTAGAACAGTAGCGCCTGTCGACACTTCAATTCGACCTGGCCATCCTTCATGCCGTAATCCAACTCAATGGCACGCTGCCCTCCCAACGACAATCCAGGGTTTGGCGCTATCAGCAAGGAAAGCACCGTATTCCAGGCCATGTCCTGCGCTGCTATCGCTTCCGAAGGCTCAAATTCTCGAGTTTCGAGAATTCGACCCAGTACAAAGTCACGGAATGCGTGACGTGCGTGACAGAACGCTCGCACATGCCAACGAAAGCCATCGTGCGCAAATGCGTGGGGGGAAATAGTTCGCTCACCCGGCTCGGGCTTCGACATCGACTGGTAAACAATTTTCAAACCAGATGCCTCGCGCATGGCTCTCAGAAGCGCAGCCAAGGTAGCCGGCTCGACCTCGCGTCCGGGATGAGGTATTCCAGCAGCTACAGGTTGCCATCCGATAAAACTGGCCTCTCGCTCGATAACGCCCTGAGTAGACGCTAGTAACTCGTTGAGATACCGCCCTGGCTGCGTATCGGCGTAAATCGGTTGAAAGCCTTCTTGCGCTAGATAGACCCGTGCACGACGGTCGTACAGGAGATTTCCTGGAGCCAGCTCCATATAGCGGGAGAGGTCCAAGGAGGCTTGAGGGACCGATATTCCGAAGAAATCGGTCAAGTCACTTCGATTGATACGACCATCCCACCGGAGGCGGAAATCAATGAATGCTAGCCGACGCTCTTGCCCCCAGCGGGGATTTCCCCTTGCGGGAGACGCGGGCGTGAAGTCGTCAGTGTCTTCGTTCATGCCGTGCATCCTACACAAAGACTAAAAACTAGACTAGCATAAAAAATATTCGTATAGTAAGTGTACTCCCTGCGCTACTGCCCCGGGAATGTATTCAGGTCTGGCGCTGACAAGGGTCCCAATATTGCACGCGGCTTATTAGGGCCAGCATGTCGTTGGCTAACAACAACGAGGAGAAGACGATGACAACCGGTATTGAAATTGATTTTTTGCCTGTGGGCGAGGGTGAGCACAGTGGCGACGCGATTGCAATTCGCTGGCTGGAAGATGGGCGCTACAGGGTCATGCTGTATGACGGGGGAACCAAGGACTACGGCCAAGCGCTAGTGAACCATGTCAAGACGCATTTCGGCGCGGATTACGTCGACTATGTCGTCAACTCGCACCCGGATAACGACCACGCCGGCGGTCTCCTCTATGTCCTCGAGAATCTGAAGGTTGGCGAACTCTGGATGCACCAGCCGTGGAACTATAGCAGTCACATCCGCCAGTACTTCCGGGATAAGCGCATCACTGACGACAGCCTCGCGGAACGTCTGCAAAAGAAGATGGCTGCGGCATTCGCACTTGAGGAAATGGCCGAAAGCAAGGGAATCGCGGTGCATGAGCCGTTCGCAGGTTCCAAGATTGGCATTTTCACAGTGCTGTCGCCAGAACGCGACCGTTACGTCCATGAGCTGATTCCGGCATTCGAGAAATCTCCCCAGCTGCTGAAGGCCGCTACCGTGATGGATTCGATTGCAGACGCGTTCAAGGGGGCGATTGGGTATCTTGCCGACGTCTGGGATAAGGAGTATCTCCCCGACACGGTCACGACGTCGGCTGAGAACGAAAGCAGCGCTGTTCTTTTTGCCGCGTATGGTGGGCGTGGTTATCTGCTGACCGGAGATGCAGGCGTCGATACGCTTCGTGCGTCAGCGGATTACGCTGCACGCATGGGAATCCACTTGCCTTCTCAGGTCGCGTTCGCCCAGATTCCCCATCACGGAGGACGGCACAACGTCTCTTCCGAGACTCTCAATCTCGTGTTCGGTGAGCCGTTGGCCTTTCGTCCGGAAAATCCGAACCGCGTCGCATTCGTATCCGCCGCGGCGAAAGCTCCGAGCCATCCGAAAAGGGTCGTCACGAATGCTTTCAATCGTCGCGGTTTCAGGGTTGCTCAGACCAAGGGAATTAGCATTTGGCACCGTCGCAACATGCCTGAGCGTGCCGGGTATGGTCCGCTCACCTACGTACCGTTCTACGACGAGGTTGAGCAATGAGCGACTCCACAAGTATGGTAGGCGCTCTGACGAGTATGGTCTCTGCCTTCGGCGACAGGTACGACCGCAACGCCCGCCTGAAACCGGCGCTGTTGATGCTGTTGCCTGCTCTCGTGGCAGTTATCGCGCTCTATCATGACGCACTGGGAATGCTAGGCACTATTGTCACTCTTGTCGGCGGCTGCGGCTTGCCGTTTCTACTCGCGGATTTCGCCCGAAGCCGCGGAGTCGCTGGAGAGCAGGAACTGTGGAAAAGCTGGGGTGGCGCGCCTAGTACCCAGCTGCTTCGCCACGCAGACTCGACGGTCGACCCCGTGTCGAAAGCGCGGTATCACGGCTTTCTTGCGGAAAAAATCAGTACGAAATTTCCTACGCCAGCTGCGGAGAAGCAAAATCCTGAGAAGGCAGACGCCGTTTATGCATCTGCGACGAAATGGCTGCGAGGTGCAACTCGTGACGAAAAGAAGTTTCGGCTTCTTTTGAACGATAACATCACTTATGGGTTTCGTCGCAATGCGTACGGTCTGCGGGGTTTCGGCATCGCGGTTTCTGCGTTGACGCTCGTCTGGGTCTGCCTACGCCATGGACTTTCGCCCTTCATTGCTCGCCTTCGCGACGCGAAGGAAATCGAAAGCCTGTTCTCCGCCGGGGAATGGACGTCATTGCTTTTCGCGCTGGTTATGCTGGTCGCGTGGATAACGCTCTTCTCGAAGGCGTCGGTGCGAGCGGCCGCGTTCTCCTACGCCGACAAGCTGATGCTCGCTTGCGAAACGCTGATGGGGCCGGAGAAACAATCGGCGATACGCGATAGCAAGAAAGCTTCATCTTCTACGCGCCCCACCCGCACAAAGCCGACCTTGTGATGTTATTCTGGGAGGGTTGTGCCGCAGCCCGGCCCTCCTCGGCATCCGACCGGACGGCGAAGCCCCGGACCCCGAAAAAAGCGCGGACAGCGATTGTTCCTTAATATGAAAAATTGGCCGCTTTAATTAGGCGGCCATTGCTTACTGCTGGCAACTTGCTCAACGAGAAGCCATCAATCTAAGCTATCAATGAGCATCCACCAATAAAAATCCAGATGGATGCTTCCCAAAATCCAGCTATATGGCTCCCGCTACAAAGCCGATCAAACATCAATATTCCCCGCACGCAACGCATTGCTTTCAATAAACGCGCGACGCGGCTCCACATCATCGCCCATCAGCGTCGTAAAGATGCCGTCGGCAGCAATCGCATCTTCAATCTGCACGCGCAGCAAACGCCGCACCGCCGGGTCCATCGTCGTTTCCCAAAGCTGCCCGGGGTTCATCTCGCCGAGCCCCTTGTAACGCTGCTTCGAGACATTGCGCTCGGCATCTGCGATCAGCCACTTCATTGCGCTCTTGAAGTCGGTCACCGCCATGCTCCGCTCGCCGCGCTTGATGAACGCGTTCTTGCCGATCAAGCCCTTGAACGTATTGGCCGTGTTCACGAGCTGCTGATAATCGGCGGTGAGCTGGAATTCCTCGTCGATGACCGAGACCTTCACGTTGCCATGATGACGACGCTCCACGCGCAGCGAACGTTGCTCGCGCACCGGGTCGTACATCGGCACCACGGTGACTTCGGGCTTCAGCGGGTCGTCGCGCAGTTGCGCTTCGAGCGCGCGCGCCGATGCCTCGGTCGATGCCTCGCTCGACAGGTCGATCGCCACGCCGTCCATGATCGCTTCGAGCGCACGCACGTCATACAGGCGGCTCAGGCGGTCCACCACGCCACGCGCGAGCTGGTACGAGCGCGCGAGTTCGCCCAGTGCGTCGCCCGAGATCGGCGTCGCGCCTTCGCTCGGCACGAGTTCGGAGCCTTGCAGCGCGAGACGCAGCATGTGCGCGTTGAGATCGGCGTCGTCCTTGAGGTAACGTTCGTCCTTGCCCGCCTTGAGCTTGTAGAGCGGCGGCTGCGCGATGTACACGTAGCCGCGCTCGATCATGTCGGGCATCTGGCGATAGAAGAACGTGAGCAGCAGCGTGCGGATGTGCGCGCCGTCCACGTCCGCGTCGGTCATGATGATGATGCGGTGATAGCGCAGCTTTTCCAGGTTGTAGTCGTCCTTGCCGATCCCGCAGCCGAGCGCGGTGATCAGCGTAACGATCTGCTCGCTGGAGAGCAGCTTGTCGTAGCGCGCCTTCTCCACGTTGAGCACCTTGCCGCGCAGCGGCAGGATTGCCTGGAATTTGCGGTCGCGGCCCTGCTTGGCCGAACCGCCTGCCGAGTCGCCCTCGACGATATAGACTTCCGACTTCGCGGGATCCTTTTCCTGGCAGTCCGCGAGCTTGCCCGGCAGGCCCACGCCGTCGAGCACGCCCTTGCGGCGCGTCATTTCACGCGCCTTGCGCGCGGCATCGCGCGCACGCGCGGCGTCGACGATCTTGCCGCAAATGGTCTTGGCGTCGTTCGGCGTTTCCAGAAGGAACTCTTCCAGCGCCTTCGCCACGACTTCCTCGACCGGCGCGCGCACTTCGGACGACACCAGCTTGTCCTTCGTCTGCGAACTGAACTTCGGCTCAGGCACCTTCACGGAAAGCACGCACGAGAGGCCTTCGCGCATGTCGTCGCCCGAGGTCTCGACCTTGGCCTTCTTGGCGATTTCGTTATCGGCGATGTACTTGTTGATCACGCGCGTCATGGCCGCGCGCAAGCCGGTCAAGTGCGTGCCGCCGTCGCGCTGCGGGATGTTGTTCGTGAAGCACAGCACGCTTTCGTTGTAGCTGTCGTTCCACTGCATCGCGACTTCCACGCCCACGCCGTCCTTCTCGCTTTGGATGTAGAAGATGTTCGGGTGCAGGACCTGCTTCGCCTTGTTGATGTACTCGACAAAGCCCTTCACGCCGCCCGCGAACGCGAAATCGTCTTCCTTGCCGGTGCGCTGGTCGGTCAGGCGGATGCGCACGCCGTTGTTCAGGAACGAAAGCTCGCGAATGCGCTTGGCGAGAATGTCGTAGTGATATTCGACGCTGCCGAAGATCGTTTCGTCGGCCATGAAGTGCACTTCGGTGCCGCGATTTTCGGTGTCGCCGAGCAACTGCATGGGCGAGACCGTCAAGCCGTCGCGCTCTTCGAGCACGCGGTTCTGCGGCACGCCACGGTGGAATTCCATGAAGTGCTTCTTGCCGTCGCGGCGCACCGTGAGGCGCAGAAAGCTCGAGAGTGCGTTCACGCACGACACGCCCACGCCGTGCAGGCCGCCCGAAACCTTGTAGCTGTTCTGGTCGAACTTGCCGCCCGCGTGCAGCTCGGTCATCACGATTTCGGCGGCGCTGCGCTTCGGCTCGTGCTTGTCGTCCATCTTCACGCCCGTGGGGATGCCGCGGCCGTTGTCGGTAACCGAGATGGAGTTGTCCGCGTGGATCACCACGTGAATGTCGTTGCAGTAGCCGGCGAGTGCTTCGTCGATGGAGTTGTCGAGCACTTCGAAGACGAGGTGATGCAGACCGGTGCCGTCCGACGTGTCGCCGATGTACATCCCGGGCCGCTTGCGCACCGCCTCCAGTCCTTCGAGGATCTGGATCGACGAGGCGCCGTAGCTGTTGTCGGGTTGCGAGTTGTTCGTATCAGTCATGGATTTTTTCCGGTTCTGCGTACTGCCTGTGTTACTGCTCGAGACTTTTTCGAAAAGCCATAAAAACGCCAAAGGGGCGCAGCGCCCCCTGGTGTTCTTCTTCTGTCGCGTTTTTTAGATGCGCATCGGCATCACGACGTATTTGAATTCCTCGTTCTCGGGAATCGTGATGAGCGCGCTGGAGCTGGCGTCGCCAAGGCTCACTTCCAGCGTGTCGACCTTCAGGTTCGCGAGGACGTCGAGCAGATACGTGACGTTGAACCCGATGTCGATGGTGTCGCCCTGGTAGGCGATTTCCAGCTCTTCCTGCGCCTCTTCCTGGTCGGCGTTAGTCGACATGATCTTGAGCTGGCCCGGCTCGATGATGCAGCGCACGCCCTTGAACTTGTCGGACGTGAGAATCGCCGCGCGTTGCAGCGAGCGTTGCAGCTCTTCGCGGCCGATCTGGAAGGTGTTCTTGTGCGCCTTCGGAATCACGCGCTGGAAGTCGGGGAACTTGCCTTCCACGAGCTTCGAAACCAGTTCGACCTGGCCGAACGTGAACTTCACCTGCGTGGAGCCGATGTCGATCTTCAGCGAATCGTCGATGTCTTCAAGCAGGCGCTGGAGTTCGAGAATGGTCTTGCGCGGGATGATGACTTCCTGGCGCGCGAACGAGCCTTCGATCTTCATCGACGAGAACGCGAGGCGGTGGCCGTCGGTGGCGACAGCCATCAACTGGTCGCCATCGACGACGAGCAGCATGCCGTTCAGGTAGTAACGGATGTCCTGCTGCGCCATCGCGAAGTAAACCATGCCGAGCAACTGGCGGAAGGTCTTCTGCGGCACCGAGAGGTTCGCGCCGAAGTCCTTGGCCTGCGCCACCGTGGGGAACTCGTCCGCGGCGAGCGTTTGCAGGGCGAAGCGGCTCTTGCCCGACTGCACCGTGAGGCGCTTGTCGGCGAGCGTGAGCGTGACCTGGCCGTCGGGCATCGCGCGCAGGATGTCGAGCAGCTTGCGCGCGGCGACGGTGGTGGCCACCTGGTCGTTGCCGACGCCGAAGTCGGCGGTCGTGGTGATCTGCAACTCGAGGTCGGTCGACAAGAACGAGACGTCGGAACCGGTTTTGGTGATCAGCAGATTGGCGAGGATCGGCAACGTATGGCGGCGTTCGACAATGCCACTCACCGTTTGCAGCGGCCTCAGCAGGTTATCGCGTTCGGTCTTGACCAGTTGCATAGAGTTCCTTCGTTGATGTGACGGTCTGCGCACCCCGTCCAGGGCTGGCATTCGGCGCTCGCTTGGTGTTCAGCCGGCGCCACAAGCCCTGGAGCCGCCCTGCAGCGCAGCCCGCGGCGTGAAAGCCGCGCGACGGCCTGGCCGCCGCGCGGATAAACCCACATTGTGCCTGAAAACGGACCGCTCCCCTAAATTGGGGGCGATCCGCAAAATAAACAGGTGGCGCCGCCGAGCTCGGCCGCGCCGGTGTTGCTGCGCCTGACGAGCCCAATCAGCCCTTGAGGGTCTGCTCGAGCACGTGCAGCTCGTGGTTGAGCTGGGCGTCTTTGGTGCGCTCGTCGGCGATCTTGCGCACGGCGTGCAGCACCGTCGTGTGATCGCGCCCGCCAAACAGCTCGCCGATTTCCGGCAGGCTTTTCTGCGTGAGCTCCTTGGCCAGGTACATGGCGATCTGGCGCGGCCGCGCGATGTTCGCGGGACGCTTCTTCGAGTACATGTCCGCGACCTTGATACTGTAGAAGTCGGCCACCGTCTTCTGGATGTTTTCCACCGAGATCTGGCGGTTCTGCACCGTCAGCAGGTCCTTGAGCGCTTCCTTGGTCAGCTCGATGGAGATTTCGCGGCCGTGGAATTTGGAGTACGCGAGGATCTTGCGCAGCGCGCCTTCGAGCTCGCGCACGTTCGAGCGCAGATGCTTGGCGACGAAGAACGCCACGTCCTCGTTCAGGCTCACGCCTTCCGACTGCGCCTTGCGCATCAGAATCGCTACGCGCATTTCCAGCTCGGGCGGCTCGATCGCCACGGTCAGGCCCGAGTCGAAGCGCGAGATCAAACGGTCGTCGATACCCGAGATTTCCTTCGGATAGGTGTCGCTCGTGATGATCACCTGCGCCTTGTTGGCGACCAGCGCCTCGAATGCGTAGAAGAACTCTTCCTGCGTGCGCGACTTGCCCGAGAAGAACTGGATATCGTCGATCAGCAGCAGGTCGAGCGAATGGTAGTAGCGCTTGAAGTCGTCGAACGCCTTGCGCTGGTACGCCTTCACCACGTCGGAGACGTACTGCTCCGCGTGGATGTAGCGGATGCGCGCGCCCGGCTTGTCGATCAGGAGCTGATTGCCGATCGCGTGGATCAGGTGAGTCTTGCCGAGGCCCACGCCGCCGTAGAGGAACAGCGGGTTGTACGAGATGCCCGGGTTGTCAGCCACCTGGATGGCCGCCGCGCGCGCAAGCTGGTTCGCCTTGCCGGTCACGAAGTTGTCGAACGTGAGCACCGGGTTGAGCTTGGAACGCTCGTAAGTGGGGTCGGGCTCGCCACTCGCTGCGGCTGCGGCTGCCGCGCTTTGGCCGGGCCGCCAGCCACGCCGGCCCGCCGCGGCTTCGTTGGCGTCGAGGCTGGGCAGATCGAGATCGGCAGCGTCTTCGGCGGCTTGTGCGGCAGCGTGCGACATACTCGCGAGGCTCGCCAAAGTCGCCGCGCCCGGGCTTGCCTGGGACATGACGGCTTGAGCGGCGGCATGACCGGAAACATGGCCGGCAACATGAGCGGCTTCGGCCTGCAGGGCGGCCGCCAGCGGCGCGCGCGGCGCCGGCGCGCTTGCCGCCTGCGGAGCACGCATGCCTGCCTTCGGGTCGAGGACGAATTGCACGTCGACGGGCGCTTGCCAGAAATCGCGGGCCAGATCGGTGATGCGGCCCGAAAACTGGCTCTTGACCCAGTCGAGCTTGAAGCGGTTGGGAGCGGCGATCTGCAGCGTGTTTGCCGCAGCATCGAAGGCAACCGGGGCCAACGGTTTAATCCACGTCACGTACTGCTGGGGCGTCAGCTCGCGCTCCAGCAGTGCGGAACAGTGTTGCCAGAATTCGTTCATCGAGTTGCTGTGGTCGTTTTGTTTGCATGCATTGCGGTCGCCGCCGTTCGTGTCGCACAATGCAACGAGGCCCTGACGGGGCGACACCAAATGCTCCGGACGCCCGCGCGGCAAGGGTTTTGCGGCAAGCAGGCGGGCCAGAGCGGCATGCAGGATTCTTGGGATAGGCGAGATTCTAACGCCGAAATCCCCTTCCCTGGAAGTTATCCACAGGGACGGATCAACGCATCGTGCAGCGGCCTGTTCAATTGGCGACAGAACGGCGGCAGTGGAAATTCGAACGTCGCGATCCTCTAACCTATTGACGGCCAAAGAAAATCGGGATTAAATAGCGGGTTCCGCGAAAACCAATCCCTTGTACCACCGGCCATTGCTTTTTCCGCGATGCTCGCCGCGGTCAATTCTCAACAAGTGAGAGCAACATGAAACGTACTTACCAACCTTCCGTTACCCGCCGCAAGCGTACCCATGGCTTCCGCGTGCGTATGAAGACCGCCGGTGGCCGCAAAGTGATCAACGCGCGCCGTGCGAAGGGCCGCAAGCGCCTCGCCATCTAAGGCGTGCCGCTTTCCAGTTTTGTCGATAGCACCGCTATCAGCAGAATCGACCACCATCGAAGATAGCGGGCCTGACGTGAAACTGTCGGAAGAAGCGGACGACGCGCGCACCACCTTGTTGCGAACGCAGGCCGCTTTCCCGAAAGCCGCAAGGCTACTGAAAACGGATGAGTTCTCATCCGTTTTTCGTTTGCGCCCCTGGCGTCGCACCGAGCACTTCGTCGTGTACGGACGTCCCACCGGCAAGGATGCGCGGCTTGGGCTCGTGATCGGCAAGAAGTACGCGCCGCGCGCGGTCACGCGCAACCTGGTGCGCCGCATCGCCCGCGAGGCGTTTCGCGTGCGCCGCGCGCAGTTCGAAGGTTTCGACCTGCTGCTGCGTCTGCACACGAAATTCGATCGCAAGGCCATGCCGGGCGCCTCGTCGCCGCCGCTAAAGGCGTTGTGCCGTACCGAAATCGAGGCTTTGCTCGACAAGGCGGCTCGTGAAGCCGGAAAGCGCCGCATGCATGAGTCTGGGCCGCAAGTGGTCGATCGGCCCGCTGGCTCATGAACACGGCGCACGAAACCGGTAGTCCCGCTGTGCGGACCGCGCCCGACGGCACGGCCCGAGGTTCGTATTCCCATGCGGAGCCGTCCGGCCGCCACGCCATGCAAACGGTACTGATCGCTTTACTGCGCTTCTACAAGCTTGCCGTGAGTCCACTTCTCGGCAACCGGTGCCGCTTTTACCCTTCCTGTTCGGATTACGCGCGCGAAGCAATCCAGTATCATGGCGCCGCGCGTGGGACTTACCTTGCCGCGAAGCGGCTATGCCGCTGCCACCCGTTTTCGGCGGGCGGCGTCGACCTGGTCCCTCCTGCACCCCCGAAAAAGCGCTGACGCGCCACTCCATCGACACTGAGACAACGCATGGATATCAAACGCACCGTCCTATGGGTCATCTTCTTCATGTCAGCGGTCATGCTGTTCGACAACTGGCAGCGCGACCATGGACGCCAGTCGATGTTCTTCCCGAGCGCGACGCAAACCCAGCAGAACGCAGCCAGCGGCGCGACGCCGACGAGTCCGGTCAAGGCGGGCAACGGTAGCGCCGCATCCGACCTGCCGGCCACGAGCGCAGGCCAGGCGCCTGCGACCACGGCCCAGCCTGCCGCAGCGGCCGCGCAGCTCGTGCACTTCCGCACCGATGTCTATGACGGCGAGATCGACACGCGCGGCGGCACGCTCACGAAGCTTTCGCTCGTGAAGGAAAGCGCCGACGGCAAGAGCCCCGATCAGTACATGACGCTGTTCGACCACACCAAGGATCACACGTACCTCGCGCGTACGGGCCTGCTGGGTGGCGACTTCCCGAACCACAACGACGTGTACACGGCCATCAACGGCCCGCGCGAGCTGAGCGGCGACGCCAACTCGTTCCAGATCAGTCTCGAGTCGCCCGAGAAGGGCGGCGTGAAGGTCACCAAGACCTACACGTTCACGAAGGGCAGCTATGTGATCGGCGTGGACACGAAGGTTCAGAACGTCGGCGGCACGCCGGTCTCGCCCACGCTCTACATGGAGCTCGTGCGCGACAGCGAGCCGGTGGAAACGCCGCGCTTCTCGCATACCTTCATCGGCCCGGCGGTGTACTCGAACGAGCATCACTTCCAGAAGATCTCGTTTAGCGACATCGACAAGAACAAAGCCGACTATGTGAACAAGGCCGACAACGGCTGGATCGGCATGGTGCAGCACTACTTCGCGACCGCGTGGATTCCGCAGCAAGGCGTCAAGCGTGACATCTACGTCGAGAAGTTCGACACCAACCTCTACCGCGTGGGCGTGAAGCAGCCGCTCGGCACGATCGCGCCGGGCGCGACCGACAACGTGCAGGCACGCCTCTTCGCCGGTCCGGAAGAAGAACGCATGCTCGAAAGCATCGCGCCGGGTCTCGAACTCGTGAAGGACTACGGCTGGGTGACGATCATCGCCAAGCCGCTGTTCTGGCTGCTCGAAAAGATCCACAGCTATGTGGGCAACTGGGGCTGGGCAATCGTGCTGCTCACGCTGCTCATCAAGGCCGTGTTCTTCCCGCTCTCCGCCGCGAGCTACAAGTCGATGGCGCGCATGAAGGAGATCACGCCGCGCATGCAGGCGCTGCGCGAGCGCTTCAAGAGCGACCCGCAGAAGATGAACGCGGCGCTCATGGAGCTCTACAAGACCGAGAAGGTGAATCCGTTCGGCGGCTGTCTGCCGGTGGTAATCCAGATTCCGGTGTTCATCTCGCTGTACTGGGTGCTGCTCTCGTCGGTGGAAATGCGCGGCGCGCCGTGGATTCTCTGGATTCACGACCTCTCGCAGCAGGATCCGTTCTTCATCCTGCCGGTCCTGATGGCCGTTTCGATGTTCGTGCAGACCAAGCTGAACCCGACGCCCCCGGATCCCGTCCAGGCCAAGATGATGATGTTCATGCCGATCGCGTTCTCGGTCATGTTCTTCTTCTTCCCGGCCGGCCTCGTGCTCTACTACGTCGTGAACAACGTGCTGTCCATCGCACAGCAGTACTACATCACGCGCATGATGGGCAAAAGCAAGGCTGCTCCGAAGAAGGACGCTGCCTGAGCACAGGGGCGGCGCTGGACCGCCGCCCTCGCCTCACAACGAGGCCCGCAAAAAATGAAGCCGCCCGGCTCAAACCGGGCGGCTTTTTTGTTACAAGCGCCACGAAAGCGCCTCTCGTATGCGGCGCTTTGTCTGCTTGCCGCGCCAAAGCGCGATCAGGCGATACTGACGGCTAGATCTTCTTGCCGGTGCCGTAAAACTGCGAAACCAGTTCTTCAACCAGGTAGCGGTGATGCACGCTCAACGCCTCTATCTTCGAAGCCAGTTCGAGCGTTTCTTCGGAAAGCGGATATTTCTCGTCGTGTTTGCGCGGCAAGGGAACGGCGCCCGTGACATTGCCCGGCGACGGTCCGTAATGGAGCCAATGCACATCCACGTCAAACCATTTCGCAAGCGTGTCCAGTTTGTCACTGGTGGGAATGGTGCGGCCGCTCAGCCACTTGTGAGCAGTTTGTGGAGACACAGGCTGCTCGCCGTGATGGCGGAGGTTGAACTTGTTGGCGAGGTCGGTGCTGCCACGCAGCTTTTCCGGAGCGCGCTTCATGGCGAACTTGAGACGTTCGGAAAAAGCGGCTTTTTCTTCGATGGTCGGCATGTTTTAAATTGTGCAACCAGCTTTCACCGAAGTTAGCAACCATTTGAGCTATACATAGCTCAAAAAGGCTACATATCGCCCGAAGATGCAGGCAGCGCAAGAATGTTGCAATATCGATAGATGCGCATTCCGCCCGGCCTTTTTGCTAGTCGTCAGGACCTTTTGTCTCAAGATGATCAGTTTTGTCCCAAGACAAATCTTATCTAAATTGAGATAAGAGCGGATAGATCTTGGTGGTAACCGGCGTGGGAGTTGCATGCGTGCCTCGCGTTACAATCCACGCACTTCTTCGGGCGCGGCTGCGCAACTTCGGCACGCCGCTTTCCGCGACACTTCGCCAGCCCTTCACAACCGGCCGCACATCGCACGCCGCACTTAACCAGCTGTACCTAACCTCGTCGAATCACGTTGAACCAGTCCGCCATGCTCGCCGCCGATACCGATCCCATAGTCGCCATTGCCACCGCGCCTGGACGCGGCGGGATCGGCGTGGTGCGCATCTCGGCCGGCCGGGCTGGCGCCGCCGCCGCCGAAATGGTGATGCAGGCGCTGACCGGCCAGACCTTGAGTGCACGTCATGCGAGTTATGTGCCGTTCCTCGACGGCGCGGGCACGGTGCTCGACCGCGGCATTGCGCTCTACTTCCCGGCGCCGCATTCGTACACGGGCGAGCATGTGGTCGAATTGCAGGGCCACGGCGGCCCGATCGTGCTGCAACTCGTCCTGCAGCGCTGTATCGATGCGGGCCGCGCATTCGGCTTGCGCCTCGCCGAGCCCGGTGAGTTCACGCGCCGCGCGTTCCTCAATGACAAGCTCGATCTCGCCCAGGCCGAGGCCGTCGCCGATTTGATCGAAGCCAGCACCGAGGCTGCCGCCCGCTCGGCGGGCCGCTCGCTCGATGGCGCGTTCTCGCGCGACATCCACGCGCTCGTGGACGACGTCGTCACGCTGCGCATGCTCGTGGAAGCGACGCTCGATTTCCCCGAGGAAGAGATCGATTTCCTGGAGGCCGCCGACGCGCGCGGCAAGCTCTCGAAGATTCGGGCGCAGCTCGATCGTGTGCTTTCGGAGGCGCGCCAGGGCGCGCTGCTGCGCGAAGGGCTCGCGGTCGTGCTCGCGGGGCAGCCCAACGTGGGCAAGTCATCGCTGCTCAACGCGCTAGCGGGCGCCGAACTCGCGATCGTCACACCGGTTGCCGGCACGACACGAGACAAGATTTCGCAGACGATCCAGATCGAAGGCATTCCGCTGCACGTGATCGACACGGCGGGCCTGCGCGACACCGAAGACGAAGTCGAGAAGATCGGCATCGAGCGCACCTGGAGCGAGATCGGTCGAGCGGACGTGGTGCTGCACCTGCTCGACGCGCGTGTTGGCATGACCGCCGAAGACGATGCGATTGCCGGACGCTTTCCCGCAGGTGTGCCCGTCGTGCGCGTGCTCAACAAGACGGATCTGACCGGTGTTGCGCCCGAGGTGACCCGGCGCGAGGCGAACGATGGCAATGCCGTGTGCGAGGTGCGCCTATCGGCAAAACAAGGCGACGGCGTTGCCTTTCTGCGCGCCGAACTGCTGCGCATCGCGGGCTGGCAGGCCGATGCGCAAAGCGTCTATCTCGCGCGCGAGCGCCATCTGATCGCGCTGCGCACGGCGCGTGAACATCTCGCACAAGCCGCGGCGCACGCGGATCAGAACGCCCAGGCACTCGATCTTTTTGCCGAAGAGCTGCGGCTCGCGCAAGAGTCGCTCAATTCGATCACTGGCGAGTTCACGTCCGATGATCTGCTTGGGGTGATTTTCAGCCGGTTTTGTATCGGAAAGTAACCCTCGTCTCCCGCTGCCCAAGGTCAACCCAATGAAACACGGCTCAATGAAACGCATTGTCGTATCGCTTTTTTCCGTGGCCATTGCAGCCGCGAGCGCATTCGCAGTGGCAGGCACATCTACGACCAGTGACGTCCCGAAGGAATCGTGCGCAATCGGATATGTCACCGGCGTGGGTGGATCGCCGCAAAGCTTTCGCGAATACCAGTCGAGCGACAACAAATATCGCTATCTGGCTGACAATCCCATCCAGTGCCAGGTTTCCGAGGAAGGACGCACGTCCGGCTGCGTTGGCGTGGTCAGCCTGCGCAACGAGCGAGTGAGCGTGTATGACGACGGCGGCGACACGACAATGTCGGTGGTCACGCGCGTGGAACTCGAGCGCGGGACCTACCCCGTGATCATCGTCGTGCGCAAACAGGACGTTCGGTGCGAGGAATGAGCGCCGCGCGGGGTCGCCAACGCGTCATCCCACCGCTCATATCACTTTCGCGACCGAGTGGGCAAGCATCAACAGATCGTTGAACTGCGTAACCAGCTCGAAGCACACGAAGAACGCGAGCACTGAAGCCGGCCCCGGGTAGCGCATCGTCCAGCGCAGCACCGGCGCTGCGGTGCGCTCGCGCACGGGGTCGCGCGTCAAGACCCAGGTAATCACAATGCCGATCGCAGCGCCGGCCAGCAAGTCAGTCGGATAGTGAAAGCCGAGATACGCGCGCGGCAGGCAGATAAAGATCGCCGTATATAAAAGCGCCAACACGCCCACGGTGCGCCAAACCAGAAAAATCCCCATGGCGATTGCGGCCCATAGCATGGCGTGGTCGCTCGGAAAGGAACTGAAGCCGGTCAGTCCGCTATCGCGCAACGATTCCATGGCGAAGTGCAGGTGCAAATCCTGATTGAAGATCGGTCGTTCCCGGAACGGCAGAAAATGCGCCATGGAACGGCCGACCGCAAGCGAGATCAAGCCACTCGCTATTGTCGCGAGCACCATTTCGCGCCGCCATTCGCGGCGCTCACCAGGCTGAAACCAGATCCACCACAGCAATGGGATCAGCAAAAAGCCCTTGAAAGTATAAAGCCCCGCAATTACCCGTATCGCGTGATCGGCGATAGCCGGGAGATGGATTTGTGTGAGAAAAGTCAGAATGACTAAATCAAAAGTATTCATTTATTGTGGGCCATTCCGCAGGTTTAATCATATGAATGCGGTCTGTCACTAAAATAAAGACACGCTATTTCGCCAAAAGCCGTCCAGGAAACAGCGCATCGTAAGTTCCCATAAAATTTGCAAGCGTAAAGAATCGAAAGCAAGTGTAAGCAGTAGGTGGAAACACGCAGCGTGCATAGAAACCGACCGCCCTCGCCGCCCGCCGCGCGGGTTGTGTGGCTTCGTAAACTCCTGTCACAACTCGTTTCGTTTTCCAACGAGGCGCCCACCGACAATACGGGCATTGGGAGAAAACGATGAAGACAATCCGACTCTGCTGTGCAATCGCGCTGGCCATGGCGCTCGCGGGCCTCTCCGGCTGCGTTGTCGCCCCGCCTTATGCCTACGCACCGGCGCCCGCCTATGGATATGGCTATGCGCCCGGTTACTATGCAGCCCCGTCGGTTGATATTGGGGTCGGCTTTGGCGGCTATTATGGCCACGGCTGGCGACGCTAAGCACACCACCGGCGCGGGTCCACGCTATGTCCCGACACCAGCCTGCCGATGATCCGTCGCGAGGGCTGGACACGCCGGCTGGCAAGGGTTCGGCGAACTGGCCGTGCAAGCCTCCCCGCGCCCTATCCATTGTGATAGCTGTTCACACTTCGCCGGCGCATTAGAGTGGCAACAAGTAGCCAAAAATGGAGCACCTTCAGGCAATGAGCGCGATAGCCTGTGTGCGCCCGCCTCGCCTGCCCAGTCAAACCTGCTAGCCGCCTTCGCTGCGCCTGGCATCGCCGATTAACCTCGCCATGTAACCCGAGCATGGATTAGCCCGCCAGGAAGCGGGCTTTTTTCTTTTTGGGCGCGCGATAGCGATCCGATCCCACAGATAAATTCGCAGACAAAAAAATGCCGCGGCACAGGCCGCGGCCAAGAGCTTGCCACTACTAACTACAACTACACGGCGCGAGGGGACGTCGCCGCCAGATCATTGTCGCGGGTCGCCCAAAAGCCATCAACGATTACAACGCCGACCTGACAATCGTTAACGTTTGTGCCCGTCGGATCTTCCGACCCTCGGTGCGCGCTTTCCCCGCCAAGTTGGAAATCGGCGGGATCTTGAAATTGCTTCTTGTTACCTGCATGTACGCCCACTTTCATCGGAGAATTCTGATCGTGGGAAGCCGTCCCTCCTTCATCGACGATCTCGCTCGCGACCTTTCGCCTGACAGCGCGCACCCCGTCGCCCCAAGCGACGACATCTTGCTTGACGCCTATTCGCGAACCGTCATCGGCGCGCTCGAGCGCGTCCAGCAATCCGTCGCTCATATCGCCGTCGAGCGCCGGACACCCGGTAGCGATGCCGCGCGCGGCGGCAGCGGCTCGGGCTTTTTATTCACGCCCGATGGCTATTTGCTCACCAACAGCCACGTCGTGCACGGCGCAAGTACGCTACGTGTCACGCTTGCTGACGGTTCGACCTACGAAGCCGATCTGGTCGGCGACGACCCGAGCACCGACCTCGCCGTGTTGCGCATCGGCGCGTCCGAGATTCTGCCGCACGCCGAACTTGGCGACTCGGCGAAGCTGCGCGTCGGGCAGATCGCGATTGCCGTGGGTAGTCCGCTGGGGCTTGCGCAGACCGTCACCACCGGCGTGGTTTCCGCGCTCGGCCGCTCGTTGCGCTCGAACTCTGGACGCATGATTTATGACGTGATTCAGACTGACGCCGCGCTCAATCCCGGCAACTCCGGCGGGCCGCTCGTGAACTCTGCGGGCCAGGTGATCGGCGTGAACACCGCGATCATTCCCGGCGCGCAGGCCATCTGCTTTGCTACCGCGATCGACACCGCGAAATGGGTCATCACACAATTGTTTGCTCACGGGCGCGTGCGGCGCGCACACGTCGGCATTGCCGGCACCACGGCGCCGATCGCGCGCAAGGTTCAGCGTTATTTCGAACTCCAAACGACTAGCGGCGTGCGTGTGATGGAAATCGTCAAGGGGAGCCCGGCGGCTCTCGGCGGTCTGCGGGTGGACGATACGATCGTCGCGATCGATGGCGTGGCTGTCGACGGAATTGACGCGCTGCAGCGCTTACTCGACGCTTCGCGCATCGGGCGCGAGGCCGAATTCACGGTGATCCGGCTCACGCAAAAATTGAATCTGCAAATCACGCCCGTCGAACAAGCGCTTTTGGTGTGAACGAAAGGCCGCTGCCGAAGAACGCGGCAGCGGCATTAATTTGGATGACGAACCATCTCGCTTACCAGTCGGAAGATTGTCCGTAGTCGCCATAGTAGGGTGCCGGCGGTGCGGGCTGCGGCGGAGCACACGGCACATAGCGGCCAGAGTATTGATCGTAGCAGCTGCTCGGCGCAGGCGTGACAGCATAGACGGGAGCCGGCTGCGCATAGACCGGCGCGGCGACCGGGGCCGGTTCGGCATAGACCGGCGGCGGCTCATACGCGACTGCCGGCGCGCTGTTCATCGCGGCGCCCACCACTGCGCCGATCAGCGCGCCGCCGATCAGCGCCCCTACCACGTCACCGCCGCGGTCGTGCGCGCTGGCCGGGCCAGCCGCTGCCAGGCAGCCTGCCGTCACCAGTAGTACCGCTGCAATCTTTCGCATGTCGTTCTCCTCGAGAACCGTTCGAAAACATGCGTGCGATTGTGGGTGCGATGCGCGGATACAGGTGCTGCAAGTGGTAACGACGCATTACGTCGGCAATGAACGGCGCGGATACGCGTGCAGGTTGGGAGGATTGGCAGCAGACGCAGGCACGCGCCGCGAACGGTTCGTCGCGATGTATACCGGGTCTGCCATGAGTGAGGTCAAGCGAGGACACGCGCGTGGCGCGCGCCCCATCTGTCCGGGATTCGACCCGGGCGGTAGTCCTGCCACTGGGGGTCAGTGGTGCAGGATACTGCGCAGCGGATGACGCCAGTCGATATGAGGAGCCCCCGCTTCCACGCGCTGCCTATGCTCCTCGAGGATTTCGTCCGAAAACAGAAAAACGACAATGACGAGGGGAATAACCAGAAACGCGCCCAGTATTACGTGTTCGATCACGATAACCTCCTGGTTGTCAAGCGGTTGCAATTCCATTGTAGCTGGAAAGCTACAGCTTGCGCGAGAGGGGGTTATCGATTCTCTGGGCGAAGGTGGGCCGCCGCACGTTCAGGCCGTCGACTTCTTCCAGACAGCCGCGAAAAGCCCCGCGCCGATCAACAACGAGCCGCCAGTACGATTGACGAGGCGCTGCACGCGCGGACTGCGCACCGCCTTGCGCGCAGCAGCCGCGAGCAGCGCGTAGCCGAACGCGTTGAGCGTGGCGAGCGCAAGGAACGTGGCCTCGAATATGACAATCTGCGGCATCGCAGCCGTATGCGGATCAATGAATTGCGGCACGAACGCGACAAAGAAAATGATGCTCTTCGGGTTGAGCGCGGTGACGGCATAGGCATGCGCGAAGATTCGGCCTGTGCGGGTTTCGGAGGTGTCGGGCGCGTCGGCGGTGGCAATCGGTGCGCGCCAGAGCTTGATGCCCAGATAGATCAGATAGGCGGCTCCGACCCACTTGAGCATCGAAAAAAGCGCTGCGGAGGCGGCGAGGATCACGCCGAGGCCAAGCATGGACGCCGTCATCGCGGTGAAGTCGCCGAGCGCGACGCCTGCGGTCGTCGCCAGCGCATAGCGGCGCCCATGGCCAAGCGCATAGGAAACGACCAGCAAGACCGTGGGTCCGGGAATGGCGACGAGAATGGCCGACGCAATCGCGAAAGGCAACCAGTGGGCGAGGGGCATAGGTTTCTCCAGTGAGGAAGCCCGATTTATCCACGAAGATCGCAGGGATGCAAGCGAAGGTGAGGGCACGCTTTAGGCACTGGGTGCGAGAGAAAGCAATGCATTCCACGCGCCGCTGGCATCGTTTTTATTCTGCGTTTGATGACGAAATGGCGTTGCGCCCAAGCCTTCACGCCGCGACTTTATGTGCACTGCGTCATACATTTGAAAAGCGGATTGAAACGGTAATTTTGAGTACTTTGCACTGGCGCTGGCTCACGGTCGACTTGCAGCTGCTGCGCTCGCACACAAGTTCTTCTTGCAGTCCTTTTGCGGTCTTCTAGATTTAAAAAAGTGTGCCGTGCGTAGAAGTTAAATACATAGCTAACCTGAGTATAAGCCTGCGGCGCTATACGGAATCGGAGTAAGCCGTAAAGTGCCAACTCTGATAAGACAGGAGACAACCATGAAAATGCTGTTCGCAATGACCGCATTCGCCGCCGGTCTCCTTTGCGCCGTTTCCGCACAAGCGCAGGATTCCGCCTTGAAGCCGCAGCAAACCGTTCAACTCAAGCCCGGCTCGTATGGCTGCCTCTCGAAGGACAAGCTCGACGCGGTTTCCTTGCACGAGCAGGCCGGCGAGCATCAGCAGATGCAGGAGTATTTCACCGATTATCGCTGCCTCTCCACGCCCGAGAATCAGTCGTTCCGCATCGTGCGCGTGGTAGGCCATGACGTCGAATTCGTCAATGCGGCGAACACCGACGACCAGGGCCTCTGGACCACCGACCGCTTCATCAAGCAGTAAATGTTGCGTAGCATCGGCGAGCCGCCCGCCATGAGCGGCTCACGCGCCCCGACTGGACCTTCGACCCAGTCGCTCGCCTGCATTTAATCGGCTCGTCATTGGCCTGTCATCGGCCCATCCGCCTCGATCCCGTCATTGCATCGTCATTTTCGCGACCGACCATCGCGATGATCCAGCACGTCGCCGTCCGATGAATCCGGCACAGGATCTGCTGGAAACTCGCTATCATGTGCGGCTTTTGCGCGGCGCGGAATTCACACGGGATTCGCACCCATTCGATATGGCACTCAAATCGACCATCTATAAGGCAGAACTGCAGATCGCGGACATGGACCGGCATTACTACGCCGACCATGCGCTCACCATCGCATGTCATCCGTCCGAAACCGACGAGCGGATGATGGTGCGCATCGCCGCGTTCGCGCTGTTCGCCAGCGATCGTCTCGAATTCTGCAAGGGCCTGTCGGACACCGATGAGCCCTCGCTCTGGTGCAAGGACTACACCGGCGCGGTGCAGACCTGGATCGAAGTGGGGCAGCCCGACGAGCGCCGCATTGCCAAGGCGAGCGGGCGTGCCGAGGAGGTGATCGTGATCGCTTACGGCGGACGCACCTCGGATATCTGGTGGCAGGGCGTGCGCAGCAAGGTGGAGCGGCTGCGCAACGTGACGGTCTGGTCGCTGGGCGAGGGCGTGGCAGCGTCGCTCGGGGCTCTGGCGGAACGGACCATGCGCCTTCAGTGCACCGTACAGGACCATGCTGCGTGGATCGGCAACACCGCGAGCGAACCCGTCGCGGTCGAATGGACCGTCCTCAAGGCGCCTGAAAACGTCTGATTGCGCGGCGCTCTCGCACGCGTGCCTTTGGGGGTTGTCCGCGGGTCAATCAACGCACCGGCGGCCCTTTCAATTCGACCATGTTGCCCTCGGGATCGAACAGGTACAGCGACGGCCCGAAGCCTTCCGAGCCAAAACGCTCGACCACTTCGCCCGGGCGCGCGCCCATCTGCGTGAGCCAGGCCTTGAGCGCCTCGCCATCGAACGGTTCCACCCGCAGGCATAGATGATCCATGTTGCCGGCAGCGCCTGATGGCGTCGCGCCGCTGTCGCGGTCCAGCGCACCGCCGATCGCGGCGAGGTCGACCAGCGAGCGGCCTGCGCGCAGCTGCACGAGCCCCAATTTTTTCTCCTCACGTTCGACGCGGCAGCCCAACACATCGCAATAAAAGCGCGTCATGGCGGCGAGATCGGCCGCGCGAATGACGACATGATCGATTTCGCGAATCTGGATAAGCATGGCTCTCCCCAAAACGGCGCGCGCGGGCGCAATCCACACAGTGTAGGGGAGGAAAATCAGGCGGAAAATGGCGAAGCGCGAGCGCTCGGATCGAGCCGGGCAGGGTGATGCGGTCCGCTGACGAATTCGCTGGACGAAAAAAAGCCCGCTGCTGTGAGCGGGCTTAATCCATATCAGGAGGAGACATGGAGGAGACAGAAACCACTATACACAGCGACCTGACGCGGCGCAACAAGTTTTTAAGGGAAAACCCGCAATTGGGCCAAATTGTCGCAGTCACCGCCCCGCTTTTATGGCAGGCGGTTGCTGGCTGGGCATCTGCGGCTGGCAATCGGCAATCAGGCCAGATCTCCTGAACGACAGCGCAAGATCCGGCAGGCCGGCATGCATGGGAGCCGCTACAGTGGGTCCATCGAGTCCACCATTTCCGGAGTCACGAAAAATGAACGCCATCCCGACCGCAGCTCACGGCGAGCTTATCGCCGCCTTCGGGTGGGTCCCCACACTGACTACCGACGACGAGCGCTGGGCCGCCATCGCGGCGCGCGACGCGCGTGCCGACGGCCAATTCTTCTACGCCGTGCGCACGACCGGTGTGTTCTGCCGCCCGTCCTGCGCGTCGCGCCTGCCGCGCCGCGAGAACGTGGCGTTCTTCGCCGATGCCGATGCCGCGCGCGCGGCCGGCTATCGTGAATGCAAGCGCTGCCGCCCCGGGGGCCTGCCGCGCGAGCTCGAGATCGTGCGCCGCGCCTGCGCTGCCCTCGACGCCGATCCCCAGGCCCGCCTCACGCTCGCGCAACTCGGCGAGCTCGTGCACCTGAGCCCGTTCCATCTGCAGCGTCTTTTCAAGCGCGTGCTGGGCGTCTCGCCGCGCCAATACCAGGCGGCGCGCCGCGGCGCGGTGCTGCGCGACGCGCTCGCACAAGGCGCCGATGTCACGCGCGCGAGTGCCGACGCGGGCTTCAACTCGTCGTCGCGGCTCTACGAGAGCGTGGCGGGAGAGCTGGGCATGGCGCCGTCGGCGTTCCGCCGCAAGGGCGCGGGACTCACGATCCGCTATGCGGGCGCGGCCACGCCGCTCGGGCGCGTGCTCGTCGCGGCAACGGACAAGGGCATCTGCCGGATCGCGTTCGGCGACGATCCCGGCGCGTTGAGCGCAAGCCTCGTGGCCGACTTCTCGAACGCACATTGCATCGAGGACACGGCAGGGCTCGCGCCGTTCGTCGCGCAGATCGACGCCTATCTGCATGGCCGCCGCGAGCACATCGAGCTGCCGCTCGACATTGCCGCGACGGCGTTCCAGCAGCGGGTCTGGGACGCGCTCCAGCGCATTCCGTACGGCGAGACGCGCAGCTATACGCAGATCGCCGAAACGCTCGGCGCGCCGCGCGCGGTACGCGCCGTGGCAAGCGCTTGCGCATCGAACCCGGTGGCGCTGGCGATTCCCTGTCACCGCGTCGTGCAAAAGGGCGGCGCGCTCGCCGGCTACCGCTGGGGACTCGCGCGCAAGGCCGCGCTGATCGACGCCGAAGCGCGTGCGGGCGAAGTCCTCGTCGCGGCCACGGCACAGGCCGGCGGCCCGCCTCCGCGCGACGCGAAACGAGACTCAAAGCGCGGCCGCGCCGACGCCACATCGGAGACCGCCGCTTGAGCGCCGTCCTGCCGAACGAACCACAACAGCCGCGAAGCGGCGGCCCGGATCCCGACGCCACCTTCGAGCTGCCGTTTCGCGCCCCCTACGACTGGCAGCGCATGCTGCGCTTTCTGGCGGGACGCGCGACGCCAGGCGTCGAAACCGTGGAAGACGGCGCGTGGCTGCGTGCAATCGACTTCCATGGCGTGAGCGGCACGCTCGCCGTACGCCGCCATGCGCGCAAGCACTGCCTCGTCGTCGAAGTCGACGGGCCAGTGAGCGCCCATGCAGCCGCATTGGCTGCGCCGCTGGCGCGCATCTTCGACGTGCGGACAAATCCGGCCGCGATCGGCGCGGGATTCGCCGCCGATCCATGGCTCGCGCCGCTCGTCGCCGCCGCGCCGGGGCTGCGAGTGCCGGGGGCGTGGTCGGGCTTCGAACTCGTGGTGCGCGCGATCGTCGGCCAGCAGGTGAGCGTGAAGGCCGCGACGACCATCGTGGGCCGCCTCGTCGAGCGCGTGGGCAAACGTATCGAGGGCCACGCGCACGCGCGCACCGCATGGCGCTTTCCCACGCCTGCCGCATTGGCCGCCGCCGATCTTGCCGGGATCGGCATGCCGGGCAAACGGGTGGCCGCGCTCCAGGGGTTCGCGGCGGCCGTGGCGAGCGGGACGCTCGTTATCGAACGTCCCGCGGAACGTGCCCCGGAGCGCGCGCGTGCGCAAGGCGCCGCGCTTCGTGCCACCGGCAGCCGGCGCAGTCGCCATGACGAGCCCGCTGGCGATCCCGGGACTGCGCCCGCTGCAGAACATGCCACCGAACGCGCCACCCTCGACGCCATGCGCGCCGGATTGCTCGCACTGCCTGGCATCGGCCCCTGGACCGTCGAGTACGTGGCCATGCGCGCCTGGCGCGACGCCGATGCGTGGCCCGCCACCGACCTCGTGCTGATGCAGGCCATCGCCGCGCGCGACCCCGCGCTCGTGCGCCCCACGCAGCAGCGCGCGCGCACCGACGCATGGCGGCCCTGGCGCGCCTATGCCGCGATGCACCTGTGGAACGAGATCGCCGATCGGGCCGGCGCGGCGCGCGGCGGCTAGCAGACCACCCGCAAAGTCTCGCCCGAAGGGGGCCCAAGCAGGTCTTTCAGCGAGATGTTAAAGTGCCCGCTACCGAAAATCCCTTGCCGGCGGCACGTGCCGCACCGCGTCGCCGGCCAGAGCCCGACCCGCCCTTCAATGCCAGACACGACCTCTACACGCACGAACGACGTTCTCACGCAGCGCCTTTCCGTGCTGAGCGCCGGGCCGCATCGCGACGCGCTCACGCGCGGTCTGCGCGGCATCGAAAAGGAAAGCCTGCGGGTGACGCGCGACGGCCAGCTCGCCATGACGCCGCATTCGGCGGCGCTTGGCTCGGCGCTCACGCATCCGTCGCTCACGACCGACTACTCGGAAGCGCTGATCGAGATCATCACGCCGGCCGAGCACGATGCATCCATCACGCTCGAGAAGCTCGACGAGCTCCATCGCTTTGTCTACGCCATGCTCGCGCGCGACGGCGAGATGCTGTGGAACGAGTCGATGCCGGGCCTCCTGCCCGCCACCGACGACGGCATTCCCATTGCACGCTACGGCGGCTCGAACATCGGCCGCCTCAAGTACGTCTACCGCATGGGGCTCGCGCTGCGTTACGGCCGCACCATGCAATGCATCGCGGGGATCCACTACAACTATTCGCTTAACGAAGAGGTGTGGCGCGTGCTGCACGCGCACGAGCAGTCCACGGCCACGCAGATCGACTATCAGTCGGAGCGCTACCTCGCGCTAATCCGCAATTTCCGCCGCACGAGCTGGCTGCTGATGTATCTGTTCGGCGCCTCGCCGGCGCTCGATGCGCGCTTCCTGCGCGGCCGCGCGCATGCGCTCGAACCCTTCGACGCCGACACGCTCTATCTGCCCTACGCGACGAGCCTGCGCATGAGCGACCTCGGCTACTCGAACACCACGGGCCAGGCCGCGCTGCACGCCGACTATGACACGCTGACGGGCTACCTCGACGCGCTCACGCAGGCGGTGAGCCAGCCTTATCCGCCGTACGAAGCCATCGGCACGCACCGCGACGGCGAATGGGTGCAGATCAACACCAACGTGTTGCAGATCGAAAACGAGTTCTATTCGACGATTCGCCCGAAGCGCGTCACGTATCCGGGCGAACGGCCGCTGCATGCGCTCGCCGCGCGCGGCGTGCAATACGTCGAAGTGCGCTGCATGGACATCGATCCGTTCGAGCCCACCGGCATTTCGCTCGAAGCCGCGCGTTTTCTCGACGCCTACCTGCTCACCTGCGCACTCGAAGAAAGCCCGCTGCTGCCGGCGGCCGACTACGCACAGGCGAACGAAAATTTCGGCCTCGTCACGAAGGAAGGGCGCCGCCCGGGCCTCGAGCTCAAACGCGGCAACGACACGGTCTCGCTGCAGGATTGGGCCGCCGAGCTGCTTTCGAAGATCGAGCGCAGTGCCGCCGTGCTGGACGCGCTGCGCGGTGGTGACGAGCATGCGCGCTCGCTTGCTGCACAGCGCGCGAAACTCGCCGATGCGTCGCTCACGCCCTCCGCTCGCGTGCTCGAAGCGATGCGCGGCAACCAGCAATCCTTCCTGCAATTTGCGCTCACGCAAAGCGAGCGCCATGCGGCGCATTTCCTCTCGCGTCCGCTTTCTCCCGAGGCGATGGCACAATTCGAGGCGCTCGCGCGCGAGTCGCTGGAAGACCAGGCCAAGCTCGAGCGCGAGGAGGTGGGCTCGTTCGACGCCTTCGTGACCGCGTATAGCTCCTACACGCTCAATCGCTACAGCGTTTAGCCCTGCGCTCGTGGAGTATTTTGGGCATTCCACTTGCTGGAAACACCAGCGTGCGGGCGCGGTCCAACAATGCATGGGCAGTACGCCCCGCCGACGCCACCGCGTGCCGACGACAAGATAACCGGGCCGCGCTCGACGCGAGCTCATACAGGGAGGAACCACACGATGAAACGAATCCTGCCGATCCTGTTCTGCGCGGCACTGACGGCCTGCGCGCCGCGCGGCCAGGTCAACCCCGACGTCATGCAGATCGCCACCGCGCCGCTCACGTGCAACGACAAGCCGCAGTGCGACATCTGGTGGCAACGTGCCCAGGACTGGGTGCGCGACCATTCGAAGTACGAAGTGCAAACCGTGACCGACACGCTGATCCAGACCGCCGGCCCCGGCGGCGGCAAGCGCGCGCTCGCCTACGAAATCACGCGGACCCACAACAGCGACGGCACGACCACCATCGGCTTTGCGGCCCATTGTGACAGTTCGCTCGGCTGCAAGCCCGATCCATGGGCGGCCGGCGCGGCCTTCAAGCAGTACGTGCGCACTGGTGTCGAACAGCCGATCCAGGGAATCAGCGGCGACGCGGAAAACCCTGACGCGTCCGGTGCGGATACGGGCGCCGCATCGTCGGCTGGGGCGCGCGCGGCGAATGAGTCCAAGTGAGCCCGGCTGGTTCGCACCGCGTGATAGCTCGTATTCCGAATCGAATCACTTCGATTGTGCATTTAAGCATTATCTGATTGGGTGACGTGTCGAGGGATCGTATTGTGGCTCTGCTTCGGCGTGCGCCGGACGACAGTACATTCCTCTTCCATCATTCGAATCGAAAATGAAAATGCGACTTCTGCCAGCCAGCGCACTGGCTGCCCTCATCGTCGTCGCGGCTGGTTGCACGACCGCGTCAGGCCCGACCTACAACCTCGACGTCGTGACGCTCGCCAACGGCTCGCAGGCGTATCGCGTACAGTGCTTGGGCCTGCTGGAAAGCTCGAAGGCCTGTATGAAGAAGGTCACCGAGATTTGCGGCAACAAGGAGCCGCTGCGAGTGTCCTCAACCGACCGCGCTGCGTCCGGATTCAAGGCCGAAAACGACCCGCGCGAAATCATGTTCGTTTGCCAGGCGCCGCAGCCCGCTGTCCAGACACCGCCGCCGCCTCCGCCGCCGGTCGTCGAAACGCAGCCGCGCACCATTACGCTCAGCGCCGACGCCAACTTCGAAATCAACAAGTACAACCTGTTGCCGGAAGGCAAGCAGGCACTCAACAAGTTCATCGCGGACAGCGACGGCGTGAACATCGGCACCGTCGTGATCAATGGCCACACCGATTCGACTGGTTCGAACGCGCTGAACGACCGCCTCTCGCTGCGCCGTGCGGAAGCCGTCCGCAACTACCTGCAGTCGCATGGCCTGCATGCGGGCAAATACGAAGTGCACGGCTACGGCAAGTCGAAGCCGATCGCGAGCAACGCCACGGCCGACGGTCGCGCACAGAATCGCCGCGTCGAGATTCAGACGAGCGGCATCACCGTCCGCTAATACACCACGTTTATCACGGCAGCAACAGCACACGCCCGCGTTTGTCGCGGGCGTTCATCACGGGATCGCCAGTGGGCCATCAATGGCCCATTGCCGGTCCCGTTCCCTTTCTGGGCTTCGTAATCCAGACCAGCGCCGCAAGCACGACGAACATCGCGCATGAGATGCGGAAGAAGTCGTTGGTCGCCATCATGTAGCCCTGCGCCGTCACCACTTCATTGAGCTTCGCGGTCAGGCCCGGCCCTGCATAGCCGAGACTCGTCAACGCATTGCTGTATGCGCTGGTGTTGGGCGAATATACGCTCACGGACTCCGACAGCACCGCGTGGTGATAAATCGCAGAGTTCTCCCAGAACGTCGTGCTCGCCGCCGTTCCAATCGCGCCCGACAGCGTGCGCAAGAAGTTGGACAGACCCGAAGCGCTCGCGAGGCGCTCGTCGGAGATGCTCGACAGCGTGATGGTCGTCATCGGCACGAAGAAGCAGGCCACGCCGATGCCCTGCACGAGGCGTGGCAGGATCACCTGGTCGAACGGCACGTCGAGCGTGAACGTGGCGTTCCATAGCGAGACCCCCGCGAACACGACGAATGCGAAGCTCGCCACCATGCGCAGATCGAGCTTGTGCATATTGCGCCCGATCAGCGGCGAGAGCACGAGCGCGAGCAGCCCCACCGGCGCCGTCGCGAGGCCGGCGACGCCGGCCGTGTAGCCCATCACCGTTTGCAGCCAGAGCGGGAAGATCACGACCGAGCCGAAGAACGCCATGAAGCCGAACGAGATGATCAATGCGCCGAGCGCGAAGTTGCGATCGCGAAAGAGCGAGAGATCGACGACCGGCTCTTTCTCGGTGGCCTCCCACGCAAGCATGAACGCCAGCGACACCGCCGCGATGACTGCGAGCGCAACGATGAACTTCGAGCTGAACCAGTCACGGTCCTTGCCGAGGTCGAGCATCATTTGCAGGCACGACACGCCGATCACGAGCAGCACGAGGCCCACAGCGTCGATGCGCTGTTTCGTGGTCTTCGTTTCGCGTCCGCGCAGCAGCAGGAACGCGCAAACCCCCGAGAAGAGCCCGATCGGCACGTTGATGTAGAAGATCCACGGCCATGTGTAGTTGTCCGTGATCCAGCCGCCCATGACCGGGCCGAAGATGGGCGCGACGATCACCGTCATGGCCCAGAGTCCCAGCGCAAGCCCACGTTTCTCGGGCGGGTAGGAGCGCATGAGGATCGTCTGCGAAAGCGGCACCATCGGGCCGGAGACGAGGCCCTGCACGAGACGGAAGGCGATCAGCGTCTCGAAATTGGCGGCGAAACCGCAGGCCGCCGAGGCCAACGTGAACAGGATCACCGAAAGCGTGAAGAGCCGCACTTCGCCCACGCGCCGCGCGAGCCAGCCCGTGAGCGGCACGGCGATTGCCGAGGCGACCGAATACGAGGAGATCACCCAAGTGCCTTCGCTGTTGGCGACGCCGAGCGTGCCGGAAATGGTCGGCACGGCAACGTTGGCGATCGACGTGTCGAGCACCTCCATGAAAGTGCCGAGCGCGAGGCCCACGGTCAGCAGCGCGAGCTTGCCGCCCGAGAACGGCGCGGGCTCCGCGCTGGCAGGAGCGGGAGAGGGCGCGGCGGTGGATGCGTCCATTTTCAGGGTCCTTGCTCGGCTTCTTGCCGAAGTTTCCAGTTCGGGTGGCAGTCCATAAGTTCATGTCGCGGCATTGACTGCCCAGACAGTGATTTATCCGCAATGCGACGCGATCGAGGCGAAATCTAGCTGGCGCCAAGGCGCCATGACACCGGCTTCACAGCTTGTGGCGATCTTCCTCGGCTGCGCTGAATGGCACATCCGCGCCGCCTTCGACATGACTGCATAGCATCGACGTGTCCGCATCGTTCGCGATGAAACGTTGCAGCAGGCTGATGAGCGTGGTCACTTCGTCGGCGGAAAAGCCGCGTAGCTGGTCGTTCACCACCGAGGCGATCAGATCCGGCAGCTGCTGCGCCGCATCACGCCCCAGCGGCGTGAGCGCCAGTTCGACCACACGGCGGTCCGCGTGACTGCGCTGGCGCACGAGAAAGCCTTTTTTCTCCAACCGGTCGAGCATGCGCGTCATCGATCCAGTGTCGTATGACAGCACGCGCGACATTTCATTGGGCGTGCGGGCGTGCTCGAACCACAGTAGCAGGATCACGCCGATCTGCGATGAGGTCAGCCCCAGCGGCGCGACGGCGCGGTCCATCCGCGCGGCCAGCACGTTTCGGGCCGTCGACAGGAAATAGCCCAGGCTCGGCACAACACCGACCTTGCCTGGTACGTACGCACCCTCGCTCATGGGAAGCCGCTCTCACGCATCTCGAAAACAGGCGAATTCTAGCCGGTTAATGCCTGCCTGGGCAGATAAATTGGGTGACGCATCAGCCACCGATTCTCATGGTCGCTGCGTAAAAACAACATCACATTTGGTGCGTTGCAAAGTGTGTTGTGGTTTGATTGCATAGTCAATATTATGACAGGCAAGCACTTTATCTCCTCGTATTCCCCAATTCTCCTGTTGAATGCGCCATGCTGTACCTCAAAAACGCGCTCGGCGGCATCGGCCGCTCGGTTTCCTGCACTGCCAGGCTTGCTTTCACGCAAACCGGCGGCGCGGCGCGTTGGCGCAAGTTCGCGCTCTATGCAGCGATGTTTGTGCTGCCTGGCGGCTCGATTGCCGTCGCGCTGATGGTGTGGGCCGACCGACGCCGCGCCCAGCGAGACGGGGCGGGCACGTCCGTGGTGATGAGAGGCGTCATGCCGCCTGCAACGAGCCCAAGTATGGTCGCGGCAAGCATGAATGCAGCAGCGGCCACCACGGCGGCAGCCAAAGCCGCCTGCTCCGGCGTCCAGGTTGCGTGCCGCGCCAACATCATGCGGGGTGCACGTACGTGCGCAGGCCGCGCCGCGCTGCACGCCGTTCATGCGCTGGGTTGCTGGCGCCGTAACGACGCGTAATTTGCGACCGGCGTGCGGTAACACATCCTCATCCATTCCCGGCTTACCCTTGCAGGTTCCGCGCTGCGCGTGGCGCGTGCGCTACCATTGCCGCAACTTGCCAGCCCCTCGAACCGAGCCCGGCCCGCTGCATTGCCGCAGAGCGCACCACGCCGCGCGTCTTCGCGCACCAGCTGCGCGCGACTTTCACCCGGTTCGCCAGCCGCTTCGACAGGAATTCCTAGCATGTCTTGCCGTTTCGTCCCTCCCGGCCATCACGTTTCCCGCCGTAGCCGCGCCTGGCGCCTGGCGCCCAGGCCTGCCGTGCTGTGCGCGGTGGCAGCGCTCGCGCTCCAGTTTAGCGGTTGCGCCGTGGGCCCCGACTATCACAAGCCGGCTGCAGCAGTGCCCGAGTCGTACAAGGAAGCGCCCGAGGGCTGGAAGACTGCACAACCCGCCGATATCGCCGATCGCGGCCCCTGGTGGCTCATCTACGACGACGCGCAGCTCAACGGGCTGATGGATCAGCTCAACGCCAACAACCAGACCGTCGCGCAATACGCCGCAGCGTACCGCCAGGCGCGCGCATTGGTAGGCGAGGCGCGCGCGGCATATTTCCCGGTGGTGAGCGCCTCGTTTTCGGGCTCGCGCGCACGCTCCCCCGCGCGGGTTTCGAACTCTAGCAGCAACGGTTTTGCCGGCGGCGGATCGATCTCGAACAACGTCAACCTCGGCCTCGACGCGACCTGGGAACCGGATCTCTGGGGCAAGGTGAGCCGTACGGTCAGCGCGCAGGAAGCCGGCCAGCAGGGCGCCGCCGCCGATCTGGCCAACGCGCGCCTCTCGGCGCAGGCCACGCTCGCGCAAACCTGGTTCACGCTGCGCTCGCTCGACGCCCAGCAGAAGCTGCTCGATGACACCGTCGCGGCTTATCAGAAGTCGCTGCAGCTCACGCAGAACCAGTACGCGCAGGGCGTAGCGGGCCGCGCCGACGTCATCCAGGCGCAAACGCAATTGCAGTCCGCGCAAGCCGCCGCCATCGGCAATGGCGTGGCGCGCGCCCAGGACGAACACGCGATTGCCGTGCTGGTCGGCCAGCCGGCTTCGGCGTTCTCGATTCCGCCTTCACCGCTTATGGCTACACCGCCCGCCGTGCCGGTCACGATGCCTTCGGCGCTGCTCGAGCGGCGTCCCGACATCGCCTCGGCGGAGCGCAAGGCGGCGGCCGCGAACGAGCAGATCGGCATAGCGATCTCCGCGTTCTTTCCCACGCTGACGCTCTCTGCCAGCGGCGGGTTCGAGAGCTCGGTGCTCTCGCAGCTGCTCTCCATGCCGTCGCGCTTCTGGACGCTCGGGCCGTCGCTCGCGGCCACGGTGTTCGACGCGGGCCTGCGCCGCGCGCAGACCGAAGCGGCGCGCGCGTCCTATGACCAGCAAGTCGCGGCCTACCGGCAGACCGTGCTGGCCGCATTCCAGGACGTCGAGGACAACCTCGCGTCGCAGCGCATCCTCGCGCAGGAAATCGTGGTGCAGCAGCAGGCCGTGGAATCGGCTCAGCACGCACTGCGGATCGTCACGAACGAATACAAGGCCGGAACCACCGATTACCAGAACGTCCTGTCATCGCAGACGACGGCGTTCACGGCGCAGCAAAAGCTCGCGAGCATCGCGGGGCAGCGCATGGTGTCGTCGGTCGGGCTCGTGAAGGCGCTCGGCGGCGGCTGGGACGTCTCGCAGATGGCGCGCGAAACCGGCGGCGTAGCGGCGCCCGCGCCTGTCGCGGCATCGGACTCCGCGGTGCCGGGCGCGCCAGGCCAGGCGCCTTCGACGCGTGGCGCCGTGCAGGGTGCGGCAGCGCACGGCGCTCAACCGCAGTAAGCCCGGTGGCGCGCTACACCTCGCGGATTCATGGCGTCAGCGCATGAAGGTCAGCGCCACAGCGCCGGTTCCCGTGGGCCGTCCCAGCAGGTTCAGCAATCCCGCCAGATTCTCGCGCTGATCGGGCGTCGCGCTCGCGGTGCCATTGAACGACGCCGACGAGCGCGAAAACGTGCCATGCCCGTCGAGCAGCAACGGTCCTTTCTGCGTGCTCAGATCGAGCGTCGATGACGCGCCCTGCGCCTGAAGCACCGCCTCATACGAGCCGAGCGGCTTCACGAGCGAGACGCGTGAGCTCATGTCGCCGAGCGTGACGGTCAAGCGCCCGAATGCATCGGCGCCGAATACGCGCCAGGGGCTCCACGCGAGCCGCACGTTGCCATCCAGATCGAGCGTATTGAACGGCGCGCCGAGGCCCGCGAGCAGCGACGCGGGCACCGCGATCGCGCCCGACGTGACCGTCGCGCCGCGCAACGTCGCTTCGACGTCGACAGGGTCGGGCATGGCCTCGGTCTGGCGCATCTGCATGCGCACGCGGCCCGTGAGGAGCGCCCAGAACGACGTGCTCCATTCGATGCGGCCCGGCAGAAGCATCGCGCCCTGCACGTCGTGGCCGGCGGCGAGCATGAGCGTGGCCGAGCCGTGCCAGAGCGAGCCTTGCGGATCGACGAGGTTGACATGGCCCTGGGTCGCGCGCGCGAACTGTGGCGCGATCCACGCGGCGGGCAGCCGCACGAGCAGCACCGCGCCTACGGACAACACGGCTACGAATAGCCAGGGCAACACGGCGCGCGCGCGCCGCATCCAATAAGACATGCGAGGAATCTCCTGTCGACCAGAGTTGGCGCTTTAGCTGTCGGCCAGAGCTAGTGCTTCAGCACTTACTCCGGGCCCATGCAAAGCGCCTTACTCTGGTCCCATGCTTCGCGGTCGACCGCGTTTCGCGCCTTAGCGCGCGTTCGCCGGCTGCAGCGACGCGGTCAAATCGACCTGGCCGTCGGCCTTCAGCGCCGTGATGTGAGCCTCGACCACCTGCACCTTGTACTGCTTGCGCACGTCGTCGAGCCAGGCCGCCCACGCCGGGAACGAGGCATTCTTCATCTGCACCTGCGCCGTCGTGCCGATCAATTGCACCTGCGCGTTCGGCATGCCGTGGTCGGAGAGTGATGCGGTCAGCGCATCCTTGAGCGCCTGGCCGCCAGGCGCGACGCTTGCCGCCGCGCCCGCGAGCGCACGCGCCTCGTCGGCCTGCGCGGTCATCTGCGCAAGCTGGCGCTTCATCGCGGGCAAGTTCTCGCGCAGGCGCGCGCGGCCGTCCGCCGCCGGTTGCCATAGCACCGAATAGCCGATTGCCACGACCAGCACCGCGCCGCCCCAGGTCAGCAGCATTTTTTCGCGTGCGGTGCGGACTTCCCAAAAGTTGCTCCACTGCTCGCTCAAGGTCTGCACCCATGCGCTGCTCGAACCGGTTGTCTTCACGATGCGCTCCTGATCGTCCATTTGCCGCTGCTGCTGTCCTGCGTGGCCGCGAGGCCATTGCGCGCAAGCCGCTTGCTCAAGTCGGCGTCGACATTGACGCCCGGCTTGAAGGTCACATCGAGGCGCCGGTCGTGATAGTCGAGCGCTGCAATCGCATCCGCGGGCACCGGCCCGAGCGAGCGCGCGAAGCCGTCGGCGAGCGCGAGGAAATCGTCGGGCGAGGGCTCGCCCGCTGCCACGCGCAACTGGGAAAGCTGGCGCGCCATCTGCCCGGCGGGGTCGAGCACCACCGTCGTCTTCGGGAACGCGTTGAGCAGCAGCTCGGTCATCTGCGTGTTGATAGCGTCGCGCTGGCGCGCCAACATCAGCCACTGCACGTTCGCACCGACGATCGCGACCACGAGCGAAGCCGCCACCAGCGCGAGCGGCACGCGCAGCCGGCGCAGCGTCGCGCGATCGAGACGCCACGGCTGCACCGCGAATTCGAACTGGCAGAGGTCGAACTTGCACGCGAGCGCGCGCTTCGCGAGCGTCTCGAAGCCAAGCGGCTGCGCACCGGGCAGCGCCGCCGCGAGCACAGCTTTGTCGGCGGCGCTCGCGAATTCGCCTGGCACCCCCGTCAGCACGTAGCGCATGACGGGCGCGTCGCCGGCCAGCGCCGCCACGGTCGCGGCAAGATTTGCCGCCGGCACCGCAAAGCCTTCAGCCATCGCGCCGCGCACGATCGTGAGTTCGAGCAGCGCGCTGGACGCGCCTGCCACGGTGCTGGATACGGCCGCCGCCACGTCAGGCAGAAGCGCGGGCGCCGTCGACATGACCGGGCCGAATACGCAGGCCGTTACCGGGCTGCCTGCACTATCGGTACCATCGGCACTGCCTGCGCCGCCGGCAGCTTCGGCATGGTCGGCAACTTCCGTCAAGGCGGGCGGCATGGAGGGCTCGCCTGCGTACGCCTCGGCTTGCAGCGCCTGCGCAGCAGCAGCGCCGGTACCCCCCGCCGCATCGGGCAGGCTATCGGGCAAGCAGCGCGCCACCGGCACCGCGCGCAGGTTGCGGTGCCCCGCGCCCGTGAATCCTTCGATGAGGAAGCGGAACCACCCGCGGTCGACGGCCGCGACGGTCTGCATCCCGCCCGGCAGGCGCGCAGGATCCAGCGCGAGATGGCAAGTCTGCGGATCCTGGATCAGATGATCCTCGACGACGTTCGGCAGCGCCTGACGCAGCCGCGGCCCCTTGAGCGGCGGCACCGTGGCGGCGACCATGAGCAGATCGCGCGCGGCGATCAGCAGCACGGTGGCCGACGCCTTCGGCAACAGGCCGAGCGCCGCCCGGCCCGCGCGCTGCGTCTGGCCCGCTTTGTCGAGCAGCACGAACGGCAGTTCGGGCAATTGCCATTCCTGCGAGTGGACCGCCGGATCGCGCGGCGGCATCAGGACGATCAGCGTGCTCAAACGCACCTCTTTTCGATGTTGGACGGGTACGATTTCATGGTTCGTCGCGCACGCGCACGATGCGCGTCGTATGGGTGAGCGGGTCGCGCCACACGAGCGTGGTGCGGTCCACGACGGCGCGCTCGTGCTGCACGCGCCCATGAACCACAAAATAGCTTGTATTGACGTCGCATTGCGTCGAGTCGACGCTGGTTTGTCCGGCCCCCGCGCCTTGCAGCGCGAGCTGCACATCGGCGAGGTTGTGGAAAAACACGGTCTGGCGCCGCGCCACGAACGCCTGCGCGCCGGAGAGGCTCATGCCCTGCACGATCGCTGCGATCACCTCGGCGCTCGCCGTGTTCATGTTCACAGGCGTCGTGGTGGGCAGGACCGTCACGAACGGGCGCAGCCGCGCGACGATGTCGGGCGTGAAGCCGGGCACGTCGAGCAGCGCATCGGTGCTCGTCATGAGCAGCGGCGCGACGGCGCTGTTGGAGTCGGCATCGGACAGGCCGGGGTTGTCGGTGAAGTTCGCACCGCCTCCCGTGCCGCCCGCGACTTGCTGAGCATTCGCGGCCGTGCCGGTGCTGCCCGCCGCCGTGGCGCCGGTCTGAAAGCGCGTGATCGAGTGGGCGAGCCCCGAGCGCAGGTAGACGGCCGCATTTTTTGCAAGCTGACCATCGATGCCAAGCAGCTGCAAGAGGCGCGCGAACGCCTGGATTTGCGCGAGATTCAGTTGCAGCGCGCCCGGCGCGGAGGTGGAAACGAGATTGCGCAGATTGAAGCGCGCCTGAGCGTCTTCGATGGAGCCGGAGAGCCACGTGTCGGCGCCCTGTTCCGGGCGGGCTTCGCCAATCTGGCCGAGGAAGTCGGAAAGGCGCGTCTTCGCGACCGGCATGCCCCACGCGCCGCCCAGATAGGTCACGCCCGCCGAGGTGTCGCCCTCGGAGCGCAGCACGAGGCGCGTCCAGTCGAGCGCGGCGCGCGCGATCCACTGTCCTTGTGCGAGCAGCCGCTGATTTTCGATGCGGCGCACCTGCACCTGCTGGCGCCACAACATGCCCGAGACCAGAATCGCGGCGAGCGCGACCACCAGCAGCGCGCTGATGATCGCGGCGCCGCGCTGGCGACGCGCGGTAGCACGTACCGCGTTACGGGTAAGGAGGCGGGGAATTCGATGCTGTCGCACGCTCATTCCCCCACGAGAAAGACGCGCGTGACCGGCCGCGCAAGCGAGCGCGCGCTAACGCTCACCTCGAGCCCGGTTACCGCGCGCGGCACGGGCGCGTTGCCGAGTTGGGGCACCTTCACGCTGCTATTGTTCGTCGCGATCTGCGAGCGCACCTGGTTCATGTCCGAGGTCCAGCCCAACTTTTCCACGTAGAGCCGCGCGTCGATCGCGCCCACGCCCTGCATCATCGGCAAGGCGCTCCACGCATCGCTCTCGCCGCCACGCAGCGCGCGCCGCAAGTCGCCGAGATTGGCGAGCGGCGGCGACGCGTAGCGTACGACGCGCCCGTCGCTTACGCGGTAGCGCACCACCTGCAAACGCGGCGGCGCGCCGGGCGGCACCGCGAACGCGCGCACGATCTGCAGCGCGCCGCCGTCGACGGAGACCGCGGGCGCGCCCGCTTCGTCGTCGCTGACGGCGTGGCGCGCGTCGATGCGCATCTGGTCGAACATCTGCGCAAACACGCGCTCTTCGGCCATCGAATGCGTGAGGACGTCGCGGCCGCGCACGATCTGGTCCAGGCCGCGCCACGACAAGATCGCGACCACCGCGAGAATAGCGATGGCAACGAGCAGTTCGATCAGCGTGAAGCCGGCGGCGCGGCGGGTGCGCAAAGCCCTGCGCGAAGTAGCGTGCCCGGCGGACGGCCCATGCCACCGCCCCGGCGGAACGCGCTTTCGGCGCATCGCGCGATTACAGCGACCGGTTCGTCTCATTGCCGAGCACCGTGACGAGTTGCGCGAGATTGCCGTCACGGCCCGGTGTCGTCACCGAGACCTCCACGCGGCGGAAAACGGGATTGGGCGTGGCCGTGACGTGCTGCGTGCAGGTCAGCTGCAAATTGCCTTGCGAGCAGTCGAAGCTGCGCTCGCCGACCTCGGGCCACGCGTGTGCGAGACGCAGTTGCGCGAGCGCGTTGTCGGCGCTCCAGCCCGCGAGCAGGCGCTGGTGCAGATCGGCTTCGCTCGCCGCGAGGCTGCCCACGGCGCGCAACGAGGCCGCGAGTGCGATCGCCACGATGGCGAGCGCGACCAGCACTTCGATCATGGTGAAGCCGCGCATCGCGGTGCGAGCGTCGCGACGAGGAACCAGGCGGGTGGCCTTGCGCATCTCAGCGGACCTCATACCGGCCCGCGCCAGTACCGACGATGGTGGCACGGCCCGCCGCCGAGAACAGCGTGATTTCGACGGGCTGCTCGACGGCCTCGGTGCCGAACACGAGGCGGCTCGCATGCAGGTCATCGCTGCCGGAGTAGGTAATCGATACGCCCGTCACGCCGCCTTCCCACTTGCGCGGACCGAGCAGATCATCGCGCAGCGGACGCCAGCCGTCCTCGGTATGCACGTCGAAGCGAAACCCGCCCTCGACCGGCTGCCATGCGATGGGGCGCGCACGCACCTGCGCCTCGTCGCCGGCGGATTCGAACAGCAGCGCGAGGCGCTGCGCCTCTTCGTTCAGATCGGTGCGCGGATTGCGCGTAAGCGAAAGCGACGCGAGCGACACCAGCAGCCCCGCGATCATCAGCACGACCAGCATTTCCAGCAGCGTGAAGCCTGCCGAACGTGCGCGCGCCGCGCGCAGGGTGCGCATCGGCGTGCGGTCGCAACAGCGAAGGGGACGGGCGTGCATGGAGATGAAGAAAGCGAAGCTGGAGATGATCGGGAAACGGGGCCGCGAGCATGCATCCAGCCCCAGCGAGCCCCGGCAGACCTTGGTGGACCCGTCGGGATTCCATTGCCGGTTCGTAATCTATTCGTTGCCGGTTCGTCGCCGGCTCGTCGCCTATTGCCAGGACCCGACGTCGGCGTCGTTGCCTTCGCCGCCGGGCTTGCCGTCGGAGCCATAGCTGAAGACGTCGATCTCGCCGTGCACACCCGGATTCAGGTACTGGTACGGATTGCCCCACGGATCGTTGGGCAGGCGCTCGAGATAGCCGCCGTCCTTCCAGTTGTTCGGCACCGGGTCGGTGGTGGGTTTTTGCACCAGCGCCTGGAGGCCCTGATCCTGAGTCGGATAGCGGCCATTGTCGAGCCGATAGAGCTTCATCGCCTGCATGACCGTACCGATGTCCTGGCGCGCGGCGACGCGGCGGGCTTCATCGGGACGGCTCATGATCTTCGGCACGATCAGCGCCGCGAGAATACCGAGGATCGCGATCACGACCATGATTTCGATCAGCGTGAAACCGCGCTGGCGACGTGCGCGCCGGCGTTCGATTTCGGCATGGCTGCGGGTCCATATGGACATAAGTGGCTTCCCTCCTGGCGAATGATCGTTGCGGCGCACCCTGTGCGCCCTGTTTCGTTGTTGCGCGCGAACCGGATTCGCGGGTTCGCGCGCGCATGACGGGTCATTGTAATGTCACACGATGACGCCTTTGAGACCCGCACCCGCGGCTCCCGAGGCGCGCCATCAAAACGTTCACAATACTCCGTACAATGGAGCGCATGAACCCACTGCAAATCCGTCTTCTGTCACTCGCCGCGTTCGCGGTGTTCTGCGCCACGGTTGCGTGGTGGACGCTCGAAATCGCCGCAACGCGTGCCACCTCGGTGCAAGCCGCCGCCGCCCAGGCGCCGATTTCGGTCGCCGAGGCCGGCACGCTCTTTGGCGGCAAGCTCGAGCGCAACGTCGTGCAGGACATCCACCTGTTCGGCATCCTCGCGCTCAAGCAGGGCGCAGCGGCCATCGTGAGCTTCGGCGGCGACCCGGCCAAGGCCATCTCGCTCGGCGGCCCGATCGGCCCGGACGCGACGCTCGCCGAAGTGCGCGCCCGCTCGATCATCGTCGACCGCCACGGCGTGCACTCCGAAGTCTTCCTGCCGGCCAACGCCGCCGGCCCCACCATCTACGTACGCTGACCGACTCCGCGCGCCGCGCTGCTTGCTGGCAAGCTTTTCTGCTAGCGCCCGCGCGGCTCGCTGCGCGACTCACTGCACCAGATTGTTCAACTCGATGATCGGCAGCATCACCGCGAGCACGATCACCAGCACCACACCCCCCATCGCCAGAATCAACAGCGGCTCGAGCAGGCTCGTGAGAAACATCGTGCGTCGCTCCAGTTCGCGCGCCTCGCCTTCGGCGGCGCGGTCGAGCATGGTCGTGACATCGCCGGTCGCCTCACCCGAGCGGATCAGGTGCACCAGCACGGGCGGAAACGTCTTCGTATTGCCCAGCGCGCGCGAGAGCGACGTGCCTTCGCGGACGCGCACGATGGCGTCGTCCACGTTCATGCGCATGGCGCGGTTCGAAAGCGTTTCGCCGGCCGCCTGCAGTGCGCGCAGGATCGGCACGCCCGCCGCGCTCAGAATGCCGAGCGTGCTCGCGAAGCGCACCGTGTTGTAGCCGCGCACGAGCTTGCCCGCGAGCGGCGCCGTGAGGAGCCACCGGTCGAACGCGAGACGCGGCCCGGGCCGGCGCAAGGTCGCGCGCACGATCCACGCGACGATCGCCACCGCGATCAGCACGGCCCACCACCATTGCCGCACGAAGCCCGACAGCGCCATCATCACGATGGTCAGAAACGGCAGTTGCTGCTTGGTGCTCGCAAACACGTTCACGACCTGCGGCACCACATAGCTCAGCAGGAACGTGACGATGCCGAACGCGATGATCGTGACGATCGTCGGGTAAGTGAAGGCCAGCACGATCTTCTGCTTGAGCGCGTTGCGCTGCTCGATGTAATCGGCGAGGCGCGAGAGCACGATGCCGAGCTTGCCGGTGTGCTCGCCCGCCGCGACGAGCGCGCGGTAGATGTCGGGAAAATCGCGCGGATGCTGCGCGAGCGCGTTGGCGAGCGAGTGGCCGCCCAGCACTTCTGCGCGGATCGCGGCCATCAGTTCGCGAATGTAGTCGCGCTCGGCCTGCTCGGTGAGCACCGCGAGCGCCTCGCCAAGCGGCAGCCCCGCCACCAGCAGGCTCGCGAGCTGGCGCGTGAGAATCGCCTGCTCGCGCTGCGAGAGACGCCGCCCGAGCGCGAGGCGCTGGGCGCGCGCGCCGCGCGTGCGGGTCGCCGCCGGCTCGACCACGAGCGGCGTGAGGCCCTGGCCGCGCAGTTGCGCACGCGCGCCGCGCGCGCTGTCCGCGTCGAGCACGCCCTTTTGCGCCTTGCCCGCGGCGTCGATCGCTTCGAAACGGAATGCCGGCATCGTCTTCCTTGCCTTCGCCTGAGCGCTTTACGCACCGCCCGTCACGCGCAGCACTTCCTCTAGCGAGGTCGTGCCCGCGTCGAGCCAGCGCTCGCCGTCGTCGCGCAGCGTGCGCATGCCCTGCGCCCGGCCTGCGGTGAAGATCTCGGCGTCGGCGGCATTGCGGTGAATGAGGTTGCGGATCGGTTCGTCGATGGTGAGCAGCTCGTACACGCCGCGCCGGCCCGAATAGCCCGAATGGCCGCAGCGGTCGCAGCCGACCGGATGCCAGCGCTTGCGCCCATCGTCTTCGAGGCGTTCTTCCTTGCAATGCGGGCACAGTTGCCGCACGAGACGCTGCGCGAGCACGCCAAGCAGCGACGAAGCCAGCAGATAAGGCTCCACGCCCATGTCGGTCAGGCGCGTGACCGCCGAGGCGGCGTCGTTGGTGTGCAGCGTGGCCAGCACGAGGTGGCCCGTGAGCGAGGCCTGCACGGCGATCTGCGCGGTTTCGAGGTCGCGGATTTCGCCGATCATGATGATGTCCGGATCCTGACGCAGGATCGAGCGCAGCGCGCGCGCGAAGGTCATGCCGATGCGCTCGTTCACCTGGGTCTGGCCGATGCCCGCGAGGTCGTACTCGATCGGGTCCTCGACGGTCATGATGTTGGTGGTCGTGGTCTCGAGCCGCGACATCGACGCATAGAGCGTGGTGGTCTTGCCCGAGCCGGTCGGCCCCGTCACGAGCACGATGCCGTGCGGCCTGGCAATCAGCTGGTCGAACTGCTTGAGCGTATCGGCGGCCATGCCGAGCGCTTCGAGATTCAGGCGCTGCGCGTCCTTTTCCAGCAGGCGCAGCACCGCGCGTTCGCCATGGCCCGTGGGCAGCGTGGAAACGCGCACGTCCACGGGACGCCCGCCCACGCGCAGCGTGATGCGGCCGTCCTGCGGCAGACGTTTTTCGGCGATGTCGAGCTGCGCCATGATCTTGATACGCGAAATCAGCGCGCCGTGGAGCGCCTTCTTCGGCCGCACCACGTCGCGCAGCGTCCCGTCCACGCGAAAGCGCACCACCGAGGCATTCTCGAAGGGCTCGATATGAATATCGGAGGCCTGCTCGCGCGCCGCCTGGGTAAGCAGCGCGTTGATCATGCGGATGATCGGCGCGTCGTCTTCGGATTCGAGCAGGTCCTCCACCTCGGGAATGTCCTGCATCAAGCGCGAGAGATCGACTTCGCCTTCCACTTCGCCCACCACCTGCGCCGCGCTGCCGTCCTGGCGCGCGTAGGCCTGGTTGATCGCCTGGGCCAGCTCGTCAGCGGGAATGCGCACGAGCGAAAACGCCCCGAAATTGCGCGCGATTTCGGCAATCGCGGCGCCCGTGGTGCGCTCGCTGATCCACACCTCCAGACCATCCGCATGCTGCTGCGCGACGAGGATCTGGCCGCTGCGCGCGAAGCCGTACGGCACGAGCCGCGCGGCAACGGGCGAGGGGGCCTCGCGTGGCGTGGCGCTCTCGCGTGCGGCCGCTGGGGACGAGCGGGGCGTATCGGCCATGCTCAAGGCTGCACCCTCTGCCCGGTGAGCGGCTGTTGCACCGGCGACGATTGCACCGGCGCGTATGTCGCCGGAGCGCCTTGCTGCGGATAGGCCGGCTGCATCTGCGTGGCATTAACGGGGCCGGGGGCGGGGGCAGCGGTAGGCGCGAACGCCGTTCCCGCCGCCTGATCGCGCCGCATCTTGTCGAGATCGAACAGGTTCAGCGCCGATCCGCCTTCATTCGGTCCAACCGGCATCGGCGGCACCACCGGGTCGTCGCGGTCCTTGATCAGGTTGTTGTCGGACCGGTACGCGCCCGTCACGCCCTGAATGTAGTCGTAGCGGTTCGACGACACCGCCTGCGCCGTATTGCGATCGTTGATGATCACCGGGCGCAGGAACACCATCAGGTTGGTTTTCTGGCGTGTCTTGTTTTCCGAGCGGAACAGCTGGCCGATCCACGGGATGTCGCCCAGTAGCGGCACCTTGCTGTTGCTGACCTGATAGTTGTCCTGCATCAGGCCGCCGAGCACGATGATCTCGCCGTTGTCGGCGAGCACCGTCGACTGGATCGAACGCTTGGTGAAGTTCGGGCCGGCCGGATTGGTCGTGGCGTTGGTCGTGCCGGTCACGATCGCCGAATCCTCGGTGTAGAGCTGCAGCTTCAGGATGCCGCCGTCGGTGATCTGCGGCTTGATGTGCAGCGTCAAGCCGACGTCGACGCGATCATAGGTGTTGAACGCGGAACTCGTCGAGCCGCTCGTGAGGTTCGAATACGTGCCGGTCTGTATCGGCACGTTCGTGCCGACGACGATCTTCGCTTCCTGGTTGTCGAGCGTGATGAGGTTAGGCGTGGACAGCACGTTGGCGTCGCTCGTCTGCGAGAGCGCCTGCAGCAACGCGCCAAGTCCCTGGACGCCGAAGATATTGTGCACCCAGCCCACGTTCAGGCCCTGCTGGATGGTCGAGCCCGCGAGCGCGCCCGCCAGGCCGCCGGTAGCGGCGCTGGCCGCCGCTGCCGCCGTCAGGTTGATGATGCTGTTGCCGGAGCCGGTCGCGAGGTTGGTCCCGGCCACCACGTTGCTATTGCCGATCTGCCACTGAATGCCGAGATTGGCGTTGGTGTTCGAGTTGAGCTCGACGATCAGCGCCTCGATATAGACCTGCGCACGCCGCGCGTCGAGCTGGTCGATCACGGCGCGCAGGTTGCGGTACACCGGGTCCGAAGCCGTGATGATCAGCGAGTTGGTCGCCGCGTCGGCCTGGATCATGCCGCCGGGCTGGTTCTCGTCGCCCTTGTCCTTGTCGCCGCCGAGGAACGGCGAATCGGCGTTGCTGCCGCCTGACGCGCCGCCCGTCAGCGAATTGCCCGACGACATGCCGCTGCCGCCGCCGAGCGAACTGGGCAGCGGCGGGGTGCCGGAAGGACCGGTCGACGTGTTGCCGTAACCACCGCCACCACCGCCGGAACTGCCCGAATTCTGGTTGAACGAATTCGCGCTGTTGCCCGACGACGATTCGTTACCGCCTTTGCCCAGCATCCCGCGCAAGGTCTTGGCGAGCTGCACCGCGTCGGCGTTGCGCAGCGCAACGACGTGCATGTTGCCCGGCATGCTCGTCGGCGCGTCGAGCTGCTTCGCCAGTTGCACGGCGGCGGCGAGACGCTGTGCGTTCGAGGCGCGCAGCATCAGCGAGTTGGTGCGCGGGTCGGCCACGACCGAAACCTTCAGCGAAGGATCCGAGGCGCCGATCGAGCCCGGATCGAGCATCTTCGAAATTTGCGGCGCGATGTCGAGCGCGTTGGCGTTGCGCAGCGGCACCACCTGCACCTGCTGGCCCGCAGCCGTGTCCACGCCGGCGATGATCGCGGCGATGCGGCGCACGTTGTCCGCATAGTCGGTCACGACGAGCGAGTTGTTGCCCGGATACGCGGCGATCGTGTTGTTCGGCGAAATGAGCGGGCGCAGCACGGGCAGCAGGTTGTTCGCCGATTCGTGCTTGAGCGTGAACACCTGCGTGACCACCTGGTCGCCGCGCGCCGCAGGCGTGTTGCCCACATAGGTCGGCACGCCCTGGAGCTTGGCGTCGGCCTCGGGCACGACCTTGAGGACGCCATGATCCTGCACGAGCGCGAAGCCCTGCATGCGCAGCGCCGATTGCAGCGTCTTGAGCGCCTGATCCTCTGGCACCGGGTTCTCGGAAACGAGATTGAGCTGCCCCTTCACGCGCGGGTCGACAATGATCGTTTTGCCGGTGGCCGCGCCGATGGCCTTCGCCACCTGATCGATATCGGCGTTGACGAAGTTAAGCGTGACCTGGGCGTGCGCGAGTTGCGCCGCCATCAGCCCGCTTAGGAGCAGCGCCTTGGCGACGCGACGCAAAGCCATACGATTTCTTCTCATGGGTATCAATTCGAGGCCAGGGACGGACGCCGCCGGCCAGTCGTACTTATCGTACTCAACGTGCTTGCTGTAGCCGCCGCATGATTTCAGGCCGGGCAGCCCGCCGGCTGCGGCCCCGCCGGCGCTCCTCCACCCGGCAATCGACGGCCAGCAAAAAGTGCAACAGTAGCAGCTTTTCGTGTCGAATTTGTCACAAAGAAATTGCGTCTGGGGATTTACTCTAACTTCCGCCTGCATGGGGACGCATACTGAAAGGATTGGAAGCCGCCCCTGGAAGGAAATCGCGCCGCCGCACGCCAGGCGGTCCGCGCCTCTGCCTCGCTCCCGGCCAGCGTGCCATTCGGCTGTATTGACGCGACTTCTTCCGCAGGTATGATACGGGCGATCCACTGCGCACCATGCCGGCAGCACTCGACGCAAGCACGGGTTTCCCCCATATAGGGCAACGCAGGCCTGCGCTGCGGCTTACCGCAACGTCTCTCGACTTTCCATGAAAAAGGTTGCATCCGCCACGACCGTCGCTGCCCTGATGCTCGCCGCCTTCGCGAGCACGCCGGCGCGCGCAGACTGTTTCGACGAGGCGGCCCGCTACCAGAAAGTCAATCCGCTCATTCTGCGCGCCATCGCCTGGCAGGAATCGCACAACACGCCTGACGCATTGCACAGGAATACGAATGGTTCGGTGGACTACGGGGTGATGCAGATCAACTCGATTCATCTGCCCACGCTCTCGCAATACGGCATTTCGTCCAGCACGCTCATGCAGCCGTGCAAGAACGTCTATATTGCCGCCTGGCATTTGCGCCAGAAGATGAACAAGTATGGCAACACCTGGGCTGCCGTGGGCGCCTATCATTCCGAGACACCGGCATTGCGCGACCGCTACGCACAACAGATCGCGGCGATCTTGCGCAAATGGAAGCTGATGCCCTGAGCGGCACGGTACTGGCTGCCCTGCCAGCGCAGGGCTGGGACGCGTACTGTCAGCGCATCGGGCGCGCATGGTGCAAAATGCAGGCTTGCGCCGCGCGGCCGCGCGCGGCCCGATTCCCGCCTTTCTTTATCCTCACACCGCAATGAATCAGCCGCCACTGCCCGTCACCGTGCTCTCCGGGTTTCTGGGCGCGGGCAAGACCACGTTGCTCAACCACGTCCTCGCGAACCGCGCCGGCCTGCGCGTAGCCGTGATCGTCAACGATCTCGCCGCCGTCAACATCGACGCCTCGCTCGTGCGCGACGCCGCCGCGCTCTCGCATGTCGAGGAGCGGCTCGTCGAGCTGTCCAACGGATGCATTTGCTGCACGCTGCGCGACGACCTGCTCGCCGAAATCCGGCGGCTGGCCGACCCCGCGCAAGCCGGCCAGCAGTTCGACGCCATCCTGATCGAGTCGACCGGCATCGCCGAGCCGATGCCCATCGCCGAAACCTTCACCTTCGCCGATGAAGACGGCACGACGCTCGCCGATATCGCACGGCTCGACACGATGGTGACGGTCGTGGACGCCTTCAACTTCCTGCGCGACTACGCAAGCGCCGATCCGCTCGCCGAGCGCGGCGTGGCGGCGAGCGACACCGACGACCGCACGATCGTCGAACTGCTGATCGAGCAGGTGGAATTCTGCGACGTGCTCGTGCTCAACAAAGCCGATCTCGTGAGCGCCGACGAACTCGCGCGCCTGCAGCGCATTCTCGCGCGCATCAATCCGCGCGCGGTGCAGGTAGTGAGCCGCCATGGCCAGGTGCCGCTTGCCGAGGTGCTCAACACGGGCCGCTTCGACTTCGACGCCGCCGCGAGCGCGCCGGGCTGGCTAGCCTCGCTGCATGAGCACGATCACGACCATGACGACGGCAGCGCGTCCCACCACGCCCATAGCGAAGCCGATGAATACGGTATCGGCAATTTCGTCTATCGGGCGCGCAAGCCGTTCCATCCCGAGCGTCTGTGGGCGCTGCTCAACCAGGAGTGGAAGGGCGTGCTGCGCTCGAAGGGCTTCTTCTGGCTCGCGACGCGCAACGACGTGGCGGGCTCGCTGTCGCAGGCGGGCGGCGTTTGCCGCCATGGCCCGGCCGGCATCTGGTGGGCGGCGCAGCCGCGCGAGGACTGGCCGCAGGACGCCGAGCTCGAAAAGGAAATCGCGGCCGACTGGTTCGGCGACGCGAACGACACGCGCATCGGCGACCGGCGCCAGGAGCTGGTGATGATCGGCGTGGATCTCGACCGCGAAGCGTGGCAGGCAAAGCTCGATGCATGCCTTCTGACAGACGCCGAATATGCCGCGGGCGCCGACGCCTGGCAGGCGTATGCCGATCCGTTCCCATCGTGGGATTTCGACGATGAGCACGATCACGACCACGACGGCGAGGGGGAAATCGTCCACCGCCACGACTGAGCACACGCTGGGTGCGCAAACCCGGCGGACGAAAAAAACCCGCCAGGGGCGGGTGTCAACTTAAAGCGGCAGTCTTTTAGCGCTTGTTGACGGCGTCCTTGAACGCCTTGCCAGCCGTGAACTTGACGGTCTTGGCTGCGGGAATCTTGATGGTTTCGCCGGTCTTCGGGTTGCGACCCGTGCGGGCTGCGCGCTTGCCCGAACCGAAGCTGCCGAAGCCGATCAACTGGACCGCGTCGCCCTTCGACACAGCCTTCTTGACCACTTCGAGGAGCGTGTCCAGTGTTTCACCGGTTTGTGCCTTGCTAGCGCCCGTCTGTGCTGCGACGGCGTCGATCAGTTCCTGTTTATTCATTGAGAAGTTCCTTTCTGTGTTTAGGTTGACACGAACAGCGCGAACGCGCCGATTATACGGTCGCGTGCCGCGCCGTCGAGCAGCTACGGAGCCGGAGCACCCCGGCATGATTTCGTTGCGACGGCCATGCTGGCCCGCGACGTCCGCGCTGCCGCTTCCCTGGGCGGCGCTTGCTATGATAGCGCAGCGCAAACCCAATAACGACAAGGGTTTCGAAGATTTAGAGGGGTTTGCGCGAGTTTTGCGCGCCCGCCTGTATTTTTGCCGGCCGCCGCATGCAAAAAAGGCACCGCGACAGCGCCGCACCAGCAAATTTGACGCTTCCGGCGTTGCGCGGCACCAACGCTTTGTGCCCGCAAACCCAATGCCCGTGGGCCTTTGCCGCCGCATCCCGCGCTTCGAGACCCGCCGTTTCCCGCCAACGCGAACGCCATGACTGCCACACTGATCCCCGCCACGCTCGCGTTTCGCGAAGACGGCAAGCCGTATTCGCCACGCTTCGGCGACGTCTATCACAGTACTTTCGGCGCCTTCGAGCAGGCCGAATATGTGTTTTTGCGTGGCAACGGCCTGCCCGGGCGCTGGCAGGGCAAGCGCATTTTCACCGTGCTGGAGACGGGATTCGGCATGGGCGTGAACTTTCTGGCGACGTGGGCAGCGTGGCGCGATGCGCCCGCGCGCTGCGAGCGCCTGCATTTCGTCTCGGTGGAAAAGCATCCGTTTTCGCGCGACGATCTGCGCGCGGCCCTCGACGCGGTAGTTGCGCACGCACCGCACGCTTCCCCCGTTTCGGGCACATCGATCACACGCCTCGCGCGCGAACTCGTCGATGCCTGGCCGATGCTCGTACCCGGCACGCACCGGATCGATTTCGAAGGCGGACGTGTCACGCTCACGCTCGTATTCGGCGACGCGCTCGACGCGCTTCCCAAAATGTGGCTGCGCGCGGACGCCATCTATCTCGACGGCTTCGCCCCCGCGAAAAATCCCGAACTCTGGTCGCCGGCGATCTTCAAGGCGCTCGCGCGCGTCGCCGGCGAAGAGGCGACCTTCGCAACCTGGAGCAGCGCGGGCGACGTCAAGCGCGCGCTCGAACAAAACGGCTTCGAATACCGCAAGAGCGCCGGCTTCGGCACCAAGTGGACGATGCTGGTTGGCCGCTTCGCGCCACGCTGGCGCGTGCGGCGTTACGAACCGCCGCTGGCGCTGGAACTCGCCGAACGGCACGCGGTAGTGATCGGCGCCGGGCTCGCGGGCAGCGCGCTAGTCGAGCGACTCGCGGCGCGCGGCTGGCGTGTCACGCTGATCGAGCGGCACGCAGTGCCTGCCCGCGAGGCCTCGGGCAATCCCGCCGGCGTGTTTCATCCGCTCGTTTCGCGCGACGACAGCAGCGCGTCGCGCATCACGCGCGCCGGGTTTCTCTACGCATTGCGGCGCTGGGCCGCGCTCGACGCCGCCGCGCAAGCGTGCGGGCAGGGTGCAATCGAGGCGCCGGTGCGCTCGCACGCAGGACTCCTGCATCTTGCCTCGGACGACGAATCGCGGGCCGTGGCCGCAGCGCTCGCATCGTTTGGCTATCCCGAGGAATTCGTGCGCGGCGTCGACCGCGCGGAGGCCGAATCGATTGCCGGCGTCGCACTCGCGCACGGCGGCTGGTTCTATCCGCGCGGCGGCGCGATCGATCCGGCCTCGCTGTGCCGGGCGCAGCTTGCTGCCGCAAGCGCCTTTCCGGATGCGCGAATCGATTTGCGTTACGGCGTGCAAGTCGCGCGCATCGAGCGCGCTGGCGAAAACTGGCAAGTCTTCGATGAAAGCGGCGCGCTCGTCGCGCAGGCCGGCGCGGTGATCTTCGCGAACGCACACGATGCCGCGCGCGCAGCGGCGCTCGACTTCGCTCCCACCCGCAGCGTGCGCGGCCAGCTCACGCTGCTCGACGAAAGCCCGCTTGCGTCCTTGCGCGTGCCCGTGATCGGCGACGGCTACGCGGTGCCGCTGCCCGGCGGCGTGACGCTCACGGGCGCTACCTACGAAGTCGACGATACCGACACGACGCTGCGCAAAGCCGGCCACCTCGAAAATATCGAGCGCGCCGCGCGCATGTTGCCGGGCCTGCAAGCCACCGCGGCTGACGCCATGGCCGCCCCGGCCCTGGATTCCTCGCATCAGCGCGTCTGGCGAGGCCGCGTGGCCTTGCGCTGCGTCACGAGCGACCGTCTGCCCATGCTGGGCCAGCTCGGCGACGAAGCGGCGGCACGACGCGACGCACAGCGGCTTTCCGGCGCATGGCCGCTCGACCTGCCGCGCGCGCCCGGTCTGTACGGCGCGTTCGCGTTTGGTTCGCGCGGACTCGTGTGGGCGGCGCTAGGCGCCGAGCTCATCGCCTCGCAGCTCGAAGGCGAGCCGTGGCCCATCGAGCGGGAGCTTGCCGAGCAGGTCGATCCCGCACGCTTTCTCCAGCGCGCCCTGCGTCAGCGCAGCCTCTAGCCACGCGACGATTTCCTGACCAATACGGTTATTCACCCGGGCCTGTGGATAACCGCGCGAATTGTGGGTAAATCCAGTGTGGACGCGATGTGGACGTAAACGGGGTAACCCGGCGACCCATGTTCATGGCCCAAAAGTTACTCTTCGATACCCGAGCGCATCTCACACATTTCGCGCGTGGTTGTCCGAACGCCAAGCTGATGATTCACATAGGTATACAGAGGTTATCCACAGCAAAGTCACGCCTTTGTTAACTTCTACTACGTATACATACGGTAAACCGTAAACCCAAAGCTGGCGCCATCGGTCTGGAAGACGCCCAACGCGCTACTGCGCTGCCTGGAACCGGCTTGCCGCTGCACTGGCGAAACGGTCATTTTTTCCTTATTGTCATAAAGTCCGCCGAAAACGGACGCATTTACCGGCTTCGCCGAGCTTTACCGGCGGAGCGGGACAATTGCAAAAAAGCTATGGCACAATCGCCGTTCTTTTCCGCGTCATGCGCCGCTACAGACGGCCGGCGCGTCCAAGGAACGGATGCCGCATGTCCTGAATCTGATTGCTCAGGAAGGTCGGCAGCGTTCGTTCACCCATTGCGGGCGCTGACACTCCACACAGGACGCGCCCGCGCCGGCTGCTCGCCGCATGAGCGGCGCCGGCGCAGAGGTTTCCCGCTGTTGTCCGTCGTGTCTGGCCGCTACCCTCATCAGGTTGCGAGCCTGCGCGCCTCGTCTGTCAGCGCATGCGGCTCGACCGTGTGCCGGGCGCGAAGTGTCAGGTGTTTGGCGCCGCGCCCGGTCCGATCCCATGCAAGATGTTCTGCCAAGGAGAAGCCACTACGATGAAGTCGGCGTTTTCGTTCTTTCCCGCCTGGCCGTTGCAGCCGGACGGCATATTCTGGGCAGGTCTCGCGCTGCTCGCCGCCGGCCTTGTCGGCGAGCTGTGCTATCGCGCCTGGCGGCTGCCGCGCATTTCGAGCTACGCCATCATCGGGCTGATTGCCGGTTCAGCGGGCTTCGGCGTGATCGGCGGCAATGCTGCCGATGCCTCGCGGCCGCTGCTCGATGTCGCGCTCGGCCTGTTGTTGTTCGAGCTAGGCAGCCGGCTGGACTTGCGCTGGATCCGCCGCAATCCCTGGATCATCCTGTCGAGCCTAGCCGAAGCTACGCTGACCTTCGTGCTCGTGCTCGTCGTGCTGCTATTTCTTTCTGTGCCGGCGATCGTCGCCATCGTCGTGGCTTCGATCGCCATGGCGACTTCGCCCGCGATGGTGATCCAGCTGAAGACCGAGTTGCGCGCCGAAGGCCAGGTCACGCAGCGGCTGCTCACGCTCACGGCGCTCAACAGCATGTATGCGGTCGTGATCGAAAAGCTCGCTTCGGGTTGGGTGCACCAGGAAATTTACGGCAACGTTTTCGCCACCATCCTGCAGCCGCTCTATCTGCTGGTGGGCTCGATCATCCTCGCGTATGTGCTCGCGCACGCCTGCATGATGTTCTACCGCCGCCTGAGCCCGCAGGACGAGCATTCGTTCGTCGCGCTGTTCGGCCTCGTGCTGCTGGCGATCGCCGTGGCGCATCTGCTCAAGCTCTCGACCATCCTGAGCCTGCTGGCCGCGGGCATCATCGTGAAGAATCTCGAGGTGCGGCCGCAATTGTGGCCGCAGCATTTCGGCACGGCCGGCTGGCTGCTCACGGTGATCCTCTTCGTGCTCACGCTAACCACTTTCGAGTGGCATTACATTCTCGTCGGCGGCGTGGCTGCGGCAGGGCTCATCGTCGCGCGGCTGGTGGCGAAACTCGTCGGCGTGCTGATCTTCGCGAAGCCGAGCGGGCTCGAATGGAAGCAGGGCGTCGCGCTCGGTCTTGCGCTCACGCCCATGTCCGCGCTCGCGCTCGTGCTTGTGGAGGACACCTACGATCTTTACCCGTCGTTCGATCCGCGCCTGCGCGCGATCATGATGTGCGCGATCGTCGTGCTGCAATTGCTTGGGCCTTGGCTCGTCTACCGCGCGCTCGCGCTTGTCGGCGAACGCGGCGAAGAATGAATGCGGCGGCCCTGGCCGCCACGAAACACCGCCCGCCGCGCCATGCGCCGACTTGATCGGCAGCGATGCCCGGCACGGCTGAAAGAGGGGATGTCATGTCACTGGAAACTTTTGTCGATTCGCAGCCGTTCACGTTCGGTGTCGAACTCGAAATGCAGGTCGTCAACACGCACGATTACGATCTGACCAAGGCGGGCAGCGACCTCATGCGCCTCATCAAGGATCAGGAGATCCCGGGCAACATCACGCCCGAGATCACCGAAAGCATGATCGAGCTCTCTACCGGCATCTGCACGCATCACGAGCAGGCCGTGGCCGACCTGCGCAAGATCCGCGACGTGCTGGTTGCGGCCGCCGACCGCCTGAACGTGGGCCTGTGCGGCGGCGGCACGCACGCGTTCCAGCAGTGGAGCGACCGGCGCATCGTCGATACGCCGCGCTTTCAGTATCTTTCGGAGCTGTACGGCTATCTCGCGAAGCAGTTCACGGTGTTCGGCCAGCACGTGCATATCGGCTGTCCGGATGCCGATAGCGCACTGTTCTTGCTGCATTCGCTTTCGCGCTTCATCCCGCACTTCATCGCGCTCTCGGCATCGTCGCCTTATGTGCAGGGTGTCGACACCGGATTTCATTCGGCACGGCTGAATTCCGTGTTCGCGTTCCCGCTTTCGGGCCGCGCGCCGTTCGTGCTCAGTTGGGAGGAGTTCAAGGAGTATTTCTCGAAGATGGTGCACACGGGCGTCGTCAACAGCATGAAAGACTTCTACTGGGACATTCGCCCGAAACCTGGCTTCGGCACGATCGAGGTGCGCGTCATGGACACGCCGCTGTCGGTCGAACGCGCGGCGGCGATCGCCTGCTATATCCAGACGCTCGCGCGCCATTTGCTGATCGATCGGCCGATCCAGCCACGCGAAGACGACTACCTCGTCTATACGTTCAACCGCTTCCAGGCATGTCGTTTCGGCCTTGCCGGGACTTGCGTCAATCCGCAGACGGGCGAGCGTCGCACCATCTCCGAAGACATTCTGGCCACGCTCGACAAGATTGCGCCGCATGGCGAGGCGCTCGGCTCCGAGCGCGCGCTTGCCGAAATCGGCATGATTGCGCGCGCCCAGACCAACGATGCGACCTGGCTGCGCGGCGTGGTCGCCGAGGAAAAGTCGCTGCACGAGGCGGTGCGGCAGCAATGTCTGCGCTGGCGCGCCTGAGCGCGTGTGCCGTCCGGGCAACGTCGGACCCCTAATAAGCACAGGACAAGAGAGGGTAGCTCGCGAGCTGCCCTCGCGTTTTTTGGCGCCCGCGATACTTTGTGCCGCGTAAAAAAAGATTTTTTTGTCCCAGGCAAGTTACCAGGGGGTTCTTATTTTTTATGCTCGCGCAAACGGAGTCAATCGTTGCTGACCAAGTGCGCCATTTCTTGTGAAGAAGCGCCAAAATGCCTGAAAACTCAATGACCTGCGCAGTCGGCGAGCAGTTAGACTCCGCTTGCGCTGCAGGAAAAAATCAGGGATAACCAGGTATCGGTAGAGCCTGGAGTTGGGCAGCATCGAGTAGCAATACACCGACAATGGCGCACTTACTAACCGGTTATCCACAATTCGCACTGGATAAGTTAGCTGTGCGATTCGCCACTCTCGCATAGAATATTGGTCTGCTGCGCGGGCGCGAGGTCGTGAAGGGCACTTCGGGCCTGCGAGGCGAGAGATGGAATGACTGTGTGCGGCGGGCGTTTTTACGCCAGCGAAGCAGGATTTTTTTGAGATGGTGCGGCCGATCTCCAGGAGTATTCCCGGGCGTCGGGCGCGAACTTTCCCACAAGGTCGCCAGTAGTGTGGCGGCTGACGATGCAGCGCAAGCTGCCAAATAACCAGCGAAAGACTATGAGCGAAGGCGTATACGGAGAGCAGGCAGCCGGGCGGGTGACCCATAGCCTGCTGCGACTGAGCACGGCAATGCGGAGCCAGGCGTGGGACTGGGCCGAAGGGGCGGGACTCACGCCCACCCAGGGTGAAATTCTCGTGCTGCTGATGCAGCGCAAGGGGCCGATGCGCCTCGGCGAGATCGCCCGCGAGACGGCACTGACTGCCGCCACGACCAGCGATGCGGTGAGCACGCTTGAAACCAAGGGTCTCGTCGAAAAGCGCCGCGCGCTCGACGACGGCCGCGCGCTTGCGGTGCGTCTGACCGCGCGTGGCCGCACGGCGGCGAAAAAGGCCGCGCAATGGCCCGACTTCCTCTCGAAGGCCGTCGGCACGCTGCGCGCCGATGAGCAGGCGGCGGTCTACCGCACGCTGCTCAAGACGGTCTACGTGCTGGAGTCGCAGGAAGCCATGCCGCAGCATCGCATGTGTCTGACCTGCTCGCACTTCGAGCCGAGCAAGAACCCGAAGAAGACGCCGCATCATTGCGGGCTGCTCAACATCGACATGTCCGACACCGACGTGCGTCTCGATTGCTCGGTGTACGCGCAAGCCGACGCGACGACGCAGAAAAAGAACTGGAAGATCTTCGCGGCATGATGGCTGTGCGGGCCGTGCGGTGTCACGTGACGCCGAGGGCCTGCGGCTGCCCTTTTGCCACGAGCGGCCAGAAGTGGCCAAAAGTATCCGGTTCGACCGTGCGCGAGGGCGTCCTCGCGCGTGATCGTTTCACGCAGGTGCGTGCTCCAGTGTGTGCTTATCGTGCGATGGCGGCATGCCTGCCGCACGCACGAGCTTTTGCATTGTGTAGCTGACCCAGGGATTTGCCGATGAATCGCGAAGTATTGGCCATCCGCCACGTATATTTCGAGGACCTCGGCAGTTTCGAGCGGGTGCTCGGCGAACGTGGCCGTCCGGTGCGTTATGTCGATGTGGGCTTTGCACGCGTCGGCGCGCTCAATCCCGTGTCGGCTTCGCTGATGGTGATCCTCGGCGGTCCCATCAACGCCTGCGACGACGCGCGCTATCCCACTCTCGCGCCCATTGCCGGGCTGATCGAACGGCGCATTGCCGCCGGCTTGCCCACGCTCGGCATTTGCCTTGGCGCCCAGCTCATTGCGCGCGTGCTCGGCGCGCGCGTCTATGCGTCCGGTCGTCAGGAAATCGGCTGGACGCCGCTTACGCTCACCGACGCGGGCCGTGCCTCGCCGCTTCGGCATGTGGATGGCGCCGCCACGTCGATGCTGCACTGGCATGGCGATACGTTCGATCTGCCGCAAGGCGCGACGCGTCTCGCCTCCACGCCGCTGTGCGAAAACCAGGCGTTCTCGTGGGGCTCGCACGTGCTCGGCCTGCAATGCCATCCTGAAGTGCGCGCCGACCGCTTCGAACCCTGGCTGATCGGCAATGCCGCCGAGATCGATGCGGCGGGCATCGACGTCAATCTGCTGCGCGCGCAGACCGCACAACACGGCCCGACGCTCGAGGCGCAGGCGAGTCGCATGTTCGGCGAATGGCTCGACGCCGCCGATCATGCAGGCATCAACGCACCCGCGAAGTCGCCCTGAGGCACCCAGAAGCATCCTGAGGCGCCGTCAGCGCCTGTCAAAGGCGCGTGCTATTCTCGAACGCTCTCACCACCGTTCGCACTTTCTCCATGAGCAAGCTCTTCACTCCGCTCGAACTGCGTGGCGTGACGCTCGCCAATCGCATTGTCGTGTCGCCGATGTGTCAATACTCGGCAGTGCGAGGCGAGGCCACCGATTGGCACATGATCCACCTTGGCCATCTCGCGCTGTCGGGGGCGGCGATGCTGTGTATCGAAGCGACGGCTGTCGAGCCGGACGGCCGCATCACGCCAGCCGATCTCGGCCTCTGGGACGATGTGACTGAAGCCGCGCTCGAACCGGTGATTGCCGCCATCCGCCGCTATTCGCCGATTCGCATCGCCATGCAGATTTCGCACGCAGGGCGCAAGGCATCGAGCCATGTGCCCTGGGAGGGCGGTCAGCTGATTTCCGTGGCCGATGGCGGATGGTTGCCGCATGCGCCTTCCGATCTACCGCACAAGGACGAAGAAACGCCACCGCTCGCGCTCGACACGGCAGGCCTGAATCGAGTGCGTAATGCATTCGTGGCGACGGCGCGGCGGGCAGCGCGCCTCGGCATCGACGCGCTCGAAATTCACGCGGCGCATGGCTATCTGCTCCATCAATTCCTCTCGCCGATCGCCAACCGGCGCAGCGACGAGTACGGCGGATCGCGCGAAAATCGCATGCGCTTTCCGCTCGAAGTGTTCGACGCGGTGCGCGCGGAATTCCCGCACGATCGCCCGGTTGGCATGCGAGTGTCGGCAACCGATTGGGTCGACGGCGGCTGGAGCCCCGAGGACACGGTCGTGTTCGCGCAGGCGCTCAAGGCGCGTGGCGCGGACTGGATCGACGTATCGTCGGGCGGTGTTTCGCCGTTGCAGAAGATTCCGCTCGAGCCCGGCTATCAGGTGCCGTTCGCGCGCAAGGTCAAGCAGGAAACCGGCGCGAACACGATCGCGGTGGGACTCATCACCGACGCGCTGCAGGCCAATCAAATCCTGGAAGCGGGCGAAGCCGACATGATCGCGATGGCGCGCGCGATGCTTTACGATCCGCGCTGGCCATGGCACGCCGCCGCGCAGCTCGGCGCGAGCGTGAGTGCGCCGCCGCAGTACTGGCGCTCGCAGCCTCGCGAGCACAAGACGCTCTTCGGCGAGACGACGCTCGGTCAGCGTTGAACGTGCAGCGCGGAACACGACACAGGCAAGCGCCATGCGAGTTGAACGAACGAGGTGCGAACGTGTACGATGCCGGTTGCAGCGCGCCTATAGGGTCTTGAGGGTTTTCAGGGCCTTTCGATTGAACGCGTGCTCACGAGCGCGGCGCCGACAAGGCGCCGCGTTTGCGTGGCATGACTACACAAGGATTCTTCAATGAGTGTACGCAGGATCGTCGTGCGCCAATCGGGCGTGCACGGCAAGGGCGTATTTGCTGCCGGCGCAATCGAGGCCGGCGAACGGCTGATCGAGTACAAGGGCGAACGCATCTCGTGGAAGGAAGCATTGCGGCGTCATCCGCATAATCCCGACGAACCGAATCACACCTTCTATTTCGCGCTCGACGACGGCGATGTGATCGATGGCAAGGTCAATGGCAACAGCGCGCGCTGGATCAATCATTCGTGCGCGCCGAACTGCGAAGCCGAAGAAATCGACGGTCACGTCTACATTCATGCGCTGCGCGATATCGCCGAGGGCGAAGAGCTTTTTTACGATTACGGTCTCGTGATCGACGAGAAGCAGACCAAGAAGCTCAAGCGCGAATACGAATGCCGCTGCGGCGCGCGCAAGTGCCGTGGCACGATGCTCGCGCCGCCCGAAGAGAAGGGCGGCAAGTCGAAGAAGGGCAAGAAAAAGAAGTAAGCGTGGCGCGCGTGCATCGCCATGAATTGCCGATGTAAATATGGGCCGCAGATTTGAACTGCGGCCCATATTTTTTTGAAGTCAGTCAGCGACCGGCGTCCGGTGCGTCGGCTTCGCTTGCTTCGGCGTGCGCCGCGGCGGCCGAATCCTTGATGCGTTTCGCTTCCTTGCCGTCGTTCGCATCGAGTGCCGGACGGTTCATGAGCGGCACGCGCACGATGAAACGCGCGCCGCCTTCCGGCGCGTCCTCATAATGCACGCTGCCGCGATGCAGCGTCATGATGTCGTGCACGATCGCAAGGCCAAGGCCCGCGCCGCTGTCCACGCCGCTCTCGGTTTGCCCGTCACCGCGGAAGAAGCGCTTGAAAAGATCGGCTTGCTGCGTTTGCGGCACACCGCGGCCATTGTCCTCGACCACGATTTCGGCCATCGGCATGCCATCGGCGCGCGTCTGCGTGACGGTCACGGTAATGCGTCCGCCGTCGGGGCGAGCGGGCGGCAGATACTTCAGTGCATTGTCGAGCAGATTGGCGATCACTTCGTGCAGCAGCACGGGGTTGCCGCGCACCATCAGCGGCGTGTCGTTTTCGGGATCGTCGAGACGCTGGAAGCCGAGGTCGACTTGGCTCGCGAGCGCGCGCGGCACCCACTCGGCGCCCGTTTCAAATGCGAGCGCCGCCATGTCGATGTCGACGAAGCGCGCCGCCTGTTCGCCTGGCTCGGCGCGCGCGAGCGAGAGCAACTGGTTGGAGAGCCGCACTGCGCGGTCGGCGGCGGCGCGCAATTCGCGCACGGCGTCGCTGACTTTCTGCGGCTCGCGCGCGTTCACGGCTTGCTCCGCATGCAGCTTCACGGCCGTGAGCGGCGTGCGCAGCTGATGCGCGGCGTCGGCGATGAATTTGCGCTGGGCGTCGAGCGCGGTCTTCAGGCGTCCGAGCAGTGCGTTGAGCGCGCCCGTGAGCGGACGAATTTCGACCGGCACGAAGGTTTCGTCGACGGGTTCGAGCGAGGTGTGCGTCTGCCGATTGAGCGAGTCGGCGAGATCGGTGAGCGGGTTGAGCTGCTGGTTCACCACGCGCCATACGATCGCCCAGCCAGCGAGCAGGAGCAGCAGCAGCGGCATCATGATTGCCACGAGGAATTCGGCGGCGATGCGAAAGCGGTGATGCACGGGCTGGCCCACTTCCACGACGATGGGATTGCCCTTGGCTTGCGGCACGCGTACCTGCGCGACACGCACGCTCACGCCCTTGTAAAGGGTCTCGAACACGTACGCATAGTGCATGCGGCGCACGTTGGTGCCTTGCAGCGGCAGGTCGTGGTCGCCGGCAATTTCGGTTTCGCCGTCGCTGATACGGTAGACAAGATGCTCGACCGGGTCGGAGAACATCGCCTGTGCGAGCGGCGGCACGGTAATGGGTGCTTCAGGGCCGGCGATCTGGATCTGCCTGGAAATGGCGGTGGCAAGGTCGGCGAGCGAGCGGTCGACCACGTGCTGCGTGTATTGCCACGCGAGCCAATAGGCAATCAGGCCGCTCATCAGCGCGAGCAGCGAAAGTGGGGCGGCGAGGCGCCGCAATAGCGTGCGCCGCAGGCTCGTTGCGGCCGGTAGGGACATGGTCGGTTCGGGCGATGAAAGGTTACGCGCGCGGCAGGTTCGCGACGGGCGCGCCGCATGAATTGGAGCCCATTTTACGCGGGTGAGCGGGCCTAGGGCAGGCACGGGCCGAAGATGAGGGACGGAGCGAGGGCGGTGACGCGCTTCGCGGGTGAGCGGGCAGGTGTGCGGGTGCTCGCGCAACCGTGCAGTGCTCAGCAAGCCTGCGCAACGGCGCGCGGGGCGCCGCGGGCTTCAACCCATGCGTGAGCGGGCTTGAAGCGCAAGCGAAGGAGTGACTGCGGCGCATGAGGGCATGCGCCGCCAATCGAGTGCCTGATGGCTCGCCGGGGCCTCAGGCGGCCTGGCGGATTTCCTGCAGCAGGTAACCGAAACCACGCACCGTGACGATCTCGACACGGCAGCTTTCGAGCTTTTTGCGCACGCGATGCACGTAGACTTCGATTGCGGTGTCGCCGAGATCGCCGCCGAAGTGCGTGAGGTGGTCCTGCAGTTGCGCCTTGCTCACGACGCGGCCATGACGCAGCAGCAGCATTTCGAGCACGGCAAACTCGCGCGGCGAGAGTTCGAGCGGCTTGTCGTCATTGAAGATGCGGCGGTCGACGCCCGAGAGACGCACGCCGCCGAGCGAGACTTCAGGACGCGGCACGTCGCCGTGCGGGCCGCTGCGGCGCATCACGGCGCGAATGCGGGCTTCGAGTTCGGCCGGCTCGAACGGCTTGAGCATGTAGTCGTCGGCGCCCGAATTGAGGCCTTGCACACGGTCGTTCAACTCGTCGCGTGCGGTGAGCACGATGACAGGCGTGTGCCGGTTGCTCTGACGAAAGCGCGAAAGCAGCGTCATGCCGTCGATGCCCGGCAGGCCGAGGTCGAGAATCACGAGTTCGTGACGGTTTTGCGTGAGTGCCTGTTCGGCGAAGATGCCGTCGTGGACCATGTCGACCGTGAAGCCGGCTTGTTCGAGGCTAGACTGGATACCGCGTGCGATAGGGCGGTCGTCTTCGATCAGAAGGAGTCGCATGGGATTCGCTCAAATACAATGGGTTTAGCACTTACGCACGCAGTTCGCGTTTCGACTTCTGGCGCAACTGCTCGCCTTCGAGCGGCGACGAACTCGCGTTGTCGTTGGGCCAGGAAGCGCGTTCCAGACCGTATGCGCTGCTGATTGTACAGCGTCAGAACGTCTTCTCACCGGAACGTTTAGACCCTATGCAAGCGCTGCCTGGGAGTCTTACGTATCCTTCAAAAATGGCCTTCAAAGCTGAAGGTTTGGACGCCTGATACCCTGCATTATGCTTTCATTGCAGCGCTTATGCGTGCCGTGCGTCGTGCAGGTTTCCATTTAACGCGCGACGCACGCAAAGCGCTTACGCGATCTTCATTCAGGCCGAGGCGGCGAGGGGGCCGGGCGCGATCGAATCGATGAAGCGCGCGAGCTGGATGTCGCGCGTGGTGAGGCCGTCGGCCTCGTGGGTCGAAAGCGTGATTTCGACGCGGTTGTAGACGTTGAACCATTCGGGATGGTGATTCATTTCCTGCGCCTTGATGGCCACGCGCGTCATGAAGCCAAAGGCTTCGTTGAAGTCGGCGAAACGGAAATGGCGCTGGATGGCGTCGCGGCCCGCGACGGCATGCCAGCCGCGGAGTTCGGCGAGCTGCGTGGCGCGCTCTTCGGATGTGAGTCGATTGATCATCGTGGCACCTGTCTGTGCTGGGTGTATTCCGGGCCCGGCAAACGCGCCAGGTCAATAGGCCATTTTTTCACGGATGGGCAACCTGCGCGAGCTAGCCGGACAGTGGTGCGGCAATTCGCGCGTCCGGTCGGATGGCGCGCTTAGACGTCGCCGTCGTCGAGCCAGCCTTCGCGCGTGCCGAGTGTGTAGACCGTGTCGCTCTGCAGCACGTCGCCAGCGGCGTACGGCGCGGCGGCAATGAGCGGCGCGGGATCTGCGAGATGCGCGGCAATGCCCGTGCCCAGCGCGTCGAACAACTGCGCGAACGAGTCGATCACGAAATAGGTCTTCTGAAATGTGTCGATGCGATAACGCGTGCGCAGCACGCGCTCGAGGTCGAAGGCCAGCCGGTTGGGCGCGGCGCTTTCCACGCTGTAGAGCGATTCGCCCTTGCTCGACACAATGCCCGCGCCATAAATCTTCACGCCATGCGGCGCGTTTGCGTCGCCGCTTGTCTCACCGCTTGTCTCACGTATCAGGCCGAATTCCACCGCGTACCAATAGAGCCGCGCGAGCAGCGGCAACGCGTTTTCGTCTACTGCAAGCGCGGCTTGCCCGTAAGCGTGGATCGCATCGGCGAAAACGGGGTCGGTCAGCAGCGGCACGTGGCCGAACAGATCGTGGAAGCAGTCCGGCTCTTGCAGGTAATCGATCTGGTCCGGGCGGCGCATCCACCAGGTGACCGGGAAGCGGCGGTGCGCCAGGTGCTCGAAGAAAATGCGCTCGGGCACGAGCCCCGGCACCGCCACGATGCGCCAGCCGGTCGCGGCCATCAGCCGTTCGCTTACAGCGTCGAACACCGGCACGTGCGCGACGTCCAGGCCAATGCGGTGTGCGCCTTCGATGAACGCCCCGCAGGCGCGGCCTTCGAGCAGCGCCATCTGCCGCCGGTAGAGCTGCTCCCAGACGGCGTGATCGACTGCGTCGTAGCGTTCGAGCGGTTGGTCGATGGTGAAATCGGGACGGGTCGTGAGGCCCGCGTCGAACTGCTCTTGCAGCTTCGCGGTGGCAGCGGCAGCCATGTTTGTAGCGCTCCGATAAAAATGCGGGTGAATACGCAAGTGTAGAGCGGAGCAGGCGCGGCATGCGCGCATTAGAGGCAAATAAGACGTTATATATGCAATAATCGAGCATTATTAAATCCATTAATGCGAATTTTTTTCATGCTCGAACTCGATCATTTCGATCTTGCGCTGCTCGATGTCTTGCAGCGCTTTGGCCGCGCCACGCATCAGCAACTGGGCGAGCAGGTGCCGCTTTCGCCTTCGCAGATCGGCAGGCGGCTGCAGCGGCTGGAGGCGTCGGGGGTGATCGACGGCTATCGCGTCGTGCTGCGGCCCGAAAAGCTGGGCCTGGGCGTGACCGCGTTCACGAGCCTGAAATTGAAGCACCACGGGGATTCGATCATCGAGCAGTTCCAGCAGCAGATCGACGTGCTGCCGGAGGTGCTCGAATGCCATGCCGTGGTGGGAGACGCCGACTATTTGCTGCGCATCGTGGCGCCGGATTTGAACGCGCTGTCGTCGTTTGTCATGAAGAAGCTGATGCGGGTGCCCGGCGTGGATAGCGTGCGCTCGAATATCGTGCTCACGACCTTCAAACGCAATGGTCCGCTGCCGCTCGGGCATCTGGAGCCCGGCGCGGCGGCGCCCTGAATCCGGCGCCGCGAGGCGTGCGCTGCTGGCCGCTCAGACCGCCACGGCTGGCGCGTTGAGCAGATCGACGTAGGCCACGGCCACCAGATCGCTTTCATCCACGCCTAGCTGCCTGAACATTGCGTGGGCTTCGGCTTCGCCGCCTTGCTCGTCGTCCTCGGGGCCGAGCACCACTTCGAGCTCGACGAAGTCGCCCAGACCATCCACGCGGTCCAGATGGATGCGTGTGCGGCCCGCCAGATACACGTGGCGCTCCTTCGACACGATGCCGCGTGTCGTGAGCGCCGTGGCGAGCAGCGAGTGCATCGCCTCGGCATTGGTGACGGGGCTGCGCGTGTAGTACGAGGCCTTCGGGCCGTCACGGTCGTCGCGCTGATAGAAGATCAGCTCGGGCGGTGTGCCGTCGTCGAACTGGCGCAGCTTCAGGCGGCCGCGCGGCACGTCATAGAAAAAATCCTGCTGGCGAAAGATCAGCGGCGCGTCGGGTGCGAGTTGGGCGGCGCGTTCGCGCAGAGCGTCGAAATGACGGGCGCGGGCTTTGATTTCGATGTTGCGGGCCATGCACGGCTCCTGTGGGACGGGAAACGATGGGCGAGGCCAGGAACGCGCCGCGCCTCCATGCCTGCATTCGCGCGCATCGGGCGTATCAGGTGGCCAGGGTGCGCAAAACGCGGAGCGAATTGCGAATCTAGCAAAACTTGTGTGACCGCGCTGTTACCCCCGCGGTTTCACCCGCCTCTGTCATGCACACGTTCATGAGCACGGCTCATATCGCCCATTGCGTTTCGATGGCCTTGAGCGCAGCCGCAATGGCCGGTTCGTCGCGGCGCGCGGCGAGCGTGATGAAAGTGAGTTCGGTGGGCACCGTCACGCCTTCGACGATGGTGAGCGCATGCGCGTGCGCTTCGGCGATCGCGGTGGGCTCGCGGGCCAGCGAGAGCCCCACGCCCGATTTCACGAGATCGAGCATCGACGGCTCCTGGTCCACCTCGGCGACTTTCACGGGCTTGGCGTGCGCGGCTTCGAAGAGTCCCGAGAGCAACCGGTTATGCGCCGACGCGGGCGGCGTCCAGATCCACGGCAGGGCCGCGAGCGCGCGCCAGTCGCGCGCGCCCTTGACGCGGTCTTTCCAGCCGGCGGGCGCGAGCACGCGGTATTGAAAGCGGGTGAGCGTGAGCGTGTGGAAGATGTCGGGATCGGGCGCGGGCTGGCCGATGTAATAGCCCACGTCCAGTTCGCGGGCGCGCACCTGGTCGAGCACCCAGCCCGACATGCCGTGACGCAGCGCCGTCTCGATCTGCGGCCAGGTTTCCACGAGCTGGCGCAGGAAGCCGCCGAGGCGCAGGAACGCGGGGTCGAGGATGGTGCCGATGCGCAGCCGCCCGCGCACCTCGTGGCGCAGCGCGGCGGCGGCGCGCTGTACGTCGCCGGCGGCGGCGAGTGCGCGCTCGGCGTGCGGCAGCAGCGCCTGGCCGTCGCGCGTGAGCACGAGGCCATGCGAGGTGCGGGTGAAAAGCGTGACGCCGAGCGTCTCCTGCAAATGCTTGATCTGCAGGCTCACGGCCGGCTGGGTCAGATGCAGATGCGTGGCCGCGCGCGTGAGATTGCCCTCTCGCGCGACCGTCACGAACGCGCGCAACAAGGTCAGGTCCATGCGCTGATATTAACTCGCCTTATATCTCTGTTGAGGATTAATCATTGGATCGCCAATGCCTTGCGCGATTACGCTAACTGGCACAGAACAGGCGTTACGAGCACAAAAGCTCTGCACGGGATGGAACCAGGCACGAAAGCGCCAGGCCCCATCGACAGGAGACACCGAGCCATGGCCATACAAGAACGCGACGCACCCACGCGCCGCCTGGAAGGCGAATTCGATTATGTGATCGTCGGCGCCGGCTCGGCGGGCTGCGTGCTCGCCAACCGCCTCACGCAAGACCCCGATGTCTCGGTGCTGTTGATCGAGGCGGGCGGCAAGGACGACTATCACTGGATACATATCCCGGTCGGCTACCTGTACTGCATCGGCAATCCGCGCACGGACTGGCGCTACAAAACCGTTGCCGAGGAAGGCCTCAACGGCCGGGCGCTGTCGTATCCGCGTGGGCGCGTGCTGGGGGGATCGTCGTCGATCAACGGCATGATCTATATGCGCGGCCAGCGCGAGGACTACGACGAATGGGCGCGCGTGACCGGCGACTCGGGCTGGTCGTGGGATGCGGTGCTGCCCGTGTTTCGCAGCAGCGAGGATCACCACGGCGGCGCGAACGCGTATCACGGCGCGGGCGGCGAATGGCGCGTCGAGAAGCAGCGCCTGAAGTGGCGGATTCTCGAATCGTTCGCGCAAGCCGCGCAGGAGCAGGGCATTCCCGCTGTCGACGATTTCAATCGCGGCGACAGCGGCGGCCCGAACGGCGGCGTCGGCTATTTCGAGGTGAACCAGAAGCACGGCGTGCGCTGGAACACCTCGAAGGCCTTTCTGCGAGCGGCCATGAAGCGGCCCAATCTCACCGTGATTACGGGCGCGCTCACCGAGCGCATGATCTTCGAGGGCACGCGTTGCGTGGGCGTGGAATATCGCGGCGACGTTGCGTATTTCGCGCGAGCGCGCTGCGAAGTCATTCTGAGCGCGGGCGCGGTGAACTCGCCGCAATTGCTGGAGCGCTCCGGCGTGGGCGATGCGGCGCGGCTCGCGCGGCTCGGGGTGAGCGTCGTGCAGGATTTGCGCGGAGTGGGCGAAAATCTCCAGGACCATCTGCAACTGCGCATGGCGTTTCGCGTGAACGGCGTGCGCACCCTCAACACGGCCTCCGCGCACTGGTGGGGCAAGCTGATGATCGGCATGGAATATGCGCTGTTCCAGAGCGGTCCGATGTCGATGGCGCCCTCGCAGCTCGGCGCGTTCGCGAAGTCCGATCCAGGCAAGACGCGTCCCGACCTGCAGTATCACGTGCAGCCGCTTTCGCTCGATCGCTTTGGCGAGCCGCTGCATCGCTTCAACGCGTTCACGGCATCGGTCTGCAATTTGCAGCCCACATCGCGCGGCAGCATTCATGCAGTGTCGGCTAACCCCGAGGACGCGCCCGTGATTGCGCCGAACTATCTGTCCACCGAGGAAGACTTGCGCGTGGCTGCGAATGCCATGCGGCTTACGCGTCGCATAGCGGCCTCGGCTGCGCTCGCGGGTTATCGTCCGGAGGAAATACTGCCGGGGTCCGCGTTCCAGAGCGAGGCGCAACTGCGCGAGGCGGCAGGCAACGTGGGCACGACGATTTTCCATCCGGTGGGCACCTGCCGCATGGGCCGCGCCGACGACCCGGACGCCGTGGTCGATGCGCGGCTGCGCGTGCGCGGCGTGCAGGGCTTGCGTGTCGTGGATGCATCGGTGATGCCGATCATCACCTCGGGCAACACGAATTCGCCCACGCTGATGATTGCGGAGCGCGCCGCGCAGATGCTGCGCGAAGACCGTCGGACAGGCGCATCCACGAACGTGCGCAATGAGGCGAGTGCGTCTGCGACACCTGCGTGACGCGCGTTTCGGACCACTATCCAGGACTTGCGCCGCGCAAGGCGGCGCAAGCGCTTTTGCCACGTCTTGCGCGCAATCGCGGTGCATTCAAATCAATGTCATCACGATGCCTTCATGCTGCTATTTGCTGTCAAATTGCGTGTTGAGAGAATGTGAACCGTGTTGCTCACCCGTAAGTGCAAATCCCAATGATTGCGCTGCATCATTGGCGAGACAATGGCGCGGAATGAGAGAGCGGGCAAACGCGCGCCCAAACATGGCGCGTCGTGCAAAGTCGGGCACTGCCCAGCACGAACGATCTGAAGTGTTACGCCTTACTTCGCGTGGAAGGGGACATGATTCTCGGCGACACGATTCTGGAGACACGCGGCCTCACGAAACAATTCAAAGGTTTCACGGCCGTCAACGGGGTGAACCTGCGGGTGTGCCGCGGTTCGATTCACGCGCTCATTGGACCGAATGGCGCGGGCAAGACCACTTGTTTCAACCTCCTAACTAAATTTCTGGTCCCGAGCTCGGGACGCATCGTCTTCAACGGCATCGACATCACCCATGAGCGGCCCGCGCAGATCGCGCGGCGCGGCATCATTCGCTCGTTTCAGATTTCGGCGGTGTTTCCGCATTTGACGGCGCTGCAGAACGTGCGCATCGGCCTGCAGCGCCAACTCGGCACCGCGTATCACTTCTGGAAGAGCGAGCGCACGCTCGCCGAACTCGACGATCGCGCGATGGATCTGCTCACCCAGGTGGGCCTCACCGATTTCGCCGACGTGCCGACCGTCGAGCTCGCCTATGGACGCAAGCGCGCGCTCGAGATCGCGACCACGCTCGCGATGGAGCCCGAACTCATGCTGCTCGACGAGCCCACCCAGGGCATGGGTCACGAAGACGTGGACCGCGTCACGGCGCTCATCAAGAAGGTATCGAGCGGCCGCACGATCCTGATGGTCGAGCACAACATGAACGTGATCGCCGGCATTTCCGACACCATTACGGTTCTGCAGCGCGGCGAGGTGCTGGCGGAGGGCAGCTACGCGGAAGTGTCGAAGAACCCGCTCGTGGCTGAAGCGTACATGGGCAGTGCCGACGCGGCGCTCGTGGGAGCGCACGCATGAGCACGGTGACGGAACATGGGCACGAAGCGGCCGTGAATGCGGCATCCGGCGAAAGCGCCCTCGAAATCGCGGGCCTGCAAACCTGGTATGGCGAATCGCACATCCTGCACGGCGTCGATTTTTCCGTGAAACGCGGTGAAGTCGTCACGCTGCTCGGGCGCAACGGTGCGGGGCGCACGACCACGCTGCGCGCGATCATGGGCCTCACGGGCCGGCGCACCGGGTCGATCCGCATTGGCGGGCGCGAGACCATTCATATGCCTACCTACCGCATCGCGCATTGCGGAGTGGGCTACTGCCCCGAGGAGCGCGGCATTTTCTCCAGCCTCTCGTGCGAGGAAAACCTGCTGCTGCCGCCCGCGATCGGCATGAAGGGCGCGAAGGGGATGTCGCTCGACGAGATCTACTCGATGTTTCCGAATCTCGCGGAACGCCGCAACAGCCAGGGTACGCGACTCTCGGGCGGCGAGCAGCAGATGCTCGCCGTGGCGCGCATCCTGCGCACGGGCGCGAACCTGCTGCTGCTCGACGAGATTTCCGAGGGCCTTGCGCCGGTCATCGTGCAGACGCTCGCACGCATGATCATCACGCTGAAGTCGCGCGGCTACACGATCGTGATGGTCGAGCAGAACTTCCGCTTCGCGGCGCCGCTCGCCGACCGTTTCTACGTGATGGAGCACGGGCGCATCGTCGAGCGCTTCGGCATTGCCGAGCTCGAAGGCAAGATGCCCGTGCTGCACGACCTGTTGGGGGTCTAGTTCCCATTTTTTTTGTCGCGTGCGGGCGCAGGACCGCGCCGCGCGATTCGTTTGCCTCCGGTGTTCATGGAGTGTTCCTGAATAACAACGCAACCAAATGAAGGAGACTGCAATGAAGAAAACCACGTTCGCGCGGCTTGCGGGCCTGTTTGCCGCCTCGGCTGCCGTGATGGCGTTCAGCGCAGGGACCGCGCAGGCCGCCAACGACGCGGTGAAGATCGGCTTCATCACCGACATGTCGGGCCTCTATGCGGACGACGACGGCCCGGGCGGCCTCGCCGCCATCAAGATGGCGGTGGCGGACTTCGGCGGCAAGGTGCTCGGCAAGCCAATCCAGGTGGTGTACGCCGACCATCAGAACAAGGCGGACATCGCGGCGTCGAAGGCGCGCGAATGGATGGACCGTGACGGGCTCGACCTGCTGCTCGGCGGCACGAACTCGGCGACCGCACTGGCAATGAACCAGGTCGCGCTCGAGAAGAAGCGCGTGTACATCAACACCGGCGCGGGCACCGATGCGCTGACGAACGAGCAGTGCACCCCGTACACGGTCCACTACGGCTACGACACGGTGGCGCTCGCGAAGGGCACGGGCCTCGCGGTGCTCAAGCAGGGCGGCAAGAGCTGGTTCTTCCTGACCGCCGATTACGCGTTTGGCAAGTCGCTCGAGAAGAACACCGCGGATGTCGTGAAGGCGAACGGTGGCCAGGTGCTCGGCGAAGTGCGCCATCCGCTCTCCGCGTCGGACTTCTCGTCGTTCCTGCTGCAGGCGCAGTCGTCGAAGGCGCAGATTCTCGGCCTCGCGAACGCGGGCGGCGATACGGTCAACGCGATCAAGGCCGCGAAGGAATTCGGCATCAACAAGACGATGAAGACCGCCGCGCTGCTGATGTTCCTGCCCGACGTGCACAGCCTCGGGCTCGACACCACGCAGGGCCTCGTGCTCACGACCGGCTGGTACTGGGACCAGAACGACGCGACGCGCAAGTGGGCGCAGCGCTACTACGACCAGACGAAGAAGATGCCGTCCGAGTTGCAGGCGGCCGATTATTCGGCAGTGACCTCGTATCTGAAGGCGGTGCAGGCGGCCGGCACGACCGATTCCGACAAGGTGATGGCCGAGCTCAAGAAGACGAAGATAGACGACATGTACACGAAGGGCGGCTACATTCGCGCGGATGGCGTGCTGATCCACGACATGTATCTGGTCGAGGTGAAGAAGCCGTCCGAATCGAAGAAGCCGTGGGACTACTACAAGGTCCTGCAGACGATTCCGGGCGAGCAGGCGTACACCACGAAGCAGGAGAGCAAATGCGCGCTGTGGAAGTAAGCGCCCTGGCGTTTTGTCGGACCCGAAGGGTGTGACGCAGGGGTGTCAGGCATGCGGCACGCGGCGCGGCGCAAGAGAAGCCCGCGCCGCGCGCTGCTTGTGTGCATAACCGTTGTTGGCATTCATGGCGGCTTTCATGACGATCTTTGGCATTCCGCTTCCGGCAATGCTGAGCCAGTTGTTGCTCGGGCTCGTGAACGGCTCGTTCTACGCGATCCTGAGCCTGGGCCTCGCGGTGATTTTCGGCATGCTCAATGTGATCAACTTCGCGCACGGCGCGTTGTTCATGCTGGGCGCGATGCTCACGTGGATGGGCCTCGCTTACTTCGACCTGCCGTACTGGGTGATGATCTTCGTCGCGCCCATTCTGGTGGGTTTCATCGGCGTCGTGATCGAGCGTTCGATGCTGCGCTGGCTTTATCGGCTCGATCATTTGTATGGACTCCTGCTGACCTTCGGGCTCACGCTCGTGGTGGAAGGGGTGTTCCGCTCGATCTACGGTTCCTCGGGGCAGCCGTATAACGTGCCCGACGCGCTTTCGGGCGCGACCAATCTCGGCTTCATGTATCTGCCCAACTATCGCGCGTGGGTCGTGGTCGCATCGCTGGCCGTGTGTTTCGCCACCTGGTTCGTGATCGAGAAGACGCGCCTTGGCGCCTATCTGCGCGCCGGCACCGAGAACCCCAAGCTCGTCGAGGCGTTCGGCATCAACGTGCCGCTCATGATCACGCTCACCTATGGCTTCGGCGTTGCGCTTGCCGCGTTCGCGGGCGTGCTGGCCGCGCCGGTCATCCAGGTCTCGCCGCTGATGGGCCAGCCGATGATCATCACGGTGTTTGCCGTGGTCGTGATCGGCGGCATGGGCTCGATCATGGGCTCGATCATCACGGGCCTCCTGCTCGGCGTGATCGAAGGCTTCACGCGCGTGTTCTGGCCTGAGGCTTCCGCTACCGTGGTGTTCGTGATCATGGCGATCGTGCTGCTGATTCGCCCCGCTGGCCTCTTCGGCAAGGAACGATGATGCAAAGAAAAGTGCTTTATGGCGTGTTGCTGATCGGGCTGATCGTGGCGCCTTTCGTCGGCGCGTATCCGCTCTTCGTGATGAAGGTGCTGTGTTTCGCGCTGTTTGCCGCGGCGTTCAATCTGCTGATCGGCTATACGGGGCTGCTCTCGTTCGGGCATGCGATGTTCCTCGCGACGGCGGGCTATACCACTGGCTACACGATCCAGTCGCTCGGCTTCACGCCGGAGCTGGGCGTGCTGGCCGGCACGGTCGCGGGCACGGCGCTCGGGCTGATCGTGGGACTGTTCGCGATCCGCCGCCAGGGTATCTACTTCGCGATGGTCACGCTCGCGCTCGCGCAGATGGTGTACTTCGTGTACCTGCAGGCGCCGTTCACGCACGGCGAAGATGGCCTCCAGGGCGTGCCGCGCGGCAAGCTGTTCGGGCTCGTCTCGCTCGACTCCGATCTCACGCTGTACTATGTCGTGCTCGTGGTGATGGTGCTCGCGTTCATGTTGATCGTGCGGACCGTGCACTCGCCGTTCGGGCAGGTGCTGGGCGCGATCAAGGAGAACGAGCCGCGCGCCGTTTCGCTCGGCTACGACACCGATCGCTTCAAGCTGCTCGCGTTCGTGCTTTCGGCGGGCCTCGCGGGCCTCGCCGGGTCGCTCAAGGTGCTCGTGCTCGGCTTCGAGACGCTCGGCGACGCCTACTGGACCATGTCCGGTCTTGTGATCCTGATGACGCTCGTGGGCGGCATGGGCACGCTGTTCGGGCCGTTGCTCGGGGCGGCGTTGATCGTGGCGCTCGAAGACCGGCTCGGCGACATCGGCACCGCGCTCGCGCATCTGACGGGCGTGGATTGGTTCCGCTCGCTGGGCGAGTCGGCGACGATCGTGACCGGGCTCATCTTCATCGCGTGCGTGCTGGCGTTCCGGCGCGGCATCGTTGGCGAGATCGTCTCGCGCGTGCGGCCGTTGCGGGCTTGATAGAGCGGCGCAGCAAATGAACGTCCGGCTTCATGGTTTTTGGTCGGCGGCAATGAGACAATGGCACGCCAGAACGCCCGTGGAGCGCTCCCGCAGCGCTCGCGCGGTGCCCTTTCAGTTGCCCTCTTAAGGTGCCGCACTGCACCACTAGGGGTAAATGCTAGTTGCCCGAGAGGGGGGTGAAGTTTAAAGTCCCATCTAGTTCTGATGCACCAAATTTGCAGGTGGAGAACGAGGAGACAACTGAGGCACAAAGTGCCCGGACAAGGAAGCGCTGTTGGATGGAAATCCAACAGCGCTTTTTATATTCGTGCGCCGTTTTTGGCTGGCATACGTTCTCGTTTTCAGATTATCTTTTCCCTTCCGGTTTTTCTTCTTTTCCCTCTCGTTACCTCGGTATGGCGTTCGCCAATAATCGGCGCTTTTCGACGATTACGTCCGCATTCTTTCACGTTTCGAATTAAGCAAACGTTGCCGCCGCAAGCGTGAGCCCTGCCAGGCGTTGCATTCGCGCCGTAAGCCATTGGAAAGCGCTTGCCGCGCCAAACATCGCTCCGTTACACTCGCCATTCGCCGACCATGCGGTCAGCATTATCTGCCCGGATGGTTTTACGGATTCGCCGAAAATCCGGGGCAATAAAGAAAGAGAACGATTGTCGAAGGAGTCGAGATGCGGTTGGTTTGGCGTTGGATGAGCGCGGCTTGTGTCGCGACCGGGGTGCTCGCGGCGACCGCAGGTGCGGCGCAGGCGGACGTGAAGATCGGCGTGACGCTGTCGACCACGGGGCCGGCGGCATCGCTGGGGATTCCCGAGAGGAATACGGTCGCGCTGCTGCCGAAGGAAATCGCCGGCCAACGCGTCGCGTACATCGTGCTCGACGACGCCACCGATTCCACCCAGGCCGTGAAGAACGCGCGCAAGCTGACGAGTGAAGAGCACGTGGACGCGCTGCTCGGCTCGACCGTGGTGCCGAATTCGCTCGCGATGATCGACGTCGCTGCCGAAACGTCCACCCCGATGATCTCGATGGCCGCTGCGGCCACGATCGTCGAGCCGATGGATGCGAAGCGCGCTTGGGTCTTCAAGACGCCGCAGAACGATCAGCTGATGGCCGGCGCCATCGCGCAGCACATGGCCGCGCACGGCGTGAAGACGGTGGCCTTCATCGGCTTCTCGGACGCCTATGGCGAGAGCTGGTACAAGGAATTCAGCGCCGCTGCCGCGAAGCAGAGCATCAAGATCGTGGCGAACGAGCGCTTCGCGCGCAACGACGCTTCGGTCACTGGCCAGGCGCTCAAGATGATCTCGCAGCATCCCGACGCCGTGCTGATCGCCGGCGCGGGCACGCCGGCCGCGCTGCCGCAGAAGACGCTCAAGGAGCGTGGCTACGCGGGCAAGATCTATCAGACGCATGGCGTGGCGAACAACGATTTCCTGCGTGTGTGCGGCAAGGATTGCGAGGGCACCTATCTGCCGGCGGGGCCGCTGCTTGTGGCCGACCAGTTGCCGGCCACGAATCCGGTCAGGCAATCGGCGCTCGCATACAAGGCGGCCTACGAAAAGGCCTATGGCGCGGGCTCGATCTCGACGTTCGGCGGTCATGCGTGGGACGCGGGCCTGTTGTTGCAGCACGCGATTCCGGTCGCGCTGAAGGCGGGCCAGCCGGGCACGAAGGCGTTCCGCGAGGCGCTGCGCAAGGCGCTTGAGGAGTCGCACGACGTTGCTGGCGCGCATGGCATCTTCAACATGAGCGCAACCGATCATGCGGGCCTCGATCAACGCGCGCGCGCGATGGTGCAGATTAGCGGCGGCAAGTGGAAGCTGGCCGGCGACTGAGTTTCACGAGGAACGCGCAAGCACAGCAAGCAAGAGACGAAAAAGGCACGCTCGAATCGAGGTGCCTTTTTTTGTTGCCGATGCAACGAAGCGGGGCGGGCAGGGAAAACCATGCATCACACGCAGGACCCTGATTACTACACTCAGAGGCCAGCGCTGGATTTACGAAGATCATAGTAATTGGCGCCGGATGACTCGATAACACGCAGACAAAGCGTTTGGAGACGCGCAATGAAAACGAAAAAGTGGGTTTTGAGATCGATTAGCGCCGGAATCGCAGCGGCGCTGATGGGGGCGGCGGGCATGGCCGCCGCGCAGGTGAAGATCGGTGTGACGCTGTCAGCAACGGGGCCGGCTGCGTCGCTCGGCATTCCGGAGAAGAACACCGTGGCGCTGTTGCCCAAGGAGATCGCAGGCAAGAGCGTGCAGTACATCGTGCTCGACGACGCCTCCGACACGAGCAAGGCCGTGCAGAACACGCACAAGCTGATCGACGAGGATCACGTGGACGCGATCATCGGTTCGTCGGTGACGCCCAACTCGCTGGCGATGCTCGACGTCGTGATGCAAGGCAAGACGCCGATGATCTCGCTTGCGGCGTCGGCGGCCATCGTGCAGCCAATGGACGACAAGCGTAAATGGGCGTTCAAGACGCCGCAAAACGATGACCTGATGGCCAATGCGATCGCGGGCTATATGGAGAAGCATGGCGTGAAGACGGTGGGCTTCATCGGCTTCACGGATGCCTACGGCGAGAGCTGGTACAAGGAATTCGGCGCGGCGGCCGCGAAGCATAATCTCAAGGTTGTCGCAAACGAGCGCTATAACCGCGCGGATTCGTCGGTCACGGGGCAGGTGCTCAAGCTGATGTCGGCGAATCCTGATGCCGTGCTGATCGCAGGCTCGGGCACGCCGGCGGCGCTGCCCGCGACCACGCTCAAGGATCGCGGCTACAAGGGCAAGATCTATCAGACGCACGGCGTAGCGAACAACGACTTCCTGCGTGTGTGCGGCAAGGACTGCGAAGGCGAGATCCTGCCCGCGGGCCCGATTCTGGTTGCGGATCAACTGCCTGATTCGAACCCTGTGAAGACGTCGGCGCTCGCGTATAAGGCGGCCTACGAGAAGGCCTACGGCGCGGGCTCCGTGGCGACCTTCGGCGGCCACGCCTGGGACGCGGGCCAGATGCTCCAGCGCGCGATTCCGGTGGCGCTGAAGGCCGGGCAGCCCGGTACCGAGGCGTTCCGCGTGGCGCTGCGCGACGCGTTGGAAAACGTCAAGGAACTGCCGCTCTCGCACGGCATCATGAACACCACGCCCACCAATCACAACGGCCTCGACGAGCGCGCGCGCGTGATTGTCGAGATCGTCAACGGCAAGTGGAAGTTGCAGGCCGAGTGAGCGCCGCGCACGATGTAGTGGCGTGACGCTGCGCAGCGTCACGTGAAACGCACGCCGCGCCCTCAACACTTGCGGTCCATTCCGGTCACTCACAATGGCCGCGCACCGCGTCTTCGCGGTGTCTCTTTTAAGGCGGCACAGCCCGGCGGCTGCGCCGCGCGCTTTTCTTGCATCGCCGGTTTTTTCGACGTATCCAGCTTGTTCCTGGTTTCACGCGCTACACAAAGAGGGGTTATGGATTTATCGATCGCCGCGATCCTCGCGCAGGACGGCATCACCACCGGAGCGATCTACGCGCTGCTTGCGCTCGCATTGGTGCTGGTGTTCTCCGTGACGCGGGTGATCTTAATTCCGCAGGGCGAGTTCGTCTCATACGGCGCGCTCACGCTGGCCGCGCTGCAATCGCAGAAGTTTCCCGCAACCTGCTGGCTGCTCGTTGCGCTGGGCGCCGCGTGCTTCGTGGTGGAGACTGCCGGGGTCGTGCGGCACGCCGAACGGCGCAAGCACGCGCCGCGCACGCTCGTGACGCTCGCGGGCAAGTATCTGCTGTTTCCTGTCGCGCTCTATGCGCTGACGCGCGGCGTAGCCGGGCAGCCGCTGCCCATGCTCGCGCAGATCGCGCTCACGCTCGCGATCGTCGTGCCGATGGGGCCGTTCGTCTACCGGCTCGCGTACGAGCCCATCGCCGAGGCGACCACGCTGCTGCTGCTGATCGTGGCCGTGGCCGTGCACTTCGCGATGGTGGGGCTCGGGCTCGTGATGTTCGGCGCCGAAGGTTCGCGCACGAACGCATTCACCGACGCAACGTTCAACGTCGGAAGCCTCTCGATTTCGGGGCAGAGCCTGTGGGTCATCGGCACTGCGGTGGTGCTGATCGTCGCGCTGTACTTCTATTTCGACCGCACGATCCCGGGCAAGGCGCTGCGCGCGACCTCGGTGAACCGGCTGGGCGCGCGCCTCGTGGGCATCGGCACGACCCAGGCCGGGCGGCTCGCGTTCACGCTCGCGGCAGGCCTGGGCGCGCTGTGCGGCGTGCTCGTGGCGCCGCTCACCACCATCTACTACGACTCGGGCTTCCTGATCGGTCTGAAGGGCTTCGTGGGCGCCATCATAGGCGGCCTCGTGAGTTATCCGCTTGCGGCTGCCGGCTCCGTGCTCGTGGGCCTGCTGGAGTCGTATTCGTCGTTCTGGGCAAGCTCCTACAAGGAAGTGATCGTGTTCACACTGATCATTCCCGTGCTGTTGTGGCGCAGTCTTTCCACGCCGCATGCTGAAGAGGAAGAGGAGTGACGCGATGAAACGACTCGTTTTGCACAACCGCTTCTTCTGGCTGTTCCTCGTGGTCATGTTCGCGCTGCCGGTGCTGCCAGGCCCCGTGCACGTGCCCGAGTACTGGATCACGCTGCTCAACTATATCGGCCTCTATTCGATCGTCGCCATCGGGCTCGTGCTGCTCACCGGCATCGGCGGGATGACGAGCTTCGGGCAGGCCGCGTTCGTCGGGCTCGGCGCCTATGCGACGGCTTTCCTGACCACGCAATACGGTGTTTCGCCGTGGCTGGCGCTGATCGTCGGTGTCGTGATCACGGCGCTTGTCGCGCTCGTGCTGGGGCTCGTCACCATGCGGCTTTCCGGTCACTTCTTGCCGCTCGGCACCATCGCTTGGGGCCTCGCGCTGTTCTTCCTGTTCGGCAACCTTGAGATGCTCGGCAAGTACGACGGGATCAATGGCATTCCGGTACTCAACGTGCTCGGCATCAAGCTCGAATCGGGGCGCCATATCTATTACCTGATCTGGGTGGTGGTGCTGGCGTCGGTCATCTCTGTTCAGAATCTGCTTAATAGCCGCACGGGCCGTGCCATCCGGGCGTTGCGCGGCGGTGGTTTGATGGCCGAGGCGATGGGCGTGAACACGGCGTGGATGCGCGTGGTGATCTTCGTTTACGCGGCGGTGCTCGCGGCGGTCTCCGGCTTCCTCTACGCACATCTGCAACGTGCGGTGAACCCGACGCCCTTTGGCCTGAACCACGGCATCGAATACCTGTTCATGGCCGTGGTGGGCGGCGTGGCGCACGTCTGGGGCGCAGTCCTCGGTGCTGCGATCCTCACCGTGCTGCAAGACTGGCTGCAGACGCTGTTGCCGAAGCTGTTGGGCGAGAACGGTAACTTCGAGATCATCGTGTTCGGCATCTTGATGGTGCTGCTGCTGCAATATGCTCGGCGCGGCGTGTGGCCGTTCGTGGCGCGCCTCTTTCCGCGCGGGCCGCAGGCTCACGTGCCCGAGCATGCCGAGGCCTTGCCGCAGCGCAGCAAGCCAGCCGCGGGCGAAATGCTGCTGACCGTCGATAAGGCGCGCAAGCAGTTTGGCGGGCTCGTCGCCGTCAATGATGTGAGTTTCGAGGTGCGGGCGGGGCAGATCATCGGCTTGATTGGCCCGAACGGCGCGGGCAAATCGACCACCTTCAACCTCGTGACCGGCGTGCTGCAACCGACCAGCGGTGCGATTACGTTCCGCGGCGAGCGCATCGACAAGCTGACTTCACGTGAAATCGTCGCGCGCGGTATCGGGCGGACGTTCCAGCACGTCAAGCTGCTGCCGACGATGACCGTGCTGGAGAACGTGGCGATTGGCGCGCATCTGCGCGGCCATTCGGGTGTGCTGCGCAGCGTCGTAAAGCTCAATGCTGCGGAGGAAGGGCGTCTAATGAGCGAGGCGGCCAGGCAGATTCGCCGCGTCGGCCTCGAGCAGCACATGTACGACGAGGCCGGCAGCCTCGCGCTTGGCCAGCAGCGCATTCTGGAGATTGCGCGGGCGCTCTGCTGCGATCCGACCCTGCTGTTGCTCGACGAGCCCGCAGCCGGCTTGCGTTACAAGGAGAAGCAACAGTTGGCGGGTCTGCTAAGCAGATTAAGAGAGGAGGGGATGAGCGTGCTGCTGGTCGAACACGACATGGATTTCGTGATGAACCTCACCGACCGCCTGGTCGTGATGGAGTTTGGCACGCGGATCGCGGAAGGATTGCCGGAAGACGTGCAGCAGGACCCGGCGGTGCTCGAGGCCTATCTGGGCGGGGTGGAGTGATGAGCGCACCTGTACTCGAAGTCTCTGGGCTCGCCGTCCGTTACGGCAAAATCGAGGCGCTGCACAAGGCCACAATCAAGGTGGGCGCGGGGCAAATCGTCTCCGTGATTGGCCCCAATGGAGCTGGCAAGTCCACGCTGCTCAACGCCATCATGGGTTCGCTGCCCGTCACGGGCCATGCCAGCGGCCGGATCGCCTATCAGGGTGAGGAAATCGGCATGCTGCCGATCGAGCGACGCGTCGCGCGCGGCATGTGTCTCGTGCCCGAGAAGCGCGAGCTGTTTGCTTCAATGACCGTCGAAGACAACCTCGTGCTCGGCGCTTATCGGCGTAAGCGGGCAGGGGAGCGCAACTTTCTCGACCAACTCGATCACGTCTTTCAACTGTTTCCGCGTCTGAAGGAGCGGCGCGCCCAGGCTGCGGGCACGCTGTCGGGCGGCGAGCGCCAGATGCTCGCGGTCGGGCGTGCGCTAATGGGCAAGCCGGATCTGCTGATGCTCGATGAGCCTAGCCTCGGGCTTGCGCCGCTGATCGTCAAGGAAATCTTCCATATCATCAGCGCCTTGCGACAGACGGGCGTGGCGACGCTTCTGATCGAACAGAACGCTCGCGCCGCACTGCAGATTTCCGATTACGGCTACGTATTGGAAACCGGCGATCTGGCGCTCGAGGGGCCGGCGCAATATCTGGCGCAGAATCCGCGGGTGATCGAGACTTACCTTGGTTTGGCTAAAAAGCAGGTCTGATCTCGTCAACCTCTGTAGAAATGAGCGGCGTGTTTCACGTGAAACACGCCGTTTTTTATTCGCGTGCGCTAACTGGCTCTGCGGCTCTGCATGGGACCGGAGTTGAAGCACTAACTCCGGCCGACAAAAATTCGGGTGTGAACGACCTAAAACCTGAAACCGTTATAATTCGCGCATACCACATTTTTCTGAGAAGGCTCACGCGGTCCATTCGTCCATGCGTGAGGTCCAGCCATGCTTTTTCCCACAGAATTTGACGTCATCGTCGTCGGCGGCGGTCACGCCGGCACCGAGGCTGCGCTTGCCGCCGCTCGCATGGGCGTCAAGACGCTCCTGCTCACGCACAACATCGAAACGCTCGGCCAAATGAGCTGCAATCCGTCGATCGGCGGCATTGGCAAAGGCCATCTGGTCAAGGAAGTCGACGCGCTAGGCGGTGCGATGGCCGCTGCCACCGACGAGGGGGGCATCCAGTTCCGGATTCTCAATTCGTCCAAAGGGCCGGCTGTGCGTGCGACGCGTGCGCAGGCCGACCGTATCTTGTACAAGGCAGCGATCCGCCGACGGCTCGAAAATCAGCCGAACCTGTGGCTGTTCCAGCAGGCGGTTGAGGATCTGATGGTTGAAGGCGACCGCGTTGTCGGGGCTGTGACGCAGGTGGGCATCCGCTTCCGCGCACGCGCGGTGGTGCTGACGGCGGGAACGTTCCTCGACGGCAAGATTCATGTAGGCCTGAACAACTACACAGGCGGCCGTGCCGGTGACCCGGCGGCGGTGACGCTGTCTGCACGCCTGAAAGAGCTGAAGCTGCCGCAAGGGCGCCTTAAAACGGGCACGCCGCCGCGCATTGATGGTCGCTCGATCGATTTTTCGATGCTCGAAGAGCAGCCAGGCGACCTCGATCCGGTGCCTGTGTTCTCGTTTCTGGGCAGGGCAGAGCAGCATCCGAAGCAGATTCCCTGCTGGGTTACACACACCAACGAACGTACGCACGACATTATTCGCGGCGGTCTCGACCGCTCGCCCATGTATACAGGCGTGATCGAAGGGGTGGGGCCACGCTATTGCCCGTCCATCGAAGACAAAATCCACCGATTTGCCTCAAAGGAATCGCATCAGATCTTCCTGGAGCCCGAAGGCCTGACGACGAACGAGTTCTACCCAAATGGGATCTCGACGAGTCTGCCGTTCGACGTTCAGCTGGAGCTCGTGCATTCGATGCGCGGGCTGGAGCATGCTCATATTCTGCGCCCCGGCTATGCGATCGAGTATGACTACTTCGATCCGCGCGGCCTGAAGGCATCGCTGGAAACGAAGGTGATTAGTGGTCTGTTCTTCGCGGGCCAGATTAATGGCACGACCGGCTACGAAGAGGCCGCAGCGCAAGGCCTGCTTGCGGGCATCAACGCAGGCTTGCAGGTGCAGGGTAAGGACGCGTGGTGTCCGCGCCGAGATCAAGCGTACCTCGGCGTGCTGGTCGACGACTTGGTGACACGCGGCGTTTCCGAGCCGTACCGCATGTTTACGAGCCGCGCGGAGTACCGTCTGAGCCTGCGCGAAGACAATGCCGATATGCGCCTGACGGAAATCGGCCGTGAACTTGGTGTTGTCGACGATATTCGCTGGGATGCATTCAGCCGCAAGCGCGACGCTGTTTCACGTGAAACAGAGCGCCTGAAGTCGACTTGGGTGAATCCGAAGACATTGGGCGCAGAAGAGGCAACCGCGCTCTTCGGCAAACCCATCGATCGCGAGTACAACCTCGCGGATCTGCTGCGCCGTCCTGGTGTGAGCTACGATGGCGTGTGCGGCCTGCGCGAAGGCGCCTGCGCGCCTGACACACCGCTTGCTGACGACGAAATCCTGCTTGCCCAGATCAAGGAGCAGATCGAAATCGGCATCAAATATCAGGGCTATATCGATCGTCAGGCCGATGAGATCGAGCGCAACGGCGCTCACGAGAATACGCGTCTGCCGGACGGCATCGATTACGCTGAAGTTCGCGGTCTATCGTTCGAGGCGCGCCAGAAATTGAATCAATTCCGCCCCGAAACCATTGGCCAGGCGTCGCGCATCTCGGGCATCACGCCTGCCGCTATCTCTCTGCTGATGGTTCACCTGAAGCGCGGCTTGGGCCGCCGGCGCCAGAACCCGTCCGATCAGGGCGCCGACAACACGACGGTGGCTCAATGACGGGGCGCGCAAGGCAACCCGGCATCACGGATCGCGACGCGCTCGCACGGCTGCTGAAGGATGGCGCGCAGGCGCTCTCCCTTGATTTGAGCGAGCGGCAGCACGAGCAGTTGCTGGACTATGTCGCATTGCTGGCGAAGTGGAACGCCGTCTATAACCTGACGGCGATCCGTGATCCGCGCCAGATGCTCATCCAGCATATCCTCGATTCGCTTTCGATCCTGCCGCATTTACCCAAATGCGCCGACGCCTCGGTGCTCGACGTTGGCTCGGGCGGCGGCTTGCCCGGCATCGTACTCGCGATTGCGCGTCCGGACTGGCAAGTCACCCTGAATGACATCGTGCAAAAGAAGTCGGCGTTCCAGTCGCAGGCCAAGGCTGAATTGGGTCTCGCGAATCTGTCTGTGGTGACGGGGCGTGTTGAATCGCTGCGTCCTGGGATCGAAGTGTCAAAAAAATTCGATCTGATCGTCTCGCGGGCATTCGCGGAACTGGCCGATTTCGTTACACTGGCCCGTCACCTTGTTGCGGACGGTGGTGCGATCTGGGCGATGAAGGGCGTGAGGCCCGACACCGAGATCGAGCGCTTGCCAGATGGGGCGCGCACGCTGCAGACGATTCGTCTGACGGTACCGATGCTCGATGCGGAGCGGCATCTGACCGAAGTGGTGGTTGAGCCGACACAATAACGTAGTTCACTGGCGGAGATGGCCAGGCTCATACGGCCCAAGCCGAATGGCCCAGGCCGAATGACCGGATAGCGCGCCCAGCGGCATATACGCTATAACGTAAGCAAACTTTTTAAGGCAGTAAAAGGGACACACAAAAGATGGCAAAAATCTTCTGCGTTGCGAACCAGAAGGGTGGCGTCGGCAAGACGACGACAACGGTCAATCTCGCCGCGAGCCTCGCATCGCAGGGACAGCGTGTCCTTCTCATTGATCTCGACCCGCAGGGCAATGCCACGATGGGCAGCGGCATCGACAAGGCGGCGTGCGAGAACACGGTTTACGAAGTGCTGGTCGACGGCGTTTCGGTGCCGGAGGCGCGCACGCGGCCGGAGCAGGCGGGCTACGACGTTCTGCCGGCCAATCGCGAGCTCGCGGGTGCCGAAGTGGAACTGGTGACGGTCGAGCAGCGCGAGCGCCGCTTGCGGGCTGCGCTCGCCCAGGTCGACGACGAATACGATTTCGTGCTGATCGACTGCCCGCCGGCGTTGTCCTTGCTCACACTCAACGGACTATGCGCGGCGCACGGTGTCGTGATTCCGATGCAGTGCGAGTACTTTGCGCTCGAGGGGTTGTCAGACCTCGTCAACACGATCAAGCAGGTGCACGCGAACATGAATCGCGACCTGAAGGTGATCGGTCTTTTGCGCGTGATGTTCGATCCGCGCATCACGCTGCAGCAACAGGTTTCTGAGCAACTGAAGGAGCACTTTGGCGACAAGGTGTTCGACGCGGTGATTCCGCGCAACGTGCGGCTTGCCGAAGCGCCTAGCTATGGCTTGCCGGGCGTGGTGTTCGATCGCGCGTCGCGCGGCGCGCAGGCTTATGTGCAATTCGGCGCGGAAATGATCGAGCGCGTACGCGCACTCTGACTCGGACTGGGGAAGCACGATGAACGCAGTAGCACGGAAGAAAGGACTGGGCCGAGGACTCGAAGCATTGCTCGGCGGCAGCGCGGACATTACCGAAGCGGTGAAGATCGAGGGCGCGCCCAATACGCTCGCGCTCACGCAGATGCAAGCCGGCAAATACCAGCCGCGCACGCGCATGGACGAAGGCGCGCTACAGGAACTCGCGGCGAGCATCCGTGCGCAAGGGCTGATGCAACCGATCCTGGTGCGCCCGGTTGGCCCCGAGCGCTATGAGATCATCGCGGGCGAGCGACGCTTCCGTGCGGCGCACATTGCCGGTCTCAAGGAAGTGCCGGTTCTCGTTAAGGATGTGCCCGACCAGGCCGCAGCCGCGATGGCGCTGATCGAGAACATCCAGCGCGAAGACCTCAATCCGCTTGAAGAGGCGCAGGGCATTCAGCGTCTGCTCGACGAGTTCAGTTTCACGCACGAGCAGGCCGCCGAATCGGTGGGGCGCTCGCGTAGCGCGGTGTCGAACCTGCTGCGTTTGCTGAATCTTGCTGCACCGGTGCAGACCATGCTGCTCGCAGGCGATCTCGACATGGGCCACGCGCGTGCGTTGCTCGCAGTCGATGCGGCCACGCAGATCACGCTCGCCAATCAGGTGGTCAACAAGCGCATGTCGGTGCGTGAAACGGAAAAGCTCGTTTCGAACACCACCAAGGCCGCCCCCGCAGTGAAGGCGAAGGCCGCGCACGACGGCGGCCGCGACACGCGCCGTCTCGAAGATGAGCTGTCCGATTTGCTGGCTGCCACGGTCAAGATCAAGCTTGGCAGGAGAGGGCGCGGCCAGCTCACTGTCGATTTCGGCGACCTCGATGCGCTCGATGGTATTCTGCTTCGCCTGCGTGGCGAAGCTGCTGTTTGACTCCATGCTCATAGTCGTTTGCCGTGCGTGAATCCCATACTGCTTTGCGCGGCCCGTTAAGCGTGCTGCGCGGGGTCGGCGCGTTCGCGCTTGCCGAGCCGGTTTTGTCGATACTCGTTGTCGCGTTCGTCGCGTTGCAGATTTGCGCGCCGCGCGCATGGTCTTCGCTTCCCGCGCTGGTCGACTGGCAAACGGTGATGACGCTCGCCGGTCTGCTGATTCTCACCAAAGCGCTTGAATACTCAGGATTCCTGACGTGGGTGGCGCATCGGCTGGTGCACCGAATTCGTTCCGAGCGCTCGCTCGCATTCCTTCTCGTTGCATTCGCAGCGTTGCTCTCGACGGTGGTGACGAACGACGTCGCGCTTTTTGTCGTGGTGCCGCTCGTGCTGTCGTTGCACCGACTTACGCCGCTGCCGCTAAAGCGGCTTGTCATCGTGATCGCGCTCGCCGTGAATGCGGGCTCAGTGCTCACGCCGCTAGGCAACCCGCAGAACCTGTTTCTTTGGCAACTTAGCGGTGCGTCATTTGGTCGCTTCGTTGCGTCGCTTGCGCCGCTCTGCGCGCTGTTGATGGCGCTGCTGTTCGTGCTCGCCGCGCTTCTTTTCAAGCCTAAGCCACTCGATTTGACGATCGACGTCGAACGGCATCCAGTCGATCGCGCGCTGGCAGGCGTTGCCGCATTACTTTTCGTCGCGTTCGTGCTGCTTGCAGACACGCATCGCGCGGGCATCGCATTGGGTGGCGTCGGAGTCGGTTTTCTCATCTGGCGCATGAAAATCGTGCTGAAGATCGACTGGCTTTTGCTGCTGATCTTCGTGCTGATGTTCATCGTGTTACGCAGCGCCGCCGCGCTGCCGTGGATTCACCACGCACTTGAGAATCTCGGGTTGCAGACGCCGCTACGCGCCTATGCAGCAGGCGCCATCCTCTCGCAGGGCATCAGCAACGTGCCTGCCGCCATCGTGCTCGCGGGTTTCACGCACGACTGGCGCGCGTTGGCGTTTGGCGTGAGCGTCGGTGGTTTCGGGTTTGCCATCGGTTCGCTGGCGAATTTGATTGCCGTGCGGCTTTCCGGCGTGCAAGGCGTGTGGCTGCCGTTCCATTTGATCTCTATCCCGTTCTGGGTAATCGCCGTTATCGGTGGTGGACTAGTGTTGTATTTTTTCTGACAGAAAAACCACAATGCAGCGACACAGTCATCTTTCCACGGTAAAATCGCGCCCCGTTTTGCTTGGCTCTCCTGACGTTCGCGCGTGACCTTACAGTTTCCGTTACCTGCGGCGTAATGGTGAGTTTTCCGCATGATGAAGTAGTATTTCATGCGTGTTATGAAACGGCCTAAAGTCTTGAATTGGCTGCAACTATCGCTTACAATCGCCCGGATTTATTTGGTTGGCGGGGCTGTAAGCGCGCTGCAAGAAACCGGGCGGAAGCCAAATATCCGGAATAACGCAATGGTGGGTCAGAGGCCAGACGAGGCGCCGCAGGCGCATGAAGGGCCCGATGGTCCACAACGCGGAGCCGAAGCATCCAGCGAAAAGCAGGGGGCAGGTCCGGACAGAGGACGAGCCGCTAGTGCGCGTGTTGATTCCACAACGGATCACAACGCACGATGGGATCAGCTAGACGCCGACCAGCAAGATAACAACGACATCGTTCCGCTCACCCGGGCCGAAGCCGAGCAGCTCTTCGGCGCACAGGTGAGCCGCCCGTCGCGCGTCACGCCGTTTCGTGTCGTGGCAGCGCAAGTGGCTTTGTCCCTGGTTGCCGCTTTGTTGTGGTGGCTGTTTTATAAGCCGCCGGGGGCGACTGCGCCGGACGCCGTAGCGCTGTCCGCGTTGCTGGGCGGAGCGATCTGCTGGATACCCGGAGCGCTGTTCGCGGCGCGCCTGAAGCAGTTGAGCAGGGCCGGCACGGTGATGAACTGGATGCTCGGCGAAGCATTCAAGATGGGGGCGACGATTGCGATGTTCGTTGCCATTGCGTTCTGGTATCGCGACGTGCAATGGATCCCGTTGCTCGCCACTTACCTGATCGTGCTGAAGACATACTGGATCGCGCTCGCGTGGCGCTGACCCGCAGCTGGCATCGCGCCGCCTTTCATGTGGAAGGCGTGGAGGCGAACAAAGCGGCAAGTGGTTGGCACATGTTGGAGTAAGACTCGATCCGAGGCGGTGCGTTCCCGCAACAGGTTGTTGCGCGGGAGTGGCCGAAACCGATTTTCGACAATTTGGGTGGTTTTAACGATATGGCAGCCAGCGAAGGAACGAGCGCTCCGGGTCCGTCCGAGTACATTGCGCACCACTTGCAGAACTTTGCCACTGGGCACCAGACGTCGATCGTCGATTTCCATGTCTGGAATCTCGACACGCTGTTCTGGTCGATCCTTTGTGGCCTCGTGACCATCCTCTTGCTGCGCCTCGCCGCGCGCAAGGCGACCCCGGGCGTGCCGGGCCGTTTCCAGTGCGCCATCGAAATGCTGGTGGAAATGGTCGAGGATCAGTCGAAGGCCATCGTCCACGGCAACCGTAAATTCATCGCACCGCTCGCGCTGACCGTGTTCGTCTGGGTCGCGCTCATGAACTCCCTCGACTTCATTCCCGTCGATCTTCCGACTCGCGTGATTGGCTGGCTCGGCCTGAGCGAAGTGTTCCCGCATCAGCGCATCGTCCCGACGGCCGACCTCAACGGCACGTTCGGCATCGCGCTCGGCGTGTTCGTGCTGATGATCTATTACAACCTCAAGATCAAGGGCGCAGGCGGCTTCGTGCACGAACTACTGTCGGCCCCGTTCGGCGCGCATCCGGTCCTGTGGATCCCGAACCTTGCACTTAACATCATCGAGTTCGTCGCCAAGACGGTTTCGCTCGCCCTGCGGTTGTTCGGCAACATGTATGCAGGCGAACTGCTGTTCCTGCTGATCGCGCTGCTGGGCGGTCTGTGGAGCTTCGGCGCGGACACGACGGTGCTTGGCTTCATCGGCCACGTGATTGCGGGCAGCGTCTGGGCGATCTTCCACATCCTGATCGTTCTGCTGCAGGCGTTCATTTTCATGATGCTGACGCTGGTGTACATCGGCCAGGCACACGACAAGCACTAAGGGCTTGTCGAACCCAGAATTGCAGTTTTAAATCCCCAGTTCCAAAAAATCTCACAAAGGAGTGATCATGCAAGCTTTCATCGCCAACATCCAGGGTTTCACGGCCATCGGTATCGGCATCATCATCGGCCTGGGTGCAATCGGCGCCTGTATCGGTATCGGCCTGATGGGCGGCAAGTACATCGAAGCCTGCGCACGTCAGCCTGAACTGATGAACCCGCTGCAGACGAAGATGTTCCTGCTGGCTGGTCTGATCGACGCGGCGTTCCTGATTGGCGTGGGTGTTGCAATGCTGTTCGCGTTCGCTAACCCGCTGCTCTCGAAGCTCGCGGGCTAAGTTCCCTGGATGGTTGCGCCCGACCTATAACTATAGACGCGGGCGCAGGACGGAACGGGTGACGAGGCGCTGATCGAGTTTCACAACCGATGAGCGCCTTGCCGTTTCAACTCCCCGGAATAGCAACGTAAAAGGAAACACCGTGAATATCAACGCAACCCTGTTTGCGCAAATGGTCGTGTTCCTGATCCTCGCGTGGTTCACGATGAAGTTCGTGTGGCCGCCGTTGATCAACGCCCTCGACGAGCGCTCGAAGAAGATCGCTGACGGCCTCGCTGCCGCGGATAAGGGCAAGGCGGAACTCGAAGCCGCGCACAAGCGCGTTGGCGAAGAACTCGCTTCGGCCCGTAACGAGGGTCAAAGCCGCATCGCGGACGCAGAAAAGCGCGCATTGGCCGTCGCAGAAGAAATCAAGGCCCAGGCACAAGCCGAAGCGGCTCGCATCATCGCTCAAGCTAAGGCCGACGCCGACCAGCAGGTCGTGAAGGCACGCGAAGCGCTGCGCGCCGAAGTCGCGGCACTTGCCGTGCAAGGCGCCGAGCAGATCCTGAAGCGCGAAGTCGACCAGGCAGCACACGCCGACCTGCTGAATCAACTGAAAGCTGAGCTCTGATCATGGCCGAACTTGCAACCATCGCCCGCCCGTACGCAGAAGCGCTGTTTGGCGTGGCCGAAGCTGGTGACACCGCCGCCTGGTCCACGCTCGTCACGGAGCTGGCTCAGGTTGCGGCCTTGCCCGAGGTGCTGTCGGTCGCGACAAGCCCGAAAGTGAGCCATGCCCAGGTCGTGGAGCTGCTGCTTGCAGCGGTGAAGTCCCCGCTCAAGGATACGGCCGAGGCCAAGAATCTCGTGCAGATGCTGGTCGCGAACCACCGCCTGGAGCTGCTGCCGGAAATTCACGCACAGTTCGAAGCGCTCAAGAACGCCAAGGCCGGTGCGGCCGACGCGCTGATCGTGAGCGCATACCCGCTCGAAGGCGCGCAGTTGACCGACCTCGTCGCGAGTCTCGAACGCAAGTTCAAATGCAAGCTGAAGCCGGCAGTCGAAGTCGACAAGTCGCTAATCGGCGGCGTGCGCGTCACGGTCGGCGACGAAGTCCTCGATACCTCGGTCCGCGCGCGGCTCGCCAGCATGCAGGTGGCTTTGACCGCTTGAGCGCCCCGATAAATACATCGGGCGCAGCGGCTGGCACGCAACAGAATTGAACATCAGGAGCGAATAATGCAACTCAATCCCTCTGAGATCAGCGAGCTGATCAAGAGCCGGATCCAGGGCCTTGAAGCGAGCGCGGACGTTCGCAACCAGGGCACCGTGATCTCCGTGACCGACGGTATCGTGCGTATCCACGGCCTGTCGGACGTGATGCAGGGCGAAATGCTCGAATTCCCGGGCAACACCTTCGGCCTCGCGCTGAACCTCGAGCGCGACTCGGTCGGCGCCGTGATTCTGGGTGAGTACGAGCACATCTCGGAAGGCGACATCGTCAAGACGACGGGCCGCATTCTCGAAGTGCCGGTGGGCCCGGAACTGGTCGGCCGCGTGGTCGATCCGCTCGGCAACCCGATCGACGGCAAGGGCCCGATCAACGCCAAAATGACCGACGCAATCGAAAAGATTGCTCCGGGCGTGATCTGGCGTGAAGGCGTGTCGCAGCCGATGCAAACGGGCCTCAAGTCGATCGACTCGATGGTGCCGATCGGCCGTGGCCAGCGCGAGCTGATCATTGGCGACCGTCAGTGCGGCAAGACTGCAGTGGCCGTCGACACGATCATCAACCAGAAGGGCAAGGACCTCATCTGTATCTACGTCGCGATCGGCCAGAAGGCTTCGTCGATCCAGAACGTGGTGCGCAAGCTCGAAGAAACGGGCGCGATCGAGTACACGATCGTGGTCGCCGCTTCGGCTTCGGAATCGGCTGCGCTGCAGTACCTCGCGCCGTACGCCGGCTGCACGATGGGCGAATACTTCCGCGACCGCGGTCAAGACGCCCTGATCATTTACGACGACTTGACCAAGCAAGCTTGGGCATATCGCCAGATCTCGCTGCTGCTGCGCCGCCCGCCGGGCCGTGAAGCTTACCCGGGTGACGTGTTCTATCTGCACTCGCGTCTGCTCGAGCGCGCTGCACGCGTTTCGGCCGACTACGTCGAGAAGTTCACGAACGGCGAAGTCAAGGGCAAGACCGGTTCGCTGACGGCACTGCCGATCATCGAAACGCAAGCAGGCGACGTGACCGCATTCGTTCCGACGAACGTGATCTCGATTACCGACGGCCAGATCTTCCTGGAAACCGACCTCTTCAACGCAGGCATCCGCCCGGCTATTAACGCCGGCGTGTCGGTCTCGCGTGTGGGTGGTGCGGCACAGACCAAGGTCGTGAAGAAGCTGTCGGGCGGGATCCGTACCGACCTCGCACAGTACCGTGAACTCGCGGCATTCGCCCAGTTCGCATCGGACCTCGACGAAGCAACCCGCAAGCAGCTCGAGCGCGGCCGTCGCGTGACGGAACTGCTCAAGCAGCCGCAATATCAGCCGCTGCAAGTGTGGGAGCTGGCTGTTTCGCTGTTCGCGGCGAACAACGGCTACCTCGACGACCTCGAAGTCAAGGACGTCCTGGCATTCGAGAAGGGCCTGCGCGAATACCTGAAGTCGAAGCACGCCGACCTCGTCGGCCGCATCGAGGACAAGAAGGACCTGTCGAAGGACGACGAGACCGCGCTCCACGCGGTGCTCAAGGACTTCAAGAAGTCCGGCGCATACTGATCCGTCCGGGAATCAACCACGATAAACGGACATTGAAGCGGCGCGGGTTCGCTGTAGTCAGGGTGCCCGCCCCGTTTCGATCAAGGAGCAAGCAATGGCTGGAATGAAGGAAATTCGCGGCAAGATCAAGAGCGTGCAAAACACGCGCAAGATCACCAAGGCGATGGAAATGGTCGCGGCGTCGAAGATGCGCCGTGCCCAGGAGCGCATGCGCGCCGCCCGCCCGTATGCCGACAAGGTCCGCGACATCGCTGCGCACATGAGCCGTGCGAACCCCGAGTATCGCCATCCGTTCATGACGGAAAACAACGATGCGAAGGTCGCCGGCGTGATTCTCGTCACGACCGACAAGGGTCTGTGCGGCGGGATGAACACCAACGTGCTGCGTGCGACGCTGCAGAAGTTCAAGGATCTGGAAGCATCGGGCACGTCGATCGAAGCAACGGCGATCGGCAGCAAGGGCCTCGGTTTCCTGAACCGTCTGCGCGCGAAGGTCGTCTCGAACGTCGTGCAGCTCGGCGACACGCCGCACCTCGAGAAGCTGATTGGCGCGGTGAAGGTGCAGCTCGACCAGTACTCGGAAGGCAAGCTCTCCGCGGTGTACCTGGCGTACACGCGCTTCGTCAATACGATGAAGCAGGAGCCGGTCATCGAGCAACTGCTGCCGCTGTCGAACGAGCGCCTCGAAGGCAACGACGACGGCACGACGCCGAAGTCGCAGTGGGACTACATCTACGAGCCGGACGCGCAAACCGTCGTGGACGAACTGCTGGTGCGTTATGTCGAAGCCCTGGTCTATCAGGCCGTGGCGGAAAACATGGCGTCGGAGCAGTCGGCCCGTATGGTCGCGATGAAGGCAGCGTCGGACAACGCGAAGACGGTCATCAACGAACTGCAGCTCTCGTACAACAAGAGCCGCCAGGCCGCGATTACGAAGGAACTTTCGGAAATCGTCGGCGGCGCCGCAGCGGTCTGACCGGGCACAAGCCGAACGCGAACCGCGCCGCTATGACTGGCGGCCGAGTGAAGAATTCAGGTATCTAAAGGAAAAGCGATGAGTACAACTGCTTTGGTAGAAGGCAAGATCGTACAGTGCATCGGCGCGGTGATCGACGTGGAATTCCCGCGCGAGAGCATGCCGAAGATCTACGACGCGCTGATTCTCGAAGGGTCGGAGCTGACCCTCGAAGTGCAGCAGCAGCTCGGCGACGGCGTCGTGCGCACCATTTGTCTGGGTGCGTCGGACGGCCTGCGCCGCGGCACCGTGGTCAAGAACACGGGCGAGCCCATCAGCGTGCCGGTCGGCAAGCCGACGCTCGGCCGTATCATGGACGTGCTGGGCCGCCCGATCGACGAAGCGGGCCCGATCGTCAGCGAGCACAAGCGCGCGATCCACCAGAAGGCACCGGCGTTCGACGAACTGTCGCCGTCCGCAGAGCTGCTCGAAACCGGCATCAAGGTTATCGACCTGATCTGCCCGTTCGCAAAGGGCGGCAAGGTCGGTCTGTTCGGCGGTGCTGGCGTGGGCAAGACCGTCAACATGATGGAGCTCATCAACAACATCGCGAAGGAACACGGCGGCTTCTCCGTGTTCGCGGGCGTGGGCGAGCGTACCCGTGAGGGCAACGACTTCTACCACGAAATGAAGGACTCGAACGTTCTGGACAAGGTCGCGCTGGTGTACGGCCAGATGAACGAGCCGCCGGGCAACCGTCTGCGCGTCGCGCTGACGGGTCTGACGATGGCCGAGCACTTCCGTGACGAAGGCCTCGACGTGCTGTTCTTCGTCGACAACATCTACCGCTTCACGCTGGCCGGTACCGAAGTGTCGGCACTGCTCGGCCGTATGCCTTCGGCAGTGGGCTATCAGCCGACGCTGGCAGAAGAGATGGGCAAGCTGCAAGAGCGCATCACGTCCACGAAGAAGGGCTCGATTACCTCGGTTCAGGCCGTGTACGTCCCTGCGGACGACTTGACCGACCCGTCGCCGGCTACGACCTTCGGCCACCTGGACGCAACCGTCGTGCTGTCGCGTGACATCGCCTCGCTGGGTATCTACCCGGCAGTCGATCCGCTCGACTCGACCTCGCGCCAGATCGACCCGAACGTGATCGGCGAAGAGCACTACTCGATCACGCGCGGCGTGCAGCAGACGCTCCAGCGCTACAAGGAACTGCGCGACATTATTGCGATTCTGGGCATGGACGAACTGTCGCCGGAAGACAAGCTGTCGGTCGCCCGCGCACGCAAGATCCAGCGTTTCCTCTCGCAGCCGTTCCACGTCGCGGAAGTCTTCACGGGCTCGCCGGGCAAGTACGTGCCGCTGAAGGAAACCATCCGCGGCTTCAAGATGATCGTGGGCGGCGAGTGCGATCACCTGCCGGAGCAGGCGTTCTACATGGTCGGCACGATCGACGAAGCCTTCGAAAAGGCCAAGAAGATCCAGTAAGGGTCGCGTTGCAGGCAACGAGGCGGAATGAGTTATCTCGTATAAGTGACGCGTTACTCAATCCGCCGCCGCAACTTTTTGACCCGAGCTTTGCATGGGATCGGAGTAACCGCTAAAGCGCTAACTCCGATCGACAGGAGTCGACAGATATGGCAGCAACCATCAAGGTAGACGTCGTTAGCGCCGAAGAGAGCATCTTCGCCGGCCAGGCGAAGTTCGTCGCGCTTCCGGGCGAGGCGGGCGAGCTGGGCATTCTGCCGGGCCACACGCCGCTCATCACGCGGATTCGTCCGGGTGCGGTGCGCATCGTGGGCGCGGAAGGCGATGAAGAGTTCGTGTTCGTCGCCGGCGGCATTCTCGAAGTGCAGCCGGGCGCCGTGACGGTGCTCGCCGACACCGCGATCCGCGGCAAGGATCTCGATGAGGCGAAGGCCGGCGAGGCGCGCAAGCGCGCCGAAGAGGCACTGCAGAACGCAGGTTCGAACCTCGAGTACGCAACGGCGCAGGCGGAACTCGCCTACGCAGTCGCGCAGCTTGCGGCAATCCAGCGCCTGCGCAAGATGAATCAGCATTGATTCCGGCGCGCCCGCCCTGTGTGGCGGGCGGTGGCCGCGAACGAGAAGGGCTCCCACTGGGAGCCCTTTTTCATAGGTGAGCCGTTAGCCGCGGCCACTGTCGTTGAGCACCTCCACGCGCATCACGCCTTGGCGTTCGCTGAAGTAATGCGTATTGGAGAACAAATAGTCGCCCACCTGTACGTGCCCGAGGATCAGGTCACGGCCCGCCGGCGTGAGCTTCGGGTCGGCGAGCAGGGCGTCGAGGTCGGCTTCGGTGATGCGACGCTGGTTTTCGTCGTCGCGCCAGTCTTCACCCGTGCGCAGCGCGCCCTGCAGTTTGAACTCCGAGGTGAACAAACGCGAGCCGTCCGTCCGGTAGACGCTCATGCTTATCGGCCAGAGGCCTGCGTCGTACGCGTCCTGGGACACGATTTCGTGAATGAACACGTTGTTGCCGGAGGTGAAGCCGTCGAGCCGCAGCTTCCCGCCGGGACCCGTGACCCCCAGGCGCACGATGCCGCGGGAATTGCCGTTGTCGGCGCGCGGCAGTATGCCGAGATACGAATCGGTCGCGACAAACAGGATGCCAACCTTCTCGCTTTCTTGCGCACCAGGCGTGAATTGCTTTTCGATCTGGACTGACACCGACTTGTTGATGCCGACCACGTTGACTTCCGAGGTCTGTGCGCCGATCTCGAAGGCGATTGCGCCATCCGTGTCGTCGATGGGCGCGCGGCGCTCGCCGTCGACGAGTGCAGTGAAGTCCCACCCGGTGCGCTGAAGGAACCGCAGCGCGCCGCCGTCGTCGGCGCGCGCGATCACGAATTCATAGAGCCAGTACGAACCCGGGGCGAGCTGCAGCTCGATGGTGTCGGCGCCCACTACCATCAGGACACCTCCGATCAGCTTGTTCGTGTCCACGGCACCCTGGGCATCGGCGAGGGCGCTGTAATGCGTTCCAGCCGGCACCACGCCGAACGCGTACTGGATCGTGCCATCAGGTTCGGAATAGCCATTGGCATCGGAGCCAGGTACGCCGGCCCAGATTTTCTTCGAGAGTCGCAGCTTGCCTTTGCGCCCGTTGTTGTTGGTCACTTCAACGCGCATCACGCCCTGTCGCTGGTAGAAGTAGTTCTGGTTGGTGAACAGCCAGTCGCCGGCATGCACGTTCGCACGGATCAACTCGCGTGCTGCGGGTGTGAATTTGGGGTTGTGCAACAGAGCCGTCAGTTCTTCCTGCGTGATCTCGTGAGCGTCGGGAAAACCAGCGCTGTACCAGAATGCGCCATCGATGTTGTAGACGTCCATCTTCTCGGGACGCACGCCGGCGTCGTAATACGCCTTGGGCACGATCTCGTGAATGAACACGTTGTTGCCCGACACAAAGCCGTCCAGGCGCAGCTTGCCATCGGCGCCCGTCACGCCGAGGCGGACCACAGCGGTGCCGTCGAAATTCGGCGAACCGGTTTGCGTGAGGCCGAGATACGAGCTCGTGCCGAAGAACAAAACGCCTTCGGTGCGGCCCGTGCCGCTGCTCATGCGCTTGTCGATTTCCACGCACAGCGCCTTGTTGATGCCGACGATGCGCACATCGGCTACGCCGGTGCCGATTTCGAACGCAATGGCACCGTCCTGATCATCGACCGGTGAGGTGCGCTCGCCGTTTACGACGGCCGTGAAATCCCAGCCGGTGCGCTGACTGAACTGCAACGAGACGCCGTCGGCATTGCGGCCAATCACGAACTCGTAAAGCCAGTATTTGCCGGGGGCGAGCGCCAGTTCGACTTCATTCGCGCCAACCACCATCAGCACGCCGCCGATCAGCTTGCCGGCATCGACCGAGCCGTCCGGATTCGCGATGCTCGCGTAGTGCATACCCTCGGGCACGACTCCGAAGGCGTACTGAATCGTATTGGAGGGATCGGAATATCCATTGGCGTCGGAGCCGGGCGCACCGGCCCAAATTTTCTTGCTCAGACGAATGTGGCTGGATGTGTTGCTGGCGTTCATCGCTGCTCCTTTGAAGTTGAATTTCTGGATGCCTGATTAATTTGGACTGCAAATAAATTGGCGGAAACGAGAACATCGTTAAATGTTTGCAAAGAAAAGTTCATTTCATTACACATTGAAAGAAAAATCTATCAGGCGGGCGAGGCGTGCGATGCGAGAGCACAGCGCAGAGTCAAAAAATGGCGGGGTTTCTGATCCGGCGAGCAGGAGCGCAGCCCGAGGCGCCGCCATGGAGGCTGTCGGGCCACGGAAGAAAATCTACTTGACGTTTACGGAAAGGTAATGCGAAATCATGGCTTCGCAGCGGCTGGAGACGCGCTGCGGATCTGGTCCCCGCCCATGCGTTGCGGGTATTACTTGATGCTGCTGGCCGCGCGCACAGTGGCACAATGTTTTTCAAATCCATTTCAATCGGGAGCGAGATTCCCGGGGAGACAGCCATCATGGCCATCGACGCTGCCGGTGCGCGCGAAGCGCTCATCGCGCCGAAAGACGGGCTTTCCTACGTGCGTGGGAGGACCGACATACCGCTCTCCAATGCGACCATCGGCGCTTTTCTCAGCGAGACCGCGCAGCGCTTTCCTGAGCGCCCGGCGGTGGTGTTCCGCGAACAGGACATCCGCTGGACCTGGCGCGAATTCGCAGAAGAAGTGGACGTGGTGGCGGCTGGTTTGCTGACGCTTGGCGTGAGGGCGGGGGACCGGGTCGGCATCTGGTCGCCCAATCGCTTCGAGTGGCTGCTCACGCAATTCGCCACGGCGCGGATCGGCGCTGTGCTCGTCAACATCAATCCTGCCTACCGCCTCGCCGAACTCGAGTACGCGCTGAACAAGGTGAGCTGCAAAGCCATCATCGCCGCGGAAAGCTTCAAGACGTCGAAGTATCTCGAAATGCTGCAAACGCTCGCGCCCGAGCTCGCGAGCGCAACCCCAGGCGACCTGCATGCGGCGAAGCTGCCTGAACTGCGTGCAGTGATCCGCATGTGCGATGCGGAAACCCCCGGCATGCTGAACTTCGGCGATCTGATCGAGCAAGGGCGGGAGCGGCTCGAACTCAACGGCCGTGCTGAACTCGATGCGATCGGCGCGACGCTCGATGCCAACGACGCCATCAACATTCAGTTCACGAGCGGCACCACGGGCAATCCGAAGGGTGCCACGCTCACGCATAGCAACGTGCTCAATAACGGGCGCTTCATCGCCATGGCGATGCGGCTCTCCGAAGAAGATTCGCTATGCATTCCGGTGCCGCTTTATCACTGCTTCGGCATGGTGCTGGCGGTGCTCGCGTGCGTGTCGGTGGGTGCGGCGATGGTGTTTCCGGGTGAGGCGTTCGACCCGCGCGCTACGCTCGAAGCGGTGTCGGAGGAGCGCTGCACCGCGCTGCACGGCGTGCCCACCATGTTCATCGCGGAGCTCGATCATCCCGACTTCGAGCGCTTCGACCTCTCGCGCCTGCGCACCGGCATCATGGCGGGATCGCCGTGTCCGATCGAAACAATGAAGCGCGTGGTCTCGAAGATGCACCTCGCCGAGATCACCATCGCGTACGGCATGACGGAGACGAGCCCGGTGTCGTTCCAGAGCGCGACGACCGACCCGTTCGACAAGCGCACGACCACAGTGGGGCGGATCCAGCCGCACCTGGAGGTGAAGATCGTCGATCCGCTCGGCAACATCGTGCCGGTGGGCCAGACGGGCGAGCTCTGCACGAAGGGCTACTCGGTGATGCGTGGCTACTGGGACGACGAAGCGAAGACAGCCGAAGCAATCGTCGATGGCTGGATGCATACGGGCGACCTCGCGACGATCGACGCTGAAGGCTATTGCAATATCGTCGGGCGCCTGAAAGACATGTTGATCAGGGGCGGAGAGAACATTTATCCGCGCGAGATCGAGGAGTTCTTGTTCCGCCATCCGAAGGTGCAGTCGGTGCAGGTGTTCGGTGTGCCCGATGCGAAGTATGGCGAAGAGGTGTGCGCGTGGATCGTGCTTCGCCAGGGCGAAGCCGCGACGCCCGAGGAGATCCAGGCGTTTTGCCAGGGGCAGATTGCGCACTACAAGATCCCGAAGTACATCCGTTTTGTCGACGAGATGCCGATGACGGTGACGGGCAAGGTGCAGAAGTTCGTGATGCGCTCGCGCATGATCGACGAACTTAAAATCAGCGAGCAAAAAACCGCTTGATGCCGTTATTTCGCGGCGGTTTCGCGGCACGCTGCCGCCGCGAAACCGGCAAAAGGACAAGCGCCATGAATGAACCGATGTTTGGCAGGCCGAACAAATTGGCTGGCCAATCGACGCGGTTGCGAATTAACCGTCCGGCTAACACGGCGAGCAATCAAATAAGAAATGCAGGCGAATGAGTTTGTGCCCGCGATTATTCCCGCGATCGCAACAAATCGACGATAAAAGCGAGTGGGAAAGCAATAGACGAAAAAAAAGCGGGCCTGGAGCCCGCTAAAAACCACACGCTACGGGGTTAGCGCGAGGAGACCAAAGGAGGAGCCGGGTCTTGGAACGCAAAACGCCGGTTACGGCTCCAACAAGGATGCCCCTGACAGGGCTTCGGATTGACGCCGACAGGTAGGTGTATTGTGTCCGCTCACACTTGCACCGCACCGCATCCGTGTTGAAACCGTTGAAGGCATTGTGGGCGAATTAATGAACCTTGGCGGTAACAAAGTGTTTCAGGTTGTAACGCCCGTCAGATAAGGCTTTGTGGGATTTTTTGCCGCCCCGAGCGCTTCATGAAAGTCATTTTTACCTGCGTTTTTTGGATGCTGTCAGACGCTGCGTGGACGCGAATTAGAGATGTTATTCCAAGTGCATGAAGAATGCCGCGCTGTGTGGCCATTACCGGAAATCGGCTGCATAAAAACGCAAACCGCATATGCGGATCGAGTCGATATTTCCGGTTGAATCCATGCGTGCGGTGCAAGGATTGCTCATATGGCGTTGCAACGAGTAGTTGCAACTCCTCATATGGATGAACTAATGATGCCGCGCCGGGATGAGTCCCGGCGCAGTTTATTGCTTCGTCACCTTACTTGAGCCATTTGTCGGAGATTGCCTGATACTCGCCGCTTGCGCGCGCAAGGTGCAGCCATTGATCGACATATTGCTGGAATACCACGTCGCCGCGCGGCACCATCCATGCTTTCTCGCCGTACTGGAATGGCTTGTCGGGGTGCACCGAGCACAGTCCCGGGTTGAGCTTCTGCTGCAACAGTGTTTCGGATGCGTCGGTGACCATGACGTCCGCCTTGCCGGCCAGGATCTGCTTGAAGATCGTTACGTTGTCCGGATAGACGGTGAGATTCGCGTGCGGGAAAAACTGCTTTGCGAAGCGTTCGTTCGTGCCGCCGGGATTCACGATCACGCGCGTGGCGGGCTGATCGATCTGCGCAACCGTTTGATATTTGCTCACGTCGTCGCAGCGCACGATAGGCGTCTTGCCGTCGATCTGGTACGCCTCGGTGAAGAATGCGCGCTTTTGCCGTTCGAGCGTGGTCGACACGCCACCCACGGCGACGTCGCATTTCGCGAGGAAGTCGTTCATCAGGTTCGACCATGTCGTCTTCACGAACTCGGCCTTCACGCCCAGCGACTTCGCGAGCGACTCGGCCATGTCGATATCGATGCCCTCGAACGTGCCGTCCTGCTTGTAGAACGAATACGGTTTGTAGTCGCCCGTCGTGCACGCGCGCAGCGTGCCGCGCGAGAGCACCTGGTCGAGCCGCGAGGGCGTACTGGCGCTCTGCGTCGCGACGCCCGGCGTGGCGACGCCCGGCGTGGCCGCGCTCTGCGCAAATGCGTGCGGCGCTCCGGTGGGCCCGCCGACCAGCGCGGCGATGGCTGAGCAGGCAGCGGCGACCTTCTTCTTGTTCATGCTGTGTGTCTCCTCTTCTAATGGCGGTTTCGATGTAATGGATCGGAAAGGCATCCGATCATAGCCCGCCCGCATTCATGCGTTAAGCGTGGGCTGACCTGGTTGGTCTCCGGTGGACGCGTGTGCGGCGCGCGGTCCGGATCGCCTTATCCCGGCCATCAGCGTCATGTCGCGGCGGCGGCTCCGGTAGAATGGCCGTCTGCTTTCGAATCTCGCGCGACCAGCGCTTCCCGCCCGTGGCCCACACTCTTCTGAATGACACCTTTCTGCGCGCCTTGCTGCGTCAGCCGACCGAATACACGCCAATCTGGCTGATGCGCCAGGCGGGCCGCTATCTGCCGGAGTACAACGCCACGCGCAGCCGCGCGGGCAGCTTTCTCGGTCTCGCCAAGAATCCCGATTACGCGACCGAGGTGACGCTGCAGCCGCTCGATCGCTATCCGCTCGACGCCGCCATTCTGTTCTCTGACATCCTCACGATTCCCGATGCGATGGGTCTCGGCCTCTCGTTCCAGGCTGGCGAAGGTCCGAAGTTCGCACATCCGGTGCGCAGCGAAGAGGATGTCGCGAAGCTCGCGGTGCCCGACATCGGCGAGACGCTCGGCTATGTGACCGACGCCGTGCGCGAGATTCGCCGCGCGCTCACCGACGCGCAAGGTCGCCAGCGCGTGCCGCTCATCGGCTTCTCGGGCAGCCCGTGGACGCTTGCCTGCTACATGGTCGAGGGCGGCGGCTCGGACGATTTTCGCACCGTGAAGTCGATGCTGTACGCGCGCCCCGATCTGATGGAGCGCATTCTCGAAATCAACGCGCAAGCCGTGGCCGCGTATCTCAATGCGCAGATCGAAGCCGGCGCGCAAGCCGTGATGATCTTCGACACCTGGGGCGGCGCGCTCGCGGACGGCATCTATCAACGCTTCTCGCTTGCATACATCAAGCGCGTGGTGGAGCAGCTCAAGCGCGAGCACGACGGCGAGCGCGTTCCGGTGATCACCTTCACGAAGGGCGGCGGCCTATGGCTCGACGAGATCGCCGAAACGGGTGTCGACGCGGTCGGCCTCGACTGGACCGTCAACCTCGGCCGTGCGCGCGAGCGCGTGGGCGATCGCGTGGCGCTTCAGGGCAACCTCGATCCGACCGTGCTGTTCGCCTCGCCGGCGGCGATTCGCGAGCAGGCGCGTGCGGTGCTCGAGAGCTACGGCGCTCACCCGGGCCACGTCTTCAACCTTGGGCATGGCATTTCGCAGTTCACGCCGCCGGAGAGCGTCGCCGAACTCGTGGATGAAGTGCATGGCCATAGCCGCGCCATGCGCGCTGCGTCGGCCTGAATTTTGTTGCATTGCAACAAGCTGGGCTCCGGGCATCAGGGTCCAGCTTGATTCGCGACCGGCGCGAGAGGCCCTCCAGATGCCGTTGCGTTGTTGTCAAGACTTGACTTATACACACTTACCTCGTTGCGGCGCGCAAGAGGGAAAAATTGCCGCACAGCGTCAGCGGGGCTTGTGAACAATCAATCGAGACCTTGACAGGTAAGGCTTTCGGCGCTCCGAGACCCTTTGTGCGGTGTCTCACATAATGGGTCCGTCGTCTTCCAGGCAAACCAGGGTGGCCAAGTTCTTAACAAAGTTATCCACAGGCGCAGCGACGAAAGCGCGATTGTTCTGCGGAATCCAAAACTTAGCGCAGAAAGTGAAGTTCTACTTTAACTTCGGACGTCGGTGCGCCAGCGCACAGTGTTTGCCCCGCCCACGTTGGGGCGGAGCATGATGCCGTGCTTCGTGCGCGTGGCGCTCGACCACCCGCTGCCTGCACTCTACGACTACCGCTATCCGCCCGAGGCTCCGGCGCCGCAGCCCGGCATGCTGGTGCGCGTACCGTTCGGCCGCCGCGACGTGGTGGGTTTGATCTGCGAAGTGAGCGCTCACAGTGATGTGCCTGCCAACAAGCTGCGCGATGTGGGCGCCGTGTGTGCGGATTTACCGCCGCTTTCGGCGCAGTGGCTCGCGCTCGCGGGCTTTGCCGCCGACTACTATCAGCGCGGGTTGGGGGAGGTCGCGCTGCCGGCGCTGCCACAGGCGCTGCGCGACCCGGCGCGCTGGCCGCGTTTGCTTGCGCCCGAGGAGCGTTACCGGCTGCTGCCGACGGGACGCGAGGCGCTGCCCGTCGCGTTGCCCGCGCGCGCCCAGGCATTGCGGCGGCTCGCGCAGGCCTTGGTGGATGCCAGCGAATTCGATCTCGCCGATGCCCGCTCGCTGCATCCGAAGGCGGCGGCCACACTCGAATCCTGGCGCGAAGCAGGCTGGGTCGAATACGAGTGCGTCGCGTTCGGTGGCGCAGGACGCTTGCCGGGCGGCGGTGGCGGCGGTGGCGGCGGTGGCGGCGAAAGCCGCGCCGATCGCGCCAGCATCCCCTGCGATGCCGTTGTGGCTGCGGCCTTGCCCGTGCTGAGCGACGAACAGGCTGTCGCCGTCGAGACAATCCTCGACGCGCGCGGTTTTGCGCCGTTCCTGCTTCACGGCGTAACTGGCAGCGGCAAGACCGAGGTTTATCTGCGCGCGCTGTCGGGCTTGCTCGAACGCGAGCCGGACGCCCAGGCGCTCGTTCTCGTCCCCGAGATCAATCTCACGCCCCAGTTCGAGGCGGCATTTCGCACGCGTTTCGCGGGTGTACTGCCCGACGACGCGATCGTCACGCTCCACAGCGGCCTCGCCGAGGGCGAGCGCGCACGCCATTGGCTCGCCGCGCACACGGGGCGCGCACGCATCGTGCTGGGCACGCGCCTCGCCGTGCTGGCCTCGCTGCCGCGCCTGGCCATGCTGGTGGTGGACGAGGAGCACGACCCCGCTTACAAGCAGCAGGAGGGGCTGCGCTATTCGGCGCGCGATCTGGCGGTCTGGCGTGCGAAGCAGTTGGGCGTGCCGGTCGTGCTGGGCTCGGCCACGCCGTCGCTCGAAAGCTGGTGGCAGGCGGAGCAGGGTCGCTATACGCGCCTCACGCTGTCACGCCGGGCCATCGCCGATGCGGTGCTGCCGGTCGTCAAGCTGATCGATCTCGAAGAAGAGCGCCGGCGCGGCCGCGCCTCGTTCGAGGGCCTTTCGGGCCCATTGATCGCGGCGATGAAGGCGCGTCTCGAGCGCGGCGAGCAGAGTCTCGTGTTCCTGAACCGTCGCGGCTATGCCCCCGTGCTGTCGTGCGATGCCTGCGGCTGGGTGGCGGGCTGCCCGCGCTGCAGTGCCTATGTGGTGCTGCACAAGCCCGAGCGGACGCTGCGCTGCCACCATTGCGGCTGGGAATCGCGCATTCCGCATTCGTGTCCCGACTGCGGCAACGTCGATATCGCGCCGATGGGGCGCGGCACGCAGCGCATCGAGGAAGCGCTGGCGAGCGCGGTTCCCGGTGCGCGGGTGTTGCGCATCGATGCCGATAGCACGCGCCGCAAGGGCAGCGCGCAGGCGCTGTTCTCCGACGTGCACGCCGGCGATGTCGACATCCTCGTGGGCACGCAGATGATCGCGAAGGGGCACGACTTCCAGCGCGTCTCGCTGGTGGGCGTGCTCAATGCCGACAACGCGCTGTTCTCGCACGATTTCCGCGCGAGCGAGCGGCTATTCGCGCAGTTGATGCAGGTGAGCGGCCGCGCCGGACGCGCAGGGCTACCCGGCGAGGTGATCGTGCAGACGCGCTACCCGCGTCACGCGATCTATCACGCGCTGGCGCGCCACGATTATGTGGGCTTCGCGAATTCACAGATCGCCGAGCGTCGCGACGCGCATCTGCCGCCGTTCGTCTACCAGGCGTTGCTGCGCGCCGAAGGCCGCACGCTGGAAGCGGCGCTAGCGTTTCTCGCCGAAGCGGCGCAGGCGCTCGCGACGATACCGGCCGCGGAGCGCGTGACCGCGTACGACGCGGTGCCGCTCACGATCGTCAAGGTCATGAACGTGCATCGCGCGCAACTGCTCGTGGAAAGCCAGTCGCGCGGCGCGCTGCAGGCGACGCTGCGCGCGTGGCAACCCGCGCTGCGCGGCTTGCGGGGCGTGCTGCGCTGGAACCTGGAAGTCGATCCGCTGGATATCTGATCAGCGCCGCGCGGCCTGGTGCGCCTGTGCGCGCCGCTCTCGTCCGTCCGGGCCGGCTTGTGATACGCGCACCTTGCGCGTGGCAGGCGCCGTCGCGCCGCGAATGAACAACATGGCGCACAGCGCGCACATGCACCAGACACCCGCCACCACCAGCCACTTTTCCATTTTTCCACCTTCGCGCCGGATTCAATGATCGGCCCCTGTAATGGTTGTATAACGGCACGGCGGCGGAATCGATTAGGGTTCACCTGATTGTTGTTCGCCAGGGAAAATACCGAGTGCGGCCCGCGGGCCAATACTGGCCGGCGCTGGCCGCAAACCTTTACCCCACAAGGCTTCGCGGACGGTGCAACCAAACTCGCCACAGGGTTGCACCTTTTTATTTGAAGGCGTACGATTCGGCCACTTTTTGGTCTTTCGCCGGTGCGGGTCGGCCGGCATGCGAAGGAAACATGGCTAGCACCACCCTTGGCGTCAAGGTCGACGACCTGCTCCGCTCGCGGCTCAAAGATGCCGCCACGCGCCTCGAGCGCACTCCGCACTGGCTCATCAAGCAAGCGATCTTTGCTTACCTCGAGAAGATCGAGCACGGCCAGTTGCCTCCCGAACTGAGCGGCCAGGTGAGCGCCGCCGATCTCGTCGATGGCGCAACCGGCGACGGCGACGAAGAGGCCGCATCGCATCCGTTCCTCGACTTCGCCCAGAACATTCAGCCGCAGTCGGTGCTGCGCGCAGCCATTACGGCCGCGTATCGCCGTCCTGAGCCCGAGTGCGTGCCGTTCCTGATCGGCGAGGCGCGCCTGCCCGCGAACCTCACCGGCGACGTCACGAAGCTCGCCACGAAGCTCGTCGAGGCGTTGCGCGCCAAGGGCACCGGCGGCGGCGTCGAAGGCCTGATCCACGAGTTCTCGCTGTCGAGCCAGGAAGGCGTCGCGCTGATGTGCCTCGCCGAAGCACTGCTGCGCATTCCCGACCGCGCCACGCGCGATGCGCTGATTCGCGACAAGATCAGCAAGGGCGACTGGAAATCGCATGTGGGCCACGCGCCCTCGCTGTTCGTGAACGCCGCCACCTGGGGCCTCATGATCACCGGCAAGCTGGTCACGACCAACAGCGAGACGGGCCTTTCCTCGGCGCTCACGCGCATGATCGGCAAGGGCGGCGAGCCCCTGATCCGCAAGGGCGTGGACATGGCCATGCGCCTGATGGGCGAGCAGTTCGTCACGGGCGAGAACATCTCCGAGGCGCTCGCCAACAGCCGCAAGTTCGAAGCGCGCGGTTTCCGCTACTCGTACGACATGCTCGGCGAGGCGGCCACCACCGAAGCCGACGCGCAGCGCTACTACGCCTCCTACGAGCAGGCCATCCACGCGATCGGCAAGGCCGCGGGCGGGCGCGGCATCTACGAAGGCCCTGGCATCTCGATCAAGCTCTCCGCGCTGCATCCGCGCTATTCGCGCGCGCAGCAGGAACGCACCATGAGCGAGCTGCTGCCGCGCGTGCGCGCGCTCGCCGTGCTGGCGCGCCGCTACGACATCGGCCTCAATATCGACGCCGAGGAAGCCGACCGCCTCGAGCTCTCGCTCGACCTGCTCGAAGCGCTGTGCTTCGACCAGGAACTGGCGGGCTGGAACGGCATCGGCTTCGTGGTGCAGGCTTACCAGAAGCGCTGCCCGTTCGTGATCGACTACATTGTCGATCTCGCGCGCCGCAGCCGTCACCGCATCATGGTGCGCCTCGTGAAGGGGGCGTACTGGGACACGGAAATCAAGCGCGCCCAGGTGGACGGCCTCGAGGGCTATCCGGTCTACACGCGCAAGATCTACACCGACGTGTCGTACATCGCCTGCGCGAAGCGGCTGCTCGGCGCGCCCGACGCGGTGTATCCGCAGTTCGCCACGCACAACGCCTACACGCTCTCTGCGATCTATCACCTCGCGGGCAATAACTACTACCCCGGCCAGTACGAGTTCCAGTGCCTGCACGGCATGGGCGAGCCGCTGTACGAGGAAGTCACGGGCCCGGTTTCGCAGGGCAAGCTCAACCGTCCGTGCCGCGTCTACGCGCCGGTCGGCACGCACGAAACGCTGCTTGCGTACCTCGTGCGCCGCCTGCTGGAAAACGGCGCGAACACCTCGTTCGTGAACCGCATCGCCGACGAAACCGTGCCAGTGAGCGAGCTGGTCGCGAACCCCATCGACGAAGCCGCGAAGGTCGTGCCGCCGGGCGCGCCGCACGCGAAGATTCCGCTGCCGCGCCATCTTTACGGCAGCGAGCGCCAGAATTCGATGGGCCTCGACCTCTCGAACGAGCATCGCCTCGCCTCGCTGTCTTCGGCGCTGCTCGCGAGCGCGCATCATCCTTGGCGCGCCGCGCCGATGCTCGCCGACGCCGACATCGCAGAAGGCGCTGCGCGTGACGTGCGCAATCCCGCCGATCATCGCGACCTCGTGGGAACCGTTGTGGAGGCAACGAGCGAGCACGTGAGCGCCGCGCTTGCGCACGCGGTCTCGACCGCGCCGATCTGGCAGGCCACGCCTGTGGAAGCGCGCGCGGATTGCCTCGCACGCGCTGCCGACTTGCTCGAAGCGCAGATGCACACGCTGATGGGCCTGATCGTGCGCGAGGCGGGCAAGTCGCTGCCCAACGCCGTGGCGGAAATCCGCGAGGCCATCGACTTCCTGCGCTATTACTCCACGCAGATTCGCGAAGAGTTCTCGAACGACACGCATCGTCCGCTCGGCCCGGTGGTGTGCATCAGCCCGTGGAACTTCCCGCTGGCGATCTTCATGGGCCAGGTGGCCGCCGCGCTCGCCGCCGGCAACACGGTGCTCGCGAAGCCCGCTGAACAGACGCCGCTGATCGCTGCACAGGCGGTGCGCATCCTGCGCGAAGCGGGCGTGCCGGCGGGCGCGGTGCAACTGCTGCCGGGCGACGGCGAGACCGTGGGCGCGGCGCTCGTCGCCGATCACCGCACGCGTGCCGTGATGTTCACGGGTTCGACCGAAGTCGCGCGCCTCATCAACAAGACGCTTTCGCAGCGCCTCGATTCGGATGGCCGTCCGATTCCGCTGATCGCCGAAACGGGCGGGCAGAACGCGATGATCGTCGACTCGTCGGCGCTGGCCGAGCAGGTCGTCGCCGACGTGCTGCAAAGCGCGTTCGACTCGGCGGGCCAGCGCTGCTCCGCGCTGCGCGTGCTGTGCCTGCAGGAAGACGTGGCGGAGCGCACGCTCGAAATGCTCACGGGCGCGATGAAGGAACTCGCGGTGGGCAACCCCGATCGTCTGTCGGTCGATGTGGGCCCGGTGATCGACATGGAAGCGAAGCGCGGCATCGACGCGCACATCGGCGCGATGCGCGAAAAGAGCCGCAAGGTCACGCAGATGCCGATGGCCGAGAGCTGCGCAGCGGGCACCTTCGTGCCGCCGACGCTGATCGAAATCGACAGCCTCGAGGAGCTCAAGCGCGAAGTGTTCGGACCGGTGCTGCATGTGATTCGCTATCGCCGCAGCCAGCTGGACAAGTTGCTCGAGCAGATCCGCGCGACGGGCTACGGCCTTACGCTCGGCATCCATACGCGCATCGACGAAACGATCGCGCATGTGATCGGCCGTGCGCACGTGGGCAATATCTACGTGAACCGCAACGTGATTGGCGCGGTGGTGGGCGTGCAGCCGTTCGGCGGCGAAGGGCTCTCGGGCACGGGTCCGAAGGCCGGTGGCGCGCTGTATCTCTCGCGTTTGCTGGCCAAGCGTCCGGCCGGGCTGCCGCAGTCGCTCGCGAAAGCGCTCGTGGTGGATGCGCCGCAGGCGGAAAACGGTGCGCCGCAATCGACCCACGCGACGCTTACGACGCTGCGCGACTGGCTCATCGCCGAACGCGAGCCCGCGCTCGCGGCGCGCTGCGACGGCTATCTGCAATACGTGCTGGCGGGCGCAACGGCCGTGCTGCCGGGGCCGACCGGCGAGCGCAATACCTACACGCTTTCGGCGCGCGGCACGGTGCTGTGCGTGGCGTCCACGCCGACCGGCGCGCGCGCGCAGCTTGCGGTCGTGCTGGCCACGGGCAATCGGGCGTTGTTCCAGGGCGCAGCCGGCGAGGCGCTCGTGAGCGCGCTGCCGGCCGAGCTGAAGGCGCACGTAGCAGTGAAGAAGAGCGCCGACGCCGAATTCGACGCCGTGCTGTTCGAGGGCGACAGCGACGAGCTGCTCGGCGTCGTGAAGGACGTGGCCAAGCGCGGCGGACCGATCGTCTCGGTGCAGGGCGTGGCGGCGCATGCGCTTGCCAATGGCGATGAAGACTACGCACTCGAACGTCTGCTTACGGAGCGTTCGGTGAGCGTGAATACCGCTGCGGCAGGCGGAAATGCGAATCTGATGACGATTGGCTAGACTTCACGGTCGCAAGAACCGTCCCCCAGGGACAAGGAAGCGGCAAGGCGAGACCCGAAGCCGCTCATTCGATACACCAGGTACCAAGGAGAAAACATGCAACACACCATGAAGCAGCTGGCAGGCGCAACGCTGGTTGCCGCACTGTCGCTGGCGGGGACGGCAAACGCGCAGCAAGCGCAGGACGTCAAGATCGGTTTCGCCGGCCCGATGACGGGCGCGCAAGCGCACTACGGCAAGGACTTCCAGAACGGCATCACGCTCGCGGTCGAGGACATGAACGCGACCAAGCCGGTGATCGGCGGCAAGCCGGTGCATTTCGTGCTGGACGCGGCCGACGACCAGGCCGACCCGCGCACGGGCACGACCGTCGCGCAAAAGCTCGTCGACGATGGCATCAAGGGCATGCTCGGCCACTTCAACTCGGGTACCACGATCCCTGCCTCGCGCATCTACGCGAACGCCGGCATCCCCGAGATCGCGATGGCGACGGCGCCGGAATACACGCAGCAAGGCTTCAAGACCACGTTCCGCATGATGACCTCGGACACCCAGCAAGGCTCGGTGGCGGGCACGTTCGCGGTGAAGAGCCTCGGCATGAAGAAGATTGCCGTGGTTGACGACCGCACGGCCTACGGCCAGGGTCTCGCCGACCAGTTCGCGAAGGCAGCGAAGGAAGCGGGCGGCACGATCATCGACCGCGAGTACACGAACGACAAGGCCGTGGACTTCAAGTCGATCCTGACCAAGCTGAAGGCGCAGAAGCCGGACCTGATCTACTACGGCGGCGCGGATTCGCAAGCGGCCCCGATGGTCAAGCAGATGAAGTCGCTGGGCATCACGGCACCGCTGATGGGCGGCGAGATGGTGCACACGCCGACCTTCCTGAAGATCGCGGGTGACGCGGCGAACGGCACGGTGGCGTCGCTCGCCGGACTGCCGCTGGAAGAAATGCCGGGCGGCAAGGACTATGTCGCGAAGTACAAGAAGCGCTTTGGCGAAGACGTCCAGACCTACTCGCCGTACGCCTACGACGGCGCAATGGCGATGTTCGCAGCCATGAAGGCCGCGAACTCGACGGACCCGGCCAAGTACCTGCCGTTCCTCGCGAAGACCAACATGCCGGCCGTGACGACGAAGGAACTCGCGTACGACACGAAGGGCGACCTGAAGAATGGCGGCATCACGCTGTACAAGGTTGTCGACGGCAAGTGGACGACGCTGCAGAGCGTGGGCGGCAAGTAAGCGCTGCGCTCGCGGTTGATCCGCAAGTTGATGTAAGAAGCCCCGCAGGGTTGAAGCCTGCGGGGCTTTTTTATGCGCTCATCTTTTAAAGGTGAGTTTATTCAGGAATCCAAGCGATTCATTCTCCGCGCGCTTTCCTTCCCTGCTCGCGAATCTGCTCGAGCGACGCAGCAGGCGTGCTGGCCTCCTTCGTCACGCGAATCTCGATCAGCGCCGGCCTGCCTGCCTCGAGCGCGCGTTCCAGCGCCGGCGCGAATTGCGCTGTCGTCGTGACGATTTCGCCGTGCGCGCCGAACGATTGCGCAAATGCTGCAAAGTCGGGGTTCGTGAGCTGCGTGCCGTGCACGCGGTTCGGGTAGTTGCGCTCCTGATGCATGCGAATCGTGCCGTAATGTCCGTTGTTCACGACGATGAACACGACCGCGAGGCCGTATTGCATGGCCGTCGCCAGTTCGGGTGCGGACATCATGAAGCAGCCGTCGCCGGCGAGCGCGACCACGGCGCGCTCGGGGTAAAGCGACTTCGCCGCGATCGCGGCAGGCACGCCGTAGCCCATCGCGCCGCTGGTGGGTGCAAGCTGCGAGCGAAAATCGCGGTACGCAAAGTGCCGATGCAGCCAGGTCGCGTAATTGCCCGCGCCGTTCGTGACGATGGCGTCGTCGGGCAGGCGCGCGCGAAGCTGTTGCATGACTTCGCCCAGTTGCACATCGCCGGGCATGGGGCGCGGCGCGCGCCATGCGAGATACGCTTCGTGCGCGGCGTGGGCGGAGCCCGCCCACGCGGGTGCGGCGGGCGCTTCTAGCGCCGCGAGTTGCGCCGCCATCTCGACCAAACCCGAGACGATCGGCAGATCGGCGGCATAGACGCGGCCCAGCTCCTCCGCGCCCTGATGCACGTGGATGAGCGTCTGCTTAGTCTTCGGAATGTCGAGGAGCGCGTAGCCGCCGGTGGTGGCTTCGCCAAGGCGCGGGCCGAGCGCGAGCAGCACATCGGCCTCGCGGATGCGCGCGGCCAGCGCCGGATTGATGCCGAGCCCCACGTCGCCCGCATAGTTCGGGTGATCGTTGCTGAGCGTGTCCTGGAAGCGGAACGCAAGTCCCACCGGCAACTGCCATCGCTCGATGAAGCGCTGCAGGTCCGCGCACGCATCGCGCGTCCAGCCATGGCCGCCCGCGATCACCAACGGCTTCTTCGCCGCGGCGAGCAGCGTGCGTAGCCGTTCGATCTGTGCAGCCGACGGCGACGCCTGCACGCGTTGCGCGGCAGGCGCGATGTGCTGGGCTTGCGCTGCGGGAATCGCGCCGCTCAGCATGTCCTCGGGCAGCGCGAGCACGACCGGGCCGGGGCGCCCCGATGTCGCGACATGGAACGCGTGGCTCAAATACTCGGGCACACGGCGCGCGTCGTCGATCTGCGCGACCCACTTCGCCATTTGCCCGAACATGCGCCGGTAGTCGATCTCCTGAAACGCCTCGCGGTCCATCTGATCGCGCGCGACCTGGCCGATCAGCAGGATCATCGGCGAGGAGTCCTGAAAGGCCGTGTGGACGCCGATCGCCGCATGCGTCGCGCCGGGGCCGCGCGTGACGAGCGCGATGCCGGGCTTGCCGGTGAGCTTGCCGACCGCTTCCGCCATGTTGGCCGCCGCCGCTTCGTGGCGGCACACGAGGGTGTCGATGCGCGCGGTCTCGTCGGCGAGTGCATCGAGCACGGCGAGGTAGCTCTCGCCGGGCACGCAGAACACGCGCTCGACACCGTTGGCGACGAGCGCGTCCACGACGAGGCGCGCCCCGGTGACGGTCGCGGAATCGGAAACGCGGGCTGAATCGTCCGGCTGCTGCATCTGCATGATGATCAAGTCTCCTTCGTTCGTGATGTGAATACGTCCGAATCAAGTTTGAATTGCGCCGGAAGCCCGCGCATCAGCACTCGACGATGTTCACCGCGAGCCCGCCGCGCGACGTTTCCTTGTACTTCGTCTTCATGTCGGCGCCGGTCTCGCGCATCGTCTTGATGACGGAGTCGAGCGAGACGTAGTGCGCGCCGTCGCCGCGCAGCGCCATGCGCGCGGCGTTCACGGCTTTCACCGAGGCCATCGCGTTGCGCTCGATGCAGGGAATCTGCACCATGCCGCCCACCGGGTCGCAGGTGAGGCCGAGGTTGTGCTCCATGCCGATTTCGGCGGCGTTCTCCACCTGCTTCGGCGTGCCGCCGAGCACAGCGGCCAGCGCGCCCGCGGCCATCGAGCAGGCCACGCCCACTTCGCCCTGGCAGCCGACTTCCGCGCCCGAGATCGACGCGTTGAGCTTGTACAGAATCCCGATGGCCGCGGCCGTGAGCAGGAAGTCGATCACGCCTTGCTCGTTGGCGCCGGGCGTGAAGCGCACGTAGTAGTGGAGCACGGCGGGAATGATGCCTGCCGCGCCATTGGTGGGCGCGGTCACGACGCGTCCGCCGGCGGCGTTTTCCTCGTTCACGGCGATCGCGTAGAGGTTGATCCAGTCGATCATCGAGAGCGGGTCTTGCAGCGCGCGCTCGGGGTTGCCGGTGAGCGCCTTGTAGAGCTGCGCGGCGCGCCGCTTCACCTGGAACGGGCCGGGCAGCGTGCCGTCGGCGTCGGGGTTGTTGATGCCGCAGCCGCGCGACACGCACGATTGCATCACGTCCCAGATGCGCAGCAGGCCCGAGCGGATTTCCGCGTCGCTATGCCAGACGCGCTCGTTGTCGAGCATCAGCTGCGCGATGCTCTTGCCCGTCGATTGGCACATCGCGAGCATTTCGGCGCCCGTGCCGAACGGATGCGGCAGTTGCTGCGCGGCGGCCAGCACTTTGGTGTTGGCCGCGCCCGCGGTGACCACGAAGCCGCCGCCCACGGAGAGATAGGTGCTCTCGCGCAGCGTCGCGCCGCTCGCGTCGAGCGCGCGCAGCTTCATGCCGTTCGGATGCTCGGGCAGCGCCTGGCGATAAAAAGCGATGTGCTCCTTCTGCACGAACGGGACGACGTGGCTGCCGAGCAGCGCGAGCTGGCGCGAGACGCGCACGGTTTCGAGGCGCTCGGAGATGGTATCGGGGTTGACGGTGTCGGGCGCGTCGCCCATCAGGCCGAGCATCACGCCGCGGTCGGTGCCGTGGCCCTTGCCGGTCGCGCCGAGCGAGCCGTACAGCTCGACCTTCACGGAGGCGGTGGACGCGAGCAGTCCATCGCGCTCGAGTCCTTCCGCGAACATCAGCGCCGCGCGCATCGGCCCTACGGTGTGCGAACTCGACGGCCCGATGCCGATTTTGAAGAGATCGAAAACGCTTACTGCCATGGGTACTGCTCCTGCTTCGTCTAGTCGGTTTCAATGAGTGCCGCGCACGCCTGGTCTCGCTGCCCGCCGCACCCACCGCGACCACGGCGCGCTTGTCAGCGCGCCGGCAACGGCAGACAGACGGCCAGCCACGCCGGCGGCGTGGGCGCGAGACGTAGCGCGATTGGCGTATAGCGGCCGTCCAGTCGGGCGGCCAGGTGATATAGCTCGGCGGCGTTCTTCGGATCCCATGCGCCGGTGTAACCGGGCAACCCGGCTTCGCGGCGCCTGGCGTCGAACGGCACGCTCGAACGTACGAATTCCTCGTGGGTCTTCTCGCCCATCGCATAGGGCGTGAGCCAGTTCAGCGCGCCCGCGAGCGTCGCGCCGTTGGTTCCACGCTCGGGCAGCCAGTTGCGGTTGTGCCGGCGCGCGGCGAGCGCGGCGGCCACCAGCGGCTCCAGGTCGTAGGTCACGTAGTGCAGCGCATCGCGCTCCGTGAAATCGAGCGTCGCGCCGTCGGGCGCGACGTTGTTGCCAATCTGTTCGATGAACAGCCGCTGCGCCGCCGCAATCAGCTTGCGGTTGTCGAGCGTGAACGCCGCCATCGCTATCAGTTTGACCCGGTGGCTTTGCCAGTTGTTCGCGAACGTGCCCGTGAGCGGGCGCGGCTGCTCGTCCACCTGCTTGATGTAGCCGTTCACGAACTTGTTCAGGAACACCATGGTGGCGTTGCGCGTTTTCACGGGCAGCGCGCTCGCGGTCATGTCGTAGGCGAGAATCAGCCCGTCGAAGTGCGTTTCGTCGATGGGGTTGAAGCTCGGCTGATAGGTCGTGACCCACGCGAACAGAAAGCGGTCGACGAGTTTCAGGTAGCGGTCGTCGCTCGTGGCGCGCCAGGCGAGCGCCGCGTTGCGCATCAGGTCGAGTTCCTTCTCGGCCTCCACGCTCTGATCGTAGATGCCCTCGTGCGGGAGTGTGCCTTCCGTGTGCAGCCGTGCCAGCGGATGCGGCACGTCGTTCACGTGCGCCTGCACCTCGGCCACGAGCGCTTTCACGCCCGGATCGGCGTTGGTGCGCTCGCTCGTCTGCAGCGCGGGCGCCGCGCAGAAGTTCATGGCCGCATGGGCGAGATTCGCCGCGCCCGGACCAGCAAGTCCCATGCCGAACAGCCAGGCCGTGACGAATGTCCGCGCGTGTTGGCCCGATGCACCCTTCGTGGCCCGCGTGGCTTGTGTTGCCGCCGGGGCATGCCCGGTCAAGGCCGTTCCCACCTTCCGCGCCATGCGCGACTCCCTGGTTCAAGGCTGACAGGTGTGTGATGTTAACGGTTTGGCGCGAGTTTGCGGGGGCAAATGTGCGGCGAGCAAAAACCGCCGCGGCTCCTCGCGGAGCGTGCGGCGGCTGCTGGTGTTGCATTGACTGGGCGATCAGGCGCGTTTTATTCGCCCTGGCCGGCGTTTTCGCTCGCATATTTGCCGATCGGCACGCACGAGCAGAACAGGTTGCGGTCGCCGTAGACGTTGTCGGCGCGGCCAACCGGCGGCCAGTACTTGCGCCCGACGAGCGACGCCACCGGATAGGCTGCCTGCTCGCGCGAGTAGCCGTGCTGCCACTCGTTGGCGACCACGACCGCTGCCGTATGCGGCGCGTGACGCAGCGGGTTGTCTTCCTTGTCCGCGCGGCCCTCTTCCACGGCGCGGATTTCCTCACGGATTGCAACCATGGCGTCGATGAAGCGGTCGAGCTCTTCCTTCGACTCCGACTCGGTCGGCTCGACCATCAGCGTGCCCGGCACCGGGAAGCTCATGGTGGGCGCGTGGAAGCCGTAGTCCATCAGGCGCTTGGCGACGTCGTCCACGGTGATGCCGCTCGAATCCTTGATGGGGCGCAGATCGAGAATGCACTCGTGCGCGACCAGGCCGCCCGGGCCGCTGTAGAGCACCGGATAGTGCGGCGCGAGCTTCTTCGCGACGTAGTTCGCGTTGAGGATTGCCATTTCCGTTGCGGCGGTGAGGTTGGTCGCGCCCATCATCGCGATGTACATCCACGAGATCGGCAGGATCGAGGCCGAGCCGTAGGGCGCCGCGCTCACCGCGCCGATGCCGTTGCCCTGGTCGGTCGAGCGCTTGTAGCCCGAGGAAAGCTGGTTCGGCAGGAATTGCGCGAGGTGAGCGCCCACCGCCACCGGACCGACGCCGGGTCCGCCGCCGCCGTGCGGAATGCAGAAGGTCTTGTGCAGGTTCAGGTGCGAGACGTCGCCGCCGAACTGGCCGGGGGCCGCGAGGCCCACCATCGCGTTCATGTTCGCGCCGTCCACGTAGACCTGGCCGCCGTGCGCGTGCACGATCTCGCAGACTTCGCGCACGTTGCCTTCGAACACGCCGTGCGTCGACGGATACGTGATCATGATCGCCCCGAGCTTCGCAGCGTGCTGTTCGGCCTTGGCCTTGAGGTCGGCGAGATCGATGTTGCCCTGGGCGTCGCACGCGACCACCACGACCTGCATGCCGGCCATCTGCGCCGAAGCCGGATTGGTGCCGTGCGCCGAAGCGGGAATCAGGCAGACGTTGCGATGGCCTTCGCCGCGCGAGGCGTGGTACGCGTGGATGATGAGCAGGCCCGCGTACTCGCCCTGCGAGCCCGCGTTCGGCTGCAGCGAGACGGCGGCGTAGCCCGTGGCCGCCACCAGCATCTGCTCGAGCTGATCGACCATCTCGCGATAGCCGACGGTCTGCTCGGTGGGCGCAAACGGGTGGATGCGGCCGAACTCGGGCCACGTGACCGGCAGCATCTCCGAAGTGGCGTTGAGCTTCATCGTGCACGAGCCGAGCGGGATCATCGAGCGGTCGAGCGCGAGGTCCTTATCGGCGAGGCTGCGCAGATAGCGCAGCATTTCCGTTTCCGAATGATGGCAGTTGAAGATCGGATGCGTGAGGTACGCGCTCTCGCGCACGAGCGCGGCCGGGAACGTGGCCGCTTCCTGCGCCACGAGTTGTGCGTCGAGCGCATCGACCGAGGGCGCTTCGTTTGCGAACGCGGCTTGCGCGAACACGGCGAGCAGATCGGCCAGATCGCCGCGCGTGGTGGTTTCGTCGACGGAAATGCCCACGCGCGTCTCGCTCACGCGGCGCAGGTTCATGCCGCGCGCGAGCGCCGCGTCGTGCAGCGCCTGGGTGCGCGCGCCTGCTTCGAACGTGAGCGTGTCGAAGAACGATTCGTTCACGAGCGTGTAGCCCAGTTGCTTGGCACCCGCCGCCAGAATGGCCGCGACGCGGTTCACGCGCTGCGCGATGCGTTTGAGGCCCTGCGGGCCGTGATAGACCGCGTACATGCTCGCCATGATCGCGAGCAGGGCCTGCGCCGTGCAGACGTTCGAAGTGGCCTTTTCACGGCGAATGTGTTGCTCGCGCGTTTGCAGCGCGAGGCGCAGCGCCGGGTTGCCCTGGGCGTCGACGGTCACGCCGACGAGACGGCCCGGCATCTGGCGCTTGAATTCGTCCTTCACCGCGAGATAGGCCGCGTGCGGGCCGCCGAAGCCCATCGGCACGCCAAAGCGCTGCGAGTTGCCCACGGCCACATCGGCGCCCCATTCGCCCGGCGGCGCGAGCACGGTGAGCGCGAGCAGGTCGGCGGCGGCGATGACCGAGCCGCCGGCTGCGTGGACGGCGGCGGCGAGTTCGCGGTAGTCGCGCACATCGCCGTTCACGCCAGGATACTGGAGCAGCACGCCGAACGCGCCTGCTTGCGCCGCCTCGGCGGCGGGACCGACCTTCACCTCGACGCCGATCGGCTTCGCACGCGTCTTCACCACTTCGATGGTTTGCGGCAGCACGTCGTCGGCGACGAAGAACACGTTCGACTTCGACTTGCCCACGCGCTGCACGAGCGTCATCGCTTCGGCGGCGGCGGTGGCCTCGTCGAGCAGCGACGCGTTCGAGATCGCGAGGCCCGTCAAGTCGACGATCATTTGCTGGAAGTTCAGCAGGGCTTCGAGGCGGCCCTGCGAGATTTCCGGCTGGTACGGCGTGTAGGCCGTGTACCAGGCCGGGTTTTCGAGCACGTTGCGCAGGATCACGGCCGGCGTGTGCGTGTCGTAGTAGCCCTGCCCGATATAGGAGCGGAACACCTGGTTCTTGTCCGCGAGCGCGCGCAGCGCGGCAAGCGCTTCGGCTTCCGAGCGCGGCTGCGAGAACGGCCCGAGCGGCAGCGTCTCGTTGCGGCGGATCTTCGCCGGAATCACCGCATCGATCAGCGCGGCGCGCGAGGCGAAGCCGAGCGCGTCGAGCATCGCCTGCTGGTCGGCCGAATCGGGGCCGATGTGGCGGGCGGCGAAAGCGTCATGCGCTTCGAGCGCAGCAAGCGAGAGCGGGGAGTTCATCAGACGATCCGGGTGTTCGAGCTTCATGGGGGTTCCGGGTTTTACTACCGGCACGGGCGGCGCGGGTTGAAGTGCGCGCCGTCCGCGCCGTTACGGTTAAGACAGGGTTGCCTGCTGAATGGCCGATCAGGCGCCGATGGCCTTTTCGTACACAGCAGCGTCGATCAGCGCGTCGAGCTTGGCGTCGGCGGCCGGCTTGATCTTGAAGAGCCACGACTCGTACGGGGCGCCGTTCACCTGGTCCGGGGTGTCGACCAGCGCCGAGTTCGATTCGATGATCTCGCCCGCGACCGGTGCGTAGATGTCCGAGGCGGCCTTGACCGACTCGATCACGGCAACCGCGTCGCCGGCGGTGACGGCGCGGCCCGCATCAGGCAGTTCGAGGAAGACGATGTCGCCGAGGGCTTCCTGCGCGTGATCGGTGATGCCGACGGTCAGCGTGCCGTCGGCTTCGGTGCGGATCCATTCGTGCGATTCGGTGTATTTCAGATCGGCCGGGATGCTCATGGTTGCTCCAGTGCGTGGTTCGTTATGGCTTGAAAGAGGGGGGGCGTGCGTGGCGCGGATCCTCGCGGATCGCCTTGGCTCAAGCGGCGAGCACCTTGCCGTTGCGCACGAAGGGCAGTTTTACCACGCTTGCGGGCAGGGCCTTATCGCGGATCAACACCTGCACGACGTCGCCCGGCTGCACGCCCTGAGGCACGCGCGCGAAGGCGATCGATTCCTGCATCGTCGGCGAGAAGGTGCCGCTCGTGATTTCACCTTCGCCCTGCGGCGTGACGACTTTCTGGTGCGCGCGCAGCACGCCGCCGGCCTTGCCGTTTTCCTTTTGCAGGATCAGGCCGACGAAGGCCATGCGCGAGCCGTTGGCTTCGAGCACGGGGCGGCCGACGAAGTCGCGCGGCTCCTTCATGTCGACGGTCCAGGCAAGGCCCGCGTCGAGCGGCGAGACGGTGTCGTCCATGTCCTGGCCGTAGAGATTCATGCCCGCTTCGAGGCGCAGCGTGTCGCGCGCGCCGAGGCCGCAGGGCTTCACGCCCTGGCGCTGCAGGGCGTCCCAGAACTCACCCACGGCGGCGGCGGGCAGCACGACTTCGAAGCCGTCCTCACCGGTGTAGCCGGTGCGAGCGATCATCAATTCGCCGAACGGCGAGGCTTCGATCTTCGCGGCGTTGAAGGGCTTGAGCAGTTCGGTGGCGCTGCGCGAGGCGGGCGCGACTTGCCAGACCTTTTCGCGTGCGTTCGGGCCCTGCACGGCGACGATCGCGAGATCGCGGCGCGGCGTGATGGTGAGGCCGAAGCCGCCTTCGGCGTTGAGCTTCTCGAACCAGGCGATGTCTTTTTCGGCGGTGCCCGCGTTGACCACGGTGCGGAACGAATCTTCAGCAAAGTAATAGACGATCAGGTCGTCGATCACGCCGCCTTCGGGGTTCAGCATGCACGAGTAGAGCGCCTTGCCCGGCGTGACGAGCTTGGCCACGTTGTTGGCGAGCGCGCGGGCGAAGAACTCGCGCGTCTTCGCGCCCGAGAAGTCGACGACGCACATGTGCGAGACGTCGAACATGCCGGCATCGGTGCGCACGGCGCGATGCTCGTCGATCTGCGAGCCGTAGTTGACGGGCATGTCCCAGCCGCCGAAGTCGACCATGCGGGCATTGAGCGCGCGATGCGAGTCGTTCAGCGGGGTGCGTTTGAGTTCGGTCATGGGGCCTCAGGCGGTCACGAAAAATCGCGCGAAAACGAAAAAGGCCATGCAGGAAACGCCACAGGCCCAATGCCTGGGGTCGGTTCTTGCATGGCCCCTCTGTCCTCGATACCTGAGAGATTGCGCCGTGCTTGATGGTGCTCGATGGCGCGCGCCCCTTCGGTGGGCAGCCTGAACGCCAGGAGTTACGATCCTCCGCCGCCGTTCTACTGCCGCTCTCCAGAGTTGCGGATTCGAAATTCACGCGCTGCGCTGGAAGGCGAGCGGGCGATTCGAAGGTCCGGCGCGCACGGTCCTTTTGCCTGAGAGTTTGTGGGTTGCCCCTTCGGCGGCGCCGCGCATTGCACCCGCTCGATGGCAGGGTGCGACAAACGGCGCGCTCTCCCGGCGCGCGCAGCGATTGTGCGCGACGCTTGGGCGGTGTGTCAATGCGGAAAAAATCGGGGCAGGCGGCGCGCGGCTGGCTGCACAGCGCGTCGCCTGAGGTGCCGGGTTACTCTCCGATCGCGCGCGCCGCCGTATCCAGCTCCTGGTTCAGAACGTGTTGCTCGTCGGCGGAGATGCCGCCGCCGTGCTGGCTGGCCATGTCGTGCGCTTCGCCGCGGATCGTGTCGAGGCGGTGATGGAGCGCAGCGCCCTGGGGCGGCGGATAGTAGCCCTGATTCACGCGCATATCGATGCGGCGGGCCAGATTGTCGAGGCGTCCGTCGATCTGATGCAGGCGCTCCACGGCCATATCATGCGGGCTCGGGCCGGGATTCGGGGCCACCACCACGGTGGGGCGCGGGGCGGGCTGGTTGACCACGCACGCAGCGAGCGTCGAGATGAGCGCGCCGGCGGCGGCGTAGCGGATGGCACGGTTCAAACGGGTCATTGAGACTCTCCTTGTTTGCAGCTTCTCGTCGTCGTTGCTGCATTTTTTTGCGTCGTACGTCCGCAAACGTGCCGCGCGCGCCGCCCGATGACCCGGGTGCGGCGCGCACTTGTAACGATTTGTTCAGACCTTTCAGCCGCGTCGGTGAAATGCAAGCTGCGAGGCGGGCGGCTCAAGCCGCACGCGTGAACGCAATCGTGCGGCCTTCGGCTGCGCTTTGCGTGGCGATCTCGATGATGCTCATCACGTCAATGGCATCCTGCGGGCTCACCGGGAATGGCTCGCCATCGCGGATCGCGGCGGCGAACGCGCGATAGAGATCGGCGTAATTGCCGGCGGCGTTGGGCACGGTGCGCTCGGCTTCCGTGCCATCGTCGGCGAGTGTGTGCAGGCGGCCCGCTTCGTTGCCTTCGCCGAAACCGGGCTGGCCCGGACGCAGCCCCGCCTTCAATTGATCTTCCTGCGTATCGAGCCCGTTCTTCAGGTAGCTGCCGCGCGTGCCATGAATCACGAAGCGCGGCGCGAACGCGGCCAGCGCGCTCGCGTGGAGCACGGCGTCATGGCCGGGGTAGCGCAGCACGAGATGCGCGTAGTCGGGCGCGCTGGCATTGTCGCGGCGCGTGTGGACGAACGCCGTGACTGCCTCGGGCGCACCGAACAGCGCGAGCGCCTGGTCGATCAGATGCGGCCCGAGGTCGTAGAGCAGGCCGCCGCCGCGCGTGGCGTCCTCGCGCCAGCGCTGGCGCACCTGCGGGCGGAAGCGGTCGAAATGCGACTCGAAGTGCGTGACGCGCCCCAGCGCGCCGTTCGCGAGCAGCTCGCGCACGGTGAGGAAGTCGCCGTCCCAGCGGCGGTTGTGGAACGGCGCGAACACGAGGCCACGCTGCTTCGCGATGGCCGCGAGCGTGCGCGCCTCTTCAGCGCTGAGCGTGACCGGCTTGTCGACGAGCACATGCTTGCCGCGCTCCAGCGTGCGGCGCGCGAGCTCGTAGTGCGTGTCGTTGGGCGTGGCGATCACTACGCATTCGATGGCGTCGAGCGAGAGCAGGGCGTCTAAGTCCGGGACGATCGCGGCGTCCGGGTAGTCGGCCTGCGCGCGCTCGGCCTGGCTCGTCGCGATGACGGCAAGCGTGGCGGCGCCGCTATGGGCGATCACGGGAGCGTGGAAGGTCTGGCCGGCGAAGCCGTAGCCCATCAGGCCGATTTGCAGGGGGGCAGTCATGAAGCGCGTCCTCTTTCCAGCAATGAAGCGGCGCGGCGCGAGCCGTCGCCGGGGGTGGCGGGAGCCCGTCATTGTGGCACGCGTAGCAGGGGCGACGCGTGAACGGCCTCGGGGCCGCATCGATGTGAAGCCGCCTCGTGTTAACATCGCACCTCTCGCGTGAGAGGCCGCAGCGCTGTTGAGCGCGCCTCGCGCCATGCCGTGCCGGCCGCCGCGCTTTAAAGCCCTTGGGGCCCGAAGCCGCAGCGCCACGAAACGCACGCCTCCTGGCCGTACCACCTGTTTTTCCAATCCAGCAACGATGTCCGCAGGCCTGAATCCCGCCCAAAGCGAAGCGGTGCGCTATCTCGACGGTCCCTGTCTCGTGCTCGCCGGCGCGGGCAGCGGCAAGACGCGTGTGATCACGCAGAAAATCGCGCATCTGATCGAAGCGAAAGGCTTCGAGCCGCGCCATATCGCGGCCGTCACCTTCACCAACAAGGCCGCCGCCGAAATGCGCGAGCGCGTGGGCAAGCTGCTCGAAGGCAAGACGCTCACCACGCCCGGCAAGGAAGGCCGCAAGGTGCCGACCAACCAGTTGACGGTTTGCACGTTCCACTCGCTGGGCGTGCAGATCCTGCGCCAGGAAGCCGAGCACCTGGGCCTGAAGCCCCAGTTCTCCATCATGGACTCCGACGACTGCTTCTCCATGATTCAGGAGCAGGTGGGCTCGACGGATAAAGGCTTCATCCGCAAGATCCAGTCGATCATCTCGCTGTGGAAGAACGGCCTCGTGATGCCCGAGGAGGCGCTCGCCACCGCGTCGAACGAAGACGAGCACCAGGCCGCGATTGTCTACCGCAACTACGTGGCGACGCTGCACGCCTACCAGGCCGTCGATTTCGACGACCTGATCCGCCTGCCCACTGAACTCTTCGCCAGCAACGAGCCGGTGCGCGAGCGCTGGCAAAACAAGCTGCGCTATCTGCTGATCGACGAGTACCAGGATACCAACACCTGCCAGTACGAGTTGCTCAAGCTGCTGGCGGGTCCGCGCGCCGCGTTCACGGCGGTGGGCGACGACGATCAGGCGATCTACGGCTGGCGCGGCGCGACGATCGAAAATCTCGCGCAGCTCGGCAAGGACTATCCGAAGCTGCACGTGGTCAAGCTCGAGCAGAACTACCGCTCGACGGTGCGCATTCTCACGGCGGCGAACAACGTCATTGCGAACAACCCTAAGCTGTTCGAAAAGAAGCTCTGGTCCGAGCACGGCATGGGCGACACCATCACGGTCACGCCCTGCAACGACGAAGAGCACGAAGCCGAATCGGTGGTGTTCCGCCTCTCCGCGCACAAGTTCGAGCGCCGCGCGCAGTTCCGCGACTACGCGATTCTTTATCGCGGCAACTTCCAGGCGCGCATCTTCGAACAGGTGCTGCGCCGCGAGCGCATTCCCTACGTGCTCTCGGGCGGGCAGTCGTTTTTCGACAAGGCGGAGATTAAGGACATCTGTGCGTACCTGCGCCTGATTGCCAACCACGACGACGATCCCGCGTTCATTCGCGCGATCACCACGCCGCGCCGCGGCGTGGGCAACACCACGCTCGAAGCGCTCGGCTCGTTCGCGGGGCAGGCGAAGGTTTCGTTGTTCGAGGCCGTCTACATGGGCGGCATCGAAGCGCGGCTTTCGGCGCGCCAGGTCGAGCCGATGCGCGTGTTCTGCGACTTCATGCAACGCCTCGCCGAGCGCGCGCATAAAGATCCGGCGACGGTCGTGCTCGACGACCTCATGGACGCGATCCACTACGAAGCGTATCTCTACGACGCGTTCGACGAGCGCCAGGCGCAGTCGAAGTGGCAGAACGTGCTCGAATTCCTCGAATGGCTCAAGCGCAAGGGCACGAAACCCGAACAGCAGATCGGCGAGGACAGCGAAGCCACCGGTTATGACAACACTGACGGTCTGGCCGACACCGGCAAGAACCTGATGAGCCTGATCCAGACCGTGGCGCTGATGTCGATGCTCGAAGGCAAGGAGGAAGACCCGGACGCGGTGCGCCTGTCGACCGTGCACGCGTCGAAGGGGCTCGAGTATCCGCATGTGTTCCTGGTGGGCGTGGAAGAGGGGATCATGCCGCACCGTGGCGGCTCCGAGGACGACGTGATCGACGACGCGCGCATCGAGGAAGAGCGCCGGCTCATGTACGTGGCGATCACGCGCGCGCAGCGCAGCCTGCATCTGAACTGGTGCAAGAAGCGCAAGCGGGCGCGCGAGACCGTGGTGTGCGAGGCGTCGCGCTTCATCCCCGAGATGGGACTCGACGACGCGCCGCCGCCCACCGCGGAAGAAGCGCCGATGTCGCCGAAGGACCGGCTCGCGAGCCTGAAGGCGTTGCTGCAGAAGGGCTGAGGTCGCGGGCTTCTTCGGCTGCGGGCGTGAAATGAAAAGGGCTGCATCGCATGCGACGCAGCCCTTTGTCGTTGTGCGCCATGCGGCTTGCGCCGCGTGCCGCCGTTGCGGCGGATTCAGGCGACGACGCGCTTACTTTGCCGCGCTCACCATATAGTCGACGGCGGCCTTCACGTCGGCGTCGGAGGCGCTCGAACCGCCCTTGGGCGGCATCTGGCCCTTGCCGTGCAGCGCGTAGTTGTAGATCTTGTCCATCGGATCTTTCAGGCGCGGCGCCCAGTCGTCCTTGTTGCCGAACTTCGGCGCGCCGAGCACGCCAGCCGCGTGGCACGCCTGGCAGACCTGCTGATAGAGGGCCTTGCCCGCCTGCGAGGCGTCGGCGCTCTGGCCCGCACCGCCTGCGGCCGGTGCGGATGCGGTCTGCCCGATCGCGGCGATTGCCGCTTTTGCGGCTGCGGCTTGCGCGTCGGCTGCTGCATTGGCGTCTGAGGCCGGCGCAGCGCTTGCGGCTGCCGCAGCCGGCGCAGGCTGCGGCGGATCCTGGAAGTTCGCACCGCCGTGGTTCGCCATGTAGACGATGGCCCGGCTGATCTCGTAATCGCTGTAATCGTCGGGGCTCGTGCCGCCGCGCGGGGGCATGGCGCCCTTGCCGGCGAGCGCCGTTTTCACGAGCGTATCGAAGCCCTGGGAGATGCGCGGCGCCCAGTCGCCCGAATTGCCGAACTTGGGCGCTCCTGCCGCGCCGCTCGCGTGACACGCGGAGCAGACGGCCTGATAGACCTGCTCGCCAGTCTTGTAGACGCGCGGCGCATTGGCGTCGTGCACCGACACCTGCGCGAGCGGCGCGATGCGCGCGGCGACCTGGTCGGTAGAGAGTTCATCGGTGCCCGCTCCGGTGCGCGTCGTGTTGTCGACGTAGTAGGCGAGCAGAATGATGATGACGATGGGGACGGCAAACCCGGCAATGACAGCGGCAATCAACTGCCCGGGTGTTTTGATCGGGGCTCCGTGGGGTGCTTCGCTCATGCTTGTCTCGACTCCCGTTGGTATTGTGGTGAGCGGTACAGCAGGACGGCAACAGCCTTGCGATAGATCAAGCACGGACGATTATAGACGCAAGGTTTCGCAGCGGGTTGCTGCAGGCGGGCGCTCTTCAGCGGGCGTTTACCCGAAGTGGTGCGGCGCAGCGGGGGTGTTTGGGTAAATGGTGACGGATGTTGGTGCCCGGGGTGTGGCTTTGGACTGGGAGGCGTGCCCGCCAAGGCGCATGCGGTGGACGCCTGCATCGAAACCGGGTATTCTCTCCGTCTCATTGCGATGTCGCTATTCCGCTTTCTTCAGGTTGCCGGCGGCATCTGCTTCTCAATGCGCCCGTAGCTCAATGGATAGAGTACTGCCCTCCGAAGGCAGGGGTTGCTGGTTCGATCCCAGCCGGGCGCGCCAAGATTCGAATTCTTCCCCACGTCAATAAAGCCTTGAGAATCAGGCATTTAAAGCATGTGCCGAAGAGCTTCGTTACTTCGATCGCCGCTCGAAACCCTACTTTATGCGCCATTTGGCGGAGAAGTGGCGGAGTCGAAAATCACCCAGACGCAACATTCAATTCACGTCTGGAGCAGAGATGGCAGGAATCTGGAAGCGGGGCAACTTTTGGCGGGCTGAGATCCGCCGAGTCGGCTACCCATCACAATGGCGCACATTCGACACCAAGGCAGAGGCAGAAGCTTGGGCTCGCCGCCTTGAGTCGGAGATGGACCGCGGAACGTTCGTCGATCGAACTGAGGCTGAGCGCAACACCTTTGGAGATCTCCTGCAGCGCTATGCGCGAGAGGTCTCGCCGCTGAAGAAGGGGGCTGCCGACGAAATCCTGCGGATCAAAAAAGTGTGTCGGGATCCGATTGCGAAATACAGGGTGGCTGCGCTGAGCGGCAAACTGTTCGCAGACTATCGCGATCGACGACTCGCTGGGGACGCGCAGCATCGTCCAGTCACCGGATCGACAGTGAGTCGGGAGCTGACCTTACTTTCTCATGTGCTAAATGTAGCCAGAAGGGAGTGGGGAATCCACTTAGACATCAATCCAGTGTCCGTCATTCGGCGCCCTCGCGAAAACCGCGCTCGCAATCGTCGGCTATCGCCGGGAGAGGAGCAACGGATTCTCTCTGCGCTGACGTTTAGTCCACGAGACGACCAAGGTAGGTTCAGCGAAGGAGGGTGCCGAAACGAATGGGCCCTCCCGGCAGTCATCCTCGCGATCGAAACGGCTATGCGCCGCGGCGAAATACTGTCGCTAAGCTGGGACGACGTGTTTCTCAGAGAGCGTTTCGTCAGGCTCCGCGATACTAAAAACGGCGAGGCTCGCGATGTCCCGCTGTCAAGCCGCGCGGTACAGACGCTTGAAAGCCTGATCAGGCATGAGAGCGGTCGGGTTTTTCCGATCACAGGCGAGGCGCTCAAGCGAGTGTTCATTCGGGCTTGCGTGCGGGCCGGCGTCGAGAATCTTCATTTTCATGACCTTCGCCATGAAGCCACCTCCCGAATCGCTGAGCGGCTCGACAACATCCTGGAGTTGTCGTCTGTTACCGGCCACAAGACGGTTCAGATGCTCAAGCGGTACTACCACCCCCGTGCGAGTGACATCGCCCTAAGACTCGGCTGAACGGTATCTTATCGGGGCGCGGTGGGCTGCTGTCCGTCGGCCGTTCAGCAGCTTTGAATGTGGACGCGATGACACGAACTATCAGCGGCGTAATGTGACTTCGGCTCTGATTGGCGATCAGACCGATCGCGCTCACAGTCGCGTACCCCGTGGCAAAGCTTTCGTTGCCTATTTATGCAGCACCTCATGGAGGCTAGATTGAGTCCCGAGTTAGAAAATCAGCTATTCGATTGTTATCCAGCGATTTTCACGCGGCAGCAACGGATCTGGTGCCGTGACGGTTGGTTCGGCTTAGTCGACACACTGTGCGCGCAATTGCAAGGGACCACGTTGCAAGGCTCGTCGCAGGTCACGTCGTGGCAGGTCAGAGAGAAGTTAGGCGGCTTGCGCTTCCACGTGCAGCCGGTACCTGAGCGCTTCCAACATGGCATGATCAAACTAGCCGAGGCCATGAGCTTGCACATCTGCGACCTGTGCGGAAATCGCGGGAAGCTTCGGGGCCTTGAAGGGGACGCGGGTCGCGGCTGGATGCGAACACGCTGTGATGTGCACGGGGACACTCAGCCGGACTAGCCATGACAGAAGACGAGTGGATTGAGGCGTCGGAGAAGTGCCCCTTGATGCAGGCAAAGCGGACACGGCAGAAGCGCAGCCGCGAAAAGGTGGAGAGCGGGCAGCACTCGCTCGAATCGACGTTTCTCATCTCACCCGAAATTGTTCGAAAGGTCGTTTTCAAGCGACGATCTGACGACTTTTAGCGAGTTAGCCGCGGTGAAAAACGAAGATATAGAACCGACTGCCGCCGATATTGCCAATTACGAAAAATGCCCTTTGATGCAGGCCAACCGCGCGCGCCAAAAGCAGAATCGTGACGATGTGCGGAGTGGCCGACGGACACCGGAATCGTTGACCTTCGATTGCGAAGACGCTCGGAAAGCCTTCGTTGTTAGAAGACGATCATGGGAGTAGTGAACTGACATGTCTGCCGACAAACTCGGAAGGTACATGAGAAGCCCGGAATTTCTGCGAGACGCGAACGCAGCCGTGGCAAAAGCCGTCGCGAATCTCCAGGCGAAGAGCATCGAGCCGGCGTACGTCGCTCGGAGGAACTCCGAGAGCGCCTCCCCACAAGGTCGGGCGGCCATCGAAAGCCTGACATTCGCCGTTGGTGTGCAGACGTCTGTGGCCGACGCGATAGCGGATTTCGAAGCAAAGAAACTCAAGCCCGGATGGGACAATGACTGACCAGGCTGGTAGGGATTCGACGCAGGCGGTCTGAAGGCAGATGCTTGCCGGCCGCGGCTCTCTAGTTAGAGGCGCTGCATCGGATTGCCGGCAAACGTCTGATTTTTACTGTTGCCTGCCTCATCCGCCGAACGCGAGCGAAGATAGTTGGGTCCGATCGACCCTGAGCGGCCAGTCGATGAAATGGGCGCTCAATGGCCGTTCTCTGGTGTATTGCGGTCGACTCGGCCTCCAGAGCCGGACCTCAGCCCCGCTGATGGTGGCAGCCAAATCCCGGAAAATTCGCGCAATTTTCCGGGAGTCCGCACTCAAGCGACTGAGATGGTCGCGTCGGCGCTCGCGAGCATCCGCATGAGGGACGCCGCCAACGCCTCAGGTGCGTCCACCACGAACAGCGAGGCTTCGAAGGCATGTGACATGTCGAAGCGGCCGGCCAGCCAGGCGCGCAACGCCGTTTCCGAGGTGATGATTACGTTGCTGCGCGTCGCATCGTCCGTCGTCGTCACGTCGGGCATTTCAGGCACGATGTCCGGGTCGAAGCCTTCGGTCGTCGCGTGGAAGAATCCCCACGTATCGTTCTCGATCAGCAGGACATAGAAGTCCGGTAGCGCCAGCAACGCCTCCTCGCTGTGAATTCCCTCGATCCGAGCCTGCAGCAGGTTGAGCGCTTCGATTGCAGACATCCGCATCCGGGCCACCGAAAGTGCCCCTACGCTGCCGATATTGCCGGGCTCGATCAGGCCGGCCTCGATCGCGCTTCGTGACGCGACGGCAACGCTCAGGGCCGACGGATGGCCCACCCCGAAATCAAGCTTGAAATTGCAGATCGCGCACATGGCGGCACCTCAAGGCGTAACGATGTTGAACCAGAAGTCGAAGGTATCGAGCCAGGAGACGAACTCGCCGAGTTTCTGGCTGTTGCCGTCGATCTTCGCGTTTCCGGCCATCACGAGCTTCTGCATGTTGGTCTTACCCATCATGATGTCGTTGAGGTCGGCGCGCGTCATCGTTACCGTGGCGTCGGCGGTCTTCAAGGATTTGTCCTTCGTGTAGTGCAGCGCGCTGTTCTCCACCCCGAGCACGTAGTTCTCTTTCGTGTCGGTCAGCACGAGGTTGAATGAGGCCGTCTTCCCGTTGGCACGGTCGCCGTTGAGCCGGATGCCGAGATAGTCGAGGAACATGTCGAGCGGCATCGCCTGGATGGTGTCCGGGCTTTGCGGTTGCGGCGCGGGAAGCTGCTTGATGCCGCCGCGCAGCTCCTGCGCACCCGTCAGATAGAAGTTGCGCCATGATGCCGACTCTGACTGATAGCCGAGTTGCTCGTAGGTATCGGCGAGGAGCTGCTTGGCGGCCGTGTTTTGTGGCTCCGCGAACACGACGTGATTCACGACTTCAGCCACCCAGCGGTAGTCGCCCTTGCTGTAGTACCCGTGCGCCTTGCTAAGCACGGCGGCGGACCCGCCCATGAACTCGACATAGCGCTTGCCTGCCTCGGTCGGCGGCAGGCGGTGCAGATTCGCGGGCACGCCGTCGAAGAACCCCAGACGCAAGTTGTACTGCGCGACAGCGTCGTGGTAGACCGTGCCGTAGTAGCCACGGCAAAACCAGCGCTTCGCGAGGCTGTCCGGCAGGCGGATCGCTTCGCCGATCTCCAGCGGCGTCATGCCCTTGTTGGCCATGCGCAGCACCTGGTCGTGCATATAGCGGTACATGTCGCGTTGCGCGCGCAGGAAAGCGGTGACGCGATCGTTGCCCCACGTCGGCCAGTAGTGGGACGCGAAAACTACCTGCATGTCGTCGCCGAACATGTCGAGCGACGATTGCAGATACTTGGACCACAGCAGTGCGTCACGAACCTTGGCGCCGCGCAGTGTGTAGAGATTGTGAAGCGTGTGGGTTGCGTCTTCCGCCGCGCAGAACGCCTTGAACTTCGGCAGATAGAACATGAACTCGGAAGGCGCCTCCGACTCCGGCGCCATCAGCACCACGATCTCCACGCCGTCGAGCGTGAGCTTCTGGCCGGTCTTTTCGGCGAACATGGTGGGGACGGCCAGCGTGATCGTGCCGACTGAAGTCGTCTTGCCGAGGCCGCCGTCAACGATGCCCGTGGCGCTGCGCGGCAGCAGCGAGCCATACATGTAGCTCGCGCGGCGCCCCATGGCGTTCCCCGCGATGATGTTTTCGCCTACGGCCGCTTCGGTGAACCCATGGGGCGCCACGATCTGCACCTTGCCCGATTTCAGGTCGTCGTCGCTCACGAGCCCGCGTACACCGCCGTAGTGATCGACGTGGCTGTGTGTGTAGATGACATGCGTTATGGGGTGGTCGCCAAGGTGCGGAATGACGAGCTGTTTCCAGACCGCAGAGGAAACGTCGGTCGTGATGAATGGGTCGACCACGATGTAGCCCTTGTCGCCGCGAATAATGCTCATCACTGAGAGATCGTAGCCGCGCACCTGCCAGATGCCGTCGACCACCTTGAAGAGGCCGTGATTCATATTGAGCTTGGCGTTGCGCCAGAGGCTCGGGTTGACCGTGGGCGGCGAGTTGTTCTCCGGGCCGCCTTCCACGAAAGCGAACTGCTGAAGGTCCCATGCCGGTGTGCCGTCCGGTTGCTTGATGACGACGGGTTCCGGGAGCGTCGCGACCAGCCCGCGTTTGGCGTCTTCGAAGTCCTGCGCATCTTCGAAAGAGAGGAAATCCGCGTACTGCTTGTTCACCGCGAGCGTCGCGGCCGTAGCGGGCTTGGCAGCCGGGCCGGTCGGAGAAGCCCGGGTCGCGGCCTGCGCCAGGGTCTCACCCACCACGCCGGAAAGACCGGTCGCGACACCGGTGACCGCCACGTTCTTGAGGAATGCCCTGCGTCCACCCAACTTCGTTGCGTCGTCCGACTCAGACATGGCCACCTCCATGTGTTTGATAACGTTGGGGTTACAAAACGAGTGAACCTTAATGTAGGGCGAGGATATCGATTAATGGCGCACGATGATTCGACGGTGTGCAGTGCCCGCTGAGGAGCCGACGAAGTGAGATAGCTAATCTGCAGATTCGTAAACAAACGTTTGGACTCGCATTCGCGAAGCTTCGCCACCTCAACTGGTTGAAAGCGATTGCTGCAAGCTGATGAGATTCTGGGGAACGACGCGTATGAGTCCGCCGCGAGGACTGTCAATGTCTGCGATGAGTGAGAGCGAGAGCGACACTGTGATGGGCAGCACAAAGAGCAGTACACGCCGCCCGGTCGAGCCGCGCACGCCATACCCCTGCATCAGGTTGCTGAAGAACGCGATGGCGATCATGAGCGTCCATGCGGAAACGGGAATGCGATTGAGCCATGCCGCCTGCGTATAGCCTTGCGTATTGATTACGTCGTTCATGCCGCCTACGACGAGCGCCGCAATCGGCGTGGGCTGCTCAACAGCGGCGTCCCGCACGCTTGCCCATAACCGACCCTGCAGGTTAGCAGTTTTGCCATTGATGATTTCCAGTTCGCGTGTGTCGCGCGTCTTGTAGTAATCAATGCGCAACTGCACGTAGTCGCGCAGCAGCGCCTTGACCTTCGCGGCTCGCGGTTCGCCGAGCACTTCCACACGCAGGTACTGGGTGCCGATGGCGTTCGCTTCCTCTTCCTCGTAGTTCTTGCGCTGGTCGTAGCGGCTCACCGCCATCGAGAGCGTGAATCCAATCAGCAGTGCAAGCAGCGTGAGCGTAGCGCCTTGTACAACGTTATAGTTGTCGCGCGCGCCCTCCGAAAGCGGGGCAATACGTAGCAGGCCAATTGCCCCGAGTCCGGCCGCCACGGAGAGCAGTACGATCAGCAGGATGAAGAGGTACGCAGGATGATGGACGAGTTGGGTCATGTCGAATCCTTGACGAGTATTCACGCTTCCTTGCCGCTCGACCCCGCGTGGGTCGAACGCCATATCGAGCGTTTTGCATTTCTATAAAAGATTGCATACGTCCTGATTGCGTACGCAACAACTGCGCAACCTAGCAGAAATGCCGTACCCTCTACTCGGGCGTGTGCATTTCGACATCAGCGGCTCGACAACGGGATGCCATGCCCACGTCAATTACGAAGGTACAACGAATGACTCGATGCTAGACTGAATTGCTTCTTCAAACTGGCGTCTACAAATAGGCATGCGTATGGGGCAATTGCATTTCGTGTGTCCCGTGCGCCTCGTGTGTTTTAGCGGCTTAACCCGGGCGAGGTGTGCGAATGGCGGCCACGCAAACTCTTGCAGAGCGACGGGCATTGGGGCGTCAGGTGCGGGAGCGCGCGAAGCGGTCCCAGCACGCGGAGATTGGCAATACAAAGCGCGATGCAATCGAACTTCTCGAGGCCAGCAGCGCGGGCCGGGTCGAAGCACTCGTACCGTTGCGATACGGCCGGATGTCGCTCTCGCCATTCACATTCTTTCGCGGCACCGCAATAATCCAGGCCCACGACCTTGCCGGCACGGTCAATTCGGGTATCACCTTTCCAATTTGCGGCGACGCACACCTCATGAACTTTGGTGGCTTTGCAACGCCGGAGCGGCAACTGGTGTTCGACCTGAATGATTTCGATGAGGTCGCGCAGGGACCGTGGGAATGGGATCTGAAACGGCTCGTCGGAAGCTTTGCGGTTGCCGGCGAGCACATGGGGTTGGGGCGCGGCCCGATTGGCGAGCTCGTATGGAGCGCGGTTCACGAGTACACCGAGCGCATGCGCGAATACTCGGAATACAGTTCCCTGGATCTGTGGCACGAAGTCATCAGCTTCGAACGCATGATGGAGTTGGCAAAGACCGAAGAGGGTCACAGCCTTCTCGCCAAGACGTCTAAAAAGGCAGCAACGCGCACACACGAAAGTGTGCTCGCCAAGATGGCGACACAGCAAGACGGAAAATGGACGATCCAGGACGCACCGCCCGCACTGTTTCATCCCACAGGACCCAATTCACTGCTTGGCAAGAAAAGCACCTGGAGCGACACCGAGGCCTGGCAAGGCAAACTAGCCAAGGCTTTCGACGCATACGTCGGCACGTTACCGGTCGACCGCCGCCTGCTGCTCAACCAGTACGAACTTCACGATATCGCGTTCAAGGTCGTGGGCGTGGGAAGCGTCGGCACCTTCTGCCTGGTGATGTTGTTCGTCGATAGCCACGGCACGCCTTTGTTCCTGCAGGTGAAGGAAGCCCGGCCTTCGGTGATCGCACGATACTTCGAGGCGAAGGGCCTCGATCATCAGGGGCAGCGCGTGGTGGTCGGACAACGCCTCCTGCAGGCGGCGAGCGATTCGTTTCTCGGCTGGACTTCGGGGCCCGCTGGGCGCAACTTCTATTTCCGACAACTGCGCGACATGAAGGTGTCGGCGGAAGTCGAGCGCATGAGCACAACCGTTATGCAGGGCTATGCCCGCATTTGCGGCTGGGCGCTTGCGCGTGCTCATGCGAAGGCGAGCGGCAAGGCCATTGAAATCGCCGCGTACCTTGGCAGCGGCGACCGTATGGCCGAAGCGTTGACCGAATACGCAATGGCTTGCGCCGCACAGAACGAAGCCGACTACAAGGCGTTCATGGCCGCATGCCGCTCTGGAAGGCTCGAAGCAAGAAGCGACGAGGACATGGCCGCAGATTTCCGCGTGTGAGTGCGTTTCACCTTGACCACAGGCAGCTCGGTTTGAAGGTAGGGGCAAGGTGTCCGTTATCGGCAATAAGTCCGCCATCCGAGCGGCAGGAGCGCATGTGTCGCCGATGTCTGAGATTGGCCGGGCGCCGACTCATGCATTTTGCATACGCAGCTTCAACCTCGCGAGGCTGCGATCGACAGCAGGCGACCCGAAGCAGTCTTCCGGTGCGTCTTGGCGCCTATGGCCAATTTCGAACCCTCTCCGGACCTTGAGCAGGCGTCACTTCGATGGCTGCCTTGGTGGTACGGCGTGACATAAATCGGTTAACTAACTAGCGGCTCGCGATTGACCATATCAATTGGTCACAAGCCCGCGACTTTCGCACTACCTCGCGATTCTGTTATCGCTGCAGCATGTTGCCGACGCCGATCGCCCCTCACCAAGCTTCATCGCTAAACGAAGGCGGTACACGCGGACGGACAATTGCCGTCGTAGCGCGCCTCTGTCTCGTGCCTGAACCAGGTTTTGCTGTAAGCGATTAGCTCGAAGCCATGGGCGCAATCAAGTGAGGCGAAGTTGAAATTCGTTCGAAATAAACGTATATACTGTTTATATCGTTTTCACACTTGGAGCCCGGCATGGCCACAGCAACTACTCGCAAGCCTACAAAGAAGGCATTTCACTTCCCGAAATCAACTGTTCCCGGCGAGGAGCAAAGTGAAACTCAAACGCCCACGGCGAACGTGAGCACGGGCAAAACCAAACGCTCCGAATCCCGGGCGAAGGATGCGGCATCGGCAAGTCCAGATGTGGCGGCGCCTGCACCCAAAGCCGTCGGCAAGACCAAGGTCACGCGTGCCAAGAAGGAAAAGGTCATTCGTGATAGCTTCACAATGCCCAAGGCCGACTATGAGCGCATCGCCTTGCTCAAGCGTAAGTGCCTGGAAGCCGGTGTCGCGGTAAAGAAGAGTGAGCTTCTGCGCGCAGGTTTGCAGTTGCTCGATTCTGCTTCGTCAAAGCGACTGGTGGCTGCGATTTCGGCACTCGAAGCTGTCAAGACCGGTCGACCGGCCCGCAGCGAGCAAGACCGCGCCGGATCGTGACCCAGATACGCGTTCAGTGAAGATGTCGGCGTGGCACTACGCAGCTAAGCACCGTCAGGGGCGTGTGCGCACCTCCCGAAGCCGGCGGCATTACGTGCAGTCGCGCCACAGGTGCCCGAGCGGGTGTGTCAGGGTTCGTGTGACTGTCCTGGCTCAGCGCCAAACTTGTGGCATTTTGCCGGACGCGCTTGGCCGTAGCCAGCTTTTGACAGCCACCTGTTACTTCGCGCCTTGCTTGTTTTTATCACCGGACACGGAAGGTTTGCTGTCTGTGTCATCGGAAAGCACCGTTTCATGTGCTACCTTGCGTGCTTAGAGCCAGAAAGACTTTTCAGCTGATCACCAAAGGACGCTCATGGAATTCAGTAATGGCGCTGTACTTGAAGCTCTCCGGCTTGCTCTATATCGACAAATACCGTGGCATAAGCGGCCGGCAATTTTCACGTCGCTTCGCTCGCATGGTCTGATCCAGACCGCCGACCAGAAACCTCCCCCCAGTACAAGGTATCTCCCTGCACTCCAGATTGCTATCCTGACCGATAAAGGACAGAAAGAAGTCCAGCGCATCGAGGCGTCGAAGCACGTTTCTGGATGGCTGGACGATGACTATTTCGCAACGTTCCTTGCAGAGGTTGCATTTGCCTGACCACGCATCGTTGGGCCCTTGCTGTCTCGATGTTGAAAAGACAACGGTTCGATCCGATACCTGCAAGCCAGGTGCAGAAACGGTGCAGGGATGCGCGCCCAAGCGAGTGAAGCGTTTACAGAGGTGACGGTGCTGATGTGCCCAATCCGTACGCGCCGCAAAAGCGCACCGGTTGTTGCGAAACCTATTTTTGGCTCTGCCGCAGTAAGGCTGCAGCAGCACGCAAGCGCCGCTCGCGTTCGTTCCTGAACCATTTCAGCGTTCTTTCGGGCTTGGCGATGGCGGCAATCAGCGAGGTGTTGTCGCGCAAAAGTTTCTCGCTCGCAATGACGTCATTCAAGGCACCGAATCGCTTCTGGATTTTCTTGAGACGGCTCAATGTTTTCCGATGCCTTCCGGACAGCACCGGACCGAACAGTTCCAGCAGATACCGGGTCTTCTTCCCAGCCTTTCTGACATCGTGAAAAGCAGCAACGGTTGAACTCTTGGCCTTAGCCGCGCGTCGCATCCGCTTGCGCAACTGCTTTTCTGATGCGGCAACGCGGCCGTCCGAGAAAACTCGAAGTGGTTCCCGGTCCTGTCTTGCGACCAGAGCTCTTGCAGTTTGCGCGAGTGCTTCAAGCAGCAGCGTCTTCGTTTCAGGGTTCGAAAGCACTTCTCTGCCGGCGTCGAGCGCCTTCTGTCGAGCGGCCGATATTTCAGGAGGAAGCGCCTTCTCGTCTTTCTGCTGAAGCTTGAGCAGCGCAATCAAGATGTCATAATCGCGCGCCTTGCCAGCCGAATCGGCGAGTGACCTGAAGAGGTCGCGCTGCCGGGTATTTTCCCCCGCGTCGAGCAAGGGCCGGTAGGACCACCACAACGATCGCAGGCGGCGCATGGTAATGCGCAACTGATGGAGTCCTTCGGCGGAAGGGTCACCTGCGACTTCCTTCGTTTGTTCAATTGCTTCGTCGATAATTGGCGAAGCAATGTCCGAAAATGCTACCTCGGCGTATGGTTCACATAGCTCACGGCGGTCCATTTCCCCGTTGCCCATTCGCTCTCCCGGAACCTGTCCGACGCCCATCATCGCGCGTTACGACGCCACTAAAGACATGATAACGCGAATAAATACTGGTTTGCCGACCGTTGACGGAATTGCGATGGTTGGCTACGGTGAAGTCTTTGGCATAGAACTCCCGGCATGAGCCCACAAGCTTACGAAGCCCTGAATCCCGTAGAAACCATTGTCGACGGCACCAGGCACAGCGGCACGTATCGGGTGATGACCGGTTCGGTCATCGTCTATTACGATGGCGAGGTCAAATTTGCTTCGGTTGGGATGGACCGGCCGGAACTGGTCGCGAAGTGGCTCCTGACTGACCTCGTCCGGCGAGCAGAGTCGAGCAGGCGAAAGCGCCCACATGATTGAGAGCGTCAGTGCGCTTGTATTGTTCGACGATGCGGCGGGCGTTTTCGGCATGTGAGCGACAGCTTGCGATTGCGGAGCTGCCGTCTGGACGTCCAAAGGATTGTCTCAGCGAGAGGCGCTTCGTGGCCGCGTGCTGCCGCATGCAATTGGCATACGCGACTTCAACCTCGCGAGGCTTCGATCGGCAGCACCCGTTACAGACGTTCGCCTCACACGTATGAGTGTCCGACGTACGTCTCAAGGAGGCCGTCGCCCCCTTGCATTGCTGGTCACAAATCCCGCTAAGATACGTTCTTTCCTCAAGAGGTGTCAGCTCATGACCACATTGGCCGATCGCCCCAACACCGCACTCGTCGTTATCGATCTTCAAAATGAAGTCGTCGCAAACGCATATCGACGTAGTGAAGTACTCGATGCCGTCAATATGCTCATCGAACGGGCACGCATTGCGCAGGTACCGGTTGTTTGGGTACAGCACGCCGACGAAGAACTCAAAGCGGGCAGCGAAGCGTGGCAGATCGTTGCCGAACTTGTTCCGGTGGCAGGGGAAGCGATTGTCGAAAAGAGTTATCGCGACGCGTTTGAAGGCACCGATCTAGAGCAGGTGCTGTCGAGGCTCAGCGTTGGCAAGATCATTGTGACCGGTGCGCAGACAGACATGTGCGTTCGATCGACGCTCCATGGCGCACTCGCGCGCGGCTATGATGCGACGCTGGTCAGCGATGCACATACGACAGAGGATATGACGCAAAGAGGGGCGCCGCCACCGGATGCCGTGATCAACCATACCAATATGTATTGGAGCAATCAAAGGGCACCGGGGCGCTTGGGCGGAGTCATCGAGAGCAAGGACGTCAAGTTCGCGTGCTCTCGTTTCTGAAGGAGGCGAGCAGCCGGTAGAGCCCAATGCAACTATCGGCTGGGCGCTGGGCGGCCGACATCCGACGCAATTCGGACATAACGTTCGCTACTCTGAATGACCACACGTGGCCGACTGGACACGTTCACTATTGCGCCTCATAAGCTGCCGGTCGGCTATCGTCACCGTCCCTCCGCCTGCTCCCCGCTCAACGTCATCACTGCGCTAGCGACACTCGCCACGATCTTCCCGTCTTCCCGCTGAATATCGCATTGATAGTGCGTGATCGTCCTGCCGCGATGCACGGCCCGCGCATGCGCGCGCAGCCTCGATTGCCACACCGGCCGCAGAAACGTGGCCTTCAGATCGAGACTGGCGAAACTCTGCCCGCGCGCCATCAGCGTGGAATGAGCGGTCCCAATGGCGGCATCGGCCAGCTCGCACAGCATGCCGCCGTGAACCGTGCCCTGCTGGTTGCCGTGCAGCGCAGCATCAGCATCCATTTCGACGATGGCCACGGCTTCCCCGATCTCGACGATGCGAAAACCCAGCAAGCCCGAAATCGCCGTCGGGTAACGCATGTGCGTCTGGTCGTCGGAGCCGAGCGTGCCGTCCAGTTGACGCTTCAGATATTCCAGCACGGATAGCTGGCGGGGCATGCTGGCGTTCATGTCGACTCTCCTCGGCTTTTGGCCTGAATTGTTTCATCGGAACTCGATGTGAAGCGTATTCCCGTACACTAGGACAATCAAATAATTGTCCTAGGGACGTTTCATGGCCTCCTCTCCGTCCGTTTCCCTTATCGAGACGCTGGCCGCCCAGATACGCAGCGGCAAGCTGCCGCCCGGCGCGCCCTTGCCTACGCATCGGAAGCTCGCCGCCGATCATGGCGTCGCTATCGCCACAGCCAGCCGAGTCTATGCGCAATTGGAGTCGATGGGACTGGTCGTCGGCGAAACCGGACGCGGCACCTTCGTACGCGACCGGCCCGTGCAGCGCGACTGGGACAGCGACGACGAAGCCCGCCTGAACGCCGACACCGCCGATCTATCCTTCAATCATCCGACGTGGCCGGGTCAGGCCGATCTGTTACGCACAATGCTCCGCGAGCTGGCCTCGTCCGGCGACCTCGCCGCGTTGATGCATCAGCAGCCGCCAGGCGGACGGCTCAACGAACGGCGGATCGTGAGCGCGTTTCTGGCGAAGGAGCGCGACATTCGCGCCGACGCGGATCAGGTCTTTCTAGTAGGCGGCACGCAGCAAGGGCTTGACATCGCCACGCGCGCGCTGCTTCGTCCTCACGATTCTGTCGCCGTCGACGCGCTGAGCTATCCCGGCTTCAGGATGCTGGCCGCGCAGCAGGGTCTTTCGTTGCAGTCAGTGCCGTGTTCTGCCGATGGCCCGGATCATAAGACACTCGACATGCTGTGCCGCCGTCACAGGATTCGCGCCATCTATGCGATGCCCACGTTGCATAATCCGCTGGGTTGGGTACTCAACGCCGACCAGCGTCGCCGTCTCGTCGACATCGCACGCCGTCATGATTGCCTGTTGATCGAAGACGCGGCCTACGCTTGGCTCGCCGGCAAGGCGCCGCCCGCGCTGGTGACGCTGGCGCCCGAACGCACCATCTATGTGTCCAGTCTGTCGAAGAGTCTCGCCAGTGGATTGCGCTTCGGCTATATGGTCGTACCCGAATCGTTCGCTGTTCGCATCAAGGCTGCCGTCCGTGCCAGTTACTGGAGCCTGCCCAGCATCATCACCGCGATGGCTACGCGCTGGATGACCGACGGAACTGTCGCACATCACGAAAAGCTGATGCAACATGAAGCACGGCTCAGGCAAGCCGTGGCGCGCGAAGTCTTCGCCGGCATGACATGCACTGCGCATCCGGCATCGATGTTTCTGTGGCTGCATTTGCCGGACGGTCTGCGCATGGACCGCATCGCGACCGCGCTTGCAGAACGTGGCATCGCCGTATCGAAGGCGGACGCGTACGCGACGACGCGGCACGCGCCGCATGCGCTGCGCCTAGGTTTGAGTTCGGTTCCGATGGAGCGACTCAGGCCAGTGCTCATGCAGGTACGCGACACCATCGAACGATTCCCGATCTAGTCGCCAGACAAAAAGAGGGTTCCTCGGGGATTTTTGGGAAAGGCGCTTGCCGACCCACTCCGGCCAATCACCTCTGTGCACCCGCAAGGGCCGCCGCCGAAGTACAACGGTCGTTTGCGTGTTCGCACGGGGCGCAACCCTCAATCGCTCCCGGCACTTTTTTCGGCCTTGGTTGCAACAGGCCGGAGCATTGCCCGCATGGCCGGTGTCGTCAGCAACTTTTTGTATGCCGCTGAAGACATCGCATTGATCATCAGGCGACCGCTGACGTCGGCCTTGATGTACTCGACGGCCAGCAGTGCGATGACCGGATTCGTGGTTACTGTGGCCTGGTCGGGAGTTTCGTCGCCGAACTCGGCCACCACCGCATCGTCCTCGTCTGCCACCACCACTGCAAGGCGACGGCCAGAAAGACGCAGTCTCGCGCTGGCCCCGCATTCGGCCATGTCATATGTGTGAGGGCCATTCACCGTCTTATTGCCATAGATGGCGACATGGGTGTCGATCCCCCGCCTGCTGGCCGCTTCAAGCAGCGGACCCAATTCGTCAAGCTCCTCGTCCCAGATACCGGCGAACAAACATGTTTGCGCGTTCGAAATCACGCGTGCAAAAGCCTGGACGATCGGCTCCGCGCCGCTAAGCGACCAGACCAACCCGGGTTTCTGTTGAACGGGCAGGCGATCCAGTGCGGAAGCCGCGGATTCAAGGTCGGCATTGAAGCGTGAGCGGAGCTCGGCCAACAGCGACGTGTGGGGAACCGCCGCGTAACGCACAGGTTCGGATCGGTTAACGAGCACGGCGCCCCTCGCTTCGAGACGGGCCAGCGTCTCATATACCTTCGAAGGGGGCATCGATGCTCTGCGGCTCACTTCCGCTCCTGTCAGCGCGGCCTGACCCACCAGGGCCGCGTATGCCTGCGCTTCGTACTGGGTGAATCCCAGCCGCGTCATGGACGCGATCAATTCGGTGTCTGCCGTCATGCGTGACTCGTTTCTGTTTGAAGGTAGTTGACTAACTACTTCAGTAGTATACGATCACACTTAACTACTACCCAAGTAGTTATTCGTAAACCACGCCCTCAAAGGACGGTCCCCATGCGTCAACTCATCAGCACAGGCTCCTCGTGGGAGCCCAAAGTCGGTTACTCACGGGCAGTGATCGTGAACGATACGATCTACATTTCAGGTACGGCCGGCAAAGGTCCGGATGTCTACACGCAGACCCGGGATGCACTTGCCACTGTCGAGAAAGTGCTCATCGACAATGGTTTTCAGTTGCAGGATGTGGTCCAGAGCCGTTTGGTCGTCGCGGACTTCGAACACTGGGAAGACGCTGCACGCGCGCACGGCGAGGTCTATGGCGACATTCGGCCGGCTTTTTCGCTCGTGCATGCGCTGCCGTTCGTTGATGACGCGATCCTCGCAGAGGTCGAGGCCATTGCCGTCAGGGCCGACAAGTGAAGGCCGGGGCTGAGCAGAACGCGCGGCTGTCGGGCCGCGCGGTAGCGGTGCTTTCGATCGCGGCTGGCGGTGCCATCGCGAACAACTACGCCATACAACCGGCGCTGTCTTTCATCGCCGCCGATTTTGGGGTGCCCGTCGCACCGATTACGGCCGTGGCGTCCGGCGCAATGATCGGCTATCTGCTCGGCCTGGTACTGCTGGTTCCGCTAGTGGACAAGCTGAGTCCGCGCACCTTGATTCCGGCGCAGATGTTCGCGCTTGCATGTGCCTTGGTGCTTGCGGCCTGGGCGCCATGCCCGAACGCGCTCATTGCTTGCTTCGTTCTCGTCGGCGCCACCACGACGGTTGCTGCGCAAAGCAGTGCCGTGGTTGGCAAATGCGCCGATCCACAAAGTCGAGCACAGCGCATGGGGACGATCTCTGCTGGCATATCCGCGGGGATACTGCTGAGTCGATTCGTGGGTGGGGTGCTGGCGCAGAGGTATGGATGGCGAGGCGCACTGTTGGCGTTCGCCGCCTTCGTGACCGTTTCAGCCCTTTGCGTTATTCCGTTACTGCCTGCGGAACGTCCACTCGGGCGCATCGGATACTTTTCAACGTTGCGTTCCATGCCGCCCTTGATACGGGCATCGCGACCGTTACGTTTGCGCATCTACGCCGGGATGTTGTGGTTTTTTGCTTTCAATTTGATCTGGGTCGGCCTTGCGGTGCGCCTCGCCGCGCCGCCGTATAACCTAGATGCGGCGACCATCGGACTTTACAGCCTCGCTGGACTCCTAGGTCTCGTCGTGACGCGTGTCGCGGGACGTTTGGCCGACCGGTTCGGCAGCCGCGCCGTGATAGTTTGCGGCCTCACTCTCGCGGCGTTTTCCGCGTGTGCACTGACTTTCGCACTCGGCCACCCAGCCGCGACTGCGGCCGCGCTGGCCGTATTCGATGCCGGTTGTTTCGCCGCACAAGTCGCCAATCAGGCCAGCGTCGTTGCTATCCAACCAACGCGCGCAGGCGCATTGAACTCGGCTTATCTGACTTCCTACTACGGCGCAGGCGCGATTGGTACGGCCGTGGCAGGTATGGTCGCAATCAGAGCTGGCTGGGAAGTGCTCGCGCTGTTGGCGACGATCACAACGGCGACCGCGGGCGTTATTTTCGCCCTCGACATTACCCGCGAGCCGGTCGGAACTCGCAGAGGCCTTCAACTCCATAACACGGATACTGAGCAGATTTGATGATGAGGCATTGAACGGCGGCTTCTTGTTCATGAACCGCCTCTTGACCGTCCGTACAAACGATCTGATGGATGTCGCTTAATGGCCGATCTGAGCCGGACAGCAACTTATTTAGCTACCGGGTCGCTTCGTCCAAAACGCTTTCGCTACCTGCACTAGAGACGAAGACCTCATCGAAACACTGCCCATTCTCGAACCAGTGCCGGTGCGAAAGCCGAAAGTGCCGAAGAAGCAGTCAGCCATCCCCATAACGTTGAGGCCTTCCGCGTTGCAAAGCCGGTCCGGCCGTCCCCGAAACCCTGACCTTTCGCTTATTGCCGGGGCGATTGCGTCATCCGCAAAACCCTGACCTCTCGCGATGCGGAGCCGGTCGAGTCATTCCAAAAGTTTTGATCTTCGCGCCATAGAGCCGGTTGAGCCATCCCCAAAACCCCCAACCTTTCGCGATGTGGAGCAGGTTGAGTCATCCCAAAAGTTTTGACCTTTCGCGATGCAGCGTCGATCGGGTCATCCCCGAAACCCTGACATTTCGCGATACGGTGCCGGTCGAGTCATCCCAAAAATTTTGACCTTTCGCGCTGCAGAGCCGGTCGAGTCATCCCCGAAACCCTGACCTTTACGCATCGGTCGCGTGCAGTCAGTCCTGCATCGCATGTCGGTTCGCACGCGCATCATGCAGCGCGTGATGCCGCCCGCCATGCTCGCGAAAGTACATTTCCAAGCGTTTGGCGCACAGCGCTTGCCCGATGTGGCACGCCAACCAGCCATCCGGCACAGCGCCGACGAGATCCACAAACAAATCCCAGTCGCCCGCATAGTCGAAGCACAGCATGCGCTCTTGCTCGCTGTCGAACTGAGCCAGCCACGCGAGTAAATCGGCGCGCAAGGCGTCGCGCGTGAGGACCCGGTCCGGATGCTGGCCGAGTTGCGGTATCACCGCCTCGCGCACGAACGCGGTACAGGTCGCATCGTCGTAATCCGAGCGCTCACCGTAGAACTCGCGGCCATCGTCGGCGACGAGCGCAATCGAAATCAGGTCGCAGTTGATGAAGTCGGTGAATTCGGTATCGACAAAAAGACGCATAATCCAGGCCTCTAGCATTGGGGCAGCAACTTCATAATTTGGGGGGCTTGACTTGCGGCCGGACTCGTCATTGTCCTGATGGGCTCGAAAACCTTCAGTGTGCGCCGATAGCGAGGATAAGTGCGGGTATGCGATTACCCCCTGACAGGCAAGCTCCTATGACTGTATGACATGCACATCACTGTGCCGGCGTTGCCCCGCAATCGCCTCGCAGTCACTTTTGCCGACGGCACGAGCGCCGTGCTTGATCTTTCGGGCGACACGTTCGCCAGAATTTTTGCCCCTCGCGGATGAGGCTCACTTCGCGCGGACTGCCGTTCGGATGGCGCAGTGACCTGGCCCTATAGTGCCGGGTTAGCGCTAAATGCAAAGTACGATGGGAACTGGGGCGTTTCCGGCTGAGGCGCGCCACTATCGCGTTGCACTGGCGTCACTGCGGCGTTGCTCTAGCGTCACCGTGGCGTTACGTTAGCGTAATTGCGGCGTCGTTCGCGCGTCGATTCTGCACTGCGCCTCCTCAAACTATCAAACATGCCGTAACTCGTGTCGCAGTGGCGTGTTTGCGGCGTCAACTCCGCGTCGTTCTGGCGTCGTTCGAGATCGCTATCGTACATTCGGCTGCTGTTTCCGTTTGGCAGCACTCGCAGCCTTGAAGCGGGCCAAACGATCAACCTTTGGAGAATGCTTCACTGGCCGAGTTGCCCGAACCGCGATTGGTGTTACACGACCTTTACCACTTTTTCGTCCGTGCACTGCGTGTCCGTATTTACCGATGCTGTAGTCGGAGAGATGCCCCATAAGTTTCGCGGCATCCTCCAGCGAAATAGTTGGATCCGCTTTCAAATCTGAGGCGAACTGGTTCCGAAATACGTACGGACTAATGCGTGTACGCATAGCTGGGTACGTTGCCTTTCCCAGGGCAACTGATTGAATATGTTCAACTGTGTAGTGGTGCAGGCTTAACCGAAGGCAGCGAAGTTGAACCTAAGGACGAGATCAAGGAGACGATTAAGGTGCAGCTCAACAATCGTCATAAAGCCAACAGGATATTTATCGCCGGACTTGCTCACGTGCGCCGAGGTGAAGTTCCTTGGTCAAACAACGGTAGACGCAAAAAGTGGGCAAATGCGGCCTCGGAGGAGCGGCTGGCTTCGTTCGAGAACTGGTTTGACACGATCGATCGCCTAGGTTGCCATGTTGTGAACCGTGAGGGATGGGACGATTGGTTCGAAGGAGCCAATCCGGCGGCTTCGATGGAGCAACTCTTTCAACATTGGAGCAACGCTTGGCCTCCTGGCGAAGCTCCGTGTCCGCCTTGGATTTGGCCGGAGGTTGATTATTGGGACGCTCATGACGCGCTGGACTCGGACGATTTCCTTGACACGTTGATCCTTGTGACTGAGAGCGATATGCCGTATAGCGCTTACCACCGTCGACGCGTACAGCCCGAATGCAACGGTGGTCGTGCCCAGCCCGTCGCCGCGGAGACAGGAGACGACCAAGATTGGGAGTTCGATCGTCACGTCAACGGCGATGACACTGACTGTTGGCTTGCCGAACTATCGACTCAAGCTGCAACTTCGAAGAAACCGTGGCAAATAGCATTTGATGCGTTGCCGGCGGAGAAATGGCGGAGCACGGGTCAAATCTCTATTAGGACGGGCTGAGATGAACAAACCCATGCCTCTTAAAAATATCGTAAAATCAATGCGTTAAGGTCAGAAGGCCTTACACGTACTGGGGCGATTTCTCCCTCCGAAGGCAGGGGTTGCTGGTTCGATCCCAGCCGGGCGCGCCACTCGCGAAATTCGCGCAGATCCCTGTAAAACTGTGTCGTTAGGCTACAGATGCCGCAAACGACGTCTCCATGTCGCCCAAAGCGTCACCAAAATCCAAATCGGGATTGATTCCGACATTCCCTCCAGTTGCGTGAAGCCGTTGCGCTCCGTCCGTTTTTGCCAGGACTGCGGTACTGAACTGAGCGTGAGCTTCCTTCGTACGAGCGTGGAGTTCGACAACATCCCTTTCACGCAGCTTCCCCGCCGACAGGGCGGTTTTTGCCCGTCGCACAACTTCGACGAGCAGTAAGAGCAGTCTGCATTTAACAACAGGCGTTCAGCACCCGCCGCTTCCCTTACGGCCTTCCAGGTCAGCGTAAACCCTGAGATTCCCGGCAGCACACTTCGTTTCGGGGTGTCTTTGTGTATCCGGCGTGGACTATTTCAACCACGACTTGAATGTCGGATTGGTTATAGGGCATGTCGCTTTTGCGCCAGGCCGGCGGTTTATGACCATGTCTACTAAGCCCCTCACGTGATGTCGAATACTGCCGAGGAATCCTCTTCATCTTTGGCAGGTTCGTTCAAGTAAATGTGGGTTGCTGGGGCCAAGCTACCCCGCAGTGCAGCCGACAGGCAGCGACGCGCGCATCGATACGGGATGCGATGCATTGTCAATCTGCGCTGCGGACGACGCCCCCACACGCAGAGATAAAGCAGTCTCTCGGGAATTCATCGAAATACTCGCTAGAAACATAACCAGGAGATGGAAGATGTCGATGCATCAAGTTCGTGCGGCCCTCGTCGGGCTAGGTTTGGTGAGCGCCTCTTGTTTTGCAGTTCCAGCGACGGCGTACGCTGTGCAGATAGTCAAGATTGGTGTCTCGGGACCACTTACTGGCTCCAACGCTGCTAACGGTAAAGACATCGAGAACGGAGTTCGGATGGCAATTGACGAAGCAAATGCGACGCACCCGACCATAGGCAATGAGCCCGTCCAGTTCGTCCTGGAGTCTGTCGATGACCAGGGCGACCCTCGGGTAGGCGTCCAGGTCGCCCAGAAGCTTGTCGATGACGGCGTGCAGGTGGTTATTGGCCACTTCAACTCTGGGGTGTGTCTCCCGGCATCTCGCGTCTTCGCAAATGCAGGCATTCCACTTATCGACCCCGCCGCGACCAATCCCGCTATCACGCAGCAAGGTTTGAAGAGCGTGTTTCGCGTCATCCCCACGGACGCACAAAACTCCGGGATTGCAGGTAAATACGCAGTCACCGCGACCAAGGCAAAGCGAATTGCCATCATGGATGACCGCACCGCGTTTGGCCAGGGCGAAGCCGAAGAATTCAAGAAGGCCGTGGTGGCTGCCGGCGGCACCATCGTTGCCACCGAATTCACGAACGACAAGGCCGTTGACTTTGGTCCGCAGTTGACCAACGTGAAAGCGGCGACCGCAGACCTATTGTTCTTTGGCGGGCTTGATGGTCAGGCAGGCTTGATTGCGCGTCGAATGAAGCAATTGGGAATGCGCACGCAGTTCCTCGGCGGTGGTGCCGTTGCGGACACCATCTTTACGCAGATTGCCGGAAACGCTGGCGATGGCGCTTTGGCGTGGGAGTACGGCCGACCACTCAAAACGTTGCCCCGGGGGAGCGAATTTGCAGAGAAGTACAAGAAGAAGTTCGGTACCGACAATCTGACCTACTCGCCCTTCGCGTACGATGCCGCAACGCTGGCCATTGACGCTATGAAATCTGCCAACTCGACAAAGCCTGCCGCATTCATGCCAGCTCTTCAGAAAGCGCAGTTCACGGGCATCACCGGCAAGATTACTTTCGATGACCGCGGCGACCTGAAGAATCCTGCGTCGACCCTCTACAAACTGACAGAAGGAAAGTGGGTTGCCGTGACGACCGTCACGGCCAACTGACGAACGCCGGTCCCTTCGTCCAACCTGCTACCGCAGCAGGGACATGGTGGGTTCCTTCAACCATAAGCAGTGTTTGAAGGGACCGACACCGATGTCCATCAGGTTCGCGGATTCTGCATGGCAGTCCACTCGCGCCGATGCGCTCACGATGTCAACTCGACACAAAGCCGAGCTGTCGAGTGGCTCGAACATTCCCGCAACGCCGTTGCAGATGCGGGAAATCTCGGATGGATTCGGGGATGTAAAATGACTGGTGACGCGATAAAGATGCTCAAAGACCCGAAAGTGCGCGAGGCATATCTGGGGGAATGATGTGCCAACAGGAAAGGCCAAGGACGATATGAAGCCGCTCCTTCATTTTTCGTTTCTGTTGATGCCGCACTTCAACATGATTGCATTTACTAATGCAGTCGAGGTGCTCAGAGTGGCGAATCAGCTCGGCAAGACCAACCAGTACACTTGGCGTCTGGTCAGCCTCGATGGTGGAGACGTCGCGGCAAGCAACGGTATTGCATTAGAAACTGTTGCAATAAGCGAGGTCGAGAAGATTGATATTGTCTTTGTATGTGGCGGCAACGACATTCACGAAGTGACTACAGCCGAGCATCTGGCGCTACTGCGACGCCTCGACCGCTCGGGAATTCTACTCGGCGGCATCTGTACGGGCGCGTATGCCCTCGCCAAGGCTGGCCTACTCTCAGGCTATGAATGCTCGATACATTGGGAGCGGCTCTTCGCTCACCAGGAGACGTTTAGAAAAGCAAAATTCTCGAAAAGGCTTTTTGTCATTGACCGGGACCGTGTGACCTGCGCCGGAGGCGTGGCACCATTGCACATGATGTTGGATTTGATTGCGCCGCACGTTGGACAGCGCCTCATCTCTGAAATCACAGACTATTTCATAGTCGAGCATCTACGCAATACCAATTCGTTGCAGGCAATGCCACTGGTCGCCAGGCTTGGGTCAGCAAACCGAGTCGTCTTCGATGTCGTGGAAATGATGGAGAGCAACATCGACGAACCGCTGTCCGGCGACGAATTTGCGCGCCGCACGAAAATGTCTAACCGGCAGTTGCAGCGGTTATTTCGCGAGACACTCGGTACGTCAATGGCGAAATACTATGTGCAGTTGCGGTTAAAACGAGCTCGTGAATTGCTGCTGCAAACAGACATGCCGCTGCAGGACATCATAACCGCATGTGGTTTTCAATCCACCTCTCACTTCAGCAAGAGCTACCACCAGGAATTCGGTCATCCGCCAAGTGAGGAGCGAAAGAGAGTCCGCGGGTAGCCATCGTTTCGACAGTCGCGTCAGGTGACCGGCCAAACGGTTCGAGATGGAAACCTGTGTTTGCCGGCCAAGGATGTTCCGTGGAACGCGATGTCTTTGCCGCCATCGATATCGCGCTGGGGAAAGAGGAATTTCTGCGCAGCCCGCAGATCGACCAGGTCATGAAGAAATGGGCGGCTTATAGTAGCGCCATCGACAGCGACGTCATTGATCGGTGGAGATGCGAAGGGCGGCACCCGGCTCTGAGCGTCCGCCCTCAACACTCCACCGACGCCTCACGCAGCCGTGAAGCCGTCTCACACGTCTTCCCGCCCGGCACCAGACACGCCAAAAACGCATCGATCGCCGGACTCTGCCGACGCGCCTTCAAGTAATAAACATACTCGTCGATAGTCGTATCGATACCGCGCAGCGCAATCACCCGCAGATCCGGATGCCGCTCCGCCTCGCCGCGCGGAAAAATGCTGCCGCCTACGCCGTGCAGGATCGCTTCGCGAATCGCCTCGCGGCTGCCGATCTCCGCGACCGACGCCGGCGCGACACCGGCTTTCGCGAGGATCTCTTCGGTGCAGCGGCGCGTGACTGATCCTGCTTCGCGAATTAAAAGACGCACCTCGGCAAGGCGCGCGGCGTCGATCACGTCGAAGCGCGCAAGCGAATGACTGTGATGCACCACGAGCACGAGCGGATCGCTCGAAATTACGCGCCGCTCGAGTCCATCCGCGTCATTGCGCTGCGACGACACCGCGAGGTCGATGTGAAACTCGTGCAGCGCATTGAGAATGTCTTCCGAATTGCCGATCCGGCAGGTGAGCGCAATGGCCGGATGCGCCTTCGAGAAGCGGCCAATCGCTTCCATGATGTAGTACGGCCCGGTTGCGCCTAGCCGCAATTGACCTTCGAACAGGCCACCGACGTTGCGCAGCATGATATCGGCCTGCGCTTCCAGGTCGATCATTTTCTCGACGAGCGGCAGGAGCGCGATGCCGGTTTCGGTGACCGCGAGGCGGCGTCCGCTGCGGTAGAACAACTCGACGCCGTATAGCTGCTCGATCTGACGGATCTGCGCGGCGATGGTCGGCTGACTCACGCCGAGGTGCCGCGCCGCACGCGTGATGCTGCCCTGACGGACCGTCGCGTGGAACGCCTTCAACTGATCGAACAAAATCCCATCCTCTTTTCCGGCTCGCCCGCGCGTCAGCGTAGCGAACCGATGTGTCCGTTGCATGACGCGCGCGGATGTCGAGTCGGCGCAAGCGCCCACCGGGTTTCGAACAAAAAAGCTGAGGTGCACCGAAAGAAACCTGATGGAACCGGTCACTGCGAGGACATTCGCCGATGCGTTAATGAGCGCATTCGTCATCCACGGACCGATCCTCATGCGTCGAATCGATTCGCGCGCCGTCTGGGCGGCGCTTCTTTTTTCTCTTGCTCTCGCTGCGTGCGACGGCAGCGGCAGCGACGGCTCGTCGGCTTCGCCGAGCACGCGCAGTCAGCAATCTAGCTTGCAGGGCAGCCAGCAAACTGGCTCGCCAAGCAGTCGGCAAAGCAGTCAGCAAAACGGCCAGCAAATGGCGGGCGCCGACGCGAACCCGAACGCCGAAGACAAGCCGCCGGGCGCGCCCGAGATGCACTGGGCGCCCGGCTCCGGCACGAGCAGCGCGCATTGATGCGCTGGCCGCATCCACGCTTTTCCCCAATTCCTCCCCCAATAACAGGATCTCCCATGTCGTCGAAAAACAGACGCGACTTTCTGCGCATCGCCGCCCAGTCGGCGGGCGCGATGGCTGCCTATGCGAGCTTTCCGCCCGCGATCCGCAAGGCGCTTGCCATGCCCGCCGCGACCCGCACCGGCACGATTCAGGACGTCGAGCACGTCGTGATCTTCATGCAGGAAAACCGCTCGTTCGACCATTACTTCGGCGGCCTGCGCGGTGTGCGCGGCTTCAACGATCCGCGTCCGCATCTGCTGCCCAGCGGCGCGCCGGTGTGGCAGCAGCCGCCCGCTTCGGTGCAGACCTCGCACTACCAATCGCGCGGCCTGAGTCCCACGGCGCCCTACGTGCTGCCGTTCTATCTCGATCCGAAGCAGACCACCGAATTCCAGCCCGGCACGAACCATGGCTGGAGCAGCGGCCACCTCGCGTGGAACAACGGCCAGTGGGACCAGTGGGTGAACCAGAAGCAGGACGTGCTGACGATGGGTTATCTGAAGCGCGAGGACGTGATGTACCACTACGCGCTCGCCGATGCGTTCACGATCTGCGACGCGTACCACTGCTCCGCGCACGCGGATACCGCGCCGAACCGCATCTACCTGTGGACCGGCACGATCGACCCTCGCAACATCTACGGCAATCCGCCGAACGGCCCGGGCATCGGCGAGCGCGACGACGTGAACGGCTACACGTGGACGACGTACGCCGAGCGTCTGGAGAACGCGAACATCAGCTGGAAGGTGTATCAGGGCGGTACTGGCATTCCGGGCGACCCGACCGACAACTACACCGATAACTCGCTGATGTTCTTCAAGAAGTTCCAGGTGAAGGAAGGCGCGAGCGGCCCGCTCGTCGACAAGGGCGCGACGGACCGCACGCTGGCTGGCTTCAAGGCCGATGTGCAGGCGAACCAGCTCCCGCAGGTGTCGTGGATCGTCTCGCCATACAAGTACAGCGAGCACCCGTCCGCATCGCCCACCGATGGCGCGTTCTATATCAACATGGTCCTCGAGGCGCTGACCTCGAACGCGGACGTGTGGGCGAAGACCGTGTTCATCCTCAATTACGACGAGAACGACGGCCTGTTCGACCACGTCGTGCCGCCGGTGCCGCCGCTCGCAAGCGGGCCGAACGGCCAGGGGATGATGTCGTCGAGGCTGCTCTCGAACATCGGCGACGAGTATCTCGATCTCGGCCGGTATCCGCAGGAGATGGGTCCGCTGATCCCGGGCGCCGATCCCGGCGGCATCCAGCCGATCGGTCTCGGACCGCGCGTGCCGCTGATCGTGATCTCGCCGTGGTCCAAGGGCGGCTGGGTGTGTTCGGAGACCTTCGATCACACCTCGGTGCTGCGTTTTCTCGAGGCGCGCTTCGGCGTGCAGGAGCCCAACATCAGCGCGTGGCGCCGTTCGGTTTGCGGCGACCTCACGTCGGCGTTCGACTTCTCCGGCAAGCCGGACACGTCGACGGTGAGCTTCGCGGTGCCCAAGCACATCCAGACGGCCGGTCAGGCGTACCAGGTGCCCGCGCAGCAGACCATGCCGGCGCAGGAGCCCGGCGCGCGTCCGGCGCGCGCGCTGCCGTATGAAGTGTTCGTGCACAGCCGGGTGAGCGGCCACGACGGCAATCTGTGGCTCGATTTCGCGAACACCGGCGCAGCGGGCGCGGCGTTCTACGTCTACGATCGCTTGAGCCCGGCCAATCCGCCGCGCCGCTACACGGTCGCAGCAAACGATCAGTTCGCCGATTACTGGAGCACTTCGAGTGCGCAGGGTACCTATCATCTCGCCGTCTACGGCCCGAACGGCTATCTGTGCGAATTCCAGGGCAACGTGCAAATCGCGGCCGATGGCCATCATGCGAGCCCGGAAGTGCGCATCGGCTACGACGTGCGCAATCGCCACATTTATCTTGAGCTGAGCAACAGCGGCACCGCCGCGTGCAGCGTGACCGTCGACAACGCGTACAGCAGCGCGCACTCGCGCCAGTACACGGTGCAAGCCGGGCAGACCATGCAGGACCACTGGGAACTGAGCTCGAGCCATGGCTGGTACGACCTGAACATCTCGGCGACGACGGTGGGCGGCGCGACGGACAAGGTCGTGCGCCGCTTCGCGGGCCACCTCGAGACGGGCCGGCCGAGCCAGAGCGATCCGGGGCCGGTGAAGCGCTGACCGGCGCAGGGTGCGTGGAATGCCGCGTGGCCGGTGCAATGCCGGCCACGCGGTTTTTCATTGAGGCGCAGATTTTGCGCGAGTGTCGGCACGATTCGTCACGATGGCCGGCCGCGCTGCGGCATCGCGCGAGCGGGCGTATGCTCAACGCTTTCTGCCCTCGCGCTACACCGGTCAACAAGGCAAAGGAAACGTCATGGAACTACGCAGAATCGGCACTTCGGCCTTGCAGGTCGCACCGCTCATGTTCGGCGGCAACGTATTCGGCTGGACCGCCGACGAAGCAACTTCGTTCTCGATTCTCGATGCGTTCACCGAAGCAGGCCTGAATTTCATCGATACCGCCGACGTCTACTCGGCCTGGGCGCCTGGCAACCAGGGCGGGGAATCGGAGACGCTCATCGGCAAATGGCTCGCGCAAAGCGGCAAGCGCGAAAAAGTGGTGATTGCAACCAAGGTGGCGAAGGACCCGCGCCGCCCCGGTCTCTCGGCTGCGAATATCGCGGCCGCCGTGGAGGATTCGCTGCGCCGCCTGCAGACCGACTATATCGATGTCTACTTCTCGCACGAGGACGATCAGAAGGTGCCGCTCGAAGAGACGCTCGGCGCGTATCAGCGCCTGATCGAGGCCGGCAAGGTGCGCGTGGTGGGCGCGTCGAATTACACGGGCGCGCGCCTCGAGGAAGCGCTCGCGCTGGCGCACAAGACCGGGCTGCCCGCGTACCAGATCGTCCAGCCCGAATACAACCTGTACGACCGCGCGGCTTACGAGGCCGATATCGAGCCGGTAGCGCTCGCGCAGCAGCTCGCGGTCGTGCCCTATTACAGTCTGGCGAGCGGTTTTCTGTCGGGCAAGTACCGTTCGCGCGAAGACCTTGCGAAGAGCACGCGCGGCTCGCGCGTCGAGCACTATCTCGACCATCGCGGTGTGCGTATTCTCGCGGCGCTCGATTACGTGGCCGGGCGCCATGGCAGCTCGCTGGCGGCCGTGGCGCTCGCCTGGCTGATCGCGCGGCCCAGCATTACCGCGCCGATCGCGAGCGCGACGTCGCTCGAACAGCTCGACAGCCTCGTGGCGGCGGTGCGCCTGAAGCTCGATCCGGCGGACATTCAGGCGCTCAACGACGCGAGCGCCTGAGCCTCGTTTGGGCCTCGTTTGAACTTGTCTGGGGTCCCCTGGCAGGCGCCAAAACGCGTATCCAGGACTCCTGAAGGTCGGTGGCGGGCCACCGGCGGTGCCCGCCACGCAAGTGCCTGAGTAGAATCAAGAAAGCCTGGTCACGCGAATCTTTTCCTGATATCATTGAGAGTGAATTGAGATCTTTGCCTGTTTTGTTGCCGTGTTCGTTACTGTTGGCGGCCGCAAACCGGCGGTCAGGTGTGTTGCAGCAAGGTCGACCTGATCGCGTTCCGCTGTGAACCCCCTACTTCTCTTTTCCGGCCTCCGTGGCCGCCTTGCCTATCGTTGCGCCCCATCGTGGCGAACGACCGGAGGGCCGGTGCGTGAGTGGCATATGCCTGGTTTTTTGCCATTTGCGTCTTTGAACCGTATCAAGCGATTGAGTTAGGAAATACATGACGACGATTCTTCTGAAGGAAAACGAGCCGTTCGAAGTGGCCATCCGCCGCTTCCGCCGTGCAATCGAAAAGAACGGCCTGATCGCCGAGCTGCGTGAGCGTCAAGCTTACGAAAAGCCGACGGCCGTGCGCAAGCGCAAGAAGGCTGCTGCAGTCAAGCGCCTGCACAAGCGTCTGCGCAGCCAGATGCTGCCGAAGAAGCTCCACTAAGAGCACGCTTCAGCTTCCGCCAGACGGCGGCGCATGCTTCGCAAGAAGCTGCGCCGCCGTTTGCATTTCTGGCATCGGCTTGTGCATCGGCTCGATGGCGCCGTGCGGGCTCAGGCAGCATCCTGAAGCCGCTGCGGCGAAAGCCCGAACTGCGAGGCGATCGACAGTAGCCGGTCGTGCCACTCCCAGATGCCAAAAACATCGTGGACGTTTTGCAGGCAGCTCAGGAGATCGACGGTATTGGGATCGTAAATGTTGATATGGGCGCGCAGGAGCGCTTTCTTCAGCGCGGCGACACCCACGTCCATCCAGGCGGGCACCTCGTTCTCCGCGCGCGAAAGGTAACGCACGGGGATGCCTTCCATGGCGCTCATGTAGTCGCGCGCACGGATGAAGCTGCCGACCGGGCAGCCGCCGTAGTGGCACGAGCCGCCGCTATAACCGCCCCGATAGGCCCCGCCGCCGCTGGGCAGCAGCGCTGCGCGCCCTTGTCCATGGAGGTGCGCCACGGCGCGGTCGAAAATCTCCTGATGACTCAGGAAGTGCACGTTTTTCATTTCAGCCCCCCTGCGCGACGCACAGCGGTGAGGTCGTGCGGATGCGCTGCCGCGCGCTTGGCGGCGGGTGTCTCCCCGTTGCTGGCGCCCCCGTGCTGCGTCTTCTGCCGACGCAACAACCACAGATACATCCGATATCCGTTATAACGGCGCGGGCAAAGAAAACCGTTGGGCCGCGCACCAAGGCAGGATGAAATCGCGCCGATTCGCCGTTCGAGCAACGCTTTATCAGGCGCTTTCTGCCGTGCGTGCCTTGCCCCGTGCCTTGGGCTTCGCGCCGCCAAGCACCGCGCAGGTTTTGCGGCACATGCAATCGCGCTCGTGGTCGTTGACCATGCCCACGGCCTGCATGAACGCATAGCAGATGGTGGTGCCGACGAACTTGCAGCCGTACTTCTTGAGCGCCTTGCTGAGTGCGTCGGAGACTTCGGTGGACGTGGGCGCGTCGCGATACGAGATCAGGTCGTTCTGGATGGGGGTGTGGTCGACGAACGACCAGACGAATGCCGCCAGCGAGCCGTGTTCCGCCTGAATTTGCTGCACGGCGCGCGCATTGAGAATGGCGGCCTCGATCTTGGCGCGGTTGCGCACGATCGAGGCGTCCTGCATGAGCGCCTCTACGTGCTTCGGCGTGAAGCGCGCGACTTTCTCGACGTCGAAGTTGGCGAATGCGCGGCGATAGCCTTCGCGCTTGTTGAGAATCGTCGACCACGACAGCCCCGCCTGCGCGCCTTCGAGCACGAGCATTTCATAGAGATGCCGGTCGTCGCGCGAGGGCACGCCCCACTCCTCGTCGTGGTATTGCACATACTGTGGCGACGCGCCAGCCGATACCCAGTTGCAGCGGTGTGTCACGGTGAATTCTCCTTGCGAGTAGCCCAGCAAGGATAGCGGATCGGCCGTGCGCCGCCATCTGGCCGTCCGGCCAATTGTGCGAAAGACGCCGAGCCGTTAGTCTCACGGCTCGATCCTCTTCAACTCACCGGTTCGCGCACGGCGCGGCAAACATCATGCAGAAATATTCCTGGTTGATCGGCGTGGATGGCGGCGGTACCGGCACGCGCGTCGCACTGGGCGACCTCCATGGCGCGGAGCTCGCGCGCGCATCCGCCGGACCTTCCGGGCTCGGGCTCGGCATCGCACGCGCCTGGCAATCGATCGAAGAAGGCGCGCGCGCCGCTTTTACGCAAGCCGGGTTGGCGTTCGACTGGTCGCGCTGCGTGCTCGGCTGCGGACTGGCGGGTGTGAACAACCCCGACTGGCTGGCTGCATTTCGCGCGGCGGCGCCGCCCGTTGCGGGACTCGCGGTCGAGAGCGACGTCTATACGTCACTGCTCGGCGCGCATGGTGGCGAGCCGGGTGTGGTCGTGGCGCTCGGCACGGGCAGCATTGCCGCCGCGCTCGATGTACATGGCGTGTGCCGCATCGCTGGCGGTTTCGGCTTTCCGTCTGGCGACGAAGCGAGCGGCGCGTGGTTCGGCCTGCGCGCGATCGTGTGGGCGCAACAGTCGCTCGATGGCCGCGTCGCGCCCGATGCCTTCTCGCGTGCGTTGCTGGCCCATATTGGTGCAGCTGATCGCGAGAGTCTGATCGTCTGGCAATGCGCGGCCAATCAGACCGCTTATGCGAGCCTCGCGCCCGTGGTGCTCGCGTACCGCGATCACCCGTTCGCGGCGAAGCTGTTGAGCGAAGCCGGCGAGGCCGTCGCGTGCCTGATTTCGGCGCTCGATCCCGAAGCCGAGTTGCCTGCGGCGCTGGCCGGCGGCCTCGCCCAGCCGCTGCGCGATTGGGTTCCGCAAGGGCTGCGCGAGCGCTTGCGCGCCCCCCTCGCCGATTCCGCCACAGGGGCCTTGATGCTTGCCCGGCGCGAGGGAGCGCGGCTCGGCGGTGGGTAGACGAGCGCAGTGGAGCCCGAAGCGCCCGCACGGACGCTCACCGCTGCGGCGCTCGGCGCCAGGTGCTAGCATTCAGGGTTTCCCCCCAGCCACCGAATCGCCATGTACAAGGTCATCGCAACCGATCTCGACGGAACGCTGCTCAACGCCGACCATCAACTGGATCCGTTCACGGTTGCCACGTTCAACAAGCTCAACGGGAAAGGCTTGCAGTTCATCATCGCGACCGGCCGCCATTATTGCGACGTGGCGAGCATTCGCGGCCTGCTCGGGGTTCCCGCGTATCTGATCACCTCGAACGGCGCGCGCGTGCATGGTCCGGACGACGCGCTGATCCACGCGAGCGACCTGCCCGAGCCGGTGGTTCACCGACTTGTCGCGCCGGACACGGTGGGTGCGCATGGCCGCATAATCGTGAGTCTTTTCACGGACCGAGAGTGGTTCATCGACCGCGATGCGCCAGAACTGCTCGCTTACCATCAGGATTCGGGCTTCACCTACCGCGTGACCGAGAATCTGGGTGCGATCGGCGGTGCGGGCGTTGCCAAGGCGCTCTATATCGGCGACCCGACCGACCTTGCTCAGGTTCAGCGCAGTCTCGAGCGCGAGTTTGGCGACGCGCTCTATATCACCTACTCCTTGCCCGATTGTCTCGAAGTGATGGTTGCCGGCGTGTCCAAGGGGCGCGCGCTGCGCGTCGTGCTCGACCGTCTGAATGTCGATGTCGCGCGGTGCGTAGCGTTCGGCGACAACATGAACGATATCGACCTGCTCGAAACGGCGGGCCATCCGTTCATGATGAACAACGCCAATCCCGACCTGATCGCGCGCCTGCCCCGGGTGCCGCGCATCGGCAATAACTTCGAAGCGGGCGTTGCCCATCACCTGCGCAAGCTCTTCGCGCTGGACGACGAGCTGGCGCGCTAGCTCACGCTAATCTGGCCGCCTGCGCTTATTGCGCGGGGGCAAGCGCCGCGCACGGGCATTCGTCCGAGCGGCCATCGAGCCCTTCGCGATCGTGGCTGAAGCGTGCGCGCGGCGCGTCTGCACTCCAGTCGATGCGTATCACGTAGATGCTGTCGAAATCCGCGCTCTTCCATTTGGGCACGTCGGACGCTTGCCCGCCGTGCTCGGCCACGATCTTGCGCACGAGCGTCTCGATTTCTCGATGTTCCCATCCGACCAGCAACGTGCGGCCGCGCCACGCCGGATCGAGCAGCGCTTTCTCTAGCGCATCGCTCTGGGCATAGCCAAACGGCGTCTGAATCGGCAGGCCGAACTGGATGGCCGTGGGCTCGACGGTCGCGAGCGGGCGCACATAGTAATAGTGTTGCCCGTGGTCGTCTTTCTGCTGGCCCGGGTCGGGCGCGTAGATCGCATCGGGCTTGCCGTACTTTGCGGCAATCACGGCGGGCAGCGCGAGCGCCCGGTTCAAGCCCTTGCAGTTGAGTTGGCCGAGCCCTTCGTCGGGCTTTTCGCCGTGACGCACGAACACCAGTGTTTCGATATCCTGCGCGTTTTCAGCGCACGCCGTGCCCGCGCTCGCGAGCAAGCCGCTCGCGAGTGCGAACAGCGTTGCCAGCATCGCCGCTTTGCGCCTGATGCGACGAGGCGCCAATGCGGCGCGTGCTCTCGATACGGCGAGGCGGTCCGGCGAATGTCCTGAACGCTTCATGCGGTGCGCCTCGAATTCGGGGTGATGGAATCGCCCGATTCTAGCAGCGCCGCTTGCCCCGCCTTGCGTGGCCATGACGGAACGCAAACGCTAAGCCCACGCAAAAGCGGGCGCCGAAGCGCCCGTGTGGCCAGACCGCGCGAGGCCTGTTATGCGTGCGCGCGAGCTGGCGCTTCAGCGACGGCTTCGCGGCGGCCCGCAATCATCGGATAGACGAGGCCGGCGATCGCCGCACCGATGATCGGCGCGACCCAGAACAGCCAGAGTTGCGAGATCGCCTCGCCGCCCACGAAGAGCGCCGGGCCGGTCGAGCGCGCCGGGTTCACGGACGTATTGGTGACCGGGATCGAGATCAGGTGGATGAGCGTGAGGCACAGGCCGATGGCGATCGGCGCGAAGCCTGCGGGCGCGCGCTTGTCGGTCGAGCCGAGGATTACGAACAGGAAAAACGCCGTCATCACGACTTCGCAGACGAACGCCGCGACCAGCGTGTAGTGGCCCGGCGAATGATCGCCGTAGCCGTTGGTGGCGAAGCCGCTCGCGACGAGATCGAAACCCGGCTTGCCGGTGGCGATGCATGCGAGCGCGGCCGCGCCGAGCGTGGCGCCGATCACCTGCGCCACCACGTACGGCACGAGATCGCGTGCCGGAAAGCGGCCGGCGACCATGAGCCCGACGCTCACCGCGGGATTCAGATGGCAGCCCGAAATATGGCCGATGGCGAAGGCCATGGTGAGCACCGTCAGGCCGAACGCGAGCGCGACGCCCACGAAGCCGATGCCGAGCCCCTGCACCGGGCCGTCGAAATGAGCGGCGAGCACGGCGCTGCCGCAGCCGCCGAGCACGAGCCAGAAGGTGCCGAAGAACTCGGCAAGAAGTCGTTTGGATAAGTGCATTTCGCGATGCCTCGAAAAGGTCTTTGACGGGCGCCGAGTAAAAAATGACGGCACCAGGAGAGGCCCGATTCTAGGGATTCGTGAAAAGCGCGGGTGTCAACGATTGTCAATTCCGAAGTAATTACTCTTATTATTGCGGTAGATGCGTATCGAATGCCGCTTCCAGAGGGCAATCGTTAAATGCCACAATATCCCGATAGAACAGTATTAGCATCGATTGCTAATTCTGTTATTTGCGTCTAATCTCGTTTCGAGTCAGCTAGATCGACAATGAAGGGGAGAGACAAATGTCACAATATTCAGAACTCAAGGCGCAGATCGCCAAACTCCAGGCGCAGGCCGAAGATGCACGGCGCACCGAAATCGCGGACGTCATCGCAATGATCCGCGAGAAAATTGTCGAGTATGGCCTGTCTGCCCAGGACCTTGGCTTTGCGGCAGCGGCAAGGCGCGGACGCCCGCCCAAGAAGGCTCCGCTGCCCCCGCGCTATCAGGATCCCAAGACCGGCGCAACCTGGAGCGGGCGCGGAAAGCCGCCCAAATGGATCGCGGGCAAGAATCGCGAACGTTATTTGATCGCCTGACTGGACGTCATGCAAATGTCAGCTTGAGCAATGCCGCACGGCTACGCGTGCCACAGGAGACTGGCCACGCGCATTTGCTTATCCAGATAAAAAGAGCCGCATGTAACATGCGGCTCTTTTTTAGCGGCCAATAGTCGTGCTATTGCATTGTACGCAAACGATTCGCGCAGCCTTTTTTTGACTTTTTATCTTAATGTAAGGCGTTTGGCGCATTCATCCTGCGGCTGCAACACGGCGAAGCACCGGGCGACGCGTGGCTTCGATCAGCGCCGAATAGCTTTCGACATAATTACTGGCCATGGTGTGCGAGGTGAAGCGCTGCTCGAACTGTGCGCGAATGGCTTCGCGTGAAAGAGAATCAATATTCTGCAGCGCCCCCACGGCGCCCTGCACGTCTTCGCAGATAAAGCCGGTCACACCAGGATCGATCACTTCGGGCACAGAGCCGCGGTTGAACGCAACCACGGGCGTGCCGCATGCCATCGCCTCGATCATCACGAGGCCGAACGGCTCGGACCAGTCGATCGGGAACAGCAGTGCCTTCGCGCCGGAGAGGAACTCGGGTTTCTGCGCTTCGTTGATTTCGCCCACGAACTCCACGTGTGCCTGCGACAGCAACGGCTCGATCTCGGTCTTGAAGTAGTCCTGGTCGACCTTGTCCACCTTCGCGGCGATCTTCAGCGGCAGGCCCGAGAGCGCGGCGATCTTGATCGCGGTGTCCACGCGCTTTTCCGGGCAGATGCGGCCGAGGAATGCGAGGTACTCGGGCTTGCGGCTCGTTTGCGGCGTGAGCAGATTCTTCGGCAGGCCGTGATAGATCGTGTTCAGCCAGTTGGCCTGGGAGAGCGGCTGGCGCTGCGAATCCGAAATCGAAATGACAGGCGCCTCGGAGAACGAGTCGAACACCGGCTGCAGTTCGGGCAGGTCGAGACGGCCATGCAGTGTCGTCACGAACGGCGTATCGAGCGTCGAGAACAGCGGGAAGGGCAGATAGTCGAGGTGAAAGTGCAGCACGTCGAACTCGTGCGCCATGCGGCGCACGCGCTCGAGCAGGACGATGTGCGGGGCGAGCGCGTCGCGGATCGTCGGGTCCAGACGCAGCGCGCGCGGCCATGCCGCTTCGAGTTTTGCCGTGGTGACCGAATCGCCGCTGGCGAACAGCGTCACGTCATGGCCGAGGTCGACCAGCGCTTCGGTCAGATAGGACACGACGCGCTCGGTGCCGCCATAAAGCTTGGGCGGAACGGCTTCGTAAAGTGGCGCGATTTGTGCGATTCGCATTGGCTAGATCTCCTTGGCAAATGCCGCGTGACGTGCGACTGACAGGGCAAGGTGCGCGGTCAGGCGTTTCGGTGTCGGGTTATCCCTGAGGTCGATTATGGACATTCGAATCGGCAATACGAGTTGTTTTGCAATCACTTAATGTTGTTACAGCGGGAAACACCGCCTGTAAGCACCATTGCAAAGCGTGACGCGCGAGAGCGCGGCGTGCCGCAATTCGCGTGCCTGGCCGATCAATGTGGTCAGACCCCGCAAGGAGATTTATTACGCATCTGTGAAAAGGCTTTTACAATCGACAGAAGCTTGGCGAAAATATCTGAAAAGCATCATTCGAATCGCCTTCTGACTTGTCCCCTTTTCCTTTGTCAGAAAAATTCCTACATAAAAAGGAAAGTTTTTCTCGCATCGCGTCGCGGCATTCGTCCGATTTCCATTTGTCAGCACCCTCGCCACAATGCGTGGACGACCACTCAACGGGCCGTTCGGCTTGTCGTGCGCCTGATGCCGAACGAGCAAACGTTTCCGTTACAGGCCTGACCAGCCGCTACGTTTCGAATTCGGGGGATTCCATGAGCGCGACGACGCCAAGCGACATGCTCAGCGAGATCAATGAAGTGAATCTGTCGTACCTGTTGCTCGCGCAACGGCTGCTGGGCGAAGACCGGGCCGCGGGCATGTTTCGCATGGGCATTTCGGAGCCGCTGGCCGACGTGCTGACCCGGCTCACGGCTGCGCAGACCGTGCGGCTCGCCGCCTCCAGCCAGCTCCTGTGCCGTTTCCGCTTCGACGAGCACGCCATCCTGAGCGCACTGGCCGAAAAGGGCAAAGCCGCGCAGATCCATTCGGCCATGCTCATGGCCGCTCAAAGCGCCGATCAGGCCGACTGAACCGGCGGCTCGCGCCCTTCCGGCTGTGCCGTTGCGCGCGACATTCCAAACCGACCCTCAAACTCCGGCCTTCAAATCCGACCTTCAAACGTTTGCACGCGCGGAAAACGCGCGTCTGCCCGTTCTCAAAGTTTTTCGCGCCGGTGCCGTAAACCCAATCAAGGGCGCGGGCCGATGGCGGTTCGCGGCGCAATTTTCCAGTGAGGACCCGGCAGTGCTGATTATCGTGGGAACACTCGTGACGATCGTCTGCGTCTTCGGCGGCTACGCGCTGGAGGGCGGTCATCTGGCGGCGCTCATGCAGCCGATGGAGCTATTGATGATTGGCGGCGCGGGTATCGGCGCGTTCATCCTTGGCAACGGCATGAAGACGATCAAGGCGACGCTGCGCGTCCTGCCTACGCTCTTCAAAGGCGCCAAGTACAACAAGGATGTGTACATGGAGCTGCTCGCGCTGCTCTACGTCCTGCTCGCGAAGGCGCGCAAGGAGGGCACGCTCACGCTCGAAGCCGATATCGACGATCCGCAGAAAAGCCCGATCTTCACGCAGTACCCGAAGATCCTGGCCGACCATCACATCGTCGAATTTCTCACCGACTACCTGCGGCTCATGGTCGGCGGCAACATGAATGCGTTCGAAATCGAAAGCCTCATGGACGAGGAGATCGAGACGCATCACGCCGAGGGCGAAGGGCCCGCGCACGCGCTCTCGAAGGTGGGCGACGCGATGCCGGCGTTCGGCATCGTCGCGGCGGTGATGGGCGTGGTGCACACCATGGCTTCCGCCGACAAGCCGCCCGCGGTGCTCGGCGAAATGATCGCCCAGGCGCTGGTGGGCACCTTCCTCGGCATTCTGCTTTCGTATGGCCTCATCGGCCCGCTCGCGAGCCTCGCCGAGCAGCGCGTGGCCGAGTCCACCAAGATGTTCCAGTGCATCAAGGTCACGATCCTCGCGAGCCTGAACGGCTACGCGCCGGCGATTGCCGTCGAGTTCGGCCGCAAGGTGCTGTACTCGACCGAGCGTCCGTCGTTCACGGAGCTCGAAGAGCACGTGCGCCGCGTGAAGGCGAAATAAATTCGGCATGCGAATTGAAACGAGGGCGGCGGCAATCATGAAGCAACAGGTTCAGGCGATGAAGACGGGAGGCGGCCGATGAGCGCCAACAAGGATCGCGCCATCGTGGTGAAGCGCGTCGCGCCGAAAAAGGGCGGCCATCACGGCGGCGCATGGAAGCTCGCCTATGCGGACTTCATGACCGCGATGATGGCGTTCTTCCTGCTGATGTGGCTGCTTTCGTCGGCCTCGACGGTGCAGTTGCGCGGCATTGCCGACTACTTCAATCAGCCGCTCAAGGTCACCCTGTGGGGCGGCGATCGCAGCGCCGAGGATTCGAGCATCGTGAAGGGCGGCGGGCGCGATATCTCCTCGCAGGAGCAGGGCGTCACGCGCCGCAGCGACGGCGTCAGGGCGCACGCGGACCGCGCCGTCGCGCACGCCGACGACCAGGCGCAGAACAAGCTGCAAGGCTCGCTCGAGCGCCAGGAGCAGGTGCGCCTGCACGACCTGCAAGTCAAGCTGATGGCCGCCATCGAAGCGAACCCGGTGTTGCGCCAGTTCAGGCAGCAGATCCGCATCGACTCCACGCTGCAGGGCCTGCGCATCGAGATCGTCGATTCGCAGAAGCGGCCGATGTTCGCGACCGCGCACGATGTGGTCGAGCCGTATATGCGCGACATCCTGCAGGCGATCGGCAAGACGCTGAACGACGTGCCCAACCGCATCGTCGTGCAGGGCCACACCGACGCCGTGCCCTATGCGGGCGGCGAGCGCGGCTACAGCAACTGGGAGCTTTCGGCGGACCGCGCGAACGCGTCGCGCCGCGAGCTGATCGCGGGCGGCATGGACGAGTCGAAGGTGCTGCGCGTGCTGGGCCTCGCTTCCACGCAGAACCTGAACAAGGCCGATCCGCTCGATCCGGAGAACCGCCGCATCAGCATCATCGTGCTCAACCGGAAGTCGGAAGACGCGCTGACGCGCGACGACACCACGACCACCACGCTTTCCGACGACGCAGCGGGCTCGGGCAAGACGCTGTTGCCCGGACTCGTGCCGGGTTCGGGCGGCGCGGCGAATATGCCGGCCGCGCGGGTGCCGGCGCAGATGCCGACGCCATTGCCCGGCACCGCGCCGGCCGGCGTGAAGCTCGCGCCGGTGACGCAGGCCGTGGCGCCGCCGTCGCCGGCCGAAGCACGGGAATAACGGCGGGGAATAACGAACGGCGCCAGCGCATGAACAGCGTAGTGACCAGCAAAGCAGCGCGCGAACGAGGAAGGGATGATCAGAAATATTCTGGCAATCGACGATTCGGCGTCCATGCGGGAGATCCTGTGTGCGGCGTTCGGCTCGGCAGGTTACGAGGTGACGGTGGCCAACGACGGCGAAGACGGGCTCGAGCACGCGCTCGCGCAGCGTTTCGATCTGGTCCTCACCGATCTGTACATGCCGCGCATGGGCGGGCTCGACCTGATCAAGCGGCTGCGCGCGAACCCGTCGTATCAAGAAACGCCAATCCTGGTGCTGACCACGGAGTCGGACGAAGGCTTCAAGGCGGCGGTGCGCGACGCGGGCGCGACGGGCTGGATCGAAAAGCCGGTGGACCCCGAGCTGCTCGTCGACCTGGCGAGCGCGCTCGGCGAAGTTGACCAATGAGTGGACCAACGAGCGGGCCAATGAGCAACCCCATGAGCGGATACATGAAGTACGCACGCCAGCGCCACGCTCCGGCCACACACATCGCGGTGAAAGAGCAATGACTCTCGACATCACACAGTTCTATCAAACGTTCTTCGACGAGGCGGACGAGCTGCTCGCGCAGATGGAGCAGCTTCTCCTGAACCTGAACGTCGGCCAGCCCGATCCCGAGGATCTCGCGGCGATCTTTCGCGCGGCGCACTCGATCAAGGGCGGCGCGGCGACGTTCGGCTTCACGGCGCTCACCGAGACGACCCACATTCTGGAGTCGCTGCTCGATCGCGCGCGCAATCGCGAACTCGTGCTGCGCAAGGACATGATCGACACGTTCCTCGAAACGAAGGACGTGCTCTCCGATCAGCTCGCGGCCTACCGCGCGAGCGCCGAGCCCGATGCGTCGGCGGCTGCTGCCGTGCGCGCGAAGCTCGAGCAGTTGTATGCGGAAAGCCGTGGCCTGGTCGCGCCGGCTGCTGCGGCGGCTATGCCTGCGCCGGCTGCCGCGGTTGCTTCGGCCGCGCCCGCGCACGCCGGCGATTCCGAAGAGGATCTCGACGCCGCGTTCGAAGCGAACCTGCCCGCGGCGATGGGCGGCGCGCCCGAGCATGTCGTGGATGAAGCGATAGCCGCCGCGCCGGCGGGAGCCGATGGTCCGCACCTGCGCATCACGCTGCGCCGCGTGGACGCGAAGGACCAGGCGCTGCTCGCCGAAGAGCTAGGCAATCTGGGCCGGATTCTCGGCCAGGTGAAGACCGGCGACGACCTCACGCTGTGGCTCGAAACCGATGTGCCCGCCGACGACATCGTCGCCGTGTGCTGCTTCGTGATCGACGAAAGCCAGATCGTGATCGGGCGCGGCACGCCCGTGGCCGCGCCCGCCGTGCAGACGAGCGCGGTTGCCGCGCCCGCGGCGGTGCTCGAGCCAGAGCCGCAAGCGACGGCGGCACCCGCACCGGCGCCGGCGCCGCTGCAAGTGCAAGCCGAAGCGCCCGCGCCCGCTGCAGCAACGCCGGCTGCGGCTCCCGCCGCGTCTGCCGCAGCCGCCGCACCTGCCGACAACGACCGCAAGCCGCGCGCGGCAGCCGCCGCATCGGCGGTATCGACCGAGGGCAGCTCGATTCGCGTGGGCGTGGAGAAGGTCGATCAGCTCATCAATCTCGTGGGCGAGCTCGTCATCACCCAGGCGATGCTCGCGGAAACCACCAGCAGCTTCGACCCGGCGCTGCACGACCGCCTCTTCAACGGCATGGCGCAACTCGAGCGCAATGCGCGCGACTTGCAGGAAGCGGTGATGTCGATCCGCATGATGCCGATGGACTACGTGTTCAGCCGCTTCCCGCGTCTCGTGCGCGACCTCGCCGCGAAGCTCGGCAAGCAAGTGGAGCTGGTCACGTTCGGCCAGGCGACCGAGCTCGACAAGAGCCTCATCGAACGCATCATCGACCCGCTCACGCACCTCGTGCGCAACTCGCTCGACCACGGCATCGAAACCGTGGAGGCGCGCCGCGCCGCGGGCAAGGACGGCACCGGCCAGCTCGTGCTCTCCGCCGCGCATCACGGCGGCAACATCGTGATCGAGGTGAGCGACGACGGCGCGGGCCTGCGCCGCGACAAGATTCTCGCGAAGGCGATCAAGCAGGGCATGCAGGTGAGCGAAACGATGACCGACGAAGAGGTCTGGAATCTCATCTTCATGCCGGGCTTCTCGACCGCCGACCAGGTCACGGACGTGTCGGGCCGCGGGGTGGGCATGGACGTGGTGAAGCGCAACATCCAGTCGATGGGTGGCCACGTGGAGATCACCTCGCACGCTGGCAAGGGCACCACGACGCGCATCGTGCTGCCGCTCACGCTGGCGATTCTCGACGGCATGTCGGTGAAGGTCGGCAGCGAGATCTTCATTTTGCCGCTGAACTTCGTGATGGAGTCGCTGCAGCCGCGCCACGAAGATATCTACACCGTCACCAACGGCGACCGCGTGGTGCGCGTGCGCGGCGAATATCTGCCGCTCGTGGCGCTGCACGACGTGTTCAACGTGGAAGGCGCGCGCACGGATCCCACCCAGGGCATCGTCACCATCATGGAGACCGAGGGCCGGCGCTTCGCGATGCTCATCGACGAGCTGGTGGGCCAGCAGCAGGTCGTGGTCAAAAACCTCGAAACGAACTATCGCAAGGTGCATGGCATCTCGGCGGCGACCATCCTCGGCGACGGCAGCGTCGCGCTGATCGTCGACGTGGCCGCGCTCAACCGCGAAACGCGTGCTTCGCACGGCGTGAGCGTGGGCGCGCATGCGGCCGCGAATGTGGCCAGGAATACGGCCAGAAATGCAGGGGCGTTTGCTGAATTCGCCTAAACGCACTGCAGTCCGGATCAACCAATCATTTCCCAACCGTTCAGGGGCTAACGTGGCAGAAGTCCAATCCATCCATGGCAGCGGCGCAGCAGGCGCCGCAGCCGGTGCGCACCGCCGCGACGTGCAGCAAGCCGATGCAGGCGGCCAGGAATTCCTCGTCTTCACGCTGGGCGCGGAAGAGTACGGCATCGACATTCTCAAGGTGCAGGAGATTCGCGGCTACGAGAGCGTGACGCGCATCGCGAACGCGCCCGAGTTCATCAAGGGCGTGATCAATCTGCGCGGCATCATCGTGCCGATCGTGGACATGCGCATCAAGTTTCATCTGGGCCGCGTCGAGTACGACCATCAGACCGTCGTGATCATCCTGAACGTCGCGCATCGCGTGGTGGGCATGGTGGTGGACGGCGTGTCCGACGTGCTCACGCTGCAAACGGACCAGATCATGCCCGCGCCCGAATTCGGCGCGACGCTCACGACCGAGTACCTCACGGGACTCGGCACCGTAGACGGCCGCATGCTGATCCTGATGGACATCGAAAAGCTCATGACGAGCCGCGAGATGGCGCTGATCGAAACGCTCGGCGCTTAAAGGCGACCACGCGGCACCCACAACCGCAGCCCGCAAACGCCACACAGGACAGGAGCACACGAGATGTTGCACAGGTGGTCGATTCGCACGACGCTCACGGGCGTTGCGTTCATTTTGTTGGCACTGACGGGCCTCGTCGGCGCGCTCGGGCTGTACGCGCTCGGCAACGCGAGCGAGTCGCTCGCCACGATCGCGCGCGGCGACCTCGTCGCGATGCATGCGCTCAGCGATTCGTCGTCGTATCTGCTGCGCGCGCGCGTCTCGTTCGACCGCGCCAACTCGCTCAACGAAGCAGGTCAGGGCGACGAGGCGAAAAAGGTCGTCGAGCGCGCCGAATATCTGCTCGGCAAGTCCAACGAAGCGTGGAAGGCCTTCGAGGCCGCGTCCAAGCACGGCATCGAAGCAGCGGCGCTCGACACGCTCAACGCAAAGCACGCGACCTTGCTGCAAGAAGGCGTGCAGCCCGAACTCGCGGCGCTGCGCGCAAACGATATCGCCGCGTATCAGGCCATCGCCCGCACGAAGATCAGCCCGATGTTCGTCGACTACGACAACTCGGCCGCGCCGATCGCGCAGCAGTTGCAGGACGGCGCCCAGGCGCGCGAGCAAAACGCGCGCGCGCAAATCTCGCTCATGCGCACGCTGATCGCGGCGGCGATCGCAGTGGCGCTCGTGCTCGTGGTGGCGATCCGCTTCGCGCTGCGCGGCCTCATCGTGCAGCCGCTCGAAGATGCGGTGCAGGCGTTCGAGCGCATCGCGCACGGCGACCTCACCGAGCGCATCGACGTGTACAGCAAGAACGAGATCGGGCGTCTCTTCGCGGGCATCAAGCGCATGCAGGAAAGCCTCGTCACGCTGGTGTCCGCCGTGCACACGGGCGCGGGCTCCATCGACGTGGGCGCGCGCGAGATCGCCATGGGCAACACCGACCTCTCGCAGCGCACCGAGCAGCAGGCCGCCTCGCTGCAAGAGACGGCGTCGAGCATGGAGCAGCTCACCGGCACCGTGCGCCAGAACGCCGAGAACGCGCGCCAGGCGAGCCAGCTCGCCGTCAACGCGTCGGACATCGCCACGCGCGGCGGCGTGGTGGTGGGCGAAGTCGTCGACACGATGCAGGACATCGCCGCGAGCTCGGCGAAGATCGTGGACATCATCAGCGTGATCGAGGGCATTGCGTTCCAGACCAACATTCTCGCGCTCAATGCGGCCGTGGAAGCGGCGCGCGCGGGCGAGCAGGGGCGCGGCTTCGCGGTGGTCGCGGGCGAAGTGCGCAGCCTCGCGCAGCGCAGCGCGAGTGCGGCGAAGGAAATCAAGGAACTCATCAACGACTCGGCGCAGAAGGTGCAGAGCGGCTCGGACCTGGTGGGCCGCGCAGGCACGACGATGGAGGAAATCCTTCAGGCCGTGCGCCGCGTGACCGACATCATGGGAGAGATCAGCGCCGCTTCGGAGGAGCAGTCGGGCGGCATCGAGCAGGTGAATCGCGCCGTCACGCAGATGGACACCGTCACGCAGCAGAACGCGGCGCTGGTGGAAGAGGCGGCGGCTGCGGCGGCATCGCTCGAAGAGCAGACGCGCAATTTGCAGGCCGTGCTGGGGACGTGGCGCACGAATGGGAGCGCTCATGCGGGCGGTCACGATGTGCAGGCGCGCGCAGCGGGCGCGCACGCCGTGAAGGCCGAGCCCAAAGCGGCGCCGACGGCTGCTGCGGCGGTGAAGCACACGCCGCCGATGGCTGGCGGCACGGCGCGAGCGAGTTCCGCCGCGAAGCCGGCCAGCGCAGCGAAGCCGCAGTCCAAGCCGGCCGGCGCCGCGCGCGTCGAGCCGCAAGCGGCAGTCGCCACGGCGTCCGTGCAGGACGATGCCGACTGGGAAACGTTCTGAGCAACTCGTCCCGGCACGACTACGTGGAAATACGTTGAAACGAACAAGGCAATGCACATGAGCGCACAAGGACGGCAAGATTCGCACCGCGGGGCGGCCTGTGTGGCCCGCGCGGCAGCGCGGGCGCTGCACGCCGCGCGCGCGCCGGGCGCATTGCAGGCGGGCGTGGCCGCAGGAGCCGCAGCATGAAGGCGCGGCGTTTTTCCGGCGCCGAGCGCACGGAGGCCGAGCGCGTCGAGCGTGGCGATGCCGCGCGCGCGCCGGGCATGCCAGGCATCTCGGGAGAAGGCGGCTCACGCGATTTCGATTTCACCCCGGCGGACTTCGAGCGCATTCGCGCGCTGATCCACCGCCGCGCGGGCATTTCGCTTTCGGACCACAAGCGCGACATGGCATACAGCCGTCTCGCGCGGCGCTTGCGCGCGCTCGGACACGAGAGCTTTCGCGCCTATCTCGACGACCTCGAGCAGCGCAACGACGCCAGCGAGTGGGAAGCGTTCACCAACGCGCTCACCACCAATCTCACGGCGTTCTTTCGCGAGGCGCATCACTTTCCGATCCTCGCCGATTTCGTTCAGCGCCGCTCGCAGGTTTCGGTGTGGTGCTCGGCGGCCTCGACGGGCGAGGAGCCGTACTCGATTGCGATGACGCTGGTCGAAGCGCTCGGCGAGCGCGCTGCACGCGAGGCGCGCGTGCTCGCCACCGATCTCGACACCCAGGTGCTCGCGAAGGCGCAAGCGGGCGTGTACGCATTCGATCAGGTGAAGCATCTCTCGCAGGAACGCCTGAAACGCTTCTTCCTCAAGGGCACGGGCGGGCATGCGGGGCTCGTGAAAGTGCGCCCGGAATTGCGGCAGATGATCCGCTTCGAGCAACTGAATCTCACCGATGCGGACTACGGCTTGCGCACGGCGTTCGACGCCATCTTCTGCCGCAATGTGATGATCTACTTCGACAAGCCGACCCAGGCCCAGGTGCTCGCGCGCTTCGAGCCGCTGATAAAGCCGGACGGCCTGCTGTTCGCGGGTCATTCGGAAAACTTCACGTACGTGACGCAGGCGTTCCGGCTGCGCGGCCAGACCGTGTACGAGCGCGCCGCGAGTGCAGGTGCGGCGGCGAGTTCGCGTCACGGCGCGAAGGCCGAACCGGTCGGAGCCATCGCATGAGCGCGCGCCTGCCGATCGCGGCCAACCGCTATTTCGACTCGCACTTCCAGCGTCCCGGCGTGAAGCTGCTGCCCAACGAATTTTTCACCACCGGCGAAGACATGGTGCTCGTCACCGTGCTCGGTTCGTGCGTGGCCGCCTGCATTCAGGACCGCACGGCGGGCATCGGCGGCATGAATCACTTCATGCTGCCCGACGACGGCGCCGATGCGGGGAATGGCGCCGGCGCGCTGCCGGCCGCTTCCGATGCGATGCGCTACGGCGCCTATGCGATGGAAGTGCTCATCAACGAGCTGATCAAGGCGGGCGGACGGCGCGAGCGCTTCGAAGCCAAGGTGTTTGGCGGCGCAGCCGTGCTCGCGGGCATGACGACCATGAATATCGGCGACCGCAACTCCGCGTTCGTGCGCCGCTATCTGGCCACCGAGAGCATCCGCATCGTCGCCGAGGACTTGCAGGGCTCGCATCCGCGCAAGGTCGCGTTCCTGCCGCGCACGGGCCAGGTCATGGTCAAGAAGCTGCGCCTCTCGCAGGAGTCGAGCGTGGCCGAGCGCGAGCAGCTACTCGCGCAGCAAACACCGGAAGCTCGGGCCGAACGGCTCGCGCGGGCCCGCGCGCGCGTGGAGCTGTTCGGCCTGCGCAGCGGCGGCGCGGCGAGTGCGGGCACTGCGCCGGGCACGGCTGCCGCGTTTTCATCATCGCCGCCGCCGGCGCCCGCGCGTATCGAGCTGTTCGGTGCAAGCGCGCCGGCGGTGCGGCCATCCGCTCAAGACAACGCCAGGACAGTGGAGGAGGCGTGAACACTGTGCAGAAAATCAAGGTTCTATGCGTCGACGATTCGGCGCTGATCCGCAGCCTGATGACGGAGATCATCAACGGCCAGCCGGACATGACCGTCGTCGCCACCGCGCCCGATCCGCTCGTGGCGCGCGAGCTCATCAAGCAGCACAACCCCGACGTGCTCACGCTCGACGTCGAGATGCCGCGCATGGACGGGCTCGACTTTCTCGAGAAGCTCATGCGCCTGCGGCCGATGCCGGTCGTGATGGTGTCCTCGCTCACCGAGCGCGGCAACGAAATCACGCTGCGCGCGCTGGAGCTGGGTGCGGTCGACTTCGTGACCAAGCCGAAGGTGGGCATTCGCGACGGCATGCTCGACTACGCCGAAAAGCTCGCCGACAAGATCCGCGCCGCTTCGCGCGCGCGCGTGCGTCCGGCGGCGCGCGCCGGCTGCCGGAACTGCCGCGGCGACGGCGGCTTCGGGCGCCGCTGGGCCGGGCGCCGCCGCGCAGGCGGCCCATGCCGCCGGCGCTCATGGTGCTCACCCGCACGCGCCGCTTCACGCCGCGCCGATGCTCAACAATCCGCTCGTCTCCACCGAGAAGCTGGTGATCGTCGGGGCGTCGACGGGCGGCACCGAAGCCATCCGCGAAGTGCTCCAGCCGCTGCCGCCCGACGCGCCGGCCGTGCTCATCGCGCAGCACATGCCGCCGGGCTTCACGAAGTCGTTCGCGCAGCGCCTGAACGGCCTGTGCCGCATCACCGTGAAGGAAGCGGAGCACGGCGAGCGCGTGCTGCCCGGCCACGCCTACATCGCGCCGGGCCACGCGCATTTGCTGCTCGCGAGAAGCGGCGCGAACTACATCGCCCATCTGTCCGACGCGCCGCCGGTGAACCGGCATCGGCCGTCGGTGGACGTGCTGTTCCGCTCGGCGGCACTGCACGCGGGCAAGAACGCGATCGGCGTGATTCTCACGGGCATGGGCCGCGACGGCGCGGCGGGCCTGCTGGAAATGCGCCAGGCGGGCGCGTTCACGCTGGCGCAGGACGAGGCGAGCTGCATCGTGTTCGGCATGCCGCGCGAGGCGATTGCGATGGGCGCCGCCGACGAGATCGCGCCGCTCGCCGAAATGAGCCGCCGCGTGATGCTGCGCCTCGCCAGCATGGGCGAGCGGGTGCAGCGCGTGTAGTACCTGCAGGGCATGCCGGGCGCGGGCTCGTGCATGTAGAGAAATTTTGGTTTAGAGGAAGGAAACGCGATGGATAAGGGAATGAAGATTCTGGTAGTGGACGACTTTCCGACGATGCGCCGGATCGTCCGCAACCTGCTCAAGGAGCTGGGCTATTCGAACGTCGATGAAGCCGAGGACGGCGCAGCGGGTCTCACGCGCCTGCGCAGCGGCGGCTACGATTTCGTGATTTCCGACTGGAACATGCCGAACCTGGACGGCCTCGCGATGCTCAAGGCGATCCGCGCCGACGCGGCGCTTTCGCACCTGCCGGTGCTGATGGTGACGGCGGAATCGAAGAAGGAAAACATCATCGCTGCGGCGCAGGCGGGCGCGAGCGGTTACGTGGTGAAGCCGTTCACGGCGGCGACGCTCGATGAGAAGCTCAACAAGATTCTCGAAAAGATGGCGAAGGCCGGGAGCTGACGTGAACGAGTTCACCGACGTGCAGCCCGCCGTGCCGCCGGAAGGGCAACCCGAAGTGCCGTCCGCCGTGCCGCAGAGCGACGCCGAGACGGGCGAGCTCGCTTCGGACCGCATCCTCGCGCGCATCGGCCAGCTCACGCGCACGCTGCGCGACTCCATGCGCGAGCTCGGCCTCGACAAGCACGTGGAGCGCGCGGCCGAAGCCGTGCCCGACGCGCGCGACCGGCTGCGCTACGTCGCGAACATGACGGAGCAGGCCGCCGAGCGCGTGCTGTCCGCGATCGAGGTGGCCAAGCCGATGCAGGTGCAGCTCGAAAGCGATGCCAAGGAACTCTCGGCGCGCTGGGCCACGTGGTACGACGCGCCGATCGGCCGCGAGGAAGTGCGCGCGCTGATGGACGACACGCGCCAGTTTCTGGAAGGCGTGCCGCAGTCCACGTCGGCGACCAGCCAGCAGCTGCTCGAAATCATGCTCGCGCAGGACTTCCAGGACCTGACCGGCCAGGTGATCAAGAAGATCATGGACGTGGTCTATCTGATCGAGCAGCAACTGCTTACGGTGCTGGTCGAGAACATCGCGCCGGAGCGGCGCGAGCAGTTCGCGGCGAATGCCGCGCTGCTCGCGGAGACGGCCAGCGGCACGGGCAGCCCCGAGGCCCTCCTGAACGGCCCGCAGATCGATCCCGAGGGCAAGGCCGACGTGATGCAGGATCAGGCACAGGTGGACGACCTGCTCGCGAGCCTCGGGTTCTAGCGGGAGGCGGCGGCCTCCTGCATCGCCTTTCAGGCTGCTTGCCGCTTGCATGGCCTCCCCCGGCCTGCACGACGGCGCGCCAGCCTGGTCGGACGGCTAGCTCCCGAATGTCATTTCGCGCAGGCATACTAGGGCCTGCTAACTCATTGCCGCCACGGCGCGCCGAGAAATGCGCGACCGGGAGAGGGAGGACCACCTTGTATCCGCACGCATCCACCGTTGCAACTGTGGCGCCGGCCGCGCCGGGCGCGTCCAGGGCGCCTTCGACATCGCGTCTTGCCGTGGCGCTCGTGTGCGCAATCGGCATGTGGGGAATCGCGCAGCCGGCCAGCGCCGCGCTGGGCGGCGCGCCCATGAGCACGCCGCAGGGCGCGAGCGTCACGGTTCCGGATGCCGCCACCAGCCCGGCTGGACAGGGGGCTGCATCCGCGGTCGTGCGCCAGGCGGCGCCGGCCAGCGCGGCATCCCCGGCTTCCGCTGCCGGCAGCACGACCGCGTCGTACACCGTGAAGCAGACCACGCTCGCGAACGGCATCGTCGTGCGCGAGTACGTCTCGCAGGCAGGCATGGTGTTCGGCGTGGCGTGGAACGGGCCGCAGCCGCCCGACCTCGCGACGCTGCTCGGCAACTATTTCCCGCAATACGTTTCCGGCGTGCAAGCCAATCGCGCGAGAGGCGTGCGTGGCCCCGGCGCGGTCGAGAGCAGCGGCCTCGTCGTGCACTCGGGTGGCCACATGGGTGCCTTCTCCGGCGAGGCGTGGCTGCCGCAGGCGCTGCCGGCCGGCGTCAGCACGTCCGACATCCAATAACGAACGGGAGGCGAAACGTGTCCATCCACGGAATCCCCGGCGCCTTCGTTCGCGCCCTGCGCGAGCCGCGTGCTTTTCTTTTTGCCGTGCTGTTCGCGCTGACAGCGGGCCTCGCCGCGTGCGGCGGCGGTGGTGGCGGCTCCGGCGGCTCCGGCTCCGGCGCAGGCTCCAGCGCCGGGGGCAGCGGCGACACCTCGTCGTTGCCCGCGGGTCCGCAGCAGCAGCCCATCGCCGCCACCGCCTCGAATACCGTGGCCGTGACCGTGAACCGGGGCATCACCGGCAATGTGCCCAATATCCCCACGGTGAGCGTGAAGATCTGCGTGCCGAACACCGGCACTTGCCAGACCATCGACAATATTCAGGTAGACACGGCCTCGTTCGGACTGCGCGTGGTCAGCTCGGCGCTCGGCAGCCTCAATAGCACGTTGCCGCTGACCACCAGCAACGGCGCGACGCTCGCCGAGTGCACGGGGTTCGCCGACGGCTACACCTGGGGCACGGTGCGAAGCGCCGACGTACAGATCGGCAGCGAGACGGCCGGCAACATTCCGTTTCAGGTGATCGGCGATCTCGCCACGTCCACGGTCCCAACGAACTGTTCGAGCATCGGCCCGTCGCAGAACTCGGTGCAGGCGCTCGGCGCGAACGGTATTCTCGGCATCGGCGTCGCGCCGTGGGACTGCGGCTCGGGCTGCGCGAATTCCGTGCAGAACGGCTTCTATTACGCATGCCCCAACGGCACCACCAGCAACAACTGCGCGAACACGGCCGTCGCGCTGAACAACCAGGTGGCCAATCCCGTCGCGCACTTTCCCGTCGACAACAACGGCGTGATCCTGCAGATGCCGCCCATCTCCAACAACGGCCAGGCCTCCGCCACGGGCACGCTGGTGTTCGGCATCGGCACGCAGTCGAACAACGCGATACCCACCTCGGTGCAGCGTTTCGCTACCGACGGGTCGGGCAACATGACCGGCACGTATAACGGCCACGCGGTGCGGTACGCGTTCCTCGACTCGGGCTCGAACGGCCTGTTCTTCGCCGATAGCGGCATTGCGCAGTGCGGCGGCAATCTCGGCACGTTTTACTGCCCGGCCAAGCCGCTCACGCTCAGCGCGACGCTCACCGACAAGAACAACGTGTCGAGCAACGTGAGCTTCAACGTGGTGAGCGCAGCGGCGCTGCTCAATAGCGGCTCGAATTTCGCGCTCAACGATCTCGCCGGCGCGTTCGGGTCGAACGCGAACCTCGACCTCGGCTTGCCGTTCTTCTACGGACGTTACGTGTATTACGGTTATGGCCAGGCGCCCTACGTCGCGTTCTGACGTGTTCTGACGCGCATTTGCCGCGCGTCCGCCGCTGCTGCGGCGGGCGCGCATGCCTGCCTCGCCCTGGCCCTCGCGCCGCCTTCGTACTGACCCTCCTGCCGCCTCCCCCGGCCATCCCATCTCCCGAACTACCCCGGTTTCCCCGTCCTGATCCGCCAATCGCCGCTTGCGCCCCGAGGCAATAATCGCTCTCACTGAAAAAGGGCGTGCGCCGTCACCGCAGGGGTGGCGGGTGTGCGTGCGCCGCGACCGGAGCATCCGTGGCAGAGGACAGCGACCTCGAAAAAACCGAATCAGCCACTCCCAAGCGCCTCGAAAAGGCGCGCGAGGAGGGGCAGGTCGCGCGTTCGCGGGAGCTTTCCACGTTTGCGCTGCTCTCGGCGGGGTGTTTCGGCGCGTGGATGCTGTCGGGCACCATCGGCGAGCACTTGCAGACGATGCTGCGCGGCGCGCTCACCTTCAACCACGCGGGCGCGTTCGAGACGAAGCGCATGCTCACGGGCGCCGGCGTGGCTGCGCGCGAAGGTCTCGTCGCGCTCTTGCCCGTGCTCCTGCTGACCGGCGCCGCCGCGCTGCTCGCGCCCATGGCGCTGGGCGGCTGGCTGTTCTCGACCAAATCCCTGGAGATGAAGTTCAGTCGCCTCAATCCGGTGTCGGGGCTTGGACGCATCTTCTCGGTGAACGGGCCGATCCAGCTTGGCATGTCGATCGCGAAGACGCTCGTGGTGGGCGGCATCGGCGGATCGGCGCTGTGGATGCGGCGCGACGAAATTCTCGGTCTCGCCATGCAGCCGCCGCCGCGCGCGTTCGCCGACGCCCTTCATCTGATTGCCGTGTGCTGCGGCACGACCGTCGCCGGCATGTTCGTGGTGGCCGCCATCGACGTGCCGTATCAGCTCTGGTCGTATCACCGCAAGCTGCGCATGACCAAGGAAGAAGTGAAGCGCGAGCACCGCGAGAACGAAGGCGACCCGCACGTGAAGGGCCGCATTCGCCAGCAGCAGCGCGCCATGGCGCGCCGCCGCATGATGGCGCAGGTGCCCAAGGCCGACGTGGTGGTGACCAATCCGACGCACTTCGCCGTCGCGCTCCAGTACGCCGACGGCGAAATGCGCGCGCCCAGGGTGGTCGCCAAGGGCGTGAACCTCGTGGCCGCGCGCATCCGCGAGCTCGCCGCCGAGCACAACGTGCCGCTGCTCGAAGCGCCGCCGCTGGCACGCGCGCTCTACTACAACGTCGACATCAATCGCGAGATTCCCGGCCCGCTGTATGGCGCGGTCGCGCAGGTGCTCGCGTGGGTCTATCAGTTGAAGCGCTTTCGCGAGCACGGCGGCGATGTGCCGATGGCGCCCACCGACCTCGACGTGCCGCCGGAACTGGACAAGGGCGCGGTGAGCGACGAAGACGCCACCGAGGAAGCGGACGAAGCGCTCTCGTCCGAGGAGCGCGCGGCCAGCGGCAGCGCACAAAACACAGCATCAAGCACAGCATCGAACCCCGCCCGCGGCGCGAATCGCGCTGACACGCGCAACGACGCCCGCAACGGCAACGAAGGAGCCACAGAATGAACGCCCGCACCGGTTTCCTCGCGCGGCGCCCGGACGTGCTGCAAGGCACGAATCTGCGCGCGCTCGCCGGACCGATCCTGATCTGCATGATCCTCGGCATGATGATCCTGCCGCTGCCGCCGTTCCTGCTGGATCTGCTGTTCACCTTCAACATCGCGCTATCGGTGATGGTGCTGCTCGTCAGCATGTACACCATGAAGCCGCTCGACTTCGCGGCGTTCCCGAGCGTGCTGCTGTTCTCCACGCTGTTGCGCCTCTCGCTGAACGTGGCCTCCACGCGCGTCGTGCTGCTCGAAGGCCACACCGGCCCCGACGCGGCCGGCAAGGTGATCGAATCGTTCGGCCACTTCCTCGTGGGCGGCAATTTCGCCGTGGGTATCGTGGTGTTCGTGATCCTCATGGTGATCAACTTCATGGTGATCACGAAGGGCGCGGGGCGGATCGCGGAAGTGTCGGCGCGCTTCACGCTCGACGCCATGCCCGGCAAGCAGATGGCGATCGACGCCGACTTGAACGCGGGCCTCATCAACGAGGAAGCCGCGCGCAAGCGCCGCACCGAGATCGCCCAGGAAGCCGAGTTCTACGGCTCGATGGACGGCGCGAGCAAGTTCGTGCGCGGCGACGCCATCGCGGGCCTCCTGATCATGGCGATCAACATCATCGGCGGGCTGATCGTGGGCGTGGTGCAGCACGGCATGCCGTTCGCCTCGGCGGGCGAGACCTATACGCTGCTGACGATCGGCGATGGTCTCGTCGCCCAGATTCCGTCGCTCGTGATCTCGACGGCCGCGGGCGTGATCGTCTCGCGCGTGGCGACCAATGAGGACATCGGCACGCAACTCACCGGCCAGCTGTTCACGAACCCGCGCGTGCTGATGATCACCGGCGCGATCATCCTCATGATGGGCATGATTCCGGGCATGCCGCACTTCGCATTCTTGCTGCTGGGCGGGGGCGCGATCCAGCTTGGCCGCGTGATGAAAAAGAGCGCCGAGGCGAAGAAGGCCAGCGCCGTGCTCGCGGACGTGCTGCCGGCTGCCGCCGCGCCCGTCGAGAACGCCGAGGCGAGCTGGGACGACGTGGCGCTCATCGACACGCTCGGGCTCGAAGTGGGCTACCGCATCATTCCGCTCGTCGACAAGAACACCGACGGCGAGCTGCTCAAGCGCATCAAGAGCATCCGCAAGAAGTTCGCGCAGGAAATCGGCTTCCTGCCGCCGGTCATTCACATCCGCGACAACCTGGAGTTGCGCCCGAACGCTTACCGCATCGCGCTAAAGGGCGTGGAAGTGGGCTCGGGCGAAGCGTTCCCGGGCCAGTGGCTCGCGATCAATCCGGGGCAGGTGAGCGCGGTGGTGCCCGGTACGCCGACCACCGACCCGGCGTTCGGGCTGCCCGCGATCTGGATCGATTCGAACATGCGCGAGCAGGCCCAGGTGTTCGGCTACACGGTGGTCGATTCGAGCACCGTGGTGGCGACGCACCTCAATCACCTCGTGGTGACGCACGCGGCCGAATTGCTGGGCCGCCGCGAAGTGCAGGCGCTGATCGAGCGCGTGCAGAAGGACACGCCCTCGCTCGTGGACGACCTCGTGCCAAAGGTGCTGGCGCTCACGACCTTGCAGAAGGTGCTGCAAAACCTGCTGGAAGAGGGCGTGCCGATCCGCGACATGCGCACGATCATGGAGTCGCTCGCGGAGCATGCGCCGCGCATGCCCGACGCACACGACCTCACGGCGGCCGTGCGCATCTCGCTGGGCCGCGCGATCACGCAGCAGTGGTTCCCCGGCAATGCGGACATGCAGGTGATGGGGCTCGACGCCAATCTCGAACGCGTGCTTTCGCAGACGCTGACCTCGGGACCGAACCCCGGGCTGGAGCCCGGTCTCGCGCATACGCTGCTCACGCAGACCGAAATGGCGATGGGACGTCAGCAGGCGTTGGGACTTGCGCCCGTGCTGCTCGTACAGCATGCGCTGCGGCCGATGCTCTCGCGCTTTTTGCGCCGCAGTCTGCCGCAGTTGAAGGTGCTTTCGTATGCCGAGGTGCCGGATACGCGCAATGTGCGGGTGGTGAATGTGGTGGGGGCGGGGTGAGGCGAACTTAGCCTTACTCAGCATCCGGTGCGTATCCCAATTCTCGCTGGTGGCGAATAGCCAGCATCAACACGCGCGAATCTGATTTCGCATAAAGCACCAGGTGCGAGGGCAGGACGTATTCTCGAAATTCTGGCAGTCCAGCGTCGACGGCCAACTGCAACACCCTGTCCAACCGCATTTGGCCTTCAATCGAACTCGCGGCAAACATACTTGCACGACGGCCGATGTTCGGGTGCTATCCTGATATAAATTCATTAACAAAAACATATAAATATCCGTGCATATAGTCAATTGACGATCTCGCGCTGTTTCGCTGCGCGCAAGCTTGCCCGCTTCCCCCATCCCCCGAATTACCCACCTTTCCCCGCCCTGATCCACCGATCGTCGAGGGCTCACCTTCGAAATAATTCCAACATCGGAGAAGGGCCCGTGCGAGAGCGCAAGGCCTGCGGTAATCCAGACGCAAACGACGGGCGGCGCAGGCCGCTCACCTCACTCAGGGGCTTGGCTTGAACATTCGCAAATTCATCGGTGGCACCAGCCGCGACGCGTTGCGCCTCGTGCGCGAAGCGCTGGGTGCGGACGCCGTCGTATTGTCGAATCGCACGCTCGACGACGGCAGCGTCGAAATCGTCGCGCTCGCGGACCGCGACCTCGCAGCGCTCGCGCCGGCGGACGGCGGAGCGCCGTCTGGCGGAGCGCCCCTTGGCGGAGCGCCACTCGGCGGCACATCGTCCGCCGGTGGTCAGGCGCAGGCTGGCGCGGGCTTCGCGGCGAAGCCGTCGCGCGCCGCGATCGGCGCACCGCCTGCCGCCAGCACTGCGGCGACCGCTGGCAACCCTTACGCAAGCGGCGGCATGCCCGACGTGTTCTCATCAGTGTTCGGCGCGAGCCCGGAGGTGGGCGCGGAGCGCGACGCCGCTGGGGCGGACGCCGCGGCACAAGGCGAAGCCGATGAAGGCAACCACGACAGCGACAGCGACGACACCGCCGTCTCTCTCGGACAAGCCACGCAGGCAAAGCTGAGCGCCGAAGCGTCCGAAGCCGCGGCAAAGCCGTTCTCCGCTTCGCGTGCCGCGGCGGGCCAGCAAGCCAGGCAACCCGCAGTCGAGTCCCAGGACGCACCGCGCACGATGGCCGAATCGAACCCCTGGCTGATCGACCACGCGCGCCGTATCGCGAATCAGCAAGCGAACCAGCAGGCGAACCGGGACACGGCCCAGCCGACCGGCATGACGCCGGCCGCCGCGATGGCGAAAGGCCTCGGCGTGGCCGCCGACCCCACGCATCGCGCCGATATCGACGCGAACACGCCCGAATGGGCGCGCCAGGCTGCGCACGTCGCGGCGCGCCGCGCGGCCCGCAGCATTGGCCAGAGCCCCGATGCGGCCGGCCCGGCGCCCGCCGCTCAAAGCGTTCAAAGCGTTCAAAGCGCCCCTAACCCGGCCCAGGCCGCCCAGAGCGCACAACCCGCCGCGCCCAGCACCGCACAAACGGTGAGCGAAGCGATCCGCGCGCGCATCGAGCAGGTCGTCAACGAAACCGTGATGCACGAGCTCGCCTCCATGCGCGGCATGATGGAAGAGCAGTTCGCGGGCCTGCTGTGGGGCGAGCATCAGCGCCGCAACCCGATGCAGGGCGCGCTCACGAAGCAGCTTTTCGCGGCCGGCTTTTCGGCGCAGCTCGTGAAGATGGTGGTCGACCGCCTGCCCAGCGTGGAAACCGAAGAGGCCGGCATGGAGTGGGTTCAGTCGGTGCTCGAATCGAACCTGCCCGTGCTCGAGGACGAAGAAGCGCTCATGGAGCGCGGCGGCGTATTCGCGCTGATGGGCCCGACCGGCGTGGGCAAGACCACGACCACGGCGAAGCTTGCCGCGCGCTGCGTGATGCGCTTCGGCGCGAGCAAGGTCGCGCTGCTCACGACCGACAGCTACCGCATCGGCGGCCACGAGCAACTGCGCATCTTCGGCAAGATCCTCGGCGTCTCGGTGCATGCGGTGCGTGACGGCGCCGATCTGCAACTCGCGCTCACCGAGCTCAAGAACAAGCACATCGTGCTGATCGACACGATCGGCATGAGCCAGCGCGACCGCGCCGTGACCGACCAGATCGCCATGCTGTGCGGTACGGGCCGCCCGGTGCAGCGCCTGCTGCTGCTTTCGGCGACCAGCCACGGCGACACGCTCAACGAAGTCGTGCAGGCGTACCAGCACGGCCCGGACAACTCGCCGCTCGCGGGCTGCATCCTCACCAAGCTCGACGAAGCGACCAACCTCGGCAGCACGCTCGACACGGTGCTGCGCTACAAGCTGCCGGTGCACTACGTCTCCACGGGCCAGAAGGTGCCAGAGAACCTGTACGTGGCCACGCGCCGCTTTCTCGTGCGCAGCGCGTTCTGCGTGCCGCGCGATCGCTCGCCGTTCGTGCCGCACGAGGACGATATTCCCGCGCTGCTCTCCGCGCTCTCGACGCGCTCGGCCACGCAAGCTCCCGAGGTCCGGTTTGGATAAGTTCGTGATCGATCAGGCAGAAGGCCTGCGACGGCTGCTCGCGCGCGAAGGCTCGCGCGTGATCGCCGTGACCGGCGGCCACGGCGCACCCGGGCGCACGACCGTGGTGATCAATCTCGCGGCCGCGCTGATCGCGCTGGGCAAGGACGTGCTCGTGATCGACGAGTGCCTCGGTCCGCGCTCGGTCAGTGCGCAGCTCGGCGGCGGCATGCGCGGCGTGAGCAACGAAGCGCGCGGCAATGCCGCAAGCCTCGCAGGAAACTTCGCGCCGAATTTCGCGGCGGTGATGCGCGGCGAGATTGCGCTGGACCAGGCCGTGGCGCGGCATGCGCTGGGCTTCGGCGTACTGGCCGCGCCGCGCGAGCAGTGCGTGGGGGCGCAGCTGGATGCGCCATTGAGCAAGCTGCTGGCCGGTCCCGCCGATTTCGTGCTGATCGACGCGCAGCTCGACGCCGAAGGCGCGCTCTCGCCGCTCGCCTTGCACGCGCACGACGTGCTGATCGTGATGCGCGTGACCGCGCAGGCGATCACCGACGCCTACGCCTGCATGAAGCGGCTGCATTTCGCGCATGCGATTGGGCAGTTCCGCGTGCTTGCGAACCACGTGGCGAGCGCCGCCGACGCGCAGGCCGCGCTCGAGAATCTCGCGGGAGTGGCGAGCCGCTACCTCGCGGTATCGCTGGAGCGCGCGGGCAGCGTTGCCGCCGATCCGCACATGCCGCGCGCGCTGCAACTGTCGCGCTGCATCGTCGATGCGTTTCCGTCGACGGCTGCCGCGCGAGATTTTCGCCACGTGGCGGCCGAACTGCCGCACTGGCCGCTGCGCCCCGCGCTGTTGGCATCGGCGGGCGCGCCGGCGAGTCCGGAGCAAGCGGCGAATTCATTCGTTTCATCCGTCACGGACGCCCCGTCCGCGAGCGCGACGGCCTATGCGGGATGGCGGGCGGACTCGCCCGTGCACGCGCATCGGCACGTGTGACGGACACAGGAAGGAGAGCCAGATGTATAACGCTCAAGGAAAGATTTCGCAGGCCGACGTGCTCGCGAAGTATGCGCCGCTCGTGCGGCGGCTCGGATTGCAGCTCGTGGCGAAAATGCCCGCGAGCGTGGATCTCGACGACTTGATCCAGGCCGGCATGATCGGCTTGCTCGACGCTGCGAGTCGCTACAAGGAAGATCAGGGCGCGCAGTTCGAGACCTACGCGAGCCAGCGCATTCGCGGCGCCATGCTCGACGAGTTGCGCAGCAACGACTGGCTGCCGCGCAGCCTGCGGCGCACCTCGCGCGAAGTGGAAAGCGCGGTGCATCAGGTGGAGCAGCGGCTTGGCCGCTCGGCGAGCGAGACGGAGATTGCCGAGCATCTGCAGATGCCGCTCGACGAGTACCAGAGCATGCTGCAGGATCTGCACGGCAGTCAGCTCATCTACTACGAAGACTTCGACCGCTCCGCCGACGACGAGCCGTTCCTCGACCGCTATCGCGTCGATCACTCGGACCCGCTCTCGGCGCTGCTCGACGAGAGCCTGCGCGGCGCGCTAGTCGAGGCGATCGAGCGGCTGCCCGAGCGCGAGAAGTTGCTGATGTCGCTGTATTACGAGCGCGGCATGAACCTGCGCGAGATCGGCGCGGTGCTGGAGGTGAGCGAGTCGCGCGTATGCCAGTTGCACAGCCAGGCGGTGGCACGCTTGCGGGCGCGGCTGCGCGAGATGTCATGGGCGGGGACGGAGCATTGAATCGGCTTGGCATCAATGGGTTGGGTGCTGTGTTGAGGGCTGGCTACCCTACACAGAACCCTACTTCAAACCCTACGCGGAATAAATTAATTCAATACAAAACAATGGCTTAGTGTTTATAATTCGCGACTTCAAACCCTACATGGGTGTGAACATCACGCCATGACGACGACCGTTTCGTTTGAGCCATTGTTTCCTGAAGATCGGGTGCTTGATCCGCTGCTTGATCAGGCGTCGGATCTTGTCGGTTCGTCAGAGAGATTGCTTCCCGTGTTGAGGACTCCGTTTTCTGAGGCATTGGCGCCCCAGTTGCGCGCGATGAACTCCTACTACACGAACAAAATCGAAGGCCAGCACACCACGCCCGCCAGAATAGAAGACGCGCTCAAAGAGAACTATTCGACAGATAGCGTCGAACGCAAGAAACAGCACCTGGCTCTGGCGCACATCGCAACGGAAACCGTACTGGAGCACGATTGGGCGACGCTTCCCGTTGCTGCCCTGTTCGAGCCTGAGCGCGTCACGACACTGCACGAGCGGTTCTTTTCAGCGTTGCCAGCCGACGAGCGATTTACCAGTGAAGGTGCACCTATCGTTCCCGGCGAACTTCGGAATGTGGACGTTACGGCTGAGCTGCTTTTTCACAATTATTTGCTGACTTGTGGGGAAAGACGTTTATCGACTTGAACCGGTCAAACGCAGCCAGTCATCAGTAGACGTTCAACGAAAAGCTACGACAAATTTAAGTTGCTTGGGTCGGTGATTCCTCTGAAAGAAAAGTAAACACGGAGATTTCGCCCATATACCTTGAAAGGCGTCGCTCGGAAACGATGACCAAATAGTCTTGCAACCAGATTTCGTCTGCCCCCAGACGCTCTGCGCCAACGGTCTTTCGTGACGGATCGCAGTCTTTGTCTGAGTGCCTTTTTCCGAAAAACCAGTGAAGATTTTTTCACCACTGCCGACAGAGGTAAATCGATTCCCCTCGCAGTTAGCACCCAGAAACAAAAAAGCCGAAGCCCCCGTGCTTCGGCTTTTCAATTCCCCACGCAACTGCCAACCACGCGAGGAACAAGGGCCAGTTACAGCCCGAACGCCGGCAGGCGTCCATCCGGCCCGTACAGCATCGACGTGCCGTTGCCGGTTTCGCCCCGCAAAATCGCGAGCGCCCGGCGGTTATGTTCCATGCGGGTGCGAACCATCATGCCGATCGTCAGGTTCTGCCGGCGCGCGCGCTCGGTCGAACCCAAGAGCCGCGCCCACTGGCCCGCGAGCCGCGCGTCGCCGTCGCAGGCCATCTCGATGCCCTTGCGTCCGGCCGGCAGGCCGAGCCCGGCCAGTTGCGCGTCGCGCACCTTCTCGAGCCCCGCCATGCGCTGCGTGAGCGTCGTCTTCTGTTCGACGATCTGCGGCAGCGCATCGATGCCGTCCGCCGTCGTGAGCGCCTTCTCCTCGAAGGCGAGCAGCGAGGCGAACGCCTCAACCGCGGCGTGTTCGTCGATCAATGTGGCGAGAAGCGCGTCTTTCATCCGGGACCACCTGAAAATGCGGGTTGCGGGACGCCCTGGCGCCCGCGCCCTGCGATTTAGCCGCCCGAGGCCGGCTTGAGCAGGCCGCGCGCGGTTTCGATAATGCCGTCGGCGATCTTGCCGGCGTCGATTTGCAGCGTGCCGTTCTTGATGGCGTCCTTGATCGACTGGACCTGGCCCATGTCGATGTCGGCGGCGCCGCTCGCCGCGAGCGAGCGCAGCGAAGAGGACAGCGACGAAAGACTCACGTTGGCGTCTGCGCCAGTACCCGCTCCGATGGCGCTCGATGCCGCGCCGGCCGATGCCGTGCCGCCCGCGCCTGGCGCGCTCGCGGATTCGCCTTGCTGCGTGCGCGCCGGGCCATCCTGGAGCGAACGCGCGTCATTGCGGTTGGAGGTGTCGATTTTCACGATTGGGCTTCCTGATCCGTATGGCCTTGATAACGGCAACGCTGCGCGCGAACTTTAGCGCGAAAGTCCTGCCGTTACATGCTGTTACGTGTCCTTGCCCACATGGCCGCCGCACCGCCTTTTTTACCGGACCGGCAATCCTGCCCTAAATCTGCACCTGCACCGTGGCGGCATCTTTCACGACGCCGCTGATGATCTGCCCGCCGGCCGTGCGCACGCGCACCATCTGGCCGGGCGCGGCGTTGTTGAGCACGCTGCCTTCGGCGGAAATCGTGAAGTTCGATCCCACCGCGACCACCTTGACCGTCTGGCCGATCACCACCGACGAGGCGCTGCGCAGCATGTCGGTGCGCAGCGGCAAGCCTGCCGTGATGCGCGCGAGCGCGACCGCGCCGTTGGCCTGCGTGGGGTCGGTGATGATGGTCTGCGGCAGGCTTGCGAGGTCGCCTTCGCGCGGCATGAAGTCGGCGGCGGAGAGCGTCTGGCCGGCGTCGATCTGGCGGGCGGCCACGTAATAGGTGATGTCGACGGCCACGCGCCCCACCACATAGAGCGTCCACGGTTTCGCGCCGACGCAGCGCACGCCCACCGTCGTGCGGCCCCACATGCGCGCGCCCGGCGGCACGAACGGTTCGAGCGCGGCGCAAGCGGCGAGGCCGCGCGGAAACACCGGCCCGACGCTCACGCTCACCTTGCCCGGCAAGCCCGCGGCCTGCTGCTGGAGGAAGGCGACCACGGTGGCGCGAATGCGTTCGCCGTCCTCCTGGCCCGGCGGCAGTTGCGCGCTCTGCCCATAGGCCGCGGCGCTCGCGACTGCGGCGGGCGTGGTGGGCGAGGCGGGTGCGGAACGGGCGGCGGTTACAGCCGGCGCACGCGTGACCGGCACGGTGGAGAGTTTCGCGGCGGCAGCCGGCGCGGCCGTTTCGACGACGACCGGGGCGACCGCGCTAGACGGCCTGACGACATTCACGCGCTGCAATCCGCCCGTGCCTGCGTTGCCGCTCATGGCGGCAGCCGGATATGCAGCCGGATATGCAGACGCATTCCCAGATGCATTCGCCGCTGGCACGCGCATGGGTTGAACGGCGCGCGCGAGCGCGGGGCGCGGCGTGGCCGCGCCGGCAGTGTTAGGTGCGCCCGGCGCGGGAATCGTGACGATCTCGGGCGTGGCGGCTTCGCCCGCGCGGCCGCGCTCGCCGGGCCCGGGGATCGCGATCATGCCCGGCTGGTTTTGCGCTTGCGCGAAATCCTGCTGCGGATCTTGCTGCGCGCTTTGCGTGCGGCGAGCGAGCATGGCCGCGTTCTGGGCGTAAGCGTTAGCGCTCGCGCTGGCGTTTGCCGCAGCGCCCCTCGAACCCACGCCGCCGCCCTGCGCGAGCATCGCGCTCATCCGCGCGGCGTCCGAGCCCGCGCGGTCGCCGGGGCCCGCGATATAGATCTGCTGCCCAGCCGCTTCGGCTTCGCTTTGTGCGTGCGCGGCGCCGCTCACGGCCAGCGCCGCAAGCACGAGCGCAAGCGCACGCGAGATCGAACGGCGCTGCGCGCGGCGCGCCGCAGCCTCGCGGCGCGCGCCGCGCACACGAAGGGGGGCTTTGTGCGGCATCGTCGTTCTCCATTCATTGCATTGACACGCCTCGCATTCTAGGCGGCGGCCCTCGCGTGCTTGCGTCGAATAGAGGGGGCCTTTACCGGCTATTCGTCCGATTGGTTCTTGTCAGGCGCGCCTAACATTCGTCTCCATGCGTAAAGGCCTGCGGGCCTCGCCCAGTTGCCGGATGCGCGATGCATGCACCGGCGCAGCCCCTGAACTCGAGTCACGGAGAACGCCCGATGCTGGACAAACTCGATGCCGAATTCGCCTTTGGCCGCGAAGCGCTCGATGTGCGCGCAACGCGCCAGGCGTTGCTGTCCTCGAACATCGCGAATGCCGATACCCCTGGCTACCGGGCGCGCGACGTCGACTTCTCGGCCTCCCTCGCGGGCGCGCTCAGGCAAGCGGGTGCGGCCACGCCGGGCATCGCTGCTGCGGGCGTCGCTGGCGGCGCGAGCGGCAACTTCCGGCCGCTCGCCCTGGCGCAGCCGGCGGGCGTGACGAGCGGCATGTCGATGGCCGCGACCGAGGCGGGCCATATGGCCGGCAACACGAAGCTGATCCCGACCGGCGGCCAGGCGGACACCTACACGAGCCCGGTGATGTACCGCAACCCGATGCAGCCCGCGCTCGACGGCAATACGGTCGACCTCGACACCGAGCGCGTGCAGTTCGCCGACAACGCGCTGCATTTCGAATCGGGCATGACGGTGCTTTCGCAGCAGATCAAGACCATGCTCTCGGCGATCCAGTCGGGGTCGAACTGAACGAACCGAGTGAACTGAAGGACAACGAAACCATGCCATCCCTGATGAACATTTTCAGCGTTGCGGGCTCCGCCATGTCGGCGCAATCGCAGCGGCTGAACGTGACGGCGTCCAATCTCGCCAACGCCGACAGCACGACCGGCCCCGACGGCCAGCCCTACAAGGCCAAGCAGGTCGTGTTCGCGGTCGACCCGCTCGGCGGCGCGCGCACGGCTTCGGGCCAGCAGGTGGGCGGCGTGAAGGTGACCGGCGTGGTCGACGACCCCACGCCCATGAAGCAGAGCTACCAGCCCGACAACCCCGCGGCGGACGCCAACGGCTACGTCTCGATGCCGAACGTGGACCCGGTGCAGGAGATGGTGAACATGATTTCGGCGTCGCGCTCGTATCAGGCCAACATCGAGACGCTGAACACCGCGAAGACGCTGATGCTCAAGACCCTGACCATCGGCACCTGAGACAGCGGCGCCTGAACCAGCAGCCCCGCGCACTAAACGGCAACACCGCGCAACATCGAGCCAGCAACGTCAAGCGAGGAGAACGCGTTGACCTCCAGCAACACCACCATCGGCGGCAGCACCGCCACCGTGTCGCAGCAACTGCTCGACACCATGAATCCCACGGCGGCTGCGTCGGGCAAATCCTCGGCCAGCGGCACGGGCAGCACGAGCGGCACCGACTTGCAGAACACCTTTTTGCAGTTGCTCGTCACGCAGTTGCAGAACCAGGATCCGACCAATCCGATGGACAGCTCGCAGATGACCTCGCAGCTCGCGCAGATCAACACGGTCACGGGCATCCAGCAGCTCAACACGTCGCTCTCGTCGCTTTCGACGCAGCTCTCGGCGGGCCAGAACGCGCAGGCCGCGCTGCTGATCGGCTCGACCGTGCTCGCGCCCGGCAGCAGCATGACGGTGACGAGCGGCGCAGCGCCGCAACTGGGCGTGACGCTGCCCGCGGCCGCCTCGGACGTGAAGCTCACGATCACCAACTCGGCGGGCCAGGTCGTCAATACGCTCGATCTCGGCGCGCAGTCGGCGGGCACCATCCCCGTTACCTGGAACGGCACCGACACCGCAGGCAACGCAGTGGCCGACGGCGCCTACACGGTGAGCGCGAGCGCGATCGTCAACGGCCAGGCCGGCACGGCCACCGCGCTCGTCGCGAGCAAGGTGCAGGGCGTGATCCAGCAATCGGACGGTGGCGCGGGCCTCTCGCTCGCCAACGGCAAAACGGTCTCGCTCTCGGGCGTGGCCGGCATTCTCTGAACCAGACAAGATTTAAGCGGAGTCGACACTCATGGGCTACCAGCAAGGATTGAGCGGCCTCGCCGCAGCGTCGAACGACCTCGACGTCATCGGCAACAACATCGCCAACGCGAACACGGTGGGCTTCAAGCAGAGCACCGCGCAGTTCGCCGACGTCTACGCGAACACCGTCGCCACCGCGGTCAATACGCAGATCGGCCTGGGCGCGGCGCTCTCGCAAGTGCAGCAGAACTTCTCGCAAGGCACGATCACCACGACCGGCCAGGCGCTCGACGTCGCCATCAACGGCAACGGCTTCTACCAGATGTCGAATAACGGCACGGTCACGTACTCGCGCAACGGCGTGTTCCAGCTCAACAAGGACGGCTACATCACCGATGCCTCGGGTCTCCAGCTAATGGGCTATGGCGCGGGCACGAACGGCGTGGTGAACACGGCGCAGACGGTGCCGCTCCAGGTGCCGACGACCAATATCTCGCCGGTCATGACCACCAGCGTCACCGCGCAGCTGAACCTGAACGCGCAGTCCACCGCGCCTGCCGCGACGCCGTTCGACGCCACCAACTCGAACACCTACAACTATTCGACGTCGATCACGGCATACGACTCGCTGGGCGGCACGCAGCAGGTCAACATGTATTTCGTGAAGGGCGGCCTCGACGCGAGCGGCAACCAGCAGTGGAATGTCTACGCGGGCACGGCGGGCGCGGTCTCGTCGACGGCCGCGGGCACGATGACCTTCGACAATGCCGGCAAGCTTCTCTCCACGGCCGATTCGACGGGCACTGCCACCACGCTCGGCGACATTCCCATCACGATCAACCCGACCGACGGCTCGAAGACCAACCAGGCGATCACGCTGAACTTCTCGGGCACGACGCAGTACGGCAGCGCCAACGGCGTGAACAACCTCGGGCAGGACGGCTATGCGAGCGGCACGTTGTCGAACTTCACGATCGGCGCGGACGGCACCATCACCGGCAACTACTCGAACGGCCAGACCAAGACGCTCGGCCAGGTCGTGCTCGCCAACTTCAACAATCCGAACGGCCTGTTGAACCTCGGCGGCAACCAGTTCCAGCAAACGGCCGCCTCGGGCGTGCCGCAGGTCTCCACGCCCGGCAGCACCAACCACGGCACGCTCACCGGCGGCGCGGTGGAGTCGTCGAACGTCGACCTCACGAACCAGCTCGTCGACCTGATCACGGCGCAGCGCAACTACCAGGCGAACGCGCAGACCATCAAGACGCAGCAGACCGTCGACCAGACGCTGCTGCAGATGTAAGCCGCGCAGGCACCTCTAACGCACCGGGCACATCATGGACCGACTGATCTACACCGCGATGACGGGCGCCAGCCAGGCGCTCGAGCAGCAGGCCGTAGTTGCGAACAACCTCGCAAACGTTTCGACCACGGGCTTTCGCGCGCAGCTCGCGAATTTCCGCGCCGTGCCGATGTCGTTCGGCGACGGCTCGAGCGTGAACAACACGACCACGCGCACCTTCGTGCTGTCGTCCACGCCCGGCGCGGACATGACGCCCGGCGCGATCTCGCGCACCGGCAACCCGCTCGACATCGCCATCCAGGGCTCGGGCTTCATCTCCGTGCTGACGCCGGACGGCAACGAGGCCTACACGCGCGCGGGCAATCTGCACGTCGACGAGAACGGCCAGCTCGTGACCGCCGCGAATGACCAGGTGATCGGCGGCGGCGGCCCGATCGCGGTGCCGCCGGGCTCGGCGGTGACGATCGGCCAGGACGGCACGGTTTCGGCGATCGCGCCGGGCAGCCCAGCGAGCGCCATCGCCATGATCGACCAGATCAAGTTCGTGAACCCGCCCGCGGGCTCGCTCACGCGCGGCGACGACGGCCTCTTTCGCACCGCCGACGGCAACCCCGCCGACGCCGACCCGAGCGTGCAGATCGCCACGGAGTCGCTCGAAGGCAGCAACGTGAGCCCGGTGGCGGCGATGGTCTCGATGATCGACAACGCGCGCCAGTTCCAGATGCAGACCAAGCTGCTGCAAACCGCCGACCAGAACGAACAGAGCGCGAACCAGCTGCTCAACTTCAGCTAAGCCCCAGGCCTTTAAGCCTTCCCGGAGAAAGACACCGTGAACCGATCGCTCTACATCGCCGCCACTGGCATGAATGCGCAGCAGGCGCAAATGGACGTGATCTCCAACAACCTCGCGAACGTGAGCACCAATGGCTTCAAGGGCTCGCGCGCGGTGTTCGAGGACCTCATGTACCAGACGCTGCGCCAGCCCGGCGCGAACTCCACGCAGACCACCGAGCTGCCCTCGGGCAGCCAGGTGGGCACGGGCGTGCAGCAGGTCGCCACCGAGCGCCTCTACACCCAGGGCAACCTGCAGCAGACCGGCAACTCGAAGGACGTGGCCATCAACGGCGCGGGCTTTCTGCAGGTGCAGATGCCCGACGGCACCACGGCCTACACGCGCGATGGCTCGTTTCAGACCAACTCGCAGGGCCAGCTCGTGACGTCGAGCGGCTACCCGGTGCTGCCCACCATCACGGTGCCCGCCAACGCCACCTCGCTCACCATCGGCAGCGACGGCGTGGTGACCGTCACCACGCCCGGCTCGGCGAACAACACCACGGTCGGCTCGCTGCAACTGGCCATGTTCATCAACCCGGCCGGCTTGCAGAGCAACGGCCAGAACCTGCTCTCGGAAACCGCTTCGTCGGGCGCGCCCACGGTGACCACGCCGGGCCTCAACGGCTCGGGCACGCTCAACCAGGGCTACGTGGAAGCCTCGAACGTGAACGTAGTGCAAGAGCTCGTGAACATGATCGAGACGCAGCGCGCCTACGAGATCAACAGCAAGGCGGTCACGACCTCCGACCAGATGCTGCAGACGCTGAGCCAGATGCAGGTTTGAGCATGAGCCCGTCCGTACCCAACCTCGCTCGGCAGCACGCGGCGCACACGAATGCGCGAGCGGGGCTGCACACCACCGTGGCGGCCATCGCGCTCGCCACGCTGGCGGGCTGCGCCTATATCCCGAACCGGCAGCCGATCACCCAGCAGCCGATGACGGCCGTGCCGCCTTCGCCGCCGGTCAACAGCTCGCCGGGCTCGATCTACAACCCCGGCTACGTGGGGCGGCCGCTCTTCGAGGATCAGCGCCCGCGCAATATCGGCGACATTCTCACCATCGTCATTTCCGAAAACATCAACGCGACCAAGTCCTCGGGCGCCAACACCAAGCGCGGCGGCAGCACGAATCTGGCCGCGCCGGTCGCGGGCTTCGCGCCGGGCTTCTTCACGCGCATGAATCTCACGGCGTCGGGCGCGAACCAGTTCGACGCAACGGGCGGCGCCAACGCATCGAACACCTTCACGGGCGTGATCACCGTGACCGTGACGAACGTGCTGCCCAACGGCAACCTCGTGGTCTCCGGCGAGAAGCAGATGCTGATCAACCAGGGCAACGAATACGTGCGCTTCTCCGGCGTGGTGAACCCGAACACCGTGGCCGGCGACAACTCCGTGCTCTCGACCGATGTGGCCGACGCGAAGATCGAATACTCCGCGAAAGGCGTGATCGACGAAGCCGAGACCATGGGCTGGCTGCAACGCTTTTTCCTGAATATCGCGCCATGGTAAAGATCCGCTTCCGCCACACGCGCCGCTCGCGCGCGAAGGACCTGCTCACCGCACTGGGCTTCGTGGTCGGCCTCATCTTCGCGTGCGGCGCGCTGCTGGCTTACGCCGTGCCCGCGCATGCCGAGCGCGTGAAAGACCTCGTGTCGATCACCGGCGTGCGCGACAACCCGCTGATCGGCTATGGCCTCGTGGTGGGCCTCGACGGCACCGGCGACCAGACCACCCAGGCGCCGTTCACGACCCAGACGCTCGCGAACATGCTCGCGAACCTCGGAATCTCGATCAACAACACGTCGAGCGCGACGGGCTCCTCGCAGACGCTCAACAACATGCAGCTGAAGAACGTCGCGGCCGTGATCGTGACCGCCACGCTGCCGCCGTTCGCGCGGCCCGGCGAGCAGATCGACGTGACGGTGTCCTCGCTCGCCAACGCCAAGAGCATTCGCGGCGGCACGCTGCTGCTCACGCCGCTCAAGGGCGCCGACGGCCAGGTCTACGCCATCGCACAGGGCAACGTGGCGGTGGGCGGCGCGGGCGCGTCGGCCAACGGCAGCAAGGTGCAGGTGAACCAGCTCGCGGCGGGCCGCATCTCGGGCGGCGCGACCGTGGAGCGCGCGGTGCCGTCGCCGGTCGCGCAAGGCGGCGTCTTGCAGATGGAAGTCAACGACATGGACTACGACACGACGCAGCGCATCGTGGCGGCGGTCAACAACCTGTTCGGCCAGGGCACGGCGGCGGCCGTGGACGGCCGCACGATCCAGGTGCGCACCCCCCTCGATCCCTCCGGGCAGGTGAGCTTCATCGCGCAGATCCAGAATCTCGACGTGCGCCCGGCGCAGCCCGCGGCCAAGGTGATTCTCAACGCCCGCACCGGCTCGATCGTGATGAACCAGATGGTCACGCTCGACAGTTGCGCGGTGGCGCACGGCAATCTCTCGGTGGTCGTGAACACGCAGACGGCGGTGAGCCAGCCCGGCGCGTTCTCGAACGGCCAGACGGTGGCGGCACGCCAGTCGCAGATCCAGTTGAAGCAGGACAACGGATCGCTCAAGCTCGTGACGGCGGGCGCCAATCTCGCGGAAGTCGTGAAGGCGCTCAACGCGCTGGGCGCGACGCCCGCGGATCTCATGTCGATCCTGCAGGCGATGAAGGCGGCAGGCGCGCTGCGCGCCGATCTTCAGATCATCTAGGAGCGAACATGGACAACGCGAATCTCGGCACCAGCCTCGACCTCACCAACCGCTTCGCGCTGGACGTGCAGGGCTTCGACTCGATGCGCGCCGCCGCCAATGCCTCGCCGCAGCAGGGCGTGAAGATGGCCGCGAAGCAGTTCGACGCCGTGTTCACGCAGATGATGCTCAAAAGCATGCGCGACGCGACGCCCGACGACGGCCCGCTCGACTCGAAGGACGGCGCGCAGTTCGTCTCGATGATGGACCAGCAGCTCGCGCAGCAGATGTCGAACAAGGGCATCGGCGTGGCGAACGCCATGATCAAGCAGCTCATGCGCAGCATGGGCGGCGATGCAGGCGGCGCGGGTGGAGTCGGCGGCGGCGCGGGCGGCATTTCCGGCGCCATGTCGGGAATGTCGGGCGCGGGCGCGGGCGGCAGCGGCAACGAAGGCAACATGGCGATGCTCAACGCGCTGGGCCGCGCCTACGGCAACGCCGCCGCGAACGGCGCGCTCGGCCGCTCGCAGGGCTGGAACGCCAACAGCGCGCTCACGCCGCCGATGCACGGCAACGGCGACGAAAAGGTGGACGCCTTCGTGAACAAGCTCGCGAACGGCGCGCAGCAGGCGAGCGCGGCCACCGGCATCCCGGCGCGCTTCATCGTCGGCCAGGCGGCGCTGGAGTCGGGCTGGGGCAAGCGCGAGATCATGAAGGCCGACGGTTCGACGAGCTACAACGTGTTCGGCATCAAGGCCACCAAGGAATGGACCGGCAAGACCGTCTCGACCATGACGACCGAGTACGTGAACGGCGCGCCGCACCGCGTGGTGGAGAAGTTCCGCGCCTACGACTCCTATGACGACGCGATGGCCGATTACGCGAGCATGCTCAAGAACAATCCGCGCTACGCCTCGGTGATCAACAACTCGCACAGCGCGGAAAGCTTCGCGCACGGCATGCAGCGCGCGGGCTACGCGACCGACCCGCACTACGCAAAAAAGCTCATGTCGATCATGCAGCAGATGGTCTGATCGGGTGTTCGTGAGCTCAAACGCGGAATATTTGCACGGCGCCCCTAAATTTCCGGCCGCGGCTGCCGCTAATGCAGGCGAGATCCAAAAAAATCTGGGGCGGGGATAACCGCCAGGACGGCGCGCGGCGGTTCAGCCCACGGCGCGCCGGCATGTCCACGAAATTCCGCCAGGCCGATGAATACCGTTCAGTCGAATCAACAGGAAGCTCACGAAGGCGAAGTCCCCGACTATGGCCGGCGCAACCCGCTGGAAGTCGGCGTGCAGTTGCGCAACCTCGCCAATCGCGGCGACTTCCTGACCTTGCAATACGGCGCGGGCCAACTGGTCACGCGCATCCTCGAAGTGAACACGCGCGAGCGCAACTTCGTGTTCGACTGGGGCGCCCTCCCCGAGCAGAACCGCGACGTGCTCGCGAGCGCGCGCTGCCAGTTCCACGCCTCGCCCGACGGCGTGCGGGTGGAATTCGCCACCGCCACGCCGCGCGAGACCGAATTCGAAGGCCGCCCCGCCTTCGAGGCCGATTTCCCCGAGGTGCTCTATTACATTCAGCGCCGCGAGTACTTCCGCGTCGATACGCCGGTGCTGGAGCCCTGCCTGTGCCGGGGCGCAATGCCCGCCGACGGTGAGCGCTTCCAGTTCGAGGTGCACGACCTCTCGCTCGGCGGCATCGGCCTGCGCACGACCGACGAGCGCGCGGCGAACTTCGAAATGGGCCTGACGATCGCGAACGTCGAGCTCGACTTGCGCTCGCACGGCACGCTGCGCGTGGATCTCGCGCTCGCGGTGCTGCGCTTCATCGACTTGCCCAACGGCGACCGGCGCTATCACCTCGGCTTCCGATTCGTGGCGCTGCCGGGCGCGGCGGAGAACAGCCTCCAGCGCTACATCACGCAGCTCGAAATGAAGCGTCGCGCGTTCCAGCGCGCCTGAGCTTCGCGACGGGACTGCGGGCCGCAGGTGCTCATGCACATGCTCATGCAGGCGCTCAATTTTCGCGCCTCGCTGCCGTTATTACATGGGTTCATCCACGCGGCCCGAACGACCCATCACCCCATCGGCGGGGTGCCGGAAAGGCCGCCCCTGAGGATCAAGCATGTCCAACATCTTCTCGATCGGGCTTTCCGGGTTGCAGGCGGCCCAGGTCGGAATTGCCACCGCCGGCGAGAACATCAGCAATTCGTCGACCACCGGCTATAACGTGGAAACTGCGGTCTACCAGGAAGCGGCCGGCCAGTACACGGGCTCGGGCTACCTGGGCGGCGGCGTGACCACGGCCACGGTGCAGCGCGCCTATAGCCAGTACCTCACGAGCGCATTGAATGCCGCGCAATCCAGCAACAGCGCGCTCACCGCGTCGTACACGCTTGCCACGCAGCTCTCGAACCTCGTGGGCAGCCCGACTTCGGGCATCGCCACGTCGATCACGACGTTCTTCTCGGGACTGCAGAACGTTTCGAACTCGCCCGCGAGCACGGCCACGCGCCAGACCGCGCTGTCCGACGCGCAGTCGCTCGCCGACCAGATCAACGCCGCCGGCCAGCAATACGACGCGATGCGCCAGAGCGTGAACACGCAGTTGTCGAACGCGGTCACGCAGATCAACACCTACACGCAGCAAATCGCGCAGCTCAACACGCAGATCTCGATGGCGAGCAGCGCCGGCCAGCCGCCGAACCAGCTGCTCGACCAGCGCGACCTCGCGATGACGAACCTCTCGCAGCTCGTGGGCGTGCAGGTCGTGCAGAACAGCAGCGGCTATAGCGTGTTTCTCGGCAACGGCCAGCCGCTCGTGGTGAGCGGGCAGAACTACAACCTGGGCACGCAGTCCTCCAACTCGAACCCCGCGGAAATGACCGTGGCCTGGCAAGGACTGCCGGGCTCGACCACCCAGGCGCAGCCGCTTTCCAGCGCGGCATTGCAGGGCGGCACCGTGGGTGGCCTCGTCTCGTTCATGCAGAACACGCTGGATCCGGCGCAGGCGCAGCTGGGCGCGATCGCCACGAGCTTCGCCGCCCAGGTGAACCAGCAAAATGCGCTCGGCCTCACGCTCGGCGGCGCTCCGGGCGGCGCGCTGTTTACCGTGGGCGGGCCGGTCGTCACGGCCAATCTCGGCAACAACCCCAGCAGCACCGGCGCGGTCTCGGCCACGCTCACCAACGCCGCGAACCCGCCCACCGACAACTACACGCTCTCGTATTCGAGCGCGGCGGGCGGCACCTGGACGCTCACCGACACGACCACCAACACGGTGCTCGGCTCGACCACCACCCAGCCGAGCCAGAGCAAGCCGTTCGCGCCCGCCGGCAGCGGCCTGTCGATCACGTCGACGGGCACCATGAACGACGGCGACGCGTTCTCGATCCAGCCGACCGCGGGCGCGCTCGACAGCTTCGCCGTCGCGACGAGCGACCCATCGCTGATCGCGGCGGCCTCGCCGGTGCTGGTCGCGGCGGGCGGCACCAACACGGGCACGGCCAGCGTCACGCAGGGCACGGTCAGCGCGGGGTATGCGGTGGCTTCGCCGGGCCTGCAACTGAGCTATGCGGCCTCGGGCTCGGGCACCGGCACGCTCTCGGGATTTCCGGTGGGCTCGACGGTCTCCGTCACCGTGCCGGGCTCGAGCACGCCCACGCCGTACACGATCACGAGCAGCACCACGACGATCCCCTACGACTCGAGCACGGGCGCGACCATCGCCATCAGCGGCGACGCCAGCGGCACGGCCAACAACGTCAGCTTCACGATGACGGGCGCGCCCGCGGACGGCGACACCTTCACCGTCGCGCCGAACACGAGCGGCGCGCAGGACGGCCGCAACGCGCTCGCGCTCGCGAACCTCACCTCGGGCACAGTGTTCGCCGGTTCGCAGACGCTCACCAACGCGTACTCGAACTACGTGAACACGATCGGCAACACGGCGAGCCAGTTGAAGGCGTCGAGCACCTCGCAGCAATCGCTCGTCACGCAGCTCACCTCGCAGCAGCAGTCCGTGCAGGGCGTGAACCTCGACGAAGAGGCCGCCAAACTGCTGCAGTTTCAGCAGCTCTACCAGGCCAACAGCAAGGTGATACAGACGGCGGCGTCGCTGTTCCAGACCCTGCTCGGCATCTTCCAGTGAGGCGCTGACCCATGCGTATCGCGACTTCCCAGTTTTATTCGTCCAGCGTGGCGACGATGGAGAACCAGCAATCGCAGCTGCTCCAGACGCAACAGCAGATCTCGACTGGCGTATCGCTCTCGACGCCGGCCGACAACCCGCTCGGCGCGGCCCAGGCCGTGCAGCTCTCGGCCACCAGCGCGACGCTCACGCAGTACGCGTCGAACCAGAACATGGCGCTGTCCTCGCTGCAGCTCGAGGACTCGACGCTCGGCAGCGTGACGACCACGCTGCAGGCCATCGGCCAGCAGGTTCAGTCGGCGATCAACGGCTCGCTCAACGACGCCGACCGCCAGGCGCTCGCCAAGCAATTGCAGGGCGAACGCAGCCAGCTGCTCACGCTCGCCAACACCACCGATGGTCAGGGTAACTATCTGTTCTCGGGGTTCAAGAGCACGTCGCAGGTGTTCACCAACGCCACGGGCGGCGGCGTGACGTATAACGGCGACTTCGGCCAGCGCCTGGTCCAGGTGGGCGGCTCGCGCCAGATCTCGGTGAGCGACACGGGCGCGGCGGTGTTCCTGAGCGTCTCGGCAGCGGGCTCGCAGGCCGTGGCCGGGGGCAGCATGCAGAACACGGGCACCGGAACCATCAGCGGCGTCACGGTGACCGATCCGACCCAGGCCACCAATGGCCATCCGCTGTCGATCCAGTTCGGCACCGACGCCACCTCCGGCGCGCTCACGTATTCGGTGATGGACAACTCGACCAATCCGCCGGCGACGCTCGCGCTGAATCAGCCCTACACGGATGGCGCGCCGATCGACCTCGGCGCCGCCGGCAAGATCGGCATGAACGTGACGATCTCGGGCACGCCCGTGGCCGGCGATACGTTCTCGGTCACGCCGGCCACGGCGCCGCAGAACAGCAGCGTGTTCAGCACCATCGACAGCGTGATCGCCGCGCTGCAAACGCCGGTGAACGGCAGCCCGGCGGCGGGCGCCAATCTCACGAATGCGCTGCAAAGCGGCTTCACCGCGATCGGCAATTCGATCTCGAACGTGGTCACGATCCAGGCGTCGGTGGGCGGCAGAGAGCAGGAAGTGAAGGCGCTGCAAACGGTGACGTCGACGAATGCGTTGCAGGTGACGTCCAATCTCAGCGATCTCACGAGCACCGACATGACCGCAGCGATTGCTCAGTACACACAACTTTCCAATGCGCTGACAGCTTCTCAGAAGAGTTTTGCTGCGACTCAGAATCTTTCGCTATTCCAGTACATCAATCCCTGACGGGCATTGCCAGGAGCGGTTTCCTGAATCAAAAAGCGGAGGTGCGCGTTCGGCGCACCTCCGCTTTTTTTATCTCTGAGCCCGGGTTCTTTTAAGAGTCATCTTACGTATCGCTTTCCTTCGACCCAATAGAATCCTCGCTCTGCTTACGTTTACTTACATTTTTCAGATGCGCTTACGTAAGCAGTCCGAAGAGCCCCCGGCATGGGAATAGACCATAGCGCCCCGTCCGGGTAATGAAAAGAACTCGTTACAAGGTCAGGAAATGAGCTACAACAAGTCCATTCGCCACCGACGCTCCCGAACGCCCCATCAGCCCGCCTTCCGGCTCGCGATCATGCCTGCCATGCTGACTGCGGCTCTCGGCTATGCGAACGGCGCCAGCGCGGTCGAAGGCGGGGTCGTCGCGGCGGGTAGCGGCACCATCGCCACACAGGGCGCCAAAACGACGATCAACCAGGCCACCGACAGGATGGTCGTCAACTGGAACAACTTCGACATCGCCCGTGACCAGAGCGTGGCGTTCAACCAGCCCAGCGCGACCTCGGCGGTGCTCAACCGCGTGACGACAGCGGCGGCGCCCACCCAGATCGACGGTGCGCTGACGGCGAACGGCCGGGTGTTCGTGGTCAACCCCTCGGGCGTGATGTTCGGCAAGACGTCGCAGGTGAACGTGGGCAGTCTGGTGGCGTCGACGCTCAACGTCGACAGCCAGAAGTTCATGGACGGCGGCGAACCCGTCATCGGCATCATGAACCTGTCCGCGAACGGCGGCCAGGGCGTCGTCTCGAACGACGGTCAGATCAACGCGCGCGAAGCCGTCGTGCTGCTCGGCGCGCAGGCGACCAACCAGGGCACGATTCGCGCGAAAGACGTCACGCTCGGCGCCGCCGACGGCGTGGCCATGCAGATGAACGGCTCGGGCTTCAAGGTCATGCTCGGGCGCGAAGCGCAGAACGCGCTCGCCGCCAATAGCGGCGTGATCACGGCGAACGGCGGCAACGTCCAGCTCAATGCCGCGGCAACGGGCGCGATGCTCGCCACGGTGGTGCGCAACTCGGGCACGCTGGAAGCCACGCGCGCCACCACGGGCGAGGGCGGCTCGATCATTCTCGGTTCGCAGCTCGACGGCAGCGTCAGCGCGGGCGGCCGCATCAACGCGGCAACCGACATTACGATCGGCTCGGCGCCGGTGAGCTACCCGCCGTACCTTTCGCCGTTTAACGCCGACACCGCGCCGAGCGGCGGCGAGTACGGCAGCGCCGGCCATAACGTGACCGTCGAGAAAGGTGCGTATCTGACCACCTCGCAAGGCGCGGTCAAGATCGGGACCGGCGGCGGCGATGTCGTGTCGAGCGGCCGCATCAGCAGCGCCGGCGATGTCCAGATCGGCGCGGGCGGCACGGGGGCCGTGGCCATCAACGAAGCGATCAACGGGCGCAGCGTGGCCGTGCAGGGCGGCACGGGCGTCGACGTCAATTCGTGGATGACCGCCTCGACCGGCGACCTGTCCATCAAGGCCGATGGTTCGGGCGCAGGCAACCTGAACCAGAACGCGGATGTGAAGGCGTTCAAGGGTGCGGTCAACCTCGCCGGCACCAACGTGACGCAGAAGACGGGCTATGTCACCTATGCCGGCAACGGCGTGAATATCGGTGCAAGCGGCGCGCTCCAGACGGCACGGATCGACACCGCGGGCGGCGTGCAGATCGGCGCGGCGGGTCCGGTCAAGGTCACCGACGGCATCAACGGCGGCAGCGTGGCCATGCAGGGCACCGGCGTCGACGTCAACTCGTGGATTACCGCTACTGCCGCGAAGGGCGACGTCTCCATCAAGGCCGACGCTCTCGGCAACGGCGATCTGAAGCAGAACGCCGACGTGAGGTCGAACCAGGGTTCGGTCAACCTCGCGGGCACCAATGTCCTGCAGAAGAAGGGCATCGGCACCTACGCAAGCGACGGCGTGAAGATCGGCGCAAGCGGTGCGCTTCAGGCCGCCCGCGTGAGCGCCAACGGCGACGTGCAGATCGGCGCGGCAGGCCCCATCGCGGTCAACGACGCCATCAACGGGCGCAGCGTGGCCATGCAGGGCACGGGCGTCGACCTCAACTCGTGGATCAACGCCTCGACCGGCGACGTGTCGATCAAGGCCGACGCCCTCGGCCAGGGCGACCTGAACCAGAACGGGGAAGTGAAGGCGTTCAAGGGCGCGGTCAACCTCGCGGGCACCAACGTCACGCAGAAGGGCTATGTCACCTATGCGGGCAACGGCGTGAATATCGGCGCAACCGGCGCGCTCCAGACCGCGCGGATCGACACTGCGGGCGACGTGAAGCTCGGCGCGGCGGGTCCGATCAAGGTCACCGACGGAATCAACGGCCGCAGCGTGTCGATGCAGGGCACGGGCGTCGATCTCAATTCGTGGGTTCTTGCCTCGACGGGCGATGTGTCCATCAAGGCCGACGGCGTGTTGGGCCAGAGCGGCCAGGGCGACCTGAACCAGAACGCGGACGTGAAAGCGTTCCAGGGCGCGGTCAATCTCACGGGCACCAACGTCACGCAGAAGCTGGGCTCCGTCACCTATGCTGGCGGCAACGGCGTGAGCACGGCCACCAGCGGCGTGAATATCGGCGCGACCAACGCGCTGCAGGTGGCGCGCGTGGACTCCGTGGGCGACGTGCAACTCGGCGCGGCAGGTCCGGTCAAGGTCGTCGACGGCGTCAATGGCAGCAGCGTCTCGATGCAGGGTACCGGCGTCGACGTCAATTCGTGGATTACCGCCACGAAGGGCGACGTTTCCATCAAGTCCGATGGCCTGGGCAAGGGCGACCTGAACCAGAACGCCAACGTGACGGCGAACCAGGGCTCGGTCAACCTCACGGGCACGAACATCGTGCAGAAGCGGGGCATCGGCACCTTTGCCGGCAATGGCGTGAAGATTGGCGCGACCGGCGCGCTTCAGGCCGCCCGCGTGAGCGCCAACGGCGACGTGCAGTTCGGCGCGGCGCGCGCCATCGCGGTCAACGACGCCATCAATGGGCGCAGCGTGGCCATGCAGGGCACGGGCGTCGACGTCAACTCATGGATCAACGCCTCGACCGGCGACGTATCGATCAAGGCCAATGGCCTGGGCCAGGGCGACCTGAACCAGAACGCGGACGTGAAAGCGTTCCAGGGCTCGGTCAACCTCACGGGCACCAACATCACGCAGAAGCTGGGCTCCGTCACCTATGCTGGCGGCAACGGCGTGAGCACGGCCACCAGCGGCGTGAATATCGGCGCGACCAACGCGCTGCAGGTGGCGCGCGTGGACTCCGTGGGCGACGTGAAGCTCGGCGCGGCAGGTCCGGTCAAGGTCGTCGACGGCGTCAATGGCAGCAGCGTCTCGATGCAGGGTACCGGCGTCGACGTCAATTCGTGGATTACCGCCACGAAGGGCGACGTTTCCATCAAGTCCGATGGCCTGGGCAAGGGCGACCTGAACCAGAACGCCAACGTGACGGCGAACCAGGGCTCGGTCAACCTCACGGGCACCAACATCACGCAGAAGAAGGGTGTCACCACCTATGCCGGCAACGGCGTGAATATCGGCGCGACCGGCACGCTCCAGGCGGCACGCACGATTGCCAACGGCGACATCAAGATGGGCACGCTCGGCGACGGCGACCTGGCGGTCACCGGCGAAGTCAACGGCGCCAGCGTGGCCATGCAGGGCACGGGTGTCGAGATCACCGCGCCGATCACCGCCACCAAGGGCGACGTGTCGATCCAGGCGTTCAACACGAAGCTCGGCGATCTGACGCAGTTCTCGAACATCACGGCGAACAAGGGTTCGGTGAACCTCATCGGCGGCAACGTCATTCAGACCTCGGGCGTCAATACCGTTGCGGGTCAGGACGTGAACATCGCCGCGGCCGGCGAGCTCCGGGCACAACGGGTGAGCGCGGGCGGCAACGTCCTGCTCGCCGCGGTCGGCGAGGGCGCCCTGACGACGAACTCGGAAGTCCGGGGCGGCAGCGTGACCATGACGGGCTCGGGCGTCAACATCAATGGCAATGTGACCGCCACGACGGGCGACGTGCAGGTCCAGGCCGATGGCGCGCTTCCCGGCAACCTGAAGCAGTACGCGAACGTGACGGCCAACAAGGGCTCCGTCTACCTCACGGGCTCCAACGTCGTGCAGGACTACGGCGTGAGCACGACGGCGGGTCAGGACGTGAAGATCGGCACCAGCGGAACGCTCCAGGCAGGGCTGCTGAGCGGCAAGACCGTCTCGGTCGAGGGTGACAGCGTCTTCCTGCTGCGCGACGTGAATGCCGACGGCGATATCGTTGCTCACGCAACGAATCGCGTTTGCACGCCAGCCGACGCGGGATGCAAGACCGGCACGAAGGGCGTGTTCCAGCTGGGCAACATCACCAGCCGCAACGGTGGCGTCTTGCTGGCCGTCGATCCGGGCGTCTCGATCGATCCGGCGACCGGCATCCCGACGATCGCCTATACCGGCATGATCGGCCAGTACCCGACGACGCAGACTCGCGCGGCCACCGACATCGCGCTGCGCGGGGTTGCTGTCATCGCGGGCAACAACACGGCGGGCAAGTCGATCACGGTGGAAGCCGCGGCCCCGACGTATCTGGGCACGCTGTCGGCGCCGACGATCAACCTGCCCACGCCGATCACCATTAGCGGCCAGTAACGGGCAGCAGTGGCGGCATCGATTGCCGGGCGCACTCTCCCGGTGATCGCGGAGACGGGCAACCGCCCGTCTCCAGCCGGCTTTGGCGCCAATTGGCCGGCTCATACGACAAGGGGGAGGCACGCGTTGCCTCTCCTTCCCTGATTGGCCTTCCCACACCCTTTCGCGTTCCGGCGCCGCCGGCATGTCTTGCGGATTGGGTCGCGCCGATTTGCACCCCTGATTTTCTTCGCACCTTGAAAGCCTCCAACCGGTACCGGCACCTTTGCCATCGCCTCGGCCCTGCTTGTTTGCCGCTGCTCGGCCTGACGGCGTGGCATGTTTCCGCACAAGCCTTCGAACTCCCCAACGCCGGCGCGTTGATCCGGCAGAACGCCGATACGACGCGCGGCATCGAAGGCGAGTCCGGCGGCGAGCGCGCGAGCGCGTTGCCGCCGTCGACGCCGGCCCAGACGCCGCCCGCCGAGGGCGAGTTCAGCTTCGTCGTCGACGCGTTCACCTTCGATGGCGCACTTTCCGACGCGGAGCAGCAGCGCGTCGATGCCTTCCTCGCGCCGTGGCGCGGGCGCAGCGTGACGCTCGCACAATTGCATGCGCTGCGCGACGAACTGACAACGGTGCTGTACAACGGCGGCGATACGCTCGTGCGCGTGACGCTGCCGCCGCAGACCGTCACGGCAGGCGTGGTGCGCTTCGGCATCGAGCGCGGCCATGTGGAATCGGTCGCCGTGAAGAATGGTTCGAAGGTATCGACGCCACGGCTCAAGGCCATCCTGGAGACCACCAGCGAGGCCACGCCGACCCTGCGCGAAATCGAGCGCAACATGCGCGTCGTCCAAGGCATTCCCGGCGTCGGCCCGGTAGCGTCGACGCTCTCGACGGGAACCGAAGCGGGCGGCGCGATCGTCGGTGTCGACGTCGCGCCCGCCGACCGCTATTACGCCGCCGCGACCCTCGACAACTCGGGGTCGCGCCAGGCGGGCTGGCGCCGTGTCGGCGTGTCCGGCGGCGTCAACAACATGCTCGGCCTCGGCGACCAGTTGCAGGCGACCGTCTACTTCACGCCGCGTTTCATGCAGACGAGCTCGGGCGAGGAAGGGCGAACGCGCCTCGGCCGGCTGTCCTACGACATGCTGACCGGCTTGGGCGCGAGCCGGGCGGGCATTGCGTACTCGCATGTCGATTACAAGCTTGGCGAGGAATTCAGCGGCCTCGGCACGGGGAGCGCCGACGTTGCCAGCGTATATGGCTCTTCGCCGGTGATCCGCACCGCCAATGCGAGTCTCGACCTCGGCGCGAGCATGGAGGCGTGGTTCACGACCGACGAGCGGCTCGACAACATCCTCGTGAGCCGGCAACGCAACTACGTTGCGTCGATGCGGGCCGACGGCAACTACTACGGCAAATGGGGCGAGCGCCGCAACGCGACGCAGTACAGCTTCGTCACGAGCTATGGCACGACCACGCAGAAGGAATACGACTACAGCAGCGCCAACCCCGAGTATGTGGACCGCCGGTTCAATTTCCTGAAGATCGAACCGTCCGCGACTTTCATTCAGGCGCTGACATCGACCACGCAAGCGACGCTCTCGGTGCATGGCCAATGGGCGAGCCGCAGCCTGAACGGTTCGCAGCGGCTCGGCCTGGGTGGACCAACGGCCGTGCGCGCGTACGACCAGAACACCGCGTCTGTCGACGACGGCGTGATTGCTTCCGTTGGCGTGAGCCAGTTCATCCCGCCGCTGCCGGGCGTCGCGTTGCAGGTTTTCTATGACGACGCGCGCGGCCGGATCCGCAGCGATGGCGCCATGACGGGGGCGTCGGTGCACTTGCAGGGTTACGGGATTGGTGCGAGCTATACGGGCAAGCGCGTGTCGGCGCAGATCAGCTACGCGATGCGCGCGGGACCCGCGCCCGAGCATGCGGCGCGTCAGCAGACGTGGGTGACGGTTACGGCGGCGATTTAGGGAGGCCGCACGGTGTTGCAGAACCTCACGGCACTGGCCGCAACCCCGCCGCGACCCGCCCCATCTGCTCGACCCCGCCATCGAAAAGCCGCGCGAAGTACGGAATCAAATTCGGCATCATCAGCTGAATCAGCAGCAAGCCCACCAGCATCGTGAGCGCAAATCCAATCTGAAAGATCCCGATCTGCGGCGCGGCGCGATTCAAAATGCCGAGCGAGATATTCGTGATGAGCAACGCCACCACCACCGGCAGCGAGAGCAGCAGCCCGGCATTGAACACCGTCGCGCCCCAGTTCGCGATCAACCGGTAGCCATTGCCGGAAAGCACGTTCGCCGACACCGGCACGCTATGAAACGTCTCCACCAGCGCGGCAATCATCTGCAAATGCCCGTCGAAGACGAGAAACGCGAGCATCGCCATGATGTTGAGCCACGACGAAAGCGCAGGCGTAGAAGTATTGGCCTGCGGATCGAAGAATGACGCAAAGCCCAGCCCCATCCCCAGCCCCATCAAATCGCCGGCCGCCGTCACCACCGCGAACACGATCTGCATCGTAAAGCCCAGTGCCGCGCCGATCAGAAACTGATTAACCAGGATCCACACGCCTTCAGCCGAAAACACCGTGACCTGCGGCATGGACTGAAGCGTGGGTGCAACGATCAGCGTCGTGAACGCCGCAAGCCCGATCTTCACGCGCGTGGGCACGGAGCGATGGCCCACCAGCGGCGCGGCGGCCACCAGCGCGAGAATGCGCGTGAACGGCCAGAGGAACGCGGTGAGCCAGAGATTGAGCTGAGCGTAGGTGACGGTGAACATCGGCGGGCGTCTGCGAACGCAGGAAAGCGTGCGGGAATATGACCGCTCAGCTCGCGAGCGCCGGAATGCTCGCGAACATGCGATGCATGTAATCGAGCATCGTCGTGAGCATCCACGGTCCGGCAATCACGAGCGTCACCGCAATCGCGATGAGCTTGGGAATGAACGAGAGCGTGCTTTCGTTGATTTGCGTGGCCGCCTGGAACAGGCTCACCACGAGCCCCACCGCGAGCGACACGAGCAACAGCGGCGCGGCCAGCAGCAGCGCCACGTACATGGCTTCGTGCGAAAGGGTCAAGACGGTTTCGGGCGTCATGGCGAACTCCTCAGGTGAAGCTTTGCGCGAGCGAGCCGATCAGCAGCTGCCAGCCGTCCACGAGCACGAACAGCATGAGCTTGAACGGCAGCGAGATCGTTGCGGGCGAAACCATCATCATGCCCATCGACATGAGCACGCTCGCCACCACCATGTCGATGATCAGAAACGGAATGAAGATCGTGAAGCCGATCTGGAAGCCGGTCTTCAATTCGCTCGTGACGAACGAGGGCACGAGCAGCGTGAGCGGCACGTCCTCGGGGCCCTGCATGGGCGCTGCGTGCGAGATGCGCGCAAACAGCGCGAGGTCGGATTCGCGGGTCTGGCGCAGCATGAAGGTCTTGAAGGGCGCGACGCCGCGCGTCACGGCTTCGTCCATCGGCAGCGTGCCGGCGGCGAATGGCTTGTAGCCGTCGTTGTACGCCTTGTCGAGCACTGGCGACATCACGAACAGCGTGAGAAACAGCGCGAGGCCCACGAGCACCTGGTTGGGCGGCGTGGTGGTCGTGCCGAGCGCCTGGCGCAGCAGCGAGAGCACGATGATGATGCGCGTGAAGCTCGTCATCATCAGCACCATCGCGGGCAGGAACGACAGCATCGTGAGCAGCAGCATGGTCTGCACGCTCAGCGAATACGTGGTGCCGCCGTTCGGGCCCGGGCTCGTGTTGAAGGCGGGCAGGCCTTGCGGCTGCGCCAGGGCCTGTGCGTGCGCGAGGTGCGGCAGCAGCAGCGCTGCGGCGCCCGCACCGAGCACGAGCGCAACGGGCAATGCCGCGCGCGCGAGGCTAACGATCGAGGACGTGTGCGCGCGAGTGCGCGCGCCGGGAAGGGTGCTGCCGTGCATTACTGCGCTCCGCCGTCGTGACGCTTGAAACGTTTGCCTGCTTCGTGTTTCAACGCGTCACGAAAGCGTTGTCCGAAGTTGCCTTGAAGGGCGAGGGGGGCACCGGTGCCGGCAGCGGCCGGCAGTTCGCCCGCGGGCATCGTGTGCAGGAGGCGCACATTGCCGGGCGCGGCGCCCAGCACGAGCCAGGTGTCGCCGATCTCGACCACGGCCACGCGCTCCTTGCCGCCGAGCGAGGCGCCGCCCACGGTCTTCACGAGTGCGCTCTTCGGACCATGCTGGAGCCCGAGACGCCGCGCGAGCCATGCGCAGCCGAACACCACGCCGATCACGAGCAGCAGGCCGAACACGGTTTGCAGCACCGCGCCGAAGCCGAGCGAGGGCGCTGCGCTTCCCACGATCGCCGCCGATGCGCCCGACGCCGAGCGCGCGGCTTCGTTCACGGCCTGGTTGACGGTCTGCAAGTCGGCGGCTCGCGCGGGCATGGCGGCGAGCCATGCGCATGCGCTTGCCAGCGCGCAGCCGGATGCGGCAAGGCGTTTCATCGATTGAGCTTCCGGATGCGCTCGGAGGGCGTGATGATGTCGGTCAGGCGGATGCCGAACTTGTCGTTCACCACCACCACTTCGCCCTGGGCGATGAGGCAGCCGTTCACGAGCACGTCCATGGGCTCGCCGGCGAGGCCGTCGAGCTCCACCACCGAGCCCTGCGCCAGCTGCAGCAGGTTGCGGATGGCGATCTTGGTGCGGCCCAGTTCGACGGTCATCTGGACGGGGATGTCCAGGATCATGTCGATGTCGTTGCGCGTCGCGCCCGAATCGACCTTCGACAGCGGCTGGAACACGGCGGCGGGCTGCGCGGCCACTTCGTGGCTTTCGTGGCCGTTCTGCTCGGCGAGCGCGGCGGCCCAGTCGTCCATCGAGTCCATTGACTCCATTGCACCGGCCGCATCGGCCGCGGGGGCCGGGTCGCGCACGGGCTCGCTGCCTTGCATGGCGTTCACGTCACTCATATCCACCTTCCTTCATCGTGTCGGCTGCGCTGATCATCTTCTGGACCCGCAACGCGTATTGACCATTGAAAATTCCGTAGCCGCATTCCATCACCGGCACGCCGTCCACCTTGGCGACGATGTGCTCGGGAATGTTGATCGGCAGCACGTCGCCTTTTTTCATGTTCAGGATCTGCTCGAACGTGACCGGCACTTGCGCGAGATCCGCGGTGAGCTCCACTTCGGCGGCCTGCACCTGCTGCGAAAGCACGCGCACCCAGCGGCGGTCCACGTCGAGCACCTCGCCTTGCAGCGGCGAGGAGAGCACGTCGCGGATCGGCTCGATCATCGAGTAGGGCATGCAGATGTGCAGCGTGCCGCCGGTCGAGCCGAACTCGATCGAGAACTGCGTGACGATCACGATTTCGTTGGGGGTCGCGACGTTGGCGAACTGCGTGTGCATTTCAGAGCGCACGTATTCGAACGTGAGCGGGCGCACGCTTTTCCATGCGGTGGTGTAGTGATCGAACACGAGGTTGAGCAGCTTGCTGATGATGCGCTGCTCGGTCTGCGTGAAGTCGCGGCCTTCGACGCGCGTGTGAAAGCGCCCGTCGCCGCCGAACAGGTTGTCCACCACGAAGAACACGAGGTTCGGGTCGAACACGAACAGCGACGTGCCGCGCAGCGGCTTCACGTGCACGAGGTTCAGGTTCGTCGGGATCGGCAGGTTGCGCGTGAATTCGCTGTACTTCTGCACGCGCACGGGGCCCACGGAAATCTCGGCGGTGCGGCGCATGAAGTTGAAAATGCCCACGCGCAGCAGCCGCGCAAAACGCTCGTTGATGATTTCGAGCCCGGGCATGCGCCCGCGCACGATGCGTTCCTGCGTCGCGATGTTGTACGGCCGCACGCCGGGTTTTTCGGTCTGGGCGGCCTCGGTTTCGATCTCGCCGGTGACGCCCTTGAGGAGGGCGTCGACCTCCTCCTGCGACATGAACTCGTCGTGACCCATGCTCATGATGCAAGGCTCCGGATTGGCTGCGCGATATCCGCGATACCCGCGCGGGCACGCATGGCATGCAGGCGAACGCGCGGGTTCATGTTGAGCGTGTCCATGCTGGGCTTACTGCACGACGAATTCGGTGAACAGCACGTCTTCGACGTGACCGGCGGTGCCGCGCGAATCGGACGGCTGGGCGATGAGCGCGGCGAGCTCGGTCGCGAGCGCGCGCTTGCCGTCGAGCGGCGCGAGATCGGCCGGGTGCTTGTTCGAGAGCGCGAGCAGCAGGCGGCTGCGGATCTCGGGCATGTGCGCGACGAGCGCGTCCTGGGTCGCCTGGCTGTCGAGCTTGAGGGTGAGGCCGATGCGCAGGTAGTGCGTCTCGCCGTCGTCGGATTGCAGGTTGACGGTCATCGGCTCGAGCGCGTAGTAGACGGGCACGGCGGGCGGCGGGGGCGCGCTCGCGGCTGCCGGGGCGCTCGCCGCGTGGCGCGACATGAAGAACCAGACGCCGCCGCCCGCCGCGCCGGCGGCAAGCACCGCGATGAGCACGATGAGAAGGATGCGCTTCAGCGGTCCGGGTTGCGCGCCCTGGGGCGCGGCTTGCTGGGTTGCGGTCGTGGTCGCCATGTCGGTCGTGAGCCTGGGTAAGTCGTGATCGTGCTGATCATGCTGTTGTCGGGGCCGGGTGGCGCTTCGTTGCCGATCGCCATGATCGCCATGGCGCGCGCGCGCATTCATCCCGGCAGCCTGCATTGTTCCGGCTTTTGCGCTGCGGCGATGGGAGGAATAGACGGGGGATTTGCGGCTATCTCGTGGCTTTGTTGCGCGAGCGTGGCCTGGTAGGACGAGGCGTGGGGGTGCCGAGGCGCCGACGCATCGACGCCTCTGTCTGCACCGCTTTTGCTGCTTGCGACTGCGGGAATGTCTCAGGCAAACGTGTCGATCAAGCCCACGCTGCGCTGCGTGACCGTGGCGGCGGCGCTGGTTGCGCCGTCCGCGCCGCCGGCCGCGCCGATGCCCGCCACGCCAGCCGAACCCGACGCACGCGCGCCGCGCGAGCCCGATCCGCTGCCGCCGTCCTGTTGCGCCTGCTGGTTCATCTGGCGCGAGAAGCCGTCACTCACGCTCGCGCTGCCGAGGCCGATGCCGTTCTGCTGCATCTGTTCGCGCAGCTTCGGCAGCGCGGCCTCCACGGCCTCGCGCACCTGCTGATGCTGCGACACGAAGAGCGCGTGCGCATGGTTGTCGGCGACTTGCAGCACGACCTGCAATGGCCCGAGGTCCTTGGGATTGAGCGTGAGCTCCGCCGATTGCTGGTGGGCGTTCGAGAGGAACACCACCTTCTGGCTGAGCGCGTCCTCCCAGCCCGGCGTGCCCACCTGCGGGGCCAGCGTGGCGGAAGCCGCCGCCGCTGCGGCGGGGTTGGCGCTCGCGCTCTGGGCGGCCTGCGCCGCCTGGGCCTGAGCCGCGGCGGCTGCGGCCGCCTGGGTGGCGGCGAGGGCGTCTGTCGCGCTGCTCGATACCACGGGTTGCGCGGACGCTGCCTGCTGCTGCGCCGTTGCGGCCAGCGTGGCATTGGCGTTTTGCGCGGCTGCGTCCTGCGGCGCGGCGGCCACGGACTTGGCGGCGGTGTCGGCGGCGTTTTTGTCGTCGAGGCCGGCGCCCAGGGTTTTGGCCTTCGCCTGCGTGCTCATGTGCGCCGCAAAGCTGCCAGCTATCGTCGAATTGGCCGGGGTCGTGGCGGCGCCCTCGGTTGCGCCCGCAACCTGCGTGTTCAGCCTGGCCGCGCCGCCGCGCAGCGTCGCGAGCGTGGCGTGCAGCGCGTCGCTGACCGATTTCGGGTCGCCGCTGGCGGTACTCGTGCCGTCGCCCGCCGCGCCGCCCGTTATGCTTGCACCGTTCGCGTCGGTGCTCGCGCCCGCGGCTCCGGCGGCCGTCGAGGCGACGCTCGCGAGCGCGGCCTCGGCGGCCTGCGCGGTGGCATCGCCGTTGCTCAGCGCCTGCTGCGCCGTCTGCATGGCCTGTTGGGCTTGCTGCGCCTGAATCTGTGCCGCAGCGGCCTGCGAGCCGGCGGCTTCGGCCTGCTTCTGGCGCGCGAGGGCGTTGTCGGCGCGGTGATCGACGCTCGGTGCGTGCGCAGCGCCGCTACCGGCCTGCTGCGCGGGCTGGGACGCTTGCGCGGATGACGTGGACGGCGCGGATTGAGCAGACTGCGTCGTTGCGCTCGCGCCGCCGTGAGCGGTCGAAGCCGTGGACGCCGCGCCCGCCGAAGCGTGCGCCCCTTGCTGAGGCGAACTGGCCTGGACAACCGGGCGTGGCGCGCCGCCCCGCGCGTTCTGCGCGGCAATGCTTTGCTGGAGCGTTTGCGCGAAGCCCCGGCTCGCGAGGTCGAAAGCGCTCGCGGCGGCGCCATTGCCGGCGCTGCTCTGCGCGCCCGTGGCCGCATCCACGGCGGCGCCGAGCAACGAACTGACTGCGGATAGAAGCGACATGCTGCTTGCTCTCTTGAACGTGATCCGGACGCGCCGGCGTCACTAGTAAATCACCAATAAGTCACTAAACAGGTCACCAATTTCACGAATGCGCGTTGCGCATGCGCAGCGCGCGGGCGGCGTGCTCGTCGGCGTCGCGCTGTTCGCGGCGGGCGTCCTTGCGCGCCTGGACCTCCTCGTGGCGCGATTGCAGCACCTCGTACGAGCCGAGCTTCTGCTTGCTGCGCTGCCAGTCGGGCTTGGCCGCCTCCACGCGCTGCGTGGCCTGCTCGAGCAGGCGGCGCTGCTGGTCGATGGCGGTATCGAGCGTGTCGATGAACGCCTGGAAGTTGCGCACATTGCCGGCGGCCATGCCCGCGCGCGCCGACTCGGTGAAGCGCGCGTGATACTCGTCGCGGTAATCGATCAGCGACTTCAGCTGCTTTTCGATTTCCACGCGCTCGCGCTGCACGCGCCCGAGCTTTTGCGTTGCGGTGTCGACATCGTCCTGCGCGAGCCCGATGAGGGTTTGCAGTGCGGTCTGCTTCGTCATGTCCTGGCTCCCTGGCCGTTGCCCTGTGCATTGCCTGAAGTGTTGCCAATCAGCGCGCCGAGCATCTCGACGCTTTGTTCGTAGTTCGCGGTTTCGCGAAAGCCCTGCTGAAGAAACGCCTCGATGCGCGGATACAGCGCGATGGCGCGGTCGAGCACGGCGTCGCGCCCGCTCACGTAAGCGCCCACGTTGATGAGATCGCGGTTGCGCTGGTAGCGCGAGAGCATCTGCTTGAACACGCGCGTGCGGTTCAGATGCGGCTCGTCGATGAGCGCGGTCATCGCGCGGCTGATCGATGCCTCGATGTCGATGGCCGGATAGTGGCCCGCCTCCGCGAGCGTGCGCGAGAGCACGATGTGGCCGTCGAGAATCGCGCGCGCGGAGTCGGCGATCGGGTCCTGCTGGTCGTCGCCTTCGGTGAGCACGGTGTAGAACGCGGTGATCGAGCCGCCGCCTTCGGGGCCGTTGCCGGTGCGCTCGACGAGCGCGGGCAGCTTCGCGAACACCGAAGGCGGATAGCCCTTGGTCGCGGGCGGCTCGCCGATCGCGAGCGCGATCTCGCGCTGCGCCATCGCGTAGCGCGTGAGCGAATCCATCAGCAGCAGCACGTGCTTGCCCTGGTCGCGGAAGTATTCGGCGAGCGTGGTTGTGTACGCGGCGGCCTGCATGCGCAGGAGCGGCGAGACGTCGGCGGGCGCGGCCACCACGACCGAGCGCGCGAGGCCGTCCTCGCCGAGAATCTGCTCGATGAATTCCTTCACTTCGCGGCCGCGCTCGCCAATCAGGCCGATCACGATCACTTCCGCGCTGGTGGCGCGCGCCATGGTGCCGAGCAGCACAGACTTGCCGACGCCCGAGCCGGCAAAGAGGCCCATGCGCTGGCCGCGCCCGACCGTGAGCAGCGCGTTGATCGCACGCACGCCCACGTCGAGCACCTTGTGGATCGGCTCGCGGTTCAGCGGGTTGATGACGGGCGCGGTGAGCGGCGCATCGGCTTCGGCATTCAATGCGCCCAGGCCGTCGAGCGGGCGGCCCGAGGCGTCGAGCACGCGCCCGAGCAGCCCCCAGCCCACCGGCAGGCGCTTGGCCCCCGACATCGGGTCGGCAATCGGCGCGCTCTCGAGCGGCCAGACGCGCGCGCCCGGCAACAGGCCCGCCACTTCCGTGGTGGGCATGAGAAAGAGCTTGTCGCCCGCGAAGCCCACCACCTCGGCCTCGGCCATCGGCAGCGAGCTGCCCGGCGGCAGTTCGATCATGACTTCGGCGCCCACGGCGAGGCGCAGCCCCACGGCTTCGAGCACGAGGCCCGCCGCGCGCGTGAGGCGGCCGCAGCCGCGCAGCGGCAAGGCCAGTGCGTTGCGCGCGCGCACGCTCGCGAGATGGGCGTTCCAGGCGGCCAGGTGGGGGTTGGCCGGGTCGTAGCTGGGCGGCGGGGTGCAGGCCGCGCGCTGGTCGGCGGCTGGTTCACGCGGGCCGCTTTGGCTCGCCGATGGATTGTCGTGGCCGGCATCGGCGCCGTTCCACGCTGGGCTGGAGGCATCGGCTGCATTGTCTGCATCGGCAGCATTGGTCGCGTTGGCGATGGCTGCCTCGACGGCGTCGAGCGTCGCGGCCGCTTGAGCGGCTGCATCGGCGCCATGCTGGCTTGCTTGCGCGCCGTCGTCCACCAGCACGCCGCGCACTTGCGCCGGGTCATGCGCGCCGGGCCCGAACGATGCGAGCGCAAGCTCCTGCTCGAGCGGCGTGAGGCCGCCCGTGTGGATCGTCTGGTGCGGGCTGGGATTCATCGTGCTCACCACGGCCGCGCCTTGCCGAGCGCCAGCGCCACACGCTCCCAGCGCGTGCCGATGGCCGCATCCGCTTCGCCGCTCGCCGCCTGCGCGCGGCAGCCGCCGCGCTCGAGCGCGGCATCGGTGCGCACGGACCAGCCGCGCGCCTGCAGTTCTTCCATCAGATACGCCTCCACCACCGGCAGATCGGCGGGACTCACCACGAGTTGCGGCGAGCCCGTGAGCTGCGGCTCGTGCGCGAGCACCTCGCGCGCCGCGGCGACGAGCGCCGTCGGGTCGTGCTGCACGTGCTGGCGCACCACCTGCTGCGCGATGTCGAGCGCGAGCTCGACGAGCGTGTCGGCCACGCCCGCTTCGGCCGTTTGCAGCGCCTCGGCAAAGCGTTGCGCGAGCTGCGCCAGTTGCCGCGCCTGGACGCGCGCTTCTTCGCGCCCCTGCTCGAAGCCCTGCTTGTGGCCCTGTTCGTAGCCGGCCTGATAGCCGAGCGCCTGGCCCGCCACGTGACCCGACTTCAGGCCTTCCTGATGGGCGTTCTCGCGAATGCGCAGCAATTGCGCCTCGAAAGCGGCGGTTTCGTCGGGCGTGGGCGGCGGCGGGGGCGGGGGCGGCGGGTCGAACGACGCCATCTCCCAGCGCTGGTACGCCGAGGGCGCGCGCCGCTGCTGCCGCGTGCCCGTTTGCGTTTGCGTTGCTTCGTCAGACATACGCGTCTTCCGCCTTTCCGCCGATCACGATCTGACCGCTTTCGGCAAGATTGCGAACGATCTGAAGGATACGCCGCTGCTGTGCTTCGACCTCCGAAACACGTACAGGGCCGCGCGCGTCGAGGTCCTCGGCGAGCAGTTCGGCGGCGCGCTGCGACATGTTCGAGAGGAACTTGGTGCGCAGCGCGGGCGGCGCGCCCTTGAGCGAGATGATGAGCGACTCCGACTCCACTTCCTTGAGCAGCAACTGGATCGCGCGGTCTTCGAGATCGAGCAGGTTCTCGAAAACAAACATCTGGTCGATGATCTTCTGGGCCAGTTCGGCGTCGTACTGGCGCACGTTTTCGATCACGCCTTCCTCGTGCTGGCTCGTCATGAAGTTGAGGATCTCGGCGGCCGTGCGGATGCCGCCCATCGGGCTGCGCTTCAGGTTGTCGCTGCCCGAGAGCAGGCCCGTGAGCACGTCGTCGAGCTCGCGCAGCGCCTGCGGCTGGATGCCGTCGAGCGTCGCGATGCGCAGCAGCACGTCGTTGCGCAGGCGCTCGCTGAAGCACGAGGCGATCTCCGAGGCCTGGTCGCGGTCCAGATGCACGAGGATCGTGGCGATGATCTGCGGATGCTCGTTCTTGATGAGCTCGGCGACCGACCCCGAATCCATCCACTTGAGACCTTCTATGCCGCTCGTGTCGCCGCCTTGCAGGATGCGGTCGATCACGGCGCCGGCCTTGTCCTCGCCGAGCGCCTTGGTGAGCACGCTGCGGATGTAGTCGTTCGAGTCGAGCGAGAGCGCGCTGTGCTGCTCAGCTTCCTTCACGAACTCCTGCAGCACGGCGTCGATCTCTTCGCGCTTGACGTTCTTGAGCGCGGCCATGGCGGCGCCGATCTTCTGCACCTCGCGCGGGCCGAGGAACTTGAAGACCTGCGCGGCCTCTTCCTCGCCGATCGACATGAGCAGCAGTGCGCTCTTGGTGGCTCCTTCAGCGTTCATCGTTCACCCAGTTCTTGACCACGGTTGCGACGATCTTCGGATCCTGGCGCGCAATGCTGCGCGCGAATTCGAGGTTGCGTTCGAACTTGTGCTTGTCGTTTTCGAGTGCGAGCAGGGCGGGGTCCGCTTCGGCGTCTGCCGCGCCTTCGAGCTTGTCCGCGCTGGGCAGGCCGTCGAGCAGCATCGGCTCGTCCATGCCCGCGAGCGCGGGCAGGGCGGCGGCCGGCGGGGGCGGCGGGAAGGCCCGGCGCAGCGCCGGCTTGACCATCACGAAGTAGAGGAACAGCGCCACCACGCCGATGCCAAGCCAGGTCGCGACTTGCTTCGCGAGCGCGAGCATGTCGGGCTGGCGCCACCACGGCAGGTTCGCGTTCGGATCGACTTCGGTCTGGAAGGCGGCGTTCACCACGTTCACCGAGTCGCCGCGCTTCGCGTCATAGCCCATCGAGTCCTTCACGAGCTGCTCGACCTGCGCGAGCTTTTGCGCGTCGAGCGGCTGCAGCGTGGCGTGCCCCTTCGCGTCCACCTTCTGCTGATAGTTCACGACCACCGCCACCGAGAGCCGCTTGATGCTGCCCGGCGCCTGGCTGAAGTGGCGCACGGTCTTGTCGAGCTCGTAGTTCGTGGTGGTGTCGCGATGATCCGAGACCGGCGTGGTGCTGGGCGCGCCGTTCGCACCCGCCGCCGGTGCGGTGATGGGCGCGGAAGCGGGCTGCGGCGGCGTGTTCGAGAGCGCGCCCGGCACGCCGCCGGCGCTCGACTGCTGCGAATCGGTGGCGATGCTCTGCTGCTGGCTGCGGATCGCGGCCTGCTGCGGGCTGCCGTTGGGCGCGTAGTTTTCCGAAGTCTGCTCGAGCTTCGAGAAGTCGAGGTCGGCGCTCACCTGCGAGCGCGCATTGCCGGCGCCGAAGAGGGGCGCGAGGATCGCGTCGATGCGCGCCTGGGTGTCGTGCTCGACCTGGCGCACGTACTTGAGCTGCGAGGCGTCGAGGCCGGCGCTCGCGGCGCTCTGCGTGAGCAGGTTGCCGTCCTGGTCGGCCACGGTCACATTGCGTACCGGCAGATCGGGCACGGCCGAGGCGACCATGTGCGTGATGGCGGCCACCTGGCCTTCATCGAGCACGCGGCCGGGGTACAGGTTGACGAGCACCGAGGCCGTGGGCGCCTCGCGCTCGCGCACGAACACCGAGGGCTTCGGAATCGCCAGATGCACGCGCGCGGACTTCACGCTCTGGATCGATTGAATCGTTTGCTCGAGCTCGCCTTCGAGGGCGCGCTGGTAGTTCACCTGCTCGGCGAACTGGCTGATGCCGAACTTCTGGTTGTCCATCAGCTCGAAGCCCACCGAGCCGCTCTTGGGCAGGCCCTGCTGGGCGAGACGCAGGCGCATTTCGCCCACCTGCTCGGACGGCACGAGAATCGCGCCGCCGCCTTCCGAGAGCTTGTACGGCACGTTGGCGGCTTGCAGCGCCGTAATGATCGCGCCGCCGTCGCGGTCCGAGAGATTGCTGTAGAGCACCTTGTAGTCGGGCGCGCGCGACCACAGGATCAGGCCCGCGACCACGGCGACGAGCACCGCCACCGCCACGATGAGCGGCGCGCGCGGGTTGCCGCGCACATTGCGCAGCGAAGAAAGCGAACCGAGGCGCTGCGCCAGGCCGCCGCCCAGGTCCTCCCCGAGCCCGCCTGCCGCGCCCGCCGCGCCGGCCGCGGCCACGCCCGGAGCGGCGCCGCTGGTGGCGAGGCCCACCCGGGCATCGGGGTTGATCAACGAGTTGGCAGACGAATCCATGCGACGGGTTTCTCCGGGAGGCTGGCTGTTCCCGCTTGCACGGCATGCGCGCGGCGGAAACTTTCACGACAGCGATTATCCGCACCCGCCGGCAACCCGATTGCGCGAATAGAGCCGGGTTTTCCCCCTAGTTTCGAGGCTGCCGGAAATGGCGAATTGCTATGCTCCTTCCCAGATTCGGAGCGCTGTATGCCATCCGCGTACAACTCGCAGGTGAGCTGCACGTCACCTGCATGGGCGCCGGATTCGCCGGGCGGCGGCATCCGCCCTCGCACGATCCCTCTTTATTCGTGGAGCAAACATGACCGTGCCAGTCAACCCACTCACGTCGGCCCTTGCGCAGATGCAGTCCATGGCCGCCCAGGCGGCAAGCGATACCAGCGCCGCCGACGTCGGCTCGGGCGCGGCCACCGCGGGCGGCTTCGCCGCGGCGCTCAAGTCGTCCATCGACAAGATCAGCGCCGATCAGCAAAAGGCCGTGGGCGAGTCCCAGGCGTTCGAGCTCGGGGCCGGCAACGTTTCGCTCAACGACGTCATGGTCGACATGCAGAAGGCCAATGTCGGCTTCCAGTTCGGCCTGCAGGTGCGCAACAAGCTCGTTGCGGCCTACACGGACATCATGCAGATCCAGGTCTAGCGGCCAGCCAGGGGTGAGTGACTGGCCGCCGGTGTCGCGCCTGCGTACTTTCAAAGACATTAAAGCTTCTCCCGCGCCGTTCCGATAACACGGCTATACCCGGCACGCGCCACGCAAGGCAAAGGGCCGGATGCACCGTATCCATAGCCGAACGTTCGAAGGAGAAGCGCCGATGTTTTCCCCTGCACAGTCTGGAGCCAACGCTTATGCACGCGTGGGTGTCGAAACAGGGGTCATGGGCGCGAGTCCGCACAAGCTGATCGCGCTCCTGTACGAAGGCGCGCGCAAGGCGATTGCGCAAGCCCGCATGCATCTGCAAATGGGCAATGTGGGCCCGCGCGGCGAGGCGATTGGCAAGGCCATCCGGATTGTCGAAAGCGGGCTTCAGCTGGCGTTGAACGTCGAGGCGGGCGGAGAAGTCGCGCAGCGCCTGAACGCACTTTACGGTTACATGACGCGACGCCTGCTCGAAGCGAACATTCAACAGAGCGAATCCATGCTGGTCGAAGTCGACGGCCTGCTGGCGACGCTCGAGGAAGCCTGGTTGGGGATTGCGCCGGAAGTGGAGCGGATGGCGAGAGAGTCGTCCGCGCCCGTGCCCGGTTCATTGACGAGATGAATTCGAAAGCAGACTACTTTGCCCGCTACGAGGCGATTGCGGCGGTCTCGGAGCAGATGCTCCATGCCGCGCGCGGCGCAAGCTGGAACGAGCTGATCGGCCTTCAGGAGGAGTACCGGCGCCTGGTGGACGCGCTCAGGAACGCCGATTTCGGCATCCGGCTCACCGCCGCGGAGCGCACGCGCAAGTACGAACTGATCCGGCAGATCCTCGCCGATGACGCCGCGATCCGCGACCTCGCGAGCCCGTGCATGGCGCGCCTGGCGGCGCTCTTTCAGGGCACCGCGCAGCCGTCGCGGGTGTTGCAGGAGCTGTACGGCGCGCCCTAGGGCCGGGTCGCGCGAGGCCTCCGATGCCGTCGGGGCGCCTGTGCGCGGCGAACCAAAGCCGATTGGCGCGAAGCAGCACGCACGGCACAAGCACGAGCCGACACGCTCGCGCACGAATATTGACAGCGCCGCGTCGCCGCATAGGACGCGCGGCGCACAACCTGGCCCGTGCGGGCCACGCTCCGCATGAACGGAATCGATACGAGCGCTGCGGCGCTGCTCGCGAGCCGCATAGGCGCCCTGGGCGCGGCGGGCTCCCAGGGCAGCGCGGGCGCCGCGCAGGCAGGCGTTTCCGCGCTCACCGGCGGCGCGGCCGCGCTGGCCGATCCGCGCAACGCCGGCTCGCCGCAGGCATCGGCGCAAACGGTGCTTTCCGCCGTCGCGCTCGCGCTCGACGCGATCATCCGCTCGGGCGGCGAGGCCACGCCCGCCGTGGTCGGGCGCGCGCCGATCTGGGCCGATCCGGCGGCTGCCGGCCAGGCGATGGCGGCAGACACTGGCTCGCTGCCGCTGCCGGGCCTCGCGAATTCCACTGCCCAGACGGGGGCCACGGACCCGGCACAAGCCCAAGTCCAGGCGCTGGAGGCCGCGCTGCTTGCCGACCTGGAGGCCTCGACGGCTGGGGCGGCGCAGGCTGGACTGCCAGGCAGCGCGCAAGACGCCGAAGGTGCTGCCGGTGCGAGTAGCGCGGCGGCTGCGAATGCAGCTGAAAGTGGCGGCATGACCGCCGGCCCGGGCGGCGCCCAAGGCGCCGCGCCGTCCTCGCCGCCGCAGGGCGCACAAGGCACGCAAGGCGCACAAGCGGCCCAGCGCGCCGCACCCGCCATGCAATCCGGCCCGGTTGCCGCGCTGGCGGCCACGCTTGCGCAGACGGTGGCGTCGAGCGGGCTCTTCTACGAATCGCATCTCGCCCAATGGCTGCGCGGCCAGCGCACGCCCGGAGAGCTCGCCGACGAACCGCAGAACCGCCTGACCGGCGGCAGCGCGCAGTTGCCGCTCGAATTTGCGGCCGACCGGAATCTCGCCGCCGACGACATCGCCGACGTGCTGTGGACCGATCTGCCCAGCGCCGCCCAGCAAGGCGCGCGGGCGGGCAGCACGGCCAACGCCGCGGGGACAGCGGCCTCGGGCGCGCGCGGCGAAGCCAATGCCGATGGGCTCGCCGAGGAGGGGGAGCGCGCCGGCGGCAGCACGGTAGCCGCGCTCGCCGATGCGCTGCTGCCCGCCGCCCGCACGCTCGCCGGGGCCGGCGCGGGAGTGGGCGTGCACGGCGCGTTGCTGCCGCTCGTGCGTCAACAACTCGACTTGCTCGCGACCGGGGAATTTCGCTGGACCGGCGTGGCATGGCCGGGCGTGCGGCTCGACTGGAGCATCCAGCCGGACGACGACGAGCGCCACACCCGGCAAGATCCGCGCGCGGGGCGCGCTGCCGACGAAGACGAAACGCCATGGCGCACGCGTCTCACGCTGGCACTGCCGGCGCTGGGCACCGTCGACGCGGAGCTTGCGCTCACGGGCTCGACGCTCTCGGTGCGCGTGCAGGCGAGCCCGGGCGGCGCGCAGCGCCTCAGCGCGCACAGCGAGGCGCTGCGCGGGCGGCTCGAAGCGCTGGGGCTCGCGCTCGCGGGGCTGTCGATCCGCGAGATCGGCGGCGCGGGCGGCATGAACGGCATGGGTGGCGCAGCAGGCGTGGACGGCATGTGGGCCGCCGGTGCGTATGCGCGTGCCGCTGAGGCGACGCATGCGGCATCGCCGGCGCACGCGGCCGATGCGCCGCACGCCACGGACTCGACAGATTGGGAGCTCGGATGAGCCGCACGCATCGCAGAAGCGCCGCCGCACTCGCCTACGACGACCCGGTCGCGCGTGACGGTGCGCCGCGCGTGGTCGCGAAAGGCTATGGGCTCGTGGCCGAGATGATCGTGCAGCGCGCGAAGGAAGCGGGCCTCTACGTGCACGAAGCGCCGGAGATGGTCTCGCTGCTGATGCAGGTGGATCTGGATTCGCAGATCCCGCCGCAGCTTTATCAGGCCGTGGCGGAACTGCTTGCGTGGCTGCATGGGCTCGAGGCGGCGGAAAGCGAGGCGCAACACGCTGCGCAAACGGAACAGGCGGCACAAGCGACCCAAGCGACCCAAGCGGCGACCCAGACGGCGTCGCGATCGCGGCTGCCGGACGCCAAGTCGCTCGCGGGCAACCCGTTGCGCCTGCCCGCGCTGCCGCGCTAGCGGTGTTTGCGGCATGCGCCCCGCCAGGACTTCAAGCTAGAACTTCAACATCGCCTTGATCAGCAACCCAAACCGCTTGCCGTAAGGCGGCGCGATCAGCCGCCGCGCGTTCAGCCGCGCCTGCGTGAACACGGGCTTCATCTGCGAGAACGTGGCAAAGCCCTCGTAGCCGTGATACGCGCCCATGCCGCTCGGGCCGACGCCGCCGAACGGCAGCCCCTCGGCCGCGATATGCATGAGCGTCTCATTCACCGACATGCCGCCCGCCACGGTCTCGCGCGTCACGCGCTCGACGGTGCGCGCATCGTCGGCGTAGAGGTAGAGCGCGAGCGGCCGCGGGCGCGCATTCACGTAGTGGATCGCTGCGTCGAGCGAGTCGTAAGGCACGAGCGGCAACAGCGGCCCGAAGATCTCCTCCTGCATCAGCTGCGTGTGCTCGCCCGCTTCCGTCACGATCACGGGCGCGAAGCGCCGCGTGGCGGCGTCGCGCGGACCGAGTTCATGCAGTTGCGCGCCTTCGGCGCGCGCTTCGTCGGCGAGGCGTTCGAGCCGCTCGTAGTGGCGCGCCGAGATGATCGACGTGTAGTCGCGGTTGTTCGCGAAGGCGGGGTAGAGCTCGCCAAAGCGCGTGCGCGCCCGGGCGATGAAGGCGTCCTCGCTGCCGCGCGGCAGCAGCACGTAGTCGGGCGCGATGCAGGTTTGCCCCGCGTTCAGCGTCTTGCCGAGCAGCAGGCTGTCGACGGCATAGTCGAAGCGCGCGTGCTCGCCGATCAGCACGGGCGACTTGCCGCCCAGCTCCAGCGTGACCGGCGTGAGGTTCGCGGCGGCCGCGCGCATCACTTCGTGGCCCACGCGCGTCGAGCCCGTGAACAGCAAGTGGTCGAACGGCAGCGACGTGAACGCCGCGCCCACGGCGGCGTCGCCGTTCACGACCGCCACATGGTCGCGCGCAAAGGTCCGGCTCATCAGCTCTTCGAACAGCGCCGAGGTGCGCGGCGTAAGCTCCGACATCTTGATCATCGCGCGGTTGCCCGCCGCGAGCGCGCACACGAGCGGGCTCGCGCCGAGCAGCAGCGGATAGTTCCACGGCACGACGATGCCCGCCACCCCGAGCGGCTGCGGCACCACGCGTGCGCGGCCCGGCGCGAGCCATTTGCCGACGCTGCGGCGCTGCGGGCGCATCCAGCGCGCACCGTGCTTGAGCGCGGCGTCGATTTCCTGCTTGAGCACCATGAACTCGGCCAGCGCGACCTCGGCTTTCGAGCGCTGGCCGAAGTCCGTGTTCATCGCCTCGGCCAGCGCGTCCTGGTGGGCGAACAGCACGTCGCGCAGCGCCCGCAGGTTGCGCGCACGCTCGCTCCACGCCGGAAACGGCGCGCGCAGATACGCCGCGCGCTGCGCGGCGAGCAAGGCATGCAGCGATTCACGCGGATTGTCGCCCGCGGAACCCGGCGTGCCGCGGCTGCGCTCGCCGCCGCTGTCGTTGCCGTCGTGACGCGCGAGTGCTGCGGGCAAATCCTGTTTCATGGTCGGTCCTGGTGGAAGGGCGCTGCGGCCTTTCATGGTAGTCGCGCGCGTGCTGCCTGCACGCTCCGACGATTAGAGGAAAGGTTCTGACATAAAAGCTGACCCAATCCGACAACGCTTCCTACAATGCGCGAAAAAGCGAAATCGAACGAGCGTGCATCGAGCGTGCTTTCTGCGCGTTTTGCATGCCACGCCGCATCCAGGGAGGAGGCATGCAATACGACTACGTCATCGTAGGCGGCGGCTCGGGCGGCGCAGCGCTGGCCGGGCGGCTGGCGGCGCATTGTCCCGAGGCGAGCATCGCGCTCGTCGAAGCGGGGCCGCACACGGCGCGCAACCCGTTCGTCAACATGCCGATGGGCGTTGCGGCGCTGGTGCCGCGGCGCTCGAAGAACAACTACGCCTACGAGACCGTGCCCCAGCCGGGTCTGGCGGGCCGTCGCGGCTATCAGCCGCGCGGACGCGGCTTCGGCGGCTCCAGCGCCATCAACGCGATGATCTACACGCGCGGCCATCCGCTCGATTACGACGAATGGGCCCAGTTGGGCTGCGCGGGGTGGGCGTGGGACGACGTGCTGCCGTACTTCCTGCGCGCCGAGGACAATGCGCGCGGCGCGAGCGCCTGGCACGGCGCGGGCGGCCCGCTCGCGGTGTCCGATCTGCGCGAGCGCAATCCGGTGGCGGAGCGCTTCGTGCAGGCTGCGCGCGAGGCCGGCTTTCCCGCCAACGACGACTTCAACGGCGCCCAGCAGGAGGGCGTGGGCTTCTACCAGGTGACGCAGCGCGGCGGCGAGCGCTGCACGGTGGCGCGCGCCTATTTGTATGACACACAGGGCAGGCACCCGAATCTCCATCTGATCGCCGACGCCATCGCGCTGCGCGTCACGTTCGATGGCACGCGCGCAAGCGGCGTCGAAGTGGCGCGCGGCGCACGCACCGAAACGCTCGAAGCGCGCGCCGAGGTGATTCTCGCGGCGGGCGCGTTCAATTCGCCGCAGCTGCTGATGTGTTCGGGCATCGGCCCGGGAGAGCCACTGCGCGCGCAGGGCATCGCGGTGCGCCACGACGCGCCCGAGGTGGGCCGCAACCTGATCGACCATATCGACTTCACGTTCAACAAGCGCGTGCATTCGAGCGAGACCGTGGGTTATTCGCTGCGCGGCCTCGCACGAATGGTGCCCGGGCTCGTGCGCTACTTGCGCGGGCGGCGCGGCATGTTCACGACCAACGTGGCGGAGGCGGGCGGCTTCCTGAAGAGCCGCCCGGAGCTCGAGCGGCCCGATTTGCAACTGCACTTTTGCACCGCGCTCGTCGACGACCATAGCCGCCGCCTGCACTGGGGCCACGGCTACTCGCTGCATGTGTGCGTGCTGCGCCCGGTGAGCCGCGGCACGGTCACGCTCGCGAGCGCCGATGCGCGCGTCGCGCCCGTGATCGATCCGCGCTTTTTCTCCGATGCGCGCGATCTCGATCTGCTGGTGCAAGGCGCGCGTCTCGCGCGGCGCATTCTCGACGCGCCCGCGCTCGCGCAAATGGGCGGCCGCGAGCTTTATACGCATGCGCATCAGAGCGACGCCGAACTGCGTGCGGCCATCGCGGCGCACGCCGACACGATCTATCACCCCGTCGCCACCTGCCGCATGGGCGGCGACGCGCGCTCGGTCGTCGATGCGCAGTTGCGCGTGCGCGGCGTGACGCATTTGCGCATCGCCGACGCGTCGATCATGCCGACGCTGATCGGCGGCAACACCAACGCGCCGACGGTGATGATCGGCGAGCGCGCCGCCGATTTCATCGCCGCGAGCCGGCGCGCCGACACGACAACGCACAGCCCAACCGTCATCGCCTGACTGCTGGCTTCCGGCTCTCCTGCACGTTTGCGAGCAGGTACGCGGCTCATCGGAACGAGGCGCAATGCGCCTCGTTTCGGCCTCGCCTTGACGAAGCCCCGCGCAATCGAAAGGTTTTCGTCAAAGAGTGTGCGGGGCACGGGTTCGCCCCATTTTCGAGATTTCGGACTCCCTATAATCGCCCCCGACTTGGGCGTGTCAGCTGGCGCGTCCGCGAACTGGAGAACCCGCCTCGATGAGCATCAACGTCTTTCAACTGCTGGAAACGGTTCTGAGCGACGATGTCGTGCGCACACTCGCTGGCCGCTTCGGCCTCGCGCCCGATCTCACGCGCAAGGTTGCGAGCGCCGCCGCTCCGGCCATCGTCGCCGCGATCATGCAGCGCGGCAGCACGGCCGAAGGCGCGCGCGGCCTCTTTTCCACCATCATGTCGCCGGACGTCAACGCGCAGATCGGCAAGCAACTGCCCGACCTGCTCGCGAGCACCTCGGGCGTGAGCCTGCTCGAAACCGCGGGCCGCGAGCTGATCCAGAAGGCCGCGGGCGTCAATGTCGGCGCGCTCGCCGACGCCGTGGCCGTGCAAACCGGCGCGGCGCAGTCGACGGTCTTCTCGCTGACCGGCGTGGTCGGCGCGGCGATCATGGGCATTCTGAAGCATCACTTCACGGCCTCGCAGGGCGTGGTCGGACAATTGCCCACGCTGCTCGGCCATCAACTCTCGTCGGTCAACGCGAGCCTCACCGACCGTCTCGCGCAAGCCGTGGGCCTCGGCTCGGCAGCGGCCTTCGCGGATTCGATCATCGCGCGTCTGAAAGACGTTTCGGCGCACCTGAGCCATCCGGAGCCGGTCGTGCGGCCGGTTCCGGCTGCCGTGCCGCCGCAGACGGTCGTGCCCCCCGAGCCGCAGGCCAAGCCCGCCGCGCGCGGACATTCGTGGCTGTGGTGGCTGCTGGCCGCGATCGCCGTGATCATCGCGTTCTTCGCGCTGCGCTCGTGCCAGCGCGACAACGCCGAGGACACCACCCAGACCGGAGCGACCCAGGCCGCTTCGGACGTCGCACCGGCGGCGGAAGCCGCATCGGACGCGAGCGCCGCTGTCGTGACGGGTGCGGCTTCGCAGGCATCGGACGCCGCGCCGGCCGTGGCAGCTGCGGCATCGGATGCCGCCGCGGCCGCTGCCGGCGCAGCTTCGTCGGCGAGCGAGGCCGCCCCTGCGCCCACGCAGGATTCGCACCTCTCGTTCACGGTCGACAAGGCCGGCGTGCCGACCATCACCGCGACCGTGGGCACGCAGGAAGAGAAAACCCAGCTCATCGACGCGCTCACGAAGCAGCTCGGCGAAGGCAAGTTCAACGCCAACGTGACCGCCGATGCCGCAACGAAGCCTGCCGCGTGGCTTGCGCATCTCGACGGCCTGCTGCCGCTGTTCGCGCTGCCCGGCGCCGAAGTGAAGATCGACGGCTCGCACGTCGAGCTGAGCGGCGCGGCGGCGGACGCCAAACTGGGCTGGCTCGACAAGCTCAAGGCGCTGTTCGGCACCGGCTTCGACATCGGCGTGTTCAACGTGCAGAAGGCCGTGGCCGACGCCACGCAGTCATTCCGCGACGCGGTGAAGGGGCTGTTCGGTCCGGATGCCTCGTGTGCTTCGGCCGACGTCGTGAAGGTGCTCAACCTGCAAGTGGTGAACTTCGCAACCGGCAGCACGATCATCCCGGCAACGGCTGGCGAGGATCTGCGCCAGTCGGCCAAGGTGCTCAACGCATGCGCGAAGGAAGGCAAGCCGGTCAAGCTCGAAGTGGCGGGCTATTCGGATAACGTCGGCGACAAGGCGGGCAATCTCGCGCTCTCCAAACGGCGCGCGCAGGCCGTGCGCACCTGGCTGGTCGCGCAAGGCGTGAATGCCTCGACGCTCACGGCCGAGGGTTACGGCGAGGCCCATCCCATCGACAGCAACGACACCGAGAGCGGACGTTTTCGCAACCGCCGCATCGAGTTCGTGGCACAGCAGTAAGCGGTAAGGCGTAAGCAGCACGCAGTAAGCGCAAAGCGCGTTACGCGGCGCGCAGTGCGGGGAGACCACCCATAAGAAAACGCGTAAAGAGCCGTCCGGCGCGAGCCGGATGGCTCTTTTTCATGGGCGTGCCTCGTCGGCGGGTTTTTCCAGGCCGGGCGGACGCACGAAGTCGTCGAGGAACGTCGATGGCTTGCCGTATTCCTCGCGCGCGACGCCCAGCCACGCGCGCGCGGCATGCGAAAGATAGCCGTTGCGCTTCCAGCCGATGGCCATGTCCCATGCGATCTGCGGATCGGTGACGGGCAGGCAGGTGAAGCGCGCCGCGTCGAGGCGGCGCACATAAGGCGCAGGCAGCAGCGCGATGCCCACACCGGCGAGCACGAGCGCCGCCATCAGGTCCCAGTGGCCGCTGCGGCCCACGATTTGCGGCGTGAAGCCCGCCGTGCGGCAGGCGGCGAGCACGACATCGTTCAGCGCGAGGCTCTCGCCGTAGAACACGAACGGCTCGCGGGCGAGGTCGGCGAGCGGCACGCCCGGCGCGCCGTCCCAGCGCGAGCCGCGCGACGCGACCAGCCACAGGAGTTCGTGCGACATCGGCAGCACGTCGATCTGGTCGGGGTCGACCGGCAGCAGCACGCCCCCCAGTTCGAGCTCCCCCGAGATGAGCGCGGCCTCGATTGCGCGCGAGCCTTGTTCGAACAGCTTGAGTTCGATCTTCGGATAACGCTGGCGGAACGCGGCAATGGCGGGCGTGAACAGCGACCCGCCCATCGGCGGAATGCCGATGGTGAGTTCGCCGCGCCCGAGCGTGCCCAGATCGGCGAGTTCGGCTTGCAGGCGCGCTTGCGCGGCGAGCACGTCCTGACCGCGCTGATAGACGATGCGTCCGGCGTCGGTGAGCACCATCTGGCGCGCGTCGCGCAGCAGCAGCGGGGTGCCGGTCTCGTCCTCCAGCGTCTTCACCATCTTGCTGATGGTGGGCTGGGTCACGTGCAATTGTTCGGCGGCGATCGTGAAGCTCTGCTGCCGCACGACTTCGATGAAATAACGAAGCGCGCGCAATTCCATGGTCTTGCCTCCTCATGTCTGCCGGTGCACGTCAGCGCATCGTATTCCATTATGGAATGTATTTAATAATGTTAAGTCATTTTATTTATGCAGTTGAGAGCCATATACTGACTTCCATTGCACTGTCACTTAGGGTTTGCCATGACCGCACCGAACACTTCTGCACGGACCGCGCCGACGGGCGGACTCGCACGCACCGGCCGGATTGCTGCGCAGGCGGCGCTGCTCTGCGGGGTCTGGGTCGCCGCTGATGCGCTCGTTCGCGCGGCGCACTTGCCCGTGCCGGGCGGGGTGGTGGGTCTGGTGCTGCTGCTCGCGCTGCTCTTTTGCGGCGGCGTGACGCCGCGCTGGGTGAAGGCGGGCGCGGACTGGCTGCTCTCGGACATGCTGCTGTTCTTCATCCCCGCCGCCGTGGCGGCGGTGCAATACGGCGGCCTCTTTCGCGCCGACGGCTGGCGCCTCGCGCTGGTGGTGATCGGCGGCACGCTGATGGTGATGGTGGCCGTGGCTTTCGCGGTGGAACAGGCCGCGCGGCTGGAGCGCCGCCTCGCGCTGCGCCGCGTGCATCACGCGCGCCAGACCCGGCACGCGGCCTGAGCGTCCGCACAAGCGTCTGCATGAGCGTCTTGATGTCCCACCAGCAAGGATGACCCCGTCATGACCCAGTTCTACACATCCCTGTTCGCCGACGATGCCTCGCGGCTGATCGCCGCCGGCTGCTTCATCGTCACGGTCGTGCTCTATTTCGCCTCGAAGGCGCTTTACGCGCGCTTTCGCACGCCGTGGCTCACGCCGGTCGTCGCGGTGCCGGCCGTGCTCGCGGCGATCGTGCTGCTGCTCCATATTCCGTATCCGGTCTACTTCCGGGACACGCGCTGGCTCATGTGGCTGCTCGGCCCGGCCACCGTGGCGTTCGCCGTGCCGATCCACGAATACCGCGCTCTGCTCAAGCGTCACTGGATCTCGCTGGCCGTGGGCGTGACGGTGGGCATCGCAGTGGGCGTGGGCGGCTCGCTCGCGCTCGCCAAGCTGCTGCACCTGTCGCCCGAATTGCAGCGCAGCCTGATGACGCGCTCGGTTTCCACGCCGTTCGCGCTCGCGGTCTCCGACAAGATTCACGCGCCGCGCGACCTCACCGCGCTCTTCGTGATCGCAACCGGCGTGTGCGGGATGTTGTTCGGCGAACTGGTGCTCGGCCTCGTGCCGCTGCGCACGCGGCTCGCGCGCGGCGCACTGTTCGGCGCGGCGGCGCACGGCGTGGGCACCGCGAAGGCGCGCGAACTGGGCAGCGAGGAAGGCGTGGTGTCGAGCCTCACGATGATGATAGCGGGCGTGGTGATGGTGCTGCTCGCGCCGGCGCTCGGCTTCCTGCCGGTTTAGGCGCGCCGCCTTTTCCCCGGTGCAGGGGGGAAAGGGACTTGGGCGGACCGTTGCGTGGCGGCCGCCCAGCATTCGCGATTTCGCGACCCGCCTATGATCCGGGGTATTGCCGTAAATTGCTGCGAATCGCCGCGGATCATGCGGCTCATTGCCGCCTAAAGCCGATAGCCGATAGCCTAAAGCCGCCGCCGCCCATGTCCCCGATTTCGATCATCATCCCGTGCTTCGACGGCGCCGCCACGCTGGCGCGCGCGCTCGAGAGCTGCCGCGAGCAACCGGAGGCCACTCATATTTTCGTCGTCGACGACGGCTCGACCGACGCTTCCGCCTCCATCGCCCGCGCGCATGCCCTGCGCGACCCGCGCGTGCACCTGCTGCAGACGGCGAGCAACGGCGGCGCGGCGCGTGCGCGCAACTGGGCGGCGCTGCACACGGCCGCGCCGCTCCTCGCGTTTCTCGACGCCGACGACGAATACCTGCCCGGCGCGCTCGCCGCCGCCCATGCGCATCTGGAGCAGCATCCGCGCGAAGCGGCGATCCGGCTCGACATCGACTATGTGGGCTTTCCCGCGCGGCTGACGACCCATCCGGACTTCGAGAAGTACGCGGACGTGCTCAGCAACACGGTGCCGAGCAGCCTCGTGATCCGCCGCAGCGCCTTTCTCGCGCTGGGCGGCTTCCCGATGGACGAGTTCTTCCGCCGGCACGGCGGCGAAGACGGCGCGTTCTCGTGGGCGCTGCGCGAGATTTTCGGGCAGCGCCGCTTCACGGGCCACAAGCAGGTGCGCATGCATTACCACGACGGCATTCATGCGGAGCGCTTCCTGAACATCCAGATGGGCTTCGCCCAGGCGGACCCGGCCGCGACAGCCGAAACGGTGCGCTGCTCGCAGGCCTTTCTCGACGCGGCGCTCGCGAGCGTCCGGCAGATGCGCGCACTGGATCTCGCCCATCCCGCTGGCTGAATCCGCTGATTCCACGCGCGGCGTGCTGGGGTGCTAAACGCCTGGTCACGCGCGAGCCGTCCAACTGGCCGTCTCGTTTTGCTACAATCACGCCTCGCCTTCGAGGAGCGTTGCGACGGATTTTCTGTGATCCGCCAGGCTCGAAGGTGCTCAATCCGGTTGGCTCCTTGAGGAGCAATCGCACTGAAAACGGCGCTCACGTCTTTAATTTCTAGTCACTTTTAGAAAGGAGGGCGTGATGAACGCCGCAGTTCCGCACAATCAAGCCAACGATTTCGTCGTCGCCGATATGGCGCTTGCCGGCTGGGGCCGCAAGGAACTCGACATCGCCGAAACCGAAATGCCCGGTCTCGTGCAAATCCGCGAAGAGTACAAGGCGCAGCAGCCGCTCAAGGGCGCGCGCATCGCCGGTTCGCTGCACATGACGATCCAGACCGGCGTGCTGATCGAGACCCTGAAGGCGCTCGGCGCCGAAGTGCGCTGGGCCTCGTGCAACATCTTCTCGACCCAGGACCACGCCGCCGCCGCCATCGCCAACGGCGGCACGCCCGTGTTCGCGTTCAAGGGCGAATCGCTCGACGAATACTGGGAGTTCTCGCACCGCATTTTCGAATGGCCGAACGGCGAGTTCGCCAACATGATCCTCGACGACGGCGGCGACGCCACGCTGCTGCTGATCCTCGGCTCCAAGGCTGAAAAGGACCGCTCGGTCATCGCCAAGCCCACCAATGAAGAGGAAGTGGCGCTCTACAAGTCGATCGCCGCGCACCTCGACATCGACCCGACGTGGTACTCGAAGCGCCTTTCGCAGATCAAGGGCGTGACCGAGGAAACCACGACCGGCGTGCACCGCCTGTACCAGATGGAGAAGGAAGGCCGTCTGCCGTTCCCGGCGATCAACGTGAACGACTCGGTCACCAAGTCGAAGTTCGACAACCTGTACGGCTGCCGCGAGTCGCTCGTGGATGGCATCAAGCGCGCCACCGACGTGATGATCGCGGGCAAGATCGCGGTCGTGGCCGGCTACGGCGACGTGGGCAAGGGCTGCGCGCAATCGCTGCGCGGCCTGGGCGCCACGGTGTGGGTCACGGAAATCGATCCGATCTGCGCACTGCAGGCGGCGATGGAAGGCTACCGCGTCGTGACGATGGAATACGCCGCCGACAAGGCCGACATCTTCGTGACGGCCACCGGCAACTACCATGTGATCGGTCATGACCACATGAAGGCGATGCGCCACAACGCGATCGTCTGCAATATCGGTCACTTCGACTCGGAAATCGATGTCGCTTCCACGCGCCAGTACCAGTGGGACAACATCAAGCCGCAGGTCGACCACATCATCTTCCCGGACGGCAAGCGCGTGATCCTGCTGGCCGAAGGCCGTCTCGTGAACCTCGGCTGTGCCACTGGCCACCCGTCGTTCGTGATGTCGAACTCGTTCACGAACCAGACGCTCGCGCAGATCGAACTGTTCACGCAGGGCGAGAAGTACGAGAACAAGGTTTATGTGCTGCCCAAGCACCTCGACGAAAAGGTCGCGCGCCTGCACCTCGCGCGCATCGGCGCGAACCTCTCCGTGCTGTCCGACGATCAGGCCGCGTATATCGGTGTCGACAAGAACGGTCCGTTCAAGCCGAACCACTATCGTTACTAAGCGATACAAAGCGGGTTGTGGCTTTAAGCCCGCTTTTGCTCCGGAGTTAGTGCTTTAGCACTTACTCCGGTCCCATGCAGGGCTGTGCCCCGATCGAAGCTGTGTCAACGCCCGTGCGCCATGCCACGGGCGGCGCACATCACAACGACGCAAAAGGAGTTCCCATGACCGTGCTGCTGACCTGGGTGATCAACGCGCTCGCGCTCCTGATCATCACCTGGCTCGTTCCGTCGATCCACGTGCGCAGCTTCGGCACCGCGCTGATCATCGCGCTCGTGCTCGGCCTCATCAACGCTATCCTGCGTCCGGTGCTCATCATCCTCACGCTGCCCGTGACCGTCCTCACGCTCGGCCTGTTCATTCTCGTGGTGAACGCGCTGTGCTTCTGGCTCGCGGCGTCGCTGCTCAAGGGCTTCGAGGTGTCGGGCTTCTGGTCGGCGTTCTTCGGCTCGATCCTCTACAGCATCGTCTCCTGGCTGCTCTCGGCGCTGATTTTCGGCAACCGCAGCCTCGGCTGATGCATGCACGGGCCGCAGCCTCGCGCTGCGGCTCGCTTAACACCCAAGCGATCATGAAACCGATCGAACTCTCATTCGAATTTTTTCCGCCGAAGACCCCGGACGGCATCGAAAAGCTGCGCGCCACGCGCGCGCAACTGCTCACGCTCAAGCCGCGCTTCGTCTCGGTCACCTTCGGCGCGGGCGGCTCCACGCAGCAAGGCACGCTCGACACCATCGTCGAGATCGCCAAGGAAGGCGTCGACGCGGCACCGCACCTCTCGTGCATCGGCTCGTCCAAGGACAGCCTGCGCGAGATCCTGCGCCAGTACCGCTCGCACGGCATCCGCCACATCGTGGCGCTGCGCGGCGACCTGCCTTCGGGCATGGGCGCAGTGGGCGAGCTGCGCTACGCGTCGGAGCTCGTGGCGTTCATCCGCGAGGAAACCGGCGACGCGTTCCACATCGAAGTGGCCGGCTATCCCGAGTACCACCCGCAGTCACGCTCGCCGCGCCACGACCTTGAAGCCTTCGCGAAGAAGGTGAAGGCCGGCGCGGACTCGGCCATCACGCAGTACTTCTTCAACGGCGACGCGTACTTCCGCTTCGTGGAAGACGCGAAGAAGCTCGGCGTGGACGTGCCCATCGTGCCCGGCATCATGCCGATCACGAACTACACGCAGCTCATGCGCTTCTCGGAAATGTGCGGCGCGGAAGTGCCGCGCTGGGTGGCGCGTCGCCTCGAGAGTTTCGGCGACGACCGCGAGTCGATCCGCGCGTTCGGCCTCGACGTGGTGACGGACCTGTGCCGTCGTCTGGTCGAAGGCGGCGCGCCGGGGCTGCACTTCTACACGCTCAATGCGGCGGGCGCGACCAAGGCGATCTGCGAACGGCTCGATTTGTGAGCGCCTTAGGCGTCCTTCAGTTCTGGCCTGACGCCTGCGTGCGGCGCCATGCAAACCGCGCGGCATCCTTTACCGGGTGCTGCGCGGTTTTTTTATGCGCAGCCGTGCCGGCTAGCGCTCGTGATCTGCGTCAAAGGCCGTGGATGCCGCGGTGCCGATAATCGAGGGTTTTTACCCGCGTGATCACGCCATGGCATGCGTCGTGCGCGGCAGGCCTTTGCGCATGACGACTTCCATTCCCGAAACCCCTTCGCAAGCCGGCACTTTCGCCGATGCGCTCGCCGCGTGGCGTGCCGGCGCGCTGGACGAGGCACGCGCGCGCTGCGGGCGGCTGATCGCGGCCAATGCGCGCGATGCCGACGCCTTGCATCTCGCCGGCATCCTCGAAACGGCGCGCGACCGGTTCGCGGCGCGCGCGCTGATCGAGCGCGCGCTCGCGGTGCGCGAAGACCCCTACTTTCTCGTGAGCCTCGGGCTCACCCATGACGCGGCCACCGAGGCGCAAGGCGCATTCGCGGCGCTCGAGCGCGCGCTCGCGCTCAAGCCCGATTTTTCGATCGCGCTGAACAACCTCGCGAACCTCCATGTGAGCCAGGGCGACTTCCCGCGCGCGCTCGCAGCCTTCGAGCGTGCACTCGCGCTCGCTCCCGACTACGCAGGGGCGCACTACAACTACGGCAGCACCCTGTTGGCGAGCGGCGAAGCAGCACGCGCGGAGGCGCCGCTGCGCCGCGCGGTCGCGCTGGACCCGGGGTCCGTGAACGCGTGGAACAATCTCGCAAACGTCCTGATCGCGCTCAGGCGCACGGGCGAGGCGCAGGCAGTGCTCGAGCACGCCCGCACGCTCACGCCCGAATCGTCCAATGTGCTCACGAATCTCGGCTGCCTGCTGCGGGCCTGCGGCCGCGAGGCCGAGGCCCAGGTGGTATTGGAGCGCGCGCTCGAACTCGCGCCCGACGACGCGTCGGCGTGGAACAACCTCGGCAATGTGTTCGTGGATCTTTCGCGCATCGACGACGCACATGCGTGCTTCACGCGCGCCCTCGAACTGAAGCCGGCTTTCGCCAACGCGTGGAGCAATCTGGGCAACGCGCACAAGTACGCGGGCGCGATCGAGGCGGCGCTCGCGTGCTATCGCGAAGCGCTCGCGCGCGAGCCCGGCAACATCGGCGCGCACAGCAACGCCGTCTACGGGCTGATGTTCGCGACCGAGGACGGCCGCGCGATCCGCGCCGCTGCGGAGCAGCTCTCGCGGCAGCACGAAGCGGCCTTGCTCGCGCAACCAGTTGCGCATGCGACCACGCCCGATGCGGGAAGGCGGCTGCGCATCGGCTATGTCTCGCCGGACTTTCGCAACCACTGCCAGATGCTGTTCACGACGCCGCTGTTCCAGCATCACGATCACGCGGCGTTCGAGATCGTCTGCTATTCGAGCGTCGCGCAACCCGACGAGGTGACGGCGCGCCTCGCCGCCCACGCAGATCGCTGGCGCGACGTGCGCGAGCTCGACAATGCGCGGCTCGCGCAGCAGATTCACGACGATCGCATCGACATCCTCGTGGACCTGACGATGCACATGAACGGCGCGCGCCGTCTCATGTTCGCGCGGCGGCCCGCGCCGGTGCAGGTGGCGTGGCTCGCTTACCCGGGCACCACGGGCAGCGCGGCCATCGGCTGGCGGCTCACCGATCCGTGGCTCGACCCGCCCGGTGCGCCGGGCGTGGACGATCAGTACACCGAGCGCTCGCTGCGCCTGCCCGACTCGTTCTGGTGCTACGACGCGCTCGCGCCCGGCATCGAGGTCAATGGCTTGCCGATGCTGGCCAAGGGGCACGACGGCTCCATCACGTTCGGCTGCCTGAACAACCCCTGCAAGCTCACCGACGCCACCTTCGCGCTCTGGTCGGGCGTGTTCGCGGCGCTGCCCACGGCGCGGCTCGTGCTGATGGCGCCGCCCGGCGCCGCGCGCGAGCGGCTCCTGGCGCGCCTCGCGGCCCATGGCGTCGATGCGGCGCGCGTGCGCTTCGTGGGCTTTCAGCCGCGTGAGGACTATCTGCTCACCTGGGCGCAAGTCGATCTCGCGCTCGACACGTTTCCCTACAACGGCCATACCACGAGCCTCGATGCGCTCTGGATGGGCGTGCCCGTGCCCACGCGCGTGGGCCGCTCGGCGGCGGGCCGCGCGGGCCTTTCGCTGCTCGCCAACCTGGGGCTGGCGGAGCTGGCCGCGCATACCGATGCCGCCTATGTCGAACTCGTGATCTCGCTCGCGCGCGATCCGGCACGCCTCGCCGCGCTGCGCGCGAGCCTGCGCCCGCGCATGGCGGCCTCGCCGCTGATGGACGGAGAACGCTTCGCGCGCAACATGGAAGCCGCGTACCGCCTCATGTGGCGCGACTGGTGCGCTCGCGCGCAGCCGGTGAACGATGGTTGATACTGCCGCCGAAAGCCAGTCGAAGCCGAACCTGGACAGCGCGCCAGCGCCAGCATCCGGGCCGGCGGCCAGGGAAACCGCAAGCGAAATGACGGCGCGCTATCGTGCTTCAGCGGACGGTCGCGGGCAAAAGTGGGACACAGGCGGGACACAAGCGGGAGATGAGAAGAACATGAGCGGCCACGGCCTGCGGATTGCCCGGGAAGCCGCCCGCAGCAAGCCTGTCAACCAGGCATTTCCTGCGTGATGGTCATTTTGGCCGGCTTGTGAGCGCAGGCGGTGCTCAAGTAAGATCGCGCTACGCTGGCTCAGGCCGGCACCGAACTGGAGGAAACATGAAAGAAAACAATCTGTTGCGTGCCGCGCGAATGACGTCGCTCGTGGCGCTCGCAGCGGCATCGATTGCGGGGGCCACCGTCGCGCACGCCGCAGGCAGCATCCCGAACAAGACGCTCGTGTACTGCTCGGAAGGCAGCCCCGCTGGCTTCGACTCCGCCCAATACACGACGGGCGTCGACTTCACCGCGGCCACGTTCACCGTCTACAACCGCCTCGTCGAGTTCGAGCGCGGCGGCACCAAGGTCGAACCGGGTCTCGCACAATCGTGGGATGTTTCCCCTGATGGCAAGACCTACACGTTCCATCTGCGCCATGGCGTGAAGTTCCAGACCACGGCGTACTTCAAGCCCACGCGCGAATTCAACGCCGACGACGTCGTGTTCACGTTCGACCGCATGCTCAACACGAACAACGCGTTCCGCAAGGCGTACCCGGTGTCGTTCCCGTACTTCACCGACATGGGCCTGGATAAACTCATCGCGAAGGTCGAGAAGGTCGACCCGTACACGGTGAAGTTCACGCTCAACGAACCGAACGCGCCGTTCATCCAGAACATGGCGATGGAGTTCGCCTCGATTCTCTCGGCTGAATACGCGGATCAACTGATGAAGGCCGGCAAGGCCGCCGACATCAATCAGTACCCGGTCGGCACGGGGCCGTTCATCTTCAAGAGCTATACGAAGGACGCAACCATCCGTTTCGATGGCAATCCTGACTATTGGAAGCCGGGTGCGGTGAAGCTCTCGAAGCTGATCTTCTCGATCACGCCCGATGCGAGCGTGCGCGTGCAGAAGTTGAAGCGCGACGAATGCCAGGTGATGAGCTATCCGCGTCCCGCCGACATCGCGCCGCTGAAGGCCGATCCGAACATCGCGATGCCTTCGCAGCCGGGCTTCAACCTCGGCTACCTGTCGTACAACGTCGAGCACAAGCCGATGGACAAGCTCGAAGTGCGTCAGGCGCTCGACATGGCGATCAACAAGAAGGCGATCATCGAGTCGGTGTATCAAGGCGCGGGCCAGGCCGCGACCAACCCGATGCCGCCCACGCAATGGTCCTACGACAAGACGCTGAAGGCGCAGCCGTACGATCCGGCGAAGGCCAAGGCGCTGCTCGCGAAGGCCGGCTTGTCCAACGGCTTCGAGATGACGCTCTGGGCCATGCCCGTGCAGCGCGCCTACAACCCGAACGCACGCCTGATGGCCGAGATGATCCAGGCCGACTGGGCCAAGATCGGCGTGAAGGCGAAGATCGTCACGTACGAGTGGGGCGAGTACATCAAGCGCGCGCACGCGGGCGAGGACGACTCGATGCTGATCGGCTGGACGGGCGACAACGGCGACCCCGACAACTGGCTCGGCACGCTGCTCGGCTGCGAGGCCGTGAACGGCAACAACTTCAGCAAGTGGTGCTACAAGCCGTTCGACGAGTTGGTCCAGAAGGGCCGCCAGAGCTCGGCGCAGGCGGTGCGCACGAATCTCTACATTCAGGCGCAGCAGATCTTCGCGCAGCAACTGCCGTTCTCGCCGATCGCCCACTCAACCGTCTATCAGCCGGTCAGCAAGAAGGTGACCGACATGCGCATCGAGCCGCTCGGCTATGCGCGCTTCGACGGCGTCGGCATGCAGTAATGTCTATCGGGTAGTTTTTCGCGCGGCCTTCGCACACACGCAAGGCCCGCGAAAATGGTCCGGCGACCGGGGTCACGAGCCCCTGTCGCCGGTTGCGTTTCATTTCAGGCTTTAAGGGGGAACGTCACATGTTCCGCTTCGTATTGCGCCGCATCGGCATGGTGATACCCACCTTCATCGGTATTACGCTGCTTGCGTTCGCGCTCATCCACCTGATTCCGGGCGACCCCATCGAAGTGATGATGGGCGAGCGCGGCGTCGATCCCCAAATGCACGCCGAGGCCATGCACCGCCTCGGGCTCGACGAGCCGCTGCCGATGCAGTACGTGCACTATGTGTGGCGCGCGCTGCACGGCAACCTCGGCACGTCGATCATCACCAACACCAGTGTGATGGGCGAGTTCCTCGCGCGCTTTCCGGCCACCGTCGAACTTTCACTGTGCGCGCTCATCTTCGCGCTCGCCGTGGGCCTGCCCGCCGGCGTGTTCGCGGCCCTGAGGCGCGGCACCGTCGTTGATCACGGCGTGATGGGCACCGCGCTCACCGGCTATTCGATGCCGATCTTCTGGTGGGGCCTCATTCTCATCATGGTGTTTTCGTCGAAGCTCGGCTGGACGCCGGTGTCGGGACGCATCGCCGTCGAATACGACATTCCGCACGTCACCGGCTTCATGCTGATCGATTCGCTGCTGCCAGGCACCGACGAAGGCGCGTTCAAGTCGGTGCTCTCGCATCTGATCCTGCCCGCCATCGTGCTCGGCACGATTCCGCTGGCCGTGGTCGCGCGCATGACGCGCTCGTCCATGCTCGAAGTGCTGCGCGAGGACTACATCCGCACCGCGCGCGCCAAGGGCCTCTCGCCCGTGCGCGTGATCGTCGTGCACGCGCTGCGCAACGCGCTGATTCCCGTGGTGACCGTGATCGGCCTGCAGGTCGGCACGCTGCTGGCCGGGGCGGTGCTCACCGAGACGCTGTTCTCCTGGCCCGGCATCGGCAAATGGCTGATCGACGCGATCAGCCGGCGCGACTATCCGGTGGTGCAGGGCGGCATTCTCATGATCGCGACGCTCGTGATTGTCGTGAACCTGTTCGTCGATTTGCTGTACGGCGTGCTCAATCCGCGCATTCGACATACGAGGTAATCACGCCATGACGATGCAAACCCTTCAATCCATTCATCGAACCGTGGAGGCATGATGGCTGACATTCAGAACAGCGTGCCCCGCGCCGTCACGCCGCCCTCGGGCCGCGCGCTCGTGCTGCGCGAATTCTGGGCGAACTTCTCGCGCAACAAGGGCGCCGTGGGCGCCGGCATCATCGTGCTCGCGCTGATCGTCATCGCGGTCCTCGCGCCGCTGATCGCGCCGCACAGCCCCGTCGAGCAGTACCGCGATTTCGTGAAGATCCCGCCCGCCTGGCTCGACGGCGGCAACTGGAAGTTCATTCTCGGCACCGACGAAGCGGGCCGCGACATCCTATCGCGCCTGATGTTCGGCGCGCGCCTGTCGCTGTGGATCGGCTGCGTCTCGGTGATGCTCGCGCTGATTCCGGGCATCGTGCTCGGGCTCGTGGCCGCGTTCTTCGAGAAGTGGGCCGACACGCCGATCATGCGCCTGATGGACGTGCTGCTCGCGCTGCCTTCGCTCCTGCTCGCGGTGGCCGTGGTCGCGATCATCGGCCCGGGCCTCACGAACACCATGTTCGCGATCGCCATCGTCGCGCTGCCCGGTTACGTGCGTCTGACGCGCGGCTCGGCGCTCGGCGAACTGCATAAGGAGTACGTGACCGCCTCGCGCGTGGCCGGCGCCGGCACGCTGCGGCTGATGTTCTCGCAGGTGCTGCCCAACTGCACCGCGCCGCTGATCGTGCAGGCGACGCTCGGCTTCAGCTCGGCGATTCTCGATGCTGCCGCGCTGGGCTTTCTCGGCCTCGGCGTGCAGCCGCCCGCTGCGGAGTGGGGCGCGATGCTCGCTTCGGCGCGCGACTATATCGACAGCGCCTGGTGGATCGTCACGATGCCCGGCCTTTCCATCCTGATCTCGGTGCTCGCGATCAATCTGCTCGGCGACGGGCTGCGCGATGCACTCGATCCCAAGCTCAAGCGGATGGCCTGAATGAAAACGACCCCCACGCTCCTTACAGTCGCTGCCCCCCGCGGGGGCGTCAGTCCTCTTGGGGCGGCCCGGCGAGGACTGACATGACGAAAGAACTACTGAACATCCGCAATCTGGCGGTGAACTTCAACGGCTTGCCCGCCGTCGACCGCGTGAATCTCTCGGTGGCGCCGGGCGAAGTGCTCGGCATCGTCGGCGAATCGGGCTCGGGCAAGAGCGTGACGATGATGGCGCTGATGGGCCTCATCGATGCGCCCGGCAAGGTGAGCGCCGACTCCATCACCTTCGATGGCCGCGACCTGCTCAACGCCACCGGCAAGGAGCGCCGCCGCATCGTGGGCAAGGACATCGCCATGGTGTTCCAGGACGCGCTCACGAGCCTGAATCCGAGCTACACGGTCGGCTATCAGATCAAGGAAGTGCTCAAGCTGCATGAGGGCCTGCGCGGTTCCGCGCTCCATGCGCGCGCTTTGGAATTGCTCGACCAGGTGGGCATTCCCGACGCGAAGAACCGCATCGACAACTTTCCGCACCAGATGTCGGGGGGCATGAACCAGCGCGTGATGATCGCGATGGCCGTGGCCTGCAACCCGAAGCTCCTGATCGCCGACGAGCCCACCACGGCGCTCGACGTGACCATCCAGGCGCAGATCATGGCGCTGCTCGTGCAGTTGCAGAAGGAGCGCGGCATGGCGCTCGTGCTGATCTCGCACGATCTGGCCGTGGTCTCCGAAGTCGCGCAACGCGTGGCCGTGATGTACGCGGGCGAGATCATCGAGACCAACCGCGTGCCCGATATCTTCGCCAAGCCGCACCATCCGTACACGGAGGCGCTGCTCGCCGCGATCCCCGAGCACAACAAGGGGGCCATGCGTCTGGCCGCGCTGCCCGGCATGGTGCCCGGCCGCGACGACCGGCCGGGCGGATGCCTGTTCGCGCCGCGCTGCAAGTACGTGGTGGACGGCTGCATGAAGGCGCGGCCGGCGCTCGATCCAGTCGCCGATCGCGCCGACCAGAGCGCCGGCTACGCGCAGGTGCGCTGCATCAAGCCGCTGAACGTGGCCCTGACTCAATCCAACGGAGGCGCGCGATGAACGCAGTCCAGCAATCCGCGGCTCGCGAGGATGACAAAGTACTCGTCGCGGACAACCTCAAGAAGCACTACAGCGTGAAGCGCGGCATGTTCGGCACGGGCACCGTGAAGGCGCTCAATGGCGTGTCGTTCTCGCTCACGCGCGGGCGCACGCTCGCGGTGGTGGGCGAGTCGGGCTGCGGCAAGTCCACGCTCGCGCGCCAGCTCACGATGATCGAGCCGCCCACCTCGGGCAAGCTGACCATCGACGGCGAGGACGTCGCGCACGCGAGCCACGAGAAGATCGCCGCGCTGCGCCGCCGCGTGCAGATGGTGTTCCAGAACCCGTTCGCCTCGCTCAATCCGCGCAAGACCGTCGAGCAGACGCTCGGCGAGCCGCTCGCGATCAACACCAAGCTCACGGCGAGCGAGCGCGCCGACCGCATCGCGCACATGATGCGCATCGTGGGCCTGCGGCCCGAGCATGCGAAGCGCTATCCGCACATGTTCTCCGGCGGCCAGCGTCAGCGTGTCGCCATTGCGCGCGCGATGATCCTCGACCCGCAGATCGTGGTGGCCGACGAGCCGGTGTCCGCGCTCGACGTGTCGATCCAGGCGCAGATCCTCAATCTGTTCATGGATCTGCAGGAGCAGTTCCGCACCAGCTACGTGTTCATTTCGCACAACCTGGCCGTGGTCGAGCATATCGCCGACGACGTGATGGTGATGTACCTGGGCGGCGTGGCCGAACTTGGCGACAAGCACACGGTGATCGGGCGGCCGCGCCATCCGTACACGCGCTCGCTGCTTTCGGCGACGCCCGCGATCTTCGAAGCGGACCGGCGCGTGAAGATCAAGCTGGAGGGCGAGCTGCCTTCGCCGCTGAACCCGCCTTCGGGCTGCACTTTCCATCAGCGTTGTCCGTATGCGGTCGAACGGTGCCGCAAGGAAGTGCCGGTTTTACGCGAAGTGGATGGGCGTCAGGTATCCTGCCATCGTGCTGAGGAGGTGGGGGAAGAAGATGGGCGGCCCATGCCGGCCTGAAGTAACGGCGGCGCGCCGGTTTGCGCGCCGCAAGCCAAAGGGCGGCCGTCGCGCCGCATCGACGATGCAAAACCGGGGCCGCCTGCGGGCGGGCGGCGCGCTTTCACGGGGGCTTGCGCGAGCAATTGCAGCGGCGTTCGCCGCTGCGTTCGCGCGGGCGCGCTCATGGCTGCGCGCGGCGCTGGCAACGGCGCTTGCGCTGGCCGTTACGTTCGGGCCGTCGCTCGACCGGCCGCTGCGCGCGTTCATGCCCAGCGCGTATGCGGCCGCCACCGTCGCCAATGTCCCCGGCGTGCATCCTGCCGTTCCCGCGCCAGGCCAGCCTTCGGGCGGCGGCCTGCCGGGCTTCCACTCGCCGCCGCCCATGCCGAGCTACGCATCGGGTACGACGGCGGGCGGTCCGGTGCGCACGCAGCCGGCACGCATGCCGTTCTATGTCGCCACGCGCGGCACCACCACCATTTATCTGCTCGGCACGCTGCACGTGGGCGACCCCGCCGACTATCCGCCGAACCAGCCGTTCCGTGCGCCGATCCTCGCGGCGCTCAACGCCTCGCCCACGCTTGCGCTCGAACTTTCGCCCGATGACCTGCTCGTCTCGCAGGACGACGTCTCGAAATATGGCGTGTGCCGCAAGCCCTGCCTGCAACAGCTGCTGCCCGATCCGCTCTGGGCGAAGCTCGCGGCGCGCTTGCGCGGCAATCCCGAGGCGCTCGCCGAGATCCGCAAGATGAAACCGTGGCTCGCCTCGCTGCTGGTGGAAACCTACGATTCGCTGAGCGCGGGTTTGCAGACCGAGTACGGTACCGAGGCGCAGTTGCAGAACGTGTACCTGCGCCTGAAGGGGCGGCGCGTGGTTGGGCTGGAAACGCTGGCTGAGCAGATGCGCGCGTTCACTCACCTCACGCTTGCGCAGCAGCGCGAGATGCTCGCGCAGGATCTCGCGCAAACGCCCGCGCAAAACGTCGCAGACGTGCAGACGCTGTTGCGCCTGTGGCGCCTCGGCGACGCCGACGCAATCGCGGCCTGGGATGCCGCCCACACCGAAAAGCTCGCGCACGACCCGCGCGTGGCGGCGTCGGTGGATAACCGCATCGTCTACGAGCGCAACCGCCGCTTCGTCGCGCGCATGCAACTGTATACCGCGCCCAACAAGCCGCTCTTCGTGGCAGTCGGCGCGCTGCACCTGGGCGGACGCAACGGCGTGCTCCAGTTGCTGCGGCAGCGCGGCTTCACCGTCGATCCGGGCTGAGGTCCAGCTCTTCGTTGATGGGCAACCCGGTTGCCTTGCGCGCTTTGTGCGCGGACTTGCGCGCGCCTGCGCTGCTTGCGCCGCTTTTGCCGCTTGCGCCACTGGTGCCTGTCACGCGCCCGGGTTTTTCGGCGAGCGCCTCGCGCAGTTCTTCGAGCGCCGGTTGCCAGTTACCCACTTCGCGCTGGCGGAACAGCCGCGCCGTGGGGTACCACGGCGAGTCCGCGCGCTTTTCGAGCCAGCGCCATTCGCCGTTCGCGGGCACGAGGATCCAGACCGGCTTGCCAAGCGCGCCGGCCAGATGCGCGACCGAGGTATCCACGGCAATCACGAGATCGAGATTCATGATGAGCGCGGCCGTGTCTCCGAAGTCGCGCAGATCGTCGCTGAAGTCATGGACCGGTGCGCCGCCGGCCAGCGCCGCAAGCTGCGCGCGGGCCGCTTCGCCCTTTTGCAGCGAGAACCAGCTGATTTTCTCCAGCGTGAAGAGCGGCTGGAATGCCGCCAGCGCCACCGAGCGGTTGTGGTCGTTATAGAAGCTGGGATTGCCGCCCCAGACGAGGCCGATGTTGCGGTAGCCAGCGGGCTTGCGCAAGCGACCGGGCGTGCTTGCCGCGCCGGTCGCATGGGTCGCATTAGTCGCACCGGTTGGTTTGGCGACTGCTTCTAGCGCGGCCAGCGGGGCCGGGGGCGGGGGCGGGGCTTTGCCGGCCTGGCGCGCGAGGTCCGCGAGCATCGCGGCCTGCACGCGCGGCTTCCACGCCTGAATGTCGACGTCGCGTGCAAAGAGATAGGGCACCGTGGCCGGAACCGTGTGGAGTTCGGTGCCGCACGCGGACGGGGCACTCATCACGTATAGCCAGTAGTCGTAGTCGCCCGCGGGCGTGCCGGTCCAGGCGCGGTGCACGCCCGGCACCGACTGCGCGAGCAACTGCAGGGTCTGCGGCACGCAGACGTCCACGCTTGCGCCGCGCGCGGCAAGCACGCTCGCGTAGCGCACGAACTGGATCTGGTCGCCGAAGCCCTGCTCGTGCACGAGCAAGAGGCGCTTGCCGTCGAGCGGCTCGCCTTGCCACTCGGCGATGCCTTCAATGTCGAACGGCGCGTAATCGCAGGCGCGCCAGCGCCGAGCATACTCGGCCCAGCCTTCGCGATACTCGCCGCGCTTGAGCTTGAGCCAGACGAGGTTCTGGCGCGCGTCGGCGTTTTGCGGGTCGATCTCGATCGCGCGCTGGTAGTAGGGCGCTTCCTCGTCGTTGCGCCCTTGCGCGCCCAGCGAAGCGCCGAGGCACACGAGATTCGCCGCGTTCGGCTCCAGCTCCACGGCCCTGCGATAGCACGTTTCCGCGGCCCGATAGTCGCCGGTCTGGCCGAGCGTGGTGCCGAGATTCACCCAGGCGGCCGCGTAGCCGGGCGCCAGCTCGACGGCCTGGCGGTAGTGAACGATGGCGGCAGCGTCGTCGCCGAGTGCGCGCTGCGCGTTGCCGAGGTTGAAGTGAATGGCGGCGTCGGCGGGCGCGAGCGCAAGCGCTTCGCGATAGCAGGCGAGCGCCTCCTCGCCGCGCCCGAGCTTCGCGAGCACGCTGCCCAGGTTCACCTGCGCGTTCACGGACGCCGGCGCCAGCGCGAGCGCCGCACGGCAGTGGCGCTCGGCTCCCGCGAGGTCGCCCGCTTCGCGCAGCGCGAGCCCGAGGTTGTTGTGCGCATCGGCGAATCCGGGTACGAGGCGCAGCGCCTCGCGCAGGTTGTGCGCCGCTTCCTCGTGCTGGCCGAGCGAGAGCGCGGCGAGTCCGCGATTGCTCCAGCAGACCGCGTCGTTGGGCGCGTGCGCGAGCGCGCGATCCATGAGCGCGAGTGCGCCACGATGGTCGCCGAGCTGGTGGCGCGCCACGCCCCAGTAATGCAAGGCGTCGGCATGGGTCGAATCGCGCTCGACCAGCGCGCGATAGATCGCTTGTGCTTCGTCAAGACGCCCCGCGCCGTGGGCTGCGAGTGCGGCGGCAAGGCGCGCACCGGAATCGGCATGTTCGGCGTATTCGTCAGGCGGGGAGGAATCAGCGGAAGCGGAGGAACCGTCGGCGTTCGAAGTCATGGGCATGTGAGGCCGATCGGGCGCGCGGGGCGATGGGCGCGCATCTGACCGGAATTGGAGAGAACCGTACAAAGTAAGGATCTGGCCCTGCCGCTTCGATAAGAAAATTCCGAAAGCGCTGCGGCCGGTGACGAAACACCCTGTGCGGCCCACGAGGCGAACACGCCTTTAGTGGGAATTCGATTTCGGTTCACATGAGGCGGCCCTACCATCCAGCCTTTCAGCTTTTGTCTGGCCAGGAGCGCAACATGACGAATTCACCGAAGGCCAGGACCGACGCGCCTGGCAAGCCTGGTGTGCCGATGGCACCTGTCGTTAGCGTCATCACGCCCACCGGGGGGCGCGAGGCCATGCTGCCGCATGCTTACCAGTCGTTCGCGCGTCAGGATCTGGCGGCCTGCGAATGGATCGTGGTGGACGACAGCGAGCGGCCCAGCGCATTCATGCAGAATCTCGGCGACGCGCGCGTGGTGTATCGCCACGTGCCGCAGCGCATGAGCGTCGGTGCCAAGCGCAATCTCGCGGTGGCGCTCGCACGCGCCGAAGTCATCGCCCATTTCGATGACTGCGAATACTACGCGCCCGATTATCTGCGCGTCATGTGCGCGCAGTTGAGCGAGCGCCGCGCCGATTTCGTCAAGCTCAGCGCATTCTTTTTGTATAGCCGCGTGTACGACCAACTCGCCTGGTGGGACTTGCTGCACAAGAACGGGCTGCATTTTCACTGGAGCCCGCAACCGATGACGGCGCTCAACTTTCCCGCCGACCACCGGGCGTTCGCCGACAACCATTCCGGCTACGGCTTCAGCTACGTCTACACGAAGCGCCTGTGGGCCGCCGGCCCGTTCGAGTCGGGTTCGTCCAATGAGGACGGCGAGTTTCTGCAGGCCGCGCTCGGACGCGGCGCGAACCTCGCGCACTTTGCCGACGACATCGGCTTGTGCCTGCACGTCCTTCACGCGCACAGCGCCACGGCGGGCTTTCCGCAGTACCTCCTGCCTGAAGCGCTCGTGACGCGGCATTTCCCGCACCTTGCGCAGTTCGTCGAGACGCTGCGCAAAGCGCCGCCCGAGCGGTAAAGCGCGCGGGCGGAAGCGCGGCGCCGCCCGGACCCGCCTAGAACCCGAGCACGTACAGCAGCACGATATTGGCCGCCAGAATGCCGAGCCCCGTGGGCACCTGCACGCGGATCACCGCGTTCTTGTCGGGCAACTCCAGCAGCGCGGCGGGCACGATGTTGAAGTTCGCGGCCATGGGCGTCATGAGCGTGCCGCAGTAGCCCGAGAACATGCCGATGGCCGCCATCATCGCCGGGTTCACGTGGAAGACGCCCACCAGCACGGGCACGCCCACGCCGCCCGTCATTACCGGGAATGCCGCGAAGCCGTTGCCCATGATCACGGTGAAGAGCGCCATACCGATGCAGTAGACCGCCACGGCCACGAAGCGCAGGTCCATGTTGATGTACGACGTAGTCACATGCGCGACCGCCTTGCCCACGCCCGCGTCCGAGAACACGAGACCGAGCATGCCGAGCATTTGCGGCAGCACGGCGGCCCACGAGAGCGCGTCGACGAGACGGCGCGTCTCCTGCATCGATTGGCCGACGCTGTCGCGCGTGATGATGCAGGCGATCACGAGCGCGAGCACGCAGCCAATGCCGAAGCCGATCAGCGTGACGTTTTTCGGATCGATGAGCGGCGTGGCCCCCACCACGAGATGGCTGGCCGCGAAGGTGAGCACGACGGTGACGGCGGGAATGGTGAGCGCGGGCACGAAGAGCTTGTTGCCGAGGCGCTTCGCGCTCGCGAGCCGCGTTTCGAGGGGGAGCACCTTCGGCTTGCCGCCGGTCACGCCGCCGAAGCCGGCGATCACCGCCATGGCGAGTGCGAGCGCGCCCACGGTTTCGGCGGGAAGGTGGTCGCCGACGAGAAAGATCAGCGCATAGAGGATCCAGAAGCCGCCTGCGGTGAGGCGGCGCGGATGCTCGCGGTCGAGCACGATCATGCCGCCGACGATCAGCAGCACGATGCCGAGCAGCCAGTAGAGCCAGTTGAGGGTGATGGTCATGCCTCGTCTCCTTGCTGCCGGCTCGTGGCGTCGCGCTGCGCGCCGCGCCGGGTGCCGCCCAACTCGCGCTCGAGCTTGCGGTCGAGCAGCCACAGCCGCGCGCCGTGAATCAGGAACGCGCAGATCGCGGTGGGAATGCCCCAGAACGCGACGTGGATCGGCTCGACCGCGACGCCCGCTTCCTTGAGCAGCGTGACCATCAGCACGATCGCGCCGAACGCCACGAAAATGTCCTCGCCGAAGAAGAGGCCCACGTTGTCGGTCGCGGCGGACCAGGCGCGCAGCTTGTAGCGCACCGTGTCGGGAAGCTTGCCGAAGCGATTTTCGGAGGCGCCTTCGGCCATCGGCGCGATCAGCGGACGCACCATCTGCGGATGCCCGCCGAGCCCCGTGAGCCCGACTGCGGCGGTGATCTCGCGCACGAACAGGTAGACGATCAACAGACGCCCGGCCGTCGCGGCCTTGATGTTGCCGATCCAGATTTGCGCGCGCTCGCGCAGGCCGTGGCGCTCCGAAAGCCCGATCACGGCGAGCGGCAGCAGGATGATGAGCGGCAGGTTGCGGGTCTTGATGAAGCCAGTGCCGATGGCCGCGAGGATCTTGCCGGGCGGGAACCCGGCGGCGAAGCCGGTGACGATGGCCGCCGCCGCGACGATCAGCATCGGATTGAAGCGCAATACAAAGCCGACGATGATGACGGCCACTCCGATGAGCGGCCATAAATTGACAATGCTCTGCATCTCTTTGTCTCCAGTTTTTGTGCGTCGTTATTGCCGCGACCCGCTGCGTCATGTGCAGCGAGTCGCGGTGATAAAACGCCGTGCGACGCGTGTAGCGAGGCGCGGCGCTCTGACTGCCCGGCTCTTGTCGGCCCTGCTCTTGCTTCGGTAATGCTTGATTCCGTTTACCTGCAGTGCGCTCAGGCCTCGGCGACGCCCGCCGCGCGCACGCCGATGCCGGCGTCATCGAGCGCCGCCCGGATGCGCCGCGCGAACGCGAGCGCATGCGGCCCGTCGCCGTGCAGGCAGATGGTCTGGGCGTTGAGCGGCACCCACGCGCCGTCCACGGACTGCACGCGCTGCTCGCGGATCATCGCGAGCGTGCGCGCGAGCACGGCGTCTTCGTCGTCGAGCAGCGCGCCCGGTTCGCTGCGCGGCACGAGCGAGCCATCGGCGCGGTAGCCGCGGTCGGCGAACACTTCCTCCACGGCCACGAGGCCCGCTTCGCGCACGGCGGCGACGAGCCCGCTGCCCGCGAGCGCGAACACCGTCACCGATGGATCGAAGTCGTGCACGGCCGAGACGATCGCGTCGGCGATCTTCGGGTCGCGTGCGGCCTGGTTGTAGAGCGCGCCGTGCGGTTTCATGTGCGCGATGCGGCCGCCTTCCGCCTGGGCGATCGCCGAGAGCGCGCCCAGCTGGTAGAGCACGCCCGCGTAGATTTCCTCGGCGGGCAGGTTCATCTCTTTGCGGCCGAAGTTCTCGGGGTCGTTGAAGCTCGGGTGCGCGCCGATCGACACGCCTTTGTCCACCGCCCAGCGCACGCATTCGCGCATGGCGTTGGCGCCGCCCGCGTGCCAGCCGCACGCGATGTTGGCCGAGCTCACGAGGTCGAGCAGCGCCTCGTCGGAGCCGCAGCCTTCGCCGAGATCGGCGTTCAGATCGATGGTCGTCATGGTGATTCTCTCCGTATTGCTGCGCGCCCTGTGTCGCTGCGCGCCTTGCTTCAATGCCTTGTCGCGGCTGTCGCGGCCCGCGTCATGCGCCTGAGCCCTGTGCGGACGCCGCCCGCATGCGGCGGCTCGCGTGGCGCTCGTCCTGCATGGCGATCGCGGTATCGATCTGCCGCAGATAGGCGCGTTCCTCCTCGAGCGCGCGGCGCGCGATGGCCGGCGTCGTCTCGATGAAGCGCACGCCCGTCGTGAGCCGCACCTGGGCGAGCTTCCACAGATCGGCGCGGATTACGGCGCCGATCTTCGGATAGCCGCCCGTGGTCTGCGCATCGCTCATCAGCACGATGGGCTGACCGTTCGGCGGCACCTGGATCGTGCCCGGCAGCACCGCGTGCGAGAGCAGGTCGGCGGGCGTTTCGCGCGCGAGCGGCGTGCCTTCGAGCCGATAACCCATGCGGTTGCTGTTGGGCGTGACTTGCCATTCGTCGGACCAGAAGGCGCGCTGCGCCTCGGGCGTGAAGCTGTCGTACTCGGGACCGTGCAGCACGCGCACGGGGACGGCCCACAGCATGCCGTCCGGATGGCGGCCGCGCCTCGGCGGCACTTCGTCCGGGTACGCGAAGCCGCATTGCGACGGCGCTTTCACGCCGAACGGCGGCGCGCCCGCGGCAAGCGAGGCGCGCTCGCCGCCCGCCGCGAACGAGGCTCCCGTGGCGAGGCGGTCGCCGTCCTTGAGCGCGCGGCCCGCGAGCCCGCCGAACCCGGCGGCGAGGTCGGTGCTGCGCGAGCCGAGCATCGGCAGCACGTCGATGCCGCCCGCGACGCATACATAGGCGCGCATGCCGCGCTTCGCGCCATTGAGCACGAGCGTTTCGCCGGCCGCGACCGGCAGGCTCCACCACGACCATACCGGCTTGCCGTCGAGCGTCGCGCCAAAGTCGGTGCCGGTGATGGCCACGCGCGTCGCGCGCGCAAAGCGCAGCGCCACCGGGCCGAAGGTGATTTCGAGCCCCGCCGCGTCGTGCCGGTTGCCGACGAGGCGGTTGCCCACTTCGAGCGCGAGCGTATCGAGCGCGCCGCCGGTGGCGACGCCGAGATGCCGGTAGCCCGGCCGGCCGAGATCCTGAACCGTGGTGAGCAGACCTGCGCGCAGCACTTCGATCATGCGTGGGTCTCCTCGGGAATGGCTTCGTTGATGCTCTCGATGACGAAGCGCACGCGGTCGCCCGGCATGAGCAGCGTGGGCGGATTGCGCGCGGGATCGAAGAGGGTGAGGGCGGTGCGGCCGATCAGCTGCCAGCCGCCGGGCGCCTGCGCCGGATAGATGCCGGTCTGCTCGCCGCCGATGCCGACTGACCCGGCGGGGACGGCGAGCCGCGGCGCACGCCGGCGCGGCGTGTGAAGCGCGGCGTCGAGTCCGCCGAGATAGGCGAAGCCCGGTTGAAAGCCGAGGAAGAACACGGTGTAGATGCCTGCCGCATGACGCGCGGCGACGTCGGCGGGCGCGAGCCCGGTGTGCTGCGCGACCGCGCCGAGATCGGGGCCCGCGGCGCCGCCGTAGCTCACCGGGATCTCGACTTCGCGGCCCTCGAAGGCGGCTTCGGGCGCGCCAGCGGCGTCGTGCCATGCCGTTTCCAGCGCGGCGGCGAGTGCGTTGGCGCGGGTGGAAAGCGCATCGAAGGTGATCGTCAGATTGTTCATGCCGGGCACCACTTCGCGCACGGCGTCCCAGCCGCGCACCTGCGCGGCCACGGCCCAGATGCGGCGCTGGACCTCCAGCGTGGCGGGCGGCGAGGCCTCGCAGACGAGCGCCTCGTCGCCGAGGAAGTAAATACGGGGAACAGGATGGCTCATCGTCTCAAGCGGTTGCAGGCGGTTCAGGCTCCGGCGTCGTGGCCGGCGTCCGATTTTGTCAGGATACATTCTCGACAATTTGTCGATAAATTATCAATAAGCGTTTCTGCCAGGCGCGACGCGCGCGCGACATCACTACACTGGCGGCACACCGTTTCGACCACAGGGTTGAGTCATGTCGCGTCAGCCGACCAAGATCGTTTCGTCCGAGCATCTCGTCTCCGAGGCGAGCGCCGAGCTCTCCGAGCTCGAGTACGCGCTCATCATGGCAAGCAATGCATTCAATCGCTGGATGGTGCGCTGCATGTCGGCGGCCGGCGCGAAGGACATGACGCCGGTCGAGGTATCGCTGCTCCATCACGTGGGTCATCGCGAGCGCCGCAAGAAGCTCGCCGATATTTGCTTCGTGCTCAATATCGAGGATACGCACGTCGCCACTTACGCGCTCAAGAAGCTGGTCGCGCGCGGCCTCGTCGAGAGCGAGAAAAGCGGCAAGGAAGTGTTCTTTTCGGTGACGCCGGCGGGGCGCGATCTATGCATGCGCTATCGCGACGTGCGCGAGAGCTGCCTGATCGCCACGCTCAAGGAAAGCGGCCTAACCAATCAGCAGATCGGCGACGCGGCGCAGTTGATGCGCAATGCGTCCGGACTTTACGACACGGCGGCGCGCGCCGCGGCGTCGCTTTAAGCACGTGCCGCGGCTCGACGCGCAACGCATGCGCAACTCGACACGCAGCTCAGCGCGCCGCGAGACGCCCCACGAGATGCGCGCCGGCTTCGGTGACCACGGCGTCGAGCGGCAGATCGTGCGCGCCGCGCTCGGGCACGCCGTCGTCGATGCGGCACGCTTCATACGCGATGCCCACCGTGAGCGGCAACGCCGCGCCGGGCCAGGCAGCGAGTGTGCGGTCGTAATAGCCGCCGCCGTAGCCGAGCCGGTAGCCGTCGCGGTCGAACCCCATGCAGGGCACGAGCAGCAGATCGGGCAGCGCCGCCTCGGCGGACTCCGGTTCGGGAATGCCGTGATGACCCTCGCGCATCGGCGCGCCCGGGGACCAGAAATAGAACTGCAGCGGCGCATAGCGCTCGGCAATGACGGGCAGCGCGGCGCGGCGCGACGCGTCGGCGGCGAGCCACGAGGCAATCCATTCCCGTGCATCGAACTCGCCTGGCAACGGCCAGTAAAAGCCGATCGAACGCGGCGCGAGACGGCCGACGAGGGCATCGAGATGCGCGCTCAGCGCCGCGTTGGCCAGCGCGTCGGCAGACGCTTCAAGACGGGCTGCGCGAAGTCGTAAACGCCACGCCTTTTTGGATGGGGCCGCAGGGTTGCATGCTATGCTTGGGTTCACCTCGCGCTCCAGAAATAACGATGTCCAAACGCTTTGTCCGAGTATATCGCGCGGCCGGTCTTGCACTGGCAGCCGTGGCACTCGTCGCGTGCAGCACGGCCTCTGCCGTGCGGCCGGTTGCCCTCGCCCCGGGCGCTGAGCTTTCAAGCGACGACCAAATCTTCATCCAGCTTCGCGAGGCCGCGCGCAATAACGATGCCGCGCGCGCCGCGCAGCTCGCCGCGACGATTCCGGATTATCCTGCGCCGTCGTACCTCGAATACTTCCAGTTGAAGCCACAACTGTTCGATTCGCAGGGCCATGCGCGCGTGGACGCGCCCGACGCGCCGGTGCTGTCGTTCCTGCAGCGCCACGACGGCGAGGCCATCGCCGACCGTCTGCGCAACGACTATCTGACCGTACTCGGCGCGCGCCACGACTGGGCGAACTTCGACCAGCAGTATGCGCGCTTCGTGCTCAACGACGACACGCAGGTGAAGTGCTACGCGCTGGAGTCGCGTGCGGCGCGCGGCGAAAACGTCGCCAGCGATGCACGCGCGCTGCTGGTCGAGCCGCGCTATTACGGCGACGGCTGCGTCGACCTCATCACGGCGCTCGCGATCAAAGGCCAGTTCACCAGCGACGATGTCTGGCAGCAGATCCGCCTCGCCTACGAACAGAACCAGGCCTCGACGGGCGCGAAGCTGCTCGACGGCCTCGCGCAGCGCCCCGACCCTACCGCGTTCAGCCAGGCGGTCAGCACGCCGCCGCTCACACTCGCGCGCGGCGTGAGCGCCGATCCGCAATCGCATCAGCTCGCGCTGCTCGCGGTCACCCTGATGGCGCGCAACGACCCCGCCATGGCGGCCGCTACTTTCGCGCAGGTCGCGCCTTCGCTCACCTCGCCCGAGCGTGCAATCGGCTGGGGCACGATCGGCTATCAGGGCGCGCTCAAGCGCATGCCGGCCGCGCTCGACTGGTATCGCCTCTCGGCCAACGCGCCGCTCTCGAATCCCGCCTACGAATGGCGCACGCGCGCCGCGCTGCTCGGCGGCGACTGGACCATGGTCCGCTGGTCGATTGAGCAGATGCCCGCGGCATTGCGCTCGCAACCCGCATGGGTCTACTGGCACGCGCGCGCGCTCAAGCAGGCCGGCGAGACGAATCAGGCAAACCAGGAGTTCGCGTCGATCTCGGCAGGCTATAACTTCTACGGCCAGCTTGCGACCGAGGAACTGGGTCAGAAGATCACCATCCCGCCGAAGACCTCGGTCAGCGACGCCGACATCGCCCAGGTTGCGCAAACGCCGGGCTTCGCTCTCGCGCAACGCTTTTACGCGCTGAACCTGCGGCTCGAAGGCAATCGCGAATGGAACTGGCCGCTGCGCGGCATGAGCGATCGCCAGTTGCTGGCCGTCGCCGAATACGCGAAGCGCATCCGGTTGCTCGATCGCACCGTCAACACGGCCGACCGCACGCAGACCGAGCACGACTTCTCGCTGCGCTATCTCGCGCCGTTCCGCGACGTGGTGGAGCGCGACGCGCAAAGCAATGGCCTCGACGTCGAATGGGCCTATGGGCTGATTCGCCAGGAGTCGCGCTTCATTCTCAATGCGAAGTCGGGCGTGGGCGCGAGCGGCCTCATGCAGATCATGCCGGCCACGGCGCAGATGGTGGCCAGGAAGATCGGCCTCGGCCCGCTCTCGCGCGACCAGCTCAACGATCTGGACACCAATATCCTGCTCGGAACGAACTATTTGTCGATGATCTACAATCAGTTCGACGGTTCCGCCGTGCTCGCCACCGCGGGCTACAACGCCGGACCGGGCCGCCCGCGCCAGTGGCGCGCAAACATGCCGCGCGGCGTCGAGGGCGCAATCTTCGCGGAAACCATTCCGTTCCAGGAAACCCGCGATTACGTGAAAAACGTGTTGTCGAACACGGTCTACTACGCGGCGCTGTTCGAGGGCCGTCCGCAATCGCTGAAGACGCGTCTCGGCTTTATCTCGCCGCTGCAGTAAACGTCGCGCGGCACGGCTTTTGCGAGCCTCGCCGCCGCACGAACCCCGGCGCCTCGCGCCGGTGCGCGCACGAGAGTGCGCGAGGAGGTCGAGGATGAGACATCAAGCCATCGCGGTCATCGGCGGTTCGGGATTCATCGGCAGCCATCTCGTCAATGCGCTCGTCGAGGCAGGCAAGGATGTGCGCGTCGCCACCCGGCGGCGCGCCAATGCCAGCCATCTCACCGTGCTTCCCATCGACGTGGTCGAAGCCGACGTGAGCGATCCGGTCGCGCTCGCGGGCTTCGTCGAAAATGCCGATGCCGTCATCAATCTCATCGGCACGCTCAACGGCGGCCACGGCACGCCCTACGGCCCGGGCTTCGCGAAGCTGCATGTCGAACTGCCCACGAAGATCGTCGCCGCCTGCGAGAGCAAGGGCGTGCACCGCTTGATCCACGTGAGCGCGATTGGCGCGGATCCGCGCGGGCCGAGCATGTATCTGCGCTCGAAAGGCGACGGCGAAAAAGCCGTGCACGCGGCCACCGCGCTTGCCACGACGATCCTGCGCCCGTCCGTGGTGTTCGGTCCGGACGACACGTTCCTCAATCGCTTCGCCGTGCTGCAAAAGCTTTTCCCGGTGATCCCGCTCGGCATGCCCGATGCGAAGTTCCAGCCCGTCTATGTGGGCGACGTGTCGAAAGCGATCGTCAACGTACTCGATCTCGACGCCGCGAGCGGGCACACTTATGAACTCGGCGGTCCGACGGTCTACACGCTAGAGCAACTGGTGCAGTACTGCGGCGAAGTCGTGGGCCGTCACGCGCGCATCGTGCGCTTGCCCAATGCGTTCGCGCGCTTGCAGGCGCTTTCGTTCGAGATGGCGCCCGGCGTGCCGGTGCTCACGCGCGATAATCTCGATTCGATGAAAGTCGACAGCGTGCTCGCCGGGCCGCTCGCACCCGAACTGGGCGTGGAGCCCGCGAGCATCGAGACGATCGCGCCGCTCTATCTCGCTGACGCCTCGCTGCGCTCGCGCCTGAACCTCTTTCGCACGAGCGCGCATCGATAGCGCCCGAAGCCGCACGAACGAACGCAATACGCAACACCTGCGCCACGCATCACGAAGCCGGGCACGGCGCGTGGCGCGTCCAACCTTGACTCTTTATTCAACGGTAAAACGGTCCATATGAAACTCGTCATTGGAGACAAGAACTACTCGTCGTGGTCGATGCGTCCCTGGGTGCTGATGACGCATTTCGGCATTCCGTTCGAAGAGGTGCTGATCGAACTCGGCGAACCTGAAACCAAAGCGTCGATTCTGGCGTTTTCGGCGTCGGGCAAGGTGCCTTGCCTCGTCACCGACGAGGGTTTCGCCGTGTGGGACACGCTTGCCATCGCCGAAACGCTCGCGGAGCGCTTTCCCCAGCACGCGCTGTGGCCGCGCGACGCCAACGCGCGTGCGCGCGCCCGCAGCGTGAGCGCCGAGATGCATTCGAGCTTCACGGACTTGCGCTCGACCATGCCGATGGCGATCCGCACATCGAATCCGGGCGCGGGTGCTACGCCCGGCACGCTCGCGGACATCGCGCGCATCGACGCGCTGTGGAACGCCTGTCTCGACGCCAGCGGCGGCTCGTTCCTGTTCGGTGAATTCAGCATCGCCGATGCGATGTACGCGCCCGTTGTGATGCGCTTCAACAGCTACGCCCCCGCGCTCTCGCCCAAAGCGGCCGCCTATGCGGCGCGCGTGAGCGCCGAGCCCGCCGTTGCGGCATGGATCGAAGCCGCGCGCAAGGAAACCCACCGTATCGAGCACGACGAACCCGACGCATGAAGATTTACGTGGTAGGCGGCGCGATCCGCGACGACATGCTGGGCCTGCCCGTGCGCGACCGCGACTACGTGGTCGTCGGCGCGACACCCGAGCAGATGGCGGCGCAGGGCTATCGCCCTGTGGGCAAGGACTTTCCGGTGTTCCTGCATCCGCAGACGCAGGAGGAGTACGCGCTCGCGCGCACTGAGCGCAAGACGGCCGCGGGCTATCACGGCTTCCAGTTCTTCTATGCGCCCGACGTCACGCTCGAGGAAGATCTCGCGCGGCGCGACCTCACCATCAACGCGATGGCGCGCGAGGTTCAGCCCGGCGGCGTGCTGACCGGGCGCGTGGTCGATCCATTTGGCGGTGCGAACGATTTGCGCGCGCGGGTATTCCGTCATGTGAGCGGCGCGTTTCTCGAAGACCCGGTGCGTATCCTGCGCATCGCGCGCTTCGCGGCGCGCTTCGCCGACTTCACGGTCGCGCCCGAGACTATGGCGCTCATGCAGTCGATGGTGGCCTCGGGCGAAGTCGATGCGCTCGTGCCCGAGCGCGTCTGGCAGGAAGTCTCGCGCGGGCTCATGGAAAACAAGCCCTCGCGAATGTTCGCTGTGCTGCGCGAATGCGGCGCGCTCGCGCGCGTGCTGCCCGAGGTGGACAGCCTCTTCGGCGTGCCGCAGCGCGCCGACTATCACCCCGAAGTCGATACCGGCATCCACGTGATGATGGTGATCGATCATGCCGCTGCGCAGGGCTATGCGCTGCCGGTGCGCTTCGCGGCGCTCACGCACGATCTCGGCAAGGCGACCACGCCCGAAGACATGCTGCCGCGCCACATCGGTCACGAAGGGCGCAGCGTCGATCTGTTGAAGCCGCTCTGCGACCGGCTGCGCGTGCCCAACGAATGCCGCGACCTCGCGCTGCTCGTCGCGCGCGAGCACGGCAACGTGCATCGTGTGATGGACATGGGCGCGGCCGCGCTCGTGCGCATGCTCGAGCGCAGCGACGCGCTGCGCAAGCCCGCGCGCTTTGCCGAAGCACTGCAGGCCTGCGAGGCCGATTTGCGCGGGCGCCTGAACTGGGAGAACGCGCCGTATCCGCAGGCGGAGCGGCTGCGCGTGGCGCTTGCCGCGGCGCGCAGCGTGGACGCGGGCGCGATCGCGCGGGCGATTACCGAGGCGGGCGCGGACAAAAACGCCGCGGAGAAGATCAAGGAAGCGGTGCACCGCGCGCGCGTTGGCGCGGTGGAGGAGGCGCTGAAGACTGGCTGACGCAGCGCGTCGTGGCGGTGTTCAAAACGGCGCACCTGTGCGCCGTTTTTGCGTTCAGCGCGTGCTCAAAGCGCACGCACGATAAACGAAAGCGCCATCGAAAGCACGAGCGTCGACATGAACGGCAGCGGATATTCGCGACCGAAGATGCGCAGCGTGACATCGCCGGGCAGCCGGCCAATGCCGAGCTTCCTGAGCCACGGCTGGGCGCTGGAGAGAATCGCCACGGCGATGAAGGTGGTGATGAACCAGCGGATCATGAGCGCTCAGAGTGTGTGGCTGCGGTCGCCGCGCGCGAATGCGGCGATGGTCGCGTCGATGCCGCGCGAGAACGCGATCACTTTGAAGAGCTCGCCCATCTCCGCTTCCGAGACGAGCTTCTGCACCGCGTTCGCGGCTGGCAGAAAGCGCGCGGCGTCGCGCGGATCGATCTCGCCGAGCACTTCGGTGATGCCCGCGTTCATCAGAAAACGCGCCTGCGAGGTGTAGCCGAGCAGGTCCGCGCCCGCTTCGACGCCGGCTTGCGCGATGCCGCTGAATTCCACGTGCGCCGTGATGTCCTGCAAGCCGGGGTAGAGGAACGGGTCGCCGTGCGCGCGGTGGCGATAGTGGCACATCAGCGTGCCTTGCACGCGCTGCGCATGGTAGTACTCGCCATGCGGAAAACCGTAGTCGATGAAGAACGCCGCGCCGCGCGCGAGCATCGTGCAGATCGTGCGCGTGAAGGCCAGCGCGGCCTCGTGCGTTTCCGTCACGTAGTCTTCGCTGCCGTCGATCTGCGCCAGCACGCTGCCGGGCACGCTCTGCGCCCAGCCCGCATCGAGCCCGCTCATGGCCGGGCGGTCCGAGAACTGGAGCGCGCCGCCGCCGTTCGCCTCCAAGTTCACGCTCACGCCGCGCTCGTGCCACACGGCGTCCTTGCGCGCGAAGAGGCGCACCGGCATTGCGTCGAGCACTTCGTTGCCGATCACCACGCCTTCGAAGCGCGCGGGCAGCGCGTCGAGCCATTGCACGCGCGAAGCCAGATGCGGCGCAAGCTCGGCGATGGTCTCGCGCTGGCGCTCGCGCAACTCGCCCGAGAGGTCGACGATGGCATACGAATCAAATGCGACACTTAGCGCTTCGAGCGCGAGCATCACGCCCGCCGCGAGCCGCCCCGTGCCCGCGCCGAACTCCATCAGCGCATGCGTGCCGCTGGCCGCGAGCGCTTCGCCCACGGCGCGCGCGAGCGTGGCTGCGAACAGCGGCGACATTTCGGGCGCGGTCACGAAGTCGCTGCCGTCGTCGGCCAGCAGGCCGAACTTGCGCGAGCCGCCGCTGTAATAGCCGAGCCCCGGCGCGTAAAGCGCGCGCTCCATGTAGCGGTCGAACGGCAGCCAGCCGCCCGCTGCGGCAATTTCCGCACGCACGGTTGCGGCGAGCGCCTCGGACTGCGCGAGCGCGATCGGCTCGGGAACAGGTAAACTAGCGGGTTCGTGAGCTTTCGGATTCATCCCGGCATTGTAAATGAGCGAAACATCGGGCATCCGCCGGTCTGGCGGGGATTCGGGGGGCCCGCCAAAGGGGGGGCAGCCAAAGGGCGCATTTTCATCCGACCCCGCATCGAGCGCGAGCCAGCCGTCGGGATCGTCTCCGCATTCTGGCGCAGCCGCTGCCGCGCGTGTGATCCTCGTGACGGGCGGCGCGCGCCGCATCGGCCGCGCATTTTCGCTGGGCTTTGCCGAACGCGGATGGGACGTGGCGGTGCATTACGGCGGCTCGCGGGCCGAGGCCGATGACGTCGTCGCGCAGATCCGCGCCATGGGCCGCCGCGCGGTCGCGCTGCATGCCGATCTGGCGGACGAGGCCCAGGTGGCGCGCCTCGTGCCGGATTGCGCCACGGCGCTCGGCCTGCCCGCGTGCGTGCTGAACAACGCGTCGCGCTTCGAGGAAGACACGGCGCGCGACGCCGGCTACGCGAGGCTGCAGCATCTCATGGCGATCAACGTGGGTGCGCCGCTGGTGCTGGCGCGCACGCTGTGGGCGGCGACGCCCGAAGCCGCGCTGCAGGACGAATCGTTGCGCACCTGCGTGATCAACGTGCTGGACCAGAAGCTGTACAACATGAATCCCGACTACCTGTCGTACACGCTGTCCAAGGCCGCCCTGCAGAACGCCACCGTCGCGCTGGCACAGGCGCTCGCGCCGAAGATGCGCGTAGTGGGTCTCGCGCCGGGCCTCACGCTGCAATCGGGCGACCAGACGCCGGAGAGCTTCGCCGCCGCGCACAAGGTCACGCCGCTCGGGCGCGCGTCGCGCCCCGGCGATCTCGTGGAGGCCGCGCTGTATCTCGCCCAGGCCTCGGGCGTGACCGGCACGACGCTGGTGGTCGATGGCGGCCAGCATCTCGTGCCGCTGCCGCGCGATGTAATGTTTTTGACTGGCGAACAGGCGCAGGGCTGAGGTGCGCCTGTTCGGGCGGCGAACCGCGCGGCGGGCGCGTTTCGCGATTGACGCCCAACAATGCAACTAAATGCATGAACCGCGATGGCTGCGAAAACACTCCATCGCGGCCCGGATTCCGCAACGCGCCTGCGATGCAATCGCACCAAGGCTTTGCAACCCTGGCTTTGTAAGCCTGTAACCCGTTTGACCCGTGTGGCGCGCAGCGCCCGCGCACGTGCAAGAACACGCACGCTTTTATCGACTGGAACGAACATGTCCGCTGTACTCCTGCATCCCCGGCTTGCCGATTGCCGCCGGCTTTTCTTGCGCAACTACGAAGTGCACATCAACATCGGCGTGCATGACTTCGAAAAACGCGGTGAACAGCGCGTCATCATCAACGTCGACCTGTTCGTTCCGCTTTCGTCGACCACGCCGCGCGAAGACAAGCTGCGCGAAGTCGTCGATTACGACTTCATGCGCGCGAGCGTTGCTGCACGCGTGGGCCAAGGCCATATCCATCTGCAGGAGACCCTCTGCGACGACCTCGCCGCCGCGCTGCTCTCGCACGAGCAGGTGCGCGCCGTGTGCGTGTCGACCCAGAAACCCGACGTCTACCCGGACTGCGACGCGGTGGGCGTCGAGGTCTTTCGCATCAAGGAGGACTGATTCATGAACGCCCCCGAAACGCCGATTATCGATACATCGGCTGACGCTTCCGCCGAGGAAAGCGGCCGCCGCGCGCTCACGCGCCGCGAGCAGAAGGAAGCCTACGAGAACAACAAGCTGTTCAAGCGCATCGTGCGCCAGGTCGGCCAGGCGATCGGCGACTACAACATGATCGAGAACGGCGACAAGGTGATGGTGTGCCTGTCCGGCGGCAAGGACAGCTATGCGCTGCTCGATGTCCTGATGCGCCTGCGCGAGCGCGCGCCGATCGACTTCGAGATCGTCGCGGTGAACCTCGACCAGAAACAGCCCGGCTTTCCCGAGCACGTGCTGCCCGAATATCTCGACAAGGTGGGCGTGCCGTACCACATCGAGAATCAGGACACCTACAGCATCGTCAAGCGCCTCGTGCCCGAGGGCAAGACCACCTGCTCGCTGTGCTCGCGCCTGCGCCGGGGCATTCTGTACCGCGTGGCGGGCGAGCTCGGCGCGACCAAGATCGCGCTCGGCCACCATCGCGACGACATCCTCCAGACGCTGCTGCTGAACCTGTTCTACGGCGGCAAGCTCAAGGGCATGCCGCCCAAGCTGCAGTCCGACGACGGCAAGAACATCGTGATCCGGCCGCTCGCCTACGTGAAGGAAACCGATCTCGAAAAGTACGCCGAACTGCGCGAATTCCCGATCATTCCGTGCAACCTGTGCGGCAGCCAGCCCAACCTCAAGCGCGCGGAAATGAAAGCGCTGATTCGCGAGTGGGACAAGCGCTTCCCGGGCCGCGTCGAGAACATGTTCAATGCGCTCGGCAATGTCGTGCCTTCGCACCTGATGGACGCTTCGCTGTTCGGCTTCAAGGACCTGCGCGCGACGGGCGTGGCCGATCCGGCAGGCGATATCGCGTTCGACGAAGAGCCGTGCTCGACCGATTCGTCCGAGATGCCCGGCAGCGGCGCGACCCTCAAGTTCACGCCGCTCGACGAACTCTGAAGCCTGGCGCGGGCGCGCAGCATCCGCGCCGATCGCGAAATCGATTCGACCCCAAGGCGGCCCCGGCAGGGCCGTCTTTTTTTGCGTCTGTTGCGCAGGTGTAAAAGAGTGTTCGATGGTGTGGCAAAGGCCCGCCGGCAGGCGGCGTTGGGGATACCCCCCATGCTAAAATCGACCGCTTCTTCCCTCTCAAAGTCACCGATGCAATGAACATCGTGATCCTCGCGGCAGGCATGGGCAAACGCATGCACTCCGCACTGCCGAAAGTACTCCATCCTCTCGCAGGCAAGCCGCTTCTCTCGCACGTCATCGACACCGCCCGCAGCCTTGCGCCCACGCGCCTCGTGGTCGTAATCGGCCATGGCGGCGAGGCCGTGCGCGCAGCCGTGTCCGCGCCCGACGTGCAGTTCGCCGTGCAGGAGCAGCAGCTCGGCACCGGCCATGCGCTCGCGCAGGCGCTACCGCTCCTCGACGCGAATCAACCCACGCTCGTGCTCTACGGCGACGTGCCGCTCACGCGCACCTCCACGCTCAAGCGCCTGACCGACGCCGCGGCCAAGGCGGGCGACAAGGCGGGCTACGGCATCCTCACCGTGACCCTCGACGATCCCACCGGCTACGGGCGCATCGTGCGCGGCGCGACCGGCGAGGTGCTGCGCATCGTCGAGCAGAAGGATGCGAACGACGACGAGCGCCTCATCGACGAGATCAACACCGGCATCGTCGTGACGCCCACCGCGCCGCTGGCGGGCTGGCTCGCGTCGCTCGGCAACGACAACGCGCAGGGCGAGTACTACCTCACCGACGTCGTGGAAGCGGCCATTGCCGCCGGCCATCCGGTCGTGACCGCGCAGCCCGAGGCCGAATGGGAAACGCTCGGCGTGAACAGCAAGCAGCAGCTCGCCGAACTCGAGCGCGTGTATCAGCGCAACGCCGCCGACGCATTGCTGGCGGCCGGCGTCACGCTCGCGGACCCAGCGCGCTTCGACCTGCGCGGCTCGATCAGCTGCGGGCGCGACGTGTTCATCGATGTGAACTGCGTGTTCGAGGGCGCGGTCACGCTCGCGGACAACGTGCGCATCGGCCCGAACTGCGTGATCCGCGATGCCGTGATTGGCGCGGGCACGCGCGTGGATGCCTATACGCATATCGAGAGCGCCACGGTGGGCGCGCAGGCCGTGCTTGGGCCCTACGCGCGCCTGCGTCCGGGCGCACAGCTCGCCGACGAGGTGCACGTGGGCAACTTCGTCGAGGTGAAGAACGCGAACATCGGCCTGGGCTCGAAGGCCAATCACCTGAGCTACGTCGGCGATGCCGACGTGGGCGCAGGCGTGAACATCGGCGCGGGCACCATCACCTGCAATTACGACGGCGCGAACAAGCACCGTACCGTGCTTGAAGACCATGTGTTCGTGGGCTCCGATACGCAGCTCGTCGCGCCGGTGCGCGTGGGCCGCGGCGTGACCATCGCGGCCGGCACGACCATCTGGAAGGACGTGCCCGCAGACACGCTCGTGCTCAACGAAAAAACCCAGATCGCGAAAACCGGCTACGTTCGGCCGGTGAAGAACAAGCGCTGATAGACAACTGAACGGCGGAACATCGCGGGCGCAGTGACTCCATCGGGCGCCCCGTCTCTCATTGCAAAGGATCGAACTCCATGTGCGGCATCGTCGGCGCAGTTGCGCTTCGTAATATCGTCCCCGTTCTCATCGAAGGCCTGCGGCGGCTCGAATACCGCGGCTACGACTCGTGCGGCGTGGCCATCGTCACGGCCGCAGGCCCGCAGCGCATGCGCAGCGTCGCGCGCGTGGCCGAGCTCGAGGACCAGGTGCGCGAAGCGCGCTTCGAAGGCGTCACGGGCATTGCGCACACGCGCTGGGCCACGCACGGCGCACCCACGGTGAACAACGCGCACCCGATTTTCTCACGCGACACGCTCGCAATCGTGCACAACGGCATCATCGAGAACTACGAGTCGCTGCGCGAGACGCTGCGCGGCAAGGGCTACGAGTTCGTCTCGCAGACCGACACCGAAGTCATCGCGCACCTCATTCACAGCCTCTACAAGGGCGATCTGTTCGCCGCCGTGCGCGAGGCGGTGCAGCAGCTCGCGGGCGCCTATGCGATTGGCGTGGTGCACAAGGACCAGCCGCACACCGTGGTGGGCGCGCGCGCGGGCTCGCCGCTCGTGGTGGGCCATGGCGAGGGCGGCAACTTCATCGCCTCGGACGCGCTCGCGATCGCGGGCAGCGCGAAGAGCATCAGCTATCTGGAAGAAGGCGATGTGTGCGAGATCACGCTCGAGGGCGTGCGCATCGTCGACCGCGCGGGCAAGCCCGCCGAGCGCGCGGGGCGCGACGTGCAGGCCTATAGCGGCGCGGTCGAGCTGGGCCCGTATCGCCACTACATGCAAAAGGAGATCTTCGAGCAGCCGCGCGCGATCTCCGACACGATTCCCGCCGATGCCGCCTTCGATCCCGTGCAGTTCGGCGAGAACGCGGGCGAGGTGTTCAGGGGCATCGACAGCATCCTGATTCTCGCGTGCGGCACGAGCTACTATGCGGGCCTGACCGCGAAGTACTGGCTCGAGTCAGTCGCGAAGATCCGCACCGAAGTGGAGATCGCAAGCGAGTACCGCTACCGCGAGTCGGTGCCCAATCCGCGCGCGCTGGTGGTGACGATCTCGCAGTCGGGCGAAACCGCCGACACGCTCGCGGCGCTCAAGCACGCGCAGTCGCTGGGCATGGAGCACACGCTGGCGGTCTGCAATGTAGCGACGAGCGCGATGGTGCGCCTCACGGAGCTCAAGTTCCTCACGCATGCGGGACGCGAGATTGGCGTGGCGTCGACGAAAGCGTTCACGACGCAGCTGGTGGGCCTGTTCGTTCTTGCAGTGACGCTGGGCAAGCTGCGCGGCCACGTGAATGCTCAGCAGGAGGATGCGTACCTGAAGGCGCTGCGCCACCTGCCGGCGGCGCTCAATGGCGTGCTGGCGCTGGAGCCGCAGATCATCGCGTGGTCGCAGGAGTTCGCGCGCAAGGAAAACGCGCTGTTCCTCGGGCGCGGGCTGCATTACCCGATCGCGCTTGAAGGCGCACTCAAGCTCAAGGAGATCTCGTATATCCACGCCGAGGCGTATCCGGCCGGCGAACTGAAGCATGGGCCGCTCGCGCTGGTGACGGAGGCGATGCCGGTCGTGACGGTGGCGCCGAACGACGCGCTGCTGGAGAAGCTCAAGTCGAACATGCAGGAAGTGCGCGCGCGCGGCGGCCATCTGTACGTGTTCGCCGACGCGGATACGCATATCGCCAGCGAAGACGGCATCCACGTGATCCGCATGCCGGAACACTACGGTCTGCTCTCGCCGATCCTGCACGTGGTGCCGCTGCAACTGCTCGCGTATCACACGGCCTGCACGCGCGGCACGGATGTGGACAAGCCGCGCAATCTCGCGAAGTCGGTGACGGTGGAATAAGCGCGTGGAATGAGCGGTGACGTTTCACTGACACGTCCATCACGAGGCCGGATGCTCAACGAGTGTCCGGCCTTTTTTACGTGCGGCGATTTGAGATCCCGCTTCACATTTGACGGAAGGCGTCAGTGCGTCATCTGAAGCCTTTCAAGACAGTAATCTTCGCGTCGCGTCGCGTAGAATCGCTCGGGGTCCTGAGAGTCCTGGTAACGGGCCCGTGAATGATTGCGGAGAACGGTGGTGAAATCACGCGTAGGGGTGAAGCGCCTGATCGGATATGGATCCGTGCTGATTGCCGGCATGGGTATCGTCATAGCGGCCACGGTATCGGGCGAGGGCCGTCAGGATGACGTCGATGCAGCCATCGACACGACTCGCACCCTGGCTACGGCAAAGCCCGCACCTGTGGCGCGGGCTGTCGCGGCGGCGACCGTCGCCCCGCCGAGCGCCGCTGCATCTTCCATGACCATGCCGGACGCGATCCGTGCCATCCAGAATGCGGCCACGACGAAGTGGACCGCCAATGGAACTCAGGAGCCCCACGCAGGCGAAACTTCGCCGGCGCTGCCCGACGGATTCTCTTTCGATACCGCCGCTACCCCGGCCTCCGCCCCCAAGATCTGCACCACGGCAAAGCGGATCATCTGCGCCGACAAGACCACCTATGTGGCTACGGCCTATATCAACGGGGCGCCGCAGTTTTCTTTCCCCTTCCGCCCCGGCGATGGGCGAGGCGGCAGCTTCGCCACCGGGGACGGCCATGGGCGAATCGACTGGAAATCACGCCATCACGTCTCCAGTCTTTATGGCACCCCCATGCCCTATGCGATGTTTATCGCTTGGGACAAGGATTCGCGCAGAGGCCAGGCATTTCACCTCTCCTATGATTTCCAGCGCGAAGGTTATGACGGCTTTAGCCACGGCTGCATGGGCGTCGGCTCCGAGGCCGTGATGCAACGGATGTGGGAAACCTTCAAACCGGGCGACAAAGTCTACACATACCGCAGTTGACGCAGCGGCTTAATCGTCGTCGTCTTCGCGATGGTGCTTGTACCAGCCGCGATGACGGCCGTGGTCGCGCCAGCGGTGGTCCCAGCCGTCATCTTCGCTGTAACCATAGCCGTAGCCATAGGCGGGCGCAGCGTAGGCCACAGGGGCCTGCTCGTAGACCACCTCCGGCGGCGCCGCGTAGACCGGCGCCGGGACGCCCAGCATCACGCTCAGGTCGGTATGCGCCGACGCCTCGCCGCACGCCGCCGCCAGTGCCACGCCGAGAGCGGAAAGAATCAGTGCGCGTTTCATGGTGCTTCCTCGTCTTTTGTATCGTGTGTCCGGGCGCAGCGAGGCGCCCGCGGATGCCCGGATACTAGACACTGGAATCGCTCCAAGGTGAAACGGCATGCGCTCTGCTGTAACCGTCTGTAAAAAACCGGTTGTGCCCCGTTTGCTCCCACGGGTTCCGCCGCCTCCTGACGCAAGCCCGAATGCACGGTCATAATGGCTCCGATCGAATTCAGGAGATGAAAGTGGCCGATTTTGAGCAAGTCCGGCAACGACCGGGTCAGCAACGCGCGCAGCAGGCCCGCTTGCCTCGCCTGTATGTGTTCTCGGGCGCGGGGCTCTCGGCGGAAAGCGGCATTTCGACGTTCCGCACCGGCGACGGTATCTGGACGCATGCGAGCATCGACGAGGTCTGCAATTACCACACGTGGCGCCGCAACCGGCCCGCGGTATTTCGCTTCTACAACCAGCGCATCGCCGAATGCTCGGGCGCGCGCCCGAACGAAGCCCACCGCCTGCTCGCGCAGTGGCAAAACACGTGGGGCACCGAGCGCGTGCATCTCGTCACGCAGAACATCGACGACCTGCTCGAGCAGGCCGGCGCGCGCCAGGTCACGCATCTGCACGGCGACATGATCTCGCTGCTCTGCACCGACTGCGACTACCGCTTTCCGAGCGTCGGGGCGAAGCTCGATCCGGGCGCGGCCTGTCCGTCGTGCGGCCAGGTGGACAGCGTGAAGCCGGGCGTCGTGTTCTTCAACGAGGCCGCGCCCGAATACCAGACGCTCTGGCGCATTCAGCAGGCCATGACCGACGACGATCTGTTCATCGCCGTTGGCACGGCGTTCGAAGTCATTCCGCCCGAGCGGCTGCTGCCGCCCACGCGCTATGGCTGTTACGCGCGCAATATGCTCGTCGACCCCGCGCCGCAGCGCACCGAGTTTTTCGGCGTGGTCGAGCAGGAGCCTGCGACCGTCGGCTTGAGCAAGCTCGAACCCGCCATCGAGCAGATGATGGAAGGCAGCTGACGCAGCCGCGATCTGGATCGCCACGAGGGCGTGCTGGCTGAACGGCTGCACGCCCTTTTTGTTGCTTGCAGTTACGAAGGTTCCACGAACCATGAACATATCGAAGCAGATCGTCGGTTATCTGCGTTCGCGCTCGCTCGTGCTCGCGAGCATCGAAACCGGCACCGCCGGAGCCATCACGGGCATGCTCGCCGATGCGGCAGGCGCTGTCGGGTGCCTGGATATCGGCGTCGTCGCGCATACGCGCGCGGCTTTGGCGGGGTTGCCCGGCGCAGCGGGCAGGGCGCAGCCCGATGAGCCGCTTGCCCGTGCGCTGGCCGAAGCGTTGCTCGCGCAACGCGCCGGACATGCGAACGTTGTGCTTGCAAGCATTGGATGGCCGGCGCCGGAGCAGGAGGGCAGGGCGAGCGTTGCGCATTGCTTTGCATGGGCGTGCATGCAGGGACCAGGTGGTGTCCGCGAGCGAGACCGTGCTCTTTTCGGGGCGTCGCCCGGAGCTCCGGCGTTCTGTTGCGCGTCGTGCGTTGCTGGGACTGCCGCGCTTTGTCGAGGCGTATGCATGCTGAGGCCGCATCTGACGGCGCGCGTTATTCAATAAGAGTTATGAATTTATATATGTATACGTAGTAATAGTTAACAAGCCCTGGCATTTCCTGTGGATAACGCGGTATTTCTTATTCGGTTCAATTCGATGCAATCCGGACAGGCATGCGGACAATTTCTGTATGCATTTCGAACTGCGCGGATAACTTTTTGGCCTTTGATGAACAGCCGGGAGTTATCAAGAAGTGATCCACAGATCATTCGCCAGGTCATCCCCAGCTTGTCCAGAGCCTGGAGTGGATAACCTGGGGGGCGACGTGATATCCACACCATCGTTGAAGGCAAAAAAAACGCCGCCCGAAGGCGACGCTGTTTGGCGATGAAGATTCGCAGGCCAGTGCGGGAAACCGCATTAATCCGATGAATCGAGCAGACGAAACCGGCGTACGCTTTTTAGCGCGTATTCACGCGGATTCGGTCGCCTGGGGCTCGCGCGCATCGACGCGTTCGCGCGCGGTTGGCAGCAACTGGCAGGCAAGCAGCCCTGCGAGCATCAGAGCGCAACCCACGAGCGCGCGAGTGCTGAGCGTCTCGCCAAGCGCGATCCAGCCCGCGAGCGCCGCGAACACGCCTTCCATGCTGAAGATCACCGCGGCGTGCGAGGGCGCCGCGTCGCGTTGCGCGACTACCTGGATCGTGTAGCCCACGCCCACGGAGAGCGCGCCGCCATAGAGAATGGCGGGCGCCGCACGGACGATGCCGGCGAAATGCATGGGCTCGATCGCCACGCCGATGACGAGACAAACCAGCCCGCAGACGACGAACTGCACGATCGAGAGCAAGAGCGGGTCATGGCGCGGCGCGTAATGGCCCACGAGCATCACCTGAATGGAGATGACGAGCGCGCAGCCGAGCTGATACCAGTCGCCGTACATGATCGAAAAATGCTCGTTGATGCTCAGCAGATAGAGTCCGGCCGTCGCGAGAGCCGCGCCGATCCATGTGCCGGGGCCGGTGCGATGACGCAGCAGCACGCCCAGCAAGGGCACGATGACGACATAGAGCGAGCTGATGAACCCGGCATTGGCGATCTTCGTATAGCGCAAGCCGATTTGCTGCAACGAGATGGCCACGGCGAGCACGAGCCCGAGCACCGCACCGGAGCGCAGCAACGCGGTATCGATTCGGGGCTTGTAAACGTGGTCGGCCTGGTCGAGTCCCTGGCGCATGTGCTGCAGCCGGTACATCACGGCGACAAATGCCGATACGACACCGGCCCCGAGCAGGAACCGCAGGCCGGTGAAGAGGAATGGGCCGATGGCGTCGAGGCTCAGTCGTTGGGCGACGAATGCGGAGCCCCAAATCATGGCGGCGGCCAACATCAGAAGATTGGCGCGCAGGTGGTGACTGGCGGGTTTCAAGCGGGATTTCAAGCGGGGAATTCTCGATTCTGGTGTGACTCTGCCATGGAGGCAGATCCGCAAGGCGAACATCCGTGCGAAACCTCGATCGTATCCGAATTGAAAGCAAAATGTCTCACCGAAAATACACTGGTCCAATTACGGATGACAAACGGCCTACGCTGCGTGATACTGCTTCGCGCGAATCGTCCGCCCAGATCGGCCAGCGGGCCGTTTCGCCCTACTGCAATGCTCAATTCACAACGTGCCGGTCATACCAGGTTTGGGGAACAATAGATGAAAAAGATTCTCGCCTCGCTCATCGCAGCATCCGTCGCACTGATTTCGGCTCAGGCTTTTGCTCAGGAAGCATCGGGTGCCGCTGCAGCAGCACCCGCAGCCAGCGCTCCGGCCAAGGCCAAGACCAAGAAGCAACACAAGACGCTCAAGCACCACGGCAAGCGCGCTCCGGTTGAGGAAGCTGCTTCGGCCGCCGGCACGAGCGGCAAGGGCACGGCGAACTAAAGCATTCGTCGGGCCGCGCGGCAACGGGCGCGGCAGGTGGAAAGAAAAAAGCCAGGGCACATGCCCTGGCTTTTTTGTCCCCGTTTGGGGTGCTTTATATGGCGCTTATTTCACGCGTCATGCGCGAGCCCGGCTTCGAGCAATTCCGTCAAAAGACCGGTCATGCCCTGCGGATGGCTTTGTGCGCGAACTTTCAGCTTTTCCACCAGATCGGCGTTGAGCTTGCACGCAAACGGCACGAGGCCGGCGGCCTGATCGAGCTTGCGCTGCTCGCGGCGGTCGAGCGCCGCTGGCGCCGAGTCCTTGCCGAAGCGGTCGGGGCCGGCCTTGTGGGTCGATTGCATCAGTTTGAGCGCCTTGTTTTTTTCAAGGTCGAATTTCTTCATGGCCATGGGTTCGGCTCCGAGGTTGGGCAGTGGCGCGCATTGTACGCAAACGCCCGCGCGCGTCCATCGCGGCGGGGCGCATCAAGGTGCCGCGCTGCCGTTGTGATTGCCGTTGACCTTGGTGTTGTCACGCACCTCGTCGATCAGCGCACGCATGCGCTGCCAGTGCGAACCCTCCCAGAATACCCGCTCGCAGACGTCGCAAGTGACGAAGCGCGTATGCCGCTCGAACACGCCGGCGGGCACGCGCGAGCGCACCTCCGCGCGCGCGATGTGGCGCAGGGGGGCGTTGCATGCGAGGCAGAGCCGGAACGGCCGCACGCTCGCAGCGAGATCGAGCCGCTCGAAGAGTTCGTGGAGCTGCGCGCGCGGCTTGAGCGCGCGCACGTAGCAGCCGTGAGTGATGCTGCGCCGCTTGAGCAGCTCGCGGTCGCGTGTAAGGACGATGCGGTGTTCGGTCAGGGCGAGCGATTCGATGGCGTCGTCGGCGAAATGGTTGTCGTAAAGCGTGTCGAATCCCACTAGCCGCAATAGCTGCGCGAGGCCGCCCAGATGGGCGTCGGCGATGAACCGCAGCTCCCGCAGCGGGCTTGCGCGCACGCGCAGCAAGGGCCGGATGTCGAGCGCCTCGAACTTCGGATAGACGGCCACGCGGTCGCCATCCGCGAGCGGATGATCGAATCCCACCGATTCGCCGTTCACGAGGATCAGTTCCACTTCGGTGTGCGGCACTCCGAGCGCTTCGATCATGTGCTTTGCCGTGGCATCGCGCGCGCACGCGCAGCTGAACGCGCGCCGGCGCAGCGGCCGCGCGAGAAAATCGTTCAGCTCCTCGTAGAAGCGGAAAGTGGCGGTGACCATGGCGCCAGTATCGCACCGGCGCGTGCGCCGGGTGGTGCCCGGATGTGCCGCAAGATGCACTGCGGCGGCGGGCGTACTGTGTTCTACTCGCGTTTTTCACCACGAGGAGCAGGCGATGGATATCGGCTTTATCGGCCTTGGAGAAATGGGGGCCGTGATGGTCGCGAACTTGCTGAAGGCCGGGCACACGGTGCGCGTCTGGAACCGCACGCCGGCGAAGGCGCAGGCGCTCGCCGACGCGGGCGCGCGCGTGGTCGCGTCCCCGGCCGAGGCGTTCGGCGGCGACGCCGTGATGTCCATGCTCGCCGACGACGCGGCGCTGCGCGAAGTGTTTGACGCCGCGCTGCTCGCGCACGCGCCTCGCGGTCTCGTGCACGTGAACATGGCGACGATTTCGGTCGCGCTTGCCGAGACGCTCGCGCGCGAGCACGCGGAATTGGGCCTGCACTATGTAGCGGCACCCGTGCTCGGCCGGCCCGACGTCGCCGCGGCAGCGAAGTTGACGATCATCGCGGCGGGCGCCGCCGAAGCCATCGACCGCGTGCAACCGCTCTTCGACGCCATCGGCCAGAAGACCTGGCGCATCGGCGCGCTGCCGCAACAGGCGAACGTGATGAAGCTGGCCGCGAACTTCATGCTGGCGGCGGCAGTGGAGGCGCTCGGCGAGGCGGCGGCGCTGCTGGGCGGCCACGGCGTGGCGATGCGCGATTTCCTCGACGTGGTCACGGGCGGGCCGTTTCCGGGACCTGTTTACGCGGGCTATGGCGGCATGATCGCGGAGGGTCGCTACGAGCCGGCGCAGTTCAAGGCGCGCCTCGGCCTGAAGGATGTGCGGCTCGCGCTGGAGGCCGCCGACGCGGTCGCGACGCCGATGCCCGTCGCGAGCGTGCTGCGCGACAGTTTGCTCGATGCCGTTGCACACGGCGACGGAGAAAGCGATTTCGCGGTGCTCGGCAAGGTTGCGGCGCGCCGGGCGGGGCGTGCTTGATCGGCGCGGTCAAAATCCTCGGGGCTCGCGCGCTGACGCACACAGCGAGGACCGGCGCGGGGGGATAATGTGAGACGAATAAGGCGCTTGGGCAAGGGTTGACGGCAAGGCTCCGCGCCACGCGAGCGTACGGGGAACGATGCAAATCAGTGGAACCAGTGGGAATGGAGACGGCGGATGGAGACGCGCATCCTGATCGCCGATCATGACGAGAAGTCGCTGGCAGGGCTCGGCACGTTGCTGGCCGACCTGCACTACGCGACCGCCATGGCGAAAACACTCGACGCCGCTGCCGAAGCCGCTGCGCGTTTCGTGCCGGACGTGGCGATCGTCGCGCTGTCGCTTGCACCCGATGGCGAGCCGGCCGCTCTCGTGCAGCGTCTGCGGGAAGCCTGCGGTGCGCGTGCGCCGCTTTTGATCGCGCTGAGCGGCTGGGGCGAGTCGCGCCACCGCGACGAAGCGCTTGCTGCCGGCTTCGACGTGCATCTGGTGCGCCCGGTGGGACTCGACCAGTTGACGTTCATTCTCTCGATGGTTTCCCAGTAGCGGCTGCCGGGGTTTCTCACGGACATCCCGGCCCGTTCCTGCAGGCCGTGGGCTCGCCGCGCGGACCTGTGGATTCCTATCCGGGTAATCCTGATCGTCATTTCTGTTGTTTATTCACAACGTTCAGGGTCCATACTACTTTACATGTTGCATCGCACCAAGTAGTTCGATATACTTGGTTCTGTCTCCTCCATGTCTCCTCTGATATGGATTCAGCCCGCCAACCATGGCGGGCTTTTTTTTGCCTGTGCATTTCGCACAACGCCTGCACAAACAAAAAGACCCGACACTTCGCAGTGCCGGGTCTTTTGCTGTTATCCGCCGCCGGGGATGCTGGATGGCTTGTCCGCAGCCTCAGCCCTTCAGCCCGGTGTCCTCGGCCGCGCCGATCGCAAGGTTCATGCACTGAATCGCCGCGCCCGAAGCGCCCTTGCCCAGATTGTCCAGCCGCGCGACGGTGACGAACTGCTCGTCGTTGCCGAACACGAACAGGTCGACGCGGTTGGTGTCGTTATTCGCCTGGACATCGAGCGCGCCCGAGTCCAGATTGGCCTCGGCGTCGAACGGCATCACGCGCACGAATTTTTCGCCGCGGTAGTACTCGGCGTAGAGCGCCAGCACGTCTTCGGGCTTGGCGCGGCGCGCGAGTTGCTGCGGCGAATAATAGGTCGTGACCGCGAGGCCCTTGTAGAACGGGCCCACGATCGGCGTGAACACGGGCGCGCTTGTCAGGCCGCCGTGAAACGCCATTTCCGGCAGATGCTTGTGCGTGAGGCCGAGCGCGTAGGGGCGCGGGCTCATGAGCTTCGCGTTGCCGCCGGCTTCGTACTCCGCGATCATCTTCTTGCCGCCGCCGCTGTAGCCGGTGAGCGAGTAGGCGTGCGCCGCGAAATCGGGTGCCACGAGCCCAGCCTCGACGAGCGGGCGCATGGCTAGCACGAATGCCGACGCGTGGCAGCCCGGCACGGCGATGCGCCTGGCGCTGCGTACGCGCTCGCGCTGCGCGCGGGTCAGCTCAGGCAGGCCGTAGGCCCAGTCGGCATCGGTGCGGAAGGCCGTGCTCGCGTCGATGAGCACCGTGCGCTCGTTTTCGACCAGCGACGCCGACTCGCGCGAGGCGACGTCGGGCAGGCACAGGAAGGTCACGTCGGACGCGTTGATGAGGCGGCGGCGTTCCTCGACGTCCTTGCGCTTCGCCTCGTCGATCCGCAGGATCTCGACGTCGGCGCGCTGCGACAGGTATTCGAAAATCTTCAGGCCGGTCGTGCCTTCCTGTCCGTCGACAAAAACTTTCGTGCTCATCTCGGTCTCTCTGAAACTCGGGGATTGCGGGCGCTACCCGCCGCGCCAGCGAGGGTAGCCGCGCGGCGCTCACTCATGCGGCGCCGGAACGGTATTTTAAGACCGTTGGCCGCCCGACGTGCGGCGGCCGGCGGAAAAAAATCGGGAGGAACCCGTATCAAGCCGTGGCGGCCCGTCCGGCCAGCCAGCGGGCCGTAACGGCGGCGATGCGCGCGCCGAACGCCCGGGCGGTTTCGAGATCGCCGGCGGGCGGCGCTTCATCGGGCGAGGCGTCGGCGGGCGATTGCGCGAGCAGGCCCGTGAATCCCCCCACGAAGTTCAGGTCGTTGCGCATGGCCGCCTTCGTGTTCGAGGGCATCATGCCGGTGCCCGACCAGATCATGCTGTGCTGCATCGCGAGCGTCACGAAATACTGGATGGTGGAGAACTTGTCGCCGTTCATCGTGGCGGAGTTCGTGAAGCCTGCGGCGATCTTGTCCTTCCATTTTTGCGTGAACCAGGCTTTGGAGCTTGCGTCGGCGAACTTCTTGAAGTCGGCGGACGGCCCGCCCATATAGGTCGGCGCGCCGAACACGATGGCGTCGGCGGCGTCGAGCTCGGCCCAGCCGGCATCGTCGATCTCGGCGACCGCGAGCAGCTTCGCATCTGCGCCCGCGTTTTGCAGCCCGGCGAACACGGCCTCGGCAAGCTTTTTTGTGTGGCCGTAGCCGCTGTGATACGCAATGACGATTCGAGACATGTACGACTCCAGCAGAAAGGTTGAACGACGAAAGGGGCGCTGGGGTTGCGCCGGGACTTCACGTGACATTCTGGTCGCTGCAATTCGTCCGGACTACGCACAAACCGTGCGACAGGCGTATATTTCAGCGCCCATACATGACAGTTATCCGCGCGCTGCCGAGCGCGGCGCCGTGAATCTCGTGATCGAACGCCATCGCGGGCCCGTCTGCGGGAAGCGCGAGTTTGTCGACCCCAAGTGCGTAGACGGTCACGATATAGCGGTGCGGCTTGCCCGGCGGCGGGCACGGGCCGCCGTAGCCGGTGCTGCCGAAGTCGTTGCGCGCCTCGAGCGCGCCGAGCTTTGTTATGGTGCCCGAGGCGCTGGCGTTTTCGGCCAGCGCATTCACGCGCGCCGGAATGTTGGCGACGGCCCAGTGCCACCATCCGCGGCCCGGCGCATCGGGATCGAAAACCGTGACCGCATAGCTGCGCGTGCCTGCCGGCGGATTGCGCCACGCCAATTGCGGCGACCGATTCGCGCCCGTGCAGCCGTTGTCGTTGAACACCTGCGGCGCGGCAACCCGTCCGCCGTCGCGAAAGTCCGCACTGCTGAGCGCAAACGTGCCTTGCGCGTGTGCATTCGCGCATGCCAGCGCGACGACAGTAAGGCCTGCGCCGACGAGACAAGTCGTCCGTGCGCCGATGGCGCGCAAAGACCTGGCGGACAGCAACGGGGAACATGCGCGTGCATGGATGCATGGAGCTAGCATGGAGGCAGTTCTCCTGTATGTTTGTTAAAGACGCATGACACACTGCCGACGGGGTGTTTCGAATTGTGTGCCACACTGAACTTCGTTCAATAATAAGACGTTAAGCTAACGCGTTTTGGCCGTCTGAAGGTCGCGCGCGCGCGAAAATCGGCTATAGTCGCCTGCTTTCCTGCCCACGCAAAAGACGATGTTTCGGCAACGAGCGGTTTCTCGGGCAACTGGCCGACCACAAAGAAAGATGACCAGGACGGTCTCCACGGAGGGGTAATGCAGCAGCCAATCAGGGTCGTAGTCGCGGACGATCATCCGGTGATCTTGTTCGGCGCCGAGCATGCGCTACTTAAGTTCCCGGGTATTCAGGTCGTCGGCCGTGCCCGTCAGTCCACCGAACTGATCAAGGCGCTGCAGACCACGCCATGCGACGTGCTCGTCACGGACCTCGCCATGCCGGGCGGCCAGTACGGCGACGGCCTGCCGCTCATCGGCTATTTGCGCCGCAATTTCCCGAATATTCCCATCGTCGTCCTGACGATGCTCGAAAACGCGGCGCTCCTGAAGCGGCTGGGCGAACTCGGCGTGATCGCGGTGGTTCACAAGTCCGACGACCTGAGCCATATCGGACTCGCCGTGCAGCATGTGAGCCGTAATCTCGAATACATGAGCCCGCAGGTGAAGGTGGCGCTCGAATCATTGCGCATCAACAGCGGCGGCAAGAACGAGGAAGTCATCCTGTCGAAGCGCGAACTCGAAGTGGTGCGGCTTTTTGTTTCGGGCATGACGATCAAGGAAATTTCCGAGAAGCTCAATCGCAGCATCAAAACGATCAGCACTCAGAAGAACACGGCCATGCGCAAGCTCGGGCTCGATCGCGACTCGGAACTGTTTCAGTACGCACAGAGCAACGGCCTGCTCAATCTTTCATCGCATGCGCCTGACGACGGCGTGACTGGCGAAGCCGCGTCCTGAGCGCGCGCCGCCGCATGATGTTTTGCGCGGCGCATGAAAAAAGCCATCTGCCTTTCGACAGATGGCTTTTTTGTTTGTGAGCGGTGCGCGCGGCGGATGAGTCGCGCGGGCCCGCTCGCAGACTTATTGCGGCGCCGAGGTCGCGCCGCCATGCGCCGCCGACCATTCGGCGGGAGCGTGGAGGAATTTCTCGACTTCGTCGAGCGTCTTCGTTTCGAAGTAGCCCGATTCCTTGGCGACGCGCAGCACGTCCCACCAAGTGGCGAGCGCGTGCAGGTCGACGTCGATGTCTTTCAGGACCGAGACGCTTTCCTTGAAGATGTTGTAGTGGAACAGCACGAAGCAGTGGTTCACCTGCGCGCCGGCGGTGCGCAGCGCGTTGATGAAGTTGATCTTGCTGCGGCTGTCGGTGGTCAGGTCCTCGACCAGCAGCACGCGCTGGCCTTCGGTGAGCAGACCTTCGATTTGCGCGTTGCGGCCAAAGCCCTTCGGCTTCTTGCGCACGTACTGCATCGGCACCATCAGGCGGTCCGAGAGCCACGCCGCGAACGGAATGCCCGCGGTTTCGCCGCCGGCCACGGCGTCGATCTGCTCGTAGCCGACGTCGCGCAGAATGGTGGCCTCAGCCATTTCCATCAAGCCGCGGCGCACGCGCGGATACGAGATCAGCCTGCGGCAGTCGATATAGACCGGGCTCGCCCAGCCGGAAGTGAAGATGAAGGGTTTTTCGGCGTTGAAGTGCACGGCCTTCACTTCGAGCAGCATTTTCGCGGTTGCGTCCGAGATCGTCTGGCGATCGTAGCCTGTCATGGGCGAATCCTTGGATAGATGAATGCGGAGGAGGGCGGGCGCTCGGCCCGGTGGCGCTGGCACGGCGAGTCTGCGCGGCATGCAGCGGAACTCGCGATGCGCGGCCCGGATGGCGTCGATCGTCAGAGGTTTGGCTTCTGGCGACTCGCTCGCTCCGGACGGCTTTTCTTGCGCGCGTAGGCGGGTATTTTACCCGACTTGACCTTCGCCGACGAGTCGCGCTGACAGCGCACGCCGGCTTTATAGGGTGGGATGGGGTGCGCCCGGGGAGTGCGCCGGCCACGCCGCTCTGGTTGTGGCTGCGCGGGCGCGCCAGTAAACTCACGCCGGTTTTCGTCTGGCCCGCGCCTTGCAAAGGATTGTCCGAATGACTGCCGCCTCCCGTCCTGAACCGAATCCCGAACCCCCTTCCGGGTCGTCGGAACTCTCGCCCGCCGATACTGCCATCGCGCCCGCCGCCGTCCCGCATACAGCAGGCGAAGCCCTGCATGCGGCGCCCGTGGGCGGCCACGCCGTGCGCGCGCTGATTGCCTCGGTGCTCGGCTACGCCATGGACGGTTTCGACTTGCTGATGCTCGGCTTCATGCTGCCCGCCATCAGCGCCGATCTGCATCTCTCGGGCGCGCAGGCCGGCTCGCTCGTCACATGGACGCTGGTGGGCGCAGTGGTGGGCGGCATCGTGTTCGGGCTGCTTTCTGACCGCTTCGGGCGCGTGCGCGTGCTGACCTGGACGATTCTGGTGTTCGCCGTCTTCACCGGGCTGTGCGCGCTTTCGCGCGGCTATGCCGATTTGCTGGTCTACCGGACGATCGCCGGCATCGGGCTCGGCGGCGAGTTCGGCATCGGCATGGCGCTGGTTGCCGAGGCCTGGCCCGACCGGCTGCGCGCGCGAGCGTCGTCGTATGTCGGGCTGGGCTGGCAGGTGGGCGTGCTCGCCGCGGCGCTACTCACGCCGTGGCTCTTGCCGCTGATCGGCTGGCGCGGCATGTTTGCGATCGGCCTGTTACCCGCCGTGGTGTCGTTCATCGTGCGCCGGAGCGTGGAAGAACCCGAGTTGTTCGTGGCCCATCGGGCGCGTGTTGAGCGGATGCAGGCCCAGGCGCCTGCACGCGAGCGCGGCGCACGGCTGCGCGCGCTCCGGCTGCTGGTCGCCGACCCCCGCACGGCGCGCGCTAGTCTTGGCGTGACGGTGCTCTGCTCGGTGCAGAACTTCGGCTACTACGGGCTCATGATCTGGCTGCCCGCCTATCTTTCGAAGTCCTTTGGCTATTCGCTCACGAAGTCCGGCCTCTGGACCGCTGCGACCGTCGCGGGCATGGCGCTCGGAATCTGGCTTTTCGGCGTGGCGGCCGACCGCTTCGGGCGCCGGCCCACGTTCCTGTTCTATCAGGTGGGAGCGGTGGCGATGGTGTATGTCTACGCGCACCTGAGCACGCCGTTCGCTTTGCTGATCGGCGGGGCGGCCATGGGCGTGTTCGTGAACGGCATGATCGGCGGCTATGGCGCGCTCATTTCGGAGCTCTATCCGACGGCCGCGCGCGCCACCGCCCAGAACGTCCTGTTCAACATCGGCCGGGCGGTGGGCGGCTTCGGGCCGCTGGCGGTCGGCGCGATGGCGGCCCGCTACTCATTCACGGCGGCGCTCGGCATGCTCGCGGCGATTTACGTGCTGGACATTCTCGCGACGCTTTTCCTGATTCCCGAACGGCGCGGCGCTGCGCTCGAATAAGCGCTGAAGTTCGCGAAGACGGTATATCGAGATGGGGCGCGATGTCACATTTCGAGTGTCTTGGTGGCGTGCGTATGGGGCTTGATGCGAGGTCTGGTGCGGGGCCCGATGCAACCTGATGCCGCCTGAGGCCGGGTGATGTGTCGCAAGCGTGACAGTGGCTCCAGCGCGCTACAAATTCCCGGTATCAGTCTTTGCCCCGACTCGCTGCGATCATGGTGGGGTGTACACTATTCCCCCGCCATTTCGCCCGCGCCGTTTCGCCTATGGTCCGGGTCTGCCGCCGCCGCGTTGTTTGTTGCATGTGCGCAGGACCTGCCATCGCCGAGAGCCCGAGCGTCGCGCGAACCGGCGGGCCTACGAACATAAAATTTCACTCGTCTCTCACGTCCTGGCAGGCCCGAAAATGGATGAACAACTGAAGCAAAGCGCGCTCGCGTATCACCAGAATCCGAAGCCCGGCAAGATTTCGGTCACGCCTACCAAACCGCTCTCCAACCAGCTCGATCTTTCGCTCGCGTATTCGCCGGGTGTGGCCGCGGCTTGCGAGGCGATCCACGCCGATCCGCTCGATGCGCAGAAGTACACGTCGCGCGCCAACCTCGTCGGCGTCGTGACCAACGGCACGGCCGTGCTCGGTCTCGGCAACATCGGCCCGCTTGCGGCCAAGCCCGTGATGGAAGGCAAGGGCTGCCTATTCAAGAAGTTCGCCGGCATCGACGTGTTCGACATCGAGCTCGACGAGAACGATCCGGACAAGCTCGTCGAAGCCATCGCCATGCTCGAGCCCACGCTCGGCGGCATCAACCTCGAGGACATCAAGGCGCCCGAGTGCTTCTACATCGAGCAGAAGCTGCGCGAGCGCATGAAGATCCCCGTCTTCCACGACGACCAGCATGGCACGGCCATCATCGCTTCGGCAGCCATCCTCAACGGCCTGAAGGTCGTGGGCAAGGAACTGGGCAGCGTGAAGCTCGTGTGCTCGGGCGCGGGCGCGGCGGCCATCGCCTGTCTGGACCTGCTCGTGAAGCTGGGTCTGAAGAAAGAGAACATCCTCGTTGCCGACTCGAAGGGCGTGATCTACGAAGGCCGCGGCAATCTCGATCCGTCCAAGGCGCGTTACGCCGCCAACACGCAAGCGCGCACGCTCGGCGACGCCACCAAGGGCGCCGACGTGTTCCTCGGCTGCTCGGGCGCGGGCGTGCTCAAGCCCGAGATGGTCAAGGAAATGGGCGACAAGCCGCTGATCCTGGCACTCGCGAACCCGGAGCCGGAAATCCGCCCGGAAGAAGCGAAGAAGGTGCGTCCGGACGCGATCATCGCCACGGGCCGTTCGGACTATCCGAACCAGGTCAACAACGTGCTGTGCTTCCCGTTCATCTTCCGCGGCGCGCTCGACGTGGGCGCGACCACCATCACGGAAGAGATGAAGCTCGCATGCGTGCGCGCGATCGCGGAACTCGCCGAGGAAACCGATCAGGGCGACGAAGTGGCCAAGGCCTATGAAGGTCACACGCTCGAATTTGGTCCGGAATATCTGATTCCGAAGCCCTTCGATCCGCGCCTCATCATCAAGATCGCGCCGGCCGTGGCGCAAGCCGCGATGGAGTCGGGCGTGGCCACGCGCCCGATCGCCGACATGGACGCCTATCGCGAGCAGCTCGGCGCGACCGTCTACCGCTCGGGCATGGTGATGCGTCCGGTGTTTGCGGCGGCCAAGGCCAACTGCGCGCGCATCGTGTTCGCCGAGGGCGAGGACGAGCGCGTGCTGCGCGCCGCGCAGTTCGTGCTCACGGAAAAGATTGCGAAGCCCATCATCGTGGGCCGTCCTTCGGTGGTCGAGATGCGCCTGAAGAAGATGGGCTCGAAGCTGCGCCCGGGCACCGACTTCGAGATCGTCGATCCCGAAGACGATCCGCGCTTCCAGAAGAGCTGGCAGGCGTACCACGAGCTTGGTGCGCGCCATGGCATCACGCCCGACGTCGCGAAAGCATCGATGCGCAAGTTCAACACGCTGATCGGCGCGATTCTCGTGCATCTGGGCGACGCGGACGGCATGATCTGCGGTCTGATGAACAGCTTCGACTATCACCTCAAGTACATCGAGCAGGTGCTGGGCAAGGCGGCCGACGCCGACAACTATGCAGCGATGAATCTGCTGATGCTGCCGGGCCGGAACCTCTTCATCAGCGACACCTACGTGAACGAAGTGCCGAGCGCCGAGCAACTCGCCGACATGACGATCCTGGCTGCGCGCGAGATCGAGAAGTTCGGCATTACGCCGAAGGTGGCGCTGCTGTCGAGCTCGAACTTCGGCAGCGTGCGTTCGTCGACCTCGCAGCGCATGCAGGCCGCGCGCGAGCTGATCGCGCAACGCGCGCCGCAACTCGAAGTCGATGGCGAAATGCATGGCGATGCGGCGCTCTCCGAACTGATCCGCAAGCAGTCGTTCCCGGGCACCACGCTCTCGGGCGAGGCGAACCTGCTGATCATGCCGAACGTGGAAGCGGCGAACATCGCCTACAACCTGCTGAAGGTGGTGGGCGGCGAAGGGGTGACGGTGGGCCCGTTCCTGCTGGGCGCGTCCAAGCCCGTGCACATTCTCACGCCGGCGGCGACGGTGCGACGCATCATCAACATGACGGCCGTGGCTTCTGCGAATGCCGCGGTGAACAAGGCCGCGCGCTAAGCGGGGTTTTGCGGGTTAGCCGAGGCTGGCGGCGTGCCGTCGGCCTCGTGCGATGAGAAGGGCGCTTCGCTTTTGGCGGAGCGCCCTTCGTTTTTTACGGCTTTGAATTTGCGATCAAGCCACGATCAAGCCGCGTGGCGCGCTGTCCCGTTCTCCGGCGAACGCCACTTCGCGAGCAGCGTTGCCCACTTCGCGCGCGTGGCCTTGAGGTTGTTCTCCTTCACGTGGCCGTAGCCGCGAATCGCGTCAGGCAGATTCGCCAGTTCGATCGCGAGCGGGAGGTTCTCCTCGCTCAACCCGCCGATGATTTCGCGCACGAGCGCTTCGTACTCGCCGATCAGTGCGCGCTCGTGGCGGCGTTCCTCGGTGCGGCCGAACGGATCGAGCGCCGTGCCGCGCAAGAACTTGAGCTTCGCGAGCACGCGCAGGGCCGTGAACATGCGCGGGCCGTACTGCTTCTTCACCAGATGGCCCTTTCCGTCGTGCTTCGCGAACGACGGCGGCGCGAGATGGAAGTTGAGCTTCCAGTCGCCCTCGAAGCTCGCCTTGAGTTTCTCGACGAACGCCGGATCGGCGTAGAGGCGCGCGACCTCGTACTCGTCCTTGTACGCCATCAGCTTGTGCAGGTTTTTCGCGACGGCTTCGGTCAGCGGCTGCTCGTTCGGGCCGGCATCGGCGCGTTCAAGCTTCGCTTCGGCGCGGCGCACCTCGTCGACGAACGCCAGATAGCGCTGCGCATAGGCCTCGTTCTGATACGCGGCGAGATAGCGCGCGCGCTTTTCGATGAGCGTGTCGAGCGACCTGGGCGTGTGCAGCGAAACGATTTTCGCACCGCCGGCATCGGCGTCCGGCGCGGGCGATTTCACGAGCCGGTCCACGGCCTCGCGGTCGTGCGCGACGCGCCGGCCCCATTCGAACGCGGCGAGATTCTTTTCGACCTGCACCGCATTCAACTCGATCGCGCGCGTGAGCGACTCGTGCATGAGCGGCAGCCAGCCGCGCTGCCACGCGTAGCCAAGCACGAACGGGTTGGTGTAGATCGCATCGCCGAGCAGGGCGAGCGCATAGCGGTTCGCATCGACGGTGGCGACGTTGTCGGCGCCGGCCGCCGCACGCACGTCGGCTTCGGTGCTGGAGCCCGGGAATCGCCACTGCGGGTTCTTGATGAACTCGGCGGTGGGCGTGGGTGCGCTGTTGAGCACGACGTGCGTCTGGCCTTCCTGCATGCGCGAAACGCAGTCGTCGCTGGCCGTCACGATGGCGTCGCAGCCGATCACGAGCCCCGCCTCGCCCATGGCGATGCGCGTCGCGTGGATGTCCGCGGGGCGGTTGGCGAGCTGCACGTGGCTCATCACCGCGCCGCCCTTTTGCGCGAGGCCGGTGACGTCGAGCACGGTTACGCCCTTTGCTTCGAGGTGTGCGGCCATGCCGAGCAGCGCGCCGATCGTCACCACGCCGGTGCCGCCCACCCCCGTCACGAGCACGCCATAGGGCTGGCCGATCGCGGGCACCTCGGGCATCGGCACGGGTGGCATCGCGTCGCTCACCACGGTGTTCGATTTCGGCTTGCGCAACTGGCCGCCTTCGACCGTGACAAAGCTCGGGCAGAAGCCCTTCACGCACGAGAAGTCCTTGTTGCAGGTGGACTGGTTGATCTTGCGCTTGGTGCCGTATTCGGTGTCGAGCGGCTCGACGCTCAAGCAATTCGATTGCACGGAGCAATCGCCACAGCCTTCGCAGACCGCTTCGTTGATGACGACGCGTTTCGCCGGATCGGGATACGTGCCGCGTTTGCGGCGGCGGCGCTTCTCGGTTGCGCAGGTCTGGTCGTAGATCAGGATGGTGGTGCCGGCAATCTCGCGCAGCTCGCGCTGGATCGCGTCGAGCTGATCGCGATGGTGGATCGTCACGCCTGGCGCGAGTGTGGTGACGCCCTGATACTTCTCGGGCTGGTCGGTCACGATCACGATCTTCGCCGCGCCTTCGGAGGCGAGCTGATGTGTGATCTGCGGCACGGTGAGCACGCCGTCCACGGGTTGGCCGCCTGTCATGGCGACCGCGTCGTTGTAGAGGATCTTGTAGGTGATGTTTGCCTTCGAGGCGATCGCCGCGCGGATCGCGAGCAGGCCCGAGTGGAAGTAGGTGCCGTCGCCGAGGTTCGCGAACACGTGCTTGTCGTTCGTGAACGGCGCCTGGCCGACCCACGCCACGCCTTCGCCGCCCATCTGGCTGAAGGTGCTCGTGCTGCGGTCCATCCACACGGTCATGTAGTGGCAGCCGATGCCGGCCATCGCGCGCGAGCCTTCGGGCACATTGGTCGACGTGTTGTGCGGGCAGCCCGAGCAGAACCACGGCTTGCGCTCGACCTGCACGCGCGGCTTCGCGAGCGCTTTTTCCTTCGCTTCGATCACCGCGATGCGCGACGCGATGCGCGCGCGCACGTCGGAGGGCAGATCGAGCTTGTCGAGGCGCGTGGCGATAGCCTTGGCGATGATCGCGGGCGACAGCTCGTAGTGCGCGGGCAGCAGCCAGTTGCCCATCGGCACCGACCATTCGCCGCCGGCGCCATCCTTTTCGTCGAACTTGCCGTACACGCGCGGACGCTGCGCGTCCGGCCAGTTGTACAACTCTTCCTTGATCGCGTACTCGAGAATCTGGCGCTTTTCCTCGACCACTAGAATCTCTTCGAGCCCGCGCGCGAACGCATGCGCGCCCTGGGCTTCGAGCGGCCACACGCAGCCCACCTTGTAGAGCCGGATGCCGATGCGCGAGCAGGTTTCATCGTCGAGGCCGAGGTCGGTGAGCGCCTGGCGCACGTCGAGATAGGCCTTGCCGCCGGTGATGATGCCAAAGCGCGCGTGCGGCGAGTCGATCTCGATGCGATCGAGCTTGTTGGCCCGCACGTAGGCGAGGCCCGCGTACCACTTGTAGTCGAGCAGCCGCGCCTCCTGCACGAGCGGCGGATCGGGCCAGCGGATGTTCAGGCCGCCCTCGGGCATCGCGAAGTCTTCGGGCAGGACGATGCGGGTGCGATGCGGATCGATCTCCACCGATGCCGACGATTCGACCACGTCGGTCACGCACTTCATCGCGACCCAGAGACCCGAGTAGCGGCTCATTGCCCAGCCGTGCAGCCCGAAGTCGAGATACTCCTGCACGTTCGAGGGGAACAGCACCGGCAGTCCGCAGGCCTTGAAGATGTGTTCGGACTGGTGCGCGAGCGTGGACGACTTGGCGGCATGGTCGTCGCCGGCGAGCACGAGCACGCCGCCGTGGGGCGACGAGCCGGCGGAATTGCCGTGCTTGAAGACGTCGCCGCAGCGGTCGACGCCGGGGCCCTTGCCGTACCACATGGAAAACACGCCGTCGTATTTCGCCGATGGGTACAGGTTCACCTGCTGCGAACCCCATACGGCGGTCGCGGCGAGGTCTTCATTGACGCCGGGTTGAAATACGATTTGATGGGCGGCGAGATGCTGCTTCGCCTTCCAGAGCGACTGATCGAGACCGCCCAGGGGCGAGCCGCGATAGCCTGAAATGAACCCCGCGGTATTGAGACCGGCGGCCTTGTCGCGCTCCTGCTGCAGCATCGGCAGACGGACCAGTGCCTGGATGCCGCTCATGTACGCGCGGCCGCGTTCGAGGGTGTATTTGTCGTCGAGCGTGACGGAAGCGAGTGCGGCTTCGAGCGAAGCGCGCTGACCGGCTTCTAGCGGGGCATTCATTATGTGTCTTCCTCCATCGAACCAATCCGTTCAATCCGTTGTGGGATCGCCAGAACTTCGGGGGACCTTGGCGTCTTGTGGACGCGTCGGCCGAGGCTCGCCATCGTGGCTTCTTTTGAGCGATGGTAGCACTCGGGCAAACCCGCCGCCCCCACGGGAAACCCTGCATGAATCGTGCGCGTCACCGGGCTCTGTCGGGCCGAATTCAGTGGCCGGGTAAGGACGCTGAAAGGCCTGAAGGGGCTGTGTAACAAAGGATGTGTCGGAGTTGGGCGCGAGGTAACGGCATGTAAAAGTTGCACCGCAGCGGGCGATTCTTGAATATCCTCTCTCACTCCCTCATTTGTGCAAACCGCGACGCGCCCGAGAAATTCAGGGTGCGAAGGTGCCATTGCGCAATGAAAGGTTGTTTCAAAATAGGAGTGCCGCATGAACAATCGACATATCCAGACCTTCCTGACGGTCTCGGCCGCGTTCTTCGCTATGAGCGCGCCCCTGCATTCGAACGCCAGCACGAAAAGCGGCGCGAATGCATCGACGTCGTGCGCGCAGTACACGCTGTGTGCAAAGGCTGACTCGAACGCCATGCCGGCTGTGAAGGTCGGGCCGAGCGTCAAACGTTGATCCCGATGCCGCGCTGATCCGCGCAGCATTCCATTCATCCGAATCCGTTGCGGGGTGTGCGGCGGCGGATTCCAAAACTAAAAAGGGCGAAGATCATGTGATCTTCGCCCTCTTTGCATACTGAAGCGTGGAATTTCGTCAGGCTCAGGCCTTGTCTATCACCACGCCGCGGCGGATCTGGTCGAGTTCGATCGATTCGAACAGCGCCTTGAAGTTGCCCTCGCCGAAGCCCTGATTCCCCTTGCGCTGAATGATCTCGAAGAAGATCGGCCCAATCTGGTTCTCGGTGAAAATCTGCAGCAGCAGGTCTTCAGGCATCCCGTCGATCAGGATCTTGCGCTTCTTGAGTTCGTCCAGCGGCTCGCCGTGATTCGGAATGCGGCGGTCCACAAGTTCGTAATAGGTATCGATCGTATCGAGCAGCGCGATCTGCGAGGCGCGCAGGCCATCCACCGTACGGTAGATGTCATTGGTGCCGAGCGCGATGTGCTGGATGCCTTCGCCGTGGTACGCGTCGAGATATTCCTGGATCTGGCCGGCCGTCTCGCCGCCTTCCTCATTGATCGGAATGCGGATCTTGCCGCAGGGCGAGGTCATTGCCTTCGACTTCACGCCCGTCACCTTGCCTTCGATGTCGAAGTAACGGATTTCGCGGAAGTTGAAGAGGCGCTCGTAGAACTCCGCCCATTCGTTCATGCGGCCGCGGTGCACGTTGTGCGTGAGGTGGTCGATGTAGGTGAGACCATGTCCCGCCGGGTTTTGCTCGGTGCCCGGAATCGGCTCGAAGTCGACGTCATAGATGCTGATGTCGCCGATGCTGCCCGGCGCCGCGCCGTTCTTGCCGCGCCAGCGGTCGACGAAATAGATCAGCGAGTCGCCGATCCCCTTGATCGCCGGGATGTTCAGCTCCATCGGGCCGGTCTTGTTGTCGAAGCCCCAGGCGCCCAGTTCGAGCGCGTGCTTGTACGCCTTGGCGGCGTCTTGCACGCGGAACGCAATCGCGCAGATCGACGGGCCATGCAGGCGCGCGAAACGCTGTGCGAACGAATCCGGCTCGCCGTTGACGATGAAGTTGATGTCGCCCTGGCGGTAAAGCGTCACGTCCTTGTGCCGATGGCGCGCAACGGCGGTGAAGCCCATGCGTTCGAACAACTTGCCGAGCGCCTTGGGATCCGGCGCGGTGTATTCGATGAACTCGAAGCCGTCGGTGCCGACGGGGTTCTCCCAATGAGGGACTTGCATGGCTGTCTCCTTGCCGATCGCGGAATGGTGATTTCGTGCGGCAAAGTGTAGCTGTCCAGATTGGGCAAAAGCTTGCGAGTTGAGTCTGTCAGCCAGTGATTTGCGCTATAAACTGCCATTATCGATACATGAGATGGCAGAAAATGGCGAGCATTGAATTAGACGCGATCGACCGGCGGATTCTGGCGATTCTTCAGGAGAATGGTCGGCTCTCGAATCAGGAAATTGCAGAGCGTGTGAATCTCTCTCCAAGCCCATGCTTGCGGCGTATTCGGCGGCTCGAGGAGATCGGCGTGATACGGAGTTATGTGGCGTTGCTCGACGCGCAGAAGCTCGGGCTCGACCTGCTGGCCTACGTGAACGTGCGGCTGGAAAAGCGCGGGCCCACAGCGGCGGGGCGTGAAGGTGTCACCCACGCGGAGCTCTTTCGGGCGGCGGTGCAGACCTGGCCGGAAGTGGTGGCGTGCCACGCAATGACGGGCGACATGGATTTCCTGCTGCGCGTACAGGTTGAGGACATGGCGCATTTCTCGCGCTTCGTGCAGGACCAGTTGCTGCATCACTCGTCCGTGATCGACGTGAAGTCGAGCTTCTCGCTTCAGACTTTCAAGGAGACGACGGCGTTGCCGATCCTTTGAGCCTTTGCGCGCCGATTCCGCCCCGCAGATGGTGAAAAAGCGGCCGAAGCCGCTTGTTCCGATCTACTTCACCCAACGGGGCAGGAGTCACGCCGCAACCGCTTGCGGGAGGATCGTCTCGATCAGTCTGGACGCCTGGCGAGCCTGGCGCTTGAGCGCGTAGTCGAACACGGCCGCTTGCTCTTGAAGCATTTCCGCGATGATGCTGCTCTGATCGGCGGGCTTGAGCGAGAGGTACGCATCGGCTTCGCCGTAGGCGTACTCGATCTTCATGCCTGACTTCTTCGCGATATGCATCATGGTCGAGTTGCGCGACAGACAGTGCATATAGAGCGTCGTGACGTGCGTGTTGCGGCTGCGAATAGCGGCGCGCTCGAACAGCTTCGTGCCGATGCCCTGGCCGCGCGCCGATTCGAGCACGGAGACGCCGAACTCGGCCGTGCGGCCGTTGCCGTCTGCAGGCAGATAGGCCAGATGGCCGACGCCCATGAGTTGCAGCTGATGGTCGAACACGCCAAAGACGGTATCTCGGGTGAAGTCCATCGAGCGGACGTAGTTTTCGATCACGTGGTCCGGTGCTGCCTGGCCGAAGCGCAGGAGGCGGTCCTCCGTGTCGAGCGCGAGGAAGTGGGTCAGCAAGCGCTCGCGATCGGCGGAGGTGAGGACGCGCACCATGGCCGGCGAATGACCGGGCGACAGCGAGCGGCCGGACGGCAGGATGGGCTCGTTGGTTGGGGTCGGATGCTGGGTCATGATGGGTTCTCCTTAGAATGCGAGGTCCAGCGCATGCATGATGCGATGCAAAACGGATTCTAGCGGAAACCCTGGGTGTGATCTAGGGAAAACCCGTATTTTTGGTCTGAGGGTGGCGTCTAATTTTTCGGAATTCAATCGTAATCTATTGATTTTGAAGGGATATTATTTTTGGATAATTTGACGAATCAACGATTGCGTCGGCATGTCTTGTTGCGTTGCATCAATTTGATCTAAAAAACCTCGGCTGGTCAGGCGGCCTTCAGACCGTGGTCGATCATCTCGATGACCTGCTCCGCGAAGTCCCGGTAGCCCATGCGTCCGCCCGGCTTGAGCCAGGTGAACGTCCAGTTGATCATGCCGAACACCATCATGGTCAGCGAGGTCTGGTTCTCTGTAGTGACGCGGTCCGGATAGGCGCGCGCAAGCTGGCGTGTGAACGCGGCGACCACGTCGCGCTGGCGGTTCAGGACGATCTCGCGCTGTGCGTCGACGAGATACTTCACGTCGTTGAGCAGCGCCACATGGCGGCTGTGCGAGGTCTCGTATTCGGCGAGGAATGCGCGGATCAGCTCGGCGAACGTCTCGCGCTCGTCCAGGCCCCGCCGCTGGCTGGCGCCTTCGACCTCCGCGATGATCAACATCAGTCGCTTCGTGTAGCGGTCGAGCAGATCGAAGAGGATGGCTTCCTTGCTCTCGTAATAGTGATAGAGGCGCGCTTTCGAGGTCCCGCTCGCCGCTGCGAGATCGGACATCGATGTGCTCGGGTAGCTCGTCTGTGCGAACTTGGCTGCCGCGAGCTCGAGAATCTGGTCGCGTTGCGTTTCGTGGTCGGGCGCTCGGGTGCGTGCCATGGGAGTTCAACGGGAAAGGGAAAGATGGACTGCGGTGTGAGAGAGCGAGGGGTGCGCGGCGCGCGAGTGGTGGGCGGCAGCGCCGGCGCCGGCTTCAGCGACGCCTGGGCATGCGGCACACATGTCGTCGCGCAGACGCAATTCGCCTGCTGCGGCCAGTTCGCGCAGGCGCCATAGCACCAGCGGCTCGCCAACCTTGAAGCCCGCGCCGCGCCGCGCGAGCGCTGCGCCGAGCGTGTCGCATGCGAGCCAAGGGGCGCCAGCTGCGCCAGGCATGGCATGCGCATCCTCAAGGGTGGCCGCGCCAAGGATCTCGATGATTCGGGCATCCAGATCGGCCCACGTGCCGCTCGTGAACGTATTGTTGCGCCACCGGCGCGTTTCGCCGTTGGCGAATTTCGCTTCCTGCCACTCGAGCGCGAGCCGGGTGATGCGCAGCACCGAAATCGGCGCAGCGTCCGGAAGATGCGCAAGGAGGCGTGCGGCAGCGGCGCTGGGCGGCCCGCTCAGGTCGTCGGCTGCGAGGCGCACCTCGTTCAGCCGCTGCGGCGCGGTGCGCAGCCGGTAGCAGATGCGCCGCAGCGCGAGCTGGTCGGCGGCGTCGGGCGTGTGCCAGATCACCACGTGAGAATCGGCGGCCTCCAGGGTCGCAAGCGCCACGCAGTCGTCCTGCACGAGCGTCTCGCGCATACCGCCAAGGCGCTGCCAGAACGCCGCGCGCTGTGCGGCACCCGGGTCGCCAGCCTCGTCGATGTCGCGCAGCGGCCCGACCGTCAGGTCGTCGGCCAGTGCGATCACGTGCCCGGCCGTGCCCGCTGCGGGGGCGGCTTCGCTGCCGCGCGAAGCTTCATGGGCCAGAAGGGCCTGGCGCAGCGCAGCCGCTGCCGGCTCGCCGTGGATGAGGTGGATCGTGGTCATCGACAACTCGTTGCGCTTGGGGCGAACGCCGAAGGCGCCCGAAAGCGCGCCAAAGACAAAAGGGGCCGCCCGCGAGCGTGCAGCGTTGCGCTGCAACACCGGCGGGCGGCCCCTAGTGTAAGCGGATCGCCTGAGGGCCGAAAGCGTGGCGTTAATCTAAGGCTTATTCGCCAATCCTGATGACGCTGGACCGTGTGGCGGGGCGCGAACAGGCCCCGCCGCTTTCATCAACGTTCGTCGAAGCTCACCACCACGCGCTCGCTGACCGGATGGCACTGGCAGGTGAGCACGAACCCATCCCGGACTTCCTGCTCTTCGAGCGTGTAGTTCTTGTCCATCTTCACTTCGCCGTCCAGCACCTTCGCGCGGCAGGTGCAGCACACGCCGCCCTTGCAAGCGTAGGGCAGCGCGAGCCCCGCCTTCAGGCCGACATCGAGCAGGCTCACGCCCTCGTAGGGCAGACGCAGCTTGCGCTTCTTGCCATCGATGACGATCTCCAGGTCGGCGGCCGGTGTGCTTTCGGTGATCTCGACCGCCGGCACGCCCGCTTGCGGCAGCGGCGAGCCGAAGCGCTCGACATGCACCTTCTGCTGCGGCACGCCCGCCGCCTTGAGCGCGGCTTCGGCGGCGTCCATCATCGGCGCCGGGCCGCAGATGAACGCCTCGTCGATTTCGTCGGCCGGCAGCAGCGTCGCTAGGAACTCCGCGCATTTGGCCTGATCGAGCACGCCGTTGAAGAGCTCGACGTCCTGGATGTCGTCGGAAAGCACGTGATAAAGCCGGAAGCGGTCCATGTAACGGTTCTTCAGGTCCTCCAGCTCTTCGGCGAACATGATCTGGTCGACGCTGCGGTTGCCGTACACCAGCGAAAACGCGCTGCGCGGCTCCGTTTCCAGCGTCGTCTTGATGATCGCGAGCACCGGCGTGATGCCCGAGCCGCCCGAGAACGCCACATAGTGCTTGCCGTGCTCGGCGTTCAGGTGCGTGAAGAAGCGGCCATCGGGTGTCATCACGTCGATTTCGTGGCCCGGCGCAAGCTGCTCGAACGCGAAGTTCGAGAAGCGGCCGCCGCGCACGCGCTTAATGCCGATGCGCAGCTCGCCGTCGCGGTCGTAGTCGGTCACGCCGACGCAGATCGAGTACGAGCGACGCGTTTCCTCGCCTTCGATGTGGGTCTTGAGCGTGACGAACTGCCCCTGGGTGAAGCGATACGCGTCGCGCAGCTCCGGTGGGACTTCGAAAGCGACAGAGACCGCGTCCGCGGTTTCGGGCCGCACTTCGCGGATGCGCAGCGAATGGAATTGCGGAGTGGCCATATCAGTACGGTTTGAAGTAGTCGAAGGGTTCGCGGCAGTCGATGCAGCGGTACAGCGCCTTGCACGCGGTCGAGCCGAATTGCGCGAGGCGCTCGGTATGGTGCGAGCCGCAGTGCGGGCAGGCGGGCGCGGGCAGCGGCTTCGGCATGAACGTGATCGGCTGCTCGCCGGCGGCCGCGCCGCTGCCGCAGTTACCCGTGGGCGGCGCGATGCCGTAGGCGCGCAGCTTCTCGCGCGCTGCGTCGGTGATCCAGTCGGTGGTCCATGCCGGCGTAAGGGTGGTCGCGATGCGGTACGGCGCGAGCTTTGCGATATCGAGCGCGTGCGCGACGTCCTCGGCGATCTGCGACATCGCCGGGCAGCCCGAATACGTGGGCGTGATGACCACTTCGATCTGGCCGTCGGCGGCGCGGCGCACGTCGCGCAGGATGCCCAGTTCGCGGATCGACACAACCGGGATCTCCGGATCTGGCACCGATTCCAGCACTTCCCAGGCGCGTTCGAGCGCGTGATCTGCTGTCGCTTGCATCGTGACTTCCTCTTCAGGCGTGGGTGCGAGAGCGGCTTACCAGCGCGCGTCGGGATGCTGGCGCGCGAGGCTCTGCATCTCGGCGAGCACGTAGCCCATGTGTTCGGAGTGCTCGCCGAGCTTGCCAGTCGTGATGTGCTTCACAGGCGAGGGCATGATGAGCGTCGCCTCTTCGAGCGCGGCTTCCACATCGGCGCGCCACGCGGCTTCGAACTGCGCCGTGAGCGGCGCGATGCCGGCTTCGGCGACAGCCGTTTCCACGGCGTCGGTGCTGAAGAACTCGCGCGTGTACGGCATCAGCCAGTCGAGCGCGGCCTGGGCGCGGCCGTGCGACTCCTCCGTGCCGTCGCCAAAGCGGATCAGCCACTCGCGCGCATGATGGACGTGGTAGCGCGTTTCCTTGATCGAGCGCTCGGCGATCGCGGCCAGCTGCGGGTCGGCGGAGCGCAGCAGCGCGGTCCACAGATGCGCCATCAGCGAGGCGTAGAGGAAGTTGCGCACGATCGTCACAGCGTAATCGTTGGACGAATGCGTGGTGCCGACGAGCGGTCCGAAGTGCGGCAGTTCTGCGAGCGTGTAATTCGCGAATTCGCGCTCGGCGCGGAAGTAGGCGTAATCGTCCTCGGTGCGTTCGCGGCCGTTGAGCGTCTTTTCGAGCGTGGCGGCGTGCGTGTAGAGCATGCGTGCCTGGCCGATCAGGTCGAGACTCATGTTGGCGAGCGCGATGTCTTCTTCGAGAATCGGACCGTGGCCGCACCATTCCGTGTTGCGCTGACCGAGGATCAGCGCCGTATCGGCGAGGCGCAGCACAAATGCCAGATGTTCTTGCGTGGGCGTCGTCATGTTGGCGCTCTTACATGTGGTTGACTTCGTCGGGCAGCGTGTAGAAGGTCGGGTGGCGATAGATCTTGTCGCCGGCCGGCTCGAAGAGTTCGGCCTTCTCGCCGGGATCCGAAGCCGTGATCGCCGACGACGGCACCACCCAGATACTCACGCCTTCCTGACGACGCGTGTAGACGTCGCGCGCCATGCGCAGCGCCATCGACGCGTCGCTGGCGTGCAGGCTGCCGCAGTGCTTATGGTCGAGGCCCTGTTTGCTGCGCACGAACACTTCCCAGATTGGCCATTCCTTGTTCATCGTGGATCTCCTTGCTTCCTGTGTATGGGTTATGCGGCGTGCTTTTCGGCGCGTTGACGCTGCTTTTCGGCGTGGGCGAGGGCGGCTTCGCGTACCCACGCGCCTTCGTTGTGCGCTTTCACGCGTGTGCCGAGACGCTCTCGATTGCACGGACCGTCGCCGTTCACGACGCGCCAGAATTCCTCCCAGTCGATCGTGCCGTAATCGTAGTGGCCGCGTGCCTCGTTCCATTTCAGATCGGGGTCGGGCAGCGTGACGCCGAGCACCTTGGCCTGCTCGACCGTGGCATCGACGAACTTCTGGCGCAGATCGTCGTTGGAGATGCGCTTGATCCCCCATTTGGCGGACTGGTTGCTGTGGACCGAATCGGCGTCGCTCGGGCCGAACATCATCAGCACCGGCCACCACCAGCGGTTCACCGCCTGCTGGACCAGCTCGCGCTGCGCTTCGGTGCCTTGCATCATGGCGAGCAGGGCGTCGAAGCCCTGGCGCTGGTGGAACGACTCTTCCTTGCAGATGCGGATCATCGCGCGTGCATATGGGCCGTAGGTGCAGCGGCACAGCGGGATCTGGTTCATGATCGCGGCGCCGTCGACGAGCCAGCCGATTACGCCGACATCGGCCCACGTGGGCGTCGGGTAATTGAAGATGCTCGAATACTTGGCCTTGCCGGCGTGGAGCGCATCGACCAACTGGTCGCGCGAAACGCCGAGCGTTTCCGCCGCGCTATAGAGATAGAGGCCGTGGCCCGCTTCGTCTTGCACTTTGGCGAGCAGGATGGCCTTGCGCTTGAGGCTCGGCGCGCGCGAGATCCAGTTGCCTTCCGGCAGCATGCCGACCACTTCCGAGTGCGCGTGCTGCGAAATCTGGCGCACGAGCGTCTTGCGATAGGCTTCGGGCATCCAGTCCTGCGGCTCTATCTTGCCGTCCGCGGCCATGATGGCGTCGAATTGCGCCTGCTCTGGCGAGGCCGCGTCCGCATCGAGCGGGGCGACATTGCCGGGAATGTCGAGGGATTGCGTGTACATGAAGACGCTCTCGTCGGTGTTGGGTATGGCGCAGTATAAACCAACCGACCGGTCGGTAAATCAATTTTTTGCGCTTTGTCAAAAGGAGCCCGGGTCTCGAGTGAATGTCGGATGCTCCGCTACTGAGTTTTAGCGGATGGAAGGCCGGGCCGGGCGGATTTAGCGCGTGGCTTGCGCTGTCGTCGGGCACTGCTTTTGTCGGGAGGATGGAAGGTCGCGGGCCGGGCTATGCGGCACAATGAGCGCTTTGCCGGTTACTCCCCCCTCGCTCCCGGATGAAGATTTCCCTCGTCACCACCGCAGCTGGTTCCGCGCTGCTCGTCGCACTCGCCTGTTCCACGCCCCTTTTTGCCGAACAGCCTTCTGGCGCCCCATGGGTGACGAGCTGGGCGACGCCGCTTCAGGCCATTCCGCAACGCGATGCGCTGCCGCCGCTCTATCGTGCGCCGGACGTTGCTGGCCGGACAGTCAGGCAGATCGTCTATCCGACGCTCGGTGGCGAGGTGGCTCGCGTGCATATCAGCAATCTCTATGGACGCACGCCGCTGGTGATTGAGGCAATGGCGATTGCGCCTTCTGCCGGGGGCGCGGCAGTCAGCGAGGCCGGAACGGTGCGAGTGACGTTTGGCGGGCGGACGTCGGTGTCATTGCCGCCCGGCGCCGATCTCGATAGCGATCCGGTTCGAATTGGCCTGAAGCGCGGCGCGCCGTATGCGGTCAGCACCTACATGGGAGCGCAGCAGAAGATGGTCGCCTGGCATCGGGTAGCGAATCAGTTGAATTATGTGTCCCGGCCCGGCGACCACGTGGCTGATCCGTCTATTGGCGCATTCACGCAGCGCTTCACGCAATACGCGTGGGTGACGGGGCTGGCGGTCGAGGTGCCGGGGGCGGTGACGATTGCCGCGATCGGCGACTCCATCACCGACGGCATGCGATCCTCGCTCAATGAAAACCGGCGTTGGCCCGATGCGCTGGCGCGCCGTCTCGCTCGAGAGCAGGGCGCCAATTTGGCCGTGATCAACATGGGTATCAGCGGTAACCGTCTATTGAGCAACTCGCCGTGCTATGGCGAGGCACTCGAGCGCCGCTTCGGGCGCGACGCGCTGCGTCCGGGCGTGAGGACGGCTGTCCTGCTAATCGGCATCAACGACATCAACTTCCAGGCGATGCCGGCGCGTTCTGGCCTCGACTGCGATTTTCCGCATACGCACGTGAATGCCGATGATCTGATCGCCGGGTATCGGCGTGTGATTGTTGCGGCGCACGCGCGTGGCGTACGCATTCTCGGCGCGACGCTCACGCCCGCAGCGCTGCCTCCGGAGCGCGAAGCGATCCGTGCGAAAGTGAACGAGTGGATCCGCACGAGTCATGCGTTCGACGGCGTGGTGGACTTCGATGCGGCGCTGCGCAACCCGGCTGATCCGCTGCGCCTGCGCAGCGAATACGACAGCGGCGACCATATTCACCCGAGCGACGCGGGCTACGCGGCGATGGCGAATGCCGTGTCACTGGCCGCGCTGGTCGGGAAGTGAGAAATTTACCCGGAGGGGCTTGCGCATCGGTTTCGCTAGCGCTAAGATTCGCCCCCTTCGCCAGCTGAAGTCCGGCAGCGAAGCCTGCCGCGAGAAACGGCGGGGCGTGAAGTCATCAGTTTTTAAACGGCGACGTTAAAAAAGATGTTGACGAAACGCGAAAGAGTCTGCATAATCTCGTTTCTCTGCTGCTGATGCAGCAACGCAGAAAACGCCGGGTAGTTCGAAGTGGTTCCGGTGTCTTGTGCGACGCGATCTTTAAAAATTTACAGCCGATAAGTGTGGGCGCTTGATGGGTTTCGTGACCTGGTGATTCTTTCGGGAATGGCCGGGAGTAGCGAAAGTATCAAGAGTCTCACACAAAAGTAAGTCAGGTTTTTGAATTTATTCAGAACCTGTCAGCTTTGAGTGAGCGACCTGTCTCGAGAGGGACAGAAAACAGTAACAGGTATTGAACTGAAGAGTTTGATCCTGGCTCAGATTGAACGCTGGCGGCATGCCTTACACATGCAAGTCGAACGGCAGCACGGGTGCTTGCACCTGGTGGCGAGTGGCGAACGGGTGAGTAATACATCGGAACATGTCCAGTAGTGGGGGATAGCCCGGCGAAAGCCGGATTAATACCGCATACGATCTGTGGATGAAAGCGGGGGATCGCAAGACCTCGCGCTATTGGGGTGGCCGATGGCAGATTAGGTAGTTGGTGGGGTAAAGGCCTACCAAGCCGACGATCTGTAGCTGGTCTGAGAGGACGACCAGCCACACTGGGACTGAGACACGGCCCAGACTCCTACGGGAGGCAGCAGTGGGGAATTTTGGACAATGGGCGCAAGCCTGATCCAGCAATGCCGCGTGTGTGAAGAAGGCCTTCGGGTTGTAAAGCACTTTTGTCCGGAAAGAAAACCTCTGGGTTAATACCCCGGGGGGATGACGGTACCGGAAGAATAAGCACCGGCTAACTACGTGCCAGCAGCCGCGGTAATACGTAGGGTGCAAGCGTTAATCGGAATTACTGGGCGTAAAGCGTGCGCAGGCGGTTTTGCAAGACCGATGTGAAATCCCCGGGCTTAACCTGGGAACTGCATTGGTGACTGCAAGGCTAGAGTATGGCAGAGGGGGGTAGAATTCCACGTGTAGCAGTGAAATGCGTAGAGATGTGGAGGAATACCGATGGCGAAGGCAGCCCCCTGGGCCAATACTGACGCTCATGCACGAAAGCGTGGGGAGCAAACAGGATTAGATACCCTGGTAGTCCACGCCCTAAACGATGTCAACTGGTTGTCGGGCCTTCATTGGCTTGGTAACGTAGCTAACGCGTGAAGTTGACCGCCTGGGGAGTACGGTCGCAAGATTAAAACTCAAAGGAATTGACGGGGACCCGCACAAGCGGTGGATGATGTGGATTAATTCGATGCAACGCGAAAAACCTTACCTACCCTTGACATGGACGGAATCCTGGTGAGAGCCGGGAGTGCCCGAAAGGGAGCCGTCACACAGGTGCTGCATGGCTGTCGTCAGCTCGTGTCGTGAGATGTTGGGTTAAGTCCCGCAACGAGCGCAACCCTTGTCCCCAGTTGCTACGCAAGAGCACTCCGGGGAGACTGCCGGTGACAAACCGGAGGAAGGTGGGGATGACGTCAAGTCCTCATGGCCCTTATGGGTAGGGCTTCACACGTCATACAATGGTCGGAACAGAGGGTTGCCAAGCCGCGAGGTGGAGCCAATCCCAGAAAACCGATCGTAGTCCGGATCGCAGTCTGCAACTCGACTGCGTGAAGCTGGAATCGCTAGTAATCGCGGATCAGCATGCCGCGGTGAATACGTTCCCGGGTCTTGTACACACCGCCCGTCACACCATGGGAGTGGGTTTTGCCAGAAGTGGCTAGTCTAACCGCAAGGAGGACGGTCACCACGGCAGGATTCATGACTGGGGTGAAGTCGTAACAAGGTAGCCGTATCGGAAGGTGCGGCTGGATCACCTCCTTTCCAGAGCTCATTGCGAAGCACATTGAAGCGCTCACACTTGTCGGCTGTAGAAAAGACAGACTCAGGGGTCTGTAGCTCAGTCGGTTAGAGCACCGTCTTGATAAGGCGGGGGTCGATGGTTCGAATCCATCCAGACCCACCACTTTGTCTGCCAGAGGCGGAGGCAATCCCTTGAGTATGTGACTGGGGGATTAGCTCAGCTGGGAGAGCACCTGCTTTGCAAGCAGGGGGTCGTCGGTTCGATCCCGTCATCCTCCACCAATCCCTAATGCACAGCGTTCTGCTGAAGTTCAGCAGAGCCTTTTGCATTGGCGATTGAGCCAGTCAGAGCGGTATGAAAATATCGGCTGTCGTTCTTTAACAATCAGGAAGAAGTAGTAAAGAGATTTATCTGAAACACACTTAGAGATGGGTGTGGAGTAGGTGAATCAGGGTTGTGATTGTATCGATGTATTTTTAAGTTCCTCGAAAGAGGGCTTTGGAATACGGCACAACGCGAAAACTCAGCCTGTAGCGAGTGAGTCCGGAGCGGGAAACCGCGGCGAGACACACCCGTTATAGGGTCAAGCGAACAAGTGCATGTGGTGGATGCCTTGGCGATCACAGGCGATGAAGGACGCGGTAGCCTGCGAAAAGCCCCGGGGAGCTGGCAAACAAGCTTTGATCCGGGGATGTCCGAATGGGGAAACCCACTCCGAATGGAGTATCCGTGACTGAATACATAGGTCACGTGAAGCGAACGCGGCGAACTGAAACATCTAAGTAGCCGCAGGAAAAGAAATCAACCGAGATTCCCAGAGTAGTGGCGAGCGAAATGGGATCAGCCTGCATTCTTTATCTGTACCGTTAGTCGAACGCTCTGGAAAGTGCGGCCATAGCAGGTGATAGCCCTGTAGACGAAAACGGAACGGAAGAACTAGGGATGCGACAAGTAGGGCGGGACACGTGAAATCCTGTCTGAAGATGGGGGGACCATCCTCCAAGGCTAAATACTCGTGATCGACCGATAGTGAACCAGTACCGTGAGGGAAAGGCGAAAAGAACCCCGGGAGGGGAGTGAAACAGATCCTGAAACCGCATGCATACAAACAGTCGGAGCCTCGCGAGGGGTGACGGCGTACCTTTTGTATAATGGGTCAGCGACTTACATTCAGTGGCAAGCTTAACCGAATAGGGCAGGCGTAGCGAAAGCGAGTCCGAACAGGGCGTCCAGTCGCTGGGTGTAGACCCGAAACCAGGTGATCTATCCATGGCCAGGTTGAAGGCACGGTAACACGTGCTGGAGGACCGAACCCACTAACGTTGAAAAGTTAGGGGATGAGCTGTGGATAGGGGTGAAAGGCTAAACAAACCTGGAAATAGCTGGTTCTCTCCGAAAACTATTTAGGTAGTGCCTCGTGTATCACCTTCGGGGGTAGAGCACTGTCATGGTTGATGGGTCCATTGCGGATTACGTCGCCATAGCAAACTCCGAATACCGAAGAGTGCAATCACGGGAGACAGACATCGGGTGCTAACGTCCGGTGTCAAGAGGGAAACAACCCAGACCGCCAGCTAAGGTCCCCAAATATGGCTAAGTGGGAAACGAAGTGGGAAGGCTAAAACAGTCAGGAGGTTGGCTTAGAAGCAGCCACCCTTTAAAGAAAGCGTAATAGCTCACTGATCGAGTCGTCCTGCGCGGAAGATGTAACGGGGCTAAGCCATATACCGAAGCTGCGGATGCACATTTATGTGCATGGTAGGAGAGCGTTCCGTAAGCCTGCGAAGGTGCACCGGAAGGTGTGCTGGAGGTATCGGAAGTGCGAATGCTGACATGAGTAGCGATAAAGGGGGTGAAAGGCCCCCTCGCCGTAAGCCCAAGGTTTCCTACGCAACGTTCATCGGCGTAGGGTGAGTCGGCCCCTAAGGCGAGGCAGAAATGCGTAGCTGATGGGAAGCAGGTCAATATTCCTGCACTAGTGTTGAATGCGATGGGGGGACGGATCGCGGAAGGTTGTCCGGGTGTTGGAAGTCCCGGTCGCTGCATTGGAGAAGGCGCTTTGGCAAATCCGGGCGCGCAATTCAAGGGTGTGGCGCGAGCTTCTTCGGAAGCGAAGCAACTGGAAGGGGTTCCAGGAAAAGCCTCTAAGCTTCAGTTCAACATTAACCGTACCGCAAACCGACACAGGTGGGCGAGATGAGTATTCTAAGGCGCTTGAGAGAACTCGGGAGAAGGAACTCGGCAAATTGGTACCGTAACTTCGGGATAAGGTACGCCCTGGTAGCTTGAGGAGCCTGCGCTCCGAGGGTGAAGGGGTTGCAATAAACTGGTGGCTGCGACTGTTTAATAAAAACACAGCACTCTGCAAACACGAAAGTGGACGTATAGGGTGTGACGCCTGCCCGGTGCCGGAAGATTAAATGATGGGGTGCAAGCTCTTGATTGAAGTCCCGGTAAACGGCGGCCGTAACTATAACGGTCCTAAGGTAGCGAAATTCCTTGTCGGGTAAGTTCCGACCTGCACGAATGGCGTAACGATGGCCACACTGTCTCCTCCCGAGACTCAGCGAAGTTGAAGTGTTTGTGATGATGCAATCTCCCCGCGGCTAGACGGAAAGACCCCATGAACCTTTACTGTAGCTTTGCATTGGACTTTGAACCGGTTTGTGTAGGATAGGTGGGAGGCTGTGAAGTGTGGACGCCAGTCTGCATGGAGCCGTCCTTGAAATACCACCCTGATCTGTTTGAGGTTCTAACCTTGGCCCGTGATCCGGGTCGGGGACAGTGCATGGTAGGCAGTTTGACTGGGGCGGTCTCCTCCCAAAGTGTAACGGAGGAGTACGAAGGTACGCTAGGTACGGTCGGAAATCGTGCTGATAGTGCAATGGCATAAGCGTGCTTGACTGCGAGACTGACAAGTCGAGCAGGTGCGAAAGCAGGTCATAGTGATCCGGTGGTTCTGTATGGAAGGGCCATCGCTCAACGGATAAAAGGTACTCTGGGGATAACAGGCTGATACCGCCCAAGAGTTCATATCGACGGCGGTGTTTGGCACCTCGATGTCGGCTCATCTCATCCTGGGGCTGTAGCCGGTCCCAAGGGTATGGCTGTTCGCCATTTAAAGAGGTACGTGAGCTGGGTTTAAAACGTCGTGAGACAGTTTGGTCCCTATCTGCCGTGGGCGCTGGAAGTTTGAGGGGGCCTGCTCCTAGTACGAGAGGACCGGAGTGGACGAACCTCTGGTGTACCGGTTGTCACGCCAGTGGCATTGCCGGGTAGCTATGTTCGGAAGAGATAACCGCTGAAAGCATCTAAGCGGGAAACTCGCCTCAAGATGAGACTTCCCCGGGGACTTGATCCCCTTGAAGGGTCGTTCGAGACCAGGACGTTGATAGGTCAGGTGTGGAAGCGCAGTAATGCGTTAAGCTAACTGATACTAATTGCCCGTAAGGCTTGATCCTATAACAGGTGTGTCTTGAGAACAGACGCACGGTTGAGAGATCGGTGTTGTGCCGGAAACAACACAACCCCAAGAAACAGCACCTCTTTACGCTTCTTCCCGATTGGCTGTGGCGCCAGGTTGACCCAAACCCGTGCGACGCAGCAACCCGTCATGCCTGATGACCATAGCGAGCTGGTCCCACCCCTTCCCATCCCGAACAGGACCGTGAAACAGCTCCACGCCGATGATAGTGCGGATTGCCCGTGTGAAAGTAGGTAATCGTCAGGCTCCTTATTGCGAAACCCCGGCCCTAAAAAGCCGGGGTTTTTGCTTTTTCGCTCTCCCTATAAGTGAGAGCGTTGTGGGTTCAGCGCCGAATAAAGTGCTTGACACGGTTCGGATGTTAAACCATAATCATCAGTTCTCTGCGGAGGGGTGCCCGAGTGGCTAAAGGGGGCAGACTGTAAATCTGTTGGCTTACGCCTACGTTGGTTCGAATCCAACCTCCTCCACCAGAATTCAGCTGTAGTTAGTGTCGGGAATTGACGAAGAGTCGGCAAATCCTTGCGGGTGTAGCTCAATGGTAGAGCAGAAGCCTTCCAAGCTTACGACGAGGGTTCGATTCCCTTCACCCGCTCCAGCGAAGTATTAAGCGGTTTTAGAGCAGTTTTCGCCCATGTGGCTCAGTGGTAGAGCACTCCCTTGGTAAGGGAGAGGTCGGCAGTTCGATCCTGCCCATGGGCACCAGCCGGTATCTAGCAGGCCTCCAGAGGCCTCGCATTGAGCAGGCAGCAGCAACCAGTGATTGTTTGCGCGCCCCGCGCATCGTACGGAAAAATCCTCTTAGGAGTCGAAAATGGCCAAGGGTAAGTTTGAGCGGACCAAGCCGCACGTGAACGTGGGCACGATCGGTCACGTTGACCACGGCAAGACCACGCTGACGGCAGCGATCACGACGGTTCTCACGCAGAAATTCGGCGGCGAAGCGAAGGCGTACGACCAGATCGACGCAGCGCCGGAAGAAAAGGCACGTGGTATTACCATCAACACCGCGCACGTCGAGTACGAAACGGCTAACCGCCACTACGCACACGTCGACTGCCCGGGCCACGCTGACTACGTGAAGAACATGATCACGGGCGCGGCACAGATGGACGGCGCAATCCTGGTGTGTTCGGCCGCTGACGGCCCGATGCCGCAAACGCGTGAGCACATCCTGCTCGCCCGTCAGGTTGGCGTGCCTTACATCATCGTGTTCCTGAACAAGTGCGACATGGTCGACGACGCCGAGCTGCTCGAGCTGGTCGAAATGGAAGTGCGCGAACTCCTGTCGAAGTACGACTTCCCGGGCGACGACACGCCGATCATCAAGGGTTCGGCCAAGCTGGCGCTCGAAGGCGACAAGGGCGAACTCGGCGAAGTGGCGATCATGAACCTGGCCGACGCGCTGGACACGTACATCCCGACGCCGGAGCGTGCTGTTGACGGCGCGTTCCTGATGCCGGTGGAAGACGTGTTCTCGATCTCGGGTCGCGGCACGGTGGTGACGGGTCGCGTCGAGCGCGGCATCGTCAAGGTCGGCGAGGAAATCGAAATCGTCGGTATCAAGCCGACGGTGAAGACGACCTGCACGGGCGTGGAAATGTTCCGCAAGCTGCTCGACCAGGGTCAGGCAGGCGACAACGTCGGTATCCTGCTGCGCGGCACGAAGCGTGAAGACGTGGAGCGTGGCCAGGTTCTGGCCAAGCCGGGTTCGATCACGCCGCACACGCACTTCACGGCTGAAGTGTACGTGCTGAGCAAGGACGAAGGCGGCCGCCACACGCCGTTCTTCAACAACTACCGTCCGCAGTTCTACTTCCGTACGACGGACGTGACGGGCTCGATCGAGCTGCCGAAGGACAAGGAAATGGTCATGCCGGGCGACAACGTGTCGATCACGGTGAAGCTGATCGCTCCGATCGCGATGGAAGAAGGTCTGCGCTTCGCAATCCGCGAAGGCGGCCGTACCGTCGGCGCCGGCGTGGTTGCGAAGATCATCGAGTAAGTTTTTGCCAGTCTCGTTGATCGACTAAGTGGTTTCGGGGTTGGCGATGCCGCCAACCCCAAAATGGTTTAGGGGTATAGCTCAACTGGCAGAGCGTCGGTCTCCAAAACCGAAGGTTGGGGGTTCGATTCCCTCTGCCCCTGCCAACTTCCCGCGCCTCTGGCGCGTTGTTCTTTCAGGTGTTATGGCGAATCCTTCCGTCGAAACTGTTAATACTTCCAGCGACAAGCTGATGCTTGCGGCGGGCGTATTGTTGGTTGTGGCCGGGTTCGTAGGGTTCTACTGGCTCGGTAGCCAGGAGTGGTATGTCCGCGGTGCGGCGCTCGCAGTGGGCGTGATCGCGGGGGTGGTAGTCGGTCTTCTTTCGGCGCCCGGCAAGAGCTTCATCGCGTTTGCCAAAGACTCGTACAAGGAAGTTCGCAAGGTCGTCTGGCCGACTCGCAAAGAGGCTACGCAAACGACACTGGTGGTCTTCGGTTTTGTGCTGGTAATGGCCATCTTTCTCTGGGTTTGCGACAAATCCATTGAATGGGTGATTTTCTCGGCGATTCTGGGTTGGAAATGATATGAGCGATACACCGGTATCCCCGAGCGGAAAACGTTGGTATGTGGTGCACGCCTACTCCGGTATGGAGAAGAGCGTGCAACGTGCGCTTCAGGAGCGCATCGACCGTGCTGGCATGCAAGACAAGTTTGGCCAGATCCTCGTGCCGACTGAAGAAGTGGTCGAGGTGAAGGGGGGTCACAAATCGGTGACGGAACGTCGTTTCTTCCCGGGCTATGTCCTGGTTGAGATGGAGATGACGGACGAAACGTGGCACCTCGTGAAGAACACGGCAAAGGTGACCGGTTTTGTCGGCGGGGCGCGTAATCGCCCGAGCCCGATTTCGCCGCGCGAAGTCGAAAAGATCATGTCGCAGATGCAGGAAGGCGTTGAGAAGCCGCGCCCCAAGACCCTGTTCGAAGTCGGCGAGATGGTCCGCGTGAAGGAAGGTCCCTTCACGGACTTCAACGGCAGCGTCGAAGAAGTCAACTACGAAAAATCGCGCGTTCGGGTCTCCGTCACCATTTTTGGTCGCGCCACACCGGTCGAACTCGAATTCGGCCAGGTCGAAAAGCTGTAAATCGAATACGACGGATCGCATCTTTGGTGCGGTCCGTTTTTCCGCGCTTACGGTCCGCGTGATGGCCGTAGAGGAGCGTCAGTAGTTCAGTCGGCTGTAGATGTCGCCAAAGCAGTTGGCACAGCGAAGATTGCAGCGAACGCGCGCTACCACTCACCTGAACGCTCACGCGTTCCAATGAGGTTTTCAACATGGCAAAGAAAATCATTGGCTTTATCAAGCTGCAGATTCCTGCAGGTAAAGCCAACCCGTCGCCGCCGGTCGGTCCGGCACTGGGCCAGCGCGGCCTGAACATCATGGAGTTCTGCAAGGCGTTCAACGCGCAGACCCAAGCGATGGAACCGGGTCTGCCGATTCCGGTCGTCATCACGGCATTCGCGGACAAGAGCTTCACGTTCGTCCTGAAGACGCCGCCGGCTACGGTCCTGATCAAGAAGGCAGCGAAGGTCGACAAGGGTTCGGCCAAGCCGCACACCGACAAGGTCGCTACGATCACGCGCGCGCAAGCCGAAGAGATCGCCAAGACCAAGATGCCGGACCTCACGGCAGCGGATATGGACGCAGCGGTCCGCACGATCGCTGGTAGCGCCCGTTCGATGGGCATCGTCGTGGAGGGCGTGTAAATGGCTAAGGTTTCGAAGCGTCAAAAGGCACTCGCCGCCAAGGTCGATAGCCAGAAGCTGTATCCGATCGTCGACGCACTGTCGCTCGTGAAGGAATGCGCCACGGCGAAGTTCGACGAGTCGATCGACGTCGCAGTTCAGCTCGGCATCGATGCGAAGAAGTCGGACCAGGTCGTTCGCGGTTCGGTCGTGCTGCCCGCAGGTACGGGTAAGTCGGTTCGCGTCGCTGTGTTCGCACAAGGCGAAAAGGCTGAGCAAGCCAAGGCTGCTGGTGCAGAGATCGTCGGCATGGAAGACCTCGCCGAACAGATCAAGGGCGGCAACCTGAACTTCGACATCGTGATCGCTTCGCCGGACACGATGCGCGTCGTCGGTACGCTCGGTCAGATCCTCGGCCCGCGCGGCCTGATGCCGAACCCGAAGGTCGGCACCGTGACGCCGGACGTCGCCACCGCGGTCAAGAACGCGAAGGCAGGTCAGGTGCAATTCCGTGTCGACAAGGCCGGTATCATTCACGCGACCATCGGCCGTGCATCGTTCGAGCCGACCGCGCTGCGCAGCAACCTGGACGCGCTCCTCGAAGCGCTGACCAAGGCGAAGCCGGCAACGAGCAAGGGCGTGTACCTGCGCAAGATCGCTGTCTCGAGCACGATGGGCGTCGGCGTTCGCGTCGATCAGTCGTCGCTGGCAGCCTGATTGCCGCAATAAGCGTCGCAACAGTTTTGCCGCGCTGAGGTCTGGAACGAAGTTTGCTGCCGATCGCAGCGCGGATTTAAAGGGCTTTGGGCGGTTGTGAGGTGGCAGTTTGCATCGCACGACCGGTTGTCAAAGACCGTTGGTGGAGGCGCAGTCGTTGGGTGCTTCCTTAATGCAAGCCAACGCAGATGGCGAACCCGAAAAAGTTTTGAAGTGTTGATGTGAGCAGGGCAGGCGGCAACGCCTGACGATGCAAGCTGATTTACTCCGGACTGGTCGGTCGCCGTTGTTGAATGCGGCACTTGGCGCGAGAGCGTTGGGTGTCGAATCTGGAGGTTAACCGTGCCACTGAACAAAGAAGGTAAGCAGGCCGTCGTGGCTGAAGTCTCCGCGCAAGTCGCGAAGGCTCAGACCGTCGTGTTGGCCGAGTATCGTGGAATCGCGGTTGGCGATCTGACCAAGCTGCGCGCGAAAGCGCGTGAGCAGCAGGTGTACCTCCGCGTGTTGAAGAACACGCTGGCGCGTCGCGCTGTTGAAGGTACCCCGTTTGCTCCGCTGGCAGAGCAGATGACTGGCCCCCTGATCTACGGCATCTCGGAAGATGCCATTGCTGCCGCGAAGGTCGTCAACGACTTCGCGAAGGGCAATGACAAGTTGGTCATCAAGGCTGGTTCCTACGAAGGCAAGGTGATGGACAAGGCAGGCGTGCAAGCGCTGGCCAGCATCCCGAGCCGCGAAGAACTGCTCTCGAAGCTGTTGTTCGTTATGCAAGCCCCGGTTTCCGGCATGGCGCGTGCTCTTGCAGCGCTGGCGGAAAAGAAGCAAGCCGAAGCTGCGTAATAACGACAGGCAAGCGAGAAAGATCGCTAGCTGTTTCCGAATTCAAATCTGGAGTAATTTCAAATGGCAATCGCAAAAGAAGACATCCTCGAAGCCGTTGGCTCGATGTCGGTTCTCGAACTGAACGAACTGGTCAAGGCTTTCGAAGAGAAGTTTGGCGTGTCGGCAGCTGCTGTGGCAGTCGCTGGCCCGGCAGGCGGCGGCGCAGCTGCTGCTGCTGAAGAGCAGACCGAATTCACGGTCAACCTGCTCGAAGCAGGCGCGAACAAGGTTTCGGTCATTAAGGCCGTTCGTGAACTGACGGGTCTCGGCCTGAAGGAAGCGAAGGACCTGGTCGACGGCGCACCGAAGCCCGTGAAGGAAGCGGTGCCCAAGGCTGCTGCTGAAGAAGCGAAGAAGAAGCTGGAAGAAGCCGGCGCGAAGGCTGAAATCAAGTAAGTTTCAGCGCGCTGTGCGAAGGCTGGCGGTTTTTACACCGCCGGCCTTTTTGTGCTTTGTGGGTTCTGCGTTTTTGTGTTCGATTTTTTGAAGATCGGAGGCGGGATGCGGGACCCAGAAGCCAAAGAAAAACGTCTTGTGCAGGGTGGGATTTTGATCGCCGTCTGTGCGCACGACGCTTCTCTTTGTCTTCTGAAGCGACTGCAGAAGGCAAGTTTGGTCGGGCAGCGGGCAAGTTATGACAAGCCGGTATCCGCTGCCGTCAGCCAGCGGTTGGTAGAGGCCAACCACCAAGCTTCCAGGGCTCGCGCAGCCATCGGGTCTCAGTCGGTGAACACTCGGGTCGTCCTACCCGCCGTGATTCGGAGATCGTATGCAATATTCCTTCACCGAGAAGAAGCGTATTCGCAAGAGTTTCGCGAAACGCCCCATCGTTCACCAAGTTCCTTTCCTGCTGGCTACCCAGCTTGAATCATTCAGCACGTTTCTGCAAGCAGAAACGGCGACCGCACAACGCAAACCGGAAGGTCTGCAGGCTGCGTTTACGTCCGTTTTTCCTATTGTTTCCCATAACGGCTTTGCTCGTCTAGAGTTCGTGAGCTACATGCTCTCGCCGCCGGCATTCAACATCAAGGAATGCCAGCAGCGGGGCCTGACGTACTGCTCGGCGCTGCGCGCCAAGGTCCGTCTCGTGCTGCTCGACAAGGAATCGCCGAGCAAGCCGGTCGTGAAGGAAGTGAAGGAGCAGGAAGTGTACATGGGTGAAATTCCGCTCATGACGCCGACGGGCTCGTTCGTCATCAACGGCACCGAGCGTGTCATCGTCTCGCAGCTGCACCGCTCGCCTGGCGTGTTCTTCGAGCACGACAAGGGCAAGACGCACAGCTCGGGCAAGCTGCTCTTTTCGGCACGTATCATTCCTTACCGCGGTTCGTGGCTCGACTTCGAGTTCGACCCGAAGGACGTGCTGTACTTCCGCGTCGACCGTCGCCGCAAGATGCCGGTCACGATCCTGCTGAAGGCCATCGGCCTCACGCCGGAACAGATCCTCGCGAACTTCTTCGTGTTCGACAACTTCTCGCTGATGCCGGAAGGCGCGCAGATGGAGTTCGTGCCGGAGCGTTTGCGTGGTGAAGTCGCGCGCTTCGACATTAGCGATCGCGAAGGCAAGGTCATTGTCCAGAAGGACAAGCGGATCAACGCGAAGCACATCCGCGACCTCGAAAACGCGAAGACCACGTTTATTTCGGTTCCCGAAGATTATCTGCTCGGCCGCGTGCTCGCGAAGAACGTTGTCGACGGCGACACGGGCGAAGTCATCGCGAACGCGAACGACGAAGTCACAGAAAGCGTGCTCGACAAGCTGCGCGAGGCGAAGATCAAGGACATCCAGACGCTCTATACGAACGATCTGGACCAGGGTCCGTACATCTCCTCGACGCTGCGTATCGACGAAACCGCCGACAAGATGGCCGCGCGCATCGCGATCTACCGCATGATGCGTCCGGGCGAGCCGCCGACCGAAGAAGCGGTCGAGGCGCTGTTCAACCGCCTGTTCTACAGCGAAGAAGCGTACGACCTCTCGAAGGTGGGTCGTATGAAGTTCAACCGCCGCGTGGGCCGTGACGAAATCGTCGGCCCGATGACGCTGCAGGACGACGACATCCTCGCGACCATCAAGATCCTCGTCGAGCTGCGCAACGGCAAGGGCGAAGTGGACGACATCGACCACTTGGGCAACCGTCGCGTGCGTTGCGTGGGCGAACTCGCGGAGAACCAGTTCCGCGCGGGTCTCGTGCGCGTCGAACGTGCAGTCAAGGAACGCCTCGGCCAGGCCGAAAGCGAAAACCTGATGCCGCACGACCTGATTAACTCGAAGCCGATTTCGTCGGCGATTCGCGAGTTCTTCGGTTCGTCGCAGCTTTCGCAGTTCATGGACCAGACCAACCCGCTCTCGGAAATCACGCACAAGCGCCGTGTTTCCGCACTGGGCCCGGGCGGTCTGACGCGTGAGCGCGCAGGCTTTGAAGTCCGCGACGTGCACCCGACCCACTACGGCCGTGTGTGCCCGATCGAGACGCCGGAAGGTCCGAACATTGGTCTGATCAACTCGCTCGCGCTGTATGCGCACCTGAACGAATACGGCTTCCTCGAAACGCCGTATCGCAAGGTCGTGGACAGCAAGGTGACCGACCAGATCGACTACCTGTCGGCGATCGAAGAAGGCCGTTACGTGATCGCTCAGGCGAACGCGGCGGTGGCCGACGACGGCACGCTGACCGACGAACTCGTGTCGTCGCGTGAAGCCGGCGAAACGCTGATGGTCACGCCGGACCGCATCCAGTACATGGACGTGGCGCCGTCGCAGATCGTCTCGGTGGCTGCATCGCTGATCCCGTTCCTCGAGCACGACGACGCGAACCGTGCACTGATGGGCTCGAACATGCAGCGTCAGGCCGTGCCTTGCCTGCGTCCGGAAAAGCCGGTCGTCGGTACGGGTATCGAGCGCACCGTTGCGGTCGACTCGGGTACGACGGTTCAGGCGCTGCGTGGCGGCGTGGTCGACTACGTCGACGCAGGCCGTATCGTGATTCGCGTGAACGACGATGAAGCTGTCGCCGGTGAAGTTGGCGTGGACATCTACAACCTCATCAAGTACACGCGTTCGAACCAGAACACGAACATCAACCAGCGTCCGATCGTGAAGATGGGCGACAAGGTTGCGCGCGGCGACGTGCTGGCTGACGGCGCATCGACCGATCTGGGCGAGCTCGCGCTCGGCCAGAACATGCTGATCGCGTTCATGCCGTGGAACGGCTACAACTTCGAAGACTCGATCCTGATCTCGGAGAAGGTGGTTGCCGACGATCGCTACACGTCGATCCACATCGAAGAACTGAATGTCGTTGCTCGCGACACGAAGCTCGGACCGGAAGAAATCACGCGCGACATCTCGAACCTCGCGGAAGTGCAACTTGGCCGTCTCGACGAGTCGGGCATCGTGTACATCGGCGCGGAAGTCGAAGCGGGCGACGTGCTCGTGGGCAAGGTCACGCCGAAGGGCGAAACCCAGCTCACGCCGGAAGAAAAGCTGCTGCGCGCGATCTTCGGCGAGAAGGCTTCGGACGTGAAGGACACGTCGCTGCGCGTGCCCTCGGGCATGAGCGGCACGGTCATCGACGTGCAGGTGTTCACGCGCGAAGGCATCACGCGTGACAAGCGTGCACAGCAGATCATCGACGATGAACTGAAGCGCTATCGCCTCGACCTGAACGACCAGCTGCGCATCGTGGAAGGCGACGCGTTCCAGCGTCTCGCCCGCATGCTCGACGGCAAGGTCGCCAACGGCGGTCCGAAGAAGCTCGCGAAGGGCACGAAGATCGACCAGGCTTACCTGGAAGACCTCGACCACTACCACTGGTTCGACATCCGCCTTGCGGACGAAGAAGCGGCGGCGCAGCTCGAAGCGATCAAGAACTCGATCGAAGAAAAGCGTCACCAGTTCGATCTCGCGTTCGAAGAGAAGCGCAAGAAGCTCACGCAAGGCGACGAACTGCCGCCGGGCGTGCTGAAGATGGTCAAGGTGTACCTCGCGGTGAAGCGCCGTCTGCAGCCTGGCGACAAGATGGCAGGCCGTCACGGTAACAAGGGTGTCGTGTCGAAGATCGTGCCGATCGAAGACATGCCGTACATGGCCGATGGCCGTCCGGCAGACGTCGTGCTGAACCCGCTGGGCGTGCCGTCGCGGATGAACGTGGGTCAGGTTCTCGAAGTGCACCTCGGTTGGGCCGCGAAGGGTCTGGGCTGGCGTATTGGCGAGATGCTCGCGCGTCAGACGAAGGTTGCGGAGCTGCGTGAGTTCCTCACGAAGATCTACAACGAGTCGGGCCACAAGGAAGACCTCGACAGCTTCAGCGACGACGAGATCCTCGAACTCGCCAGGAACCTGCGCGAAGGCGTGCCGTTCGCGACGCCGGTGTTCGACGGTGCGACCGAAGAGGAAATGGGCAAGATGCTCGATCTGGCGTTCCCGGACGACATCGCGCAGAACCTCGGCATGACGCCGTCGAAGAACCAGGTGCGTCTGTACGACGGCCGCACGGGCGAGATGTTCGAGCGCACCGTGACCGTGGGCTACATGCACTACCTGAAGCTGCACCACCTTGTCGACGACAAGATGCACGCGCGTTCGACGGGTCCGTACTCGCTCGTCACGCAGCAGCCGCTGGGCGGTAAGGCGCAATTCGGTGGTCAGCGCTTCGGTGAAATGGAAGTGTGGGCGCTCGAGGCGTATGGCGCTTCGTACGTGCTGCAGGAAATGTTGACGGTGAAGTCCGATGACGTGACGGGCCGGACGAAGGTGTACGAGAACCTCGTCAAGGGCGACCACGTGATCGACGCGGGCATGCCGGAATCCTTCAATGTGCTGGTGAAGGAAATCCGCTCGCTCGGCATCGACATCGACCTCGACCGCAACTAATCGGACTACGGAGAGAAGGCAATGAAAGCTCTGCTCGATCTATTCAAGCAAGTCCAACAAGAAGAAGTTTTTGACGCGATCAAGATCGGTCTGGCCTCGCCGGACAAGATCCGTTCGTGGTCGTTCGGCGAAGTGAAGAAGCCGGAAACCATCAACTACCGCACGTTCAAGCCGGAGCGGGATGGTCTGTTTTGCGCGAAGATCTTCGGGCCGATCAAGGACTACGAGTGCCTGTGCGGCAAGTACAAGCGCCTGAAGCACCGTGGCGTGATCTGCGAGAAGTGCGGCGTGGAAGTCACGCTGGCGAAGGTGCGCCGCGAACGCATGGGCCACATCGAGCTGGCCTCGCCGGTCGCGCACATCTGGTTCCTGAAGTCGCTGCCGTCGCGTCTGGGCATGGTGCTCGACATGACGCTGCGCGATATCGAGCGCGTGCTGTACTTCGAAGCGTACGTGGTGATCGAACCGGGCATGACGCCGCTGAAGGCGCGTCAGATCATGACCGAAGAGGATTACTACAACAAGGTCGAGGAATACGGCGACGAATTCCGTGCCGAAATGGGCGCGGAAGGCGTGCGTGAACTCCTGCGCGCGATCAACATCGACGAGCAGGTCGAAACGCTGCGCACCGAGCTGAAGAACACCGGCTCGGAAGCGAAGATCAAGAAGTACGCCAAGCGCCTGAAGGTGCTCGAGGCCTTCCAGCGTTCGGGCATCAAGCCCGAATGGATGGTGCTCGAAGTGTTGCCGGTGCTGCCGCCCGAACTGCGTCCGCTCGTGCCGCTGGACGGTGGCCGCTTCGCGACCTCGGACCTGAACGACCTGTATCGCCGCGTCATCAACCGTAACAACCGTCTGAAGCGTCTGCTCGAGCTGAAGGCGCCGGAGATCATCGTCCGCAACGAAAAGCGGATGCTCCAGGAAGCGGTTGACTCGCTGCTCGACAACGGCCGTCGCGGCAAGGCGATGACGGGCGCGAACAAGCGTCCGCTGAAGTCGCTCGCCGACATGATCAAGGGTAAGGGCGGCCGCTTCCGTCAGAACCTGCTGGGCAAGCGCGTAGACTACTCGGGCCGTTCGGTCATCGTGGTGGGGCCGACGCTCAAGCTGCACCAGTGCGGTCTGCCGAAGCTGATGGCGCTCGAACTCTTCAAGCCGTTCATCTTCAACAAGCTGGAAACGATGGGCGTCGCCACGACCATCAAGGCTGCGAAGAAGGAAGTCGAGAACCAGACGCCGGTTGTGTGGGACATTCTGGAAGAGGTGATCCGCGAACATCCGGTCATGCTCAACCGTGCGCCTACGCTGCACCGTCTTGGCATTCAGGCTTTCGAGCCGGTGCTGATCGAAGGTAAGGCAATCCAGCTGCACCCGCTCGTTTGCGCGGCGTTCAACGCCGACTTCGACGGTGACCAGATGGCCGTTCACGTTCCGCTGTCGCTCGAAGCGCAGATGGAAGCGCGCACGCTCATGCTCGCGTCGAACAACGTCCTGTTCCCGGCCAACGGCGATCCGTCGATCGTGCCGTCGCAGGATATCGTGCTGGGCCTGTACTACGCCACGCGTGAAGCGATCAACGGCAAGGGCGAAGGCATGACGTTCACGGGCGTGTCGGAAGTGCTCCGCGCGTACGAGAACAAGGAAGTCGAACTGGCCTCGCGCGTGAACGTGCGTATTACCGAAATGGTCCACAACGAGGACAAGTCGGAAGGCGCACCGGCATTCGTGCCGAAGATCTCGTTGTACGCGACCACGGTTGGCCGCGCGATCCTCTCGGAAATCCTGCCGCCGGGCCTGCCGTTCTCGGTGCTGAACAAGCCGCTGAAGAAGAAAGAAATTTCGCGTCTGATCAACACCGCATTCCGCAAGTGCGGTCTGCGCGAAACGGTGATCTTCGCCGACCAGCTGATGCAGTCGGGCTTCCGCCTGGCTACGCGCGCCGGTATTTCGATCTGCGTGGACGACATGCTCGTGCCGCCGCAGAAGGAAACCATCGTCGGCGAAGCCGCGAAGAAGGTGAAGGAGTACGACCGTCAGTACATGTCGGGTCTCGTCACCGCGCAGGAACGCTACAACAACGTGGTCGACATCTGGTCGAACACGTCGGAAGCGGTCGGCAAGGCGATGATGGAGCAGCTCGCGACCGAACCGGTCATCGACCGTGACGGCAAGGAAACGCGTCAGGAATCGTTCAACTCGATCTACATGATGGCCGACTCGGGCGCGCGGGGTTCCGCGACCCAGATTCGCCAGCTGGCGGGTATGCGCGGCCTGATGGCGAAGCCGGACGGCTCGATTATCGAAACGCCGATTACCGCGAACTTCCGCGAAGGTCTGAACGTGTTGCAGTACTTCATCTCGACCCACGGTGCACGTAAGGGTCTGGCTGATACGGCACTGAAGACCGCGAACTCGGGTTACCTGACGCGTCGTCTCGTCGACGTCACGCAGGATCTCGTGGTCGTCGAGGACGATTGCGGCACGTCGAACGGCGTGGCGATGAAGGCTCTCGTGGAAGGCGGTGAAGTCGTCGAAGCGCTGCGCGACCGTATTCTCGGCCGTGTGGCGGTGGCGGACGTCGTCAATCCTGAAACCCAGGAAACGATCTACGCTTCGGGCGATCTGCTCGACGAAGACGCGGTGGAAACGATCGAAAGCCTCGGCATTGACGAAGTGCGCGTGCGCACGCCGCTCACCTGCGAAACGCGTTATGGCCTGTGCGCCGCGTGCTACGGCCGCGACCTCGGCCGCGGCTCGCGCGTGAACGTCGGCGAAGCCGTCGGCGTGATCGCGGCACAGTCGATCGGCGAACCGGGCACGCAGCTCACGATGCGTACGTTCCACATCGGTGGTGCGGCATCGCGTGCGGCAGTGGCCTCGTCGGTGGAAGCCAAGTCGAACGGTACGCTGCGCTTCACGGCGACGATGCGTTACGTCACGAGCGCGAAGGGCGAGCAGATCGTCATCTCGCGTTCGGGCGAAGCCATCATCGCCGACGATCACGGCCGCGAGCGCGAGCGTCACAAGGTGCCGTACGGCGCGACGCTGCTGCAGCTCGACGGTGCGGCGATCAAGGCCGGCACGCAGCTCGCCACGTGGGATCCGCTCACGCGTCCGATCATCACCGAGTACGGCGGTACGGTGAAGTTCGAGAACGTCGAAGAAGGCGTGACCGTGGCCAAGCAGATCGACGACGTCACGGGTCTGTCGACCCTCGTCGTGATCGACGCGAAGCGCCGCGGCTCGCAGGCGGCGAAGAGCGTGCGTCCGCAGGTCAAGCTGATCGACGCGAACGGCGACGAAGTGAAGATCCCGGGCACGGAGCATTCGGTGCAGATCGGCTTCCAGGTCGGCGCACTGATCACTGTGAAGGACGGTCAGCAGGTTCAGGTGGGTGAAGTGCTCGCACGTATCCCGACTGAAGCGCAGAAGACGCGTGACATTACCGGTGGTCTGCCGCGTGTGGCGGAACTGTTCGAAGCACGCTCGCCGAAGGACGCAGGTATCCTGGCGGAAGTCACGGGCACGACGTCGTTCGGTAAGGACACGAAGGGCAAGCAGCGTCTCGTTATCACGGACCTCGAGGGCAACCAGCACGAGTTCCTGATCGCGAAGGAAAAGCAGGTACTGGTCCACGACGGTCAGGTCGTCAACAAGGGCGAAATGATCGTGGACGGCCCGGCTGATCCGCACGACATTCTGCGTCTGCAGGGTATCGAGGCGCTGTCGCGCTACATCGTGGACGAAGTGCAGGACGTGTACCGTCTGCAGGGCGTGAAGATCAACGACAAGCACATCGAAGTAATCGTGCGTCAGATGCTGCGCCGTGTGCAGATCACCGACAACGGCGATACGCGCTTCATCCCTGGCGAACAAGTCGAGCGTTCGGACATGCTCGACGAGAACGACAAGATGATCGCGGAAGACAAGCGTCCGGCAACGTACGAGAACGTGCTGCTCGGTATCACGAAGGCATCGCTCTCGACCGACTCGTTCATCTCGGCGGCGTCGTTCCAGGAAACGACCCGCGTGCTGACCGAAGCGGCGATCATGGGCAAGCGCGACGATCTGCGTGGCCTGAAGGAAAACGTGATCGTCGGCCGTCTGATTCCGGCTGGTACGGGCCTCGCGTTCCACAAGGCGCGCCGCGCGAAGGAATCGTCGGATCGCGAGCGTTTCGACCAGATCGCAGCGGAAGAAGCGTTCGAGTTCGGTACGCCGGAAACCCCGGCTGCAGAACAGCCGGAGCAGCCGCACACGACGGACGAGTAAGCTTCTGGCGAACATGTTTCGCCATTGGCTGAAAATGTCGGATGAAATCCGCCCGGGTCAACCGGGCGGATTTTTTTTGCCCGCTAGAACCGGGGCGCGACGCCTTGTCATGTTTGCTGTCCCGTCACGCGGATTCCCGGCACGGACGGGCCACCCATGCTAATGTGGCGCCTCGCGCGGCCCGCGCGTCTGTGGGACGGGCTTTGTCGTGTAACTTTCACCCATTCCGGAGGCGTGAATCATGTGGGTTGTTGGCGTTGGTCTGATTTTGAATCTGGTGGCGTCGGTCGGCATCTTCTCGTATTTGCTGCACCACGTCGGCATCCAGCCTGCTGCAGCGTTCTTTGCGATCTTCCTGGTCGTCTGGGCATTCATCATCATCGGATTCATCATGCAGGTCGCAGGAAAGGTGCGGACCGGCGCGCTACTGATTTGCATTGGCTCGCTGGTTTTTGTGCCTGTGGGTTTTGTTGCGATTATTGGCAGCATTCGAGTCGCGCGCAGGCGCGCAGTCTGAGTACATAACTTGCTCTCGATGCCGCGATCGTGTGGCATCGAGTGATTATCCGAATCTGGCGCGTGGTAGATATATCGGCATCCTTAATAAAAGAATGTTTACTACAATGGTTGCCGTCATTTCCGACGTATCTTGTTTCGATAAATATTAAATCGATTTATTCCGGCATCTTTTAATTATTCCCTTTATTTCGTCGTTACGGATTGGTGACTGAAATCGCTTTCTCCTGTCTGAATTACGTGCTCAGATGTACATTAATTTCTGCATTGGTGTGGAGGCATCCGGGGTGTATTCCTAAGTAAGAGCGTGTTCTTTAGGGACAATTTTCTGTTGAGGAAAATCAAGTCACGAGACAAATCGCAGGAAATTTACAATTCCCTATTCTCTTACGAGCATCTAACGACTAAAGTTGCGCAACGCTGTAGTTCACGCCAGATGAAGCGCGCATGCTTCCAGATGGCAGATTTTTGAGCATTGAGCCGGGAAGCGTCCTGCGATAAGAACGCGACAACGACCAAACAATGCTGGCGGTCACTGCAGCCTAAAATCAAATAAAGCGTACGGGGTATATCGTTAGATATGCGAATTGGTATAGACATCGTTGAAACGGGACGAATCGCGCAGGCGATCGAACGCAGCGGCGAAGCATTCGTCGGGCGTTTGATTTCTGCGCAGGAAATGCTCGAGCACGCCGAGCTCGCTAACGTCGAGCGCCTCGCTGGGATTTGGGCTGCCAAGGAGGCTGCAGTGAAAGCCCTCGGAACAGGCTTTCGCAATGGCATCACCTTTCACGATATCAAAATCCTTCACGATCCGCTTGGCAAGCCATATTTCGAATTTTCGGGCGAATTCGACAGGGTAATGCGGCTCGAAAATATGAAGACATCAATTTTGACAATCTCGCATTGCAGATCACATGCAGTCGCGGCGGCTGTGCTCGATTAATAAACCTGCAAAAAATTATGGCCATTTATTCAGAACTTGAAGGTAAGACCGTGGTTGTAACGGGCGCCAGTGGTGACCTCGGTTTGGCGATTTGTCGCAAGTACCTCGCGCTCGGCAGCAATGTGATCGCGCTCTACAACAACACGAAGGCCAGTCTCGACGAACTCGCGGCCGAACCGGCAAGCGCAGGGCGATTGACCATCGCGAAATGCGACGTCGCAAACCGTGACGACGTCGAGCGCTTGCGCGGCGAGCTGGAGCAGCGCCTCGAAGCCATCGACGTTCTCGTCAATAACGCCGGCATCAACAAGGACAACCTGGTTTCCACGATGACGTTCGAGGAGTTCGACGAGGTGGTTCGCGTCAATCTCCATGGAACGTTCAACATGACCCAGGGGATGCTGAGGCTGATGAGGCACGCGACGCAAGCCAGCATCGTGAACGTGACGTCCGTTGCGGGGGTGACGGCGAGCTTCGGGCAGTCCAACTACAGTGCCGCCAAGGCGGGCATTTCCGGCTTCACGCGCTCGATTGCGAAAGAACTCGCATCAAAGGGGATCCGGGTCAATGCCATTGCTCCTGGCATGATCGAATCCCGGATGGTCAAGAAGGTGCCGCGCCACATCGTCCGCACCATTTTCGATGCGATTCCATTGAACCGTTTCGGGCGTCCAGAAGAGATTGCCGAGGTGGTCGCATTTCTCAGTTCCAACGCCGCAAGCTACATCGTCGGGCAGACGCTGGTGGCCGACGGTGGCCTTGTAATGCGCTAATTTGCGGAAATTTTCATGTCTAAACTAGATCGTAGTCTGATGCCCGCGCAGCAGCTGTTTGAGATCGGCGTGTGGCGATCCCCGATATTCATGGTGGACCGTATTGCCGATATCGTGGTCGGCCCCAAGCCGAGCATCACTGCTGTCAAGCACGTCACCTTCAACGAGTCCTATATTGCCGGCCACTTTACCGACAATCCGGTCATGCCCGGCGTGATGATCGCGGAGATCTTTGGTCAGGCAGGCGAATACTGCGCCTTCTTCAACGACGTCTGCGCGGCATACGAGAAGGAGACGGGGCGTGCCGCCAAGCGTTTCGAAGACGTTGCTGAAATAATTAGCACACCAGAAGGTAGGCGCATCATAAAAGAGCAAAAATCCCAGGTGATCGGGTTTCTGGCTGCGCAGAACGTCAAGTTCAAAAGGGTGGTCTATCCGGGGGACACGATCTATGCCGAGTGCCGGCTGGCGTTTACCGATACCCAGGGTTTCAATCATTTCAACGTGGAGGCGCGCGTCGGGCGCCACGTCGTTGTAGAGGGAACCATTATCAATTTCCGGACCTACCGGGACAAGCTCGGTAGCAATGTTGCTGCCGGAATCTCACGATAAAGAGCGAAAAGAAATGACCAATTCAACGATCCTGGACGATGTCGAGCGACGCAAGGCTGTGCTCGAAAAACTCAAGGCGGGGCTGATTCAGCGTCTCAATCTTCCGCAGACCGTCGAGCAGATCGACGACGACACGCCGCTGTTCGGCAGCGGCCTGCGTCTCGACTCGGTCGATGCAACCGAAGTGTTCGTGCTGCTCGACGAATCCTTTGGCATCCGCGTGTCGGAGGGTGACGAGCCTTCCTATCTGCGAAGCATCAATACGCTTGCGTCGTTCATTCTGGAGCGCAGCAAAGACGCACAAGCTAACGCAGCCTGACGAAAGTCCGATCCAAACTCGACACAAAGAGACGAGCAAGCTATGACGAGCCTGAAAGACATGCATATCAGCCACGGCGCAAAGATGGGCGTGCGCAATGGTGTTGAAATCCCGCTGAGCTATGGCGATACCGCGCGCGAAGTCGCTGCCGCCCGCAAGCACATTCTGCTGACCGATTACTCCCATATGGGCATCGCCGAAATCGCCGGCGAGGATGCCTACGAAGTGCTCAATACGATCGTTGGCGGTGACGTCTCCGCGCTGCGCGACGAGCAGGGCATGTACACGGTGATGCTGGACGAGAACGGCAAGATCGTCACCGACGTCTACATCCTGTGCGACGAGGAGCGCTTCATCGTCGTTACGGAATGGCTGACAGGCAATCAACTGCGCGACCTGATGCTGGCCGCTGTCGATCGCTGCAAGGACGAGTTCAGCGAAATCGACGGGGTGAAATCGCTCGATGGCGAACGTGGCGTGCTGCATTTCGAAGGCCCCTACGCGTGGGAGCTGATGGCCGGGATGTTCGGCATGGACGTGATTGGCCTGCCGTTCCATGAATACATGTATGTCGGCGACGATGAAATTCTGTTCCGTGCGGGCAAGCACGGCGAGTTCTCGTACAAGTTCATCCTGCCGACCGAGCGGCTCGTCGATGTGTGGCAACAGGCCGTGGAAGCCGGCAAGAAGTTCGATATGGCTGTTGGCGGCCTCGACTATCAGCGCCATGTGCGGATCGAGAACCCGTGCTGGGATCCCGCGGTGCTCGCCGAATTTTCGCGCTGCCCCGTCGAGCTGCAGATGCAGTGGGCGCTGCGTTACACGAAGGACGATTTCGTCGGCAAGGCCGCGCTCGAACAACGTCTTGCACAGGGGGTGACCCGTCGTGCGGTGGGGTTCGAGCTCCAGGGCGAGCACGCTGCAGCCGCCGCGCAAGGCGACGTCATCTACTGCGGCGATCAGAAGATCGGTGAGGTGATGGTGTGTGGCACGGTCACGGAAGACGGCCGGCATGTGGGCCGCGCGATGTTGAACCAGGCGCTGGCTTATGCGGATATCGGTCCGCTGCGAGTGGTGACGGCGAAGGGCGACGCCGAGCTCAGAACTACCGCGATTCCGTTCCTGCGCAACTTCAGCTTCATGGTCAACCCGTCGGAGCACAGCTACGTCGATCCGGCGAAGCCGAAGCACTTGCTCGAGCAGATCGAGCGCAAGAAGCAGGCCATGGCAGCGGCCAACTAAGCGCCGAACGGCGTAGTTCACGCAAGCATCGGGCGGTCGTGGAGACTGCCTCATCGATCCGCCTGCCGGGGGGGCTGCGGGCGGATCGATGCGAAGCCACGCCGAGCAGCGCTCAGGCGATTTTGCATCGGACTACATATCAATTGATGCCATATCGGGGCACCCGGGAATACTGGGTCCAGGTAGAGATAAGGTGGAAGAATATATGCAAACGCAGCGTAAGCGGGTCGTAGTCACGGGGATGGGGCATATGTCGTCCATCGCCGATAACGTGGACGAATTCAAGGAAGCGCTCTTCAATAAAGTCTGCGGGATTCAGCCGAGCGAACACTATCAGCCCTGGTTCGATGGGGCGAACGCGTCGGAAGTGTTGCGCGAAGTCGTCTACGAGGACTTGCCGGCCGAGCGTGCGGAATTGCTCGACAAGGCTGCGCTGTGGGCCTACAAGGTCGGCCACGAAGCGCTCAAGCGTGCGGGTGCTGCATCGGCGGAATTGCGGGAGAAAACGGGCTTGATCATCGGTATCTCGTCCGCAGGCACCGAAGCCTATATGCCCATCCTGGAAGAGAATTACGAAATTTTCTCTCTCAGGAAGATGGTCGTTTCCGGCAGCTTTGCTTCGCCCAGCGCGATCGTTTCGGCGCTGCTCGGCCTGAAAGGCGGCTTCGAACTGGTGGCCACTGCGTGTACCGCGAGCACCAATGCAATCGGCATGGGATTCGACCAGATTCAGAATGGCAAAAATCCGGCTGTTCTCGTCATCGGCACGGAACCGCTTTACCTGCCGACCTTTGCGGGCTTCTACGCGCTGCACGCGATGAAGCGCAGTCCTGCGAGCCCGTTCTCGGGCGAGCCAGGCATGTCGATCGGCGAAGGCGCGGGCGCGCTGATGCTAGAGGAGTACGAGCACGCGGTTGCGCGTGGCGCGACCATCTACGCGGAAATCGTTTCGTACGCAACGTCTGGTGACGCGTACCACGAAACGGCTCCCGACCCGCGTGCGGAAGGCGCGGTCCAGGTGATGCGCTCGGCGCTGAACAATGCCGGACTCCAGCCGCATGACATCCAGTACATCAACGCCCACGGAACCGGAACGGACGCTAACGACCGCTCAGAGACGCTGGCGATGAAGAAGGTGTTCCCCACTATCGGGAATATTCCGGTGAGCTCGACGAAAGCTTACGTGGGACACAACATCGGGTCAGCCGGCATCATCGAATTGATCGCCTGCTACCTGACGCTCCCAGAAAAGAAGATTTTGCCGACGCTGAACTTCACCGTGCCTCGTCCCACCTGCGACTTGAACTACGTGCCCAATGAGTTTCAGTCTGCGGACGTCGGCGTGTTCATGAAGAACAACTATGCGTTCGGCGGCAACAACTGCTGCATTATTTCCAGCACTCGCTCGGGTATCGTGCCGACAACATCATATGAGCCGAAGCGGGTTGGCATCACGGGCATGGGTGCGGTTGCATCGGCGGGGCACGACATCGAGGAAATCTTCGAAGTCGTCTGGAGCGGCAAGTCGTCTGGACGGAAGGTCAGGCTCACCGGCGAGGTCGACGAAAGTCACTCGTTCGCAGGTCTCGTGGATCACCCGTCCGTGCGCAACGAAGTGAAGAGACACCTCCTGAGCATTTTCAGCCCGGAAGTGGTCGAAACGCTCGGTGAGCGGGAAATCTGGGTGCACGCGGTCGACGATCTCGATCCGCGCAAATATCTGCGTCGCTTCGACGAACGCAGGGCCAACCCCATTTGCACGTTCGCGCTGCTTGCCCTGACTCAGGCGCTCAAGGGCGCGAACCGGAAGATCCGGCGCGACGGTCACGATCTGGGACTGGTGCTGGGCATGGCGAAAGGTCCGCGCACGACCGTCGAAACATACATGCGCAGCATGATTCCGGAGCCCACAAAAGTCCGCACGTCGGAGTTCCCTGGCGCGCTGATGAATGCGATCGCCACGTTCTGCTCGATCACGGAAGGCATCAAGGGCTACAACACGACGCTGGCGACCGGCAACAATGCGGCCTTCGGCGCGTTGGGCTACGGCTACGAGCTGATTCGCCAGAGCCTGCAGCCGCAGGTGATCGTGGGCGGCGCCGACGAAAGGCCCATGCAGTTCTGGTCCTATCTGCAAGCAATCAACGATGGCCTGCAACTGGCGGACCGTCCCGAAGCGTACGAAGTCTACGGTCAGAACGGCAAGGGCTACTTGATGGGCGAAGGTGCGGGCATGCTCTTCCTGGAGGATGTCGACTACGCCAGGGCGCGAGGCGTGCCCGTGCTTGCGGAGGTTCTTGGCTACGGCAAGGCTTGCGACGCAAGCTATTTTGACCGCGATGCCGTGGAGCCGCGATGCGCGTCGATTACGACGTCGATCCGGCAGGCGCTCGACGAGGCCGGAATCGGTATCGACGAGATCGACCTGGTATGCGGCAACAGCGACGGGACGGCGTTGAGCAACGCCGCTGAACTGGGGGCGATTCGCACGGTTCTCGGCGAGCGCGTGGCACAGGTGCCGGTGGTCAACTACAACGGCTACTTCGGCAACGTGGAGTCGTGCAGCGGAATGCTGAACATGATCGTCGTTCTGGAGATCATGCGTCGCGGCGAAATTCCGCCGATTCCTTATACGAAGACGTTCAGCGCCAACGACATCCAGTTTGTCACGACCCTCCAGCGCAAGCAGGTACGCACGGCGCTCGTTCTGGGCGCAACGGAAGGCGGCAATCACTACGCGTACGTGCTCCGGGCAGGTGCCTGATGACTGTCAACGTCCCGGTATTGCTGGGCGGCGCCGGACTCGAATGTGCTTATGCGGGCAGTCCCGACGAACTCGTTCGGCGGCTGGCTGCCCGCGAGAGCGTGGCTGCCCAGCCGTGGTTCGCGAGCGATCGCGAAGCCACGGACCTGCGCCTTCCCGGAAATCCGCATCACGCGAGATTCTTCGTCGGGGATGCGGCACGGATGCCCGTGATGGAGCGAGTGCAACAGGCGCTGGAGCAGGTCATTGCTCAAGCACTGCAAAACTCGAATCTCGATGAAGCCAGCCTTGCCGACCCGGATTTGCGGGTGTATCTGGCAGGCCACGGCATGCGACCCGATTACGGCGATTTCGCGGGCTACGAGAACCGGAACGACGACGAAGATCGGCTGTATTTCCCGGAGAAACTCAAGGGACTGAATATCTCCAGTTACGCCCAGGACGAATTCGCTCATCGGCTTGCGGCCCGATATCGGCTGGCTGCACCGCCGGTTCCGATCTATACGGCCAGTTGCTCCGCGATGTCGTCGCTTTATCTCGGCTGGCAGGCGATACGTTCGGGCTTCACGCGCAGGGCACTTGTAGCTGGCTGGATGCAATACACGCTGCAGGACATTGTATTCATGGGCGGGCAGGGGGTATTGAGCGTCGGCAATTCGCAACCGTTCTCGGCGCAGAGCGGTGGCATGTTGCCCGCGGATGGTGCCTGCGCGCTCCTGCTCGAAGCCGGGGACGAAACGCCCGGTGCGACGACGTCGTCCCGCATACACATCGCCAGCTGCGTGTCGTATCAAAGCAGTGGGGAGGCGGGCGGCGCGATGACAGCGGATTTCCGCGGGATTGCCACAACGATGGAACGGGCAATCGAGGCAGCGGGGCTCAAGCCCGAGGACATCGCTTGCGTGGTTCCGCACGCCAACGGTGCACCGGCGAGCGACAAGTCCGAGGCGATGGCAATCCTGAAGATATGGGGAAAAAAAGGCGTGCCTGTCGTGACGTACAAGGCTCAGACCGGCTACATGTCGGTCTGTAGCGGACTGCTCGATCTCATTGTGATTTCCGATGCGATCGCGAAGCAGGAAGTGGTTTCCGCTCAAACGCAACTGCCTTTCGACGACACGTTGCAGGTCGATGTTCATGCCAATCGCAACGCGCTGCCGCTCGCTGGCGGCCCGATTCTGAAGACCACACTCGGTCTCGACGGCTCCGTTATTGCGTGTGTCTTGACGCAGGGGCCACTGTCCGGAGGTTTGCATGAACTGCGTAGTTCCTGATAGCGCGATCGGCGTGTTCGGGATCAGCATGGTGGAAAGCGGGCACGCGTTCGTCCCCTTCGAGCCGAGCTGGTTCAACGCCAACGAAGCGCGCTTTTTCAAACAGGCGCAGCGGCGTCAGGCGCAGCAGGAATGGCTATTCAGCCGCTTCGGCTTGCCAGACACGGAGGCGGACAGCGAACAGATGCGCCGGGCCGCGTATCGCGAAGCGCTCAACGCGGTTGCGAAGGTTTGCCGAAATGCCTTCGACCAGGTCGGCAGGAAGCTGGAAACGCAGATTCGCAAGCAGCGTTCCGCATTCGTTTATTTCGACGCGTGGGGAGAGACTGCCACGTTCGAGGGCGCGAACAGCTGGCGGGACGTCATCAGTCTCGATCTGCTACCCAAGCCGATCCTTCGAGACTATGGATTCCGGGACTTTTCGTGCAAGGTGCGCGGGGAGCGCAATGGTTTCATGCATGCGATTCGTTTGGCGTCCGATCTGCTGAATTCCAATGAAATGGATACGGTCGTGGTCGCGGGGTTGTTTCGAAGCTTGCCTCTCATGGTGCTGTCTTCGGCGGCGGAGCGCGTGGCGTTGCACGGCGGCGCGCGAGCGAAGCTGGGCACGCCGTGTCCGAGCGTCGAGCGCGCCGGCTGTGTCGTGCTGCGCCGGCGTCCTGCGCAGGGCATGTCGATCGCCATCACGTCGTATAGCCAGTTGCCAGAGCACCAGCAGCTTGCGCGCGAGCATCTCGCCAGCGCGTGGAAGGCACGTGGCAACGAGCGCACTGCATACGTCCTGGCCGGCCTGCATCCGAGTGCCGCCATGCGTGAACTGGAGCGCGAGGCCTATGCGGCATCTGCGATTGGCAAGCGCTATCTCTCGGTTTGCGACGTTTATGGCGACAGTGGATGCATGAATCCCATGCTCGCGCTTTCCCATTTGACCAGCGCACCGGAGTGGCGAGCGGGCAGTCATGCGTTGATCAGCGCGGACGACGGGCGAGGCGGTGTCTGGGCAATGGAATGCTGGAACGGCTCGCTCGAGGCGAGGGTTAATGAATGAGGATTGTGATGATTTTGCGTTTGACGCAACGCGCAACCGACGGGCGCCATAGGGGATTCAATCATGACGATTAACGTGCAACCCTTGCCGATCGTCCACATGCAGGGCGCGGGAAAGCGTTACGGAACGGGTGCCGGTGCAGTGCATGCGCTAAAGGGCATCGATCTCGCGATCCGGCCGGGCGAATTCGTCGCGTTGTGCGGTCCGTCGGGCAGCGGCAAGAGCACGTTGCTCAATCTGATGGCCGGCATCGATGCGCCTACCGAAGGGCGCGCATTGCTCCTGAACCACGATTTCGGCAGTTTGAGCGACGTCGCGGCGGCTGCGCTGCGGGCGAAGACGATCGGGTTCGTGTTTCAGTTTTTCAACCTGCTGCCGGTCCTCAGCATATTCGACAACGTGTACTACCCGTTGATGCTCAATGGGCACAGTCGTGCCGACGCGCGTGACGAAGTGATGTCGATGCTCGAGCGCGTGGGGCTGATCGCGCATTACAAACGCCGGCCGGGAGAGCTTTCCGGTGGGCAGCAGCAGCGTGCCGCCATTGCGCGTGCGCTCGTGAAGCGTCCCGCCCTCGTCGTTGCCGATGAGCCGACGGGCAATCTGGATACGCACACGGGCGAGGAGATCGTCGATTTGTTGCTCGACATGAACAAAGAGTTGCAGACCACGTTCGTGATCTCCACCCACTCACTGCAACTGAAGGACCGGGCGCGACGCGTCATTGAGATCGAGGATGGGAGGCTCAAGCGGGATGGGCAGCAAAATTAAGGCGCTATTGCGCGGCGCCATCGTCGCGACGCTTTTCGCGAGCGCGCAGGCCATGGCGGATACCCCGGCGAGCGATGCGACGCAAAGCGCGGCAATGTTGTCCGCCCTGAGCAAACAGAGCGCAGGCGACGCCCGTGCTCAGGCGATTCTTGCGATTGCGCAGCGCGTGTCGGGTTCCGACCTCGATCGTGCGGTGTCGGCGCTCAGGACGACGCTCACGCGTAATCCGGCGGACCTCGACGCCAAGATGTACTACGGATACGGCCAGTTGCGTCTGGCGCTGCAGTATCTCGACAAAAAGAATTTCTTGCAGGCGGCCGAGCGTGCGAAGCAAGGATTTTTCTATGTCGACGAGGCGGCGGAGAGTGCACCGGACAACTGGAGGCTGCGCTACCTGCGCACGCGAGTGGATGCCTTTTCTCCGCCTTCGAATGGACGCTGCGTGATTGCGCTCAAGGACATCGCGTACCTCGACGGGGACGCGGCGGTGCCGCGCGACCTGATGCCGATGATCGGGTTCATGCAGGAGCGTGCTCAGGACGCGTGCCGCCAGAGCTGGTCGCTGGCGGGCGGTAATCCGGAGCGTGCGGCAACTGCGCCGCCGCCGCCGCCGCTTGCGCCGGTCGAGATTGCCCGCGTGCTGGAACCCGTCGTGAAGGAGCAGCGATGAGCACTGCAATGTTTTATCTGTCGAACGCCGTGATGGTCTATGCCCTCGCGGTGGCGCTCGGCGCGTGCCTTTGGCGCCGCACCGACATTCAATATGTTTTTCTGAATCTGTTTCGCCAGCGCAGGCGCTCGGGTATGACGTTGCTCGCCATCGTCCTCGGCGGTGTCGCGGTATTTCTGTTCGGCGGCTTTGTCGACTATTCCTTCTGGGCTTTGCGCGAGCAGACGATCCGCACCAATGTCGGGCACATCCAGCTCTACGAGAAAGGCTATCTCGAGAGCGGCGCGGCGGTCGGCACCATGACGCACAGCATTTCCAACTATGACGAGATCGCGCAGATCCTGCGCACCGACCCAGTGATCGGGCCGCACATCAAGACCGTGACCGGCCGCATCGAGTTCTCGGGAATCATTTCCCGCTATGAAAGCGGTGTGTCGACCTTTTTTACGGGTGTGGGCGTGGAGCCCGAGACTTCGCTCGAAATTGGCGCGCTCGATCGCGTGGTGTCCGGAAGCGATCTCTCGCGTATCCAGCCGCAGGGTGTGACGATCGGCTCGGGCGTTGCAGCGGCGCTCAAGGCGCAGTACGACGACTACACCGATCTGCTCGTGGTGACGCCTGGAGGCGGGCAAAACGCAATGTCGGTACAGGTTCGCGGCATTTTCTCCTCGGGCATCAAGGAATACGACGACACCAACATCAAGTTGCCGCTCAAGACCGTGCAGCGGTTGCTGCAGACCCCGAACGTGAGCCGGGTCATCATCCTGCTCGACGATACGGACTATACCGACGCGGCCATGCGGCGCATCGACGAAATCATCAAGGCGCGCAATCTGCCGCTCGAGGCGCGCTCGTGGTCCGATCTTGCCGTGTACTACCACCAGGTCGTCAATCTGTTCGAGGGCATTTTCTTTTTCATCAAGGCGCTGGTCAGTGTGATCGTCGTCTTCATGATCGGCAACACCTTGATGATGAGCGTCATCGAGCGCACCCGGGAGATCGCGACGCTGCGTGCTCTCGGTCTTACGAAGCGCCACGTGGGGCGGCTCTTCATGCTCGAGGGCATCGTGATCGGCCTGCTCGGCGCGCTGATCAGCGTCGTGCTGGGGATCGGTCTTGCGGAGCTGATCAACATCAACGGCGTGCCGATGCCGCCTTCGCCGGGCTACACCCAGGGATATCTGGCCTTCGTCAGGTGGACTGGCGATTACCGTTTGTTCTGGTTTGCGTGCGCGCTGCCACTGGTCACTGCCGTCATCGCTTCGATCATGCCGGCGCGGCGGGCTGCGAATCTCGTCATTGCTGAAGCATTCCGATTTGTTTGAAGTACATATCAATATTTATCGACTACCAAGGGAGAAGTCAATGAAGAAGCAACGAGTTTTGATTACTGGGGCGGGCCGTGGCATTGGTTTCGCGATTGCACGCGTGCTGGCCGCAGAGGGCTACGATCTGGTGCTGAACTACCGCTCGGAGCAAGGCAAGTCGATTGCGAATCTGCAGCGCTTCATCCAGAGCGATGAGGCGAAGGGTATCGATATCAAGCTTGCCAAGGGCGATATTGCCGAGACTCGTGATGTCGAGAACATGATGAAGGCACTGCGTGCCGATGGCGTCGATCAGATCGACCATCTCGTGCTGAATGCCGCTTCCTCGCCCTTCAAGCCGTTCCTCGAGATGAACAAGTTCGACTGGAAACTGCTGCTCAACAGCAATCTCGTCGGCAACGTGGCGTGCGTGAACGAAGTGGTTCCGATGATGAAGAACGGCGGCACGATCTGCATTCTCTCGAGCATGGGCAGCCGCGTGGTCATGCCGAAGTATCCGCTCGGCATCATGAAGTCGGCGCTCGAAAATCTCGTGCGCTATCTTGAAGTCGAACTCTACGACCGCAATGTGCGAGTCAACGGCGTCTGCGCCGGTCTCGTCAATACGGACATGGGACCGATTCTCAAGGAAATGTGGCCGGAAGCGGTTGCGCGTTTCGAAGCGGGCAAGCGCCGCTGGGCAATCGAGCCCGAAGAGGTCGCTGAAATCGTGGCGTTCCTGATGTCGCCGAAATCCTCGGCTATTCGCGGCGCGACGGTGCTGGCTGATCTGGGCGGCGGGCTCGCAGCCTGAGGAGGCGCCGATGAAGCACAAGAATATAGCGCTGGTTGCGGCGTTGCTCGCGGGGGCTGCATCGGTCGCATTGGCGAACGACGCGATTCCTCTCGCGCTGCCGGCGTCCACCGTAGCCCAGCCGTCCATCCCGTCGGCACCGAGCGAAAACGGTGCTCCCGTGCAGCAGGACGCGCAGGCCCAGCAGATCATTCGCATGGCCGATCGCATTCGTGCGCCGAACGAGTCGTTCCGCTACACCGTGAAGCTGAACGAATTTCAAGGCGGCAGGAGCGTGATGCAGCAGACGCTCGACATCTCCATGCGCTTTTACAAACCCGCGGAGCGTGCGAAGAAGGGCGACGCACGCGCGCTCGTGCGCTTTATCGAGCCGGTCAAGGACAAGGGCAAGGCCATGCTGTCGGACTACGAAAAGATGTGGTACTACGCGCCGGATCTGCGCCGGCCGATACCGATCTCCAAGCAGCAGCGGCTCATTGGGCAGATCTCGAACGGCGACGTCGTTGCGGCGGATTTCGATTATTCGTATGTCTCGCAGCTGCAGGGCGAGGAGCCTTGCGGCAAGACGGTGTGCTATCGCCTCTCTTTGCAGCGGCGCTGGCCGTTCGTGACGTACCCGAAGATCATGTACTGGGTCGAGAAGGATACGTTCTATCCGTGGCGAGCCGATTTCATGTCCGATTCCGGCGTGGTGATCAAGCGCTCGTATTACAGCGACTATCGTACGGACCTTGGGCAAATGCGTCCGCATCGGATCATCGTCGAGGATTCGCTTCGTAAGGAAAACTACACGACTATGGACTATTCCGATGTGCGTTTCGAGTCGCTGCCGGAAAGCTATTTCCAGGTCGACTATCTCATGCGGATGAATTGATCCGCCCGAGCCGCTGTGAACATGACATGACAGGACAGAGATGGGGAAGAACCGGGTTGCATTAACGTGTTTTGCCGCGCTGGGGGCGCAGTGGTCCGCGACGCCGGCGCATGCGCTCGAGTGCGCCTCAGCGCGCGGCTACGTGGGCCTGGAGGGCGTCGACACGTTCACGCGCGACAGCTTGTGGGGCGACGACGCATTCCGCAGGAATTTCGCCTTCGATGGCTATGCCAGCGGGACGGTCTCATGCCAGTTCTCCGAGCAGATCAGCGCGAAGGCGACGGCGGGCGCGCAGTACGCGGCGGGTACGGAAGATCCCGGCACGCTCGACGGCAAGAAGGACAGCGGTCTTGCCATCCTCAACGAGGGGTACGTCACCTGGAAGCCTTCCGAGCAGATCTTCCTCGACGTCGGCAAGATCGAGCGCAATAACGGCAATCTGTTTTCGCAGAATCCGCTCGACGTGGTTCGCAATACGTCCGGGAATCTGCGTTCGACGTTCGTCAACAATGGCGACACGAACCGCTACGGGTTCTACCGCGAAGGGTCGGTGGGCGTGGGCGTGACGGCTTACAACGACCATGGCACGATCGACCTCGCTTACTTGCCGAAGCTTGCGACCAACAACGACGAGGCGCAATCCGCGGAAAAATGGAGCTCGCTCGAGCGCACCAACTCCAACAATCGCTTTTACGCGGCATACACGTCTTCGGCGCTGAGCAATTTCAATCCTACTGTCGCCGCGGTGGTGGGCGACTACAACGTGCTCGGCGTGGGCACCAGCGGTTATTTGACGGACAACCTCATGCTGGGCGCGCAGGCGTCGGTCAGCAAGGGGCAGCGCTGGCGTCATTTGAACATGGCCAAGGCGGCGGCCATCCGCTCGTATGAGAACGTCGGCAATCCTTTTTCAATCGACCGGACCGGCGCGCGCACCGATATTGCCATTGGCCTGCGCTACACCGATTCCGAGCGTACGGAATACGGCATCGAGTACTACGGCCAGAGCCAGGGTTATAGCCGCAACGAATGGAAGAGCTACTTCGATACGGTCACGTTTATCAACGGCGGCTATGCGAAAGGCTTGCCGCCTCCGGTCGCCAACAGCCTGGCGTCGGGCTATGACCAATATTCGAGTCTCTTCGGTTCGGAAACCGATAACGCGAATCGCGGGGGCAACCTGCTCGGCAAGCACTATGCGACCGTCTTCGTTAGTTCAAAGAAGCAGGCGATTCGCAAGCTCGACTGGACCGCGTCGGCAACAACGAATCTGGTCGACGGCAGTGCGTACGTCAACGCACGAGTGAGCACCTACGCTAGCAATCACGTCGAACTCTATACGGGCGTATCGATGAGTTTCGGCTCGAGCCGTTCTGAATTCGGGCAATTCGGCAGGAGGGGGTATGTTTATGCAGGAACGCGAATCATCGTTTGAGCGTGTGATCTCTGATCACGTTTTTCTGTTCCCGGGGCAAGGAAATCCGGCCATCGGCATGGGGGCCGAGGTTTGCGACGTTTCACCCGCCACGAACGCCGTGTGGGACTGCGCGAGCGACTTCTCCGGGGTCGACGTGCGCAAGCTGTGCCGCAGAGGGCCGATGACCAGGCTTACGCGCACGCGCTTTCAGCAGCTTGCCGTGACCACGGTGAGCGTCGCGATGTTCGAGCGCTTGCGCGAGCGCATGCCGATCGAGCGGCCTGTCTTCGCGGGGCACAGCGCGGGCGAGTACGCCGCGCTCTATGGCGCGGGCGCTTTCGACATGCCGACGCTCTTCAAGGCGATTACCGCGCGCGCCAACCTGATGGAAGAAATGGCCGAGGCGAGCGACGGCGCGATGTACGTCGTGAAAGGCATCGAGCGGTCCACGCTGCAGCGCCTGCTAGACGAAGCGGGCGTCGGTGAGCGCGTGCAGATCGCCAACGATAATTCACCGCGTCAGCAGGTGCTGTCGGGAACGGCATCGGACGTCAAGGCGATGATCGGGGAGGTGCAGCGCGGTGGCTACGACGTTGTGAAGCTGCCGGTCAATGGCGCGTGGCACAGCCATCTGATGGCGCCTGCCGTGCCGCGTTTGCGCGAGGCGCTTCGCGCGGTTCCGGTTCGCAAGCCGGTGCATCCGGTCTATATGAACCTGAGCGCCAGCGTCGAAGAGGACGTGGACGTCATCGTCGAAAACCTGTGCGGCCACCTGACCCAAACGGTGCGGTGGCGAGAAACGATGGGCGCGATGCTCGACCGCGGCTGCAGGCGTTTTGCGGAAATGGGGGCGAAAAAAATGCTCACATACATGCTCGCGTCGCATTACGCCATGGGCGCACAGCTCGACGTTTCGTGCTTCGACGACTGGTCCGCGCAATGCGAGCCAGCCAAGCCCGTTTGCTGAGCGAGGTTGCGATGGTGCCGAACTCTTCTGAATACCTCAGGCGCCGCGTGATGGCGACCGCCGCCGTGACTGCCGTGATCGCCACCATACTGGTGTCCTCGCTGACGCGCAACGCACCCGGCCTCACGGCCGTCCAGGCGATTGCAGGGCTCGGCATGATTTCCGCGTCGGTTTTTTTTGCCATTGCCCGGGACAGTGGCGGCTATTGGTTCTACACGATTCGCGCAGGCAAGGTCTTTGACCATAATCCGCAATGGCCGACCGACACTGAGGACAGGACGTGGCGGGGCGCGCTGGCGCGAAGTCCCTGGCTGGCGGCGGCGGTGGGATTTGCGTTTGCGGCGCTCAGCTGTGCGCTAGCGATGACACTCGTTCCGCAGCATCTCGGCCTTTATGCCTGGTGCTACACCCTGCTGCTGCTGCCTGCCGCGACGGCGGGCTTTTCGCTTATTGCGGCGCATGCGGGGGCTCAGGACGCGCTGCGGATTCTCGGCGGCAAGTCCGCGACGCCTTCGCCGCATCGCGCGCGGCGACTGATCGCGGCCGATCTGTTTTTCGCTATCGTCACCAATTTCGCGCTGGTGCTGCCGGTGCGACACAAGCCCGCTTACTCGCTGGAGCACGGTTACGGCTACGCGCCGTTCGTGGTGGCCTTTGCAATCTTGCTGGTGATTGTGTGCGCTTTCATGATTGGCTTTGCGTCCCGGTCAAGACGCGCCACGTTGACGGGCGAATTGCTGATGGGCAAGGCGGATGAGCGGTTCATTCAGCTCGCCGGGGCGACGAGCCGCTGGTTGGGCATGTCCGCAATCGGGCGCTATACGCTCTATCTCGTGTCGACGGTCATCTGGGCGGCGCTCGTGTGCGCGGCATTCGAGAAGTGGGCGCCGGGGGCGGGCTTCGTGCCGCTTTATTGTGTTGCACTCGTGCCGCTGATGATCATGTATGCCGGCGAGCGTTGCGTGTCGATGCATCGCGATCTGATCGAGGCTCGGGACGGCGAGCGTCGTGTGCTGTTGACGTTCAAGGACGTGAAACTGGCATTGCCCACGGATTAGCGTTGCCCGCGTGCGCAGCGGGCCGCGTCGGGCCGCGCGGCAGTCCGCCCCACTGCCGTTTGGCCAATGTCGCGGAGATTGGCGGTCGGGGCGGGTAGGGGTTGGTAAAATGCGGCAACCCCGCCTCATCACGTGTGCCGCCTTCATGTCCCGCTCCCTCGAAATTCTCAACGAAGTCTTCGGTTATCCCGCCTTTAGAGGGCAGCAAGCCGAGATCGTCGAGCATGTCGCGGCGGGCGGCGATTCCCTCGTGCTCATGCCCACGGGCGGCGGCAAGTCCCTGTGCTACCAGATCCCGGCACTCGTGCGCCACGAAGCGGGTCACGGCGCCGGCATCGTGGTGTCGCCGCTCATCGCGCTCATGCAGGACCAGGTGGCCGCGCTCACCGAAGTCGGCGTGCGCGCGGCGTATCTGAATTCCACGCTCACCGGCGCCGAGGCCGCCGCTACTGAGCGCTCGCTGCGCGAGGGCGACATCGACCTGCTCTATGTCGCGCCCGAGCGGCTCATGACGTCGCGCTTTCTCGATCTGCTCGAGCGCGCGCGCATCGGCCTCTTTGCGATCGACGAGGCGCACTGCGTGTCGCAATGGGGGCACGACTTCCGGCCCGAGTACATTCAGCTCTCGATCTTGCACGAGCGTTTCCCCGACGTGCCGCGCATCGCGCTGACCGCCACCGCGGACGCGATCACGCGCGACGAGATCGTGCATCGTCTCGCGCTCGACGACGCCCGCATCTTCGTTTCGAGCTTCGACCGGCCGAATATCCGCTACCGCATCGTCGAGAAGGACAATGCGCGCACGCAGCTGCTCGACTTCATCCGTGCGGAGCATTCGCGCGTCGACGGGACGACCGATGCCGGTGTCGTCTACTGCCTCTCGCGCCGTAAGGTGGAGGAAACTGCGGAGTGGCTGAAGGGGCAGGGCGTGCGCGCCTTGCCGTACCACGCCGGCATGGAGTTCGAGGTGCGTCAGAAGCACCAGGAAATCTTCCAGCGTGAGGAAGGCGTGGTCATGTGCGCGACCATCGCGTTCGGCATGGGCATCGACAAGCCGGACGTGCGTTTCGTCGCGCACCTCGACCTGCCCAAGAGCGTGGAAGGCTATTACCAGGAAACCGGCCGCGCGGGCCGCGACGGGCTGGCGGCGAATGCGTGGATGGCCTACGGCCTCGGTGACGTCGTGCAGCAACGCAAGATGATCGACGAGTCCGACGCCGACGATCAGCACAAGCGCGTCCAGACGGGCAAGCTCGATGCGCTGCTCGGCCTGTGCGAAACCGCCACGTGCCGGCGCGTGCGCCTGCTCGCGTACTTCGGCGAAGCGAGCAAGCCCTGCGGCAACTGCGACACCTGCATCGAGCCGCCGGCTACGTGGGACGCCACGCGCGAGGCGCAGATGGCGCTTTCGTGCGTATTTCGCGCGCAGCGCGCAAGCGGTTTCAATTTCGGCGCGGGCCATTTGATCGACATTCTGCGCGGCAACCGCAACGAAAAGATCATGCAGCGCGGGCACGAGAAAATTTCGACGTTCGGCATTGGCTCGGCGCTTTCTGAAGCCGAATGGCGCGCGATTTTCCGGCAACTGGTGGCGTTCGGCTATCTCACCGTCGATCACGACGGCTTTGGCGCACTCGTGCTCACCGAAGCAAGCAAGCCCGTGCTCAAGGGTGAGCAGCAGGTCACGATGCGCCGCTACGTGAAACCCACGCGTACGCGCACCTCGTCGAGCCGCACCAGCGAGCGTGCCGATCCGACCCTCGGCATGAGCCCGCGCCAGCGTGGGCGCTGGGAGCGCCTGCGGCTGTGGCGCACCGATACCGCGAAGAGCGAGGGCGTCCCCGCCTACGTGATCTTTCACGACGCCACGCTGGCGGAGATCGCGCGCAACGGCCCCGAGTCGGTCGACGAGTTGCGTGATATTCCGGGCATCGGCGCGCGCAAGCTCGAACGCTTCGGCGAGGAGCTGGTCGAGGTCGTCGGCGACGATTGAGCGCGCTGGCGGGGCGGCGCGTTCGTGCTGTGTCACGTGATTGCCACATTCTCCGTCCTCCGAAATGTCGCAAGCCGTTGACTCGCTTGGTATTTTCGGAATATCATGCTGGGTTCCGGTTTCTGGGATGCTTGCGCGCGTCGGTTAGTTTGACTAATTCGTCGGCTGAGCAACGCATAAAGCGCCTGTCATTTTCAGGTTCTGGAGTTCGATACGCATGGTTTTCCGCTTTGCCCGGAAATAAATGCGTCGATTTTGTTCAATTTCAGGAATAAACAATGCCAACCATCAATCAACTGGTTCGCAAAGGCCGCGCTTCGGAAGCTACGAAGAGCAAGTCGCCGGCCCTGCAGGACTGCCCGCAGCGTCGCGGCGTGTGCACCCGTGTGTACACGACGACGCCGAAGAAGCCGAACTCGGCACTTCGTAAGGTCGCCAAGGTTCGTCTGACGAACGGCTTCGAAGTCATTTCGTACATCGGTGGTGAAGGCCACAACCTGCAGGAGCACTCGGTCGTGCTGATCCGCGGCGGCCGTGTGAAGGACTTGCCGGGTGTGCGCTACCACATGGTTCGCGGCTCGCTGGATACCCAGGGCGTCAAGGATCGTAAGCAGGCTCGTTCGAAGTACGGCGCAAAGCGCGCGAAGGCTGCGAAGTAAGAGTCAAGTGTCGTCGTGCTCGCGAGAGTGCCGGCGATAAAAGCGACAGGTGCCGGATTGGCCGGTGCTGTCGAGTAAGTGGTCACCCGACCAGGCTGGTAAGTCGTGAGATGAATCGGGTTAGTTGGTGGCCGCGGAGCGTTGGGTTCAATCCACGCTTCAACTGAAAAGTTAAAGGAAGAAACATGCCGCGTCGTCGCGAAGTCCCCAAGCGGGAAGTGTTGCCGGATCCGAAGTTCGGCAACGTTGATGTAGCCAAGTTCATGAACGTGCTGATGCTCTCCGGCAAGAAGTCGGTTGCCGAGCGTATCGTGTACGGCGCTTTCGAACAGATCCAGACCAAGGGTGGCAAGGACCCGCTGGAAGTGTTCACTGTTGCGCTCAACAACGTGAAGCCGGTGGTGGAAGTGAAGAGCCGCCGCGTTGGTGGTGCGAACTATCAGGTTCCGGTCGAAGTGCGCCCCTCGCGTCGTATGGCATTGGCGATGCGTTGGCTGCGTGAAGCCGCGAAGAAGCGTAGCGAGAAGTCGATGGCCCTGCGTCTGGCAGGTGAACTCTCCGAAGCGGCCGAAGGCCGTGGCGGCGCGATGAAGAAGCGCGACGAAGTTCACCGGATGGCAGAAGCGAACAAGGCGTTCTCGCACTTCCGCTTCTAAGAGAAAGCCCCTACCGGGGTTTGCTCAAAAAGCGGAAAAAAATCCGGGCGGGTGCGCTTATCGAGCGCCTCGCCCGTTTGTGTTCAGACGCGTTGGGATCACCCGGTCGGGATCGATCCGGCGCGCACCTCCCCATAGAGGATCAAAGTGGCTCGCAAGACTCCTATCGAGCGCTACCGCAATATCGGTATTAGCGCTCACATCGACGCCGGCAAGACGACGACGACCGAGCGCATTCTGTTTTACACCGGCGTGAACCACAAGATTGGTGAAGTTCACGACGGCGCTGCGACCATGGACTGGATGGAGCAGGAGCAGGAGCGTGGCATCACGATTACCTCCGCTGCTACGACCGCGTTCTGGAAGGGCATGGGCGGCAACTACCCCGAGCACCGCATCAACATCATCGACACCCCGGGCCACGTCGACTTCACGATTGAAGTCGAGCGCTCGATGCGCGTGCTCGACGGCGCGTGCATGGTCTACTGCGCAGTGGGCGGCGTGCAGCCGCAGTCGGAAACGGTGTGGCGCCAGGCGAACAAGTACAAGGTGCCCCGTCTCGCGTTCGTCAACAAGATGGACCGTACTGGCGCGAACTTCTTCAAGGTCTACGACCAGCTGAAGAACCGCCTCAAGGCGAACCCGGTTCCGGTCGTGGTGCCGATCGGCGCGGAAGAAAACTTCAAGGGCGTCGTCGACCTCCTGAAGATGAAGGCGATCATTTGGGACGAGGCCTCGCAAGGCACGAAGTTCGACTACGTCGACATCCCGGCTGAACTCGTTGACACGTGCAACGAGTGGCGCGAAAAGATGATCGAATCGGCTGCTGAAGCCAGCGAAGAGCTGATGGAAAAGTACCTCGGCGGCGAAGAGCTGTCGGAAGCCGAAGTCGTCAAGGCACTGCGCGACCGTACGATCGCGTGCGAAATCCAGCCGATGCTGTGCGGCACCGCGTTCAAGAACAAGGGCGTGCAGCGCATGCTCGACGCCGTGATCGACTTCCTGCCGTCGCCGGTGGACATTCCCCCGGTCAAGGGCGAGCTCGAAAACGGTGAAACGGCCGAGCGCCGCGCAGCCGACGACGAGAAGTTCTCGGCACTCGCGTTCAAGATCATGACCGACCCGTTCGTCGGCCAGCTGATCTTCTTCCGCGCGTACTCGGGCATCGTCAACTCGGGCGACACCGTGCTGAACTCGACCAAGGGCAAGAAGGAACGCCTCGGCCGTATTCTGCAGATGCACGCGAACAACCGCGAAGAAATCAAGGAAGTTCGCGCTGGCGACATCGCCGCCGCGGTCGGCCTGAAGGAAGCGACCACGGGCGACACGCTGTGCGACCCGGCGCACCCGATCGTTCTGGAGCGCATGGTGTTCCCGGAGCCGGTGATTTCGCAGGCCGTCGAGCCGAAGACCAAGGCTGACCAGGAAAAGATGGGCCTCGCCCTGAACCGCCTGGCGCAGGAAGACCCGTCGTTCCGCGTCCAGACGGACGAAGAATCGGGCCAGACCATCATTTCGGGCATGGGCGAGCTCCACCTGGAAATTCTGGTCGACCGCATGAAGCGTGAATTCAACGTGGAAGCGACCGTCGGCAAGCCGCAGGTTGCCTACCGCGAAACGATCCGCGCAACGGCGAAAGACGTGGACGGCAAGTTCGTCAAGCAGTCGGGTGGTCGCGGCCAGTACGGTCACGCGGTCATCACGCTCGAGCCGAACGAGCAGGGCAAGGGCTACGAGTTCCTGGACGAGATCAAGGGCGGTGTGATTCCTCGCGAATTCATCCCCGCGGTCGACAAGGGTATCCAGGACACGCTGAAGGCTGGCGTGCTGGCGGGCTTCCCGGTCGTCGACGTCAAGGTTCACCTGACGTTCGGTTCGTACCACGACGTTGACTCGAACGAAAATGCGTTCCGCATGGCCGGTTCGATGGCGTTCAAGGAAGCGATGCGCAAGGCGCAGCCGGTCATCCTCGAACCGATGATGGCTGTCGAAGTCGAAACGCCGGAAGACTACATGGGCAACGTGATGGGCGACCTGTCGGGCCGTCGCGGTATCGTCCAGGGCATGGAAGACATGGTTGGCGGCGGCAAGATCGTTCGCGCCGAAGTGCCGCTGTCGGAAATGTTCGGCTACTCGACGTCGCTGCGCTCGCTCACGCAGGGCCGCGCAACGTACACGATGGAATTCAAGCACTACGCAGAAGCACCGCGTAACGTGGCCGACGCGATCATCAGCGCGAAGGCGAAGTAAGCATCGGCGCTCATTTGAGCACGCAGTGGGCCAGGCATGGGTCTGGCTCACAATGCACAGTCACCGATTCACCACTTTTTTGAAAGAAGAGAAACATGGCAAAAGGTAAATTCGAACGGACCAAGCCGCACGTGAACGTGGGCACGATCGGTCACGTTGACCACGGCAAGACCACGCTGACGGCAGCGATCACGACGGTTCTCACGCAGAAGTTCGGCGGCGAAGCGAAGGCGTACGACCAGATCGACGCAGCGCCGGAAGAAAAGGCGCGTGGTATTACCATCAACACCGCGCACGTCGAGTACGAAACGGCTAACCGCCACTACGCACACGTCGACTGCCCGGGCCACGCTGACTACGTGAAGAACATGATCACGGGCGCGGCACAGATGGACGGCGCAATCCTGGTGTGCTCGGCCGCTGACGGCCCGATGCCGCAAACGCGTGAGCACATCCTGCTCGCCCGTCAGGTTGGCGTGCCTTATATCATCGTGTTCCTGAACAAGTGCGACATGGTCGACGACGCCGAGCTGCTCGAGCTGGTCGAAATGGAAGTGCGCGAACTCCTGTCGAAGTACGACTTCCCGGGCGACGACACGCCGATCATCAAGGGTTCGGCCAAGCTGGCGCTCGAAGGCGACAAGGGCGAACTCGGCGAAGTGGCGATCATGAACCTGGCCGACGCGCTGGACACGTACATCCCGACGCCGGAGCGTGCTGTTGACGGCGCGTTCCTGATGCCGGTGGAAGACGTGTTCTCGATCTCGGGTCGCGGCACGGTGGTGACGGGTCGCGTCGAGCGCGGCATCGTCAAGGTCGGCGAGGAAATCGAAATCGTCGGTATCAAGCCGACGGTGAAGACGACCTGCACGGGCGTGGAAATGTTCCGCAAGCTGCTCGACCAGGGTCAGGCAGGCGACAACGTCGGTATCCTGCTGCGCGGCACGAAGCGTGAAGACGTGGAGCGTGGCCAGGTTCTGGCCAAGCCGGGTTCGATCACGCCGCACACGCACTTCACGGCTGAAGTGTACGTGCTGAGCAAGGACGAAGGCGGCCGCCACACGCCGTTCTTCAACAACTACCGTCCGCAGTTCTACTTCCGTACGACGGACGTGACGGGCTCGATCGAGCTGCCGAAGGATAAGGAAATGGTCATGCCGGGCGACAACGTGTCGATCACGGTGAAGCTGATCGCTCCGATCGCGATGGAAGAAGGTCTGCGCTTCGCAATCCGCGAAGGCGGCCGTACCGTCGGCGCCGGCGTGGTTGCCAAGATCATCGAGTAAATCGAGTAGAATACTTGGCTTGCTGTAAGCAGTAGTAGTTGAGGTACTTGGGACCGGCCTGCGGCTCTCCGCCGCAGGCCGGTCCTGCGCTCTTTATATCGTCTGGCGGCGCAAGTCCGCCTCGCTCTTTTCAAGGAATTGCCATGCAGAACCAAAAAATCCGTATTCGCCTGAAGGCCTTCGACTATCGCCTGATCGATCAATCGGCTGCTGAAATCGTCGAAACGGCGAAGCGGACGGGTGCAATCGTTCGCGGTCCGGTGCCGCTGCCGACGCGCATCCAGCGTTTCGACATCCTGCGTTCGCCGCACGTCAACAAGACCTCGCGCGACCAGCTCGAAATCCGCACCCACCTGCGCCTGATGGACATCGTCGACCCGACGGACAAGACCGTCGACGCGCTGATGAAGCTGGACCTGCCGGCTGGTGTGGACGTCGAAATCAAGCTGCAGTAAAAGTCTCGAGCGCGGCCAGGATAGCCTGATCGCGCTAAGTCTTTGATTGCTTGCGGAAATCGTGGGAGGACGTTATACTTGACGTCTTTTCGCGCATTTGCGCAATAAATCGGTGTGATTTTTTGGGCCTTTACCCTGAAAACACGCCGGTACTTTGTAAATTAGCCCCGACCAATCGCAGTCGGGAATGGAGAAAACGATGAGCCTTGGACTCGTAGGTCGCAAGGTTGGCATGACGCGTATCTTCACGGCTGACGGGGATTCGATTCCCGTGACCGTGCTGGACGTGTCCGACAACCGCGTGACGCAGATCAAGACTGTTGAAACCGACGGCTACACGGCCGTTCAGGTTGCGTTCGGTACGCGCCGTGCATCGCGCGTGACGAAGCCGCTCGCAGGTCATCTCGCCAAAGCTGGCGTTCAAGCCGGTGAAATCCTCAAGGAATTCCAGATCGACGCCGCCAAGGCTGCCGAACTGTCCGCTGGCGCCGTGATCGGTGTGGAACTCTTCACGGAAGGCCAAAAGATCGACGTGCAAGGCACCTCGATCGGTAAGGGCTACGCCGGTACCATCAAGCGTTACAACTTCAGCTCCGGCCGTGCTTCGCACGGTAACTCGCGCTCGCACAACGTGCCGGGTTCGATCGGTATGGCGCAGGATCCGGGTCGGGTGTTTCCGGGTAAGCGCATGACCGGTCACATGGGCGACGAGACCGTAACGGTGCAAAACCTCGAAATCGCCCGTATCGACGCAGAGCGCAAGCTGCTGCTGGTCAAGGGTGCCGTGCCGGGTGCTAAGGGCGGCAAGGTTTTCGTGACGCCGGCCGTCAAGGCGCGCGCCAAGAAAGGAGCGCAATAATGGAACTGAAGCTCCTGAACGCTAATGGTCAAGAAGGTGCTGCAGTCAATGCGTCGGACGTCGTGTTCGGCCGTGACTACAACGAAGCACTGATTCACCAGATCGTTGTCGCCTACCAGGCGAACGCGCGCAGCGGTAACCGCGCGCAGAAGGATCGTGAGCAAGTCAAGCACACCACCAAGAAGCCGTGGCGCCAGAAGGGTACGGGCCGTGCTCGTGCCGGTATGTCGTCGAGCCCGCTGTGGCGTGGCGGTGGCCGCATCTTCCCGAATTCGCCGGAAGAAAACTTCTCGCACAAGGTCAACAAGAAGATGCATCGCGCAGGCCTCTGCTCGATCTTCTCGCAGCTGGCCCGCGAAGGCCGCATCTCGGTCGTCGAAGAGCTCTCGCTCGAAGCGCCCAAGACGAAGCTGCTGGCCGAAAAGTTCAAGGCCATGGGTCTCGAATCCGTGCTGGTCATCACCGACACGGTCGACGAGAACCTGTATCTCGCGTCGCGCAACCTGCCCCACGTGGCAGTCGTTGAGCCGCGTTTTGCCGACCCGCTCTCGCTGATCTACTTCAAGAAGATCCTGATCACGAAGGCAGCGGTCGCCCAGATCGAGGAGTTGCTGTCATGAGCGAGATTCGCAAGAACGATCATCGTTTGATGCAGGTCCTGCTCGCACCGGTGATCTCCGAAAAGGCGACGCTGGTTGCGGAGAAGAACGAACAAGTCGTCTTCGAGGTCGCGCCGGACGCGAACAAGCAGGAAGTCAAGGCTGCTGTCGAGCTGCTGTTCAAGGTGGAAGTCGAGTCCGTCAATGTGCTGGTCCAGAAGGGCAAAGCCAAGCGCTTTGGCCGCTTCAACGGCAAGCGCAAGGACGTGAAGAAGGCGTATGTCTGCCTGAAGCCCGGCCAGGAAATCAACTTTGAAGCGGAGGCCAAGTAATCATGGCAATCGTGAAAGTTAAGCCGACCTCGCCGGGTCGCCGCGCGATGGTGAAGATCGTCAACAAGGATCTGCACAAGGGCGCGCCGTACGCACCGCTGCTCGAAAAGCAATCCGTGAAGGCGGGTCGTAACAACAACGGTCACATCACGACGCGTCACCAGGGTGGCGGTCACAAGCAGCACTACCGTGTGATCGATTTCCGTCGTACGAAGGATGGCGTCCCCGCGAAGGTGGAGCGTCTCGAGTATGACCCGAACCGTAGCGCGAACATTGCGCTGGTTCTGTACGCAGACGGCGAGCGCCGCTACATCATTGCGCCGAAGGGCGTGACGGTTGGCACGCCGCTGATGTCGGGCTCGGAAGCGCCGATCAAGGCAGGCAACACGCTGCCGATCCGCAATATCCCGGTCGGTACGACGATCCACTGCATCGAAATGCTGCCGGGCAAGGGCGCGCAGATCGCGCGTTCGGCTGGTACGTCGGCCATGCTGCTGGCACGTGAAGGCGTCTATGCGCAGGTTCGTCTGCGTTCGGGCGAAATCCGTCGCGTGCACGTTGAATGCCGTGCAACGATCGGTGAAGTCGGCAACGAAGAGCACAGCCTCCGTCAAATCGGTAAGGCTGGCGCGAACCGCTGGCGCGGTATCCGCCCGACGGTCCGTGGCGTCGCAATGAACCCGGTCGACCACCCGCACGGTGGTGGCGAAGGCAAGACTGCGGCTGGTCGCGACCCGGTGAGCCCGTGGGGCACGCCGACGAAGGGCTATCGCACCCGCAGCAACAAGCGCACGACGAGCATGATCGTCCAGCGCCGTCACAAGCGTTAAGGAGTAGGCAATGGCACGTTCTATTAAGAAAGGTCCGTTCTGCGACGCCCATTTGCTGAAGAAGGTTGAGGCGGCTGCAGCTACGCGCGACAAGAAACCGATCAAGACCTGGTCGCGTCGTTCGACGATCCTGCCGGACTTCATCGGCCTGACGATCGCCGTGCACAACGGCCGTCAACACGTTCCGGTGTATGTCACGGAAAACATGGTCGGCCACAAGCTTGGCGAGTTCGCACTGACCCGTACGTTCAAGGGTCACGCGGCCGACAAGAAGGCCAAGAAATAAGGGGCAATCAAGATGGAAGTGAAGGCAATTCATCGCGGTGCCCGCATCTCGGCGCAGAAGACGCGCCTTGTGGCTGACCAGATCCGCGGTCTGCCGGTCGACAAGGCTCTGAACGTTCTGACGTTCTCGCCGAAGAAAGCGGCTGGCATCGTGAAAAAGGTTGTGCTCTCGGCTATCGCCAATGCGGAACACAACGAAGGCGCCGATATCGACGAGCTCAAGATCAAGAGCATCTACGTCGACAAGGCTGCTTCGCTGAAGCGTTTCACCGCACGCGCAAAGGGTCGCGGTAACCGCATCGAGAAGCAATCCTGTCACATCACTGTGACGGTCGGGAATTAAGGAGCCATACGATGGGACAGAAAATTCATCCGACTGGCTTCCGTTTGGCCGTCAGCCGCAATTGGGCTTCGCGTTGGTACGCGAACAACAACAATTTCGCGGCGATGTTGAAGGAAGACATCGGTGTTCGTGAATACCTGAAGAAGAAGCTGAAGAATGCTTCGGTGGGCCGTGTTGTGATCGAGCGTCCGGCTAAGAACGCTCGCATCACGATTTACAGCTCGCGCCCGGGTGTGGTGATCGGCAAGAAGGGTGAGGATATCGAACTCCTCAAGGCCGAACTCCAGAAGCGCATGGGCGTTCCGGTTCACGTGAACATCGAAGAAATTCGCAAGCCGGAAACCGACGCGCAGCTGATCGCCGACTCGATCACGCAGCAGCTCGAGCGCCGCATCATGTTCCGTCGCGCAATGAAGCGCGCGATGCAGAACGCGATGCGTCTGGGTGCCCAGGGCATCAAGATCATGAGCGCTGGCCGTCTGAACGGTATCGAAATCGCACGTACCGAGTGGTACCGCGAAGGTCGAGTGCCGCTTCACACGCTGCGTGCTGACATCGACTACGCAACCTCGGAAGCGAAGACGACGTACGGCATCATCGGCGTGAAGGTTTGGGTCTACAAGGGCGACACGCTCGGCCGCAACGACGCACCGGTGGTGGAAGAAGTCGCCGAAGAAAAGCGTCCGCGCCGCAGTGCGCGTCCGGGCGATCGTCGTCCGCGCCGTGATGGCGAAGGCGCACCGGGTGCCCGTCGTGGCGCACCGCGCCGTGGCGACGGCAAGAGTGGAGAATAACGATGCTGCAACCGAAACGCAGGAAGTATCGCAAAGAGCAGAAGGGTCGTAACACCGGTATCGCAACGCGCGGCAACGCGGTTTCGTTCGGTGAATACGGTCTGAAGGCTATCGGTCGTGGTCGCCTGACCGCGCGTCAGATTGAAGCGGCGCGTCGTGCAATGACGCGTCACATCAAGCGTGGCGGCCGCATCTGGATCCGTATTTTCCCGGACAAGCCGATCTCGCAAAAGCCGGCGGAAGTGCGTATGGGTAACGGTAAGGGTAACCCTGAGTACTACGTCGCTGAGATCCAGCCGGGCAAGATGCTGTACGAAATGGATGGTGTGTCCGAAGAACTGGCCCGTGAAGCCTTCCGTCTGGCTGCAGCCAAGCTGCCGCTGAAGACGGTCTTCATGGTTCGCCAGCTCGGCGCCTAAGGAGTGAATGATGAAGGCTTCTGAACTTCACCAGAAAGACCAGGCCGCGCTCAACCAAGAGTTGTCGGACCTGCTTAAGGCGCAATTCGGCCTGCGCATGCAACTCGCGACCCAGCAGCTCACGAACACGAGCCAGCTGAAGAAGGTTCGTCGCGACATCGCACGTGTGCGGACCGTCCTGACTGAGAAGGCGAACCAGAAATGAACGAAAGCGTGAAAACCTCGCTTAAGCGGACGCTGGTCGGCAAGGTCGTCAGCAACAAGATGGACAAGACGGTCACCGTCCTGGTCGAGCGCCGCGTCAAGCACCCGATCTACGGCAAGTACGTCGTGCAGTCGAAGAAGTACCACGCTCACGACGAATCGAACACGTACAACGAGGGTGACCTCGTTGAAATCCAGGAAACCCGTCCGATTTCGAAGACGAAGGCCTGGACCGTGTCGAAGCTGATCGAAGCAGCACGCGTCATCTAAGAGCCGTTTCAGATGATGCAGTACCCCGGGGGCCCTCCCCGGGGTAGAGAAGTTGTTGAAATCGCTAAAGATTTCGCTTGCGAGACCAAGATTATCGAGTTATAGTCTTGGTCTTCCCTCTTTATGGGTTCGTTGTTGGCAAAGCAACGGGCGAAAGTAGTGGGGGAGGTGGTTCGGGCGCCAGTCCGGATCTGCAAGATTCACCGGAATGCGATGGCCGGTTTCGTTTGCCGTCGCTGCTGTTCTAACCCAAGCAGCTGAGCGGTCGTTCTAGTGGCGGCGCGGCTGACGGGACCAAGACTGACCGGATGTGCCATGGTGGTGCAACCGGATTAAGTTGGGAAAGATAAACCATGATCCAGACCGAAACTCGGCTTGAAGTAGCCGACAACACGGGTGCGCGTGAAGTCATGTGCATCAAGGTGCTCGGCGGCTCGAAGCGTCGTTATGCCAGCATTGGCGACATCATCAAGGTGAGCGTCAAGGAAGCAACGCCGCGCGGGCGCGTGAAGAAGGGCGAAATCTACAACGCTGTTGTGGTTCGCACCGCCAAGGGCGTGCGCCGTCAAGACGGCTCGCTGATCAAGTTCGATGGCAACGCCGCCGTGCTTTTGAATACCAAGCTTGAGCCGATCGGCACCCGCATTTTCGGGCCGGTTACGCGTGAGCTGCGTAGCGAACGATTCATGAAGATCGTTTCGCTGGCGCCGGAAGTGCTGTAAGGAGTCGCGATGAACAAGATTCGCAAGGGTGACGAAGTTATCGTCATTACCGGCAAAGACAAGGGCAAGCGCGGTGTCGTGGTCGCCATCGGTGAAGAGCGCGTTACTGTCGAAGGCATCAACATTGCGAAGAAGCATGTGAAGCCGAACCCCATGAAGGGTACGACGGGTGGCGTGGAAGCCAAGGCAATGCCGCTGGCTATCTCGAACGTCGCATTGGTCGACGCGAACGGCAAGCCGTCGCGCGTGGGCATCAAGGTCGAAGGGGACAAGAAGGTTCGTTTCCTGAAGACGACCGGTGCTGTCCTGAGCGCCTGACGCTGCGGAGTAAAAAATGGCACGTTTGCAAGAATTTTATAAAGAGAAGGTCGTCCCCGGCCTGATCGAGAAGTTCGGTTACAAGTCGGTCATGGAAGTGCCGCGCCTCACCAAGATCACCCTGAACATGGGTGTGGGTGAAGCCGTCGCTGACAAGAAGGTCCTCGAGCACGCCATTGGCGACCTCACGAAGATCGCCGGCCAGAAGCCTGTTGTGACGAAGTCGCGCAAGGCAATCGCCGGCTTCAAGATCCGTGAAGGTTATCCGATCGGCACGATGGTTACGCTGCGTGGCAATGCCATGTACGAATTCCTGGACCGTTTCGTGACGGTTGCGCTCCCCCGCGTGCGCGACTTCCGTGGCGTGTCGGGCAAGGCGTTCGACGGCCGTGGTAACTACAACATCGGTGTGAAAGAGCAGATCATTTTCCCCGAAATCGACTACGACAAGATCGACGCGCTGCGTGGGCTGAACATCAGCATCACGACGACCGCGAAGACCGATGAAGAAGCAAAGGCACTGCTCGCCGGCTTCAAGTTCCCGTTCAGAAACTGAGGTTACCGTGGCTAAACTGGCACTGATTGAACGTGAAAAGAAGCGCGCTCGTCTGGCAGCGAAGTTCGCGCCGAAGCGCGCAGCGCTGAAGGCGATCATCGACGACCAAAGCAAGTCGGAAGAAGAGCGCTACGCAGCTCGCCTCGAACTGCAACAACTGCCGCGCAACTCGAACCCGACCCGCAAGCGTAACCGCTGCGCGATCACGGGTCGTCCGCGTGGTACGTTCCGCAAATTCGGTCTCGCACGTAACAAGATTCGTGAAATCGCGTTCCGTGGTGAGATCCCTGGCATCACCAAGGCGAGCTGGTAATAGGAGAAACATAAATGAGCATGAGTGATCCTATCGCCGATATGCTGACTCGCATCCGCAATGCGCAGATGGTCGAGAAGGTTTCGGTTGCTATGCCCTCGTCGAAAGTGAAGATTGCCATTGCGCAGGTTCTGAAGGACGAAGGTTATATCGACGACTTCGCGGTGAAAACCGAAGGTGCGAAGTCGGAATTGAACATCGCGTTGAAGTACTACGCTGGCCGTCCCGTTATCGAGCGCATCGAACGCGTTTCGAAGCCGGGCCTGCGCGTGTACCGCGGCCGCAACGACATCCCGCAGGTCATGAATGGCCTCGGCGTTGCAATCGTGTCGACGCCGAAGGGTGTGATGACGGACCGCAAGGCGCGCGCTACTGGCGTCGGCGGCGAAGTTATCTGCTACGTCGCTTAAGACCTAAGGAGAAGAAACATGTCTCGAGTAGGTAAGAGCCCGGTCGCGCTGCAAGGCGCAGAAGCGACGCTCAGCGACGAGAAGATTACCGTCAAGGGCGCGCTGGGTACGATTTCGCAAGCTGCGAACCGCCTCGTGAAGGTGGTGAGCGAAGACGGTCAGCTCAAGTTTGAGCCGACGGACGACAGCCGCGAAGCCAATGCGATGTCGGGCACGATGCGCGCGATCGTCGCGAACATGGTGCAAGGCGTGACGAAGGGTTTTGAGCGCAAGCTGACGCTGGTTGGCGTTGGTTACCGTGCTCAAGCGCAAGGCGACAAGCTGAACCTGTCGCTGGGTTTCTCGCACCCCGTGGTGCACCAGATGCCGGAAGGCGTCAAGGCTGAAACCCCGTCGCAAACGGAAATCGTGATCAAGGGGATCGACAAGCAGAAAGTTGGCCAAACCGCTGCCGAAGTGCGCGGTTATCGCCCGCCGGAGCCCTACAAGGGCAAGGGTGTGCGTTACGCCAACGAGGTTGTGATCCTCAAAGAAACGAAGAAGAAGTAAGGGTGCGCAATCATGGATAAGACTCAATCTCGCCTGCGCCGCGCTCGTCAGACGCGTCTCAAGATCGCTGAGCTGCAGGTCGCGCGCCTGGCCGTGCATCGCACGAACACGCACATCTATGCGCAAGTGTTCTCGCCCTGCGGCACCAAGGTGCTGGCCAGCGCGTCGACGCTTGAAGCCGAAGTGCGTGCGCAACTGGCTGACCAGTCGGGCAAGGGCGGCAACGTCGCCGCTGCCTCGCTGATCGGCAAGCGTATTGCAGAAAAGGCTAAGGCCGCCGGCATCGAATCCGTCGCCTTTGACCGCTCGGGTTTCCGCTATCACGGCCGCGTCAAGGCGCTGGCTGATGCTGCGCGCGAAGCCGGGCTCAAGTTCTAAGGAAGGAATTCGTCATGGCAAAGATGCAAGCGAAAGTTCAGGCTGACGAACGCGACGACGGCCTTCGCGAAAAAATGATTTCGGTCAACCGCGTGACCAAGGTCGTGAAGGGTGGCCGTATTCTCGGCTTCGCCGCACTGACCGTGGTTGGCGATGGTGATGGCCGCGTCGGTATGGGCAAGGGCAAGTCGAAGGAAGTGCCGGTTGCTGTCCAGAAGGCGATGGAACAAGCTCGTCGCAACATGTTCAAGGTGCCCCTGAAGAACGGCACCCTGCAACACGAAGTGCACGGCAAGCATGGCGCATCGGTCGTCCTCCTCGCTCCGGCGAAGGCAGGTACGGGCGTGATCGCCGGCGGCCCGATGCGTGCCGTGTTCGACGTGATGGGCGTGCAGAACGTCGTGGCCAAGAGCCACGGTTCGACGAATCCGTACAACCTCGTTCGTGCGACGCTGGACGGCCTGCGCAAGCAGTCGACCCCGGCCGACATCGCGGCGAAGCGCGGCAAGTCCGTCGAAGACATTCTGGGCTAAGGGTGGGTACCATGTCTGAAAAAACTGTCAAGGTTCAGCTCGTCAAGAGCCTGATTGGGACCCGCGAATCGCACCGTGCCACCGTGCGCGGTCTCGGCCTGCGTCGCCTGAACTCGGTTTCCGAGCTGCAGGACACGCCGGCAGTGCGCGGCATGATCAACAAGGTCTCGTACCTCGTCAAGGTCATCGCTTAAGCGCACTCGGACCAAAAGACTCCAGGAGTTGAAAATGGAATTGAATAACCTGAAGCCGGCAGAAGGCGCGAAGCACGCAAAGCGTCGCGTCGGTCGCGGCATCGGCTCTGGCCTCGGCAAGACCGCTGGCCGTGGTCACAAGGGTCAGAAATCGCGTTCGGGCGGCTTCCACAAGGTCGGCTTCGAAGGCGGTCAAATGCCGCTGCAACGTCGTCTGCCCAAGCGTGGCTTCACCTCGTTGACGAAGGAATTCGTTGGTGAAGTGCGCCTCGCGGATATCGAGAAGCTGCCGGTCGACGAAATCGATCTGCTGGCTCTCAAGCAGGCAGGCCTCGTTGGCGAAATGACCCGCAGCGCGAAGATCATCGCTACTGGCGAGATCAAGCGCAAGGTCGTGGTCAAGGGCCTGGGTGCGACGAAGAATGCGCGTGCTGCGATCGAAGCAGCAGGCGGTTCTTTTGCCGAGTGATTGTGGGTGGTGCGTGCGGGCTTGCCCGCCGTCACTAACATCTGCATCGGAGAAGCTACTTGGCTAACAGCCCGAGTCTCGCAAAAACCGGTCGCAGCGCTCCGAAGTTCGGCGACCTGCGCCGGCGTGCAATGTTCTTGCTGCTGGCGTTGGTCGTTTATCGCATCGGAGCGCACATTCCGGTTCCCGGTATCGACCCGGACCAACTGGCGAAGCTCTTCCAGAGCCAGTCAGGCGGCATCCTGGGCATGTTCAACATGTTCTCGGGTGGCGCGCTGTCTCGCTTCACGATCTTCGCGCTGGGTGTGATGCCGTATATCTCGGCGTCGATCATCTTGCAGCTGATGGCGATCGTCTCGCCGCAGCTCGAGGCGCTGAAGAAGGAAGGGCAGGCTGGACAACGCAAGATCACGCAGTACACGCGGGTCTTCACGGTGGTGCTGGCAACCTTCCAGGCTTTCGGCATCGCGGTCGCGCTGGAAAATCAGCCTGGCCTCGTGATCGATCCGGGCATGGTGTTCCGCCTGACGACGGTGGTGACGCTCGTGACGGGCACGATGTTCTTGATGTGGCTTGGTGAGCAGATCACGGAACGCGGGCTTGGCAACGGCATTTCGATCATCATCTTCGGCGGGATCGCAGCGGGTTTCCCGAATGCGATTGGTGGTCTCTTCGAACTGGTTCGCACCGGCTCGATGGGTCCCATCTCGGCGATCATCATCGTGGTGCTGATCGCGGCCGTGACGTATCTGGTGGTGTTCATCGAACGCGGCCAGCGCAAGATCCTCGTGAACTATGCGAAGCGTCAGGTTGGCAACAAGATTTACGGTGGGCAGTCGTCGCACCTGCCGCTCAAGCTGAACATGTCGGGCGTGATTCCGCCGATCTTCGCATCGTCGATCATCCTGTTCCCGGCAACCATCCTGAACTGGTTCAGTTCGGGGTCGCGGACCGGCTGGTTCGCGGACACGCTGCACAACGTGGCCGAAGCTCTCAAGCCTGGTCAGCCTGTGTACGTGTTGCTGTACGCGTTGGCGATCGTCTTCTTCTGCTTCTTCTACACCGCTCTGGTGTTCAACAGCAGGGAAACGGCCGACAACCTGAAAAAGAGTGGCGCGTTCGTACCTGGCATCCGCCCGGGCGATCAGACGGCTCGCTATATCGACCGCATCCTCACGCGTCTGACGCTGGCCGGTGCGATCTATATCGTGTTCGTTTGCCTGCTGCCCGAGTTTCTGGTGCTGCGCTGGAATGTGCCGTTTTATTTTGGTGGTACGTCGCTGCTGATCATTGTCGTCGTCACAATGGACTTCATGGCGCAGGTGCAGTCGTACGTGATGTCGCAACAATATGAATCGCTGCTCAAGAAGGCCAACTTCAAGGGCGGCGGCGTCCCGATGCGTTGAAAGGACCTATGGCCAAAGACGATGTAATCCAGATGCAGGGTGAGGTCATCGAAAACCTCCCCAACGCAACCTTCCGGGTGAAGCTGGAAAACGGCCATGTCGTTCTCGGGCATATTTCCGGAAAAATGCGGATGCACTACATCCGCATTCTCCCGGGCGACAAGGTGACGGTTGAGTTGACGCCTTACGATCTGTCGCGTGCGCGGATCGTGTTCCGGGCGAAGTGATTTAGAAAAAGGGTAATATCATGAAAGTGATGGCATCGGTAAAGCGCATTTGCCGCAACTGCAAAATCATCAAGCGCAACGGCGTCGTTCGCGTGATCTGCAGCTCGGACCCGCGCCACAAGCAGCGTCAAGGCTGATTAGCGCGCTTGCGCTTTTTGTTTGAGGAAAAACAATGGCTCGTATTGCAGGGGTTAACATCCCGAACCACCAGCACACTGAAATCGGCCTGACGGCAATTTTCGGTGTTGGCCGCACGCGTTCGCGCAACATCTGCGTTGCCGCGGGTGTGCCGTTCAACAAGAAGGTCAAGGACCTGGACGACGCGGATCTCGAAAAGCTGCGTGAGGAAGTGGGCAAGTTTGTCGTCGAAGGCGATCTGCGCCGTGAAGTGACGATGAACATCAAGCGCCTGATGGACCTCGGCTGCTACCGCGGCGTGCGCCATCGCAAGGGCCTGCCCCTGCGTGGCCAGCGCACGCGCACCAACGCACGTACGCGCAAGGGTCCGCGCCGCGCAGCACAGTCGCTGAAGAAGTAAGCGGAACTGACAGTTACAGGAAAACGTAATGGCTAAGGCTTCGAACAACTCCGCGGCGCAACGCGTTCGCAAGAAGGTCAAGAAGAACGTCGCCGAGGGCGTGGTTCACGTTCACGCGTCGTTCAACAACACCATCATCACGATCACCGATCGTCAAGGCAACGCGCTTGCCTGGGCAACCTCGGGCGGTCAGGGCTTCAAGGGCTCGCGCAAGTCGACTCCCTTCGCAGCTCAGGTCGCAGCCGAGTCGGCTGGCCGTGTCGCGATGGAATACGGCGTCAAGAACCTCGAAGTGCGTATCAAGGGCCCCGGTCCTGGCCGCGAATCGGCGGTGCGCGCGCTGCATGGTCTTGGCATCAAGATCACCGCGATCTCCGACGTGACGCCGGTCCCGCACAACGGCTGCCGTCCGCCGAAGCGCCGCCGCATCTAAGGCGTCGCTTGAGCCGAACGCCTGAGCCGCCGGAAACGGCGACCCAGGCTCTCGGCGTTATTGAATTGACTAAGCCCACCGTTCGGTTCAAAGAGCCGGACTAGCGTGAAACCGCGGGTTCGCCCATTCAGGTTTCGCGTGATCAATTATCGAAGGAAAGCAACGTGGCACGTTATATCGGCCCGAAGGCCAAGCTGTCCCGCCGTGAAGGCACCGACCTCTTCCTGAAGAGCGCACGCCGCTCGCTCGCCGACAAGTGCAAGCTCGACAGCAAGCCGGGTCAGCACGGCCGCACCTCGGGCGCCCGCACGTCCGACTACGGCACGCAGCTTCGCGAAAAGCAAAAAGTGAAGCGCATCTACGGCGTGCTCGAGCGCCAGTTCCGCCGCTACTTCGCGGAAGCTGACCGTATCAAGGGCAACACCGGCGAAAACCTGCTCAAGCTGCTCGAATCGCGTCTCGACAACGTCGTGTACCGCATGGGCTTCGCATCGACCCGCGCTGAAGCGCGTCAGCTCGTGAGCCACAAGGCTCTCACGCTGAACGGCGTCGTCGCGAACATCCCGTCGATGCAAGTGAAGGCAGGCGACGTCGTCGCAATTCGCGAAAAGGCGAAGAAGCAGGCGCGTATCGTCGAAGCGCTGTCGCTCGCTGAGCAAGGCGGCATGGCAGGTTGGGTGTCGGTCGACGCGAAGAAGTTCGAAGGCACGTTCAAGGGCATGCCTGAGCGCAGCGACATCGCTGGCGACATCAACGAAAGCCTGATCGTCGAATTGTATTCGCGTTAATCGGATTGACGGCCGGGGTAGCCTCTGTGCTTCGCGCAGGAGGTGGCCTCGGCTGTTTTTTTCAGGTTGTTGCCATCTCAGCCTTATCGGTGTAACGAGCCGAGGGTATTGAAAAGGAAAACCTATGCAAACCAGTTTGTTGAAACCCAAGATCATCGCTGTGGAATCGCTCGGCGAGAACCACGCGAAAGTGGTCATGGAGCCGTTCGAACGCGGTTATGGCCACACCTTGGGTAACGCGCTCCGGCGCGTGCTGCTGTCGTCGATGGTTGGCTATGCGCCGACCGAAGTGACGATCGCAGGCGTCGTGCACGAATACTCGACGCTCGATGGTGTGCAAGAGGACGTGGTCAACCTGCTGCTGAACCTGAAGGGCGTGGTGTTCAAGCTGCATAACCGTGACGAAGTGACGGTTACGCTGCGCAAGGAAGGCGAAGGCGTTGTCACCGCTGGCGACATCGAACTCTCGCACGACTGCGAAGTCATCAACCCGGAACACGTGGTTGCGCATCTGACGAAGGGCGGCAAGCTCGACGTGCAGATCAAGATCGAGAAGGGCCGTGGCTATGTGCCGGGCAACGTGCGCCGCTACGGCGACGAGTCGGCCAAGATCATCGGCCGCATCGTGCTGGACGCGTCGTTCTCGCCGGTTCGCCGCGTGAGCTACGCCGTCGAGAGCGCGCGTGTCGAGCAGCGTACCGACCTCGACAAGCTCGTGATGAACATCGAAACCAACGGCGTGATCTCGCCTGAGGAAGCGATTCGCCAGTCGGCGCGCATCCTCGTGGATCAGCTGTCGGTGTTCGCGGCTCTGGAAGGCACGGAAACGGCAGCGGAAGCCCCGTCGCGCGCGCCGCAGATCGACCCGATCCTGCTGCGTCCGGTGGACGATCTCGAACTCACGGTTCGCTCGGCGAACTGCCTGAAGGCCGAGAACATCTACTACATCGGCGACCTGATCCAGCGTACCGAGAACGAGCTGCTCAAGACCCCAAACCTGGGTCGCAAGTCGCTCAACGAGATCAAGGAAGTGCTCGCTTCGCGCGGTCTCACGCTCGGCATGAAGCTCGAAAACTGGCCGCCGGCTGGTCTCGACAAGTAATGTAAGTGGCACGGACGCGGATTTTCCTTTAAAATCCGCGTCTTGCTTTTTTCTGTACCGGCCCGTGCCCGAGTTTGATGCTCTGGCGATAGAAGAGCTGGACCAAAACTTTGTTTCAAGGAAATTGAAATGCGTCACCGTCACGGTCTGCGGAAACTGAACCGCACGAGCAGCCACCGTCTGGCAATGCTCCGTAACATGTCCAACTCGCTCATCGAGCACGAAGTCATCAAGACGACGCTGCCGAAGGCGAAGGAACTCCGTAAAGTGGTCGAGCCCCTCATCACGCTCGGCAAGAAGCCCTCGCTGGCGAACCGTCGTCTGGCGTTCAACCGCCTGCGCGATCGTGACTCGGTCACGAAGCTGTTCGACGTGCTCGGTCCGCGCTTCGCGAACCGTCCGGGCGGCTACCTGCGCATCCTGAAGTTCGGTTTCCGTGTTGGCGACAACGCACCGATGGCTCTGGTCGAACTGCTCGACCGTCCGGAAGTCGCGGAAGAGAACGTCCAGGAAGCGGAATAAGCTTTCGGTCGCTTGGTCCCCGGATCAAGCGGCGTGCGAAAAAGCCAGGCCTAGCCTGGCTTTTTTGTTTTCAGCAGTGGATTAAACGGCTCGGGAATGTGTTTGCTGTATGTCACCGCTGTGTCACCGCTGTGTCGTCGCTCCGCATGCTTACGGCGCATGAGCGAAGCCAGTTGACGCCGGTGGTACGATAACGTTCTGCCTCAGGCGCCCCCGGCTCTCGCGCCGTGGGGGCGGGGCACCATGACGGAGCTTGTCGTGACCCTCAATGTAATTCTGATGTTGACCACCTTGCCCGACGAGGACGCCGCCGAAAAGCTGTCGTCGACGGCGCTCGAAGCCCATCTCGCGGCCTGTGTGACGCGGCTTGGCCCGGTCCATTCGCAGTACCACTGGCAGGGCAGGATCGAGTCCAGCGACGAGGTGCAGCTTCTTTTCAAGACGAGTCTCGCGCGCGCGGCCGAGCTCGAACAGTTCATCCAGACCCAGCATCCTTACGAGACGCCCGAGATTCTCTCGTGGCAGGTCACGGCGTCGAACGCCTATGGCCAATGGGTCAATGCCGAGACACAGCGTCCCATTCATGTTTAAGCGTTTCGATCGGCGCTTGCGCGCCGTGCCGTACACCTCGTTTCTGGCTTTCCTCGCACTCGTCGGTTGCGTGCTGCCGCTCTTGTTCGGTGCAGCGCCCGCCCGCGCCGACGACGACTTCCTGCCGCCCGATCAGGCCTTCACGTTCAGTGCGAGCGAGGAGCCGGGCGTCGTCGATGTTCACTTCAAGATTGCCGATGGCTATTACATGTACCGCGAGCGCTTTGCATTTGCGACGCGCAACGGTACGGCCACGCTCGGCGATGCACAGATTCCTCCAGGGCATGTGAAGTTCGATACAACGTTCAACAAGAACGTCGAGACCTATCGCAAGGAACTCACGATCCGCGTGCCCGTGAAGCAGGCGAGCGGGGCATTCGATCTTGCGGTGACGTCCCAGGGATGCGCCGACGCCGGCATCTGCTATCCGCCGGCGGAGCATGTCTATCACGTGAGCGGCGCGGCGCTTCAAGCCGCGGCCGGCGGGCAGAGTGCGGCGGGCACCGTTGCGCCGGCCACTTCGGCCACGCCTTCGGCACCGGCGGACAACGCACGGCAGTCGTGGTACGAACGCGCGACGAGCGCGGACTATGCGCAATCGCTGCTGCAAGGCGGTGGCTTTTTCGGCGTAGTCGGCTTGTATTTTCTCGCGGGCATCGTGCTGAGCCTGCTGCCCTGCTCGTATCCGATGATTCCGATCCTCTCGGCCATCATCGTGGGCGAGGGCGCGCAGGTGACGCGCGCACGCGGTTTCGCGTTGTCGTTCGTCTACGTGCTCGGCATGGCGCTGGTCTACACGGTGCTCGGCATTGCCGCGGCGCTGATCGGGCAAAGCCTTGGGGCGTGGTTGCAGAACCCGTGGGTGCTCGGCGTGTTCGCCGGGCTGCTGACCGCCTTCGCGCTCATGCTGATCGCCGGCTACGACCTCGCATTGCCGCAGCGCTGGCAGGATGGTACATCTCGCGCGTCGCAGGGCCGCTCGGGCGGCAAGTTCGTGGCTGTTGCCGTGATGGGCGCGCTGTCCGCCCTGGTGGTGGGCGCCTGCATGACCGCGCCGCTCTTCGCCGTGCTCGCGTTCATCGCGCACACAGGCAACGCCGTTCTCGGCGGCGCCGCGCTTTTCGCAATGGGCATCGGCCTTGGCGTGCCGCTCATGATTATCGGGCTCGGCGCAGGCACGCTGCTGCCGCGCGCGGGCACGTGGATGGATGGCGTGAAGGTCTTCTTCGGCATCGCGCTGCTCGCAGCCGCGCTGTGGATCGTATGGCCTGTGCTGGGCGCGAGCGCGCAAATGCTGCTGGCTGCGCTCTGGCTCCTGCTCGCCGCCGCCGGGCTTGGACTTTTTACGCCGAATGCGGGCGCCTCCAATGTCTGGCGGCGTCTGGGGCGCGGCGTAGGCGCCGCGTTCGCGATCTGGGCCGCTACGCTCATCGTCGGTCTTTCGGCTGGCTCGACCGATCCGCTGCGCCCGCTCGCCGTGCTGGCCGCACGCGCGGGCGGCGCTGCAGGCAACGACGCGGCGCAGGCACGGGTGGCCGAGGCCGATGCACTGACCTTCGCCCCGGTGCGCTCGTCGGCGCAACTCGACGCGATGCTCAAGACGGCGGGCAAGCCCTCGATGCTCGACTTCTACGCAGACTGGTGCGTGAGTTGCAAGGAGATGGAGAGCCTCACGTTCAGCGATTCGCGCGTGCAGGCGCGCCTCGCGCAACTCGGTCTGCTGCGCGCCGACGTGACGGCCAATAACCCCAACGATCAGGCGCTGCTCAAGCGCTTTGGCTTGTTCGGCCCGCCGGGCATCATCTTCTTCGATGCAAGCGGTCAGGAGGTGCTGCGCGTGGTGGGCTACGAAAACGCGGATAAATTCCTCGCCCGGCTCGATCGCGTGGTGGCGCAGGGACAGTCGCCGGCGCCTTCGGCCAAGCCCGTGCAATCGGTGCTTTCGACGCTCACGGGCAGATCGTAAGCACACCGCACGACGCATCGAGCATCCGCGCAAACAAAAAGGCACGTCGCGAGACGTGCCTTTTTTCATGCGTCAAGCGCGAATCCGCGCGGCGCTTATTTCTGCGCGCGCAACAGGCGAGCGGCGTCGAGCGCGAAGTACGTGAGAATGCCGTCGGCGCCCGCGCGCTTGAACGCGAGCAGCGACTCCATCATCACTTTGTCGTGGTCGAGCCAGCCGTTTTGCGCTGCAGCCTTGAGCATCGCGTATTCGCCGCTCACCTGGTACACGTAGGTCGGGAAGCGGAACTCGTCCTTCACGCGGCGCACGATGTCGAGATACGGCATGCCGGGCTTGACCATCACCATGTCGGCGCCTTCTTCGATGTCGAGGCGCACTTCGCGCAGCGCTTCGTCCGAGTTCGATGGGTCCATCTGGTAGGTCATCTTGTTGCCCTTGCCCAGATTCGACGCGGAGCCCACGGCATCGCGGAACGGTCCGTAGAACGCCGAAGCATACTTCGCCGAGTACGCCATGATGCGCGTATGGATGTGGTTCTCGCTCTCGAGCATCTCGCGGATCGCGCCGATGCGGCCGTCCATCATGTCCGAAGGCGCGACGATATCGACGCCCGCTTCAGCCTGCGCGCGTGCCTGAGCGACGAGGATCTCGATGGTTTCGTCGTTGATGACGTAGCCGTTTTCGTCGATCACGCCGTCCTGGCCGTGGTTCGTGTACGGGTCGAGCGCGACGTCGCATAGCACGCCGAGTTCCGGAAAGCGCTTCTTGAGCTCGCGCACGGCGCGCGGAATCGTGCCGCCGGGGTTGGTCGCTTCGATGCCGTCGGGTGTCTTCAGCGCCGGATCGACGGCGGGGAAGAGCGAGAGCACCGGAATGCCCAGTTCGACGCATTGCTCGGCCACGCCCATGAGCAGATCGACCGAAACGCGCTCGACGCCGGGCATCGACGGCACGGCTTCGCGCACGTTGGTTCCAGCGACCACGAATACGGGGTAGATCAGGTCATTGGTGGTGAGGAGGTTTTCGCGCATCAGGCGGCGCGAGAAGTCGTCGCGGCGCATGCGGCGCGGACGATGATGCGGATAGAAGCTCATGTCGGCAGGGATATCTTGAAACGGGGTGCGCCTGGGCGCACAGGAAACTTTTCAGGACAATGGTATATCATACCGATCGAGCGAGGCGCCTGGCGCCGGACTCCCCGCTTCTCCTCCCTGAGCGGGTGCCTGTCGTTTTTTCGATAAGGCTGTTTAGCCCGCCGGCATTTACGGCGGGTTTTTTTATGTGCCGCCGAAATGAGCAATGCCGGTACGCCGGCGAGGACGTGCGGCGTCGCACGTCCCGTTATGTGGGCTAACGCACATTCGTGCATCGAACGTGGCAAGCGAAGCGTCGGCTTGGCTTCGCGCGCGAGCGCGCCGGCCTTAAGCCTCGCCGGATTTGACCTCGGGCGCGATCCAGCTTTCGATGACCGCGTGCGCCTCGTCGAGCCCCACGCGCTTGAGCGCGGAAAAGAGCTGTGCGCTCAGCTTCCCTTCATAACCCTGCTTGCGGTACTCGTCGAAGGCCTTGTTCGTCGTGCGCAGTGCAAGAACGCTTTCTTGGCGCGTCAATTTGTCGCATTTCGTCAGAAGCGCGTGGACGGGCTTTCCGGTCGGCGCGAACCACTCGATCATGCGCCGGTCCAGTTCGGTGAGCGGCCGGCGCGCATCCATCATCAGCACGAGGCCGGCGAGTTGGGCGCGCGTTTGCAGATAGAGCGAGAGCAGTTGCTCCCAATGCGCCTTCGCGGCTTCCGGCACTTCGGCATAGCCGTACCCCGGCAAGTCGACCAGATAGCCTGTGGGATCGTCGGCGCTGCCCACGCCGAAATAGTTGATGTGCTGCGTGCGGCCCGGGGTCTTCGACGCGAAGGCGAGGCGCTTCTGGTTGCACAGCAGGTTGATTGCCGTGGATTTGCCCGCGTTCGAGCGGCCGGCGAACGCGACTTCGGGCCGTGCCGTAGCGGGCAGGTCGCGCAGATGATTCACCGTCGTGAAGAAACGGGCTTGGTGCAGCAGGAAGGCCATCGGTAGGACCACAAGTGAAGTAGCGAGGCGGGCGGGACCGCCCAAGCCCGGAGGTGCCGGGAACGATCTGAAGATATCGGGGGGAGGCCCGACTGGCGCCGTGGCGCCTTGCGCGCTATTGTACAATGCGACGGTTTACTGAATACCGGGAAGGCCAGCGCGGAGCTTTTCGGGTAGATCGGTCGCTGTCGTGTATTTGCAGAACCTGATTCCCACAAGACGAAACAAGGTGCGCGAATGAATCGATTGGGCAAGTTCTTGAAGGTACTCCAATTTGCGATAGGTGCGACAGCAGCAGGTCTCGTAGCAAGTGTTTCGATGATGGCGACGGCAGCCGAGTCGGCGCCGGCCAAGCCCGATCTGGCCCGGGGGCAGGCCATCGCGGGGCAGGTCTGCGCCGCCTGTCATGGCGCCGATGGCAACAGCAGCGGCGGCGCCTATCCCAAGCTCGCCGGTCAGCACGCCGAGTATCTCGTCAAGCAGCTCAAGGATTTCAAGCCACAGCCCAGTGGCAAGCCCCCTGTGCGTAATAATCCAATTATGGTTGGCTTTGCCAGCGCGCTTAACGATCAGGATATGATCAACGTTGCGGCGTGGTTCGCATCGCAGACGCCCAAGCCCGGCACCGCCCACGACGCGAAGACCGTGCCGGTCGGCCAGAAGATCTGGCGCGCCGGTATCGCGGACAAAGGCGTGCCTGCATGCGCCGGGTGCCACGGACCCACGGGGCAGGGCATTCCGATTCAGTACCCGCGGCTGTCGGGCCAATGGTCGGAGTACATCGTCGCGCAGTTGCAGGCGTTCCAGCAGCGCACGCGCAACAACAACGAACCGATGCGTGAAATCTCGCACCGTCTCTCGGACGACGAGATCAAGGCTGTCGCCGACTACGCAGCCGGCCTGCACTGATCCCGGCTTCGCGCCGGGCAGTCCAAGAACAAGAAAAGGGTGTGGGCGCCGCATGGATGCGGCGGTCCCGCACCCTTTTTTGCTGTAATGCGCTGACGAAAAGCGCAGTGAGAAGTGCCATGAGAAGCGGAGTTTGAATGAGCGTCACCACGCAGGGTCTGCAGTTGAATATCCGCCAGAGAGCGGTCAGAAGCACCATCGAGCTGCTCAGCTCGATGCGCTTTGCCATCGCGCTGCTCGTGGTGCTGTCCATTGCGAGCATCATCGGCACGGTGCTCACGCAGGACGACCCGTATCCCAACTACGTCAATCAGTTCGGCCCGTTCTGGGCCGACATCTTCCGCGCGCTGAGCCTCTACACGGTGTATAGCGCGTGGTGGTTCATGACCATCCTCGGCTTTCTCGTGGTATCGATCTCGCTGTGCGTGATCCGTAACGCGCCGAAGATGATTGCCGACACGAAGAGCTGGAAGGACAAAGTCCGCGAAGGCAGCCTGCGCGCGTTCCACCACAAGGGCGAGTTCGTGCTCGAGGGCGGCTCGCGCGCGCAGACCGCCGCGACGCTAGGCAAGCTCGCGCAGCGCCTCGGCTACAAGTTCGTCACGCGCGAAAGCGAGGGCGCGACGCTCATCGCCGCCAAGCGCGGCGCCCTCGCGAAAATCGGCTATATTTTTGCCCACCTCGCCATCGTGGTGATCTGCATTGGCGGCCTGCTCGACAGCAATCTGCCGATCAAATTCCAGATGTGGCTCTTCAACAAGACGCCCATCCAGAGCAATGCCGTCATCAACGACATTCCGCCCGAGCATCGGCTTTCCACCGCGAACCCGACGTTCCGCGGCTACGCGTGGGTGCCCGAGGGCCAGTACGTCTCCACGGCCATCCTGAACCAGCCCAACGGCTCGCTGATCCAGGATCTGCCGTTCTCGATCCAGCTCAACAAGTTCATCGTCGATTACTACTCGACCGGGATGCCCAAGCTGTTCGCGAGCGACATCGTCGTGATCGATCACAAGACCGGCCAGCGCATTCCGGCGCGTATCGAGGTCAACGAGCCGTTCGAGTACGACGGCGTGTCGATCTACCAGTCGAGCTTCCAGGACGGCGGCTCGCAGATGCACATGACCGCGTGGCCCATGGCCGGCGCGAGCGCGAAGAGCTTTCCGTTCGAAGGCACCATCGGCAATTCGGCGAAGCTTGCGCTGCCCGCGGGCCAGAGCGTGCCGGGCGTGGATGGCCAGACCATCGAATTCGCCGACTTCCGCGCGATCAACGTCGAGAACATTTCGAATGGCAGCGGCCAGAGCGACGTGCGCGGCGTCGCGCATCAGACCCTCAAGGAAGCGTTCGACGAGCGCCTCGGTTCGGGCGCGAAGAGCTCGAAGCCGATCGATCTGCACAACGTCGGCCCCTCGGTGCAGTACAAGGTGCGTGACAAGGACGGCCAGGCGCGCGAGTACAACAACTACATGCTGCCCGTCGACGTGGGCGGCGCGCGGATATTCCTCGCGGGCATGCGCGAGAACCCCGACGAGCCGTTCCGTTACCTGCGCATTCCGGCCGACAGCGGCGGCACGATGAAGGAATGGATGCTGCTGCGCGCCGCGTTCGAGGATCCGGCGCTGCGCGAGCAGGCCGCGCAGCGCTTCGCCGCGCGCTCGGTCCCCGATGCGAACCGCGAGTTGCAGCAGCATCTGCAAGAAAGCGCTTCGCGCGTCCTGACCCTTTTCGCGGGCGCCGATCCTTCGGCGCAAGGCACGTCCCAGGCGCAAAAGGGCGGCTTCCAGGCGGTGGCGATCTTCATCGACAAGTCTGTGCCCAAGGGCCAGCAGGAAAAGGCCGCCGGGCTGCTGCTGCGCATGCTCGAAGGCGCGACGTGGGACCTTTGGCAGCTCGCGCGCACGCGGGCCGGCGAGCCTGTGCTCACGCCTGACGCGCAATCGACGCGCTTCGTCCAGGACTCGATCAATGCGGTTTCGGACAGCTTCCTGTACGGGGCGCCTGTCTATCTACAGCTTGATTCATTCAAGCAGGTGCAAGCTTCGGTATTTCAGCTGACGCGCGCGCCAGGCAAGAAAGTCGTGTATCTTGGCAGCCTGTTGCTCGTACTTGGCATCTTCTCGATGTTCTATGTGCGCGAGCGACGTCTGTGGTTCTGGCTGAAGGACCGGAGCGGGGCCAACGGCGGGGGTGTCGACGTCATCATGGCGATGTCGACCGCGCGCCGCACCCTCGACTTCGAGAAAGAGTTTGCCCGTACCCGCGAAGCGGTCTCCCGAGCCTTGGGGGCGAAACCCGAGGTCACCGGCGCCGGCAGCAGCGGGACGGACCGTACCCCTTGATCCACGCGCCACTCATGCGATTCACGCGACTCACGTGATTGATGCGATCCACGGAAACTCACGATCGACACCGGTAAGCCCATGGACTTGACTCAAGTAACTTCTTCCGCGCAAACCCGCCGCGCCGACCGCACGGCAGCGGCTGCGTCGCACGATGCGACGCTTGCGCACGATCCCCACGCGGACGCGTTCTTCGACGAACGCTCCTTCCTGCGCCGTCTCACGGCACTCGACTGGCTGTTCGCGCTGGCCCTGGTGTTGGGCGCGGGCTTCGCGCTCTCGCGCTATCACGCGCACATGAACTATTACGACAAGCTGGTGCTGTGCGGCACGGTGCCGGCGCTCGTCGTGCTGGGCTGGCGCTGGAAGCCGGCGCGTCTGCTGATGGCGGGCATTGCGGTGCTGTCGGTCGGCGCGATCCAGATTTATCAGGGCGACCTCGCGCGCGCCGACCAGGCGTTCTTCCTCAAGTACTTCCTGTCGAGCCAGTCGGCCATCCTGTGGATGAGCGCGCTGTTCGTGCTAGCGACGTTCTTCTATTGGGTCGGTCTGCTTTCGCGCTCGCCCACGGGTGGCGCGATCGGCACGAAGCTCACGTGGACGGCGGTGCTGATCGGCTTCGTCGGCCTGATGGTGCGCTGGTACGAGTCGTATCTGATTGGCGCCGACGTCGGCCATATTCCCATCTCGAACCTCTACGAAGTGTTCGTGCTGTTCAGCCTCATCACGGCGCTGTTCTATCTGTATTACGAAAAGCACTACAACACGCGCGCGCTCGGCGCATTCGTGCTGCTCGTGATCAGCGCGGCCGTGGGCTTCCTGATGTGGTACTCGATCTCGCGCGACGCGCAGCAGATCCAGCCGCTCGTGCCCGCGCTGCAAAGCTGGTGGATGAAGATTCACGTGCCGGCGAACTTCATCGGCTACGGCAGCTTCGCGCTTTCGGCGATGGTGGGCGTGGCCTACATCATGAAAGAGCGCGGCATGCTGGCGGACCGCCTGCCCGCGCTCGACGTGCTCGACGACGTCATGTACAAGTCGATCGCAGTCGGCTTTGCGTTCTTCACCATCGCGACCATTCTTGGCGCGCTATGGGCGGCGCAGGCGTGGGGCGGCTACTGGAGCTGGGACCCGAAGGAAACCTGGGCGCTGATCGTGTGGCTCAACTACGCGGCATGGCTCCACATGCGTCTCATGAAGGGCTTGCGCGGCGGCGTGGCCGCGTGGTGGGCGCTCACGGGCCTGCTCGTCACGACCTTCGCGTTCCTCGGCGTGAACATGTTCCTCTCGGGCCTGCACAGCTACGGCAAGCTGTAACGCCCGGGAGCACATGATGTTGGCGGACGGTGTAACCGCCGCCGTCCGCCGAGCGAACTAACCGTCGGAAGCCTCGCGCTCCGGCGGTTTTTTATTTGCGGGGCGGAAGAATTGCGGATCGCGTGCGTTTGCCCGGTAGTGGAGGGCTCGGAACGGCGCGGGCGCGGCGGGGCCGAGTGGGTCCATTCGACAGGAGCAACATCATGTGGATCAAGCGCAGCAGCAGGATCATCCTCAACGGCGACGACATTGCCGCGAGCGAGATCACGCCGCAAAAGGTGTATGAACAGCGCCGCCGTTTGCTGCAGGCGGCCGGAGCGGCAGCGCTCGGCGGCGTGGCGGGCCTGTTCGGCGCGCGCGATGCGTTCGCGGAATACGCGTCGCCGGATGCGAAGGCGCTCAAGCTGGCCGCGAAGACCAACACGAAGTTCGTCGCGCTCGACAAGGTCACGCCCTATAAGGACATCACGACCTATAACAACTTCTACGAGTTCGGCACCGACAAGGGCGACCCGGCGGAAAACGCGCATACGCTGCGGCCGCGCCCCTGGAAGGTGAGCGTGGAGGGCGAGGTGAAGAACGCGAAAGTCTACGACATCGACGAGATTCTCAAGCTCGCGCCGCTCGAGGAGCGCGTGTACAGGCACCGCTGCGTGGAGGGCTGGTCGATTGTGGTTCCGTGGATCGGCGTGTCGCTTGCGGAGTTGATTCGCCGCGCGCAGCCCACCGGCAACGCGAAGTACGTGCAGTTCATCACGCTCGCCGACCGCTCGCAGATGCCCGGCCTCGCCGATCCGATCCTCGATTGGCCGTACTCCGAAGGACTGCGCATGGACGAGGCGATGAACCCGCTCACGTTGCTCACCGTGGGGCTCTACGGACAGGTGCTGCCGAACCAGAATGGTGCGCCGCTGCGCGTGGTGGTGCCGTGGAAGTACGGTTTCAAGAGCGCGAAGTCGCTCGTGAAGATCCGCTTCGTGGAAAAGCAGCCGCCCACGAGCTGGAACACTTACGCCGCCAACGAATACGGCTTCTATTCGAACGTCAATCCGAACGTCGATCACCCGCGCTGGAGTCAGGCGACGGAGCGGCGCATCGGCGAAGACGGCTTTTTCGCGCCCAAGCGCAAGACGCTCATGTTCAACGGTTACGGCGATCTGGTGGCGTCGATGTATCAGGGCATGGATCTGCGCAAGAACTTCTGAGCCGAGAGACGGTAATGGAGCATCCGATGGAATCAACGACCGTTTCTCCGCGCACTGGCGCGGCGACCGCGCGCGCGGCGCGGGCGTTGCGCGCGGCCACCGGTCCGCGCTGGCTGCCGTGGGCCAAGGGCGTGGTGTTCGTCGCGGCGTGGTATCCGCTTGCGCGGCTGGTGTTCTTCGGCGTCACGGACCGGCTCGGCGCGAACCCGATCGAGTTCATCACGCGCTCGACGGGCCTATGGACGCTCGTATTCCTTTGCATCACGCTCGCGGTCACGCCGTTGCGCCGCCTTACGGGCTTCAATGCGCTGATACGCTTTCGGCGCATGCTCGGGCTCTATGCGTTCTTTTACGCTGCGCTGCATTTCACCACTTATATCTGGTTCGACAAGTGGTTTGACGTGGCTGCGATGCTAAAGGACATAGGCAAGCGGCCCTTCATCACGGTGGGCTTCACGGCGTTCGTATTACTGATTCCGCTCGCCATCACCTCGACGCGCGCGATGGCGCGCAAGCTCGGGCGTCGCTGGCAGACGCTGCACCGGCTGGTCTACGCGATCGGCGTGCTCGCGATCCTGCACTTCTGGTGGATGAAGGCGGGCAAGCACGATCTCGCGTTGCCGAAGCTCTATGGCGCGATCATGGTCGTGCTGCTCGGCTGGCGGATCGGCGCGTGGCTGCTTGCGCGCTGGAAGGCGCGCACAGCGACGTTGCGCTAACCATTTGTCTCGCTTTCCCGCGCGCGGGCAATAAAAAAGCGACGCACGAGAGGCGTCGCTTTTTGCATTCAATGCGGGCGCTTTGCGCCCGACACGGTGCTCAATCCGGCAGCAGATGCTCGCCGGCGAACAGTTGCTGCACCGTCTCGCGTTCGCGCGCGACGTGCGCGCGCGCGCCGTCGACCAGGACTTCGGCCGCGCGCGGACGCGTGTTGTAGTTCGAGCTCATCACGAAGCCGTAGGCGCCCGCCGAGCGGATCGCGAGCACGTCGCCGGCCTCGATCGCGAGCGTGCGCGAACGGCCGAGCCAGTCGCCGCTCTCGCACACGGGGCCGACGATGTCCCAGGTCTGCGCGGAGTCAGCGCGCTCGGTAACCGGCTCGATGGCGTGATACGCCTCGTACATGGCTGGACGCGCGAGATCGTTCATCGCAGCGTCGACGATCGCGAAGTTTTTCTCCACACCGGGCTTCAGGAATTCGACGGTCGTGAGCAGGATGCCTGCATTGCCGACCAGCGAGCGGCCCGGCTCGAAGTACACCTCGCGGGTCCTGCTGGTCTTCGCCCCGTGGGCCTCGATGCGATCGAGCACGGTGCGCACGAATGCGCCGACATCGGGCGGTGTTTCATCGTCGTAGCGAATGCCGAGGCCGCCGCCCACGTCGATGTGATGGATGTGCACGCCATCCGACTCGATCTGGTCGACGAGCTCGAGCACCTTGTCGATGGCGTCGAGATACGGTGCGACTTCGGTGATCTGCGAGCCGATATGGCAGTCGATGCCGACCACGTCCAGATTCGGCATGGCTGCCGCCGCGCGGTAGGTCGCGCGCGCCTCGTCGAACGCGACGCCGAACTTGTTCGACTTCAGGCCCGTGGAGATGTACGGATGCGTCTTCGCGTCGACGTCCGGGTTCACGCGCAGCGAAACCGGCGCCTTCTTGCCCAGTTCGCCAGCGACGGCGTTCAGACGGTCGAGCTCGGGAATCGACTCGACATTGAAGCACTTCACGCCTGCTTCCAGCGCCAAGCGCATTTCGTCGGGATGCTTGCCCACGCCCGAGAACACCGTGTTTGCCGCTTTGCCGCCCGCTGCCAGCACACGGGCGAGTTCGCCGCCCGAGACGATGTCGAAGCCCGCGCCTTCGCGCGCGAACACGTTGAGCACCGCGAGGTTGCTGTTCGCCTTGACTGCGAAGTGCACCGTGGCGCGGCGGCCCGCGCACGCGTCGGCGTAGGCGTGCCATGCAGCAGTGAGCGCCGCGCGCGAGTAGACGTAGAGTGGAGTGCCGTACTGCGCGGCGAGGTCGGCGGCGGACACGCCTTCGACGAAGAGCGTGCCGTTGTCACGGTGAAAGGCGCGATGAAAAGCGGGCTGGGTCATGCGAGCGTCTGATTGAAGTCGGTGCGGGTTTGCGGCTTACTGAACCGGGGTTGCGGCGGAAGCAGGTTGCATATCGGGCTGCGCGCCGCTGGCGGGCACGGATTTGAGTTCGGCATCCGGGGACAGCGAAAGCGGCGTGCCCGATGTGTCGGGAAGCTCGCCGGCTTGCGCGCCCGATGCCGGTATGCCCGACGCCGGTATGCCCGATGCGGGCCGCTCGGTGGCGGGCGTCGGCTGTGCGTTGTCGCCGGTTTGCGTCTCGAAATTCGGCTTCTGCGGGAGCGGTGGCACCGTGGGCATGTAGAGCGGCCCTCTCTGGCCGCAGCCTGCCAACGAAAGCGCGGCTACAGCGCCGATCGCGAAAGCAGCTAGAATTGCGCCGGGCGTCGATACGCGGGGCGTCGATACGCGGGATGCCGGTGCGCGCATCCTGGAATTGACACGCATAATTGTCCCTGAATGATTAACCGGTGGAGTTTAGCATGCCAGATAGTGACTACCTGAGCCGCGCGGAGGCCGTGCTGGCGGCGGTGGAGCGCGTCGCCGACGAGGCCGAGGCCGATATCGAACTCGAGCGCAGCGGCAACGTTTTGACACTCGAATTCGAAAATCGCACGAAGATCATCGTGAATCTGCAGCCGCCGATGCGCGAGATCTGGATCGCGGCGAAAGCGGGCGGGTTTCATTATCGTTTTATCGATGGCGAATGGCGCGACACTCGCACGGGCACTGAGTTCTTTTCGGCGCTCACGGCCTACGCGAGCGAGCAGGCGGGCGAGCCTGTCACGTTCAAGCCGTGACGTCGCCATGATGCCGCTTTGAATGCCGCTGCGAATCTCGCGGTGAAGCGGTCGAGCGGCGAAGTGGTCAGGCGCTCAACGTGAAAACGGGCACCCTCGGGTGCCCGTTCTTCATGGTGCTGAGCGTGCTCAATGGCCGCGGAACAGATTCATGATGTCTTCCTTCTCCTTGGCGTTGACCTGCTCGGGCGCCGAACCTGCGCCTGCCTGACCGCCCATGCCCGCGGCGCCGCTCGTCTGGGCGTCGAGCGCGGCCTGGCTGATGCCGACCGTCGAGACGAAGCCGTGGCCCGGCGTGGCGTCGGCATAATAAAGCTCGTCGCCGAGGGTGACGATGCCATCGGGCATCGGCATCTTGTATTCGGGCACGCCGTTGAGCGCCTTCTGCATGTATTCGATCCACACGGGCAGCGCGAGGCCGCCGCCGGTTTCCTTGTCGCCGAGGCTGCGCGGATTGTCGTAGCCGATCCATGCGATGGCCGCGAGCGTGTGCTGATAGCCCGCGAACCAGGCGTCGCGCGAGTCGTTGGTCGTGCCGGTCTTGCCGCCGAGGTCGGTGCGCTTCAGGACGTTCGACTTCGCGCCCGTGCCGCGCTGGGCCACGCTCTGCAGCAGGCTGTTCATGATGTACGCGTTGCGCGGGTCGATCGCGCGCGGCGCGTTCTGGCCTGCCACGAGCGGCTGCGCCTGCGCGACCACCATGCCGCGCTGATCGGTGACTTCGGCGATCAGGTACGGATTCACGCGGTAGCCGCCGTTGGCGAACACCGAATAGCCTCCGGCCATTTGCAGCGGTGTGACGAGACCCGCGCCGAGCGCCATCGGCAGATAGGCGGGATGGCGGTCCGCATCGAAGCCGAAGTGCGTGATGTATTGCTGCGCGTACTTCGTGCCGATGTGGTTGAGGATGCGGATCGATACAAGGTTCTTCGACTTCATGAGCGCGGTGCGCATGGTCATCGGGCCGTCGAAGCCGCCGCCGTAGTTCTTCGGCTCCCACGCCTGGCCACCCGTTTCGGCGGCGCTGAAGAAGAGCGGCGCGTCGTTGATGATGGTGGCCGGCCCGAGCCCCTTGTCGAGCGAAGCCGAATAGATGAACGGCTTGAAGCTCGAGCCCGGCTGGCGCCATGCCTGGGTGACGTGGTTGAACTTGTTCTTGTTGAAGTCGAAGCCGCCCACCAGTGCGCGGATCGCGCCGTCTTGCGGCACGACCGAGACGAACGCGCCTTCGATCTGCGGCAACTGCGTGATCGACCATTCGCCGGCGCTGCTTCCCGCGCTGTTTGCGGAGCTGTTAGCGGCGTTATGTCCGGCGCTATTGCGCATGATACGGATGATGGCGCCCGGGCGAATGCGCTGATTCGGCTGCGCGCGCGTGCTCAGGTTGTATTGCGCGAAGCGCAGGCCGTCGCCGGTGATGGTGGCCGTGTTGCCGTCCATGAGGGTCGCCTGCACCTGCTTCGGGCTCGCCGAGGTGACCACGGCCGCGACGAGCTCGCCGTTGTCGGGGTGCTCGAGCAGCGCGTCGTCGATGGCCTGCTCGCGGTCGTCCGCGTCGGCGGGCAGTTCGATGAACGCTTCGGGCCCGCGATAGCCGCGCCGCCGCTCGTAATCGAGCAAGCCCTTGCGCAGCACGCGATAGGCGACATCCTGATCGGCCGAATCGATGGTCGTGACGACGCTCAGTCCGCGCGTGTACGCCTCTTCGTGATACTGGGCGTACATCATCTGGCGCACCATTTCCGCTACATACTCGGCGTGCACGCTGAATTCCTTGCCCGCACCCTTGACGACGAGCGGCTGCTGCGCGGCTGCATCGAATTGCTGCTGGGTGATGTAGTGCAGTTCCAGCATGCGCTCGAGGATGTACTCCTGGCGCACCTTGGCGCGCTTCGGATTGACGACCGGGTTGTACGCCGAGGGCGCCTTGGGCAGACCCGCGAGCATCGCGCATTCGGCGAGCGTGAGATCTTTCAGATCCTTTCCGAAGTACACGCGCGCGGCGCTCGCGAAGCCGTAGGCGCGCTGTCCCAGATAGATCTGGTTCATGTACACCTCGAGAATCTGATCCTTGGAGAGCTTCGACTCGATCTTGTAGGCGAGCAGCATCTCGTAGATCTTGCGCGTGTAGGTCTTCTCGCTCGACAGGAAGAAGTTGCGCGCCACCTGCATGGTGATCGTGCTCGCGCCCTGCGAGGCGTGGCCATTGGTGAGCGCGACGAAGCCCGCGCGCGCGATGCCCGTGAGGTCGACGCCGCCGTGCTCGTAGAAGCGCGCGTCTTCGATCGCGAGGATCGCTTTCTTGAGGTTATCGGGCACGTCCTGGATATGGACGATATCGCGCCGTTCCTCGCCGAATTCGCCGATCAGCACGTGGTCGCGCGTATAGATGCGCAGCGGCACCTTCGGCCGATAGTCGGTGAGCGCGTCGAGCGACGGCAGGTTCGGGGTAGCGACGATGAGCGCATAGCCGAGCACGAGCGCCGCACTGGCGGCCGCGCCCACGATCAGCACGGCAGTGCCGATGAGCAGCTTGAGCCACCACGGCCGCTTGCGTTTGGGCGGCGCGGGCGGCGTGGACGGCGGAACGGATGAGGGAGGCAGAGCTTCGTGCATACGGACACCGGAAAAACAGTCCCGCGATTATAGCCGCCTGCCCAGGCGTGCTTTCGGAATGCTTACGCCGGATGGGCGAGGCCGGGTGGGAGCGAGGCGAGCGGGACGGCCACGCGGCATAGACGCACTCTAGCCGTGTCTCGCATGTGCGAGAAGATCGCATGACGGTCGCAGTCGGTTGTATTCGGTTGTACCGGTCGACACGAAGCCACGGCATGCACGGATTGGCCATCCGGACGAGTGTGCGCGGCAAGCGCCGCTTCGCACAATTTCCCCCTGAGCGCGTCACGAATGGTTCGCGGCGCGACGCACATGGGAGGAATGCGATGAGCTTGCTCAATCCGCTGTTGCTGGGTGCGCGCCGCTTTGCTGCGGGCGTCGATGTGGGCGCGCGTGGCGTCACGCTGGTTGTTCTGAGTCAGCGGGTGTTCGGCGGCGGGCCGTTGCGCATCGAATGGCTGGGCCGTGCGCCGATTGCGCGCGAGGCGCTCTCGGGCGCCGAGATCGTCAATCGTCAGGCGCTGGCAGGCGCGCTGCAGGAGGTGTTCGGCGCGCTGCCATCCGTTTGTGCGCAGGCCACTCTGCGTTGCGCGATGGCGCTGCCCGCCGGCGCGACGCTGCTGGCATCCATGCCGCTCTCGCGGCTGGCGTCTGTGGAGGGGAGCAGCCGCACCGGCGGGATGGACCGGCCGGACATTTCAGGCCTTTACGCCGAGCTCGAGCCGCTCGTGCTCGCCGAGGCGGAGCGCGTGTCGGGTGTCGAGCGCGCCGAGCTGGCGGTGGATTGGCGTGTGGGCCCGCTTGCACTGGAGTGCGGCGTAGCGTCCGCGCACGAAACCCAGGTGACGATTGCGGCCACGGCGCGTGCCCATCTGGAGGCGCGCATCGAATGCGCGGCGATGGCGGGCGTCACGCTATGCGCCGTAGACGACGAGGCGCATGCGGCACTGCGCGCGATGCGTCATGCCGCTGAGTTCGAGTTGTCGCCGCACGAGGCGTGGGTGGCGTTGTGGATCGGCGCGGACGGCGTGCACGGCTGGTTCGTTGCCGAAGAGACCGTTGTGCGAACCATGCGTTTTCCGGCGCTGGAGCACGCCGATCTGGTCGAAGCGCTGCGCGATCTGGCGGGCGACGGGCAAACCGGCTGCACGTTCGTGGCCGGCGACCTCGGCTTGCTGCACGGTGCGCATCTTTCGCTCGCCGATATCGGCGACGTGCTCGGCACTCCTGTGCTGCCGTTCGAGTGCGCGCCGCTCGCAGACATCGAACACCCGCTCGACGCCAATCTGCTGCACGATCCGTCGTGTGCCGTCGCGTTCGGCCTCGCCATGCGCGGGGTGAGCGAATGAGCTTGCGAGCGGGTAGCGTGCGCGAGCAGAGCGCCGTGCCGGGAGCGTGGAGCGGTGGATTCAACTTGCTGCCATGGCGGCCCGCCGCGATGCGGCGCTTGCGCCGTCGCCGCGCGTTCGAGTGGCTGGCGGCGTTGACCGTGGGCTGTGCATGCGGCAGCGCCGTAGCCGGATGGCAAATGTTCGAGCGCACGCGAATCGAGGTGCGCCGCGAGGCGGTAGAGCAACAATTCGCGCGGTTGGCGGTGCCGCTGGATCTTGCGCACAAGCTCGAACGCGAAGCCGACAGGCGCCGCGCCGCACGTTCCGAAGCGCAGCAGCGGGCGAAGCCGCTTTCACACGTGTTTGCGCTCATAGATGCGTTGTCGGGGGCGCGCACGGTGGGCGTGACCCTCGAGCAGCTTGCGCAACGTGCCGAAGAATCGGAGTTGCACGCAAGCGCGACCGATGAGGCGGCAGCCGCGGCATGGCTCGCAAGCCTGCACGCGATCCCGGGAGTCGAGGCCGTCGACGTGCGCGAATTGAAGCGTGCACAGCAGCCTGGGCTCATGCGCGAGCGCGTTCCGCCTGGTGCGTCGCGCGGCATGGTGCCAGCCCGTGCGCCGATTCGTGTGGCCGTGCGGCTGATGTGGAAAGGCGCGGCGGCGAAGGCGGCCAGCACGGCGCGTAGCGTGAGCGCGAAGGAGGCGAAATGATGGCCGCGCTGGCGATGCGCGCCCGCCCGTTTGGGCGCGAAAGCACGCACGGCGGCGTGCTCTCCACGCGCTTGCGCGGCTGGCGGCCCATACACGCGTGGAGCGGCCGGCGCAGCGCCGTGGTCGCTGCGGTGCTTGGTGTGCTCGCTATGTGTCTGGTGAGCAGCGTGTGTGTGGTCCTGGACGTGGGCGGCGTGCAGGCGACGCAATCCGCGCTTGCCGATGCCCATGCGCGACTCGCGGGCGCGCGGCAAACACTGGCGCGCCTGCCGGCTTTGCAGCGCGACGCACAAGACGGGCCGCAGCGCGAGCGCGAGGGCAGCGCCGCCGGTGATATTCGCGGCATCTCGCAGCTCGCGGCGCAGGCCGGGCTCGTGCTGATCGCGCTCGAGCCAGCGGCTTCGGGCAGTGCCCCGGCACCGGCGTTCCGCACGACGAAGCTGGTCGCGCTGGGTAGCTTCGGGCAATTGTCGGCCTTCCTCGGCGGACTAGCGACGTTGCCCGAGCTTGTGGTGCCCAGCGAACTCTCAGTCAGGCGCAGCGGAGGCAGCCTCGCGATCTCGGCCATGCTGCAGGTGTTCGACGGACTGCCCGCTGCTGCCTCTGTGCGCAATGGCGACGAAGGCGGCACGCTTGCCGATCCGTTCGGAAGTGGGTTCCCCGGCGTTCAGGGCGCTGCGGGGATACAGGGCGACGCTGCGATGCGCTTGTCCGGCATGCTGGTGGAGCGCGGGCGAGCCGTTGCGCTGGTTGAAACCGCCGAAGGCACGGTGGCCGTGCAGACCGGCGCCACGCTTGCGGGCGCACGGGTGTCGAGCGTGGATCCGGTGCGCATCGTGCTCTCGCTCGATGGCGCGACGCATACCTTGGGCTGGGCGGAGGACACCAAATGAAATCCCGGCAATCGGTGTGTTCTGACGAAAGCCGGCTTCGGGCCCCGGAGCGCCTCACGATCCATTGGCTGAGCTGGGTGCTTGCATCGATGGCGCAGGCAGTGCCCATCGCACAGGGCGCTGTGCCGCCACCGCTGCCGGCGTGGCGCCAGGCTGCCGCGCCGGTGGCGCGTTATGAGGCGCCGCCGCTGCCGCCACAACCACCGCTCGGTGCTGGCGGAACGGGCGGCGAGTCCGCTGCTCCGCCAGGCTGGGTCGCGAATCCGTTCGCGCCCGAAAACGGCGCAGATAATGCTTCGCTACCCGGTGCTGCCGAGGGTGAGGGCGGCGATCCAGTAGCGCAGCGTGCGGCAGTGCCGGCTGCGCTCGAGGCGCCACCACCGCTCGAAGGGCCACCGGTGCCGCTGCGTCCACCTGCCCGCTTGAGCGGCGCAGCATCGGACGATGATGGCCTGCCGCCCGATCGCCCGATTTCGCTCAATTTTCAGCGCGCGGAGCTCACGGCTGTGCTGCACGCGTTCGCGCAGTTCACGAAGCTGAACATCGTTGCGAGCGAGCGCGTGCGTGGCCAGGTCACGCTGCGGCTCGATCGTGTGCCATGGCGTGCCGCATTCGATCTGCTGCTCGTGTCGAACGGCCTCGCCATGGAGCGCACAGGCCGTGTGCTCTGGGTCGCGCCTGCGGCAGACATGGCGGCGCGTGAGCGGCAGCTATTCGAAGCGCACGCGCGCGCCGCCGAACTGGAGCCGCTTGCGAGCCGCACGTTCGAGCTTCAGTACGCGCGCGCCGAGGACCTGCGCCGGCTCCTCACCGGCTCGGGCACGCAGCGCGCGCTCTCGAAGCGGGGCGCTGCCGTGGCGGACACGCGCACGAATCTGCTGTTCATCACGGATTTGCCGGCGCGTCTCGACCAGATCGCGCGGCTCATCCAGCGCCTCGATGCGCCCGCGCGCCAGGTGCTGATCGAGGCGCGCATCGTCGAAGGCGACGAAGGTCTGTCGCGCGAGCTGGGCGTGCGGCTCGGGCTCTATCCGACCAATCCCGATGGCGTCCCGCGCGGGCTGCACGGCGATGCGGTCGGCGCGGTCTACGACTTGCCAGCAGGGCCGCTCTCCGGTTTCGACGCCGCCCAACTCGGCCTCACGCTGCTCGCCGCGCGCGCGACCCGCCTGCTCGACATCGAGTTGAGCGCGCTGGAAGCCGAAGGGCGAGGGCGCGTGGTATCCAGTCCACGCGTCGTGACCGCCGACCGCACCAAGGCTGTCGTCGAGCAGGGCACCGAGTTGCCGTATCAGGCGAAAGTCGGACAGGGCGTCTCGGGCGTGCAATTTCGCCGCGCCACGCTGAAGCTGGAGGTCGAGCCGCAGATCACGCCGGATGGCCGCGTGATTCTCGATCTCGACGTGGCCAAGGACAGCGTGGGCGAGCAAACCGCCGCAGGGCCGGCGATTCACACCAAGCACGTGCAGACGCGGGTGGAGATCGAGGACGGCGGAACGGTCTCGATTGGCGGCATCGATGCGACCGATGACCGGGACGATGTGACGCGGGTGCCGCTCCTGGGCAAAATACCGTTATTGGGCGCGCTTTTTTCGCATCGCGCGCATCGTGACCGACGCAGCGAACTGGTGGTGTTCATCACGCCGCGCGTGGTCAGCGGAGATTGAACGATACGGGCGGGCGTAAGATGCTGGGTTTGGTCTCAATTAATGCAGCGCCGCGAGGACTCCCGAAAAGGGCCGGACCGTGGGCGCTGCAGGCTCGACAACGCCGCCGCTTTGCCAGTAAGCTGCGGCACCAACCTTTCGTAGGAAACGCTGCAAGTGCGGGACGCAAACGCCAATGTATTTTTCGTAGGGCTCATGGGCGCCGGCAAAACGACCGTGGGCCGGGCGGTCGCGCGTCGGCTTGAGCGTCCGTTTTTCGACTCCGATCACGAGATCGAGGCGCGCACGGGCGCGCGCATTCCGGTGATCTTCGAGCTGGAAGGCGAAGCGGGCTTTCGCGAGCGCGAGGCGCACGTGATCGACGACCTCAGCGCGCGCGAAGGCATCGTGCTGGCGACGGGCGGCGGCGCGGTGCTACGGCCCGAGAACCGCGCGGCGCTCAAGGAGCGGGGTTTCGTCGTCTATTTGCGCGCGAATCCGCACGACCTCTGGCTGCGCACGCGCCGCGACAAGAACCGGCCGCTCCTGCAGACCGAAGACCCCAAGGGGCGGCTCGAAGCGCTTTACGCGCAGCGCGATCCGCTTTATCGCGAGGTCGCCGACTTCGTGATCGAGACCGGCCGCCCGTCCGTGAACGGCCTCGTCAACATGGTGTTGATGCAGCTCGACATGGCCGGCGTCGCTCGAACCCCGGCGAGCGAGTAGGGCGTTCCTGCTCGTGTCACCCACCCTGAACGAATGCCTCGCATGATTACCGTCAACGTCGAACTGGGCGACCGCGCCTACCCCATCCACATCGGCACAGACCTCATTGGCCAGACGGCGCTGTTCGCGCCACATATCGCCGCCAAGTCGGTGACCATCGTGACCAACACGGTCGTAGAGCCGCTTTATGGCGACCAGTTGCGCGCTGCGCTCGCGCCGCTTGGCAAGGACGTCCACACGGTCGTGCTGCCCGATGGCGAGGCGTACAAGAACTGGGAAACACTCAACCTGATCTTCGACGCGCTGCTTACCGCGCGCGCCGACCGCAAGACCACACTGATCGCGCTGGGCGGCGGCGTGACCGGCGACATGACGGGCTTCGCGGCCGCCTGCTATATGCGCGGCGTGCCGTTCATCCAGGTGCCCACGACGCTGCTCTCGCAGGTCGATTCGTCGGTGGGCGGCAAGACCGGCATCAACCATCCGCTCGGCAAGAACATGATCGGCGCGTTCTATCAGCCGCAGGCCGTGGTTGCCGATATCGGCGCGCTGCGCACGCTGCCGGCGCGTGAACTCGCGGCGGGCGTGGCCGAGGTCATCAAGACCGGGGCGATCGCGGACGCCGAATTCTTCGAATGGATCGAGGCGAACGTGGCGGCGCTCAACCGCTGCGAGCCGGAGGCGCTCGCGCATGCGGTGAAGCGCTCGTGCGAGATCAAGGCATCGGTGGTGGCCGCCGACGAGCGCGAAGGCGGCTTGCGCGCGATCCTGAATTTCGGGCATACGTTCGGCCATGCGATCGAAGCGGGCCTCGGCTATGGTGAGTGGCTGCACGGCGAGGCCGTGGGCTGCGGCATGGTGATGGCGGCTGATCTTTCGGTGCGTCTCGGCATGCTCGACGAAGCGTCGCGCGAGCGGCTGGTGCGCGTGGTCAAGGCGGCGAATCTGCCCATCGTGGCCCCGGCGCTGGGCGCGGCGCGCTATGTCGATCTCATGCAGGTCGACAAGAAAGCCGAGGGCGGCGCGATCAAGTTCATTCTGCTCGAGCGCTTCGGGAAGACGCATATCGGCCGCGCGCCCGACGAAGCCGTGCAGGCGACGCTGGCCGCCGCCGTGAAGGGCTGATTCAAGGGCCTGAAGCTGGCGGCCTGAGCTTGCGCGGTCCGTGCCCGAGAGGCCGCGGCCGCCCCAGATGCGATCCTTGCGGAGGAACCGTTGAGCGACACCCGCAGCGACATTAGAGGTGAACATCCCGGTGAGCGCGCAGGTCCGGACTGCGTTCACGCGCCGGGCGTTGTCGGTGTGCCCGTCGATCTCGAAGCGGGACTCGCGCCCTACGCGGCACGTTCCGCGCAATCGCGTGGCCGCCGGTTCGCCGAGCCGCCGCCCGCCGCGCGCAGCGAGTTTCAACGCGACCGCGACCGCATCGTCCATTCCACAGCGTTCCGGCGGCTCGAATACAAAACTCAGGTGTTCGTGAACCACGAGGGCGATCTCTTTCGCACGCGGCTCACGCACAGCCTCGAAGTCGCGCAGATCGCCCGCTCGGTCGCTCGCAACCTGCGCGTGAACGAGGATCTCGTCGAGGCCATCTCGCTCGCGCACGACCTCGGCCATACGCCGTTCGGCCATGCGGGCCAGGACGCGCTCAACGAATGTATGCGCGGGCACGGCGGCTTCGAGCACAACTTGCAGAGCCTCGCCGTCGTTGATGAGCTCGAGGAGCACTACGGCGCGTTCGACGGCCTGAATCTGTGCTTCGAGACACGCGAAGGCATCCTCAAACACTGCTCGCGCGAGCACGCGCGGCAGCTCGGCGAACTGGGCGAGCGTTTCCTGCTCGGGCGCCAGCCTTCGCTCGAAGCGCAGATCGCCAACATCGCGGACGAAATCGCCTACAACAATCACGACGTGGACGACGGGCTGCGTTCGGGGCTCCTCACCATCGAGCAGCTCGCCGAGGTCGAACTCTGGCAAATGCACTACGAAGCCGCGCGCGCCGAGTACCCGCAAATAGAGGGGCGGCGCCTCGTGCATGAGATCGTGCGGCGCATCATCAACACGCTGATCGTCGACTTGATCGACGAGACGAGCCGCAATCTCGCGAGGCTCGCGCCGCAATCGCTGGGCGATGTGCGCGCTGCGCCGCCCATCGTCGCGCACAGTGAGCGTGTTGCAGCCCAGGCCGCCGCGCTCAAGCGGTTTCTGTACCGTAACCTGTACCGGCATTACCGCGTGATGCGCATGGCGAACAAGGCGCAGCGCATCGTGAAGGGTCTTTTCGAGGCGTTTTCCGACGATCCGCGCTTGCTGCCCCCCGCGTACCAAACCCATGACGAAGCCTCGCAACCGCGCCAGATCGCGCACTACATCGCGGGCATGACCGACCGTTATGCCCTCAAGGAATACCGGCGCCTCTTCGTCGTGTCCGACGAGGTTTGAGCGCCCCTGTCTTGAATCCGGAGTCCAGACGATGAATAACTGGCCGTATCCGCGCGTTGCCGCGCACCGCGGCGGCGGTACGCTCGCACCTGAGAACACGCTGGCGGGCTTGTGCGTCGGCGCCGGGTTCGGACACACGATGGTGGAGTTCGACGCCAAGCTGTCGGCCGACAACGTAGCGTTCCTGCTGCACGACGACACCGTCGAGCGCACCTCGAACGGGCGCGGCGCGGCGGCGCAACTGCGCTATGCGAAGATTGCGGCGTTCGATGCGGGCAGCTGGTGCGATTCGCGCTTCGAAGGCGAGCACATGCCGACGCTCGCCGAGGTGGCGCAGTGCTGCCGCGAGGAAGGCCTGGCGGCGAATGTGGAGATCAAGCCGTGTCCGGGGCGGGAGGCGGAGACGGGCCGTATCGTCGGAGCGGAGACGGCGCGGCTGTGGCGGGCGTCGGGGCAAGACAGGTCCGCAGTACAGCCGCTGCTTTCCTCATTTTCGCCCGAGGCGCTCGCGGCGGCGCGCGATGCCGCTCCGGATCTGGCGCGCGGCCTGCTCGTCGAGCGCGTGCCCGACGACTGGCGCGAGCAGACTGCCGCGCTCGGTTGCGTTTCGCTGCATGCGAGTCACCGGCATCTCGACGAGGGACTGGTTCACCGCATCAAGGAAGCCGGCCTTTATATTCTCGCCTACACGGTGAACGACCTCGAGCGCGCGCGGCTACTCGTGAGCTGGGGCGTGGACATCATCTGTACTGACCGCATCGACCTGATCGGGCCGCACGCGCTCGACGGATAGCACGGTTTCAGGCACCCCTGAGGGGTGCCGGGCCGGTCGCAAGCCCATCGGTGCGCAACCCCGGGTGAGCTTGCGGCGCGCAGTGCGACTTCAGCGCAGGCGCGAAAGCAGCGCGCCTGCGACCAGCGCGACGCCGCCTACGATGGCGAGGGCTTGCCACGGGTTGGCATGCACGTAGTCGTCGGCCTGGGCCATGGCTGCGTCGGTGCGTTCGCGCGCGGAAGCGCGTGCAACTTCCAGGCGCTCGCGTGCCGAATCCAGACGCTTGCGAATATCGGCGCGCAGCGCGGTAGCGTCGGCTTGCGTGCCTTCACCCAGCGTCGTTTCCAGTTCGGCGAGCAAATCCCGCAGTTCTTCGGCGATGTCGGCGGCCGCGTTGCGGCCGTGGCGCGCCATGCGGCGCGCATGGCGGCCCGTGCGCGTCCACGATTCTCCGATGGCGTCTCGCGTGTTCGGAAATGCGCTCATGAATGACTCCGTCGTTTAAAAACACAGGGGGCCCGCCGTGCCTGCGTCCTAAAAGCGAGGCGCAGCGGGCGGAGGGCTTCAAGTATTGCGCATTTCGGGTGCCCGACGCGCCGAGGTGTACAGGCGGGATTACGCTTAGGCTCGCCGGCAAGACCCGCCTGGCGAGGCTTCGCGGCCCGCGAGCGGGGGCTGGAGAGCAAATCGGCGCATCTTGTTTGCGACAAATGATTACGGGGACAGCACGGATTTTCCGAGAGGCATAGAATCAAGAAAAGCCAATCGAGATGTAGGAGATAGTCGCCGTTGATGTAGGAGGCGCCGCCCTCCGTCGGTTGCTGTGAGGGCAGGACGGAGAGCAGAGCCAGGAAGGCTGGCGCGGGGTGTTCCGAAGCGCGCGGGCGCTCAGAAGTTGTAGCCGACCTTCAGGAAGGTGACGAGCGGGTTCAGGTGGATCTTGGCTTCGGAGCGTCGTTGGGTGCCCAACTGGTTGGCGACGGTGGTATCGAACGTGGCGATCACACTGACCGGGATGTACGAGAGCGAGAAGCCAGCGAACCAGTGCTTCGTGAAGTTGTAGTTGAAGCCCACATTAAATACGGGCGCCCAGGAACGATCCGTCGAAACACTGGTCGGACCCCCAAGTACGCCTTGCTCGAATGTGGGGTTCGTGATTTTCGCGTCGGTGAACCACACATACGTGAAACCGATGCCGGCGTAAGGACGGAATTTTGCTTCAGGCGTGTTGAAGTAGTACTTGAGCAACAGTGCCGGGCTCCACAGGCGCGCTTCGCCAACCTTGCCGAACTGGTTGAAGCTGCCGCCGCCGTAGAGATCGAACTTCGGCGGAATGCCCAATTCGGCTTCAGTTGCGATGTGGTCGGTAACGAAGTAGCCGAAGGAGAGACCCAGTGTGTCGGACGAGCTAATGCTGGCGCCTGTGTTCGGAATGGCGAGGTTGACGGGCCTGCCTCCCGCGCTGTCGATTTTGAGCGGGTCGCTGCTGTCCTGCGGCGCGAAGTGGAACCATCCGGTTGTAACGTAGAAGGTGTTGGCCGATTGTGCGTAAGCCCCCGACACGCAGGCGAGTGCGGCGGTGGCTGCCAGCGCCTGTTTTAATTTCATATATGTGCTCCTCCATGAAAGGCCCGCTCATTATGAACACAACGTTTGCAACAAACCATACACGACCGTTAGAGCTTTTTCCCTAAGCGCCGCGAGCGTTCCGCTCGAGCCGTCATGCCCGCGAAAATGAGCGCTGGCGCGGCCTGGCGGGCATGCGGGTATTTACTAACGTACCAGGAAAATCGAGCATGGCACGGCTTGCACGTCTTTATGTTCCCGACCAGCCGCAGCATGTGATTCTGCGCGGACTGGACCAGCAGCCCGCGTTCGTCGACGACCAGGATTACGAACTGTTCATCGACTGCCTGAAGGCGGCGGCGCGCGATCATCATCTGGCGGTTCACGCCTGGGTCTTGATGCCCGGTGCGGTGCAACTGCTCGTCACGCCCTCTGACGAATCGAGCCTTCCCAAGGCGATGCAGGCGGTCGGCAGACGCTACGTGGCGCATTTCAACCGCCGCTATGCCCGGCGCGGCACGCTCTGGGAGGGGCGTTATCGCGCCACGGTCATCGAGGGCGAGCGTTTCTTCCTGCTCGCGAGCCGCGTCGTCGAGCTCGCGCCGGTGCGCAATCACCTCGTGACGGCAGCGGAAGACTACCGATGGTCGAGTTATCGACATCACATCGGGCTCACGGTGGATAGCCTCATTACCGACCACCCGCTGTACTGGGCGCTCGGCAACACGCCGTTCGAGCGCCAGCGCGCCTATCGCGAACTCTGCGAGCAGCCGTTCGACGAGCGCGAGACCACGCAATTGATGCAGGCCACGCTCAAAGGCTGGGTGCTCGGCAGCGATACCTATCGCGAGTGGGCTTCGCGCTCCGCGAACCGGCGCGTCTCGCCGCTGCCGCGCGGGCGGCCGCGCAAGGTGCGCGAGACGCCCGCCGCGTCTGCAGCGGCCGGCGCGCCGGCCGCCAGTGCGGTTGGCGCAGCAGCCACCGCGGCCGCGGGCGGCAGCGCAGGGGCGCCAAACGTGTCACAGTCCCATGCCGGCGGGCAATCGAACCCCAATTATTCGCCGCCTGCTGGCGGGAATCCCGATGCGCATTCGGGAGGCCATGGAGGTACGCACGCGGGGAGTGGTTCCGGCGCAACGCCAGGGGCAAATACGGGTGGTGCGGGGGGGCATTCGTCGGGTTCGGCGTCGTCTGGCTCGGGCAGCGGCTCTGGTTCATCGCCGGTTCATCATGAGCGCAAGCCCGGCACAGGAACGCACTGATCCGCTTCCAGATCAATGGGTTACCAGAGAAACGGCATCTTCGGGTGCCGTTTTATTTCGCCTGAATTAAATATGACCCCAATAAAATATGGGTGCGATGCACCATCTTGATAATTGGGGATCAATCATCAGGTTTTATTTGCATGTTCTTGATTCGTTGCGTATATTCGCCTTTCGGCTCTCCTGGACGCACAACGCGGGAAGCCAACATCGCCCGCGCAACGCCGTACAGCGGTCACGCAAGCGGCGGGAAACTAAAAAGTACGGAATCAACGGCCACCCCTGGCCCCTCTTGGACGGTGTCCCCATGAACGATCACCTGCAGCGCGCCGCGGTGCCCGCCGCGCAAGGTCTGTATGACCCGCAAAACGAACACGACGCGTGTGGCGTCGGCTTCGTCGCCCATATCAAGGGCAAGAAGAGCCACGAAATCATTCAACAAGGTCTGAAGATTCTCGAAAACCTCGACCACCGGGGCGCCGTGGGCGCGGATCCGCTGATGGGCGACGGAGCGGGCATCCTGATCCAGATTCCGGACGCGTTCTATCGCGAAGAGATGGCGCGCCAGGGCGTGACGCTGCCGCCGTCCGGCGAATACGGCGTCGGCATGATCTTCCTGCCGAAGGAGCACGCCTCGCGTCTCGCGTGCGAGCAGGAACTCGAGCGCACCGTGCGCGCCGAAGGCCAGGTCGTGCTGGGCTGGCGTGACGTGCCGGTCGACCATGCGATGCCGATCTCGCCCACCGTGAAGGCGAGCGAGCCGCTGATCCGCCAGATCTTCATCGGCCGCGGCAAGGACGTGATGGTCACCGACGCACTCGAGCGCAAGCTCTATGTGATCCGCAAGACTGCGAGCCACCGTATCCAGGCGCTCAAGCTCAAGCACGGCAAGGAATACTTCGTGCCGTCGTGCTCGGCGCGCACGATCGTCTACAAGGGCCTGCTGCTCGCGGGCCAGGTGGGCGTGTACTACCGCGACCTGCAAGACGAGCGCGTGGTCTCGGCGCTCGCACTCGTGCACCAGCGCTTCTCCACGAACACCTTCCCGGCGTGGGAGCTGGCTCACCCGTACCGCATGATCGCCCACAACGGTGAAATCAACACCGTGAAGGGCAATGTGAACTGGCTGAACGCCCGTACTGGCGCGATCGCCTCGCACGTGCTCGGCGACGACCTGCCCAAGCTCTGGCCGCTGATCTACCCGGGCCAGTCGGACACTGCTTCGTTCGACAACTGTCTCGAACTGCTGGTGATGGCAGGCTACCCGCTAGTCCACGCGATGATGATGATGATCCCGGAAGCCTGGGAACAGCACACGCTGATGGACGAGAACCGCAAGGCGTTCTACGAGTACCACGCCGCGATGATGGAGCCATGGGACGGCCCCGCCGCGATCGCCTTCACCGACGGCCGCCAGATCGGCGCGACGCTCGACCGTAACGGCCTGCGTCCGGCGCGCTACATCGTCACGGATGATGATCTCGTCATCATGGCCTCGGAAGCCGGCACGCTGCCGATCCCCGAGTCGAAGATCGTCAAGAAGTGGCGCCTGCAGCCGGGCAAGATGTTCCTGATCGACATGGAGCACGGCCGCATCATCGACGACAAGGAACTCAAGGACAACCTCGCCAACGCCAAGCCGTACAAGAGCTGGATCGACGCCGTGCGCATCAAGCTCGACGAGATCGAGCCGAAGGCGGAAGACGTCGCCACGGCGCGCGCCGAAGCCGCCGCGCTACTCGACCGTCAGCAGGCGTTCGGCTACACGCAGGAAGACCTCAAGTTCCTGATGGCGCCGATGGCGGCATCGGGTGAAGAAGCTGTCGGTTCGATGGGCAACGACTCGCCGCTGGCGGTCATGTCCAACAAGAACAAGACGCTCTACAACTACTTCAAGCAGCTGTTCGCGCAGGTCACGAACCCGCCGATCGACCCGATCCGCGAAAACATGGTGATGTCGCTCGTGTCGTTCATCGGCCCGAAGCCGAACCTGCTCGACACCAACAACATCAACCCGCCGATGCGTCTCGAAGTGTCGCAGCCGGTGCTCGACTTCAAGGACATCGCGAAGATCCGCGCGATCGAGCAGTACACGGGCGGCAAGTTCAGCAGCTACGAGCTGAACATCTGCTATCCGGTGGCCTGGGGCAAGGAAGGCATCGAGGCGCGTCTCGCGTCGCTGTGCGCGGAAGCCGTCGACGCGGTCAAGTCGGGCTACAACATCCTGATCGTCTCGGACCGCCGCGCGGACCGCGGCAATGTCGCGATTCCGGCGCTGCTCGCCACCTCGGCAATCCACTCGCACCTCGTGCAGCACGGTCTGCGCACGAGCACGGGTCTCGTTGTGGAAACAGGTTCGGCGCGCGAGACGCACCACTTCGCGCTGCTCGCCGGTTTTGGCGCGGAAGCCGTGCACCCGTACCTCGCGATGGAAACGCTCGCGCAGATGGCGCAGGGCCTGAAGGGCGACCTGTCGGCGGATAAGGCCGTCTACAACTTCACCAAGGCAGTGGGCAAGGGCCTGCTCAAGGTGATGTCGAAGATGGGCATCTCCACGTACATGTCGTACACGGGCGCGCAGATTTTCGAAGCGGTCGGCCTCGCGGACGACCTCGTGCAGAAGTACTTCAAGGGCACGGCATCGAAGGTGGGCGGCATTGGCCTGTTCGAAGTGGCAGAGGAAGCGATCCGCCTGCACCACGACGCATTCGGCGACAACCCGGTGCTCGCGAACATGCTCGACGCGGGCGGCGAGTACGCGTACCGCGTGCGCGGCGAAGATCACATGTGGACGCCGGACGCGATCGCCAAGCTCCAGCACTCGGCGCGCAGCAACTCGTACCAGACGTACAAGGAGTACGCGCATCTGATCAACGATCAGACCAAGCGTCACATGACCTTCCGTGGCCTGTTCGAGTTCCGCCTCGACCCGGCGCGCGCGATCTCGATCGACGACGTCGAGCCCGCCAAGGAAATCGTCAAGCGCTTTGCAACGGGCGCGATGTCGCTCGGCTCGATCTCGACCGAAGCGCACGCCACGCTCGCCGTCGCGATGAACCGCATCGGCGGCAAGTCGAACACGGGTGAAGGCGGCGAAGACGAGAAGCGCTACCGCAACGAACTGCGCGGTATTCCGATCAAGAACGGCGACACGATGCGCTCGATCATCGGCTCCGAAGTCGTGACGGACATCCCGCTGAAGGATGGCGACTCGCTGCGCTCGAAGATCAAGCAGGTTGCGTCGGGCCGCTTCGGCGTGTCGGCGGAGTACCTGTCGTCGGCGGACCAGATCCAGATCAAGATGGCGCAGGGCGCGAAGCCGGGCGAAGGCGGTCAGCTGCCGGGCCACAAGGTTTCGGAATACATCGGCAAGCTGCGTTACTCGGTGCCGGGCGTGGGCCTGATCTCGCCGCCGCCGCACCACGACATCTACTCGATCGAAGACCTTGCGCAGCTGATTCACGATCTGAAGAACGTGAATCCGGTTTCGTCGATCTCGGTGAAGCTGGTGTCGGAAGTGGGCGTGGGCACGGTCGCGGCCGGCGTGGCGAAGGCCAAGGCCGATCACGTCGTGATCGCCGGCCATGATGGCGGCACGGGCGCTTCGCCGCTCTCGTCGGTCAAGCATGCGGGCACGCCGTGGGAGCTCGGCCTCGCCGAAACCCAGCAAACCCTGGTGCTGAACCAGCTGCGCGGCCGTATCCGCGTGCAGGCCGACGGCCAGATGAAGACGGGCCGCGACGTGGTGATCGGCGCGCTGCTCGGCGCGGATGAATTCGGCTTCGCGACGGCGCCGCTCGTCGTCGAGGGCTGCATCATGATGCGCAAGTGCCACCTGAACACCTGCCCGGTCGGCGTCGCGACGCAAGATCCGGTGCTGCGTGCGAAGTTCTCGGGCCAGCCCGAGCACGTCGTGAACTTCTTCTTCTTCGTTGCCGAAGAAGTGCGCGAAATCATGGCGCAACTGGGCATCCGCAAGTTCGACGATCTGGTCGGCCGCGCCGATCTGCTCGACACCCGCAAGGGCGTAGAGCACTGGAAGGCGAAGGGTCTCGACTTCTCGCGCGTGTTCTACCAGCCGCAAGTGGGCGCCGAAGTCGCGCGTATGCACGTGGAATCGCAAGACCACGGTCTGGACCGCGCGCTCGATCACACGCTGATCGAGAAGGCGAAGGCCGCGATCGAAAGCGGCGAGCACGTCTCGTTCATCCAGCCGGTGCGCAACGTGAACCGCACGGTGGGCGCGATGCTCTCGGGCGTGGTTGCGAAGAAGTACGGTCACGACGGTCTGCCCGACGACTCGATCCATATCCAGCTGAAGGGCACGGCGGGCCAGAGCTTCGGCGCGTTCCTCGCACGCGGCATCACGCTGGATCTGGTCGGCGACGGTAACGACTATGTGGGCAAGGGCCTGTCGGGTGGCCGGATCATCATCCGTCCGACCAACGACTTCCGTGGCAAGTCCGAAGAAAACATCATCTGCGGCAACACGGTGCTGTACGGCGCACTCGAAGGCGAAGCCTTCCTGCGCGGCGTGGCGGGCGAGCGCTTCGCGGTGCGCAACTCGGGCGCGACGGCCGTTGTGGAAGGCACGGGCGACCATGGCTGCGAATACATGACGGGCGGCACGGTGGTCGTGCTCGGCGAGACGGGCCGCAACTTCGCGGCAGGCATGTCGGGCGGCGTGGCTTATGTCTACGACCCGGAAGGCACGTTCGCCGGCAAGTGCAACAAGTCGATGGTCGCGCTCGACCCGGTCCTGCAACAGGCCGAACAGGAACGCACCGTGGACCGCGCGCTGTGGCACACGGGCGAAACCGACGAAGTGCTGCTCAAGGGACTCGTCGAGCGTCACTTCCAGTTCACCGGCTCGCCGCGTGCGAAGGCGCTGCTGGAAAACTGGGATGCGGCGCGCCGCCAGTTCGTGAAGGTGTTCCCGACGGAATACAAGCGCGCACTGGGCGAGCTCGGCGCGAAGAAGGCGAACCGGGAAGAGCTGGCCGCTTAATTTTCGCGACGACGACACCAAGACGAAGGAGCGCCCGCCGCGCGGCATGAGTTACGACAACTCGCGCGGCGGCGGGCGCGGTCCCCTCACCGAATTAGATAGAGATAGACGAGAACCAAATGGGCAAGGCAACCGGTTTTCTCGAGTTCGAGCGCCAGCATGAGGCGTACGAAGCACCACTTACGCGCGTGAAGCACTACAAGGAATTCGTCGCGGCGCTCTCCGACGCCGACGCGAAGGTCCAGGGCGCGCGCTGCATGGACTGCGGCATCCCGTTCTGCAACAACGGCTGCCCGGTCAACAACATCATTCCGGACTTCAACGATCTGGTGTTCCGCCAGGATTGGAAGAGCGCGATCGAAGTCCTGCACTCGACCAACAACTTCCCCGAGTTCACGGGCCGCATCTGCCCGGCGCCGTGCGAAGCGGCGTGCACGCTCGGCATCAACAACGATCCCGTAGGCATCAAGTCGATCGAGCACGCGATCATCGACAAGGCCTGGGCTGAAGGCTGGGTCGCGCCGCAAGTCGCGAAGCACAAGACAGGCAAGAAAGTGGCTGTGGTCGGCTCGGGCCCCGCAGGCCTCGCCGTCGCGCAGCAACTCGCGCGCGCCGGCCACGATGTGACCGTGTTCGAGAAGAACGACCGCATCGGCGGCCTGCTGCGCTACGGCATCCCCGACTTCAAGCTGGAGAAGTGGCTGATCGACCGCCGCATGCGCCAGATGGAAGCCGAAGGCGTGACGTTCCGCACCAACGTGTTCATCGGCAAGGGCGAATTGCCGGCGCACATTGGCAATACGGCCAAGCAGACCATCACGCCCGCCGAACTGAAGGAACAGTTCGACGCCGTGGTGATCGCGGGCGGTTCGGAAACGCCGCGCGATCTGCCGGTGCCGGGCCGCGAGCTGGAAGGCGTTTACTACGCGATGGAGTTCCTGCCGCAGCAGAACAAGGTCAACGCGGGCGACAAGCTGCCGGACCAACTGCTGGCCAAGGGCAAGCACGTAGTCGTGATCGGCGGCGGCGATACGGGCTCCGATTGCGTGGGCACCTCGAACCGCCACGGCGCGAAGAGCGTCACGCAGTTCGAGCTGCTGCCGCAGCCGCCCGAGGAAGAGAACAAGCCGCTCGTGTGGCCGTACTGGCCGGTCAAGCTGCGCACCTCGTCGTCGCATGAGGAAGGCTGCTCGCGCGACTGGGCGGTCGCTACCAAGCGCCTCGAAGGCAAGAACGGCAAGGTCGAGAAGCTGATCGCGGCTCGCGTCGAGTGGAAGGACGGCAAGATGGTCGAAGTGCCGGGTTCGGAGTTCGAAATGAAGGCCGATCTGGTGCTGCTCGCGATGGGCTTCACGCAGCCGGTCTCGCCGGTGCTCGAAGCGTTCGGCGTCGAGAAGGACGCGCGCGGCAACGTGCGCGCCGCGACCGAAGGCGAGAAGGCGTACTACACGTCGGTCGACAAGGTCTTCACCGCCGGCGACATGCGCCGCGGCCAGTCGCTCGTGGTGTGGGCGATCCGTGAGGGCCGTCAGTGCGCACGCTCCGTCGACGCGTTCCTGATGGGCAGCTCGGAGCTGCCGCGCTGAGATGGGTTGAGTAGATTCAAGCCGGCGAGCGATCCTCGCTGGCCGCAGTGGGCAACACGCAGTAAACACCGTCAAGCCGGGCCGCCTGTAAGGGTGGTCTGGCTTTTTTTCGCTGGCTTCCGTCGAGGTGGGCCGTCGCTGCGCGGGCCGGCGCAAGCGCATAAGGCCAGCAAACACTGGCAGGCGCGCTACCATGGGGCGGTTTTCCTCATCCCGAGGCCTGCCGATCATGTCCGAAGCCCGCGAGACCGATCAATGGCGGCGCTGCTTCGTCGCGCTCGCGCCCGATGCGCCTTCGCGCGACGCACTCGCCGCGCTCGACGTGCCGCCCAACGCGCGCCGGGTGCCGTATGCGCAGTTGCATCTCACGGTGGCGTTCATTGGCGCGATGTCGTTCGCGCAGGGCGAGTCGCTCGCGGCGCGCCTCGCCGAGCGTACGGTGCCGCCTTTGTCTCCATTCCCGCCCGCGTCCGTCACCAGGATCGAGTGCTGGCCGGGGCGTGCGCAGCCGCGCTTGATGGTGGCCGTGCTGGCCATGTCCGATGCGTTCACGGCGCTCGACTGGCGGGTGCGCTCCCTGATGGGCGAGGTGGGCTTGCCGCTCGATGCGCGCGTGTTCCGGCCGCACATCACGCTGGCGCGTTTTGCGCGCGACGCGCGCGGTGGGCCGCATGAGAACGGAGCGCCGGCGCTGCCGCCGTTGCGGTTTACTTCGCTCGTGCTGTATTCGAGCACGCTCGCGCGGCAGGGCGCGCGTTATGAGGCGCTCGCGAGCGTGGCGGTCTAACCGCTCGACGCCGCAATTAGCGTCGATACCGCTCCAGCGTCAACCCATCGAGATCGATCTCGGGCTTGCGTCCGGCGATCAGATCGGCGACCACACGTCCCGAGCCCATCGACATCGCCCAGCCGGTCGAGCCGTGGCCGACATTGAGCCACAGCCCTTGAACGCCGGAACGGCCGAGCAGCGGCGCGCCGTCGGGGACCATCGGCCGGCGTCCGACCCAGAACTGCGCGGAAGAAGGCGTGGCCGCGTGCGGAAACCAGTCGTCGAGCACTTTCATAAGCGTTTGCAGCGCCTGCTCGCGCAGCGTCGTGCGGTGATCGCCGAGCTCCGCGGTGCCGGCCACGCGAAGGTAGGGCCCGAAGCGCGTGATGGCGGTCTTGAGCGATTCGTCCATGAGTGCGGCGCGCGGGGCTTTCTGCTCGTCGACCACGGGCAGCGTGGCCGAGTAGCCCTTCACCGGATACAGTGGCACCCGCACGCCGAACGGCGCGACGAGCGCCGCGCTTTCCACGCCGAGCGCCACCACGACGGCGTCCGCCGCGAGCGTTTGCGGCTCGGTATCGGCTACCTCGTTCAAGTCCGCGGGGCGCAGCACTTCGGCGGGCGCGCGGCGTTGCTCGCGGCGCTGCTCCCGCAGCTCGCGGCGGTTGTTCGCCGTGCGCCGCCCGGGCACGGGCCGCACGCGCACGCCGCTCACCCGGCCACCGATGGCTTCGAGCGCGAGCACTTCGGTGTCGAAAACGAACTTCACGCCGCTCGTCTCGCACACGGCACGCAGTTCGCGCGTGAAGCGTGCGCAATCGCCGGCCTCGTCGTCGGGCAGATAGATGCCGGCCACGGGTTTCACGCCTGACCACGCGAGGCCCGGCTCGATCTGCGCGCAGCCTGCGGCGTCCAGTTCGCGATAGGCGATGCCCGCGTCGCGCAGCACGCCCAGCGCCGGTTGGGCGAGTTCGACGTCGTAGTCGCTGCGAAAGATCTGAAGGTAGCCCTGGCTGCGCCCATATTCGAACGCATGCTGCGCGCGAAACGCATGCAGGCACGCGCGGCTGTAGTAGGCGATGCGCTGCATGCGCTGCTTGTTCATGCGAAAGCGATCGAGGTCGCACTCGCGCAGCCAGCGCGCGATCCAGCGCCATTGCGCGGCATCGAGCGTGGGCCGGAAAATCAGCGGCGAAGCGGGCTTGAGCAGGTACTTGACGAGCTTGGCCGGCATGCCCGGCGCGGCCCAGGGGGTGACGTACCCCGGCGCGATCACGCCGGCGTTGCCAAAGCTCGTGCCGAGCGCGACGCCCGGCTCGCGCTCGATCACCGTGACGTCGCAGCCCCGTTCGCTCAGGTAATACGCAGTGGCGACGCCGATCACACCGGCGCCGAGGACAATCGTTTTCATGCCGGTCGTAGTGAGTGGGGCGGGAACGGACGGTGTTGCAGCACGTTCGCGCTCATTGTGCAGTGGGGTTCGCCGAAGGACGGGCAGACTCGCTGCCGGTCGCAGTTGCGGGATCGTCGGTCAGCGCCTTGCCCTTCGTTTCTGGCAGGCACAGAGCGGAGACGATCACGAGCAGATAGCCCGCGCCGGCCACCGCGCCGATCGCTTTCACGAGTGCCGTGGTCTGCGCGAGCGTGCCCACGAGGATCGGGAAGAACGAGCCGAGGCCGCGCCCGAGGTTGTAGCAGAAGCCCTGGCCCGAGCCGCGGATCGCATTCGGATAGAGCTCGGAAAGATAGGCGCCCACGCCCGCGAAGATCCCCTGCACGACAATGCCGAGCGGAAAGCCGAGCAGCAGCATGGCGGTGTCGGTGATCGGCAGCATCGTGTAGGCCATGCCGAGCGCGAACGAGCCGATGGCGAACAGGATGAAGGATGCGCGCCGGCCGATCTTGTCGCACAGAATGGCCCCGACGATATAGCCCGTGAACGAACCGACGATCAGCACGACCAGATAGCCGCTCGTGTTGAATACCGACAGATGGCGCACGGTTTTCAGATAGGTGGGAAGCCAGGTGGTGATCGCGTAGTAGCCGCCCAGCATGCCGGTGCACAGTGCGCTGCCGAGCAGCGTCGTGGCGAGGTGCGCGGGCGCGAAGATCTGCAGGAAATGGCCGTGCGTTTCGCCGCGCTCGCGTGCGCGGCGCGTTTGCAGGAACACTTCGGGTTCGCTCACGTTGCGGCGCACGTAGAAAATCCACAGTGCGGGCACGATGCCGATCCAGAAGCACGCGCGCCATGCGTACTGCTCGGGCAGCAGCGCGAAGAACGCCCAGTAGAGAATGGCGGCGGCGCCCCAGCCGAACGACCAACTGCTCTGCACGGTGCCCACCGCTTTCGCACGGTGTTGCGGCGAGCGGATCGTCTCGGCCATCATGATCGTCACGACCGACCATTCGCCGCCGAAGCCGATGCCCTGCAGCGTGCGCGTGGCGAGCAGTGGCCAGAACGAATGCGTGAAACCGGACAGAAATGTAAAGAGCGCGAAGGTGGCGATGGTCCACTGGAGCACGCGCACGCGGCCGTAGCGGTCGGCGAGGATGCCCGCGAGCCAGCCGCCGAGCGCCGAGGAGATCAGCGAGCTCGTCGCGATCATGCCGGCCTCGCTCTTGGTCATGCCCCAGGCGGCGATGAGCGTCGGGATCAGGAACGAGTAGATCATGAAGTCGAACGCGTCGACCGCATAGCCGCCGAAGCCGGCGTAGAGCGTGCGCCGCTCGCGCTCGTTCAACTCCCTGAATCACTGGAAAGATCCCATTGTGCCGTCCCCATATTTGTTGTGCGCGCAACGACCCATGAAGCCGTGAAGCGGTGAGCCGCGCATGCGGTGTCCGGCGGGGCGGGCATCGCAGCAGGCGCTCGAACGGCGCTATTTTACGGTGCGAAAGGCATTCGCGGCCAGGGGAGTTGAAAGTCGGGGCGGGCGGTGGGGCAGGTGATGCCTGCCTGGGCGCCTCGTCGGGGGGCTTCGGGGCGGCGTGCGAAGCCCGTTGCGCCGGGCCTCAGCCCAGCGTCAGGCCGCCGTCGACGTGGATCGTCTGGCCGGTGATATGGCGTGCGGCGTCGGACCGCAAAAAGGCAATGAGCTCGGCGATGTCGGCGGGTTCGGCCACGCGGCCAAGCGGCGTGGCCTTGGCGGCGTGCGCCCAGGCCGGCGCGTTTTCGGGCGACGGGCCCGCGTCCTTGCGGGTGTAGCCGGGCGCCACGCAGTTCACGGTCACGCCGTGTGGCGCGAGTTCGGCGGCGGCGCGCGCGTGCAGCATTAGCGCGACGCCGGGCGCGGCCAGGCGCCGCGCGAGTGCTGCGCCAATGCCGGAGCCTGCGCCCGTGATCAGGACGACGCGCGTGTTGGTATCGCCGCTCACGCCGCGACCCGCTCCTCTGGCGTGCGCTCGATCTCGAGCGTCTCGGGATGGTATGCCGCGAGCGACTCGCGGTGCGCCACGCTCACGATCGCCGATTTCGGCAGTCGTTCCATGAAGAGCTTGTAGAGACGGCTTTCGTTGTCGGGGTCGAGCGCGCTCGTTGCTTCGTCGAGGAACAGATAGTCGGGCTTGTGCAGCAGCACGCGCGCGCCCGCAAGCCGCTGCTGCTCGCCCGGCGAGAGCACGCGGGTCCAGTGCGCGGACTCGTGCAGGCGATCCACGTAGTCTTCGAGACGGCATGCGCGCAGCGCTTCGCGACAGTCTTCGTCGCTGTAGTCGTCGGCGGGCGAGGGGTAGGTGAGTGCAGCCTTGAGCGTACCGATCGGCAGATAGCTCTGCTGCGGGATGAACATCATGCGCGCGTCGACGGGCGCGTCGATCGAGCCCTCGCCGAACGGCCAGAGGCCCGCGAGTGCGCGGATCAGCGTGCTCTTGCCCGCGCCCGAGGGGCCGCGCACGAGCCAGCGCGAGCCGGGCTTGATGGCGATGTCGCGCACCTCGGAGAGCGGCGTGCCGTTGGGCAGCGCGAGCTTGAGATGCGTGGTCGAGAGGGCGTTGTTGTCGACGTAATGCAGATTGATGCCGCCGTGCTCGGTGGCGGGTGAGACACTTTCCTTCAGGCGCGGCGAGTGCACCACGCGCACGAATTCGCGCAGACGGTTCACGGTGGCGCGCCATTCGACGAGGGTGGAGTAACTGTTGATGAACCACGAGAACGAGTCGCTCACGGTGCCGAATGCACTCGAAATCTGCATCAGCACGCCGAAGGTGAAGGCGCCCGCGAAGTAGCGCGGCGAGGCCACGACGATCGGAAAGATGATGGCGATCTGGCCATAAAAGCTCAGCACGAAGGTGAGGCGCTTCGTGTACTTCATCACGCGCCACCAGTTGTCGCGGATGTGGTGGAACAGGCCCTGCGCGTTGCTGCGCTCGGTGTCCATGCCGTCGTAGAGCGCGATCTGCTCGGCGTTTTCGCGCAGGCGAATCAGGCCGAAGCGGAAGTCCGCCTCCACTTTCTGCTGCTGGTAATTGATCGACACGAGCGGATGGCCGACCTTCTGGATCACGAGCGAACCGAACACTGCGTAGAGCGCGGCGGCCCACACCATATAACCCGGAATCGTAATGGGCGTGCCGCCCACCGCGAACGCGAGCGCGCCCGCGAGCGACCAAAGGATCATGATGAAGGAGACCAGCGTGACGACCGTGGAGAGCAGATCGAGCGTGAGCGAGAGCGTGGTGGTGGCGAACGACTGGAGGTCGTCGCTGATCCGCTGGTCGGGGTTGTCGGCGAGGCGGTCGCGCTCGATGCGGTAGAACGCGCCCTGGCCGAGCCATTCGTTCAGGAAGCGCGTGGTGAGCCACTGGCGCCAGCGAAACCCGAGCATCTGGCGCAGATACCGCCCGTACACCGCGAGGATGATGAACCCGAACGCCAGCGCGGTGAAGATCATCAGCAGATGCGGAAACTGTTTGGCATCCTTGTTTTGCAGCGCGTTGTAGAAGTCGCGGTTCCAGTCGTTGAGCTGCACGTTGATCCACACGACGGTGAGATTCATCGCGATGATCGCCACCAGCAGGCCCCAGGCGACCCAGCGTTCCTCGGACACCCAGTAGGGCTTGATCAGACTCCAGGCCGTGATCTTGTGGTGCTCGTTCTGATCCGGCGTGGCGCGGGGAGTGAGGTTGGTCATGTGCGTCCTGATGTTGTGCCGGCCCGCGGCCGGAATAGACGATACCCGCCGCACGCAGCGCCGGGGCGCAGCGATTGTGTCCCGAAGCGCTTAAGCAAGACTTAATCGCCTGCGCGCGGCGTCCGGGCGACTGGGGTGCGACATTGTCTCACCGCCCGTGCGAGCTGGGCGATTCACCGCGGTTTGGGCATTGTGCCAGAGCGGAAACGGCCGGCCGTCCCGTGGTGGTTTGCGGCGTGCGCGGCTTTTGTGGTCTAATGACCGCTGACGAAACAGGGGTGCTTCACTGGTATACCGCAGTGAGGCTGAGAGAGACCCTTCGCACCCGATCCGGGTAATACCGGCGCGGGAAGTTTCCGGAAAGTCTTGCTGGCGCCATGATTGATGAGTTCGACCGGTCGGTTCGATTCGGCCGGGTTCATTCAGGCGTCCAGATTCCCGCCGGGCAGCACGTGCCGCGCATGTCGGGTTTTGCGCTTCACGTCGTTTGCACGGCCGGCCTTGCCAGCCGGTTTCGTCCTTGGGTACGCATGCTTGTTTGCCGTACGGAAAGGATACGATGACCGCCTCTTCTACACCTTATTCTGATCATTCCCCGGTTTTTGCCGGTGCTTGCGCGTCTGCGTTCGCCATGCCCGATTTCGCCGTGCTCGGCGGCGGGCTATGCGGACGTCTCGTGGCATGGCGTCTTGCGGGCGCGGGGCATCGCGTGGCGCTCTATGAGCGCGGCGGGCCCGAGGGCGGCGAGTCGGCCGCCTGGATCGCGGCGGCGATGCTCGCGCCGCTGGCCGAGGCCGCCGTCGCCGAACTGTTGATCATCGAGTTGGGCGTGGCCTCGCTCGAGACCTGGCCGCGCATTCTCGCCGAGTTGCCCGAGCCGGTGTTTTTCCAGCGCAACGGCACGCTCGTGGTCTGGCACCACGCCGATCGCACCGAGGCGCCGCTGTTCGAGCGCCGCGTGCGCGCGAACGCGCCGCGTGCGCTGGCCGACGCCAATTTCACGACGCTGGCGGGCGCGCAGATCGACGCCGCGGAACCGGCGCTCGCCGGGCGCTTCGCGCGCGGCTGGCTGCTGGGCGGCGAAGGCCAGCTCGACAACCGCCAGGCGCTGGCGGCGCTGGCAGCGGGTCTCGCGCAGCGCGGCGTGCAAACGCACTGGCATACGAGCGTGGATGACGCGAACCTGCCGCGCGCGCGCGTGACGATCGATTGCCGGGGCCTCGGCGCCAAGCCCGCGCTGCCGGCGCTGCGCGGCATTCGCGGTGAAGTGGCGCGCGTGCATGCGCCGGGCATCGGCCTCCGGCGGCCCGTGCGGCTGCTGCATCCGCGCTATCCGCTCTATATCGCACCGAAGCAGGACGATGTCTATGTGATCGGCGCGACCGAGATCGAGGGCGAGGACCGCTCGCCCGTGAGCGTGCGCTCGGCGCTCGAATTGCTGAGCGCGGCGTTCGCCGTGCATCCGGCATTTGGCGAAGCGCGCATTCTCGAATTGAATTCGCAGTGCCGTCCGACGTTGCCCGATCATCGTCCTGCGCTCATCTGGGACGGTGGCCGGGGTGACGACCGAGGGGGCGGCAGCACGCTGCGCGTGAACGGTCTCTATCGCCACGGCTTCATGATCGCGCCCGCCGTGGCCGACGAAGCGGTGCGCGTGGCCGAGGCGCTGCTGGCGGGCCAGCTCGCCGATGCCGACGCCTTCGAGTCGCTGCGTCGCGAGTCGCGCTGGGCGTCGATGCTGCACGCGCCGCAGGGTGCCCACGAGCCCGCTTGAACCGTGGCGGCTCGAGCGCGCTCGGAAGCCGATCGCAAGCGAAAGCCGCGAGCGCGACACCACAAACAGGAGACGAGGCGCACGGTTCGCGCCTTGCCGGAAACAACGTAGTCAGACGAATTGCCATGGATATTCAGATCAACCAGAAGCCGCTCACGCTGCCCGAAGGCGCGACCGTCGCCGATGCGCTCGCCGCATTCGGCGCGCGTCCGCCGTTTGCCGTCGCCGTGAACGGCGATTTCGTCACGCGCACCCAGCACGGTGCGCGCACGCTTTCGGCGGGCGACCGCCTCGACGTCGTCAGCCCGGTGGCTGGCGGCTGATCGCACACGCGATCCCGCCGCTTTGCTCGCTTTGCGCGCGCCGCCCGTCCGCCGCTACCTGCCCAGGATTCAAGCCATGACCCATCATCAGACCGCCGATGCACTTACGCTGTACGGCGAAACCTTCGCGAGCCGCGTGCTGCTCGGCACCTCGCGCTATCCGTCGCTGCAAGCGCTCTCCGATTCGATGGAGGCCGCGCGCCCCGGCATGATCACCGTCGCGCTGCGGCGCCAGATGAATGACGGCACGGCGGAAGCCGGTTTCTTCGATCTGCTCAAGCGCCACGGCGTGCCGTTCCTGCCGAACACGGCGGGCTGCCTCACGGTCAACGAGGCGATCACTACTGCGCACATGGCGCGCGAAGTCTTCGAGACCGACTGGATCAAGCTCGAGCTGATCGGCGACGACTACACGCTCCAGCCGGACCCGGTGGGCCTGATCGAAGCCGCCGCGCGCCTCGTGAAGGACGGCTTCAAGGTGCTGCCGTACTGCACCGAAGACCTCGTGATCGGCAGGCGCCTCCTCGATGCGGGCTGCGAGGCGTTGATGCCGTGGGGTGCGCCCATCGGCACGGGCAAGGGCGTGATCAATCCGTACGGCCTGCGCGTGCTGCGCGAGCGGCTGCCCGACGTGCCGCTGATCGTCGATGCGGGTCTCGGCCTGCCGTCGCATGCGGCGCAAGTGATGGAGTGGGGCTTCGACGGCGTGCTGTTGAACACGGCCGTGGCGCAGGCCACGCACCCCGAGGCGATGGCGCGCGCATTCGCGCTGGGCGTCGAGGCGGGCCGCACCGCGTTCCTCGCCGGACCGATGGCCGAGCGCGAGGCGGCCGTGGCGAGCACGCCCGTGGTCGGCATGCCGTTCTGGCATCAGGATGGAGGCCAGCAATGACCCAAACGCTGCGAATCAAGGATCGCGAGCTGTTCTGGCCGCCCGCGGACGAACTCACCGAAACGGCGGAGCGCATTCGCGCCCGCCTCGGCGACTGGCAGCCCACGCACGCGCCGTGGCGCCTGTGCCTGACGCCGCCCGACACGCCCAATGGCGGCGACCTGATCGTCGTGACCGACGCCGCGCCGCATCTCGCGAACATCGCGCGCTGGATGACCGATGGCGCGGGCGTGATCGAGGCGGCCGGCACGCCCTCGGCGGGCCGCGCCACGCTGCATCTGGGCGGCGAGCGCTACGCGCTCGAAGGCACCCTCGCGGAGGACTGGATCCCGGCGCTGGCGGCGTTTCTCGACTGCGGCTTCGATCCGCACGATGCGCTCGTGCTGGCGCTCGCCTGGCGCGACGGCGACGAGCAGCAGGACGACGCATGGCCGATCGACATCGCCCGTTTTCCGCGCGTGCTCGGCCTGCCCGATGCGCCCGCGCAGCCGTTCGCGCCGTGCCCCGCGAAGCTCGGCCTCTATCCCGTGCTGCCGACCGCCGACTGGGTCGAGCGCGTGCTCGATTACGGCGTGAAGACCGTGCAGCTGCGCAGCAAGCAGCCGAAGTCGCCGGAACTCACGCACGAGATCGAGCGCTGCGTCGCGGCGGGCCGCAAGCATGACGCGCAGCTCTTCATCAACGACCACTGGCAGGCGGCGATGGCCGCGGGCGCCTACGGCGTGCATCTGGGCCAGGAAGATCTGCGCGAGGCGGATCTGAACGCGCTTGCCGCATCGGGCATCCGCCTCGGTCTGTCGACGCACGGCTATTTCGAGATGCTCACCGCGCTGCATTTCCGGCCGAGCTACATCGCGTGCGGCGCCGTGTTCGCCACCACGACCAAGACCATGCCGACCGCGCCGCAAGGGCTCGCGCGTCTGGCGCGCTACGTGCAGCTGCTCGACGGCGTGGTGCCGATGGTCGCCATCGGCGGCATCGACTTTGCCGCGCTGCCCGCGGTACTCGCAACCGGCGCGCCCAGCGCGGCGGTCGTGCGCGCCGTCACCGAGGCCGCCGACCCGGCTGCCGCGGTTGCTGCGTTGCGCAACGCGTTTACGCAATAATTAGCCCGCTTCGCCACTGGCCGCACGCCGGATTCGTTCCGGGCCGGCCGGCGCGCAAGCGCTAGCCGTGGCGTCCTCGGGGATGCCCGACTTGCATCAAGGGGCTTGGGCGTGCCACGGCAGCATTCGTACGATGGCCCTATAATCCCGCCTTCGTATAAATGGACTGCCTGCTACGTGCCCTCGAACTCTGAGACCCTTCTGGAGCTGCGCGACGTCGACTTCGGCTACGGCGACCGGCTCGTCCTGTCCGGCCTGAACATGCGCTTTCGGCGCGGTCAGGTGGTTGCGGTCATGGGCGGCTCGGGCGGCGGCAAGACCACGGTGCTGCGGCTGATCGGCGGGCTCGTGCGCGCCCAGCGCGGGCAGGTGCTGTTTCAGGGTCAGGACATCGGCGCCCAATCACGTGACAGCCTTTACGCGCTGCGCCGGAAAATGGGCATGTTGTTCCAGTTCGGCGCGCTCTTCACCGACATGTCGGTGTTCGAAAACGTTGCGTTTGCGCTGCGCGAACACACCGATCTCCCCGAAGAGCTGATCCGCGACCTCGTGCTCATGAAGCTCAACGCGGTGGGCCTGCGCGGTGCGCGCGACCTCGCGCCTTCGGAGATTTCGGGCGGCATGGCGCGGCGCGTGGCGCTGGCGCGCGCAATCGCGCTCGACCCTGAGCTCATGATGTACGACGAGCCGTTTGCCGGTCTCGACCCCATTTCACTCGGCATCACCGCGAACCTGATCCGTACCTTGAACGACGCGCTCGGCGCCACGTCGATCCTCGTCACGCATGACGTGCCCGAATCATTCGCGATTGCCGATTACGTCTATTTCCTCGCGAACGGCCACGTCCAGGCGGAGGGCACGCCCGCCGAGCTACGCGCCTCGACCGACCCGATCGTGCGTCAGTTCATCGACGGCGCACCTGACGGCCCGTTCCGCTTTCACTACCCGACGGACGTGCCGCTCGACGCGGACTTCGGCGTCGGCGGAGGCCGCTCATGATCGGCGCCATCAGTTCGCTCGGCCGCGCGGTCCTCGACTCGATCTCGCGTGCGGGCCATGCCACGCGCTTTTTCATGCGCCTCGTGCTGGAATTCTTCCCGCTGCTGCGCCGTCCGCGCCTTGTCACGAAGCAGATTCACTTCGTCGGCAATTATTCGCTGCTGATCATCGCGGTGTCGGGCCTGTTCGTGGGCTTCGTGCTCGGCCTGCAGGGCTACTACACGCTCAACCGCTACGGCTCCGAGCAGGCGCTCGGGCTGCTGGTTGCGCTCTCGCTCGTGCGCGAGCTCGGCCCCGTCGTCACGGCGCTGCTGTTCGCGGGCCGCGCGGGCACCTCGCTCACGGCCGAAATCGGCCTCATGAAGGCGGGCGAGCAACTTACGGCCATGGAAATGATGGCGGTCGACCCGGTGCGCGTCGTGGTCGCGCCGCGCATGTGGGCGGGCGTGGTCGCCATGCCCATTCTGGCGGCCATCTTCAGCGCGGTCGGCATTCTGGGCGGCTACGTGGTGGGCGTGCTGCTGATCGGCGTGGACGCGGGCGCGTTCTGGTCGCAGATGCAAGGCGGCGTGGATGTCTGGGCCGACGTGGGCAATGGCGTGATCAAGAGCATCGTGTTCGGCTTCGCCGTCACGTTCACCGCGCTGTATCAGGGCTACGAGGCAAAGCCCACGCCCGAAGGCGTGTCGCGCGCGACCACGAGGACGGTCGTGTACGCGTCGCTCGCGGTGCTGGGCCTCGACTTCCTGCTCACCGCGCTGATGTTCAGCTAAGGATGGAGCGCGGGCGCCTCGTGCATGGCGCCGCCGCAACGGATTCTGATTGGAATGACGATGAAAAAGACTGCTCTCGACTTCTGGGTCGGCCTGTTCGTGGTGCTGGGCTTCATTGCGCTGCTGTTTCTCGCGCTGAAGGCCGGCAACATGAGCTCGCTTTCGTTCCAGCCGACCTACCCGGTCAAGCTCAAGTTCGACAATATCGGCGGACTCAAGCCGCGCGCGCCTGTGAAGAGCGCGGGCGTGACCGTGGGCCGGGTGGCGTCCATCGGCTTCGATACGAACACCTATCAGGCGCTCGTCACCATCAACATCGATCAGCAGTATCAGTTTCCGAAGGACTCGTCGGCGAAGATCCTGACCTCGGGCCTGCTCGGTGAGCAGTACATCGGGCTGGAGCCGGGCGGCGACACGGAAATGCTCAAGGCCGGCGACACCCTCTCCATGACTCAATCGGCGATCGTGCTCGAAAACCTGATCGGCCAGTTCCTCTACAGCAAGGCTGCCGATTCGGGGGCTTCGAAATCGGGTAACAACGCGGGCAACAACGCGGGCAACAACGCGGGCAACAGCGCCGCTGCGCCCGTGCCAGCCCCCGCGAACGGGGCTGGCGGCGAGCACGCCGCTCCCGCGCCGGCACCCGCGTCTGCGCCGGCTGGCTCGGGCGCGGCAGCGCAATAAGGAGAATAAAAAATGACAATCCCTCGCATGCGCACCCTCACGGCCGGGGCCGTGGCGCTCGCGCTGACGGCGTGTTCGACGGTGCAGACGCCGTCGAAGGACGATCCCTGGGAAGGCTTCAACCGCTCGATCTACACCTTCAACGACACAGTCGATCAGTACGCGCTCAAGCCGGTTGCAAAGGGCTACGTGAAAGTCACGCCGCAGCCGGTGCGCGACAGCGTGACGAACTTCTTCGCGAACATCGGCGATGTCTACAACGCGGCCAATAATCTGCTGCAGTTGAAGATCGCCGATGGGGTCGAGGACATCATGCGGATCGTGATCAACACGGTCTTCGGCGTGGGCGGCCTGTTCGACGTGGCGTCGCTCGCCAAGCTGCCCAAGCACAACCAGGACTTCGGTCTCACGCTCGGCCATTACGGTGTGCCGGCCGGCCCGTATCTGGTGCTGCCGCTGTTCGGTCCGAGCACCGTGCGCGACGGCGTGGGGATGGTGGGCAACTACTTCATCAATCCGCTTACGTACGTGAATCCGCCGGCGCTTTCGTGGGGTCTTTACGGTCTGGACGTGGTGAGCGCGCGCGCGAACCTGCTGGGCGCGAGCGATCTGCTCGAAGGCGCGGCCATCGACAAGTATTCGTTTATTCGCAACGCCTATTTGCAGCGCCGCCAGTACCTGCTCTCCGACGGTCATACGTCGAGCAATCTGCCCGATTACGGCGATGGCGCGCCACTGCCGAACTACGGCGAGCCCGATGAGGGTGCGGCCGTGCCCGCATCGGGCACGGCGGCGGTTCCGGCATCGGGCGCTGCGCGTGCCGCAGTGCCGGCGGCAGCCAGCATGGCGCCGGCCAGCCCCGACGGCGCGACACCAGCGCCCGCGACGCCGGCATCGGGTGCCGCGGCACCGGCGGGCGCATCCGGCGCCGCGGTGCCAGGCGAACAGTTCGTTCCACCGGCGCGCATTGGCATTGGCGCGCCGGGTCTGCTGCGCCTGCATTGATTGGGCCAGGCGGTCCTTGTCCCGGCCCTTAAATCTGACGTAACAAGCTGAAACGCTTGTCGCAGTTTCTTGGCACTCTTTGACTCGGTGCCTTGGTGCTCGCGTGATATCGTTGACCTCCAACGGGGCGTTGTTCCCCAACTTGCAGGACTCGCTATGAAGAAATTCTTTCTGTTCCCGATTTTCGCCATGTTTTTTGCGTTTGCCGGCGCAGCGTCCGCGCAAACGGTCGACACCAACAACCCTGACGCCATGATGAAGTCGGTCACGCAGCAGGTGATGGACCAGATCAAGGGCGACAAGTCGATCCAGTCCGGCGACATTAACAAGATCACGGAGCTCGTGAACGAGAAGATCCTGCCGTACACAGACTTCCGCCGCACGACGCAGCTCGCCATGGGCCGCAACTGGCGCACGGCCACGCCCGAGCAGCAGCAACAGGTCACCGAGCAGTTCAAGACGCTCCTGATCCGCACGTACTCGGGCGCGCTTGCCCAGGTGCGCGATCAGCAGATCGAGTACAAGCCGTTCCGTGCGAACCCGGACGATACCGATGTCGTGGTCCGTTCGACGGTCATGAACAACGGCCAGCCGATCGAGCTCGACTACCGTCTGTACAAGACGCCGCAAGGCTGGCGCGTGTATGACATCAACGTGCTCGGCGCATGGCTGATCCAGGCCTACCAGCAGCAGTTCCAGGAGAAGATCCAGCAGGGCGGCGTGCAGGGCCTCATCAGCTTCCTCACGCAGCGTAACCAGCAACTCGCCGCCGGCAAGGCCGCTTCGTGAGCGAGCGCTTCGCCACCGGCGCCACGCTGAATCTCGAGAGTGCGAATGCCACGCTCTCGGCGGGCCTCGCGCAGATCGCGGCAGGCGCCAGCGCCGTCGATTGCGCGTCGCTCACGCAGTTCGATTCATCGGCGCTCGCCGTGCTGATCGCATGGCAGCGCGCCGCGCGCGAGCGTGGCCTCACCCTCAGCGTTCTGAATCTCCCCACCGCGCTCGCGTCCCTCGCGCGCGCTTACGGCGTCGACTCGCTCCTCCACGAGCGACATTGACGCGCGGCGGCCACGCGGCCACGCCGGTCGAGCGCCGCTTTGGCGCGCGAACCCAGGTGCCGCAGGCTGCCGCTTCCATCTTCAAGTCCAGACCGGGCCCAGACTGGGCTCTCCGACTTGGCCTATAATCAAATGTTTTTTGGGCGTTGCCCCGGTTTTCGGGAGCTTCGAAGGCGGCATAAACCGTCCCCAATTCTGGTCTTCCCCGCAGCGTAGATGCACTATCAGCCGCGCCGTTCACGGCGGGCGGCGCCTGAGTCATGCCAGCCATAGAAATCCGCAACGTCAAAAAGCGCTACAAAGAGCTCCAGGCGCTCAAGGGCGTCAGCTTCACCGTAGAAGAGGGCGAGTTCTTCGGGCTGCTCGGCCCGAACGGCGCGGGCAAGACGACGCTCATCAGCTGTCTCGCAGGCCTCGCGCGCGCCGACGAGGGCTCGATCACCGTGCGCGGTCACGACGTGGTGAGCGATTACCGCAACGCGCGCCGCAATCTCGGCGTGGTGCCGCAGGAACTGGTGTTCGATCCGTTTTTCACGGTGCGCGAGACGCTGCGCATCCAGTCCGGTTATTTTGGCCTGCGCAACAATGATGCGTGGATCGACGAGATCATGGCCAATCTCGACCTCACCGAAAAAGCCGATGTGAACATGCGTGCGCTGTCGGGCGGCATGAAGCGCCGCGTGCTGGTCGCACAGGCACTGGTGCACCGGCCGCCCGTGATCGTGCTCGACGAACCCACCGCCGGCGTGGACGTCGAGCTGCGCCAGACGCTCTGGAAGTTCATTGCGCGCCTGAACCGCGAAGGTCACACCATCGTGCTCACCACGCACTATCTGGAAGAGGCGGAAGAGCTGTGCGACCGCATCGCCATGCTGCGGCGTGGCGAGGTGGTGGCGCTCGAGCGCACCAGTACGCTGCTGCAGCGCTTCGCGGGCACGCAGTTGTTCGTGCGCTTTTCTGAAGGCGTGCTGCCCACCGAACTGCGCGCGCTCGAAGTGGATACGTCGAATCTGCCGAATGGCCGCGAGCGCCAGCACCTGTTGCGCCTCGCCAGCTACGATGAAGTCGAGCGCATCTTGTCGCTGTGCCGCGCGAACGGCTGCAAACTGGAAGAAGTGGAAGTGCGCAAAGCCGATCTGGAGGATGTCTTCGTGCAGGTGATGAACGGCCCTGAGGTCATCGAGGGGCTGGCATGAGCGGCTTTCGTACCCTGTTCTACAAGGAAGTGCTGCGTTTCTGGAAGGTCTCTTTCCAGACCGTGCTCGCGCCGGTCATCACCGCGCTGCTGTATCTGACGATCTTCGGCCACGCGCTGCGCGGCCACGTGGAGGTGTATCCGGGCGTCGAATACACGAGCTTCCTGATTCCCGGCCTCGTGATGATGAGCGTGCTGCAAAACGCTTTCGCGAATTCGTCTTCGTCGCTCATTCAATCGAAGATCACGGGCAATCTCGTATTCGTACTATTGCCGCCGCTGGCCGCCTGGGAGATGTTTGGAGCCTACGTGCTCGCTTCGATCGTGCGCGGCCTCGCCGTTGGCGCGGGCGTGTTCGTCGTGACGATCTGGTTCATTCCGATGAGCTTTTCCGCGCCGCTCTACATCATCGCTTTCGCGGTGCTCGGCTCGGCGATCCTCGGCACGCTCGGCCTGATCGCCGGGATCTGGGCCGAGAAGTTCGACCAGCTCGCGGCGTTTCAGAACTTTCTTATCATGCCGCTCACGTTCCTTTCGGGCGTGTTCTATTCGACGCATACGCTGCCGCCGGTCTGGCGCGAGGTGTCGCGGCTGAACCCGTTCTTCTACATGATCGACGGCTTCCGATACGGTTTTTTCGGCTTGTCCGACATTAACCCGCTCGCAAGTCTCGCGATCGTTTTCGTCTTTTTCGTGGTGCTGGCCACGCTGGCGATGCGTCTGCTCGCAAGCGGCTACAAGCTGCGCCACTAAATGCAATTGAGGCAGGAGCCACCCACCATGTTGCCGACTCCGGAACAGGTCAAACAGTACATCTCGGCAGGGCTCGCGTGCGAGCATCTCGAAGTCGAGGGCGACGGTCAGCACTTCTTTGCGACGATCGTATCGCCCGCGTTCGAAGGCAAGCGCCTGATCCAGCGCCATCAGCTCGTCTATGCGGCGCTCGGCGAGCGCATGCGCGAGGAAATCCACGCGCTCAGCATGAAGACGCTCACGCCCGCCGAATGGCAGAACGCATAATCTGGAATCTCAGTGCGAATTACCCAGGACAATGGCGCCGCCGCGAGCGGCGCCGCACCACATGACGCGACGCCGCAAGCCGGCCGCACCGATCAGGAAACCTCAGGCATGGACAAACTCGTCATCGTCGGCGGGCAGCAGCTCGCAGGGGAAGTGACCGTTTCGGGTGCGAAGAACGCGGCGCTCCCCATTCTCTGCGCGGGCCTGCTGAGCGCGGAACCCGTCCATCTCGACAACGTGCCCGACCTCCAGGACGTGCGCACCACGCTCAAGCTGCTGAACCAGATGGGCGTGCGCACCGGGCAGGATGGCAACCGCGTGCGGCTCGACGCCTCGAAGGTCGACAACCTCGTCGCACCGTATGAGCTCGTGAAAACCATGCGCGCGTCGATTCTCGTGCTCGGGCCGCTCGTCGCGCGCTTCGGCGAGGCGAAGGTGTCGCTGCCCGGCGGCTGCGCGATTGGCGCGCGCCCCGTGGATCAGCACATCAAGGGCCTCCAGGCGATGGGCGCCGAGATCAATATCGAGCACGGCTTCATCGAGGCGCGCGCGAAGCGCCTGAAGGGCGCGCGCATCGTCACCGACATGATCACGGTCACCGGCACGGAAAACCTGCTGATGGCCGCCGTGCTCGCCGAGGGCGAGACGGTGATCGAGAACGCCGCGCGCGAGCCCGAAGTGGGCGACCTCGCACACCTGCTCGTGGCGATGGGTGCGCAGATCGAAGGCATCGGCACCGACCGCCTCGTGATCCAGGGCGTGGACCAGCTCCACGGCGCGCAGCACACGGTCATTCCCGACCGCATCGAGGCCGGCACGTTCCTGTGCGCGGTGGCCGCCGCGGGCGGCGATGTCATGCTGCGCCGCGTGCGTCCGGGCATCCTCGACGCCGTTACCGACAAACTGCGCGAAGCGGGCGTGACGATCGAAGAGGGCGACGACTGGATGCGCGTGCGCATGCACGAGCGCGCGCGCGCCGTGAATCTGCGCACCGCCGAATACCCGGCCTTCCCGACCGACATGCAGGCGCAGTTCATGGCGCTCAACGCGATCGCGGACGGCACCTCGCAGGTCGTGGAAACGATCTTCGAGAATCGCTTCATGCACGTGCAGGAATTGAACCGCCTCGGCGCGAGCATCACGATCGACGGCAAGACGGCGCTGGTCTCCGGCGTCGAGAAGCTGTCGGGCGCGAAGGTCATGGCGACCGATCTGCGCGCCTCGGCGAGCCTCGTGATCGCGGGCCTGTGCGCCGACGGCGAGACGCTCATCGACCGCATCTATCACCTCGACCGCGGCTACGACCGCATGGAAGAGAAGCTCACCAGAATCGGCGCGAACGTGAAGCGCATCAAGGGGAACGCGGCATGAGCACGGTCGAGTCCAAGCCCACGCCGGCCGCCGCCGCCGGCGCGCCGCTCACGCTGGCGCTCTCGAAGGGCCGCATCTTCGAAGAGACGATGCCGTTGCTCGCGGCCGCGGGCGTGGAGGTGACCGAAGACCCGGAAACCTCGCGCAAGCTGATCCTGCCGACGACCGACCCGAACCTGCGCGTGATCATCGTGCGCGCGACCGACGTGCCCACCTACGTGGAGTACGGCGCGGCCGACTTCGGCGTGGCGGGCAAGGACGTGCTGCTCGAACACGGCGGCGACGGGCTCTATCAGCCGATCGATCTCGACATCGCGCGCTGCCGCCTCTCCGTGGCCGTGAAGTCGGGCTTCGACTACGCGAACGCCGTGCGCCAGGGCGCGCGCCTGCGCGTGGCCACCAAGTACACGGAATCGGCGCGCCAGCACTTCGCGGCCAAGGGCGTGCACGTCGACCTCATCAAGCTTTACGGCTCGATGGAGCTCGCGCCGCTCGTCGGCCTCGCCGACGCGATCGTCGACCTCGTCAGCACGGGCGGCACGCTGCGTGCGAACAACCTGGTCGAGGTCGAAGAGATCATGCAGATCTCTTCGCGCCTCGTCGTGAATCAGGCGGCGCTCAAGTTGAAGCGCGCCGCGCTGCGGCCGATTCTCGACGCGTTCGAACGCGCCACGCGTGCATAAACGCGCATAACCCGCGCATTACCCGCATACGCATATAACCGTTCCGGATGGATATCAGCATGGCTATCACGATGCGCAAACTCGATTCGAGCGCCGAAGGTTTCAAGGCGGCGCTGCATGGCGTGCTCGCCTTCGAGGCGAGCGAAGACGAGGCCATCGAGCGCTCAGTCGCGCAAATTCTCGCCGATGTGAAGGCGCGCGGCGACGCCGCCGTGCTCGATTACACGAACCGCTTCGATCGCCTTAGCGCTGCCAGCGTCGATGCGCTGGAGTTGCCGATCAGCGAGCTCGAGGCGGCGCTGGAAAGTCTCGAGCCCAAGCAGCGTGCGGCGCTCGAGGCGGCGGCCGCGCGCGTGCGCGGCTACCACGAGAAGCAGCGCATCGAGTGCGGCTCGCATAGCTGGCAATACACCGAAGCCGACGGCACCGTGCTCGGCCAGAAGGTCACGCCGCTCGACCGCGTGGGTCTCTACGTGCCGGGCGGCAAGGCCGCGTATCCGTCTTCCGTGCTGATGAACGCGATTCCCGCGCGGGTCGCGGGCGTGCGCGAGATCATCATGGTCGTGCCCACGCCCGATGGCGTGAAGAATCCGCTCGTGCTGGCGGCGGCGCTGCTCGGCGGCGTCGACCGCGTGTTCACCATCGGCGGCGCGCAGGCTGTGGGCGCGCTCGCTTACGGCACCCGCACCATTCCGCCCGTCGACAAGATCTGCGGCCCGGGCAATGCCTATGTGGCCTCGGCCAAGCGCCGCGTGTTCGGCACGGTCGGCATCGACATGATCGCCGGGCCCTCCGAGATTCTCGTGCTGTGCGACGGCACCACCGATCCGCGCTGGGTCGCGATGGACCTGTTCTCGCAGGCCGAGCACGACGAACTCGCGCAATCCATCCTGCTGTGCCCGGACGAAGCGTTCATCAAGCGCGTGGAAGACGCCATCAACGAGCTTTTGCCTGCCATGCCGCGCGCCGAAGTCATCGCGACGTCTCTCACGAACCGCGGCGCGCTCGTGAAGGTGCGCGACATGGCCGAAGCCTGCGCAATCGCCAACGACATCGCGCCCGAGCACCTCGAAATCTCTGCGCTCGATGCGCAGAAGTGGGGCGCCGAAATCCGCCACGCGGGCGCGATCTTCCTCGGCCGCTACACGAGCGAAAGCCTCGGCGACTACTGCGCGGGGCCGAATCACGTGCTGCCTACGTCTCGTACCGCACGTTTCTCGTCGCCGCTCGGCGTCTATGATTTCATCAAGCGATCGAGCGTGATCGAGGTGAGCGCGGAGGGCGCGCAGACGCTCGGCGAGATCGCCGCGGAACTCGCCTACGGCGAAGGCCTCCAGGCCCACGCGCGCAGCGCCGAGTACCGCATGAAGCAGGTCTGAAGCGGTACCAGAATCAAAACAGCGCGGCATGCATGAGTTTCATGCGTGCCGCACCCCCGAGGAGACGTGCGCAAGCATCGGCTTGAAATACGCTCGCCTGAGCCCGATGTTTGGAACACCGAAGTAACCCGCGCGCGCCATAGCTGGCCGTTCGTGCCGGCTGCGCGCCTCGCGCGCGCCAATCGACAATGACAACACCACAAGACATCATCCGCTCCGACGTGCTCGCCATGACGAGCTACCCGGTTCCCGACGCCACCGGCTTCGTGAAGCTCGACGCCATGGAGAACCCGTACACGTTGCCGGTCGCTCTGGCGGCGCAACTGGGCGAGCATCTCGCGGGCATCGCGCTCAACCGCTATCCGGCTCCGCGCCCCGAGGCGCTCATGGCGAAGCTCAAGGCCGCGATGCATGTGCCGCCCGGCTGCGAGGTGCTGCTCGGCAACGGCTCGGACGAGATCATCAGCATGGTCACGGTGGCGTGCGCGAAGCCGGGCGCGAAGGTGCTCGCGCCGGTGCCGGGCTTCGTGATGTACGCGATGTCGGCGAAATTTGCGCAGGTGGATTTTGTCGGCGTGCCGCTCAAGGCCGACTTCACGCTCGATTGCGATGCCATGCTGGCCGCCATCGCCGAACACCAGCCGGCCATGATCTGGCTGGCGTACCCGAACAACCCGACCGGCACGCTGTTCGCGGACGCCGACATCGAGCGCATTATCGAGGCTGCCAATGCAGCGGGCGGGCTCGTCGTGATCGACGAGGCTTATCAGCCGTTCGCGCAGGCGAGCTGGATGCCGCGCGCGGGCGCGTTCGACAACGTGGTCGTGATGCGCACGATGTCCAAGCTCGGGCTGGCGGGCATCCGTCTGGGCTACCTCGCGGGCCGTACTGCATGGCTCAACGAATTCGACAAGGTGCGCCCGCCGTATAACGTAAATGTGCTCACCCAGGCCGCCGCCGATTTCCTGCTCGAACATCTCGACGTGCTCGACACGCAGGCGGCCCAGTTGCGCGCAGACCGGGCGCAATTGGCTGCCGACGTTGCAAGGTTGCCGGGCGCCGAAGTGTTCGAAAGCGCCGGCAATTTCCTGCTGGTGCGCGTGCCCGATGCCTCCGCCGTGTTCGATACCCTGCTGACGGCGCGGGTTTTGGTCAAAAACGTGAGTAAAATGCATCCATTGCTGGCGAATTGCGTACGCCTGACCGTCGGGACCCCCGACGAAAACGCGCGCTTGCTCGCCGCCCTTAAGCTCGTGCTCAAGTAATCCGATCTCACCGGCCTGAAGCGCACAGTGTCACGAGCGCTCCGGGCTTTCGTTCCATGAACCCTCCGTTACGGGCTGTTTGAAGGAAATTGCCATGCGCGTCGCGCAAGTCGTTCGCAACACCAGCGAAACGCAAATCAGCGTGAAACTCAATCTGGACGGCACCGGCGAGCAGAAGCTCGCGACCGGTGTGCCGTTTCTCGACCACATGCTCGACCAGATCGCGCGACACGGTCTGATCGATCTGGAAATCGAGGCGCATGGCGATACCCATATCGACGACCACCATACGGTGGAAGACGTCGGCATCACGCTCGGTCAGGCGGTCGCGCAGGCCATCGGCGACAAGAAGGGCATCCGCCGCTACGGCCACGCCTATGTGCCGCTCGACGAGGCGCTCTCGCGCGTGGTGATCGACTTTTCGGGCCGTCCGGGCCTCGAGTTCCACGTGCCGTTCACGCGCGCGCGCATCGGCACGTTCGACGTCGACCTGTCGATCGAATTCTTCCGCGGCTTCGTCAACCACGCGGGCGTGACGCTCCACATCGACAATCTGCGCGGCCTGAACGCGCATCACCAGATGGAAACCGTGTTCAAGGCCTTCGGCCGCGCGCTGCGCCAGGCATCCGAGCTCGATGAGCGCCAGGCGGGCAAGATTCCGTCTACCAAGGGCAGCTTGTAAGCGGTATCCGAGATGAAAACTTCAATTGCGATTGTGGATTATGGGATGGGCAACCTGCGTTCGGTGGCCCAGGCATTGAAACAGGCTGCGCCGGAAGCCGACGTGCAGATCGTCGAGCGCCCGGAGGCGATTCGCGCGGCTGACCGCGTCGTGCTGCCGGGCCAGGGCGCGATGCCTGACTGCATGCGCAGCCTCGCGGAATCGGGCTTGCAGGACGCCGTGCTCGAAGCTTCGCGCACCAAGCCGCTGATGGGCGTGTGCGTGGGCGAGCAGATGCTGTTCGACTGGAGCGCCGAAGGGGACACGAAGGGTCTCGGCCTGCTGCCGGGCAAGGTCGTGCGCTTCGAGCTCGAAGGGCGGCTCCAGGACGACGGCTCGCGCTTCAAGGTGCCGCAGATGGGCTGGAACCGCGTGCGCCAGTCGCGCGCTCACGCGCTGTGGGACGGCGTGCCCGACGAGAGCTTCTTTTATTTCGTGCACAGCTATTATGTGGTTCCGGCCGATCCGGCTCACACCGTAGGCGAAACGCCTTACGGCGCGGACTTTACCTCGGCGGTGGCGCGGGATAACATCTTCGCCACCCAATTCCACCCGGAAAAGAGCGCTGCGGCGGGCTTGCGCGTCTATCGCAACTTCGTTCACTGGAACCCCTGATTCACGGACGGCGCTGTTGGTTCGAAGCGCCCGGCCAGAGGGCCTGCGTGCAAGCATCGCCCAAAGCCGATTTGCATCAGCAAGGCTGCCGAAAGAGTTGTACTAAACTAGCGAAACGGCGTCGGATCGGGGTTCTTCCCGGCCGTTGCCGGCTGATTCCAACCACATTCCCAGATATCACCCGATTGCTATGCTGCTGATTCCGGCCATCGATCTCAAAGACGGTCACTGCGTTCGCCTTAAACAAGGCGATATGGACCAGGCGACGATTTTTTCCGAGGAACCGGCGGCCATGGCCCGACATTGGGTCGAGCGCGGCGCGCGGCGTTTGCACCTCGTCGACCTGAACGGCGCGTTCGCCGGCAAGCCGAAGAACGAGGACGCGATTCGCGAGATCATCCGCGAAGTCGGCGACGAGATCCCCGTGCAGCTTGGCGGCGGCATCCGCGACCTCGACACCATCGAGCGCTATCTCGACGACGGCCTCTCATACGTGATCATCGGCACGGCCGCGGTGAAGAACCCGGGCTTCCTGCAGGAAGCGTGCACGGCGTTCGGGGGTCATATCATCGTCGGGCTCGACGCGAGGGACGGCAAAGTTGCCACCGACGGCTGGAGCAAGCTCACGGGCCACGAAGTGGTCGATCTCGCGCGCAAGTTCGAAGACTACGGCGCCGAGTCGATCATCTACACCGACATCGGCCGCGACGGCATGCTCCAGGGCATCAACATCGAAGCGACGGTGCGGCTCGCGCGCGCGGTGAAGATTCCGGTGATCGCGAGCGGCGGCCTGTCGAATCTCGCCGACATCGACGCGCTGTGCGAAGTCGAGGACGAAGGCATCGAAGGCGTGATCTGCGGCCGCGCGATCTACTCGGGCGATCTCGATTTCGCCCAGGCGCAAACGCACGCAGACAGCCTGCGTGAGTCTGACGACGCTTAAGGACGACGCTTGATGCGTCGCGTGGGCGGCCTCCCGGGTGGAGGTCGGATCCACTTTGGGTTCTCGGTGCGACCGGCAAGGGGCGGCAAGTCCGTTCCCGAAGATACGGCCTCCGGCTAATTTCGCGATAACCGCTATCGCACGACTATAGGCGTAGCTGCTGCGGTTTCGGCGCGCCTGGCAACATCGGCAAGATCATGGCTCTACCCAAACGCATCATTCCCTGTCTCGACGTGACCGCCGGGCGGGTCGTCAAGGGCGTCAACTTCGTCGAGCTGCGCGACGCGGGCGACCCCGTCGAAATCGCGCGCCGCTACGACGACCAGGGTGCCGACGAACTCACTTTTCTCGACATCACGGCCACTTCGGACCAGCGCGACCTGATTCTGCCGATCATCGAAGCGGTGGCCTCGCAGGTCTTCATTCCGCTGACCGTGGGCGGCGGCGTGCGCGCCGTCACCGACGTGCGGCGGCTGCTTAACGCCGGCGCCGACAAGGTCAGCATGAACTCGTCGGCCGTCGCCAATCCGCAGCTCGTGCGCGATGCGGCCGACAAATACGGCTCGCAGTGCATCGTCGTCGCCATCGACGCGAAGCGTACTTCAGCGCCGGGCGAACCCGCGCGCTGGGAAGTGTTCACGCACGGCGGCCGCAAGGCCACGGGCATCGACGCCGTCGAATGGGCGCGCAAGATGGCTGAGCTGGGCGCGGGCGAAATCCTGCTCACGAGCATGGACCGCGACGGCACCAAGAGCGGCTTCGATCTCGCCCTCACGAGCGCGGTGTCCGACGCCGTGCCGATTCCCGTGATCGCCTCGGGCGGCGTGGGCGGCCTGCAGGATCTCGCGGACGGCATCGTCAAGGGCCATGCCGACGCCGTGCTGGCGGCGAGCATCTTCCACTATGGAGAGCACACCGTGGGCGAGGCCAAGCGCTTCATGGCCGAGCAGGGCATTTCGGTGAGGATGTGACGCCATGAGCAACGCTGAAACGAACGATTTTGCGAAGGCTGGCTGGCTCGACAAGGTTAATTGGGACGCCAACGGCCTCGTGCCCGTGATCGCCCAGGAGGCCGCGACGGGCGACGTGCTGATGTTCGCGTGGATGAACCGAGAAGCGCTCGCCAGGACGGTCGAACTGCGCCGCGCGGTGTATTTTTCGCGCTCGCGCCAGCGCCTGTGGTTCAAGGGCGAGGAGTCGGGCCACGTGCAGCACGTTCACGACATCCGCCTCGACTGCGACGAAGACGTCGTGCTGCTCAAGGTCGAGCAAGTGTCGGGCATCGCGTGCCACACCGGCCGTCACTCGTGCTTTTTCCAGCAATTCGAAGGCACCGCCGACGAAGGCCGCTGGGTCGCTGTCGATCCCGTGCTGAAAGACCCCGAACACATCTACAAATGACGCAATTGAACACCAACGACACCCTGCTGCGCCTTGCCGCGGTGATCGACAGCCGCAAGGGCGGCGACCCCGACGCTTCCTACGTCGCGCGCCTGTTCCACAAGGGCGATGACGCCGTGCTCAAGAAGGTCGGCGAAGAGGCTACCGAAGTCGTGCTGGCCGCCAAGGACGTGCGCCAGGGCGGCGCGCCGAAGGCGCTGGTCGGGGAAATGGCTGATCTGTGGTTCCATTGCCTCGTCGCGCTTTCGCATTTCGAGCTGAGCCCCGCCGACGTGCTGGCGGAACTGGAGCGCCGCGAAGGGCTTTCGGGTCTCGAAGAAAAGGCCCTGCGCAAGAGCCGCGAGCGCGAAGAAAACGGCGACTGATGCTGCGAGATTGAATTCAGGCCCCGGATTCGAGTCGAATTTTTGGGCCGGGCCATCAGTGGCCCTCGCCCATGAGATGCACGCGAGTCGCGCTCGACAGGGAGATGCCACATATGTCCACCCCCGGCGGCTATCCGCCTCCTGCTTACCGAACCCCGGAGCGCGATCCGCTCGACGCGGATCGTCTGCGCAGCCTGCGCACGCTCACGCACGTCCTCTACGGGCTTTATGCGTTCTACTGGCTCACCGGCGGCGTCACCGTGCTGGTGGCGATCATCATCAATTACATCAAGCGCGACGAAGCGGCGGGCACACCCTACGAGCAGCACTTCACGTGGCAGATCCGCACGTTCTGGCTCGGGCTTGCAGGACATCTGATCGGTATTGCGCTCTTTTTCGTGTTGATCGGCATTCCAATTTTGTGGGCTGTCGCGATCTGGACGTTGTACCGTATCATCAAAGGCTGGCTGTATCTGCACGACAACAAGCCGTTGTCCGATCCGCGCGCGTGGTTTTGACGCGGTAGCGCCGGGTCTCAGAGCGAAACCCGGCACGCTTTCTCTCCGTACGGCTGCCCAGGAACACTATGAGTCACGACCGCAGCACCTGTCTCTTTTGCAAGATCGCCGACGGCCTGATCCCGAGCACGCGCGTCTATGAAGACGATGAGTTCGTCGCGTTCCGTGACATCCGGCCGGCGGCACAAACTCACGTGCTGGTCATCCCGCGAAAACATATACCCACCCTTGCTGACTGCGGTGAAAACGACGCTGCGCTGCTTGGTAGAATGTTTATGCTGGTGGCACAACTGGCGAGAGAGCTGGGCGTGTCCTATACAGGGGGCGAGACGGGCTATCGCACCGTGGTCAACACGGGGCCCGGAGGCGGGCAGGAAGTCTATCACCTGCATGCGCATCTGCTGGCCGGACCGCGTCCGTGGCAGCGCATGGGATAGCGCGCCTGCGTGCCGGTACTGCAGAATCCCCAGGAGTGGTTGAAAAAGGGACGCATTGCCACGCAGCCGAAATAGCTTACAGGTAGCATACCGGGCGGCATTGCCGGACAACCCGCCTGAGACCGGAATCCACGGCGCTGCGCCGGACCGGTCGATAGTCGCGGGTGTCATGAAGCGCGTTCACGCGCCAATGTTTATTCGCTGCGCATGAGGCGCGGCAACGGGGTTAAGGAGAGTTTTGATCATGGGTTCGTTGAGTATCTGGCATTGGCTGATCGTGTTGTTGATCGTGGCGCTCGTCTTCGGCACGAAGAAGCTGCGCAATATCGGTAGCGATCTGGGCGGTGCGGTGAAGGGTTTCAAGGAAGGCATGCGCGAGGGCGAAGAGTCCGGCGCTGATGCGCAAAAGCGCGAACTGCCAAAGAGCGGCGGCACGGTCGATGTCGACGTCAAGGACAAGACCCCGCGTTCGAACGACTTCCGCTAAGCGCGGCAGCCGTTATTTCCCGCCCCAAGGCTGACGGAAAGCTTCATTCATGCTCGATCTGGGTCTAACCAAGATGGCGCTGATCGGCGTCGTCGCGCTGGTCGTTCTCGGGCCGGAGCGTCTGCCGCGCGTTGCGCGCACGGCAGGCGCGCTGTTCGGGCGCGCGCAGCGCTATGTCAACGACGTCAAGGCGGAAGTCACGCGCGAGATCGAACTGGACGAGTTGCGCCGCATGAAGGGCGAGTTCGAGCAGGCTGCGCAAAACGTCGAGAACACCGTTCACGAGAACCTGCGCAAGCACGAAACCGAGCTGAACGACGCCTGGAACGCGGGCACGGGTGGCGCCTCCAGCACAGCGGGCAGCGCCGGTCCGGTTGGGGCCGGCGTGACCGGCGGTACGGGGGCTTCGGGCGGCACCTCGTGGCGCTTGGGCGGCGCGAATGCGGCAGGCGTCAAACGCAAGAACTGGCGCGTGAAACAAACGGCTACGCCGGTCTGGTACAAGCGCGCGACGCTGCGGCGCACGCGCGTGCAATCGGGCGCGGCGCGCGTCGCGCAGCACACACCGGCCAGCTTGCGCCGGCCCACGCGTTTTCTCTGATGCCCCGCTACCGTAGTCGAGTTTGAATTTGTCTATCTCCAACCCCCGAGGGCCGGCGTGAGCGACCCCCAACAAACACAAGACGAGGGCACTGAAGAGACCTTCATCTCGCACCTCGTCGAACTGCGCGACCGCATCATTCGCGCGGGCATTTCCGTGATCGTCGTGTTCGTCGGGCTCGTGTACTGGGCGCCGGACATCTTCAGGCTGCTCGCCCGCCCGCTGATGCAGAACTTGCCGCGTGACGGCAAGATGATCGTCACCGACGTGACCGGCTCGTTCTTCGTGCCGATGAAGGTGACGATGCTGGTCGCCTTCGTGATCGCGCTGCCGTTCGTGCTTTACCAGATCTGGGCGTTCGTCGCGCCAGGCCTCTACCAGCACGAAAAGAAGCTGGTCGCGCCACTGGTCGGGAGCAGCTACACGCTGTTCCTGTGCGGCATGGCATTCGCGTATTTTGTCGTGTTTCCCACCATCTTCCGGGTGATGGCGCATTACAACGCGCCGCTCGGCGCGGAGATGACGACGGATATCGACAATTACCTGAGCTTCGTACTCACGATGTTCATCGCTTTTGGCGTGACCTTCGAGGTGCCGATCATCGTCGTGCTGCTCGTGCGCATGGGCGTGCTGACGGTGAAGAAGCTCAAGGAGATTCGTCCTTACGTGATCGTTGGGGCGTTCATCGTTGCCGCGGTCGTTACGCCGCCGGACGTGTTTTCGCAGCTCATTCTCGCAGTGCCGCTGATCGTGCTATATGAAGCGGGGATTATTGCGGCGCGGCTGTTCGTCGGGACGGGCGAGAAGAGCGCCACCGACGAGAGCGAGGCGGCGAGCGAGTCCTGAGCCAGTCATGGAGCAAGAAAGAAAGGCCGCGAACGGTACCGTTCGCGGCCTTTCTTTCTTGCGTTTGCCGGCTGCGTGCGAGCCGTCAACCGCCGTCGTCGCCTTCGTCGTCCTGATTCTGCTGCTTGGGCGGCGGCGGGCGCTTGCCGATCGTCACGTTCAGGTCCATGTCCTTGTTCTTGCGCACGAGGTGAACCTTGGCGGCGGTGCCCGGCTTGATCTGAGCGATGACGTTCAACAGGCGCGTGGTGTCGGTGATGTCCTCGCCGTTCACCGCAGTCAGGACATCGCCGGGCTTGATGCCGGCCCTGTCGGCGGGGCCGCCCTGGAGCACGCCCGCGACGATCGCGCCTTGCTTCTGGTTCAGCCCGAACGACTCGGCGATCTCGGGCGTCACGTCCTGCGGCTCCACGCCGATCCAGCCGCGTGTGACCGTGCCCGTCGTGATGATGCTCTCCAGCACGCTGCGCGCGGTGGAGACGGGAATGGCGAAGCCGATGCCGAGCGAGCCGCCCGAGCGCGAATAAATGGCCGTGTTGATGCCGAGCAGGTTGCCGTTCACGTCGACGAGCGCGCCGCCCGAGTTGCCCGGGTTGATGGGTGCGTCGGTCTGGATGAAGTTCTCGAACGTGTTGATGCCGAGATGGTTGCGCCCGAGCGCGCTGATGATGCCCATCGTGACCGTCTGACCCACGCCGAACGGGTTGCCGATGGCGAGCACGACGTCGCCCACGCGCGCCCGTTCCATGCGCCCGAGCGTGATGGTGGGCAGATTCGGCAGATTGATCTTGAGCACGGCAATATCGGTTTCCGGATCGATGCCGATCACCTTCGCATTGGTGGTGCGGCCATCGGAAAGCGCGATTTCGATCTGATCCGCGCCGTCGATCACGTGCTGGTTCGTTAGAATGTAACCGTCCGGACTGACAATCACACCCGAGCCGAGGTTCGCGGCGGGCTGTTCCTGCTGTTTTCGGTTGGTATTGGGTTTGCCGAAGAAGTAGCGAAATAGTGGGTCGTTCTGGCGCGGATCGGGGGGCAGCGACCCGTCCTTGCTCGAGAACACGTTGACGACCGCAGGCATCGCCTTCTGGGCCGCATCGGCATAGGAATTCTGCGCAGCGCTGCCGCTGATGCCCGGCGCCACTTCCCGCAATGCGACGATCGGCTCCGCGAGCTGCTTGCCGAGTTGCCCCTGATGCTCGAGCCATTGCGGCTTGAGCGTCGCGATGATGAACATCAACGCCAGCAGGACCGTCACCGCTTGGGCGAAGAACAGCCAAAAGCGTCTAAGCATCTGAAGATTAGAGGATTATATGGATCGGATCGAACTGGAATTGTATCTGAACAATCTTCTGGAATCCGCGCGGTTCAAGGACTACTGCCCGAACGGCCTGCAGGTGGAGGGGCGGCGTCGCGTGGAGAAGATCGCGACCGGCGTGACCGCCTCGCTCGCCTTCCTCGAAGCCGCGCTGGAGTGGGGCGCCGACGCCGTGCTGGTCCACCATGGCTACTTCTGGCGCAACGAGCCGCCGCAGATCACGGGACGCAAGCACCGCCGCCTCAAGGCGCTACTGGCGAACGACCTCAATCTCTTCGCCTATCATCTGCCACTCGACAGCCACCCTGAACTGGGCAATAACGCACAGTTGGGCGCCAAACTCGGCTGGATCGGCGAAAAACGCTTCGGTGACCAGGATCTCGGGTGGATGACCACGCTGCCCATGCCCATCACACTCGCGCATTTCTCGGCGCAAGTCGAGCAGACGCTCGGCCGCGCACCGCTCGTGCTCGGCGACCCCGACTGGGAACTGCGCCACGTGGCCTGGTGCACCGGGGCGGCGCAAGGCCTCTTCGACGCTGCGATCGACGCGGGCGCCGACGTCTTCCTGACCGGCGAGATCTCGGAGCCCACGACTCACACCTCGGCCGAAAGCGGTGTGGCGTTCCTCGCCGCGGGCCACCATGCCACTGAGCGCTTTGGCGTGCAGGCGGTCGGCGCGCATCTCGCCGAGGCATTCGACATCGAACATCTCTTCATCGATATCCACAATCCTGCCTAGCCAGAAAATGGCCCTATTTTCTGGGGGAAAACCCCGAGTTATCAAGGACTTCGCCCGGTTTTTGGCGCACGCCCCTTGTAAATGCCAACTCCATTCGAGCAAACTAGCGTTCGGCAGCACCGCGGGTTTGCTGGCGTGACGGATAAATCCAACTCAGAAGTGGGGCGATGTGATGCGAGACAATGAGAACGACCGCGTCGACGGCAGCCGCCGTACCTGGCTGATTGCGACGTCCGTAGCAAGTGGCATTGGAGGCGTAGCCACTGTCGTACCTTTCGTAGCTTCGTTTGCACCATCCGAAAAGGCCCGCGCGGCCGGCGCGCCGGTTGAAGTCGACATCAGCGGACTTGAAGCCGGCACGATGATGACCGTGGCGTGGCGCGGCAAGCCCGTGTGGATCCTCAAGCGCACCGAGCGCATGATGGCCGACTGCAAGAAGGCCGATCCCGAACTGGCGGACCCGCACTCCGAGCATCCGTTCTCCATGCCGATGCCGGATTACTGCAAGAACGAATACCGCTCGCGCGCGGAGCATCAGAACATTCTCGTGGCCGTTGCCGTGTGCACTCATCTGGGCTGCACGCCCACGCCACGCTTCCAGGAAGGCCCGCAGGCCAACCTGCCAGACGACTGGCCCGGCGGCTTCCTGTGCCCGTGCCACGGCTCCACCTACGATCTCGCCGGCCGCGTGTTCAAAAACAAGCCCGCGCCGCAAAACCTCGATATCCCCCGGTACATGTTCACGTCTCCGACGCAGATCGTGATCGGCAAGGACGAGAAAGGAGAAGCGTGATGGCGACGGGACACGAAAAAGAGATTACGGCAACGGACGCTTCTTCGGGACTCGTCGGCTGGATCGACAAGCGCTTTCCAATGACGTCGACCTGGAAAGCGCATCTCTCCGAGTACTACGCGCCAAAAAACTTCAACTTCTGGTACTTCTTCGGCTCGCTCGCGCTGCTGGTGCTGGTGAACCAGATCGTCACCGGCATTTTCCTCACCATGAACTACAAGCCCGATTCGACGCTCGCGTTCGCGTCGGTCGAGTACGTCATGCGCGAGGTGCCGTGGGGCTGGCTGATCCGCTACATGCACTCCACGGGCGCATCGATGTTCTTCGTGGTCGTGTATCTGCACATGTTCCGCGGGCTTCTGTACGGTTCTTACCGCAAGCCGCGCGAACTCGTCTGGATCTTCGGCTGCGCGATCTTCCTGTGCCTGATGGCCGAAGCGTTCTTCGGCTATCTGCTGCCATGGGGCCAGATGTCGTTCTGGGGCGCACAGGTGATCGTGAACCTGTTCTCGGCGATTCCGTTCATCGGCCCGGACCTGTCGCTCTGGATTCGCGGCGACTACGTGGTCTCCGACGTCACGCTCAACCGCTTCTTCGCGTTCCACGTGATCGCGATTCCGCTCGTGCTGATCGGACTCGTGGTCGCGCACATCGTGGCGCTGCATGAAGTGGGCTCGAACAACCCCGATGGCGTCGAGATCAAGGAGAAAAAGGACGCGAACGGCATTCCGCTGGACGGTATCCCGTTCCATCCGTACTACTCCGTGCACGACTTCATGGGCGTGTGCATCTTCCTGATGATCTTCGCGGCCATCGTGTTCTTCGCGCCGGAGATGGGCGGATACTTCCTCGAAGCCAACAACTTCGTGCCCGCCAACGCACTGCAGACGCCGCCCGAGATCGCGCCGGTCTGGTACTTCACTGCGTTCTACGCGATGCTGCGCGCCACGACCGACCCGTTCAAGATCGTTCTGATGATCGTGATTGCGCTGCTAGGCCTGCTCGCGCTAGTGCGTGCGCGCGGCAGGTGGAAGGGCGGGCTGCCGGTGCTGGCGATTCTCGTGATCCTCGCGATGTACTTCACCGAGTCGAAGTTCTGGGGCGTCGTGGTGATGGGCACGGCGGTCGTCTCGCTCTTCTTCCTGCCGTGGCTCGACCGCGCGCCGGTGAAGTCGATCCGCTACCGGCCGCTGTTCCACAAAGTCTTTCTTGCGATCTTCGTGCTCGCGTTCCTGACGCTCGGGTTTCTCGGAACCCGACCGCCCTCGCCGGCGGCGACGCTGATCGCCCAGATCTGCGCGCTCGTCTATTTCGCGTTTTTCCTCGGCATGCCGTTCTGGACGACGCTTGGCACCTTCAAGCAGCCGCCCGAGCGCGTGCGGTTCAAGCCCCATTAATCAGCGAGCGAGGAAGACACGATGATGAAATCTCTCTTTTCGACGCTCGCAAGGGCGACGGGCGCGGGCATTGCCGGCGTTGCGCTGGCATGCGCGCTGGGATTCGGGGCGGGATCGGTGGCGGCGCAGGAAAACATTCCGCTCGACCACGCACCCGATAACGGGGAAAATCTTGCTTCGCTGCAACATGGCGCGCAATTGTTTGTAAACTATTGCCTGAATTGCCATAGTGCGAACTTGATGCGCTACAGCCGGCTGGAAGCGATCGGCATCCCGCAGAAGCAAATCGAAGATAATCTCCTTTTCACGACGGATAAAGTCGGCAACACGATGTCCATCGCGTTGCGTCCGGACGACGCCAAGGCATGGTTCGGCGTGGCGCCGCCGGACCTCTCCGTGGAGGCGCGCGCGAAGGGACGCGACTGGCTGTACACGTATCTGCGCAGCTTCTACCGCGACGATACGCGGCCGACCGGCTGGAACAATCTGGCGTTCGAAAACGTGAGCATGCCCAACGTGCTCTGGCAATTGCAGGGCGTTCGCAGGGCGAAGTTCGAAGACATTGTGGAAGAGGAAACGGGGGAGAAGGTCCACCGTTTTGTGGGGTACCAACAGATCACGCCCGGGAAGCTTTCGCCGGTAGATTATGATTCTGCCGTGGCCGATCTTGTTGCATACCTTGGCTGGATGGCCGAGCCAGAGCAGAAAACCCGCAAGCAGCTCGGGGTCTGGGTGCTCCTGTTCCTCGGCGTTCTGAGCTTTTTCGCGTGGCGACTGAACGCTGCGTACTGGAAAGATATCAAATAATCACGTCCTGACCGACGTGGGGCCGGTGCGACGAGACACCGCCTGATGGTTCAGCGACCGTCAGACGGTGTTTTTGCCTGCCGGCCTTTTGGGTTTATTGAGGAAATGTAAATCATGATGGTTCTGTACTCCGGCACTACCTGCCCGTTCTCCCAGCGCTGCCGGCTGGTGTTGTTCGAAAAGGGCATGGACTTCGAAATCCGCGACGTCGACCTGTTCAACAAACCGGAAGACATCGCCGTGATGAATCCGTACGGTCAGGTGCCGATTCTGGTCGAACGCGACCTTATTCTGTACGAATCGAACATCATCAACGAGTACATTGACGAGCGCTTCCCGCATCCGCAGCTGATGCCTGCCGATCCGGTTCAGCGTGCACGCGCGCGCCTGTTCCTGCTCAACTTCGAGAAGGAACTGTTCGTGCACGTGAGCACGCTCGAAAACGAGAAGGGCAAGGCCGCCGAGAAGAACCACGAGAAGGCGCGCCTCGCGATCCGCGACCGCCTCACGCAGCTCGCGCCGATCTTCCTGAAGAACAAGTACATGCTGGGCGAAGAGTTCTCGATGCTCGACGTCGCGATCGCGCCGCTGCTGTGGCGTCTGGATCACTATGGCATCGAACTGTCGAAGAACGCCGCGCCGCTCATGAAGTACGCCGAGCGTATTTTCAGCCGTCCGGCCTATATCGAAGCGCTGACGCCTTCGGAAAAGGTGATGCGTCGCTAAGCCGGTGTTGTAACTGGAGGCGGTGGGCGCCGGGTGATTGTTTGGCTGCCGGGTGCGCCGCCTCGTCAGAGGATTGTTGATGCAAGAGATTTCCACCAAGCCGTATCTGCTGCGCGCGCTGTACGAGTGGTGCACCGACAACGGCTTCACGCCGCACATTGCGGTGCGGGTCGACAACCGCACGCGCGTGCCGCGCCAGTTCGTGCGCGACGGCGAGATCGTGCTGAACATCAGCTTCGAGGCCACGAGCCAGTTGCAGATGGGCAACGAGATGGTCGAGTTCCACGCCCGTTTTTCCGGCAAGTCGCACAAGATCGAGGTGCCCGTGTCGAACGTGCTCGCGATCTACGCGCGCGAGAACGGCCAGGGCATGGCGTTTCCGGTCGACGCGCCGCCGGGCGATGCCGACGACGTGCTGCCGTCCGCACAGGAAGGGCATGACGAGGAGGCGGCGCCGGTTGCTGCCGATGCGGCGCGTGAAGCCGAGGCGCCAGAGCCGGCTGTGTCTGCCGCCGAGAAGGACAAAGGCGACGACGGCGCCGCGAAGGGCGGAAAGGGCCACCTCAAGATCGTGAAATGAGGTAGAATCGCGGGCTACGCCGGCTTAGCTCATCTGGTAGAGCAGTTGATTTGTAATCATCAGGTGGCGGGTTCGAGTCCTGCAGCCGGCACCATATGCATCGAAAAGGGTTATCGCGTCATGAGCGGTAACCCTTTTTGTTTTGCGCTTAGATCGAGCCGCTATCGCTTCCGACCGCGGCATTCCACCCGCCCGATCTCTTCCCTCCCCAACCCATACGCCGCATAAAGCGCCAAATCGATCTCGCGCTCGAGCACTTCGCATTGCGCCTCCTCACCCGATTGTTTTAACCGTAGCAACGCATCTACCAAGCGCACGATTCTCGCGCGCACGGCCTCATCGGCAGGCACCGGCAAAGCGTCGATCATCGCCCTGGTGAACGCCACGCCGCCGTTATAGCTCGACGCCCCATAGCGTGCGCGCGTGACAAATCCCGCGAGCGGGCAGTTGAGCACCGCAGCCGCGAATTTCAGCAGGTTCTCGTCGTTGGAGCACAGGATCAGAGTCGTCTTGCCCGGGATCGTGTCGCCAGCGAGATCGAGCGTTGCGTGCAGATGCGTGAGGCCTTTCACGATCACCTTTTTCGCGTTCGCCTTCGCGCCGTAGCTGTTCGCGAATGTCGCTGCGAAACGCGGACGCTCGACCACGGGCTGCGCGAAGCGGCGTCCGAGATAGGTCATCGGCTTGCTGTCCCAGCGCGAGGCGTAGCGGCCCAGCGTGCCGGTGTTGACCACGCGGTAGTGACGGCGCGCATCGAAGCCGTCTTGCGCTTCGTCGATCAATGGCGCGAGCCGGTAAGCGTCCGCCGTTGCGCAGGCGTTCTCGCAGCGCAGCAGCGAGCCCAGTGTCGGATGCGCGCGGATGAGCCGCCGTACGAACGCATAGTGCGGCGAAAGCAGCGCATCGAGCGCCCATGGCGCTTCGAGCTCGCGTTTGCGCACGCGCGCGAGCAGCGTGAGCGTCGTACCTTCGAGGCGCGCCGTCTCGACGTGGTCCGTGCCGGATTTGCGATACACCGTCACGATCGAATCGATCTGCGCGCGCTCGAATACTTCGCGCCCCAGCGCGACGATGCGCGCGATCTTGTCGAGGTGGTGCGAACGGAACGCAGAGCCGAACGGCTTCGCGAGCCATTTGTCGGGTGTGAGAAAGGCCATGGTGCCGTGCTGGGCGGTCAGCAAGAGCCCCAGTTCCATGAAGACGATGTAGAGGTCCCAGTTGCCGCGTGCGCTCGGCCAGCGCTGTGCGAGCGCTTCGCGCAGGGGCTTCTGGCCTTCGTTGATCATGCGTTCGGAGTCGATGTACGGCGGGTTGGCAATGACGGCGTCGAAGCCAGCGACGGTGTCGTGCGGCGAGTCGAGCGCGATGGGGCTCAGCACGGCATTGCCTTGTTTCAGATGGGCCCTGAGATCCGGCAGCGTGGCGAAAACGCCTTCGTCGTCGTACCCGGCGTGCGCCAGTAGTTCAAACGCGAGGCGAAGGCGCGCGAGACCGAGCGCCTGGTCGTCGATATCCACGCCGAAGAGATTGTGTTCGACGATCGCGCGCTTCTCGCGATAAAGCGCAGCGTCGATGCGTTGCCGCTGCGCAGGCGTTTCGTCGTGAGCGCGTGCGATGACGAGTCGGTCCGCCACTGCCTCGATGAGCAGGCCGGCGAGCGCAGGATCATCCTGATCGTCGAACAAGCCGAGGCGCAACTTTACCGCGAGCAATTCGTCGAGCGCGGAGACAAGCAGATGTCCGGTTCCAACGGCCGGATCACACACGCGCAGCGCAGCGAGGATCGTGCGTGCCTCTTCGTGATCGGTAATTGATTTGGATACCTGATCGATAGTCGTGCAACGCCAGCCTTTGACGCGGTTGAAACGCCCTGGCACCGCACCTGTAATGGCCTCGCGCGCGAGAAACGTGGCGACGCTCTCCGGCGTGTACCACGCGCCATCGCGATAGCCATTGAGTCTTTCGAAGACGAGCCCGAGCGTTGCGGCGTCGATGCTTTTTGCGTTCGAGCGCGCGTCAAACCCAAACTCGAACCCATCGAGGAAGTCGAGCAGATCAGCGACCGTATTGTGCGCATGTGGGGGCAGCGCGGAATCGAGCGAGCCGAGCGTGACCGCATGCTTCGCGAGATCGGCGGGCTCGAACGTGGAGCCGTCGAAGCATGGCAGATGCGGATAGCGGCGCGGCGACCCGGCTTCAGCCGAGCCGCCGCCAAGCACTTCGCGGCAGAGCGCATCGAGCTCGGCGTACGTGGCGATGCGTTCGCTGCGCAGGAAGGCGTAATCGGGATCGCGTTCGTGCAGCATCAGCAGCCGCGCCTCCAGCAGCTTGAGGAACATGACGCGGCCGATCCAGGCGATGCAAAGCCGCAGCGCCGTGCGAAAGACGAGGGCTTCTCGATCCGGCGAGCAAGCAGGGGCGTGCGAGTTCGTCATGTTCGGCGCCGGCGCTTCGCGTGCCGCCATGCCGGCGATCGCCAGCTCGACAAGCGCGCCGGGCCTGCGTTCATCCGGCGCGCAGCGCGCAACGACGGCCGTGCCGCTCGCCACGGTTTCCTGCAAGCCGGCGATCCGCAGCAGCCCCGCGTAAAAATCCGCGTCGAGTCCGGCGCGTTCGGTGCGCCTTGCGCGCGCGCTTCGCTGATCGGCGCTGTCTGCGCGTTTTGCACGACTCGGTTGATTCGTCTCTGGCATGTTCTGGTTGTGTGCCCCTGCGCGGATCGCCCTCATTTTACTGGCCGCGCTCGGCTGTTCGTTTGCGTCGATCATTCCTGCCGTTCGTCCTGGCTCGTCCGGTCAGGTCGACGCCAGCGCGGCGCTGCGCGATGATGCCGTCATGCCGGGGACGATGGGCGTCCCGGCGCTGCGCATGGCTGTGCTCTGCTATATGATGGCGCCGCATATCGAGGCGCGCCGTCACGGCGGGCCGTCAAGCATTCGAATCCTATGACCGACTTTCCCACCTTGAGCTGGCCCGACACCGACGGCCCGCGCACCGTCCGCTGGCGTTCGGAGGCTGGTGTGCCGGCGCCGAAGCGCGTTGTGGTTGCCGACGACAGCACCACGGCCGACGCAGCCTATCGTCTTGCCTGCGAAGGCACCGCGCTGCTATGGCGCGGCGACTACCAGAATGCGCGGCAGCTCCTGCAGGCCATGGCGCGCCGCGCCGAACGTACCGCGGGCAAGCCGCGCAAGGGCTCCGCTGCGCCGAAGCCGGCGGCCACGCCGCTCGAGGCGTTTCATTTGCACCGTCAGGCGCAGGCGCAGCGCGCACGCACGCTTGGCATGATGCTGCTTCCGCTCGAAGGCGACTATTCGATTCCGCTGCGCCGCGCGCCCGACGTCAGGCTCGCGTGCGAGCAGGCATGGGGTGCGCCTGACGGCGAGCCGTCGGTGGTGTCGCTGCGCGAGGTGCTCGGCTTGATCGGCGCATACGAGTGGCGCAAGAAGGGCGTGGAGATTCCCGCGCTGGGGGGCGCGCGCATTCACCCGTACTACGGCGTTTTTTCGCCGGTGCGCGGCGAGTATCTCGATCTGGTCGCGCGAGTGCCGTTGCCGTCGCTTGAGCGGGCATTCGACATCGGCACGGGTACGGGCGTGATTGCCGCCGTGCTGGCTGCGCGCGGCGTGACGCAGGTGATCGCCACCGATCAGGACGCCCGGGCGCTCGCTTGCGCGCGAGAGAATCTTGCCCAGCTTGGCTACGGCGATCGTGTGGAAGTCGTCGAGGCCGACCTGTTCCCGCCGGGTCGCGCGCCGCTCGTGGTCTGCAATCCGCCCTGGGTGCCGGCGCGGCCGGCGTCGCCGATCGAATACGCGGTGTTCGATCCGGACAGCCGCATGCTGCGCGGCTTTCTCGCAGGTTTGAAGGATCATCTGGAGCCGGGCGGCGAGGGCTGGCTGATCCTCTCCGATTTTGCCGAGCATCTTGGCTTGCGCACACGCGAGGCGTTGATGGAGATGATCGCGCAGGCCGGTCTCGAGGTGGCCGGGCGCGAAGACATCCGGCCGCGCCATCCCAAGGCGAGCGATCCCGCCGATCCGCTACATCGGGCGCGCGCGGCGGAAATTACATCGCTGTGGCGACTGAAGGTGAGTGCGGGGTCGTAAAGGTCGGCGCGGGCAAACCGGGCAAGCCCGCCGCGTGCCGATTCGGACATCAAAAGAAAGGTGGCCCGGCGTGGTGCCGGGCCTGGTTGCGGCAGGCGGTAGTACCTGCCCGAATGCTGTTTCAGCGGCGGCTGGCCAAGGCCTGCCGCGCCAGGTTGGCTAACCTGGATAGGCCTCGTCGACTCTCAGGCCGGCCAGCTTGAAGATCACCCTGAGCGTTTGCGGCTTGATGTCCCTGCGTGCGGCCAGAGCGGACATCACGAAATCGAGCACTTTGGCGTACTTCAGCAGGATCAGGCAGTTCTCGAGATCCGCCGCGCCATCGCGCATTTCCTCGGCAAGCCGCAGCATCTCGACTGAGATGTCGCGGGCCATTTCCAGTTCCAGTTGCTGCTTTTCCGTCCACTCGGGCACTTCTACGAGCTTGGCAAGCAGCGCCTGAAATTTTTGCTCCGCATTACCGTCCGGTATCGTGTTCATTGCATGCCCCATGCAGGGTCGCGCAGCACCGTGCGTCATCGCGCAGCGGGGTCTGCGCCGTACCTGTGTCATCGCTTCCTGTGAACCCGGAGCGACCTCCCATGCGCGCATTCCCGGTCCTTGGCCGGTGAGTCGCGCCCCAAATTGGTCCTTTGTGGACGGCGGCGGTTCGGCGCTGCCGCGTCTCTTTTAATCAACCCCTCCCTGCCGTCCGGATGTGGGTCAGCGATCCGGACGCAACAACCTTCCAAATGTGGGGCTATCGGGCCGTCCCCTCTGGTCCGCAGCCTCTTTGAGCTTTTTCCGTAAAATGTCAGATCTACTCACCGCGTTCCGTCGCCTGCCGCACGTTTCGTGGCAATTGACGCCTCTCTTTTGTGCCGACCCGATGTCAAGCAAGACTTACGAAATCCGTCCGAACCAGTCGATCGAACTCCTGAAGGAGCTTCATATCCTGACACGCGACGGCAAGATGAACCAGGACAGCCGCCGCAAGCTGAAGCAGGTATATCACCTGTTCCAGTTCATCGAGCCGCTGCTCAAGGACCTCAAGCAGGATGGTCGCGACGTTACGCTCGTCGACCACGGCGCGGGCAAGTCGTACCTGGGTTTTATCCTGTACGACCTCTTTTTCAAGGAGCTGCACGACAACTCGCGCATCTTCGGCATCGAGACGCGCGACGAGCTGGTGCAGCGTTCTCGCGAACTCGCGCAGCGGCTCGGCTTTCCCGGTATGTCGTTTCTCAATCTTTCGGTGGCCGATTCAATTACTTCCACGCAGCTGCCGCCGACGGTCGACATCGTCACGGCATTGCACGCGTGCGATACCGCCACCGACGACGCCCTGCGCTTCGCGCTCAAGAAGCACGCGCGCTATATCGTCGTGGTGCCGTGCTGCCAGGCCGAAGTGGCGGGCGTGCTGCGCCGGAACAAAGGCAAGTCACTGGGTCAGGCGCTCACCGAAATCTGGCGCCATCCGCTGCATACGCGCGAGTTCGGCAGCCAGATCACCAATGTGCTGCGTTGCCTGCAACTGGAGGCGCATGGTTATCAGGTGAGCGTGACGGAACTGGTGGGCTGGGAGCACTCGATGAAGAACGAGCTCATCATCGCGCAGTACAAGAATCTGCCGCGACGCCGCCCTTCGGAGCGGCTCAACGAGATTCTCGACACCTTCGGGCTTGCGGAGCTGCGCGAGCGCTATTTCGTCGATGGCGCCGATGCGGGCGAGCCGGCTGGCGCGTCGAGCGCCGGGTAGTACATTGACCGCCCCTTTATCGGTCAAGCGGGCGGCGCGGTTCAATCTTCGTTGCGCTTCGCCATCCACGCGCGCCAGCCTTCGAGGCCGAGGCGCCGCAGCGTTTCCTGATTGCGTTCGTAGATGTCGGCGGCGTCGGGAAATGCGTCCACGGCGCGCTCGATGCTGGCCTCGCGCAACAGGTGCAGTATTGGATACGGCGCGCGGTTCGTGTAGTTCTCGATGTCGTCGGGCTCGGTGCCTTCGAACCGATAGTCGGGATGGAAGCTCGCGATCTGCAGCGTACCTTCAAGACGCAGCTGCGCGAGCAGCATGTCGGCGAAGTGCAGCGCGTCGTTGTAGTCGAGGAAGTCGGCGAATGCATGCGGGAGGATTAGCAGGGTCGTGTCGAGCTGCTCGGGCGCGGCATCCGCAAGCGTGCGCAGTTCGGTTTCCAGGTCGGCCAGCACGCCTTCCAGATCGGTCGCCTCGCTGATCGCGTAGCGGATCTGGCCCTTCACATGCACGCTTTTCGCGAACGGGCAGAGGTTCAGGCCGATCACGGCGCGCGTCAGCCAGTGGCGGGTGGCGGCGAGAATTTCGGCGTTTTCGGGCTGGGCGCCCGTGGCGCGGGGAGCGGCGGTATCGGTCATGGCGGCATTCTACTGGCGTGTCAGCGGGACCCGTGCGGCGGGCGACACGCCGCGTCGATCAGCAACTTCGCCATGCGCGGTGCGGCGAGGATCGGCCCGCAGCCGGGTCCGTAGGTCTGGCTTGCCGCGTAGACGCCTTCGATCAGCAGCGCGAGTTCGTCGGCGAGCGCCGTGGGGTCGGCCGCGTTGGCGGCGTGCGCGAGTTTGTTCAGCCGCGCGATCAGCTTCGACTTGTTGCCGGCCACGCTCTGCCGTGCCGGATGCATGGCGTCCGGAAACTCCGCCGAGACGTTGACGAACGGGCAGCCGCGGTAATCGGCCGCGGAGGCGCGCTGGGCGAGATCCTCGAAATACTGGACCAATTGCTTCGCGGGATCGCCGGGATGCTTCGCGATGCTCGCCTCGAAGCGCTCGAAGAAGCGCTCGTCGCAGCGCTTCAGATACGCGACCACCAGATCGTCCTTCGACGAGAACTGCCGGTACAGGCTCATCTTGTTCACGCCCGCGCGTTCGACCACGGCTTCGATGCCAACCGCGCGCACGCCTTCCCGATAGAACAATTCGTCCGCCGCGCGCAGCAGATGCTCCTGGGCTCGCGGCCCGGCCGTCTGGGTGCGGATGCGGCCCGCGCGCGGCGCGCCGGGCGTGGCGGAGGCGGTTGGAGCAGCGTCTTCACGCTTGGGCTGGTTGGACATTTTGGGCATCTCGTCATCGGGGTTACGCTTGACATGTTACCGAGCGGTCACTACTATCGCAACACACTTGTGACCGACCGGTAACAATCGGCGCGACCCACAGGCGAGCAGGCAGACAAAAATGTCAACGAAGCTGGCTCCAGACGGAGCAAGAGGAGCATCGATGAACTGGGCAGCGAGGATGGTCGGCGGACGTTTCCACTATGGATGGATCGTCGTGGCGGTGGTGTTTCTCGTGTTGCTGGCGGCGGCCGGCACGCGCGCGACGCCGAGCGTGATGATGGTGCCGCTCGAGCACCAATTCGGCTGGAGTCGCGCGACGATCTCGCTGGCGATTTCGATAAACATCGCGCTGTACGGGCTCATGGGGCCGTTCGCAGCGGCAGCGATGCAGCGCTTCGGCGTGCGTCCCACGCTGCTGGCGGCGCTTGGCACGATGGCGGCGGGCGTGGCGCTTTCCGCGCTGATGACGCATCCGTGGCAGATGATTCTGATCTGGGGCGTGATGGTGGGCGGCGCGACAGGCGTGGCGGCGCTCTCGCTTTCGGCGACCGTGGTGACGCGCTGGTTCACCACTCATCGCGGCCTCGCGATGGGCGTGCTCACCGCGAGCTCGGCCACTGGGCAACTCGTGTTCCTGCCTTTTCTCGCGGCGATTGCGCAAAAGCACGGCTGGCAGCCCGTGGTGCTGGTGGTTGCGGTGGCGGCCGCCGTCGTGCTGCCGCTCGTGGCGTTTCTCTTGCCGGAGCGGCCGGCCAGCATGCAGCTGCGCCCGTACGGCGAGCCGCATGACGCGCCTGTCGTGCCGCCGGCGCCGCAACAAAATCCGATCAAGCTCGCGTTCGGTGCGCTCACGTCGGCTAGCCGCACGCGCGACTTCTGGCTGCTCTTCTTCAGCTTCTTCATCTGCGGTGCGAGCACGAACGGCTATGTCGGCACGCACCTCATCGCGATGTGCGGCGACTATGGCATGACGGAAGTGCAGGGCGCTTCGCTGCTCGCGACGATGGGCATCTTCGATCTTTTCGGCACCACGCTTTCGGGCTGGCTCTCCGATCGATTCAACGCCCGCGTGCTGCTGTTCTGGTACTACGGGTTGCGCGGCCTGTCGCTCATTTATCTGCCGCACGCTTTCGGCATCGACTTCTTTGGACTGCCGATCTTCGCCGTGTTCTACGGGCTCGACTGGATCGCGACCGTGCCGCCAACGGTGCGTCTTGCCACCGATGTCTACGGCAAGGAGCGCGCGCCGATCATCTTCGGCTGGGTGGTCGCGGGCCACCAACTGGGCGCGGCCTTCGCGGCCTTTGGCGCGGGGCTGCTGCGCTCGAGCCTTGGCACGTACACGGTGGCCTCGATGATCTCGGGCGGGCTGTGCCTGATCGCTTCGCTTCTCGTGCTGCGCATCAATCGCGGACCGCGGGCGGTCGGGGTGCAGACGGCTTGAGTGGCGCAACCGGCTGAAGTACACCGAACCCCCCAACCTTTTTTGCCTGAGCGCGTTTCACTGGGCGCAGGTATGCTGTTGGCCTCGGGCGAGCGCCCTCAACCCTCAAGGACAGACAAGGCATGACGAAGCACAAACCCGCACCGACAGCCGTGCCCATCCACGAACTGATCGCCGGCCGCTGGAGCCCGCGTGCGTATTCGAGCGAGCCGGTTTCGCGCGAGGCGCTGCACGCCGTGATCGAGGCCGCGCGTTGGGCGCCGTCGGGCTACAACTTGCAGCCGTGGCGCTTCATCGTATTCGACCGCTCGGCCGATGAAGTCGCGTTCAAGCGCGCTTTCTCGACGCTCGTGCCGTTCAACCAGCAATGGAACGCGCCCGCGCCGATCCTGATCGCGGTGACGGCGCAGACGCTCAACGCGAAGGGCGAGGTGAACCGCACGGCGCAGTATGACGCGGGCGCGGCGGCCATGTCGCTGGTGCTCCAGGCCCACGCGCTGGGACTGGCCGCACACCAGATGAGCGGCTTCGACGTGAACGCATTCCGCAAGGAGTTCGCGCTGCCGAACGACGTGGAGCCGCTCGCGTTCATCTCGATCGGCCATTACGGCGACGCCGAGAAGCTTGACCCGGTGCTGCGCGACCGCGAAAAGGCGGAGCGCACGCGCTCGGCGGTGGGCGAGATCGCCTACGCGAATGCCTGGAAGCAGCCCTTCAAGGGATGATGCGGCCCGAGGCGTAGCGTAGGCCACCGCCCGGCGCAGCAAGGGCGGCAGCGAAAAACAGCAGTGAACGAAACGCGCGGCGCAGCCCGCGCGTTTTTTCTTGCGGGGACGCATCACCGCCCTTCGGTTGCCCCGTGCCGCGCTTTCGTGATACAAAGCCGGTCCTCCCAGCCTTCCTCCTTGCGCGCGCCCGCTGCGCGTCATTGCCATGACCCCGTTTTGCGCAATCGACTTCGGTACTTCCAATTCGGCCGTGGCGTTGCCAGGCGCCATGCCCGGCGACGCCATGCGCCTCGCGCCTGTTGAGGGCGCGCACACCACGCTGCCCACCTCGGTGTTCTTCAATATCGACGAGCACACGCGCGAATTCGGCCGCGCGGCGCTGACCTCATATATCGATGGCTTCGACGGGCGCCTCATGCGCTCGATGAAGAGCATCCTCGGCTCCCCGCTTGCGGAGAGCACGACCGATCTCGGCGACGGCACCGCGATCCGCTACACGGAAATCATCGCGATTTTTCTGGAGCACCTGAAGCGCAGCGCCGAGCGTTGCGCGGGGGCGCCCATTACGCGCGCAGTGCTGGGCCGCCCGGTATTTTTCGTCGACGAAGACCCGCGCGCCGACCAGCTCGCGCAGGACCAGCTCGAAGCGGCGGCGCGTGCAGTGGGCTTTACGGAGATCGAGTTCCAGTACGAGCCGATTGCGGCGGCGTTCGACTACGAGTCGCGCCTGACCGAAGAGGGCTTGGTGCTGGTGGCGGACATCGGCGGCGGCACCTCGGATTTTTCTCTCGTGCGCGTGGGGCCGCAGCGCATGACGCAACTCGAGCGCAAAGGCGACGTGCTCGCCCACCACGGCGTGCACGTCGCCGGCACGGATTTCGACCGCCGCGTGGAGCTCGCGACGATCCTGCGCGAACTCGGCTATCAGTCGCTCGACCCGGAGGGCCGCGAGGTGCCTAACCGCGTCTATTTCGATCTCGCGACCTGGCATCTCATCAACACGGTCTATCCGCCCAAGCGGGTGACCGAGCTCAAGCTCATGCGCCACCTCTATGGCAACAGCGTGCACCACGACCGCCTGATGCGCGTGGTCGAGTGGCGTCTGGGCCATGCGCTGATGGCGCATGCGGAAGAGGCGAAGATCGGGGTGTCGGCGGGCGGGGAGACGATGATCGATCTGGAGCAGGTGGAAGCCGATCTGCGCCTCGCATTCGACGACGCGCAGCTGATCGATGCCGGCCGCGAGGAAACGCGCCGAATCGTGCAGGCCGCGCGCGATACCGTGCAGGCGGCCGGCGTGGCGCCGGGCGCGGTCAACGCGCTCTATTTCACGGGCGGCTCCACCGGCCTGCTGTTCTTGACTCAGGCGCTCGCCGAGGCCTTCCCGCAGGCGCAGCCCGTGTTCGGCGACCGCCTCGCCAGCGTGGCGACGGGGCTGGGCATCCACGCGCAGCGCCTGTTCGGCTGAATCGCGCGGTGGCAGCGCACTGGCGTTCCACCGCGAAATTCATCGACAAAACGACCAGGCAACAAAAAACCCCACTTTCCAGAGGAAGCGTGGGGTTTTTCGGTAAGCTTGCTGGTCAGGGCTAGAGGTTGGAGCCCCGACACTCAGAGCGGGTACTTAGACCGGCTTGATATTTGCAGCTTGCTTGCCCTTAGGGCCCGTACGGACTTCGAATTGAACCTTTTGGTTCTCTTGCAGCGTCTTGAAGCCGTCGACCTTGATTTCCGAGAAGTGCGCGAACAGATCTTCGCCGCCGCCGTCCGGGGTGATAAAGCCAAAGCCCTTAGCGTCATTGAACCACTTGACGGTACCGGTTTCCATAATACTTTCCTAAAAATGAATGAAGGCCGAGGCCAAAGAGGTGCACGAAAATCAAGGAAGGGGTATGGGACCAGCCGGAGTACCGTTGATGGGCGAACTACGAAAGACCTATTCACACTCGCCGCTTGAAATCCTGCTCGGACTTTATACGGCTAATTGGCAGCAAGGTCAACCAGGGTCCAGGCTAATTCGACATATTTTTACGCCGGGGTCGAAACGAAGCCTTACAAAGCTTGCTAAGTGACTGTTTTTTTTGTAGGGCCGTAGAGATTTCCGAGGCGTTTTTCTGGTGCAACCGTTAAACTACGCGCCGCGAATGGGTTGCGCTTAAAGGTGCAATCCAGTCGTACGCAGGTGCGACCGCTGTCGAAACCCGCCCGCACAACAGACGGGACAAGCGGCGTCGAACTGCTCTTGAAACAGGAGAAGACGTGAAAAGTTCAATTCAACGGAACATCGGCCCGTTCGCGCTGATGTTTACCGGCCTCGGGTCGATCATCGGTTCGGGCTGGCTGTTCGGCGCGTGGAAGGCAGCCAAGATTGCCGGTCCCGCCGCCATTTGTGCCTGGATCATCGGCGCCGTGGTCATTCTGGCGATTGCACTCACCTACGCCGAGCTTGGCGCGATGTTCCCCGAATCGGGCGGCATGGTGCGCTACGCGCGCTACTCGCACGGCGCGCTGGTGGGCTTCATCAGCGCCTGGGCCAACTGGATCGCCATTGTCTCGGTGATTCCGATCGAAGCCGAGGCCTCGATCCAGTACATGAGCACCTGGCCCTATCCATGGGCGCACGCGCTGTTCGTGAACGGTGAGCTGACCTCATCGGGCTTGTTCCTCTCGGCGCTGCTCGTGATCATTTACTTCATGCTCAACTACTGGGGCGTGAAGCTCTTCGCGCGCGCCAACAGCGCCATTACGATCTTCAAGTTCATCATTCCGGGTCTCACGATCGCTGGCCTGATGGCGACCGGCTTCCACCACGAGAACTTCGGCCAGGCGACCGACTTCGCGCCGTATGGCTGGTCGGCAGTGTTCACGGCCGTGGCAACCAGCGGCATCGTGTTCGCGTTCAACGGCTTTCAGAGCCCGATCAACCTCGCCGGTGAGGCACGCAACCCTTCGAAGAGCGTGCCGTTCGCGGTGATCGGCTCGATCCTCTGCGCGCTCGTGATCTATGTGCTGCTGCAGGTTGCGTACATCGGTGCTGTCTCGCCGACGGACGTGATGAAAGGCTGGGACACCTTCAACTTCAAGTCGCCGTTCGCTGAACTCGCGATTGCGCTGAACCTGAACTGGCTCGCGATCCTGCTCTACGTGGACGCGTTCGTGAGCCCGAGCGGCACCGGCACGACCTACATGGCCACGACCTCGCGCATGATCTACGCGATGGAGCGCAACGGCACGATGCCCAGGATGTTCGGCAACGTGCACCCGTTCTACGGCGTGCCGCGTCAGGCGATGTGGTTCAACCTGCTCGTCTCGTTCATCTTCATGTTCTTCTTCCGCGGCTGGAGCTCGCTCGCGGCGGTGATCTCGGTGGCGACCGTCATTTCGTACCTCACCGGCCCGATCGCGCTGATGGCGCTCAAGCGCGCTGCTCCGGAGCTCCAGCGTCCGCTTTCCGTGCCGTTCATGAAGGTCATCGCGCCGTTCGCGTTCGTGTGCGCGTCGATGATCCTGTACTGGGCGAAGTGGCCGCTGACCGGCGAAATCATCCTGCTGATGATCGTCGCGCTGCCGGTGTACTTCTACTATCAGGGCAAGACGGGCTTCGACGGCTGGGGCCAGGATCTGAAGGCCGCCTGGTGGCTGTGCGCATACCTGCCGGCGATGGCACTCCTGTCGCTGATCGGCAGCAAGCAGTTCGGCGGCCTCAACGTCCTGCCCTATGGCTGGGACATGCTGGTGGTCGCGATCGTCTCGCTCGGCTTCTACTACTGGGGCGTGAACTCGGGTTATCGCACGCCGTACCTGAAGGAGCGTGACGAGCACGATGAAGTGCTCGAGGGCATCGGCGCGCACTAAGCGTATTGCGCGATGCAAGACCCACACAAGGCCCGCCTGAAGCAATTCAGGCGGGCCTTGTTGCTTGATGCGACGGCGCTGGCGCTACTGGACGGCCGATCCGAATACGTAGTTCGTCATCGCGAGCGCGCGCTGATAGGTGCCGAGCGACTGGACGCCCAGTGTGTAGTCGTCATCGGCGGCGCCGAGCGCGGCGAAGACTGGCAGCAGATGCTCATCGGTCGGGTGCATGAGCACTGCATGCGGCGCCTGATTGCGGTAATCGAGCAGGGCGTCGATGTCGCGCGCGGCGAGGCGCGCTTCGAACCAGTCGGTGAATTCGGTCACGCGCGGATCGGCGTCTTCGGGGCGCGCCGAAAAGTCCGCCGCGCGCAGGTTGTGCGTGATCTGGCCCGAGCCAATCACCATCACGCCTTCATCACGCAGTTCCCGCAGGGCGCGGCCGAGCGCGAAGTGGTGAGCGGCGTCGGCGTGCGGCTGGATCGAGAGCTGCGCGACGGGCACGTCGGCATCGGGGAACATCAGCAACATGGGTACCCAGGCGCCGTGATCGAGGCCGTGCACCTCTTCGTCCACGGGGACACCCTGTGCACGCAGCAGCGCCGCCGCACGCTGCGCGGTCTCGGGCGCGCCGGGCGCGGGGTACTGGATCTCGTAGAGCGCGCGCGGAAAGCCATAAAAGTCGTGGATGGTTTCGGGCCGCTGGGCCGTGCTCACGACGGGCTTGAGCGTGTTCCAGTGCGCGGAGAGCATCAACACGGACTTCGGACGCGGCAGATGTTGCGCGAGCGTCGTAAAGCCGCCGGACGGCAGCGACGGGTCGATCGGCAGCGTGGGCGCGCCGTGCGAGAGGAATAAGGTAGGCGTACGGGTGGTCATGATCGCTGGCCGCGCGCAGCGGCCGGAAAGTGTCGAATTACGATCAATATAAGACTCAACCCGTGCGAATTAAACGGGGCGAAAGGGAATTGATTGTGTCGCCCACGTTGATAATCGACGAGGCGGGCGAAAATCAGTCCGCAGCGCCGCGCAAGCCGGGCCAGGCCGGCGAGAGCGCCGGGCCTAGCGCGAACAGATCGAGCACGCGCGCGACCGTGTGATCGACCATTTCGTCGATGCTGGCAGGCTGGTTGTAGAACGCCGGCAGCGGCGGAAAGATCACGCCGCCCATCTCGGTCACGGCGGTCATGTTGCGCAGATGCGCGAGATTGAGCGGCGTCTCGCGCACGAGCAGCACGAGGCGTCGGCGCTCCTTGAGCGTGACGTCGGCGGCGCGGGCGATCAGGTTGTCGGAGAGGCCGTGCGCGATGCTCGCGAGCGTCTTCATCGAGCAGGGCGCGACGATCATGCCGTCGGTCGCGAACGAGCCCGAGGCAATCGTGGCGCCCACGTCGCGCACCGAATGCACGACATCGGCGCGGGCGTGGAGGTCGTCTTTCGTGAGCTGCAGTTCGTGCTGGATGTTGAGCCAGCCGGCCGACGAAATCAGCAGATGCGTTTCGACGCCGCCAAGACGGCGCAGCGTGTCGAGCATGCGCACGCCGTAGATCGCGCCCGTGGCGCCCGTGATCGCGACGATCAGGCGGCGGGAGGGCGGGGCAATAGATGCAGTAGGCGTGGGGTTCACGAAAGGCGGGGCGCGAGAAAACGCGAAGGCGGGGCCAGCGATGGGAGCAAACAAGGCGGCGGGCTTGCGCCGCGCCGCCTCGCTTCAAACGGCTTTACGCCGCGGTGAACAGCTGCTGCAGTTCGCCGTTCTGATACATCTCCATCATGATGTCCGAACCGCCGACGAATTCGCCCTTCACATAAAGCTGCGGAATGGTCGGCCAGTTCGAGAATTCCTTGATGCCCTGGCGGACTTCGTCATCCTCGAGCACGTTGACGGTCTTGAACTGCTCGACGCCGCAGGCTTTCAGGATCTGCACTGCGCGGCCGGAGAAGCCGCACATCGGAAACTGCGCGTTGCCCTTCATGAAGAGGACGACGGCGTTTTCGTCGACGATCTGCTTGATGCGCTGTTGGGTGTCCATGTCTGACCTTGGGATAAATGGGTGCTGAAAACAATGAGTGCAGATCGAAATGATAGCGGATTTCGCCTGCGCGGGCCGGGCATGCCCTGGCGCGTATTGCCCGATCGCGGCTAGTTCACGAGGCGTGCGCCGCTGATGCGTTCGATGCCAGCCAGATCGGCTTGTGAGTGAACATCGGCGAAACCTTGCGCTTCGAGCAGCGCACGCACCGCCGCCGCCTGATCGTAGCCGTGCTCCATCCAGAGCACGCCGCCCGGCGCGAGGTGCGCCGGCGCGCCGGCGACGATCGTGCGCAGCGCCGTGAGGCCGTCGGCTTCGTCGGTGAGGGCGCCGCGCGGCTCGAAGCGCAGGTCGCCTTGTGCGAGATGCGGGTCGCCGCTCGCGATATAGGGCGGATTGCTCACGATGACATCGAAGCGCAATGCAGGATCGAGCGCGTCGTACCAGCTGGCGGCCACGAAGGTGAGCGCGCCCCCCGGGCGCCGGGCGGCGAGCAGCTTCGCGGCGTTGCGCGCGGCCACGTCGAGCGCGGCCTGCGAGCGGTCGACGGCCCACACGCGCGCACCGGGCCGCGCCGAGGCGATGGCCACCGCGATCGCGCCGCTGCCCGTGCCCAGATCGAGCACGCGCGGCTGCGCTAGACCTTCCATGGCGGCCAGGGCCGTTTCCACGAGCAGCTCGGTTTCGGGGCGCGGAATCAGCACGTCGGGCGTGACGTCGAAGTTCAGGCCGTAGAACTCGCGCGCGCCCACGATCTGCGCGATGGGTTCGCCCTGCACGCGGCGCGCTTCGAGTGCGCGATAAGCGTCGATCTGCGCGGCTTCGAGTGGACGCTCGCCGCGCGTGATCAGCTCCGTGCGGCGCCAGCCGAGCACGTGCATGAGCAGCACGCGCGTCTCGAGCGCGGCGAGGGGCGAGGCGCGCAGCAGGGCATCGGCGGTGACTATTGGTTCGCTCACGATAAACGCGCGCTCAATCGGCGTCGCCGAGCGAGGCCAGCTGCTCGGCCTGATGCTCGGAAACCAGCGCGCCGATCAGCTCGTCGAGATCGCCGTCCATGATTGCTTCGAGACGATAGAGTGTCAGGTTGATGCGGTGATCGGTGAGGCGCCCTTGCGGAAAGTTGTAGGTGCGGATGCGCTCCGAGCGGTCGCCCGAGCCCACGAGGCTCTTGCGCGTGGCCGCTTCCTTCGCGTGCTGCTCCTGGTATTGCTTGTCCTTGATGCGTGCCGCGAGCACCTTGAGCGCGCGGTCCTTGTTCTTGTGCTGCGAGCGGTCGTCCTGGCACTCGACCACGATGCCGGTCGGCAGGTGCGTCACGCGCACGGCCGAATCCGTCTTGTTGATGTGCTGACCGCCCGCGCCGGAGGCGCGGAACGTGTCGATGCGCAGATCGGCGGGATTGATCTCGACCTCGCCGATCTCGTCGGCTTCGGGCATCACTGCGACCGTGCACGCCGAGGTGTGGATGCGGCCCTGCGTTTCGGTGGCCGGCACGCGTTGCACGCGATGCCCGCCCGACTCGAACTTGAGCTTCGAATAGGCGGCTTCGCCCGCGATGCGCACGATCACTTCCTTGTAGCCGCCGAGGTCCGACTCGCTCGCCGACATCATCTCGATCTGCCAGCGGTTGCGTTCCGCGTAGCGCAGGTACATGCGCAGCAGGTCGCCCGCGAACAGCGCCGACTCGTCGCCGCCCGTGCCCGCGCGGATTTCGAGGAAGACGTTGCGATCGTCGTTGGGGTCCTTCGGCAGGAGCATCATCTGCAACTCGTGCTGCAATCGCGCCATGCGCTCGCGTGCGGCTTTCACCTCGTCTTCGGCGAAGTCGCGCATCGATGCATCGGCGAGCAGCTCTTTCGCGGCCGCTTCGTCGGCGAGCGCAGCCCGCCATTGTGCGTAATGCTCGACCACCGGCCCCAATTCCGCGTGCTCGCGTGTGAGCTTGCGGTACTGGTCGCGGTTCGACGTCACGTCGGGACGGCTCAACAGGTCGTTCAGCTCGGCCAGGCGGGTAGTCAGCTGGTCGAGCTTCGATTGCATGCTCGTTTTCATCGGGCGGTGCGGAGCGGGCTCCGGAAAGGACTGCGGGAAATGGGCGGCGGGCTGGGGGCCCAGGCTTCGGGATGCATGCCGCGCGAGGCGCGGCGGGCGGCGAGAGCAGCTAACGGCCGGAGGCGTCTTCCGGGGCGTCGGACGCGTTCGCGGTGTTCGAATCTGCGGATTCGGACGATGATGCAGCATCACCGCCCCTGGCGGGCTGGCCATGGCGGTAGAAGCCGCTCATCAACTCGATGAGCGAATCGCGGTTTTCGCCGCTCGACGTGTTGAGCGCGTGCGTCGGGCCGTGAATCAGCTTGTTGGTGAGCGACTGCGACAGCGCTTCGAGCACGGCCGCGGGGTCGTCGCCGCGCGCGAGCAGCTTGCGCGCGCGCTCGAGTTCGGCGCGGCGCAGGGCGTCGGCCTGGGTGTGCATGTGGCGGATGACCGGCACGATGCTGCGCGTGTCGAGCCACTGCATGAAGTTCGCGACGCGCGTTTCGATGATGGTCTCGGCCTGCGCCACGGCGGCCTGGCGCGAGGCGTTGCCTTCGCGCACGATCGTGCCGAGGTCGTCGACGGTATAGAGGAACACGTCTTCGAGCTCGCCGACTTCGGGTTCGATGTCGCGCGGCACCGCGAGGTCGACCATGAAGATCGGTCGATGGCGGCGCGCCTTCACGGCACGCTCGACGGCGCCCAGGCCGATGATCGGCAGCGTGGACGCCGTGCACGAGACGATGATGTCGAACTCGTGCATGCGCGCGGGCAGGTCCGAGAGCGGAATTGCATGACCGCCGAAGCGTTCGGCGACAGTGCGCCCGCGTTCGGCGGTGCGGTTCGCCACCACGAGTTCGCGCGGCTGCTGCGCGGCGAAGTGCGCGGCGCACAGTTCGATCATCTCGCCCGCCCCGATGAACAGCACGCGCTGGTTGGCGATCTTGTCGAAGATGCGCTGCGCGAGGCGCACGGCGGCGGCGGCGAGCGAAACCGACTGCGCGCCGATCTCGGTCGTGCTGCGCACTTCCTTGGCTACCGCGAAGGTGCGCTGGAACAGCTGGTTCAAATAGGTGCCGAGCGCGCCGGCCTCGGTGGCGGTGCGCACCGCGGTCTTCATCTGGCCGACGATCTGCGTTTCGCCGAGCACCATCGAGTCGAGCCCCGACGCCACTCGGAACGCATGGCGCACGGCCTCGGACTGCGGCAGCGTGTAGACGTGGGGCGCGAGTTCCTCGGTGCGGATGCCGTGGTAGTGCGAGAGCCATTCCACTGCGGAATCGCGCGAGCTTTGCGCGTCGGTCGCGCAATAGAGTTCCGTGCGGTTGCAGGTGGAGAGGATGGCGGCTTCGGGGGCGTTCAGGCTGCGCCGCCCGCCGGACCACGCGTCCTTGAACATCGCGAGGGCGGGCTTGATCTGTTCGAGCGGAAACGCCACGCGTTCGCGCAAGGCGACGGGCGCGGTGTGGTGATTGATTCCGATCGTTAGAAGCTGCATACCGTGGGGCGAAGATTTTGCCGGATATTATAACTTTTCCGGGCTTCTGACATTCGCGTCGGCAAAGTCAGCGTCCTCCTCGTTTGTTATAGGTAACCGCTCAAGCTGGTAGCCGTAACCATACAACGTTGTCAGACGCCAGCCGTGCTCGGGTCCGAGCTGCAATTTGCTGCGCAGCCGCGAAGCATGCGTATCGAGCGTGCGCGACCGAACGTCGCGGTTCAGATTCCAGACGGTTTCAAGAATGCGCGCCCGGGAAACGGGGCGCGATGCGTTGGTGAACAGCAGCAGCGCGAAGCGGAACTCCTTCGGCGTGAGCGTGACGGTCTGGCCCCTGAACGACACCTCGTAGCGCGCGGAGTCGAACAGATAATCGCCGAAGCCATGGCGCGCGCGATTGCGCGGACGGCGCACGCCCGCACGGCGCAGCAAGGCGTCGATGCGCGCGAGCATTTCGGGACCGCGCACGGGCTTGGCGATGCAGTCGTCGGCGCCCGCTTGCAGGCTCGCGACGATTTCGCTTTCGTGCGGAGAAGCCATCAGCACGATGGCGGGCAGGCCAGGCAGCAGACGGCGCGCGCGCGGGATGAGTTCGTCGCCGCCGAGGTCGCCGCACCATGAAGCGGCCATCAGCAGGTCGAAGGCGTCATCTTCGAGCGCTTGGACGAGCGGAGCGCTCTGGGGAAAGTGCCGGCACGCATGGCCGCCCGAAATGAGCAATCGCTCGATGATTTCGGCCTGGCGCGCATCGGGTTCGACAAGTGCAATTCGCATAGGGGAGTCCAGCCGCCGAGGGCTGGGTGCGCTTGCCTTGCGCCATCCCGCCCCCTACACTCAACCGCTACGCGGGAAGCGCCGAGTCGACCGTTTCCAGTAAAAATACTGTTGTTAATGAGGCACAAGAATGCTATCCGCCGCGTCGTCACTGTCCTATCGGACTCTTCTGAAAATTCTTAGGATTGGGCTCTGATGGGCTGGGCAGGCATCGTCGTGCTCGGTCTTGTCGTCGGCTTCGCGGGGTGGTTTTTGCATCCGCTGCGGCGGGCGTCCGGGCCCTCGGGCAGCGGGCTCGCACTCGCCGTCGCGGCGGCGCTCGCGGGCGCCGCGCTGGCGAAGGCGGCGGGGCGCGCCACCGGACTCTTCTATGATGGCGAACTGCTCGAATGGCCGGTTTGCACGGCTGTCGCGGTTGTCCTTGTGGCTGGGTTGGTCGCGCTGCGCGCGCGGCGCTAACCTGCCGCTCATCCGTCGCTAACGGAGCATCAAGGTCGTACCAAGCCGAAATACCCGCCAGAATGCCCCACCGTCTTCGCAATAGAGCGCTCTCACAAGGCGCGCTTCTCTTACTCGCAGGTGAAAAACATGAATGCCCGACTTCCCGAAACGTCCACGATTCCCGAACGCATCGCCGCACTGCGCGCCGAGATGGCGAGCGCGGGCGTCGACGCCGCGCTGGTGCCGTCCGCTGACCCGCACCTCTCCGAATACCTGCCGCGCCGCTGGCAGGGGCGCGAATGGCTCTCGGGCTTCACGGGTTCGGTGGGCACGCTCGTCGTGACGAAGGATTTCGCGGGCGTGTGGGTGGACAGCCGCTACTGGGTGCAAGCCGAGCAGCAACTCGCGGGCACGGGCATCCAGCTCATGAAGATGATGGGCGGCCAACAGAGCGCGCCGCACATCGACTGGCTCGCGCAGACCGTGCCGGCTGGCGGCACGGTCGCGGTGGACGGCGCGGTGCTTGGCGTGGCGTCGGCGCGCGCGCTGGCCGAAGCGCTCGACGCACGCGGCGTGAAGCTGCGCACCGATCTCGACCTGCTCGACGCTGTCTGGAGCGGTCGTCCTTCGCTGCCGCTAGAACCGGTCTACGAGCACGTCGCGCCGCATGCGGACGCGCAGCGCGCGGGCAAGCTCGCTCAGGTGCGCGCCGCGATGCAGGACAAGGGCGCGCAGTGGCATTTCATTTCGACGCTCGATGACCTCGCGTGGCTCTTCAACCTGCGCGGCGCCGACGTGAACTACAACCCCGTGTTCGTCGCGCACGCGCTGATCGGGCCCGATCGGGCGACGCTGTTCGTCGCCGATGGCAAGGTGCCGGCCGAGCTCGCACAATCGCTCGCGCGCGACAACGTGCGCGTCGCGCCCTACGCGCACGCCGCCGATGCGCTGGCGGCGCTGCCCGCGGGCGAATCGTTGCTGATCGACCCGCGCCGCGTGACGTTCGGGCTGCTGCAGGCGGTGTCCTCGGCAGTGAAGCGCGTGGAGGCGATCAACCCGAGTACGTTCTTCAAGTCGCGCAAGACCGCCGCCGAAGCCGAGCACGTGCGCGCGACGATGGAGCAGGACGGCGCCGCGCTCGCCGAATTCTTCGCGTGGTTCGAGGCGGCGCTGGGCCGCGAGACCATCACCGAGCTCACCATCGACGAAAAGCTCACCGCCGCGCGTCAGCGCCGGCCGGGCTTCGTTTCGCTCTCGTTCGCCACGATTGCGGGCTTCAACGCAAACGGCGCGATGCCGCACTACCGCGCCACGCCCGAGTCGCACAGCGTGATCGAAGGCAACGGCCTGCTCCTGATCGACTCGGGCGGCCAGTACCTGGATGGCACGACTGACATCACGCGCGTGGTGCCCATCGGCACGCCGAGCGCCGAGCAAAAGCGCGACTTCACGATCGTGCTCAAGGGCACGATGGCGCTCTCGCGCGCGCAGTTTCCGCGCGGCATCCGCTCGCCGATGCTCGACGCGATCGCGCGCGCGCCGATCTGGGAAGCGGGCGCCGACTACGGCCACGGCACGGGCCACGGCGTGGGCTATTTCCTGAACGTGCACGAAGGCCCGCAGGTCATCTCGCACTACGCGCCGGCCGAGCCGTGGACCGCGATGGAGGAAGGCATGATCACCTCGGTCGAGCCGGGCCTCTACCGGCCGGGCAAGTGGGGCGTGCGCATCGAGAACCTCGTCTTGAACCAGAGCGCCGGGACCACCGAATTCGGCGATTTCCTGAAGTTCGAAACGCTCACGCTGTGCCCGATCGACACGCGCTGCATCGACCTCAGGCTCCTGCGCGATGACGAGCGCGAGTGGCTCAACGCATATCACCAAACGGTGCGCGCGCGCATCGCGCCGCATGTTTCGGGCGACGCGCTCGCGTGGCTCGAAAAGCGCACGCAGCCGATCTGATCGGCGACGCCATCACGTGGAAGTCAGGCGGAAATCACGCGGAATTCAACCCGGAGCGCAAAGGCATGGCAATCAAGGCAGTGGTGTTCGACTTCGGCGGGGTGCTGGTGGACTGGAGCCCCGAGTATCTGTACCGCAAGCTGATTCCCGACGATGACGAACGCCGCTGGTTTCTCACCCATGTTTGCGCGATGGACTGGGTGGTGCGCCAGGACGGCGGCGAGCCGATCGCCGCAGGCACCGAAGCGCTCGTCGCGCGATTTCCGGGGCACGAAGCGCTCATTCGCGCGTTCTACGAGCGCTGGCACGAGATGATCGGCGGGCTGCTCGAAGGCGGCGTGGCGACCTTCGAGCGGCTGGAAGCGGCCAACGTGCCGATCTTCGGGCTCACGAACTGGTCTGCGGAGACGTTTCCGTGGGCGTGGGAGCGCTTCGGCATTCTGCGGCGCTGCCGCGATATCGTCGTCTCGGGGCGCGTGAAGCTCGTGAAGCCCGATCCGGCGATCTTCCACGAAATGTTCCGCCGCATCGAGGTGCAGTTGCCGGGCGTAACGGCCGGCGAACTCGTCTTCATCGACGACAATGCGCACAACATCGAGGCCGCCACCGCGCTTGGCTGGCACGGCGTGCATCACACGAGCAGCTCGACCACCGACGCGAAGCTGCGCGAACTCGGCCTGCCGGTCTGATTGAGTCCGATTAGGTCTGATGGAGTCTGGTTGCTCGCGCACCAGCAAAAACGGCAGCCCGAGGGCTGCCGTTTGCGTTTTCAGGAGGGCGGCGTTGAAATGCTTGCGCCGACCGGACCTGCTTAGCGGCTGATCGGCTTGTAGCGCAGACGCTTCGGACGCGCCGCCTCTTCGCCGAGGCGCTTGATCTTGTCGGCCTCGTACTCCTGATAGTTGCCGTCGAAGAAGGTGACCTGCGAGTCGCCTTCGAACGCGAGGATGTGCGTGGCGATACGGTCGAGGAACCAGCGATCGTGCGAGATCACCATCACCGAGCCCGCGAATTCGAGCAGGGCGTCTTCGAGCGCGCGCAGCGTTTCGACGTCGAGGTCGTTCGACGGTTCGTCGAGAAGCAGGACGTTGCCGCCCGAAATCAGCGTCTTCGCGAGATGCAGACGGCCGCGCTCGCCACCCGAGAGGTTGCCGACGATCTTCTGCTGATCGCCGCCCTTGAAGTTGAAGCGGCCGATGTAGGCGCGCGACGGCGTTTCGTACTTGCCCACCGTCAGCACGTCCGCGCCACCCGAGATTTCCTCGAACACGGTCTTGTCGGAAGCCAGCGCGTCGCGGCTCTGGTCCACGTAGGCGAGCTTGACGGTCGGGCCTTGCACGATTTCTCCCGAATCCGGCTGCTCCTTGCCCGTGAGCATGCGGAACAGCGTCGACTTGCCGGCGCCGTTCGGCCCGATGATGCCGACGATCGCGCCTGCCGGAATCTTGAAGCTGAGGTTATCGATGAGCAGACGGTCGCCGTAAGATTTGCTGACGTTCTTGAACTCGATGACTTCGTTGCCCAGACGCTCGCCCGCCGGAATGAAGATTTCCTGCGTTTCGTTGCGCTTCTGGTAGTCCGCGCTCGACAGTTCCTCGAAACGCGCGATGCGCGCCTTCGACTTCGCCTGACGGCCCTTGGGGTTCTGGCGCACCCACTCCAGTTCCTTCTTGATGGCCTTCTGGCGCGCCGATTCCGACGCTTCTTCCTGCTTCAGGCGCTCTTCCTTCTGGTCGAGCCAGCTCGAGTAGTTGCCCTTCCAGGGAATGCCGTGGCCGCGGTCGAGCTCGAGAATCCACTCGGCGGCGTTGTCGAGGAAGTAGCGGTCGTGGGTCACGGCGACCACGGTGCCGGGGAAGCGCGTGAGGAACTGCTCGAGCCATTCGACCGATTCGGCGTCGAGGTGGTTGGTCGGCTCGTCGAGCAGCAGCATGTCGGGCTTTTCGAGCAGCAGCTTGCACAGCGCCACGCGGCGCTTCTCACCGCCCGAGAGATTGCCGATCTTCGCATCCCACGCCGGCAGGCGCAGTGCGTCGGCGGCGATTTCGATCTGCTGCTCCGCGCTGCCGTCGGTGGTCGCGAGGATCGCCTCGTACTTTGCCTGCTCGGCGGCGAGCGCGTCGAAGTCGGCGTCCGGCTCCGCGTAGGCGGCGTAGATTTCGTCGAGCTTCTTCTGCGCGTTGAACACGTCGCCCAGACCTTCCTCGACCGCTTCGCGCACGGTCTTTTCCGGATCGAGCTGCGGCTCCTGCGGCAGATAGCCGATGTTGAGGTTGGGCATCGGCGTGGCTTCGCCTTCGATGTCCTTGTCGACGCCGGCCATGATCTTGATGAGCGTGGACTTGCCCGAGCCGTTCAGGCCGAGCAGGCCAATTTTCGCGCCGGGGAAGAACGACAGCGAGATGTCCTTCAGGATCTGGCGCTTGGGCGGCACGATCTTGCCGACCCGGTTCATTGTGAAGACGTATTGGGCCATGGGAGTGTCTTTGGAAACGGGAAAAGGGGCCTTGTGCTTGACCGGCGCTTAGACGTTGAACAGGAAGTTCATCACGTCGCCGTCGTGCACGACATATTCCTTGCCTTCGGCGCGCATCTTGCCGGCTTCCTTCGCGCCGGTTTCGCCTTTGTACTGGATGAAGTCGTTGAACGCGATGGTCTGCGCGCGGATGAAGCCGCGCTCGAAGTCGGTATGGATCACGCCGGCCGCCTGCGGCGCGGTATCGCCCACATGGATCGTCCACGCGCGCACTTCCTTCACGCCCGCCGTGAAGTACGTCTGCAGGCCGAGCAGCTTGAAGCCCGCGCGGATCACGCGGTCGAGGCCCGGCTCGTCCATGCCCATGTCGGCGAGGAACGCGGCCTTGTCTTCGTCTTCGAGGTCGGCGATTTCGGCTTCGATCGCGGCGCACACGGCCACCACCGGCGAGCCTTCGGCTTCGGCGTGCTTGCGCACGGCCTCCAGATACGGATTGTTCTCGAAGCCGTCGTCCTTCACGTTCGCGACGTACATGGTCTTCTTCGCGGTGATCAGGCAGAACGGCTTGAGCAGCGCCTGTTCGTCCTCGTTCAGGTCGAGCGCGCGCACGGGCTTCGCCTGGTCGAGCTGCGCGCGGACCTTTTCCAGCACGGCCGCGAGCTTCGCCGCTTCCTTGTCGTTGCCCGACTTGGCGGCCTTCGAGTAGCGCGTGAGCGCCTTTTCGACGGTGCCGAGGTCGGCGAGCGCGAGCTCGGTGTTGATGACTTCGATGTCGGCGAGCGGATCGACCTTGCCCGCGACGTGGATCACGTTTTCGTCCTCGAAGCAGCGCACGACGTGCGTGATGGCGTCCGTTTCGCGGATGTTCGCGAGGAACTGGTTGCCGAGGCCTTCGCCTTTGCTCGCGCCGGCGACCAGACCCGCGATGTCGACGAATTCGACCACGGCCGGCACCACGCGCTCGGGCTTGACGATCTCGGAGAGCGCCTTCAGGCGCGGATCCGGCACTTCGACCACGCCGACGTTGGGCTCGATAGTGCAGAACGGGTAGTTTTCAGCCGCGATGCCGGCCTTGGTCAGCGCGTTGAACAGAGTGGACTTGCCGACGTTAGGCAGGCCGACGATGCCGCATTTGAGGCTCATGGAAAACCTTTTTTTGAATCAGTTGGTTACGGCAGGTCGTCGTAGTATTTGCTGTCCGGCGAGGGCCGGAACGCGACAGCCGCAAGGTGAATTCGGGGACGAGTCAAAGCGTACGCATCCGGTGGCGGACCGGCGATTTTGCGCGGACTTTGAGCTCGAAAAGTGGCAATTGTAACCCGTTCGCGGGCGTTGATTGGCGCGCTCGCATGGGAAGCGCCGACGGGCTTTGGCTCTCGGCAAAGGCCGGGCGAACACCAGGCAAACGCTTCCCAAAAAGCCGTGCGCTCATTCGGCGAAGAGGTCCGGGCCGAACACTTCATAGTGGATCCGGGCTTCGCGCACGCCCAGGTCCTTGAGCGCGTCGTGCTGCATCCGCATGAACGGGATCGGCCCGCAGATGTAGTAATCGGCGTCCGGCAGCAGGATCGCGTTCTTGATCGTCTTGACGTTCACCAACCCCGCATGATCGAAGTCCCGGCCCGCGGCGTCCTGCGGCAGCGGGTTGTCGTAGAACACGATCAGGCTGAAATTGGCATAGGTTCTGGCAGCTTCGCGCAGCCGGTCGCGCATCGCGTGCACGCCGCTGTTGCGCGCGCCGTGCACGAACACCACGCGCCGTTGCGGGTCCTGGATCGCACGCTTGAGCATGCTGATCATCGGCGTCAATCCAACGCCGCCGCTGATCAGCACGATCGGCGTCTTCGCCTTGACGTCGATATGGAAGCTGCCGTAGGGCGCGGCCAGTTTGATCTCGTCTCCGACATTGACGTGATCGTGAAGCAGGCACGAGACATAGCCCGGAGGATTGGGGCCGCCGCTTTCGCGCTTCACCGAGATGCGATAGCTGTGCCCGTTCGGCATGTCCGAGAGGCTGTACTGGCGAATCTGCTGCAAGCCCAGGGACGGCACGGTCACGGCGACGCTGACGTACTGGCCGGGCTCGAAATTCACGACCGGCTGGCCATCGGTGGGTTCGAGGATGAACGAGGTGATCACGCTGCTTTCGGGGCGCTTTTCGCGCACGACGAAGGTGCGCCAGCCGGTCCAGCCGCCCTGCTGGCCGGAGGAGCGTTCGTAGAGCTCGCTTTCGAGGCCCATCAGCACGTCGGCGAGATTGCCGTAGGCCTGCGCCCAGGCGGAAATGATGTCGTCGGTGGCGGCGGCGCCCAGCACGTCCTTGATCGCGGCCAGCAGGTGTTCCCCGACGATGGGGTAGTGCTCGGGCCTCACGCCGAGACTCGCGTGCTTGTTGGCGATGTTCTTCAGCACGGCCGCGAGGCTGCCGGGGTCTTCGATGTTCTCCGCATAGGCGTAGACCGCGCGGGCCAGCGCCTGCTGCTGCTGGCCCTGTTCCTGGTGCGCCATGTTGAACACGTTCTTCAGCTCCGGATGGGCTTCGAACAGGCGCTTGTAGAAGCGCGTGATGATGTCGTAGCCGTGATCGGCCAAAACCGGTGCGGTGGCCTTTACGATGTCCTTCGTCTTTTGGGTCAGCATGGTGTTTGTCTCTCCGTGGCAAGGTGCGGGCGGCGCTCAGTGGATGATGGATGAAGCCTGGGCAGTGGGTTGGATATCGGCAAGGCGGGTCGAATCGGGGCCGTGCCGCGACACCTCTCCGACAACCGCTGCGACGCCGCACCGCGCCCTTGCCACGCCGCAATTCACGGCGCAATCGACTGCCTATCCGGCCCTGTCAGATTACCCCCCGCAGCTATAATGCGCGGATGAATTCGACCAACCAGACATTTGACGTCGCCGTGATTGGCGGCGGGCTCGTCGGCAAGGCGGCGGCGCTCGCGCTGACCCAAGGGGGCTTGCGCGTGGCGCTGCTCGCGCAGCCGTGCGCACCGCTGCCCGCCGGCGCCGTTTTCGATGCGCGCGTCTATGCTTTCTCGCGCAGCTCGCATGCGCTGTTCGAGCGGCTGCGGGTCTGGCAGGCGGTCGACGCCGCGCGCCTCACGGCGGTCTACGACATGCGCGTGTTCGGCGACGCCGCCGCGGAACTGCATTTTTCCGCATACCAGGCGTCGGTCGCGCAACTCGCGTGGATCGCGGAGTCGTCGCTGGTGGAGCGCGCACTCGATGCGGCGCTCCATTTTCAGCCCAATCTCACGTGGATCGACTCGCGTGCGCAGACGCTCGACGTGACGCCCGACGCGGCCGTGATCGGTCTTGCGAATGGCCGCACGATCGAGGCCGATCTCGCCGTGGGCGCCGATGGCGCGCATTCGTGGGTGCGTGCGCAGATCGGCTCGAAGGTAGAGCGGCGCGATTACCGGCAGACTGGCGTGGTCGCCAACTTCCGCGCGGAACGCCCGCATGGCGAATGTGCTTACCAATGGTTCCGGGACGGCGAGATCGTCGCGCTGCTGCCGCTGCCGGACCAGCATGTCTCGCTGGTCTGGTCGGCGCAAACGGAGCACGCCGATGAACTGCTCAAGCTCGATCCTCAACAGCTTGCCGCCGAAGTCGAGCGCGTGACGCAGCGGCTGCACGGCGCGCTCGAATGCGTGACGCCCGCGCGCGGCTTCCCGCTCGCCCTGCAGACCGTCGATCGCCTGGTCGCGCCGCGTGTCGCGCTGGTTGGCGACGCCGCGCACCTGATTCACCCGCTCGCGGGCCAGGGCGTGAACCTGGGGCTGCGCGACGTGGCGGCGCTCGTCGACGTCATCGCGAAAAAAGAGGCATTCCGCGACCTCGGCGACCTCGTGCTGCTGCGCCGCTACGAGCGCGGCCGCCGCGAAGATATCCAGAAGCTCGTGATCGCCACCGATGGCCTGCAGCGGCTCTTTTCGGTGCCCGGCACGCTCGCGCGCGCGTTGCGCAACACGGGGATGGCGTTCGTCGGCGCGCAGCCGCTCGTCAAGCGCTGGCTGGTGGCGTCGGCGCTCGGTTGAGCGTTGCGGCATCGCGAACGCCCGCCGGCGGTGCTCCCGCGGGTATTTCGCTTGCTCCCGCGCCGGGCAGCTTAGAATGAAGGTCTCTGGCCACGGGCCATGTCGGGATCGAATTTCATCCGGAACGCTTCGTGCGCCACTTGCGCGAAGCATCCCAGAATCAGGAAAGCATCACATGCAAAAGCCTATCCGCATTGCCGCGTTTGCACTCGCGGCGGCCATTTCGGTGCTCGGCTGCTCGGCGCAGGCCGACCAGACCACCGACAAAATCAAGGCCACGCTGCAATCGCGCCTCGGCGTGGACGGCGGCGACATCAAGAGCATCAACAAGGCGCCGGTGGCCGGCCTCTACGAGGTGAACCTCGGCACGCAGATCATCTACAGCGACGCCAACGGCGATTACGTGCTCACGGGCGACCTCGTCGATACCAAGGCGCGCCGCAATCTCACCGAAGCGCGCCTTGCCGAGCTCAACAAGGTCGACTTCTCGAAGCTGCCGCTCGAGAACGCGGTGAAGGTCGTGAAGGGCAACGGCAAGCGCCAGATCGCGGTATTCTCCGATCCGAACTGCCCGTACTGCCATCAGCTCGAAAGCACGCTCAAGTCGATCGACAACGTGACGGTCTACACGTTCCTGTACCCCGTGCTGTCCGAAGACTCCACGGCGAAGTCGAAGTCGATCTGGTGCTCGACCGACCGTGCGAAGGCGTGGGAGTCGTGGATGGTCGACCGTAAGGCGCCCACCGCAGCGGGCACCTGCAACACCGCGGCCATCGACAGCAATCTCAAGCTCGGCGCAAAGATGAACGTGACCGGCACGCCCACCGTGATCCTCGCAGACGGCACCCGCCTGCCGGGCGCGGTCAGCGCCGACCGGCTCGAAAGCGCTCTCGGCGCCGCGCGCTGAAGCCCTGACCGAATCCGCCGGCCGCTTTTGCGGCCGGTGCCTTTTTTGCCCACTGTTTTTTCGCGTGCCTGTGGTTGCCGCGTGCGAGCCCGCCGCGCGGCGCTCGCTGCAATCACTGCGATCGCTAACCGAATCCGTCACCGTTCCCGCCGATGAAGCCGATCCGATACACCATCGTCCCGAAGAACCCCGCCGCGCACCTGTTCGAAGTGACGCTCACCATCGAGGATCCCGCGCCGGACGGCCAGTGCTTCATGCTGCCCGTGTGGATTCCCGGCAGCTACATGGTGCGCGAGTTCGCGCGCAACATCGTCACGATGCGCGCGACCAATGACGCGGGCCGCAAGGTGCGCATCGGCAAGACCGACAAGCACACGTGGCAGGCGGCGCCCGTGAAGGGTGCGCTCACGCTGCGCTACGAAGTCTATGCTTGGGATCTGTCGGTGCGGGCCGCGCACCTCGACGATACGGTCGGCTTTTTCAACGGCACGAGTGTGTTTCTCGCGGCGCGCGGCCATGAAGGCGCGCAGCACGTGGTCGACATCCAGCGTCCCGACGGCCACGCGTATCGCCACTGGCGCGTCGCCACTGCGCTCCCGGAGGCGCGCGGCACCAAGCGCTACGGCTTTGGCGAATACACGGCGTCGGGCTACGACGAGCTGATCGATCACCCTGTCACGCTGGGCGAATTCACGCTCGCGAGCTTCAAGGCGCATGGCGTGCCGCACGACATCGTGATCGCGGGGCGCGTGGTGGCGCTCGACACCGAACGCCTCTCCGCCGACCTGAAGAAGATCTGCGAGGCGCAGATCGCGCTGTTCGAGCCGCGCACGAAGCGCGCGCCGATGGAGCGCTACGTGTTCATGACGCAGGCCGTGAGCGACGGCTATGGCGGGCTCGAGCACCGCGCGTCCACGGCGCTCATCTGCAACCGCACCGATCTGCCCGTCAAGGGCAAGGCCGAGATGTCCGAGGGCTACCGGACCTATCTGGGGCTGTGCAGCCACGAGTACTTCCACACGTGGAACGTGAAGCGCATCAAGCCCGCCAAGTTCGCGCCGTACGATCTCACGCGCGAGGACTACACCTCGCTGCTGTGGCTTTTCGAAGGCTTCACCTCCTACTACGACGACCTGATGCTGGTGCGCAGCGGCCTCATTTCCGTCGATGAATATTTCGGCCTCCTTGGCAAGACCGTCGGCGGCGTGCTGCGTGGCACGGGGCGCCTGAAGCAGAGCGTGGCCGAAAGCTCGTTCGACGCGTGGATCAAGTACTACCGCCAGGACGAGAACGCATCGAATGCGATCGTGAGCTACTACACCAAGGGCTCGCTGGTCGCGCTCGCGTTCGATCTCGCCATTCGCACGGAAACCAGCGGACGCAAGTCGCTCGACGATGTGATGCGCCTTCTGTGGCAACGCTACGGCCGCGACTTCTATCGCGGCAAACCGGTGGGCGTGGGCGAGGACGACGTCGAGGCGCTGATCGCTGAAGCAACGGGCGTGGAACTCGGCGGCCTGTTCGCCGACGCCGTGCGCGGCACGCGCGACTTGCCGCTCGCCGCGCTATTCGAGGGGCTGGGCGTGACGCTCGAAGGCGAGCCCGAGCGTCACGCGAAGCCATCGCTGGGCGCGCGCCTGCGCGGCAGCGCCGAGGCCACGCTCGCGGTCGTCTACGAAGGCGGCGCGGCGCAAAAGGCCGGGCTTTCGGCCGGCGACGCGCTCGTGGCGCTCGACGGCCTGCGCGTCACGGGCGCGAATCTCGACACGCTGCTCGCACGCTACCAGCCGGGCGCGAAGGTGGAAATCCACGCGTTCCGCCGCGATGAGCTGCGCGTTGCGCGCCTGACGCTCGACGCACCCGAGATCGCGCGCTACAAGCTCACGGTCACCGACAAGCGTCCGGCGCCGCGCGCACTGCGCGAGCGCTGGCTGGCGGCCTGAATGGAGGCCGCAATAGCGGCTTGAACGGACAGGGAGCGGGCGCCCGGCCTGCTTCGAAAAGGAAGGCGACGAGGCGATCCGGCCCCGTCGCCTTCCTTTTTGGGTTTTCGGGATTGTTCTATCGCTGCAACAATCCGTCATCGGCGGACTACTTTTTCGGGGCGCGGCAAAAAAACACAATGCCTTCACTCGCGCAACGTTGCGCAACCGACACCCGAAGGAGTCACCATGACCACCATCCTGCAAATCAATTCCGCCGCCCGCTCGCAAGGCGCCCAGTCGACGCTGCTCGTCAACGAGTTGACGAACAAGCTCCAGCAATCGAACCCGGGTGCGAAGGTCGTCGCGCGCAACCTGCAAGCCGAACCGCTGCCGCACCTCGACGACGCCGTGCTCGGCGCGTTCTTCACGCCGGCCGAGCAGCGTACGCCGGAGCAGCAAGCCATCGCCGCGCGCAGCGAAGCGCTGATCGCCGAACTGCAAGCCGCGGACGTCATCGTGATTGGCGCGCCGATGTACAACTTCGGCATTTCGTCGCAACTGAAGACCTACTTCGACTGGATTGCACGCGCAGGCATCACGTTCCAATACACCGCGAACGGCCCCGTGGGCCTCGTCACGGGCAAGAAGGTGTACGTGGTTTCGGCACGTGGCGGCAAGTACCACGGCACGCCGAACGACAGCCAGACGCCGTACCTCAAGTCGTTCCTCGGTTTCCTCGGCATGACCGACGTGAGCTTCATCTACGCCGAAGGCCTGAACATGGGCCCGGACGCCGCCGGCGCAGCACTCGCCAGCGCACGAGAAGCGATCGCGGCGGCCTGAGCGGCTGCTGTGAAGCGATGACGATGCGGTGCTTCATGGCGCCGTATCGCATGCGGTCAAGCAAAAACGCCACGAAGCGCGCTTCGTGGCGTTTTTCATTGTGCGTGCGGCGTGCTTTGCTGCTTCAGGCGAGCACTTCAGCCGTGTCCGGCAAGCGCCAGTCGATCGGCGTGCGGCCGTGCGCGCTCAGGTAGGCGTTGGCTTGCGCGAAATGTCCGCAGCCGAGGAAGCCGCGATGCGCCGAAAGTGGCGACGGATGCGGCGCTTCCAGCACGCAATGCTCACCCGTGCCGAGGAGCGCGCGCTTGTTCTGCGCGTGCGCGCCCCACAGCATGAACACGAGATGTTCGTGGCGTGCGGCGATCTCGCGGATCAGCGTGTCGGTGCAGCGCTCCCAGCCGCGCTTCGCGTGGCTCGCGGCGTTCGCGCGCTCGACAGTGAGCACCGTGTTGAGCAGCAGCACGCCCTGGCGCGCCCATGCATCGAGACAGCCGTGAGCGGGTGCCTCGATGCCGAGGCTCGCCGCGATCTCCTTGAAGATGTTGCGCAGCGAGGGCGGGGTGCGCACCGCAGGCGGCACCGAGAACGCAAGGCCGTGCGCTTGCGGCGTGCCGCGGTCGTCGCCGTGATAGGGGTCCTGGCCGAGAATGACCACTTTCACTTCGTCGGGCGAGGTGAGGCGCAACGCGCGAAACACATCGGCGGGATAGACGGTCTTGCCGGCGGCGCGTTCGTCGTCGACGAAACGGCACAGCGGCGCGTACGCATCGCTTTCGATGAACGGCGCGAGCAGTTCGCGCCAGGCCGCGGGCAGCGCGGCGAACTGGTCTTCGAGACGCGCGATCGCGGCGTTCGATGGCGGGTTGCCGGTGGGCGTGGCGGGGGAGTGGCTGGCGGGCATGGTCGCTGTTGCTGGTGCGGGTGCGGGGAATTCGTCGTCGTCGAAGAGCGAGAAGATCGTGATCTGGCGCGGGTCGACTTCGGGCGCGGATGTTTCGTCGAGCGTGGCCAATGCCGCTGCGGGCGGCGTGTCGTCGAACAGCGAGGCTTGCACCGGCGCCACGGCGCGCGTGTGTTTCGTGGAGGTCATGGGCGGCAAGTGTCGCAAGAATCGCGCTGCGATTCAATCCGGCTTGACGTGTGAAAGGCCTGGCGGCAGGCTCGGAGGTTCGTGTTGCAACTAACAGCGATGAAGTCGCGATGAATTCGCGGAGATTCGGCGGCGTCGCGCGCCGCCCCGCGTACGCGCCTCAGCCTTCGCGCAACTTGTAGCCGCGCTGGGCCTTGCTGATATTGTCGGGCGCGAGTCCCGGCAGCACCTTCGCCAGTTCTGCAGCAAGCGTGTGCAACGCGGCTTCGTCGCCGTCCTTCAGTTCCAGCTCGATTTCGCAGATGGGCGTGTGGCGCGTTTCGCCGTTCACGTTCGCCGTGACTTCGCCCTGATCGATGGCCGCTTCCACCTGTGTGCCATCGACTTGCAAGGTCCACAGCGCACGCGTGAAATCGGTGCGAAAGAGAGGGATCAGATTCGCCGCCGCGTCGGAGAGCGCCGTCGATACGCCCGCTTCGTCGCACTCGCGCAGCAACTTGTCGATCTCGAGCGCTTCGCCCGCCACCGGCATTTCCCACTCATGCCGCGCATGGAGGCCGTTTTGCGCCACGCCCACAGTCTTGAACGTCTGGAGCCAGCCTTCGGGCGCGCGGCGCAGCCGCAGCGCGCTTTTCGCGCGCGCGAGCACGAGCGACGGCGTGTCGAAGTAGATGTTCTCCAGCCGCACCACGCGGCCTGGTGCGCCGGCGCGCGCCTCGAAGAGACGCCGCGCCGCGTCCACCTGGTCGCGTGGCAGCGCGAGCTTGATTTCGCGTTCGATGGCCATCGTCGCTGGTTACCTGTTTGTTGCCTGAATTTTGCGTGGACGCAATCAGAAGAACATGCGTGCAAGTTCCGCGCCGGGATGTTCCGCGCGCATGAACGCCTCGCCCACGAGGAACGTATGCACCGAAAGCTCGCGCATCTTCTCGACATCGGCACGCGAGAGAATGCCCGACTCGGTCACGACGATGCGGTCTTCAGGCACATCGTCGAGCATGCCGATGGTGGTTTGCAGCGTGGTCTCGAAGGTGCGCAGATTGCGGTTGTTGATGCCGATGAGCGGCGTCTTCAGCGTGAGCGCGTGTTCGAGCTCTTCGCGATCGTGCACTTCGACGAGCACCGCGAGGCCCAGCGAATGCGCGAGCGCTTCGAGATCGCGCATCTGGCCCGGTTCGAGCGCGGCGGCGATCAGCAGGATCGCATCGGCGCCCATCGCGCGCGCTTCGACGACCTGATACGGGTCGACGATGAAATCCTTGCGCAGCACCGGCAGGTTGCACGCGGCGCGCGCGGCTTCCAGATACGCCACGCTGCCCTGGAAGAATTGCACATCGGTGAGCACGGAAAGGCACGCCGCACCGCCTTCTGCGTAAGAGCGCGCGATTTCGGCGGGCTGGAAGTTTTCGCGCAGCACGCCCTTCGAGGGACTCGCCTTTTTCACTTCGGCGATCACGGCGGCCAGGCCGTTAGCGTGCTTCGCGCGCAGGGCGCCGACGAAGTCGCGAAGATCGCGCGCGCTCGCCTCCAGACGCAGTTCTTCGAGCGGTGCGCTCTGCTCGGCGGCGCGCACTTCTTCGCGCTTCACCGCAATGATTTTTTCGAGGATGTCGCTCATGATGTTCGGGCAAAAACAGTGATGGATCAGCGTTTGAACTGTTGCGTGAAGCGTACCAGTTCGTCGACCTTCGCGCGGGCGCGGCCGCTGGCGAGGGTTTCGCGCGCAAGCGCGATGCCGTCGGCGATCGAACTCACGACGTTGGCCGAATAGAGCGCCGTGCCCGCATTGAGCGTGACGATCTCGCGCGCCGTGCCAGGCTCGTTCGAGAGCGCGCCAAGCAGCATGACCTTCGATTCGTCGGCGTTTTGCACCTTGAGCGAGCGGTTCGAGACCATCTGCATGCCGAAGTCTTCGGGGTGGATCTCGTACTCGCGAATCTCGCCGTCCTTCAGTTCGCCCACGAGCGTGGCCGCGCCGAGCGAGACTTCGTCCATGCCGTCCTTGCCGTACACCACGAGCACGTGCTTGGCGCCCAGACGCTGCATCACGCGCACCTGGATGCCGACGAGGTCCGGGTGAAACACGCCCATCAGCTGATTGGGCGCGCCGGCCGGATTCGTGAGCGGCCCGAGGATGTTGAAGATCGTGCGCACGCCCAGTTCGCGGCGCACGGCGGCGATGTTCTTCATCGCCGGATGATGGTTGGGCGCGAACATGAAGCCCATGCCCGTTTCGGCGATCGACGCGGCCACCTGGTCAGGCTGCAGGTCGATGTTCACTCCGAGCGCTTCGAGCACGTCCGCGCTGCCCGACTTGCTCGACACGCCGCGGTTGCCGTGCTTGGCAACCTTCGCGCCCGCCGCCGCCACGACGAACATCGAGGCCGTGGAAATATTGAAGGTGTGCGAACCATCGCCGCCGGTGCCGACGATATCGATGAAGTTCGAGTTGTCCTGCACCTCGACGTGATTCGCGAATTCGCGCATGACCGTGGCGGCTGCAGCGATCTCGCCGATGGTTTCCTTCTTCACGCGCAGGCCGGTGATGATGGCGGCCGAAAGCACGGGCGAAAGCTCGCCGCGCATGATGAGGCGCATGAGGTGGAGCATCTCGTCGTGGAAAATCTCGCGATGCTCGATCGTGCGTTGCAGCGCTTCCTGCGGGGTAATCATGATGGTCGCCTCCGGGTCAAGCGCTCTTGGTCTGTTTCAGGAAATTCTCGAAGAGGGCATGGCCGTGCTCCGAGAGAATCGACTCAGGATGGAACTGCACGCCTTCCACGGCAAGCTCGCGGTGACGCACGCCCATGATTTCGCCGTCGTCGGTCCAGGCCGACACTTCGAGGCAGTCGGGCAGCGACTCGCGCTCGATCGCGAGCGAGTGGTAGCGCGTCACGTTGAAGTGCTTCGGCAGGTCGGCGAATACGCCTTTGCAGTCGGTTTCGATCTGGCTCACCTTGCCGTGCATGATGGTCTTCGCACGCACGACGCGCCCGCCGAATGCTTCGCCGATGGCCTGGTGGCCGAGGCACACGCCGAGAATCGGCGTCTTGCCCGCGAATTCGCGCAGCACGTCGAGCGTGATGCCTGCGTGCTGCGGGTTGCTCGGTCCGGGCGACAGGCAGATGCGCTCGGGGTTGAGCTTCCTGATCTCGTCGATGGTGATTTCGTCGTTGCGGTACGTGCGGACGTCTTCGCCAAGCTCGCCGAAGTACTGGACGATGTTGTAGGTAAACGAATCGTAGTTGTCGATCATGAGCAACATGGTCTTGTCTCCGCTCAGAAGTCGCTGTCGAGGCCGTCCTGCACCTGCTCGGCGGCGCGCAGCACGGCGCGCGCCTTGTTTTCGGTTTCCTGCCATTCGGACTCGGGCACCGAATCGGCGACTACGCCCGCCGCGGCCTGCACATACAGATTGCCGTTGTGGATGAGGCCGGTGCGGATCGCAATCGCGAGATCCATCTCGCCGTTGAACGAGAGATAGCCAACCGCGCCGCCGTAGAGACCGCGCTTCACCGGCTCAAGTTCGTCGATGAGCTCCATCGCGCGCACCTTGGGCGCGCCCGAGAGCGTGCCGGCCGGGAAGGTCGCGCGCAGCACGTCGAAGTTGTTCATCCCGGGCTTGAGCTTGCCCTCCACCGAACTCACGATGTGCTGCACGTGCGAGTATTTTTCGATGACCATCTTGTCGGTCACGGCCACCGAGCCGATCTCGGCGATGCGGCCCACGTCGTTGCGCGCGAGGTCGATCAGCATGACGTGCTCGGCGATCTCCTTCGGATCGTTGAGCAGCTCGGTCGCGAGCTCCGCATCGCGCTCGGGCGTGTTGCCGCGCGGCCGCGTGCCCGCGAGCGGACGGATCGTCACGATGCGGTCTTCGCCGCGCTGCTCCTGACGCACCAGAATCTCCGGCGAGGCGCCCACCACGTGGAAGTCGCCGAAGTTGTAGTAGTACATGTACGGCGACGGGTTCAGCGAGCGCAGCGCGCGATAAAGCGAAAGCGGATTGTCGCGATACGGCTTGCTGATGCGCTGGCCCACCTGCACCTGCATCAGCTCGCCCGCGGCGATGTATTCCTTCGCCTTGCGCACGGCGGCGAGGTAGTCGTCCTTCTTGAACTCGCGATACGTCTCGGTGCGCACGCTTGCCGAAGTCACGGGCGGCTGCACGGTCGTGCGCAGGCGCTGCTTGAGCTCGCGCAGGCGGTGCTTGGCCTTCGTGTAGGCCTCGGGCGTTTGCGGATCGGCGTAGACGATCAGATAGAGCTTGCCCGCGAGATTGTCGATGACGGCGACTTCCTCGGTCAGCAGCAACTGGATGTCGGGCAAGCCGAGGTCGTCGGGCGGGCAGGTCTCGGCGAGCTTCTTCTCGATGTAGCGCACCGCGTCGTAGCCGAAGTAGCCCGCGAGGCCGCCGCAGAAGCGCGGCAGGCCGGGGCGCTGCGCGACCTTGAAGCGCGCCTGGTATTGCGCGATGAATTCGAGCGGGTCGCCGTCGTGCGTCTCGGTCACCTGGCCGTCGCGCACGACTTCCGAGACGCCGTTGCGGGTGCGGATCAGCGAGCGCGCGGGCAGACCGATGAACGAGTAGCGCTCGAAGCGCTCGCCGCCCACCACGGATTCCAGCAGGAACGAGTTGGCGCCGCCGCGCTCGGGCTGCGCGAGCTTCAGATACAGCGAGAGCGGCGTTTCGAGATCGGCCAGCGCTTCGGCGATCAGCGGGATGCGGTTGTAGCCCTCGTTGGCGAGGGACTGAAATTCGAGTTCGGTCATGTTCCGATCCTGTGCGTGCTGCCGGTCGCGGCTTCGGGTGCGGGCCCAGTGCGGCTCAAAAAGGGGCGCGGCGTGTGCGCGATGGCGTCTGTTTTGAGTGCTCGATTGCGCTGGCGCTCGTTAGTGGCTCGCTTGTTGCTGATGCTGCCGGGCATCGCTAAAACGCTTGCCAGGCCGGTTGCAGCATTGCGGCGACGGGGCGGACGTAGGCGTTAGCGTGCCCTGGCAGGCGGGTTGCGTCGGGGACAAGTCGGGTGCGACTCGGGATGACGAAACCACACGCAAGGACAGCAAAAGACCACGACTGGACCAGCCGACGGGCTACTGCAACAGTTTAGAGTCGAGACACGCGCGAAACGCGCAGCGAAGTAAAAAACGGAGCTGAAGAAAACGCTTGCGCGCGACTTCAGCGAACCTCGAGGGAGGTTAGCGCGACCAGCGACGCCAGGGCCAGGCTCCCCGGTCGATGCTGCTCAGACTCCGTTTTTTATTCAGAAACATGAGGGTAAGGTGACTGTAAGTACTGGACTCAGGTCAGAAGATTGTGTGCCGCGACAGCCCTGGCGGCGTCGAGCAGCGAGGCAACTATACCATCCGACTCAATTTTTTGTACAGGCTGGCCGTGGTTGTAGCCGTACGGCACCGTGAGCGTGGCCATGCCCGCCGCGCGGCCCGCAAGCGCATCGTTCTCCGAATCGCCGATGGCGACCGCCGTCTGGGGCGCCACGCTCAGACGCTCGCACGCCGTGAACATGGGCAGCGGATCGGGCTTTTTCCTGGGCAGGCTGTCGCCGCCCAGCACGACCTCGAAGTACTGCGCGAGGCCGTATTGCTCGAGCAGCTCCACGGCGAAGCGGTGCGGCTTGTTGGTCACGCACGCGAGCTTGATGCCCGCGTCGCGCAGCGCGGCAAGACCCGCTTCCACGTCCGGATAGAGCCGCGTGTGGCGGCCGTTGATCTTTGCGTACTCGTCCTGGTAGAGCGCGAGCGCCTCGTCGAAGCGCGCTTCGACGTGGTCGGCATGAAAGCGCGGCGCGAGCACGCTGCGGATCAGATGCTCCGAGCCCTTGCCCACGTAGCCCATCACTTCCTCGCGCGTGGTTTCCTCGGCATCGAGTTGCGCGAGCATGCCGTTCAGGCCCGCCGCGAAGTCGTCGGCGGTGTCGACCATGGTGCCGTCGAGGTCGATCAGCGCCGCTTCGATGCGCGGCGCCTTGAAGTGGATCGTCGGCGCGTTCATTGCGCGTTGCCGGCGCTCACGCTTGCAAGCTGCGCGCGCATCTGGTCGATCACGGCCTTGTAATCGGGCTTGCCGAAGATCGCCGAGCCGGCCACGAACGCATCCGCGCCCGCCGCCGCGATTTCGGCGATGTTCTCGACTTTCACGCCGCCGTCGACTTCGAGATGAATCTCGCGGCCCGTGCGCGCGGTATAGGCGTCGATTTTCGCGCGCGCCTCGCGCAGCTTGTTGAGCGCCTCGGGAATGAACGACTGGCCGCCGAAGCCCGGGTTCACCGACATGATGAGGATGAGGTCGAGCTTGTCCATCACGTGATCGAGGTAGTTCAGCGGCGTGGCCGGGTTGAACACGAGGCCGGCCTTGCAGCCATGGTCGCGGATCAGCGAAAGCGTGCGGTCGATGTGGTCCGAGCCTTCCGGATGGAAGCTGATCAGGTTCGCCCCGGCCTTGGCGAAGTCGGGCACGATGCGGTCGACCGGGCGCACCATCAGATGCACGTCGATGGGCACGTTCACGTGCGGACGGATCGCCTCGCACACGAGCGGGCCGATGGTGAGGTTCGGCACGTAATGGTTGTCCATTACGTCGAAGTGGATCCAGTCGGCGCCGGCTTCGACGACGTTGCGGACTTCCTCGCCAAGACGCGCGAAGTCGGCGGAGAGGATGCTGGGGGCGATGCGGAATTGCGTCATGGCGGCAATCGGAAAACTGGCGGAAAAACCGTATTTTACCGTCAGGCACAGGGGCCGTTGGTCGCAGCGCGCGTAGTTTTCATGGCGTTTCCCTTGCCGCTGGCCGCCTCGTTGGCCGTCCGGCCAAGGCGGGCCTCGCGGCGCGGGCGGTGGCCCGTGCGGCGCGTAGCGGGTTGCGGGTGCTGCCTGCATCAAGCAGAATGCACCTCCATAGGGCCCGCTTGACGGGACCCTCGCCCGGAGGCGCCGAGGGCGCTTTCACAACGATGGCAATGCGCGCTGCGCACGGCCGACGACCGTAATACCGGCCCACGCGGCCCGGCACCTGGAACAAGGATGAGCCAGTACGAATTCAGCGTGACCTCGCAGGTGCGCTATCTGCCCGAAGAGTCGGACCCGGAGCGCCGGCAATATGCCTTCGCGTACACGCTGACCATACGCAATACCGGACAGGTGAGCGCACAACTCATCGCGCGGCACTGGGTCATCACCGACAGTGAAAATCAGGTGCAGGAAGTGAAGGGGCTCGGCGTCGTCGGGCATCAGCCGCTGCTGAAGCCGGGCGAGCACTTCGAATACACGAGCTGGGCGGTGATTGCGACGCCGGTGGGCACCATGCGCGGGGATTACTTCTGCGTGGCGGAGGACGGCGAGCGCTTCGAAGCGCCCGTGTCCGAGTTCATCCTGCGCATGCCGCGCACGCTGCACTGAACCTCTCCTTGAACCGTTATCCGTAACCCGTTATCCGTATCGGCTAGTCCCGCGAATCGTGCGGGGCGCGCTTCTTTCTGCCCGATGCGGTCCACATTACGATGAAAATCAACAGGAATAGCGCGAGCAGCGCCTCCAGCCCAAATATGAGCATCGGGTATTCGTCGAGCAGATCTGACATGGTGGCATCCATCGAAAGCAATGATTGTAGGCGGCAGGCGAGACTCGAACGGGCTCTTGGCAGAGCGTCCGCGTTAGCGTCAGATTGTGCGCCAGAATCGGCGCGCCGGTCTGGCGTGATGTCGGGATTAACGGCCGCACGCGAACGGGCCCGCCGTTTTTTCGCGATTCGTGTGAAAGGCGGGGCGACTCGGCTCGAGGTGCGATCCGGTGGCCGGTTTTGCGGCTGGCTGGGTGCGCTTTCTCTCGCTGCGCTGCTCGCGGCGTGCGGCGGTCCGAGCTACGTGAGCACCACGGCGCCCAAGGGCACGCCGACGCTGCCCGGGCAGATCGCGGCCGCGCGCCTCACGGCGGTGGCCTGGCAGCAGGTGCCGGGCTGGCAGGACGATTCGTTGATCGGCGCCGCGGCAGCGCTGCGCCAGAACTGCACGCGCCTCGGGCGTGAGCCGCGCTGGCAGCGCGCCTGTGCGGCGGCCTCGCAGCTGGACGATCTCGACGCCGCCAGTGCCCGCCTGTTCTTCGAAACGTACTTCACACCCTATCAATTCGCCAACAACGACGGCACGCTCGACGGCCTGGTGACCGGCTACTACGAGCCGTTGCTGCACGGTTCGCGCACGCGCCACGGCGTCTATCAGACGGCGCTGTATCGCTGGCCCGCCGGCTATCGCGCGGGCGCCGCGCTGCCGGCGCGCGCGCAACTGGAGCGCACGGGCATTCTCAACGGCAACGAGCTCGTCTGGGTCGACGATCCCATCGAAGCGTTCTTCCTGCAGGTGCAAGGGTCGGGTCGCATCGTCATGGAAGATGGCAGTGTGATGCGCGTGGGCTTTGGCGGCACCAACAATCAGCCCTACAAGTCGATCGGCCGCTGGCTGCTCGATCGCGGCGAGCTCACGCCCGCGCAGGCTACCATGCAGGGCATCAAGGCGTGGGCGCGCGCGAACCCGACGCGCGTGGACGCGCTGCTCGACACCAACCCGCGCTTCGTGTTCTTCCGCGAAATGCCGTCCAACGAAGGCGCGCCGCACGGCGGCGCCGACGGCCCGATTGGCGCGCTGGGCGTGCCGCTCACGCCGGAGCGCTCGATTGCGGTCGACCCGGCGTCGATCCCCCTCGGCACGCCGGTCTTTCTGCAGACTACCCGCCCGCTCACGAACACGCCGCTCAACCGGCTCGTGTTCGCGCAGGATACCGGCACGGCCATCAAGGGCGGCGTGCGCGCCGACTACTTCTGGGGCCTTGGCGACGATGCCGGCGATCTGGCCGGCAAGATGAAGCAGGACGGCCGCATGTGGCTGCTGTTCCCGAACTCGTAGGCCGAACCCGTAAGCATCCCGCACGAAGCACAAACGTGAAAAAGCCGGCGATCTGAGCAGACGCCGGCTTTTTCGTTTCCCTGCCTGGGGGCGGCCTGTTTCGGCTGCTTACTTCGGCCGCTTGTCGATCACGCGCCTGGCCTTGCCAACGGAGCGCTCGATGCCGTTCACTTCCAGCACATTCACCTTCGCGGTCACGCCGATCAGCGATTTGATGTCGTACGCAAGCTGCTTGCTCGCAGCGTCGAGCGCGCCATAGTCGGGTGCGGTTTCGGGGCACGGCTCGCAATTGAGCGTCATCACGTCCATCGGACCTTCCTTGGTCAGAACGATCTGATAGTGCGGCGCCAGCGCATGCTGCTTGAGCAGCAGTTCCTCGATTTGCGTCGGGAACACGTTTACGCCGCGGATGATGAGCATGTCGTCCGAGCGGCCCGTGATCTTTTCCATGCGGCGCATGGTGCGCGCCGTGCCTGGCAACAGTCGCGTGAGGTCGCGCGTGCGATAGCGGATGATGGGCAGCGCCTCTTTCGTGAGCGAAGTGAAGACCAGTTCGCCGAACTCGCCGTCGGGCAGTACTTCGCCGGTATCGGGGTCGATGATCTCGGGGTAAAAGTGATCTTCCCAGATCGTCGGGCCGTCCTTGGTCTCCGCGCACTCGGAGGCCACGCCGGGTCCCATCACCTCGGACAGACCGTAGATGTCGACGGCCGTGATGCCCATGCGCTGTTCGATGGCGGCGCGCATGTCGTTGGTCCATGGTTCCGCGCCAAAAATGCCGATGCGCAGCGAGCATGTGGCCGGATCGATGCCTTGCCGCTCCATTTCGTCGGCGATGGCGAGCATGTAGCTCGGCGTGACCATGATGATGTCAGGGCGGAAGTCCTGAATCAGCTGGACCTGCTTTTCGGTCTGGCCGCCGCCGAACGGAATCACCGTGAGTCCTGCGCGCTCCGCGCCGTAGTGTGCGCCGAGACCGCCCGTGAAGAGGCCGTAGCCATAGCTGATATGCACCTTGTCGCCGCGCCGCGCGCCTGCCGCGCGCACCGAGCGCGCGACCAGGTTGGCCCAGGTGTCGATGTCGCGCGCCGTGTAGGCCACGACGGTCGGCTTGCCGGTCGTGCCCGACGACGCATGAATGCGCGAGATCTGGTCCTGCGGCACAGCGAACATCCCGAACGGATAGCTGTCGCGCAAGTCCTTCTTGGTCGTGAACGGGAAGCGCGCGAGGTCGGCGAGCGACTTCAGGTCGGACGGATGCACGCCGGCTTCGTCGAACTTGCTCCGGTACACGGGCGAATGCTCGTACGCGTGGTTGAGCGACCATTTCAGCCGTTCGAGCTGAAGCGCCGCGAGTTCGTCGCGGCTGGCCGTTTCAATGGGCTCGAGCGGCAGCGGGGTAGTCATCGATGTCTCCTCAAACTTCGCAAATGGAATTCGGTTCGTGCGTTTGTGCAGATACAGGCGCGCTGTGTTACCCGGCGGCGGGAATCACGTTGCCGCGAATCTGGGCGGACTTGCCTCTGAACATGGCGACGGTTTCGCCTGCGCGGTTCGTTACGCGGATGTCGTAAATGCCGTTGCGCCCGGAAAGCAGCTGCTCGACGGCTTCGGCGGTGAGCACGTCGTCGGGTTGGACCGGGCGCAGGAACTCGATCGAGCAACCCGCGGCGACGGTGTTCACGTTGTAGGTATTGCAGGCGAACGCGAAGGTCGAGTCCGCGAGCGTGAAGATCAGGCCGCCGTGACAGATCTCATGGCCATTGAGGAACTCGGGACGCACGGCCATGCGCAAGCGTGCGTAGCCCGCGCGCACTTCGAGCAGTTCCATGCCGAGCGCCCGGCTGCAGCGGTCGGCCGCGTACATGGCTTGCGCGGTGGCGCGGGCGAGTTCGTCGGGCGTCATGTCGGCGAGCGCAGCGGTTTGCGGGGATGTCGATGCATTCATGTCAACGACCCTCGAAGCGCGGCGCGCGTTTCTCGATGAAGGCTTGCACGCCCTCGGCGTAGTCATGCGACGCGCCCAGTTCGCGCTGCAGATCGCGCTCGAGATCGAGTTGCGCATCGAGCGTGTTCGTGGCCGAAGCGCGCAACGCTTCGCGGGTGGCGACGACGGCGCGCGTGGGCTGCTTCGCGAGATGCGCGGCAAGCGCCGCGGCGGTCGCTGCGAGTTCGGTGTCGTCCGTCACTTGCCAGGCGAGGCCCCAGTTTTCGGCCTTTTCGGCGCTGAGCTTGTCGCCCGTCATGGCGAGGCCGAGCGCGCGCGCCATGCCCACGCGTTTGGGCAGGAACCACGTGCCGCCCGAGTCGGGCACGAGGCCGATCTTCACGAACGCCTGAATGAAGCTGGCGGAGCGCGCGGCGAGCACGAGATCGCAAGCGAATGCGAGATTCGCGCCCGCGCCGGCGGCGGTGCCGTTGACGGCCGCAATGACGGGCATCGGCAGTGTCTGGATGCGCCTTATCAACGGGTTGAAATGTTCTTCGATGAGCGCGCCGAGGTCGGTCATCGCGCCTGGCGTGAAATCGAGGTCGGCGAGATCCTGGCCTGCGCAGAAGCCGCGGCCCGCGCCGGTCAGCACGAGCGCGCGCGCGCCGGCGGCGGTGACTTCGTCGAGCGCCGCCGCGAGTTCGCGGTGCATGGCGCGAGTGAAGCTGTTGAGCTTGTCCGGTCGGTTCAGCGTGATCGTGGCCACGCGCGTGGATGTGTCGATTTCGACGCGGATTGCTTCGTAGGGCATTGGTTGTCTCCTTGTCGACCAGAGTTGGCGCTTTAGCGCCTTACTCTGGTCCCACGCCAAGCTGGCTCCTTCTCAACTCGGGCCGCCGCGCGCGTTGCCCGGCGGGTGGCTGCGCTGGCTTTCAGCGCGCTGCTCAGACGCGCTCGATCGCCAGTGCAATGCCCTGGCCAACGCCGATGCACATCGTGCAAAGCGCGTAGCGCCCCTGGGTGCGTTCAAGTTGATGCAGCGCAGTTGTGACGAGCCGCGCACCCGAAGCGCCGAGCGGATGGCCCAGCGCAATCGCACCGCCGTTCGGGTTCACGCGTGGATCGTCGTCGGCGACGCCGAGCGCGCGCAGCACTGCGAGGCCTTGCGACGCGAATGCTTCGTTGAGTTCGATCACGTCGAACTGGTCGAGCGTCATGCCCAGTTGCTTGAGCAGCTTTTGCGTGGCGGGCGCGGGGCCGAAGCCCATGATGCGCGGCGCGACGCCGGCCGTCGCCATGCCGAGCACGCGCGCGCGACGGCGCAGACCGTACTGGTTTGCGGCTTCTTCATTTGCGAGCAGCAGGGCGCAGGCGCCGTCGTTGACGCCCGATGCGTTGCCGGCCGTGACCGTGCCGTCGGGTTTCACCACGCCCTTGAGCTTGCCGAGCGCTTCGAGCGATGTTTCGCGCGGATGCTCGTCGAGCGTCACGCGCACCGGATCGCCTTTCTTCTGCGCGATCTCGACGGCGACGATTTCCTGCGCGAGCGTGCCGTCTTTCTGCGCCCGAGCGGCTTTCTGCTGACTGCGCAGCGCGAATGCGTCCTGATCGGCGCGGCTGATGTTGAACTCGACCACGACATTTTCCGCCGTTTCTGGCATCGAATCGATGCCATATTGCTGCTTCATCAGCTTGTTCACGAAACGCCAGCCGATGGTGGTGTCGTAGATGGCGGCATCGCGCGAGAAGGCCGATGCGGCCTTGCCCATTACGAACGGCGCGCGCGTCATGCTTTCCACGCCGCCCGCGATCATCAGCCGCGCTTCTCCGGCCTTGATGGCGCGCGCCGCGCTGCCGACTGCGTCGAGGCCCGAGCCGCACAGGCGGTTGAGCGTGCCGCCGGGCACATCCGTAGGCAGGCCCGCGAGCAGCGCGGCCATGCGGGCGACATTGCGGTTGTCTTCGCCGGCCTGGTTGGCGCAGCCGTAAAGCACGTCGTCGATGGCGTTCCAGTCCACGCCGGGATTGCGCTCGACTAGCGCGCGAATGGGTACGGCGGCGAGGTCGTCGGCGCGTACGTCTTTCAGGGCGCCGCCGTAGCGGCCAAACGGAGTGCGAATCGCGTCGCAGATATAGGCTTCGGTCATCTTGGATTCCTGCGGCATGAGCGTGGAAGTGCGCTCATGCCTTGCATGCTAGAGGGACGGGGAGTGAGGCGCTATTCGGCCAAACCGCATAAGTCGTTTAGCCGACTGCAACCGGAGCCGCTTTCGGTTCAACATGGACGCGGCTTTGAACCACTCGGAAACGGTTCGCCACGAATGCGGCGTCGGCCAGTGCCGCGTTCGCGGCCGGGTTTGCGCCGGTGCCGTGAAAATCCGAGAAAGCCGCGGATTGATTTACGAACACGCCGCCCGTCAGGTTGATCGAGAGCGCCACGCCGCCGGTGATCGCGGCTTCGTGGGCGGCTTCGATCACGGCGTCATCGGTGCTGTACACCGAGAGCGTGAGCGCGCCATGGTCGCGTGCGGTCGTGCCGGCCAGTTCGAGCGATTGCGCGGTCGAATCGGTGGCGATCACGAACGAGATCGGGCCGAACCATTCGCGCGTGAACGAGGCGGCGTCGCGCGCGGCGTCGAGCGCGAGCACGAGCGGCGTGCGTACGCGCGCGCCGGCGAATTGCGGGTGCTCGAGCGTCTGGCTGTCGGCGAGCACGGTGCCCAGCTTGCGCGCTTCGTCGATGCGCGCCGTGACCCCTTCGTTCTGGATGGCGCCGAGCACTTCCACGGCGCGGGCGGGATCGGCCACGAACTTCTGCACGGCGCCCGCGATCGCCTGTGCGACGGTTTCGAAGCTCAGGTGGCCTTCGGCGGTCTGAATGCCGGTGCGCGGCACATAGATGTTCTGCGGCGCCGTGCACATCTGGCCCGAATAGAGCGAGAGCGAGAACGCAATGTTGCGCGCGGCGGCCTTCAGGTCGGTCACGGAATCGATCACGATCTGGTTCACACCGGCCTTTTCGGTGTAAACCTGCGCCTGGTGCGCGTGCTGTTCGAGCCAGTCGCCGTTCTGCGTGCTGCCGGTGAAGTCGATCAGCTTGATTTCGGGGCGCAGGGCGAGTTGTTGAACGAGCGCGCCGTCGTTGGGATCGGTTGCGAGCAGCGTGACCACGTTCGGATCGAAACCGGCTTCGCGCAGCACTTCGCGCGCGATGCGCACGGTGACGGCAAGCGGCAGGATCGCACCCGGATGCGGCTTGACGATCACCGTATTGCCCGTCGCCAGATCGGCGAACAGACCAGGATAGCCGTTCCAGGTTGGGAACGTGCAGCAGCCGAGCACGAGACCGGTGCCGCGCGGCACGACGGTAAAGCGCTTTTGCATCGCCAGCGGCGGGTTCTTGCCTTGCGGCTTTTCCCAGTGCGCGTCGGCGGGAATGCGGCGCAACTGGTCCCAGGCGTAGGTAACGGCTTCGAGCGCGCGGTCCTGAGCATGCGGGCCGCCCGCCTGGAAGGCCATCATGAACGCCTGGCCAGTCGTGTGCATCACGCTGAAGGCGATTTCGAAGCTCGCGCGGTTCAGGCGATCCAGAATTTCGAGGCTCACGCCCGCCCATGCCTGAGGGCCGGCGGCGCGCCAGTCGCGCTGCGCCTTTTGTGCGGCTGCGATCAGTTGATCGGGCGTCGACTTCGGGTAACGGGCGCCAAGCGCGAAACCGAACGGCGAGGTCTCGCTGCCCACGGTTTCACCGGTGCCCGGTTGGTCGAGTTCGAAGGTGCGATTGAGATGAGCCTTGAATGCGGCTTCTCCGTCTGCGGCGGCAGATTCCCCGTACACTTTGGGGCTCGGCATTTCGGCGAACGGACTCCAGTAGCCGCGCGTCTCGATGGCGGCAAGCGCTTTTTGCAGCACGGCTTCGTGCTTGGCGAACAACGGATGTGTCATGGCGCAACGTTGATTGAGAGGTTGGAGGAGGTCCGTGCCAATTAATTGACCGACCGGTTGGTTGGCGAATGTTAGCATTAGTCAAACTTCGGCGTGAAAAAATTTTTAGGGACTTTTCTTTGATGGAAGGAGGGCGTATGGGGTACGAAAACATCCTGGTCGAAACGCGCGGCAAAGTCGGCCTGATCACATTGAACCGCCCGAAGGCGCTCAACGCACTGAACGATGCGTTGATGGACGAAGTCGGCGCAGCGCTCAAGGCGTTCGACGCCGATGAGGGGGTTGGCGCAATCGTCATTACCGGCAGCGAGAAGGCGTTCGCGGCGGGGGCTGACATCGGCATGATGGCGAGCTACAGCTTCATGGATGTCTACAAGGGCGATTACATTACGCGCAATTGGGAGACGATCCGCTCGATCCGCAAGCCGGTCATTGCGGCTGTTGCAGGCTTTGCACTGGGCGGTGGCTGTGAATTGGCGATGATGTGCGACATCATCTTTGCGGCGGACACTGCAAAGTTTGGGCAGCCTGAAATCAAGTTGGGCGTGATTCCTGGCGCGGGCGGTACGCAACGTCTACCGCGTGCGGTATCGAAGGCCAAAGCGATGGATTTGTGCCTGACCGCCCGCATGATGGATGCAGCGGAAGCTGAGCGTGCGGGGTTGGTGTCTCGTGTGATTCCTGCAGCGGACCTCCTGAACGAGGCGCTCGCTGCAGCCGCTACCATTAGCGAGTACTCGCTGCCTGCCGTCATGATGGTCAAGGAGGCGGTGAATCGTGCGTACGAAACCACGCTCGCGGAGGGGGTGCACTTCGAGCGCCGCATGTTCCACTCGCTTTTTGCGACCGAGGATCAGAAGGAAGGGATGGCGGCCTTCGTGGAAAAGCGCAAGCCCGTGTTCACGAACAAGTAAGTCACACAAGTAACTCACGATCTGGTGACTGTCATTGGCTGCGAGCCAGCGGCGGTCGTTGGCGGCGGGGGAAATTTTCGCCCGCCTCTTGCGGAGCGGCCTTGGGC